>NZ_RBXA01000012.1 GCF_003634755.1 Flavobacterium limicola | reverse complement strand
GCTTCCAGCAGTTCCATTGGTTAATGTGAACGTATAATTAGTTGCCACTGCAGATGGGTTACTCAACGTAAAGTTGAATGCCACATTTGATCCTTCTGTAGCACTAGCAGGACTGATAGTTGCAACAACAGGCACAGCATCATTATCTAAAATAGTACCTGTAGCACTTACTGCTCCATTGTTGATTGTGAAGGTTTCATCCAATTCGTCAATGGTATCTTGGGTCGTTGGTACACTTACTGTTCCGGTAGTTGCTCCCGCAGGAACTGTTACTGTAACATCCGTTGTCGTGTAATCCGCGCTTCCAGCAGTTCCATTGGTTAATGTGAACGTATAATTAGTTGCCACTGCAGATGGGTTACTCAACGTAAAGTTGAATGCCACATTTGATCCTTCTGTAGCACTAGCAGGACTGATAGTTGCAACAACAGGCACAGCATCATTATCTAAAATAGTACCTGTAGCACTTACTGCTCCATTGTTGATTGTGAAGGTTTCATCTGCTTCGTCAATGGTATCTTGGGTCGTTGGTACACTTACCGTTCCGGTAGTTGCTCCCGCAGGAACTGTTACTGTAACATCTGTTGTCGTGTAATCCGCGCTTCCAGCAGTTCCATTGGTTAATGTGAACGTATAATTAGTTGCCACTGCAGATGGGTTACTCAACGTAAAGTTGAATGCCACATTTGATCCTTCTGTAGCACTAGCAGGACTGATAGTTGCAACAACAGGCACAGCATCATTATCTAAAATAGTACCTGTAGCACTTACTGCTCCATTGTTGATTGTGAAGGTTTCATCCAATTCGTCAATGGTATCTTGGGTCGTTGGTACACTTACTGTTCCGGTAGTTGCTCCCGCAGGAACTGTTACTGTAACATCTGTTGTCGTGTAATCCGAGCTTCCAGCAGTTCCATTGGTTAATGTGAACGTATAATTAGTTGCCACTGCAGATGGGTTACTCAACGTAAAGTTGAATGCCACATTTGATCCTTCTGTAGCACTAGCAGGACTGATAGTTGCAACAACAGGCACAGCATCATTATCTAAAATAGTACCTGTAGCACTTACTGCTCCATTGTTGATTGTGAAGGTTTCATCTGCTTCGTCAATGGTATCTTGGGTCGTTGGTACACTTACCGTTCCGGTAGTTGCTCCCGCAGGAACTGTTACTGTAACATCCGTTGTCGTGTAATCCGAGCTTCCAGCAGTTCCATTGGTTAATGTGAACGTATAATTAGTTGCCACTGCAGATGGGTTACTCAACGTAAAGTTGAATGCCACATTTGATCCTTCAGTA
>NZ_RBXA01000011.1 GCF_003634755.1 Flavobacterium limicola | reverse complement strand
CAGGAAATGCTACAATTACTCCTGCTGACGTAAACAATGGTTCAACGGATGCTTGTGGAATTGCAACTTTGGCATTAGATAAGACTTCATTTAGTTGTGCGAATGTTGGAGTTAATACAGTGATATTAACCGTTACAGATAATAACGGAAACGTTGCTACTCAAACGGCGATTGTTACAGTTGAAGATAAAGTAGCTCCAGTTGTAGTTACTAAAAATAAGACTATTCAATTGAATGCAGCAGGAACAGCTTCGATAGTTGTTGCAGATGTAAACAATGGTTCAACAGATAATTGCGGAATCAGTTTTGTAGAGTTGGATAAAATGGCATTCGCATGTGCTAATGTTGGAGCAAACACAGTAACATTGAAAGTTACAGATTATAACGGAAATATCGCTACTCAAACAGCTGTTATAACTGTTGAAGATAAAATTGCACCAGTAGTAATTACAAAAAACATCACTGTTCAACTTGATGCTTCGTCAAATATATTGATAGCTGCTGCCGATGTTAATAATGGTTCAACGGATAATTGTGGAATCAGTTTATTAGAACTCGATAAAGCATTATTCAGTTGTGCTGATGTAGGTGAGAATGTTGTTACTCTAAAAGTAACAGATAATAGTGGAAATGTCGCTACTAGAACAGCGATTGTAACAATTGTTAATAGTCAGCCTAATTTAATTAGAAAACATTTTGACGATGTTATTTTCTTTGATAACAGTTCTAAAGCTTTTGTATCATATAGTTGGTATAAAAATGGAGTGTTAGTATCCGGTCAAACAGCACAGTATTTTAAAGATAATGGGATTCTTAACGGAAGTTATTACGCTATCGCTAAAAAAATAGACGGTACTTTTGTTACAACATGTCCTTTGACGTTCTCTGCATCAATAGTAGATGAATATTTAAAGATTGCACCTAATCCGGTTAAAAGTAATGCAAGCTACCAAATCCTTACTAATGTAGATTCAGCTAAGTTGCAAAATGCTCGTATTACAGTTTTTAATATACTTGGAGTACTAGTGAACGATAAAATGGTTGATGGCATAACAACGGATATGATTGCGCCAAGTACGGAGGGGATTTATGTGGTAAGGATGACCTTAGTAAATGGTAAATACTTTACAAAAAACCTTTTAGTTAAAAATTAGAAATCAAATTATTAAGAGTATGAAATCCTCGTTTAATAGCAACGAGGATGGATTATTCAAATGCAATAAAAACAAATAAATATGAAATTTGATGTTAAATATATAGTAGGATTTGTACTAATTTTATTTTCTCAAGGAATTAAAGCGCAGTTTTATGTAGGAGTACAAACAGGAATAGGGAATATTCAAAGTGATGTAAAAGGGGTGAGGTCATCCACTGATATAGGCGGAGCATTAAAGGCAGGTTACATATACTCATTGACGGATCACATAGGTATCGGGTCTGGAGTTGAGTTTGCACAATACAAGCAAAAGGTGTTTTTAGAACAACCCTCAGCAACGCTGACTAATTTTGAGGTTGATCAAACTGGCTCTGCATTTTCGTACAATATTACTACAGGAAATTATAAAGAATCACAAACACTGCAAGCCATTCAGATTCCGCTTTTTTTGCAGTATAAAAAGAATATTAACAAAGGAATTGATTTCAATTTTAGGGCTGGTGTTAAATACTTCTTACCTGTAAATTACAAAATCAAATCATCGGCAACAACAGTTAAAGGAGTTGCTTACTACCCGGATGTTAATTTATACATTGATAATTTGCCAGAATATGGTTTTGGGAATCAAACCAATTATGCTGGATCAGGAGAGTACAACACAAAAGGTATTTTGATGAGTACGTTTGAGTTAGGTTTTACTTTTGAAATGGGAGAAAAGAGTGCTTTGTACGCCGCTATGTTTCTTGACAGCGGTTATGGAACAATCCTTGATCAAAAACAAAACGAGTCTTATTTAAGCTATAATCCAACATCAAGTACTGACAGAAAAGCTAACGGATTGTATAGTACTGACAAAGAAGCGACTATCAA
>NZ_RBXA01000010.1 GCF_003634755.1 Flavobacterium limicola | reverse complement strand
AAACAAAACGAGTCTTATTTAAGCTATAATCCAACATCAAGTACTGACAGAAAAGCTAACGGATTGTATAGTACTGACAAAGAAGCGACTATCAAACCCGTTGCATTCGGTTTAACATTGGGATTGAATTTTCAATAAATAAGCATATTTTTTTAAAGAAAGTAAGGTCTTGAGTAATCAAGACCTTTTTTTAAATGCTGTTAATGAATTCTTTGTTATAGATTTCTTTTTGGTTTATAGTAAGTTTGAAATGATTTTTATATCATTTTTCTTATCGTAGTACTACGATATCAAAAGAATGATTCTCTTTTATTTTCATGAAATCAAAAGAACTTACAGCTGAGAAATGAATTATTCAATAGTACTAATAATATTGAATATGTGAGTCTTATGTTAAGTTTTCGTTAACCGATAGAGATTAATTTAAACCTTGCTTTTTTTATTTTTTTTAAACAAAAATAGGTATTTATACGTGTTTTAAATATATAGCTAGTTGATACATTTGTACGAAAGTTTAAACTATTGGAGGTGTTAAAACTTTTGGTATAAATGATTTTTTTAATATATCAATAATTTCAATTTTTTAAAACACATTTGTTTAGTAGTATGTTTTACTACTAATTTATCAAAATAAATAAAGATTAAATAAAGTAATTGTTGCTAAAGTTTTATAAATGTAATAAAGGTGTGAAACAGACTCTTTTTTCTCTTTTAAGTTTGTATAAGACAAACGCAGGAGCCTAAATCTATCTATGAAATTTCACTTTAAATAGTATTCATTAATTAAGGAATTAATAAGGCTGCTTTCTATTATAAAAAATAAATACGATGCTATAAGTATATAGTTTTTTTTTGATGCTGAAGAGAACAGTGTAAGTAAGAATTATAAATTTAGAGGTAAATACAGCAATAAAAAAGTGTTATTCCTTTTGTTGCTTGGAATAAAAATAGGGATAACGAGAACTAATTAATTTTAATAATTTAAAAGGAAACTATGAAAAAAAACTATTTATTGCTAATTATGGTGTTTTGCTGCTTCTTTAATATTACACAAAAATCGTATGGACAAGAAAAATCAAACAAAGAAAAAGGTAGGGTTTACGGCTCTTTAGAACCAACAGGTATTTCTGGAAATATTAATTTTGACGAACTATTACATCAGGTTAATTATGAAGATAAGCTCAAACAAGTTTTGCTTAAAAACAGTGTTTCTCAAGTTCTAATAAAATCGAACGATAAAAAAGCTCTAGACATTTTCATAAAAAATAATAAAAGTGTTTGTGGAATAACAATAGTCAATAATATGGAGGTGCAACCAGAGAATTATAATCAGTTGGATTTGATTGTCTCGTATTCTGCTTATCAAGTTGAGGTGGTATTATCTGAAGTTAAAGGGTTAATTGTGGAAAAAAAGGAGAGATATTGGATTAAAATGCCAACTACTCAATTACGCTAATTTTAATATCTAATATATGAAAAAAATTACATTAATTTTATTATTGTTGTTTATTAAGTTGTCTGCACAAAATAAAGCGGGTTACTTAAGCGATACTAATCAGCCTTGGGGACTAGAGAGTAATATTACGGCCATGAACACGGTTTATGGTATGGATTGGACACAGTACGATTACAGCACTGTTGATGCGAATTTGCTATTTATTCAAGATAGAAAATTTATCTATTTAGAAGGAGGTGACGGTAGTACCTCTATGATGGTAAATTTTATTAATAATAATACCGTATTAATAGAAAGTTGGGTGGCTTCTGGAGGTGTATTGCTTATCAGTGCTGCTACAAATGAGATTTACACCCCATACAATGTTGGGTTTGGAATTACTTCAACATTAGATTATGTGGAGAGTGGAGAACCTTCGGATGTTAACCATCCTTTTTATACGGGCAGTACTTTTACCCCTATCTTGAATTCGGTTTATAACGGAAGTTCTTTGGCGCATAATGTGTTGACTGGACCGGGATTAGTGCCTATTATGAGGGGAAATGCTGGTCAGGGAATTATTTTAGGAGAGAAAGTACATGGGAGCGGTTTGGTTATTTTTTCTGGATTGACAACCCCTTTCTTTGTTTCATATTGGACTCCGCAGCCATTAATGTCAAATGTATTATATAGAATGATTAGCTATGGAGTATCGATTAATACGATTCCAACTATCACTGCAATTGCAAATCAATCGGCTTGTCCTAGTACAAGTGTTTCGAATGTTGAGATTGCAATAGATGATGCTGAAACGCCTGCTGGTGATTTAACGCTTTCTGCTACTTCTTCAAATCAGACTTTATTGCCAGGTGCTAATATTGTTTTTGGAGGTTCAGGAGCAAATAGAACAGTTTCTCTTACCCCAGCTCTAGGCGAAAATGGAACTTCAAGTGTTGTAGTGACGGTTGATGATGGTCAAGGAGGAACGGCAATTTCAACTTTTATATTTACAGTTGAAGACAATATTGCTCCAGTAGTACTTACAAAAAACATTACAGTACAGCTTAATGCTGCAGGAAGCGTTACGGTAAATGCTGCTGATTTAGATAATGGAAGCACTGATAATTGCGGTATTGCCAGTTATATGCTAAGTACAGGAACAACGGGAACCGTTTGTGCCACCGCAGGTGAGGGTGGGGATTTGAATATTTCAGCACCTGCAGGTTCTGTGTTTACAGGAGTGACTTTTGCCAGTTATGGAACTCCTGATGGAAGCTGTGGCAGTTTTACCGAGGGTTGGTGTCATGCCAGTAATAGTGCCAGCATAGTGTCGTCTTATCTTATTGGGCAAAATACGGCTACTATTCCGGCTACTAATGATGTTTTTGGAGATCCTTGTGGTGGAACACCAAAGAGACTGTATGTTGAGGCTACTTATGGTCCTTCTGTAGCTTCTTTTGTGGCCTCTAAAGTGTTTAGTTGCGCGGACATTGGTACTCAAAATGTTACATTAATGGTTACTGATAATAGTGGAAATTTTGCTTTCGCAAATGCTGTAATAACAGTTGAAGATAAAATTACTCCAGTAGCACTTACTAAAAACATTATAGTTCAATTGGATGCTACAGGAAATGCGACAATTGCTCCTGCCGACTTAGACAATGGTTCAACTGATGCCTGTGGAATAGATTTATTAGAATTAGACATAACTTCATTTACTTGCGTCAATGTAGGACCGAACACAGTTACTTTGAAAGCAACGGACGTTAACGGAAATGTTGCTACTCAAACGGCAATCGTAACAGTTGAAGATAAAGTTGTGCCAGTTGTTGTTACAAAAAGCATCACGGTTCAATTGGATGCTACAGGAAATGCAACAATTGCTCCTGCTGACATAGACAATGGTTCAACAGATGCCTGTGGAATAGATTTGTTAGAATTAGACATAACTTCATTTACTTGCGTCAATGTAGGACCGAACACAGTTACTTTGAAAGCAACGGACGTCAATGGAAATGTTGCTACTCAAACGGCAATCGTAACAGTTGAAGATAAATTTGTCCCAGTTGTTGCTACAAAAAATATTACGGTTCAATTGGATGCTACAGGAAATGCTACAATTACTCCCACTGACGTAGACAATGGTTCGACAGATGCCTGTGGAATAGATTTATTAGAATTAGACATAACTTCATTTACTTGCGCCAATGTAGGACCGAACACAGTTACTTTGAAAGCAACGGACGTTAACGGAAATGTTGCTACTCAAACGGCAATCGTAACAGTTGAAGATAAAGTTGTGCCAGTTGTTGTTACAAAAAACATTATGGTTCAATTGGATGCTGCAGGAAATGCTACAATTACTCCTGCTGACGTAAACAATGGTTCAACGGATGCTTGTGGAATTGCAACTTTGGCATTAGATAAGACTTCATTTAGT
>NZ_RBXA01000009.1 GCF_003634755.1 Flavobacterium limicola | reverse complement strand
AAAAAAGCCTATCTTTTCAGATAGGCTTTTCAAAGAAAGGCGACGACATACTCTCCCACATAACTGCAGTACCATCTGCGCAGGCGGGCTTAACTACTCTGTTCGGGATGGGAAGAGGTGAGCCCCGCCGCAATAACCACCTTAAGAGGTTATAATTGCTTTGGGCAATTATTTGCAAGTCGTAATTCGTAATTATGAATTCGTAATTGCAATAATATCTTAACATACTGAGATAAAGAAAATAAAAAGTTTTGAGAAAGTTTCTTCTCCCGTCCCGAAAGACGGGAGAAAAGCGTACATAAGCTTACGGGTTATTAGTACTACTCGACTATGACATTACTGCCTTTACATCTATAGCCTATCAACGTGGTCATCTCCCACGACCCTTAAAAGAAATCTCATCTTGTGGTGGGTTTCGCGCTTATATGCTTTCAGCGCTTATCCCTTCCAAACGTAGCTACTCTGCGATGCCACTGGCGTGACAACAGATACACTAGAGGTTTGTCCAATTCGGTCCTCTCGTACTAGAATCAGATCCACTCAAATTTCTTGCGCCCACAGTAGATAGAGACCGAACTGTCTCACGACGTTCTGAACCCAGCTCGCGTGCCACTTTAATGGGCGAACAGCCCAACCCTTGGGACCTTCTCCAGCCCCAGGATGTGACGAGCCGACATCGAGGTGCCAAACCCCCCCGTCGATATGAGCTCTTGGGGGAGATCAGCCTGTTATCCCCGGCGTACCTTTTATCCTTTGAGCGATGGCCCTTCCATGCGGAACCACCGGATCACTATGCTCTACTTTCGTACCTGATCGACCTGTATGTCTCTCAGTCAAGCTCCCTTATGCCATTGCACTCTACGCACGGTTACCAAGCGTACTGAGGGAACCTTTAGAAGCCTCCGTTACTCTTTTGGAGGCGACCACCCCAGTCAAACTACCCACCAAGCAATGTCCCCCGTATTACGGGGTTAGGCCTCAGATAAACAAAGGGTTGTATTTCAACAATGACTCCACAACGCCTAGCGACGCCACTTCACAGTCTCCAACCTATCCTACACATCATTTATCCAAGGTCAATACTAAGCTATAGTAAAGGTGCACAGGGTCTTTTCGTCCCACTGCGGGTAAGCGGCATCTTCACCGCTACTACAATTTCACCGAGCTCATGGCTGAGACAGTGTCCAGATCGTTACACCATTCGTGCAGGTCGGAACTTACCCGACAAGGAATTTCGCTACCTTAGGACCGTTATAGTTACGGCCGCCGTTTACTGGGGCTTCATTTCAATGCTTCTCCGAAGATAACATCTCCACTTAACCTTCCAGCACCGGGCAGGTGTCAGGCCCTATACTTCATCTTACGATTTTGCAGAGCCCTGTGTTTTTGATAAACAGTCGCCTGGACCTCTTCACTGCGGCCAGCATTGCTGCTGGCGACCCTTCTCCCGAAGTTACGGGTCTATTTTGCCTAATTCCTTAGCCATGAATCTCTCGAGCACCTTAGGATTCTCTCCTCGACTACCTGTGTCGGTTTGCGGTACGGGTACTTATTACCTGAAGTTTAGAGGTTTTTCTTGGAAGCCCTTAGGCGCACTATCTCTTTGTCCGAAGACTCCGAGTACTATCGTATTTCCCCAAAACCCGTGGATTTGCCTGCGGGTCTTATAGGTAGGTACTTCAACGAACTATTCCGTCAGTTCGCGGCGCTTTCATCACTCCGTCACCCCATCACAGTAATAACTAGTACGGGAATATTAACCCGTTGTCCATCGACTGTCCCTTTCGGGTTCGCCTTAGGTCCCGACTAACCCACAGCTGATTAGCATAGCTGTGGAAACCTTAGTCTTTCGGTGTGCGGGTTTCTCGCCCGCATTATCGTTACTTATGCCTACATTTTCTTTTCTAACCAGTCCAGCATACCTTACGATACACCTTCTACCCTGTTAGAATGCTCCCCTACCACTTAGAGTAAACTCTAAATCCATAGCTTCGGTAATATACTTATGCCCGATTATTATCCATGCTCGTCCGCTCGACTAGTGAGCTGTTACGCACTCTTTAAATGAATGGCTGCTTCCAAGCCAACATCCTAGCTGTCTGGGCAGACAAACCTCGTTCTTTCAACTTAGTATATATTTGGGGACCTTAGCTGATGGTCTGGGTTCTTTCCCTCTCGGACTTGGACCTTAGCACCCAAGCCCTCACTGTTATGAAACATTATATAGCATTCGGAGTTTGTCAGGAATTGGTAGGCGGTGAAGCCCCCGCATCCAATCAGTAGCTCTACCTCTATATAACTTTACGCATAACGCTGCACCTAAATGCATTTCGGGGAGTACGAGCTATTTCCGAGTTTGATTGGCCTTTCACCCCTACCCACAGGTCATCCGAAGACTTTTCAACGTCAACCGGTTCGGACCTCCACACTGTGTTACCAGCGCTTCATCCTGCCCATGGGTAGATCACACGGTTTCGCGTCTAACACTACTGACTAAAGCGCCCTATTCAGACTCGCTTTCGCTACGGATCCGTGGCTTAACCACTTATCCTTGCCAGCAACGTTAACTCGTAGGCTCATTATGCAAAAGGCACGCCGTCACCCCACGAAAGGGCTCCGACCGCTTGTAAGCGTATGGTTTCAGGATCTATTTCACTCCGTTATTCACGGTTCTTTTCACCTTTCCCTCACGGTACTGGTTCACTATCGGTCTCTCAGGAGTATTTAGCCTTAGCGGATGGTCCCGCCAAATTCAGACAGGATTTCTCGTGTCCCGCCCTACTCAGGATACCACTATCGTTATCTTCTTTTACTTATACAGGGCTATCACCTTCTTTGGCTTTACTTTCCAGTAAATTCTAATTCAATCCGCAACAAATGTCGTGGTCCTACAACCCCAATATTGCCGTAACAACATTGGTTTGGGCTAATCCGCGTTCGCTCGCCACTACTTACGGAATCACTTTTGTTTTCTTCTCCTCCGCCTACTTAGATGTTTCAGTTCAGCGGGTTTGCCCACCTATCGGTGTACTATGTCTTCAACATAGTGGGTTGCCCCATTCAGGTATCTACGGATCATATCGTGTGTGCCAATCCCCGTAGCTTTTCGCAGCTTATCACGCCTTTCATCGCCTCTGAGAGCCAAGGCATCCCCCATACGCCCTTATTTTGCTTATTGTACCAATCTCGTTAATTAAAACGAGACCGTTTCTTTTACTTGTCTAATGATAAACAAGTAAAAAATGCTTTCTACTTTTTATTATTTTCTTATCTCAATATGTCAATGAACTTTTATCCTTTCGGATCTGTGGAGAATAACGGAGTCGAACCGTTGACCTCCTGCGTGCAAGGCAGGCGCTCTAGCCAGCTGAGCTAATCCCCCAATCTAATTATGAATTGTGAATTATGAATTATGAATTTATACTTCATAACTCCTCAACTCTAGAATTTCTTCTTTTTATTTAAGTTGTAAATAGTTGTCTCGGACAGACTCGAACTGTCGACCCCTACATTATCAGTGTAGTACTCTAACCAGCTGAGCTACGAGACACTCTTATTCTTAAATGGTATTATTTGAACTAACAGCAAGAGTAATAAAATGTTGAAACTTGTTTCCAACTCGAACTTTCGTCTTCTTTCCCTAGCGTGTATTGCTACTAACACTAAGGCTCTAGAAAGGAGGTGTTCCAGCCGCACCTTCCGGTACGGCTACCTTGTTACGACTTAGCCCTAGTTACCAGTTTTACCCTAGGCAGCTCCTTGCGGTCACCGACTTCAGGCACCCCCAGCTTCCATGGCTTGACGGGCGGTGTGTACAAGGCCCGGGAACGTATTCACCGGATCATGGCTGATATCCGATTACTAGCGATTCCAGCTTCACGGAGTCGAGTTGCAGACTCCGATCCGAACTGTGACCGGTTTTATAGATTCGCTCCTGGTCGCCCAGTGGCTGCTCTCTGTACCGGCCATTGTAGCACGTGTGTAGCCCAAGGCGTAAGGGCCGTGATGATTTGACGTCATCCCCACCTTCCTCACAGTTTGCACTGGCAGTCTTGTTAGAGTTCCCGACATGACTCGCTGGCAACTAACAACAGGGGTTGCGCTCGTTATAGGACTTAACCTGACACCTCACGGCACGAGCTGACGACAACCATGCAGCACCTTGTAAATTGTCTTGCGAAAAGTCTGTTTCCAAACCGGTCAATCTACATTTAAGCCTTGGTAAGGTTCCTCGCGTATCATCGAATTAAACCACATGCTCCACCGCTTGTGCGGGCCCCCGTCAATTCCTTTGAGTTTCATTCTTGCGAACGTACTCCCCAGGTGGGATACTTATCACTTTCGCTTAGCCACTGAGATTGCTCCCAACAGCTAGTATCCATCGTTTACGGCGTGGACTACCAGGGTATCTAATCCTGTTCGCTACCCACGCTTTCGTCCATCAGCGTCAATCAATTAGTAGTAACCTGCCTTCGCAATTGGTATTCCATGTAATCTCTAAGCATTTCACCGCTACACTACATATTCTAGTTACTTCCTAATAATTCAAGTCAGACAGTATCAATGGCCGTTCCACCGTTGAGCGATGGGCTTTCACCACTGACTTATCTGACCGCCTACGGACCCTTTAAACCCAATGATTCCGGATAACGCTTGGATCCTCCGTATTACCGCGGCTGCTGGCACGGAGTTAGCCGATCCTTATTCTTACAGTACCGTCAAGACTCTACACGTAGAGTTGTTTCTTCCTGTATAAAAGCAGTTTACAATCCATAGGACCGTCATCCTGCACGCGGCATGGCTGGATCAGGCTTGCGCCCATTGTCCAATATTCCTCACTGCTGCCTCCCGTAGGAGTCTGGTCCGTGTCTCAGTACCAGTGTGGGGGATCTCCCTCTCAGGACCCCTACCCATCGTTGCCTTGGTAAGCCGTTACCTTACCAACTAGCTAATGGGACGCATGCTCATCTTTCACCGTTGTGACTTTAATAACTCGACCATGCGGTCATGTTATACTATGAGGTATTAATCCAAATTTCTCTGGGCTATCCCTCTGTGAAAGGTAGATTGCATACGCGTTACGCACCCGTGCGCCGGTCTCTAATTCCGAAGAACTATACCCCTCGACTTGCATGTGTTAAGCCTGCCGCTAGCGTTCATCCTGAGCCAGGATCAAACTCTTCATCGTATATTGTTTGCTTGATTGCTCAAGCTATTGTTATTCGACTAAATTCTAGTGGTTTTTTCAAATCTCTCGATTCTATTACTCTTATTCTTTTGTTCTAAGATCTCTCTTAAAACGGCTGTCAATTCAATATGTCTAGGAACGTGTTCTTATCTTGTTTTTCAACTTCTTTTAACACTTGTTA
>NZ_RBXA01000008.1 GCF_003634755.1 Flavobacterium limicola | reverse complement strand
GGCTGCGTTGTTGCGGGTGCAAAAGTACCACCTTTATTCGCTTTTACAAGCTTTTTTAAACTCTTTTTTTACCCTTTTCTTAACTTTTACTTTAACATACTGAAAACATGGTTTTTGAAGTGTGAAGTTTTTTCCTTTCCCCGACCCTCTCCGAAGGAAAAGATGAACTTGTGTGTAAAAATGGCTATTCCTATAGCCTTAACCAGTTTAATAGCGACTTACTTTACCCATACAATCTTGTTCAATTTATCATTTGTTGCCTATTCTTGGTTCGTCTCTCCGTATCTTCTCCTATAAAAAGCTTGCCGTACCTATTTTGTTTGGAGAAAAAACTGTTGAATCAATAAAATCACTTTATACTTTACCTCATATAAGGACGTAAATTTTCTAATTTCTCCTATATATAAGGTTATCGGATTTTGTGTTAGTGTGAATTCTTCTACTCTTGATTGAACTGAATATCCTAATTATTCGAGGACCGCGTTAGGGATAGCAGCAAAAAGCCCACAGTCTCGTCTTTTCGGACGAGACGAGGACTTGTAGCGAATAGCCCGACTTATCAATACAAAAAGGCGATTATCTTTTTTGATAATCGCCTTTTTGTATTGATAAGGAACGCCAAAATGATAAACTAATCAAAACGGATGGCTTTTACCAGTGAAATTTTGGCTATTATATAGCAAGAAATTTTACTTCTGATAGGGATACTAAAACATTTGTTTGAGTTCAAAGAAAAAACTAAACATCTACTAGAGTTGTGTTTTTTACTTCGCTAATCATGAATGTACTGTGCGTACTCCCTATATGTTGTAATGTGGTCAATTTTGTAACCAGAAATTCCCTGTAAGCCTCCATGTCCTTTACGACAATTTTCAGAATATAATCGTAATCACCACTCACATGATGACACTCTATGACTTCTTTTAGCTTTATGACTTCACACTCAAATTTAGCAATAAACTCTTTGGTATGCTGAATCAATTTAAGATGACAGAAAACCACAAAGCTCTTGTTAACTTTTGAACGATTTATTAAAACGACATATTTATCAATAATACCTTCTCTTTCTAATTTTTTGACGCGTTCGTACACAGCTGTAACGGAAAGATTTAGTTTTAAGGAAAGTTCCTTGGTTGTTTTTTTACTATCGGTTTGTAATAAAAAAAGCAATTTTTTATCTATTGAATCTAAAGTCATTGTATTAAAATTTGAAATATAATCTATAAAAATCTTGTTTATAAAACAAATTTAGAAAATAAATTTAATAAAATAATTTTTATTAGATTTAAAATCTAATAATAAACAGTATGCTTGATTATTAATCTTTAATTATTTTATTTTGAAGTAGATTTTTAAATACAACCAAATTACACAACCCAAATAAAATCTTTATTTTTTCTTTAAAAACAAAGAGATAAATGTACAACTGGATTAACTCCTAAATAATCGAATAAATATAAATTATGAAAAATTTCAATCCCGCAGACAACATTCAAGACTTACAGTACTTTGGAGAATTTGGTGGTGTAAATCCATCGATTTCTGACTCATCAACCTATACTTTTCTTTCGGCAAAAACCATGTTTGATACTTTTGAAGGCAATATGGAAGGATGCTATTTGTATTCCCGCCATTCTTCTCCAAGTAATCTATATTTAGACAAAGCACTTGCTGCCATGGAAGGAACAGAATCAGCCAATGTTTCTGCTTCAGGAATGGGAGCTATTACCCCTACACTATTACAATTATGTGATTCAGGAGATCATATTGTTTCAAGTAGAACCATTTATGGTGGTACGTATGCATTCTTAAAGAATTTCACTCCAAGATTAGGAATCAAAACTACATTTGTTGATATCACCAAATTAGACATTGTGGAAGCTGCAATCACTTCTAAAACAAAAGTTTTATATTGTGAAACCGTAAGCAATCCCTTATTGGAAGTGGCTGACATCGCAGGTCTAGCAAAAATTGCAAAAAAACACAATTTGAAGTTAGTTGTTGATAATACGTTTTCACCACTATCCGTTTCTCCTGCAACATTAGGAGCTGATATCGTTATTCACAGCTTAACAAAATATATCAATGGGAGCAGTGATACTGTGGGTGGCGTAACATGTGCTTCTCAGGAATTTATCAATGATTTAAAAAATGTAAATAGCGGTGCAAGCATGTTACTTGGTCCAACAATGGATAGTTTACGTTCTGCTAGCGTGATGAAAAACTTACGAACCTTACACATCAGGATGAAACAACATAGTCATAATGCAATGTATTTAGCCGAACGTTTTGAAAAAATTGGACTAAAGACGGTTTATCCGGGCTTAAAAAGTCACCCAAGTCATGAATTATATGCAACTATGATTAACCCAGAATATGGTTTTGGAGGAATGATGACTTTAGACGTAGGAACTTTAGCAAAAGCCAATGCTTTGATGGAGTTGATGCAAGCGAAAAACTTAGGTTATCTTGCAGTAAGTTTAGGGTTTTACAAAACTTTATTTAGCGCACCAGGAACTTCAACATCAAGCGAAATTCCAATGGAAGAGCAAATAGAAATGGGGTTGACTGATGGTTTAATACGTTTTTCTATAGGTTTAGATAATGACATCGAAAGAACGTATCAGATGATGAAAGAATGTATGGTTGAATTAAACATTCTTACTGCAGAATCGATTTCTTTGGTATAATTATTTCGTTCATTTATTAAAAAATCCGTTTGAAAGTAATTTTCAAATGGATTTTTCAGTAAAGACAATGTGTATGATAGCCTACGTATTTTATTTACTTACAACTAAAAATTTGGTTAACTTATTTCAGGACTGACATATTTCAAAAAAAGCCTCTCCATTTGGAAAGGCTTTCATTTTACAATCATAACGACATTTACTATTCCATTGTTACAATAATAAACTCACTGCGTCTGTTCACTTGGTGTTCTTCTTCAGTACATTTCACTCCATCAGCACATTTGTTGACTAGTTGGCTTTCACCATATCCTTTTCCGGTCAATCTATCGGATGTTATTCCATTTTTAATCAACCATTCGATAGTGGCTTTCGCTCTTCGATCCGATAACTTTTCATTGTACTTATTAGTCTGTCTGCTGTCTGTATGCGAACGTATATCTATTTTCATCTTCGGATTTGATTGCATAACCGATAGGATTTTTTCTAACTCGAATGCAGCATCTTTTCTGATCACTGACTTGTCTAAATCAAAGTAGATGATTGGTATATTCAATGTTTTGGCTAAATCAGTTCCAACTCCTACTTCCTTAATTCGCTTTTCTAACTCTAATGACAACTCTGTTTTACCGTTCCTGTTTCGTATTGAAACTTTTGCCTCTTTAGTTTCATAAGCCATTTTCTCTGCTCTTACATAATATGTCTTGCCACACACTGCTTCAAAATTGTATCTCCCTTTTTCATCGCTCGAACTCTCTCTTACTAACTTAAATTCGTCATCAAACAAACTTACTTTCGCATCCGATAATTGTATTCCTGTTTCCTGGTCTGTGATAATTCCGACCAACATTTGCTCACATGTCAGTTTTCGAAGTTCTGTAAATCTATAGATATCATCATAGCCATTGCCGCCTTCTCTATTTGAGGTAAAAAATCCATTACGATTTTTACTATTGATTAAAAAAGCAAAATCATCCTGAGGACCATTGATTGGTGACCCTACGTTTTGCACTTCTCCTAAAAGATTGGATTCCCCTATTTTTGAAACAAATATATCCAATCCGCCTAGTCCCGGACGTCCATCACTGGCAAAATACAGTTCATTATCAGTGGCTATAAAAGGAAATGTTTCTCTACCTTCTGTATTAATAGTTTTCCCTAAATTCTTTGGAGTTCCATAAGTGTCCTCTGAGAGTATTGATACACTAAACAAATCAGATTGTCCTAATGTCCCCGGCATATCTGAAGCAAAGTAAAGGGTTTTCTCATCCAAACTCAAGGCAGGGTGTGCTACACTATATTCATTACTGTTAAATGGCAATTCTATTACATTTTCCCATTTTCCAGCCTCCAATGTAGCCTTATATAATTTTAATAAAACGATCCTTTTCGAGCTTTTTTGCTTTTTACCTTCTAGATAATTGTTTCTGGTAAAATACATTGTTTTCCCGTCTTGGGTAAATACTGGAGTCGATTCATGAAATTTAGAGTTGATCTTTTTATCAAAACGCTCTACTTTTCCCATCTCCCCATCTGGTTTTATTGTTGTAAAATACAAATTGGTAAATGATTCGTTGTTCCATTTGAATACTTTCTTTGCAACTCCGCCAGTATCTCTGGCAGAGGCAAACACCAAGTTATCTTTCAAAAATGAACTTCCATAATCCGAATATTCTGAATTGATTCCTGCATCTGCTACTTCAAAACGACCCGAATTCGCTTTTATGTCCTCCAGATAATTTTTTTGCTCTACATACAGTTTCCCTCTCTGATCATTGCCAGATCGCTTATTAAACTCTTCCAACATGGTATCGGATTTGGCATAATTACCTACTGCTTTTAGTGTTTGGGAATAGCGGTAATAATACTCCGGCTCTTGGTCTTTATTCATGGTAAAGAGTTCAGTGAACCATTTCTCTGCTTTGACAAGATCAGCTGTGAAATAATAAGCGTTACCCAGTTTTTGAAACATTTTCTCATCCTTGTATCCTTTTGAGGCTACATGCTCATACGTAGAAATGGCATCTACATAAGAATAATTTTCATATTTTTTATCGGCTGATGCTAATTTGGCTTTCTGGCTATATCCTGACAATGTCAATAGTAGCAATACCGTACTGTAACTATAAAATATATTGCTTATTTTCATAATGTTATGCTGTATTTAGAAGAATCTTGGTGATATTATTTTGGTATACTTATTGAACAATTCATATCTCAAAAAGATCTCATGAGAACCTGAATTGTAATTGGATAATCTCGTAGTTTCTAAGTCATATCCATATCCTATAAACCATGAATCGCTGGCTTGAAATCCTACCATAGCACTTACCGCAGCACTCCATCGGTAGGCTAAACCCGCAACAAACTTATCATTAAACATGAAATTTGTTGATAAATCTACCTGCAAAGGAGCTCCCTGAACATACTTAGTCAATAAAGAGGGTTTGAATTTTACATTGTAACTTAAATCTAATACATGACCCGCTATTAAATATAAATTAATGTTTTCTTTGGCAACATGACTATTAGCCCCTGTAGCAGCATATCGATCAAAATGTTTAGTCTCCAATAAATAGGGCGCAGATAAACCAACATAGGTATTATCCGAATGCAAATAAAATCCAACCCCAATATTTGGAGAAAATTTATTATCAATATTAGTCTGAAAAGCATAATCATTCTGATCGTATTGACTCAGCTTATTAAAGTCTACATTCAACAAATTTGCCGATGCTTTTAGTCCAAAAGATAATTTATAACGATCAGATGTGTTGATACTGTATGAAAAATCAATGGCGATATTATTCTCATCAGAGGGACCAATTCTGTCATTTATTATCGATACACCTAATCCTACATTACTACCATTGATTGGCGTGTTCACTGAAGCTGTATTGGTTATTGGTGCTCCATCGAGACCTACCCATTGGGTTCGGTGCATGGCAAAAACACTCATTGCTTCCCTAGAGCCTGCATAACCAGGGTTAATATTAATGGTATTGTACATATACTGGGTAAACTGAGCATCTTGTTGTCCGTATCCCGATAGAAATACTAACAGAAAAACAAAACTTACTATTTTTATTCTCATCTCTTTATTTTTTTAAATTCTTAAGATATTTACAGCGTATTATCTCTGTTTACCTGTTTATATATAAGTAACCCGCTTTCTCCTGTTGTTTATTATCTTGATCTTTATACTTAAAGATGTAATAGTAAGTTCCTACAGGTAATTCTTCAGATTGTTTTATTGTAACCCTACCTTCTGAAACTCCTCTAAAAGCATTTTCATCATTATTATATCCATTTCGCTCAAATACTAAAACACCCCAACGATTATAAATCTCTACTGTATTCTCAGGATAACATTCTAATCCATCAATTCTAAATACATCATTATTACCATCTCCATTTGGTGATACAGCATTAAATACTGTTATACTACATGCTGGTGCCACTATTGGCTCATCTTCTAAAGTTGTAGTAACACTATTAGAGTTACTTTCTACTACAACTAATTGAGGAGTCAGTCCGCTTACTACAGCTTGATTAGTAACTTTTCCAAAATCAATATCCAATTGTGTTATAGTGTATACAGCTGAATAGGCGGTAGTATTAGTTTCTGATAAGCCTAATAACGGAATAGCTCCCCCTGTCATATTCAAACCTGGTAAAGCATCTGTCACAGTTACATTAGTCAGAACAGTATTACCGGTATTAGTGACAACAAAACCATAACTTATGGTCTCACCTACCTGAGCATATCCATCTCCATTCTCATCCTTAAATATCCCTGTTTTTGAAATACTTATACCTGGCGAATCGTCATTATCTTCAATAGTTCCTGTTGCCGTATCTGTTGTAGATCCAACTATTCCTGTAGTACTGGTGATCGCTACAGTGAAAGTTTCGTCATTCTCATCGATAGCATCTTGTGTTGTAGGCACCGTTGCTGTAGCTGTTGTAGCTCCAGCTAAGAAGGTTACCGTTACCGGAACTTTGATATAATCTCCGTCAGCTGTTGTTATGTCTGTAAATCCTAAAGTAACCGTGATGTCTGTAGCCGATGGGTTGCTCAAAGTAACAGCGAAAATCAAGTCCCCACCTTCTGTGATGGAAGCATCTGCAATGATGACAATTGGTGCATTGTCATTATCTAAGATCGTTCCTGTAGCACTTACTGCTCCATTGTTGATTGTGAAGGTTTCATCTGCTTCGTCAATGGTATCTTGGGTCGTTGGTACACTTACTGTTCCGGTAGTTGCTCCCGCAGGAACTGTTACTGTAACATCCGTTGTCGTGTAATCCG
>NZ_RBXA01000007.1 GCF_003634755.1 Flavobacterium limicola | reverse complement strand
CGCTTTTACAAGCTTTTTTAAACTCTTTTTTTACCCTTTTCTTAACTTTTACTTTAAACTGCTGAAAACATGGTTTTTGAAACAGAAAGTTTTTTAAACAAAATAGCAACACAATTGCCGATGGGTACAATTTTAAGTAAAAATCGCCAATTTCAGTACCATTGCACGCTTTCAACTACCCTTCTTTATTTACTAAAGCTTTCAAAATTCAACCTTTATTCATGTTTCAACAGCTCGTCACTAAGCTCTACTCCTTCAAAACAGTCTGCTTTGACAGTATTTGAACAAAAAAACTCGTCTGGATTAATAAAATGGTTTTATGCCGTACCTTATATAGTAACAAACATCCCTTTTCTAGTCTCTCATATATATAAGGTATCATAATAGGTCCGCACTAAAAAACGACACGAAGTTAAACCATCAATTGACAGAATAAACAGTTGTTTCATTGATGAACTAATGATTCTTCTAGTGTAGAAAAAAATGATGAGAAAAGAGTAGTAAAACCGAATCTTGAATTTATTGGACAAGCTATAATTAATAGAATATTAAAGCGTACGTTCTTACTATGTCAAAATTACGGATGCTACTACAATAATTGGATTGCGAAACCAAGTTATTCACGCCTACGATAACATATCTAATGAAACTAGTTTGAGCTATACTTACCAAAAGTAAAATATAGAAATAGATACAGTATTGAAAGGTAACAAAAGCATTAAATACTACCATTTCCCAATTTGAATATTGAAACTCAAAAACTGAGACTAATACTATTCGCTGAAAACTACTCCACAGTAATAAACCGCAACTGCTGCAAATCTCCATTATAAATATTCACATCGACATTTCCTTTAATACCAGGAATTGAAGCCTTTTCGGTAAACTGCCAAAACAACCAATCTTCGGCTATTTCTTCCCTGTACAAATTATAATTGGCAATCCAAAAAAGATAATCGCTGAATTCTTCCTTTAAAAAATCATCATAATAGCGCTCACCGGTATAGATAATAGGTTTCACACCATAATGAGACTCTACCGCTTGCAACCATCGTTTTAATCCCAATTTAAGATTGGCAATAGACTGATTTTTAGGAAGTTTTTCGATATCCAAAACGGGTGGTAAATCTCCTTTTTGAAGAGAAACGGTTTTAATAAAAAGTTCAGCTTGTTCCAATGAATTTTCGTTAGGACGGTAATAATGATAGGCACCTCGAATCATTTTATTTTCTTTGGCGCCAAGCCAATTCCTTTTAAACTGATAATCTTTCCTATCCTTACCCACCGAAGCACGGATAAAAACATAGTGTAAAGGATATTTTTTTTCTAATGTATCAACATAAGACCAATTGATCTTCCCTTGATATTCTGAAACATCGATGCCAATACTTTTACCCTCATGTTTTTCTAAAACCTGAAAATTCCGAACATCTGAAATGCGTTTGGAATCTCGTTCTGTTCTGGAAATTTTATCCGACTTAAAACCAAAATAATACGCTAAACCATTTCGATAATGCAAACCTACTGCAACTAGCAATACAATAAAAAAAGTAACAATCAAATAGCGTAAGAACTTCCCAGAGAAAACCCTCGCTTTCTTTTTAGGCTTACGAACTGCTGTTTTTCTTCGAGCGGTTTGTTTTCTCATTCAAAAAACTACTTTTTAAGTACTTTATTATTCAGAACCGACAGTAAAACATACAACAGTATCAACAAAGGAATTCCTAAATAGTGAAAGAAAACCAACAACAAAAGGGAACAAATCAAAAAGACAACTTGAAGTGTGTTTTCTTTGAAACTAAACTTCTTGATTTTCAAAGAGAATAATGGAATTTCAGCATTCAGCATGTAAGCGCTCAATAGCGTTATAGCCAACAAAAACCATGGATTAGTCAACAATTCAATTAGCATTAAAGAGTCGGCGTATTTCAAAACCAAGGGCAGACTTAAAATAAACAGCGCATTGGCTGGTGTTGGCAAACCAATGAAAGAATCCGTTTGGCGGGTATCAATATTAAAATTAGCCAAGCGGTAACAAGAACCCAAGGCAATGATAAAACCTAAATAGGGAAAAAACTGCAAATGACCAGCCGCTGCGGTAGAGGAATGGCTAATCATCATTTGAAACATCACTAAACCCGGAACAACACCGCTGGTTACCATGTCTGCCAAAGAATCCAACTGCAATCCCAGTGGGCTGGACACATTGAACAATCGGGCAAAAAAACCATCAAAAAAATCCAAAAATATACCCAGACAAACAAAATAAAAGGCCATTTCAAAATCTTCGTTAAAAGCAAATACCAACGCGATACAGCCGCAAAAAAGATTAAGTAAAGTAATGAAATTCGGGATATGCTTTTTAATAGTCATCATGATAAAGTTTTAAGGAATCAAAGGTGGCAAATTTAGCATAATAAGTCAATGAAAAATACGTTTTTAATAGCGATTTACAATAGAAACAGTCAACATCACCCGTTTTGACGGTACTTTTTCTATTCTCAAATTTATTATGTCGAATAAACCACGTCAGTAAAGCATTCTATTTGCAAAAAATCATCGAAAATCCGCTTCATCAGTATCATCCGCGTGCAATTTTAAACTTATAGTAAGAATCCATTAAAGCTAAACCACACTACCATCACACTAAATTCAACAGTAAAATGAAATAACCTCAGTAAAAAATTATATTTTTGATAAAAATTAAACAGACGTTCCGTTTGTAAAAATGACACCCTTGAAAAAAAGTTTTTTAGTGGCAACACTTTTGCTAAGCACCTTGACATACAGTCAGGCCGTTAGGAAATATTCGAATGAGTTCATGAATATCGGCGTGGATGCGGCAGCATTGGGTATGTCAAATACTGTCGTGGCTTCCACCAATGATGTCAATTCAGGATATTGGAATCCTGCCGGTCTCATTCGTCTGGAAGACCATCAGGTATCGTTAATGCATGCTAATTATTTTGCGAATATTGCCCAATACGACTACTTGGCGTATGCCAGTCCTATCGATGATCGCAGCGCTTGGGGGATTTCACTAATCCGTTTTGGGGTAGATGACATTTTGAATACTACAGAACTAATCGACAGTCAAGGGAATATTGACTACAACCGAATCAGTTTGTTCTCAACCGCTGATTACGGATTCACTTTTTCTTATGCGCGAAAATTACCGGTTCCTGGATTTCAATATGGCGTAAACGCAAAAATCATCCGACGCATTATTGGAAAATTTGCCAACTCTTGGGGATTTGGTTTTGATGCCGGAATCCAATTCGAAAAAAACAACTGGCAATTTGGGCTGATGCTTCGCGATATCACCACCACATATAATGTTTGGAATATTGACGAGGACGAGTATCAGAAAATTGCCAATGCAATACCCGGAGAAAATCAGGAATTACCAGAAAGCACCGAGATTACAGCTCCAAAAGCACAACTTGGAATTGCCAAAAAGTTTATTATCCGCTATGATTACAGCATTCAGGCTGCAGCCAATGTGAACATGCGGTTTGCCAGAACCAATGATATAATTGCAACTGATTTTGTCAGTATCGATCCAGCTTTGGGTTTGGAATTTGGATATACTGATTTGGTTTTCGTTCGTGCCGGAGTGGGAAATTTTCAGAATGTACAGCAACTGGACAGTACAGAAAAAGTAGGTTTCCAACCCAATATCGGCTTGGGATTCAAATACAAAGGCATTCAGATTGATTATGCGTTGACCGATTTAGGCAATCAAAGTGCCGCTTTATATTCAAATATTTTTTCGGTAAAAGTAGATTTGGGAATGTTTAGAAATTAATTCCGAAGAATATTCAGAATCAAATAGCAACTTTAAATCTTTGGCAGTTTTTCTGAAGGTTACACCAAATTGCAATAATCCGTTTCAACAGCAACAGTTTTTGGTTTAACAAAAAACTATGTGCGTCTTTTTTCTTTCTTTGAGTATCTTTGTCAGACAAATCCAATCAATGGGATCGTAAATCAGTTCAATCTGTGTCATCCGTGTTCCATATTTTAACATTCTCTTAAATGCATACATATCCTTTCAAAAAAATAGCACTGCTCCTATTCTTATTTCTAACGGTACACTTAAGTTTCGGACAAAACATTCAATTATCAAAAAACACGCACGTCAGCATAATCACTTGTGGAACGGGCAATGAATCCTATTCGCTTTTTGGACACACGGCCATTCGGGTACAGGATACAGCCAACGCCATTGATGTAGTGTATAATTACGGTGCTTTTGACTTCAACACGCCAAATTTTGTGATGAAATTCATAAAAGGAGATTTACAATACTTTGCTGTAGCCCATTCCTATCCTGATTTTATCAATCAATATCAATATGAAAAAAGATCCGTTTATGAGCAGGAACTGAATATTCCGGTCGATTTAAAACAGAAACTGTTTGACAACCTGAATATCTCTTTGGCTTCTGGTGAAAGTCATTACACCTATAAATTCATTGACAAAAATTGCACCTCGATGGTGGTTGACATCATCAATAAAACACTGGACACAGTTGCCATCGTAAAAAACACCGATACTGATATCACCTATAGAACCATATTATACCCGTATTTTGACGGTCATTTTTATGAAAAATTAGGCACCAGCATTATCTTCGGTAAAAAAGTAGATCAATTGGGAACCAAAATATTTCTCCCGTTTGAATTGCAAAAAAGCCTGAAAAAGGTTTCTTTTCAAAACCAGCCATTGGCACAGGAAAACAAAACCATAATAGAATTCAAAAATGAAACTCCTTTCTCTTGGTGGAATAATCCCTACACGTACTTTATACTGCTTAGTTTCATCGTTTTTATAAACAAGAAAAGCATTGATTTGTTTTACCTCAGCATCATTGGTATACTTGGAATATTCTTTGCGTTTGTTGGGCTATATTCCTCACATCTGGAATTAGGATACAACTACAACATGCTACTGTTCAACCCCACTTTATTAGGATTACTCTATTTTTACTGGACAAAAAACAAAAAGGGAATTTACAATTTGGCGCTATTCAACATACTGTCAGTAGTAGTTTATTTCTTTTTTATAATCAACAAAGCACATTTAGTATTAGTACTGCCGTTGGTAGTTTGCACCGGAGTTATTTTAGTGAGAATGGCCATTCAAAACAAGAAACGCATTCCTATCATTATCTAAGGAACCGTTCTAATACTCTTATTAGATTTTTTTGACTAGCAGTATTCAACCGCTAATTCGCTAATTTTTTTTAAGCATGAATTCGTGTAATTTGTCGCTAAAATAATTATTTTATATTAGGCAGAAATAGTTCTAAAAATAGAAAGTCATTTTAAATTTAATCTGTGTATAACAGCAAAAAAGTAACAACATTGCTTTCCACAATAAATAATAATAATAATAATAATAATAATAATAATAATAATAATAGCTACTGTCCCCTATAAAACAATACGGTCGTTATCGTTTTGAAAGCAATGTTCAAATCCAGATAAATACTGCGGTGCTTGATATAATACAAATCATACTGTAGCTTGATTAAACTATCATCTATCGTTTCCCCGTATGAATAATTGACTTGTGCCCAACCGGTAAGACCTGGTTTAATGATGTGCCTGGTTTCATAAAAAGGCATTATTTCAGCAATTTCTTTTACAAAAAAAGGACGTTCCGGACGTGGTCCAATAACAGCCATATCACCTTTTAAAATATTAATAAACTGAGGAAATTCATCCATTCTGGTTTTGCGTAGAAATTTACCAAACACAGTCACTCTGGAATCATTTGTAGCGGTAAAAACAGCACCATCTGACTCTGCATTTTTCACCATCGTACGAAATTTCAAAATCTTAAAAATAACACCATCTTTGCCCACACGTTGCTGTGAATAAAACAACCGTCCCTTGTTCCCTATCGCATTTCCAACCAAAATAAGCGGCAACAATAATAATCCTACAGCAAGACCCAACAAGGAAATCGTTATCTCAAAAACCCTAACAATCAATAAATACAATTTATTCTGATTGCTTCGGCTAAAAGGAAAAAAACGATAAAAATCTCGTGACATATATTGTACCGGAATACGCTGCGTTTTACTTTCATACACCTGCGTATATTCTCGAATGATATTACCGGACTCCAATAAATGCAGTAATTGTTGGTACAACTCAGGGGTGATCCCTTCTGTCTTTTGAGAGGCAATGACAATCTCAGATATACCATTTTCTTTTACAAAAGAAAACAAATCATCTCTTTTTATCAGTTTCACATAATGGTAATCCAAAACCGCATCTTCGGCAACATCAGTGTTAACAAATCCAACTATTTCATAATGCGGATCAATGTTTTCTAATCCTAAAATCAGCTCTTGAACTTGCTCTTTATCACATATCAATATCGCTTTCTGTACAAATCGATTGGACGCCAAAAACAGTACATAAAACATTCGCCATGAAAATAACGTCATAAAAACTACTAAAAAAAACAATACAACCTGAAGTCTGTTTGAGGGTAACTCAGGCGAGAAAAAAGGGGTAAAAAGATAAACAAAAACAGTTGTCGAAACCGTAAGGATCGTATTTTTTAAAACTAAAAACTGATTACTGGCAACTTGAAGATTGTACATTTCGAAAATTGTTGCAAAAAAAACAAGATAAACGACTAAGACAATGGTCCAGAAAGGGGTACTGACAGCTACAGTCAAGTATTCCTGATTAAAAATAGTACCAATAAAATACAAACCCAATAGAACAAAAAACACATCAAAAAAGCGAAGAATGATTTTTCGCTCAGAAATTTCAAAATGTATTTTCCTTTTAGTAGACATGCTTTGTTTTTGGTATTTTGGCAATTTAGTGATTTTGTCTCCAAATAATTAGGGAGATGGAAAATAATCTAATAAAATCGATACACGAAACGATGGTAAGTTCATTGTTAAAGCTATTAATACATAACATTAGAAAAACTAAAAAAAACTATTCTAATCCCAATACTATCCTTCTCTTTTTGGGGAACTTTCAAGTCGAATAATAAGCAACGACAAAGCATAGACAAACCCTGGTGCAGCGGTTCGCATAGCGGCATGATTAATTGTCAAAAACCAAAATGCTACAAAACACAGTAAGAAAACATTAAACTTATATTCTAAATACAAAACAAAAGGAGTAATAATAAGAATCAATAATCCAATTATCCCCAACACACCATGTTCGGCTAACATACGGGTAATTTCGTTGTGGGACGCCGCAGTCTCTCCTGTTTCGGATTGCCTGATTTCGATTACTTTGCCAACACCGGCACCAAAAAAAGGATGGTCTAAAAAAATATCAATTTCTTCATTTGCTAAATTCTCCCTGCCGGTAAACTGACTCGTTTTAACTCTTCCCGAAGCATCTTGATTCGCATACCGGTTATTGATAAGTCCTCCTGTTTGAAAAGAAGTATACATCCATACTCCTACAATTGCAAGAACAATTAGTACTAAACTATAATTCAATTTAACTTTTCCTTTGTCATTCGACTTAACATACAGAAATGCTAAAAGTATAAAAATCATTACTAAACCAGTAATCATACCTCCTCTGGAAAAAGTGATAAACCCCCTATAACTAATGTTTAAGGCAAGGAATAAATTGATGATAACAAGCAATTTTGTTTTGGATGCTAACAATACCCGTGAAAAAAAAATAAAAACACCAAGCCCTAAAGCGGTTGATACTTGATTGGGTCCAAAACCTCCTGAAGTTTGAAAATTAGATTCTGTTCCGGTAATTACATCTTTTATGATGGGTGTATAAGCAGTCAAATAGACCATGCAGGTAACAATAGGCAAACCCATATAGAGCAAGATACGATTCATCTGTTCTAAAGAAATACTACGCCTAAAAGTGTAGATGGAAGCAATCCCTAAACATAGGGGTCCAGAAATATTAAAGGCTATCCTAGTTCTAATATTAGTATCTAGATCTAAAGCAAAAGTAGCAACGATAAGGCCGGGGATTAATAAAATCAAAAAAAGCCAATACGAAATGGCTCCCCTTGAAAACCCACTGAAATACATCCCTAGGAGTAAAAAAAACAAGACACCATATTTAGATATTTCATAAAGGGGATTTCCGCCGGTCATTCTCAAAAAAACCTCACTTCCTACTACATACGCTGCAACTAGTAGGGCTTCATTATTTTTATTGCTGCTTTTTATGATGTAAATAGTACCAAAAATAAAAATGGAATACCCATATATCTTTGCGGTAAATGGCAATGCATAGACCAAAAGTCCAATCAAGGCATGAACAAGCAACAAACAGATATAGGAGATTTCCTCTTTTTTCATTTTAGATAGTTTCTAACCAATTTAAATAGTGTTTTATAATAACATTCTCTGAATTTCCCTCAACTACACTGGCATACAAGGCATCTCCAAACTCAACTTTAAGAGCATCATTTTCTACTAAAGTTAGCAGTGCAGTATAAAACAGATTGACATTCTGGGCTGGAACAATAAAACCATTTTTACCGTCCTGGACCAAAGCAGCTATTTCTCCGACATTTGTAACTACTATGGGTTTCTTATGCCAGCCGTATTCTAAAAGTGCAACGGGTAATCCTTCTGATTTTGAAGTTAGGACTGCAACTGTCGATTGATCCAAAATATTTTTTATATCTTGTTTCGAGCCGTAAAGAAACACATTTTTTTCTAAATCAAACGCCACAATTAAATCTCTGATTTCCTGGGAATAGTCATCTCTAAAATCTTTACCAATCAGATGAAAAGTCCAATCAGCGTTAAACACTTTTAGTTTCTTAGCAACTCTTAATAAGGTAAAATGATCTTTCTGATCTCTTAAATTAGCAACACAAACAATCCGCTTTCCTTCGATTCCCCTTAAAATTGTATGCTCGAAAACAGCATTCTCTTCCGAAGGGAAGTTAGGCAGATAAATGGCATTACTACTTTTGAGCCGCTCATCAGCCCAGTCTTTTAATTTTTGGTTTACGGCAATTATTCCATTAAAAAACGGAAGGATTATTCGTAAAATCCCTGATGGTCTTTTTGACAAAAACTCACTTTTTCCGTAATGGTCATGCCAAATTAACTTCAAAGAAGGCAACGTTAACTTTAGTAAAAAAGCAAGAAAAAAGGAAGAACTATGCGCATGAACAAACGTTACCTTATGCTGCAGCACATAATTTCTCAAGGCAAAAAGAGCTTTAAAATCAATTTTTTTTTTCTTTTTGAGGTATAAATAGGATACTTTAGTATGAATCTGAGAAGATAGCGCACCTTCTTTTCTTGTTACCACTAAACCTGAAAATGCTACAGACTTACTCAATGCATTGGCATAATGAACCGCCATGCGCTCTGCACCTCCTGGCTCTAAACTATCTATTAATTGAATAATTCTCATGGTCGAAGGAGTTTTTCAATTTCATTTTCAAATGCATCTAAAGTATAGGTTCTAGACCAATCACTGCTTCTTTTAGACATCATTTGAAAATAACTTTCATCATCTAAAACTGCTTCTAATTGTCGGACATCATTTCCCAAATTCATTTCCAGCAAAATACCGCTATTCCCATTATCCAACATAAGCGGAACACAAGACACCGCTGTTGCCACTGGCACACAACCCCAAAACATGCCTTCGGCAATTGCTTTCGGCCATCCTTCGCTTTCAGATGGCAAAACCACAAAATGACTGTTTTGATAGGCTTTTTTTATAATTTCCTGATTTTGATTGCCTTCCAATACAATTATTCCTTCTAATTTATGCTTCAAAATATAAGACTCCAATAGGGCTCGCTGAACCCCTTCTCCATAAATCCTTAACACAACATCGTATCCTTTTTGAAACAATTCTGCAACCAATTGAACTGCATACAACGGTTTTTTTCCTTGTACCAAAGTCCCAACAAAAACAAAAGTAATCGTGCCTTTTAATTCTTTTGGCAGTAATGGCAATATATCTTGATCCGGATAAGTAGCAGTGAAAAAAGATTTTATATTTTTAGTTTGATTGGGCCATTCTCCATACACTAAAACCTGCATATTTCTGGTCAGGAAGGAATTATTTAAAATCCATTTCTGCAAACGATAACTCCAAGGCTGCTTTGATTTTGGATCCCAATTGCCGGCATATTTGGCGGTTTTCGGTGTATTTGGAAATAGCATTTGAACAAAACAACCCAATAAACCTATATTTCCTGGACATCGCAAATGAATGTGATCGGCACAATACATCGCTTTATAAAGCGCTAAACTAATTTTAGGAACATTAAAAATAGTTTTAAATAGAGAACCAAAACTCAAAATATTAAAACTATCAACAGGAACAAACTTGATACAGGTATGATCATAAAAACTGTCTACAGGTGTTCTTTCTTGCTTTGTCATCGGGGCTACAACAATTAATTCTTGCACCTGTTTTGCCCAAACATTCATTTCTCGCACATAAGGGGCATAAGCATAATATTTCTGCTGTTCAAAAAAGTGAGGGACATGTGTAATGATAACGAAAGTCATGGCTTTTTCATTTTGGGGTATTAAAAAATAAACTCCACCAACCTACTGTTCTACCAAAGGCTTCAGTAAAGGCTTCTTTCCGTTTTTTTGTTGTAAATATATTGCTAAATCGAATCAATGTCAAAAGTACCGTAATGGAATGCCACTTAATTGTAGCATCAAATGAAGGCTTCCTGTTTTTTGTCCTCCAAACATACCAACCATTTCGCACTACCATTTTTCCATATTGATATTGATTGGGTCTTCCTGATGGATCATGATAATGATTCAACTGTACCTTTGTATTAATTACATTACTTCCAAATTGCAATGCCCTAATACTAAAATCAGCATCTTCATACAAACCGTAACCTTCAAAATAAGAGGAAAAGCGGATGGAGTCAAAAACCTTTTTCCGAAAGGCAAACGACATCCCTATAAGTAAATCAACTTTATAGATTTTAGTATTCAAAGGAAACCCACAGGTTTTACCATGAGAATAATCAGGCATTCTCCCAGGTCCAAGATTGGATTGTAATCCTAAATAATTACGAACCACATTACGTTGACCTTCTTTGTATACAAATTCATCAAATTGAAAATAATGATATTTATTATAATCTTTATTAGGTTCCGCCAAAATCCAACTATTTTCATTGATGGCGACTCCTCCAACACCCGAAATGGTTTCATTATCTTCAAATGTTTTGATAAGCTCTTCAAAATAACGGCGCTCTAAAACCGTATCGTCATCTAGAAAACAAATAATTTCCATCGCTGTTCCAACACGGGCAATACCATAATTTCGTTGTTTAGTCAAACCACGATGTTCCGAAGAAACTCTAAAATAATTTAAATTATCAAAATAATTTTGATTTAGAATAATTTCCGTTTCATCATTCGTAGAACCATCAACAATCAAGATTTCATCTGGATATAAAGTTTGACCCTGTACCGATTGCAATAATCGCAACAACGGATTGGGGCGCATGTAGGTACAAATAATCAGGGTAAACGGAAAGTGAGTTTTCATAAAACAAGGAGTAAAAAACTATTTTTATCATTAAACTTTTAGAACTACAAGAATATTTCCCGCTGTTAATTGCTCATCAGAATACCTCATATAATCAGTATTCAATTTAACTTTTTTAAATAAATCATATAATTTTGTTCCGCTTTTTGTACTTTCATATTCTAGATGAACAACCTCCAAACCACAAGTAGTAAAGATTTCTAAAAACTGTGGCAATCGCAAACGGTTATGATAATCAAATTTAGTATGAATTTTATCCCACTCTAACGTGCTATACTTTAAAAATTCCTGAAGTGATATAGTGTTGTCTCCGTGCTGCCGCAAATCACTTGGTGAAATGAAATGAATGACAGTGGTACCTTTCTTTAATTCCATTTTCATTTTTTTGTGGAGCGAAATCACATCATTTTCTCTCATATGGGATAATACATAACGCGAGAATACAATATCCGGACTTGGAATCCCTTGTGTTATTATATTATAGTTGGGAAAATATTCAATACCATTAGGCAATCCGAACTTATTACCCGGTTCAGGAATAATAGTACAATTGTATTTCTTAGAAAAGATCTGGTTTAATTCTAAAACGGTATCTTTTTTAAAGTGTTTATTGATATCATACGTTAAGACTTCTTTTGCTTCATACTTATATTTAAAAAAATAAGGCATACTCGGAAACCAACCAGACCCAAACTCGAAAACTGTTTTATCTCTTACATCTATATTCAATTTATGCAGCACTTTAGACAACCTCAAACAGGTATATTCTACACTTTTTAGCCGATCTTCAAGAGTAGATTTATCAAAAAAACCTTGAATTTTATGGTAAAAAAAATCGTCAACTTTATTGGGTAATAAAGCTAACATTCGAAACAATATTGTTTTTAATTTATGGTCCATTTTTTACTAAAAATTTAACAAGCTAATACGAAAGTAGTTTTAATGGCATAATTACTTAACCTTTCTATAATTCAAATCAGTTTTATTTTTCACAAACACAACTCCATTTAAGTCAACATCTAAAACTACAGTATCAAAATTAGACCAATACTCAACTAATTCAGTAAGAGTTGGATTCCAAATTTCATTATTTATAATTTTTGCACCTAAATAGTTGAAGTTGCCAGCCACAAAAGCATCAATTGTATTGGGTGTGGCAAACATCCTGCCTGTATGGTAGGAAATAGGCACCGAAAAATAGGTATGCGCAATAAATATCCCTTTTTCCTGTATCAAATCATCAATGTTTTTTTTACTTAGTGCTTTTTTAAAATCTACCATTTCAAGAGTTTGAAAAATGTAAAATTCTTTTTCAAAAATACAATGTTTAAACAAAATCGGTTGATACTTGGCCAGTTTATACGGTTTTATTTTAGTGCGTTTCCAAAAAATAAAGACAGAAAGGATTGCAACACTTAGTTTGAACGCATTCTTTAGTAATGGAAGTAAACTGCCTGCCTTTTTCTGAAAAAATAATTTTTTAAAATGAGTCGCAGTACTTTTATATTGCAATAGCAATACATTGTCATTATAATAATGAAATATAATATTCTTGATCATTAACTGCATCCTTTTTATCAAATGCAAATCTTTATTTCCAATCAAAAAACGCGACAAAGTAAAATGTTGAACATTGAGCTGGTTGATGACCCCAGAAGTCGCAGTGCCGGAATCGATATAATTCCATAGCGTACGGATTTTTTTTTGTTGTAAAGCATCTTCATAGACCTTATTAGCTACTTTTCTGTTTTGAAAAAGAGACAAATTATAAGGCTGATAACCATGATCAATCCAGGTTTCCACATCGGTAAACGGCGGCACAAAACAATAGAAATCATCAAAACTATCCTTTTCTGATTTTATCGATTGCGACAGTGAATGATAACACAATTCATGTCCGTCTTCCTTCCATTTAGCCAATTCTTCGGCATCATTCTGAAAGGATGCATTATCAGGTCGTTTGGAAAAATGATTTAAGAAAAAACCTTTGCTGATTTTTATCGCATTCTCCTTAAAAAAAGTCCGCTGTAATGCTATATTTTCTGCTGTATCAAAATCACAATGATCCGTAAAAGCGGCTATCGCTGAAAAAGGAATTTTAGATCGACTAATCTCTATCGCTTCATTTGAAGTAAATAATAACGCCGGATGCTCTTTAAAATTAAAATTTTGTTCGGCTTGCACAATTACTTTTTCATTTTTGCTCCCTAAATAAAGGGCCATTGGTGAAGACATTTCCGGATTAAACCGCCAAAGTAAAACTCTCGCATTATTTTTGTTTACTTCCCAAATACCATTCGTAATATTGGCCTGAACAAAAAACCCATTACTCAATTGGATGATTTTGGGGGAATACTGATTAGCAACACAATCAACAGGGCATTTTATCCAAGTATAATCGTGATTTCGGAATTTAGCAATAGGAATCGTAAAAACAATTTCGATATCGAATGCATTAAAATCGGGAAGATTTAAGTTTCCTGTATCGATACTCGTTTTATGTTTTTGATTTTCATCAAAAACAATTTCTTTTTTTCCTAAAGGTGTGATTACCGAAACAGACTGTATCAATTTTCTTCTCTGATTAATTGTATTCAACTTCTTTCTTTTAATTTATTGGCCCAAAATACACTTTGATTCCATTGTTTTCTGAAATTAAAATAATACCGTAACGGATTTTTAAAAGATTGTTTGGTGTAAAATTTAAAAAACAAAATCATCCGATATCCCTTTTGTTGCTCGTGGCTCAAATGTAAAATTTTAAACAACTGAACCGTTGGGGATGGTTTGGGTTGAATGCTATCTTTTTCCCAAGCGAATACCGGTTTTGTTCTAAAACCACCTATTGGGGCTTTAAAATGCAAAATTTCTGGAGAAGGCAAATACAAAATATCAATACCCTGATTACGGAGTTGCATTCCAAAATCAGCATCTTCTCCAAAACCAAATTCGTATTTTTCATTGAATTTGATTTTTTGAACTTCCCTTACATTAACAATACTGCAACCTGAACCGAAAGTTGACCATTGAATTATTTTCTCGTAAACCTTTTTTTTATTTTCTTGTAAGCAACTAAAAGTAAACGCTTTATTTTTATACTTAGAAATACCATCAAGCGCATTTCTAATAAAATAATTAGCAATACAAATATCATCATCTGCCAGAAAAACCCATTCGCTTTCCGTTTGTTTCAATGCTAAATTCCTAGCATTACAAACCCCCATTTGATGGGTAAACGTATGTTTTATGACAAATGGCCAAGTTTGATTAGTAAGATAATCCAATTCAGAAACACTATGCTCCGATGGATTTTGCTCTACTATAATTACGTTTATAGGCAGATGCGTTTGCTGCGCTAGATCTTTCAAAACATTAAACAAATATTCTTTTCTGCCAATAGTAGGTATAATAACATCAATAGATCCTTTATCAACAACTTTCAATGAAGAGTTGACTGCAATAGCGTCAACATGAATACTTTTTTTGTTTCTACTTTTAAAAAAAGCGGTATTTAGAAAAGCTACAATTGGAAAACTTCTCTCATACATCAGTAGATTAAAAAAAAGCAACCATACCCATCTTGTTTTATAATGTTGTTTTACAAATTTAAAGAGCGTAAAAACAGACGCTTTTTTACCATCAAAAACAGCAGTTTTGGTTAACAGTTTTGGTTCTGAATAACACAGCAACCCTAAAGACATGCATATTTTAGCGACCGAATTAAGATAGTAATCAAAATCATTGTCTGATTTGATTCTACCCTCTATTTTTAAAAGCAAAGAAGCATGGACCACTCCTACTAAACTACTCATTTGCCAGGTTGGATACGATACTTTTTTATTGATAGCAATGAATGGAGATTCTTCTATATAGCCAATTTTTCGTCCAAAATAAGCACTTTCGCCCGGAGAATAAGAAAGCATCATTTTATCATGATGAAAAAGGAATTCAACATCTTTTAAATTAATATACTCTTGACAGACCTCATCACACCAAACTATTTTTGATTTTGGAAATGCAGTTGCGAGTTGCAACAGTCCACTTGCAATAGTCGCACTCTTATCAAAAGATACCATTTTATTCTCAGCCGAAACTACTGTAGAAATTCGATTATTTTTATGGTAAACTACTATCAAAATTAAACGATTAGAGATTTAAAAAAAGTAATGTTTTCTATTGCTATTTTTTCAATATCAAATTTTGCCTCAACTCTTTCTCGTGCTTGGTTCCCTATTTGTATCATCAAATCAGTATTCTCAAAAACAGAATTTATTCTATTCGCAAACAACTGATGGTCTTTTGGATGAACCAAATAACCGCTTTCACCATCAACAATTATTTCTTTTGCCCAACCAATATTACTGTTGACGACAGGTTTTTGCATCGCCATAGATTCTATAGTCACCATTCCCAACGTTTCAGCAAAGGTGGGATATACACAAACATGAGCTTTTTTTAGATGCTCAAGTACTGCTTGGTATGGAATTTTACCCAAGTAAGAAACTTTTTCAAAATCATTGTCTTTGAATTCTTTTTGCATTAATTCCCAAGTAGATTTGGACTGCGTTGCAATGTCAAACGAATCACTTCCAATTAAAACTAGTGAGGCACCAGGATGTTTTTGCCTTACTAAATTAAAAATAGCGGCCAATTCGAGAACTCCTTTTTTCCGAATAATCGTCCCTATGTAAAGAATTACCTTTTTTTCGAAGTTTTCAGGATTGGAGTTCTGGAAAAAATGCAAATCCAATCCATTATGGATCGTTTGTATCGTTTTATTTTTAATGTTAAATATTTTTTGGGAAAGCTGACCAGCAAAAGTAGTTGGGGCTATAAATGCCTTCGCTTTTTGAAAAGCTAATTTCTCAAACCAATAGTTTTTTAATTTCTGTTTTCTATTTTCTAGATGACAGAAATACGCATCACTCCCGTGAAAACGAATCACCAACGGTACTTTCAGATTCATAAAAGCGGTAATTCCAGTCCAATCGGGTGCTTCAACCAAATCAATGTGCTCCGAAATAATTAATGTATTAAGATGATTTTGAATGTATTTTCGATGCAAATAACAACCCAATATTTTATATTTCTGTGTTTTTATCAAATGAAGTTTTACTCCTTCCTCCTCAAAATCAAGAGCTTCATTTTGACCATAAACAAAAACGGATACCTTCACTCCTTTTTGAGTTAAAGCAACAGCCAAGTTTTTGATACTTGTACCAATACCGGCTGAATGAAGCACACGCGAATGAGGGTATTCAGGAGTCAGAAAAGCAATGTGCATAATTATTTATTAAAAAAATCTTTTATAATTCGGGCAGTAAATAATCTAGAACCTGTGTCATTCATGTGTCCACAAGACGAAAAATAGCGATCTTCTAACACCACTTTTTCATAATTGTGAATTTCAGGATACAGTTTTTTTACTTTATCAAAATAATCCAATCCTTTGGTATTGGTACACATCGGTGTCATGATCGCTATAAAATTAATATTATTGGCTGCACAAATTTGCTTGATTTCTTGATAATACTTATTAGGTATGGGTTTCAAAGCGCGTATGTCATTTTTCATATTCCCTTTTTTCTTCCCTAAAGGATAATACCCTTGATTATCTAAATGAACTGTTTTCTTGTGAATACTATTAAAAAACATTTCCCTAAAACCTATTTTGGAGTCAAAAGCAACATAGCGGTAGAAAGGGATATAATACAATTCTTTGAAATTTTTCTCCTTAGAAAAATGCTCCCTAATGATATCCGATTGATGAATATAAGGCAAAAATTTAGCCGCTATTCCTTCTGCTTGATGCTCATTAGACAGATTCAAATCTGTTTCCAGTATCAGGTTTTTTATAACGTACTTACGCTCTACCATCAGCTTCAGCAGTAGCGAAGCTTCAAATAAATGAGAGCCACTCATACCAAAATTAAAGGCTTTCAATCCTTTTTCCTCAAACATCGGAGCAACAAAATGATTATTCGCTCTGGAGGAACCTAAAATCACCACATCATATTTTCTGGCTTTAGAATTATAAATGTAGTCTATTTTACCTCTGTTGGAAGAATTCAAATAAACAGCAGTGTATGTAAAGTCTAAGACAACAGCAATTAATACCGTTACGATTAGTGTTTTGAAAGCGAATACTATAAATTTTTTCATGCGTAACTTTATAATTATTGTTGTTTGTGAAATTGTAACAAAAGCATCATATTACAACCCCTACTGTCACTTCGTGCGCAGTAGAGACGATTTAAATTTTAAATGAATCTCGACTGCGCTTGATTGGACAAATCAAAACTGAAAATAAATAAATTCCTTATAATCGGAATACGTTCCTAAAGCAACCACTGCCGCAATGCATAACGCTAATTTCAAACTACTGTATTTTCCTGAAATAGGCTCCACTTGTGTTCGGCTCTTCCATTCGACCAATAAGAAGCCCAGAATTAAGAGTATTATTTCATAATTATAGCGTTCGTTTTCTAAGTATTGAGACTGAAAACTTTGATTGGTAAAAATCCGACCAATATAATCAAAAGCTTCCCCTATCGATTTTGCTCGGAAGAATATCCAGGCCAAACAGGTCAAAAGAAACGTGCTGACCATACTTAAAAAAACTTTGAACGAATCAAAATTCCAATACAAGTGCACCGTTTCCATATTAGACCGATTCTTCTTTAAAAGCAATAGCGGTAAAAAATACAACGCATTAATAAACCCCCAGACAATAAAAGTCCAGTTGGCTCCATGCCAAAATCCGCTGACCAGAAAAATGATAAAAGTATTGCGAATTTTCATACCTATACCTCCACTGCTTCCTCCTAATGGAATGTATAAATAATCCCGGAACCAGGACGAGAGTGAGATGTGCCAACGCCGCCAAAACTCAGCGATATCTCTGGAAAAATAAGGATAATTAAAATTTCGCAGTAAATCAATTCCAAATAGTTTGGACATTCCCAAAGCCATGTCAGAATAACCCGAAAAATCCCCATAAATCTGGAAAGCAAAATAAAAAGCACCCAACAGCAAAGACAGCGAATTCATAGATTCATAATGGTCAAAAATAGCATTGGCATAGGTGGCACAGGTATCAGCAATAACTACTTTCTTAACCAATCCCCATACAAACTGACACACGCCTTCTTTAGCTTTATTAAAATCAAACGTGCGTTTTACTTTTACCTGAGGCAATAAATGGGTTGCTCTTTCTATAGGTCCGGCAACGAGCAATGGAAAATAACTGACAAACAGCGAATAATCCACAAAGTTATATTCGGCTTTTATTCTTTTTAGATAAATATCAATCACATAGGACAATCCGTGAAACGTATAAAAGGAAATACCTACCGGCAGAATAACGTTAAGTAATAAAGGACTGGTGTGTAACCCGAGCCCATTCAATAATTCGGAAAAGGAATCCGCAAAAAAATTATAGTATTTAAAGACGCCTAAGAAACCGAGATTTATGGTAATAGTGAACCAAAACCATAATTTTCGACCCATTGATGTCTTGGCTTTTTCAATGCGAATACCGGTATAATAATCTAAAAACGTGGAAAAAACCAACAAGAATAAAAAACGCCAATCCCAACAGGAATAGAAATAATAACTCGCTATAATGAGGACTGCATTTTGGGTATTCTTGTTTTTATTAAAAACAAACCAATACAGCAAAAATACTATCGGCAGAAAAATAGTAAAGGATAAGGAATTGAAAAACATAATTGATCGTAAAAAATTGTAATCTATTTTATGCTGCAAAGAAAAGGATTATTCTTTATAAATAATGGTTTTAATCGACTTCCAAATTCGGGAAGATGCTTCTTCAGGGGGATGTTGATTAATAATTTCGAACCATTGCTTTGCACTTTTAATGGAAGATTGATTGCCCTTAATCACGTTTTCAATAATTCCAGCTATAGATTCAGGTTTATCAATCCAAAAAACAGCGGTTTCGTTGGGCATCGAGCGAAAGTGGATGTAATTGTATATTTTTTCAACAGACCAATTTGGAAGTAGTGCATTAGGAATATCATAGTTAATAAATGCACATGATTTATGATGAGCCACATAATCAAAAACCATTGAAGATCCTAAATTGATTACCATTTCAGTATGCGCGATAGTATTCATTTGTAAATCAATGTCAGCTTGAGTAGGAAAAACAGTATTCCATTCCTTACCTACTTTTCCCCAAAGTGGTACAATAGCGGTGATCACATCTTGATAATCATTCAATACTTTTTCGAAACGACTAGAAAAGTCAACAGGGCAACTTCGGAAAATAACACCCAGCAGACACCCTTTTTTATTCAATTCTCGTATGGTTAGTGCAACATCTTCAAGGTATTTTGGGTCATTAGGACTTGTAGTAACATCATCCCCTGAATAACAAATGTATTTTTTATCTAAATCCAGTCTGTTTTGCTCAAAAAAAGTATCTCTGGAAAGTAATTTGCTTTGATCAAAATGAGATTCGAACTGTGGCGTTCCGGTAATAAAAATTTGTTCTTGCTTAAGATAGGGATAATACAAAAGTAATTCCTGTTTCATGTGATCACTCCATACAAAGTAATAATCAGTTTCCACTACCATCGTCGCTTTGGGTATATTGTCCCATGAAAAAATGAATGTAGCCGTAGGTATCCCTAAATCTTGTGCTGCTAATAATGGTGCAATAGCAGTCATAGGGCGTTGATTCGTACAAAAAACAAAAGCAGGTTGTTCCTTTTGCAAGGTTTCCATACTTTGATGATAATACAAAGTCTTGCGTTCCTGGTTTTTTATTTGATTGCGAATGCGCTTCAAACCGCTTTCGCTAGAATGGCTTACAACTAGAAATCGGGTAAATCCGCTTTTTAGTGCTTTCTTTATACCTTTATATTCAAACGGAAAGCGATACGAATCATATACAGAATCTTTCATTCTAGTAATGCTTCTGTTTAACTCTATATGCTTACGCGCATTTTTATATACTTCAGTAAGCGGATGTGATTTTGAATTTTGAATTTTTATTTCCTCAAATCCCAAATCCTTTAAATCAAAAGGGGTAGCATTCCAATACTTAATAACAAAATCTGCATCAATGCCTAATTTATAAAAATCAGAAAAGGCAAAATTTTTCAATCCGATTCCATCTGGAAGCAATACAAAAATCTTTTTATTTGTCATTAAAATCTCTAAACTGTTTTTGGTGGTTCAGATTCCAAATATCGCTTTTTTTCAAAGAATCTAAAAACAAATGGGCACTATTTCCAATTCCAAAATCAGGATTCACATGTTTAATTTTATTTGTCTCGATAGAACGTAGCGCTGTAACGATGCTTTCTTTGTTATAATCTACATTGATTATAGCAGCATCTACAGAACGATTCTGTTGACGCGTACCTATATTAATAATAGGAATTTCATAGTAAGGCGCTTCACGAATTCCGGCACTGCTGTTTCCTATTATAAATTGGGCATTCTTGAGTAACGTTAAAAAATATTCAAATCGTAAAGAAGGAATAATTCGAAATCGAGAGTTCCCTTTTAACTGTTCATAGGCACTTAAAACCAATCGACTTCCTAAATCATTGTTGGGATAAACTACTACATAATTGTGATTATCTTCTAATAATGCCGTTACAAATTGAATAGCATGCTGCTCCATCTGGTCTATTTCTGTAGTAACTGGATGAAACATAACAATAGCAAACACATCAAAATCTATTTGATAGTACCTTTTTGCCACAGCCAGTTCCGGTAATGAATCCGAGAACATTACGTCAACATCTGGTGAACCAATAGTAAAAATAGACTCTTGAACCTCCCCCATTTGCAACAACCGTTTGGCCGCATCAGCATTAGAAACAAAATGAATATGACTCAATTTGCTCACACTATGCCGAATCAATTCATCTACCGTTCCAGAGAGTTCACCGCCTTCAATATGGGCAACCAATATATTATTTAAGGAGCCTACAATAGCACCAGCCAAAGTTTCAACCCGGTCACCGTGAACCACAATCAAATCAGGGCTTACTCCTTTGCAATAGCTTGACAATCCTTCAATGGTTTTAGCCAAAGTTAAATCCATCGTGGTTTCATGCGTGTGATTCTCAAAAGTAGAAACATTCTTAAAATGACACCGTTCAATTTCTATCAGGGTGTAACCATAGGTTTCTTGCAAATGCATCCCGGTTACAAATACAAATACCTCAAAATCATCCTGATCTTCAAGGATGGTAATCAGTGATTTTATTTTACCAAAATCAGCTCGGGTTCCCGTTAGGAATACTATTTTTTTCATTATTATGCTGTCATATCGAGCGCAGTCGAGATATTTTTAGTAATCCGTATTATTTATTAATGTGTATCCGTTGGGTGCAATTATCCAGAACGTCAGTTCGAGTGTTTTTTGTGTAGTAAAACGAAACAAAAATGCATCGAGAACCATTTTTAATTGTAAGTACCCCCAATGGGTGAATCCGCTTTAATTTTTATTCAAACAAAATAGGATAAAGTCACCACTACGCAAAATCGATCCAATCTAATTGTTCGTCATTTGCAATAGTTCGCGTGGCCACTTTACCAATTAAATCATTAAAATGTTCTGCCAGAATCTTGCCGGTTCCAGGACGTTTCACCCAAATATTTTCTTTGGTTAGCACGTCTCCTTTTTGTATTGGTTTAATGGCACAAACGGTAGCAAAAGCAAAATCTATTGTTACCTGTTCTTCTAAAGCGGGTTCTTTAACTCCACCACGCATTTGCCACATTTCATTGGAACTTAGTAGTAAATCCTTTGTAGTTTGTTCATCCATACTGCATACGATATCGGGACCCGTCCGCTGCATGTGGTCTGTAAAATGGCGTTCCAGAATACTGGCACCCAAGGCAACAGCACCTAAACACGCCGTATTATTCAACGTATGATCTGATAAACCAAAAACTTTATCCGGAAAAGCGTGATGCATTTCCATCATGGCTCCAAATCGAACCAAACGAATTGGTGTGGGATATAAATTAGTCGTATGCAATACTGCAACAGGGACTTTATGTTTATCAAAAATAGCAATGGCTTTGCGAATACTTGCAATGGTGTTCATCCCCGTACTCAATAGTACAGGTTTTCCAAAAGAAGCAATATGCTCCAATAAAGGATAATTATTACATTCCCCAGATCCTATTTTATAGGCGGGGACATCGAAATTCTCCAACCGATCGGCTGCGGCACGAGAAAAAGGAGTTGATATAAAGAGCATGCCTTTACTTTCTACATACTTTTTTAAGTCCAATTCGTCAGCTTCGTTCAACGAACAACGTTCCATAATTTCGTAAATAGAAACATCGGCATTACCCGGAATTACTTTTTTGGCTGCTCCAGACATCTCGTCTGCTACAATATGGGTTTGGTGCTTCACCACCTCAACACCCGCTCTTTTTGCGGCATCAACCATTTCTTTGGCTACAGCCAACGATCCTTCGTGATTAATGCCTATTTCGGCAATAACTAAGGGGGGATAATCTGCACCAATTTTTCGTCCGGCAATTTCTATATAGGGGTTCATGGTTTTCTGTTGTGAGTTATCTATTTTATCTTCTAACTTAGCCTGTCTTGAGCAATCACCGAAAGACTCGAAAGGACAACTATATTGCATTTTGTCTTGTATAGCGCAATCGAGACATGTTCTCGTACTGGTTGTGTTATGTCATGTCGAGCGCAGTCGAGACACTTTTTCCATTAAATACTCCGCGTACTCCATATCTTCTTTCGTATCAATATCTACATGGGCAAAAATATGATTTACAAGATATGGAAATGCATTTTTTGTAATTATTTTATTTTCAAGAATGGACTTTGCCTTTGTAATATACAACAATCCGTTTTCAAAATAAAGCGGTTCTAAATCCTGGCTGCGTTGACCAATCTCGTAATTGAAAGGAACAAAGGTACCAGATGTAATTTTTCCGAATTTCTGATGGTTTTGAGTAACGGTAAACAAACTATCCACTTTTTTATTTTGAAATTTCTCAAGGCAATCTTTTAACAAATTTGGCGGGCGCAAAGGATTGGTGGGCTGCAACAATATGACATTTTCAACTTCAAAACCTATATTTTCCAGAACATGCTGAACAGCTGTAATGGTTGGCTCCAAATCTCCTGAAAGATAATCTGGTCTATCAATGACTTTAGCCCCATAAGTCAATGCTATTTCTTTTATGGCGGGATCATCGGTAGAAACATAAACAGCATCAATAAAGGCACTATTCGCAACTGCATACTGTATCGAATGCACCAATAAAGGCAATCCTCCAAACAATTGGATGTTCTTTTCGGGGATGCGTTTTGATCCTCCTCGGGCAGGAATGATGGCTATGTTTTTCATATGTATTTAATCTTCCTACATTTAATAATTTGCATTGTTTTTATAAGCTAGCTGACATTGCTCTTAGAACAAAATAGTTATATTATAAATTTAATACTCTTTAGCTTCTGATTTCGTCAATCCTTTGTATCTTAAAAATAATTTCCAAATTGATTTTCTAAATAATATTTTGGAAAAAACCTTGATTTTAAACCAATTCATAAAAGCATTTGATTTTACTTTTGACAACTGAGGCACTTTATCATACACAAAATTATTCACTTTCAAATCTTCAACATGTTTTGACATCCAGTCCTCAAGTGTATTCCCCATGTGATAGGCATAATTTTCCTCTGTCGATAAACGCCAATAGCCTTGAAAAGAAACTGGCTTGTCCAATAAATCGCTCTCACTCTCACCACCTAACTTGAAAACTGAATAGGAATGTCTTAGTTTTTTAAAAACATCTGAACGATAAGTCCCTACAAAATGACCCGCTCCAACGACAGCATGGACATGATTATTGGAAACGGTTAAGTATTTTTTCAGATGATGTTTGTTAAACAGTCTTGGATTTCCAATACTGTCAGCAAAAGATTGCATTGCCTTAGGATTTTTTACATTTCTAAATCTTAATGATTCTGAAATCAATTTTTCGAAAAAAATATTAGTAGTATAATATTTAAGTAATTTTGAGTTTGGACATGGCGAAACTGAACCTGTTTTTGGAAATGCTTCAAAAACAGCATATGTTTCTTCTTGCCAATTATTTACAAACAAAACATCTGCATCCGCAATAGTAATTAAAGTAAATTGATTACCCGTAAGACCTTTTAAAATAGCATTTAATTTACCAATGTTTGTAGTGTGCACTACCTCATGTATTATTTCATTCTGAAACAAATGATCCAAATAGGTCCTGACTTCATCACAGCTTCCATTATTTACAACTGTAAAATAGGTTCTCTTATGACTAGTTCTAAAAAGAGAGTCCAAACAAAGTTTTAGAATCGAAAAATTGCCTTTAAAATACCCCTCCTGATTGGGTATGTAGACTGGAACTAAGACCTGATGAAAAAAATCGCTAGGATGTAATTTTTTATCTTTTTGTGGATTAAAACCTATTCGCATTATTAGTTCTCTTTCAAATTTGACATTCTATATCCTTTTATTGTATTCCCTAGCTGAGCAATATTTCCTGAACGTAATAACTTTTTAACACCTTCAATGATTCCCAAATACAATTGTTGCTTTAGTACAGATGCAGAAAAATGCTTTCTATAGAAATAAAAATAAAGTTTCTGTTTTTCTAGTGCAACATTTAATGTTCTTCCCTTATCGCGTTGACCTCCTGATGCTGCTCCAAGATGTTCTACTAATATCTTTGGCTGAAAATAAATATTAGCTCCGGCTTGCAACAAGCGCATTCCATAATCCCAATCATCTCCCCAAATGGTGAAATTTTCATCAAAATAAAAACCCGCTTCTTTAAATATTAATCTTTTCACAATATTGAGACCGGAACACACTTGCAGACGAAAGCGTCCCTTGGAAAAATTATGCGGTTTGGCAATAGTATCTAAAACGGTATGATACACAAATTCAGCTTTTTCCATCCCTTCAAATTGAATTCCTGGAATAAGCACATCTACAATATTAGGGTCAAGTGTAGCTATTATTTGTTCAAAAGCAATACCCGGTATTCTCAGGTCATCATCTAGAAAAAAAAGCCATTCCTCTTCCTTATACAATTGCAAAGCCAAATTTCTGGAATGATTTACGGAGTTATCTCTATTGTTTTCTATGATAGAAAAAGAATAATCCAAGGACAATTTCTCAATTTCTTCTTTGATAGATTCCTGACTTTGATCTACTATAACCACTTGAGATATATGTTTTGAAAAAAAATTTAAATCATAAAGTAAGTTGCTTAAATAGCCAATACGATCTCTTGTGGGGATAACTAAAAAGAAATTTTTCATGAGATAGAATATATCATTTAAGAAATTATTTTTTTACAAAACCAAACAGTTTTGCTTTTTTGAGTACTATTATGACACCCGTTTTAAGTAATCGAAAATGAAATTGTATTAATTCACCCAATCCAATTTGACTGCAATAATAAGAAGATAATATCAGATAATTTTTAAGCAAAGGAATATTAAAGAAAGCCTGTTCTAACTTTTTAAGTATAATCTTCTTTTGTTCTCTAGAAAACGAAGCTGAGTACTCTAGAAAAAGCACCGCGCAAAATTCATAAGTAGCTTGATTTTTCTTTATTTTCAAACCTGAGTCACCTGTGATACTATGAAAAGAAACTCTCACAGACATAGTCGCTTCATTGATAGAATAGCAATTCTCAAAATCAGAAAACTCCAAAACTGCCATGTCGTCTGAATGCCAAGCTAGAGAAAAATTTCTAAAGGTCATTTCTATCACTGTTGATTTTCTAAAGATGTATTCACTCAGGGAGCTTCTGGTTTTTTTTGAAAATTTTCTACATAAAAAATCGGTAGTCTTTTCTAGTAACGGGTGTTTATAAACACTTGACAGAACATCGCCCATATCGTTTATAACCACAGTAGCAAATCGCACAACGTTTATAGTATTCAAATCAATATTGCTATGATTAGCATAAAACGAAGCTACAAGATTTAAACAAGGCACATCATCATCGCCCAATATCATTAACCATTCTTCATCTTTAGTCATCGCAATACAACGTTCCCATTGTTTAACCAATGAAGTCCCTCCGAGATTTTCTTCAAAACGATGATATTCAAAATCAAACTTTTGTTGGTACTTTTCTAACAAATCATCTGGACTTTCTTGACTGGCATCATCACCTATATATACCATAAATCGCTTATCCGTTTGATCAGCTAGCGATTGTAATGTAGCTTCAAAGAAAGAAAGTTTGTAGTAGGGAATTACTATGGCTAACATTTAATACTTTTATTATCCTTATGATTTTATTGAAAATTGCTACAAAAAAAAACCTACTTCAGCTAAAAGAAAACTTTGCAAATTATAAAAATGAAATGTGAAATTTTCTTTCAAAAAAATATATTTACAATATCGGAAACAAATATTAATATCAAACTTTTTTTAATTTATTAAAAATCCAAGTACAAATAGTTAACAACCGCATTATTTTTAAAAAGTGTTTAATCTTAAAACCTAATTTAAAAGTATTAGACTCTTTTATGTTTTTTAATTTAATTTGAAATTCTCTTGTAGAATCATAATGTTTTTTTATTGAAAAAGCTAAATATTCAAAAAAATCTTTTTCTGTCAAAAATCTTTTTAATAAATCAAACGACTCAAAATAATTAACGCTCATGTGATTGTAATCTTTCGTCATATTTTTTGGATGTAATCTATAATATGCTAAAGTTTTATCAATGAAGCAAACATTAGGTTCTATCTGAAGCAAATACAGCCACATTAACCAATCTTCTTTTGCTTTTAACTCTAATGGAAATCTAAAATCATGGAATAGACTAGCCTCAAAAAAACCGCAATGAATTGGAATGTTAAAAACTGAATCCCAATTAAACAATACACTTTTAAAATTAAATAAGTCATGATTCAAGTCATAAGAAGGGTTTATCAAATTCTTTGTATTATTTTTAAAAATTTTAAAATTTGTAATTACAATTTTTTTATTTTTATTTTCCTGTTGATGTATTTCTTTTAATGATAACATTAATTTTTTACTATCAATCAAATCATCCGAATCAACAAATTGAATGTAATATCCTTTTGCTTTTTCTAATCCAACATTTCTAGCACTACTCACCCCCATGTTTTCTTGAAATACATAGTAAAACCTATCATCTATGCCAGTATATCTTTTTACTATATCTTCAGTATTATCAGTGCTCCCATCATCTACAATTATACATTCCCAATTCGGATAAGTTTGTGACCAAACACTTTCCAAGGTCTCGCCTATAAACTGAGCACGATTATACGTGGGAATAATTATAGAAACTAATGAATTCATAACTTATTTTTATTTTCTTCTAAAAACATTAAAAAATATTGATTTAATAAAACCAAAATAGTCAGTAAACAAAAAATTAATTAAATAAATTTTAGAAATTTTAAAAAAATAATTTAATTCTTTTTTATTATAAATATAACATTTAGAGATTTTTAAAAGCAACTCAATTTTCTGATTCTTTACAAACTGGCCACTCTTTTTCGTCAATAAATAGTTATAAAAATAGAAAGTAGCTTTTGCTTTTAATTTCAAATTATTTTGATTTCCTGAAATACTCAAATCAGTAATTCGAATGTAAACTACTGCTTCATTTATAGTAATAACTTCTTTAAAATCTGAAAATTCTAAAACTGCTAATACATCCGAAAACCATGCTAAAGGAAAATCTTTGAAACCTATATTTAAAATCTGTTTTTTATTAAATACATATTCACTTAACGAACTCCTTGAATCTCTAAAAATAAAATCAATAGATTTTTCACTCCTTGGATGTGAATATATTTTGGAAATTGACATTCCGTCTCCATCAATTTTCATACTTGCAAACCTTATAATATTTGAAACTCTCGTAATTCCCTCAATATCATGATAAAAAGCCTCCACTACATTTTCTCCTAACACATCATCATCTCCCAATATCATTATCCACTTTTCTTTGTTTGATAATGCAATACAACGTTCCCATTGTTGTGTAAGCGAAATTCCTCCCAAATTTTCTTCAAAACGATGATACACAAAATCAAACTTTCGTTGGTACTCTTCCAACAATTCAATTGGACTCTCAGGACTGGCATCATCACCAATATAAACTTTGAATCGCTGATCCGTTTGACTTGCCAAAGACTGTAAAGTTTGTTCAAAAAAAGTAAGCTTATAATAAGGGATTACTATCGCTAACATTATTCTCTACCAATTATTATTTTTACCATAGACTTAAATATTTTCATTTTTGACAAATTAATCAATATTTGTCTGTTTCTGATCGAATATGTATTAATGAATTCATCTATTGATTTTGAAGGCAAAAAATGTAATTTATTCCATACCTCAGGATTTATTGGATGTATGTTATTATAATTCATATAATCCGAACTTGAAATGTTTTTCCAAAATTCAAAATAGTTCTTGGTATTAAAATCATCACGATGGCCCCAATTTTTTATTTTTGTTTGAATTTCATCATCCGTTCGAGCCCATGATTGATGAACTACATTAACATTAACAAAATGATTTCTTACTTTGGTATTATACCTTGTAAACTCATATTTATTCAAATTTGTAATAAAAGGAAATTTCTCATCATTATCAATGTATAGAAACCCTTCTTCAGTTTGTTTAAATAATGTAATTAATTTACCCTTAAAAACTATAGGAGTAAACTTTGGAAATAAAGTTAAATACCAATATTTATTTAAATAATTAGTTAATGTTTTGAAATCATATACATATTCATCAACATCCAATTGAATTAACCATCCCCTACCCATCTTTTTTAATAATAGGTTACGTTCCCTTGTTTCGCATTCAATAGGGATTAATTCAGAAATATAAAAATTATCTTCATAAATCTGAATCTTATTTTTATAATCTAACAATTCAATATTTTCAAAGAATGACAATGGCAATTCATAGTCATTCCCACTCCATGTCCTTCTATTGACATCAATAGCAATAAATATTTTATCTGCTTCTTCATATATTTGATTAATTGACGTAAAAATCAAATCATAATCGTATGACAATAAGTACCCGACTTTAATCATTATCTTTATTTAGAATTTCAACACTCCATTTAGAATGTAAATATACTTTTGAATGGCTCGGTAATTGTTTTGTTCTCTTTGTATAAGCACTTTGTTCAATAATGAAATTGAAAAAATTTTTAATGTCGTACACCCCTTCAACCTGTCCTATTCCAAACCAAATATTCATAGAATAGGAACTAGGAATAAATAATAACTCCGACGTTTCTATTTCAAAAATTTTACAATCTTTATTCTTTAATTTATTCGAATAAAATCCATCATCTTCATTTGTTAAATGAGACATTAACCCACCATTCTTATCTAGAATATCAATTGCTATCGATAAATCATCAAAATCATCTTTGATTAAAATATTTAAAATTATTTTAATTTTTTGCCCTAAAAGAATACTTGTTCCTGATTTGACAATTCTATCATTAACTTTTACATGAAATGACAAAATTTCAATCTTATTAGAATAATCCTTGTAAACGGGCGGGTCACTAAACACTTTCGAAAAAATTTCAGTGTAATAATCTACACTTTCCTCAATCCCCCCCTCAAACACCACTTTCCCATGCTCAAGCACAATTCCCCTGGTACACAAACTCTTTACTGCCGCCATATTATGACTCACAAACAATACCGTTCTACCGCCTTGTCTTGAAATATCCTGCATTTTCCCCAAAGCTTTCTTCTGAAACTCAGCATCGCCTACAGCCAAAACCTCATCAATGATAAGAATTTCAGGTTCTAAAAATGCCGCTACGGCAAAAGCCAATCGCACCGTCATTCCGGAACTGTATCGTTTTACCGGTGTGTCAATATAGCGTTCGCATCCCGAAAAATCAATGATTTCGTCCAGTTTTGCAGCAATCTCTTTCTTGGTCATTCCCAGAATGGCACCGTTCAAGAAAATGTTTTCCCTACCCGTCAACTCCGGATGAAAACCTGTTCCCACTTCAAGCAAAGAAGCAATCCTCCCTCTGGATTTAATACTTCCCGTGGTGGGTGCTGCCACTTTGGACAGAATTTTAAGCAAAGTCGATTTTCCAGCCCCGTTTTTTCCTATAATACCAATGACTTCTCCGCGCTCCACTTCAAAGTTGATATCCTGCAAAGCCCAGACATAATCACTCTCCCCTTTGGTACTGCGGTCATTAGTATCACCTATTTTAAGATAGGGATCCTCTTTCCCTCTCAGTTTATGCCACCATCGGTTCAAATCATGACTGATGGTACCAGTACCTACCTGTCCCAAACGGTATTGTTTGGAGATATTTTCAGCTTTTAATATAATGTCTTCCATAATAAGTGAGTGGTGAATCGTGAGAAGTGAAAAGGTGTTAGCGAGATGAAATTCGTTAGCCTTGAAATGATATTAGTTAGTAGTTTTTAGTGAGATGTAAAACGATAGTATTGAAAAACGGGATTTTGTTACCCAATTCTATTCACTTTTTACTACTCATGCTTCACTTCTGATTTTTCACTCTTTTACTTTTCACTCTTTCTTTCTAAATAATTTCTAAATCCTAAAAGTATTTTTTTAACATCGGTAATTTGATTCTCAATATTTTCCTCTTTACTAGTATAATTTATTCTAACAGCTATTGTATATTGGGTGTCTAACTCTGAAAGTGAGCCCAAGGCAATATAAAGGAAATGAATTAATTCCTTATCTCCTTTTCTTGCGGACCCTTCAGCAATATTAGATGGAATTGAAACTGCAGATCTTCGCATTTGACTCGTCAAACCAAATTTTTCCGAATCTGGAAATGTTTGAGTCAACTTATAAATAGTCTCCACCAAATCCATGCTTTTCTTCCAAACCTCCAAATCTTTATTATCCATATCTTTTTTATTTAATGAAATTTTTTTGCAAACAGTGCGTATAAACTATGAATTCACTTCCTCACCCTCACCCTTCACTTTTCACTTCTCACCTCCTCACCCTTCACTTTTTACTTCTCACTTTTTACTTCTCACTTCTCACCTCCTCACTTCTCACCTCCTCACTTCTCACTTCTCACTTCATCACTAAACCGTATCTATAAATGTTTTTTCTGTTTTGTTAAAAATCAGCAATCCTATAAAAAAAACAGCTACCGCTACAACACCAACATATAGAAAGGAACCAACCGAAAAACTTCCAGTGTTCAACAACATATATCGAGATATTTCAATAACATACGCCATCGGATTATAATCAATAATCCACGAATAATCAGGCATCTTTTCTTGTATCAATGCCAATGGGTAATTGACCGCCGAAATATACATCAGCAACTGTATTCCAAAAGTCACTAAATAGGTCAAGTCCCTGTATTTAGTGACCATAGAAGAAATAATCATTCCAAGACCCAACCCCAACAACCCCATCAAGAATACTAAAACCGGAAAAAAAAGGAGCGTAAAATTAGGCGATAAGGACTCCCCAGATACTATAAAATAAATATAAAAAACTACAAAAATAAGCAACTGCAATCCAAACTTAATCAGGTTGGAGAGCACTATAGATAATGGCATGATGATTCTTGGAAAATAAACTTTCCCAAACAACCCGGCATTGGCTTTAAAAGTATCCGAAGTAGCCAACAAACAGGAGGAAAAATAATTCCAAACAGTAATACTGGCTAAATTAAACAAAAACGGCGGAACACTACCAGTAACAATTCCTGCAACAGTATTGAAAATAATAGTAAAAATAACGGATGTAAACAGCGGCTGGATAAAATACCAGAGCGGACCTAAAACGGTTTGTTTGTAAACCGTTACAATATCTCTTTTAACAAAAAGCAGCAACAAGTCCCTATACTGCCAAACCTCATTAAGATTCAGTGAAAAGAATTTATTTTTAGGCGTTATTTCAAACAACCACGGCGTAGCGCCATTTTCTGAATTATTCATTGTTTTAGGATGCTTATGTACAAAGTAAAACATCGCAAGCCGACATTCATTTTCTTTATACAACGGTGGTATTATCAGGCAAATATAACCATTTGCTCTAGAATTAACCCATTGGGTGTAATTATTAAAAATGGCAGCTCAAATACTTTTTTTAGCATGAACGAAAAAGAAAACAAATTGCTAACCATTTTAATTACACCCAACGGGTTAATAATAATAATAATAATAATAATAAACGTTCATTCAACCCCTCCTCTCCCGCCCTTATAGTTATATCCCAAAAAATCACGGTAAGTATTTAAGCCTTGGCCGAAGGGAGCAGCCCCCGAGTCGAGTGTGAAACACGAGCGGCTGGGGTTGCGATAGGAAAATACGTCCGATGATTTTGGGATATAACTATTCAGGCTTGATCTTTTGTTTCTTTTTTCATCAAGGAAAAAAGTAAAGATCGTTCTTCAGAAATAATAATAATAATAATAATAATAATAGTAGTTCCAATAAACGTTCATATAAACCCTCCTCTAACCGCCCTTAAATAAAAGCATAAAAAACAACATTTGAAATTAAAAGGAGGACTGCCAGTGGCAGTCAGGTAAAAAACCCAAAACAGCTTTTGATTTTCAGGCAGTGAAATCGAAGATTCATGAAAACCAAAAAAACAATAACAACCCGTGAATATTTTTTTGTTTCTTTTTTGATCAAGCAAAAAAGAAAAGATCGTTCTTCATATAAAGTAGTAGTAGTAGTAGTAGTAGTAGTAGTAGTAGTAGTAGTAGTTCCAATAAACGTTTATGTAACCACTCCTCTAACCGCCCTTAAATAAAAAGCATAGAAAAACAACGAAAAAGTAAAGTGGCAGCAGTCCGCTAGTTGAGCCTGGAAGGCGAACGGCTCGGGCTGCGGAACGGTACTTTGAGGTAGTTTTTGAGCTTTTGATTTTCAGGCTTGATCTTTTGTTTCTTTTGTATCAAGACAAAAGAAAAATAAGTACACCTTGATTTTTACTCTCAATAAAAAGTCATTGGTAACACCATTTAAAGTCTCCATATAGTCGAAACAACATCATGCTCTGAATTTCCGACTCCCTTTAGGGCTGGGGTAAAAACGAAAATCACAAACCTCCTCACTAAAACCCAATACCAAAAACCTAGAACCCATAACTGAAAACTCCTCTCCTGCCCTTAAATAAAAAGCATCGAAAAACAACGAAAAAGTAAAGTGGCAGCAGTCCGCGAGTTGAGCCTGGAAGGCGAACGGCTCGGGCTGCGGAACGGCGCTTTGAGGTAGTTTTTAAGCTTTTGATTTTCAGGCTTGATCTTTTGTTTCTTTTGCATCAAGGCAAATCGAAGATTCAGCGAACACCACTTATAATAAAAGTTAAGTGAGCTAAAAGAAAAGAGTGTTCTTGAATAATACTATATAGTACCAATAGACCTACAGTTAACCCATATATATTTTTTGTTTCTTTTGAAATCGAAGATTCACGAACTCCAATAAAGCAGTAACTTGTGACTAATCAAAGCAAAAGAAGAAACGTTCAATAATAACCCATGAATACTTTTCTATCACTTTTTTGATCAAGACAAATCGAAGATTCAAACACATGAACTAAAAGAAAAGATCATTCTTTAAGAAATAATAATTTTAACCAAAAATAGTATTTGTTTATTTATATCGCATTGAAAAAGGCAAACACTCAATAAACGATTGTTTAGCGCTACAAAAAACCTATAAATACGCTTGATTTTCTTGTAACTCTTGTATCGAAAAACCCATAAAGAATAAACGTGTGGACGATTCCGTTCAAAAAAGGGTTACTTCACAAATAGTTATTTATTGTGATGTTCAGTGACTTTAATTCCTTGTTCATGCTGCACACCCAACAACTCTGGCTGCTACCAGCAGGTATTTTAATCTCATTTCATTTATGTAGCAAAGAGTCCCATCAATTTTCTATATCTTTTGTTTGTCATATCTGTAAAGACAATAAATAACAATCCCAAATATAATTTCAATTAAACCGCCTGTCAATGCAGAAGGAAAGCCGCCTGCTTCCATTCTAAAAAGAGCATAAGCTGCCAATCCCAGAATAATTCCCAAAACCCAATAAAGGCGTATACCGTAAATACTTGCAAAGGTTAAGTATCGTCCGGCAATGACCATCATCATTCCTTGAAAAAACCATTCTACTTTTATCAGTGACAAACCATAAGCTAACGGAATACACATAATCATCCATAGTGTACCTTCCATTGCCAGTTTCCCAAAAGGGTTATTCTTTTGATGTCCTCCTTTAATACCCATCAGTTTTCCAAGTAATGTTGCTATTGGAAAGATGAACATTCCTCCAATAATTAAAGTCCAGATCCCTTTTTGTGAGGAATGGTAATTTACAATCAAGCTCGAAAATACCCAAACTATTCCTGAAACAAAAACACCTATGGAGCCATACCCATAGCCATTTCTCATATCACCTTGGGCTTCGTGTAAATTACTGATATTTAAATTTTTATATATCATAGTTGCGTTAGATTGTTGAGTCAGTATTCTGTTTGCGGTTTTATGTTCACTTGCTGCAAGAGCTTTGGAACTAAAGTAAGCCTTCTTTTTGAAAGCACCAAAATTCCCAAATACAAAACCATTTTCTCGAGTAAATCTAAACCCACCATAGTACCAACCAGCGATTATATGCCGTTTTTCTTTTGGTCAATGTATTTGTCGTTAAATAAATGATTGGGTTTTAAGTACACGACGTTTTTTTGAAAATCAAGGAACAGGTTAAATCTTTTCAGAATTTCGTTGCCTAAAAGATGAACATTTTTATCACGTAATGGCTTTTGCGAAATGGTTGTTTGAACTGGAATATTTTTAACTTTATATTTTCCAATTTTTAAGGTTTTTAAATTAGAGGTAATAACAGGAATTTCATTTCCTTGCGCACCTTTCATGATTACTTTTTTGACAAACTCCATTTTGTTAGTTGGAAAGTTACCTTCTTTTAATAAATCATTATCTAACAGTACAGTTCTGTCAAAGCCTGTATCAAAGAGAAAAAGGGCTGTATTTACAATCCCATTTTCCTTTATTTCACTTGAAACTAAAAACAAGTCTTTCCAGAATTCCATTTTCAGTGTAGTGAATTTACTGTCTAATGGTACATATTTAGGTAATTCAGAATGAACAATCATAGAATGATTATCATAATTGAGTTCAACGACTTTTCCTTTGAAAAAGTCCCAACCAAATCTCCCATCGGTTTCATGTCCTGCTAATTCAGCGTCATAAACTTTAGTTTTATAATTTGTTGCTCCAATTTTTAAATTATAGAATGTGCTGTAAAGTTTGGGCTTAGATTTAAGTGTATTATTTAAAACATCATTTGTTAAAATCAATTCGGTTGTCCCGGTATCGAAATTTAAATTTAAAGTGTCTTTTTCATTGAAAATAGCTTTTATAAAAATGGTGTTATGGTCGTTAATAGTCAATGAAATAGTATCACGCAAGGGTATGTTTTGAGCAAAAATAGGAATCGACATAAGTACAAAAGCAATAAGTAAATTTCGTTTCATATTGTAGGTTGGTGTGTAGTTTGGAAGTAAATTAAGATTTATTTTTCGGTTTATCACTAATTTTCAATAGGGTGTGTTGTCTTTTTGGCATCAGTTTTTAATCATTTTAGAAGTATCAATACCTTTTATGAGTAGCCATAAGCAAAGTGATAACTCTCCAATAAAAATCGGGATAGCAAGATAGATAAACAATGGATTTTCAAAGCCTTTTGAAAGGAGCATTGTAAAGCTATTTACCAAGTAACACAAACCCGTAACGGCATAAAGTGCCCCAAATAGTTTAGGTAAATATTTTGATTTATAGAGTACATAACCTACAATTAGACAGTAAAATCCAAAGAACACCAAACCAATAGCGTAGCCTTGAGCCTGAATATTTAGTGATAGTAGAGAAAGGGTTGCAAGTTGATCCGGTTGGAATGTCTTTAGGTAAGTATCGTTGCTTAATAGCAGTAATGGTGAAATTTGATTCAGAAGGTTTACTGCAATTATAGCAGTTTGGATAATAACAAACGCAACTGCTAGCTGTAATAATAGCTTATTTGTTCGTTTGAATAAATAATAAATAATCAGTATGGTAGGCAAACCAACTACAAAGTTGATTAGGTCAGCAACAAAACCCCAACGAAAAAGCATTTCGTTGGTTTGAATGTTATGAGCGGTAGTCAAAGCATCGTTTGACACTCTTAATGTTTGTCTAACGAAAACTTCCGAAAATAACCCTGTAGCTATTACAATTAGATAGCAAAAGCCTGCAATTCGTGCTAAATTTTTATTTGAAATCATTTTGTTGGAAGTATAATTTAGTCATTGTCGTTTTTCTATATCTGTCAGTTCAATTTACTTTTCGTTACAGTGAATTCTACGGTTGTTTTCTTGCCTGACTGCTAACGTTATGATAAAAAAGCGTGTAAGCTACCAAATTAAGCCTTGCCTTCGGATTTGCTACCTGAACGATCGCATAAAAGTGAAGCAAATTCATCCCAAATAGAAAACCAACTTTCCTCCCGATACTTCGGGAAAACCTATTGCCCAAATCCGTTGTAGCTGTTACTGGGTGGCTTTTAATTTTACAGTATCAAACTTATTCTCCTTGGATATTTTTTCTATCCGCTGTCTTATAATTTTATTCAAATCTCCTTTTTTTACTTTCAATTCTTTTTCTATAAATAAAAGGAATTCCTCATCGCTTTTGCTCTTATTTAGAAAACGTTTTAATGTACTAATTCCTCCTTTTTCAAATGCAATATCACAAATTATAGCTCCAGTAACATATTGAGGGTTCGTTTCTTCATCTAATTTCCAAAATTCATTTGGTTTGTTTAAATCAATTTCAGGATGGTTTTTTAAATATTCATTAACTCTTTTTACACTATAAAGTAATGGTTTTCCTTTGTGAGCGTTTTCTTCTCCCCAATATGCTGATAGTCCTGTTAATAATAATTCATTTGCATTTGGAAAATAATTGTTTATAAAATGAGTGATTTCGTGTTGGTGGTTTTCACCTGCAAAAGCCGTAGCGTAAATTATATTATTATATTTATCAAAAAAGCCACATTCTGTTGCATTTCCCATTGATAACACATAATCAAAACCTTTGACTCTAAAAATATCTTCGCAATCACGACAAATAAAATAATTGATTATTTCAGGCTTTAGTTCAAACACAGAACAAATTTTATTTAAATATGCGTTTGCTTGTGCTGCCTTTTCTTCACTAAATTGATAGTCTGAATAAAAATGATAAATAATATTTCCTACTGTTCTTGTTTGCCAGTCTTTAATTAATTTAGGCTGATAATTTGTAAGATAAAAAATGTCATTTATTTTTGTTGCCACTACATTTGTAATAGCATAGATATCAAAAGTTTCACTATCATAAAATGCTGATTTTATAATATAATCATTTTCTGTTTTTGATATTGATAAAATTTTATTGTTCAGTTGAAAGTAATAAAGGGAAGGACTTAAAAATCCTTCGCTTTTCAATAAATCATAACTTTTGTATTTTATTCTGTCATTTTCACACCAATTTGGATTGTTATTTATTTCATCTGGATTTGACTTTAAATAATCACTCCAAAGTTTCACAATCTTACTTCTCTCTAAACTTAAAGTGTCTAAACCAATATTAACAGAAATTTTTTGTGCTGTTGTGTAAAAGATATTTGTAAAGATGAATAATAATGTGAAATATAATAGCTTCATATTTTGCTTTTAATGATTTTTCTGCGATTCTGCATACGGCTTGCCTTAACGTCAGTTGGTCTAAAAATCTACAAACGAACTGTATTTAGTTAATCAGAGAGTAAATATATATGATTTAAACTACAATTGAAATTCTTTATTGAAAAACGGACAGTGGCAAAATAGCAGAAACGGTGTTAGATTCTTGTTTCCGGTCAAAACCTTGTCTAAAGTTTTTAGGGCTAAATATTACGCCAAAATCAAGTCAAAATTACCTATTCAATACAACAAATTCGCCAGAAATTATGGCAGAAACCTGGGCGGTATTTACTAAGAAACCTTTTGGAAGCCCAATGTCGGTAGCGGAATATTTGGGTAAATACACCCATAAAATCGCCATTAGTACTGCTAGAATCAAAAGCATAGATAATGAAAACGTAACTTTTGATGATAAGGATTACCGTGTAGCGGGCATCAAAAAAAAAATCACACTTGCGCACCGGGATTGTATCAGGCGGTGTTCAATACATATTTTGCCCAAACGCTTAATCAAGATCCGTCATGACGGTTTTTGGAGCAGTACTTGGAAACGAGCAAAGTTGCAACTTTTACAAGAAAAACTGTAAGTGAAAGTATTAGAGAAAGAAGAAAAAAAGCCTTTCTTGCCTAAATGTCCGTGTTGTAAAACAGGCAACGTACATCGGATAGCAGTTTTGACCAGCGGGGTACACCTGCATGGTATCTTGGCGATAGCCAAAGTTCAATTCCCTATGAAAGTTCATTCTATGGATATGGGCACGTATGCCCATAAGTGAAGGAAAACACGTAAAAACCATCTTGATTTTACCATACAAAAAAAGAGGACACTCAATCCTCTTAAAATCCATTCAAACAACTTAACGATAACTCACAAATGTTGACGGCATGTAATCGATTCCGTTCAACACCTATTTCATTGTTCGTGCTACGCCCGCAACGAAGCCTTATCTGTTGTGTGGAGTTATTTTTTCTTTTTGTATCCATCAAATTTTTCCGTTAAAGTTTCACCTTGTCCGTCACCATAAATTACCCCATTGTATTTTAATGTGTCTATAAATGAAAATTCAGGATTAAATTTAATAAAGTGTGAGCTCAGTGCAGTTGTTTTCCCGCCAGAAGTCCGAATTACTTTAAAGTTTTCAACATCTTTAACATCCATTGGAATAGTCCCACAAAATATTGTATTGTCGTCACGTGAATATGGGTAGTCAAGCATCTTAAATGAAAGTGGATTTGCTCCTATCATAATTTCATTATCCATAAAAACTTGAAAGTTGTCTTTTGAATAACCTTGCCCTATTATGTTGAAAGTTTTACTATCTGCTGTAGGTATTATTGTTCCTGTATAAAAAACTTTACTTTTGTCTTTGGCGTAATCATTTTCTTTTAAAATTTCAAATGTCTCATTGTCAACTTCAATATATCTAACTCGTCTACCTGCCGCTTCGTCGTAAGTCACATAAGCCCATTTATTGTCAATTTTTCTGTAACCTGGATTACAACTTGTAATTAAAAAAGTCAGTAGAAATAAAAATAGTATTTTCTTCTTTGATATCATTTGTCTGTCGGTCTTTTAAAATTACACACAACTTGTATATATATCGGATAGCGTCCAACATATCTACCCTAAATTGGGTTGCTATGTCTGACAAACATCAGTATTTTTTGTTTTGCTAATATATAGTTTTTTTATTACAAATTATCAAAACAAAAAAAGACACCTCGTCAGCATCTTTCTATCGCTTCCCCCTATCATTATAAAGTCTATTCCTCAAATACTCCTAAAACGTACCTCTCCCTTTTCACTTTTCACAATTCACTTTTCATTATTCACTTTTCACAATTCCCTTTTCCCTTTTCATTATTCACTATTCCCTTTTCACTAAATCTCCTTTAGGATCAGGGTCAACCCAAAACCTAGAACCTAGAACTCCTAACCCCGCACTTATAGTTTTAACCCAAAAAATCACGGTAAGGATTTAAGCGTTGGCCGAAGGGAGCACCCCCCCAGTCGAGTGTGAAACACGAGCGGCTGGGGTTGCGATAGGAAAATACGTCCGATGATTTTGGGATAAAACTATTCAGGCAGTGATTTTTTTGTTTCTTTTTTGATCAAGCAAAAAAGAAAAGATCGTTCTTCAGAAATAATAAACCTACACCGAAAACCACTATAAAAACCACTATAAAAACCACTACAAACAACTACAATAAAAAATCCACTACAAACACAAAAAAGCCCATAAAACAAAACTGTCCTATGGGCTTCTCCCTAATAATAATAAAAATTATTAATAATTCTTATTTATCCAATAACTCAAAAGTCGAATTCATACTCTTAAACTCCGGCACAATCTTTTTCATTTTCGCAACAACAGCATCATTCTGATACTGATTAGCAATACCAATCAATTCATCAATATCAACATGAAGAGTTTCAAACTCATCTTGAATTTCCTGTGCAATCATAATTTTTTCATGATGCGTAGCCAATGTCTTTGACGTATCATTGAGCAATTCCTCATATAATTTCTCTCCCGGTCGCAAACCAACAATTTGAATTTTAATATCTTTTTCAGGAATGAATCCGGCAAGCTTAATCATCTTTCGGGCCAAATCAATAATTTTAACCGGTTTTCCCATGTCAAAAATATAAATTTCACCGCCGTTCCCCATGGCACCGGCTTCCAAAACCAGTTGGCAAGCCTCCGGTATCGTCATAAAATACCGAATAATATCAGGATGTGTAATCGTTAAGGGACCACCTTCCGCGATTTGTTTGGTAAACAAAGGCACAACGGAACCATTAGAACCCAAAACATTTCCAAAACGGGTAGTAATAAATTTTGTTGCGTTGGAATGAACCTCCCTTTGACTTCTTAGATGAAGGGATTGAACATATTTCTCTGCTATTCGTTTACTGGCTCCCATCACATTGCTGGGATTCACCGCTTTATCGGTAGACACCATTACAAATTTCTTTACGTTGTACTTACAAGCTAAATCAGCTAGATTTTTAGTGCCCTGAATATTGGTAAGAATGGCTTGAGAAGGATTTTCCTCCATCAAGGGAACGTGCTTGTAGGCAGCAGCGTGAAAAACCACTTGAGGACGATACAAACTGAAAAGATTCTCCAAAGCCTCTTTATTACGGATATCACCTATTACAGTTCTGATTTTTGAATCAGAAATTAGAGCTTGGGTCTCTAGGCATAAATGATGCAGCGGAGTTTCCGCTTGATCTAAAATAATAATCTTTTTAGGATGAAAACTCAATACCTGACGTACAATTTCACTGCCTATCGATCCTGCTGCTCCGGTAATCAGTACAGTCCTGTCTTTCAGCTGTCTAGTAATTGATTTATTATCTAATACAATGGGTTGTCTTTCTAATAAATCCTCAATTTCTATATTCTTTACTTTTTGGGAAATCTCCTTTTGGTTTTCCCAGTTAGAAATCAAAGGGACATTATACACCTTAAAATTGTATTCTAAACATTGGTCCACAATGATCAATTGCTCTTCTTTGGTCAAGCTTTTATCTGCTATAATGACACCTTCAGCACCCACGGAGCGCATCAAGGTCGGCATCTTTTTCTTTTGCACCAAAATAGGCAAATCCAACATTCTTTTGGAGGCATTTTGATTGTTCTTGTCTACAAAACCAACAATTTTAAAACGGGAAGGAGTTTCAAATTTTAACGCATTGGCTACAGATATCGCATTCGCATCAGTACCATAGATAATGGCTCTGATGAGTTTATTATTCCCTTTCTCCGAAAAATAAAGTTCAAAAGTCTGTTTCACGACCACACGATACAAAAACAAACCACAAAAAGAGAGCACGACATTGATAAACAAAGCGGTATTCAAAAAGGCTTTGTCATCAAACAGCAACTCATAAGCAAAATTAAAAAAAAGAAGCAGCACCAAAACAGCCATTTGTGAAAACAAAAGTTTGACTGCATCGATGTAAGAAGAGTGTCTGATAATTCCGGAATACGTTCTAAAAATCCAAAAGAAGAAAATATTAACGCCAAAAAAAGAACTTATAAAAAGAAAACGATGTGACGTAATAATATAATCCAGACCAGTTCCTCTGAAGATCAGATAGGTAAAAAAGAAAGCGACAATCAAAACAGTCACATCCATCATCACGATGATCCAACGGGGCAGATAACTAAGGTTATGAATATTAAATCGCAGATTAGCTCTCGAAAAATATTTTGAAACAAACCCATCCAGATTCGTATTATTATTTCTATCCAATTGATATAGCTTTAAAATTATTCTTTGTTATGATAACAAAACTACAAATAATTGATGTTAAAATAACAGGTTTATGCATTACATTTCGGTTTTTATAACGACTATGATAAAAACGCAACCGGACTTCGGGCACGGATGATATCGTTTTAAAAGACCGCTTTTTCAAAAAGACAGGCTTCTTGGTTTATCCTAAGCCCATTAATTGCAAGAAGACCCCTTTAATCCTGTTTAGTGCTTCATCACTAAGATTTGAACCCGACGGCAAACAAAGTCCATGCGCAAATAAAGTTGCGGCTACTGCATGACCGTAATAGGCATTTTCCTTAAAAAGAGGTTGCAAATGCATCGGTTTCCAAAGGGGACGAGATTCAATATTTTCCTCGGAAAGCGCTTGCATCACTTTATCTCTTGTCATTTGATAAGGATTAATGGGATCTATTAAAATGGCAGTCAACCAATAATTAGAAAAATAGCGGTCATCAGGTACAGCATGCACCGTAATTCCGGCGATACCTTCAAAAAAAACGGTATAAAATTGATGGACCCACCTCCTTGATACCAAATGTTTTTCCAGTACTTCCATTTGTCCCCGACCGATGCCGGCACATACATTGCTCATTCTGTACGTATACCCGATCTGACTGTGCTCATAATGACTAGCATCCTCCCTGGATTGCGTGGCATAAAAAATAGCTTTCTTCTTTAAGGCCGCGGAATTTGTCACAATAGCACCTCCTCCCGAGGTCGTTATGATTTTACTGCCATTAAAAGAGAATATGCCAACATCCCCAAAAGTGCCACATTTTTGTCCTTTATAACTACTTCCTAGTGCCTCAGCGCTATCTTCCAAAATTGGAATTCCATAAATATCAGCAAGCGCTCGAATGGCGTCAATGTTATAAGGGATTCCGTATAAATGCACTGCAATAATAGCTTTGGGCTTTTTCCCTTTTTTTATCTGGTCAATGATAGCTTCTTCAAGGGCAATAGGACATAAATTCCAGGTTTCGGCCTCACTGTCTATAAAAATAGGGATTGCCCCTTGATACAAAATAGGATTGGCTGAAGCTGAAAAGGTCATGCTCTGACAAAGTACGGTATCACCTGACTGAACCCCTAAAAGAATCAATCCCAAATGAATGGCCGCGGTACCCGAGTTCAATGCGGCAACATACCATGAACCCAGATAATGCTCCAAACTTTGTTCAAAAAAATCAATATTGGGTCCTATCGGAGCAATCCAGTTGGTATCAAAGGCCTCTTGGATATATCGTTGTTCGTTTCCTCCCATATGAGGAGGTGAAAGCCAAATTTTGTTTTTTTGCATCTTCAAAATAAAGAGTTGTTCCTATTCATAACGAATACGATTGGAATATATTTTTTAAAGTTAAAAATTTATAGGAACGGAGACCGCAGTTAACTCAAGATAAATAAAAAGTGGAATAAAAATAATTCAGCACAACTCCCTGCTCAAAGAAAACTAAAAAACGCTTTTCAACTATTTTTATAAAATAACGATAGCTATTTTATAAAAATGTACCGAAAATTATTCCAGCCGCTACAGAGCTGTCATCTTGAGCACCGTCGGGGGACAACATCACGTTCTGATTTTTCGACTCCCTTTAGGGCTGGTTCAAAACGAAAATTGCAAACCCAACATCCATAAAACCAATAAACGTTCATATAAACCCTCTTCTAACCGCCCTTATAGTTTTATCCCAAAAAATCAAGGTAAGGATTTAAGCGTTGGCCGAGGGGAGCAACCCCCGAGTCGAGTGTGAAACACGAGCGGCTGGGGTTGCGATAGAAAAATACGTCCGATGATTTTTGGGATAAAACTATTCAGGCTTGAAATCGAAGATTCATGAATACCAAAAAAACAATAACAACCCGTGAATAATTTTTGTTTCTTTTGAAATCGAAGATTCACGAACTCCAAAAAAGCATTAACTTGTGAGTAATCAAGACAAAAGAAAAAATTGTACTTCATATAAAGTAGTAGTAGTAGTAGTAGTAGTAGTAGTAGTAGTAGTAGTAGTAGTAGTAGTAGTAGTAGTAGTAGTTCCAATAAACGTTTCTGTAACCACTCTTCTAACCGCCCTTAAATAAAAAGCATAAAAAAACAACGAAAAAGTAAAGTGGCAGCAGTCCGCGAGTTGAGCCTGGAAGGCGAACGGCTCGGGCT
>NZ_RBXA01000006.1 GCF_003634755.1 Flavobacterium limicola | reverse complement strand
CAAAATGCTCGGATGGTGAAATTGGTAGACACGCTGGACTTAAAATCCAGTGAACAGCAATGTTCGTGCGGGTTCAAGTCCCGCTCTGAGTACAAAAAACTTCATCTGGCTAACGCTGGCTGAAGTTTTTTTATTTTTACGATAAAAATACTTTGGGATATTTTTTTTGTATCTATCTCAAAACCTGTGGAGCGATAAAAATTAAGTATAAATATAGGTTAGCCTGAAAAGAAAGAATTCTATATTTTTAATTCCTCAAAATTGACTTCTAAAAACTTTTAGTTTGGTATTGAAGTATTCTGTAGAGGCATTGGTAGTTCTGTTATTAAAATAGTTAAATATGGTTTGGTAATGATTTATTGTCGTTCGAGATATTGTTTTGAATGACTTGAACCTGGATTGAATTACCTTTTCGTGCCATTTGGCTAATTTGGAAGATACAATTATTTTATCAGTTGTCTTTTCAAAGATGTTCGGCAAGTTCTGGTTCAGATTGTTTTCTTTTGAAGATTGGGAGACATTTCTTGGTAATCAAACTCATGTTTCCTGCCACATTCAAGGTGATTTTCATGACAAGTTTTCGCTGTTTATGATGGATTTTTTTAATAATTGCAATTACAGTATCGGCTTTGGTTCCAGGAATCATTCTTTAGCGTATGGTTTTTGATTCCAGATTTTAAAATCACTTGGAAATTCTTTGTGTTGGTATTGAAATTTTTGCCGTTAACGGCATAATAAGAAGAGATGCAATCAAAATTTATGTAAAAGCGCATAATGATTCCAGAGGAACGGATGAATATAATTTAGATTTATCCGAGAGAAGAGCGCAATCTACTGTTGCATATATTATTTCTAAAGGTATCAATTCGGACAGGATTTTAGGTTCTGGATACGGTGAATCACTACCAAAAATTGATTGTCAAGATAAATGCACAGAATTAGAATACGCCTTAAATAGACGCTCTGAGTTTATGATTGTAAAATAATGTACTGGATTTTGAGTATACAAAAAACAGGATACCGAAAAGCATCCTGTTTTTGTTTAATTTGATATTATATTTTTTATCTAACCGTGGATAGTTTCTTGTTTTCCATAGTTTGTGATTATCGAAGTTTCAAATTCAATCCATTCCTTCCAGCGTTTGTCTACATCTATATTGTCAGCGTATTTTCGTGCAAATCCCAGAAAAGTAGTGTAATGCCCCGCTTCAGAAATCATTAGATCTCTGTAAAAAGTAGCCAGTTCAATATCTTTTATGTTTTCTGATAAAACTTTAAACCGTTCGCAACTTCTTGCTTCAATCATAGCAGAAAACAGCAATCGATCGCAAAGAGCATCTTTTCGACTGCCATCTTTTTTCATAAATTTAAAAAGTTCATTTACATAATGATCTTTCCTTTCTCGACCTAAAGTCAATCCTTTGCTTTTGATTAAATTATGAACTAATTGCAAATGATCTAATTCTTCTTTTGCAATGATTAACATTTCGGTTACTAATTCTTCTAATTCGGAGTTATAAGTAACTAGGCTTATCGCATTTGATGCTGCCTTTTGTTCACACCAAGCATGATCCGTCAAGATTTCTTCTATATTCGATTCAACTATATTTACCCAACGAGGGTCTGTGGCTAATTTTAATCCTAACATGATACTGAAATTTATTTAGAACAAAATTAGTGTTTTCTAATCTATTTTTTGTCCAAATGACCAGATTGAACTCAAAATAGCATTATTTTGCAATTGAAATTTTATAATACTATGAATCAAGTTCAAAAGCTTTTAATTATCGGTTTTGTATGGCCAGAACCTAATTCGTCCGCAGCAGGAGGAAGGATGATGCAGCTGATTTCACTTTTTAAAGCACAAGGTTTTAATGTTACGTTTGCCAGCCCTGCTCAAAACAGTGATTTCATGGTTGATTTACAAGAATACGAAGTTGATAAGAAATCAATTGAACTTAATAATTCCAGTTTTGATTTTTTTATAAAAGAATTAAATCCATCAGTAGTTTTGTTTGATCGTTTTATGATGGAAGAACAATTTGGTTGGCGCGTTGCCGAAAATTGTCCGGATGCGTTACGATTGTTAGATACCGAAGATTTGCATTGTCTAAGATTTTCTCGCCAGAAAGCATTCAAAGAAAACCGTCTCTTTAAGACTACTGATTTGTTTGTTGAAGAGATTGCAAAACGGGAAATTGCCAGTATTTTGCGTTGTGATTTGTCTTTGATGATTTCCGAATTTGAAATGGAATTACTAGAGTCTGTATTTAAAATTGACCCATCTTTATTGTACTATTTGCCTTTTTTGTTGGAACCGATTGACGGTGCCCAAATGCAGGAATTGCCGACTTTTGAAGAACGAGAAGGCTTTGTTTTTATTGGAAATTTTCTTCATGAGCCTAATTGGAATGCGGTTCAATATTTAAAAGATACAATTTGGCCTTTAATTAAAAAAAGTCTGCCAGAAGCTGTGTTGAATGTGTATGGCGCTTATCCTTCACAAAAAGTACTGCAATTACATAACAAGAAAGAAAGCTTTTTAATCATGGGAAGAGCGATTGATGCTCAAGAAGTAGTTCAGGAAGCACTAGTGGTTTTAGCTCCCTTGCGTTTTGGTGCAGGTATTAAAGGGAAATTATTAGAAGCGATGCAATGCGGAACGCCAAGTGTCACGACTTTCATTGGCTCAGAATCCATGCATGGTGATTTGCCTTGGAATGGTTTTATTACGGATGATGTAGCTGATTTTGTCGATAGAGCAGTACAATTGTATCAAGACAAAACAATTTGGGGTAAAGCCAAAAAAAACGGAATTGAGATTGTCAATAAACGATATTCTAAAGGTTTGTTCGAAACTGACTTTAGTACTAAAATAGAATTTTTATGCTCTAATTTACAGCAACATCGATTAAATAATTTTATGGGTTCCATATTGCAACATCATACTTTGAAAAGCACCAAATATATGTCCCGTTGGATTGAGGAGAAAAATAAATAAAAAATCCCGTCAAGTTTTAGAAACAAGACGGGATTTGTGTTTTAAAATCCTAGATATTACGCAAGCATCGTAACTGGGTTTTCTATAAATTGTTTCAATGTTTGTAAAAATTGAGCTCCAGTTGCGCCATCAATTGTTCTGTGGTCGCAAGCTAAAGATAACGTCATTGTATTTCCTACAACAATTTGGCCATTTTTCACAACCGGTTTTTCTACAATAGCTCCTACAGATAGGATTGCAGAATTGGGTTGATTAATGATAGAATTGAATTCTGTAATACCAAACATTCCTAGATTAGAAACTGTAAAAGTACTTCCTTCCATTTCTGTAGGTAATAATTTTTTGTTCTTAGCTCTTCCTGCAAGATCTCTTACGCTTCCGCCAATTTGAGATAAACTCATAGCGTCTGTAAAACGTAATACTGGAACTACTAATCCGTCTTCAACAGCTACAGCAACTCCTATGTTCACATGGTGATTGATAAGAATTGAATCTTCTCTCCATTGTGAATTCACTTTTGGATGTTTTTTCAAAGCCATTGCGCACGCTTTGATCACCATATCGTTAAACGATACTTTTGTGTCAGGAACGCTGTTGATGATAGTTCTAGATTTCATAGCTTCATCCATTGCTACCTCAATTACTAAATTGTAATGTGGAGCTGTGAATAAAGATTCTGCTAAACGCTTCGCTATGATTTTTCGCATTTGCGAATTCTTGATTTCTTCTGTGAGAACTTCTCCTGCTGGAACAAATGGTTTTGCAGCAGCAACAGTTTCTATTTTTGCTGGTGTAGTTGCAGTTGTCGGCGCCGGAGCAGCTGCAGTTTGTGGGGTAAAGTTTTCGATATCGCTTTTTACAATACGTCCGTTTTCACCAGAACCTTTTACTTGTGTCAATTGGATCCCTTTGTCACTTGCAATTTTCTTTGCTAATGGTGATGCTAAAATTCTTTGACCATCAGTTGATGGTTCTTGAGCGACTGGTTCCGAAGCTTTTTCTGTTGAAGCAACTTCTTTTTCCTCTGCAACTTCAGGAGCAGCTTGTGGCGCTCCGCCAGTTTTATAGTTTTCAGCAATTCCGCTGATATCAGTTCCTGCAGGTCCAATGATTGCTAAAAGGCTATCAACTGGCGCAGTATTTCCTTCTTCGATTCCTACGTATAGTAAAGTTCCTTCGTTGAAAGATTCGAATTCCATTGTAGCTTTATCAGTTTCGATTTCAGCAAGAATGTCACCTTCAGCAACAGCATCGCCTACTTTTTTCAACCAAGTCGCTACAGTTCCTTCGGTCATAGTGTCGCTCAAACGAGGCATGGTGATAACCACAACTCCTTTTGGTAATGAAGCTGTTGCAGGTGCTGCAACTTTAGTAACTTCAGGGGTAGTTGCTGTTTCTTCAGTAACTTTTGTTTCTTCTTTAGCTGGAGCTACATCAGCTGGTTTTCCGGCTAATAAAGCTGAAATATCTTCACCTTCTGTTCCTATAATTGCTAATAAAGAGTCAACTGGTGCAGTTTCACCTGCAGGGATTCCTATGTGTAAAAGTGTTCCTTCATTGAAAGACTCAAATTCCATTGTTGCTTTATCGGTTTCAATTTCTGCAAGGATATCACCTTCACTTACTTTATCACCTACTTTTTTTAGCCAAGTCGCTACCGTTCCTTCCGTCATTGTATCGCTCAAACGAGGCATTGTAATTATTGTTGCCATAATTGATTTATAGTTTATGAGGTAAAAATGGATAGTTCTCTTGTTCGTATACTACATCGTATAGCTGTTGAATAGGAGGGTATTCAGATTCTTCGGCAAATGTTACACATTCTTCCACTAAATCTTTTACTCTTTGATCTATTGCTTCGATTTCTTCTTCTGTAGCATATTTTTGATCTTTAATTACATCTAAAACTTGAGTAATTGGATCAATTTTTTTATATTCTTCTACTTCTTCTTTCGAACGGTATAATTGTGCATCCGACATAGAGTGACCTCTATAACGGTATGTTTTCATTTCTAAGAAAGTTGGTCCGTCTCCACGACGTGCTCTGTCAATTGCTTCAGTCATTGCTTCAGCAACTTTTACAGGATTCATTCCGTCAACTGGTCCACATGGCATTTCGTACCCTAAACCTAATTTCCAGATATCAGTATGATTGGCTGTTCTTTCTACAGAAGTTCCCATTGCATATCCATTGTTTTCAACAATAAATACAACTGGAAGTTTCCATAACATAGCCATGTTAAAAGCTTCGTGTAAAGATCCTTGACGTGCTGCACCATCACCAAAATAGGTCATAGTAACACCGCCAGTTTCAAAATATTTGTCTGCAAAAGCTAATCCTGCACCTACAGGAATTTGTCCTCCTACAATTCCGTGACCACCATAAAAACGGTGTTCTTTTGAAAAGATGTGCATGGAACCACCCATACCTTTTGAAGTTCCAGTAACTTTTCCTAAAAGTTCGGCCATCACGCGTCTAGGATCAACTCCCATACCTATTGGTTGAACGTGATTTCTGTAAGCAGTAATCATTTTGTCTTTTGTCAAGTCCATAGCGTGCAATGCACCAGCTAATACTGCTTCTTGACCATTATATAAATGTAGAAAACCTCTAACTTTTTGTTGGATGTATAATGCTGCAAGTTTGTCCTCAAACTTTCTCCAAAGCAGCATATCTTCATACCACTTTAAATATACTTCTTTTGTAACTTCTTTCATCTGAATTTTTCTTTTGCTAAAGTGTTATTGTATTATCAATTTGTACTATAACGCAAAATAGTTTCCTCCCACAAATTTGCGAAATGCAAAAATAAGACATTCCAAGTAAGAACTAAAATTTAATAGGCAATTTTTGGAATTTTTACAAGAATTTTTTATCGAACATAAATGGGAGTAAATTTTTCAGAGATTCCGACTTGTAAATTTCGCCAATTTCTCCCATAAAATAGATTTCGATAGGGGTCTCTTGTCGAATTTCATATTCTGCAATTGATTGTCTGCAAGATCCACAAGGCGGAATTGGAGCCGTAGTTTGGTTCGTGTCCGATGCAGCTGTAATTGCCATTTTTAAAATTTTGGCTTCCGGATAAACTGCTCCTGCATAAAAAATAGCTACACGTTCTGCACAAAGCCCTGACGGATAAGCTGCGTTTTCTTGATTGGAACCAAGTACAATTTTTCCATTGTCTAAAAAAATTGCAACTCCAACTCTGAATTTGGAATAAGGAGCATAAGCATTCTTTCGTACTTCAACAGCTTGCGTCATTAAATCCTGAATGTCATTTGGTAAATCTTGAACAGAATCGAATACTTTGAATTGAGTGGTAATTGTTATTTCTTTCATACTTTTTTAAGGAAAAAAAATCCAAACTTCATAGTGTTGAAGTTTGGATTGTTATTTGTGGATTTTATTTATGTTTAATATTCGTCATATTTATCTCCAAAATTGAAGGTAAGTGAAAAGCGCAGGGTGTTTTCTAATGGGTTTTTTACTTTTGATGCCGAGAATAAATACGAAACATCTACTTTGACAACATTATATTTGAAACCTGCTCCAAGCGATAAAAATTGTCGAGCTCCTTTAAGCGGACTTTCGTGAAAATATCCCAAACGCATTGCAAAGGAATCTTGGTACAAATATTCGGCGCCTACAGCATAAGTGACTTCTTTTAATTCTTCGCTGAATCCATCAGGAGCATCACCAAATGATTTGAAAACCCCGGATGTCCATCCAATAGAACGGTAATTTTTTGAGGTCTGTGCATTTTGTTCAGCTTGAGTTATGTCTTCAGGATCATTAAAATCACCATCATTGTTGGTGTCAACTGGCGATCCTGGAATTTGAGGAGTTGGTACTAACAATTTATTAAATTCAACATTTAAGGAAACCTTATTGAAATCGTCTAAAATAAAATCAAAACCAGTTCCTATTTTTAAATTAGCAGGTAGGAAGTTGTTGTTTAAATCATCATTATCATAACTAATCTTTGGGCCTAAATTTTGAATATTAAACCCAGCTCTCCATCTTCCGTTGAATTCATTATAGGCTATTTCTTCAGACTGGTAAAAACCAGCGACATCAACAGCAAATGAACTTGCGGATGATGCATCATTACCCTCAGAAGGTACTTTCAGGTTGGAATTAATAAATCGTCCTGCGATTGCCATAGAGAATTTTTCACTTAGTTTTAATGAATAAGATCCATCAATAGCAAACTCGTTTGGAGAAACTATTCTTGGTTCATCATTTGCATCCTGTCTTAGTTCAATTTCACCCAAACCAAAATATCGAATACTCGCTGCAAATGCACTTCTTTCATTAAGTTTGTTGTAATAAGTGAATTGTCCTAATGAAATGTCATTTACTAAATCAGTAAGATAAGGCGTATAGCTGATCGAAAATCCTTGTGCATCTGTTGCAAAAGCATATTTTGCTGGATTCCATTGTTGAGAAAATGCATCTGCAGATGTTGCCACTCCAATGTCCGCCATTCCAGCTGCTCTTGCATCTGCAGCAACCAATAAAAACGGAACTCCAGGATTTAGGACTCTGTCCTGTGCTATTGCAAAAGAAATTGCAAAGAAACAGACGAAAGTCAAAGCTATTTTTTTCATTATCATAGGAATTTTATTAGACAAATATAGTATATTATTAAAGTATTACAAGTTTTTCAAATTTTTCAGTTTTTTTGTTTGTCAAACTTGATTTGACGGTAAGTTTATAAACATAAACGCCTTTTCCTATTTTATCTCCAAAATCATCTTTGCCATCCCAAGTGATTTCTTTGGATAAAAAACCTTCGGTTGTTATAATTTGATTTTTTGTCCAAACTATTTTGCCTGTTATTGTCATTACTTGAACTTGTACTTCAAGTGGTTCATAAGGCCTGTTATGTGTAAACCAAAATTCTGTATACCTGACAAATGGGTTGGGATAATTCAATACATGTGTTAATGTTATTGTTTCATCACCAACTACAATAAATTGTATTTCGGCAGTTATCGGGTTGTTATAAACATCCCAAGCTTTGAATGTTATAGTATGTAATCCCGCAGCTAAATTGCGTAATGGAAATCGAAGCGTTCCACTTGTAAAATCATCCAGTTTTGTTTGATAATAATCATTTAAAATAAATGGGTTACTCACATCTCCATTTAAAATAGCAACAATGTCGTGGCCTATTCCACTAGCTGTATTTATTCCATTTTCATCTTCAAGTAAGGCAACAAGAAATGGGGATTCGTTTGTTGTTCCGCCGGAAACAAAAGTTTCATCGTTCATATATAACTTAACTCTTGGACTAATATTGTCTGCAGTTGCATTTTCATTTATTCCGCCTATTTTTATGCTGGAATCATAACCTGTTTCGTTTTGCAATACTTGGTTTTTTTTGGCATAAAAACTAATTCTTCCGTTAGCCAAAGGAATTCTGATGTCTCGGGGTACAACGAAGCTAAATTCAAATTTTCCATTTGTAACGGATGCATTTCCTCTAAATATAGTTTCCCCTAGAATATTAAAATTAAAGGCTGGACTATTTCCGTCATTGTTATTGGTTGTTCTTGAAATAGTTTTGTCAAAAATTATAGTAGAAACTTCTCCGTTATAATTTGTTAATGGATTGTTATTCTCATCAGTAACTTCCCCGTTTAACTTAATTTTAGATAATGACTTAAAATCGTCTATGGGTTGGGTAACATCAATATCATTTACTTTTGTCAATCTGATTTTTGGTTTCGCTACAGCAAGCATTAAGGCTGGGTCACCAATATAAAAAACAACATTTGTCGCTGAATTTGGATTGCTGTTTTTTGAGATTCTTAGTGCTTCCGCGATTGATGTGTATTGGCTTGAACCATATGATAATAGATTTTTTGTAAAAGTATCATTAAAGTTTTCTGCGCTAAACTGACCGATAGATCGTATCGTAGTAATCATGGAAATAGCTCCCCCTTTTGAGTTCCAGTACGTGTATTCTCCCGCTGTTGGTCTAAAGGGATTGTCAAAGCGAGAGAATTCACAAGTAATAGTTATGAATAATGGATACTTGTATTGATTAATCAAGTTCTGTCCATCTGATTTTTCCCAAATCCGTTCACTTGACAGTCCATCCTCACCACCATGTCCTAAATAATTAAATACCAAAGCTCCTTTTTCAAAGGCGTTAAAAAAATCGGTTCGGGCTTTAGGATATCTTGAACCTCCTGCTGAAGCTTCCTGTACGTAAGAGTCTAACAGGATTTTATTCACGTTCAAAAATGGTTTTTGCAAAGCAATTGCATCGGCAAGGAGGTTTTGTCTGTTTTGTAAAGTGGCATCCGAAGATAAATCAGAATCATCGGAAACTAATACAAAGTTGTTTCTCCAGCTGCCATAAGATTTTAAATCGTGGTATTCAATTACCTTGTTTACCATTTCATCAGCCTGTTTGGTGTCGTTGACCAACATTCTTCCCACAGCAATATCGATTCCTCCAAAATAGGATACAATATTCCCTTCCGACGGATCCATTAATCCGAAAAAGTCATCAGAGGCAAAAGAGGATTCTCCTGTTGTGCTACTATTTAAGGAGTGATATATAGGAACAACATTGGTATTGTTTATGATTCTATTTTTAAAATCGTAAGAAGCATCACCAAAAAGATTGATATATTTCACTCTTTTGTCCGGTGCCGATGCATTTTCATAAATGTATTTGATACAGTTTCTTATGGCGGCAATATCTTGTTTTCCCGAAGAAAATTCCTGATATATCGATTCTAAAGTAATCACTTTTACATTCAAATTGGAATGGTTTCTGTGAAAATTAGCTAATTTTTCTGCCTGATTGGCTAAAAAAAATGGCGAAATAATTACATAATCAATGTCCTGAAATTGGCCTTGTCCATTGTTAAATATTGTGCCTTTTAGATTTTGATTCTTAATTTTTGTTTTGCTGTCTTTCAATGGCGTGTAATAATCGGATGCGTCTAGAGCAATGTATTTTCTGAGTTCTCCCAGATTTGTTTTGAAATTTAATGTGTTTTGATTTAAGTTATCGACTTTGGTTATATTATCAGTTTCAGTAATGTCCCAAATTTGAGTAATGCCGGTCGCATTCGAAATTTCGTAGTTTGCAATTCCTAGACTCGAAACAGATTGATCGTATTGGAAATGAAATTGTTTTCCGTAGCCTTGAAGTTTTCTCTTGGCAATAAGTCTAATATTGTCCAAAAATCCTTTGGAACCTGGAACCCCATTGTTGTTGTATTTTAATTTTATTTTTATGTTTTCGGCTCCAGTAAAATTCGAGTTATTGGGTAAAAATCCTAAAATAAATTCGGTTTCTGAATTGCTGTTAAGAGCTGGAAATGAAATAGTACCAGTTGTATTTCCGTTTGCAATAACATTAAAAGAGGTTGGGGTTAATGCGGCTGAAGCGGCTGTCATCATAATTTTTACTGGAACTGAAGAATCAATGTTGGGGAAAACAAAATCAAATTCCTGTTCGTCTTTGACTTCAAAAGATTCCCCAAACCATTGACGGCCCAGACGCACAATATTAACGAGGTCCAATTCGTGGTACTGATGATCGTCAAAAGTAGTTAAAGTCACAGTACTGTTTCCGGTAGCTTGAGCTAAAGGGGTAATTCTTTTTCCGTCTGAACCCTGTGCAGTAATGTAATAATAGGATTTGTCATCATACAAATTGACATGAGTTTTGCTTTCTTCGTTCCAACCGTCAACTCCTTGTCCGTAAAAAAGAATGTAATCTTCATTATTGAAAACACCATCACTTTCGCCAGTAATTTGAATAGCGTTCTCCGCCAAGTCATTTGGATAGTAAATACTATTTGTTAAGGGTAGCATGCTTCCGCCATTGCCATAGATTTTTATTTTCCTTGGGTCAATAGTGTTTACATCAAGTCCCAGTTGCTGCAGGAAGCTCTTGGATATTTTATACACGCCTGATTTTTCGATATAAAATTGAAACCAATTGCCATTTGCCAATACAGAGTTAGAAATACTATTGGCCGTTTTGTTAAATTGTGAGATTCTAGAATTATTATTTTCTACTTCATAAGAAAAGGATTTGACACGTTTGAATCCAAAATCGTCTTTTATTATCGGAGAAATAGTGACAAAAGCTTCTCTGATGTCTCTCGAAGCAGAAACAATAATGGTAGGATTAGTTGTTTTTGGGATATTTTCGGGGGCTAAATCACCAAGCTCAGAAAGTGTAATCGCTTCATAAATGATATTAGTGATTTGAATTTTGTTTTCGTTAAAATAGGGTACCTCTTTTAATTTAATTGTATGAGAAAGAATTTTTTTGGAAGCATCATAATGAAAACTATTACCTGAAAATTGGGGGATATTTACTTTGAAATTGCCATAAGACATTTCTTTTATGCCTAACCATTCAATAACAGCATCCCCTTTAATTTGAGCAAATGAAAAAAAAGGAATTAATGTCAAATATAGCAGAAGTGTTTTTCTCATTGTTTTGTAAATCGTGGTTCAAGGTATTGAATAATTATTGAGTAAAAATAAATCATTTAACGTAATTATAAATAATAAATATTATAAATTTGCGTTCATGTTTATACAAATATAAAATGGAATTCAGTTGTAATTATTTATTAAAAAAAGGATGTTGCAGATTAAATCTTAATTATTATATTGCGGCTTCAAAAATTATCACCTACTAAAGAGTATGAAAGTAAAGAAAATTATGGTCTTACGATTGATGTTATCAATTATATTGATTGTCGGTTTGGCTAGTTGCAGTAAAAAATCTAGCTCTAAAAATTCATCACGAGCAACAGGTTGGAATGTTGATGGCAAAAAAGCAGGCTTAAGTAATAAAAAACAAGAAGCAGGACCAGGTTTGGTTTTTGTAGAAGGTGGAACTTTTACTATGGGTAAAGTGCAGGATGATGTCATGCATGATTGGAATAATGCTCCAACTCAACAACATGTTCAATCCTTTTATATGGATGAAACTGAGGTGACTAATTTTATGTATTTAGAATACTTGGATTGGTTGAAAATGGTGTTCCCACCTAGTGAGGAAAATTATAAAAACATATACGAAGGAGCTTCTCCCGATACTTTAGTTTGGAGAAATAGGTTGGGTTATAATGAAACTATGACCAATAATTACTTAAGACATCCTTCTTATGCAGAATATCCAGTTGTAGGTGTGAATTGGATTCAAGCAGTTGAATTCAGTAAGTGGAGAACTGATCGTGTAAACGAAGCGGTTTTAGAAAAAAACGGATACCTGAAAAAGAATGCTAAAAATACAGATGTAAGTGCAGAAAGTTCTTTCAGTACGGAGACATATTTGAAATCTCCTACAAGTACTTTTGGTGGTAATGAAGAGATTGTATTAAAAGGAGGAAGAGGTTCTAAAAAGGCTAAAGCTCCAAAAGCAGATAAAGACGGTAAAATTACAGAAGAAAAAAATGTATATGCACAAAGATCTTCTGGGATTGTTTTGCCGGAATATCGACTTCCTACCGAAGCTGAATGGGAATATGCTGCTGCTGCAGATGTAGGTCAAAGAGAGTATAATACATATAAAGGTCAGAAAAAATACCCTTGGTCTGGCGGGTATACTCGCTCTGGAAAAAGACAAAGTAAAGGGGATCAATTGGCCAATTTCAAACAAGGAAATGGTGATTACGGAGGAATAGCAGGATGGTCAGATGATGGTGCTGATATTACTAATGAAGTGAAAAAATACGCGCCTAATGATTTTGGGTTGTATGACATGGCTGGAAATGTTGCTGAATGGGTTGCCGATGTATACAGACCAATTGTAGACAATGAAGCAAACGATTTTAATTATTTTAGAGGGAATTTATACACTAAAAATAAAATTGGTGCAGATGGTAAAATTGAAATTGTTACTAAAGATAATATTCAATATGACACTTTAAGTAACGGTAGAATTATAGCTAGAAACTTACCTGGAGAGATTGCGCAAGTTCCTGTTGATGAGCAAGAAACTTATTTAAGACAGAATTTTGATAAAAGTGATAATATCAATTATAGAGATGGAGACAAGCAGTCAACTAAATATTATAATTTTGGATCTTCCGATTCAGATGATGAAAAATCTAAACAAGAAAAATCCATGTATAATTCTCCTAGACATAATGTAACAACTGATAGTTTAGGCAAAATGGTTAGGAAATATGATGCCTCAAATAAAAGATCTACTTTGATTAATGATCACGTAAGAGTTTATAAAGGTGGTTCTTGGAGAGATAGAGCATATTGGCTTGATCCAGCTCAAAGAAGATATTTCCCTCAAGACATGGCAACAGATTATATAGGTTTTAGATGTGCAATGTCTAGAGTAGGTCCAAAAGCTGAAAAAAGAAAATCACCAAGAAATTAATTTTTTTATATAAAATTAGAACAAAAGCCCTTTGATTAGGGCTTTTGTTTTTTTAAATCGTTTCAAATGGATATCAAAGACATTCATAATTTGTTTTTAAAGTGTAATTCGGTTTCGATAGACACACGAAAAATTGTACTAAATTCTTTATTTGTTGCCATAAAAGGAGACCATTTTGATGCTAATAGTTTTGCAAAAGAAGCGTTGGAAAAGGGGGCCTCTTATGTAATAATTGATGATGAATCATGTTACATTGATAACAGAACGATCTTAGTTACCGACAGTCTAATAGCATTACAAGAATTGGCAAAATACCATCGCGAGTTTTTGAAATTGCCTATTATTGCTCTTACGGGAAGTAACGGTAAGACAACAACGAAAGAACTTATTCATGTTGTTCTATCTAAAAAATATAATACTAAGGCGACTGTTGGAAATTTGAACAATCATATTGGAGTACCACTAACGCTGCTTTCGTTTAATGCGGAGACTGAAATTGGTATAGTTGAAATGGGGGCGAACCATAAAAAAGAAATTGAGTTTCTGTGTGATTTAGCAAAGCCAGATTATGGTTATATCACTAATTTTGGTAAAGCTCATTTAGAAGGTTTTGGTGGGGTTGAAGGTGTTATTGAAGGGAAAAGTGAGATGTATCAATATCTTTCGGTAAATAACAAGCTCGCTTTTATAAATCTGGAGGACTTAATTCAGGTTGAAAAGGCGAAGGCATTAAAGTTCTTTTCTTTTGGTATAAATAGAGAAAATGCAGATGTAAATATAACAGCTGTAAAGGCGAATCCCTTTGTTGAGATTAGTTACTCTAATCGTATAATAAAATCGCATTTAATAGGGTTATACAATGCAAACAACATAAATGCGGCACTTACTATCGGCAAGTATTTTGGAGTAGATGATGTTGCAATTAAACAGGCTTTGGAAAGTTATATTCCTGAAAACAACAGATCGCAGCTTCTGTCTAAAGGAACAAATCAAATCATTCTGGATGCTTATAATGCCAATCCGAGCAGCATGACTGTGGCTATTGAGAATTTTTTACAATTAGAGAGTGCTAATAAGGTCATTATTATTGGAGATATGTTTGAGCTTGGTGGTGAAAGTTTAGATGAGCATAAAGGGATTGTTACTATGTTATCAAATAGTCAAAATGTAAAATGTTACTTTGTGGGATCCGCATTTTATGAAAATAAAATAGAGAAAGATAATTTTTGGTTCTACGATACGTTTGAAACTTTTTCAAATGATTTTTCAAAAACGAAATTAAGTAATAGTACAATTTTAATTAAAGGCTCGCGAGGAATGGCATTAGAACGCGCCTTGGAACTTATATAGCGCTTTTTTGTGTATGGTTTAAAATAAGAATGCAATCACAGTATAGGTGATTGCATTCTTATTTAGAGAGCATGCTAATTAAAATACTTACGACTCACTTTTTTGTTGGGTTTTATTTTTTTTGTATCAATTCAAAAATAGTAAGCATAAAAAAACTCCATTATTTCTAATGGAGTTTCTTGTGGGCGATGAGGGGTTCGAACCCCCGACCCCCTCGGTGTAAACGAGGTGCTCTGAACCAGCTGAGCTAATCGCCCTAAACAATTTGGTTACTTTCGTTTCCGTTATTGCGTGTGCAAATATACAACTAGAATTGGTATTTGCAAGAAAAAAAATAAAAAAATTATAAAATTTCTGCGACCACAAATGTACTTCCTCCAATGTATATAAAGTCAGTGATCTCTGCATTTTTCAGTGCTTTTTGGTAAGCTTCTGAAACAGAATTATATACTTCGCCTTTTAGGTCGAAGCTAGCCGCTTTTTGTTTTAGAATTAGAACATCCAGCCCGCGAGGAATATTAGGTTTGCAGAAATAGTAGATGGCTTTTTTAGGGAATAAAGGCAGGATTTCATCTAAATCTTTGTCATTTACAACTCCTAAAACGATATGTAAAGTATCAAAATCTTCTTTTTGGATTTGATTCAAAACAATTTCCAGTCCGTTTTTGTTGTGTGCGGTATCGCAAATAACTTTTGGGAACTCATTCAATTGTTGCCATCTTCCTTGAAGTCCGGTGTTTTTTACCACATTTAGTAAACCGGATTTTGTATTTTCTGAAGTGATTTTAAATTCATTCTGACTATTTAAAACCGAGATGGTTTGTAGTACCGTCTTTTTATTGTGTATTTGATAATCACCAATTAAGTCAGAAGGATAGGTTTCTGAAATCAAATCAGCAGCAAAATAAATTTCCGAATTGCATTCTTTGGCTTTGGCCAAAAAAACAGGTTTCGTTTCAGGAGTGTATTCTCCTATTATTACAGGAATGTTGGGTTTGATAATTCCCGCTTTTTCGAAAGCAATGGCTTCTAATGTATTTCCCAAAAATTGTGTGTGGTCCAATCCTATATTGGTAATCACCGAAACTAATGGAGTTATGATATTGGTGGCGTCCAATCGTCCGCCCATGCCCACTTCAATAACAGCGATGTCTACTTTTTCTGTTGCAAAGTAATCGAAGGCTAGTCCAACGGTCATTTCAAAAAAACTCATGTCATTGGACTCAAAAAAACTTTTGTGTTCATTGATGAAGTCAGTAACAAATTCTTCAGATATATCCTTTCCGTTGATTTTTATACGTTCCCGGAAATCCTTTAAATGAGGAGAAGTGTACAATCCAACTTTATAACCCGCTTCTTGAAGTATGGACGCAAACATGTGTGATGTCGAGCCTTTTCCGTTGGTTCCTGCAACATGAATGCAATTAAGTTTTTCTTGTGGATTATCAAGATGAGCTATCAGTAAATGCGTGTTGGTCAAATCTTTTTTATAGGCCGAAGCGCCCTGAAGTTGGTACATCGGGAGTTGGTTAAACATCCAATTTATGGTTTCCTGATAGTTCATTTTTGTTATTAAATAGTAGTTGTTTAAAATATTTTTCGATTTTTTTAGTTTAATAGTACATCGAAAAGTATCTTTAGTGCAAAATTGAAATAATTTTTAGAATTAATGATTAAAATCCAATAATATTATATGTTTAGTTTTATACAATTACAGGCCGACACCATTACCAACGCTGCTTCAAACGTAGTTATTGAAAAAATTGCTCCAAATACCGAAATATCCACTTTAGGATTCCTTTTAAAAGGTGGTGTGTGGCTTATCCCAATCGGGATTCTATTATTTTACACTTTCTATCTGATTATTGAACGCTATTTGTACATCAGTAAAGCATCAAAAATTGATGCACTTTTGATGCGCGATGTACGCGATAATCTAAATTCAGGAAATCTTGATTTGGCGCGATCTATTGCAGAACGAAATAATACCGCTTCAGGAAATATCATAAAAGAAGGGATTCTGGTTATTGGGAGACCTATTGTTGAAATTGAATCCAATATGGATCGTGCAGCCGATATCGAAATAGGAGAAATGGAAAAGCATTTAGGTCATTTGGGACTTATTGCCGGAATTGCACCTACATTAGGATTCATCGGGACTATTTCTGGAGTTATAAAAATATTTTACAGCATTTCGGTAACAGAGAATATTAGTATTGGTAATATTTCTGGAGGATTGTATGAGAAAATGATAAGTAGTGGTGCTGGATTAATCGTTGGTATTATTGCGTATAGCGGATACCATTTATTAAACGGCAAGATTGATAATTTTGCTTTAAAAATCCAGAAGCAAGTACTGGAATTTGTAAATATTATTCAAAGATCATAATATGTCTATAAAAAGAAAAAGAAGATTTCATGCCGAGGTCGCGACTTCTTCATTAAGTGATATTATGTTTTTCCTGTTGTTGTTTTTCTTGATTATATCAACATTGGCAAATCCAAATGTTATCAAGATGACATTGCCAAAAGCACAATCAAACGAGAAAACAAACAAGCAATACATTAGTTTATCTGTCACAGAAGATAAAAAATTCTACATCGACAAGGAAGCAGTTTCCTTTGAAGAATTGGAAACTACATTGATGTCTAAAATGGATTCTGCAAAGGATCAAACAGTTATTGTTCGAATTCCTTTCAATTTGCAAGTGCAAGACTTAGTTGACGTACTGCAAATAGGAGTGAAGAACAATCTAAAGTTTGTGATTGCTACGAGTCCTAAGTAAACTCATTACGAGTTTTTATGTAGCATTTGCATTATTTGGGCGTGACCACAATAGAAAAAGGAGCTAATCAACTTTATGCTGATTAGCTCCTTTTTCTATTCCGGTCGGGATATCCGCAGTACTTCGGTACTTGCTCCTATCCCTCACGCAAATTCGTAAAATACTTCTATTTGTCGTTCTTCATAATGAGTAGATAAGGTCTGTTTAAAACAAAAAAGTGACGTTTCTAATTGTTCTAATTCAAATTGAAATTATAAATAATCTTACCGACTTGTTTCTCGGGTCCATTACTACTGGTACTCCATTTTGTATTCATAGCCGCCATTTTGGCTTGGTCTTTTAAGCATTTGGCAGTAATTGTAGTCCCTCTTATTCCTGGAACAGCACTAATAGTATTGCCATTTTTATCAACCGTTATCTCTACTACTACTATTCCAGTTTCATCGCTACAGTCACTGTTAGGTTTAGGTTTAGATAATGCTTTTCGGTTTCCTAAAGAATACCCAACGCCTCCGCCAGAACCACTTCCGCTTCCGCCACCGCTTCCAGAACCATAACCGCTACCAGTTCCTATTCCTGTTCCAGTACCATTTCCACCGCCTGTTCCTCCACCGGAACCACCAGTTCCATAATACCCGTTAGAACTTAAACTTCCATTGGTTTTTCCTTTGTTTCCGGCTGCTTTGTCATCTCCATCACCACCTTTATTAGAACCTTTTAATATGCTGGATAAAGCATCATTTGTATTGTTAGAAACTTTAGGTTTTACAACCACTGGTTTCGTTTCTTCTTTTACAACGACTGTTGGTTTTTTAGTTTTTTCTTTCGTCGGAATGACAACCGTTTCTTCGGAGCTGTTTTCCTGAGATAAAATAGCTTCGTCAGGAGTTGATTTTGCAGGCGTTTGTTTGGTTTGATTTTTTACTTCCAAAACTTCGCTTTTATAATTTGCTCCAGAACCTAAATCGCTGTCGCCAAAATTTACTGTAACACCACCGCCACCACCGCCACCAGCAAGTTCATCCATGTTTGCGGGAGGCCAAAAGCGGATGAAAAATAAAATTAACAACATTGTCGCATACAAAAGAATGGATAGTGCTAAGGATTTCTTTTGATCTGATGAAATGGTGGAACTCATTTGTATTTTAAATTTTAAAAAGTGTATTACTAAAAAACGTTGAAAAGTACTAAAAATTGTCAAGAGTAAAAAGCGACTGCCAGAATATAAATAATATTGCTTTCCCCTAAAACTAGAAATAAGAAAAGGGATTAAATAGATTTTAAAATCTGCTTAATCCCAGTTCCGGTAAATAGTTATAAATACTGTTTTATTTAAGTAAGTTGCTTCAATGCGATTTCAAAAGCAGTTGCACTAATATTTGTTTTACTTGGGTTTAAAGCATGTGCTTTTTCAATCGCTTTTTTGATGATTTCTGATGTATCTTGGAAGATAGCTTCATCCGTCATTTGTACTTTCTTTTCCATGAAGTAAGCAAAAACACGAGCCATACCACAATTAGAAATAAAGTCAGGAATTAAACTCACTTTATGATCTACATCTTCCATAATTGGACCGAAAAATATTTCTTTATCGGCAAAAGGAACATTCGCACCACAAGAAATTACTTCAAGACCATGAGCAATTAAACTGTCAATTTGAGATTGAGTTACCAATCGGGAAGCGGCACATGGAGTGAATATTTCAGCACCTATCGTCCATATTTTTTGATTGATTTCTTCAAAAGGAATCATGTTTTCAGCAACTAGTTTGTTTCCGTCTTTTGCAAGAAATAAAGCTCTTATTTCTTCGAAAGTGAATCCTTCTTCATTGATTAATCCACCGTCTCTGTCGATGATACCAATTACTTTAGCACCCATTTCGGCTAAGTAAAAAGCGGCAGCAGAACCTACATTTCCAAAACCTTGTACAATTGCTTTCTTCCCTTTTACGTCTCCACCATAAATAGTGTAATAATTACGAACGGCTTCGGCAACGCCGTAACCGGTAATCATATCGGCAACGGTATATTTTCTGGAAACATCTGGTGAGAATTTTGGATTTTCTATCACTTTCACCACACCTTGACGCAATTGTCCAATTCTATTAATTTTATCCGCCTCAGTAGGTTTGAAGTGACCGTTGAAAACGCCTTCTTGCGGATGCCAAACACCACATTCTTCTGTCATTGGGATCACTTCGTGAATTTCATCAACATTTAAATCACCGCCAGTTCCGTAGTAGCTTTTTAATAACGGAGAAACGGCTTTATACCAACGTTGTAAAACGCCTTTTTTTCTTGGATCATTCGGGTCAAAATTAATTCCAGATTTTGCTCCGCCAATAGCAGGTCCAGAAACCGAAAATTTTACTTCCATGGTTTTTGCCAAAGACAAAACTTCATTCATATCCAACCCTTTTCTCATACGAGTTCCACCACCGGCAGCGCCACCACGAAGTGAATTGATGACTGTCCATCCTTCAGCTTCCGTTTCAGCATCTTTCCAGTTGAAAATTATTTCGGGCTCTTTATTTTCGAATTTCTTTAATAAATCTTTCATTTATTGCGATATGTTTATTTTTGACAAATATAAAAAATACAATAATGCGAATTTGATTTTTTGGTATTATTTATCAAAAGCATTTTAGTCAAAAAAAGCTGTTAAGATTTGCCTAATAAGTCATTCTTAAGTTTTTCGTCAACCGGTTTATTAGAAAGCCAAATGCCGAAAAATATTTTTTTGAATTCGAACCCAGGAATTTTTCCTTCATATCTGTCGTTTTTAAAAACCCAAAGAGATTCATCCGCAGGATTATAAATGAGGTTAAAAGCATCGTCTTTTACCGTTTTTTCTTTATTTAGCAGCGATTCAAGTAAAGCAATTTGTGTTTTGAAGTTCTCAATATTACCATTACCAATTGATTTTAATAAACCTTTATTAAGAGATTTTGACAATTTATCTGAGGTAACCATTGATGAAGTGATTTGTAATCTAACTGCCATCTCTGAATTACTTTCAATAATACTTTCAGCATTTTGTGAAAGTTCCGATAGGTATAAAGCCTGAACATAAACGTCAACCCACATTTTAGATCTAATTCCTACACCGTTTAGCATTAAAGTTCTTTGTTTGAAATCAATAGTCCTTGGTAAAATAACACCATCTACTTCAATTTGTTTTTGTGCGCATACTTGACTGAATTGCACAGATAATAGAAACACGAATAATAATAAAAGATTTTTCATAATATAACTGATATAAATTTTAGCAAAACTATCATTTATTTATTTATTTAGCAGTCAAACAGTGCTTTTTTTTGAGTTAAGGTTTTAGAAGAATCAATTTTTGGTTATTTAATAATTATTACAACGTTTTCGTTCAGGATATTAATGCAATTAGGTTATTGTGGAGCGGTAATTATTTTTACTCCATTAATATTATTCAATATATTGATTGCTTATCGTGAATTTTAAAATTTCTAGTAAAGTAAAGATTCACAGGTTTTGAATATCATTATTTTATTGGATACAACGATTTTTATTTCTGATAAATTATTAATTTGCAATGTATATTAGTTTTATAATTGGTGTAGATATTCTTTATGTCTAACTTAACAAATTACTTTAAAACTTTTGGTTTCCTGTTTTCGATAAATAAATATTGTATGCTAAATCTAAATCACAGAAGAAGTTTTTAAATTGTTTCTATTTAACTTCACGCTTTTCTTTAAACATTAGCTAAATTTACGAAATCGTTTGAAAACTAACTTTTAATAATTACTTTTGTTGACCAATTTAAGAACATTTAATTTACAATAAAAATATGGATTTTAATCTAACCGAAGAGCATTTAATGATTCAGCAAGCCGCTAAAGATTTTGCTGTAGCAGAATTATTACCGGGTGTTATTGAACGTGATGAACATTCAAAATTTCCAACGGAGCAAGTAAAAATGATGGCCGATTTAGGCTTTATGGGGATGATGGTTGATCCTAAATATGGAGGATCTGGTTTAGACAGTATTTCCTATGTTTTGGCCATGACAGAAATTGCAAAAGTTGATGCCTCATCGGCTGTAATCATGTCAGTAAATAACTCTTTGGTTTGTGCAGGTCTTGAAAAATATTGCAATGAAGAGCAAAAAATGAAATATTTAGTGCCACTTGCAAAAGGAGAAGTGATTGGAGCTTTTTGCTTGTCAGAGCCAGAAGCGGGAAGTGATGCCACTTCGCAAAAAACAACAGCAATAGACAAAGGGGATTATTATTTATTGAATGGAACAAAAAACTGGATTACAAACGGATCAACGGCTTCTACATATATTGTAATTGCTCAAACGGATATTGAAAAAGGACATAAAGGAATCAATGCTTTTATTGTTGAGAAAGGTTGGGCCGGATTTGATATTGGACCAAAAGAAAGGAAAATGGGAATTCGTGGAAGTGACACCCACTCGTTGATGTTTTCAGATGTAAAAGTTCCGAAAGAAAATAGAATAGGTGCGGACGGATTTGGATTTGCTTTTGCAATGAATGTCTTAAACGGAGGAAGAATTGGAATAGCATCACAAGCGTTAGGAATTGCAACTGGAGCTTATGAAATTGCTTTGAAATATTCGCATGAGAGAAAAGCTTTTGGAAAAGAAATTTTTAATCATCAGGCCATTGCTTTCAAACTGGCTGATATGTATGTAAAAGTAACTGCCGCAAAATTATTGGTAATGAAAGCGGCCTGCGAAAAAGATGAAGGTAAAGACATTGCGCATTCTGGAGCAATGGCAAAATTATACGCTTCTGAAATCGCTTTAGAAGTGGCCAATGAAGCCGTACAAATTCACGGTGGAAACGGTTATGTTGCTGAATATCATGTGGAACGTATGATGCGTGATTCTAAAATTACTCAAATTTATGAAGGTACTTCTGAAATACAACGAATTGTAATTTCTAGAGGATTGGTTTCGTAAAGAGAACAAAATAGTTGTTTAAGCCCTTTCTAATTTCGGTTAGAAAGGGTTTTGTTTTTTTAATACATTTACCAAAATAATTTTTATGTATGAGGATTTAAAATATTGGTATTTGCGTGATCACAAATTGTTCAGAACATTAAGTTTTGGACAAATTAGACAATTGTGTATAATTACTGGTTTTAAAAAAGCTCAGAAAGGTGAAATTATTTATTTTTCTTCATCGGACTTACCAAGAATTTTTCTTTTGAAAAAGGGAAACATAAAGATTGTGGCAGTTGATGAAGAAGGAAACGAAACAATTAAAGATATTATTCAAAAGGGTGATTTATTTGGAGAACTGACTTTGGAAGCCGATAGTCAGTCCAATGAATATGCAAAAGTGCTTTCAGATGATGTGGCTATTTGTAGTTTTCTAATGTCGGATTTTGAAGATTTATTGTTACGGAATCCAAGTATGGCTTTGTCATACACTAAGTTTGTCGGGCTTAAAATGAAACGCATTAAGAATAGTTATGCTAATCTAATTTCAAAAGATGCTAAAACAAGGTTGTTTCAGTTCCTAAAAGATTGGGCGGAGAAAGAAGGTGTAAGAACTGAAAACACCGTTGTTATTGATAATTATCTGACCCAAAATGATATGGCGCAAATTATTTGTACGTCGAGACAAACTGCGACTCAATTGCTCAATGAAATGGAAACCAATGGAACTATTGTTTACAGCAGAAAAGAAATCATTATCACCGATATGCGTAAACTATAATTATTTTACAGTAACTGTAATATAGCCGACAAATGGTTTCGAAATTGCACAGTAGTTTTACAACTTCAAAAATGTAATACTATGAAAAAAATAATTTATTTGGTTTTGTTTGCAATTGGATTGTCTGTTCACGCTCAAAATGATTTGCCTAAACAGGCGTCAGAAATTACTCCATTACTTATTGGAGAAAAAATCCCTAATGTCACTTTAAAATCTGTTGAAAATACAGATGTAAATGTATTGGAATTAATCCGTAAGAAAAGAACAGTTTTGGTTTTTTACCGTGGCGGATGGTGTCCATATTGTAATGTACATTTAGCTGCTTTGGCGGAAGCCGAAAAAGAATTACTGGATTTAGGATATCAAATCATCGCTATAAGTCCGGATGCACCAAAAAGCTTGAAGGTTACTGATGAGAAAGAAAAATTAAATTATCTGTTATTGTCCGACAGTATAGGCGAATTAGCTAAAGCTGTTGGGATTGCTTTTGAAGCTCCTGAAAATTATAAGCCCTTAATAACTAAAGGTTCTGATGGAATGAATACTTCTTTTTTACCTGTTCCAGCGGTTTTTATTTTGAATACAAATGGAGAAATAGAGTTTGAACACATTACACCTAATTTCAAGAACAGAATTTCAAATGATTTGTTGGTTGCTGTTGCTAAATCTTTAAAAAAATAAAATATGAAAGGACTATTGTTTATTATAACGATTTTATGTACTCTTTCTGTCTTTTCGCAAAAGGATAACAAACGTGCTACTAATTTTAATATTGAAAAAAGTATTGCTATTCAGGGACATGATCCGGTAGCTTATTTTAAACAAGGGAAAGCAGTCAAAGGGAGAAAAGAACTAACAACTGCGTATGAGGGAGTGATTTATTATTTTTCGACGCCAGTAAATAAAGAAGCATTCCTAAAGAATCCTTCAAAATATGAACCGCAATACGGCGGTTGGTGTGCTTTTGCAATGGGAGATTCTAATGAAAAAGTATCAATAAATCCGGAAACTTTCAAAATAACAAATGGGAAGTTGTATCTGTTTTACAATGCCTATTTTAATAACACTTTGAAGACTTGGAACAAGCAGGAAAATGTTTTGATGATGAAGGCTGATGCAAATTGGAATAAAATAGTTAAATAAAAAAATAGAAATCATGAAACTATCTCTTTTTTTCTGGTTGCTGAGACTTACAGTAGCAGTAATTTTAGTGCAAACACTTTACTTCAAATTTACGACTAGTGAAGAGTCGGTTTATATTTTTTCGAGTTTGGGAATTGAACCTTACGGAAGGATTGGTACTGGAGTTGCCGAGTTGATTACGGTAATTTTGATTTTAATTCCCAGAACTTTGTTATTTGGCGCTATAATGGGTTGCGGCGTTATGGTTGGTGCAATTTTTGCTCATCTGTTCGTTCTTGGTATTGAAGTGAAAAATGATGGCGGCACACTTTTTATTTTGGCACTAATTACCTTTCTTTGCTGTGTTATTTTAGTTTTTAAGGAGAGGACTAGATTGATGAATTTGTTGAATTAAAACTTAAATATGTTAATACCTTCTATAAATAATAGTTTGAACGAACTAATTGATTTGCTGAATCAATTGTCTCAAACAGAATACTCAAATTCTTGTGCGGAGTTAAGTAATGCTACCATTGGAGAGCATACAAGACATATTATTGAAATGTTTCAATGCTTAGAAAATCAGTATGATTTAGGTCTTGTGAATTATGATAAAAGAGAACGAAATATTCGAATTCAAACGGATACTGCTTTTGCTATTGAAAACATCCTATTGATTCAACAAAATTTAGATAAAAAAAATAAAAATATCGAGTTGTTACAAATTATTGATGGAGAGGAAATCCGAATAGAAAGCAACTATTTCAGAGAATTATTGTATAATTTAGAACATTGTATTCACCATCAGGCGCTTATAAAAGTGGCTATCTTGCAATGTGAAACAGTAACAATTGACCCTAATTTTGGCGTTGCCCGATCTACCATAGAATATAGAAATCAATGTGCACAGTAAGTTTTGTCGCAACGAATGATAAAATTATCATTACATCCAATCGGGATGAAAAAACTGTACGGCCAAGCGCAATACCGCCAAGGATTTATACCGTAAATGGAAAGAATCTTATTTTTTCAAAGGATCCAAAAGCAGGAGGAACGTGGTTTGTAGCTAATGCGGACGGTACAATTTTAGTGCTTTTAAACGGTGCCGATGAAAAGCATGAAGTGCAACTTCCATATCGAAAAAGCCGAGGCTTGATTGTTTTAGACATGATCAGCAGCTTATCGCCAAAGGATTTCTGGAACGAAATTGATTTGGACAACATAGAACCTTTTACGTTAGTCTTATTTCAAAACAACGCTCTTTTTCAATTGCGCTGGAACGGAAAAGAAAAACGAACAACTCCTTTGGATATTCATCAAAATCATATTTGGTCTTCATCGACTTTGTATTCCTCATCGATTCGTGAAAAACGTGCCGACTGGTTTCATACTTTTATGGATACAAATCTCGAAATTTCCGAATCAAAAATGTACGATTTTCATCGCTACACCGAAGAAGAAAATGATGAAAATGGTTTGGTCATCAATAGAAATGAGGAGATGAAAACGTTGAGTATTACGCAAGCGGTTATTGAAAAAAATAAAGTAGTTATATTGCATTACGATTTGATTGCGCAACAGGATTTTTCGACCTCATTTATCACCGTTTAAAAAACAAACATTGACCCGAGTTATGACGAACAGGCAAAGCAAACTATTTTTTCATAAAATTACGCATTGGGAATATTGGCCTTTCCAGATTGTTTACATTCCTATTTATTTTTTATGGTCCTATTATTCAATAAAGGCAAAATCTATTTTTTTCTTTAATGCTTCTAATCCAACCATAAAAAATGGCGGTTTTATGATGGAGTCCAAAAAAGAAATCTATAATTTGATTCCACAACAGTATTACCCAAAAACGGAATTAATAAAAGAAGGAACTGCTCTTGAAGATATTTCAAATGCGATTGAAGCTGCGGCAATAAAATACCCTTTGATTGCAAAACCAGATATAGGTCTTCGCGGATCTGGTGTCAAAAAAATTAATACGATTGAAGATTTAAAAGGATATGCTGAAAAAGCAAATTTTGATTATGTAGTACAGGATTTAATTCCGTACAAAAACGAAGTTGGGATTTTCTATGTGCGTTATCCTCACGAAAAAGTCGGCAGAATCACCGGAATAGTTTCGAAAGAATTTTTGATTATTACCGGAAACGGATTCTCTACCGTAGAAGAATTAATAAAAGAAAATCCGCGATATGAATTGCAATTAAAGGTTTTGAAACAGGAATACGGAAAAAAACTACTCGACATTCTTCCAAAAGGAGAAAAGTTGAATTTGGTGCCGTATGGTAATCATGCACGCGGGGCGAAATTTATTGATGGAAGTCATTGGATAACCCCAAAATTGACACAAACGATTAACGAAATGTGTATGCAAATTCCGGGTTTCTATTTTGGTAGATTGGATGTGATGTACAATACTATAGCAGAATTAGAGCAAGGATTGAATTTTTCAGTAGTCGAACTTAATGGAGCTGCAAGCGAGCCTACCCATATTTATGACCCAAAACATTCATTGTTTTTTGCATGGAAAGAACTTGCGCGTCATATCACCTATATGTATGAAATAAGTGTGGCAAACCATAAAAATGGAGCTCCCTATTTACAGCATAAAGACGGCATGAGGGAATATAAAATGCATCTGGAACAAAGCAGTAAAATTGTTAATTTCTAAAATTATGAAGGCATTAAAGAACATTTTTGTTGGTTTTTTAGTGAGCTTTATCGGTTCAATCCCTTTGGGATATTTGAATTTTATTGGTTTTGAAATCTATTCAAAACTAGGGTTGAACAGCTTAACATTTTTTTTGTTAGGAGTTGTTTTTGTTGAAATGTTTGTGGTTTATTTTACTTTAATTTTCGCAAAGCAATTGGTTAATAATAAAAAGTTAATGAAAGTTATTGATTTTTTCGCCATCTTGTTCTTATTGATAATAGGCTATTCTTTCTATGCAAGTGCTAATCAAACAATGGAACAGCAAGGTGTTTTAGAAAAATATGCGATGTATTCTCCCTTGTTAATAGGTGTTTTTTTGAGTGCAATCAATTTTCTTCAAGTACCATTTTGGACTGGTTGGAATCTATATCTAATCAATGGGAATTATATTTCAATAGTAAATAAACTCAAACTGTTTTATATTGCAGGGACTTTAATAGGTACATTTGTTGGAATGTTGAGTTTGATTTTGATATTGAATACCTTGGCTCAAAATACGTCCAGCTTTTCTAAATATGTAATTCCAATTGTAATTCCATCATTTTTTGTGATTTTGGCTTTTGTTCAAATGGTAAAAGTCTACAAGAAATATTATCGAAATAAAACCATATTATAAAAAACATAAACTTCAATATTATGAAAAAAGCATGTCTATCTCTTTCTTTAATTTTCTTTAGTTTTCTGTCATCATCAACTCTTATTGCCCAAGCTACAGTTGATGCTAAATTAAAAAGTATTGATTTTGGTTATAAAGTAAAAGAAAATGACGTTGCTAAAACATTGAAATATTTAGCTTCGGATGAACTGGAGGGAAGGGAAACCGGAAAAGCAGGAATGGTAAAAGCTGCGGATTATTTAGAACAATTTTTTAACAACAATAATGTAAAACCATATTTTAAATCGTATCGTGATACGTTATCAACTTTTAAGGAAACTGCATTCAATATTGTAGGTGTTGTTGAAGGGAATGACCCATTTTTAAAAAATGAGTTTGTAATTCTAAGCGCACATTACGATCATATTGGTTTGGATAAAAATGGGGTAAATGGCGATTTTATAAATAACGGTGCAAATGATGATGCTTCAGGAACAACTGCAGTTGCTGAAATGGCAAAATATTTCAGTACCGCCAAAAATAATAAACGGAGTATTCTTTTTGTGTTTTTTGCTGGAGAAGAAAAAGGGCTGTTAGGCTCTAAACATTTGGCCAAAAAATTGAAAGCACAAGATTTTAAATTGTATGCCCAGTTCAATATTGAAATGATTGGTGTGCCAATGAAAAGAGATTATCTGGCTTATATTACGGGTTTTGATAAATCTAATATGGCAGATAAAATCAATGGATATACTGGGAAAAATACGATTGGTTTTCTTCCAAAAGAAGCCGAATATAAATTATTTTATAGATCAGACAACTATTCATTTTACGAACTTTTTAAAGTGCCTTGTCAGTCTGTGAGTACGTTTGATTTTCAAAACTTTGAATTTTACCATCATGTTTCTGATGATTTCAAAGCGATGGATATTCCGCACATGACTTCTTTTATTCAGGAATTATTACCTGCTGTAGCGCAAATGGCAAACTCCCCAACACGAGAGATCATTATGCTTAAATAGTTTCAGAAGCCTCCTGATTCATATAATACGCCAAAATGAAGTATTCATTATTATTGAATTGAAAATCCCCAATAATGGTCCATTTTAGTTTTTCGGTATGCGCTTTTGTAGACGGGATATTTACTTTGTTGATAAAGGTCAAAGCCAATGGGTATTTCTTAACAACGTGTTTTCTCATGAACTCAAAAAGTGGGATTATCAATCCCTTTCCTCTATATTCCTTGTGAATGCAAATGGGGCCGTATTGAAAACTATTGGTAGTGGTGATGTCAAAATCTAAAAAGGTCAGTTCCGGAAACAATGAACTCATGTAATTGAAAATAGGCCATTGTTTGAAAAATTCCCAACTTCCTGCAAAAATATAAGCAATGATTTTGTTATTGTTTTTGGCAACAAATAAGTTATTTTCAGTGATGACTTCGGTTAGTTGCTCAATAGTAAATGGCGTGGTAACAAATCCGGAAGCTTTTTCTTCTTCGGATAGATTAGCTACAAGGTACAATTCCTGTAATGCCAATACGCCATCAATTTCATTCATTTTTGCAGTTTCGAATTGTATACTGTCTATCATTTTTTTAGAATCTGATGTTAATTTGGTTTACCAAAAATAAGTAAAATTGTAGTAATTTTTAATTTTTATAACAACAACAATCCTTTGTATAAAGCATTATTTTTTTACTGTTTTTGTTTATTTTTGCTTCATGAAAAATATTATCATCACAGGAACGAGTAGAGGAATAGGATTTGAGTTGGCATTACAATTTGCCAATGCTGGTCACCAAGTATTAGCCATTTCCAGAAAAATTCCTCAATCTTTATTAGGGAACGAAAATATTACCTGCCTTTCGGTTGATTTATCCAATGAATCTGAATTGGTGAAAGTAAGTGATTTTCTTTCCAAGTCTTGGAAACAAATAGACGCTGTCGTTCATAACGCAGGAAGTTTATTGCTTAAACCTTTTTCAGAAACCACTCAAGAAGATTTTGAAAACATTTATAAAGTAAATGTTTTTGGAGTTGCTAATTTGACTCGAATTTGTCTGCCTTATTTGCAAAAAGGAAGCCATGTGGTAACCATAAGTTCTATGGGTGGGATTCAGGGAAGTTTAAAGTTTGCTGGATTGGCAGCCTATAGTTCGAGTAAAGGGGCCGTTATTACATTATCAGAATTATTAGCAGAAGAATACAAAGAGCGTGGGATTTCTTTCAATGTTTTAGCTTTGGGTTCCGTACAAACTGAAATGTTGGAAGAAGCTTTTCCAGGCTATCAAGCACCAATAACAGCAGGTGAGATGGCAAATTATATTTATGATTTCACTTTGACTGGAAACAAATACTTCAATGGTAAAGTGTTGCAAGTTTCTTCTACGAATCCTTAATTCATAACTGTTTTGAGCGAAACCTTAGCCAGATACATTCCAGAGCATGCGGTAAAACCCGTTTTTGAACTTATTGTTGCCAATCAAGTGCATCTTAAGATTGTTAACGAAAGGCAAACGCGTCATGGTGATTATCGAAAAGGGTTGAATGGGAAGCATGAAATCACGGTAAATTCAAATCTGAATAAATACAAGTTCTTGATTACATTGATTCATGAAATTTCTCATTTGGTTGCGTTTGAAAAATTCGGACGCAATATTAAACCGCATGGAAACGAGTGGAAATATTCTTTTCAACGGTTGATGATTCCTTACATCCGACCGGAAATTTTCCCGAATCATTTATTGCCTTTATTGGCTCGTCATTTCAAAAATCCAACGGCAAGTAGTGATACTGATGCCACTTTAGCGTTAGCCTTGAAACAATTTGACCAGCAAAATGATAAGAATTATCTATTCGAAATTCCGTACGGCAGTGTTTTCCGAATACAAAACGGAAAGATTTTTAAAAAAATAGCTGTAAGAACTAAACGTTTTGAATGTCTCGAAATGAGTTCTGGAAAGACTTATTTATTCAATCCAAATGCTGAGGTGGAGTTATTGAAATCCAGCTAATCTTTTAATCTTTCAAATACGCTTCTCTAACTTTTTTGAATAAATTAGAAGAATAAACAAAGGCGACAACAGCCTCGTTATCGGTTCTGAAAATTTCTTCTTTACTTCCTTCCCAAGCTTTTAAACCATCTTTTAAGAATAGAATTTTCTCTCCAATTTCCATCACGGAGTTCATATCATGCGTGTTTATAACCGTTGTGATGTTGTATTCTTCAGTAATTTCTTTGATAAGATTATCAATCAAGATTGCTGTATTTGGATCTAAACCAGAGTTTGGCTCATCACAAAACAAGTATTTTGGATTGTTTACAATGGCACGAGCAATCGCCACCCGTTTTTGCATTCCTCCTGAAATTTCAGAAGGTAATTTTTTATGTGCATCTGTAAGATTCACTCTTTTTAACACGAAGTCAACGCGCTCTTGAATCTTTGAATTATTGTCTTTGGTAAACATTCGCAACGGAAATCCAACATTTTCAGCTACAGTCATAGAATCAAACAAGGCACTTCCTTGAAAAACCATTCCGATTTCAGTTCGTAATTCTCGTTTCTCATCAGGATTTAATTCAGAATAAATTCGGCCGTCAAATGAAATCGTTCCGGATTCCGGAGTATGGATCCCTAAAAGACTTTTAAGCAAAACTGTTTTACCAGATCCACTTTGTCCAATAATTAAATTTGTCTTTCCGGTTTCAAAAACCGTCGAAATACCTTTAAGAATTTTGTTTCCGCCAAATGATTTCTCTACGTTTTTTACTTCTATCATGATCCTAGTAACAACTGCGTTAATATGTAATTGAATAATATTATGGTAACTGATGTCCAAACAAAGGAAACGGTACTTGCCCTTCCTACCTCAAGTGCTCCACCTTTCATGTAATACCCATGAAAAGATGGGATTGTTGCTAATAACATGGCGAATATTAAAGTCTTAATAAAAGCATATATGATATGAAATGGAATAAAATCCATTTGAGCTCCATTGATAAATTCGTCGCTTGACGTAAAGCCTCCGTATACACCAGCCATCCATCCGCCTAAAACTCCTAGAAACATAGCAATTCCGATAAGGAACGGATACAATAACAGAGCAATTATTTTTGGAAAGACAAGATAATTAAGAGAATTTACTCCCATTACTTCCAATGCGTCAATTTGTTCTGTAACCCGCATTGTGCCTATACTTGACGTAATAAAAGAACCCATTTTACCAGCCATAATTACGGAGATAAAAGTAGGGGCAAATTCTAATATTACGGATTGTCGTGTTGCAAATCCTATAAGGTATTTTGGAATTAAAGGATTGGTCAGGTTTAATGCAGTTTGTATGGCGACAACACCACCAACAAAGAAAGAAATAAAGGCTACAATACCTAGGGAGCCGATAATTAAATCATCAATTTCCTTGAAAATTAAATTTTTCATTACAGACCATTTGGTTTGTTTGTTGAAAATTTCTTTCAGCATTAAGAAGTATCTTCCTATTTGCGTTATATATCGAATGAGCATCATAAGTTTTGCGAATATGGGCTAAATTACAAAAATTGTAAAGAGTTATACCTTTTGATTTAGCAGTTTTTGATTTCTGAAGCTAAAAAAGCTTCTCTTTCATTTTTTTTAAGCGATAATTCCGGATGAATTTAGCTTGTTCTTCCGTTACTAATAATGGTGTTTTAGCAGCTTTGGATTTCCAAAAACCTTTGATGTAATCTAAAAAGAGTAACGGTTTCTTTTTCATCATCGCCAGTTTTGCCGAAGCTATGGAAGTGATTATAAAACCGTAGCCTAGTGTGTAGAACGCTTCTCCTTGTTTATAACGGGCAGTTTTGTTGTAATTAGCTCCTGTTGGTTTTAAATGTTTTACGATTAATGAAGCATCCGTAACGACTTTCCATCCGTAAAATTTTGACAATAATTCATCAACGGTGTCCCAACCCATAGCTGGTTTTAAATTCCCTATTTGTTGGAAGCATGCTTTTCTATACGCTTTGAATGCACCACGAATATGGTCTTTATCGGTTAGGTTTTCCAAAATCCATTCGCCATTTTTCTCTATGTAAGCGAATCCACCAGCCATTCCTATCGCTGCGTCTTTTTCGAAAATATTTAAAATAGTTTCGAAATAATTGTTCGGTAGAATTAAGTCGGCATCCAGTTTTACGATAACGTCATACTCTTCATCCAATGTTTCAAAACCTTTGTGAAAAGCCTGAATGACTTTACTTCCCGGTAAATGTATGGCGCTTGAAGTTTTGTTTACTAATGAGATAAACGGATTCTCTTTGGCGTAAGCCGTAACGATTTCTGCTGTTTTATCCGTAGAATTGTCATTGACGACAACTACTTTTTTAGGTAAAACGGTTTGCGAAATCAAAGAGTCTAAAGTTAAAGCGATGAAGGCTTCTTCATTATGCGCCGGAATAACAATATAATAATTCATTATTTTATTTTTTCAGCGTAAACAATATAATAGCGATTGGTGAACTTTCTCAATAAGGGACGAAGACCAAATTTCTTTACGGGATTTGTCCATTTTTCGCGGTCAATTATTTTCCAACCCGTTTTTTCCAAAAGCCAGTCCAGTTGCCAGTCTTCAAATTCATGGTAATGTCTGTCCCACATGTCCGTTTTACTGCGGTAAGCGGGAGAAAACCACAAACGCATTGGTATGGATATGAAAATTTTATCCGATTTTATTTCACTTAAAATTGTGTAGGGATTTAATAAATGTTCAAAAATTTCGAAAGCGGTTACCACATCTGTTTTTTGTGATGAAAATACGGATTGGTCTTTGTCTAAGTCTTCTCCTGTTGTATTTGTAACTGCAAATCCTTCGGATTTCATGATTTTAGAGAAAGGATTTTCAACGCCTAAGTCTAATATGGTCTCTGAAGTTGAGACGTGTTTTTTTAGAAATTCTAAAGTATGTTTGAATCTTTTATTGGGAAACGTTTTTTCGTACATGTTTTTTTGATTTTGCCGCTAGGGCACGAAGGCACAAATATAGTAATAAATGTGTTTTTGGGCATTGTTTTTTAGCCCGGATGGGAATGAAAATCCCGGAGCTTCAAAATGTAGTTTTTCAAGGTGCAAAAAGCGACTGAAAGAAGCTTTCTTGCACCTTAGAAAAACAAGTTTTGTAGTGAGGAATTGTAATGGATAGCCGGATTAGCTCCTAATTGCTACATTCCTTTTAAGAATTAATATCTGTAAACAAATGCGTTGATGTTCATTCCTGCTCCAACGGAAGCAAAGAGAAGAATGTCGCCTTTTTCTATAGATTGGTTTTCTATTTGTCCACTAATTAACAGATCAAAAAGGGTAGGAACGGTTGCTACACTGCTATTTCCTAGTTCATGTATGCTCATGGGCATAATATCTTTTGGAACGGGTCTGTCGAATAATTTGTAAAAACGTTGGATTATTGCTTCATCCATTTTTTCATTGGCTTGATGGATAAGAATCTTTTTTACGTCATCAATTCCTAGTCCGCTTTTATCCAAGCAACTTTTCATAGCCATAGGAACTTGATTTAATGCAAATTCATATATTTTACGCCCATACATTTTAATGTAGCGAGTGTCAGGATCTAGATCTAGGTTGTATGATTTGCCAAAGAACAAATAATTAGCTTCATCATTAGCATAAGTCGCACTTTCGTAGGCCAGCATTCCGGTTTCGTCATCAGAAGCTTCAATGATTGAAGCGCCAGCGCCATCAGAATAAATCATGGAATCTCTGTCATGAGCATCAACTACTCTAGATAGCGTTTCAGAGCCTATAACTAAACAGCGTTTTGCCATCCCTGATTTTATGAATGCATTAGCTTGAAGTACACCCTCAATCCAACCTGGACATCCAAAGAGGATATCGTAAGCGACACATTTTGGGTTTTTTATTTCTAATTTATGTTTGACGCGGGAAGCGAGACTTGGAATCATGTCAGATTGAGTTGTGCCATGTTTTACATCACCAAAGTTATGTGCGAATATGATGTAATCTATTGTCTCTGGATCGATTCCAGCATTTTCTATTGCTTTTTGAGAGGCGAAGAAAGCTAAATCAGAAGATGTCAAATGGTCTTCGGCATACCGCCTGTGTTCGATTCCGGTGATTCCCTTGAATTTTTTTATTACTACTTCGTTAGGGTAACCAAAGGCAGATCCATCTTCATTCAAAAAAACATGTTCGCCAAAGTCAGTATTGCTTACTTTTTTCTCAGGAATATAGCTTCCTATTCCAGCTATTTTTATTTTCATTGCGTTAATTTTCCAAATTTTATGCTAAATTAATCATTAAAAAATTATTACACTCACAATATTTACTATGCGTGCATATAATTATGAAATAATAGTTTATTGGCAAAAATATTGATTATTTTATTACGAATTGCAATATAAGCTGCGATATTTGTTTTCTATTTGTTGTAAGATAAAATAGTTTTTGATTTATGTTTAATAGCTTTTCAAAGATTGATTGTATTTGTAGATGGATTATAGTTGAGGTTCGTCTGTTATTATTATTATTATAACTTTAGTAAGAATTTAATTTCTTTAATTAAATATAGTTAATTTTGTAAGTTTTTTTATATTTTTGAAAAATATAAAAACCTAATTTAAAAAAAATGAAAAAAATTATTTTATTGTTTTCCATGATTTTGGCTACAACATTTGTAGCAGCTCAAACCGATGTAATTTCAAAACATAGTGGAGAGGTTGTAAACGGGAAAGTTATGCGTGTTGATGAGTATACTGTTGTTTTTAAATACGATGGTGAGGATGCTGAAAACTCTATAGGAAAATATGCAATTGAAAAAATTGTTTATGGTAAAAGTGGTAGAGTTGAAGATGTTACGGAAAAAATCGTTGTTGCAGGAGAAGCTGATTGGGAAAAAGTAGTTATCCTTGAAGAGAAATCATATATTGCCGGTTTGAAAAAAGTAGGTGAGGTTAGAGGTAAAACAGGAATGATCAACTTACAAACAGGTAACACTGGTGACAAAAAAGCAGAAAAAAAGCTTAAAATGGCAGCTGCTATTTTAGGTTGTCCATTTATATTAATGACTTCTGATAAGACGACTGTTGGAGCAAATTCTAATCAATTTGGTGGAACACAAGCAATAAAAACTGGTTTAGGATATAAATACTAAATGTAGAATATTAAGATAAAAAATGCCTCGATATATCGAGGCATTTTTGTTTTTTTAAATTTAAAATTAGCTTTCCATGTACGTTTCAATCGGTGCGCAAGAACAAACTAAATTTCTATCTCCATATGCTTCATCTGCTCTACGTACGGTAGGCCAGAATTTATTTTCGGAAATGTATTCTAATGGGAACGCTGCTGCTTCACGAGTGTATGGGAAATTCCAAGTATCAGTAGTAACCATCATCAAAGTATGTGGTGCATTTTTCAATACATTATTTGGATTGTCTAAAGTTGCAACTTCAATTTCTTTTCGGATAGCAATCATCGCATCACAAAAACGGTCTAATTCCTCTAAATTTTCACTTTCAGTAGGTTCAATCATTAAAGTTCCGGCAACTGGGAAAGAAACGGTAGGAGCATGGAAGCCATAATCCATCAAACGTTTTGCAATATCAGTTACTTCAATTCCTTTTTCTTTAAATGGACGGCATTCCAGAATCATTTCGTGTGCCGCACGACCCATTTCTCCGGAATACAACGTATCATAATGACCGTTTAATTTCTCTTTAATGTAGTTTGCGTTTAAAATTGCATATTCAGTAGATTGTTTCAAACCTTCAGCACCAAGCATGCAGATGTAACCATACGATATCAAACAAACTAATGCAGAACCCCATGGCGCAGCAGAAATTGCCGTAATGGCGTTTTCTCCACCAGTTGGAATTACAGGATTTGTAGGTAAAAATGGAACTAATTGTGGCGCTACACATATTGGTCCTACACCAGGTCCGCCACCTCCATGAGGAATAGCGAATGTTTTGTGTAAGTTCAAGTGACAAACATCAGCACCAATAGTTGCAGGATTTGTCAATCCAACTTGGGCATTCATATTGGCACCGTCCATATAAACTTGTCCGCCGTTATCGTGGGTCAATTGTGTGATTTCTTTAATTGCGCTTTCAAAAACACCGTGAGTCGATGGGTATGTAACCATCAAACAAGAAAGATTGTCTTTGTGAAAAATTGCTTTTTCACGTAAATCTTCTACGTCGATATTTCCGTTTTCCAATGTTTTAGTAACCACAACTTTCATTCCTGCCATCGCTGCCGAAGCTGGATTTGTTCCGTGAGCCGATGATGGAATTAAAGCAATGTTTCTATGGTGATCCCCTCTTGATTGGTGGTAAGCACGAATTACCATTAATCCGGCATATTCTCCTTGAGCTCCTGAATTAGGTTGTAACGTAGTTCCGGCAAAACCAGTAATAACATTTAATTGTTGTTCTAATTTAGCCAACATTTCTTGATATCCTTGTGCTTGGTCTAATGGTGCAAACGGGTGAATGTTATTCCATTGTGCCATACTTAGAGGTAACATTTCTGAAGCAGCATTCAATTTCATGGTGCAAGAACCTAGTGAAATCATCGAGTGATTTAACGCTAAATCTTTTCTTTCCAGCATTTTAATGTAACGCATCAAAGCGGTTTCTGAATGGTGTTTGTTGAAAACATCGTGCTGTAAGAACGTTGATGTTCTGTTTACGTTTTCTGGGAAATGATTGGTTTCTGATAGACTTTCAATAGTGTTTACCGGAGTGCCATTTGCAGAAGCGAAAACAGCAATGATTTTATTTAAATCGGTAATACTTGTTGTTTCGTTTAAGGAAATTGAAATCGTATTGTCGTCTACGTAATAGAAGTTAATTTCGTTTTCTTCGGCAATCGCTTTTACTTTTTTGGCATCAGCCTTTACAACGATAGTATCAAAGAAAGCGGTATTGGTTTGTTGATAACCTGATTTTTCTAGTGCGTTTGCCAACGTCGCTGCAGAAGCATGTACTTTATCAGCGATGTATTGTAATCCTTTTGGACCATGATAAACGGCATACATTCCTGCCATAACTGACAATAAAACCTGTGCTGTACAAATGTTTGAAGTTGCTTTATCGCGCTTGATGTGTTGCTCACGTGTTTGCAACGCCATACGCAAGGCACGATTTCCGTCGGTATCAACAGTTACACCGATGATTCTTCCTGGCATACTTCTTTTGTATTCGTCTTTTGTAGCGAAGTAAGCAGCGTGTGGACCACCGTAACCTAACGGAATTCCGAAACGTTGTGTAGTTCCAAGGACTACAGCAGCGCCCATTTCTCCAGGAGGAGTCAGTTTTACTAAACTTAAAATATCAGCAGCAACAGCTACTTTTATTTCGTTTTCAGCAGCTTTAGCGATAAATGCGGCATAATCATAAACTTGTCCAAATTTGCCCGGGTATTGCAGGATTGCTCCAAAATATTCCGATGAAAAATCGAATGTTTCATGGTTTCCAACTACTAATTCAACTCCGATTGGTGTCGAACGCGTTTGTAAAACAGATAAAGTTTGTGGTAATATTTCTTCAGAAACGAAGAATTTATTAATGTTGTTCTTCTTTTGGTCACGAGAACGAACGTCAAAAAGTAATGCCATTGCTTCTGCAGCTGCAGTTCCTTCGTCTAATAAAGAAGCATTAGCGATTTCCATTCCAGTTAATTCGATAACCATAGTTTGGAAATTCAAAATTGCTTCCAGACGACCTTGAGCAATTTCAGCTTGATACGGTGTGTAAGCAGTGTACCATCCCGGGTTTTCAAAAACATTTCTTTGGATCACCGCAGGAATAATTGCTGCATTGTATCCTAAACCAATGTAGGATTGAAAAACTTTATTCTTATTCCCTAATTTCTGAATGTGATTTGCAAACTCATATTCGGTCATTGCAGGTTCCAAGTCTAAATCAGATTTTAAACGAATGTCACTTGGAATCGTTTCTTGAATCAATTGTTCCAGTGTTTCTGCCCCAATCGTCTTCAACATGTGTTCTAAATCATTTTCTCTTGGGCCAATGTGTCTTAATGCAAAAGCGTCTGTTTTCATTGTATATAAAATGGGTTGTGTGTTTCTTGTTTTAAAAGGCTGTAAAATTAAATATTAATATGCTATTAATTGCCTTTTTTTACTTGATTTTCTGTGAATTTTTCAACTAAAAGCCGTTCTTATTAACACTTTGATTAATTTTGTCTAATGAGGTTTTTTAAATTAATTTTTGATTTCTATATTAATAGTAGTATTCACGTGGCTTTTTCGTGTTATGCCTTGGTCAGAATGACGCAACACATGTTCCACATTCCGGAAGGCGATGCAGTTGCTCAGTTTGCTTTTTTCGGAACGATTGTCGGCTATAATTTTGTGAAATACGATGCTTTGGCTCGAGCCAAAAAAATACAAATGCGGAAGGAACTTAAAGCAATTACTTTGTTCAGTTTTTGTTCGTTTATTTTGGTTGGCTTTTATTTTTTTCAGTTGGAACGCGTTACCCAGATTGTTGCTATTGCTTTTTTGAGTGTCACATTGCTGTATACGCTTCCCTTTTTTCTAAATAAAAAAAATGCAAGGAATTGGGCTGGTGTCAAAATTTATATCGTGGCGTTGTGTTGGGTTGGTGTGACGTTGGGATTGCCAATTTTAGATGCGGGCATATCAATAAATCTGGATTTCTATCTAAAATGTATGCAACGCTTTGTTTTGATTTTTGTGTTGATACTTATTTTTGAGATTATTGATTTGGCGAAAGACGATCCACATCTTAAAACTGTTCCGCAGCAAATAGGAGTAAAGCGAACCAAAATAGTAGGGCTGTTACTTTTGATTCCATTTTATTTTTTGGAAATATTTAAAAGTAATTTTGACAAAAATCAATTGATTATCAACTTTATTTTAGTGATTGTCATTTCATTTTTTATCCTTTTTGCCAATGAAAAACGGTCTAAATATTACACTTCCTTTTGGGTAGAAAGTGTGCCGATAGTTTGGTGGTTTTTACTGTTGTTGTTTTAAATCTCTTTATTCATAGTCTTAATTTGTTGAATTATGAGAAAAACAGATTAAATATATATTTTGTTAAGTAAAAAGTATATTTTAGTGCTAAAATAAATTTTATTGTTAACCAAGCCAAATATTTAATTATGAATTCTACTTTAAATTTAAAACCTATTATTGTTGCGCCTATAGCGATTGGTCAAAATATACCTGCTAGTTTAATTAAGGCACCGGTTAATGATTTTTTAAGACCAGTTGCACCTCTAGTTACAGCACAATATATAAAGGATGCTGTTAATTTCAGAATTGTTGTTTTCATAGATAGTAATAACACTAAAGCACCTACACTTGGTGTAGCTAGCAATAATAAAGATTTCTATCTGCAATATGACTCTAGAGAGGAAGTGCCTAAAAGTTATACTGCATGGTATATTGATGTTTTTTATACTTGTAAATATGTAGATAAAGTTACAGTATATAATAATGATATTGACCCAGTAACATCCAGGGGTACTGAAACTACTGTACAACAAGGTTAGAAAAAATTTTTAGTTTAAAAATCAATTCACTTTCATTTTATTGTTGTATCCGCAAAATCTATTAGCAAGACAATAATGACTAAGATTAAATTATTTATTATTTCAATTTTGTTAAGTTACACTTCACCCTTTTTTTCTAAAGAACAATCAAATAGGGATTTATTAAGTGTTGAAATTAAAAAAAAAGCTAGAGAATTTAAAAAAGAAATCAATTTTAATAAAGCTCATTTGTTTTTTTTGAAAAAAAATTGGGATTCTACCTTGGTTTATTCCATGAAACAATTAAGTTTTAATAATCATGACAACGAACTTACAGATTACTGCCATTATTTTAGAGCGTTTAGTTTCAAACAAAAAAACCTTCTAAATGAAGCTAAAAATGAATTTAATGCAGTTTCTAATAAATTTCGGTTTTACTATAAAGTAAAAATGTATTTGGGGGAAATTTCATTAGAATTAAGGGATTTTTCAAAGGCCATACGTTATTTTCAAGAAATTGAGAAACTGACTAATGATGATGCATTCGATTTTAAAAGAAGCAATGTTTCTCATAATTTAGGGTTGTGTTATTTGCATCTTAATAAATTTGATAGAGCGGAAGAATATCTTTTTAAAAGTGCTGAATTGCAGCAATTGGAAAAAGATACTTTATTGCTCATAAGCTCTTATATGGATATCGCTAATTTGTACTATGTACAGTATAAAGATAGACAAGCCATTCCCTATTTTGAAAAAGCGTATTTATTGTCAAAAAAAGTAAAAGATTTTGAACTAAAAAGAAAAGCGGCCATAAATATGGCTGTTGTTGAGGAAAATAGGAAAAATTTCCCATTAGCTTTAGTATATAGAAAAGAATATGAATCTTGGAAAGATTCCTTAAATGATCAGAATAAGATATGGGCAATTGCTGAGTTGGAAAAGAAATTTACTGTAAAGCAAAAAGAGAAAGAAATTAAAGTACTTGAAGCCGAAAATCAGTTAAAAATTGCTGAAAGAAATGGCTTGTTCTATTCCTCGGTTTTGTTATTAATTTTGTTTGGAGCGGGTGTTTATTTCTATAAGCAAAAAATAAAACACAATAAAATCATCCTTTCACAAAAGGAAGAGTTAGATGAATTGAATGCAACAAAAGATAAGCTTTTTTCTATTGTTAGTCATGATTTACGTTCTTCCGTAAGTGCATTAAAATCAAGTAATGTTAAGTTGTTTGAAAATTTGAAACGTAAAAATTTTACCGAATTAGATAAATTACTTCATAACAATAGCGCCATTGCAAATGGAACCTATAATTTGCTGGACAATTTGCTTAATTGGGCTTTATTTCAAACCAAACAATTATATTTTAAGAAAGAATCATTGCATTTGTTTTCTGTAATTCAGCAAATTGAATTCAATTATAAATCTTTCATGTTAGATAAAAATATTAGTTTTGAAAATACGGTTTCTAAAAATATTTTTGTGTTTGCAGACTTGGATTCTCTAAAGATTATCCTTAGAAATCTTTTAGATAATGCTATTAAATTTTCTGAGGAGAATGGTAGCATATTGATTTATACACGCACTTCTAACAATAGTTTTTGTGATTTAGTAATTGAAGATTCTGGATTGGGAATGGATAAAAACACTCAGGAAGAACTCTTGAATGAAACTGTTTTACTGACTAAAAAAAAGAACAATGAAAATATTGGAACAGGATTAGGAATGCATTTGTGCAAAACAATGATTAAAAAGAACAACGGTAAATTAAACATTGAAAGTCAGGAAAATATAGGGACTAAAATAATTGTTGTTTTACCAAAATTTAAGAATCATGGATAATATAAATGTACTTATTATTGAAGATGTTTCTTCAGAAAGTGATGCGCTTGTAAAAGTACTTAAAGAGAACAATTATACAATTGTAGGAGTTGCAACCTCATTTAAAGAGGCAATATCTATGTTTTATAAAAAGACAGTAGATGTTTTAGTTATTGATGTTTTTCTAGATGGGAAACCTGACGGCGTAACCTTTGCGGAAACTATCAATGATATTCCGGGTGCTTTAAAACCATTTGTGTTTCTGACGAGTTCAAAAGACCGTCAGATATTTGAAAGAGCAAAACTTACCTCTCCTTTTAGTTTCTTATTAAAGCCATTTAACGAATTGGAAGTTTTATATGCCATTGAAATGGCTGTAGAGAAATTTTATGCTCAAACAAATGGTTTTTTTAGCGAAGATCAAGACACAGTAATAAGTAAAGAATACCTGTTTGTTAAAAAGAAAAATTCTTTAAAAAAAGTATTAATTGCGAATGTTTTGTATATCGAAGTTGAAGAAAGATATTGCAACATAGTAACCGAAAACGAAAAGTTTGTCATCTTAATTTCGTTAACAAAAATCATCGAGCTTTTGGATGCCGATAAATTTTGCAGAACCCATAGAAACTTCATTGTCAACAGTCAAAAAATAGAAGAAATACTTGTTTCCGAAAACCTTATTATTTTAAAAGGGAATCATAAGATCATGTTAAGTGATAAATATAAAGACCTCATAAAAAGATTTCATGTATTGAAATAATTTATCAGTGACGCTCTCATTCCTCATTGCTACTCTCTCCTTTTGGAGAGATTTTTTTTTATCCTAATTTATTGGTGCTTCATTTTTACTGCTTCATAACAGCAATCTCCGCTCTTATGCCATTTTTTTCTTTTCCCTTCCTATTCAAATGTAGTTTTACCACTGAAAATAAAATGAAGGCTAGCATTTATTTCATTTTCTTTTTTTAATAATGGATTTTAATTTTTTAATAACAAACCCACATGTGTTTACATGAAATGAACCGTTTTATTAAGAATTCTTCCAATGATTAGAAATAAATAAAACAGGGAATCCGAAAACTGAAAAGAGTAGGTAAACAGAATTAAAAAAAAATAATTATGGCATTAGTTTCATTAAAAAAAATCGAACAGGATACTTGGTTAAGAACAGGAGGAGGACCTTCGCGTGGCGGAGTATGCTATTATATGTGCAGTTTTTTAGAAAGTGATTTAGGAACCTGGAATAAACCAGGAACGTTTGTAGCTGCAGTTAGTTCCGCTCAAAACTTTGGAGCGGGAACTGCAATGATGAATTATGCAAAAGCACTAAGTTTAAAGAAGGCTCCACAAACAGCATTAACAGCATATCCGGAGACATCAGCTACAGGACTTGCAGCAAACAGGATATACAGAGCGGCATTATGTGTTGGGGCAATTGGAGATGCTATAGGCGAACCTAATCATGAAATTATTATTGTAACTGGAAACAATAATGACGTAGTATATTTTGAACCAAACTTTGGTTTTTTTCAGGCGAGCGATGCAGGTAAGAATAATGCACAAGCTATTGAGTTCTTTATCAATCAGCAATACGGAGCAAGTAATATGAAGGCTGGAAATTTTAAATACATGAATGTTAGAAGTAATACTGCTTCAACTCCAAAAGGTTTCCCAATATAGTGGATATCTAAATTGAAAACAGGGAAGCTGAAAACTGAATAGAGTAAGCAAAAATAAAAAACTAAATAAATTATGGACGATCAATTATTATCGATTGCACAGCAATTTTCAGGATTACCAATTGACTCACTTATTGGAGGGCCACTAATTGCCACAACTAAAGCCAATGCTAATATGGCTTTTACACAAACTCAGTTTTTATTAGACAATTGTTTTAATAAAACAACTGAAGGAGAAAACACGAATTATACGCCAATTATGATTCAGATGGTACTTACTAATAACGTAATTACACCAGCTGATCCTAACAAACCTGATTCAACTACAACAGTTACTCCTTTTAATACAGTATTTAATTTACCTATTCTGACTATTATGCCATTAAATTCATTGGCTGTTGAAAGTGTAGATGTAAATTTTGAAATGGAAGTACAATCAAGTTCAGCTCAAGATTCTCAACAAGATTCAAGCTCTGAAACTAAAGGAGAAGGTGGATTTGAGGCTAAAGTTGGATGGGGACCTTTTTCGGTTACAATTCATGGTTCTGCAAGTTACGATTCTAAAGAATCTTCTACGACAAGTAGTCATTACAAAAAAAGTAATAGTGCGAAATACTCTATTGCAGTGCATGCAGGTCAATTGCCTTTACCACAAGGAGTTTTAACGATTATTGATGCTTACAGTAAAAATATATCACCAATTCAATTACCTGCTGTTGCTCCAGCACCAGCTACATAATATAGTTTTTAACTAGATTGGAATTAATATGTCCAGAGGATAAACTCTGGACATTTTATCAACTTAAAACACATACATAGAGATGAATGATAAAGAAGATTTTAGCCATCAGGCCGTTTTAATAGAGGAACTTCTTGCTGCACCCTTTGTAGCAGCGACTAATGCGAATTCTAAAATGGCACAAGAACAAGCAAAATTTTTAATGGAAACCTGTTTTGATTCGGAAAACGGAGCGTTTTCTCCAAAAATGATCAGTTTGACTGTGAAAAATGCAAAGGAATCTGCAAGTGATCAAACGTCTGAATTAATAACTTTTCAATTGCCTTTAATTACTATAATTCCATTTAACTCGCTTTGTGTAAAAGATGTTTCGGTGAAGTTTGATTTAGAAATTATATCGCATGTTAATACTAATACAAATGATGATGAAAATGAGAAAGACAAAACGGTGATGAGAGGAAGTGTGGCATCTTCTAATGACGCCTCAGAAAATAATAAAACCCAAAGAAGAAATCAATCTAAGATGTCGGTAGAAATTAATGCTGGTTCAATTCCATTACCAGTTGGTTTAACTACTCTTCTTGAATTTTATACTAAAAATATTCAATTAAAATCCTAAAGTTATGATAGATAATTTAAAAATACCATGCCCAACATCTGAATGTAATTCGCAAATAGATTATAATGTAGCCGCTCTTATTGGAGGTGCGAGTTTCGGATGTCAAAAGTGTAGTGCTCAAATTAAAATTGCTAGTTCTAGTATCTCAGATTTAAAAACAACCTATGAAAAATTTCTAGATTTAAAAAATAACCTCTCAAAAAAGTAAATTATGATAAATTTTAGTAAGCTAGTTGAAGCAATAAATGAAGCAACAAATATTGCACATAGTTCATTGTTAGAAAATCATGATGATTTAATGGAATCTTACTTTGAAAAAAAAGAAGGAAGTGACAATTTTCAGGCCAAGATGGTTTCCATAAATTACCCCGTAAAAGCGCATGATAATTCAATAAAAAATGTAGCTGTAAATGTGCCATTGATAACATTAGTGCCTGTTTCAACTACAAGAATCGAGGAGTTAAAATTCACAACTAATTTAGAAGTTGCTTTAGAAAACGATGAACTTTTGGTGAGTTTTTCTAATGAAGAAGAAAGTAACAATCTGTTTAGTAAGAAGCGAAAATCCTCATTTGCAAAAATTGAAATAATTCTTAAACCGAATGAGAGCACTGAAGGAATTAAGAACATTATTGAAGGTTATGAGAAAATATTAAGAGCACAGATTCCAGGTTAAAAGCAATGTATTAAAAACAGCTAAACTTAAAACTGAATAGAGTAAGTGTGGAATTTTAAAATAAGATATATATGAATTTTTTATCCAAATTAATAATTTTTGTTATTATGTCAATAATTATTGCGATATCGCTTTTGTCATTTAAAATAATTGATTTAACAAATAGTTATAAAATGGCACAGAGCAAAGTTGAGAAAATAGATGCTAAATTAGATTTCATTTCAGCTAAGAAATCAGTTAAGAAACCTATTGAAAAACCAATCAGAGAACCAATCGGAAAACCAATCAGAGAACCAATCGGAGAACCAATCGGAGAACCAATCGGACAACCAATTGAAAAACCAAAAGAAGAGCAAGAAAAAGAATATTTTGGGATTGATGTTTCTCATTGGAATGGTGACATTATTTCGGAAATCTCAGAAAATAGTGAAATTAGTTTTATTATATGTAAAGCCACTCAAGGTGAAAAAATAATTGATTATCAATTTAAAAGAAACTGGACATTAACTAAAAAAAGAAATAAAATTAGAGGAGCTTATCATTTTTATATTTATCATAATGATCCTATTAAACAAGCAAATCATTTTTGTAATCAGGTTAATGATCTCCAAAAAACAGATATTTCATTAATTTTAGATATTGAAGAACTTAGTTTACCTAAAAATAATGTAAATAAGACTAAATTAAAAACGGATGTAATCAAATTTTTAGAACAGGTTGAAAAAAGAACAGGAAGAATCCCAATTTTATACACAGACTATTCTTTTGCAAATGAATACCTTAATGATATCAAGTTTATTAAGTATCCTTTATGGTTAGCGGAATACACAAAAAAGACACCAAGAATACCATTTGCTTGGAAGAAAACAGGATTAATGATACTTCAAAAATCAAATGATTATAGTATAAATTCAACTAAAGCAGATTATGATGTTTTTTTTGGAAAAAAAGAAGGTCTTTATAAATAGTTAAAATTAAATGTAAATTTTCTAGTCCTGAAAAACGATACAAGATTAGTGAAAAATGAATGTATAATTTTTAGACAATAGTGAGTGGACATTATAACTGCATTTTGGTTGAATTAGTAAACGATTAACTATAAAACTTATCTTTAGCAATGTTCATCAATTTGAGTTTATACAATAAATATAATATAGCTTCCTATTATTTAATCTAGGCATTGGTTTTCTGATTTCGATTACCATAGAGACTACTTGTTGTTATTTACTTTATTTACTGATTTTTATTCTAACTTTCCGATAACAGACTTGTCTGTCTATCCCGAACAAACAGCAAGAGAATATTACTATTTCTTGTTAAGTTTGTCTAAAATGGTCGATTGTTCGGGTGAAGATTTTTTCTTTTTGACAGTTAGTTTCTTAACAGGCAATTTGTTTTAGTGTTGGTCTAATTTTATCGCTACAGAGTATGTCTTTATCTTTGCTTTCTCTTTCTTACAGATCTGTTTAATATTCCAGCACCTACTTTTTTCGATATTAAAATAGTAGGTTTGTGCTTGGTTCTAATATTTATTGTGCCCAGAAGAATCTTTTGTATAGCCATATGACTTGTAGGACGAACAAACATACCGGAATCTTTATTATAATTAAATTTATTTACGTCTTTTTTAAATCCTTTTGTTATGGCATGATTTAGACGCGATACTATTTTAATGTTTTACTCGGTTATGACTTTAAGATTTACTTTTTTCAGCATAGGTTGTATCACAAATTATGTTTCCCGCGCCAAGTCACCGTTTCGTTGTAATTTATCAATCCGGAAGTAACGCCGTCAATAGCGATTTCTTTTGTAGGACAGGCAGATTTTTGATGCACGTCGATGTCTCTGGAAATGTCAAAAACAGTTTGTATGGGTGCATTTATTTTTGTCCGAATTTTTATTTGGGTCATTAAAGTTTTATTTTTCGTTTGTCTTCAATTGTGATTTTCGAGCCTATTGCCAGAAATACAGAAGTGGGTTTTAAATCTTTAATAAAAGCAAATTCTTTTCCATAAACACTTTCAAAATCAATAACGGATTCGTTTTTGGTTACTTCATATTGTTGCCATCTGGGATGTGTGACTTGGTATTCAAAAGTTTCATTTTCATTGATTTTGGTATAGCCAAAATAATGCTCCGTGATAAACTCAGCTTCAGAATCGGGTTCAATTGCAATAGGGTTTATACCGGTTTCAACATTAATAGTATTCCAATTATTATTTACCTTCCATTGGTATATAAATTCTCGGGAGTTTTCATTTACTTTCAGCGTATGTTTCATAGGTAAAGTTCGGTAATGCTCATTGTAAAAGGTATTTGCAACAAATGAAATCGCATATTTTGGAACAATTTCGCTGATAAAAACCGCGCCTCTTTTCCAAGCTCCATTTTCAAATCGTCTCACATAAAACCGAAGATTGACTTCTTCAAAATCAGAATGAAACGGTATTTTCATTCCTAAAACACGAACATTTTCAAATAGGAATCCAATAAAACTAACATAACATTTGCCGTTCCAGAAATCTATTTCCGTTCCTTTTGGCACATATTTTTGTAGAATTTGAGGATTGACTTCATAATTAATCATTGCTAAATTATTCCATTCGGCTTTTAAAAAACTCATCTTTTGTTGGTTTTGATTTTTGTAGCGGTATTGTAAGTCTATTAAAAAACCCGAAGTAACAGACATCGGGTTTTCAATAAATATTTTTCTAAAGCAATCCTGCTCTTCTTAATAGAGCTTCCGGTTTTGGTTCTTGTCCCCTAAAACGTTTGTACAAAATCATCGGATGTTCTGTTCCGCCTTTCGAAAGTACATTTTCCTTGAATTTGGTAGCCACTTCTTTATTAAATATGCCGCATTCTTGGAAATATTCAAAAGCATCTGCATCCAGCACTTCTGCCCATTTGTAACTGTAGTATCCCGAAGAATAACCGCCTTGAAAAATATGAGAAAATGAAGTGCTCATTGCATTTTCCTTTACATCAGGATACAATTGTGTCGCTGCAAATTGTTCGGTTTCAAAAGCCTTGATGTCTTTGATATTAGATGGATCTTGTGCATGCCAGCCCATATCTAATAATCCAAAACTCAATTGGCGCATCGTTGCCATTCCTTCTTGGAAACTCGCACTTTCTTTAATTTTATGTACTAATTCCATCGGAATCATTTCGCCGGTTTCATAATGATATGCGAATAAAGCCAATGCTTCCGGTTCGTAGCACCAATTTTCTAAAATCTGGCTTGGTAATTCCACAAAATCCCAGTATACCGATGTTCCTGATAAACTTGGATATGTGGTGTTGGCTAACATCCCATGTAAGGCGTGACCAAATTCATGAAACAAAGTCGTTACTTCATTGAAAGTTAATAATGATGGTTTGGTCTCGGTAGGTTTCGTGAAATTGCACACAATAGAAATATGCGGTCTTTCGTTACTTCCTTTTTTGATGTATTGCGATTTAAAAGACGTCATCCATGCACCGTTGCGTTTGCCTTTTCTTGGAAAAAAATCAGCATAAAAAACAGCAACTAGTTGGTCGTCTTCATCTTTTACTGCGTATGTTTTTACTTCTTCGTGGTATTTATCCACTTCAAAAATTTCTTCGAAAGTGATCCCGAATAATTTTTGCGCTACTGCAAAAGCACCGTCCAGAACTTTTTCTAATTGAAAATAGGGTTTTAATATTTCATCATCCAAGTTGAATAATTGCTGTTTCAATTTCTCGGAATAATAGGCACCATCCCATTTCTGAAGTTCCTCGATTCCCTGAAGTTCTTTTGCGAAAGCTGCCAATTGGGCAAATTCTTTCAAAGCTGCCGGTTTGGCTTTTTCTAATAAATCAGTCGAGAATGTTTTTACTTTTTCCGGACTTTCTGCCATGCGTTCTTCAAGCACAAAATGAGCGTGAGTGGCGTAACCTAAAACTTGTGCTCTGTCAAAACGTAATTTGGCAATCTTAAGCACGATTTCTTGATTGTCAAATTCATTATTTTGAAAACCTTTGGCGCCAAAAGCAATTGCCATTTTCTTGCGCAATTCACGATTATCAGCATACGTCACAAATGGAACATAGCTTGGGTAATCCAATGTGAAAATCCAACCTTCTTTTTCTAGGCTTTTAGCCAAAGAGCGAGCGGCTTCAATTGTTCCTTCAGGTAAACCGGCTAAATCGGATTCGTTTGTAATATGCAATTGATACGCTTGGGTTTCGGCTAAAACATTTTCGCCAAACTGCAAACTCAATTTCGATAATTCTTTGTCGATTTCTCGCAATTGATTCTTTTTGTCTTCCGGCAAATTGGCTCCGTTTCTGGAAAAGCTTTTGTATTTTTTGTCTAAAAGTGTGGTTTGTTCCGGATTGAGATGTAGTTTTTCGCGTTGCTCATAAACCGCTTTTACTCGGGAGAATAAATCTGGATTAAGACGTACATCGTTTCCGAATTCAGACAATAAAGGCGAAACTTCCTGAGCGATTTTCTGAATTTCGTCATTGGTTTCTGCTGAATTCAAATTGAAGAAAATGCTTGAAATTCTATCCAAAACATCGCCGCTGAATGCTAAAGCTTCAATCGTGTTTTCGAAGGTAGGTTTTATTGGATTTCTTACAATTGCATCGATTTCGGCTTTTGCCAATTCGATTCCTCTCTGGAAAGCTGGAAGAAAATCTTCATTTTTAATTTTCGTAAAAGGTGCTGTATTGTATTTTGTATTGAAATGGTGGGTTAAGATGCTCATTTGTATTTTTGATAAAATAATTCAATGTTTAAAGATATCAAAGGTACGGATTTAATAAAAAAAATGGGGTTGTCCAAGCAATTGATTTGGACCAAAATAGCGGATTCTAAAGTGTTATTTAAATGTTATTTATTTCTTTTGGCAGTAATAATGCCTTAAATTGTGAAAAAAATGATTGGTTTTATAAAAGACGAATCAGAAAAAATATAATAAATTAAAAGAAAAGATGAATTATCAAATTGCAATAAAGAGAGCGAATACTGTTGATGAGGTTGAAGAATATTGGACAAATGAAGATTATATAAAGCTATTGGAAAAATTCGATTATCCGGATGCTGCGGATGCTGATCCTTCCACTTTAAGAGAATTGTTGTTTATGGCAATAAGTGATTTTGAGCCCAGAGATGCGGCTGTTGTCGTATTAGAATATAAGTTGTCAGAAGATTTGAATGAAGGTCAGATTCAGCAAATTTCAAATGATATGTTTTTAGATAAAGTATGTGAAGAATATCCGGAAATAGGATTGCATTCTACTTTGTTTCATATTAATCAATTGCTTTTCAAAGCGTACAACGGTACTTTTCCAAATGCAAAAGCGACGATTATCGAATGTAGTTTTGCGCCAGCAGAGGGTGAGAATGAAAATGAATTGACAAAAGAAAGTATTTTAAAATTATTAAACAACGGATTGTCAGGTAGTAATTTGATTAAACGATTATTTGATAGTCAGATGACTGAGAATGCTCCTTTTCCAGAAGCCGAAGATATTTTATGGGATGTTAAGACTACGGATAAAGTGAATTATACGATTAAGACTTCTGAATATTGGTTGAGCAAGGACGATATTATTGCATCAGAATTTGAAGGAGTTCTTGAAATTGTGGTTGATGCTGAATAACTGTTTCAAGATTTAAATAAATGAAAAAAGCTCCTTAATGGAGCTTTTTCTATTTCTGTAAACTTTCAGAAGCGATGTTAACGGCTTCTTTCAATCCTGTTTTGTACTTAATTATTTTTTCCATCACACTTTTGTTGTGACTTCCTATGATTTGAGCGGCAAGGATCCCTGCGTTTTTCGCTCCGTTTAAGGCAACGGTTGCTACGGGAACACCACCGGGCATTTGAAGAATGGATAAAACACTGTCCCAGCCATCAATGGAATTGCTTGATTTTATGGGTACACCAATTACAGGAAGTGGAGACATTGAAGCGACCATTCCCGGTAAATGTGCAGCGCCGCCAGCACCAGCAATTACTACCGAAATGCCTCGTGTGTGAGCGTTATGACTAAAATCAAATAATTTTTCGGGAGTTCTGTGCGCTGAAACGATATCGACTTCAATTTCTATTTCGAATGCTTTTAGGATATCGATGGCTTCTTGCATGATTGGCATATCGGATATGCTTCCCATTATTACGGCTACTTTCATTGTTTTTTATTTAAAAATTTCAAGATTTAAGTATTTCAAGATTTTTGAGTAATTCAATTTAGTTGGTGTTCTGAATTTTTCAATCTTTAATTTTTTCAATCTTTCAATTAACTGATTACTCTAATCGTATTCTTTACATCTTCAGCAATTTTTCGCGCTTCAATGATGTCTTCGTTTACTATGGTTACATGTCCCATTTTTCTAAAAGGACGCGTTTGTTTTTTTCCGTAAATGTGTGGTGTAACACCATTCCAACCCAGTATTTTTTCTATGTTTTCGTAGACTACATTTCCGGAAAAACCTTCGGAACCAACTAAGTTTACCATAATTCCAGCTACTTTACTGTCCGTATTTCCCAGAGGTAAATCAAGAATTGCACGCAAATGGTTTTCAAATTGTGACGTATAACTGGCTTCAATGGAATAATGACCGGAATTGTGCGGGCGTGGAGCGACTTCGTTCACGAGGATTTCATCATCTTCAGTTTGAAACATTTCAACGGCTAATAAACCCACATGATTGAATTTCTCGGAAACAGTCAATGCGATTGCTCTTGCTTTTTCGGCTACTTTGTCATCAATTCTAGCCGGACAAATCACGTATTCCACTTGGTTGGCTTCGGGATGAAATTCCATTTCCACAACAGGATACGTTTTTATTTCACCGGAAGGATTGCGACAAACGATAACGGCCAATTCATTTTTGAACGGAACCATTTCTTCAGCAATGCATTCTACATTGGCTAAATTATCCAAATCCGAAATTTGTCGAATCACTTTTACGCCATTTCCATCATAACCAAATTCCGTACATTTCCATACAAACGGAAGTTTCGTTTTCGAATCCAGAATGTCAACAATTAGACTTTTTAGATTGTCAAAACTTTTGTAATTTGCTGTTGGTATGGCATGTTGAATATAAAAATCTTTCTGAATTCCTTTGTTTTGAATCAGTTTCAACGTTTTCGGTGAAGGAAATACTTTTAATCCTTCTTCTTCGAGTTTTACCAAAGCTTCCAGATTAACCAACTCAATTTCGAAAGTCAGAACATCTACTTTTTTACCAAAATTGTAAACCGTTTCAAAATCCATTAAATCCCCTTTGAAGAATTGGTCGCAGGCAATTTTACAAGGCGCTTCATCACTTGGGTCCAAAACATAAGTTTGTATGTCGAATTTTCGGGTGTCAAACAGTAGCATTTTGCCCAGTTGTCCGCCACCGAGAATTCCTAATTTGAAATCAGAAGAAAAATAATTCATGGTGTAGTTGTATGTTTAAGCAAAGATACTTTATAATGATTGAATCCAAAAATTCAATTTTAGTTTCTTTAAAATTTCACGCAGAAGAAGATTATAAGTTATTAGATATGAATATAGAATTCACGCTGTTCTAATTTACATTTCTTTTTTAGTAATAAAAATAGGTTTAATTTGCTGTGTTGTTCTTTTTTGTGATTTATATTTGCCAATAAAGTTTTATAATAATTAAAATTTGACAACTCTGAAAATTAATAACGAGTAGAGATGCGACTAGTAAAGTGGATTAAATTCATAAAAGAAAATATAAACTTCTATAGAGATGGTTTCTTCGAGTTACCGTATTTGTCTAATTCGCCTGAGATTTTAATAAAAAGCATTATCAATTCCCCTTCTTCTCGTCACGTTCGGGAACAGCAAGCCGTTTATAGGAATAATCCTTTTTCTAAAGGTGTACTGCATTATCGTGAGATTGAAGAAGGTTTCTGGATTATGGTGACTAGCATTAAGTTCAAGAAAAACACCATGCTAAAGGCCATTTATGATGAAGATGTTGTAAGCGACTATTACACACTTACCTTTTCAGTTTTTCAAAGCGAAGTGAAAGTACAGAATACATTTTGCGATAAAACGCCTTTTTCAAGTAAATATTGGGGGTTTAAAAAACCGGGGACTGAGATAGGTGCTTATTTTTATAAAGGTTCTGTTTGTGAATTTTATTTGTATGGATTCAGTAAAGAATGGGCGGAAAAAAAATTTTCTTTTAAAACTTTACCAGAAGACAATTCGATTAAAAATTTTCTAAATTCTAATAAAGGCTTTATAACATATCAGGACATTGTGCCTAATGCACAGGAATTGTCCAAAGAGATTTTAGAGAATTTGAAAACTTTTAAAAAGGATTTATCAAGTGAAGCTGCTTTAAAAGCCCAAACATTTCATTTAGTTTCTACTTTCTTTGAGAATGCTTTCGTTGATCAACGCATCGATAGTGATACTCCTATTGATACTCCTGATTATAGGAAAATTGCCAAAGCAGAAAAACTAATCATGGATAACTTAACAAATTCTTTTCTGGGAGTAGAAAATATTGCGCAACAGGTGGATATGTCTCCCACAAAATTAAAATCTGCTTTTAAATCTGTTTATGGAACTTCCATGTTGCAATACCAAAAAGAAAAAAAACTGCTTCTCGCCATGCAAATGGTTCAAAATACAGACATGCAAATGAAAAATATTGCTTTTGCAATAGGGTATACTAACCAGAGTAAATTTGCTGCCAATTTTAAAAAGCGCTTTGATAAACTTCCCTCAGAAGTGCGTTTTTTGTAGGTTTATAAATAGCGTTTAACAATATTTTTATAAATTATTTTGTTTTTTTTGGGATTATAATTCTTATTTATTTGCTTTTTTTTAATTTTAATTTTTTATAATAAATTAAATAAGTAATTGGTTTTCATTATTTTGTATAAAAATAAAAAATAATAATCTATTCTACTTTTAGAAAAAATAGAATTGGTCTTAATGGGCTGTCGATATGTCCTAATGGGCTATTCGATGATTTTTTTTCCTTTTATTTTTGCTTGCATATAAATCTAAACAAACTGGTATGAAATTAAAATTACTTTTTATTATGAGCTTTTTTTGTGTTTTGTATAATACAATGAATGCTCAGTCAGAATCCCAAGGAGAAATCATAAAGCAATGCGTTGCTTTACAGGAACTTCAGAAAAAAATCCCAAATGAAATTAAGCAAAGCATGAAAGACATCTTGATTTTGAATCAAGGTGCAAATTTTACCTTTGGTCAAGATTTAAGTATTGATGACAAGTCTGTACTATTAATTTCTGAACAGGAATTAATAAACAAAAAGGGAAATGGTTATTTTGTTTTTGATACTCTTACTATTGAAGACAGTAAAGCAACCTCAATTTATAAATTTGTTTATTTAAAAGATAACAAAGAAATTGCAGTTAGCGTTAGATTAACACTTGAAAAAAGTGCTAATAAATGGGGAATTGTTAATGCAATAATCGATTAAATTACAACAAATGAAAAATAACAAACTACTACAAAATTTATTAGCGAAAGCTTTTATACTATTTTTTACTTTTATCGCTTTGCAAGCGAGCGCACAAACCACAGCAGTTTCTGTTTTTAATTATCCTGGATTAAATGGTTCGTCAGGATGTGATGGAGAAAATGCAAATCTTATAGGAATTATTAGTGCAATACCAACTTACACAGTCGATAATTCGATAACCAGTTTTTCAAATGCTACAACACTTGCAACGCAGTTGGATGCTAGTGAATTTTTCTTCATGACCGATATGGAAACGCAAAATCCATCTAACACTACTTTTTTGCCTTTAGCATCAAGAGATGTAATTAAGAACTGGGTAAATGCTGGTGGCGTTATGGTGATGACCGGGACTTTTGGAACGTATGACACTGATTTTTTAAATTTAATTTTCTCTTGGAATTTAGGAACTGTAAGTACCTCTCCATGGGCTAAAAACACGGTTAATACAGCTGGTACGCCCTTTGATGGAGGTCCGGCTTCACTTCCTTACCTAAGTGCAACAGATGCAATTTCCCGTGGAACCGTTCCTGATTTTACGGCTATGTATGGAACGGATGCTAATGCTACCGTTGCAGTTATAAAATATGGCGCAGGTTCTGTAATTTTTATGGGATATGATTTTTATGATGCAGGTACAAGCTGTGGTCAATACAGTTCTAGTTGGGTTCAGAGTATTATTCCTTCGTCACTTAATTATGCAAGATTATTATCCAGTAGCGTTGATAATATCACGTACACCAGTGCTGATGTTAAATATTCTTTTGCTCAAAGTGGGACTACTTATTACGTTTTAGTGCCTGCGGGTTCTACTGCGCCTACGGATGCGCAAATAGAGGCGGGAACAAATTATTCAGGTGTAAGTGTAGCAGCGAGCGGGAGCAGTGCTACAACGGCAAATGTCGATCATGTTTTTAGCTTAACAGGACTTGTTTACAATACAAGTTATGATTTTTATACTGTCACAAAATATAATCTAGGATCTGGTGATGTTTATTCTGATATAGAACAGGTAAATTTTTCTACTTTAGATAATGACATACCTGTTGGTTCATCAATACCTAATCAACCTTTATTGTGCAAGAATACAGCTATTACTCCTGTTTCATTGACTATCACTGATGCGTATCCCGGTGACAATACCTTTACTGTTACAGGAACTTCTTCAAATAATAGTGTAGTGTCAGATAGTAACATTGTAATTACAGGATCAGGAAATTCAAGATCAATTGCAGTAACTCCTAACATGAATGCCACGGGGACAAGTACAATTTCAATCAGAATTCAAGACAGTTTATTAAAAGAGTCGACAGTGACATTTACGGTAAGTTTTGGAGACATAACAAAACCTACTCTTACTGCTGTTGCAAATAGAAATGAAAACCTCGATGCTAATTGTAGTTTTTCTATTCCTGATTATACCTCTTTAACTACTGCTGCTGATAATTGTGGAACTGTTACTGTGACACAATCACCTTTGGCTGGAACTATTATTAATAATAATGGAACGGTTCAAATGATTACTTTAACAGCTAATGATGGTAATGGTAATTTTGATAGTAAGACTTTTAATGTTACCTTGGTAGATGCGATAGCACCCATCGTTATTGCTAAGAATATTATAGTTGAGATAAGTGCTTCTGGAACTGCTACTATAACTGCTTCTCAACTTGATAACGGAACTACGGATAACTGTAGTACTCCAATATTAAGCATTGATAAAACTATGTTTACTTGTGAAGATTTAGGTGCAAATACAGTAATTCTAAGAGGTACTGATGCGGTAGGAAACTTTGCAAATCAATCTGCTATAGTTACAATTGTAGACAATATCGATCCTGTGTTTACAAGTGTTCCACAAATCAGTGTAAACACAGATTTAGATGCTTGTGGAGCTATAGTTACTTACACAAAGCCTATTGCTAATGACAACTGTGCAGGTCAATCCAATGTATTGTTGATTTGGGATGAAATAAACTCAAATACAACAAGTTTACAGAACGCATTGATTGCAGCAGGAAATACAGTAACACTTAGTGCTACCTCAGAGACTGAATACAATGGTACGAATCCTGCTTTAACAGGTTTTAATGCTGTTGTTCACTTAAATGGGACAACTTTTGGAACTGCCATGCCAATAGGAGGTCAAAACGCAATACTTGATTTTGTTTTAAATCAAGGTAAAACATATGTTACAGATGAATGGTCCGCTTTTGAGGCCGATGATGCTGGTACAATGACAGCGATGAAAGAGATAATTGTTTTGCAAAGAAATAGTGGTTTTACGGAACCAACTACTTATTCTCAGGTTTCTTCTCAAGCATCACATCCTATTCTTGCTGGAGTTCCTACTTCATTTAATTTGCCTGTAGCAGGAGGAAATATTGGATTTGCAAGAGTATATTCTAGCAATCAACCTATAGTATTGATGACTTCATCTCAAGGAGATGCTGTTGCTGTTAGGGAGTTTTCAAATGGAGGAAAGGCGATTGGTTTTCAAAACGCTGGAAATTTCAATGGTTCAACAGTCTTGTCAGATGTGAACATTCAAAAATTGTACAGTAATGCAGTTAGTTATGGTGCAATTGTACAATTGACTCAAACAGCAGGATTACCAAGTGGTAGTGTTTTTCCTGTGGGCACAACAACAAATACATTTACAGCTACAGATGCAAGTGGCAATATGTCAACAACAAGTTTTGATGTGGTTGTAACAGATAATCAACTTCCTATTATAGCTTCAAATGGAGATATAAATGTAAACACAGATTTAGATACTTGTGGCGCTACAGTTGTTGTTTCGGCTACAGCAACAGATAATTGTACTGTTGGATTACCAGCGGGAGTTCGTAGTGATGGTTTAGCGCTAGATGCACTTTACCCAGTAGGTACAACAACCATAGCTTGGAATGTTTTAGATGCTAACAGCAATGCAGCAGTTGAAGTTATTCAAACGGTAGTTGTAACGGATAATCAAGTTCCAGTTATTGTTTCAAATGGAGATAAAAATGTAAACACAGATTTAGATACTTGTGGCACAGCGGTTGTGGTATCAGCAACAGCAACAGATAATTGTACTGTTGGATTACCAGCGGGAGTTCGTAGTGATGGTTTAGCGCTAGATGCACTTTACCCAGTAGGTACAACAACCATAGCTTGGAATGTTTTAGATGCTAACAGCAATGCAGCAGTTGAAGTTATTCAAACGGTAGTTGTAACGGATAATCAAGTTCCAGTTATCGTTTCAAATGGAGATAAAAATGTAAACACAGATTTAGATACTTGTGGTGCCACAGTTGTTGTTTCGGCAACAGCAACAGACAATTGTACTGTTGGATTGCCAACGGGAGTTCGTAGTGATGGTTTAGCGCTAGATGCACTTTACCCGGTGGGGACAACAACAATATCCTGGAATGTAACAGATGCTAATAACAACAATTCGGTAGCGGTAACTCAAACAATAGTTGTAACTGACATTCAAAAACCAGTAGCTATTACAAAAAACATAACCGTTCAACTTAATGCTACAGGAAATGCTACAATTACTCCTGCTGACGTAAACAATGGTTCAACGGATGCTTGTGGAATTGCAACTTTGGCATTAGATAAGACTTCATTTAGT
>NZ_RBXA01000005.1 GCF_003634755.1 Flavobacterium limicola | reverse complement strand
AAACAAAACGAGTCTTATTTAAGCTATAATCCAACATCAAGTACTGACAGAAAAGCTAACGGATTGTATAGTACTGACAAAGAAGCGACTATCAAGCCCGTTGCATTCGGTTTAACAGTAGGATTGAATTTTTAATAAATTTCGTTATAGTTTAAGATTAAGATGCTATAGTAGACTAAGCAGTAAAAAAAAAACACAAATGAACTAAGAGGTTTTTGCTCTGATTTCAAAAGTATTTTAATTTAAAAATAATCAAAGGCTTTCTTTTTTATAAAGGCAGCCTTTTTTTGTTTTCTGATGATTCAAGTCGACAATAAAGAAAAAGTAAAACAGTTGGCTTAATATTTTTGAATTTCCTCTAAGTCCTTTACTGTTGAAAATGCTATTTTATTTTTTCGGAATTTATAGTACAAGATTTGTTGTTCTAATTCATTTTTGAGTCGTTTTTTGTAGATTTCACTTAATAACAGAAAATAATTCCCATTTATCAATTCACAAATCCGAATTCTGTATCTTTGCGCATTATTTTAAACAAGAGAATAATGATACAACTTCACGATAAACAATTTGTTCCGTTCATTTCTGCCAAAGAAATAGAATTTGCCTTGACAAAAATGGTTGCCCAGATAGAAGATGATTTTGCTGATGAAACTCCAGTATTTGTTGGTGTTTTGAACGGTGCTTTTATGGTGGTTTCTGATTTTATGAAGCTTTACAAAAAACCGTGTGAAGTGTCTTTCATCAAAATGGCTTCCTACGAAGGAACCTCTTCAACAAACCAAGTGAAACAATTGATAGGACTAAACCAGGATTTAACAGGACGCACTGTCGTTATAATTGAAGATATTGTGGATACCGGGAACACATTGGTTGAACTGAAACAGTTATTTAAGCAACAAAATGTAAAACATTTTAAAATTGCAACACTTTTTTTCAAACCGGAAGCGTATACAAAAGATATCAAAATAGATTATATTGGAATTAGAATTCCAAATAAATTTATCGTTGGTTATGGATTAGACTACAATGGATTAGGGAGAAATTTACCCGAAGTATATAAACTAAAAGAATAACTACACAACAACATGACTAACATTGTTTTATTTGGAAAACCAGGAGCTGGTAAAGGAACTCAAGCGGAGTTTTTGAAAGAAAAATACAAATTAACGCATATTTCCACCGGTGACGTATTTCGTTTTAATCTAAAAAACGATACAGACCTTGGCAAACAAGCAAGAGTATACATGGATGCCGGCGATTTAGTGCCGGATGAATTGACTACAAAAATGCTGATTGATGAGGTAAATAAGCACCCAGATACAAACGGGATTTTGTTTGACGGATATCCAAGAACAATCTCGCAAGCCGAAGCTTTAGACGCATTTCTTACTTCAATTGGTTCAAATGTTGCTGCAACAATTGCGCTCGAAGCCGATGATGAGATTTTAGTGCAACGGTTGTTAGAAAGAGGAAAAACAAGTGGTAGAATTGATGATCAAGATGAAGAAAAAATCAGAAATCGCTACCAAGAATATAATGAGAAAACTGCGCCTTTGATGAATTATTACGAGGAGCAAGGAAAATTTTTCGCCGTAAATGGAATTGGTTCCATTGCAGAAATTACCGAAAGAGTAAGTAACGTTATTGATAATTTATAGGAGCTATTCCAGCTGTACGTTACAAGTCCTCGATAAAAAAAACATTTTTCTAAGTCATAAAAGGAGCTTCCTTTGGTCGCTCTTTTATAACAAGAAAAATAGTTTTTTTTACCTCCGAGCTTTTCACTTCCATCTGGGCTACAATATTACGCATACAAAAAACCGATTTCAAAAAATTAGAAATCACATTTTAAGATATAAACGAATCAATTAAGAAATTGGAAATAGTAATAATATTTTTTCTTATACTGTTAAATGGGGTTTTCTCGATGTCGGAAATCGCATTGATTTCAGCACGAAAAAATAGACTAGAAACCGCAGCGAAAAAAGGAAATAAAAGTGCTAAAATCGCTTTAGATTTGGCAAATTCTCCCAATAAGTTTTTATCAACCGTGCAAATAGGAATCACCTTGATAGGAATTCTTACCGGTATTTATAGTGGAGACAAAATAACTAAAGATGTTGAAACTTTTATAAAAGGATTTGAAGCTTTGGTACCTTACGCGCATCCTGTTGCCGTAGGTGTAGTCGTTGTTACTTTGACTTTTTTCTCTCTTGTTTTAGGGGAATTATTACCAAAAAGAATTGGACTAAACCATCCGGAAGCAATCGCAAAAGCAGTAGCTCTTCCCATGAAAATAGTTTCAATTGTTACTGCGCCATTTATTTGGTTGTTAACGCATTCAACTGATTTTTTACTGGATATTTTACAGATAAAACCCACCGCTGACGGAAAAGTTACCGAAGAGGAAATAAAGGCAATTATCAAAGAAGGAACTGAAGGTGGTGAAGTTCAGGAAATAGAACAAGATATTGTGGAGCGCGTTTTCCATATTGGAGACAGAAAAATAAATTCATTGATGACACACAGGAAGTCAGTGGTTTTTTTACCTTTGCATTCTGATAAAGAACAAGTTAGGGAGTTTATGCTCAAGGAATTGCATTCTATTTATCCGGTTTATGGAGAGAATTACGATGATATTGTTGGGGTTGTAAACCTGAAAAATATTTTTGCTCATTTTGAAAATGAAAACTTCAATTTGTCGGCTATCATGACCGAAGCTCCTTTCATGATGGAGCAAACTACTGCTTATATCGCTTTAGAGAATTTTAAAAAATCAGGGATACATTATGCTTTTGTATCGGATGAATATGGTGTTTTTCAAGGGGTAATAACGCTGAATGATATTCTGGAAGCACTTGTTGGTGATGCTTCCGATTTTTATAAAGATGATTTTCAGTTAATAGAAAGAGAAGATGGAACTTGGCTGGTTGACGGACATTATTCATTACATGATTTCTTGACCTACTTTGAATTAGATGAACTAATTAATGATTATGAAGTAACAACAGTAAGCGGATTAATAATGACTGAACTCTCTCATATTCCAAAACAAGGGGAAAAATTAGTTTGGCAGAAATTTGAGCTAGAAGTTATCGATATGGATGGCGTGAAGATTGATAAAGTGATGGTGAAGGCGATTAAATTATAAAAATAGATGTAAGTTGGAGGTTTGAATGTATTCAAGCTGAAATCTGAAATCTGAAATTAAAAAAAATGACAGAAGGGAATTTTGTAGATTACGTTAAAATATATGTTTCATCTGGTAAAGGTGGAAAAGGATCTACGCACTTGCACAGAGAAAAATTTATTGAAAAAGGCGGGCCTGACGGTGGTGATGGCGGTCGTGGGGGGCATGTATATTTAGTGGGTAATAAAGGTCTTTGGACATTATTTCACTTAAAATTTGCCCGACATATCAAAGCTGGTAATGGTGGAGATGGTAGTGGTGACAGAAGTACAGGTGCTGATGGTGATGATAAATTTATCGAAGTGCCATTAGGAACTGTTGTAAAAGATAAAGAAACAGGAGAAATCTTGTTCGAAATCACTGATGATGGTGAAAGACAAATACTTTCTCGCGGTGGAAAAGGTGGTTTAGGAAACTGGCATTTTAGAAGTTCTACTAACCAAACTCCAAGATACTCACAACCTGGATTACCGGGAGCTGAGATGGATGTGATTTTAGAATTGAAAGTACTAGCTGATGTAGGTTTGGTAGGTTTTCCTAATGCTGGGAAATCGACATTGTTGTCTGTATTGACTTCAGCTAAGCCAAAAATTGCCGATTATCCTTTTACAACCTTAAAACCAAATCTTGGAATTGTAGCTTACAGAGATTTTCAATCTTTTGTAATTGCTGATATTCCTGGAATTATTGAAGGTGCTGCCGAAGGAAAAGGTCTTGGACATTATTTCTTGCGTCACATTGAACGTAATTCGACTTTGTTATTCCTAGTTCCAGTGGATACTCCGGATATCAAAGCAGAATACGATATTTTGGTAAATGAATTGACAAAATACAACCCTGAAATGCTAGATAAAGAGCGGTTGTTGGTGATTTCTAAATGCGATATGCTGGATGATGAGTTAAAAGCAGAATTGAAAACCGAATTAGATGTTGCTTTCAAGGATGTTCCTTATATGTTTATTTCTTCTGTTGCTCAACAGGGTTTAACAGAGTTGAAAGATAAATTATGGAAAATGTTGAATGACTAATTCTTGATTTTAAATACATAATCAAAAACCGTCTCGTATGCTATATGAGACGGTTTTTTTGTAAAAAATAGTTAAACCTTTCACATACTTGGAGAGTTGCAATTATAAATTTCCCTATTTTTGATAAATGAAATATATTATTTATTTATTTGTATTTATACCGGTTATGATGTGGGGTCAGTCTGATTTTGAAAAAGCAGAAAAGCTGTATAAGGCGGATAAAATGGATCAAGCTGAATTGGTCTTTGAATCTGTTTTAAGGTCCAATCCATCGGATTTAAAAACTATTGAGTATCTTGGAGATATTGCCGGTCATGATAAATCTTGGGATAAAGCAATTGGGTATTATAAAAAACTAAAACTGCTAAAACCTTCCGTGGCTAATTATCACTATAAATATGGTGGTGCTTTAGGCATGAAGGCCAAAGATTCAAACAAGTTTAAAGCCCTTGGAATGATTGATGAAGTGAAAGCTTCCTTTGAAAAAGCCATCAGTCTGAATCCAAAACATATTGAGTCGCGTTGGGCATTGATAGAATTATACATTCAGTTGCCTGGAATTGTTGGTGGAAGCGAATCTAAAGCTATAAAGTATTCCAACGAATTATTGCGACTATCTCCCGTTGACGGTTATTTGTCAAGAGGACATATTGACGAATATTTTAAAAGATATGCAGCTGCAGAACAACAATATAAAAAAGCAATTCTTGTAGGAGGTTCCAAAACAAGTTATCAAAAGTTAGCCAGCTTGTACAAGAACAAAATGCGGGATCCTGAAAAGGCAAAAACAGTATTAGAAACGTATAATAAAAAAAATCAGGACTGATTATAATTTTTCCTGAATCCAAAATCCATAAACCAAAATTAGAATGCGTACACATTTTATAGCCATCGGCGGAAGCGCGATGCACAATCTGGCTTTAGCACTGCACAACAAAGGGTATCAAGTTACGGGAAGTGATGATGCGATTTTTGAACCATCAAAATCAAGATTAGACAAAAAGGGGATTTTACCGCCATTATTAGGTTGGTTTCCTGAAAAAATAACTCAAGATATCGAAGCTGTTATTCTTGGTATGCACGCCAAAGCAGATAATCCTGAATTATTAAAAGCGCAGGAATTAGGACTGAAAATATATTCTTATCCGGAATTTCTTTACGAACAATCCAAAAATAAAACACGTGTTGTTATAGGCGGTTCTCATGGAAAAACAACGATAACTTCAATGATTTTACATGTTATGCATTACCATGATATAGCGGTAGATTACATGGTTGGTGCTCAATTGGAAGGCTTTGATACAATGGTGCATCTCACAGAGGAGAATGATTTTATCGTTTTGGAAGGAGATGAATATTTGTCTTCGCCAATTGACTGCAGACCTAAATTTCATTTATACCAACCGAATATTGCTCTAATTTCAGGAATTGCTTGGGATCATATTAATGTTTTTCCAACATATGAAAATTATGTAGAACAGTTCGAAATTTTTATTGGCAAAATTACGAATGGTGGAATTCTCGTTTACAATGAAGATGATGCTGAAGTAAAACGTGTTTCAGAAGCCGCGACAAACCCAATTCGAAAATTAGCGTATCATACTCCAAAATATTCTGTAAATGACGGTGTAACGCTTCTGGAAACTCCAGAAGGTGACATGCCAATTGAAGTTTTTGGAGCGCATAATCTTAATAATTTGGCTGGAGCCAAATGGATTTGCCAAAACATGGGAGTTGATGAAGCTGATTTTTATGAAGCCATTGCCAGTTTTAAAGGCGCATCAAAACGATTGGAAAAAATTGCCGAAAGCAAAACGAAAGTGGCGTATAAAGATTTTGCTCATTCACCAAGCAAAGTGGCTGCCACTACTAAAGCGGTTAAAGAACAATATCCAAACCGAACTTTAGTGGCTTGTTTAGAATTGCATACGTACAGCAGTTTGAATGCTGAGTTTTTAAAAGAATACGAAGGCGCACTGGAATATGCTGATAAAGCGGTTGTTTTTTATTCGCCTGATGCGGTAAAAATTAAACAGCTGGAGGAAGTGACTTACGACCAAATAGCAAATGCTTTTAATAGAAAAGATTTAATTATTTATACAAATTCAAAAGATTTCAAAGACTATTTGTTCAACTTGAATCTTGAAAACTCTGCTTTGCTGCTGATGAGTTCCGGTAATTACGGCGGATTAAACTTTGATGAAGTAAAGGAATTGGTAAAGTAAAATTGGTATGAAAGACAAAGTAAGGATTGTTAAAACTACCAGTGAAAACCCAGATTTTGTAAATTTAATCAAAGCATTAGATGAAAGTTTATGGGAGCGTTATCCGGAATTAAAATCTGATTATTGGGGGAATAATATTTTGGAATTAAATCCAAATGTCGTTATTCTTTATTTAGAAGAAAAAGCTGTTGCTTGTGGTTGTTTCAAAAAATACGACAAAAATACAATTGAAATAAAACGTATGTTTGTTTCACCTGAAGTTCGAGGAATGGGTTTAGCACAAACAATTTTACGTAAATTAGAAGGTTGGGCAGATGATTTAGGATATTCGTTTTCTGTTTTGGAAACTTTATATAAACAAAAAGAAGCGATTGCTTTATATCAGAAAACAGGATATGACATAGTTGATAATTACGAGCCTTATGTAGGTTTAGAAAATAGTATTTGCATGCGAAAACCAATTTAAACAACAAAATGAATGGCTGAAAATTCCTTTTTTCCTATAACGAATTGGTCCGAAGACGATAAGCCACGTGAAAAACTAATGCTCAAAGGCAAAAGTGTTTTGAGTGATGCGGAATTAATTGCCATTTTGATTGGTTCAGGAAGTAGGAGTGAATCAGCTGTGGATTTGAGCAAACGGATTTTAGCTAGTGTTGATAATAATTTGAATGCATTAGGAAAATTATCATTGTCTCAGCTTATACAATTCAAGGGTATAGGGGAGGCGAAAGCGATTTCGATTATTGCCGCTTTAGAATTAGGTAGACGCCGCAGAGGAGAAGAAGCAGTCGAATTAAAGAAAATAACTTCGAGTAAAATTATTTTCGAAATTATGCAGCCTATTATTGGTGAATTGCCTCATGAGGAATTTTGGATTATTTACATGAATAATTCGAATAAAGTAATTTCGAAATCGCAGTTGAGTAAAGGTGGAATCACCGGAACATTGGTTGATGTGCGAATTGTTTTTAAAACGGCACTCGAAATAGGAGCAACAGCGTTGATATTGTGTCACAATCATCCTTCGGGAACTTTGGTTCCGAGCGATGCCGATAAACAGATTACAAAAAAATTAAAATTGGCAGGTGATAGTCTAGAAATAAAAGTGTTGGATCATCTCATTGTGACCGAAACCAGTTATTTCAGCTTTGCGGATGAAGGAATATTTTAAAAATATAAAATGAAACAAACACATATAAAGGATGTTTTCTTTGATTTAGATCATACGCTTTGGGATTTTGACAAAAATTCAGAGCTGACTTTTGAGACTATTTTCAATAGAAATCATCCATTAGTAATAACTAAAGATTTTATTGAGAAATATGTTCCAATAAATCAAGAATGTTGGAAATTATATCAATATGATAAAATTACTCATGAAGAATTGCGTTACAATAGACTCAAGTATTCTTTTGATGCCATAAATCACCCAGTTTCTGATGGGGAAATTGATGCAATTGCAAATGATTATATCAGATTTTTACCAGAGAATAATCATCTTTTTGATGGAACAATCGAACTTTTGGATTATCTGAAGCCTAAATATAATTTGCATATTATAACTAATGGTTTTGCGGACGTTCAATATAAAAAAATAAATAATTCAAAAATAGGTTCTTATTTTCAGACTATTACTAATTCAGAAATGGCTGGAGTAAAAAAACCAAACCCTATTATTTTTGATTATGCTTTAGATTTGGCGAAAGCCAAAAAAGAGAACAGTATTATGATAGGAGATAGCTTAGATGCAGATGTTCAAGGTGCTCTTGATGCTGGATTAGACGCTATTTTTTTTAATGAAAGTAAAATATATGTTGAGCAGCATATCAAACAAATTAATCATTTATTACAACTAAAAAAATATTTATAAAGATGAAAAAGCAATTTTTAGTATTGTTAGTACTGGTCATTAATTATTCCTATTCTCAATCTGTGAATGATTACAAAGCTGTTATTGTTCCTTTACAATTTGATTTTCTCAAAACTGAAAATCAATATCGTTTGAATACATTAACTAAGTTCAATCTAAAGAAAGCTGGTTTTGAAGCATTTTATAGTAATGAGGCTATTCCAAATGACTATAGTGACCGATGTAGTTTGCTCTATATTGACGTGTTAAGAGAAAATGGCTTTTTGAGCTCTAAATTGTTTTTAACGCTCAAGGATTGTTATGGTAAAATAATCTATCAATCCGTTGTTGGAAAAAGTAAAGAAAAGTCGTATCAAGTTGCTTATACCGAGGCGTTGAATGAAGCTTTTCAGTCTCTTTTTGCGTTGAAATATAAATACAACGGTAGTACAACTACAAAGGTTCAGTCTGAAATACATACAGAAGTTGTTAAGCCAATGCCAGCACCTATTACTACCTCTAAGAATGTTGTAAGTGAGCCTGTTGTTGTCAAAACTGTTGTTACGGATTCTTATTTGTTGTATGCACAGCCAACTGCTTCGGGTTTTCAATTAATTGACAGCACGCCAAAAGTGGTTATGAAAGTGTTTAAAACTACTAATCAGTCTTGTTATATTGCAGTTAAGAATGGCTATCAAGGTGTTTTGTTGCTTAAAGAAAATCAGTGGTATTTTGAGTATTATCAAAACGATAACTTAATGTCTGAAAAAGTAGCTGTTAAGTTTTAGTCTTCAAGAATCTGTTGCTGAAAATAGTTTCATAAAAAAAAGTCTTGATTTCTCATGACTTTTTTTTATAAAATTTAATAGCCATATTTATCTTTCCAGCGGTTTTTAAGAAATTCTCGGATACTGTTTTCTCTGGAATTGTTTCCGGGTACATAGATTGGGGTTTTGCTTAAAGCTTGTGGTAAAAACTCTTGTTCTGCAAAATTGTTGTTGTAATCGTGCGAATATTTATATTCTTCACCATAACCTAATTCTTTCATTAATTTTGTTGGGGCATTGCGTAAGTGAATAGGAACAGGCAAATCTCCGGTTTGTTTTACAAGTTGTTGAGCTGTTCCGATGGCTAAATAAGAAGCGTTACTTTTAGGGGAAGTTGCGAGATAAACAGCGCATTGGCTCAATATAATTCTACTTTCAGGATATCCAATTGTAGCAACCGCCTGAAAAGTATTATTAGCCATAATAAAAGCAGTTGGATTGGCATTTCCTATATCTTCACTGCTTAAAATCAGCATTCTTCGGGCAATAAATTTTACATCTTCACCACCTTCAATCATTCGGGCAAGCCAATAAACAGCACCATTAGGATCACTTCCTCTGATTGATTTTATAAAAGCAGAAACAATGTCATAATGTTGCTCGCCGGTTTTGTCATACAAAACAGTATTTTGTTGCACTATGGAGAAAACCCTATCATTTGTGATTAAAATTTCGTCTTCATTAGACGCATTTACCACAAGTTCAAAAATATTTAATAGTTTGCGTCCATCACCACCGGAAAGTCTCAGTAGCGCTTCTGTTTCGCTTAAAACAATATTCTTTGTGGACAAATAAGCGTCCGTTTTCATCGCACGTTCTAGTAGAGACTCTAAATCTTTTTTGGTAAAAGCATTTAAAACATACACTTGACAACGGGAAAGTAATGCAGGAATTACTTCAAAACTTGGGTTTTCTGTAGTGGCGCCAATAAGTGTAATCCAACCTTTCTCTACTGCTGCTAACAGGGAATCTTGTTGTGATTTGCTGAAACGATGAATCTCATCGATGAATAAAATAGGATTTTTAGCAGTAAACAAACCACCACTTTGTTTTGCTTTTTCAATCACATCACGAATATCTTTAACACCTGAATTGATAGCACTCAAGATATAGAATGGTCTTTTTGATTCTTGTGCAATAATTTGTGCCAAAGTAGTTTTACCAGTTCCCGGTGGTCCCCAGAAAATTAAGGATGGAATAATTCCTTTTGCAATTTGTTGGGTCAATGAACCATTTGGTCCAACCAAATGGGATTGACTTATGTAGTCTTCTAATATTTGTGGTCGTATTCGTTCTGCAAGTGGTGCTTCCATAGTGTAAAATTACTATTTTTTTTAATCTGAGCTCATTTGCGATTGTCAAATTTATTTTTCTGGAACTATTTCAAACTATACACTGTATCCACGCCAAAAATCGTGGGATGCCGTTTCCATCTGGGCTAAGGAATCTTACTAAAAATGCAGTTGCAGTTTAAATATGACAAAATAGCACTAAATTGCTTTTGGAGAAGTTTTTGAACTATAACAAGAGCATAAAACTTTATAAGATTAATGGAAAAGCATTTTAAATTTACCAATTCAGTTATTGGACTGCCTCTTTTTTTTGTTGTATTGTTGTGGTTTGTTTTTTGGCTCGAAATCCGATTCGATTTTGATTTTGTGCAAAACGGTATTTATCCAAGGACTTTTTCAGGTTTACAAGGAGTTTTTCTTAGTCCGTTTATTCATGCTGATATGGAACACCTTTATAATAATTCGATTCCATTGCTGATTTTATTGGCAGCGCTACAATTTTTTTATGCGGATCAATCGATAAAAGTTATTGGATACGGAATCTTAATATCGGGATTTATTACTTGGATTATAGGCAGAGATAATTATCACATAGGGGCGAGCGGATTAATTTATGTTCTCTTTAGTTTTGTTTTTTTTAAAGGTATACAAACGAAATACAATCGATTGGTAGCGTTGTCGCTTGCCGTAATTGTTGTTTACGGAGGTTTGGTTTGGTATGTTTTTCCCATTCCGGAGATAACAGGAAATAAATCTATTTCTTGGGAAGGTCATTTGGGAGGATTACTGACAGGATTTTTTCTTTCGTTGCTTTATAAAACTCCAGAGTATAAAAAGGTAATAAAGTATGATTGGGAACACCCAGATTTTGATGCTGCGGAAGATAAATTTATGCAGCGTTTTGATACAGATGGAAATTTCGTAAATCTTCCTGTAATTGAAGAAGATTTAAATAGGGAGGAGTTACCAAGTTATTTTACTTCTAGTTTTCCGGTTAAATATGAGATTGCCATCAACAAAAAAAATGAGTCAAAACCAGAATTTTGACTCATTTTTTATTTATTTGTCTAAGCTTCGTTCCCTTTGGGAATGACAGGATATATTACTAACTTCTCTGTCTTACGGCCTCGTATAAGAATGCGCCACAAGCAACTGATACGTTTAAAGATCCAATTGTCCCAAACATAGGTAGTTTTGCTTTTTCATCTACAATTTTAAGCACAGATGGATTTACTCCACGATCTTCTGATCCCATAATAATTGCTACAGGTTCATTTAAATTGATGTCATAAATATTTTGATCTGTTTTTTCAGTCGCTGCTACGGTTTTGATTCCGCTTGCTTGCAAAAGAAAAATAGCGTCTTTTATATGTTCCACTTTACAAATTGGAATATTAAAAACGGCTCCAGCAGATGTTTTTACAGTATCTCCGTTTACTGGTGCTGAACCTGCTTTTTGAACAATGATACCATTTACACCGGTACATTCAGCGGTTCTGATGATAGCGCCAAAATTACGCGCATCAGATATTTGATCTAATATTAGAAATAATGGTTTTTTGCCATTTTCGATTACTGACTCTATCAAAGATTCTAAGTCAAAAAAGGAAATAGGAGAGATAGTAGCTACTGCACCTTGATGATTATTAGGGGTCAATCTATTTAACTTTTCAACAGGAACATAAGAAAAGTTAATATTACCTCGCTTCATCACTTTCATCAAGTCTTTCATCAGTTCGCTGCTCGCTTCCTTTTGAATATAGACTTTGTCTACAGTTGCACCCGCTTGTATTGCTTCAATTATAGCTCTAATCCCAAATATTTGATGTTCTTTTTCCATCGTGCAAAGATATAAAAAAAATCTATCCTACTAAATGGTAACGTTTTTATTAATTTTTAAAAAATAATTATTTTTTAGTTTAGTTACAAAAAAAGGCTGTCTTTTCGGACAGCCTTTTGAAATATAAATTATTCTGATTTACGGTACATACCAGAATGGACCTTGTGTTGTAACTTGAGCTGATGTCAAAATAGGCACATTACCTGAATTTGCATTATACTCAGACAAAGGGTAAATCAATCTCTTTGGTCTTGTAGGTTGTAAGTTGAATCCATTAATCGACCCAGGAATTACTGGAAATCCAGTTCTTGTGTAATTAATATAATTTTCAACTCCATGAATACCACTTAAGGCAATCCACTTTTGTGTTAAAATTACACGGATTTTATCAGTTGATGCTGCCCATCCAAAATTTGGAACAGATTCTATTTGTGTAGTATAGGTTCCTATAGTTGCTCCTAAATATGTAAATGAAGCTTGAACACCTTCATTAAATAATGTTTGAGCTGTACCGGTTAAGAAACCTCTTTCAACAGCTTCTGCTTGAAGAAATTTACTTTCTGAAAGTAGCATTATTACTCCAGATTTAGCTGATCCTGCAGCTGTTCTCTCTGCTGTATTAGCTCCAACATAGTTTGTTAAACCTAATCCAAATCTTGAAGTAGGATTGGTGCTGTTGTTTTGTCCAGGAACTGGTTTCTGACCTTGGTCAGTACCTACTACTTTTCCACCTATTAGAGTCCAAAGTCTGGATCTTCTTGGATCAATAACACCAGCTGTTGGTCCACCTGCTTCACCGTTCAATACATCAGCAAAATGCTTTGAAGATGTAAACAAAGTATTTGTTGTATTTGTTGTAGAACCTGCAGCATCTCTAACAAAAGAGCCAAAGAAAGGATTTTGCTTGTCGTTGTTTGATGAAGAGTAACCTGGATTTATTAAAACGTCACTAGTCACAAAATTATTTAAAGATTGTAATTCAGCATATTTAGTGTTTAAATATGTAACTGTAGCCGCATCTGTAAGTTTACTTTGTCTTAGCAAAATTCTTAATTCGATTGTGTTTGCTAATTGCAACCACTTACTCATATTTCCACTAAATACAACGTCAGTTGCTACTCCTTCTGCAGTTGCAGATGGATTTTGAATAAGAGCACGCGCTTCTTCCAATTCTTTGATTAACTCTTTGTAAATCACTGCGTCATCTGTGTAAGCTGGCGTAAGATTTTGCTGTCCTTTGAAAGCTTCAAAATATGGGGAATCACCATATAAATCTACAATGTATTGCATGTAGTGTGCTTTCATAATTTTAGAAATAGCAATGAAATTTCCTTGATTTTCTAAAGGAGTATCTATTATCTTTTGAAAGTTACCTACACTTCTGTACAATCCATCCCATACTGCTGCGTAAGTATTGTTGTCAAAATTGTATGAATACTCAACTTGCAGAGGGTTAGTAAATTGATATATATTACCACCCCATGCATTTGTCATAATGCTACCTAATCTATTCATGTTGATAGCTTGGGTTCTAAATGCTTGTGCTTGAGCACCTGGTAATATAAGTCTAGGAGGTAGTGATGATTCCAATGGACTATTTACATTAGTGTTATCAGCTAAGTAGTCACTACAAGATGTCAGTGATACTGCTGCTACTGCGAGTATTAAAAATATTTTTTTCATATCTTTTAATTAAAAAGTTAAATTCATGCTTCCGCCAAAAGTTCTTGTATTTGGATATTGTCCAGTACCTGAATATCCTTGTCCATTACCATTGTTTGCTGTACTGTCAGAAGCTTCTGGGTCTGTATAACCTTTATTGCTTTTTGCCAATACAGTGAATGGATTTCTAGCATTAATACCAAATCTAAGAGAAGTTAATCCAAATTTTTCAATAGTTGAAGTTGGTAGTGAATAACTTAAAGCTAGTTCTCTTACTTTGAAAGCAGTAGCATTAATTACATTGTGCTCTCCAGCTCTACTCAACGTTCCGTAATAGTCAATGATACCATTTGGACCGTGACCTGCTGCAGAATAAACTGAAGTGTTTGGAGTGTATATTCCAGATCCTGGAGCTGTTTCAACAACTGAGTTTGGTAAAATGAAACCAACTTCTCTATCGAAAGCTGCAGACTCTTCTAAACGTCCTGGCCATGTTAAATCGTATTTAGTTCCAGAAATTATTTGGTGACCAGTTCTGTAATCCATTACTGCTGTCAATGTAAGTCCTTTATATGTAAAAGAGTTAGATAATCCTAAAATGTAATCCGGTGTTGCTTTACCTAAAATTGAGTTTGAAGAAGATCTTGTAGGAAGACCAAATTGATTTACAATTATGTTACCATTATCGTCTCTTAAAAACGTAGTACCTTTAATTAAAGGAAATTCTTCTCCTACTTGAGCAAAAATTCCAGTTCCTGTTGCTACATCTGATAAAAGATTGATTTCATTTGCTCCTGCAGCAAGTGAGTTAATAACTGACTTATTCGTCGCGTAACTAGCTCTTAAGTTCCATGTAAAATCTTTAGTCTTAATTGGTATTAAACCTAAATCAATTTCAAGACCTTTAGTTGTCATATCCCCAATGTTAGATTGTGATGTTGCTAAACCAGAAGCAGAAGAGGCAGTAGCTGCTGTAATTAAATCTTTTGTATCTGATATATAAGCAGATCCATCGATGGTAATTCTATTATTGAAAAGTCCAATATTTAAGTTGACTTCTTTTGTTGTTACAAATTCCGGTTTGATATTTTTATCAGTTGGTCTTTGATTGATGATATATGATCCTAATTGACCATAAGGAAATCCTGTAGGGAATACACCAATTTCTGATGTAGCATAAGGTTGAATAGATGATGAGTTACCAACCTTTACAATGTTTGCAGATAGCTTTAAGTAACTTAAAGTTTCACTTTTTAGACCGTCAAATGCTAAAGTAGGAATGAAAGATACCCCTGCACTAGGGTAGAAAAAATTATTATTCTCTTTTGATAAAACGGAAGTCCAATCGTTTCTTCCTGTTAAGTTTAAGAATAAATAGTTTTTATATCCTAAATCAACGTTTGCAAGAACTGATGCGCGATTTGATTTTTGAGATCTATTATCTAAAGTTGATGGATTAGCAGGGCTTAAAACATTGTTAATGTGGTACCAACCTGGAATGTCTAGATTTTGTCCCCCTTGAGAAGTAATTCTAAAGTTGCGATCTTGCATGTTGCTACCAACGTTTGCTTTTAAACTTAGATCGTCAGTTAAGTCATAGTCAAAATTAACTAATAAATCACCATAATAGGTTCTTAAAGATGATTGACTTGCAAAGTATTCAGAAGTTTGATTTCTGTTTGCACCAGCACCAGCTAAAGCTGCAGTTTCTCTGTATTCATTAATGTGTGATTGCGCTGCTCTATTGGTAAATTGTAAATTACCAGTATAAGTAACGTTTATATTTTTATTAATGTCGTATTTTAATGCAGCGATTGTGTTGATAAAAGTTCTGGTTGCATCATTGCGATTATTATCTACTGTCCAGTATGGATTTTTGAAATAAATCGTATAATTTCCTTCATTACCTGAATTTTTGAATAAATTTAAGTCAACATTACCTGGAGTTTGAATTAAATCATCAAGTAAATCTGGAGATGTTTCACTTGATTTTTGGTAAGAATAATTTACATTACCGTCAATACTAAGTTTCCCAATTTTTTTTCCAGCTTTAAACAAAAAGCTATTTCTTTCTAGTACATCTCCATTTACTACAAATTCAGTTTTCACCTTATTTGCTGAAAGAAGAGCATAAGAATCTTCACTACCAGCATTAATAGAAAAACCATTTTGATATGTAGTCCCTGTTTGGTAAAAAGCCTCTACGTTATCTTTAATGAATGAGTATGGTTGTTCAAATTCAATACCGTCAGCTTGAGGCAGTCCTGTAGGTCTTAATACACCGTCATAAGGAAGTCCCCAAGATCCATTTTCTTCTGGGTAGTGAACACCGTCCCATCCTTGGCCATACTTTTGTTGAGTTTTTGGCATAAAGGATACGGTTTCAAAATCAATTGCAGAATTTACATTTACAGTAATTTTACCTTTTTCTTTGCCTTTTACTGTAGTAACTATTATTACACCATTAACTCCTTGTTCGCCATAAAGTGCAGCACCTTGCATTCCTTTTATAACGTTTACATTTTCTATTAATTCTGGTGGTAATTGTTGTAAAGCTGCTGATGTTGAGATTGAGTTATCAATTACAACTAAAGCTTCATTGTTTCCTGTAATGGATCTAGAACCTCTAAGTACAATTCTATTAGTTGCATTTACCCCATTGCTGCTTTTATTAATTTGTAGCCCTGATACCTTTCCTACTAATGACTGAACAACGTTAGGGTTGGCTGCCTGTGTAAGTTCTTTAGTTGCCACTACTTGTGTAGAAGATGTTAAAGCATTTTTACTTCTTTTAATACCTAATGCTCCTACAACTACTCCTTCCAATTCAATTGAATCATCTAGTAATCTCGCATTAATTGTTGATTGACTTGCTAAAACTTCTTGGGTTTTCATCCCAATGTAGCTAAAAACCAATACTTGATTTGGTGATGATTTGATAGAGTATTTCCCGTCAAAATCAGTTTGTGTTCCAGTTTTAGTTCCTTTTACTAATACACTCACGCCTGGTAAAGGCAATCCTGTATTGTCAGAAACAATTCCTGTAACAACTCTTTCTTGCGCGAAGGTAAGTTGCGCAATAAGTACTACGAGTAGTACTAAGATTCCATTGAACTTTAGTTTCATTTTTAATTATTTTGAATTAGTCTCGCAAACTTCTTAATAATTTGTTAACTTTCCTAATATATAAATCGATAATTTATGTTAATGTTAGAATTTAACATTATAACTTATGTGGATAATTGTGTTATAAATTTCAAATGGTTGTTTTTTGGCGTGGCCATTTGCTAGGGCTAATTTCAATAATCCATTTTTTGTTTGTAATCCCATTCCTAATCCTATTCCTGCTATGTTTTGTGTGTTGTCTGTTTTTTCTGTTCCCGATTTGTTTTTGTAAAAGCTATAATCCAGAATGGAATGTATATATAGGTTTGGTGTGAATGTGTACCGGTATTCTGTAAGAATTGATGTTGTTAGATATGCTTGTAGGCTATTTTCTGAAAAACCCCGTACGCTATTGAATCCTCCAAAACGAAATAATTCATTAGTAATATAGCGGTTGCTTTGTAAATAGTAATTTTGACTTTTTAGATTTATTGAATTCTTTTTATTAAAATAAATAGTGTGCATTGTTTGGATGTTTGCGAGAAGTTGGTTGTTGTTTGAACTTTCAGATAGGGTATTGATTTCTCTTTTACCTACTCCGATTGACATAAATAATTTTGACTTTATTGGAAAGGTTAAATTGTTTGTTTCTAATTTTGTGTATTCAAAGCTTGTTGTTATAAAAGAATTATTGAAATCACTAATGGAATTGCTGTTCAAGTTTTGAATGTCGCTGGATTCCGTTCCTTGGTAGCCTAGATATAAGCGAGTATTGTGATTTATGTAATAACTTAGGTCGATTGCGGTTTTTATGTTTTGAAAAGTTGTGTCTTGTCTGAAAACTTGAATCTGTGCTTTCAGTCCTATTGGAGTTTTAAGTAAGTACGGTAATTCTAGACTTGCTTTGAAAGTCTTTTGATCGTTACCGTCACTTTTCCAGTGTAGTGATAGTTCTTCGCCTGAAGCTAAAATGTTTTCCAGTTTAATGTCGAGGTATCCATTTAAAATTATTTTTTTGGTGTCATTATTGGCAAAGCCTATAAAGCCGTCAAAAGTATTTGAATTTTTCTTTTCTAGATAGACGTAAACTTTTGTAGAATCTTTTGTAAATAAAATTTCAGGATATTTTACTTGATTTACAAAGCCGAATTTTTTGAAATCTTGGTGTATTTGTTCTGCAGTTTTTTGATTGAAAATGGTATTTCGGTATTTTTTGTTAATTTGTGTTAAATATCCTTTTGGAAATTTCCTTGATTGGGTGTTTTCTGAGTGTCGAATTATAATTGAATTGAGTTTTCTTTTTAGGTCAGATTCTAATTTTAAATCTGCGTAAAGTGAATTTCTGTCTTTTTTGATATTTATTAGTTTTAGCTTGGCTAACGCATATCCATTTTGCTCTAATTTCTTTACGGTTTCTTTTAGGAAAAAATCCACATCTGTGTAGGGTAGTTCTATTGTATTGTTTTTTTTATTTAAAAGAATTAAACTGTTTAATAATTCATCGCTACCTATATTTATATTAATAAATTTTATTTTTTTTCCTAAATCAAATTTTGCTATAAAACTTGAATCTATTGCTGCATTAAAATCAGCTGTAGCGTTATCAATGTATCCTAATTGTGATAGTCTTTTTGATGTTTCGTTTATTTCGTCTTTGATTGATTTTATGTTTTTGTGTTTTGAATTGTATTTTAAAGAATCGATTGTTCTTGTTTCTGCTTCAGATTTTCCAAGTATTTGTAATTGAAAATTTTGTGCGCTTGAATTCCATCCAAAAATCAAAAATAAAAGAAAAAGAAGTAAAGTTTTCAAATGAATAGTTGTTTAAATAAAAGTAACGCAAATATCTAATGTTTGGGATAAAAATCAAATGATAAAATAATCTTATTGAAAATTAATAGATTAACGTTTGTAGAGTAAAAAATATTTTCTACATTTGCAACCCCGTAAAAAGCGGGAATTTAATATAATAAGAAATTTTTAGTATTAATTATGCCAACAATTCAACAATTAGTAAGAACAGGAAGAACTCAGATAACTAAGAAGAGTAAATCGGTTGCTTTAGATTCTTGTCCTCAAAGAAGAGGGGTTTGTACGCGTGTTTACACTACAACACCAAAAAAACCAAACTCTGCAATGCGTAAAGTAGCGCGTGTACGTTTGACAAATGGTAATGAAGTGAATGCTTACATCCCTGGTGAAGGACACAATTTACAAGAGCACTCGATAGTATTAGTTAGGGGTGGAAGGGTAAAAGATTTACCAGGAGTTAGATATCACATCGTTCGTGGTGCGCTTGATACGTCAGGAGTAGCAGGAAGAACGCAAAGAAGATCTAAGTATGGAGCTAAACGCCCAAAAGAAGCAAAAAAGTAATTTAAAAAGTTATTTCTTGTAGAGATGTGATTCGTTACAGCTGTGTAGGTATGACATTTTATTAAAAAAAAGACATGAGAAAAAGAGCGGCAAAGAAAAGACCACTTTTACCAGATCCAAGGTTTAATGACCAACTGGTAACACGTTTTGTGAACAACTTAATGTGGGATGGAAAAAAATCGACAGCGTTTAAAGTATTTTATGATGCAATTGACATCATTGAGTCTAAAAAACAAGATGCAGAGAAACCATCATTGGAAATTTGGAAAGATGCATTAACCAATGTTATGCCTCACGTAGAAGTACGTAGTCGTAGAGTAGGTGGAGCTACATTTCAAATTCCAATGCAAATTCGTCCAGATAGAAAAATTTCTATGGCGATGAAATGGTTGATTCTTTATTCAAGAAGAAGAAACGAAAAATCTATGGCTCAAAGGTTAGCTTCAGAATGTTTAGCTGCGGCTAAAGAAGAAGGTGCTGCTGTTAAGAAAAGAATGGATACTCACAAAATGGCAGAAGCTAATAAAGCTTTCTCTCACTTTAGATTTTAATTCATAAGAAATGGCTAGAGATTTAAAATATACAAGAAACATAGGAATTGCTGCTCACATTGATGCTGGTAAAACAACAACAACGGAGCGTATATTGTTCTATACAGGAAAATCACATAAAATTGGTGAAGTACACGATGGTGCTGCAACAATGGACTGGATGGCACAAGAGCAAGAAAGAGGGATTACAATTACTTCTGCAGCTACAACTTGTGAATGGAATTTTCCAACTACACAAGGTAAAGTTTTGCCTGAAACATTGCCTTATCACTTCAATATTATCGATACTCCGGGACACGTTGACTTTACAGTTGAAGTAAACCGTTCTTTACGTGTTCTTGATGGTTTGGTTTTCTTATTTAGTGCTGTTGATGGTGTTGAGCCTCAGTCAGAAACTAACTGGAGATTAGCAGATCAATACAGAGTTCCACGTATTGGATTTGTTAATAAAATGGATAGACAAGGATCTAACTTTTTGATGGTTTGTCAGCAAGTAAGAGATATGTTGAAATCAAATGCAGTTGCAATCACTTTGCCAATTGGTGAGGAAAATGATTTTAAAGGTGTTGTTGATTTAGTTAAAAATCAAGCTATTGTTTGGGATGATGCTGGAATGGGGGCAACTTATGAAGTTGTTGATATTCCTGCTGATATGGTTGATGAAGTAAAAGAGTATAGAGATATTCTTATTGAAGCAGTTGCTGATTATGATGAAAACTTGCTTGATAAGTATATGGAAGATCCGGATTCTATTACAGAAGAGGAAATCAACATTGCATTAAGAGCAGCTGTAATGGATATGGCTATCATTCCTATGATTGCTGGTTCTTCTTTCAAAAATAAAGGAGTTCAATTCATGTTAGATGCAGTATGTAAATACTTGCCTTCTCCAATGGATAAAGATGGTATCGAAGGAATTCATCCTGATGATGCTGATTTATTAGAAGAAGATCAAACCAAAATTTTGCGTAAGCCAGATGTTAAAGAGCCATTCGCTGCTTTAGCTTTTAAAATTGCTACTGACCCATTCGTAGGTCGTTTAGCTTTCTTCCGTGCTTATTCAGGACGTTTAGATGCAGGTTCTTATGTTTTGAACACTCGTTCAGGAAACAAAGAAAGAATTTCTCGTATCTACCAAATGCATGCTAACAAACAAAACCCAATCGAGTATATCGAAGCAGGTGATATTGGAGCGGCAGTTGGATTTAAAGATATCAAAACTGGAGATACATTGTGTGATGAAAAGAACCCAATTATCTTAGAAAGTATGAAATTCCCTGCGCCAGTAATTGGTATTGCAATTGAGCCTAAAACTAAGGCTGACGTAGATAAAATGGGTATGGCTTTGGCTAAATTAGCTGAAGAAGATCCTACTTTTACAGTTAGAACAGATGAGGCTTCGGGTCAAACTATTATTTCAGGTATGGGTGAGCTTCACTTGGATATCTTAGTGGATAGAATGAGACGTGAATTCAAAGTTGAAGTAAATCAAGGTGAGCCTCAAGTGGAGTACAAAGAAGCTTTTACTAAGAAAGCACAACATAGAGAAACATACAAGAAACAATCTGGGGGTCGTGGTAAATTCGGTGATATCGTATTTATTCTTGAGCCAGCGGATGAAGTTGACGGTAAAGCTCCAGTTGGATTGCAGTTTGTAAATGCAGTAAAAGGTGGTAACGTTCCTAAAGAATATATTCCATCAGTTGAAAAAGGTTTCAGAGAAGCTATGAAGACGGGTCCTTTAGCAGGATACCAAGTAGATAGTTTGAAAGTAACTTTATTAGACGGATCTTTCCACCCGGTGGATTCTGATGCACTTTCTTTCGAGCTTGCAGCAAGAATGGGGTATAGAGAGGTAGCTAAAGCAGCTGGTGCTGTTATATTAGAGCCAATCATGAAAATGGAAGTGATTACACCAGAAGAAAACATGGGAGATATCGTAGGTGATATCAACCGTCGTAGAGGTCAGGTGAATGATATGGGTGATAGAGCTGGTGCTAAAACCATCAAAGCAGATGTGCCATTATCTGAGATGTTTGGATACGTTACTACGTTAAGAACACTTTCTTCAGGTAGAGCAACATCTACTATGGAATTTTCACACTACTCTGAAACGCCTTCTAATATTTCAGAAGCAGTTATCAAAAAAGCAAAAGGAAACGCATAATCTTTAAGAAAATGAGTCAAAAAATCAGAATAAAATTAAAATCTTACGATCACATGTTGGTAGACAAGTCTGCTGAGAAGATTGTAAAAACGGTAAAAAGTACCGGTGCAGTTGTTACAGGACCAATTCCATTACCAACACACAAAAAACTTTTTACAGTACTACGTTCTCCACACGTTAACAAAAAAGCGAGAGAGCAATTTGAAGTAATGTCATACAAGAGATTAATTGACATTTATTCATCTTCATCAAAAACTATTGATGCTTTGATGAAACTTGAATTGCCTAGCGGTGTTGAAGTAGAGATCAAAGTTTAAATAGCTTACTAGTAAGAAAAGAACGCTGTTTTTAAGCGAAAAATATTTTTTTTGGTTTGTGTGTAAATAAGTTATACATTTGCACCCACTTAAAAAAATAGGATTCGGTTAAAAGCTGCGTTCTATATTTATATTTAATAATTAATAATTAATATTTATGTCTGGGTTAATTGGTAGAAAAATCGGCATGACTAGCATTTTCGACGAGAACGGGAAGAATATTCCTTGTACAGTAATCGAAGCTGGACCATGTGTTGTTACCCAAGTCAGAACCAAAGGTGTTGACGGGTATGAAGCGTTGCAACTTGGTTTCGATGACAAAAACGAGAAACATTCCACAAAAGCGGCTTTAGGTCACTTTAAAAAAGCGGGAACTGTAGCTAAGAAAAAAGTCGTTGAATTCCAAGATTTCGCAACAGAGCAAAAATTAGGAGATCTTATTGATGTTTCTATTTTTTCTGAAGGAGAATTTGTAGATGTACAAGGTGTATCTAAAGGTAAAGGTTTTCAAGGGGTTGTAAAACGTCACGGTTTTGGTGGTGTTGGTCAAGCAACTCACGGTCAACACAACCGTTTAAGAGCGCCAGGTTCTGTAGGAGCTTCTTCTTATCCATCTAGAGTATTCAAAGGAATGCGTATGGCTGGACGTATGGGAGGAGACAATGTAAAAGTTCAAAACCTTAGAGTTTTAAAAGTAGTGGCTGAAAAGAACCTGCTTGTTATTAAAGGATGTGTTCCTGGTCATAACAACTCTTATGTAATCATTCAGAAGTAATGGAAGCAAAAGTATTAGATTTCAACGGAAAAGATACTGGAAGAAAAGTTCAACTTTCTGATTCAGTATTTGGTATAGAACCAAACAATCATGCAGTATATCTTGATGTTAAGCAATATCTTGCTAATCAAAGACAAGGAACGCACAAAGCTAAAGAAAGAGCTGAAGTTGCGGGAAGTACTCGTAAGATTAAAAAACAAAAGGGAACTGGTACTGCTCGTGCGGGTAGTGCAAAAAATCCATTGTTTAAAGGTGGTGGAACAGTTTTTGGGCCAAGACCAAGAAGTTATTCATTCAAATTGAATAAAAGCTTGAAACGTTTGGCTAGAAAATCTGCTTTCTCAATTAAAGCAAAAGAGTCGAATATTATCGTTCTTGCAGACTTTGAATTTGAAACGCCAAACACTAAAAATTTCATTAACGTTTTGAAAGCTTTAGAGTTAGAAAATAAAAAATCCCTGTTTGTATTGGGTGATACGAATAAAAATGTATATTTGTCGTCACGCAATTTAAAGGGCTCTAGCGTAGTAAGTAGTTTAGAATTAAGTACTTACGCTATATTAAACGCTAATAATTTAGTGCTTTTAGAGAGTTCTTTGGAGATAATTGAAGAAAATTTAAGTAAATAATAGGATATGAGCATCATAATTAAGCCTATAGTAACGGAAAAAGTAACCAAAGAAAGTGAAGTTTTAAACCGCTTCGGATTCGTTGTTGACAAAAAAGCAAACAAAGTGCAAATTAAGAAAGCTGTTGAAGCTGCTTATGGAGTAACTATTTTGAGTGTTAACACGATGAACGTAAGACCGGATAGAACTACAAAATACACTAAAAGTGGTTTAATCAGTGGAAAGACGAATGCAATCAAAAAAGCAATTGTTCAAGTACAAGAAGGAGAAACAATTGATTTTTACAACAATATCTAAGATAAAATGTCAGTAAGAAAATTAAAACCTATTACCCCAGGTCAGCGATTTAGAGTTGTGAATGGTTATGACGCCATTACAACTGATAAGCCGGAACGCTCTTTGATAGCGCCGATAAAAAACTCTGGTGGTAGAAATAGTCAAGGAAAGATGACCATGCGTTATACGGGTGGTGGTCACAAGCAGAGATATCGTATCATTGATTTTAAACGTACAAAAGAAGGAATTCCGGCTACAGTGAAATCAATCGAATATGATCCAAATCGTACTGCATTTATCGCTTTGTTAGCTTATGCTGATGGAGAGAAAACATATGTTATTGCTCAAAACGGATTGAAAGTTGGTCAGAAATTAGTTTCTGGTCCAGAATCTCAACCTGAAATTGGTAATACTTTACCTTTAAGTAGAGTTCCACTTGGAACTGTAATTTCTTGTATCGAATTGAGACCAGGGCAAGGGGCTGTAATCGCTCGTTCCGCTGGAACATTTGCTCAATTGATGGCAAGAGATGGAAAATATGCTACAATTAAAATGCCTTCTGGGGAAACAAGATTAATCTTGTTGACTTGTTCGGCTACAATTGGAGCGGTTTCTAATTCAGACCACCAATTAGTTGTATCTGGTAAAGCAGGTAGAACAAGATGGTTAGGAAGAAGACCTAGAACAAGACCTGTTGCAATGAACCCTGTCGATCACCCAATGGGTGGTGGTGAAGGACGCTCTTCTGGTGGACATCCACGTTCAAGAAATGGAATACCAGCTAAAGGTTATAGAACTCGTTCTAAGAAAAACCCGAGTAACAAGTATATCGTAGAACGTAGAAAGAAATAATAAGATATGGCACGTTCATTAAAAAAAGGACCTTTTGTTCATTATAAGTTAGACAAGAAAGTTCAAGAAAACATCGCTGGTGGAAATAAAGGAGTAGTAAAGACTTGGTCTAGAGCTTCTATGATTACTCCAGACTTCGTTGGACAAACTATCGCAGTTCATAACGGTCGTCAATTTGTACCAGTTTACGTAACAGAAAACATGGTAGGTCACAAATTAGGAGAATTTTCACCAACTAGATCTTTTAGAGGTCATGCTGGAGCAAAAAATAAAGGTAAAAAATAAGAAGCAATGGGAGTTCGTAAAAGAGAAACAGCAGATGCGAGAAAAGAGGCTAATAAGTCTATAGCTTTCGCAAAATTGAATAACTGCCCTACTTCACCTAGAAAAATGCGCTTAGTAGCGGACTTGGTAAGAGGTCAGAAGGTAGAGAGAGCACTTAACATCTTAAGATTCAGTTCTAAAGAAGCTTCAAGAAAATTAGAAAAATTGGTTTTATCTGTAATTGCCAACTGGCAAGCAAAAAACCCTGACGCTAATATGGAAGAAGCTGGGTTATTTGTTAAAACGATTACAGTTGATGGTGGAATGATGTTGAAAAGACTTCGTCCAGCTCCACAAGGTCGTGCTCACAGAATTAGAAAACGTTCTAATCACGTAACAATCGTGCTTGGATCTATTAATAACACACAAGCAATTTAATACAAGATGGGACAAAAGACAAATCCAATTGGAAATAGACTTGGTATCATCAGAGGATGGGACTCAAACTGGTATGGTGGAAATGATTACGGTGATAAGCTTGCCGAAGATTATAAAATCAGAAAGTATATCCATGCTCGTTTATCAAAAGCTAGTGTATCAAAAGTGATCATCGAGAGAACTTTGAAACTTGTAACCGTTACTATCACTACTGCTAGACCTGGTATCATTATCGGAAAAGGTGGACAAGAGGTAGACAAGTTGAAAGAAGAACTTAAGAAAATTACTGACAAAGAGGTTCAAATCAACATCTTTGAAATCAAAAGACCTGAGCTTGACGCGTATCTAGTTGCTACAAGCATCTGTCGTCAAATCGAAAGCAGAATTTCTTACAGACGTGCAATCAAAATGGCTATTGCTGCTTCTATGCGTATGAACGCAGAGGGTATCAAAGTTTTGATTTCTGGTCGTTTGAATGGTGCTGAGATGGCTCGTTCGGAAGGTTTTAAAGAAGGTAGAGTTCCTCTATCAACTTTCAGAGCTGATATTGATTATGCTTTGGCTGAAGCTCATACTACTTACGGTAGAATGGGAATCAAAGTATGGATCATGAAAGGTGAAGTTTATGGAAAGAGAGATCTTTCTCCACTTGCCGGAATGGACAAAAAACAATCTGGTGCTGGTGGTAAAGGTGGTGATTCTCCAAGAGGAGATAGAAAACCTTTTAACAAAGGTGGAAAACCAGACGCTCGTAAACGAAAGTAAATTTTTAAACTAAAGAAAAATGTTACAGCCTAAAAGAACAAAATACCGTAAGGTACAAAAAGGTAAAATGAAAGGAAATTCTCAAAGAGGACATGAACTTTCTAATGGAATGTTTGGTATTAAATCTGTACATGAAGATGGAATGTTCTTAACCTCTCGTCAAATCGAGGCTGCGCGTATTGCTGCAACTCGTTTTATGAAAAGAGAAGGACAATTATGGATCAAAATATTTCCAGACAAACCAATTACTAAGAAACCTCTTGAGGTACGTATGGGTAAAGGTAAAGGTGCAGTTGAGTATTGGGCTGCCGTTGTTAAACCCGGAAGAATTATGTTTGAAGTTGGAGGAGTACCTTTGTCAGTTGCAAAAGAGGCGTTACGTCTTGCAGCACAAAAGCTTCCGGTAAAAACTAAATTCGTCGTTGCTAGAGATTTCGAAGCATAATTTATATTATATTATGAAACAATCAGAAATAAAAGATCTTTCTGCAGCGGAGTTGCAAGAAAAGCTTAGCCAGACTAAGAAAACATATGCTGATCTAAAAATGGCTCACGCTATTTCACCAATTGAGAATCCACTTCAAATTAGAAGTGTGAGAAGAACAGTTGCAAGATTGGCTACCGAACTTACTAAAAGACAATAACTGTAGTCTGCTGAAAGATGGAAGAAAAAAGAAATTTAAGAAAAGAAAGAGTTGGTGTTGTTACTTCTGACAAAATGGATAAGTCTATTGTTGTTGCTGAAGTGCGTAAAGTAAAACACCCATTATACGGTAAGTTCGTGTTGAAAACTAAAAAGTATCACGCACACGACGAAATGAACGACTGTAACGTTGGAGATACTGTAAGGATTAGCGAAACGCGTCCTTTAAGTAAAACAAAATGTTGGAGGTTAGTTGAAATCTTAGAAAGAGCTAAATAATTATGGTACAACAAGAATCAAGACTAAAAGTAGCAGATAACACTGGAGCAAAGGAAGTTTTAACTATCCGTGTTTTAGGAGGTACCAAAAGAAGGTATGCCTCTGTTGGTGACAAGATTGTAGTTTCTATCAAAGATACTGCTCCTAACGGAAGCGTTAAAAAAGGAGCTGTTTCAACTGCAGTTGTTGTACGTACCAAAAAAGAAGTAAGAAGAGCCGATGGTTCATACATTAGATTTGATGACAACGCATGTGTGTTATTGAATGCTGCTGGTGAAATGAGAGGAACTCGTGTTTTTGGTCCGGTAGCAAGAGAACTTCGTGAAAAACAATTCATGAAAATTGTATCATTAGCACCAGAAGTGCTTTAATTCGTTTTAAGATGATAAAGCTAAAAATAAAATCAGGTGACATTGTAAGAGTAATTGCTGGAGACCATAAAGGTGCTGAAGGTAAAGTATTACGTGTTTACCGTGAGAAGAACAAAGCGATTGTTGAAGGTGTAAACATGGTTTCAAAACACACGAAACCAAGTGCGAAAAGCCCTCAAGGTGGTATCGTAAAGAAGGAAGCTTCTATACAAATATCTAATATTTCTTTAATTGATCCTAAAACTAAGGAAACAACAAGAGTTGGTATTAGAGTAGAAGGAGATAAGAAAGTAAGATTTTCAAAAAAATCTAATCAAGTACTGTAGTAATGGCGTATATACCTAGACTAAAAGAAGAATATAAGAGCAGAGTAATTGCTGCTCTTAAAGAGGAATTCGGATACGTAAACGTAATGCAAGTTCCAAAATTGGAAAAAATCGTTTTAAGTAAAGGAGTTGGTGCAGCTGTATCTGATAAAAAACTAATTGACTATGCGGTTGATGAGTTAACAAAGATCACTGGACAGAAAGCAGTATCTACTATTTCAAAGAAAGACGTTGCGTCATTCAAATTGAGAAAAGGGATGCCTATTGGAGCAAAAGTTACTTTGCGTGGAGAAAGAATGTATGAGTTTTTAGATAGACTTATTACTTCTGCTTTACCACGTGTAAGAGATTTCAGTGGTATTAAAGCTACGGGTTTTGACGGAAGAGGAAATTATAATCTTGGAGTTTTGGAGCAAATCATTTTCCCAGAAATTGATATTGATAAAGTAAACAAAATTTCAGGAATGGATATCTCTTTTGTAACTACTGCAAAAACAGATAAAGAAGCAAAGTCTCTATTGACAGAATTAGGATTACCTTTTAAAAAGAATTAAGACATGGCTAAAGAATCAATGAAAGCCCGCGAGGTTAAGAGAGAAAAAACAGTAGCTAAGTATGCTGAGAAAAGAAAAGCTTTGTTAGAAGCTGGAGATTTCGTAGGTTTGCAAAAGTTACCAAAAAATGCTTCGCCAGTTCGTTTGCATAATCGTTGTAAATTAACAGGTAGACCAAGAGGATATATGCGTCAATTCGGTCTTTCACGTGTTACATTTCGTGAGATGGCAAATAACGGATTGATACCTGGTGTTAAAAAAGCATCTTGGTAATACGTAATTTATTACGTTCTGATACAGACTTAACTTACGTTTTGTCTGTATCATAAATATTTATAAATTGGTTTAAGGTTCGGCAAATCGTTTGTTGAAAACCAAGACCGCAAATTAATACATATGTATACAGATCCTATTGCAGATTATTTGACAAGAGTTCGTAACGCTGTGGCTGCAAACCACAAAGTTGTCGAAATTCCTGCGTCTAATCTAAAAAAAGAAATAACTAAGATCTTATTTGATCAAGGTTATATCTTGAGTTACAAATTTGAAGACAACGCTGTTCAGGGTTCAATCAAAATCGCTTTGAAGTATGATAAAGATACTAAAGAGTCAGTAATTAAAGATATCCAAAGAATTAGTAAACCAGGTTTACGTAAATATTCAAGTTCTTCAAGTATTCCTAGAATCCTTAACGGATTAGGAATTGCTATTGTTTCTACTTCTAAAGGCTTAATGACTGGAAAGAAAGCTAAACAATTGAATGTTGGTGGCGAAGTAATTTGTTACGTATACTAATTTTAAAGACTATATAAGATGTCAAGAATAGGTAAAAGCCCAGTAACAATACCAGCAGGAGTAACTGTTTCAGTTGCAAATGGTATTATTACGGTAAAAGGAAAAAATGGTCAACTAACTCAGGAGTTTTCGGACGTAACTGTAACTGTTGAAGGGGATCTAGTTCAAGTAGATAGATCTTCTGATCACAAAGACCAAAGAGCAAAACACGGTTTGTATAGATCTTTAATCAATAACATGATTATAGGTGTTACAGATGGTTTCACTAAGTCATTAGAATTGGTAGGAGTTGGTTATAGAGCTTCAAATCAAGGACAAAAATTAGATTTAGCACTTGGTTACTCTCACAATATAGTTTTAGAAATTGCTCCTGAAGTAACTTTAGAGACTATATCTGAAAAAGGTAAAAACCCGATTGTTAAATTAACATCATTTGACAAACAACTTTTAGGTCAGGTAGCTGCGAAAATCAGAGGTTTCCGTAAGCCTGAGCCTTACAAAGGAAAAGGTGTTAAATTTGTAGGTGAAGTATTAAGAAGAAAAGCAGGTAAATCAGCTTAAAAAATAAGATTATGTCATTAACAAAACCTGAAAGAAGACAACGAATTAGATTCAGAATTAGAAAGACAATTAGTGGTACTGCTACTAATCCAAGACTATCTGTATTTAGAAGTAACAAAGAAATTTACGCTCAACTTATTGATGACGTAAACGGAGTTACTTTGTTGGCGGCTTCTTCAAGAGAAAAAGAAATAGGTAACGGTACGAACATTGAAGTTGCTACAGCAGTTGGAAAACTAGTTGCTGAAAAAGCTTTAAAAGCTGGGATAGACGTAGTAACTTTCGATAGAGGAGGTTATTTATATCACGGACGTATTAAATCATTAGCGGAAGGCGCAAGAGCGGCTGGACTTAAATTCTAATATAGTATGTCTAATAGTAAATACAAGAATGTAGAGTTAGTAAAACCAAGTGGACTTGAATTAAAAGATCGTTTGGTAAGTGTAAATCGTGTTACTAAGGTTACAAAGGGTGGTAGAGCTTTTGGTTTTTCTGCTATTGTAGTTGTAGGTGATGAAAATGGAGTGGTTGGACACGGATTAGGGAAATCTAAAGATGTTTCTGAAGCAATTGCGAAAGCAGTAGAAGATGCTAAGAAAAATTTAGTAAAAATTCCTTTAAACGGTCAATCAGTTCCTCACGAACAAAAAGGTAAATTTGGTGGTGCACGTGTATTCTTAATTCCTGCCTCTCATGGTACAGGAGTTATTGCTGGTGGAGCTGTTCGTTCAGTTCTTGAGTCAGTAGGAATTCATGATGTATTATCTAAATCTCAAGGATCTTCAAATCCTCACAACGTAGTAAAAGCAACTTTTGATGCTTTATTACAAATGAGAAGCGCTTATACTGTTGCAAAACAAAGAGGTGTTTCTTTAGAAAAAGTTTTTAAAGGTTAATTCAAGGAAATTATGGCTAAATTATTAGTAAAACAAGTTAGAAGCAAAATCAACTGTCCTCTTACTCAAAAGAGAGGATTAGAAGCTTTAGGTCTACGTAAAATGGGACAAGTTGTAGAGCATGATTCAAACCCTACAATCCTTGGGATGATAAATAAAGTTAAACACTTAGTTTCTGTTGAAGAAGCTAAATAACAAATACTGTTATGAATTTAAGTAACTTACAACCTGCTGAAGGTTCTACACACAATCAAAATAAAAGATTAGGTAGAGGAGAAGGTTCTGGAAAAGGTGGTACTTCTGCAAGAGGTCACAAAGGAGCAAAATCTCGTTCTGGTTATTCTAAAAAGATTGGTTTTGAAGGTGGGCAAATGCCACTTCAAAGACGTGTGCCTAAGTTTGGTTTTACAAACATCAATCGTAAAGATTACGAAGGTGTAAATCTTGATACACTTCAACTTTTAGTTGATAACGGTGTTATTAAAGATACTGTTGATATGACAGTTTATGTTGCTAATCGTTTAGCTACTAAAAATGAAATCGTTAAGATTTTAGGTAGAGGTGAATTGACAGCAAAATTAAAAGTAACCGCTCACAAATTTACTGCTACTGCAAAAGCTGCTATTGAAGCTGCTGGTGGAGAAGCTGTAACAATGTAATTTTTCAATTAATATGAAGAAATTTATTGAATCAATAAGTAATGTTTGGAAAATCGAGGAACTGAAAAATAGAATCCTAATAACATTGGGTCTGCTTTTAGTGTATCGTTTTGGGGCTCAAGTAACCCTGCCAGGTATTGACGCTACACAGTTAGGTAATTTAGCTGGGCAAACTAAAGAAGGAATTGGTTCAATTCTTGACATGTTTACTGGAGGTGCATTTTCTCAAGCTTCTGTTTTTGCTTTAGGAATTATGCCTTATATTTCTGCTTCTATTGTTGTTCAGTTAATGGGAATTGCGATTCCTTATTTGCAAAAACTTCAAAGTGATGGAGAAAGCGGTAGAAAAAAGATTAATCAAATTACTCGTTGGTTGACAATAGGAATTACTTTAGTTCAAGGTCCAACTTATATCTATAATTTATATAGAACGTTACCTAGTAATGCATTTTTATTGGGATTCAATTCATTTGAATTCTTATTTTCTTCAGTTGTTATTTTAGTTACAGGGACAATTTTTGCCATGTGGTTAGGAGAAAAAATTACTGATAAAGGAATTGGAAATGGTATTTCTTTGTTAATCATGGTTGGAATTTTGGCTAGATTACCTCAGGCTTTTATTCAAGAGTTTACAACAAGAGTTACCAATAATAATGGTGGACCGATGTTGTTAGTTATTGAAATTATCATTTGGTTATTAGTTATCATTTGTTGTGTGCTATTGGTTATGGCGATCAGGAAGATTCCTGTTCAATATGCGCGTCGTACAACATCAGGTGATTTTGAACAAGACATGTTGGGTGGAAACAGACAATGGATTCCTTTGAAGCTTAATGCTTCTGGGGTTATGCCAATAATTTTTGCGCAAGCAATTATGTTTATTCCAGCAGCCTTAGCAGGTTTGTCTAAATCAGATGCATCACAATCAATCGTTGGCGCTTTTAGTAATATGTTTGGTTTTTGGTATAATTTTGTATTTGCAACTTTAATAATTGTATTTACATTCTTTTATACTGCAATCACAGTTCCTACTAATAAAATGTCTGATGATTTAAAGAGAAGTGGTGGTTTTATTCCGGGTATTAGACCTGGAGTTGAAACTTCTGATTATCTTGATAAAGTGATGTCTTTAATAACTTTTCCAGGATCTTTATTTCTTGCTTTGATAGCTGTGTTCCCAGCAATTGTTGTGAGTGTTATGGATGTTCAACAATCTTGGGCAATGTTTTTTGGAGGTACTTCATTAATAATTATGGTTGGAGTTGCCATAGACACGATGCAACAAATCAATTCATACTTGTTGAATAAACATTATGATGGTTTAATGAAAAGTGGTAAAAATAGAAAAGCAGTAGCTTAACTTATGGCAAAACAATCAGCAATAGAACAAGACGGATCAATCATTGAAGCATTATCAAATGCGATGTTCCGTGTAGAGTTAGAAAATGGACATATTGTAATCGCCCACATATCTGGAAAAATGCGTATGCATTACATCAAATTATTACCTGGTGATAAAGTGAAACTAGAAATGAGCCCTTACGATTTGTCAAAAGCAAGAATTACTTATAGATATTAAAGGATATTCAAAATGAAAGTTAGAGCTTCAGTAAAAAAGAGAAGTCCCGAGTGCAAAATTGTGCGAAGAAAAGGGAGATTGTACGTAATAAACAAAAAGAATCCTAGATTTAAACAAAGACAAGGATAATTATGGCAAGAATAGCAGGGGTAGATATCCCGAAAAATAAGAGAGGTGTTATAGCACTTACCTACATCTTCGGATTAGGAAATAGTAGAGCTATTGAGATTTTAGAAAAAGCTCAAGTTAGCCAAGATAAAAAAGTTCAAGATTGGAATGATGACGAGATCGGAGCAATTCGTGAGGCGGTATCAGCTTTTAAAATTGAAGGAGAATTACGTTCGGAAGTTTCTTTAAACATCAAACGTTTAATGGATATTGGTTGTTATAGAGGTATCCGTCATAGAACTGGTCTTCCTTTAAGAGGACAAAGAACTAAGAATAACTCTAGAACAAGAAAAGGTAAAAGAAAAACTGTTGCCAACAAGAAAAAAGCAACTAAATAATAAGTAATATGGCTAAAGCAACTGCAAAAAAACGTAAAGTTATCGTTGAATCAACGGGAGAAGCTCATATTTCTGCTACTTTTAACAATATCATCATTTCTTTGACAAACAAAAAAGGTGAAGTTATTTCTTGGTCATCAGCTGGTAAAATGGGTTTTAGAGGTTCTAAAAAGAATACTCCATACGCAGCCCAAATGGCAGCAGAAGATTGTAGTAAAGTAGCTCTTGAAGCTGGACTTAAAAAAGTAAAGGTTTATGTAAAAGGACCAGGAAACGGACGTGAGTCTGCTATCCGTTCTTTGCATAACGGTGGAATTGAAGTTACAGAGATTATCGATGTTACTCCAATGCCTCACAACGGATGTCGTCCTCCAAAAAGACGTAGAGTTTAATACTCAAAAATAATCATAGTATAACCTAGATTGAATATCGGTTATTGAAGGATAAGACCTGAATTCATAACCTCAATCTTAAACAATTTAAAATGGCAAGATATACTGGTCCAAGTACAAGAATCGCCCGTAAATTTGGCGAAGCAATTTTCGGAGACGACAAAGCTTTCGAAAGAAGAAATTATCCACCCGGACAACACGGGATGGCTAAAAAAAGAGGTAAAAAATCTGAATTTGCTATCCAGTTAATGGAGAAACAAAAAGCTAAATATTCTTACGGAATTTTAGAAAAACAATTCAGAGGTTTATTCAAAAAAGCATCAGCTACTAAAGGTGTTACTGGTGAGGTTCTTTTACAATTGTGTGAAGCAAGATTAGATAACGTTGTTTTTAGAATGGGTATTGCCCCTTCAAGAAGAGGAGCGAGACAACTTGTTTCTCACAGACATATCACTGTTAACGGTGATGTTGTAAATATTGCTTCTTACCACCTTAAGCCTGGTGATAAAGTTGCAGTTCGTGAAAAATCTAAATCTTTAGAAGCTATCGAACGTTCTTTATCTAATTCAAGTCATGTTTATGAATGGATTACTTGGAATAATGATATCAAAGAAGGTACTTTCGTTTCTGTACCTGCGAGACTTCAAATCCCAGAAAACATTAAAGAACAATTAATCGTAGAGTTGTACAACAAATAATAATTGACTTAGTCGAAATTTATGGCAATATTTAATTTTCAGAAGCCCGATAAAGTTATCATGATCGATTCAACCGATTTTGAAGGTAAATTTGAATTCAGACCTTTAGAACCTGGTTACGGATTGACCGTTGGTAATGCACTTAGAAGAGTTTTGCTTTCAGCATTAGAAGGTTATGCAATTACATCTGTTCGCATTGAAGGTGTAGATCATGAGTTTTCTACTATTTCAGGAGTTGTTGAAGACGTTACCGAAATTATCCTTAATCTTAAACAAGTACGTTTCAAACGTCAAATTGAAGACATCGATAATGAATCAGTTACTATTTCTGTTTCAGGTAAAGACCAATTAACAGCTGGTGATTTTCAAAAATTTATTTCAGGTTTCCAAGTTTTGAATCCAGAACTAGTTATCTGTAATTTAGACAGTAAAATCAAACTTAATTTCGATTTAGCAATCGAAAAAGGTAGAGGCTATGTTCCTGCTGAAGAAAACAAAAAGCAGAATGCTGCAATTGGAACTATTTTTACAGATTCAATTTTTACTCCGGTAAAAAATGTAAAATATGCTATTGAAAACTTCCGTGTAGAGCAAAAAACAGATTACGAAAAATTAGTTTTTGAAATAAAAACTGATGGTTCTATCAATCCTAAAGATGCTCTTACTGAAGCTGCAAAAGTTTTAATTCACCACTTCATGTTGTTTTCTGACGAAAGAATTACACTCGAGGCTGACGAAATTGCACAAACAGAATCATATGATGAAGAGTCATTGCACATGAGACAATTGCTTAAAACTAAGCTTGTTGATATGGATCTTTCTGTAAGAGCATTAAATTGTTTGAAAGCGGCTGAAGTTGATACACTTGGTGATTTAGTATCGTTCAATAAAAATGACCTAATGAAATTCCGTAATTTTGGTAAAAAATCTTTAACTGAACTTGATGAACTTGTTGCAGTTAAAAATTTGAACTTCGGTATGGATTTAGCAAAATACAAACTAGATAAAGAATAATCTAAGCCGCAAGGTTTAAATTTACATAGCAATGAGACACGGAAAAAAATTCAATCACTTAAGCAGACAGACTGCACATAGAAAATCTATGTTAGCTAATATGGCTTGTTCTCTTATCGAGCACAAACGTATTAACACTACTGTTGCTAAAGCAAAAGCACTTAAACAATTCGTTGAGCCGCTTATAACAAAATCAAAAGAAGATACGACTCACAATCGTCGTATCGTTTTTGCTTATTTACGTAGCAAATATGCGGTAACTGACTTGTTCAGAGACGTAGCTGCTAAAGTAGGAGACCGTCCAGGTGGATACACTCGTATCATTAAAGTTGGAAATCGTTTAGGAGATAATGCTGATATGGCAATGATCGAACTAGTAGATTTTAATGAACTTTACAATGGTGGTAAAAAAGAAGTTAAAAAAGCAAAAAGCCGTCGTGGTGGTAAAGCTAAGAAAGATGAAGCTACTGAAGCTCCAGCTGCTGAAACTGAAACAACTACTGAGACTGCTGAGTAATTATGAAAATAATCATTCAATAAAAATCAAGGATAAGCTATTTATAGTTTATCCTTTTTTTTTGTTTTTTTCGGAGCATAACATTTCGAGTTTTTAAGAACTAATTGTCCCGCTTTCCGTTGCAAACGAAGTTAACTGAACTCCGCTTAAAATGAATGTTAAGAAGTAACCTTTTTTTCTAAAGAAAAAAGAAAAAGGATTTCCACTTCAAACAAAGTTCACTGAGGTCCTATGAAAATAAAAACTAAGTGAAGTAATCGGGGCTAGTTTAAAACTTTTTCCTTAAACAAGAAAAGTTGAAAAGCATAAATTTTTAAAAAAACATTGGATTCACTGTTTTTAAAAATTAAATTTGCAAAATATTTAACTACACATGAAACGAGTTCTTTCGAGTTACATGAGACTATTATAAAATTAATAGAAATCAACTAATGAAATACACAACACGACAAAAAGCAATTCTTTTATTAAGTGACGGGACCATATTCCACGGAAAATCTATTGGAATCAGTGGAACTACTTTTGGAGAAGTTTGTTTTAATACAGGAATGACAGGTTACCAAGAAATATTCACTGACCCTTCTTATTTTGGTCAATTAATGGTAGCTACTAATGCACATATTGGAAATTATGGGGTAAACGATTCAGAAGTTGAATCACAAAGTATTAAAATATCTGGATTGGTTTGTAAAAACTTTAGCTTCAATTATTCTCGTGAAGATGCTTCAGGGAGTTTAGAAGATTATTTTAATAAACAAAACCTAATCTGTATATCTGACGTAGATACTCGTGCTTTGGTGAGTTACATTCGTGACAATGGTGCTATGAATGCAGTCATTTGCACAGACGAAACTCCAATAGAAGAACTAAAAATTGCACTGGCAAAAGTTCCGGATATGAAAGGTTTGGAATTGGCTTCTAAAGTTTCAACTACAGAACCTTACTTTTTTGGTGATGAAAATGCAACCTATAAAATAGCAGTACTTGATTTAGGAATAAAAATGAATATCCTTCGCAACCTTGCCAAAAGAGATTGTTACATCAAAGTATTTCCTTTTGATTCTTCTTACCAAGATTTAGCTGCTTTTAACCCGGATGGATATTTTTTATCTAATGGACCTGGTGATCCAGAGCCACTTTCTGGAGCTATTCAAGTAGCAAAAGAGATTTTGGTAAATAATAAGCCTTTATTTGGAATCTGTTTGGGACATCAAGTAATTGGTTTGGCCAACGGAATTTCGACTTATAAAATGTTTAACGGGCACAGAGGAATCAATCATCCTGTTAAAAATATCATTACCGGAAAAGGAGAAATCACTTCTCAAAATCATGGTTTTGCTGTTAACAAAGAAGAATTAGATAATCATCCTGATTTAGAAATTACACATCTTCATCTAAATGATGGAACGGTTGCAGGGATGCGTATGAAAAACAAAAATTGTTTCTCCGTTCAATATCATCCAGAAGCAAGCCCAGGACCACATGATTCTTCTTATTTATTTGATCAATTTATAGAGAATATAAAAGGTTAATCTTGGAATAATTTCCAAGATTAGATATTAAAAAAAAGCGGTTTGACTTAATTGAAAGTCAAACCCTTTTTTATATACAGTATACTTACATACCAAAGGGATAGGTTTCGGGTATTTGATTTCCGGCCGGTTGGATATGTATGGGATGTAATGCACTTGTTTCGTCTAGAAAAATAAAAGCATCGTATCTTTTGGGTAGTATTGTAGGAACGTAATTTCCGAATCTTTCATGCTCTGGATTATAAACAACACCTATTGCACGATGTCCTATATAGGAAGAAAGGCATTTTTCGCTCTTTACTTTATTCATTAATAACAATTTGTTTTTGCCATTGCCAGCAAGATGAAAGGCATGTTCCCAACTTCCTTCCACGGCTTCTGGAACTTTTATTTTCCGCATAGAATCGCCCCATTCTCTTCCAGCTATGACACTTCCTTTGTAAGATCCAAATCCTACAGCAACTACTCCATCAGTCAAATATTCTTCTCTCAGCAGCTGCCCTACATTTACCATCCCTCCTGAAGCCATTTCTGTAGCACGCGCATCGCCGATGTGGGTGTTGTGTTCCCAAACAATTATTTTCGCATCCTTTCCGTGGAATTTCATAAGGCGTTGTATCGTGGAAACCATGTGTTCGTCACGAATATTCCAAGAGGCGGAACCCCTTTTTATCATGGCGCGATAATACTTTTCGGCATTTCTGGCAATAAATGCATTTTGCTCTGTGCTCAGAGCATTTTCAGCATCGTGATTGTAATTGGGTGCGTTTTTAATGATTTCCGTAAGCATGTGCAGTATTTCTTTCTCACATAATTCAGGAATGTATGAAGAAGCTCTGGCATAAGATTGACCTTCGTCTTTATTGTATGGTTCAAAACATTTCATAGCAGTTTTTGCAATTGCGAGTGCTTTTGGGTCATTTTTTTCTAGATATTGAACGATTGAGTTCATGGATTCTCTAAAACTGTATACATCTAATCCGTAAAATCCGATTCTTTTATCAGCAGATAAGCTTTCGTTGTATACCTTGAGCCAATCTATGAATGCTGTTGTTTCCCAATTTGCCCACATCCAAGTAGGCCATCTTTTAAACTCATTCATAACGCTAAAGATGTCTTTTCCGGAATCTAAATATCCTTTTGCAAAACGATTCAATCGGTAACAGTCCGGCCAATCTCCCTCGACTCCTACAAACGAGAATCCTTTTTCCTGAATGAGTCGTTGTGTGATTTTTGCCCTCCAAGTGTAATATTCATGCGTGCCATGTGAGGCTTCTCCTAGAAGAACATATTTTGCATCTCCTATATAGTCAATTAATGGGTCTAAATCGTCCGTATTTTCTAATGGAGTTGATGTTCTAGTCAATAATTCTATTATTTCACTAGAATTGATTAAATTGTTAAGGTTTTTTATAGTTTCCATCACATTTTTTGTTTTCAGATTAAGCAATAAAACTTTTCAAAAAAAAACTATTTGTAATGTGAGTGTTTTTAAAAAGCATTTATAAAATTAATATAAATAACTGATAATCAGTGTTCTTAAATTTAATTTTTTTTTAAATTCAATGATCTGGATTTCTGGTTGGTACTGTTATGTTTTGATGAAAATAGTGTTATTGTTTTTATTTAATTTTAAATAACAGAAAAAAATAACAGTTAGTGAAAAAATAAATTCTAAAAAAGTAGAAATGTTTTGTTTGTAAAAAAAATTATAACGTTTTCGTTAATAACATTCATTATTTTCATAAAATCATTCCAAAAGATAGAATATATTTGTATTTTAAAATTTAAAATTTTAGTATATGAGTATTATTATCAAAATTCACGCAAGACAAATTTTCGATTCAAGAGGAAATCCTACAATAGAAGTAGATGTAATTACAGATAATGGAGTTTTAGGAAGAGCTGCAGTGCCATCTGGAGCATCTACTGGAGAACATGAAGCGGTTGAATTACGTGATGGAGGAAAAGCATTTCTTGGAAAAGGAGTTTTGAATGCAGTGAAAAATGTTAATACTGTTATTTCTGAAGAACTTTTAGGAGTTTCTGTTTTTGAACAAAATCTTATTGATCAGATGATGATCGATTTAGATGGTACACCAAATAAATCTAATTTAGGAGCAAATGCAATTTTAGGTGTTTCTCTTGCTGTTGCAAAAGCGGCTGCGAATGAATTAGGATTGCCATTATATAGATACGTAGGTGGTGTTTCTGCAAATACATTACCAGTTCCAATGATGAATATTATCAACGGAGGGTCACATTCTGATGCGCCTATCGCATTTCAGGAATTTATGATTTTCCCTGTGAAAGCAACTTCGTTTTCACATGCGATGCAAATGGGAACTGAAATTTTTCATAGCTTGAAAAAAGTATTGCACGATAGAGGACTTTCTACAGCGGTGGGTGATGAAGGTGGTTTTGCACCAAATCTAGCTGGAGGAACTGAAGATGCTTTAGATACTATCAAAAAAGCGGTTGAAACTGCAGGATATACTTTTGGAGATGAAATCATGATCGCTTTGGATTGCGCTGCTGCGGAGTTTTATGTCAATGGAAAATACGATTACACTAAATTTGAAGGGGAAACAGGTAAAGTTAGATCTTCTGCAGAGCAAGTAGAGTATTTAGCTGAATTAGTTGCTAAATATCCTATCATTTCTATTGAAGATGGAATGGATGAAAATGACTGGGAAGGATGGAAATTGCTTACAGATAAAATTGGTGATAAAGTACAATTAGTTGGGGATGATTTATTTGTTACCAATGTGGAGCGTCTAGCTACTGGTATTGAAAAAGGAATCGCTAATTCAATCCTTATTAAAGTAAACCAAATTGGAACATTGACAGAAACGATTGCAGCTGTTAATATGGCTAAAAATGCAGGATATACGTCAGTGATGTCACACCGTTCAGGAGAGACGGAAGACAATACAATTGCAGACTTAGCAGTAGCTTTAAACTGTGGTCAAATTAAAACTGGTTCAGCTTCTCGTTCTGATCGTATGGCTAAATACAATCAATTATTAAGAATTGAAGAGGAGTTAGGGAATACAGCTTATTTTCCTGGTAAAAATGCTTTCAAAATAAAATAATTCTTACGGTTTTTTTATATAAAGCCATTCGCCTTGTGTGAGTGGCTTTTTTTTGTAATATTTAACAATTTCATTGTGTTATTCTCTTTTTAATTAGTGTTTAATTCCTTAGATTTGAGAAATTATTATTTTAAAAGTTTATTTTCAATTATATTATGTCAAAAATAGCAAAATTAGAAATAGATGGTAAGGTATTTGAACTTCCAGTTATTACAGGAAGTGAAAATGAATCAGCTGTCGATATTAGTAAATTACGTGATCTTTCTGGGGTTATAACCCTTGATCCAGGTTATAAAAATTCAGGTTCTTGTAAAAGTGAAATCACTTTTCTTGATGGAGAACTTGGCATTTTAAGATACAGAGGGTATTCAATAGAAGATTTAGCAGAAAAAGCTCACTTTCTTGAAGTCTCTTATCTATTAATTTTTGGAGAATTGCCTACTGTTAAGCAGTTAGAGCAATTTGAAAACGATATTAGAAAATATACATTAGTCAATGAAGAAATGAAAAACATCATAGATGGTTTTCCTAAAACAGCTCATCCTATGGGTGTTTTGGCCGCTTTGACAAGTGCATTAACAGCATTCAACCCTAAATCAGTGAATGTTGACAATGAGAAAGAAATGTACGAGGCAGTGTGTAAAACAATGGGTAAATTCCTTGTGATTGCAACTTGGACTTATAGAAAAAGTATGGGTTATCCGTTAAATTATTACGATAATACAAAAGGATATGTGGAAAATTTTATGCATTTAATGTTTGAATTGCCTACTGGACCTTATACACCTAATCCTATTGTTATTGATGCTTTGGATAAACTTTTTATTCTTCACGGAGATCACGAGCAAAACTGCTCAACATCTACAGTAAGAATGGTTGGGTCTTCACATGCCGGACTATTTGCTTCTATCTCTGCGGGTGTTTCTGCACTTTGGGGACCATTACACGGTGGAGCAAATCAGGCTGTTCTTGAAATGTTAGAGGAGATTCATGCAACTGGTGGTGATGCTGATAAATATTTGGCTAAAGCCAAAGACAAAAACGATCCATTTAGATTAATGGGTTTTGGTCACAGAGTTTACAAAAACTTTGATCCAAGAGCAAAAATCATTAAAAAAGCAGCTAACGAAGTTTTAGCGACTTTAGGAGTAGATGATCCAATTCTTGCGATTGCAAAAAAATTAGAAGAATCAGCTTTAGAGGATGAGTACTTCAAATCAAGAAACTTATATCCAAATGTAGATTTCTATTCTGGAATTATTTATAGAGCTTTAGGTATTCCTACAGACATGTTTACAGTAATGTTTGCTATAGGACGTTTACCGGGTTGGATCGCACAATGGAAAGAGATGCGAGAAAATAAAGAGCCTATCGGAAGACCAAGACAGATTTATACAGGGCATCCTTTGAGAGACTTTGTACCATCTGAGAAAAGATAAATTCAATTTAAAAAGCTTCACTAATTTGTGAAGCTTTTTTTATATTTGCCAAAAGCTAAAAATACATGTTAGAGTTAAATATAAAGAATGAAACATCGAGGCTCCGAGCTGTAGTGCTGGGTTCAGCAGTCAATAATGGACCTACGCCTAAGGTTGAAGAAGCTTACGACCCAAAATCATTAGAACACATACTTGCAGGTACTTATCCTCACGAAAAAGACATGGTGAATGAAATGGAAGCATTTAGCGCCGTTCTGAAAAAATATAACGTGACTGTTTATCGTCCCGAAATGATTGAGAATTACAATCAGATATTCACCAGAGACATTGGTTTCGTGATTGATGATGTTTTTATAAAATCAAATATTTTACCAGACAGAGAACGCGAACTGGATGCAATCCAATATATAATTGAACAAATTGATGCTAAAAAAGTGGTGCGTCCTCCAGATGAAGTTCACATAGAAGGTGGTGATGTTATGTTGTGGAACGATTATATTTTTATTGGAACCTATAAAGGAAGTGATTACAAAGATTACATTACAGCAAGAACGAATTTACAAGGAGTGCAATACATAAAAGATTTGTTTCCAAATAAGATTGTCAAAGAATTCGATTTGGTAAAATCTAAAATTGAAGCCCGTGACAATGCATTGCATTTAGATTGTTGTTTTCAGTCTGTCGGGAATGACAAAGGAATTATCTATAAAAATGGTTTCCGTGAAGAAGCAGATTATTTGTTTTTGGTAAATCTTTTTGGAAAAGAAAACCTATTTCATATTACGAGAGACGAAATGTACAATATGAATTCCAATGTTTTTTCTATCGATACGAATGTTGTTGTTTCAGAAAGAAATTTTACCCGACTTAACAATTGGTTGCGTGCAAATGGTTTTATCGTAGAAGAAATTCCATACGCAGAAATTGCAAAACAAGAAGGATTATTGCGATGTTCTACTTTGCCTTTAATTAGAGAATAAATATTTGTTTAATCGTTTAAAGTTAACGTTGACCAACAATGAACTTTAAACGATTAAACTTTAAACTAAAAATATATGAAACAAACGACAAATTCCATATTGATGATTCGCCCAGTTGCGTTTAGAATGAACGAACAAACGGCAGTAAATAATTATTATCAAAAAGTATTAGACGGACTTTTACCGGCAACTGTAAATGCTAAAGCGCAACAAGAATTTGATGCCTTTGTCGAAAAATTGACAGCAGTTGGTGTTGATGTTACCGTTGTTGATGATACGTTGAATCCAGATACTCCGGATAGTATTTTTCCAAACAATTGGATTTCTTTTCATGAAAATGGTGACGTAGCTTTATATCCAATGTTTGCTGAAAATCGTCGTCAAGAACGTCGCGAAGAGATTTTAGATTTACTGGAAGAAAAAGGTTTTGTGATTCACAATATTATAGATTATACTTCCGCTGAAGAGGATGGATTTTTCTTGGAAGGAACAGGAAGTTTACTTTTAGACCGAGCAAATGCTAAAGCGTATTGCGCATTATCTCCCAGAGCGGATGAAGAATTATTCATCGAATTCTGTGAGGATTTTGATTATGCACCAGTGATTTTTGAAGCTTTTCAAACGGTTGATTCGGAGCGAAAACTAATCTATCATACTAATGTGATGATGTGTTTAGGAGAAACTTTTGCGGTAATTTGTTCGGATTGTATCGATGATAAAAAAGAACGCAAAATGGTTTTGGACAATCTGAAAGAAAACGGAAAAGAAATCATTTTGATTACCGAAGCTCAAATGAATAATTTTGCTGGAAATATGCTTGAAATTCGTGGAGCAAATGATAAACGATATTTGGTTATGAGTGCTGCAGCTCATCAAAGTTTGACTTCAAAACAAATAGAACAATTAGAAAAACATGCTGAAATTTTGAGTTCAAGTCTAGATACTATTGAAGCTTGCGGTGGAGGAAGCGCCAGATGTATGATGGCAGAGATTTTCTTACCAAGAAATTAAAAACATAAAAAAACCGGATACGATTCTAAATCATATCCGGTTTTTTTATGGTTGTAATTTAAGTTTAGGAAAGATTCCCTTTTATAATATTTATAATAGCACTTACTATATATTGAATTCCTATCGCAATTACAATAAAACCTACAATTCTTGATATCGCTACAATTCCGGATGCTCCAAGAATTTTTGCTAAATAATGAGCGCTTTTTAGAATAAGAAAAATGGTTACTGCAATGGCAAGAATAGCAATTGAAGAAATAATAATTTCCATCGTGGTATTGTGTTCCTGATAAAAAGCAATAAGTAGGGAAATAGAACCAGGTCCGGCAAGCATTGGTATTGCAAGTGGTGTTAAGGCGATATCGTTTCTTTGTTGCGCGTCAGTTTCGGCTTTTTTATTAATACCTCGCTTCTTAGTGAATTTTCCAGAAAGTAATGAAAAACCAGAACTCACGATAATAATTCCACCTGCAATTCGGAGTGCATCAATGCTGATTCCAAAAAAAAGCAATACATATTGCCCGATAAAAAACGAGACGATAAGAATGATAAATACATTTATCGCCGTCCACAAAGAAATTCTGGAACGCTCTTTTTTAGAGTCGTGTTGCGTAAGTCCCACAAAAATAGGAACGGTTCCAATAGGATTTAGAACGGAAAAAAGGGCAACAAAAAGATAAATAAACAGATCCATATTTTATTTTTAAGATTGTAAAAATACTCTTTTTTTGTTTTTTAATGTTAGGCGAATGTTTTTTATTGCAGGTGTAAGTAAACCTTAAAATTGCTAAACGGATAAACCTTTTTGATTACTTTTGCCAAATACAATTATAGAAAATGATAAAGAATAAAAAAACATTGGTTCTTGGAGCGACAACTAAACCAGAGCGCTACGCTTTCAAAGCCGTAAATATGTTAGTAGAAAAAGGGCATTCCGTTCTTGCATTAGGCCAAAATGCGGGCGAAGTTGCAGGAGTGAAAATCCAGACTAAAGCCATTCCATTAAAAAATATCGATACTGTTACCTTATATTTAAATCCAACACGTCAACGCGATTATTACAATTATATCGTCGAAGCAAAACCAAAACGTGTTATTTTCAATCCGGGTACTGAAAATCCAGAATTCTATCAATTGTTGAAATTGAACGATATTAAAGTAGAAGTAGCTTGTACGTTAGTTTTGTTAGCTACCAATCAATATTAAATTTTCTAGGAGCTATTCCAGCTATACACTATATCTTTTCTTGTTCCGTTAAAAAAAAACGGAACAAGAAAAGGATGTCGCTGCTATCTGGGCTAAAAACTAGAATCGTGTTTCAGAAGTAGCACTCTTGCTAATCAACAACAAACCTAGAAAAGTGATTAGCCCGTTTACGATAATCAATTCGTTATCGAAAATATATCCCCAGAATAAAGTCTTCGAATTTTCGCTGATAAAGTAAGTTAGAGCAGGAGACAATAAGCAAATTATAGGAACAAATTTGTCTTTTACCGTTTTTGATTTTACAAACAATCCAAAACAATACAGTCCCAAAAGCGGACCATACGTATAGGACGCAACTCTAAAAATCATTCCCACTACAGAGCTGTCATTAATTGAGTTAAAGAAAATTATAACCAAAAACATTAAAAACGAAAAGACAATATGCACAAGATGCCTATTTCTGACTACGTTTGGCTTGTTTAGATTTTCTGTTTTATCCATTCCTAAAAAATCCACACAAAACGAAGTTGTTAATGCAGTTAAAGCGGAGTCCGTCGTAGCAAAGGTAGCTGCGGTTAATCCTAATAGAAAAATGACTGATGGAATAAGTGTTAAATGGTTAAAGGCAATTTCAGGAAACAGTAAATCGGTTCTGGGTTTTCCGGTAACTAGATCGGTTGGCACTTCTATTCCGTTTTTAGCCGCATAGATATAAAGTAAAGCACCCACACTGAGGAAAAAAATATTAATACCTACAAATATTCCAGTGAACGTAAACATGTTTTTTTGGGCTTCGCCAATGTTTTTGCAACTTAGGTTTTTCTGCATTAAATCCTGATCCAAACCTACCATGGCGATAGTTACAAAGATTCCTCCCAGAATTTGCTTTGCAAAATGAAACTTACTCGACACAAAATCCTCAAAGAAAAATACTTTAGAATAATTGCTGTTTTTTACAGCTTCAAAGGCTTCAAAAGCATTCAAGTTTAAACTTCGGCAAATAAAGAAAATCGTCAAAAAGACAGAAGAAACTAAGAAAAAGGTTTGTAAAGTATCCGTAATAATAATGGTTTTCAATCCGCCTCGATACGTGTAAGCAAATATCAAAGCCAGCGAAATCAGAACCGTAACTGCAAATGGGATCCCATAAAAGTCAAAAACAAAGCGTTGTAAAACAATCACAACAAGATACAACCGGAATGCTGATCCAATGGTTCTGCTAATCAGGAAAATAGTTGCAGCAGTTTTATAAGAATACATTCCTAATCGGTGTTCTATATAGCCGTAAATCGAAGTCAAATTCATCCGATAATACAACGGTAGCAATACTTTTGCAATAATGATGAAACCAATCGCATTACCCAGAACAAACTGAAAGTATTTGAATTGTTCCCCATTTGGAGAACCAACTTCTCCCGGAACAGAAATAAAAGTCACACCGGAAAGTGCTGTTCCAATCATTCCAAAAGCGACTAAATACCATTTGGAATTTTTATTGGCCTTGAAAAAAGCATCATTGCCGCTGTCTTTTCTGCTTACAAAATGCGAAATCAAAAAAAGAATTCCGAAGTAGATTACAATTAGTGATAGAATGGCAAATGGAGTCATATTGTGTGAATATTGTATTTGGCCAAATTACATAAATAATCTTCAAATTTTCAAATTATCTATCCCGAACGATTGGGACAAATTAACTACTTTTGCAGTTATGGAATTTTCTTCGAAATTAATAGAAAAGGCAGTTAACGAAATGTCTCAGCTGCCTGGAATTGGCAAACGAACGGCACTGCGATTAGTGTTGCATTTATTGAAGCAACCTAAAGAGCAAACAGGATTTCTATCGCAAGCCTTGGTCGCTATGCGTGAAGATATTAAGTATTGTACAAGTTGTCATAATATTTCGGATAGCATGATGTGCGAAATTTGCGCCAATAAAAGCAGGAATCACCAAATCATTTGTATCGTCGAGGATATTCGCGATGTGATGGCAATTGAAAATACAGGACAATTTAGAGGGATTTATCATGTTTTGGGAGGTAAAATTTCTCCTATTGATGGCGTTGGTCCCAGTCAATTAAACATAACTACTTTAGTCGAAAAAGTTAAATCAGGAAGTGTAAACGAGATTATTTTTGCTTTAAGCTCCACGATGGAGGGTGATACGACTAATTTTTATATCTACAAACAAATCGCCGATTGTGAAATAATAATATCAACAATTGCGAGAGGAATTTCGGTAGGCGATGAACTGGAATATGCGGATGAAGTTACTTTGGGACGCAGTATTTTGCATAGAGTTCCATTCGAAAAATCTTTTAAAAATAATTAATCCATTTTAATGAATAACGGTGCTTTTTTATATAGTAAATGAAAAGCCTATATTTGTTATTAAAAATATAAAAATGAGTAAGTCCATTCTCTATTTGTTGCTAATTGTTAGTGTATTGTTTTCTTCTTGTATTCCTACGCAAGATTTGATTTATTTGCAAAAAAAAGATGGAAATGAAACTCAAAGTACTGTAGCTGTAGTAGAGTCAAAACCGTATCGATTGCAAATTAATGATGTTTTGAGTATTACAATTAAAGCAAATGATCCAAAGTTAGTTTCCATTTTTAGTACTTCAAATCAATCCGAAATAGGAAATAAATCAGAATCCGGCTTGTATTTTGATGGTTTTACTGTAGACGATCACGGAGCAATACGATTTCCGGTTTTAGGAGAAATAAACGTAATTGGCTTCACACTTGAAGAAGTAAGGATTAAAATCGAAAAACAATTATTATCCGAATATTTTAACGAAGCCGCAAATATTTTTGTTACTGTAAAATTAGCGGGATTTAGATATACAATAAATGGCGAAGTAGGTAGTACAGGGACAAAAACACTATTTCAAGAACATGTAAATGTGATGGAAGCCATAGCAAATGCAGGCGATATTACGATTACCGGTAATAGAAAATCCGTTACAATTATTCGGCAGTCCTCTACTGGAGTTCAAATGCAGGATATCGATCTTACCGATAGTAATGTGATGAAATCACCTTATTATCATTTGCAACCCAATGATTATATTTATGTGAAACCACTCAAACAAAAAACCTGGGGAACCGGGAAAACCGGAATCGAATCTTTGGGAACAATTATTACACTATTATCATTGGCAACAACTACTTTTTTACTTTTAAAAAAATAAAATACATTTCAAAAAATGTTAGATATAAAAGATTTTTCGGGTTTTGAAAATCAAGCTGGTTTTGACTTTAAAGATTTTTTAATTAAAATTGGAAGTTACTGGAAGTGGTTTCTAATTAGTTTATTAATTTCTTTCACTATTGCCTACCAAGTGAATATTCGTAAAGAAAAAATTTACGGAATGGAAACGTTAATAGCAGTGAAAGAAGAAAGTAATCCTCTTTTTACTTCAAACACCAGCTTGGTTTTTAATTGGGGAGGTACTTCAGATCAAGTTCAAACGATTTCAACAACCTTACAATCCAGATCTCATAACGAGATAGTGGTAGACAAGTTGCAATATTATATAAATTACCTAGTTCAGGGGAAATACAATCTGGTAGATGCTTATGGCGCCGTACCCTTTTATGTAAATATTGATAAATCTAAAGGTCAATTGGCAGGAAATCTGATTGGGATTAAGTTTCTAAGTGAAAATGAATATGAAATCAGGATTCCATTTGAGAATCAAAGTGTTTCATTACTAACGTATTCCAATAATTCCTATAGCAATACAAACGTTGAAACTGGGGATTTTGTAAAAAAGTATAAGGTTGGAGAACAAGTGTCTTTGCCTTTTTTAAATTGGAAATTACAAATACAAGAGAATCCCGGTTTTTACAAAGGAAATGAATATTTTGTGCAATTTAATGGTTTTGATGAAACAGTATCCAGATACAAAGGAATAAATGTCAGGTCAGATGATAAGGGTGGTTCGATCATTACTCTTGGTATGCAGGGAACCAACAAAGCCAGATTGGTAGAATATTTAAATGCAACGGTTAAAATGCTTATAAAAAGGCAATTAGATAGTAAAAATCAGTTTGCGACCAATACAATTGCATTTATAGATAGTACGCTTGTGGCTATGGAATCCCAATTGAAAGAAACTGGGGATGAATTAAAATCTTTCAGGAAAGATAAAAACATTTTTGATATAGAAGAAGGAGGAGCGAAGTTTTCAGACAAAGCATTAGAGTTTGATGTTAAAAGAGATGAAGTTATTCGTAAAATAACGTATTACAACTCTTTGAAGGCGTATTTGAAAAATAGTGTGGATTATTCTAAGCTTCCCGCTCCAACGGTTGCTGGAATCGAAGATCCTAATATAGTGGTTAATGTTTCAAAATTGATTGCACTTTCCACACAAAGATCGGAAATGGCTTATGCGGTAAAAAGTGATAAGATATTCAAAGATTTTGACAATCAGATGGAGGCTGTGAAAAAAGTTTTGATAGAAAATATTGCCTCGGCCAAAGCTTCTTTACAAGAAGATCTCGCTATGGTCAACAGCAAGATCAATCAGACTGAAAGTGCAATAAAAAAATTGCCTGAAGACCAACAAGAGCTTATTAAAATAAAAAGGAAATATGATTTAAGTGATAATATTTATAGCACATTTCTTCAAAAACGCAGTGAAGCCGATATTGTTAAAGCTGCAAATTTATCAGATATTCATTTTATTGATCCAGCTAAGGATGTTGGAGGAGGATTAATTGGGCCTAAAACTTCAGTTAATTATGTGTTGGCTTTATTTTTGGGAATTTTGATTCCCTTATTATTTGTTTTTGGAATTTTCTTTATAAATAATGCTATTCAAAATGCCGAGGATATTAGTAAACTGACTAAAATTCCAATCATTGGAGTGGTGGGTATAAATAAAGATGATTCAAGTTTGGCAGTATATGAGAAGCCGAAATCTGCCTTATCAGAGTCATTTAGGGCGATTCGTTCCTCATTGCAATTTTTGTACAAGAAACAAAACGTTGATGGAGCAAAAACACTTATGATCACATCCTCAGTCAGTGGAGAAGGAAAAACATTTTGTTCCATAAACATTGCGACAGTATTTGCCCTCAGCGAAAAAAAGACGGTTATCATTGGACTTGATTTAAGAAAGCCTAAATTATTTGATGAATTTAATTTATCCAATGAAGTAGGCGTTGTGAATTATCTAATCAAGCAAAAAAGTGTAGATGAAATTATAAATCATACTCAAATTCCTTTTTTGGATGTTATCCTTTCAGGACCAATTCCGCCAAATCCATCAGAGATGATTTTGAGTGAAAGTATGGGAGAGTTAATTGCAGAATTAAAGAAAAAATACGATTATATTATTCTAGATACACCTCCTGTTGGTTTAGTGTCTGATGCATTAGAATTAGCTCAGTATTGTGATGTAACTTTGTATATTGTAAGACAAAATTTTACTAAAAAGGACATGATTACGTTATTGAACAATAGAGTGAAAAGAGGAGAGTTAGATCATGCAAGCATTGTTTTGAATGGGTTTGCTAATAAAGCTAAATATGGCACAGGTTACGGATATAGCTATGGTTATGGAAATGCACCTTATTCTAATGGGTATCATGAAGAAGAAAAACCAAAAAGCATTTATGAAAGAGTAGCGCAAAAATTACTAAAGAAAAAATAATAGGTTAAAATCTGTTTAGTAGCGATAAAATGAAAGAAAAAACTATTTTGATTACCGGAGGTGCGGGTTTTATAGGGTCAAATCTCTGTGAATATTTTTTGTCCAAAAAATATAAAGTAATTTGTTTGGATAATTTTGCCACAGGATATCGACATAATGTTAAAGATTTTATTAATAATGCTGATTTTCATTTAATTGAAGGTGATATACGAAACTTAGTCGATTGTCAGCGTGCTGTTCAGGGGGTGGATTATGTATTGCATCAGGCGGCTTTAGGTTCTGTGCCACGCTCAATCAATGATCCCATAACCACAAATGATGTTAATGTTTCTGGATTTTTGAATATGCTAGTAGCCTCTCGTGATGCTAAAGTAAAACGTTTTGTTTATGCGGCGAGTTCTTCCACATACGGGGATTCAGTGGGGTTGCCTAAAGTGGAGGAAGTCATCGGGAAACCACTTTCGCCCTATGCGATTACTAAATATGTGAATGAGTTGTATGCCGATATTTTTAGTCGGACGTATGGATTGGAAACGATAGGTTTGCGTTATTTTAATGTTTTTGGACGAAAACAAGATCCAAATGGTGCTTACGCGGCTGTTATTCCAAAATTTGTGATGCAGTTAATGCAATTGGAAAGTCCAATAATTAACGGGGATGGCAATTTTTCAAGGGATTTTACCTACATAGATAATGTAATTCAGATGAATGAATTGGCCCTGACAACCCAAAATCCAGCTGCGATAAACACCGTTTACAATACCGCTTATGGCGACAGGAATACGTTGACTAATTTAGTGGATTATTTAAAAGAGTTTTTAGCCGAGTATGACCCTAAAATTGGGGATATTACTGTTGAATACGGCCCTAACAGAGCAGGCGATATTCCTCATTCGCTGGCCAGTATTGATAAAGCAAAAGAATTATTGGGGTATGATCCAAAGTTTTCTATGCAGGAAGGATTGAAAGAAGCGGTACACTGGTATTGGGAGAATTTGCGTGAAGAGTGAAGGGTGAAGAAGTGATAAGTGAGAAGTGATAGGTGAAGAGTGAAGAAGTGATAGATGAGAAGTAAGAAGTTAAATTAGCGAATAGAAAAAATAAAAGAATGAAAATCACAAAAATTTGTTGCATTGGGGCGGGATATGTAGGAGGGCCAACTATGGCAGTTATTGCTCAGAAATGTCCTAATATACAGGTTACGGTTGTTGACTTAAATGAAGCACGTATTGCGGCTTGGAATGATGCAGATGTAGCGAATATTCCCATATATGAGCCTGGTCTTGATGCTATTGTAGCAGAGGCCAGAGGAAGAAATTTGTTTTTTTCTACGGAAGTTGAAAAAGCGATTGATGAAGCACAAATTATTTTTATATCAGTGAATACGCCTACCAAAACGTATGGTAAAGGCAAAGGAATGGCCGCTGATTTGAAATATATTGAATTGTGTGCCAGACAAATTGCCAGAGTAGCTAAAGACAATAAAATTGTTGTTGAAAAATCGACTTTGCCTGTTCGAACAGCAGAAGCGATTAAAAGTATTCTGGATCATACCGGTAACGGTGTTCAGTTTCAAATTCTTTCTAATCCGGAGTTTCTTGCTGAAGGAACGGCTGTTCAAGATTTATTGCATCCTGATCGTATTTTAATTGGAGGTGATTCTTCAGAGGAGGGACAAAAGGCTATACAAGCCTTAGTTGGCGTGTATTCTAATTGGGTAGCCGCTGATAAAATACTAACGACTAATGTATGGTCGTCTGAATTGTCTAAACTTACCGCAAATGCTTTTTTGGCACAGCGTATCTCTTCCATCAATGCGATGTCTGAGCTTTGTGAAAAAACAGGAGCTGATGTCAATGAAGTGGCAAAAGCCATAGGAATGGACAGCCGAATAGGTCCTAAGTTTCTAAAAGCCTCGGTTGGATTTGGGGGATCTTGTTTTCAAAAAGACATATTGAATTTAGTATATATAGCCAAATCATACGGTCTGAATGAAGTTGCTGATTATTGGGAACAAGTAATCATTATGAATGATCACCAAAAGAGACGTTTTTCGAATACTATTGTGCAAACGTTATACAATACGGTTGCTGATAAGAAAATCACATTTTTAGGATGGGCATTTAAAAAAGATACGAATGATACCAGAGAGTCGGCTGCCATATACGTAGCAGATGATTTAGTTAATGAACAAGCTCAAATAGCGGTTTATGATCCTAAAGTTTCTGAGAAAAAAGTATTAGCCGATTTGGATTATTTAGAAACAAGAACAAGTGCACAAAATAAAGCATACGTTGCTTCTTTTGAAGACCCGTATACAGCTTGTAAAGGCGCCCATTCTATAGCCATTTTGACGGAGTGGGATGAGTTTAAAGATTATGACTGGCAAAAAATATATGATTCCATGCAAAAACCTGCTTTTGTTTTTGATGGCAGAAATGTTTTAAACGCTGCTGAAATGAGGGCCATTGGCTTTGTATATCATGCTATTGGATCGTAGTCAGCAAAAAAGTAGCGCTTACTGCAGGTAATTTTGCTGTGAATCCCTTCGTTTTTTAGTAATTGGTCTGCCTAAATAGGGTTATTTTTAAACCTTTTTTTTGCTTTTTATTGGGGGTTAGTATTTTAGCTTTTACCAGTTCGATTGATCGTACTGTTCGTTTCAGGCAGTGTAAAGTGGAGGGAAAAACAGCGCTATTTTAGCTATCTTTGCGTACCGAATCAAGGGATAGTTTTTTTGATTTTTAAATAATTATAGATACAAGCCCCACAAAGGTTTTGTAATTTTCAACCAATTCCGTTTTTAAAGTTGAGTACAAATATAAAAATAGCAGTTATAGGGCTGGGTTACGTAGGTCTGCCTTTGGCAAGGCTTTTCGCGACCAAGTATGCTGTAGTAGGATTTGATATTAATCAGTCGAGAATAGCAGCACTTGCTGCAGGAAATGATGCGACACTTGAGATTGATGATGCGACACTGCAGCGTGTTTTACGCCCTGCACCAAGTAATGAAATTGGGCTTTATTGTACTGCTACTTTAGCTGATATTGCCGATTGTAATTATTTTATCATTACGGTTCCAACTCCGGTGGATAAAAATAATCGTCCTGATTTGACTCCTTTGTTCAGGTCCAGCGAAAGTGTGGGTTCTGTTTTGAAAAAAGGGGATATTGTTATTTATGAGTCTACTGTTTATCCAGGTGTGACTGAAGAGGAATGTGTTCCTGTGCTAGAAAAATATTCGGGATTAAAATTCAATGTTGATTTTTATGCCGGCTATTCGCCTGAGCGGATCAACCCTGGAGACAAGGAACATACCGTTGAGAAAATTTTAAAAGTTACTTCCGGATCCACTCCAGAAATAGGGCAGAAAGTGAATCAGCTCTACCAATCGGTTATTACAGCCGGTACCCATTTAGCCCCATCGATAAAAGTAGCCGAAGCGGCTAAAGTAATTGAGAATTCCCAACGGGATATTAATATTGCTTTTGTCAATGAACTGGCGAAAATATTTAATCTTTTGGAAATTGACACGCATGCGGTTTTGGAGGCTGCGGGAACCAAATGGAATTTTTTGCCTTTTAAACCGGGTTTAGTTGGTGGTCATTGCATCGGTGTTGATCCCTATTATTTGGCTCAAAAAGCTCAAGAAAAAGGATACCATCCTGAAATTATATTAGCAGGACGCCGTTTGAATGATAGTATGGGAGAATATGTAGCCTCACAAGTGGTTAAATTAATGATTAAAAAAGGCGTAATCGTTAATGGTGCCAGTTTGTTGATGCTGGGAATCACTTTTAAAGAGAATTGTCCTGACGTACGCAATACTAAAATAGTAGATGTCATTAAAGCACTGGCTGATTATGGCATTCAAATTACAATATATGACCCTTGGGCTAATCCTGTTGAGGTACAACGGGAATATAATCTAACAACAACAACAGAACTGCCGCTTGCAAAATTTGATGCCTTGGTTTTAGGTGTTGCGCATACTCTTTTTTTGGATTTGGATTTGTCGCTATTGCAGCATAAAAGTAGTTTGTTGTATGATGTAAAAGGGGTTTTAGGTGCTGCAGCTGATGGGAGATTATAGCAGAAGTTTTCTGTTTTTTGGTTCTAGGTTTTGGGTTTTGGTTTTGCACCAGTCCTAAAGAGAGTCGAAAATTCAGCGCTTGATGTTGTTTAGAATACATGGAGACTTTAAATGCTGTTACCAATGACTTTTTATTGAAAGTAAATTTGATTTCAAAAGAAATAAAAAATATTCATGGGTTCATTGTACTATGTAGTATTACTCAAGAATAATCTTTTCTTTTGCCTTGATGCAAAAGAAACAAAAGATCAAGCCTGAAAATCAAAAGCTTAAAAACTACCTCCAAAGTACCGTTCCACAGCCCGAGCCGTTCGTCCTTCGTCCTCAACTCGCGGACTGCTGCCACTTTACTTTCTCGTTGTTTTTTTATGCTTTTTATTTAAGGGCGGGATAGGAGTGGTGTGAAGAGCGATTAAGGAATTATTATTATTAATATTTCTGAAGAGCAATCTTTTCTTTTGCCTTGATGCAAAAGAAACAAAAATTATTCACGGGTTGTTATAGTTTTTTTGGTATTCATGAATCTTCGATTTCAAGCCTGAATAGTTTTATCCCAAAAATCATCGGACGTATTTTCCTATCGCAACCCCAGCCGCTCGTGTTTCACACTCGACTCGGGGGTTGCTCCCTTCGGCCACTGCTTAAATCCTTACCGTGATTTTTTGGGATAAAACTATAAGGGCGGTGAGAGGAGGGTTTGAATGAACGTTTATTGGGTTATTACTACTATTATTATTATTATTATTATTGAAGAGTAATCTTCGAGTTGTCTAGATTATTCACGAGTTGCTACTTTATTAGAGTTCGTGAATCTTTGATTTCAAAAGGGACAAAAAATGTTCATGGGTTAATTGTACTATATAGTATTACCCAAGAATAATCTTTTCTTTTGCCTTGATGCAAAAGAAACAAAAGATCAAGCCTGAAAATCAAAAGCTTAAAAACTACCTCAAAGTACCGTTCCACAGCCCGAGCCGTTCGCCTTTCAGGCTCAACTCGCGGACTGCTGCCACTTTACTTTTTCGTTGCTTTTCTATGCTTTTTATTTAAGGGCGGAGTAAGAGTGGTGTGAAGAGCGTTAACGAAATTATTATTATTATTATTATTATTTCTGAAGAGCGATCTTTTCTTTTGTCTTGATTACTCACAAGTTAATGCTTTTTTGGAGTTCGTGAATCTTCGATTTCAAAAGAAACAAAAGATTAAGCCTGAATAGTTTTATCCCAAAAATCATTGGACGTATTTTCCCATCGCAATCCCAGCAGCTCGTGTTTCGCACTAGACTCGGGGGGTGTTCCCTTCGGACGCCGCTTAAATCCTTATCATGATTTTTTGAGATAAAACAATAAGGGCGGTGTGAAGAGTATTTAAATGAATGTTTATTGGGGTATTGAGTTTATAATTTTTAGTTTTGTGCCATCGCTAAAGGGAGTCGAAAATTTAGAACGTGATTTTGTTTTGGCACTAAAGGGAGTAGGGGATTTAGTATTTGGTTTTGTATCTTGGCTTCGCTTGAAATGACCGCTCAGGATGGGGAAAAACGGATTTGATGTATTTTATACAATCGCTGTCGTTTTTTTGTAAAAATAGTATATTTCCGTTTTAAATATAGTTCACGGATAAAAAATAATAGCTTACGAATAAAGAAGTAAACATGGAAAAAAATAATTCAATTACACACGTAATACTCACTGGTGGAGTTGGCAGCAGGTTGTGGCCTTTATCACGTAAAAGCCAGCCTAAGCAATATCTGGATTTGTTTGACGGCAAATCTTTATTTGAAATGACTGTTGATCGTAATCGGACTTTGGTGGATACCGTTATGGTTGTGGGTAATACCGATAATTGCCATTTGAGCAGAAAGGTTTTAGAAAAATCAGGTACTGACTATGTCGATATCATCGAGTCAACACCAAGAAATACGGCTGCAGCAATTGCTTTTGCTGCGTTTGCCTCTGATTCGGATGCTATTTTGGTTGTTACGCCATCCGATCATATCATCGATGAGGTGGAGCACTACGAGCAATCTATTAAAGAGGCTATTGAAAAAGCGTCCAGAGGGTTTATTGTCACTTTTGGAATTGTTCCAACTAAACCAGAAACAGGATATGGCTATATTGAACGTAAAGGAGAAGACGTTCTTTCTTTTCGAGAAAAACCCAATAAGGTTTCTGCCAAAGATTTTATTGAAAAGGGGAATTTTTTGTGGAATAGCGGTATGTTTTGTTTTAAAGCAGGTGTCTTTCTGGAAGAACTACAATTGTATAACCCAGAAGTATATGAAAAATCTAAAGCCGCCTGGGATACTAATATCGATGGGAAATTGGATTTGGAATTATCACTTGCCATTCCTTCTATCAGTGTTGATTATGCGGTTATGGAAAGAAGCAGGAAAATAAAAGTAGTGTCCTCTGAATTTATCTGGTCTGATTTAGGGTCTTTTGAATCTGTTTATGATTATTTAGTGTCAAAGGGCCATCCTGTTGATGCCAATGGCAATATGGTTATTGGGACCGATGCCTATACGGCTTTTGTAGGACTTAAAAACACTATTTTTGTTTCTACCGAGTCCGCTAATTTAATTTTGCAAAAAGAAAGTTCTCAGGAAGTTAAGAATGTATATAACGAATTGGAACGAAAGAAATCTCATTTGTTAGAGTAAAGGAAAGTGATTGTAAGATTTATTAGTTGTTTAATTGTGCGTTTATTGAGACTATATAATATTACTGAAGAACAATCTTTTCTTTTAGCTCACTTAACTTTTATTATAAGTGGTGTTTGCTTCGTCTGTTCGCTTCGCTCGGGTGTCTGAATCTTCGATTTGCCTTGATGCAAAAGAAACAAAAGTTTAAGCCTGAATAGTTTTATCCCAAAAATCATTGGACGTATTTTCCTATCGCAACCCCCAGTCGCTCGTGTTTCACACTCGACTCGGGGGTTGCTCCCTTCGGCCAACGCTTAAATCCTTACCGTGATTTTTTGGGATAACACTATAAGGATGGGGTTAGGAGTTCTAGGTTCTAGGTTTTGGGTTTTAGTGAGGAGGCTTGCAATTTTCATTTTGCACCAGTCCTAAAGGGAGTCGAAAATTCAGCGCTTGATATTGTTTAGACTACATGGAGACTTTAAAATTTGCTACCAATGACTTTTTATTGAAAGTAAAAATTAAGGGGTACTAATTTTTCTTTTGTCTTGATACAAAAGAAACAAAAGATCAAGCCTGAAAATCAAAAGCTTAAAAACTACCTCAAAGTACCGTTCCACAGCCCGAGCCGTTCGTCCTTCGTCCTCAACTCGCGGACTGCTGCCACTTTACTTTCTCGTTGTTTTTTTATGCTTTTTATTTAAGGGCGGGATAGGAGTGGTGTGAAGAGCGATTAAGGAATTATTATTATTATTAATATTTCTGAAGAGCAATCTTTTCTTTTGCCTTGATGCAAAAGAAACAAAAAATCAAGCCTGAATAGTTTTATCCCAAAAATCATTGGACGTATTTTCCTATCGCAACCCCAGCCGCTCGTGTTTCACACTCGACTCGGGGGTTGCTCCCTTCGGCCACCGCTTAAATCCTTACCGTGATTTTTTGGGATAAAACAATAAGGGCGGGGAGAAGAGGGGTAACATCAACGTTTACGGAATTATTATTATTATTATTATTATTATTTCTGAAGAGCGATCTTTTCTTTTGTCTTGATTATTCACAAGTTAATGCTTTTTTGGAGTTCGTGAATCTTCGATTTCAAAAGAAACAAAAATTATTCATGGGTTGTTATTGTTTTTTTGGTATTCATGAATCTTCGATTTCAAGCCTGAATAGTTTTATCCCAAAAATCATCGGACGTATTTTCTTATCGCAACCCCCAGCCGCTCGTGTTTCGCACTCGACTTGGGGGTTGCTCCCTTCGGCCACCGCTTAAATTCTTACCGTGATTTTTTGGGTTAAAACTATAAGGGCGGTGAGAAGAGTGTTTCTAAGAATGTTTACTGGTATTATTAGTATTCTTTTTATACATCGTTGTCGCTATTTTATAAGATTACTCACTGAGTATTTTGTAGTTTTGGATGTTATTAAGGATTTAGAAATAGTGCTAGAGGAATTTAAGTGTAGTTCCTGCGAAATAAGTACTAGAAAAACCATTAATCAATATTGGAAAAATATGAATTGGTATGTTGTATACACCAAGCCCAAGTGGGAGAAAAAAGTGGCTGAGCGTTTAAATGAAATGGGAGTAGTTGCCTATTGTCCTTTGATTGCAAAAATCAGTCAGTGGTCCGATCGAAAAAAAAAGGTATTGGTGCCTTTGTTTAATTCTTATATTTTTGTTCAGGTTTCGGATAAAGACCGTAATCGGGTGTTTGAAGTGCCCGGGGCTATTCGCTATTTGTTTTGGTTGGGGAAACCGGCACTAGTTAAAGATTTTGAAATTGAAGCCATACAAAATTGGCTTTCGGCACCAGAAACATTTGAAATTGCTATAGATACTTGGCGAAAAGGCGATAAAATTGTTTTGGAGTCGGGACCCTTTATAGACCAGGAGGCTATTGTGCAAGAGGTTAAACAACGTCATTACTTGCTTGTATTGGAATCTTTGGGTTGTGTGCTTAAAGTGGAAAAAAAGCAATTGTAAAATCTGTTGGTATATTTGGCGTTTGTGTGAAGAGGAGACGAATGCCTTGGTTTCAAAAGGTTTTATGGATTGATGAGTTTTAGATTTTGGGTTTTGGTTTTTCCTTAGCCCTAAAGGGAACCGAAAATTTAGAAGGTGATTTTGTATCGAGTCTACCAATACCTTTTTATTGAAAGTAAATTTGATATCAAAAGAGACTAAAAATATTCATGGGTTAATTGTACGTTTATTGAGACTGTATAATATTGCTGAAGAATAATTTTTTCTTTTAGCTCACTTAACTTTTATTATAAGTGGTGTTGGCTGAATCTTCGATTTGCCTTGATGCAAAAGAAACAAAAATTATTCACGGGTTGTTATTGTTTTTTTGGTATTCATGAATATTCAATTTAACTGCTTGAAAATCAAAATTTTAAATACTGTTTTATTTATTTACCTGACTGCCACTGGCAGTCCTCCTTTTAATTTCAAATGTTGTTTTTTTATGCTTTTTATTTAAGGGCGGTTAGAGGAGAGGTTACAGAAACGTTTATTGGAACTACTACTACTACTACTACTACTACTACTTTATATGAAGAACAATTTTTTCTTTTTTGCTTGATCAAAAAAGAAACAAAAAAATATTCACGGGTTGTTATTGTTTTTTTGGTTTTCATGAATCTTCGATTTCACTGCCTGAATAGTTTTATCCCAAAAATCATAGGACGTATTTTCCTATCGCAACCCCAGCCGCTCGTGTTTCACACTCGACTCGGGGGTTGCTCCCTTCGGCCAAGGCTTAAATCCTTACTGTGATTTTTTGGGATAAAACTATAAGGGCGGGGTTAGGAGTTCTAGGTTCTAGGTTTTGGGTTTTTAGTGAGGAGGCTTGTGATTTTCGTTTTGCACTAGTCCTAAAGGGAGTCGAAAATTCAGCGCTTGATGTTGTTTAGACTACATGGAGACTTTAAATGCTGTTACCAATGGCTTTTTATTAAAAGTAAAAATTAATTGGTATTTATTTTTCTTTTGTCTTGATGCAAAAGAAACAAAAGATCAAGCCTGAAAATCAAAAGCTTAAAAACTACCTCAAAGCGCCGTTCCGCAGCCCGAGCCGTTCGCCTTTCAGTCTCAACTCGCGGACTGCTGCCACTTTACTTTTTCGTTGTTTTTTTATGCTTTTTATTTAAGGGCGGAGTAAGAGTGGTGTGAAGAGCGTTAACGGAATTATTATTATTATTATTTCTGAAGAGCGATCTTTTCTTTTAGCTCACTTAACTTTTATTATAAGTGGTGTTCGCTGAATCTTCGATTTGCCTTGATGCAAAAGAAACAAAAGATCAAGCCTGAAAATCAAAAGCTTAAAAACTACCTCAAAGTACCGTTCCACAGCCAGAGCCGTTCGTCCTTCGTCCTCAACTCGCGGACTGCTGCCACTTTACTTTTTCGTTGCTTTTCTATGCTTTTTATTTAAGGGCGGTTAGAGGAGGGGTTACAGAAACGTTTATTGGAACTACTACTACTACTACTACTACTACTTTATATGAAGAACAATTTTTTCTTTTTTGCTTGATCAAAAAAGAAACAAAAAAATCACTGCCTGAATAGTTTTATCCCAAAATCATCGGACGTATTTTCCTATCGCAACCCCAGCCGCTCGTGTTTCACACTCGACTCGGGGGTTGCTCCCTTCGGCCACCGCTTAAATTCTTACCGTGATTTTTTGGGATAAAACTATAAGGGCGGGGAGAAGAGGGGTAACATCAACGTTTACGGAATTATTATTATTATTATTATTATTTCTGAAGAACGATCTTTTCTTTTGCCTTGATGCAAAAGAAACAAAAGATCAAGCCTGAAAATTAAAAGCTTAAAAACGGTTTTATTTACCTGACTGCCACTGGCAGTCATCCTTTTAATTTCAAACATTCCACAGCCCGAGCCGTTCGTCCTTCGTCCTCAACTCGCGGACTGCTGCCACTTTACTTTTTCGTTGCTTTTCTATGCTTTTTATTTAAGGGCGGAGTAAGAGTGGTGTGAAGAGCGTTAACGGAATTATTATTATTATTATTTCTGAAGAGCGATCTTTTTTTTGTCTTGATTACTCACAAGTTAATGCTTTTTTGGAGTTCGTGAATCTTCGATTTCAAAAAAAACAAAAGATTAAGCCTGAAAATTAAAAGCTTAAAAACTACCTCAAAGTGCCGTCCCACAGCCCGAGCCGTTCGTCCTTCGTCCTCAACTCGCGGACTGCTGCCACTTTACTTTTTCGTTGTTTTTCTATGCTTTTTATTTAAGGGCGTGAGAGGAGGGGTTGAATGAACGTTTACTGGTATTATTACCGATACATTTTTGTAAAGCGGCTGTCGCTATTTTATAAAATCCCGAAGCGTCGGGACGAACTGACAAATTGCTATTTTTTGACGTTTTTTATTTAAGGACGGGGGTAGGAGTACCAATTGTATCCTTCTTTTTAGAAACTTTTATTTTGTTATATGCAAGAAAAATCATTTTAAAATTTTAAGCGGATTTAGTGTTAAAGTGTGAATTTTGTAAATAAAACTTTAGATAGTCTTATTATTTACTATAAATTTGCCATTTAAAATTTGGTGCATGTTCTTAATTGGGACTTGCAACGGCGAAGCCATATCATGTGGTGATTTTTTACTTTAATATCAAAGAAAATCCAATGCTTATTATTGGTTTTCAGCATCGATTTTTGTTGGTTGGAGTGGTTTTTGAAAAGAATCGTATTTGGAAATAGAATTGTAGTATTGAAAATGACTTTTTAGCGGTGTTTTCTCTTCGCTTTTCTTTAACCAAAACTCGAATTGCTTTTTGCGGCTTACCACTAACGGTTGCACAAATAAATTTATATATCTGAATTATGAGAAAAATAATTACTGTTGTTGTCCTTTTTATCGCTTTTTTTCAGTCGACTACTGTGGTGGCACAAGATTTATTAAAGAGTACGGACTTAAGCATGCTGAAGGTGGATTATTTATCCGATAGCGATATTGCTAAAATAAAAACACAGTTGCAGACCAATAATGTGACTATTGAACAGGCGGAACCAATGGCTTTGTCTAAAGGAATGTCGGCCACTGAATTTGCTAAATTGAAAGAACGTTTAGCGATGCCGGCAACCCCGTCAGCTGTGGTTAAAAAGGATAAAAACGACAGCGATTCTGAAGATTCAGCTACTGATAAAGAGGATGCTTTTGGAAGAAAACAGGAGAAAATAGTTAATACTAAAGTAAAGGATTCGTTGAACGCGCTGGTATTTGGTTCTGAATTATTTGATACTCCTACTTTAAATTTTGAGCCTAATTTGAAATTGGCCACACCAATGAATTACATCTTGGGACCCGGAGACGAGTTGCAAGTGAGTGTCTATGGCGTGCAAGAGTTTAACGCGAGTATTCCAGTGAGTATTGAAGGCAAAGTGACTATTCAATACGTGGGACAAATTGCTGTTTCGGGTATGACTATTGAGGCAGCCACCCAAAAAATACGCGCAGCTATTGCGGGCGTTTACAGTACGGTACGATCCGGACAATCGCAGGTTAGTGTCAACCTCACACGCATCCGAACGATTCGAGTAACGCTTATCGGAAGTAAGCAGCCCGGAAATTATTCGATATCCTCGTTGGCAACCGTTTATAATGCGTTGTTTTTGGGCGGTGGTCCTGGCAAAAATGGCAGTTACCGAAATATTGAGCTGATCCGAAACAATAAAGTGTTTACTAAAGTAGATATATATGATTTTTTGGTTAATGGGGATCAATCGAGTAATGTAGGTTTAAAGGACAATGATGTTATTCGGATACCCGCCTATAACCAAAGGGTTACGGTAGAAGGACAGGTGAAACGTCCTGGTATTTTTGAAATGAAAACGGGAGAGACTTTTGAAGATCTCTTGTCTTTTGCGTCAGGATTCAATGAGTTTGCTTATACCGCTTCGGTGAATGTTTTGCAGAAAACGGATCGCGAATTTAAAGTTCGTGATATTAAAGCCAGCGAATATGGTACTTATAAACCGCTTTCAGGAGATGTGTTTCGAGTGACTAAAATATTGAACCGATTTGAAAACCGAATTAAAATTGATGGGGCAGTATTTAGACCGGATACCTATTCTTTTTATGAAGGGATGCGTATTTCTGATTTGGTCCTTAAAGCGGACGGGTTAAAGGAAGATGCTTATACCAATAGGGCCAGAATTATTCGTTTGCAGTCCGATCTTACCACTGAAATCGTCAACGTCAATTTGGCGAAAGCCTTATCCGGAGACTTGGAAGCGGATGTAGCTTTGAAGAAAGAAGATGTAGTAACTGTCTATTCTATTTTGGACTTTGTAGACGAATTTAAAATAACCATTGACGGAGAAATCAAAAAACCCGGGATTTATGATTATTATGAAAATTTGACCTTAAATGATTTGTTAGTGGAAGCAGGCGGTTTGACCGGTTCGGCCTCTAAAAGGGTGGAGATCGCGAGAATGATACAATCAGAGACCATTGATGATTCGAATCCAAATAAAGCAGAATTGTTTAACATCGAAATTACGGCCACCAATAATGAGCAGGCCAAAAACTTTGCCTTGCGTCCTTTTGATGTGGTGAATATCCGTAAGATGGCGGTGTATGAAAAGCCCGAGATGGTTACCGTAAGCGGAGCTGTGCATTACGCCGGTAAATATGTATTGGCCGGTAAAAAAGACCGTGTGTATGATGTGATTCAAAGAGCGGGCGGATTGACTTCGGTTGCCAATGTAGAAGGGGTGCGTATCAAAAGACCTATCCAAGCCAAACAAATTGAAGATTTGGAAAATGTGAATTTGAACTTAGGTAAAAAAGACAGCATTCAAAATAAATTAGAGAAAAAATTAAAAGAAGATTTAAAATATGCCACTATTCCAGTGGATTGGAAGTCTATCGTTAAGAACCCCAAAAGCAATACCAATGTGACTTTGTTTCCAGGAGATGAAATTGAAGTAGTTCCTTTTAATGAAGGTGTTAAAGTGACGGGGAATGTATTGTTGACTTCGGAGATTCCGTATGATCCCAGCAAAGGATTTCGTTATTATCTGAATGCAGCCGGTGGAATTGACGCTAAAGGGTGGAAGAAAAAAGCGTATATCATTTATCCGAATGGAAAAGCGGATGTTGCGGGTTCTTTCCTGTTTATTCGATCGTATCCAAGGGTTGTTCCCGGGTCACAAATCATAGTTCCGGAGAAACCAGAAGTGAAGAAAATGACTGCAGGGGAATGGGTAGGGATAGGAAGTGTGATTTCGAGTCTTGCGTTGTTGATTTTGACTGCTTTTAAATAGTATTTATAGGTTTAGGGTTTTCTGTTGTCTGTAAAAGAGAGAATGCTTTACAATAAGGACAACAAAAAGTTATAAAGATTGAGATATTTATAATTTGAGTTTGTTGTTGTAAATTTGATTGGTGTTCGCTGAATCTTTTCTTTTAGCTCACTTAACTTTTATTATAAGTGGTGTTTGCTTCGCCTGTTCGCTTCGCTCGGGTGTCTGAATCTTCGATTTGCCTTGATGCAAAAGAAACAAAAATTATTCATGGGTTAACTGTATATTTATTGAGGCTATATAGTATTATTGAAGAACAATCTTTTCTTTTTTGCTTGATCAAAAAAGAAACAAAAAAATCAAGCCTGAAAATTAAAAGCTTAAAAACTACCTCAAAGTGCCGTTCCGCAGCCCGAGCCGTTCGTCCTTCGTCCTCAACTCGCGGACTGCTGCCACTTTACTTTTTCGTTGTTTTTCTATACTTTTTATTTAAGGGCGATGGAGGAGTGGTGTGAAGAGGGTTCCGTTTTCGATATTAGTTGATCGATGATTGAGAAAAAGGCGAATGAAAAATAATGGGCAAAAAACGAAAAATAATTAGCTGTTAGTTATAAAATATAAGTATTGATGGAAGTACAAAATGATGAAATATCGTTAAAAGAACTTATTGAAAAAGGAAGGGAATGGTTTTCTTATTTGCTTTCGCAATGGAAGATTATTGTTTTGGCGGGGATTATAGGCGCCGGATTGGGTCTTGCCTATTCTTTTAGTAAAAAACCAGTATACACGGCCAGCTTGTCTTTTGCTTTAGAAGATGAAAAAGGTGGTGGTGGTTTAGGGAGTGCCCTTGGATTGGCCAGTTCGCTTGGTTTAGATCTAGGCGGTGGTGGCGGGAGTATTTTTACCGGCTCTAATTTGACTGAATTGTTCAAGTCCCGTGCGATGGTGGAACAAACCTTGTTGAGTCCCGTTGTGGTTGATGGAAAGGCTATATCCTTGGCGGAGATGTATATTCAAAATAATGGATGGAGAGACCAATGGAACGCTATGCCAAAATACAAAGCTATCCAGTTTTTGCCCGATACTAAGAGAAAGTATTTTACCCGCGTACATGACAGTATTTTAGGGGTTGTGTATCAAAATTTGTCTCAAAGCGGGTTGGTAGTGGGACAAAAAGATAAAAAAATAGCGATTATTACTATTGATGTGTCTTCTAATAATGAATTGTTCTCTAAATATTTTACTGAATCTTTGGTAAAAGAAGTATCCGATTTTTACGTAACTACGAAGAGTAAAAAAGCACGTGAGAATATGGATATCCTAGAACGGCAAACAGATTCTATTCGTGGAGCACTGAATGGTGCGATTACAGGTGTGGCCGTTGCCAACGACAATACTTTTGGATTGAATCCTGCGATGAATGTGCGTCGTGCTCCATCGGCCAGAAGACAGGTGGATGTGCAGGCGAATACCGCCATCTTAACCGAGTTAGTAAAACAAACCGAACTAGCTAAGGTTACGCTGCGTAAAGAAACCCCATTGATTCAGGTTATAGACAAACCCATTTTGCCATTGCCGAAAGAACGTTTTGGTAAAGAGAAAGGTATTGTAATGGGAGGGTTTTTAGCTGGGTTTTTGGTAGTTTTTGGATTGATAATAAGAAGAGTTTTTAAACTGCTTAATCAATAATTATAATTCAATAATATTATAGTACTATGTATCAAGTTTCTTTAAAAAATGATATTAGTTTTTATTGTGAGGCTAATGATACAATCTTAGTTGGTGCCCAAAAACAGAATCTCAACTTAAGTTATAGCTGCCAAACGGGAAGATGCCAATCTTGTAAAGCAAAAGTCCTTTCAGGTACTTCTATCGCCAAAGTTGATGAAATTGGACTTAGTGAAGAAGATAAAAAAAAGGGCTATATACTGACTTGTGTTCGTACTCCAACTTCTGATGTTGTTTTAGATCTTGATGACTTAAGTGATTATAAGCTTGAATCTATAAAAACACTGCCTTCTAAAATTAATAAAATAACTAAAATTTCAGCAGATGTTATAGAATTGGAGTTAAGAACTCCTCCTCAATCTACATTTAATTATTTGCCTGGGCAATATGTGAACTTTATTAAAGACGATTATAAAAGAAGTTATTCAGTCGCGAATTATAATAAATCTTCAAACCTTGTTTTTTTTATTAAAAAGTATCCAGGGGGGGTGTTTAGTAATTATTTGTTTAACGAAGCTAAAATTAACGATTTACTTAGAATAGAAGGTCCAATAGGAACTTTTTTCTTGAGAAACACGGATAAAAAGAATATCATTTTTTTGGCTACAGGTACGGGAATTGCTCCTGTCAAGGCAATTTTGGAGCAAATGAATGATGACAATACAGGGCTTATGACTAAAAAAATATTCCTTTTTTTTGGTGGCAGATTTTCAGAAGATTTATTTTGGAAACCACAGTTCAGTAATATAAACGTGAATTTTATTCCAGTGTTAAGTAAAAACACAGAAGATTGGGATGGTTCTACTGGATATGTTCAAGATATCCTTCTTTCTAAATCAATTAACTTATCTGATTCCGTAGTTTATGCTTGCGGATCTGAAAATATGATAAACGATTCTAATAAAATGTTAATTCAAAACGGATTGTCTGAGGATTCATTTTATTCGGATGCATTTGTCAGTACCAAATAAATATAAATTATATATATGAAGGCAGTAATTCTTGCAGGTGGTTTAGGAACTCGTTTAAGTGAAGAAACAGTATCCAAACCGAAACCAATGGTTGAAATTGGAGGAAAACCTATTTTATGGCATATTATGAAGACCTATTCTCATTACGGAATAAATGATTTTATAATTTGTTGTGGATACAAAGGGTATATTATTAAGGAATATTTTCAAAATTATTTTTTACATCAATCTGATGTAACTTTTAACATGAGAGATAATAAAATGGTTGTGCATGAAGAAAGAGCTGAACCATGGTCGATAACCTTAGTTGATACGGGGGATGATTCTATGACAGGAGGACGACTGAGGAGAGTAGCTCCTTACTTAAAAGATGAGGAAAGTTTTTGTTTTACCTATGGTGATGGTGTTGCCGATGTTGATATTAAAGCTTTATTAGAATTTCATAAATCACATGGAAAAGATGCTACGTTAACTGCTACCTATCCTCCAGGTAGATTTGGAGCATTAGATATAGTAGATGGTGAAGTGAGGCAGTTTCAAGAAAAACCAAGAGGAGATGGTGCTTTGATCAATGGAGGTTTTTTTGTTTTGTCACCTAAAGTGATTGATCGAATTGCTGGTGATGATACAGTTTGGGAACAGGGTCCTTTAAAAGGATTGGCTTCAGATAATCAACTGATGGCCTTCAAACATGAAGGGTTTTGGCAACCTATGGATACATTAAGAGATAAAGTACACTTAGAAGAGTTATGGGATACTAATCAAGCACCTTGGAGATTATGGAAGGATTAGAAGGCAAAGTAAATTCAGTATTTTGGAAAAACAAAAGAGTTTACCTTACGGGTCATACAGGCTTTAAAGGGAGCTGGACTTCACTATGGTTGCAACAAATGGGTGCAGTCGTAAAAGGGTATTCATTAGCGCCTTATACGAACCCTAATTTGTTTGAAGAAGCTTCAGTCGCCACTGGTATGCAATCAGAAATAGGGGATATTCGCAACTTAGAGGCCGTTACCAAAAGTATGGTCGATTTTGATCCCGAAATTTTGATACATATGGCGGCACAACCCTTGGTACGTTTGTCTTATTTAGAACCAGTGGAAACCTACTCGACTAATGTAATGGGAACTATACATGTACTTGAAGCTGCTCGACAATGCACCAATTTAAAATCGATTGTGGCCATTACAACAGACAAATGTTATGAAAATAAGGAATGGTCTTGGGGCTATCGCGAAAACGAACCCATGGGCGGCCATGACCCATATAGCAGTAGCAAAGGTTGTTGCGAGCTGCTAATTGCTTCCTATAGAAAATCTTTTTTTAATAGTCCAAATTCCGCTTCATTGGCCTCGGTACGTGCTGGGAACGTTATTGGGGGAGGAGATTGGTCCGATGATCGTTTAATTCCGGATATCTTAAAGGCTTTTGAAAAATCAACCCCTGTAATTGTGAGAAACCCACTTTCTACAAGACCTTGGCAACATGTGCTAGAACCTCTATCGGGTTATTTGGTTCTAGCAGAAGAATTATATGTTAATGGCAATCGATTTGACGAAGGCTGGAACTTTGGTCCCAAAGACGAAGATTGTCAATCGGTTGAAAAAATTTTGAATACGATGATTAAAACTTGGGGAGAAGGGGCTTCTTGGGAATTAGATACCAATAGCAATCCTCATGAGGCTGGATTTTTAAAATTAGATTGCTCCAAAGCGGCCCAACAATTGAAATGGGTGCCACAATGGAATTTAGAATTTACTTTAAGTTTGATAGTTAATTGGCACAAAGCCTGGATGAGCAAAGCCGATATGAAAAAACAATGTTTAAAAGAAATAGATTTATATAGTAACAAATTATAATAATGGAAAAGAAAGAACAATTACAAAATTTGCGAAATGAAATTGCAGGTTTGGTATCAAAATATGCGGCAATCAATTATGAGCCTACTCCTTTTATTCCAGGGGAAACTGTCGTTCCTCCGTCGGGGAAATTATTAGGAGAAGGGGAGATACAAAATATGGTAGCTGCCTCGCTCGATGCTTGGTTAACTACAGGACGTTTTAATGCAGAATTTGAAAAAAAATTGGCCGAATTTCTAGGCGTAAAATACTGTTTGTCAGTAAACTCAGGTTCTTCGGCCAATTTAGTTGCTTTTAGTACTTTGACTTCACATAAATTAGGTGATCGCGCCATTAAAAAAGGAGATGAAGTAATAGGTGTTGCTGCTGGTTTTCCTACTACTGTAAATCCTATTGTTCAATTTGGAGCTATTCCCGTCTTTGTTGATGTTGATATTTCTACGCACAACGTAAATGCAGATTTAATTGAAGCGGCAATTACACCAAAAACCAAAGCTATTATGTTAGCACATGCTTTGGGTAACCCGTTTAACTTAAACAAGGTTACCGAGCTTTGTAAAAAATACAATTTATGGTTGATAGAAGATACTTGTGATGCACTTGGTGCCGAATACAACGGACAAAAAGTTGGTACTTTTGGAGATATTGGTACACTTAGCTTCTATCCAGCGCACCATATGACTATGGGCGAGGGCGGGGCTGTATTTATGAACTCATCAGAGTTAAAATCTATTGCTGAATCTTTTAGAGATTGGGGACGTGATTGTTATTGCGCACCAGGATGTGATAATACTTGCGGCTGTCGTTTTGAACAAAAACATGGAGATTTGCCTTATGGTTACGATCACAAATACGTTTACTCTCACTCAGGATATAACTTAAAAATAACTGATATGCAGGCAGCTTGTGGCTTGGCACAGTTGGATAAATTAGATTTTTTTATTGCCAGACGTCGTGAAAATTTCAGTTATTTATTTGAAAAGTTACAATCACTAAACGATTTTATACATTTACCTATAGCTACAGAAAACAGTAATCCTTCTTGGTTTGGTTTTCCCATAACATTAAAAGATAACTGTGGATCAAATAGAGTTGATCTATTAAAATTTTTAGACAATAATAAAATAGGTTCTCGTTTATTGTTTGCAGGAAATCTAACCAAACAACCTTATTTCAAGGATATCGAATACAGGATAGTTGGAGAATTGACGCATACCGATAAAACAATGAATGATACATTCTGGATTGGAGTACAACCTGCATTAACAAATGATCATCTTGATTTTGTAGTGGAGAAAATGGAAGAGTTTTTCGGTTTAAATTTTTAATAAATGGCCAAAATTTTATTAACTGGTGCAACGGGGTTTTTAGGAAGTCATTTATTAGATAGCTTTGTTGCGAATGGTCACGAGGTTGCAGTATTAAAAAGATCAACATCAGATACTTGGCGGATAGGCCATCTATTGCATAAAATAATTAGCTACAATATTGATCAAGTAAATTTGAAAACTATTTTTCAGGAAATTAAGCCTGATATAATTGTTCATACCGCTTGTAGTTATGGACGAAAAAATGAGAGCTTAATTGATATTGTGAATTCAAATTTAATTTTCGGCCTTGATTTATTGGAAGAATCTATAACTAGTAATGTGAATACATTTATAAACACAGACTCTCTTTTGCCTAGAAATTTAAACGATTATAGTTTGTCAAAAGCCCAGTTTACAGATTGGCTGCAAAAACGTTCTGATAAGATTCAAGTTGTTAATTTTAAAATTGAGCACATGTATGGAATCAAAGATGATACTAAAAAGTTTTTGCCTTGGCTAATAAATGAAATGATTAACGGTAATGATGACATTAACTTAACTTCTGGAATTCAAAAAAGAGATTTTATTTATATATCTGATGTTGTGGCCGCTTATAATTTAGTTATAAAGAAACGGAAAAGTCTATCTTCTTGGAACGTATTTGATATCGGTACTAATGTTTTTACTGAAGTGAAGGATTTTGTTTTACAAATAGCAGAAGAATTAGAAAGATCATATAATAGGGAAATAGTGTCAAGATTAAAGTTTGGAGCAATTCCCTATAGAAGTGGTGATATTATGTCACCACAATTAGATAATACAAAGTTAATAGCGTTAGGGTGGCAACAAAACGTGGCCATTGCTGACGGAGTTGAAAAAATTATAAAAAATTATAAATGAAGTATTTAATAACTGGAGGTTGTGGTTTTATCGGTTCAAATCTTGCTGCAGAAGTTTTACATAGAGGTGATGAATTGTATGTTTTTGACAATCTATCAAGGTTCGGAAGCTCTAAAAATTTAGAATGGCTTAAAACACAAGGAGATTTTAAGTTTTACCCATGTGATATCAGAAATAATAATGATGTTGAAACTGTAGTACAAGAAATAAAACCGGATTATATTTTTCACCTATCTGGCCAAGTAGCAATGACCACATCAATATCAAATCCTAGATTAGATTTTGAAGTAAATATATTGGGTACTTTTAACTTGCTAGAAGCAGTTAGGAAATTTTCGCCGAATTCTGTAATACTTTACTCTTCATCGAATAAAGTTTATGGAGATTTTGATAATTTGAATTTTACTGAAGAGGTTTCTAGATATTCATGTGTAGAATACCCGTTAGGATTGCCAGAAGATATTTCATTAAATTTTTCTTCTCCTTACGGCTGTTCCAAAGGTGCTGCAGATCAATATTTATTGGATTATAATCGTATTTACGGATTAAAAACTATTGTATTTAGACATTCATCAATGTATGGTAGTAATCAACACGCAACTTTTGATCAAGGTTGGGTTGGCTGGTTTTGCCAAAAAGCCTTAGAGTTTAAAGAAAACGCTGATCAAGAACCTTTTACTATATCAGGGACAGGTAAGCAAGTAAGAGATGTCCTGCATGGATCTGATGTTGTGAATCTATATTTTATGGCAAAAGATGTTAATGCTGCATATGGTCAGGCTTTTAATATTGGCGGTGGTCAGGATAATAGCCTATCATTGATTGAATTATTTCGATTACTAGAAGGAATTCTTAATGTTGATATGAAATTTGAGCAGTTGCCTTGGCGTGAAAGTGATCAAAAAGTATTTATTGCTGACAACAGTAAAGTAAGTTCAATAATTGGATGGAGTCCGTTAGTTGATAAAGAGAGTGGAATTAAAAAGATGACAGATTGGTTGCAGGGGATTAACAAATGATCTTAAATCAACATCATAAAGATTTATTGTCAACATTGATAAATCAACTTTGGAGATTAATTTCAGGTCCGCTTACAATGGTTTTAATTCCATTGTATTTGTCAAGTGTATTTCAAGGATACTGGTATTTATTTATAAGTTTGTCTGCATTAACGGTGTTTGCTGATTTAGGTTTCTCAAATATCGTAATGCAATTTTCAGCCCATGAATTTGCATTTCTTTCATTTAGCGACAAGGGATTGCTTGTAGGGGATGATTTGCATATTAAAAAAATGGGAAGTCTGCTTCGATTTATTTTAAAGAGGATAAGTCTTATTATATTGATTACTTTTCCTGTAATTTATATTGTTGGGCTTTGGTTTTTTCAGAGAGATTCTGTTATAGACGTACTTATATTACCATGGACGATCTATGCAATAGGTTCTTTGATAAATTTTTTTAATTACTCTATTTTATCTTTTATCGAAGGGATGAATAAAATACAAGTAATTGAAAACACGAAGTTAATTGTGTCAGTTGTTAATACAGTAGTTATTGCCGTAGTTTTGCTTATGGGTGGTAACATATATGCTTTGGCTATAGGTAGTTTAGTAGGAGGTTCATTAATATTTGTTCTGTTTTTAGGTAAGTTTAAATCCTTGTTAAGACAACTACTAAAAGCATCAGTTAATTACCAGTATGATTGGAACAAAGAAATATTGCCTTTATTTATACGATACGCACTTAGTTTTGCAAGTGGTTATTTTATTTTTTCGATTTATACACCATTAATGCAATATTATGCCGGACCAATAGAAAGTGGTAAAGTCGGAATTACGTTGACACTTATTATGGCAATATTTAGCCTAAGTAATATTTGGATATACACCATTACGCCACAAATGAATATTTTAGTTTCTCAAAAAAATTTTAAAGAACTGAATAGATTATTCAAAAAAAGATTGCTTTTTTCTGCAAGCACTTATTTATTTATCTTAGGGTGTTTGATTTTATTTTATTATTTCCTCAAAGATTTTTGGGTTATACCACGAATAGTTTCTAGGTTTCTTTCTTTAACTTCAATAGGGATGTTGGTTTTATGTTATTTTTTTCAGCTTTTAGTAAATTCATGGGCTACATACTTGAGAGCTTTTAAAAAAGAGCTGTATATGGTGCCCTCCATTATTTTAGCTTTTTGGGTGTTATTTTCTACCGCATTTGCCGGATATTACTTGAAGCCAGAATATTTTTTTATTGGTTTTTTATCTAGTTATTTATGGTGGTTACCACTATCCTTTTTTATTTACAAACAATTTAAGAATCGTATTAATGAACAATAACGAAGTCCTTCTTTCAATATGTATTCCAACATATAATCGTGCAAAAGCTTTAGATGGAAACTTAAAAGCTTTAAACAAGCAAGTTTCAGGTAAGAATTTGCCATTAGAATTAATGGTTTCAGATAATTGCTCTAGCGATGAAACTTCTACTGTTGTTAATAAATATATAGAAGAAGGAATGCCAATAAATTACATTAGAAATACTATTAATTTGGGTATGGACGGTAATTTTGCTCAATGTTATCGAAAAGCATCTGGAAAATATGTACTAGTTCTTGGCGATGACGATTATTTAATTGATGGAATGCTGGAAAAACTTTTAGATTATTTAAAAAACGGTGATTATGGATTGGTTCACTTAAAAACCAATTCTCAAGCTAAAATTTTAGAAGAGGAATTTACTGATTCAACATTATTTTTGCAAAATGTAAGTTATTGGGTTACTTATATCAGTTCAAATGTTGTTAATGCTAAATATATAAAAGGATATGATTTCGAGAAAAATTTCGGAACCTTTTTAACGATTGTTCCTCTTTATTTAAATGCTGCAGCATCACATGATAAAAACTTATTAATTCATGAACTTGTTTTTAACGAAGGAATCGAGTCGAATTCAAATGGAGGCTATAATTTTTTCGAGGTATTTGTTGTGAATTATTTGAAAATTTGGAAAGATTTTGTTAACTCAAAAACAATACCTAGCAAGTTGTTTTATTTGATTAAACGAGATATTTTTAAATATTTTTTAGCTACCTATATAGTGGAATTATTAATTCTAAAAAAGACCGGTAATTTTAAAGTAAAATCAGCAAAAAAAATACTTTTTTTTTCTTACGGACACTGTCTTTATGCATATTATTATTTAATTAAATTAATTACTAAACAAGTTCTAAGAAAAATTTATGTTAGTACTGTTAAAATTAAATCAAACATCTATTCTTATTATGCTAGTAGAAACATTCTTAAAATGGGAAAAAAAGCTAGTATAAAGTTTCCTTTTTATGTAGAAGGCAGCAAATCAATTATTATAGGTGATAATTTCACATGTTATAAAAGGACAAGAATTGAAGCAGTAGGTAAAATTGTTATTGATAATCCAAAAATTATTATTGGTGATAATGTTTGTATTAATTGGGATTGCCATATAGGAGCTTTGGAATTAATTAAAATTGATAGTAATGTTTTAATTGGAAGTCGAGTTCTAATAACTGATCATTCACATGGAAACAATGAAATGGCGGATTTAATGTTACCACCATCTAAACGAGTTTTGTATTCAAAGGGCCCAGTAATTATAGAAGAAAATGTATGGATAGGTGATGGTGCAGCAGTTTTGCCAAATGTAACCATTGGTAAGAATTCAATTATTGGAGCTAATACGGTTATCACCAAAGATGTTCCTCCCAATTGTATTGTAGTTGGGAATCCTGCACGCATTGTTAAAACATTTAGTATATAAGTTTTTATTTTTTAAAGATGAAAAAAATTAGCTTTTGTATATCAACTTTTAATCGATCCGAAAAGATTGTAAAACTAGTAAATGACATTCTTAAATACGAAGGCGATGATATTGAAGTCGTAGTGTCTGATAATTGTTCAACTGATAATACTGTAGTAGAATTATCAAAAATTGATGACAAGCGTTTTCGTTATATAATTAATAGTCCTAATATAGGTGCTATTCCCAATTATATGAAAGCAATTTCTGAGGGGAATGCAGAGTATGTTTTTTTTAGTACAGATAAGGACTCTATTAATCCATCAGGAATTTTCGATTTAATTAATTTTTTTGAAAATCATTCTTATGTGGTTGCCGGACTTTGTAAATTAGATGTTCATAAAAAGCAAGAGGAGATAATATTTAATAAAGGCTTAGAAGGACTATTAAATGTTGCCTATTTATCGCAACACCCAACAGGTTATTTTTTTAAGAATGATAAGTTAAAAAGTTTAGAAGTGGTTAGAAATTTTTCTAACACTGATAAAGTTGGAGTTTTTCCTTTTGAATTTATCTTAGGGGAATTATGTCTAGAAGGAAAAACAGCCGTTGTTAAATTGCCTTTATTTTATATGGAAACTATGGAAGAAGTTAAGAATATAAAATCATATTCTTATTCAGGTAGCCAAAATAATTTATATTTTACCCCTTTTAAAAGATTTGAAATATTACAAAAATATATAAGTCATGTTTCAAATTTAAATTTAACAAACAATGAAAAAAAATCAGTGATCAAATTAATTTTTCAAAATGGCCTATCCGCAGCAACATTAGGTTATAAGTTAATGATAGAAAATGATATTGTTTGTCAGCATTATGGTATTGTATCAAAAAAAATAGGGTTTTTTAAGGTTCTTAGAAATGACTTTATTTTTAGTATGAACTTTTTGTCAAAATTAAAGCAGCCACCTTTTTTTGATCGTTTTATTATATGTGTTGAAGTTCACTTGGCTTATATTATTAGAAAATTTTAGAGTTAATTTTACAAAATAAAGTATTAAATGAATTTAGCAGGTGTGGTTGTTTTGTATAACCCTAATATTTCCAAAGTTTTAGACAATATTGATTCGTATTTACACAAGCTAGATGTTCTCTATGTATTTGATAATTCTGATAATGAAATAAATTATCAAGAGACTTTAAAAGAAAAGTCAGTTAAAATACAATACTACACCTTTATGGAAAATAAAGGAATAGCTTTTGCTTTGAATTACTGTTCTCAAATTGCTTATGATTCGGGTTTTAAATGGATATTAACTATGGATCAAGATAGCTCTTTTAATGTTGCAGATGGTATAGGTAAATATGTCGATTTAGTTTCCGTACAGTTGAATAATAATATTGGTTTATTTAGTCCATATTTTTCAGGAGAATTAGCAGAGCAGCCTCAGTTTTATACCTCTGGAGCTATAATGAATTTGGAAGCATGGTCTCTAATAAAAAAATTTGATGAGAATCTTTTTATTGATGAAGTAGACGGTGATTATACATATCGCCTTAACGAATCAAAATATAATTTAATTAAAATAAATGAAATTGAACTTGTCCATGAGTTAGGAAGTCAATATTGTCGAAAAATTTTATGGAAAAAAATATGCAGCGATAATCATTCAGCTTTGCGTAAATATTATATTGCAAGAAACAGAATATATTTAATGAAGAAGCGACCAAGTATGAGATGGCTGTATTTTAACGATTCCTTGAAAAAATTTATTTTATTTATACTTATCGAAGAGAATAAAAAAAGAAAATGTTCAATGATATTGAGAGGTGTTTACGATGGCTTAACAAATCGGATGGGAAAATATTCAATTAAATAATTTATGTGTAAAATCAATATAGCTATTCTTCTAGCAACATATAATGGCGAGAATTATTTGGCTCAACAAATAGAATCAATTATTAATCAGACTAATAATGATTGGACTCTCTATATTAGAGACGATGGATCAACCGACTCAACTTTGGATTTGATATCAAGTTATATTAAACAATATTCAAATATTATTCTTCTTCAGAATTCTTCAAATAATATTGGAGCTATGAAAAGTTTCATTTGGCTCATGGAAAATGTTGAATCCGATTATTATATGTTTTGCGACCAAGATGATGTGTGGTTACCAAATAAAATAGAAGTAAGTTATTTAGAGATTAAAAAATTAGAGATTGTTAATAAAGGCTTACCTCTATTAACCTTTTCTGATCTTTTCGTTGTCGATCAGTCATTAAATATTATTTCAAGTTCGATGTGGGATTATACTAGATATAATAGAATTATGAAGCCTAACAAGTATCTGTTAGTTGGAACACTTGCAACAGGATGTACAATGCTTTTTAATAATAAAGCGAAATTGGCTGCATTAAAATATGCTGCTACAGCAATAATGCATGATTCTCTTATAGCTTTGTCAGTGTTACATTCTGGTGGGGTTGTAAAAGAAATTCCTTTTTCGCTAATCTATTATCGACAGCATGGTAATAATGTTTTGGGAGTTAAAGAATTTAATAATTCTATTAAAAATAAAATTTTTAATTTAAATAAAATTATTACTTCAAATTATGAGTATTTTAAATTTGTTAACTCAATTACAAATTTGTCATTATATAAGTTTCTGATATTAAAAATAGAAATGTTATTTAGAGTTAGATATATATCTAAATAAGACAGTATAAATTTAGTTGAGAATTATTTGACTTTATTTCAAAATAATAAACGATTGAGTCCATATTTAATTTCTAATTAGATTATTTTTTAATAATTTTTAAATTTTCATATGCTAATTTTAAAAAGGATAATTACTATTTTATTTTCTTTTTTTGTTGTAGTATTAATAGTTGATCCAGCAGATAAAATTTTTCATCTCAAAATCCCATTATTTTTATCAATAATGTTTTGTTGGATTCTATACAAGGTCAAAACAAAAATCAAATACAAGATAGATTCTATAAGGATAATTATTGCTTTGATAACTATTACTTTATTCGGTATTCTAACAGCATTTTTTCAAAATAATGATGTAGATTATTCTTTTTCTATAGGTTTTTTAAAATCAATTTGTATATTATTTGTTTTAATCGTGGTTATAGATTTGGGTTTAGAGGCGGATGTTACATTGAATAAATATTCAATTTTGATCCCAGGATTAACTATACCCTTTTATTTTGTTTCTATTTATAACCCAATAGTTTTTTCTGTAATATATGATTATGTTGTTATTGATAAGCAAGTTGGCTTATTTGCTGAAAGAAATTTTTATGGGTATAATTTGCTTAGTGTTTATTACAAAACAAGTCCTATTTTAGTATTTCCCTTGTCTTTTTTTTGTGATAAACTGATATATGGTAAAAATAAATTTGCTTCATTATTTTTGGTTATTACTTTTTTTTCAAGTTTAATAATTTCTGGAACTAGAGCAAATATTGTCTCGGCAACGATAATTTTATTGTATTATTTTTATCTTTATTTAAATAAAAAGAAAAACGCGCTTTATTCTATATTTGCAATTGCTTCTTTTTTTTTCCTGTTCATTACATTTTTATTAAGTTTGTCTTTTGGAGAAAAAGAAGCGTCTTCAGAAATTAAAGCGGGTCACTTCAATTCTTTTTTAGATAATACAGCTTCAAATCCACAATACTTAATCTGGGGTCAAGGTTTAGGAAGTAAATATTATTCACAAGGTGTTGGCGAATTCACGACACAAACAGAGCTTACTTATTTTGATTTAGTGCGTTTTTTCGGATTTCCTTTAGCCATATTATTTATGATTTGTATAGTTTATCCTTTAATTTATCTTATTATAAATAAAAAAATAACTGATAGGAATAGATATTGTATTATTGCTTTTTTGACTTATCTTTTTATTTCGGGTACTAATCCATTACTGATTAGTTCAACAGGCATGTTAATAATAGTTGTTATGTATTCATTATTAGATGAAAAATCGTCAAAAAGTAGAACTGCTCTGTAGATGAATTTTGTCAAGATTATATTTTTAATTCGGCGATTTTTATTTGTGTTGTTTTAAATTTTATTTTAATGTTCTTGATCTTTTTTCTATAAAAATTACGTTTTCTTGATGATAATATTCAACAAATTAGATTAAGCAAAAATTATGATTTCAGTTTGCATACCTACCTTTAATGGTGGAAATTATATAAAAGAACAAATAGATTCAATACTAAGTCAGCTTAGTTTTGCAGATGAGATTATTATATCGGATGATCAATCTACTGATAACACTATTGAAATAATAAATTCTTATAATGATGATAGAATTAAAATATTCCCACATATTAAAAAACAAGTGGGAGAATCACAATTCAAATTCGATTTAACAACTCGAAATATGGAAAATGCTATCAACCAAGCAGTAGGAGATTACATTTTTATGGCAGATCAAGACGATGTTTGGGAAGTTGGTAGAATTACTACCGTGTTGTCACTTCTTAAAAAATATACACTGGTGGTTACTGACTGTAAAGTTGTTAATGACAATCTAGAGGTAATCCATGAATCCTATTATTATTTGGTTAATTCTAAAGTAGGAATGATTAAAAATTTTTCTAAAAATTCCTATTTAGGTTGTTGCATGGCTTTTAAAAAAGAGATTTTAAAATTTGCTTTACCGTTTCCTTTAGAACCAGTTCCTCATGATATATGGATTGGTTTAATAGCTGAAATTTATGGGCGTGTTTATTTTTTGAACGAAAAAACAATCCTTTACCGCAGACACCAAAATAATCTTTCAGACTCAGCAGAAATAAGTACAAATAGCTTAAATTTTAAAGTAAGATATAGAATCTTACTACTTAAAGCTCTTATTAAAAGAGCTCTTGAGTCACATAAATAATTTTTTTAGTATATAGATACAATACATCAAAATGAAAATTCTACAAATAGTAAAATACTATGATCCTTGTCAAGGGGGAATGGAATCAGTAGTAAAAAATATAGTTGAGGGTGTAATTGATCACTCTAATGACATTAGTTTTACAGTTTATTCTAATAATCATAGACGAAATTTTGTAAAATCTATTGAGGAGAAAAATAGGGAAATAATTATAAAAGAAATTACACCTGCCCATTTAAAGAGCCAACCCTTAAATTTAAGATATCCATCATTAAAAAACTTAATAAAAGATAATGATGTTATCCATCATCATTATCCTTTTCCAACGATGGAATTTGCTTTGTTACGATATTTTAAACAGATGTCCAATAAAAAACTTATCATTACATGGCATGCAAATATTAAAAATTCGAGATGGAGCTGGATTGAGAAGATCTATAATCCTATGATTGAAAAACTTCTAGAAAGAGCAGATGCTATTATTGTTACCTCACCACAACTATTTGAGGCATCAGTGATACTTCAAAAATATAAATCTAAAATTCACACGATACCGCTTAGTTTTGATCCTAAATATTCTTCAGTATTATCAAAAAAATATCCTGTAGATAGATGTTTTCAATTGCTTTTTGTTGGGAAACTTAGAAAATATAAGGGAGTTGAGTATTTATTAAAAGCTATAGAAAATTTAGACATTAAATTAAAAATTGTTGGAAATGGCGAGGAACTTGAAAGCCTAAAATCATTAGTAGAAATGCTAAATATTAGAAACAAAGTTACTTTTGTTTCTAATGCATGTGATAATCAGCTAGTCGATTTTTACAAAGAAGCCGATTTGTTTGTGTTACCTTCAATTAATGAGGCCGAAGCTTTTGGGGTTGTTCAATTGGAAGCTATGGCTAATGGACTACCTGTTATAAATACCAACTTAGAATCAGGCGTTCCTTTTGTGTCTTTGCATGATTATTCAGGAATTACTGTGGAACCTAAAGATACTAAAGGGTTAAGAGGTGCAATTGAAAAGTTAATTCATAATAAAGAGTTGTACGAATTGTATTCGTCAAATGCATTAGAAAGAGTTGAAACGTTTTCACGACAAAAAATGTCGGAAGCATATGATAAAATTTATCAATCATAATGTTAAAAAAAATCGCAATAACAGGCGGCACAGGATTTGTTGGGACAAATCTCCAAAATTATTTGGAGCTTTCATGTGAGGTGCAACCCATCAGCATTCGTTATATACCCAATCAGCGATTTGATATAGAAGCGGATGCGATTATTCATCTTGCAGGAAAAGCCCACGATTTAAAAAAGGTTTCCAATCCTCAGGATTATTATGAAGCTAATTATGAATTAACCAAGCAATTGTTTGATGCTTTTTTGCGTTCAGATGCCCAAGTGTTTGTGTTTATGAGTACGGTAAAAGCTGTAGCAGATGAAGTTAAAGGAATATTGAGTGAAGACGAAATCCCAAATCCTAAAACCCATTACGGTATTGCCAAACAACAGGCGGAACAGTATATTCTGAGTCAGTTACTACCAGAAGAAAAGAGAGTGTATATTTTGCGTCCCTGTATGATTCACGGCCCTGGAAATAAAGGAAATCTAAATTTGTTGTATCAATTGGTTGCCAAAGGATTGCCCTGGCCATTGGGCGCTTTTGAAAATCAGCGTTCTTTTTTGAGTATTGAAAATCTTTGTTTTGTGATTAAAGAATTACTGGAAAATACTTCTATTCCTTCGGGAGTGTATCAATTAGCTGATAACGAACCGTTGTCTACAAACGAATTGATTCAGTTAATCGGGAGGGGTTTGGATAAAAAAAGTAGAATACTAAATTTATCACAAAGTATGATAAAATCGATGGCTAAATTTGGGAATTATTTGTATTTGCCCTTAAATTCAGAACGGTTACAAAAGCTAACAGAGAATTATATGGTAAGTAATCAAAAGATAATAAAGGCGATTGGGAAAGAATTGCCCGTTTCTACTGAGCAAGGTTTAATGATGACTTTTGAATCCTTTAAGAAATAAAAGACAAAAAAATATAATGACTGGAACTAAAAATAACAACTATGTTTTAATCATGGCAGGTGGTGTGGGAAGTCGGTTTTGGCCTAAAAGCCGCAACCACTTTCCCAAACAGTTTATTGATTTTCTGGGCATAGGCAAATCGTTATTGCAACTCACTTACGAGCGATTTGAGAAAGTTTGTCCCAAAAAAAATATTTTTATACTGAGTAATAAGCAGTATTTGGGATTGATACAGGAGCAACTAAAAGGAATAGCGGTAGATAATATTTTACTCGAACCATGTCGTAATAACACGGCTCCTTGTATTGCTTATGCTTCTTATAAAATTTTAAAGGCAAATCCTGAAGCGAATATAGTGGTGGCTCCTTCGGATCATTTGATTTTAAAAGAAACGGAGTTTTTGAATAAAATTACGCAAGCCCTTGATTATACCGCAACAAACGACGCATTGGTGACGTTGGGGATTACTCCAACACGCGCGGATACGGGTTATGGGTATATCAATTTCCAGAAAGAGGGGATTGATGGCGTTCATAAGGTGGAATGTTTCCTAGAAAAGCCTCTTCTTGAAAAAGCACAAGAATATCTCGCTAGCGCAGCGTATTTGTGGAATGCAGGAATTTTTATTTGGCGTGCTCAAAGTATTCAAAATGCTTTTAAACAACATGCAAACGAAATACATGAGTTGTTTATTCAAGGAAATGATGTCTATAATACTAACGCGGAAGTAGTATTTATTGCCGAAAACTACCCTAAAAGTCCTAACATTTCTATAGATTATGCTATTTTAGAAAAGGCAACCAATATTTATACCCTTCCTGCTGATATCGGTTGGTCTGATCTGGGTACTTGGGCTTCCTTGCATGAAGTAGCTGAGAAAGATGCTTTTAATAACTCGGTTACCGTTTCTCAAAAGCATCTAAGCAACACTACGAATTGCTTGATACAAGTGCCAAAAGGGAAAGGGGTGGTTATAGATGGACTTGAAAATTACATTATTGTTGATGATGCCAATGTATTACTAATTTATCCTAAAGAAAAGGAACAAGAAATCAAACAAGTATCGATGCAAATGAGTGAAGATTTTGGTGTTGATTTTCAGTAAAAAAGTGATAAATAATAAATGAAAACTACCATATTTAATCAAATAAATGAATCCTTACGACAAAAGGGATTTACAATAGCATCCTATGATGACCATCGTCCCTGGGGCGGTTTTTTTGTTATTGACGAAAATCAAGCACAGCAATTTGCCAACCGCTATTTTGAAGGATTAGATGTAGCATCTCTTAAGATATCCGGAAAACTGAGTCCGAAAATATTGTTAGTAGCACCTCATCAACGATTATCCTGGCAATACCATCACCGTAGGGCTGAGATATGGCGGCTAATTGATGGGGAAGCAGGTGTTATTCATAGTGAAGATGATATTCAAGGAGAACTTGAAGTATTAAAAAAAGGCGATACGATTACCTTGCAGCAAGGAGAGCGCCATCGTTTAGTAGGACTTGAAGATTGGGGAGTTGTTGCCGAAATCTGGCAACATACCGATACGGAAAATCCATCTGATGAGCATGATATTGTGCGGGTACAGGATGATTTTGGGCGATAGCAGGCTGTTATCGGTATGGGAGTGAGAAGTGTCCTTCGACTGCGCTCAGGGTGACAGAATGAATGTTGATTTTTATGATAATCCGTTACTTGAATCACTGTTTAAAATGGAACACGGATGACACGGATTTTAACTGATACACGCGGATTTAAAAATTTAGCTAGAACTGATGTTTTTATTGAGGAGCCCTTCGACTGCGCTCAGGGTGACAGAGTGGATGTTATATTATATTTTTTTTACAAAATCCCGAAGTGTTGGGAGGGACTGCGTTTTGAATATTCGCAGCCAGCGGGTTACTAACCATTATAATTCTATACTTTAAATAAAAATGACTTTAGAAATTACTACAATTCAAGATCTTGTGATTATAAACCCAGTTGTATTTCATGACGAACGGGGTTATTTTTTTGAAGCTTATAATCGAGCGAAGTTCCATGAAAATGGAATTATGTACAACTTTATCCAAGACAATCAGTCCTTCTCTACAAGAGGGGTGATTCGAGGATTGCACTTGCAAATTAATCCTTTTGCACAGGCGAAATTGGTTCGTGTACTTCAAGGAGAAATTCTTGATGTTGCCGTCGATTTACGTAAAAATTCGGAGACTTACGGCGAGCATTTTAGTGTGGTTTTGAGTGCCGAAAATAAAAAACAATTGATGGTGCCGCATGGTTTTGCCCATGGTTTTTCGGTTTTGAGTGAAACGGCATCTGTACTGTATAAAGTGGATCAATTGTATCATAAGGAAAGCGAAAGAGGGATTCGGTTTGATGATCCTACTTTAGCGATTGACTGGCAATTGCGTCCTGAAGAAGTTATTGTTTCTGAAAAGGATTTGATATTGCCTGGTTTTAATGATATCGATTGGGAGTTTTAATACTTAACCGCAAAGTTCGCAAAGAAGATTAAAAAAAGTTTAAGGTTTAAGGTTTAAAGTTGTCACTGGTGAGAATGAGAATTGGGTTTAACCGCAAAGTTCGCAAAGGAGGCGCGAAGGACTCAAAGTTGTTTGACTGGGAGTTTTAAAATTTAACCGCAAAGTTCGCAAAGAAGATTAAAAAAAGTTTAAGGTTTAAGGTTTAAAGTTGTCACTGGTGAGAATGAGAATTGGGTTTAACCGCAAAGTTCGCAAAGGAGGCGCGAAGGACTCAAAGTTGTTTGACTGGGAGTTTTAAAATTTAACCGCAAAGTTCGCAAAGAAGATTAAAAAAAGTTTAAGGTTTAAGGTTTAAAGTTGTCACTGGTGAGAATGAGAATTGGGTTTAACCGCAAAGTTCGCAAAGGAGGCGCGAAGGACTCAAAGTTGTTTGACTGGGAGTTTTAAAATTTAACCGCAAAGTTCGCAAAGAAGATTAAAAAAAGTTTAAGGTTTAAAGTTTAAAGTTGTCGGTAAGATTGATCGTTTGTTTGATAAAAAATAATTATGCAAAAAATAGTAGTAACAGGAGCCACCGGACAATTGGGTTCAGAACTGAAAGCGTTATCCGAGAATTATGCGCAATATGAATGGATTTTTGCGGATAGAACGCAAGTATCTTTGGATAATTTGGATGTCTTAAAAAAACAATTAGAAGTACTATCTCCAAATATAATTTTGAATTGTGGTGCTTATACTGCTGTAGACAAAGCTGAAACCGAACAGGAATTAGCAAACATGATTAATGATTTGGCTGTAGGTATTATTGCCCAATATGCTAAAGATCATTCCGTAAAATTAATCCATATTTCTACCGATTATGTTTTTGATGGTACCTCATCCGTTGCATTGACAGAGGAAGCTATAACCAAACCTATTAATGTTTATGGGGCAACAAAAAGAGCAGGGGAGCTAGCGTGCTTGAAATTAAATTCTGACGCTATTATCATCAGAACTTCATGGGTTTACAGTAGATTTGGAAACAATTTTGTAAAAACCATGCAACTATTGTTACAGGAGCGCGATACCATCAGTGTTGTCAATGATCAAATCGGATCTCCAACGTATGCAGCGGATTTGGCTCAGGTAATGATGGACATTGTAACGGCACAAGAGTGGATTGCAGGAATGTATCATTATTCGAATGAAGGGGAAATCAGTTGGTACGAGTTTGTTTTGGCTATCCAAGAAATTGGAGGTTTTACTTGTGAAGTAAATGGTATTCCTTCATCGGCTTATCCTACGCCTGCAAAGCGTCCTGCTTTTTCTTTATTGGATAAGGGTAAGATTAAAGAGGTGTACGGTGTTGATGTGCCGGAGTATAAGGATAGTTTGACAAGGTGTATGAAGTTGTTGAGGAGTGAATAGTGAGAAGTGAGGAGTGAATAGTGAGAGGTGAGAATTGAATAGTGAGAATAGGCTTGCAATTTTCGTTTAGCCTAAGCCGTAAAGGAAGCCGAAAATTTAGAACTTGAAGTTGTTTCGAGACTATATAGAGAATTTGAATTGTGCTATCAATAGCTTTTATTGAAAGTAAAAATTAATGGGTATTTATTTTTCTTTTGCCTTGATACAAAAGAAACAAAAGATCAAGCCTCAATAGTTTTAACCCAAAATCATCGGACGCATTTTCCTATCACAACCCCAGCCGCTCGTGTTTCACACTCGACTCGGGGGTTGCTCCCTTCGGCCACCGCTTAAATCCTTACCGTGATTTTTTTGGGATAAAACCATAAGGGCGATGTGAAGAGTATTTAAATGGACGTTTAGTGGTGTTGTGGGTATTTCGGTTAGGGTTTGCGATTTTCGTTTTGCCTAAGCCGTAAAGGAAGCCGAAAATAGGGTTTTTCTATTATTGACACTAAAGAGTAAACAAAAAATATTTAGGGAGTTTTTTGCAACTAATTAAAATATATAAAAATAAAATGAAAAAAATATTAATCACTGGTGGTGCCGGTTTTATTGGGTCCCATGTCGTACGACTTTTTGTAAAGAAGTATCCGCAGTATCACATTTTTAATTTGGATGCACTGACGTATGCGGGGAATCTGGAGAATATAGTTGATATAGAAAAGGAACCTAATTACACATTTATTAAGGGAGATATCGTTGATGCTGCTTTTATAGATAAATTGTTTGCGGAACATCAATTTGACGGGGTATTGCATTTGGCTGCTGAATCACATGTGGACCGTTCCATTACGGATCCGTTGTCTTTTGTAAAAACAAATGTGATAGGAACCATGAACCTATTGAATGCCGCTAAAACGATTTGGCAAGGCAATTATGAAGGAAAACGTTTTTACCATATTAGTACTGATGAGGTTTATGGAAGTTTAGGTGCCGAAGGATTGTTTACGGAGACTACCGCTTACGATCCGAATTCACCTTATTCGGCTTCAAAAGCGAGTTCGGATCACTTTGTTCGGGCCTATGGTGAAACCTACGGTTTGCCTTATGTCCTGACGAATTGTTCTAATAATTACGGACCTTATCATTTTCCTGAAAAACTGATTCCGTTGTTTATTAATAATATCATTCAAAACAAACCGTTACCTGTATATGGTGATGGGAAATATACCCGCGACTGGCTTTTTGTAGAAGACCATGCCGTGGCCATTGATTTGGTTTTTCATGAAGGTAAAAACCACGATACTTATAATATTGGTGGTTTTAACGAATGGCAAAATATTGATTTGGTTAAATTATTGTGTACCATAATGGATGCCAAATTGGGAAGAGCTGCTGGAACCTCTGAACAACTGATTTCCTATGTAAAAGACCGTCCAGGACATGATTTGCGTTATGCGATTGATGCAAGCAAGATTAATAAAGAGTTGGGATGGAAGCCGTCGGTTACCTTTGAGCAAGGATTGGAACGAACCGTAAATTGGTATTTGGAAAATCAAAGCTGGTTGAATAATATTACTTCAGGGGAGTATGCTAGTTATTACGAGAAACAGTATAGTTAGTGAGAAGTGAATAGTGAGAAGTGAATAGTGAGAAGTGGCTTGCAATTTTCGTTTTGCCATAGATATAAAGGGAGTCGAAAATTCAGAGTATAATATTGTTTCGAGGCTATATAGAGACTTTGAATTGTACTATTAATACCTTTTTATTGAAAGTAAAAATTATTCACGGGTTATTATTGTTTTTTTGTATTCATGAATCTTCAATTTCAAGCCTGAAAATCTAACACTGTTTTGGGTATTTACCTGACTGCCACCGGCAGTCCTCCTTTTAATTTCAAATGTTGTTTTTTGACGTTTTTAATTTAAGGGCGGTGTGAGGAGTGGTGAGATGTGAGTTTTCGGTTTTCGTTACTTCGAGTGATTTTATAAAATAGCGAGAGCGTTTTTATAAAATTGTATCGAGAAGTCTGGGGTCAAGGGATTCATAAAAAAAGCACTTAATTTCATCATAAAACTTATTTATATGCAGTTGACCAATTATTTAAAATGTACAAAAATGGAATTGGGTATGTTGATTAATTTCGGCACGCCTTCCTTACCTTATAAAAGAATGATTAATTTGAGAAACTCGAATTAATTCGTAAAATTAGTACAATTATGAAATCGCTATTAAAAATAAGTTTGCGTAAGCAAACACCAATAAATAAAAAGCGATACCATAAATGACCAATACAAAATAAAGATAGCATTTATGAAAGGAATTATATTAGCCGGAGGTTCCGGAACCCGTTTGCATCCGTTAACGCTTGCTATGAGCAAACAAATGATGCCTGTGTATGATAAGCCGATGATTTATTATCCGTTGTCTACTTTGATGATGGCTGGGATTCATGAAATATTAATTATTTCTACGCCTCATGATTTGCCTAATTTCAAAAAATTACTAGGCGATGGGTCTTCAATTGGTTGCCAATTTAGTTATGCGGAACAAGCCATTCCGAATGGTTTGGCGCAAGCTTTTGTTATTGGAGAAGAATTCATAGGAAAAGACAGTGTGGCATTGGTTTTAGGGGATAATATTTTCTTTGGGGCTAATATGCATGAATTGTTACAATCCAATACTAATCCGGAAGGCGGAGTCGTGTTTGCGTATCATGTTTCTGATCCGGAGCGTTATGGTGTGGTGGAGTTTGATGCCACATTCAAAGCGCTTTCTATTGAAGAAAAACCTTTGGTACCCAAATCTAATTATGCCGTTCCCGGTTTGTATTTTTATGATAATTCGGTGGTGGAAATTGCCAAGAATATCAAGCCTAGTGCCCGCGGTGAGTACGAAATTACCGACGTGAACAAAGTATATCTTGAAAAAGGAGCTTTGAAAGTAGGTATTCTAAGCAGAGGTACCGCTTGGTTGGACACCGGAACTTTTAACAGCTTAATGCAAGCGGGACAGTTTGTTCAGGTTATTGAAGAGCGTCAAGGATTAAAAGTAGGTTGTATCGAAGAAATTGCCTGGAGACAAGGTTTCATTAGTGAACAACAACTTAAAGAACTAGCCGAGCCTTTGAAAAAATCAGGTTACGGGGAGTATCTTTTGGGATTGCTGAAGCATAAGTTGTAAGTTAGTAGTTAGTAGTGAGAAGTGAATAGTGAGAAGTGAATAGTGAGGAGTGATCAGGGATTAGTTCTTATTTATTATTATTATTATTATTTATTTATTTAAAAGCATAGACAAAGTTTAAAACATGATATATTTTGCATTACTTATTTTATTAGTTGGTATTGAACTTATTTATTTTAAAATAGCGGATACCTACAATATCATTGATAAACCCAATAGCAGATCATCACACACTTCTATTACATTAAGAGGTGGTGGCATTATTTTTCCAATAGCCATAAGTATTGCTTTTTTACTGGGCTATGTTTCTTGGGCTGTTACGCTTGCAGTAGTATTAGTTGCGATAGTAAGTTTTATAGATGATATCAAACCGCTTTCTCAATTGCCTCGTTTTATTTCACATGTCATAGCTGTGGGTTTGATTTTTTATGAGTTGCATTTGTTTTATGAACCTTTGTGGTTGCTTCCTGTTGTGTTTGTACTCCTTATAGGTTGGGTGAACGCCTTTAATTTTATGGATGGTATCAATGGGATAACCGTTTTATATGCTTTAGCAGCCATAGCTACTTTTTCTTTTTTACCAATCAACGAAGCCAGTTTGCCATTACTGATTACTATGGGATTGTCTTGTTTGGCTTTTGGGATATTTAATGTTCGAAAAAAAGCAAAAACCTTTGCAGGAGATGTTGGGAGTATTAGCATGGCACTCTTTTTGGGCTATTTTATGATAAAGACCATTATTGATTCTGGGCAACTCGGGTATATTCTTTTCTTTTCGGTTTATGGAATTGATGCTATTATCACCATTATCAATAGATTGCTTAAAAAAGAAAATATATTTCAGCCACACCGCTCTCATTTGTACCAATATCTGGCTAATGAAATGGGCTATTCCCATATTTTAGTTGCCTTTATGTATGCAGGATTTCAATTGGGTATAAACGGACTGGTTATTTATATGGATGCCATTGGGGACTTGAGCCTGCTTTTTATCGGCGGATTTTTACTGCTACTGACCTTTATCTATTTACTTGTTCGAAATTTTGTTACTCGTAAAATGGTTCTCGGGAATTCATAATCTGTTTTTTGATTGTATTTTTATCTCGAATTAAATACTTCGAAAGGTATGACAAAACGTCTTTTTGATATTGTTTTCTCCCTCTTCACACTTCTCTTGTTTTTTTGGGTTTTGTTGATTTCATGGCTGCTTGCTGCTATCGATACTAGTACTCATGGCATCTTCACCCAAAAGCGTATTGGTCAATATGGTGTACCATTTAAAATATATAAACTGCGGACGATTCGGACTGAATCTCACACAGGTCAAAAGTATATTTCGAGAATAGGCCAGTTCCTGAGACGCTTTAAATTGGATGAGATGCCTCAGTTATTTATTGTTCTCAATGGAGAAATGAGTATTGTGGGGCCAAGACCCGATTTACCGGGTTATTATGATTTGTTAACAGGTGAAAATCGTAAAATACTAGAATTGAAGCCAGGATTAACCTGTTTAGCTTCCATAAAATATAATAAAGAGGAGTTCTTGTTGCAGAAGCAGGAGTCGCCTTTGGTTTATAATGACAGTATTATTTTCCCCGATAAAGTACGACTGAATCTCGCGTATTACTACAATCGAAGTTTTTGGGGAGATTTAGTAGTTATCTGGAATACTGTGTGGGTTGTTTTTTTTCGAAAGAAATAGACTTACGAAAAGGGTTTTGGATTTTAGGGAGTCAATAGTAGGTTTGAAATTTTCGTTTTGCACCAGTCTTAAAGGGAGTTGAAAATTTAGCGTTTGATGTTGTTTCGAGACTATATAGAGACTTTGAAGTGTGCTGCCAATGACTTTTTATTGAAAGTATAAAATTAAGGGGTACTAATTTTTTTTGTCTTGATTACTCACGAGTTAATACTTTTTTGTGGTTCATGAATCTTCGATTTGTTTTGATAAAAATAGAAACAAAAAATGTTTTACGGGTTAAATTTTTGTTTATTGGGACTATATAGTATTACTCAAGAACAATCTTTTCTTTTGCCTTGATGCAAAAGAAACAAAAGATCAAGCCTGAAAATCAAAAGCTCAAAAACTACCTCAAAGTACCGTTCCGCAGCCCGAG
>NZ_RBXA01000004.1 GCF_003634755.1 Flavobacterium limicola | reverse complement strand
AGTTAAGCCCGCCTGCGCAGATGGTACTGCAGTTATGTGGGAGAGTATGTCGTCGCCTTTCTTTGAAAAGCCTATCTGAAAAGATAGGCTTTTTTTGTGCGAAAAAAATGCTGGGGTTGTAAAAAAGAGGGTGATTAAGGATTAATCCGAAAACCTGTGGAGGAGTAAAAATTAAGCATAGATATTAGTTAGCCTAAAAAGGAAAAACGCAACGTTATTAACGCGCCTCTAAATTGCAACCTAAATGCTTTTATTTTAGCATTGAAAGATTCAGCAGAAGCATTTGTGCTTCTCTTATCAAAATAGTTAAAATGGTTTGATAATGATTCATTATAGATTTTGAGATCGTATTAAAGGATTTGAAACCAGATTGATTTACTTTTTCATGCTATTTGGCTAACCTTGAAAGTCCAATAATTTTATCGGTTGTTTTTTTAAAGAGATTCCTCAAATCTTGAGCTAAGCCATATGCTTCTTTGATATCGGGATATAAATTAAATAATAAAGCGGAACGGTCTTTCTGGTTTTTAGACCATTTAGAGTCGTCTTTATATAGAAAATAGCGGCTTCGGGCTAGTAATTGCTTAAGAGTATCGCCATTGGCTAATACTTCATGTTCGAATTTTGTATTACGCTTTTTAGCTTTTTCTATGGCGTTATTTTCCTTATTTATTGCTTTCCAGCGGTGTTTGATTCTGATTTCTTGTAAAGCCTCTGACGCTAGTTTTTGAATATGGAATCAGTCAGTAACTTGTGTAGCATTTGGAAAGCATTTCTTGGCAATTAAGCTCATGTTTGCTGCCATGTCAAGAGTAATCTCTGTGACTTGTCTGCGCAATTTCAGAGGGATTTTTTCAATAAAAAATGACAGTGTCAGCTTTAGTTCCAGCAATAACAGCAACTATACTTCCTTTTTTTCCTTTTCCTGCTTTGTTAGTGATAATAGTATAGAGTTCGCCATTGGAGAGTGAAGTTTCATCTATAGACAGACACTTGCCTAAGTTTTCTGAAAAGATTAGCCACTGCTCAGCGTGTTTTAGTTGATCCCAGGTTTTGAAATCACTTTGGAACTTAATTTATATTCACGATATTCTTTAGGAATGGAATTAATCTCTCTTAAATAAAGATGAAGTATGTCTTCTCCTTTTTTATATGAGGTTAACTCGAAGTAGTCAACTATAAATTCGGGTAATAGTAATTCAATAAGTTCGCTGTATGAATGTGCCGTCGGTGTTTATTTACAAATGCAAATATCCCTTTTTTAATATTTCCCCACAAAATTTAGGATTGATCCGTAATTGTCGCTTTCAAGCACTCATTTATTGGAATTTTTGTAGTGAGAAAAGGCTAGTACTTTTAGAGAGAATAGTTGTATTTATCTTTGGTTGAAAATATGATAATTTTACTGATAAAGATGAATTATATATTAGAAGATTGGATAGGCTAATTTAGCCATCACAGAAAGTTAAGAAATAAATCTTATTTTTAATCTATGAACCAAGTGTGGAAAACTTAAGATAAAGCTTTTAAAGATAAAGGAATGTAATTCAGTTAGATTGAGGTAAAAAAAACGAATTAAAACTCGGCGGAGAATTAGGATTGACAGTGCTATAGTTATTTAAGAATAGAGTACGGAGTTCAATTAGTTTAGAGGAGGAGATTTTTTCTATAAAAGGAAAATTTAAAACTATATCCCAAATAATAAAAAATTTGTGAATTAAAAAAAAGCTCAAATATATTGAGTCAAATAGTCATATAGTAAAAAAAATAGAGATCTTTTTTAAGAGAGTTATCTAAATTTATAATTTCAGTAAATACAATTAAAAACTATTTAAATTTTTTTCAAAGTAGTATAAGTAAATGGCATAAATTCTAGAACTCCAATTTTTTCTTTCTCAATTCGAAATTTTGTCCAAGATATACTCGACGCACCATTTCATCTTCTACTAATTCTTCTGGTTTACCTGCTTTTAGGATACCACCTTCAAACATCAGGTAGGTTTTGTCCGTAATGGCTAAGGTTTCCTGTACGTTGTGATCCGTAATTAGAATTCCAATATTTTTATTTTTTAGCTGTGCTACAATCCTCTGAATGTCTTCTACGGCAACAGGGTCAACACCTGCAAAAGGTTCATCTAATAATATGAATTTTGGATCTGTGGCCAGACAACGTGCAATTTCAGTACGTCGTCGCTCCCCACCGGAAAGTAAATCACCTCTGTTGGTACGAATGTGTTCTAAGCTAAACTCGTCGATTAGGCTTTCCATCTTCGCTTCTTGCTCGGCTTTGGATAGTTTAGTTAATTGTAAAACACTTAGTATATTGTCTTCAATACTTAATTTTCTAAAAACAGAAGCTTCTTGTGCCAAATATCCGATTCCTTGCTGTGCTCTTTTGTACATCGGGTAATCCGTGATGTTCAAGTCGTCTAGAAATATGTTGCCTGAATTGGGTTTAACCAATCCCACAATCATATAAAAAGAAGTTGTTTTTCCAGCTCCATTAGGCCCTAAAAGTCCAACGATTTCACCTTGATTTACTTCCACCGAAATGCCTTTGACAACACTGCGCCCCTTATAGGTTTTGATTAGATTTTCGGCTCTTAATTTCATGTTCTTAGATTTAATCGTTTAACATTTTAATCGGTTATTTGTCAAATAAACAAATAACCGATTAAACTATTTAGTTTCTTAACAAATTATTTGGTTGCATTTTCTTCTAATGCTTCCCAGAATTCATACGCTCTGCGTAAATGAGGCACTACAATAGTTCCACCAACAAGTGTTGCGATTCCCATAGCTTCCATCATTTCTTCTTTGGTAACACCTTCTTTATGGCTGGTTTCCAAATGGTATTTTACGCAATCATCACAACGTAAAACTGCCGAAGCTACTAATCCCAGTAATTCTTTGGTTTTTACATCCAAAGCTCCTGCGGCGTATGCATTGGTGTCTAAATTAAAAATACGTTTTACAATTTTATTATTGTCTGCCAATAATTTTTCGTTCATTTTAGAACGGTACTCGTTGAATTCTTCAATTATATCAGCCATTTACTTTTTTTTGATTTTTTACTACTATTTTTGAAATTAAGATACTCGCTTCATAGATTAACAACATCGGAATGGTTACAATGATTTGGCTTACCACATCCGGAGGCGTTACAATTGCGGCCACAATCAGAATGATAATTACGGCATATTTCCAGTATTTTCTTAAGAAATCCGGTGTTACTAATCCTAGTTTGGTCAGGAAATAGATAATTATTGGTAATTCAAAAAACAATCCGCAAGCGATCACACTTGTTTTTACTAATCCAATGTAAGAATCAATACTAAATTGGTTTTTTACAACATCACTGATGGTGAATGTAGCGAAAAAATTGACAGACATCGGCACAATTACATAATAACCGAAGAGTACGCCCAAAAAGAAAAGTAAGGAGGATGAAAAGATGAAAAGTTTAGCGTGTTTTTTCTCCGTATCATATAATGCAGGACTTATAAATTTCCAAACTTCCCATAGGATGAATGGGAAACCAAGAATAAATCCGGCTGTTATACACGTCCAAATTAAAACGTTAATCTGACCCTCCATATTCGTATTTTGGATAATGAAAGGCATTTCGGTTACGCAAATGCTTTCGGCAAAACCCAATTGATTGGACAAGTCACAAAAAAATCGATAGGTTATAAAATTAGCATCTGTTGGACCAAAAATGATGACATCAAAAATATAATCACTTATGAAAAAAGTGACGGTAGCCAAAATTAATATTGCAATTGTACTTCGAACTAATAACCATCTTAATTCTTCAAGATGATCTAAAAACGACATTTCGTTTAAGTTTTTTTTTGCCATTATAGTATTCCTTCTTTTAAAATATCGTGTAAGTGCAATATGCCTTTGTATTCAGTATTGTCTGTAACTACTAATTGCGTGATGGAAAAATCTTCCATTATATTCAATGCTTCCACTACCATAGCGTCCGAAGAAGTTGTTTTTGGATTTTTTGTCATAATGTCTCTTGCAGTTAAATCGGCAAAAGTATCTCTGTCACTTAGCATCCTTCGAATGTCACCATCGGTAATAATTCCAATTACTTTGTCATTTTCAACCACGGCAGTTACACCAAGACGTTTTTCAGAAATTTCGAAAATGACTTTCTTAATAGGAGCTTCCGGAGCAACCATAGGTTTTAGGCTGTGTTCTAACATGTCTTTTACACGCAACAATAATTTCTTACCCAATGCGCCTCCAGGATGGTAGACGGCAAAATCTTCGGGTTTAAAATCGCGCATTTCCATCAGGCAAACGGCAATTGCGTCACCCATCACTAACTGTGCGGTAGTGCTATTTGTTGGGGCCAAATTATTCGGACAAGACTCGGCATCTACTGTGGTGTTGAGAACAAAATCAGAACCTTTAGCCAAAAAGGAGGTCATGTTTCCGGTTATTGCAATCAAAGTGTTTCCAAAACGTTTTAAGAGAGGGATCAGGACTTTTATTTCCGGACTGTTACCACTCTTTGAAATGCAAATAATGACATCTTCGTTTTGAATCATTCCTAAATCTCCATGAATGGCCTCTGAAGCATGAAGAAAAAGCGAAGGCGTTCCTGTAGAATTAAAAGAAGCAACCATTTTTTGAGCAATAATTGCGCTTTTTCCAATCCCTGTAACTACTAGTCTTCCTTTAGAATTGTAAATTTTTTGAGTAGCTTCGATGAAGTTTTCATCCAGATAATCAGTAAGTTTTGCAATCGATTTACTTTCCGATAAAATGGTTTTTTTGGCACTGGCCAATATATTTTCTTTAGTGATCAAAACAGAATGATTAAAATTTGTATGTGTAAAAGAAATTTGTACCTTTAGGTGTTGCAAATTTATACAAAATACCACATAATAAAGAATGAATTCAAACGAAATTGATATACACAAAGAATTAAAGAAATATTTTGGCTTCAGCCAATTTAAGGGTTTGCAAGAACAAGTCATTAAAAGTCTTCTTAATAAGCAAAACACATTTGTTATTATGCCCACTGGAGGAGGAAAGTCACTTTGTTATCAATTGCCCGCTTTAATTCAGGAAGGTACTGCTATCGTAGTATCGCCTTTAATCGCTTTGATGAAAAATCAGGTGGATGCCATTAGAAGTTTGTCTTCTGAAAATGGCGTTGCCCATGTTTTAAACTCTTCTCTTACTAAAACTGAAATTGCCCAAGTAAAAAAAGACATTACTTCCGGATTGACGAAGTTATTGTATGTTGCTCCAGAGTCTTTGACTAAGGAAGAATACGTGAACTTTCTAAAAAACGTTACCATATCTTTTGTAGCTATTGATGAAGCTCATTGTATTTCAGAGTGGGGACATGATTTTAGACCAGAATATAGAAACTTAAAGCACATTATCAAGCAACTGGGAGATGTGCCCATTATAGGTTTAACTGCAACTGCTACGCCAAAAGTACAAGAAGATATTCTAAAAAATTTAGATATGACTGATGCGACTACTTTTAAGGCATCATTCAACAGACCTAACTTATATTATGAAGTACGTACTAAAACGAAGAATATCGAATCGGATATTATTCGTTTTATCAAACAACATAAAGGGAAGTCCGGTATTATATATTGTTTAAGCCGCAAAAAAGTAGAGGCTATTGCCGAAGTTTTGCAGGTAAACGGCATAAGTGCTGTTCCGTACCATGCTGGGTTAGATGCTAAAACCCGTGCCAGACATCAGGATATGTTTCTAATGGAAGATGTAGATGTGGTAGTGGCAACAATCGCTTTTGGGATGGGAATTGATAAGCCGGATGTTCGTTTTGTAATTCACCATGATATCCCTAAATCATTGGAAAGTTATTATCAGGAAACGGGTCGTGCCGGTCGTGATGGAGGTGAAGGTCATTGTCTAGCCTATTACTCCTATAAAGATGTTGAAAAATTAGAAAAATTCATGTCGGGGAAACCCGTTGCCGAACAGGAAATTGGATTTGCTTTGTTGCAGGAAGTCGTAGCTTACGCCGAAACGTCTATGTCCAGAAGGAGGTTTCTTCTTCATTACTTCGGAGAGGAATTTGATGATGTTAATGGTGAAGGCGCTGATATGGATGACAATGTTCGTAACCCGAAAACAAAAGTCGAAGCCATAGACCAAGTAGTACAACTACTGGAAGTAGTTCGAGATACGAAGCATTTATACAAATCAAAAGAAATTGTTTTTACCTTGATTGGTCGTGTCAATGCAGTGATTAAAGCACACAGAACAGATACACAATCTTTTTTTGGATGTGGTTCAGATCATGATGAAAAGTACTGGATGGCCTTATTGCGACAAGTTCTTGTTGCTGGGTTTTTATCTAAAGATATTGAAACCTATGGTATTGTAAAAATTACTAAGAAAGGATTGGATTTTATTAAAAACCGTGAGTCCTTTATGATGTCCGAAGATCATGAATATAATGAGACCGTAGACGAGGCTATTGTAACGGCTTCAAAATCTACAGGAGTTGCTGATGAAGTTCTGATGGGTATGTTGCGTGATTTGCGTAAAAAAGTAGCCAAAAAAGTTGGAGTTCCGCCTTTTGTAGTTTTTCAAGATCCATCACTGGAAGATATGGCTCTGAAATATCCGATTTACCAAGAAGAATTAATCAATATTCATGGGGTTGGAGAAGGAAAAGCTAAAAAATACGGCAAGGAATTTTTAGAATTAATAAGCCGATACGTTGCCGAAAATGACATCATTCGTCCTGAGGATTTAGTGGTTAAATCTACCGGGGTTAACTCCGTAAATAAACTCTATATTATTCAAAATATCGACAGAAAATTATCATTGGATGATATCGCTTCCGCCAAAGGAATTAACATGGATGCTCTAATTAAAGAAATGGAGCAAATTGTGTATTCCGGAACCAAACTGAATATCAAATATTGGATTGACGATATGCTTGATGATGATCAGCAGGAAGAAATTCACGATTATTTCATGGAATCTGAATCCGATAATATAGAAAACGCACTCAAGGAATTTGAAGGGGATTATGATATTGATGAATTGCGTTTGATGCGAATTAAATTCATCAGTGAAGTAGCAAATTAGTCATAAAGTCTAAAGTCTTAAAGTCAAAAATTTTAGCCTGTTTAGTGTTTTTTTACATTTTGAGCATTGACTTTACGACTTTAGGCTGTATACAACTCTCCTCGATGCGGTTTCAAAGCATCGCGAACCTGAATCATATTTTCATCGGTGACAACCATAAAAGCGATGGCTTGCATCTCGCTTTGAATTTCGAAGCCAGTTATATTCAACGGTAATTTTTCAATGGCGATGTATTCTTTCAAATGAATTTCATGGTGTTCAGCTGTTTTTGCGGATGCTGGTCCACGGAAATCCCAAATCAGTTTTATTTTTCTAGACATTTTATGAGGTTCAATGGTTCATAGATTTAAAGCACCAAAGTTACAAAGTCTAATTCGAAAATAGGCAAATTTGAGAATTTGAAAATGGATTCTTCTTTCAATAACAAGAAGTCAGTACAAAATACTACTTTTGTACCTGGATTATTTTATACCTTTTTAAAATTCAAATAATCTAAAATCGAATAATCTAAAAAAATGCCTCAAGAACTCTTATTACAAGTCTCTCCAGAAATTGCAGCAAATGATTTGTTGTTGAAAAATCATTTATCGAAACAAATTGCCGTTCCTGTAAATGAAATTCAGCATGTTTCTATTTTAAAACGATCGATTGATGCTCGTCAAAAAGCGATAAAAATAAATCTTAAGGTTATAATCTATTTGAAAGGAGAACCTTTTCAAGGGCAAAAAATACAACTTCCAGATTATGGTAATGTGGCTGGAGCTCAAGAAGTAATTATTGTTGGCGCTGGACCTGCAGGACTTTTTGCTGCTTTGCAATTAATAGAACTGGGCTTGAAACCAATTGTTGTTGAGCGTGGAAAAGATGTCCGAGGCAGACGTCGAGATTTGAAAGCCATCAATGTGGATCATCTTGTAAATGAAGACTCCAATTATTGTTTTGGCGAAGGCGGAGCAGGAACCTACTCGGACGGGAAGCTATACACCCGTTCTAAAAAAAGAGGTGATGTAACGCGCGTTTTGGAATTGTTTGTCGCTTTTGGAGCTTCGGAAGATATTTTGATTGAAGCGCATCCTCATATTGGTACCAACAAATTACCACAAATCATTCAGGACATTCGAGAGAAAATTATCGAATGTGGCGGACAGGTTTTGTTCGAAACCCGATTGACTGATATTTTAATAAAAAACAATGAAGTGCAGGGTATAGTTACTCACAAAGGGGAAACGATTCTTGCTAGTAAACTTATTTTGGCCACAGGCCATTCGGCTCGTGATATATTTGAATTATTGGATCGAAAACAGATTTTTATCGAGGCCAAACCTTTTGCCTTGGGCGTCAGGGCAGAACATCCACAATCGCTAATTGATAGTATTCAGTATAGTTGTGATTATCGTGGGGAATTCTTACCTCCAGCTCCGTATTCTATCGTGAAACAAGTAGGAGGAAGGGGAATGTATTCCTTTTGTATGTGTCCTGGCGGCGTGATTGCACCTTGTGCTACGAGTCCCGGTGAAGTGGTTACCAATGGTTGGTCACCATCCAAAAGAGATCAGGCTACTGCCAATTCTGGAATTGTAATCGAATTGCAACTGGAAGATTTTAAACCATTTGCTAAATTTGGTGCTTTGGCTGGAATGGAATTCCAAAAAAGTATCGAACAACGCGCCTGGCACTTGGCTGGTGAAAGCCAAAAGGTTCCTGCGCAACGCATGATTGATTTTACACAAAACAGAGTTTCGTCGGATATTCCTAAAACGTCATATGTTCCCGGAACGACTTCAGTAGAAATGGGACAGGTTTTTCCTGAATTTTTAACGCAAATTTTGCGAGAAGGATTCACTGAATTTGGAAAATCGATGCGTGGTTATTTGACAAATGAAGCCATACTTCATGCTCCAGAATCAAGAACATCATCACCAGTGCGTATTCCAAGAGATCCATTGACCTATGAACATGTTCAAATAAAAGGTCTATATCCTTGTGGAGAAGGCGCAGGTTATGCAGGCGGAATCATATCCGCCGCTATTGATGGCGAGAAATGTGCATTGATGATTGGGGCGATTTTGAATAAATAGAAATCAAGAAGAATTGTCATATTTGAATGCGTATTGTAAAATTGAACACTTTGGTGTTATTGTAATTTTTATGTTAACCAAATTTTTGGGGCTAATACTTCTTATTTTAAAAATGATATAATTAAACTTTTTTGTGAATAAAAGAAAAGTATTGTTGTTAACCTTCTTAATTTTATATCATTAATTATTTTATTTCTACTTTTAACGAATTTGAAAAAGTCGAAAAAAATTTAACGAGTGAAAATAGTAGGGGGATATTATCCAGATTATTAGCATACTTGGAAAGTTTAGTAGCGGAGTAGATACTTGCAGCGGCATTGGGGTATTTTCTCATTATTAATCTCGTGCCGATATCGTTATCGGTTGTAATGCATAAATGTATTGTCTGAAGCATTGTTTAGACTCGATTTTACGCTAGTCACGATTCAATTTAAAGTATGTTTAAGATAGCGTTTCTTGACAAATTTATTCTTTAGTACTTTGAAGTACTTGTTTTTACACTAAAGTCTCACCGGGTATATAACACTTATTTTTCTGAATAGTAATTCTCTATAAGTTCATTGTTACTTGTATGATTCTTAGATGATTTGTTTGTGTTGAATCCTTTTTGGTGGTAGTATTTTTTTTTAAATGGATAATCGTGGTGTTATAATTGTACCATTTCCCAAGTAGTTCCGATAGTTCATCCTAATTTGTATCTAGTTTGTTTTGAATAAATAATTTTTTCATTGTATTGATAGACTTTAACTTGTTTGCGAAAATTGAGAATTTATTTCTTTTTAAAATCATTTCTACAGATTAATTTTTTATTTCCTTTCTCGTTTTATGTCTATATAACTTTATTTTTCCCCTACTTATTTTTAATAGCAAACTTTTTAAAATATAATATTTTTCTTTTAATTGTTTGATCAACCGCTTTTTCTAAGATGAGATCAAAGGATTTTTTTTCTTTTTTTAAATATGTTTTTAATATTTTTATTTACAACCTTCTTCATAAAATTCACTATGAAGCTTTTCGTCACAACTTTACCGCCATATTGCAGTGAATATAAATATGAAAGACCGAGGTAGAATTATTAAAAAACAAACTAAAAATAATTTAAGACATTATAAATCAGTGGTTTGTTAATTTAAAGAACTACAACCGAAAATCTCTTTTCGGTTGTAGTTCTTTAAAATTTTCTGTTTGCTCGAAATTATTTTTTAGCATTCATTTTCATATAATCGATGGTTAATTCGGACATAGTTTTCATTCCTAACACAAAACCACCTTCGTCAATATAAAAATCAGGTGTATGATGTGAGGCTGTTTCCGCAGGATTTTTGCCTTTTGGCATTCCACCAAGGAAAAAGAAAAGTCCAGGAACTTTGTCTTGATAGTATGAAAAATCTTCTGCTCCAGTTGCTGCGGGTGTTAATACCACATTATTTTTTCCAGCCACCGCTTCCAGTGTTGGTAGCATTTTTTCGGTTAGTATTGGGTCGTTGTACGTGATCAATGTTTGTTTTGTAATGCTTATTTCAGCGGTTGCTCCGGCACTTTCTGCAATGTTGGTGGTTATTTGTTTCACTCGGTTGTGAATCATTTCCTGTACTTTTTTGTCTAATGTGCGAATTGTACCGGCCATTTCAAGTTCTTCTGGAATAATATTGCTTCTCACACCGGATGTGATTTTCCCGACACTAACCACAGCTGCTGATTCTGTGAGATCTACATTGCGACTCACGATAGTCTGCAATCCCAATATTATTTGGGAAGCCGTAACAATAGGATCTATGGATTGCCATGGGCTGGCTCCGTGGGACTGTTTTCCTTTTATTTTTATTTTGAACCAGTCCGATGACGCCATGGCTCCTTTTGGTCGGTAATTGATTTTGCCGACTTCGGTTTCTGCGCTGATGTGTAATCCAAAGATCACATCAACTTTTGGGTTTTCCAGAACACCTTCTTTAACCATTAATGCAGCTCCACCTTCTTCACCTTCGGGCGGTCCTTCTTCTGCAGGTTGGAAAATGAATTTTACTGTTCCTTTTAATTCACTTTTTATAGAAGCGAGGATTTCAGCTGTTCCCATCAGCATGGCAATATGCGAATCGTGTCCGCATGCATGCATGACGCCTACTTGCTGACCGTTATATTCTCCCATTGCTTTGGAAGCAAAAGGAATATTTACTCTTTCGGTTACGGGTAATGCATCCATATCGGCTCGAAGAGCGACTACGGGACCGGGTTTTCCTCCTTTTAAAATACCTACAACACCAGTTTTGGCTACGCCAGTTTGTACTTCTATACCCAACGATCGCAAATGCACCGCTATTTTTTCGGCTGTTTTGAATTCTCGATTGCCTAATTCGGGGTTTTGGTGAAAATCTCTTCGCCAAGAACTGACTTTAGATTCTAAAGATGCTGCTTTTTGAGCCACTTTGGTTTTTAGATCGGAATTTTGTGCTGCAGCAAAAATAGAATACGTAAATAAGCCAGCAAAAAGAATAGTTTTTTTCATTAGTTGTGGTTTAAATTTTGGTTGGGTAACAGCTTTATTTCAATTAACATTTAGTCTGTTTTGGTACTAAATAAAGTTGGTTTGAAACAAATATAGCAAAATTATTTTGCCTGAAGGGAATTTTAAATAATGGCCTAAAGTATCTTTCTGTGAGTAGAATATAAAAAAAAACCGCCTTGTTTGTTACAACAAGGCGGTAGCTTACGAATTTATTTTTGCTTCTTTAATTTGCTCTTAAATAATTTTTCAAACTTTTCCATTTTGGGTTGAATTACCATCTGGCAATATGGCTGTGTTTTGTTATTCTCATAGTAATTCTGATGATAGGATTCTGCTTTGTAAAATTTGGTCAAAGGTTCTATTGTTGTCACTATTGGACTATCATAAATCTTAGCTTTTTTAAGGTCATTGATAACTGTTTGTGCAGCTTTCTTTTGAACTTCATTTTTATAAAAAATGGCAGAACGATATTGTGTACCTACATCGGCACCTTGACGGTTTAGCGTAGTTGGATCATGAACCGTAAAAAAAACTTTGAAAATTTCATCCAGATTCGTTACGTTTTTGTCGTAAGTAATCTGAACTACTTCGGCATAACCGGACCTTCCCGTAGACACATCTTCGTAGGTAGGATTTGCATTTTTACCGCCTGCATAGCCTGATATAGCTGATTGTACTCCGTTTAAATTTTCATAAACGGCTTCCACACACCAGTAACAACCGCCGGCTAAAGTGATGGATTCAAGATTGGATTGCTTTGGTGCTTTACTTTGGGCAAACAAACTGGTTGTTGCCAAAAGGCACACTAAAAGTAGTTTCTTCATGTTATTTGGTATCAGGAATAAAGTCAAGCGCGATGGAATTCATACAGTATCTTTTTCCGGTTGGTTCCGGCCCATCATCAAAAAGATGCCCTAAGTGCCCGTCACATCTTCCGCAAAGTGCTTCGATTCTTTCCATACCCAGAGAATTATCGGTTTTATAAACCACACTGTTTTTATTGTCTTGTTCAAAGAAACTTGGCCAGCCACAATTGCTTGAAAATTTAGCACCGGAACGAAATAGTTTGTTCCCACAAGCGGCACAATAATAGGTTCCTTTGTCATCAGTATTCCAATATTTTCCTGTAAAAGGTCTTTCTGTATCTGCATTACGCGTCACTTCATACACATCTTCAGGTAATACTTTTTTCCACTCGGCATCACTTACGTTGAGTTTTGTTGTATCCGTATTGGAATAATACGGATTTCCGGGTTTTTTAATAGTATTTTCCATTGCGACTGTTTTTTTTGTGTTTCCTTGTTTTTTTGTGGTTTGCGCACAAGCTGTGAACATGAAAAGCGGGATTACAAATAACATGCTTAGTACGTGATTTCTTGTTTTCATTTTTTTTAGTATTTGAATCACAAATGTAAAAGAGTTTTAAATTTTAAAATGTCGCTTACTTTGCAATTGAATTTTATTTTTATTCCAATTTGACTTCTCATTATTTACGAAAAATTATTGTTTTTAGTTTTAAAATTTTAGAGTTTAATAATCTGTAAATAAGCAGCGTATTTTTGACAATATAAAATTAGAATTTTAGGATATTCAACACTCGTTAAACTTTTCACAATTTCAAAAACCCTTCAGATACCATTTCTTTTTTTGTATTTTTGACCTGAAATACATTGATATGTTAGAAGAAAACGTAATATTAGTTAACGAGAAGGATGAGCAAATAGGATTGATGCCTAAGCTTGAAGCACATGAAAAAGCGGTTTTGCATCGTGCTTTTTCGGTTTTTGTTTTAAACAGCAAAAACGAAATCATGTTGCAACAGCGGGCACATCAAAAATACCATTCCCCTTTATTGTGGACCAATACGTGTTGCAGTCATCAGCGCGAGGGAGAAACAAATGTCCAGGCAGGAAGCCGAAGATTATTTGAAGAAATGGGTTTTAAAACAGAACTCAAAGAACTTTTTCATTTTATTTACAAAGCACCTTTTGATAATGGTTTGACAGAGCATGAACTTGATCATGTGATGATTGGCTATTATAATGAGGAACCAGTTATCAATCCGGAGGAAGTTGAGGATTGGAAATGGATGAAAATTGAGGATGTGAAAATTGATATGGAGCTTCATCCTGCATTTTACACCGTTTGGTTCAAAATAATTTTCGATGAGTTTTATCACTTTTTGGAAGAACATAAAAGCCCTTTGGCCTCAAATAACCTCTAATTCATAAATTTTATGAAAGTTACCATTTCGCGGAAAGCCCATTTTAATGCGGCTCACAGATTATACAGAAAAGATTGGTCGTTTGAGCAAAACGATGCGATTTTTGGTAAGTGTAATAATCCTAATTTTCATGGACATAATTACGAATTGATTGTTAGTGTTACGGGAGCAATAGATCCTGAAACAGGATATGTTATGGATGTCAAATTTTTGAGTGATATTATTAAAGAAGATGTCGAAAATCAGTTTGATCATAAAAATCTGAATTTGGATGTTCCGGAATTTCAGGATTTGAATCCTACCGCCGAAAATATTGTGGTGGTTATTTGGAATAAAATCAGAAAAAGAATCAAGCCTGAATTTGAATTAGAAGTGGTCCTTTATGAAACGCCTCGTAATTTTGTAACCTATAGAGGAGAATAATGGAACTAAAAGTAGGGGATACAATTCCCAATTTCACAGCTAAAGATACTAATGGAATTGATTTTGATAGTGCAACTGTAGTGGGGCGTAAACCGCTCGTTATTTATTTTTATCCAAAAGACAACACGCCGGGTTGTACCGCGCAAGCGTGCAGTTTTAGAGATCAGTATGAGGATTTTAAGGATCTTGGTGCGGAAGTGATAGGAATTAGCAGTGATAGTGTTGGCTCACATCAAAAGTTTGCTCAGCAGTTCAAGCTTCCTTTTATTCTTTTGTCAGATTCAGATAAAAAAATCAGAAAACTTTTTGGTGTTCCCACCGGAATGTTCGGATTGCTTCCGGGAAGAGTGACCTATGTAACCGATAAAAATGGAGTGGTTCAAATGATTTTTGACAGTATGCTGGCTACAAAACATATTCCCAAAGCGTTAGAGGCCATTAAAAAATTAGTGTAATTTATTGCTGGAAGCTACTGGAATCCATTACTGACGGATTCCGACTTACACTTTGTTTTTTGGTTATTTACTGGTTTCTGTAAATGGAAATCTATTTACGTCGGAAACAATATGGATTTTTTATACATTTGGACTTCGAAAAAAAACATTTGAATGAAACTTTATCCTTTACAATTTGAGCCCATTTTAAAAGAAAGAATATGGGGCGGCGAAAAACTAAAAACGCTACTTCATAAACCAATTACTTCAAATATCACAGGAGAAAGTTGGGAGCTGTCTACCGTAGAAGGCGACGTAAGTATTGTTGCAAACGGAGAATGGAAGGGAAAATCATTGACTGAATTAATCAATTCGTTCCCTGATGAAATTTTGGGAACTGCTGTTCATACTCGTTTTGGAAAACAATTTCCGTTACTTTTCAAATATTTAGATGCACGCGAGGATTTGTCCATACAAGTTCATCCTAATGATGAATTGGCAAAAAAACGTCATAATTCTTTTGGGAAAACTGAAATGTGGTACATCATGCAAGCAGATGATAATGCTCGTATTATTGTAGGTTTCAAAGAAAATTCAAATGCTGCTGAATATTTAGAAAACCTAAAAAATAAAACTTTACTCTCTATTCTGGATGATGTAAAAGTACAATCAGGTGATGTTTTCTTTTTAGAAACCGGAACTGTTCACACTATTGGTGCAGGAATTGTGGTAGCTGAGATTCAACAAACTTCAGATATTACCTATCGATTGTATGATTTTGACCGAGTAGATGCGAATGGGAATACCAGAGAATTGCATGTTGATTTGGCTTTGGAGGCTATAAACTACAATAAGGTAGAAGCAAAAAAATCATATACCACTAATAGCAATCAGTCCAATACAGTGGTTGATTGTCCTTATTTTACCACTAATTTTATTCCTTTAGACGGAGCAATTTCAGTTTCTAAATCAGGCGAAAGTTTTACGGTTTATATGTGTGTTGAGGGATCCTTTGAAATAGAATACAACCACTCAAAAATTCAATATATAAAAGGAGATACTGTTTTAATTCCTGCGGCAATGAATGCATTCATTCTCAATGGAAAAGCATCGATTTTAGAAATTTACATTTCATAGTCGGTAATAGAAAGATTATGTGTACTTTTGCAGACGCAAATTAAAATTCAAATTTTAAAAAAATAAAAATGGCAAACGTTAAGAATTTAAAAAAAGACATCAACTACGTTTTAGGAGATATTATTGAAGCAGTTTACTTGTTCGAAATTTCTACTACAGGAAAACCAACAACAGAAACTAATGCTTTAATCGATGAAGCTATCGCTGCTTTTGACGCTTTAATCACAAAAGTGAATGCAAAAAAGGTAGAAGATAAAAAAGCTCACTTCAAACAAATCAACGTTGAATTGGAACAAACTGCTAATCAATTGATTGCTAAAATCAACGAATTGTAGTTAAAAAAAAAGCAAAAAAAGTTTGAATTTGTTTTGGAAAATAGAAATTCAGACTTATATTTGCACCCGTAATGAGTCGCCAGCGTAGCTCAGTTGGCTAGAGCAGCTGATTTGTAATCAGCAGGTCGTGGGTTCGAGTCCCTCCGCCGGCTCTTAATAAAACCATCTAACTTTTGTTAGGTGGTTTTTTGTTTTAAACAAAATAACAATTTAATTGTGTTTTTACGTAATGTGCTAATTTTTTTGTTAAATTTGAAATCTAACCTAAAATTAATACATAATGGAAGAGCATTCAGTTATTGAAAGTTTCGAGATGAAACTAAGTGAGTCTGCAAAAGACTTTTTGAAGGAAACAGCAAAGTGGGCCTATTTTTTATCGATTCTTGGTTACATAGGAATTGGCTTTATTATTTTTGCTGCTTTATTTGCCGGGACATTGTTCTCAGCTATGGGCAAGATGAATCCTGCCATGGGAGCCATGGGATCTTCTTTTGGGGTGGTAATGGCTTTTGTTTACTTTTTAATTGCGGTGCTTTATTTCTTTCCGGTATATTACTTAAATAAATTTGCTTCAAATGCTAAAGCGGCATTCAAAAATAACGATTCCGAAACATTGACTGCTTCTTTAGGATATCTAAAATCGCATTATAAATATATTGGAATTATGACATTAGTAGTTTTTTCTTTATACCTTTTAATGTTTGTAGGGATGATTGTTACAGGAATTGCTTTTAATAATGCATAGACAGTGCAGCTAATTAGATTGAGGTTGATATTTTAATCTATTTATAATAGATAGGATCTAAACCAAAAAAACCATCTTGTTAACAACAAGATGGTTTTTTTATTCTACGGCTTAATTTAAAAATAAATCTCCTAATGAATTATTTTTGACTTTTAACTTTGGCTACATATTCCGTTAATTTTTTTCCATAAAGTGATTTTGCCACTTTTGGAGACATTGATTTTTGGATTGTATCTAAGTATTTCACGTTGATATCGTAAATCTCAGATAGTGCGATAAAAGGTGACACTTCATAATTTCTATTGTTTAATGCGAAATTGGTGGCAAATAAATACTTTCTTTTTATATTCGAATCTTGTTTTGCAGTTAAGCTATCTATTGCTTTTGTATTTTGACTTTTGATGGCATTGAATTTTTTTTCAATTAGTGTGAGATTTTCATCTGTGAAACGAGTATTGATTTTTTTGTATTCTTCAAATATTTCCTGATTTTTTGACCCAGTAATTTTGGCATCCGATAAATAATGGTCTAAACTGGTTTCGATAGTTATGTTACCTGGTTCAGCAAAAAAAGGCAGATTGTTGTCTATAGAATTGCTCACGCCTCTGTCCAAGAACAAATAAAGCATCTCTGGTGATTTAAGATCAAGATTGCTTTCGAAAGCAGCACTCCCATCAATATTGATGGTGTCAATGGCAACCAATGTAGTATCCACGATTCTTTGAATGTATAAGGTACCTTTTTTTAATCCTTTAATATTTCCGGTAATGTGAACATTGCCTTTAGATTCATTCTGGTTACAAGATGCTAACACGATAAGCGTAACGAATGCAATAATAGTTTTTTTCATGAGTAGTTAAAATTTGTTTTTGGATAGGGAATCGCCATTTTTGTTCTAATTTTATTAGAACGATTGCGATTTAATTGGTGTTTGTATTTTGGCGCAAAATAAAGAAAATTGTTGGAAAGATTTTGGTAACGCATCCAAATTTTACAAAAAAATCCCAAACCTTTTCTAGTTTGGGATTTCTCAAAATTATTTCAGCAATTATGCTTTAAACCAAGCATCTTTCAACGCTTTTTTTGTTGCATCAGTTGCTCTAAGTCCTTCTTTTTCTTCATAAGGAAGTTTGACTTTCCCATTGATTACTTGTTCTTTACCATCACGTTTTATTTTAATTGTGATAGCGTCGTTTTCTTTCCAGTTTTGGCTTTCCGTAATCATTTCATAAATGTTGTCCAATGAATACGGCTTGTCATTAATGGATACTAAAATATCACCTCCTTTTAAACCCAAATTGGTGTAAAAAGCGTTCAACTCCATATTAGGAATTACAAAGATTTCTTTTGTTTGTTGGTTTACGGTAATGTATGGTATTTGTCCTTTTAAGAATACATTTCCAGGTACTTTTTCCATAGATTTTGTCACCCCAACTTTAGCCAAATAAGTTTCGTAAGGAATTGGAGTTGTACCAGAAACATACGTACCCAAAAAGGCTCCCACTTCAGGATAGGTGAATGAAGTAATTTTAGCGAAAAGCTCATTATCATTAAATGGTTTTGAAGCGCCATATTCATTAGATAATTTTTGCATCAAATCAAGAATTCCTCTTTCTCCGTTGCTTTTTTCTCTGATGATAATATCCAAACACATTCCAATTAGTGCACCTTTTTCATACACGTTCAAGTATTGGGCTTTGTATGGTTCTGTCAATACATTTGCGCTCATTGTTGTGAAAGGCATCGTGTCATTCATAGCATTTGCATGCTCAATTTTTTCTGCCATACGCGCATAAAACTCTTCTTCCGTAATTAACCCTTGGTTTATTTGGAAAAGGTTCGCAAAATATTCTGTTACACCTTCATACATCCATAAATGTTCTGACATTTTAGGCGTGTTGTAATCAAAATAATGAATCTCTTTAGAATGAATCGTTAAAGGAGTTACAATATGAAAAAATTCATGTGAAACCACATCTTTCATTGATTTAACCAATTCTGATTTAGGCATCATTTCAGGTAAAACTACTGTTGTAGCTGTAGGATGTTCCAAAGCTCCAAACCCTTTTGCGTCAGTAGGCGTCATGCTGGATAAATACAGTAAAACAGTATATTTTTTAGTAGCATTAATTTTTCCTAAAAACGTTTTCTGAGCGATCATCATCGTTTTCATTTCTGGAGTAATGCTTTCTGCAGTTACTTTTCCGGTAGGAGAATAAACACCAATCAGGATTTCCATTCCATCTACTATAAAAGTAGTGTAGTCCGGTTTTGCATACATAACAGGATTTTCAACTAATTCAGCATAACGCTGCGTTTTAAAAATATCGTTGGTAGCGCTTGTATCCAAATCAGTCATTGAAGTCGCACCCCAAAGCGTTTCAGGATGTGAGATGCTCACAGTGTATGCGAAATCTTTTTTGTCTTGGAAATAACCCACAAAACCATGCATGTTCAGCATGAAGTTTTTACCCGCATCAATGTTTGTTCCCGCAGGAGAAAAAATATCATTTTGACCAAAACCGCCCCCTTTTTCAGTATCGAAAGTATCGTTTACTAAATAAGTGATTTTTACTAATGATTTCGCATTCTTGATATTCCAAGTGTTGTCATCAGTTTTTGTGGTTGCAAGCAGGTTTCCTTTGCTGTCAAATGCTTTGAAATCTTCTATGTATTTTCCGTAATCATCAATTGAATACGTTCCTGGTACAATTTTAGGAACGCTGTATGTCACTTCTTCGGTATTGATTTTAGGCGAGGTAATAGTTACCATAACCTTGTCATCTTTTACATCGTTCAAATTGATGGCAACGTCTACTTGTTCTTTTGCAACAGCAGTGACGCTCGGGCTTGCAGTTTTACAGCTCCAAAGTATCGAAGCAAATGCCAGTGAATAAAGTATTCTTTTCATTTTTTGTTAATTATATTTTTAGATAAGTCTTTCAGACTACTAAATTGTTACAGTTATTGTGTTTTTATGAGAAGGTTTTTCTGGTACGCGTTATTTATACGATGTATTTAATAATTGCAGCATTTCCCCCGGATTTTCAACTTCGATAATCAGTCTTTTATAGTAATGATTGTTTAATTCGATAATTATAGCGTTGTTTTTATTCATCACATCCCAGAAATTCCTGCCTTTTTGGTAAAATGTTCCAGCGGCTATATAACCTGGAATTTCTGTACCGGGCATTCTAAAGCCTTTCCAAAACGTAAGCTCTTCTTTGTTTTGATAAGCTTTAATGATTTGTTCTTTGGTAACCCTAATTTTACTTTCTAGTGCCCATATTTTATGCCAGCCTTTAATTTCGAAAATAAATGTACCGTCTTCGGATGTTAGTGAAACCATAATTAATTCAAGAGATTAAATTGTTTTGAGTTCGTTTTATAAGATGACTACAAAATACAAGGTGTTCAGGATTTATGTTAAAAATGGGACTGCTGATTATGGGGTTTAGTTTTTGAAATTTTATTTTTCATTATTTTCCTTTTCAAATTCTACTTCGTAAATGGCTAAGGAAGATTTCATGCTTCCTTTTTTTGCCCCTTTCTCCCATTCTATTTTAGCTTTATTCTTTTCTCCAATTAGATAATAATAGGAGCCTAAAACGGTGTGTCCTTCCATTTCCCCCATTGCTATAATTTTATTTCCTAAAGCAATTATTTCAGGGTTTTCGGTTATTTTTTTAAATTCATTATTGCTGTCAGTGTTTAATAATGAAGCGATACCTCCATAATCATTCACGAGAATTAGTCCAAAATTATCTAAACAAGCTTTTCCTAGCCCTCTGTCGCATAGGTCTTTTATTTTAGCAGTATGATTGATTATATTGTTATCCAGTAGTAATTCTAACTGATTCATGTTTTTATTGATGCGATAATATTCATGAAGTAATTCCGCTGTTTTTTTTGCTGAATTTTCATTTTTTCTATTATTGATTACTAAGGTGTCTTTTTTAGTCCAAACCCCATTGCTGACCCAGTCAGATGTGCCAATTAATGAGTTTTCTTTAATTTTAAACTTAAAAATACTTTTGTCAGGAAATATAATTAAGGAATCTCCTTTTGTAAAATAATCTCCTTTTCCCATTCCCATGATATCAACTTTTCCGTTTCCGTCAAACTCAAAATGAGAATACATTAAGGTGTCCGATTGTGCAACATAATAGCCTTGAAGCGCATTGTCAGTGTTTTGAGCATTGATGAAATAAGTACTCATTAACAAAAAACAAACAATGCGATTAAATTTCTTTTTAATCGTATTGTTTGTTCTCTTTTTTAATCCATTTTTTGGTTGAATTATTCTATTGAATGATGAAAACATATTCGTAAAAATTTATGAATAATTATTTTTAATTACTGTTTTAAAATTTGAAATAAAAAAATCGTTATTGCTAAGTGAAGATTCTCATTTTAATCTTTAAAATTAATCTTTAAAATTAATTTTTAAAGTTAGAGCTTAAAGTTGGACTTTTGATTTTTTGATCTTCTTAAATTAATTATTAAAAAAAAACTCCCGAATTTCAGGAGTTTCATTTTAATCTAGTTTGTTTTTTATATAATACTTACCATCCAAGTCTTCATCAAAATCATCAATTTTAACGGGTTTTGGTTTTGGTTTATTTGCAGTAGCTTTCTTTTTCCACATTTCAAATTTTTCTGCCGGCATCTTCTTTTTCATTATCTCAAGAATCTCTTTTTCTGCCAGACCAAATTCTTTTTTTATGATTTCAAAAGGATTTTTTTCTTCTAAAGCCATTGTAACAAGTTTTTCTGTTTGCTCCCAGTTCAATTCTTTTCGGTTACTCTTTTTCATCACGTGAAAATTAATTCAAATAAGTTGTTAATGATTAATAAATTACATTTCTAATTTGATACCAATATTAAGAAAAAAAATAATTAGATTTTCTCAAAAGGTCATTTTTTTTATGCTTTTCACCTAATTTCTTTCAATGGTGGTTTTTGAAAGGGTATTTTTAATAAACTTTTTAATTCATTGTGGTCTTCCGGATCGGGGTAAGTGTCGATTCCGTAGATGATTTCTTCTTTTGGCAGTGTCATGAAAGTCCCGAAAAGCCGGTCCCAAATTGAAAATATATTTCCGTAATTACTATCCGTGTACGGCAAAACATAATGATGGTGTACTTTATGCATGTCTGGAGAAACTATGAAATAACTCAGAATAGTGTCTACTTTTTTCGGAAGTGAAATGTTAGCATGATTGAATTGTGTGGCCACAACCGATAAGGTTTGATACAGAAAAACCAGCCACATGGGACTCCCAATAATTAAAACACCTAATGCCGTAAAGGTAAACCGAATCACACTTTCGCCAGGATGATGCCGGTTTGCAGTTGTGGTGTCAATCCAAGTATCCGTATGATGAATCAAATGAAACCGCCATAAAACTTTGGTTTTATGTTCCACTAAATGTACCAAATAGGCACCAATTAAATCCAATAAAAGCAATCCGATGAAAGCGTAAATCCATAAAGACATTTCAGGCAGCCATTGTAGAATCCCAAAATTGTTGGCAATAGTCCAATCAGCAGTTTTCAATAAAATAAATGCGAGACAAAAATTGACTACAATGGTCGTAAAGGTCATGAAGATATTAATTCCAGCATGCTGCCATTTCTTATACGTGAAGTTAAAAAGCGGAAAAGCATTTTCAAGTAACCAAAAAATTGTGATTCCGCCCACAAGAATTAAGCTTCGGTGTGATGATGGAATGGTGGAAAAATAAGCAATAATATCATTCATAATTGGAGTATTTATTTCAAATTTAATACATATTTCGGAAAATATCTATTTGATAACCCGAAAAGTAAGATTTATTCTTGGGCTAATAGGTTTTGCTGTTTTCGGGATTTGGTGTTTCCAGAAATGCTGCGTAGTTCCTTTCATCAGCAGCAAACTTCCATGTTGTAAAATGATATTTTTTTTAAGGTCTTTGTCCAAATTATGTTTCAATTGAAACGTGCGTTCGGCGCCAAAACTTAATGAAGCAATCACAGGATTTGTTCCCAATTCTTTTTCATTATCGGCATGCCATCCGTTGCTGTCTTTTCCACCGCGATACTGATTGAGTAAAACGGTTGTAAAAATGGTTTCCGAAACCTTTTCGATTTCCGTTTTTAGCTTTTGCAAAAGCGAATTCCATGGATGCGGTTGCATAGTTATATTCGAATAGGAATAGGGTTTTCCTTCGTTTCCAAACAAAGCCGTCAAGCGAGGTTGTGGATGAATTTTACCATAAACTCGAATTTCATCTTGTTGCCAAGGAATATCTTTTACTAATTCGGTAAAAATAATATCCGCTTGCTCTGTGTTATAAAACTGAGGATAATAGATAATTTCAGCGTCCGGCAAGTTAATAAGTATGGGGTCGGATGTGGATTCGAAAAGTGATTTCACTGGATTATGTGTATTGGTACGCCCAGAAAATTAGAACTAATTGTAAAGGCATTCGCAAAAGCAAAACCCATTTTGGTAAACCCATTCTTGCTTTTTCATCGAAATACATGTATAAATGTGTTGGGAAAATAGCAATTAATAAAGCAATAACTCCCCATGCAGCGTAGCTTGAAAGCACCGGAATACATAATGAGATTCCCAAAATTATTTCGGCTAAACCGCTAATTTGGTTTAATAATTTCGGATTCGGGAAATAAGGCGGAATGATTTTCAGGTACAATCTCGGGTTTCTGAAATGGTTTAATCCTGCAATAAAGTAAACAAAAGCCATTACATATAAATGCCAAGGTAAATTCATAATAAAGTTATTTATCACGAATTTATAAAAATTTAAATGAAATTAGCACAAATGTTTTAAATAGAAATTAAGCCTTTTTCTTAAAATTCACGTTCATAATGACAATTGCTAAGATGATTAAGACAATTCCAATCCATTGAAGCAGAATTACTTTTTCGCTTAAAAGAAAATACGCCATCAGTACGGATACGGGAAGTTCCAGTGCCGAAACAATACTTCCAAGTCCAATTCCGGTAAGTGGGAAACCAGCGTTGAATAATAAAGGTGGAATTATAGTTCCAAAAAGAGCCAGAATTATTCCCCATTTCATGAAAATCTCAAAATTGAAAGGAGTTGTTTGTGTAGCAATTGCAAATCCGGTTACAATTACAGCTCCGCCAAGAAGCATAAATAAACTGCGTTGCGCTGACGAAACATGTGTTGCCACACGATTAGCGGTAAACATGGTTGTGGTAAAGGAAGTTGCAGCCAAAAGCCCTAAAACGATGCCGCGCCAGTCTAATTCTACTTTGCTTTGAATCAGATTTGTGGCAAGTGCCGTTCCCACTAAGACTATAATTACCGATATGATTTTTTGTGTGGAAGGTATTTTCTTTTCTAAAATCATTTCGAATAAAACACCCATCCAAACGGTTTGCATCAATAAAACGATAGCAATAGAAACGGGAATGTATTTAACGGCTAAATAATAAAAAATACTAGTCATTCCCAGCGAAGTTCCTGCCAACATTAATTGCGTAATATTTTTCTTGGATGCTTTTATAACGGCATTTCCTTTTTTAGCTTTTTGGAACATATTAATAATCAGCATTCCCAGGATCCCATATACAAATTGCGCAATGGTAACTTCGGGTGTGGTGAAACCTTCGCCGTAGGCTATTTTTACAAAAGTAGCCAGCATTCCATAACTAGTTGCGCCAAGACCTACCAGAAAAACCCCTTTTAATACATTATTCTTTATCATTTTTTTCAATTTTAAAAAGCGGGCAAAGATATGCTTTAGTTCCTAGTTATGAGTCATAAATTAGGTGTTAATATGTAAGACTTTAATTCTGTAGTGAATACGGGTTGGAAGCAGCAGATTTTATTTAAATATTTAAGATTTTCAGGCTAATACTGATTTTATTTCACTTCTTTTTCAACTAAATCGCTCAAATGCAATCGTAATGCATTTACTGAAATACTGATTTCCCAAAACGATAATCCCAATGAAATCAATAGTCCCAATAAACTCATCCCAAAAAGATAAATTCCGGCTGTTTGCTGTTCTAAGAATAATAATAGCATGGCAAAAACAGATAAAAACAGACTTAAAACGCCGGCCATTTGCATATTTCGAATCAGAGTCAATCGTAAGTTTAGGTTTTTGATTTCCAATAAAATCGTATCGTTTTGCTTTTCCTTATATGTTTTTTTAAACCTCTTACGATTGTGGCAATGGTCAAAAACCGATTGGTATACGCCAATAAAATTAACGAGGTTGCACCAAAAAGTAAGGCAGGAGTTTCTATTTGTAAAATCATCTTTGATTTAGTTTTGGAATTTTATTTTAATAAAGAGTTGCAAAGTTCGTTATTCTGTGCTGAAATCGGTCTTTAAGTCTTGTGAAATATAATAATTTTCTTAAATCAGTTCGTTTTTTGGTAACGTTTAGAATTATAGTGCTACTAAAGGAGTAACACAAATAGAAACGATGAAAAAGAATTATTTTTTAAGTATGTTTTTTTTAGGAGCAGTATTCACACTCTCCGCACAGGAAGAGCCTAAAAAGGCTGTAGAATTGAATGAAGTTGCGATTGTAAAAACTAAAAAAGCAATTGAGCAAAAAGCGGACAGAACCATATTTGATTTTTCCAGTCAGCCCAGTTTGAATTCAGGTTCCGTTTTAGAAGGGATAAAAAAACTGCCGGGACTTATCGCTTCTGATGTGGCCGGGATGATGTATCAAGGAAAACAACTAGATGTTTTTATGGATGGAAGACCGCTTAATATTACTTCAAATGAATTGAATTCTTTTTTGGAAGGAATGCCTGCGAATGCCATTGAAAAAATTGAAATCATCACACAACCAGGAGCGGAGTTTCCTGCTACTTCCGGTGGTGCCATTATGAACATCATCACGAATAAAAATGCTAAAAATTATTTAAGCGCTACGTATACCAATAGCACTAATTTCACGAGTTACGATCATTTGCGATGGAGAATAAATAATAGTCTGTTGTTGAGCGCTAAGAATAAATATTTTGGTTGGCAATTGAATGTTGGACAAAATTATAGAGAATCTGCGGTGTGGACTTCACTTACTAAAAATGAAAATAACACAACTTCGTTACTTTCCACCACTGAGGCGGATCGCTTCGGACGCACAAATTTTGCAAAATCCGCACTGACGTTTGATATTGGCAACGACCGATTGTTATTTAATTACGATGTAAACTACAGCAACAATAATAGCAATACATTAGGAAATGGTCCCGGTTTTAGTACTAATGATGATTCCTTTACAGATGCTTTACGTCAGGATTTTGTTGTTACTTTCCAAAAAAAGTTTGAGGATAAATCTAAAAAATTAGATTTTAGATTCAATTACAACAGCAATCAAAATGATTTCACACTGAATTCCAGAACAAATAATGCTACAATATTAGATAATGCTTCGACGCAGCGGTTGTACAATGCTAAATTTGATTACTCACAACCCATTGCATTTTCTGATGAAGGGAAAATAAGCTTTGGTGGTTTATATGAAGCGCTTCTTTTTGAAACCCAAAACATGGAAATTGTGAACTTGGATTATCAACGAAAAACAGCAGCAGCTTACGGTGAGTTACAAACTAAATTTGATAAGTTCAATTTTATTGTGGGCGGTAGAGCCGAGGATTACAATATCACAGGAAAAACCAACACTGCGGATTTAATTCCGTTTAAACAATTCCGTTTTTTTCCAAATGCAAGTGCCCAATATAATTTCAGTAATTCTGTTTATTTTAATGTGAATTACAACAAGAAAATAAGTTTGCCAAGCACTTCTGCTTTAAATCCAAACAACACCAATTATCAAAATCCAAATATTGATTACTCGGGAAACCCGAATTTGCAGCCTACAATTTTTGATAATTACGAAGCGAAATTGAGTGCTTTTGATTATGCTTTTATCGGATATAATGTAAGTTCTGCTCAAAATCAGGTAATCAACAGAGTATTACTTACCGATGATGTTGTAGTAAATACCAATATAAATGTACCTCAAATCAAAATTCACAACTTTAATGTGGGATTGCCAATTCCGTATATGTTGTTTACAGAAGGACTCAAGGAAACTATGAAAATGAATATTAATCCGGATAAAATGAACTTTTTATATGTGTATACGGCGTATCAGTTTCATCAAATTCCCGAAATTAAGACTAATGGTTTTTGGATGTTTAATTTGATGTCTCAAATTCTGTTACCAAAAGAAATCAAGTTTGTAGCTAACTTTAATTACATCATGTCTAAGGGTAATTATTTTTATTTCATTGCTGAGAAGCCTTTTAATAATACGCTTGATTTAACGTTTTCTAAAAAGTTTTTCAAAGACCAATTGTCGGTTTCCATAAGTGCGGACGATGTACTTAATTCGAACCGATTTGTGTTCAGTTCTGTTGGTACGCCTTTGTTATTAGCGAATAAAAACGATACGCGTCGTTTTGGGTTCAGTGTAAATTACAAAATTCCAACCAAAAACAAATTGGCAAAAGAAGATCCTAATTTATTGAATAAAGAGAAAAAAGAAGAAGGAAATATCTTGAATCAATAGCTATATTGTTTCACTAGTCAAATCTAAATACAAGAACCTGTAAGCTAACGCTTGCAGGTTTTTTATGGTTTAAAATTTTATCAAATAATCTGAAAACTTTTCTTTACGAAAGCCGCCAACACTTCTCCTTTTTATCAATTCTGATCTGTTTTTGCTTAGTGTATCCTATAAGCTACTTTTCTATTTGATGTATAAAGCAATTTAAATTTTTCGAATGAAGACATATTTAGGCTAAATTTACCTATTGAAATTTACCTATTGAAATTTAAATTATGATACAAAAATTAAGACTGCGTTTCAAGAGTATGTTAGAACATCAAATTAAACATATGGGTACCTTTACCAGTGGTATTTATGCGTTTATTATTGGTTCTGTTTTACTGACAATTGATTATTATGTCGATTTTGGATTGAAATTCAAAATCAATGAATTAGAAATTTACAATCGGCTGATTCCGGTTTCTACTATTCTAATCTCCATTCTTATTGGAATTTCTTTAACTACTTTCTCTGTTATTTTTGTTGTGATGCAGTTGGCATCCTCTCAGTTTTCACCCCGAATTTTGAGACATTTTTTATCAAATAACATCAAGATGCAACAATTTATCGGATTGTTTGTGGGTACTATTTCGTTGTGTGTGTTACCTCAGTTAGCTTCTGTTTTTTATCAAACTTCTTTTCTTTTAACACTTACTACAGGTTCTCTACTTGCTTTTTATTGTCTGGTATGGTCTTATCCTAATATGATTAGCTATTTAAGTATAAACATGAATGTTTCCAGTATCACAAATGGAATCAAAACTGAAATGGTTGAAGAAATTAATGATTTGTATCAGGAAAATTGGAGTGTGGGAAAGAGCCTCCTTTACAAACGTTCCAAAATTAACCCGGATAAATTTCAAGTAAAAATTGTAAGTACTTTTGAAACGGGCTATTTGGACAGCGTAAACTATAAAAAACTCGAAAAAATAACAGAATATATCAGTAGTTCTGATGTGGGCGTTTTTTTTGAAAATGCCTATCAAAAACCAATTGTAGGGGAATTTATTATGAAAGATACTACTACGCTTATCGTATTAGTTTTTAACGAGGAACTCCAAATGAATCAGATACTTCGTTTGAAGAAAGAAATAGGAGCGATTGTCAGTACTACTTTTAAAGTTAAGTTGTTCAGAAGTCACACGCAAGATGTGAATTTTGGTGTCAGGAAACTGGTAGATATTGCGATAAAAGCCATTTCTCCTGCGGTGAATGATCCAACTACTTGTTTGAATTGTATTGATCAGATTGGGGAAATAGCAAAAGAACTAGCCATACGAGAATTTCCCTCAACAGATTCCAGGACTTTGGGTTCCAAAAAAATACAGGTAAATGAATTTAATTTTGAGGAATTCATTGACTTTTGCTACGATCAGATTTTTCAGTGGGGCAAAGAAGATCCTACTGTTGTGAAGAGAATTATCAGATCAATCCGAATTATTTTACCATTAGTTGAAAATCCTTTTAATTTGAAAATTTTAATACAGCAAGTTGAAGAAATGGATTTACTTGAAATTTATAATTTATCACAATACAAAAAAGGGAAACTAAAAATATCAAAGGAAAAATTAGTAATTGTAGAGAAGGAATTGTCTCGATTTAGACAAAAAGCTAAGTTGCAAATTAAAGCTTTGGATCTAAAAGGAGTTTTAGATCATTACGAAACGAATCATTATTCGGATAATTCAGAAATTACAACTGCTGAAATTGAAGCGATTGAATATCTTAAAGCCTATAAAACAGTAGATGAAACTATCTATAACAATGGAAATGAATTAACGTAAAAAGTTTGAATGAAGGGAGCTGCTATTGATGAGCGAGATTGGTGTGTATTCAATGGTCTTAACTAGATCTCGGTAGTTAAAATCGATTTTGAGACAGAAATGTAAATTTGAAAACTAAAAAAATGCCAAAGTTCTCAGGTGTAAAATCATTGTGTTCTATGCGTGATTAACATCCTTTATTACATTTATCCAATTAAATTTTTGCTCGATAATTCTTCTTTTTTCTTCTTGTATGAATTTTAAATAGGCAGCAGCGACGGGTGAAAATTTCTTGCCTTTTAACCATATTAGATTCCAGTTGGATTGAATTGGCAAACCTTTTACAGGGATTATTTGTAAATCACGATTGTTGAGTTCATTTTTGATTCCAATTAAAGGCATAATAGAACATCCAAGTCCGGCCAATACAGCTTGTTTTATAGCTTCATTACTAGTGAGTACCATTTTTTTTGGAACCGTCAACTGATTGTTTTCAATGAATTTTTCCATTACGAAACGTGTCCCGGATCCTTCTTCCCGATAGATTATTGATAGGGTTTCTATGATACTTTTATCTTGGATTCCTGCTGTTATTTTTTGATCACTATTAGCAATAAGATAAAGCGAATTAGGCATTAATTCCACTTTTTCAATTTGCAGAGAATCAGGCAATACAGATACCAAAGAGAAATCTACCTCATTTCTTTCTAAATTTTTCAGTACTTTAATTTTATTCGTTACATCCAAACTTAATTCTACACCTTGATTCTTTTTTAAAAAATCAGATAAAAAATAGGGTATAACATACTTGCCTGTGGATACGACGGAAATTTTCAATCTCCCGGTGAGTTGCCCCTTGAATGCCATTGTTTTATAATTGATGGCATGTACTTCATTAAGAATCTTTTCAGCTGCCATGGCAATTTCTTTTCCAAAATCGGTCACATAAAGCTTTCTTCCGATTACCTCCGTTAATGGAACATCAAATTGATCTTGAAGATTTCTTAATTGAATGGATACTGCGGGTTGCGTAAGATGAAGTTCTGCTGCAGCCTTAGTAATGCTCTCGTTTTGTGCTATTTTTAAGAATACCTGTAATTGATGGAGTGTATAATTCATAAATATTTTTTATGTATATCATTACAAATATAAATAAAAATTTATGGATCAGTGATTTTACCTTTGGAGAAATTAAATTAGTCGTTATGATACATAAAATCAAAAATATAAAAATTAGTTTACTCGTTGCGGTGATTTGGCTAATCGTTGGAATACTATTGACATTCCTAGAACCTAACAATTTGTTTTTTACCCTGTTTCTTGGTTCAGGAATATTTTTTACGACTTACACATTACAAAAAAATAAAATTTTATTATAAAACGCTATGAAGAAAGAATATCAATTTAAGCTGATTGAAGGGCAGTTTTCGCCATCAGAAGCAGGCAAAGTACTGTTTTCATTGATAAACAGTAAGATTAACTATCATAATTTAGAAATATTTAGCAATCAGATTCGGTTCAATAAAGAGAATCCACATTCAAAAATAAGACAAGAGACACTTTTAGATGCATCAGCCTACATTAAGGAGCTTATAAAGGAAGCGGCACTAAAGGATATGGATTTAGAAATTGAAGGTGTTATTCAACTCGTACTTAAACCAAGAAATAAGGATTAAGCAATGTTTGAAGGCAGACGATTATTGATTGCAACAAAGCATCAAAAAGAACAAGTGATCACTCCAATTTTAGAGGAAGGACTAGGAGTACAATGCTTTGTACCTGAGAACTATGACTCGGATATTTTTGGAACTTTTTCCGGAGAAATAAAGCGAAAAGATACAGCATTGGCAACTGTTAGGGCAAAGTGTCTGGCAGCTATGGAACAATTTGATTGCAATCTGGGCATTGCCAGTGAAGGTTCTTTTGGTTCACATCCTTCTATTTTTTTTGCACAAGCAGATGACGAATTTTTAATTTTTATCGATAAAAAAAATAATTTGGAAATAGTGGTCCGCGAACTGAGTCTGGATACTAATTTTTACGGAGAAAACATCCTCAATACAGAAATGCTCTTGGATTTTGCAAATAAAGTACAATTCCCGTCTCATGCCATACTATTGAGAACCAAGCCAGATGACATCACAGGACTAGTTAAAGGAATTACGACAAACAGTCATTTGGAGGATTCGTTCCAGCTTTTGATGTCTGCTCATGGAAGTGTCTATGCAGAAACGGATATGCGTGCAATGTATAATCCCACACGAATGGGTGTAATCAAAATTGCTGCACAAAAATTATTAGACGCGATAAAAAGAGAATGCCCAAGCTGTAAAACGCCTGGTTTTTGTGTGACAGATGCGAAACAGGGCTTGCCTTGTTCTTGGTGTTCAGTGCCCACTCGTTCCACATTGAGTTTTATTTATTGCTGCAAGAAGTGTTCTTTTAGTTCCGAGAAAATGTATCCCCATCAAAAAACAACTGAAGACCCAGGATTTTGTGATTCCTGTAACCCTTAATTTATGAGTATAATTAGTAATTCGATTCCAAAAGCCGTTGCGCTTTTAAATCAGGACCAAATCATAGCAATTCCTACCGAAACTGTTTATGGATTAGCAGGAAATATCTATAGTTCAAGAGCCATCGAGAGTATTTTTACGATGAAACAAAGACCATTCTTTAATCCGTTGATTGTTCATATAAAATCTGCAGACGTCCTTTCTGAAATAGCGAGAGATATTCCTGAAAAAGCCGCTTTGTTGGCGAAAGCTTTCTGGCCAGGACCTTTAACTTTAGTTTTAAAAAAGCATATTGCTGTTCCGGATTTAGTCACCGGTGGTAAAGATACGTTGGCGGTGAGAGTTCCAAATCATCCAGTAATCTTAGCCCTGCTTAATGAGTTAGCCTATCCTTTAGCGGCACCAAGTGCCAATCCTTTTGGCTCTATAAGTCCCACTACGGCAACACATGTTGCGGACTATTTTGAAGAAGTATTACCAATGGTTTTGGATGGGGGAGCTTGTCAAAGAGGAATAGAGTCAACTATCATAGGATTTGAAAATGGGGAGCCTATTTTATATCGCCTGGGTTCTTTGGCTGTAGAGGACATTCAAGCAGTTGTGGGGCAAGTAAAAATGATAACCCATGATGATATCGCTCCAGCGGCACCAGGTATGTTTTCTAAGCATTATGCTCCTTTGACCACGACTTTTTTGACCACCGATGTGAAAAAGAAGCTGCTAACGTTTCCAGATCAAAAAATTGGAGTTGTCGTATTCCAAAAGGAGGTAAATGATCCCAAAATTGTACAACAAGAAGTTTTATCCGCGACAGGAAATTTAGCAGAAGCAGCTTCACAACTTTATGCTGCTTTGCATCGATTGGATAATTGCCATCTCGACTGCATTATAGCGGAACGATTTCCGGATTTTGGCTTGGGTAAAACAATAAATGACCGGTTAAAAAGGGCCACTCAAAAATAAAATAGTAATTTCTAAAATAAAAAAAATAGATGAATTTAAGTTTATTGTTCGATAATTTAACCAATCCAGCCTTATTGTTTTTTGTGTTGGGAATTATAGCGGTCTATGTAAAAAGTGACTTAGAAATTCCGGAAAATACGTCTAAGTTTATATCGCTGTACCTTCTTTTTTCAATTGGTTTCAAAGGCGGACAGGAATTGGCTCATAGTCATTTTACCATAGACATACTTTGGTCCATAGCGTTTGGAGTATTGATTGCAGGATTAATTCCATTGTATACTTTTTTTATTTTGAAGAGGAAATACAGTATCGAGAATTCTGGGGCTATAGCTGCAGCTTATGGTTCCGTGAGTGCGGTGACTTTTGTAACGGCTATATCTTTTTTAGAAATTCAAAACTATACTTTCAGTGGTCATATGGTCGCTGTAATGGCGCTGATGGAGGCTCCTGCGATTATCATAGGAGTAATTTTAATACGGTTATTCAGTAAAGAAGAAGTTAAGAAAACCAAGATGAGTACTATCATTAAACATTCGTTCACTAATGGAAGTGTACTTTTGATTTTGGGTAGTTTGGTTATTGGTTTTTTAGCGAGCGAACAGCAAGCGTTGGGAATTAAGCCTTTTACGACTGATATTTTCAAAGGGTTTTTAGCCTTGTTTTTGTTGGATATGGGAATTGTTAGTGGCCGAAAATTAAATGATTTTTTTAAAAGTGGGTGGTTCAGCATTTTCTTTGCAGTTGTTTTTCCGCTGATCAATGGTTGTATCGTAGCTTTTTTAAGCCAATTTATTACAGATGATGTTGGTAACCGTTTTATTTTCGCAGTACTCGCGGCAAGCGCTTCTTACATTGCAGTTCCTGCAGCCATGAAAATAGCCGTTCCAAAGGCCAATCCAGGAATTTTTCTGCCCATGGCATTAGCTGTAACGTTTCCTTTTAATATTACTTTTGGGATGCCCATTTATTTCTCAATTGTTTTGTGTCACCTTTAAATAGTTTCTTTTTCCATATTAGTAGAACTTATTGATTGCCTCATGAACTATTGTTCATTAAATGAATTAGTATAAATGTTAGTATTTGAAGCAAAAAAACCTGCAAGTTTAAGCTTGCAGGTTTAATTTATAAATATTTACTCATGAGAAAATATACAAAAGGGAGCGTTCGCGCTACTTGAGTATGTATAGTCATTATTTCACGATGATTAAAAAGATTCAACAATAAAAAAATAAAATAATACCCATGTTATTATAAAAAATAGTCCAAGGTACAAGTTATTTAAATTTTTACTTAAGTCTTTTTTAATAATTAGTCGGTATAAAATCCAACCTATAAAAGCGATTACTAAACCTATTGCCATTACAATTCTTGACATAATTTATTTGTTTTAGTATGATGTGATTAATTCGTACTTATCCGTATTAGAATTGATGTTTACTTTTGATCATGTTCAAGAGCGGGACGCACGCCCTAGCTGGTTTTTCATCGGCGCAATCGGAGATTCAATTCCATTCAATTGTAAAAACCTACTTCCAGAGAAAACTGTAAAGGCCTTTTAATTTTGTGTTAATCTGTAAATTAAAATCGCAGCTCGTTGAATTAAATATGGAAATTCTTTCAGGTTAATAGTTTCACCAGCGGCATGGGCACCCTTACCAGAAGAACCTAAACCATCTATACAATCTACATATTTTGCTATATACGAAATATCTCCGGCACCTCTAGAACCCGGGTCGCCGGCAACTGTTTTACCTATTCCCATGTCTTGCGAAATACTATCAATAATAGCAAGTAAGCGATTATTACCTTCTTTTGGAGCCATTCCAGGTATACCATCGCTAAAACTAATTGTAGCCTTTGTTCCATTTAGATTATTGTTTACAATAGCTTTCATTTTTTCTCTGGCAGTTTCTTTTTGTTCTTCGGTTAAGAAACGTAAATCACCAACAACGGTAACTGTAGGCGAAATGATATTCGTTTTACCTATTGCATCACCTTTGGCTTTATCAGCATCATAATTCATTTCTGAGCCGCCAATTATCAATCCTGGATTAAAAGTCAAATACTTTTCTTGACTTAATTGCAAACGAAAATCATTTAAAATTCTTGCAGATTCATAAATAGCACCATAGCCAGAATTACTACTGAAAACACCTTGAGAGTGGCCAGTTTTAGCAGTCACATTTAATGTCCAGCTACTAGCCCCACGACGAGCTGTTGTAACTGTGTTAAGACCTATGGCTGTTTCAAAACCTAACGCTACATCACATTGCTGAGCTCGTTTTATAAAATCTTTACGGCTTACGCTAATGGGTAGTCCAGCTCTTTCTTCATCTCCTGTAAAATAAACTATTATTGATGCGTTGTCTAATAAGCCTAAATTTTTTAAGGCTTGCAATGCTGCAATAACTATTACATCACCCCCTTTCATATCAATAGCACCTTGCCCTGTAGCTGTTGAATCATTTAACATTGTCCAATTATTAGCAGGCATATCTGGTTCAAAAACCGTATCTAAATGGCCAATAATAAATATTCGTTTTCCCTTAGTTCCTTTTTTGGTGGCCACTAAATGGCCTGCTCGTTGCAAACTATCTGGCAAGCTTATCCATTCGCTTTTAAGTCCAGCTTTTTCAAGTTCGGCACCGTAAATCGCGCCTACTTTTTTTACACCTTCAATATTTAATGTTCCACTATTGATGTTGACTGTTTTAATAAGTAAATCTCTAGTTTCTGGCAAATGCTCATTGATATAGGCTACTATCTTATTTTCTGTATTAGATAAATTTTGTGCTTTGCTATTGATAAAAGCAATCAAAAAACAAAGTGATAGGAATATTTTCTTCATTAAGTTACATTTTTAAAATTCTAATTATCCTTCTGGTGCGAGAATTTGCAATTCGCAGCCACAAAGATGTTATGTCAAAACAAATCTAATCAAAATTACTATGTCATTTTCCAAATAAGAAAACCCTATAGCGCAGAAATACTTCTTCAATTCACTATCGCTTTTGTATATGCTGTGTCATTCCAATTGGCAATTAAAACACCCGATGGTTTAACCAAACAGAAGAGCTACAAATCTTTATTTAAAATAATTTTCTTAATTTTAATGAATATAGCTTTTTTACTAGTATTGATTGCTCAACTTTGCAGGTTTAATTTAAAGTTATTTACTCATGAGAATGTTCACAAGTGGGACGCTCGCGCTAGCTGGTCATATTTCCGCGATCGGATAAAAATTTTTGCGAAACGCAATCGTGAACATACTACAAAATTCGCAATTGCGTGAAACGGCTGTTAGCGACTGGCTTTTTACTTTCCGCTCATTAATTCCTTTCTTCTTGAAATGAAATAAAAAGCAAACACAATCATAACAAATGGTAATACAATACCGAATTCGCCAATGTACCAAGGTGTAATCAAATTAGTATCAGTTAAGGGCGTAAATATTCTTTGGATATAAAGATTGTGTGTGGCATGTAATAGTACAGCAGGAAATAGACTTCCACTTTTTATAGTAAACCAAGTAAAAATGAATGTTGCTGCGATAATCATTATCGTAAAACAAATCAATCCGAACCAAAAAGGCGTTCCATTATTGTAATCACCAAATATTAAAACGGTATAATGCCAAACAGCCCATATTATTCCAATAATTAAAGATGTTTTAATATAACCATATTTATAAAATAATTGAGTTGTTAAAAACCCTCTCCAACCAATTTCTTCTCCTAAAGCATTAGCACAACTGCCAAAAACGCCAAAAACTCCTGTCATTAAAACAAATATGAAAATGACGAAACTCGGAGAAAGAGAAGTAATCCCATAAGAATTAGATATTTCTTTTAAAAATTCCTGATTGTAGAAAGTTCCCCAACCAGCAACCCAAATTATCAGAAAAGAAATTAAAGAATAAAGTATAGGAATTGCAAACGACAAAAGAATATACTTTGTTTTTGGCCATTTCCAATTTATTGAGATTGCAACTTGCTTATAAATCAATTTGGTCAGAAATACAGCTATTGCCGGACTCCACATTGCAGCGGTATTGAATAATGTAGCCGCTGTTCCGCTTACGTTGAGCCAAATTGAATAAATGTCAAAAAACGCCGTAATTCCGAAAGTTAGAAATATAAATGTGATAATTTGCTTGGAAGAGAATGGGCTTTGATTTTTCTCCATAAATTCGGATTTAGTTTTTTTTAAGCCTGTCGCTAACGTTCAGCTGCTTTGCGATGGCTGGAAGTTCGTAACCGATTATTTTTTAGCAATGATAAAATTTCTTGCGAGAAATAAACGTGATTTCACTACAAACTTCGCAATCTTGCCAAACGCCTGTTAGGCGATGTTTTTTTATTAAACAATTACATTCAGTTTTCCAGTAATTACTTTGGGATAATTGCTAATCATTATTTTATAGTCAATACAAAAATTTTTTGCTAACTCTCGATTATCATATTTCAAATATAAAGTTTCAAACTCAAATGATTGATTATGTTTTAGATTCCTTAAATGGAAATCTACATTATAACTATTTGTTTTTTTTATAGTTGGAGCATTTAAATTGATATTTGAAATTGGTGTTTTATAGTTATTAGAAAGAACTGGGAAATTTATATTGTTATGTTGATAATCAAATTTATTTTTAGGTTTGTAAGGAGCTTCTGGTTCCTTTATTGTTTTTGGGAATCCTTTTTTTGTTAGTAATTCAAAACCATCTGGAAAATGAAATTCTATGTCAATATCTTCTCCTGGTGCTGTTCCATCATTACGAATAATTAATTTAATTTCTATACATTCGTTTTCATATGAAACCATATCAAAAATTGAAGAATAATAATCTTCATATTTAGCAAAAAACAAATCTAATTCGGAGTTATAACGTTTTATTTGATCATCACTAAGTGCTTGAAAACTTAAAGTTTTCAATAAATTATTTGTACTATTTTCAAAATCAATTTTTTCTAAATAGTTAAATTTCTCTTTTAGTTCACTTACCGATTCTGATATAAATATTTCTTTAGATTTTAAATCTTTTTTGCTCTCACATTTATAAAAGTTATCATTGTCCAGAAAGCCTATAATCACTTTTGGAGATTGGTTTTTGAACTTGTTGAGTTCTTTTTCTAATTCTTTACTTCTTTTTTCATTTTCATCAGGCTCATTAGGTAGAAGATATGATTCATCAATTTTTAAACAATTAATAGAAAGAGTTTTGGCTTTTAATCTTGGGCCAGTATCATATGTTATATATATAATATTATCCTTTTCACTTAATATGCTTTTGAATTCTATGATTGATGCAAGAATAGAATCGTCTTGTTCATTTTTATTTAGTTGATTATTAATAAAAGTTTCATTTTTTGGTCTTGATGTAATTAACTTTACTAATTGATCGGTTGTTATATAGTTTTCTATTTTAGGAAGAATTCTTTTAATACGTTTTGATATTTTTGGATTTTTATTATACTTGTGAGAATCAAGTTCGTCAATTACAGTTGGAACAATTGTGATCAAAAAATCTTCATCCGAACTAATTAAATTTTTCCAATCAATTTGGTCAAAATCTTTAAAATGAATGAAAACATTTGTGTCTAAAAATATATAGTTCATTCTTACGTGTTTTAAAATATTGCCTAACGTTCCCGCGCTACAAGCAGTTTGGGACTAAATTAAGCCCATTATTCGGATTTGCCAAATCATCCAAATACAAACCAATTTTTCCATTAAGCCTAATACCCAAATTGCTTGTAGCGTGTGTTGGTGGCTGCCCTTTTTTCGAGTGATATATCGTCCTAAATTGATTTTAAGGTAACTCTATATTCAATAATTTAAAAGGTATTTTTTTTACTGAGGTTGCAGTTTCAATGTTTAATACTAGTTTCCAGTTTGGATTAGGTTTTTCATTTAAACTGTATGAAACGATATTGTTATTTTGATAACGACCATTTCGTTCAATTCTCTTTCCATTCGCATCTTCAAAATATAAGTCTACCAATTTTGTTTTGTCTCCTTCAACGTAAAATGTTGCTTGATTTGGGTCATCGCTCGAATTAGAAAAACCTTCAAATGCGTTCATCAATCCTTCTGCCATTTTTCGGGTTATTTCTGGTAATTTTTTAAGTTCTTCTTCTTTTTTTAGTTTTTGTTCCTTGGCGAATTTTTCCAAAGATTCTTTCGTTAAATACATTATTTGAACTCCTACGGCATTGGGCAATAAGTTGATATTGGTCTTTGTTTGATAGTTAGTAATTCTAATTATCGCTCCATTAGCAACTGTTGGGCTATAAAGGCTTAATTCCCCTGATAATTCTTTGATTACTTTTGCTTTTCGAGCGGGTATTTTAGTTTCTATTTCTACTTTTGCATTTTCATCTATTTCCTTGTACTCAAAATCGTTATGGTCTTCATTAATTAAATCTAAATCTTGGTCATCGGTTACCTTTGTGATTTTTGATATTTTAACAAATTTATATTTTCGTACTTCATCACCTGAAATTTTTAATTCAATTTCACATTTGTTGTCAAATGAACTATCAGAGGTTGAGCGACTTTCATCAATTTTACTGACTGATACTTTTTGTGAAAATACTGAAATTGAAACACTTAAAAATAAGCAAATCATTAATACTCTTTTTTGCATTGTGCTAAATGGTTAAGTTAAAATATTTGTTTTAATGTTTTTTTTGTCATGCGTTGCGGTTGCCACCAACTAGTTTATAGGTCTGACGATGTCCGACTTATACACCCAAAATCGGGTTGCTTTGTTTGACAAACGTCATACTTTAGTCTTAAAACAAATATATAAATAATCCTTTACAAAACAGTGCTTATTTACTCCTATTGCTAAATGAAGTTATAACCGTAAAATGCTCTAAATAGCCCCGATAGCAGTGAAAATCCTTTGCTGTGGCGCAAGCCAAAAGCAAAAATTGCAGCGCATAGCGGGAGGGAAGTGATTTTGAAAAACAATCGTTGTGCTCCAAAAAAAAAGCTGCCCAAGGTTGGACAGCTTTTAGTATGTTGGATATTCCGAAGCAAGTTCGGAATAAGCGATTCACACCATTTTACTTCATAAAATGGGTTCTCTGCTTATTTAATCATTTCAAAACTTCTTTTCACGAAAGCGGTTAATGCTTCGCCTTTTAAAAGGTTTTGGGACAATTTAGCTAAGTCAAGAGCTTGTTTTACCAAACTTTCCTGAGCGTCTTTGTCTTTGTTGTTCAGGATGCTTGTTGCCAATTCAGAGTTAGTATTGACTACTAAATTGTACATTTCCGGCATATTTCCCATTCCGAACATTCCACCACCGCCTGATTGACTCATTTCTTTCATTCTACGCATAAATTCCGGTTGCGTGATGATGAATGGCGAAGCATTACTATCTAAAGCTTCCAGTTGAACGGAATAGGTTTGTTTAGGAACAATAGCTTCCAAAACGGTTTTCAAGTTGGTTTGTTCTTCCTCAGATAATTTAGAAATAGTCGTTTCCTCTTTCTTGATTAAATTATCAATATGGTCAGAATCCACACGTACGAAAGTCATGTTGCTGTTATCGCCTTCAATTTTTTGAATTAAATGCGAGATGATCGGAGAATCCAGTAACAATACTTCATATCCTTTGTCTTTTGCAATTTCGATATAAGAGTGTTGCGCCTCTTTGTTTCCAGCGTATAAAACCACTAATTTTCCATCTTTGTCCGTTTGATTTGCAGCAAGATTTTCTTTTAATTCTTCTAAAGTGAAATATTTACCGTCAACTGTTGGGTACAAAACAAACGCACCTGCTTTTTCGTAGAATTTATCTTCAGATAGCATTCCGTACTCTAAAACGATTTTGATGTCGTTCCATTTTTGTTCAAAATCTGCACGGTTTTCAGTGAATAACGATTTTAATTTATCCGCAACTTTACGCGTGATGTAATTAGAGATTTTCTTAACCGCAGCATCTGCTTGTAATCCAGAACGAGAAACGTTCAATGGAATATCTGGTGAATCCACAACACCTTTCAGCATCATTAAAAACTCAGGAACAATTCCTTCTACATTATCCGTTACGTACACTTGATTTTGGTACAACTGGATTTTGTCTTTCTGAATTTGTAAATCAGATCCTAATTTTGGGAAATACAAAATACCAGTTAAGTTGAACGGATAATCTACATTTAAATGAATGTGGAATAACGGTTCTTCAAATTGCATTGGGTACAATTCATGGTAGAAATTCTTGTAATCTTCCGCAGATAATTCTGTTGGTTGTTTAGTCCAAGCCGGATTTGGGTTGTTGATGATGTTGTCTACTTCAACTTCCGTAAAAGTTTTGTCTTTATCTTCTTCAGCAACTTCTTCACCCTTTTTTTGCTCGATTTTCTCTTTTTTGGTTCCAAATTTAATTGGAATAGGCATGAACTTATTGTACTTGTTCAACAGTTCCTTGATTTTGTATTCTTCCAAGAATTCCAAAGAATCTTCGGCGATATGCAAAATGATTTCTGTTCCACGAGAAGTTTTGTCAGCTGGTTCTAAAGTAAATTCCGGGCTTCCATCGCAAGTCCAGTGTGCAGCGGGTTCATCTTTGAACGATTTAGTGATGATTTCCACTTTTTCGGCAACCATGAAAGCAGAATAGAATCCAAGACCAAAATGTCCAATAATTCCGGAATCTTTAGCTGAATCTTTGTATTTGTCCAAAAACTCTTCAGCACCAGAAAACGCTACTTGGTTGATGTATTTCTCCACTTCGTCAGCAGTCATTCCCAGACCTTGATCGATAATGTGTAGTTTTTTACCTTCCTTATCGATTTTTACTTCGATAATTGGGTTTCCGTATTCTACTTTGGCTTCGCCAATGCTGGTTAAATGCTTTAATTTAAGTGTTGCATCTGTTCCGTTCGAAATCAATTCACGCAAGAAAATTTCGTGATCGCTGTATAAGAATTTCTTGATTAAGGGAAAGATGTTTTCTACCGAAACATTAATTTTACCTGTTGTCATATTATGAATTTTTTAGTTTATTTTGATGGTTGTAATTCTTTCAAATGTAATACCAATTATAATGGAAGTGACAAATTGTCGCAAGCGTTAATTATGATATAAAATAATTTAATTCTGAAACAAACGTGTTTAATTGCTTCGTATATTTGTGTAAGTATTAATTCATTAAATTTAAGAAAATGAAAAAAGTTATTTTATTATGCACATTAGCGGTTCTGATGTTTGCATGTAAGTCAACATCAGCGACAAGTACAAACACCGATAGAAAATCTCAGGTTGCCATGAAAGGAAATTGGGTAATTAGTTCTGTAACGTATCCAGGTTCACAATATGTAAAAGTGAATAGTTTTCAAATTGCAGATTCAGAATGTTTCGTAGGAAGTAATTGGAAATTTGTTTCGAATAATAATAAAGGAACTATGGCTTTGACAAAAGCAAATTGTATGGCATTCAGCTCGCCAATTACATGGTTTATCAACAACGACGGACAATTTGTGTTAAAAGTACTTAATGCTGGAGAAAAAGCTAGAAAAGTTAGAGAAGGATATGTTTTAAATGTAGCCAATCAAACAGAATCTTCTTTTCAATTGATTGATAAAATTGATGTTGCAGGAAAAATGACTGATGTTGTGTATCAGTTTCAAAAAGTTAATTAATAAGTAAAAAATACAGATATGAAAAAGATTTCGATAGTTGCAATAGCAACAATAATGGTTATAGGTTCAATGTTTACTAGCTGTGAAGCGGTAAAAAATACTAACAAAACTCAAAGAGGTGCAGGTATTGGTGCTGTTGCAGGAGCTGTACTTGGAGGTGTTCTTGGGAACAACCTTGGTAAAGGTGGTAAAGGTGCAATGGGAGCAGTATTAGGTGGTGTTATTGGTGGAGTTGCCGGTGGAGTTATTGGTAACAAAATGGATAAACAAGCAAGAGAAATTGATGCTGTTCTTCCAGGAGCTGAAGTAGTTCGTATTGGAGAAGGAATTAAATTGGTTTTGAATGAAAATGCTGTGCGTTTTGATACTAACAAATCTTCTTTGACTGCTGGTGCAAAAGCTAATTTAGATAAATTAGTTCCTGTTTTCGCAGAATATCCTGATACTGATATCACGATTTATGGTTATACAGACAGTACTGGTCCAGCGGATTATAACTTAAAACTTTCAGGAGAAAGAGCTGCAGCGGTTAAAAATTATTTAGCTAGCAAAGGAGTTTCTTCTCGTAGATTTCAAGTTACTGGTTTAGGAATTGCTGATCCAATTGCTTCTAATGAAACAGTTGATGGTAGAAGTCAAAACCGTCGTGTTGAATTTGCTATTACTGCAAATGAAAAAATGATTAAAGATGCAGAAGCTGAAGTGAAAAACTAAGCAAAAAACACTATAAAAACTAGGGCTGTTTCGTCAAGAAGCAGCCCTTTTTTGTGCCTAAATTTGAATTAAACATCGTAAATTTGCAGCTTTAAATAAAGATGATGCTAGAGATAAAAAACATATCGTTTACTTATATTAACAAACCAGTTATTGAAAATGTTAGTTTCACAATTGCCAAAGGGGAAAATACAGCAATTATTGGTGAAAGTGGTTGCGGAAAAAGTACGTTACTTAAACTAATATATGGATTGTATGATTTGGATAGCGGAGCGATAACCTATAATGAAAAACCTATTTTGGGACCTAAATATAATCTGGTTCCGGGAGAAGATTACATTAAATACTTAGCGCAGGATTTCGATTTGATGCCTTACATAACCGTCGAAGAAAATGTGGGCAAATTCTTGTCGAATATGTATCCTGAACAAAAGAAAGCCCGTATTCAAGAATTATTGGATATGGTCGAAATGACTGCTTTCGCAAAAGTAAAAGCGAAATTCCTAAGTGGCGGACAGCAACAACGAGTGGCTTTGGCAAGAGTTTTGGCTTTGGAACCCGAAATTATTTTGCTGGACGAACCTTTTAGCCAAATTGATTCTTTCCGAAAGAATTCGTTGCGTCGCAATTTATTTCGCTACTTAAAAGACAAAGGCGTTACCTGTATTATTGCTACACATGACAGTACTGATGCGTTGTCTTTTTCTGATGAAACAATTGTAATTCAAAATGGAAAAGTAGTGGCAAAAGGAGATTCTAAATCCTTGTATGAAAACCCGGCTAATAAATACATTGCATCTCTTTTTGGGGAAGTAAACGAATTGAAATTATCCCAGTTAATACCTCTTGAGGATGATGAAGATGCCTTACTTTTGCTGTATCCACATCAATTAAAAGTGGTGGACAACGCCTTGATGAAAGCAGTTGTGAAGCAGTGCTATTTCAAAGGAAGTCATTATTTAGTAAAAGCAGCTTTTGAACGAAGAGCAATTTTCTTTGAACACGATTCGGAATTAGAACTCAATCAGGAAGTGTTCTTGATGTTATCGTAAAAATAGAAAACCCCGAAATCAATATGATTTCGGGGTTTTGCTTTTATGTCAAGTTGGAATTAATTCTTCAAATATTTTTCTAAGAATTGATCTTGTTCCCAAAGCAAATGCAAAATATTTTCTTTGGTTACATAACCGTGAGCTTCTTTTGGAAGAATCACCATTCTTGCCGGAGCGCCTAAACCTTTCAAAGCTTGAAAATAGCGTTCGGTTTGCAACGTGAACGTTCCCGGGTTATTATCGGCTTCACCGTGTACTAAAAGCATTGGCGTTTTCATTTTGTCCGCATTCATGAATGGCGACATTGTATTATACACTTGAGGAGTTTCCCAGTAATTGCGTTGCTCACTTTGAAATCCAAAAGGAGTCAACGTTCTGTTATAAGCACCACTTCGGGCGATTCCGCAAGCAAAAAGGTTAGAATGTGTCAACAAATTAGCGGTCATAAAAGCGCCATACGAGTGACCACCAACAGCTACTTTTTTTCTGTTGATGTATCCTAGAGCATCCACAGCATTAATCGCTGCTTCTGCATTGTCTACTAATTGCGTAATGAAATTATCATTTGGTTCCGTTGTTCCTTCGCCAATGATAGGAAAAGCAGCGTCATCAAGAACGACGTAGCCTTTGGTTACCCAATATACGAACGAGCCATAACTAGGAAATGTGAATTCATTCGGGTTTTGTGTGCTTTGTCCCGCTGAATTTTTGTCTTTGTATTCTGCTGGATAGGCCCAAATCAACAATGGCATTTTCTCTTTTTTAACTTTGTCATAACCAACAGGTAGATACAACGTTCCGGATAATTCAACACCATCTTTACGCTTGTATTTAATCACTTCCTTACTCACGTTTTTAATGCTTTCAAAAGGATTTTTGAATGCGGTAATTGGCGTTAGTTTATTTTTTTGTTTAATGTTTCTAAGGTAATAATTTGGGTATTCATTTTTAGACTGGATTTGAACTAAAACAGTTCCTTTCTTGAAATCTTCAATCTCCAAAATATCTTCTTTTTTATCTGTATAAGCTGAGGTGTACAAACGTTTTGCTTGTGCTGTTTTCAAATTAAATTCACTGATAAAAGGGAATTGACCGTTTTTAGTAAAACCATCGCCAAGTAAATACGCATTGTCATTTTCGATAGCCAAAACATATCTGTTGTATTCGTTTTTTCTGGTTTCAAAATTCCCCGGATCAGAATATACATCCTGTGAGTTTCTGTCGAAAATTACTTTTGGAGCCTGACTTGGATTAGATGGATTAATAATATACGTTTTGGTATTACGGGTGTCGTACCATTCATCTGAAATTATGGCAACATTGTCATTCCCCCAAATCATGCGGTCGTAACGTTGAGGTGTTTTTACCAATGAAGTAGCTGCTGCATCAAATGGTGCGTTCCAAAGAAAAACTTCATCTCTGAATTCCACTTTGTTTGCAGGATCTCCACCGTCTAAAGCTTCAGCATACGCTAATGTTGCCGGTTTGTCCGCTCTCCAGCTCATGTTTCTTTTTCCTTTTCGAACTGCCATGAAACCTTTAGGGATAATTTCAGTAAGCGGCACTTCATTTACCACTTTTACTTCGTTTCCGGCTTTATCATAAACTACAGATTTTGATGGAAAACGACTCAACGGAACGATATATGAAAATGGTTTTTGAATCGTAGTCAGCATCAAATAATTTCCATCAGGAGAGAAGCTTTCTCCAGCATACATATCAGCTTTTTTGAACAAAGTAGCTGTTCCGTTCAAGTTTACTTTGTACAATTCAGAAGTCATGATGTTTTCAAAATTGATTTCATCATTCTTGTTTTTCAACATATCCGGATACGTTCTGTTTTGCGATTTCACTCCGTCAGCATTCGAAATTATCGGGCCGGTTGGCAAATCTTTTTTGGCATCCAAAAGCGCTGCTCTATTTTTTGGTAACATTTTTACCAAAATGGTTTCGTTGTCGTTCATCCAGCTGAACGGACTTCCAATATTCGCATTCACAGTAGCCTCTGTTAATTTTGTGGCTTTCGCCGAAGCAACATCGATAACCCAAAGTTCAACACCAGAAGCGGTAGTGTGCGAAAATGAGATTTTTTTATCATTTGGTGACCAAGCGATAGTACTGATACGCGGATTTGTTGGTAAACCTGCAACCTGTACTTCATTTTTGTCTTTTATTTTGCGTAATTTCAGGTTGTTCACATACGTAACTGCACTCGAAATATTTGTAATTGGATTAATCCGCAATCCGCCCAAACGCAATTCATCTTGGTTTAAATCGTCCAATGATTTATAGGTATTTCTATAGGTAAGCAACATGTATTCTTTTTTAGTATCCATCGATACCGAAGGCGCTCTTTCATAATCAGCCAATTCCAAAATGGATTGAGATGGTTTTTGATAGGTTAAGTTTTCTTGTGCATAAGTGGTTAAGCTTAGTCCAAGAAATAAAAAAAATGGAATTTTTAACTTCATAATTTGAATGATTTTAAATTAGTGTTGGCAGTGTCAATAATTGGTCTAAAATAATTCAATGTTGTTACATTTGGAAACAAAAAACTCTTTTTAACTTTTGCATTGGTTTGAGTTTGCTTTCTTGCAGTTTTATTTTTAGTTGTGTTCTGTCATAATTTTATGACTGATGATGGCTGTAAAGGTTGACAAAAGGCATAAAACTTGTAAATTGCTAAAAAAATGGTAATTTGTGAGCTCATATTTTCAAGTATGTTTTAAATTTGCACTCGTATTTTAATAAAATAACAATAGTATATGTATCATTCAAAAATAGCAGGATTGGGTTATTATGTTCCCGAAAACGTAGTGACTAATGACGATTTATCCAAAATTATAGACACCAATGACGAGTGGATTCAGGAAAGAACTGGAATCCAAGAACGAAGACACATTATAAAAGGAGAAGATACAACGACTTCTATGGGCGTGAAAGCGGCTAAAATTGCGATAGAACGTTCTGGTGTTGCTAAGGAAGATATCGATTTTGTGGTTTTTGCCACTTTGAGTCCTGATTTTTATTTCCCTGGTCCCGGAGTTTTGGTGCAACGTGATTTGGGTTTAAGAACTGTTGGCGCATTAGATGTAAGAAATCAATGTTCCGGATTTATTTACGCTTTGTCAGTAGCAGATCAGTATATAAAAACTGGAATGTATAAAAACATATTAGTTATTGGATCTGAGGTTCATTCTACCGGATTGGACATGACGACTCGTGGACGTGGTGTTTCGGTAATTTTTGGAGATGGGGCAGGAGCAGCTGTTTTGAGCAGAGAAGAAGATTTGACAAAAGGGATTTTATCCACACATTTACATTCTGAAGGGCAACATGCTGAGGAACTAATTGTAAAAGCTCCAGGAATGGGAGGCCGTTGGGTAACGGATATTTTAGCAGATAATGATCCTGATGATAAAAGTTATTTCCCGTATATGAATGGACAATTCGTATTTAAAAATGCTGTAGTTCGTTTCAGCGAAGTAATTAATGAAGGATTGCAAGCGAATAATCTGGAGGTTTCGGATATTGATATGTTGATTCCGCATCAGGCTAATTTGAGAATTTCACAGTTTATCCAAAAGAAATTCAACTTGACAGATGATCAAGTATATAATAATATTCAGAAATATGGTAATACTACCGCAGCTTCAATTCCAATTGCTTTAACTGAAGCATGGGAACAAGGCAAAATAAAATCAGGAGATACTGTTGTTTTGGCAGCATTTGGAAGTGGTTTTACTTGGGGAAGTGCAATTATTAAATGGTAAAAAGTATTGAAGGAATTGGATGTGGATTCTAATTCTTACAGAATAAAAAGTATAAGCCTGCGCAAATTATTGTGCAGGTTTTTTTATTTAAAGGCGAACCATTATATTTATAGTTCAAAATTGATGCAGAGAATACTAATCCAATCAAAATGACAAACCGTAGAAATTTTTTGAAAACAGCAGCTTTTGCTTCCGCAGCTGTGGCGTTACATTCATTCAAAGGGAAACCAGAGGAAGAAAATGATTTTTCATCTAAAAAAGGCATGAAACCCATTGTGCTTTCTACATGGAATTTTGGAATTCAAGCGAATGCAGCCGCTTGGGAAGTTTTAAAAAACAACGGTCGAGCCTTAGATGCTGTCGAGGCAGGAGTAAAAATTCCAGAAGGCGATCCAACGGAAAGAAGCGTGGGTTATGGCGGAAGGCCGGATAGAGATGGCCGCGTCACGCTTGATGCTTGTATTATGGATGAAAACGCCAATATTGGTTCAGTAGGGTGTTTGGAATTTATAAAACATCCCATTGCTGTGGCTCGCGCTGTGATGGAAAAATCACCGCATGTCATGTTGGTTGGTGATGGCGCTTTGCAATTTGCGCTGTCCCAAGGTTTTGTAAAAGAAAATTTGTTATTGGAAGAATCCGAAAAAGAATGGAAGGAATGGTTGAAAACGAGTCAGTACAAACCGATTGCCAATATTGAAAACCATGATACCATCGGGATGATTGCTTTGGATGCTGATGGAAATCTTTCTGGTGCGTGTACGACAAGCGGAATGGCTTTCAAAATGCATGGACGTTTGGGCGATTCACCTATTATTGGGGCTGGTTTGTACGTTGATAATGAAATTGGTGCCGCAACAGCTACAGGACATGGAGAAGAAGTGATTCGGATTTCAGGTTGTCATTTGGTTGTAGAGCTGATGCGACAAGGAAAATCACCACAAAAAGCCTGTGAGGAAGCGGTGGCACGAATAGTAAATTTGACCCGAAAAAGAAATAAAAATTTAAAAGACATACAAGTTGGTTTCATCGCATTAAATAAAAAAGGAGAATATGGCTCGTATTGTATTCAAGGCGGTTTCAATTATGCTGTGAATGATGCAAGTGGAAACCGATTAATCGATGCCGATTATTTTTTAAAATAAATGAAAAAAGCTCAACTGGAAATTGCCTGTTTCAATTTAGAATCGGCTATAATTGCTAAAAATAGTGGTGCCGATAGAATTGAATTATGTGCCAATAGGAATGAAGGCGGAACAACGCCAGATTTAGAACTTACCAAAACTGCTCGTGATAAAGTCGCTATTGACTTGAATGTCATGATTCGGCCTCGTGGTGGAGATTTTGTTTATTCTGATTTTGAATTCGGACAAATGAAATCAGAAATATTAGCATTGAAAAAACTTCAGGTTGATGGTTTTGTTTTTGGAATTTTGAAGGAAGACGGAACTATCAATGAACAACAAAATGCGGAATTAGTGGCTTTGGCAAATCCACTTTCGTGTACGTTTCATCGTGCTTTTGATGGTGTAAAAAATAAATTCCAAGCACTTGAATCGCTAATCGGATGTGGTTTTAAAACCATTTTGACTTCAGGAAAAATAACAAACGTAGTTGACGGTATTGATGTCTTAGCAACCTTAGTAGAAAAGGCTAATAATCGAATTGTAATAATGCCAGGTGGTGGGTTGCGTTCTACCAATATTGGATTATTAAAAGAAAAAACAAATGCTGTTTTCTATCATTCTTCCGCAATTATTGATACAAGTGAAATAGCAAATCCAGAGGAAATTAAAGCCCTAAAAGCCCATTTATAATTCACATGAAAGTATTTTAAAATCAAAAAACCCGGAGTTGGCATACTCCGGGTTTTTCTTTTGGTAACTAACTATTAAAACTAATTTTTATTCAGGCATTTTATTTTTTGTTTAAAACAATCCTCCACCATCTTGTTTGGTATTGTTATCTCTTTGTTTGCGCTGCAAGTTTTTGTTTTTCCCTGCTCCAAAGATGTAGTTGAAACCAATATAAACGGATTGACTTTCCCAAGTAAACTGACCTACTTGCGGGTATGGATTTTGTCCATCAAAACCAGCTTTCATCGTATTGAAAATATCATTGAAACGAACGCTTAAAGTAGCTTTGTCTTTTAGGAATGAATAACGTCCACCGGTATCAATTTTATACATTTCTTTACCGTTGAATTGTACACCATCAACTCCAGAACGATAAAATCCGAATAAAAGGAAACGAAGGCTTTTAGTAGCTTTGAAATTACTGTTGAAACGGGCGTTGAAAGCTGATGCAGTTACTTCTTTGGAAACCAAATCAAATGTGTTCGTGGTTGAATTAAGTACTGAAACTAATCCTTTTTGATTAATGCTAGAAAAATCTATCGCCGGTTGTATGTCCCACCAACTATTGATTTTGTAATTTAAAGAGGCCTCAAAACCATAGGCTGTATTATTGTCGAAGTTGTCAAAACTCATGATTTGTTGGTCCTGATTTTGTGGGTCTGGATAGAGAATTCTGTTGATTTCATTGTAAATACTTCTTACAAAAAGACCAGAACTGAATGATCCTTTAGCAATTGTTTTAGTATAATTTAATTCAATTGAAGTGGTAAATTGCGGGTCTAATTCAGGATTTCCAATGGAGGTTATTCTAGGTGTGCTGAATTCTCTGATTGGTTTGGTTTGGTCTAAACTAGGTCTGTCTACACGTCGGCTTAAACTGATTTGAAACTGATTTTTTTCAGTAGGAGAATAAGTCATCGAAGCGGAAGGATAGACCGTGAAATAATCATCTTTGTAAGCGGTAGTGCCGTTTAACATTGCGTTTACTTTATAACTTTCAAAACGCGCACCTAATTGATATCCTATTTTTTTGAATTTTTGTCCAAATGTAGCGTAAGCAGAATAGATGTCTAAATCATAGCTGTAATCAGAATTTGATAGCGAACTGTTGTTGGTCATGTAATTGTTTTCTGTTCGTATAATTCTGCTTTCAGCACCCAACTCTAGATTAGTCTTGTCATTCAGCGGATTCACATAATCCAAATTGACGGTTGAATTTTGTCTTTTATCCCCCAGATTATCAGTGTAAGAACTGCTTGGTATATTTGGGTTGTTGAAAGTAGTTAGAAAACTGGCATCTTGATTTTCAGAATAAATGCTGTGATTTATTTCTAAATCCAGCGTTTCACCTTCTTTTTTCGTTAAATGTTTGAACGCTACATTATAAGTTCCGTCCGTATTGTCTGAAAAGTATTTTGAATTTAATAGCAAATTTTGAGAGGCATTTGGATTTACAATGTTTACATCCACGATACCATTGCCCACAAATATGTTTTGATTCGTATAAGCAGAAATAGTGTTTTTGTCATTGATATAGTAATCCATTCCAATTTTGAACAAATGAGATTTGTTGTCATTTACAATATCAAACATTTGATTGGAGTTGTCGTCAAGCCTCGAAATGTTCCCTTCATTGAAGTTTTTACCAAAATTATTTCCATAAGTGGAGAAAAAGTTCACCTTACCGGTTCTGTAATTCATGTTTAGGGAATTGCTAATCTTTGGTGTTTGTGCAAAAGTCAGACCCGTATTGATGCTGGCATTAAATCCGTCATTAGCATTTTTATGTAAAACAATGTTGATGATCCCAGACATTCCCTCTGGATTGTATTTGGCACTTGGATTCGTGATTAATTCAATTTTCTTAATAGAAGTGGACGGAATTTGTTTCAACAACTGTGAAGCTTCAATATTACTTGGACGTCCATCTACCAGAACACGTACGTTTTCGTTGCCGCGCAAGGATAATTTTCCGTCTTGATCTACATTTACAGAAGGAATATTATTCATAATTTCAGATGCAGTTGCACCTGCCGTGGTCAGATCTTTCCCTACATTAATTACTTTTCTGTCAATTTTTTGTTCAATAGTAGAGCGTTCAGCAACTATATTTACGCCCTTTAATTCAATGGCATCTTCTTCGATAGCAATCGTGTTCAGATTTGCATTTTTTGCGTCGTTTATCAGTGAAATTGCTTTAGTGATGGTCTTATATCCCATAAACTGGATTTCAACAATGTAATCTTTTAAGGCTAAATTTTTTATTTGAAAAGTTCCTTTGTCAGATGTGATTTCACCAGTAATAACTTTGTTGTTTTCTTTTACCACAATATTCACGTATGGTAAAGGTTCATTGGTTTTTTTGTCAGTGATCTTTCCAGAAATAATTCCTGTGTTTTCCAGAATCGTCGGTTTGACCGAAGTTTGTGCCTGCATCGAAAACAACGTTCCGATTAAACAGATTAAAATTAATTTAAGTTTCATGATTGATTTGATTTAAATGATTGATGAAGCAAATGTATTGTTTTATATAATACTATGTTAAACACAATACCTTTTTTAATAATATTTAACATTTTTTAACAAATAAGAAATATTAAAATTTACTTAATAGACTTCTCAACAACGATTTTGTTACATCAATTTTTGAAAAAAATATGGATTTCTAACTCAAACTATATTAAAAGCTTCATTTTTAGGTGCAAATTATCTTGTTTTCCAATTTTCAAATTAGTGCAATATGACTATCTTTGCCCCCTTAAAACCAATACACGAAATGACATTACTACAGATTCTTACGCCCTCTATTGAAAAAGCTGTAAAAGTTTTATTCGACGTTACGATTGATAAAGTTGAATTTCAAACAACACGCAAGGAATTTGAAGGAGATATTACAATGGTTATTTTCCCCTTGTTGAAAGTTGTTAAAAGTAATCCAGTAGAATTGGGAAATAAAATTGGGAACTATTTAGTTGAAAATGTAGCTGAGGTAAGTCGGTTTAATGTGGTTTCCGGATTTTTGAATATTGTTGTTTCGGATAAGTATTATTTGGATTTCTTCGGAGTAATAAAAGATGATGTTAAATTTGGTTTCGTTACTCCAAATCCAGAAGACAAAGCGGTAATGGTAGAATATTCTTCGCCAAATACTAATAAACCTTTGCATTTAGGTCACGTACGTAATAATCTTTTGGGATATTCAGTGGCAGAAATCATCAAAGCTTCGGGTAAGAAAGTCTATAAAACTCAAATCATTAATGATAGAGGAATACATATTTGCAAATCAATGTTGGCTTGGCAAAAATTCGGAAACGGACAAACGCCGGAATCAACAGGTTTAAAAGGAGATAAATTAGTTGGAAATTATTACGTTGCTTTTGATAAAGCATACAAAGAAGAAATGGCGCAATTAATGAGCGCCGGCAAAACAGAAGAGGAAGCAAAAAAACAAGCGCCAATAATTCTCGAAGCACAGGAAATGTTGTTAAAATGGGAAGCAGGAGACGAACAAGTAATCACGCTTTGGAAAACCATGAATCAATGGGTTTATGATGGTTTTTCTACAACTTATAAAAATTTAGGTGTTGATTTCGATTGTTTTTATTACGAAAGTAACACGTATTTATTAGGGAAAGATGTCGTTCAGATTGGTTTGGACAGAGGCGTTTTCGAAAAAGATCCTGACGGTTCGGTTTGGATTGATTTAACAGATGAAGGTTTAGACCGTAAAATTGTTTTGCGTTCAGATGGTACTGCGGTTTACATGACACAAGATATTGGAACTGCGATTCAGCGTGTGAAGGATTATCCGGATGTTGGCGGAATGGTTTATACCGTTGGGAATGAGCAGGATTATCACTTTAAAGTGCTGTTTCTTATCTTAAAAAAATTAGGTTTTGAATGGTCTAAAAATTTATTCCATTTGTCATACGGAATGGTAGATTTGCCTTCCGGTAAAATGAAAAGCAGAGAGGGAACGGTTGTAGACGCTGATGATTTAATGCAGGAAATGGCGGATACAGCACAGAAAATCGCAGAAGATTTAGGGAAATTAGACACTTATTCTTCCGAAGAAAAAAGTACTTTGTATAAGACCATAGGCTTAGGCGCTTTGAAATATTATATTTTGAAAGTAGATCCTAAAAAGCGAATCCTTTTCAATCCGGAAGAATCGGTAGATTTTGCAGGAAATACGGGACCGTTTATTCAATACACCTACGCCAGAATTCAATCTATTATTCGTAAAGCAAATTTTGACTTTTCGAATAAGTCAAAAATGACAACGCTGCACGAAAAAGAGAAAGAACTGGTAAAACAATTAGAGTTGTTTCCTGAAGTTATCCAAAATGCAGCACAGCATCACAGTCCTGCTTTGTTGGCAAATTTCACATATGATTTAGTTCGTGAATACAATTCGTTTTATCAGGCGGTTCCTATTCTAGGAGAAGAGGATTTAGAAAAGAAAATCTTCCGTGTTCAATTGTCTAAAAAAGTAGCCGATACAATTGCAGCTTCATTTAAATTGTTGGGAATTAGTGTTCCTGAAAGAATGTAAATAAAGTTGATTTTAATACGGAAAAGATAATATTTTTAGTAATTTTAAACGAAATTACTAATGTATTATGAAAAAAATAGTGCTTTTCCCGTTTGTGCTTTGTGTTTTTTTGCTAAACATTGCAGGTACATGTTGCGATGATGACGCAGTAGTATCAAATACTGTAGCTAAAAGTCCGGAAAGTATACTGGCGACTTTAAATCAAGGAACTTGGAAAGTCACTTATTTTTTGGATACTAAAACAAATAAATCGAGTTCTTTTTTAGGCTATAATTTTACTTTTGGCCCAAATAATATTTTAATGGCAGATAATTCCAATGTAGATTACAGCGGAAAATGGACAATCACAAAATCAGATATTGCGGATGATAATCCAAATAATGATATCGATTTTGCTATTTCGTTTTCAAATCCTTTAACTTTTGTCGCATTATCTGAGGAATGGGATGTTGTTGAAATCACTGCTACACAAGTTCGATTAAGAGCTTTAAAGAATGGTAATGCTGAAATGAATTATTTGACTTTTGAAAAGAATTAGTTTATTTTAAGTTAAATCACCAAATACATCTTCAAAACAGTCTAAAAAGGCTGTTTTTTTTATAATATTATGAATACAACTTCAAAATCAAATGCTTAAATTTGCATTTCAAAATAAATAAATACTATGTTCGATAATTTAAGCGATAAACTAGACAAAGCCTTTCATATATTAAAAGGACACGGAAAAATTACTGAAGTAAACGTAGCCGAAACTTTGAAAGAAGTACGTCGTGCTTTACTTGACGCCGATGTCAATTTTAAAATTGCCAAAGATTTTACCACTAAAGTAAAAGAAAAAGCAATCGGACAGGATGTATTGACAACGCTTCAGCCGGGACAATTATTGGTGAAGTTAGTCAAAGATGAACTGACTGAATTAATGGGTGGCGATGTTGCCGGAATCAATCTTTCGGGAAATCCAACAGTTATTTTGATGGCTGGTTTGCAAGGATCAGGGAAAACAACTTTCTCAGGGAAACTAGCGAATTATCTTCTTACAAAAAAGAACAAGAAACCACTTTTGGTAGCCTGTGATATTTACCGTCCAGCGGCGATTCAACAATTATATGTAGTTGGAGATTCGATTGGAGTTGAGGTTTATTCAGAACCTGAAAATAAAAATCCGGTAGAAATTGCTCAAAACGCAATCAAACATGCGAAAGCAAATGGATTCAATGTAGTGATTGTCGATACAGCAGGTCGTTTAGCTGTTGATGAGGAAATGATGAACGAAATAGAACGCGTTCATAAAGCCATTCAGCCGCAAGAAACCTTATTTGTTGTGGATGCAATGACAGGTCAAGATGCTGTAAACACAGCAAAAGCTTTCAACGAAAGATTAAATTTTGATGGGGTTATTTTAACGAAATTAGATGGTGATACACGTGGTGGAGCTGCAATTTCGATTAAATCGGTTGTTAATAAACCAATTAAATTCGTAGGTACAGGAGAAAAGATGGACGCCATTGATGTGTTCTATCCAATTCGTATGGCCGAAAGAATTTTGGGAATGGGAGATGTTGTGTCTTTGGTAGAAAGAGCTCAAGAGCAATTTGACGAAGAAGAAGCACGAAAAATCCAAAAGAAAATTGCCAAAAACGAATTCGGTTTTGATGATTTCCTTTCTCAAATTCAGCAAGTAAAGAAAATGGGTAATATGAAAGATTTGGTTGGAATGATACCAGGTGCTTCAAAAGCCATGAAAGATGTGGAGATAGAAGACGATGCTTTCAAACATATTGAAGCCATTATTCATTCGATGACGCCAATTGAAAGAAGCAAGCCGGCTTTAATTGATGTAAAAAGAAAAGCTAGAATTGCAAAAGGTTCCGGAACTAAAATCGAACAGGTGAATCAGTTAATGAAGCAGTTTGACCAAATGAGCAAGATGATGAAAATGATGCAAGGCCCGGGAGGAAAAAACCTGATGAAAATGATGGGCGGTATGAAAGGCGGAATGCCAGGAATGAAATAAAATTGAGTCAAAAGTCGAAAGTCTTAAAGTTGTAATGATTTTAAGACTTTCGGCTTTAATATATTAAACCCAATAACAATGCAACTACTAGACGGAAAAAAAACAGCGGAGGATATTAAAAGTGAAATCGCTGTAGAAGTACAAAAAATGAAAGACAATGGGGAGAAAGTTCCTCATTTAGCAGCCCTAATTGTTGGAAATGATGGTGCAAGTTTAACTTATGTAGGGAGTAAAGTAAAGGCTTGTGAAAGAGTAGGTTTTGAATCTACTTTAGTAAAAATGCCAAGTACAACTACTGAAGTTGAATTGCTAAAGAAAATTAAGGAACTGAATGAGAATGATGCTATTGATGGATTTATCGTTCAATTGCCGCTTCCGGAACAAATTGATGAGCAAAAAGTATTGATGGCGGTAGATCCAAGCAAAGATGTCGATGGATTTCATCCTGAGAATTTTGGAAAAATGGCTTTAGACATGACTACTTTTATTCCTGCAACACCTTTCGGAATTTTAGAATTGTTAGAAAGATATGGTGTAGAAACCAAAGGAAAACACACTGTAGTAATAGGTCGTAGCCACATTGTGGGAAGACCAATGAGTATTTTGATGGGAAGAAAAGGTTTTCCTGGAAATTCAACAGTTACTTTGACGCACAGCTACACTAAAAATATTGAGGAAATTACCATTCAGGCGGATATCATTATTACGGCTCTAGGTGTTCCAAATTACCTGAAAGCAAATATGGTAAAAGATGGAGTTGTGGTTATTGACGTAGGTATTACTCGTGTTCCTGATGAAAGTAACGAAAAAGGATATGTAATCACGGGTGATGTTGATTTTGAAAATGTAAGTAAAAAATCATCATTTATTACTCCGGTTCCAGGTGGAGTAGGACCTATGACCATTGCAATGTTGTTGAAAAATACGCTTTTGGCAAGAGAAATGAAAAGAAATAAATAGAGAATAATAGTTCTGATTGAAAGCCTTAAACATACGTTTAAGGCTTTTTTATTTAAAAAAATGTATAAAATTCTGATAATTGATGCTGAAACGGAATTTAAAGAATACTTTTGCACCACTTAAAAAAGACCTTTAAAATGGACGATTATTATTCGGAAATGTTGAACTAATATAGCACTTGACTTTTTCAAGAGGCTATACATAAACCTATAGAATTTTGAAATGAGAGCTTTTTATAAAAACAATAACGGATTAATTGCCACTGCTGATTGGACTCCAAACTGCTGGATTAATATTGAATGTCCTACCGAAGCAGAAAAAAAATATTTACTCGAAGAATTACAAATTCCCGAAGCATTTTATAACGACATTGAAGATATTGACGAAAGACCAAGGATAGAAATTGAAAATGGTTGGACTTTGATTATCATGCGAATTCCTGTAAAGAGTAACGATGTGAAGTTGCCTTTTCATACAATTCCTGTCGGGGTTGTTTTTAAAGGAGAAGTTTGCATCACCATCAGTTTTCATAAAACGGAAATGCTTACGGATTTCGTTACTTACACCAAACGCAAGAATATCAACATTAAAGACAACTTTGATTTAGTGTTGAAGTTATTGCTGTCGTCCAGTGTTTGGTTTTTGAAATACTTAAAGCAAGTCAATCAAAAAATAAAATTAGCCGAGGACAATTTAGAAAAGTCAATTAAAAATGAAGAGTTGCAGGCGTTACTTCAAATAGAAAAATGTTTGGTATTCTTTATGACTTCCTTGAAAGGGAACGATATTTTGTTGCACCGAATCAAGAACATTAAATCCCAAAAAGAGCATTTTGACTCGGATTTATTGGAAGATGTTGAAATTGAATTGCGTCAGGCACAAGAAACTACAAATATTTACAGTGACATCTTAACGGGAACTATGGATGCGTATGCTTCTGTGATTTCTAATAATATGAATACAATCATGAAGCAGATGACTTCTATTTCGATTATTCTGATGATTCCAACATTAATTGCCAGTTTATATGGAATGAATGTACCTAATGATTTAGAAGATAATCGCTATGGAATATGGATTGTTATTACAGTATCTGTTTTGTTATCTGCTTTTGGTGTGTTTTTATTCAAAAGAAAAAGATGGTTTTAATTAATATTAATCTTACTTTTTTGGTTTTGGATTCAATTAATTTTATATATTTAAATAAATAATTAAATACTATAAAAATGAAAATTTCAAACAGAGACGTACTAATGTTTTTCTTAGGATTTGCTACTCTTTTTATCATACTGACAATTTACGACTGGGATTCTACTATTGGAGAGATTCAAAGAGGTTGGGAAGCAGGCTCAAAATAGATTCTGAGCAAACGAATCTTTTATACCAATCTTTTTTTAAACAGAAAGCGAATTATTTTAATAAATATTTATTAAAATAATTCGCTTTCTGTTTTGAAATCTAAAAATAATAAATAACTTTGTAACTCAAAGTACTTTATTTATGAGTCAAAAAATTCAAGAAGATTTATCGCATATTCGTTCCATGATGGAGCGCTCTTCCAGATTCATTTCGTTAAGTGGCCTTTCAGGAATATTTGCGGGCTTTTTCGCATTAGCCGGGTCAGTTTATGCGTATCAATTATTTAAAAATAGTGGTATTGAATATTTTGATGGAAAGCAAAAGATGTATAGCTATGATTTAATAATCGAATTAGTTTTCGTTGCTTGCGGAATTTTAGTCTTAGCTTTGGGGTCGGGTATATTCTTTACTTTGAGAAAAAGTAAAAAGTTTGATTTACCGGTTTGGACGAATACTACTAAAAAAATGGTATTGAATCTAGCAATTCCTTTACTGGTTGGAGGCGTATTTTGTGTAGCACTTTTATACCATCAATTATTTGCTCTTATTGCTCCTGTTACTCTATTGTTTTATGGGTTAGCACTTATTAATGCGGGGAAATATACTTTTTCTGACATTAGATATTTAGGCGCTTGTGAGATTGTTCTAGGATGTATTTCGCTTTTTTATCTTGGTTTTGGTCTTGTTTTTTGGGCAATTGGATTTGGAATTTTGCATATTCTTTACGGAATAATTGTGTTCAAAAAATACAAATAGAAATGGGAATCATTGACAAATTAAATAAAGATTTCGAAAGTAGGGTTAGATTAGGCATTATGTCTGTTCTGATGGTAAACGACTGGATTGATTTTACTGAAATGAAATCTTTATTGAATATCACTGATGGAAATTTAGCAAGTCATTCTTCGGCGTTAGAAAAATCTGGATACATAGAAGTAAAAAAAGAATTTGTTGGTAAAAAACCAAAAACGTCGTATCGAGTTACCAATATTGGCAGAACTGCTTTTATTTCACACTTGAATAGTCTTGAAAAATTAATTAAATCTAAATAACCCTTTTTTTTAACTTTATACTTTGAAATACAAAGTACTTTTAAATTATTAATTATGAAAAAACTACATTTTATTTTAGTCAGCAGTTTGGTTTTTACTCTGCTTTTTTACAAGGAAGATTTGGGTCTCAATTGGGCCATTTTCGGGATGATGCAAACCGCCTTAATATGTTATTTCTTTCAAGAGAAAATTACCAGTAGGGCACATCTGATTTTAGTTGTTACATCGGTTCTGTCATGCTTTGCATTTGCTTGGTACGGAGATTTTCCATCTTTTTTTGCCATGGTTTTGTCGATTATCTTTTTACAATTCAAAACCCAGGAACCAAAACTTAAATTGTTACAAACTCTTCCTTTAGTATTAATGAACGGTATCGCTTCGTTAGGTCGTATATTGATGTTTAGTCAATATCTTCCGAAGCGAAAAGTCAACAGCGGTTTTGCTAAAAAACTGATTGCTTATTTTGTTATACCAGTTGTTTTTCTTGGATTGTTTTTAATTGTATATTCTTTTGGGAGCGATCATTTTTCCTCTTTGTTCACGGATTATTATTTAGATATCGATGCGTGGCAAGTATTTGTACTGACCGCTTTAGGATTTTTTATTTCGTTCACTTTCTGGAATTATTGGATTCCTGAGGTTTTTTATGAAAAGAATGATTTACTGGACAATGATTTTAAGGAAGACGCCAAAACACAAAATCAAAATTCATTTTCATTTCTGGATATTGATTTTGAAAGAAGAAGTGGAGAGATTACGTTGTTTCTTTTGAATGTGCTTCTTTTGGTTTTCATTGCGACTTATAATTACGAACAGTTTTTTGAGGTTGTAAAAAAATCTAACTTAAGTTCTGATACACACGAAAGAGTGAATGCCGTTATTTTTTCAATCATAATGGCAGTTGGCGTTATTTTATTTTATTTTAAAGGAGGATTTAATTTTGATAAAAAAGCTAAAAACCTTAAAAAGTTAGCCAAGATTTGGATTTTCTTAAACGGAGTTTTAATCATTAGTACAATTATTAAAAACTCAGAATATGTTTCTTTTTTTGGATTGACTTATAAAAGGTTAGGTGTTTATGCTTTCTTGATTTTATCAATTATTGGATTGGTTATTTCTTTTGTAAAAATTACCAAGCAAAAAACGAATGCTTTTCTTTTCAATCAAATGATTTGGTATTTCTATGGAACGATTCTTTTGTGCAGTTTTGTGAATTGGGGAAATCTGATTACCAATTATAATATTTCAGTAAACAAAGGAGTAGAACCAATATTTTTATCAGGACTAAACTTTAATGATGAAGTGCGTCGAGACTATTTTTTACAAAATAAATTAGATGGACAGTACATTGAAATTTCAAGAGAGAAGGAGATTAGTCGAATGCAATCAAGGTCCTTTTTGTCAAAAGCATTATATTATGAGTTTATAAAGGTTGAGAAATAGTGCAAATGAAAAATCCCATCGGCCGTGGCAGATGGGATTTGTATTTTTTAATAATCTCCTCGTCCTTTAAATCTGGGATCATCTCTTTTGATAAATTCCGTTCTTCTTTTTGGGGCTTCTGTTTTCGGTAAACTGGCTTCTTCTGTTTTGCTCGAAGGTTCAATCAATTCGTTTAATTCTTTGATTTCGGCATCAGTCAAATCGCGGTATCTACCAACGGGAACATCCAGTGAAATATTGATGATTCTGATGCGTTTAAGCGCCGTAACATCATACCCTAAATATTCGGTCATCCTACGGATTTGACGGTTTAAACCTTGTGTTAAGATAATTTTGAAAGTGAATTTGCTGATTTGTTCCACTTTACATTTTCGGGTAACGGTATCTAAAATAGGAACTCCATTGCCCATTCTTTCGATGAAACGATCGGTGATGGGTTTGTTTACGGTTACCGTATATTCTTTTTCGTGATTGTTTCGAGCTCTTAAAATTTTATTGACGATATCGCCGTCATTGGTCATAAAAATTAATCCTTCACTGGCTTTGTCTAATCGTCCGATAGGAAAAATTCGTTTCGGATAATTGATGTAATCCACAATATTATTGCGAACATCAAGGTTTGTGGTACATTCGATTCCTACAGGTTTATAGAAAGCAAGATAAACCGGTTTCTCATTTTGCTCACGGATTAGTTTACCGTCAATACGCACTTCGTCATTCGGTGAAACTTTTGTGCCCAATTCCGGAACGACTCCATTGATAGTCACACGACCTTCTTCAATGATTTTATCAGCTTCGCGGCGGGAACAATAACCAGTTTCTCCTATGAATTTATTGAGGCGTTTTAAATTTTCTTCCATACTGCAAAAGTAATGAATTTGTTTGTTAGATTTTAGACTTCTTAAATTTTTGGATTGTTAGAAAGGTAAGTTTCGATGGATTGTATTTAGTCTTCTTAGATTTAATTCAGAAGTTCATATTAGCTAAGAAATCTATTTTTCTTCAAATAAAAAACGAGATACTTTTTTATACAACTCATCGTCGTGCATGCTATGACCTAAGCCTTTAGTCTCAATGAAAATTACATTTTTCCAAGCTCCTGCAATTTTTTTTCCTTCTTCGAATAAAACTACGGTGTCGTCAATGTCGTGGGCGATTAATCCTTTTATATTTAATTTTGAAGCAAATATTTTACCGGAAAACTGTTCCAAGCTCAATTTGAAATTATTAAGATAATGCGCCTCCAAAGACTTTGAAATTTTACTATTCAAGCTTAATAATGTAATGTAATTGTTCAATATAATTTTGAAATCACTTGGTGCTCCCAATATCACCATTTTTTTTAAAGCATCATTTTGATAAACGGATTGATAATACAAACACGTTTTTCCACCTATAGAATGACCGATAAGATATTGTGGTTTAAATTTTTGTACAGCAACATGAATAAATTCAGCGTATTGGGGAATGTTGAATTCTTTTCCGCTGGATAACCCGTGAGCCGGGCCGTCGATGGCAATGATGGTGCTTCCAGATTTTTTAAGATATGGGAGTAAATTTTCCCAGCGAGAAGCGTTGCTTTCCCAGCCGTGAACCAAAAGTATAACAGTGTCATTTCCTTTCCATGTATAGGTATGAAAGGAATCTTCTTGAAGTTGGAACATTTCGGACTGTGCTTTTTGCAGAATTCCCGGAAGTTTGTCTTTAGATAATTTCCCTTCTCGAGGTTCACTAAAAAAACCATACGCCAGTTGCGATGCTTTTTTTGGAAATACAAAACTCAAAAGGTTAATGTATAAACCAATAGATTTAGTGAATATAAAAAATACTATTTTTTTCATAAAAAAAAAGTCCCGATGTGTATCGGGACTTAAATGTAATTAGAATTTAGAAAACAATTGTTCCATTTTCTCTTTTTCTTCGTCAGCCAATGAGCTGTCGACTAATATTCTTCCGGAGTGTTCGTCAGTAATGATTTTCTTTCTGGAAGCAATTTCTACTTGTGTCTGTGGTGGAATAGTGAAGAATGATCCTGCAGAAGCTCCTCTTTCGATAGAAACTACAGCTAAACCATTACGAACGCTACTTCTGATTCTTGTATAAGCTTTCAATAATCTTTCTTCAATTAAAGCTTGAAATTCTGCTGATTTCTCAGACAAGAATGCTTCTTCTTTAGCAGTTTCAGCCATGATAGCGTCTAACTCTGATTTTTTGTGCTTTAAGTGATTTGATTTTGCTTCTAATCTTTCTTTAGAACTTGAAATTACTTCTTTCTTGTGTTCGATAGAAGCTTTCATTTCTTTAATTTGCTTTTCTGACAATTGAATTTCTAATTCTTGAAATTCAATTTCTTTAGTCAACGAATTAAATTCTCTGTTGTTACGAACAGTTTCTTGTTGCTTAGTATATTTTTTGATAGCTTCTTTGTGCTCATCAATTGCATTCTTTTTTGATTTGATTAGATCCTCGATAACTTCAAGTTCTCCTTTCAATTTTTCTGAACGTGTGCTTAAACCAGCCACTTCATCTTCTAAATCTTCTACTTCTAAAGGAAGTTCTCCTCTTACGTTTCTGATTTCGTCAATTCTAGAGTCAATAAGTTGTAAATCGTAAATTGCTCTTAACTTGTCCTCAACACTTAATTCTTTCGTATTCGCCATATTCTATAAGTACTTAACTGGATTTGAATTTTCTTCTGATAAAATAACTGCAAAATTAAGGATTTTTTTCCGAAGATACTCTACAATATAATTTTTTGTATAGCGTTCGCTTTCAAAATGTCCAATATCGGCCAAAAGCAACTTGTTTTCTGCTTCATAAAACTGATGATATTTCAAATCAGCAGTCAAATACGCATCTGCTCCCGCCTGAATAGCATTTTTTATTGCAAAACTTCCTGCTCCGCCAAGAACGGCTACTTTTTTAATTTCCTTTCCAATAAAGTTCGAATGTCGAATTCCGCCACATTGCATTTTTTCTTTTGCAAAAAGTAGAAATTCTTTTTCACTCATCGGATTTTTTAATTCTCCAATCATTCCCAAACCAATATTTTGATGTTGGTTTTGCAACTCATAAATCTCGTATGCGACTTCTTCGTAAGCGTGGCTTTTGAATAAGGCTTTCAGGATTTTGTTTTCCAAATGCTTTTCGAAAGTGACTTCAATTTTAATTTCGTCTCCCTGAACAAACTCAAAACGCTCTCCAACTTGCGGATTGCTGTGTTCATTTCCCATATATGTTCCAATTCCTTTCGAATTGAAACTGCAATTTTCATAGTTGCCAATGGTTCCCGCGCCAGCATCAAATAGCGCATTTCGCACCTCTTCAGCATTTTCAGGAATCGTGTACGTCACCAATTTCCGAATGAAATTTAGTTTGGGAACCAGGATTTTAGTATTTACCAATCCTAATGCATCACTGAATATTTTATTCACGCCTTCATGATGGTTGTCAAGAGCGGTGTGAACGGCATAAATGGCAATGTCATTTTTTATGGCTTTAATAACGGCTCGTTCCACATAATTTTTCCCCGTTATTTTTTTCAAACCAGAAAATAATATCGGATGAAAACAAACCACAAGATTGCAATTTTTTGCAATCGCTTCGTCAATTATATTTTCTAATGCATCATGGCAAACCAATATTCCAGTTGATGCCACATCTTGATCACCAACCAATAACCCGACATTATCAAAATCTTCAGCATAGGCGAGTGGCGCCATTTCTTCAAGCACGGAAATTATTTCTTTGATTTTCATGTTTTATTTTAGTTTAAAGTCTAAGATTTAAAGTTTAACGTTTGATCAACTTTAAACAATAAACAAAAGAAACAAAATTTTAAATCAAAGATAATTTATTCTACTTTCGTAAAATGAATTTACTCCGAAAATTACTGTTTCCGTTTGCCATATTATATGGTCTCATAACGAGTATTCGGAATTTTCTTTTCGACAAAGGAGTTTTAAAATCCTATTCATTTGATTTACCAATTATTGCTGTTGGTAATCTTAGTGTTGGCGGAACCGGAAAGACGCCACAAATCGAATATTTGATTCGTTTGCTTTCGGATAAATATAAAGTTGCCACATTAAGCAGAGGTTATAAAAGACAATCGAAAGGTTTTATTTTGGCGGATGCCAATTCAAATGCCGCAACTATTGGTGATGAACCGTTCCAGTTTTTTCAGAAATTTCCATCGATACAAGTTGCAGTTGATGCCGATAGAAAAAACGGGATAGAACAATTGCTTTCGCAAACAGAAAAACCAGAAATTATCTTGCTTGATGACGCTTTTCAACACCGAAAAGTAAAAGCGGGTTTTTACATTTTACTCACTTCGTACGGCGATTTGTATTCGGATGATTTTATGTTGCCAACCGGAAATTTACGTGAAAGCAGAAGTGGAGCAGATAGAGCGAACGTGATTATTGTAACTAAATGTCCTTTTAATCTTTCATTCGAGGAACAGGATGACATTAGAAAGAGACTAAAACTTTCGAAAGGCCAAGAATTATACTTTACTTTTATAGCATACGATAATTGTATTTATGGAGAAAACCGAAAGATAAAGGTTGAAGAAGTTCAATATGCTGCTAAAGTATTGGTAGCAGGAATTGCAAAGCCGGAACCATTTTTTTCCTATTTGCAAAACTCAAATGATGTCTATTTGTCTTTTCCAGATCATCATAATTTTACCGATAAAGACATTTTAGAAATTAAAAATTTAGCTCAAAACAACATTATTATCACTACCGAAAAAGATTATGTACGGTTAAAGGGAAGTTTGCCAAACGAACAACTTTTCTATTTGTCAATACAAAGCTCTTTCATTTCAGGAAGTGAAAATTTTAATAAAACAATTTTAGATTATGTGGGAACAAGTACAAGAAACCGTTAGTTATATTAAGGAAAGGATTGATTTTATTCCAGAATATGGTGTAATCTTAGGTTCAGGATTAGGGAGTTTTACGGACGAAATGAAAGTAGAATTTACGCTGCCTTACAATGAAATTCCAAATTTCCCAGTATCTACAGTGCAAGGGCACAAAGGCGCATTAGTTTTTGGAACAATAGGAGACAAGAAAGTTGTTGCAATGCAAGGACGTTTTCATTTTTATGAAGGCTATTCGATGACCGAAGTTACTTTTCCGGTAAGAGTGATGAAATTTTTAGGTGTGGAGAAACTGGTAGTTTCAAATGCGTCAGGTGGTGTAAATCCAAGTTATAAAGTAGGTTCTATTGTTATGATTACGGATCATATCAATATGACGCCGGAACATCCTTTGCGTGGAAAAAATGACGAACGTTTTGGACCACGTTTTGTAAATATGAGCGAACCATATTCGAGAAAGATGATTGCCAAAGTAACTGAATTAGCTAAAGAATTGAATATCGAGGTTCATGAAGGAATTTATCTTGGTTTACAAGGTCCAACTTTTGAAACTTTAGCTGAATACAAAATGGTGAAAATCCTGGGCGCTGATTGTGTGGGAATGTCAACCGTTCCCGAAGTAATTGTTGCACGTCACATGGATATGGAAACTTTTGGAATTTCGGTAATTACTGATATGGGTAACGAAGAAAGTATTGGAACAATCTCACATGACGAGGTTTTGGAAGCAGCTAAAGAGGCGGAACCAAAAGTGAGAAGCCTTATAAAGAAATTGATTCTGAATTATTAAATCTAAATATATTCAGCAATGGTAGTGTAAAATTCTTCTGGTATGAACGGTTTAGTAATTACATCGTTCATACCAAATGATAATAGCATGTCGCGATTTTCATGCAATGAGATAGCAGTAAGCGCAATAATAGGCGTGTTTAAGTCAAATGTTCGAATGAGTTCTGTAGCAATAGTTCCATTGATACCCGGCAAATGAACGTCCATAAGAACAAGATCAAATTTGTTTTTTCGTACTAAATCAATAGCATCTTCACCATTATCAATTACCTCACAAATTATTTTTTTATTGAGAAGCATTTTCTTAGTAATCATTTGATTGATTCTATTATCCTCAACTAAAAGGATTTTTTTGTTTAACAATTTAGAATCGTAATCTATTTTTGTAGTTTTTTCGACGGGTAAAGTTTGTTCACTTATTTTAAATGCCAATTCAAATGAAAATTTCGAGCCTTGGCCTACAACACTTGTTAGTTTTATTTGACCTCCAAGAATTTTAATTAATTTTTTTACAATGGTTAATCCTAATCCAGTGCCACCGTATTTGCGATTAACTTCTATCGAACCTTGAGAAAAGCTGTCAAAAACACTAACTAATTTATCTTCTGGAATCCCAATTCCGGTATCTGTTATTTCAAAATACAATGTCGTGTTTTCATCTTCTAAATTTTCGAGTTTAGCTACCATATTTACATCCCCGTTTTTAGTAAATTTCAAGGCATTATTGATTAAATTCAATATGATTTGCGATAGTTTCGTAGGATCTCCAATCAAATAGTCAGGAATAGCATGGTCTATTTCCAGTGTAAAATTATTGTTGTTTATGAAAGCCAATTCTTTTAGCGAATTTTGAATGTTTATCAAAAGTTGTTTTAGGTTGAAACTGGTATATTCGATTTCAAATTTATTGGATTCGATTTTATTGATTTCTAAAATCTCATTAATAAATTTTGTTAAATAATCGCCTGAAAATTTTAAAGAAGACAAATAGTCTATTTGTGTTTTCTTGGGGTTTTCTTCTAATAATAAGTGAGTGATTCCGTTAATGGCATTCAAAGGCGTACGAAGTTCATGACTAACGGTTGATAGAAATTCGGATCTTGCTTTCGAAGCTTTTTCGGCTTTGTCTTTCGCAACTTCTAATTCTTTATTTTTTTCTTTTAACAATAAATTGGACTGATTTCGGATGATGTTATTTTTGTATAAAGACAAACTTAATAAAGATAAAATAGAAATCAACGCAATAGCAAGGATACTAATCAGTTTAGAAAATTTACTCGCTTTTTCTTGCTCCTTGTTTTCATAATTGGTTTGGGCAATTTCCTTTAACCTTTCGGTAGCTTTAAACTTTTGATAGTCATCAATCCCGAGTCTTTCATTGTTCAAAATCGTGATACTCTCTTTCAGATTAAGGTGTTGTTTTAAATAGGAATAAGCATTGTTTTTATCTAACATTTTTTCATAAATGGAACTCAGGGCAAGCAAGATGTTAGATTTTTGTTCTGGATTTTGTGTTTTACTATTTAATTGTAACGCTTTATTGAGATAGTTTAATGCTAAATTATTTCTATTTTTAGTCGCCTCAATGCTTCCAATTTGATATAATGCCTCTGCTTTGGTATTCAATAAATTCAGAGTATTAGGTTTTGCTATTATGGTTTTGAAAACGGATAAAGCTGAACTTAATTTGTTTTTTGATTTATAAATCAGCCCTTTCTGGAGATTGAATAATTCAGCAGTATCGGGAATTTTTAATATGTCATTTATAGATTTGGCTCTTTGAAAGTATATTGAAGCACTGTCAAAATTTTCTTTTTTCATGTGACAGGAGCCAAGATGGTAATATACAGCAGCATGATCTGGAGTGGGGTCAAAATTTTTAAGTAGTGTAGCGCTTTTGAGAAAAGATTCGATGGCGTCATCATATTTTTTTAAACTATAATATATTTCGCCGAGGTTTAAGTTTTGATGTGCTTGGTCTTTAATGTTTTTATTTTTCGTAGCATAAAGAATGGCTTTTTGAGTATATAACAATGCATTTTTATAATTGTTATTTTGAATATTGGAGTTACTCAAACTGCTGTAATAAGCAGTGCTATCTGTTTTCTCATTGGGTTGAGAGTACAGTAACATATTAAAAAAAAGTACATAAACGAAAAAATATTTCATTCGTAGCCGATTTTTTTATTGGTTGTGTTTCATGTTTGTCAAAAGAATTAAATCAATTATTCTTGATGAATATCCTATTTCATTATCATACCAGCCAACTACTTTTACCATTTTATCGATTACAGAAGTGAGTTGTGCATCAAATATACATGAATTTTTATTGCCAATCACATCAACAGAAACTATTGGGTCTTCGGTATAATCTAAAATACCTTTCAAATTTGTTTGTGAGGCAATTTTGAAAGCGGCATTAATCTCATCAATTGTAACGGCGCGTTTTACATTGAAAGTAATATCAGTCAAAGAACCATCAGGAACCGGTACTCGTATACCACAACCCCCAATTTTACCTTCAAACTCAGTAAATATTTTTGTTAAAGCTTTTGCCGCTCCTGTTGTTGTAGGTACGATAGATTGACTGGCACCGCGTGCGCGACGTAAATCTTTATGAGGCTGGTCGTGTAGGCTTTGGTCGGTCGTGTAGGAATGAATTGTAGTGATGTACGCCTGTTCTATACCACAAAGTTCATTGATTACTTTAATCATTGGTGCGGCATTATTTGTGGTGCAACTAGCATTCGAAATTATGGTTTCAGTACCGTCAAGAATAAAGTCATTTACACCAAGAACTACCGTTTTTATAGTGTCAACTTCTGATGGTGCGGAGAGAATCACTTTTTTTGCCCCAGCAATAATGTGGGAATTGAGTTCTTCAAAAGTCTTGTATTTCCCGGTAGATTCTACCACATAATCAATGTCTAGACTTTTCCAATCCAGATTTGAAATATTTTTTTCGTGAAAAAATAAAAAATGTTTTCCATCTACCAGAATTCCTTTCTCATCATCGCTTACTGTAAAAGGTAAAACGCCGTGAATACTGTCGTATTTCACTAAATGCGCCATTGTTTTTTTATCAGCAATATCATTTATGGCAACAACTTCTATTGAGGGATGGTTTAAAAGTAATCGGAATAAATTCCTGCCGATTCTTCCAAAACCATTTATGGCAATTCTTATCATAAGTCTTAAAGTCTTAAAGTATCAAAGTCAGAAAGTCAAAATATCAAGCCTTTCGACTTTCTGACTTTACAACATTCGACTACAATATATGTTTTTGTGCTTTGTAAGAGGAACGAACCAATGGTCCGCTTTCTACGTGGCGGAATCCTAATTCCAAACCAAATTGCTCGTATTTTGCAAATTGTTCCGGGGTTATAAATTCCTTCACTGGCAAGTGTTTTTTACTCGGTTGCAAGTATTGACCTATCGTTACAATATCTACATTGGCTTCACGCAAATCTCGCATCGTTTGATACACTTCTTCCTCTTGTTCGCCAAGACCAAGCATAATTCCCGACTTTGTTCTGTTGATTCCTTTTTCTTTTAAATAACGCAACACTTCCAGACTTCGGTCGTATTTTGCCTGAATTCGTACTTCGCGTGTCAATCTGCGAACGGTTTCTACATTATGCGAAACCACTTCCGGATTCGCTTCCACGATTCTATCAATATTTCTTTCGATACCTTGAAAATCAGGAATCAGAGTTTCCAGCGTTGTATTTGGGTTCATTCTGCGAATGGCTTTTACGGTTTCAATCCAAATGATAGAACCACCATCTTTTAAATCATCTCTGTCAACGCTAGTAATTACGGCATGTTTGATGTTCATAATTTTTATAGAACGCGCCACTTTTTCAGGCTCATCCCAATCCACAGTTTCAGGCCTTCCGGTTTTAACACCACAAAAACCACAAGAGCGCGTACATACATTTCCTAAAATCATGAATGTTGCCGTTCCTTCGCCCCAGCATTCACCCATGTTCGGGCAACTTCCCGAAGTACAAATCGTGTTCAAACTATATTTATCAACTAAGCCGCGAAGTTCTGTATATTTTTGTCCAATTGGGAGTTTTACCTTCAGCCATTTCGGTTTTCCTACAGGTAAAGTATTTTCTAAAACAGTTTCCATATATCAATTTTCAGAGCACAAAGATAAGGAATGTAGTTTATTTGTGGATTCCTTTATTTGTTTATTTGAAGAAATAGAAACGGATGCTTTAGGAGCAGAATGTTTGCTTGTTTTTAGGGAATAGTCGTTCTGCTTTTCGTTATATCCACGCTGACTGCTACTCTCCTTACAATGACAGTATAGGACACCATGCAAATGAAATTCACTTAACCTCCTATGTGTAATAAAGGTTTTGTGAAGTAGTCAGGACTAGATTAGAGCTTTTTGTTGTTTTTAGGTTAAAAAGAAAAAAAAATAAAAAGATATTAAAAAGAAAAGCTTCAAAATTAATTGAAGCTTTTCTTTTATATTTAATTCATCTGTACTGTAATAGGAAGGCTATAGGAAGTTCGTACTGCTTTCCCGGCAATCATTCCCGGAGACCATTTTGTTTTCAAGGATTTTAACACACGAACGGCTTCTTTTCCCAAGCCATAACCAGGGTCTCTTTTCACTTGTATGTCAGTCATGCTGCCGTCTCTTTCAATTACAAAAGAAACATATACTCGAATCGAACCGCTACCGTCTATTTCTTGTTTCTCAAAATTATTGCCCACATAGTTATAGAACTTATTAATTCCGCCGGGGAATTCAGGGAGTTTATCCAGAGCAACACTATTGACAATAGTATTTCCAAGATCAACTGGCGTTACGGTTTCAGTTCCTGTTCCCGAAGAAGAAGTTGGATTAATTCCTATAGTTCCAGTTCCTTCAGTGGTTGTATTTGTTACGCTAGTATTGTCGGTGTTTTTTGCAATATCTTGATTTGCTTGTGAAGTCTTAACAATCATAGGATTAACAAGTTGTTTACTTTCAACTGGGACATCAACAACTTTGGTTTTTATCTCAGGAAGGGCTTTTTTGGGCTCAAGCTGATTCGGAATTATATTGGTAAGTTGGACGACAGTATTTGTAAGTTCAGGAATGCTTATTGTGATTCCTTTATTGGGGTTCAAATAGGTAATAATTACGGGAATACTTAAAGCCGCTGATAAAAATAATACACCCACAAAAAGTGCTGTTACTGCCGTTTTAGTGCTTTCCTGGCGTAATTGATACGCACCATATTCTTTGTTTCGGTCTTGAAAGACAAGGTTAATCCAACCGGTTTCGTAAATGCTTAATTTTGACATAATTTATGGATTTAGAGGTTAAGTACAATTAAATCATAAGCAGAGCTGTTTTTATTTTATAACGTGTAAAATAAGATTTTTAGTATATAAATTTAATAATTATTTTTGATTTTAGTTGTGTTATGTTTATTTATTTAACTTTTATGATAATTAATTGTTTGTTTTATTGGTTTTAGGGCTAGATATTCACAAAAAAAAGCGCATCCAGATCAATGAATGCGCTTTGTTGCGTGTGTAAATAGCTTTATTATTTTGTTAAAAATAAAGCTACCTTCTATTCTGAATGATTTCTGCCAGAAGTTTTTTGGCGCGAAGCAACTTAATCTTCACATTACTCAAAGGTTCGTCAATTTTATTGGCTATTTCTTGGTAACTCATTTCCTGGAAATAGCGCAACTGAATCACTTCTTGATAATGTGGTTTCAATTCTTTGATGAATTGCAGTAACCGAGAAAGATTTTGTTCGGTAATCAATTCATCTTCTGCAGATGGAGTAGTGTCGGCAATATTGTAGGCTTGCAGGTTTTGTTCATCAGTAATTTCGACAAAAAGACTTGATTTCTTTTTTCGTAATAAATCGATGTGTACGTTTTTTGCAATAGCAATAAGCCAAGTGTTGAACTGGAATTCTGAGTTGTAAGTGACTATTTTATCAAAAGCTTTCGAGAACGTTTCGATGGTAATATCCTCGGCATTGGTTTCGTTTTCGGTGCGTTTCAGCATAAAACCATACACTTCATTCCAATAATAATCCAATAGAAAAGTAAAGGCAACCTGATCGCCTTGTTTTGCTTTTTCTATTTGTTTGTTTATTTCCAATGTACCGGTTTTGAGAATATATTAGTTATAAAGATATTGATTTGTGTTAAGATAAGTACTATCTCAACTATAGGAAACCAGAATTTAATGTCATTTTCTTTAAGTTTACCTGCCGAAAATCCTACCACAATCCATGCCACAAGATAGCGCAATGCGATTAAACTTAAAACTAATATCCATTGAAATTGAAAGGCTAACAATATAATGGGTAATAAAATAAATAGTAATTGCGAACAATAGAATGCTCCTAATTGTAATTTATCTAGAGGTTTGTAATAATTTGCCGTGGCAATATGCCTTCTTTTTTGGATCAACCAGTCTTTGTAGGTTGTTTTTGGTTTAGAAAGCGTAAAACTTTCGGGTGTGTAGGCAATAGTTGTATTTTTAGCTTTTGCAGCTTGGTTTATAAATAAATCATCATCTCCAGAACGAATTTGCATGTGTTCGATGAATCCATTTACATTGAAAAATTCTTCTTTTTTATACGCTAAATTTCTTCCAACGCCCATGTATGGATGTCCGATTTTTGCCCATGAAAAATACTGGATTGCCGTTAGTAAAGTTTCAAAACGAATTATTTTATTCAGGAATGAATTAGGAATTTTTTCATATTTACCATAACCCAAAACGATTGTTTTTTGCATAGTAAATTGAGAGCTCATAGCTGTAATCCATTCTTTCGAAGTGGGGTAACAATCAGCATCAGTGAATAATAAATACTCTTTTTTGGCAGCTTTTATTCCTAATGTCAAAGCGTATTTTTTGTTTCCCCAAAAAGCTTCGTTGTTCTCCACTTTTACCAAACGAACATTGGGATATTGCTTTTCAAAATCTTCAAAAATATCCAAAGTACTATCACTTGATGCATCGTCAATCAGTACAATTTCAAAATCAGGATAGTTTTGTTCTGCAAGCAAAGGAATAAATTTAGCGACATTTTCCTCTTCATTTTTGGCACAAACAATCACCGAAATCGGAATTCTTTTTGGTGTTATTTTTTGCGCTTTAGCGAAAGCAAATTTTCCAAAAACACCTAGATAATACGAAATTTGAACAATAACAATAAAAATAAAAAAGTAAAGAATTAGTATAAGCATCTGAGTTTAATGAGTTTTTAAATCGAGTGCAAAGGTATGAATAGAATTGTGAATTGTTAAATAGAATCTGTGAATTTCGAAAGAATTTATATTGGACATTTCTTCATCTCATTCGCAATAGAAATGGACTGATTTGTATTGACTTTTTCTAGCTCAGTAATGATGTTTTGATGATTTTTTTGGTCTCTGTTTTGGGATATTTTTTTTGTGGCTTGGATTTCAGTAATTTCAATTTCAAATGCTACAATACCTCGGGATTGCATCATTGTTTTCTTAGATAAATCCTCTATTCGGACCGGATTTTCTAAATTTTGCTCATACTTATCCACGAGTTTTTTTAAGGATTCGATGACGGCTTCTCCTTCAATAATTTTGACTTTTCCGTACACATGTACGGCAATGTAATTCCATGTTGGAACATTTTCATGATCGTACCAAGAAGAAGAAATATAACTGTGGGGCCCTGAAAATACTGCTAAAATTTGGTCATTGTCTAAGAAACCATTCCATTGTGGGTTTTCTTTAGAAAGGTGTCCATACAAGATTTCCTTGCCTTCGCTGTTGATTTCCAGTTCTAAAGGAATGTGTGTGGCACACAATTTCCCGTTAGTTTGATTGATTAGAATACCAAAGCTGTTTTCTAGCAGAAATTTTTTTATTTCTTCCTGATTCTCGTTTTTATAGATTTCTGGAGTATACATGGTTTGATAACTTAGATTTAGTACTATTAGAATTAAAGATAAAACGAATCAATAAGTTGTCTAATAATATAAGGAGTCTAACATTTTTTTATTAAATTACATTCACTTCGGCTTCGATATGGATGCCAAAGGTTTTAAAAATAGTATCCTGAATATCCTTAGAAACATTCAAAATTTCCTGACCGGTCGCATTTCCATAATTCACTAAAACCAAAGCTTGGTTTTTATGGATTCCGGCATCACCAAAACGTTTTCCTTTGAAACCGGCTTGTTCAATTAGCCAGCCTGCAGGGACTTTTACTTCGGTTTCAGAAATATCAAAATATTTCATATCGGGAAATTGCTGATGAATTTTTTCGAAATCCGATTTCAGTAAAATTGGATTTTTAAAAAAACTACCACTGTTTCCCAGTTCTTTTGGATCGGGTAATTTGCTTTGTCGAATTGCAATTACGGCATTACTCACGTCCTTTAAACTAGGATTTGTGATGTTATTTTTGGCTAATTCAGATGAAATGTCTCCGTAAGAAGTATTGATTTTATGATTTGTTTTTGTCAATTTAAAAACAACCGAAGTAATAATGTATTGATTTTTTGCTTCGTTTTTAAAAATGCTTTCTCGGTATCCAAAATGGCATTCGTCCTTTGCAAACGTTTTCATTTCCTGACTTTCTATCGTCATTGCTTCACAGGAAACAAAAGTGTCTTTTATTTCGGTGCCATAAGCTCCGATGTTTTGGACCGGCGTTGTTCCAACGTTTCCTGGAATTAGGGACATGTTTTCTAAACCACCAAAATTTTGGTCAATGGTCCAAAGCACAAATTCATGCCAGCTTTCGCCAGCTTGACTTTCGACCCAGACAAAATTATTATTTTCTTCAATAATTTTCTTGCCTTTCAAATCGATATGAATGACAAGCGCACCAATGTCTTTTGTCAAAAGCATGTTACTTCCGCCGCCTAAAATAAATTTTTGAGTAGTTTTATTTTCTTGTAAAACAGTTTTCAATTCCTGTACAGAATGTACAGCAACGAACTGTTTTGCTTTGGCTTCAATGCCAAAAGTATTGTATTTTTTTAGAGAGAAATCAGGTACTATTTCCATAAAAGAAAGTGCTTTTTGAATTGTTTAATGTCGTGTCAAAAGTAAGAATTATAAATTGGTTGTTTGATCATGCAAAATCTATTAATTCTAAAACAGCTTATTCTGCTTTTGATCCATCAATTAAGTGATGGTATTTGTCGGCAATAATCTTCATATTAATACTGTAATCCACATTTTTTTCAACAAATTTTCTGTTTTTAGAAACGGCTTGTTTTCTGTGTTCTGTATTCTCAAAGGACCAGATTAATTCTTCTGCAAGCTTTTCATAATCGTCAATTGGAATCAATTGACCATTTTTTCTATGCTCAATCCAGCTTTGATTTCCTGCAATGTCACTTACAATTGGATAGCAATTGGTAGCCATCGCTTCAAATAAGGAAGCTGAAACCCCTTCGGTTATTGGCATACTAATGTAAATGTTGGCTTGTTGCAATAGCTTTGGCAATGCTGTATTTGGAATTCTTCCAGTAAAGTTAATTTTGTTTTTAATGTCTAACTCTTTTGCTAAATCTTTCAATTTAGAAAGTTGAGCCCCATCACCTATAATGGTAAGTGTGAAATCAATTCCCTTTTGGTTTAAAATTGCAAATGATTTCAAAATAATGTCATGACGGTATTCTGGCGATAAAGAACGCGTCACAATAGCGCAAATTTTTTCGGGATTGTCATTATTTTCAGCTCCAAATAGAGTTAAATTAATTCCCTTAGGTAAAACCAAAACTTTAGTCATATCAACATTGGACTCGGTCATAGAAATAGTCATCACAGGTCCCCAGGCATGGATTAAATCTGCTTTTTTGAAAGCGTAATGCTGAATAAGTTTTTTTAACGGCAGTGAAATTGATTTTTCAGGCCACAAATCAGTTCTGCCTTGTTGTGCTATAGCAACTGGTTTTACACCAGATATTGCAGCAAGGAACCCATAACTGGTGGTTCTTTCTGCAATAATCATATCCGGTTTTTGCCGTTGGATTATTTTTTTGATTTTAAAAAAAGCGAGACTGAATTCGAAAATTCTCTTTATTCGGTTAAAAATACCACTATTTGATGTTTTTAATTCCCAAGTGATAATATCAAAATCGCCAAATTCCTTAAGGCCATTTATCCACGTGATGGCATCGACTCTGTAGGTTTCTCCCAAAAAAAGTATCCTTCTCTTTTTTGTCGATATCATTTGAATTACTCGGAAGTTAAGGCTCGATTGATGAAATCGTTTAATGGTTTTAGCACAATCAGTTTCTGGCTCATTACGGCAACAAAATCTTTTTTTGCAGCAGCTGAAAACTCAATTTTCTGTGAAGATTCAAAACTCTTTAGTTTTAATAATTCTATCGCCGGATGTTCTTTGTCATAGCCTCTTGGCGGGTTTTTTAAAGTATCTTTTTCATTTCTATCAAAATCACCAAATTCTCTTTTGAAATCTTTTTCCTCAAGAATAGCTTCCAGATCATCATGGAAATAGGCAATTTCTTTGCGCATTTTTTTTAAGTCATCGGATTCCGGACAATATAATCCGCCTGCAATAAAACTGGCTCCTTTTTCTAAGTGAATGTAATAACCGGAACGATTCAGTCCTTTGGCACCAGACGAAAGCCAGATTCCCAAGTGCGATTTGTAAGGCGTTTTGTCCTTAGAAAACCGAATGTCGCGATTGATTCTGAACGTACAATTTTTAACTTCCAGCATTTCCAGCGATGGATCAAGCGGTTTCATGGCATCCAGTAAATCAGCAACTAATTGTTGGTAATCTTTCTTGAAAGCTTCGTAGCGTTTTTTATTTTCTAAAAACCAGTCCCGGTTGTTATTGGCTTTTAAATCATCCAGAAATTGCAGTGTTTCTTTTGAAAGCATCTTTGTACTATTGTATTTGTTTTCTTAATTCTTCTTCGCTTATGAAACCGGATTTTCTCCATTTTACTGCTGCTTTTTCATACAATAATATAGTAGGAAGTTCACTGATTTTCATTTCGGTCATTAAGGTTTTGTTTTTATCCGCATCCAATCGAATGATAGTTACGCTATCTGCTAGTTCAGTTTGCATTTTTGTGATGTAAGGTGTCATTTTTTTGCATGGTGCACACCATTCTGCATAAAAACTAACCAATACTTTTTTATCAGAGTCTACTAATTTATTGTAGTCCTGCAACGTCATTCCTGTGATTTTGTTGCTTGGTTTAGACAGTCCTGCAGCGTCCCATTTTAAAATTCCGCCTTGTAATTGGTAAACGTTTTTAAAGCCAAGTTCTTCCAGTTTTTTAACGGCACTTTGACTTCTCCCACCGCTTTTACAATACACGAAAACAGGTTTTGTTTTGTCCAGTTTTTCGGTTCCTGCAACAAAGTTGTCTCCGAGCCAATCTACATTGACGGCTTTGTCGATATGATCTGACGAAAATTCCGCAGGCGTTCGTACATCCAGAATTTGTGGATTTGGTGTTGCTGCAATTTTTTCGCTAAATGCTTTTGCATCGATAGTTTGGCTTTCTTTTGAGACTTGTCCGTTACAAGACAAAAAAGCAAAAGATATGATTAATAGGAATATTGAACTGAATTTCATTGTAATTTGATTTAAATTTGAATAGGCTAAATTAGTTTTTTTTCGATTTTTGAACGCTATAAAAACTATTAAATAAAAGTTATAAGTTAAAAATTTTATAGCTCTGATGAGTCGATTTTACAATAACTTCCGTGCGCTCCGGATGCGTATCTGAAATAAAGAGTTGTCCAAAAGTATCGCTGTTGACCATTTCGATTATTTTGGCCACCCGACTTTCGTCTAATTTGTCAAAAATATCATCAAATAACAGAATTGGTTTTACACCGCTTTGTTTTTTTAAAAATTCAAATTGTGCCAGTTTTAAAGCGATTAAATATGATTTTTGTTGTCCTTGTGATCCAAATTTCTTTATTGGATGTTCATCAATTTCAAAGGCTAAATCATCTTTATGAATTCCCACACTGGTATAATGTAAAGCACGGTCTTTATTGATGTTTTCCTGTAAAAGCGTCAACAGGTCTTTTTCGAATAAATTACTTTCATACACCAGTTGAACGGTTTCTTGTGAGCCGGTTATGGCTTGATGATGCGTGTTGAAAATAGGAATGAACTGGTCAATAAATTCTTTTCTTTTTTCGAAAATATAGTTTCCAAAACCATTAAGTTGCTCATTATATATAGATAAGGTGTCGTTTTCAAAAACATGATTCAACGCAAAATATTTTAGTAATGCATTACGCTGGCTCATTACTTTCTGGTATTGAATGAGTTGCTGTAAATAATGGGGATCCAGTTGCGAAATGACGCTGTCCATGAATTTTCGTCTGGTTTCGCTGCCTTCCACAATCAAATCCCTGTCAGCTGGAGAAATAATCACCAATGGAATAAACCCAATATGATCCGAAAACTTATCATACGCTTTGCCGTTGCGTTTCAATATTTTTTTTTGGCCTTTTTTAAGACTGCAGACGATTTGTTCCGTTCTTTCGTTCTTTTCAAATTCAGCATCAATTACAAAGAATTCCTCTCCGTGTTTAATATTTTGAACAGCTAATGGATTGAAATAGCTTTTTCCGTACGATAAATGGTAGATTGCATCGAGTACATTCGTTTTGCCAATACCGTTTTTGCCTACAAAACAATTTATTTTGCTGTCAAAATCGAAATTTGCTTCGGAGAAATTCTTATAATTAAATAGTGAAATTTTTTTTAAATACATGGGTAAGGCTTGCTGGTATTGAGAACTTTGCTGTTTTTGAACAGGTTTTTCAAAGTGGGTGCAAATTATTGAAAAATATCGATAAAAATGACTTTTCCATTTTTTCTATGTTGATTATTTTGCCTTTGGAAAGAAAGAATACCCAATGATATTTTTTTTGAATATAAAAGCATATTTTTTGTGTGGGTTTGAATAAAAATTTTATTTTTGCGACTCACTAAATTAAAAATAAATGGCTACTTACAATAAAAGAGGATATAAAGCACCAAAAGAAAAAGAAGTAAAAGACGGAGTTGAAACGGTAATTGTAGATGATAAGGATAGCACAACAGCAGAAGTGTTTTCAAAATTAGATGAAACCGCTACAATAACAGAGGATTGGGTTGCCAAAAATCAAAAAATCATTATTGGGTTAGTTGCCGCTGCCGCCATCTTTACGATTGGATATTTAGCATACCAAAGATTTATTGCAGCTCCACAACAAGATGAAGCAGCAAATGAAATGTTTGTTTCACAACAAAATTTTCAAAAAGCAACTGATGGTATTGCAAGTGACTCATTATATAAGTTGTCTTTGAATGGTTCAGAAGGAAAATTTGGATTCTTAAAAATTGCTGATGAATATTCTGGAACTGATGCAGGGAATTTAGCAAACTATTATGCGGGTATTGCGTATTTGAACACAGGAAAATATACTGAAGCTATTGATTACTTAAGCAAATTTAAATCAGATGATATTGTTTTAGGCGCTTTAGCAAAAGGAGCAATTGGAGATGCTTATTCTCAAAAAAATCAGCCGAAAGAAGCTTTAGAGAATTACGTAAAAGCTGCTGAATCAAATAAAAATGATTTCACAACGCCACGTTTCTTATTGAAAGCTGGAAAAACGGCTTTGGCTCTTGGAAATAAAGCGGATGCATTGAAATATTTTACAGATATTAAAGAAAATTATGAAGGAACTCCAGAAGCTGCTTCAGTTGACGTTTTGATAGGATTAGCGCAATAGTAAAAAATGATTTAAGATTACTGATTTAAGATTGTAGATTTTTGATTTGAAAATTCTACCTTTAATGTCTGAAATGAAAACTTTAAAATCAAATGGCTACCGAAAATAAAAATTTATCCGAGTACGACAAAAACGCTGTTCCAGATGCGAAAAATTTTCGTTTTGGAATTGTTGTTGCTGAATGGAATGAGACAATTACTGAAGGACTTTTTGATGGTGCATTCAAAACACTATTAGAGAACGAAGTTCCAGCTGAAAATATTTTACGTTGGAATGTTCCTGGAAGCTTTGAACTTATTTATGGATCCAAAAAAATGTTGCAAACTCAAAATGTTGATGCTGTAATCGCTATTGGATGTGTCATTCAAGGGCAAACCAAACATTTTGATTTTGTATGCGAAGGTGTAACGCAAGGTATTAAAGACTTGAATGTTCAAACGGATATTCCGGTTATTTTTTGTGTTCTAACGGATAACACAATGCAGCAATCTATTGATAGAAGTGGAGGAATTCACGGAAATAAAGGAACTGAAGCTGCAATTGCTGCCATAAAGATGGCTTATATTCGTCAGCAGGCTTCTCTTAGTCATCAATTTAATAACCAACAATTGTTGTCTTCCGGTGCATTACAAATTGAAAATTTGCCTTTGGAATTAGAAGAATAAAAATTTAAAATAAATAATTTAAAAACCTATACTGTCTCGTAAATAGTATAGGTTTTTTGTTTTTTTTATGATTAAATAAGCTACCATTCCCAATAGAAATTCATTAAATTTGTATTTCTTGGTTTTATAGACTTTAAACCTTAAACATCAAATAAATTTTTTAATGTCGAGTATAATTCAATTACTTCCTGATCATGTTGCCAATCAAATTGCTGCTGGAGAAGTCGTTCAAAGACCAGCTTCAGTTGTTAAAGAACTGCTTGAAAATGCAGTGGATGCCAGGGCTACAGATATCAAGTTAATTATTAAAGATGCAGGAAAAGCATTGGTGCAAGTAATTGATAATGGTTTGGGAATGAGTGTAACCGATGCTCGTTTGTGTTTTGAGCGTCATGCCACTTCTAAAATTCGTCAGGCAGAAGATTTATTTTCTTTAGATACAAAAGGTTTCCGAGGAGAAGCTTTGGCGTCTATTGCCGCGATTGCGCACGTAGAAATGAAAACCAAGCAAGAGCAAGAGGAGTTGGGAACACATATTATTATTGAGGGTAGTAAGTTCGTGTCCCAAGATGTTGCTGTTTTGCCAAAAGGAACTTCTTTTGCCGTTAAAAATTTATTTTTTAATATTCCGGCGCGACGCAATTTCCTCAAATCAGATACTGTGGAATACCGTCATGTGATTGATGAGTTTCAGCGTGTGGCTTTGGCTCACCCAAAAATACATTTTACGTTTTATCATAATGGTAGTGAAATGTTCAATTTGCCGCCTTTTACTTTGCGACAACGAATTGTCAATGTTTTTTCGGGTAAAACCAATGAAAAATTAATACCCGTTGAGGAAGAAACAGAAATAGTGGCCATTCAAGGATTTGTCAGCAAACCTGAATTTGCCAAAAAGAATCGTGGTGAACAGTTTTTCTTTGTCAATGACCGATTTATAAAAAGCGGTTATTTGCATCATGCTGTTATGGCCGCCTATGATGGAATCTTGAAAGACGGTGCTCAGCCCAGTTATTTTTTATATTTAACGGTGCCGCCAAATACCATTGATATTAACATTCATCCCACTAAAACGGAGATCAAGTTTGATGACGAGCATGCATTGTATGCTATTTTAAGAGCTTCTATAAAACATAGTTTGGGTCAGTTTAATGTGGCTCCAGTTTTGGATTTTGATCGCGATTCTAATTTAGATACGCCGTATCACTACAAAGATTTAACCGGAGAAACACCAACAATTCAAGTTGATGGTAACTTCAATCCTTTCTCTGAAGAAAAACCAAGCAAACAATTTTCCAGTTATAGAAAACCGGAACCAACGGCTAATTGGGAAAGTCTTTATGTTGGTTTAAAACAAGATACGGATGAAATAGGACAGATGACTTTTGAGAATGAAGAGGTAACTTCGTCTTTGTTTAATGATGAAGAAGTAGAGCATTCTGTTCATAAAACATATCAAATTCATAAGAAATACATTGTTTCTTCGATAAAATCAGGAATGGTAATTGTGGATCAGCAACGGGCGCACCAACGCGTTTTGTACGAACAGTTTTTGATTAATATGACCGTTCATCAGGCTTCAAGTCAGCAATTGTTATTTCCTTTGAACTTGTTTTATTCGTCAAGCGAAATGGAACTTATTGGTGAGTTGCAACTTTCGTTGATGAACACTGGATTTGTTTTTGAAGAAAATAATATTGATCATATCGTTATTTCTGGAATACCTGTAAATGTCACGGAAAGTGAAGTTCCATTGGTTTTAGAACAATTATTAAGTGATTTGCAAGACGGAATTCCCGAAAGTAGTTTCAGCCAGAATGATACTATTGCTAAATCCATGGCCAAAAGTTTGGCCGTGAAAACTGGAACTCACCTTTCAGAAAAAGAACAGGAAAATTTGGTAAACGGACTTTTTGCCTGTAAAGACCCAAATGTTTCCCCATTTCATAAACCCACTTTCATCACCATGCGTGTGGAAGACTTAGATAAAAAATTTGCAATATGAGAAACGTAACTGAAACCGTAAAACAATTAATTATAATCAACGTATTGTTTTTTGTAGGAACTCTGGTAATAGGTGATGTTGCCTATAAAATACTGGCATTGTATTTCCCGGAAAATTCAGATTTTCAACTTTGGCAACCGCTGACGCATATGTTTATGCATGGTGGTTTCATGCATATTTTTTTCAATATGTTTGCCTTGTATTCTTTTGGATCTGCTTTAGAGCAAATGTGGGGAAGCAAGAAGTTTTTGTTTTTCTACATTTCGTGTGGATTAGGAGCTGCCTTGTTGCATACCGGAGTTAATTATTACTATTTTCAAGATAGCTTGAATACACTTATTGGCAATGGATTTGAAAAACAGGAGATTTTACAACTTTTAAATGAGGGTAAAATCGATACAAGATGGCAGGAGATTTTGTCAACTTCAGATTTTCAAAATTTTACAAGTGCATTTATGGGAACTGCTGTTGGTGCGTCGGGGGCAATTTATGGTATTATTGTAGCGTTTGCTTTTATGTTTCCTAATGCTGAATTGGCTTTAATGTTTATTCCTGTTCCAATAAAGGCTAAGTACTTTGTTCCTGGCTTAGTCTTAGTCGATTTGTATTTAGGAATTTCTGGAAAATCAATTTTTGGTGGTGGTGGAATTGCCCATTTTGCGCACGTTGGCGGTGCTTTCTTCGGTTTTATTATTATGTGGTATTGGAAGAAAAACCAGTTTAATCAAAATCGTTGGAATTAAAATCTAACCACTTTTAAAGTACTACGACCTAAATATCAGCTCTTAAATCCCAATTTAAATTATGAATATTATTGACGACCTGAAATTACAATACAAAATGGGAGGAATAGTGACTCAGCTAATCTTTTGGAATGTGGCTTTGTTTGTTCTTCCGTGGTTGTTTTTTACTCTATTATCTTTATTGGGTGTCGATATCGATTATATGCATTATGTGAGTTTGTCTTCTAATCCGGCACATTTGCTTTGGAAACCTTGGTCGTTGCTTTCGTATGCTTTTTTTCACAGTGGAATCATGCATATCGTTTTTAATATGATTATTTTGAATTTCTCGGGTAGATTATTTATGACGTATTTTACGTCTAAGCAATTGCTAGGCTTGTATGTGTTGAGTGCCATTTTTGCTGGAATTAGTTATATTCTGGTGTTCTATCTTTTAAATATAAATGCTCCAATTGTAGGCGCCTCTGCTGCGATTATGGCTATTTTAGTCGCCACTACTACGTATTATCCTTTGATGAATCTTCGATTATTAATTATTGGAAATGTGAAATTATGGCATGTAACTGCCGTTATTATTATTGTGGATTTGATGCAGTTGCGTTCCGGGAACATGGGCGGACATATTTCTCATCTTGCAGGTGCTTTATTTGGTTTTATTTTTATTAAATTGCTTCAAAATGGAACAGATTTAAGTAAAATAGTATCTCTTGTTTTAGATTTTTTTGCCAATATATTTAAGAAAAATCCATCAACTCCATTTAAAAAAGTACATAAAAACTACCAAAAACCGGTAGAGAAAAATATTTCGAAAATAGTTACAAAGGATAAATCGCAACAACAAATCGATGAGATTTTAGATAAAATCAGTCAGTCGGGTTATGATAGTTTGACGAAAGAAGAAAAAGAATTCTTGTTTAAAGTAGGTAAATAAATAACTACAGGTCTTTTAATAGTTTGCCAAAATAAAAATATAGTAAATGAAAAATCTTTCATGGTTTAATAAAGGAATGTTTCTTTTGAACATTGTTCTTACACTTGTCACTTTTATTGCCTATGTTTTGCCTTTTTTAGCGCCAAAATCATTTCCGCTTTTGTCTGTTTTGACACTTTTTATGCCACTTTTTTTTGTTTTCAATGCGCTGTTTTTTATTTATTGGGCATTCCAATTCAAAAAGCAATTGATTGTATCGGGTTTGGTTTTATTGATAGGAATCACTTTTATAAATAAATTTTACAAGTTTTCGTCTCCTAAATTTTCTAAAGAAGAAAAAGATTTTACCGTCATGAGTTATAATGTTCGGTTATTGAATGTATTCAGGTGGATCGACAGAGATGATGTTCCTTCGGATATTTTAGCTTTCATCAATGATAAAAACCCCGATATTTTATGCATGCAAGAGTATTCTCCTTCTGCCGATATTGATTTGAAAGTGTATCCGCATCGGTATATTTTTACCGATGGAAACCAAATCAGAACCGGTCAGGCAATTTTTTCTAAGTTTCCAATTATCGATCAGGGAAATATAATTTTTCCTAATTCCAGCAATAATGTTGTATTTGCAGATATCAAAAAAGGGAAAGATATTATCAGAGTTTACAATATGCATTTGCAGTCTATCAAGATTTCTCCTGATGTGAACGAGATTGACGAGAATATTGATGCTATAAATCAGCAAAAATCACAAATGCTTTTCATCAGAATAAGTAAAGCGTTCAAGCAACAACAGCAACAAGCAGAATTGTTCAAAGAGCATAAAATGAAATGTATTTACCCAACTATTATTTGCGGAGACATGAATAATAGTGCTTTTTCGTATGTTTATCGAAGTATAAAAGGTAAGATGAAAGATAGTTTCGAGGAAGCGGGAAAAGGTTTTGGAGAGACGTATAAATTTAGGTATTATCCTGCTAGAATTGACTATATTTTTGTTGATGAAAAAATGACCGTTAAGAAATTTGAAAATTTCCCGAAATTTATTAACTCAGATCATTTTCCCATTATGGCAAGATTGTCTTACGAATAAGTAGACTATGAAAATTACTTTATAATTAAAGTTTGTTTTTTTAAGTAATCCATAGCATATTTCCCTTCGTTAAATAATAAATCTAAAACACTCAGATTGTTTATAAAGCCATATTTGTCATCAAAAACCTGTTTGTAGCTTTCAAAAATGGATGGATCTTTTTTTCCATTTATCAAATACCTGAAGTCCATCGTTTTAATTATATCTACGTCATGAAAGTATTCTGATGTGGTATCAAATTCTAATTTCATCCTAAAACATTTAGTCACAATAGCTAAAGTTTCAAAATTTAAATCCAATAAAAAATCATATTTTTTTTCGAAAATTATTCGGATATCATCTTCAAAGAATTCAAAAAAGGGGGAGCTTCTGTATGCAGCTTCAAGAGATTTGAAATGTTGCTTTTGCCAGTCAAAATCAGTTTCAATTTTGATGTCTTTTGTTTTTTGATGGCTTTCTTTCGAATGTTTTACAGGGATATTCAATAGCTGAATCCCGTTAGGAGAATAAATATAAGTTCGGTTGCGATTGGTCTGTTTTTGAAAGTTATCTTCTACTTCAAAAGTTATGCTTTCGGATTGTGCAATCGCTGCAAAGTGACTTATCGACGGAAAATAGGAGGGATGTAATATGGTATTCATATTGATAGTTTAAGGTTTAAAGTTTAAGGCTCAGTAAACTTTAAACCTTAAACTTTAAACATTTTTTATTTAAACTTTTTGCTCTTTTCTTTTTTTCCAAAAATAATCTCCTACGAAAAAGATAACCAATCCAAGTAAAAATAATTTGAAATAAGATTGAGGCTGACCTTCACCGCTAACTGTTGTGAAAACTCTGTCCCAACGAATTTTATTTATTCCTTTTCCATTAGGATCGATACTTAGCCATATAAAAATAGGTTTTCCTACAATGTGGTTTTGAGGAACAAATCCCCAATAACGGCTATCCTCGGAGTTGTGACGGTTATCCCCCATCATCCAGTAATAGTTTTGCTTGAAAGTATACGTATTGGCAATTTCACCATTAATTCTAATCTCTGAACCGTTAGTTTTTAAATCATTGTTCTCATAATCCGTAATGATTGCTTTGTAAAAAGGCAATGTTTCCATAGTTAAAGCAACTGTTTTTCCTTGTTCTGGAATATAAACAGGTCCATAATTATCACGATTCCATTTATTGATATGCGGGAAGACTCCATTATCAACTTCTTTTGATATTTGTCGGATGACGGCAGTTATGCCAGGTGTGTTTTTCAATCTCTCTGCTCCGGCTTCGGTCAAGGCACTCATGAAAAGTGTGTCTCTTTTGGTCTGATCCATAAAGCCGGCTGGATCCGTCACATCTAAATCTTTAAATAGAGTTTCAAAATCGATTGGTGTTTTTCCGTCCAAGGCCACTTTATAGGAGAATTGAGGTTTAGCTCTTTCAGGTAATTGTAACAGTTTTCCATCGATATAAACCATCCCGTCTTTTATGGATAAATTATCTCCCGGAATTCCAACACATCTCTTTACGTAATTCGATTTCTTGTCGACAGGTTTGTAAGCGCGTCTTTTTGAAGTATCAAAAAACCTGTAAACAGTATCCACCGGCCAGTTGAACACTACAATATCAGTACGTTTTATATTTTGAATTCCTGGTAATCTCATATAAGGTAATTGAGGCCAAGTCATGTAAGATTTGCTTTTTGTCAAAGGAATGGAGTCATGCACCATTGGTAAAGCTACGGTAGTCATGGGAACTCTCGCACCATAGTTCATTTTGCTCACAAATAAAAAATCCCCTACCAATAATGATTTTTCCAATGAAGGAGTTGGAATTGTGTACGGTTGAATAAAATAAGTGTGCACGATTGTAGCTACAACAATAGCAAAAAGTAAAGAACTAATGGTGTCAGCAGCTTTGTTTTGTGGGCTTAAACTTCTATCAGAAATGTAATTTAATTGTTGTGTATAATTGATATAATACAGATACAAGCCCAAGGTTATTAGTACTAAAAATGTATCTAATCCAGATCGTTTTCCAAAACTTCGTAACGTTTCTACCCAGATAACCGGAAAGATGATTAAATTGATAATGGGAATAAATAATAAAATCGTCCACCATGTAGGGCGACCGATAATTTTCATTAAAACGATCGCATTATAAACAGGAATGGCTGCTTCCCATCGTTTTCTTCCTGCACTTTCATATAATTTCCATGTTCCTAAAAAGTGAATTATTTGGACAATCAGAAAAAAAACAAACCATTGATATACTGACATAAATTTTTGTTTAGAGTTAAGTTAAAGTACTTTAATAGGACCTTAAACTTTATAAAGTTTATTTTAAATTTAAAACATCTTTCATTGTGAAAATACCTTGCTTACCCACAATCCATTCTGCTGCAATTATGGCTCCTAGAGCAAAACCCTCTCGATTGTGAGCCGTATGTTTAATTTCTATTGCATCTACTGAAGAGTTGTAAGTTACGGTATGAGTGCCCGGCACAGTCCCAATCCTTTTGGATTCAATATGAATCTGGTTTTGTTCGGGGTTTTCTATGGTCCAATCGGTGTATGAACTATTTTCTATGATACCTTTGGCTAATGAAATAGCAGTGCCACTTGGGGCATCCAGTTTTTGGGTATGATGAATTTCTTCCATTTCTACTTTATAACTGTCAAATTTTGACATTATTTTAGCTAAATAGTCATTAAGTTCAAAGAAAATATTTACCCCTAAACTAAAGTTGGAACTAGAGATAAATCCACCGTTTTTTGCTGCGCAAAGTGTCGCTATTTCATCATAATGTTCTAACCAGCCAGTTGTACCTGAAATTACAGGGACATTTGCATGAAAACAACTGGAGATATTACTCACGGCTGCTGTCGGAACACTGAAATCAATCGCCACATCAGCATTTGAAAGACCTTCAAAAGAATTAGTCTCGTCTTTTTTCAAAACGATTTCATGGCCTCTTTCCATCGCAATTCTTTCAATTACCTGGCCCATTTTTCCGTATCCTAAAAGCGCAATTTTCATTTGTTTATTTTTTAAATTTCGAATAATTAACGAGACCTGCAAGCAATAATGCTATTAAAAATCCCGCAATGAATCCTGAAAAGAAGGAGTTCATTCGGATTGGATCGAACGTTTTATTTTCGGAATAATTTACTAAAGTGATTAGTAATAAAATTGTAGTTCCAATAAAAAAATATTTCTTCCCAATTCTATTGATTAATGACATACTGATTTGTTTTCTTTATTTAATCTTTTAAACTAGAAACTATAATTAAAAGTTAGTCCTACATTAGTCTTTAATGTTACATCATTTGGATAAAGAACAGGTCTTACAGATAAGTTTTCATCCACATTAAATTGAATTAAAGCAGCATCTACATTGGCGTCTAGAATATTCAAAGCGTAAAATGCTACTGTAATTAAAGCGGATAAATCGCGGTTGCGTTGGTAAAATTTCTGTCCTGCAATCAAACGGTTGTTGTCCAGGAAAGCTAAGTCATCAGTGGTGTAGCCTTCCAGTCTACTTTTGTAAGCGTCTCTGTATTGATGGTATTTTTTATTATTATCGATATAAAAATAAATACTTGTTCCCAAGGCACCATACACGAGCGGTATCTTCCAGTATTTCTTATTGTAAGCTTGACCCAGTCCCGGTAAAACTGCCGAATAAAAAGCAGCTTTTGCCGGCGTTAGCGGATCAATATCATTCGATTTCAAAGTATCTTTAGCTATCAGCACCGCCTCTGTTTTCGATTGCCCAAAAATAGTATTGTTTCCTAAAATAAAAAGGAACAGACCGATGAAAATGATTTTGTACACTATCCGTTTATTAGTTTAATGATTCTGTTGAAATCTTCTTCAGAGTGGAATGGAATAGTGATTTTCCCCTTACCGTTTCCGGCTACTTTTACATCAACTTTAGTTCCGAAATAATTTGTAAAAGTGCTTTTCTGAGCATCTGCAACTTCAAACGATGCCGCTTTTGGTTTACCCGCAGGTTTAGGTTTTAAGCTTTCCTGGTAGTTTTTTACCAATGCTTCGGTATCACGAACGGATAGGTTTTGACTAACGATTTTTTGATAAATATCGGTTTGAATATCTAAGTCTTCAACATTTATTATTGCACGACCATGACCCATACTGATGAAGCCATCACGAATACCGGTTTGGATAATTGGATCCAGTTTTAAAAGTCTCAAATAATTGGCAATCGTAGAACGTTTTTTTCCTACACGCTCACTCATTTGTTCCTGTGTCAATTGAATTTCGTCAATCAAGCGTTGGTACGAAAGTGCAATTTCAATTGGATCTAAATCATGACGCTGAATATTTTCAACCAAGGCCATAACCAGTGACTCGTTATCATTTGCGATACGAATGTAAGCGGGAACAGTTGTCAATCCTACAAGAGTCGACGCACGAAGACGACGCTCCCCGGAAATTAATTGGTATTTATTGAAATCTAATTTACGTACTGTAATGGGTTGAATTACTCCTAATTCTTTAATTGAAGTAGCTAATTCTCTCAATGATTCTTCATTGAAATTGCTTCTTGGTTGGAACGGATTTATTTCAATCGCATTTATTTCAAGCTCAATAATATTTCCTACAACTTTATCCGCATTTTTATCATTAACTGATTTAATGTCGTTTTCCGGATCTTTTAATAATGCCGATAATCCTCTTCCTAAGGCTTGTTTTTTTATTGCTTGTGCCATAACTAATTTAGCTATTTTTCTTTATAATTTCTTGAGCGAGATGCAAGTAGTTGATTGCTCCTTTGCTTGTAGCATCATAATTAATGATACTTTCACCAAAACTTGGTGCTTCACTTAACTTCACATTTCGTTGGATAATGGTATCAAAAACCATATCGTTGAAGTGTTTTTGAACTTCCTCAACAACCTGGTTTGATAAACGCAGTCTGGAATCAAACATGGTTAATAATAATCCTTCAATGTCTAAATCAGGATTGTGAATTTTTTGGATACTCTTTATTGTATTTAATAATTTCCCTAAACCTTCTAATGCAAAATACTCACATTGAATAGGAATAATTACGGAATCAGCGGCAGTCAAAGCATTCAATGTAAGTAGACCAAGTGAAGGAGCGCAGTCGATTATAATGAAGTCGTATTCATCTTTGATACTTTCCAATGCTTTTTTGAGCATATATTCTCTGTTTTCCTTATCAACCAATTCGATTTCTATGGCAACAAGATCAATATGCGATGGAATAACATCAACATTTGGTGCAGAACATTTTATGACAGCCTCTTTTGGAGTGTGACTATGTTCGAGAATTTGATAGGTTCCTATTTCGATAGTTTCAACATCAATTCCCAAGCCAGAGGTGGCATTTGCCTGAGGATCGGCATCGATTAATAATACTTTTTTTTCTAAAACCCCTAATGAAGCAGCAAGATTTACTGACGTTGTAGTCTTACCAACTCCACCTTTTTGATTAGCAATCGCGATGATTTTGCCCATTTATTTTTCTAAATTTTGAACCGTAAAAATACAATTATTTATGGTTTTTGAAAATCTATTTTGTTAACATTTGTTAAAGACTGATTAGTGGCAGTTTGACAATTCTCATTTTTAAAATGGATTCTATTGCATAGGAGCTATTCCAGCTGTGCGCTTCAAGTTCTTGAGCTGCTCCCAGTTTTTTCTAAAGCCATAAAAGGAGCTTCCTTTGGTCGCTCTTTTCTGTCAAGAAAAAATCGGGAGCAGCTCGGTGAAGCTTTTCACTGCCATCTGGGCTAGGGGAGTTGTAGTTGAATAATGCTTTGAAAAGTAAATTAATTTAAATTTCTGAAGTTATTTTCGCAAGAAATAAATTTAGTTCTTATTTCTGCAATATTTTTGCATAAGCCAAAAATAGTACTATATTTGCACCCGCTTACGGGGTGTAGCGTAGCTCGGTTATCGCGCCTGCTTTGGGAGCAGGAGGCCGCAGGTTCGAATCCTGCCACCCCGACAAAAATCCTTTCTGTATCTACAGAAGGGATTTTTTTATTGTAGAATAACAAAAACTGATTATTCAGGTTCTGTAATACATTAATTATATCTTATTTTTGCACTGTTAAAAATTATAATCCACACTTGTTATGTCTGATACAATCGAAAAAATTAAATGTCTTATTATAGGTTCTGGTCCAGCAGGTTATACTGCAGCAATATATGCCGCTAGAGCAAACATGAATCCTGTTTTATACCAAGGAATGCAGCCTGGTGGGCAGCTAACAACTACTAATGAAGTAGAAAACTGGCCTGGTAATCCAGAGGGAATAACTGGTCCAGAAATGATGGTGGGGTTACAAGCACAAGCACAACGTTTTGGAACTGACGTGCGTGATGGTTGGGCTACTAAAGTGGATTTTTCGGGGGATATCCATAAAGTATGGATCAATGATACTAAAGAATTGCATTGTGAAACTGTAATTATTTCTACCGGAGCATCGGCTAAATATTTAGGGATGCCATCAGAACAACATTATTTAAAAATGGGTGGTGGTGTATCAGCATGTGCTGTTTGTGACGGTTTTTTCTATAGAAATCAAGAAGTCGTAATTGTTGGGGCTGGAGATTCAGCTTGTGAAGAAGCACACTATTTATCCAAACTTTGTAAAAAAGTAACAATGCTAGTGCGTAGCGAAAAATTCAGAGCTTCTAAGATCATGGAAGAGCGCGTTCGCAAAACAGAGAATATTACTATATTGATGAATCACGATACTGTTGAAGTATTAGGGGACGAACAAGTGGTTACTGGGGTAAAGGCTTTAAATAAAACTACTAATGAAGTTTTTGATATTCCTGCAACTGGTTTCTTCGTGGCTATTGGTCACAAACCCAATACAGATATTTTCAAAGAGTATATCACATTAGACGAAACAGGATATATTATCAATACTCCAGGAACTTCAAAGACCAATGTTGATGGCGTTTTTGTAGCGGGTGATGCTGCGGATCATGTGTATCGTCAAGCGATAACAGCAGCTGGAACAGGTTGTATGGCCGCTCTTGATGCCGAAAGATATTTGGCTGCTAAAGAATAATCTTAGTTAGAAAATTTCAATATAAAAAAAGTCCCAGTTGCTTTGGCAAGTGGGACTTTTTGTTCCTTATTATACAGTATCAATCCAGTTTTTTTCCCTACCCGAGAGTCAGGGATAGGATTATTTCAACTTTTTTATCAATTTTGCTTCATCGGCAAATCTTCTGATTTCAATTTTTGGGGCGCCCACAAGTTGGATTTCTGATTTATTTGCAGCGTCTATAATGACTGTTGTTGTCGCATTTACACTGCAATTGGAATAACTTTCTGCGGTAACATCAATATTTTTTATAGTTAATTTATTCCCTGTTAATTCCGAGTTGTTGTCCAATCGTATTATAGCATTAGTTGCAGTACCTTCGATAGTTGCAGTAGCTTTTTGGTACAAATCCACTTTCAAATCTATTGTACTGACTAAAGCTTTAAGTGTAGCATTTTTACTCATTTCTATACTTGTGTTTTCGGACTTTAAATTAAGTTCCGTTTTTGATTTGTCATCAGCCTGTAGTATGAAGTTTTTCGCATTGACATTCAAAAAAAGTTGGGAATAATCATGAGATTTAAAGGTTATGTTCTCTAATAAAATCTCTTGTATTGCGTTTATTGTCGTTTCATTTTTTGAAGTTACCAGATTTAAATCATTGGTATAGGTTACTCTTATAATCAGTTTTTTATAATTGACTGCATGTTTTGAGGTGTAAATGCGAAGTGTTTTATCCTTTAAATCTAAAGTAATAAGGTCTTGAAGATTTTCGTCGGCTTCAATTTTGATTTCGTTTTTATCACCTCTTTCTAAATATACTTCAAGATTGTCCTCTATTTCAAGACTTTCGAAAGGACCAATTTCTCTTAGCTCAACAGTAACTGTTTTTGAACCTTTGACTTTTTCCTTTTTCTGTGCGAAACTTAATGTAGTTGATAAAAGGAGTAGGAGTATTACTGTATATTTTTTCATAGTCATTTGGATTAGAGTCTACACAAATATAAAGAAATCATCCACTTGTGATGGATGATTTCTTTATTTTAGTAAAATGATTTTATTTATGGACAACTTCTTTCTTAACGTATTTTCTTTATACCTTGGTAAACAAGAATTCTTGACCATTTACTTTAAATGTAAATTCATTTTTAGCCTCATTGAAATGAATTTCAATTCCTGCTGGTTCAAAACTAAATTTGTCTTTACTGATTGAGTCAAAAGTAAGTGTCGGTTGTCCTGTTGCATTTGCTGTAAGATTTCCATTATCCTCCGTTAAAATAATTTCTACCGGAATTTGTTTGCTGGAAAAACTACCAAGATAGCTATCTAAAATTACTGCTTTTTCCAATTCACTTTTGTCTGAACTCCAAACGTTATTTGCAGGATTAATATCAGGGAAAGCGTGGTCTGGATCTATAGTAATCGATTCAATCTCTTCCGTTGAAGCATTTCTAAATACCCAATTCGTATTGCGTTGCCAGATTTCTACAGGGAGTTGTACACGGTTAGTAATTCCGCTTTTGGTTTTAATTTCTAATACCACAGGCATAGCCATTTTTTCCAAATTTTCAATATAAATAAGTGCTCCTAATTTCGGGTCATTTTTTAAATATTTGATTTTCGTAATCCCTTGATCTAAACTCCAATTGTTTACAAACCATGATCTCCAAAACCAATTTAAATCTTCTCCGGAAACATTTTCCATAGTTCTGAAAAAATCATCAGGCGTTGGATGTTTAAAAGCCCAACGTTCCGTATACACTCTAAAGGCTTTATCAAAACGTTCTTTGCCTAGCACTTGCTCACGCAACATAATTAATCCTGATGATGGTTTTTCATAAGCTAATAATCCTAAACTGCCCTCTTTCATCCCGTCAGGAGCGGTCATAATGGGTTCTAATTTCGGATTGGTGAATCTTTTAGACATTCTTTGCATGTCTTTTGGTTTCGATTTGTATTCTCCGTTGTTAAAATCCTCGGCGCTCAGTGAGTTGATAAAAGTATTAAATCCTTCGTCCATCCAAGCAAATAAGCGTTCGTTAGAGCCCACAATCATGGGAAACCACCCATGCCCAAATTCATGATCCGTAACTCTCCATAACTCTCTGTCTTTTGATTGCCAATCACAAAAAACAATTGCTGGATATTCCATTCCGCCTTGGTTTCCAGCTACATTGGTTGCTGCAGGATAAGGATATTCGAACCATCTTTTAGAATAATTTTCAACAGATGATTTTGTGTATTCCGTTGCACGGCTCCAAGCATCTTGACCCGCGCTTTCCACAGGATATGCTGAAATGGCTAATGATTTTTTACCATTTGGCAAATTGATTTTTGCGGCATCAATGATAAATGCTGCTGAAGATGCCCAGGAAACATCACGAGCATTTTTTATTTTAAAATGCCAGTTCAATGTGGATTTTCCGGTAGGTCTTGAAGCAATATTCGTTACTTCTTCTGCAGAACGAATTATTACTGTTTTGTCACTTTTTGAAGCTGTTGTCCAACGTTTTTGTTGTTCAGCGGTGTATACCTCAGAAGGATTCATTAATTCACCGGAGCTAACTACGATATGATTTGCTGGAGCAGTGATGTTGATATCAAAGTCACCAAACTCAAGATAGAATTCACCTGCGCCTAAATAAGGCAAGGTATTCCAACCTTTTACATCATCATAAACACACATTCTTGGATACCATTGCGCCATGGTAAATATTTTGCCGTTTTTAGTTTGTAAAACGCCCATTCTGTCTGAACCAAAGTCTGGAGAAATAAATGAAAAATCAATTTTAAGTTTAATACTTCCTCCGTTTGGATTCAAATCCTGAGGAAGAAAAACTTGCATTCGCGTATCGATTATTTGAAATTTAGCTTCAGTTTCAACAGTTTTTCCATTTTTACCAGTAACTATTTTGATCGATTTTATTTTATGGCCACCGTCAAAAACTTGTCCTTTGTCTCCATTGCGACTACCAGTTATTGGGATTATAGCTTTCCCACGAGAATCATTTTTAAATAAATTTTGATCGACATTCATCCATAAAAATGAAATTTTATCAGGACTATTATTGGTGTACGTTAAAATTTCGGAACCAATGATTTCATTGTTTTTTTCATTTAATACAGCAGTCAATTGGTAGTCAGCCCTGTTTTGCCAGTACTTTGCTCCGGGTTGACCACTTGCTGAATGCGAATCAGTCCCGTTTTTAGTATAGAAATTAGGGCCAAAAGTATCATGATAATTATACTTTGAGATTAACTTGTTTGATGGGACAGCAACTGGATTTTGTTGTGCCTGTAGCGATGTGACTCCGAAAAATAAAGCTAAATAGGCTGAAGCTTTGAAGAATTTTTTTTTCATGATTTGATTGATTTTGATTGATGATTTTAAAAGTGCAGTTTTATGATTCACTATTTAGTGATTTTGCTTTATTATGTTTTAGTGGTTTGCAAAAGATGTTAATTGTAAATTCATATTAATTTTTTTGTAATAAATAGCGGGTTAATTATTCTTTTTTGATAAAATTAGGTCAAAAAAAACACCCATGATTGGTGGATGTTTTTTTGCTTTAAGTAAAATTAGGATTCTATTCTTGGCTAATAGTTCCTCCTGAACTCGTTTTCTTTTGAATCGATTTTGGCTGTATGTCGTAGCTTATTTCACCACCACTGGAAGCCTCGGCAAGTAAGCTCACAATTGGGTGAACATTTATAGAGGCACCACTGGAAACATCAGCTGTTATTTCGTTGGCTAGTAATTTTGTAGCATTAATTTCGCTTCCACTTGATGCGGTTGTTTCCATCTTTAATGCTTTTCCATTGATGGTGATGCTACTTCCACTGCTGGAATCACACGTAATCGTATCCGATTCGATACTTATATCAATAGTTGCTCCACTGGACGTATTCAATCTTATATTTTCGCCTTTCAGTGTATTCTTGCTCGTGATTGTTGCGCTGCTTGTCGCTTCTAATTCATCAATTACAGGCATTTTTACCGTTACTTTTTTAGAACCTGCATTTGAAAAAGAATTTTTATCAAATGAAATAACAAGAGTTCCATTTTCAACTTTGGTAGTGATGTGTTTTTGCAAATTATCATCAGCTTCAACCACTATTTCCATTTTATCTGATTGTTCTATGACAAGGTCAATGGAATTGTTGACTTCTATGCTTTTGAAATTACCTTCAACAGTGCGTTTCTCCGTGGTTATGTTGCCACTTCCTTCTATTGAATTCAAATTAATGGAGTGGTTGCACGAAGCGAATAACAAAGCTGTTAAGGCAACCAGAATGAATTTTGTGATTAACGTGATGATTTTTAACATAACTAATTCGTTTTAATGATGATACCGTCTTTATTTATTTTTAATTCTTTAATGTTATTTTTTGAATTAATCAAAGTGTCATTTGTTACAGAAACCCCGTCTTCATTTATGGTAACTGACGTTTCAGTACTGTCGTTTTCATTATCGTTATATTCATTTTCATCAGCAGGACAATTTAAGCATTTTATTTTATTATCTTCAACTCTGTAGATGTCGTTGTTGGAATCTGGATTCCATAAGAAGTAATCTCCATCAGTACGATCATAATGTCTCATGGAAGCATCTGGTTTTATCAAAGTCCCTTTAGGTAAAAATAACGTTATTTCAATTTCCTGATCTCTGTATTTGTTTTTTAAATCGGTTACTAAATAGTTGTCTAAAATTAATTGATTTCCAATTATTTTATAAGCATATTTAATTTTTTCGGCTCTTTTTTTGGCTTCTGATAATGATTTTCCGCTTGCCTCTTTTTCAATTTGGATGTAAGGTTGTTTTTCATCTGTATTTTCTATTTTAAAACTAACCTCATTAGAATAAATGACATCAGTTCCTGTAGAATCTTGGGTTACTGTGAAATCAGTGCGGTCATCAACATTTTTAGCAAAATAATCATTGTGTCTGAATTTGATGAACAGCGTGTCATTTGGATTCAAAGTAATAATTTCTTTCTTAACCACTCGTCCGTCAACCGCAAACGCACTGGCTTGTTTTATTCCAATTGATATCGCTATTGAAACCGCAATTAACCAAAGTGCTAACAACGTGTATTTTGCAATATTCCCAATAGATTTCATATTTGGAGCTAAAAGCTTGAACCCTAATAAAGAAAGGAAAAAGAAAGGAATTCCAACAGCAAAGAACATCAAAAGTCCAAAAGCCCAGATAGGATAATCCGTGAAATTACCAGCTTCTATAAAACCTTGCCAAGGAAAATCAATAAATAATCCAGATCCTAATGTGAAAATACCTACTAGCAGAAAAAATAATACTGTTATTCCGGTAATTATTAAAATCACTCCTAAGAATTTTGCGAAAATCTTGAAAACTGTTATGATAAAATCTCCAAAAGAACTTCCCAATTTTTCTGCTCCCGTTTTTATTTGATTTCCATATTTGTCATAATCAGCATTTTTTATTTTATCAGAAACATTTTCAAATTCCTCACGGACTTTTTTTTCAATGTTTGAAATGGTAACAGGTTCTCCTGTCATTTCCAGTTTCTCTGATGTAGTGACCGCTTCAGGAGTAACAATCCAAAGAATGATGTAGATCAGAATTCCAGTTCCAAATCCAGCAAAAACTAATAAAATAAGTGCGATTCTGATCCATACAGCATCAATCCCAAAGTAATGTCCTAATCCTGCTGAAACACCGCTAATCATCCCTTTTTCCCTGTCACGGTATAGTTTTTTTGTTCTTCGATTTGTATTGTTACTATAGGAATTGGTTCCTTTCAATTCATCTTCAATGATGTAATCTTCCGGTTGTCCCATGACAGCAATCACTTCATCTACGTCTTTTAAACCAATAACATATTTGTCGGTTTTTTGCTTTTCATTCAATAATTCCGAAACACGCATTTCAATGTCCTTAATAATCTCATCGTGTCCTGATGAATTGGATAAAGAACGTTTTATAGCGTCAAAGTAGCGTGTCATTTTTTGGTATGCATCTTCATCGATATGAAAAAACATTCCGCCTAGGTTTATATTTACAGTTTTGTTCATGACTATTATTTTTGGTTGGTTATTAGGTTTACGGCATCGGATAATTCAGTCCAAGTACCATTTAGTTCATTTAAAAAAGTTTGTCCTATTTCGGTTAGACCGTAATATTTTCTTGGTGGTCCTGAGGTGGATTCTTCCCAACGGTAGTTCAGTAATCCATCATTTTTTAGTCGTGTTAGCAGCGGATAAATGGTTCCCTCCACCACTAATAATTTTGCATTTTTTAAAGTGTCCAGTATTTCCGATGTATAGGCATCTTTTTCTTTTAAAACAGATAGGATGCAAAACTCGAGAACACCTTTTCGCATCTGGGCTTTTGTGTTTTCAATGTTCATAATTTCTTTTTTTTGATTTTGTGTTGATTAAATAGTTCATTTTTTGATTGATGATTTGTCATTGCGAGGAACGAAGCAATCTGGTATTGCCTGATACTCTTTTTATTTTTTGGAGCTTATTCCTGCTTTCCATTGCAATCAAGGCTAGTTCGTTCGCTTTACCTATTACGTCTATTCTCTTTTAATCTGATTGCTTCCTTATTTAATGAACGGAATTGTTATTGGATATTTATATTTTTCTCCATTTGATGTTTTGATTGAAGCGTAAATAATCAAAAAGAATTCAGCCACTTTCAAAAGTCCAAAAAGCAAAACACAAATTAATCCAACTGTTAACATTCCAATATTATTTTCAAAGTTGAAATTTGAAAGCGTAATGTCATGATGATGTACTAATGTTTCAAATGAAGTGTCCTTAAACACCGAAATAATAAACGAAGGAATTGCAATCATAATCAGTACTAAAGAGTACAGTAATAAACTTAATTGAAAATTCAGGACTTGCTTTCCGTTGTGATCTACAAATTCAGATTCCTCTTTTTTGCTACTCCATAGAATTATTGGAAAAATATAATTTCCAAAAGGAATGAAATATTGAGTCAATGTACTCAAATGTGTAAATGTTGCAATATTTTTTTCAGTAGTTGTTTCCATTTTTTTTTGATTTTGATGATGATTAAAACTTTTCAGGATGATTACTAAATGTGCTACCTAGTAATTTCTTATGCAAATATATGTCTAAAAGACAGTATCTTGTTTCGCATAGTACCAAATATTAACATAAAATTAACAAATTAATTTTATATGTATGCATACTATTTTTTTGTATTTTAGCAAAAAAACCTGTAATAATGAAACTTACCGTATCTAAACTCAATAAATTTTTACTCTTCAAATTACCGTCGGCATTTTTATGTGGAGTACGTGTAAAAGAGATTGATGCAAACAAATGTGTAGTATCTGTAAAACACCGTTGGATTAATCAGAATCCGTTTAACTCTATGTATTTTGCAGTGCAAGCCATGGCTGCCGAACTTTCGACAGGTGCTCTGGTCATGTATCAAATTGCAAAAAGCGGACGGAAAATTTCGATGCTGGTAGCTAATAATAAGGGAAATTTTACAAAAAAAGCGACAGGCAGAATAACTTTTACCTGTAGTGACGGACATTTAATAGAAAAAGCAATTCAAGAAACAATTGCAACCGGAGAAGGTCAAACGTTTTGGATGAAATCTATCGGAATGAACGAAAGTGGAGTTCAAGTATCTGAAATGGACTTTGAATGGAGTGTTAGGGTAAAATAATAAAAGCTCAATTTTCCCATGAATCTTACCAAGTAGAAAACGCCTCTAAATTATAGAGGCGTTTTCTATTTAAAGGTAATTTAAATCTGCATTTTAAATCAGCTTTTACTTAGCAAGCTGTTTTACATGTTTTTCCTTCAGCTTTGCATTTCGCTTTACACTTAGCTACTTCAGCGGCAGTCATCGCTTTAGTTTTTGTGTCTTTTTTTGCACAACAGGATTCTTTTTTTCCTTTTTCTTGTACAGGTTTTGATTCCTGTGCACTTAAATTAATGGTAAATAAAGCGATTGCTGCAAATGTTGCTATTTTTTTCATTTTCTATAAAGTTTATATTTGTTTTTTTCCTTTAGATATAAATCTAAAATTCTATTCAAATATAAATAATTATGTAAATAAAATTCAATAGCGGTATTAATTTTTACTTAATTTTTAGTTTGATTTTTATGGGATGTTGTCGTAGACAACTTTATAATTAGTTATTAAGATTTTCTAGAATTTTTAATTCTAAAACAAAACACGTAAAGTTCTGGGAATTGATGACTTGAATAATAAAAATCATCGATGTACTCAGTTTTAATTAGAGCTACAAACCGCCACCAAAACTGAAGCGGAAATTAAAATATTTGGATAGAGTTCAAATGATAGAAACGAAAAACTACATTTCATTTATACCTTTTCTGTTTAATGCTTAGTAATATCTATATCTCAATTTATAAAATTCCTCACTCCCTTTCCTCACTTTAGCGTTTTAAAGTCTATATTTTCGAAACATTATTGCAATAAAAAACCCTAATATATTGATGTTAGGGTTTTTGCTTTGGTAGCGAGACCGAGATTTGAACTCGGGACCTCAGGGTTATGAATCCTGCGCTCTAACCAACTGAGCTATCTCGCCATGATTAGGGTGGAAAACCATCCCTTAATGCGGGTGCAAATATAAAAATAATATTAGAGCTTGCAAGCATATTTCAATAAAAAAAAATATTTTTAAAAATCCTTTTTTTTTGTAGTTATATTCTATATATTTCCGAAAAATTAAAAGTAGCTCATGGATCAAAAAGTACGTTATGAAATCGAGTTTCCCATAAATTCCTCGCCTCAATTGTTGTATCAATATATATCGACACCATCAGGTTTGTCTGAATGGTTTGCTGACAATGTCAATTCTCGTGGTGAATTTTTCACTTTTATTTGGAATGACTCTGAAGAAAAAGCAAGACTAGCTTCTAAGAAAACCGGTGAAAAAGTAAAATTCAAGTGGGTAGATGAAAATAGTAAAGATACTGAGTACTTTTTTGAATTGCATATCTTAGTCGATGAGCTCACGAAAGACGTTTCTTTAATGGTAGTTGATTTTGCTCATAAAGATGAAGTTGATGAAGCTACACTATTGTGGGAAAATCAAATTTCTGATTTGAAACATCTGATTGGTTCTGTATAGAAAATCATTTTTTATAACTTATATTTGCCCTGAATAAAATTTAGGGCTTTTTTTATGATTAATTTTAATGGAACTATAGTGTCTCAGGATGCCAATATATTGACTCAAAATCGTGCTTTTTTATATGGTGATGGAGTTTTTGAAACAGTTAAAATAATAAACAATAAAATTCTTTTTCTGGAGGATCACTATTTTAGATTAATGTCTTCTATGCGTGTGGTTCGAATGGAAATTCCTATGAATTTTACCATGGAGTTTCTAGAAGAACAAATTCTTGCTTTAGTTAATAAAAATGGACTGACGTCTTCTTCTCGTGCCAGAATTACAGTGTATAGAAACGATGGTGGTTATTATTTGCCACAAGATAATACGGTGTCTTTTTTGATTCATTCTGTAGCGCTCGAAAATACCTTGTATTCCTTCGGAAAGAAAGAGTATGAAGTAGATTTATACAAAGATTTTTATGTCACAAAACAATTATTATCGTCTATCAAAACGACTAACAAAATCATCAATATAACCGGAAGTATTTTTGCAAATGAAAACGGGTTAAATAATTGTTTGTTGCTTAATGACAGTAAGAATATAATTGAAGCACTGCAAGGAAATATCTTTATGTTAATGGGGAATAAATTGATTACGCCACCGGTTTCTGAAGGCTGTTTAAATGGAATTATGAGGAAACAGATCCTAAGTTTAGCTAAACAGATAGAAAATTTAGACGTTGTAGAAGAGGTAATCTCTCCATTTGATCTTCAAAAAGCAGATGAATTATTTATAACTAATGTTATAAAAGGGATACAACCAATAACACAATATCGTAAAAAAACTTTCGCCACTAAAATATCTCTTCAATTGTTGGAGAAACTCAACGAAATGATAAGTAGTACTTAATTTAAGTATGGATTTTCTGGAGCATTCGACCAGATTAGATATTCACCACCTAATTCCATGATTTGTTCTTTCCAGAAGTGAGTGGCTGATTTTCCAATTATTTTATTTTCATAGCTATTTGCAGTAATGATCCATGAGTTGTTTTCCATCTCGGATTCTAGTTGTTTTTCATCCCAACCGGTATATCCTAAAAAGAATCGGATATTATTTTTACTTATTTTTCCTTCATTGATGAGCTCTTTTGTAGATTCAAAATCACCTCCCCAATATATCCCATTTGATATTTCAATGCTATTAGAAATCAAATCAGGTCTATTATGAATAAAATAAAGATTGTCTTGTTCTACAGGGCCTCCATTGTAAATTTTAAATCTAGCATCAATATCTGGAATTAAATCATGGATGGTATATTTCAAAGGTTTATTAATTATAAAACCAACGGATCCCTCTTGATTATAATCAGCTAATAAAATTACCGATCTATTAAATGATAAATCCCCAATTATCGTAGGCTCTGCAATAAGCAAATATCCTTTTTTTAATTTTTCTGTAATCATTGGATTTTATTTTTTATTAAATTTAAGTTTTTTATTATAATAGTGCCAAATAAAATCGTCTAAATGTATAAAAAAACCTTCCAGATGGAAGGTTTTGATTATATTAAGGGGGTTGAAACTAGTTTACCGCACCTTCTAATTCTGCACCTGCTTTAAATTTTACTACGTTTTTAGCAGCAATTTGGATAGTTTTTCCTGTTTGAGGATTTCTACCGTCTCTTGCAGCTCTAGCAGAAACAGACCATGATCCGAAACCTACTAAAGATACTCTTCCACCTTTTTTCAAAGTACCTCCCACGTTTCCTAAAAATGACTCTAAAGCTAATTTTGCAGCAGCTTTTGTGATTCCTGCATCAGCAGCGATAGCATCGATTAATTCTGATTTGTTCATAATAAATAGTTATTAATTGTTGGTTATTAAAAATTGTTAATACACAAATTTAGTAGGAAATACGTTCCTTGCAAGCGTTTCATGTTAATTTACGCCGTTTTGTTGATAACTTATTTTTTTTGTTGATAAATCAATGGTTATTTCTGATTAAAGTTAAGAAACACCCGTTATTGTTGATGTTAATAGACTTTTGCATCCGCTGAAAATGCAATACCATTCAATAATTCTGGTGTGCTCATTTTCTTTTTACCCGGAAACTGTAAATTAAGTATTTGGATGAAACCATTTTTAACCGCAATTTTCATTTCTTTTTTGGTACAAATTAAACTTCCTATCGGATGATTGTGCTCCTCAGAAATTATTTTGGTTTCGTATATTTTGACATTCCATTCTTCATTTTTATCTCCAAAAAAACACCAAGCTGCCGGATAGGGACTCAAGCCTCGAATCAGATTGTTTATTTCTTGAGCTGATTTTGTCCAATCTATTTTGCAATTCTCTTTGTTGAGTTTGTAGGCAGTTTTGATATCAGCGGTGTCTTTTTGAACAACTGTCGATACATTTCCTTTTTCAATCATTTCCAAAGTGTCAATAACGGTCTTGCTTCCTAATTCCATTAATCGGTCGTGTAAGTGACCCGCATTTTCGGTTTCATTAATTGCAATTTCGGAACTTAAAATCATCGCCCCAGTATCGATTTTATCATCGATAAAAAAAGTGGTGACACCCGTTTTAGTTTCTCCATTGATAATTGCCCAATTTATTGGTGCGGCACCGCGATAATTCGGCAGGAGTGAAGCATGAAGATTGAATGTGCCTAATGAAGGCATTTCCCAAACAACTTTTGGCAGCATTCTAAACGCAACTACAATTTGTAAATTAGCATTCAGCGCTTTTAATTCAGCCAAAAAAGTTTCGTCTTTTAAGTTTAAAGGCTGCAATAAAGTAAGATTATGAGCCAGCGCGTATTCCTTTACTGCAGAATATTTTAATTTTTGTCCTCGGCCTGCTGGTTTGTCCGCAGCAGTGATGACACCTACAACCTCATAGTTGTTTTTGATTATTGTGTCTAATATTCCCACTGCAAATTCGGGCGTACCCATAAAAACAATTCGTAATTTTTCCATTATGATCGTAAAGTATATTTGTTATTTGGTTTAACCAAAATTGTGTTGTTTTCTAATAAATCCTGAAGTACTCCAATAACTTCGTCCGGACTATTTTTAGTTTTATTTTGAATGTCTCTTGAATTTAAATCTTCGCCTTGCAATAAAGCAATTATTGCTGTAGAAAGTAGTGATACATCTTTTTTCTTTATTTTTTTGGTAATGCAAAACGAGCAAATGCCGCAATCAACAATTGTTTTTTCGCCAAAATAATTTAAAATCAACTTATTTTTGCACACTTTTTTCTCACTGATGTACTGAATTACAGATTGAAGTTGCTCTTTTTTTAATTGATTTTGATTCTCTAAATGTTTCGAAACCCGATTGATGGTTCTGTCATCTTCTCGAACTTCATTGAAAATTAATGTGGCGTCATTATTTTTTGAATGATAATCTATAATTTCTTTTTCTTTTAATTTATGCAAAACAGCCTGAATTTCAGCTTCCTTATGATTTGATTTTTTAGCAATCAGCTGCAGATTGAAGGCAGTTTGCATTTCGTAAATTCCCGGATACGTTCGCAAAATGGCTAAAATAATTTCCTCATCGTTTGGATTTAAACTCATATACCGAATCACTTCTTTGGAAGGTATTAGAAACTGCATGGTGATTTTTTCTGAAAATTCTTGAGACAAGCTAATGATTCCTTGTCGGTCCAGGAATTGCATGGCATTGTAGGTTTTCAGTGTTGGGAATTCATATTTTAAACAAAAATGATGCAAATTGAAATTGAACTGCTCATTGATTCCTTCTCCGTAAGCGATTTGAAAATAGTTGCAGAGCTTGACATACATGAGATTCAAAAACTTTTTATCAGGAAGAATATTGATAAATTGGCTTTGAGCCTGAATAACATCAGAAGGACTGGTCAATAAAACGGCAAAGGCTCTTTCTCCATTTCTTCCTGCACGTCCGGCTTCCTGATAATAATTTTCCATGTTTTCCGGGAGCTGAATGTGAATCACCGTTTTTACATTTGCTTTATCAATTCCCATTCCAAACGCATTGGTAGCCACAATAACCTGCACTTCTTCATTCATCCAGGATTGCATGTTTTTGTCTTTTTCTTTGGACGAAAGCCCACCGTGATAATATGTAGCTTTAAATCCTAATGAATTCAACTGTGAGGAAATATCAAGACATGATTTTCTGTTTCGCACATATATTATGGAAGGTTGTGGGTTTTTCTTTAGAATTTGTTCTATTCTAAAAAGTTTATCCTCGACCTCAAAAATCATGTAAGCAATATTTTCCCTGGCGAATGATTTTTCGAAAACTTTTGGTTTATGCAGTCCCAACTCATTGATAATATCTTCTTTGACTCTTGGCGTCGCAGTGGCAGTCAATGCCAAAAATGGCACTGTTGGAAAATGTTTTTTTAATTCCGAAATTTTTAAATAAGCAGGTCGGAAATCATGTCCCCATTGTGAGACGCAGTGCGCTTCATCTATAGTGATTAAATTGATTGGGAGATTTTTTATTCGTTCCAAAATCCAATCGGATTGAAGACGTTCTGGAGATAAATATAGAAATTTGTAATTTCCGAATTGGCAATTGTCCAGTAAATCGATCATTTCCTCGGATCGAATTCCGCCTGTCAATGCAATGGCTTTGATGTTTCGCTTTTGCAAATTGGCGACTTGATCTTTCATTAGTGCTACCAATGGTGACACCACCAGGCAAATGCCTTCATTCATCATTGCCGGAATCTGAAAACAAACTGATTTTCCGCCGCCGGTTGGCATCAATGCAAAAGTGTCATGACCGCTTAAAACGGAATCAATGATTTCCTTTTGCAACGACCTGAATTTGTCGTGCTTCCAATATTTTTGAAGAAAAGCTACTGCTTCTTGCATAAAGTATAGATTTCATTTCATTGAAAAACAGTCCAAAGCTTAAATCTTAAACCTGCAGACTATTTAGAAATTTCATCTAAGATAAAAAGAATTCTGTTATCCATCGTGTCTTTTGGAACTTCTATAAGTTCGTAACCGTAACTTTGATAGGTTTCCGTAAGATGATTGTAGATGAGTTTAGCTTGTTCGAAGTTTTCGTAACGTTCGTGATCGCTGATATAAATTTCTTCCCAAGGCGGGAGAATGAATATTTTTGAATAGGTATGTTCGCGGCAAGCGGCATCAAAAGAAGCAGGATAACTATCGCCAATGTAATGCATGTAAGCCAAAACATCCGGAATTCCTCTGTCGATAAATACAACTTCATGCGGCTCTTTTGAAGCATTTTGAAATTGTTTTTTTCTTCCTTCAAGAAGTAATTCGCTGAATAACAAAGGTTTTTCAAGGAACAATTGTTCGATTCCTTGTTTTTTTGCTTCCAAAGTCACCTCTCGGGAAATTTCGGGATAACAACAATGTCCTCTAGCGACCAATCCGTCGATAATAGTGGTTTTACCTGTTCCTGGACCGCCAATGATAACTATGATTTCTTTTTGCACTTTTAAAAAATAAGGGGCAAATTTACTTAAACTTATCGGGATTTGAAAAAATCATTGCGGTTAAAATGCGATTAGACAAAAAATCATAATTCAAAATTCATAATTTACGTTCTAAACCGTATATTTGCCTTTATTTTTAAATAGAAAATGGATAAGAAGACTGAAGAATTTTATGATAGATTAAAAGTCGAGTTGGATATGAGCAATACATGGCCAGCAGAATACTTATTTAAATTTATTGTACCAACAGAAAGTGATAACATAGAAAGAGTGCAATTGGCATTTGACTGTATGGGCGCAGTTATCAAAACTACAAAATCCAAAACAGGAAAATTTACCAGCATATCTGTTGATGTTACTATGAAACATTCACAAGAAATAGTAGATAAATACCTGGAAGTTTCTACAATAGAAGGTATTATTTCCCTTTAATGACAACATAAAACTTTTGATTTGCTGTGTTCGAATGGTTCTAATTTTCGAAAAAAGCATTGGAATCAAAACAGATACATTCGAATATGAATTCAAAATATATTAAAGAAAACTCGAACGATGTCGTGCATCATTTGGAATATAATGCCGAGAGATCGCATTTGATTATTCCGGAATACGGCCGTCATTTGCAGAAATTGATTGATCAGGCAACTAAAATTGAAGATGATGTAGAACGCAACAAAGCGGCAAAATACATTATTCAGGTGATGGGAAGTTTGAATCCACATTTGCGTGATGTTCCTGATTTTCAGCACAAATTGTGGGATCAGCTTTTTATAATGTCTGATTTTAAATTAGTGGCTGATTCACCGTATCCAATTCCTTCACGTGAAGTGTTACAACTCAAACCGGATGTTTTAAAATACCCACAAAATTTTCCAAAATACAGATTTTATGGCAATAACATCAAATATATGATTGATGTGGCTAATAAATGGGAAGATGGCGAGATGAAAAGTGCTTTGGTGAAAGTGATTGCCAATCACATGAAAAAATCATACTTGAGTTGGAACAAAGACACAGTAAAAGATGATGTAATTTTCGAACATTTATATGAACTTTCTGATGGGAAATTGAATTTGATTCAAAGTACAGAGGAATTATTAAATACCACGGATTTATTACGAACCAATAAACGCGTTTCCAATAAAATCTTGCCGGTAGGGCAGCCAAAAATTCTTAGTAATAAGAATATAAAAACGGGAAAACCAAATCCAGTTCACAAAAACCAAAATAGAAAACCTTTGTAAATCAGTTATAAATTAGGTGTTAAAAGTTATTAATTTTTTCAGTAATAACTTTTAGCTCGTCAATTTTTAACTTATATCTAATAATTTATAACTCATAACTGTAAAAAATGGGAATTTTCAAAATAGAAGGAGGCATTAGTCTAAAAGGAGAAATCACGCCACAAGGAGCTAAAAATGAAGCGTTACAAATTTTATGTGCCGTTCTTTTAACGCCTGAAAAAGTGATTATCAATAATATCCCCGATATTATTGATATCAATAAACTAATTACGCTTTTAGGAAATTTAGGTGTAAAAATCCAAAAAACAGGATCAGGATCGTATACTTTTCAAGCTGATGAGGTGAACATAAACTATCTGGAAACCGAAGCATTCAAGAAAGAAGGCGGTTCTCTAAGAGGTTCTATTATGATTGTTGGTCCACTTTTGGCACGATTCGGAAAAGGATATATTCCAAAACCAGGTGGTGATAAAATTGGACGCAGAAGATTGGATACGCATTTTGAAGGATTCATCAATCTGGGCGCTAAATTCCGTTACAACAGAGAAGATCATTTTTATGGCGTAGAAGCACCAAAAGGATTGAAAGGTGCCAATATGTTATTAGACGAAGCATCTGTAACCGGAACTGCTAACATTGTTATGGCTGCCGTTTTGGCCAAAGGAAAAACAACAGTTTATAATGCTGCTTGTGAACCTTACTTGCAACAATTGTGTAAGATGTTGAACTCCATGGGAGCTAAAATAACAGGAGTTGGTTCTAACTTATTGACCATAGAAGGGGTTGAAAGTTTAGGTGGTTGCGAGCATAGAATTCTTCCTGATATGATTGAAATTGGTAGCTGGATTGGTCTGGCTGCAATGACAAAATCAGAGATTACGATAAAAGATGTAAGTTGGGATAATCTTGGCGTAATCCCCAACACATTTAGAAAACTAGGAATTACTCTGGAACGTCGCGGCGATGATATTTACATTCCTGCTCACGTAGATGGGTATGAAGTGAAAACGGATATTGACGGTTCTATTCTTACAATTGCTGATGCGCCTTGGCCTGGATTTACTCCAGATTTATTGAGTATTGTTTTAGTGGTTGCTACTCAAGCAAAAGGCGATGTTTTGATTCACCAAAAAATGTTTGAAAGCAGATTATTTTTTGTTGACAAGTTAATTGACATGGGAGCAAAAATCATGTTATGTGATCCGCACCGTGCTGTTGTTATGGGGCATGATTTCAAATCACAACTCAAAGCAACAACAATGTCATCACCAGATATTCGTGCCGGAATCTCCTTATTGATTGCTGCGCTTTCTGCAAAAGGAACGAGTACCATTCAAAACATTGAACAAATCGACAGAGGATACGAACGCATTGACGAACGATTGAGAGCTATTGGAGCGAATATTGTACGCGCGTAAATAACATAAATTATAAAAAATATCGTTTAAGTAAGCCAGAAAGAATTTGAATCTAAAATTCAATTCGGTTTACTTAAACGATTTTAGTTTTACTTCACCTATAAATAAAATACATGTCAAGCGAACAAACGGCAATCAAGGCGACTTATTTTAGTATTGTAGGAAACACTTGTCTGGCAATAATAAAAGGTTTAGCCGGTTTTTTTGGAAATTCGTATGCCTTAATAGCGGATGCAATTGAATCAACAACTGATATTTTTGCTTCATTTTTAGTGTTGTTTGGAATCAAATATTCCAATAGACCCGCGGATAAAAATCATCCTTACGGGCACGGTAGGGCAGAACCTTTGATTACTTTTCTAGTTGTAGGTTTTTTGATTACTTCGGCTACGATTATTGCCTATGAAAGTATCATCAATATTGGAACGCCACATGAATTGCCAAAACCATGGACATTAATCGTTCTGGCTGCAATCATTATTTGGAAAGAATATTCTTTTCGAATCGTGATGAAAAGAAGCATTGAAACCAATAGTTCTTCACTACGAGCTGATGCCTGGCATCATCGCAGCGATGCAATAACTTCTGTGGCAGCATTTCTTGGGATTTCGATTGCTTTAATTTTGGGGAATGGATACGAATCTGCTGATGATTGGGCAGCACTTTTTGCTTCGGGATTCATACTTTATAACAGTTACCTTATTTTTAGACCCGCTTTGGGCGAAATAATGGACGAGCACTTATACGATGATTTAATAGAACAAATCAGAATAATTTCTATTCAGGTGGATGGAATTATCGATACAGAGAAATGTTTTATTCGAAAAGCCGGTATGCAATATCACGTAGATTTGCATGCTACTGTTGATTCAAATATTACCGTGAAAGAAGGGCACGATCTCGCTCATAAACTAAAAGATACTTTGCGGGAAGAAATTCCGGAGTTAGGACATGTGTTGATTCATGTGGAACCAAATGATTAGATTTTATCCAATAAAATTAAAAAGGCACCGAAACTATTTTCTGGTGCCTTTTTTAATTCGTTATGATTTTGTCACATCGAGCGCAGTCGAGATGCTGTAATATTTTCAGACTGCACTGCAACTGACAAATAGATTCTTTTTTTATTCCAATATATTCAAAAACTTTAGCCCAAAAACAACTCCGTCACCTTGAAATCCATTTTGGTACGAACGGACATAATCGACACGGAGCATTTTAAATTTTCCAAAACCTAAATTGTCCAGCCCAACGGTGACTTCAGTATAAGGTTTGTTATTAGGAGTAGACAGAGCATGAGCTCCCAATATCAAAGTTGATTTTAGTTTGTTCAACAACGGTATTTTATTCATGATATAGCCTTTGTCATTGTATTCCGTATGTGCTTCAAAATAGCTGTCATTCGTACTATTAGAGTAATACGGCAATAAGTTAAATACATTCAAATAACGCGCTGTTTGTCCTATGTGGGTTTGATTGCCATTAAAATGCTTGTAATCTATAAAAGCAATATTGTCTGCATTCAGAAATTTACCTGCTTTTAGATTCAACCCTAAAACTCCTTTATTTCCTAATGTCAAATCATACATTAATCGGGTGTTGAAGTGGTCGAATTCATACTTCTTTTCGTTAGCTGCAACTGCTTTCTCATAGCCCAGATAAAGCGTTGGATATTTTTCATTTCGGATGTTAAATTTTCCATCGGGACGAGAGGAATATTTGTTTCCAAAATTTATTTTTGCAAGCAAATTAATTTTCGTCAAATGGTGTTTTTCAAAAGCTGCAGTGGTGAAATCATTCGGTGCCAACGGATTATTCGACGTGTATAAATCGTCTTTGCTAAACAAAGAAAAGTCAGTGTTATTGAATAACGGTTTGCGTTGCTGATATTCTATCTTTCCATTTAGATTCACACCATTTGCAACATCTTGGCTGTAGCCAATTGCCGCTGATTCCAAGTTATACAACTTCATGAAATTGTTCTTGAAAGCCAAGGAACTTATCGTGTTTATCGCTTTACTGATGGGTTCATTTGGATTAAATTGCTTTACGGAACTTCCCCCAGTCATATATAAAGTGGCATAATTCTGATTGTTGAATCGATGGATAAATTGTCCGGTGACACGCAAACGATCTTCGGCAAAACCGTAATTGAGTTTTGTACTTATGGAAGTGTATATACCTTTACTTTCCTGATTTTTCCAGTTGGTATATCGAAACCCCGAATCAAAATTATAACCTTGAACGGTATTGAAACTTAGTGAGCCAAGGTTTAATAATCCCTCGTAACTAAAACTATGTTTTTCAGTACTATTCTTGTACGTGTAGCCCGTCAGCAGCTTTAATAGTTTGAATTTATTTTCTTTTGCATCAATTGAATCTAAGTATTTTTCAGAATTTCTGACTTTGTAAATGCTGTCTTTTCTAATATAATCAGTGCTTTCTTCCATTGTTAACGGAATGGGTCTGTTGGTATTCCAGAACAAACTGTCTTTTTTATTGGCATTTATTTCGATGCGTGTAATTTCATTTGTAAATGTTTTGGGAGCAAATGCATCTATGAATTCATAATTGCTATACACGTAATTGTATTTTCCGGTAAATTTTATACCAAAAGCACCTGCTGTAATTTCGAGACTTTGGGTATTTTTAGCCCAAATTTTATTGCTATTGTTGTAACTGAAATTTTGTTTTAAGGTCATCACATCGAGAAATTCTTCTTTTATTCGGTAGCCTTTTATATCCAAATCAACAGCGTAAATTGCCCAGGAATCTTCCACGATATAAATGTATCCTTCAAAAACCGGTTCGCTGTCACGCTTTGCAGTCACTTTTATTTTGTTAATCATATTGGCATTCTCGTCATTAAACGTGCTTTCTAACTTGTAATTATAGTAGTTAAAAGCGTTATTAGCTATTGGAGAAATCATTTGGACACCAAAATCGATGGTGTTGTCATAAAAATCATAGAAAGAAGATCTGGCAGTATTGTAGCTGTAGCCATTGTCTCTACCACTTACTTTTGATGCAGTAACGACTTCTTTTAAGTTGTTGGGTTTTTCAAATGCTATTTTCGAAAAGGTTTCCGAAAGTGAAATAATTCCGGTTCCGGTTGAATCCAAAGCGCCATTCAAGTCACCAATTTTTTGTCCTAATATTTTTTTCGGAGCATTTTTTAGTTTAAAAATACCTCTGGAATAAAAGTCAGCATTGAATCGATTTGTTTTTTCGGTGTTTCGTTTTCTGCTGGCAATCGCACTTTTTATAATCGCTAAAGCAGGATTGTTTTTTTTGTTGATGATTACTTCGTTCAACGAGAAACTTTCTTCCATCATTTTGATGTTTAAATCATAAGGCAATTTTTCGGTTTGTATGGCAACTTTTTGGGTTTTGAAACCTAAAAACTGAAAGACAACGGATTGTTTTCCTTTTTTATTTAAGTTGAACTCGTAATTTCCTTGTTCGTTTGAAGTGGTTCCATTATAGGTGTCTTCCTGAAAAATAGTAACAAAAGGTAAGGGATTTCCTTTTTCGTCCGAGACAGTTCCTTTTATTTGTGCATTGCTGACAAATGAAACTAAGAAAAGCAAAAGTAAGTAGTGTTTTTTCATGAAAGTTTTTTCTTTCACAAAAATAGAAGAAGTTTAAAAAGAGCGTATTAATTATTTGTTAAAGATTTCTTTGGTAGATAATTATATTTTAAAATTACAAAAAGGACTGTATTGCTAGCTCGTAACTCTTTAAACCAAAACCTAGAATAACTCCTTTGGCATTTCCAGAAATATAGGATTGATGTCTAAAACTTTCACGCGAAAAAGTATTCGAAATGTGAACTTCAACAACTGGAGTAGTAACGGCTTTGACAGCGTCGCCAATTCCTATGGAAGTATGGGTGTACGCACCTGCATTCAAGATAATACCATCAAATGAAAAACCATATTCTTGGATTTTATCAATTAATTCGCCTTCAATATTACTCTGAAAATAGGAGAATTCTATGGAAGGAAATTTTATTTGTAAAGTGGTGAAATATTCTTCAAAAGTTTGACTTCCATAAATGGCTGGTTCACGTTTGCCTAGAAGATTTAGGTTTGGTCCGTTGATGATACTGATTTTCATACGTAGTTAATATTTGTTTTTATTTGAATATGGAATTGCTTCGCCTGTTCGCAAAAGCTCGGGTCGCATATGACTTATCTGGTTTTTATTACATATTCGATATGCTCATTTCATAATTCCTGTTTTGGTAAAAATAAAAAAACCGTTCCAATTTATAGAACGGTTTTAGTAATTTAATTTTTTATTGGGATTAGAAAGTAAATCCAGCAGATATTTGAACTACTGAATTCTTAACTTCTGCATCTTGTGAAGCTTCAGTCAATCCTAATACATAACGACCTTGTAAAAAGAAGTTTTTAGTGATATTAAATCCAAGGCCACCTGCTACTCCAAACTCAAAAGTTTCAGCGTCTTTAAAATTCACATTATTTCTTTCACTCAATAAAAATGAAGCTTGCGGTCCAAGATCTAAACTAACTGTTTTGTTCAAATGAAATTTTGCCAAAACGGGAATGGATAAGTAACCCAATTCATTTTTGAATTCTTCTGCAGCGTTTTTATATGTTGCTCCTTGAGTGGAATACAACAATTCGGGCTGAACAGAAAAACCATCTGTTACTTTAATCTCTGCGACTAAACCAGCATGGTAACTAGTAATGGCTTCTTTATCATAATTATCGCTATTAATTGTAATGTCACTTCCGGTTTGATTAGCGTAATTTAAACCCGCTTTTATACCAAATTTAACCAATTGTGCTTGCATGTCTACTGATGCTGCGAGTAGAACTACTGCTACTAAAATTATTCTTTTCATATTTTGTTTTTTTAATATTGATTATTATTTAATTGAATTAGAACATGTACTTAAAACTGTTTTGTTTAATTTTTATTGTTTTGTTTTTTTTTACAATAAACTAAAGTCAAAAATTAGTCCAAAATTTTGATAAATGCTTATTTAATGCATTTTTGAAGTTGTTTATTTTAGGTTTAAAATGTATTGTATTGAAGTTCAATTGTTTGTGATTGTTGTATTTTTATGCTCTTAATCTGATTTATTTGTTTATTGACGAGTATTTCAGATAAATATGGAATCCCATATTTGGTTTTTTTAACTTTGATTTATAAATTTTAAATGATAAGTCATGAAAAAAGTTATAATAACATTAGTAATGGTGTTTGCTTTTGGTTTTGTAAACGCTCAGGATTCTGGACAAACAGCTGCTGGAAAATGGTTAATAGAAGCCAACACTAATTTTGGAGTTGCAGCGGGTTCCAATACCGGTTTTAGTTATTCCAACACTGATGGAGATTCTGAATACAATATTGGTGCTGAGGTTGGTTATTTTGTAATTGATGATTTAGCCATAAAAGGAGGTTTAGGGTACGGAGGAATAAATACAGATCTTTTTGATACAAATGTTGTCTCTTATAAAATTGGATTGAAATATTATATTCTAATTATGATTCCGGTACAGGTTGATTATTCAGGTGGTATAATTGAAGACCTTGATGAAGATCCTTCCTATTTTGGTGTTCAGGCGGGGTATGCCATATTCTTGGGTTCTAATGTAAGTGTTGAACCCGGAATACGATATAATATCAGTTTGAATGAGGATTATAGTAACAAAGATACATTTCAATTTAACATTGGTTTTGTGTTGCATTTCTAATGTTTTTTAAAAGTATAGCAGTAAATAACCTCTCAATTTGGGAGGTTTTTTATTTGATGTGCCTTCCGTTTTAATTCATTTTTTCGGAAATATTTTTTTTCGTTTGCAAAAATCTTCTGGTTGGATTGCTGTACTCATGGATTAATACTTTCCTTCTATAGTTTTAACACTTCTTGCTATTAATTAATAAGTATTTACTTTCAAATAAATATTTTTTTTGATTGAAATTCATCTCACTAAATTTAGTGATAAGATTATTTTTAAAGTATTGATTATTAGTATTTTATTTTTTTTAAAAGATGGTAAATTTATTCACTATCAGATTTATTTTAATTTTTTATTAAAAAATAGTGTGTTTTAATACGATGTTATTTACATTTGTCGCATTAATTTTAACAAACAAACAAACAAACATGAAAAAAATTATTTTAACAGTTGCGGCTGTATTTGCTTTTGGATTTGCTAATGCGCAAGAAACAAAATTTGGTGTTAAAGGTGGAGTAAACTTCGCTAATCTTTCAGGTGATATTGAAGATAATTCAGCTAAGGTTGGTTTTAACGTGGGTGGTTTTGTAGAAATTAAGGTTTCAGATAAATTTTCTGTACAACCTGAATTGTTGTTCTCTACTCAAGGAACAAAATTTGAATATTCGGAAACTTTCGATGGTTCAACGATTAATTATCAAGAAAAAGCTAATCTTTCCTACTTAAATATTCCTGTTATGGCTAAATATTATGTAGCTACAGGATTTAGTCTTGAAGCAGGACCACAAATTGGTTTTTTGACAAGTGCAAAATACAAAGTTGAGGCAAATGGTGAAGAAGAAGAAGTAGATGCAAAAGATGATTTTGAATCAATCGATTTTGGTGTTAATTTTGGAGCTGGATACGATTTTACAGAAAATCTATCTGCTGGTTTAAGATACAACGTTGGTTTGTCTAACATCGCTAAAGATTCAGGTAATGATAAAATTTCAAACAGTGTATTCTCAGTATCATTAGGATATAAATTCTAATATTTCTAGAAATAGATTTTTAAACCTCCCAATTTGGGAGGTTTTTTTATTTGATGCGCCTTCCGTTTTAATTCATTTTCCGAAGTATTTTTTCTTTCACAAATATCTTCGGTTTAAATTGATGTACTCATAAACTAATACTTTTTTTCTCCTTTAGTTTTAATACTTCTTATGATTAATTAATAAGTATTAACTGTCAAATAAAATTTTTTTTGATTGAAATTCTTCTCACTAAATTTAGTGAGAAGTTATTTTTTAATATATTGATTATTAGGCATTTTGATATTTTTTAAATAAAAATAAATTTACTTATTGTCAGATTAATTTTAATTTTTTATTTAAAAATATTTTTTTTTAATACGATGTTATTTACATTTGCCGCATTAATTTTAACAAATAAATAAACATGAAAAAAATTACTTTAACAGTTGTGGCTGTATTTGCTTTTGCTCTCGGTTATTCTCAAAAGGAGGGTGGATTTAGAGTTGGTTTAGATTTAGGTTATACAATTCCTTCAAATGGAGGAGGCGGTGTATTATTCTCTATTGAGCCTAAATACAACATCAAAGACAATATGAATGTTGGTTTACGTATTGGTGCTGCCGCAATGGTTCGTGATATAAAAACCGATGAAAATGAAAATATGAGTGCTAAGATTTCAGCTAATGGTTCTTATGTAGGTACATACGATTATTACTTTAATGCATCAGGAAAATCTTTTGTACCTTATTTGGGAGCTGGTGCAGGTTATTATTCTATAGCAAATGTTGAGGTGGACGAAACATCAAATAATGATACTGCTTTAGACGCAAGTGGCAAAATGGGTGGATTGTTAAGAGGAGGATTCGAATGGGGTAAATTTAGAATGGGATTGGAATACAATCTTGTACCAAAATCTACCTTACAAAATAGTAATGGGGATAGTTTAGGAACCATTTCAAATTCTTACTTAGGAGTTCACTTAGGATTTTTTGTTGGCGGAGGAAAATGGGGGAAATAATCCATTTTTTTTAGTACTTATAAACCACGCTTCTGGCGTGGTTTTTTTATGCCTAAAAAAAGCGTTTCTTTGTAATCATGAACTGGAACACTTACATAAAAAGCTATCAATCATACTTGAAAATTGAACGTGGATTGTCTAAGAATACCATAGAGAATTATTCTTTTGATATCGAGCGGTTGTGTCTCTATTTGATTACAAATGAAATTGATGTCTCGCCAGTTCAAATTGGGGAAGAAACAGTGCAGCAGTTTATTTATGATATTTCAAAACAGGTTAATCCGCGTTCACAAGCCAGAATAATTTCGGGTCTTAAAAGTTTTTTTAGTTACTTGATTTTTGAAGATTATAGAACAGACAATCCTTTAGAACTAATTGAAACTCCCAAAACAGGTCGAAAACTTCCGGATACTTTGTCTGTAGATGAGATTGATAATCTCATTGCAGCTATTGATTTAGCCACTAACGAAGGAGAGCGTAACCGTGCCATGCTCGAAACCCTTTATGGTTGTGGGCTTCGGGTTTCCGAATTAGTGGCCTTAAAAATTTCCGATTTATTCTTTGAGGAAGGTTTTATTAAAATAACCGGAAAAGGAAATAAACAGCGTTTTGTGCCTATTGGTGATCTGACCCAAAAATACATCCAGATATATCAGCATTCTATTCGAACCCATACACCTATACAAAAAGGGTTTGAAGATACGCTCTTTTTAAACCGAAGAGGGAGACAACTGACACGTGCTATGATTTTTACCATTATTAAAAACTTAGCGGTAAAAATTGAATTGAATAAAAGGATAAGTCCACACACTTTACGACATTCTTTTGCAACTCATCTTTTAGAAAATGGAGCTGATTTGCGATCTATACAGTTGATGCTCGGTCATGAATCTATCACTACAACAGAAATATATGTGCATCTTGACAGAACGTTTCTGACGCAAGTTCTAAATTCATTTCATCCCAGGAAATAACATTTTGGTTCATTTACATTTCAGATTATTGAAGAATGAAAAGAGTCATGGATTGAACTTAAAATGGGATTTCTAATCATTTGTCTTAAAATCTCATTAAATTTGTGTTATTATATATTTTTTTAATGGTTAAATTAAAAATATACTATAAATTGTTATCCTATATAAATGATATGAAAAGTTGTTATGGTTTTTGATTTTTCCCAAAACGAAAATTGCCAAGAGATAAATAATTTTTACACAAAATTATTAAAAGAAATTCCAGATTTGATTTTTGAATTTATTATTGCTCCTGACAATACCTATTTATTTCCGATAGTGAGTAAATCGGTGATGGATTTTTTTGAGTTGTCTTCAGATCATTTTTCGGATAATGACAAATTCAAAGTCTATGAAAGGATATTTGAAGCGGACCGATTGCCTTTCTTTCAGTCATTGGTAGATGCAAAAAGAAATATAGTAAGATGGGATTTTGAGTTTCGGGTTTTATTACCTGAAAAGGGATTACGATGGCTAAAAGTTTCCTCTAAACCAGAGTTGTATCCGAATGGGAATGTTGCTTTTTATGGAAGAATTTCTGATATAACCGATTTAAAAGAACAGGAAACCAAACTTAAAATTTCTGAAGAACGTTTTAAATTTGCTCTTGAAGCTTCAACAGCAGGAGTTTGGGATTGGGATTTAACAACTAATAAAGTTTTTTATTCTTCGCAATCGATGAAAATCCTCGAACAGGAATCGTTGGATATTTTTGATAATCCGGAACGTTGGGATGAAATTGTGCATCCGGATGATTTGGCAAAATATTATTCTGAAATTCAGGATCATTTAGACAATAAGACGCCTTTTTATGAAAATTACCATCGTGTTTTAACTTCAAGTGGAAAATATAAATGGATTTTGGACAGAGGGAAAGTCATTGAACGTGACAATAATGGGAAACCACTTCGAGTTATAGGTACGCACACCGATATTTCCTCCCAAAAAGAAAAAGAATTAGAGTTAATAAAAACAATGGAATTATATAGTCAGCAAAACAGTAGGCTATTAAATTTTTCACATATTGTATCCCATAATCTAAATACTCAGGCGGGAAACATCAAATCGATATTAGATTTTATTGATTCTGAGGATGATTTAGAGACCAATAAAGAAATGATGTCTCATCTGAGAACAGTGTCGAATGACTTAAACGAGACGATAGTAAATTTAACTCAATTAGTCCAAATACAAAGCAATTCGAATATTCCAATTAAATCTTTAGAGTTGAATTTATATTTAAATAAGACATTGGATTTGATTCGAGATTTAAAGAATCAGAATCAGGTCACTATTATTAATGATATTCCGGATGGTGTTTTTGTTGATTTTAATCCAGCCTACTTAGAAAGTATTTTGTTGAATTTCACAACAAATGCCATAAAATATTCAAATCCAGAAAAACCAATTGTTATAAAATTTACTTTTTCATTAGAAAACGGGAAGAAAACGGTATCAATTTCCGACAATGGTTTGGGCATCGATTTGAAAAAACATGGTGATTCTCTTTTTGGGATGTATAAAACGTTTCACAATCATAAGGAAGCCCATGGTCTTGGTTTATACATAACAAAGAACCAGATTGAATCGATGAAAGGTACGGTTTCAGTCGAAAGTGAAGTAGGAGTAGGAACTACTTTTAAAATCACTTTTAACGAGAGTTTGAATGATTAATTAACGGGTTTCTATATGCAATAAAATATCTTTTAAAGTGATTCGCTTATAGTACAAAAAAAACTTCTCAGTGATGAGAAGTTTTTTTATGTGTAAAATTCAATAAATTATTTAGCAATATTCACTGCTCTTGTTTCACGAATTACAGTTACTTTAACTTGTCCTGGATAGGTCATTTCCGTTTGGATTTTTTGTGAGATGTCAAAAGATAAGTTAGCGGCATTTTCATCCGAAACTTTTTCGCTTTCCACAATTACACGAAGTTCTCTACCGGCTTGAATGGCATAAGCATTTTTCACACCGCTGAATCCATAAGCTACTTCTTCAAGATCTTTCAAACGTTGAATGTAAGAATCCAATACTTGTCTTCTTGCTCCTGGTCGTGCTCCTGATATAGCATCACAAACCTGAATAATTGGAGATAGTAATGATTTCATTTCAATCTCATCGTGGTGCGCTCCAATAGCGTTGCAAACCTCTTCTTTTTCACCATATTTCTCAGCCCATTGCATTCCTAATAATGCGTGAGGTAAATCACTTTCGGCATCTGGAACTTTACCAATATCGTGTAATAAACCAGCTCTTTTAGCCAGTTTTACGTTTAGGCCAAGTTCAGCAGCCATGATTCCACAAAGTTTAGAAACTTCACGGGAGTGTTGCAATAAGTTTTGTCCGTAAGAAGAACGGTATTTCATACGTCCTACCACTTTAATCAATTCAGGGTGTAATCCGTGAATTCCTAAATCGATAACGGTACGTTTACCAACTTCTATAATTTCATCGTCAATTTGTTTAGCAGTTTTTGCAACTACTTCTTCAATACGAGCCGGATGTATTCTTCCGTCAGTTACCAGTTTGTGTAATGCCAAACGTGCAATTTCTCTACGTACAGGATCAAAACAAGAAAGTATTATAGCTTCCGGTGTATCATCTACAATGATTTCTACTCCAGTTGCAGCTTCCAGTGCGCGGATATTTCTACCTTCACGACCAATGATTCTACCTTTTACATCGTCAGATTCAATGTTAAATACCGAAACGCAGTTTTCTACTGCTTCTTCTGTACCAACTCTTTGAATGGTATTGATGATTATTTTTTTAGCTTCTTGTTGTGCTGTTAATTTTGCCTCTTCAATAGTGTCTTGAATATGAGACATTGCTTTGCTTTTTGCTTCTGCTTTCAGTCCTTCTACTAATTGATCTTTAGCTTCTTCAGCAGATAAACCAGAGATAACTTCTAACTGCTGCAATTGACTTTTATGTAATTTGTCAACTTCAGCTTGTTTCTTATCTAAATTTTCAATTTTAGTGGTGTACTCTAAAGTTTTTGCTTCAAAATCATCATTTACTTTTTTAGCTTTTGATAATTCGTTAGAAATTTGAGATTCTTTATCGCGAACTCTTTTTTCTATCTCAGCAACTTTTTTATCACGGGATAAAATAACTTGTTCGTGTTCTGATTTTAATTCGATAAATTTCTCTTTTGCTTGAAGAATTTTATCTTTTTTTATGTTTTCAGCTTCCAGATTTGCATCTTTCAAAATGGATGCTGCTTCTTTTTTTGAATTTTTAATTAAGTTTGAAATATTGCTTTTTTCTATCAGTTTGGCGATACCAAAACCTCCCGCAATGCCTATAATTCCTGAAATAATAATCGTTAATATGTTGTCCATGGTTTTTAAAATTTATATATAAAAAAGCCTACATTAGAGTGAATTGAATAAACTCGAAAAGACAAGTTTTGAGCTAACTCGTTGTTCAAGCTTCCAAACTGAATTGGCTTGCTATAGTAACGATGATTTGCTCATTCTAAATTGTTAGTGTTGAGTTTACCAAATGTGAACTAATGTAGGCAGTATCTTAGTTTTTGTAAAGAACGTTTATTTGTCGAGATATTGATCTAAAATCGCATTGATTTTTTTAATTCTTTCAATGGTTGCTTCTCCATCAATGGTATTATCAATTTGTTTTTGTTCCGTTTGTGAGGCAAATTGTAAGGCACACATTGCCAAAACATCTTGTTTGTCACGAACGGCATAATTTTCTTCAAATTGCTTTATCATCTTATCAATTTTTTTTGAAGCGCTTCTAAGGCCTTCTTCCTGTGATAGATCAACCGTTAATGGGTAGACTCTGTCTGCTATTGATATTTTAATTTTAAGCTTTTCGTCCATATCTTTTATTAATCTGATAGCTGTGCTATACAGTAATCAATTTCGCGAATTAATGAATTTATTTTAAGCTTCGTATCTCTTTTATTATCGTCACTGCCTAGTAATGTGTTTGCTACTTTGAGTGTTTCATATTGCGTTTTTAGCGCTTCAATCTCTTGTGACTGAGTTTGTATTATGGATGCAGTTTTTGTTAATTCGGTTGTCAAATCTTGATTGTTTTTCTCTAAACTTTTCATTTTAATAAAAAGTTTTTCGACTTTATTTTCAAGAGTATCAATAATTTCTGCAATTGCACTCATTATATATCCTATTCATTACATAATCATACAAAGTTAGTATTCCTTTTTAATTTTGCAATATTTTATTATTTTTTTTGCATTAAATAAATTAAATATCAGTTGGACAAATGGTTATGAATTTTTTTTTCAAGCATGTTTTAAATACTTTTTTTTATCTTAGCAAAAATGTAAACCATGAGATTTTCTATATATTTTTTATTTTTCTGTACTGTTGTTTTTGCACAGGTTGACTATCCAAAAGATTATTTTAGATCTCCTTTAGATATTCCGATGCAATTATCGGGGAATTTTGGAGAGTTAAGACCCAATCATTTTCATGCCGGTTTTGATTTGAGAACGCAACAAAAAGAAGGATTAAAAGTGTATGCCGTTGCCGATGGCTATGTTTCAAGAATAAAGATATCTACTTTTGGCAACGGAAAAACAATTTACATCAACCATCCTAATGGTTTTACTTCCGTTTATGGGCATTTAAAAATAGCCAATGGTGAAATAGAAAACTACATCAAGAAAACGCACTATAAAGAACAATCATTTGAAATTGAAATGTTTTTGAAGCCAGATGAAATGGTTGTGAAAAAAGGAGAAATTATTGCTTTTTCTGGAAATACAGGAGCTTCAGAAGGACCACATCTGCATTTTGAATTTCGGGATTCTAAAACGGAGTTTATCATTAATCCGATGCTTTTTGGATTTAATAAATTTTTAAAAGACACGAAAAAACCAATCATATCTGGAGTTTACGTATATCCTTTGGATTCAAAAACTACGGTCAATAATTCTAAACGGCCGTTATTACTGAATGTTTCTTTACAAAAAGACGGAACTTATTTGTCAGACAAAGTTGTTGCAAATGGTTCCATCGGTTTTGGTATTTCGGCTTATGACACAGATGATGTTTCGTTTAATAATAATGGAGTGTATAAAGTGCAGTCTTTTTATAACGGAAAACCAAATTTTGGATATGAATTCAACACGTATTCATTTGATGATATGCGCTATATCAATGCGCTAATTGATTACTCGCGATATAAGAAAATGCAACAACGCGTTCAGAAATTATTCATGAAAACACCTTATAATTTGAGCTTTATTCAGGCCGATGAAAACAAAGGTGTTTTGCAGGTAACGCCAAATTTAGGCTCGCTGTATCGCATAGAAGTTTCTGATTTCTTTGGAAATAAAAAAACAATAGCCATTCCTGTTCAATATGATTTATTGACTACAATAATAAGTCCTGAGCCAATGCAATCGAACTATTTTATAAAAGCTAATAAAGACAGCAATTTTGCTTTATCGAATATGTCGGTTTTCTTTCCTGCGGGAACTTTTTACGAAGATTTTGATTTGAATTTTGATGTAAAAAATGATACGTTGTTTTTGCATGACGACACGGTTCCTGCTCACACTAATTTTACGGTTTCAATTGAAGATATAAAATCGACTGAAGCGCAAAGAGAAAAAATGTTCATTGGTAGAATCGAAGGAAAAAAAGTAAGTTATAATCCAACTTATAGAAAGGACAGCGTATTCAATACAAAAGTTAAAATTTTAGGAAAATATGCTTTGGTTTCTGATACGGTTGCGCCAAAAGTAAGTATTGCCATTCCTGTAGAAGGGAAATGGATCAGCGAGCAAAAAACAATTCAGCTTTCTATTTACGATGACGTGTCAGGTATAAAATCATATAATGGCTATTTAAACGGAAAATGGATCTTATTTGAATATGATAACAAAACCAGAAAACTAACCCATTATTTCAATGATGGAATTGCCACTGATGGTGCAAATGATTTAAAAGTTGTGGTGATTGATAATGTAGGAAATTCAACTACCTTTGAAACTCGTTTTTTTAGAAGCCAAAAAAAATAAAAACCAAATCACTTGAGTACTAATAAATTAATTTTTGTTTTCTTTTTTTGCTTTGCAAGCCTACCTTTATTGGCTCAAACGGCTAGAATAAAAGGAGTTATTTTAGATAAAAACAATCAACCGGTAGAAAATGTAAATGTTTCTTATTCGAGTATTGGTACTCAATCCAATCAAAATGGATTTTACGATATAAAAGTTCCCGCGAACCAAAATGTAACGTTAGTTTTTACACATGTCTCGTTAAAAAAAATAACTATAATTTTTTCTTTGGATTCCAATGAACAAAAGGAGTTCAATCCTGTTATGAGTGATCAGGAGGAACAAATGGGAGAAGTTATTGTGACATCGAATAACCGAAAGTTGATTCAGGGTGTTGCTACAATTGAGCCCGAAATGATTCGAAAAATTCCTGGAGCAAATGCCGGAATTGAAAACATTTTAAAAACCTTACCTGGAGTAAATTCTAATAATGAATTGAGTACACAATACGCTGTGCGTGGTGGAAATTATGACGAAAATTTGGTTTATGTAAATGAAATTGAAGTCTATCGCCCGTTTCTTATTCGTTCGGGACAACAAGAAGGGCTGAGTTTTACCAATACGGATTTAGTGCAAAATGTTGATTTTTCGGCAGGAGGTTTTCAAGCCAAGTTTGGAGATAAATTGTCTTCTGTTTTAGATATTACTTACAGAAAACCGCTTAAATTTGGCGCAAGCCTTGAAGCGAGTTTTCTAGGCGGTAGCCTTTCCGTTGATGCGGTGTCAAAGAATAGAAAATGGTCAGCGGTTACAGGAGTTCGATACCGAAATAACAGCCTGTTAGTAAAAAGTCAAGAAACTCAAACGAATTTTACGCCTTCCTTTGCGGATATTCAAACCAATGTAAATTATCAAGCATCGGCTAAATGGCAGTGGAGTTTTTTGGGAAATATTTCTCAAAATAAATACCAATATCAGCCATTAACCAGACAGACTAATTTTGGAACCATAGATAATCCTATGGCACTGACTGTTTTTTATGAAGGTCAGGAAAAGGACAAATACGATACGTATTTTGGAGCTTTAAAAACAACTTTCAATGTTTCGGATAATTTTACGTTGAAATTTATCAGTTCTGTTTTTCATACTTTAGAACAAGAATATTTAGATATTTTCGCTCAATACCGATTAGGAGAAGTGGATTCCAGTATTGGATCAGAAACTTTTGGAGAAGTTGCTTTTACGAGAGGAATTGGATCGCAGCTGAGTCATGCTAGAAACGATTTGGATGCCTTGATTGTAAACACGGAGATAAAAGGTTTTCACGATTGGAAAGAAAGCCAATTTGAATGGGGAATTAAATATACACGAGAATCTATTCGGGATAGAATAATAGAGTGGGAGGTTATTGATTCAGCTGGTTTTTCATTGAATCCACCCATTATTGATTTGCCAAAAAATGATCAGCCGTATTCGCCTTACACCGGACCGCTTGTTCCGTATCAAAATATCCGAGCGACTAATTTTAATTCTATCAATAGATTTTCAGGTTATGGTCAATGGAGTTTAAAATCGAATATTGGGTCGAATGAAGTTTGGTATAATGCAGGTGTTCGTTTTCACAATTGGGAGGTCTTAGGTTCTGCTTTAACTGGGAAATCCCAAATTACTTTTAGTCCCAGAGCACAATTTGCCATAAAACCAGATTGGCAGAAAGATATGGTTTTTAGACTTTCGGGAGGATTGTACCATCAGCCGCCATTTTACAGGGAATTGAGAGATGCGGATGGAATGGTGCAACCCAATACCAAGGCGCAACAATCGGTGCATGTTGTTATTGGAAATGATTATAGTTTTAAGATGTGGAATCGTCCTTTCAAGTTGGTTTCGGAGTTGTATTATAAATCGCTGACAGATGTTAATACATATACGATTGACAATGTTCGCATTCGTTACGCAGCCAATAATAATGCAACTGCGTATGCGCAAGGACTGGATGTTCGCTTGAACGGAGAATTTGTGCCCGGAACGGAATCGTGGTTTAGTTTTGGCTATTTGAAAACAGAAGAAAACAGCAATGACAAAGGATATATTGCCAGACCTACAGATCAAAGATTGAAATTTGGGCTTTTGTTTCAAGATTATATGCCTAATATTCCAAGTATAAAATTGTATCTGAATTTACTTTACAATACCGGATTGCCAGGCGGTTCACCGTCATATGCTGATCCTTATTTGTACCAAAACAGATTGAATGATTACCGCCGAGTGGATGTGGGTTTCTCTAAAGTTTTTATAGATAACACTACAGTAAAAAAGGATACGGGTTGGTTCAAGGACTTTAAAGAGTTGGCGATAGGATTGGAAATTTTTAATCTTTTTGACAATCAAAATGCCATTACAAATACTTGGGTTCGGGATGTATATTCTAAAAATCAATATGCAATTCCCAATTATATGACAACACGAGTTTTTAATGTTAAGCTTACTGCGAAGTTATAATCGTTCAGAATTACTAAAGTTTAACCCAATTTTAATTCGTTAAAATCAAGTATCGAATGCCATTACCATTTTTAAAAATGATTACATTTGAATTTTAATAGTACAATAACATGAAAAAGCTACATATTACATTAATAGGAATCGCAATTTTGTTTTTAACGAGTTGTAAGGAAGAAGTTGAAAAACCAAAAGTTACTTACGATGGAACGAGCAGAGCAAAAGAAATTGCGAAAGCTGATTCAAGTCAGATACAAATTGCCGATTTGCCACTTCAAATGGAAGGAACGGATTATTTGATTCATCCTGTTGCGGATTTAAGCATTCGTGAGAAAGGAATAAAATCGAGATATGGTTCTTCCAGCGTGAATGATTTGAGTTTTACTATATCTAATTATGGCGAATTTGAAATTACCGGTTTTTTGCAGAATTTGAAATTTCAAAAAGTTGATTCGGATTCCATCAGAAAATTGACAGACAAACCTGTTTTGATTCAAACAGCTACGTATTTGAAGTCAGTTGCTGATAAAACCAATAACCAGATTATGGTGTATACGATGGTTGATATGGATACGAATAAAGACGGAAGATTAGACACAAGTGATATAAAAGCATTGTATTTAAGCGAAATCAGCGGCGAGAAATTCACGAAGATATCCTATGATTTTCAGGAATTAATCGACTGGAAATTGATTAGTTCAAAAAATCGTTTGTACTACAGAACTGTTGAGGATACCAATAAAAATGGCGAATTTGATAAGAAAGATGTGGTGAATTATTACTATATTGATTTGTCAAAAAAGGAATGGAAAATAATTGGTTACGAGCCAGTTTAATTAGATTGGTTTTAAATCAAAATATCACTTTCTAAGTCTGATTTTTCAATGGTGAAATCGAATCCAAGTTGTTTCACTAATTGAATGACCAGATTTTTATACCAGTTTTCGGATTTGGGATGAATGTATATTTTTTCGATTAACTGATCGATATTTACATTGATTTTCAATCCTTCATTGATTTTAATATCGCTTTCGCCAATGTCAGTGATGATGCGTACTTCGCCTTCATACTGAAAACTCTTTCGTTTGAATAAAAAAGGAAAAAACATATCGTCAAACGGAATGTGTTCTTTTTTGTAATCGATGTAATTTACTTCTCCGATATATTGCTTGAAATTTATTTCAGGAATAAGCGATTCCTGTAAACGCCCAATTGTGGATTGAATTGCCAAGCCTTCACTATTTTGCGTGAAAATCTGCCACATGGCAAACGATTCGTATTCATTGATATGCCAGCTGCTAATCGCTACTTTTTCCCGATGTGTTTTATAATAGTTTAAAAAGTCAGGATTGTCAATGGAAAGTTTTTTTATTTCCTCAAAAGTAGGTTCGCTGAAAGTGCCTTCATATTGATCTTCAAATTTATCGGATCGCGACATGAATAATTTTCCAGACATCAATAAATCTAAAAACTTAGATAAGTCCAAGTATTTCCAAACAACAGTATTTGGATCTTCAGGAAGCTTTATGTTTGGATTGTTAATGTACATTTTTTAGATTTAAAAAATTAAAAATAAAATTATTCAAAGATTTACACTTGAAGAAATATCTTAAATCAAAAACATACAATCGTAAATTATGATTCTAAAGATTGCATGGTCACTAATTTGTTATACGTGCCATTCATTGCAATAAGTTCTTCATGTTTTCCTTGCTCGACTATTTTTCCTTTTTGCATCACCACAATTAAATCTGCTTTTTGAATGGTGGAAAGACGGTGCGCAATCACAATCGATGTTCTGTTTTGCATCATGTTCTCTAAAGCTACTTGAACGAATTTTTCACTTTCCGTATCCAATGCTGAAGTGGCTTCATCCAAAATCATAATTGGAGGATTTTTCAAAACAGCTCTGGCAATCGATAAACGTTGTTTTTGTCCACCGGAAAGTTTGTTTCCGCTATCGCCAATATTAGTATGAATTCCTAATGGCAAGTCTTTTACAAATTCATAGGCATTGGCAATTTTCAATGCTGCAACAATTTCTTCATCAGTTGCGTCTATTTTTCCAAGAGAAATATTAGCTTTAATAGTATCATTAAATAAAATACTGTCTTGAGTCACTAATCCTATCAAATTGCGAAGAGAGTGCAGGTTCATGTCTTTGATGTCAATTCCATCGATAGCAATTGTGCCTTCATTTACATCATAAAAACGAGTCAATAAATTGGCAATGGTACTTTTTCCACTACCGGATTGCCCTACAAGAGCGACTGTTTGACCTTTTTTAACTTCAAGTGAAAAGTCTTTTAAAACGTTCTCGTCTTCGTATCTGAAATTAATATTCTTTATTGTTATACTGTCTTCAAAGGTTAATTTTTTAATTGCATTTTCGCTATCTGTAATCTCATTTTTTACTTCTAAAACTTCAAAAACACGTTGGGCTGCTGCTAGTCCATTTTTTACCGAATAAGAGGCTTTAGAAATGGATTTGGCAGGAGTTAAGATGTTGTACGCTAGACCCATGTAGGCTAGGAATTTTGCTCCATCAAGTAATGCTTTTCCATCAGGTAATGTGTCTACAAGTACCATTCTTCCACCAAACCAAAGCAATACACAAATAGTAATGATCCCTAAGAACTCACTCAAAGGTGTAGCTAAGTTGTTTTTTTTTCCTATACTGTTGGACAGTTTTAAAACTCGGGTAACTGAATCATTAAATTTTTGTTTAAAATTTGATTCGGCATTGTAACTTTTAACAACTTTTAGTCCGGATAACGATTCTTCTACAATCGAAATTAAATAGCCGTTTTCATATTGAATTTTTTCGGATTTGCTGCGCAGGGATTTACCAATCTTTGATATTAATAGTCCTGAAAGAGGAATGAAAATAAAGACAAACAAAGTTAATTTGAAACTTATTGCAATCATACCAACAAGCGTGAATACGATGGTCATTGGCTCCTTAACAATTAATTCTAAGATAGAAAAAAAAGAATTTTGAACCTCATTTACATCGCCTAACATTCTAGCCATAATATCACCTTTTCTTTTTTCAGAATAGTAGGAAACAGGTAAGTTAATGATTTTGTGATACATCGAATTTCTTAAATCCTTCAATACGCCATTTTTAAGATGCATCAAATGATTAGATGCTAAGTAATTAAATAGATTTTTAAATAGGAAAGTGATGCTTACTATGGCTATAACTAACAGTAAGGCGAATTCAGGACCATTCTTTTCTGTCAGAAGTGTGATGTTGTAATATAAGTATTCTTTAGAAAATTTGATGATGTCAAAAATAGACTCTAAAACAGGTTTTTTATTGATTTTTTCACTAGTACCAAAAAGTACATCCATCATTGGGATTAATGCAATAAACGACAAGGTGCTAAACAGTGCGTAAAAAATATTGAATATGACATTCCAAATCACATGAGAACGATATGGAATTGTGAAAGGAATAATTTTTTTGAAATTTGAATCCATTTAAGTTGTTTTTTTGTCATCAAGACCCGATAAATTTTCCACTTATCAGGTCTGTCTGAAAAATCAATTTTGTTTTTAATTAATTCAATTGCATTGATGCAATAATATTTTGGATCTTATTATTTAAAGCACTTTCTACTTCTTTAAAATCTTCTACTGAATACAATTCAGCATTTACACTGATGTAGAATTTTATTTTTGGTTCTGTTCCGCTTGGTCTGGCGCAAATTTTAGAACCGTCTTCGGTGTAATAAATCAATACGTTCGATTTAGGAATCGTCATAGTAGACTCAGATCCGTCCAAAAGGTTTTTAGCTATGGAAGATTGGTAGTCCTCGACCATAATGACTCTTTGACCGTTGATTTCTTTCAATGGATTTTCTCTCATGTCAATCATCATCTGATTAATTTCCTGTAAACCATCCATTCCTTTTTTAGTCAGTGAAACTAAATGTTCTTTGTAGAATCCGTTGTCAATGTATAAATTAAGTAATTCTTTGTAAACGGTACTTCCTTTGGCTTTGGCTTGAGCCGCAATTTCGCAAATTAATAAAGTAGCCGCAACAGCATCTTTATCACGAACCGCATCACCCACCATGTATCCAAAACTTTCTTCACCGCCGCCAATGAATTTCAACTCAGGAAAATCCTTTATCATCTTGGCAATCCATTTGAAACCTGTCAAACCAATTTTGCATTCTACATTATAATTTGTGGCTAATTCCATCATCATAGGAGTCGAAACGATTGTAGAACCTACAAATTGCTTGCCATTGATCTTTCCTGCTTGTTTCCATTGTTCCAATAAAAAAGCAGTCATCAAAATCATAGTTTGATTTCCGTTGAGCAAAATCATTTGCCCTTCGTTATTTCGAACAGCAACACCTAAACGGTCACAATCAGGATCTGTTCCAATCACAATATCTGAATTGGTTTTATCAGCTAATGCCAAGGCCATCGTCAATGCTTCCGGTTCTTCCGGATTTGGAGATTTTACGGTTGGGAAATCACCATTTGGTACCCTTTGTTCTTCAACAATATTCACATTAGGATAACCCGCTTGTGATAAGGTATCAGGAACTAATTTTATAGATGTTCCGTGCAAAGAGGTGAAAACAATATTTAGATTTTCTTTGGCTTCAGCCGAAGTTCCAAAACTCGCATTTTCGATAGTCGATTTGATAAAAGCTTTATCAACTTCCGTATCAATATAATGTATCAAGTCTTCGTTTGCAGTGAACTTGATTTGGTTGTAATTCAAATTCTCGATAACATTGATAATCCCCTCGTCTTCTGGAGGTACAATTTGTCCGCCATCTTCCCAATACACTTTGTATCCATTATATTCTGGCGGATTGTGTGATGCAGTAAGAACAATACCACACTGACAGCCTAAATGTTTTACCGCAAATGATAATTCTGGAGTAGGTCTCATATCCGAAAACAAATACACTTCAACTCCATTGGCAGAGAAAACATCTGCAACTAATTTGGCCAATGTATCGCTATTATGACGACAATCGTAAGCAATAACTGCTTTCAAAGGCTGATTAGGAAATGCAGTACGCATGTAATCTGATAGTCCTTGCGTACTTTTCCCAAGCGTATATTTATTGATGCGATTGTTTCCTACACCCATAACACCGCGCATTCCACCTGTTCCAAATTCAAGATTTTTATAAAAACTCTCTTCCAGTTCTTTCGGTGATGTAGTCATCAATTCTTTAATAGCTTCCTGAGTTGCTGGGTCAAATGTTGGGGTAAGCCATACGTTTACCGCATCCAAAATGTTTTGTTTGATATCCATTTATGTCTGTTTTTACTTTTAATTTTTTTAAAATTTAAGTAATGTTGTTTTTGTTTTTTAGGAGCTATTTACTTCGTCATTTCGCTACGCTCGTGTCTTGCTATTCGCTATATCTTTTTCTTTTTTTAAAGAAAAAAAGAAAAAGGATGCCGCTATTATCAGGGCTAGGTATTGTGCAAACGAGAACTATTATTTTTCATTTAGTCTTAGTTGAAACTATAGAAAATTAACCTCGCTTGACACTTTATAGCGCTCTTCGTTGTTTTTTGTTCGCAAAATTATTTCGCCAAGAAATCCAGCCAAAAATAATTGTGTTCCCAAAACCATTGTGGTCAGTGCGATGTAAAACCAAGGGTTATTTGTTACCAGACTATAGCGCATGTCATTATACATGTGGTACAGTTTTGAAATACCAATATATCCGGCAAGCATAAACCCAATAATAAACATTAACGATCCCATAGCACCAAATAAATGCATTGGTCTTTTCCCAAAACGGGAAAGAAACCAAATGGTAATTAAATCCAAGAAACCATTTATGAAACGTTCCATACCAAACTTGGTCTCACCATATTTTCTGGCTTGATGCTGTACTACTTTTTCACCAATTTTTCCAAAACCGGCATTTTTTGCCAAAACCGGAATGTATCGGTGCATTTCACCCGAAACTTCAATATTTTTTACCACAATATTTTTGTAGGCTTTCAATCCGCAATTGAAATCATTCAATTCCACTCCCGATGTTTTTCTGGCAGCCCAATTGAATAATTTAGAAGGCAGGTTTTTAGCCACTACGGAATCGTAGCGTTTCTTTTTCCATCCGGAAACTAAATCATATTTCCCATTGGTAATCATGTCGTACAATCCCGGAATTTCCTCTGGGCTGTCTTGCAAGTCAGCATCCATAGTAATGATGACATCACCTTGCGCTTTTGCAAAACCAGCATGCAATGCTTGTGATTTTCCGAAATTTTTCATGAAACGAACGCCTTTTACATGAGGGTTTTCTTGGGCAAATCCTTCTATAATAGACCATGAATTATCGGTACTTCCATCATCTAAAAAAATGATTTCGTACGTATAATTATGAGATTGCATCACTTTGATGATCCAATTGTAAAGTTCATTAAGCGATTCCTCTTCATTAAGAAGCGGTATGAGTACAGATAAATTCATTAATTTTTATTCTTGTGTAGATTTACTTTTAAAGAATGCTGCCAAAATTAATCCGAAAAGAGAACTAAAAAGGATTGTAAAAACGGAGCCTTTTAATAATTCAATAGGTGAGTAAGGATCATTTTCCTTCATTTTTGCTATAGCTTCATTGATGGAAGAAGCAGGTGCTCCTAACTTTTGCATCATGTTCATTGTATACTTAATGATTAATTCATTCACGGTTTCTTTTGCCGAAGGATCAATGACATTGAAGAGTAAAATATTGAACAAAACTGAAATTAATATTCCTATTACTGTTGCAATGAAGTAAGTAGTAAATGCATTTTTGAAAGAAAAAACACCATTTAACTCTTTTTTTGTCTTAACAAGTAGGACTATACCTAAAATTAAATACGTCAAAATACTCAGTACACCAATCCACCAAGAAGTAAACAAATTAAGATCAACAGCGTATATTGTTGCTGTGATTAATGCAGAAACTATTCCTATTATAACTCCAAAAGTTATTCCGTTTTTTTTGACAATTTCGTTGATCATTTTAGGTGGTTTTAAAATTAATCCACAAATATAACAATTCCCAATATATTCGGAGCTAAAAATCGTTTTTTACGATTATATAAAAAAAGTCAGGCAAAGATTTGATTATTGGAAAAAAATTGTAAATTTGCAAACTCAAAATAATAATGTAAAACAAAAAGTTATAAGGAGTTTATACCTTTTCTGTTAGAGGAAAAGCTTCAAGACAAGTTATAATTAACAAATAAAAAAGATTAACAAGATGAAAAAAGGAATTCACCCAGAAAATTACAGATTAGTTGCATTTAAAGACATGTCAAATGACGAAGTTTTTATCACTAAATCTACAGCAGATACAAGAGAAACAGTAACAGTTGACGGTGTTGAATACCCAGTTGTGAAGATGGAGATCTCTAGAACTTCTCACCCTTTTTACACAGGTAAATCTAAACTTATTGATACTGCAGGACGTATCGATAAATTCAAAACTAAATACGCTAAACACGTTAAATAATTTTAACTTGTTTTTAAATACATCAAAGCCTTCCATTCGGGAGGCTTTTTTATTTTTATCTATTTGAAAACTTTGTAACTTTGTCCTGAAACTTCGGGATTGCTAACTTTGAAACTTTATAAATGAATTACATACTTTTTGACGGTCCCGCTCGGAACGCCTTATTGCCTTTTACTTTCACACGTCCTGTTGCGGATATTCTTATTGGAATCATGACGATTCGTCAAAAATGGGAAATGCGTTTGGGTTCTACCACAACTACATTGACAGAGGAATATCTCTCCGAAAAATTTCCAATGGTAGAACTGGAAGAAAATGTGATGATCAATGCTTCCTTTCTTCCTAATGACGTTTTGGTGGAAATGGTGAGTAATTTGGAGCCAAACCAGGCTATTTTCAAAGGTGATGAAGTAATTGCTTTTTATACCAATGATGAGCAGGAAGAAGTAGATTTTGATTCGTATGAGATATTAGAGTATAGCGAAGACTGTTTAACAGTGGAAAATACTTGGGATATTTTTTCCAAAAATGATTCGGCAATACGAGAGGATTTTGAATATTTGACTGAAGACCGGAAATCACAGCCAATTCCAAAAAGTGTCAACGTTATCGCTCCCGAAAATATATTTATTGAAGAAGGAGCCAAATTAGAATTTGTTACTTTGAATGCTTCATCTGGTCCTATATATATAGGTAAAGATTCTGAGATCATGGAAGGTTCTGTGATTAGAGGCCCTTTTGCCTTGTGCGACCATGCGGTTGTCAAAATGGCGGCAAAAATTTACGGAGCAACAACTGTTGGGCCTCATTCCAGAGTAGGTGGCGAAGTAAATAATTCGGTATTGTTTGGCTATTCTAATAAGGGACATGATGGGTTTTTAGGTAATTCTGTTCTTGGTGAATGGTGTAATATTGGTGCCGACAGTAACAACTCGAATTTGAAAAATAATTACGAAGAAGTGAAATTGTGGAGTTACGAAACGGAAGGTTTTGCTAAAACAGGACTTCAGTTTTGTGGATTGATGATGGGAGACCACAGCAAATGCGGAATTAATACCATGTTTAATACCGGAACGGTAGTAGGCGTAAGCGCTAATATTTTTGGCAGCGGATTTCCTCGCAATTTTGTGCCAAGTTTTTCTTGGGGCGGTGCTTCGGGTTTTACTACTTATATAACTAAAAAAGCATTTGAAACGGCTCGATTAGTCATGTCTCGCAGAAACGTTGACTTTGACGAAAGAGAAGCAGCGATTTTAGAACATGTTTTTGAGGAATCAAAAAAATGGAGAAAGGAATAGTAGTTTTAAATTAATTTCTGAATAATTTAAATCATTTGTCATTTCGACAAAGGAGAAATCTGACTTGGGATTTCTCCTTTGTCGAAATGACATTTTTAGTTTTTATAGATTGCTAAAAAACTTCCAATTTGCAAATTGTCCAATTCTGTATTTAATCTATCTTTGCAACTTCAAAAAAAAGTTGAATTGAAAAATTACAACTTTAAACTTTAAATAAAAATAATGATTACAGTTAACGATATTTCCGTGCAATTTGGTGGAACGACGCTTTTTAGTGATGTTTCCTTTGCCATAAATGAGAATGATAAAATTGCCCTTATGGGTAAAAATGGAGCAGGAAAATCGACGCTTCTAAAAATAATTGCTGGGCAAAGCAAACCCTCAACCGGTAATATTTCGGCGCCAAAAGATGCGGTAGTGGCTTATTTGCCGCAGCATTTGTTAGCCACTGACGGAGCAACGGTTATGGAAGAAGCTTCTAAAGCCTTTGGAGAAATCTTTGGTATGAAAGCCGAAATTGACGAAATCAATGAACAATTGACCATTCGTACGGATTACGAGAGTGATGCTTACATGAAGTTGATTGAAAGAGTTTCTGATTTAAGCGAGAAGTTTTATGCTATAGAAGAAGTGAATTATGAAGCTGAAGTAGAGAAAATTTTAGTTGGGTTAGGTTTTGTTCGGGAAGATTTTAACCGTCAAACTACTGAGTTTTCAGGAGGTTGGAGAATGCGAATTGAGTTAGCTAAAATCCTTTTGAAAAAACCAGATTTGATCTTGCTGGATGAGCCTACCAATCACATGGATATTGAAAGTATTCAATGGTTAGAGGATTTCTTGATTAATTCAGCTAAAGCGGTTGTGGTGATTTCGCACGATAGAGCTTTTGTAGATAACATTACCAATCGTACCATCGAAGTTACGATGGGGAGAATCTATGATTACAAAGCAAAATATTCTCATTATTTAGAGTTAAGAAAAGATAGACGCGTACACCAACAAAAAGCATACGATGAACAACAACGTATGATTGCGGATAACAGAACTTTTATTGATCGTTTCAAAGGAACTTTTTCTAAAACAGATGCGGTTCAGTCGCGTGTTAAGATGCTAGAGAAACTGGTTATTGTTCAGGTTGACGAAGTGGATACTTCGGCACTGAAATTAAAATTTCCTCCTGCAATACGCTCGGGTCAGTATCCTGTAATTGTTAAAGATTTGTCTAAGTCATACGGAGATCACGTGGTTTTCAAAGATGCAAACATTGTTATCGAGCGCGGTCAAAAAGTCGCTTTCGTAGGTAAAAATGGGGAAGGAAAATCTACGATGATCAAAGCCATTATGAAAGAGATTGGTATTGATGGAGGTAGTTTAGAAATTGGACATAATGCACAAATTGGTTATTTTGCACAAAATCAAGCGTCGTTATTAAATGAAAATGCGACAATTTTTGAAACTATCGATGATATTGCTGTTGGAGATGTTCGAACAAAAATAAAAGATATATTAGGTGCGTTCATGTTCCATGGTGATGATGTGACCAAGAAAGTAAAAGTGCTTTCAGGTGGTGAGAAAACGCGTTTGGCAATGATAAAATTATTGTTGGAACCAGTGAATCTATTGATCTTGGATGAGCCTTCGAATCACTTGGATATGAAAACCAAAGATATTATAAAAGATGCGCTACGTGATTTTGACGGAACATTGATTCTGGTTTCTCACGACAGGGATTTCTTAGACGGATTGGCAACCAAGGTTTTCGAATTTGGAAACAAACGGGTTGTTGAACACTTTGAAGATATTACCGGTTTCTTAGCGCACAAGAAAATGGACAGCATGAAGGAGATAGAGAAATAATACTCTTAACATTTTTATAAATCAAAAAGCGGCTGTATTCTAAAAATATAGCCGCTTTTTATTAGAGTCTAATTCCAGGAGGAAGTAACTCTTTGTAAATAGGATTTTTTTTGAAAAATACTACTATTTTTGGAAGAATAGGAACCACTTTCAATTTTTGTTCAATCGCTATTTCCATAATGTTTTTTAGAAAATTAGAAACAAATTCTTCATCTTCGAACGATTCAGGAACATTTATTTTTGTTAGAAATATTTTCTTCTCCTGAAAAGAATATTCAACAGAAACTAATCCTTGATCGACTATAGTTTCAAATTGTCTAGAAAAAGTGTTGTCTTTGATTTTCATCGTACTTGCTGCATCCATAATAATTAACTCTGATTCATTGGTACCTCTACCAAAAGTATTTTTGATTTGGTAATAATCTTGATGTCAAACGTATCAAAATCTGTAATTCCCATGGCATCTCTTGCCTTCAAAACTTGGTTGTTAACTTCTATTTCGCCTTCAATCAAAAATAAATAAACACCGTTTTTAGGAATTCGAACCTTGTATGTCGAACTGGTGTTGCTATCGAATATTCCTAAATGGAAAAAGGTTTTCTGGTAAACCCAAAGTGCATTGCCATCATTTTGATCATTTGGCGAAACTATGTTTACAAAGGTATTGATTTGATTTTCAATATCAAATGATTTCTGGTCATATCTTGGAGTTACGTTTTCGGTGTCAGGAAAAACCCATAGTTGTAATGTTTTTGCCTCTTCTTTCTGACTCGCATTCATTTCAGAATGTTCCACTCCGGATCCGGCACTCATCACTTGGACTTCTCCAAAACCAATTACGCCTTCATTTCCCATACTGTCCTGATGTCTTAAGCCGCCTTCAAGGGGAATGGTGATGATTTCCATATTGGCGTGGCCATGTGTGCCAAAACCTGTTCCACTTGCGATGGTATCATCATTTAAAACGCGTAACATTCCAAATTGTAAACGTTCCGGGTTGAAATAATTTCCGAAAGAAAATGAGAAATTGGCTTTAAGCCATCCAAAATCGGCCTTGCCTCTTGTATTTGATTTAAATAGTTGTGTTGTCATAAATTATTGATAATATAAAGTAAAAAGTGGATAGGGTTTGAATAAAAAAATTAATTTTATACAAAATTCGCTATAAAAAGACTGAATTTTGTTATAAAATCGTTAAAACAATTATGAGTAAAATCCCCGTGTATCTAATGCCAGGTTTGGCGTCAAGTGCTGCCATTTTTGAGCGAATTGTACTTCCCGAAGAGGTGTTTGAAATCCATTTATTAGAATGGGAAATTCCGCTGGACAATGAATCTTTGACGGATTATGCCAAGAGAATTAGTGCAAAAGTAATCCATAAGAGTCCGGTTTTGATTGGTGTTTCTTTTGGAGGAATCTTAGTTCAGGAAATGGCTAAATATGTTAATGCGCGCAAGGTCATCATTATTTCGAGTGTACGATGTAATTCTGAATTTCCTCGAAGACTCAAAATTGCTAAAACCACCAAAGCCTATAAATTGATTCCTATGAGTCTGTTTGCAAATATCGAAAGTCTGGCTAAATTTTCTTTTGGAGAAAAAGTAAATCAAAGACTGAAATTATATGAAAAATTCCTTTCCGTTCGGGATATTCGTTATTTGAATTGGGCAGTGGAACAAGTGATTTTATGGGATAGAACCGTTATGGATGAAAACGTAATTCACATACATGGAGATGCTGATGATGTTTTTCCAATCAAATATATTAAGAATTGTATCGTTGTAAAAGGAGGGACGCACATTATGATTTTAAATAAGTATAAATGGTTGAATGAAAATTTGCCTTCCATTATATTGGGAACCGAAAAGAAGTAAACGCACTTTTATGACTATATGAAAGGCCTAAAAAAGAAAAGATGAAATTGATAAATAAAGTTGCCTTGATGGTTACCGTAATTTTTGCAAGTGGAATATTCATTTTTGCAACAACAAATGACGCAAAAGGGAAAGATGTAAAAGCAGAAATTAGTTATAGTTTTCCTGTAAAACTTGATTTTGCAGGCGAAGAAACTCCGTTGAAAATAGCTGATGTCAAGGAACGGTTTGATAGGGAATTATTGGTAAATGTGAATTTGCACGCCTCCACCATTTTAGCCATAAAAAGAGCCAATCGTGCTTTTCCTATAATTGAACCTATTTTAAAAAAGAATGGTATTCCGGATGATTTTAAATATCTGGCCGTTATAGAAAGTGGATTGGTAAATGTGGTTTCGCCGGCAGGAGCTAGAGGTATTTGGCAATTTATGCCGGAAACGGCTAAGGAACGCGGAATGGAAGTGACTGAAAATGTAGATCAGCGTTATGATTTAGAGAAATCAACGGAAGCGGCTTGCAGTTATTTTTTAAGTGCTAAAACAAAGTTTGGAAGCTGGACCTTAGCGGCGGCATCCTATAATGGAGGAATGACAGGTGTGAATAAACAAATTGGAATTCAGAAAGTATCCAATTATTATGATTTGTTGCTTACGGAAGAAACATCTCGCTATGTTTTTAGGATTTTAGCTTTGAAAGAAATTATGGAGAATCCCGTGAAATATGGTTTTACCATTGCTTCCGAAGATTTATATAGCGCTCTGCCAACTCGAAAAGTAGAAATTGACAGCTCTATTACGGATTTGGCTGATTTTGCAAAAAACGAAGGGATCAATTATAAAATTTTGAAAATTCACAATCCTTGGCTTAGGGAAACAAAATTGCTGAATGAAACCGGTAAGAAATACCAAATCGAAATTCCTTTGAAGGGTTATTAATTGTTATTGTTGGCTATGCCGGAATTAGTAGTTATTTTATTTAAAGGAGGATTGATCATTTGGTCAAAAAGATCATAACTGATAGTCAAAGCGGTGTCAAATGAAATTTTTGGTTTGTAATGATTTTTAACACGGTTGATGTTTACTACCTTTTTGTTTTCATCAATAAAAAATACAGTAGGAATTCCTAACGTATGTTTTAATGTTGCGATGATTCTGAAATCATTAGCGTAGGACTCGTTAGCATAGCATATTTTGATTGCATTGCTAAATTGATTGGCTATTTTTTTTAGGTTCTGTTTTTTATCCCAAAAAATAATGACAATTTGTAAGTCGTCAGGATATTTTTTTGCCAATTCATTTAATGCTGGAGCATCTCCTTTATTTAGGATGCACCATGAAGCATAAGTTACTAATAAAATAGGCTTGTTGATGTTGTTTAAGATAACGTCTTTAGAATTGTACCCCTTAACCGTAAAATCATCAAATCGAGTTCCTATAAGCTTGTATTGTACGAGTGAGTCAAATAACCGTTTGCCTTCATTAAAATCTTTATTTTCAAAAGCACGGTTACTTGCAGCATTATAAGAATTGATATTTAATCGTAAGGCATCAGAAAAATAGGCAATACTATCTTGGGAATAGTTACTTGAAAAAGAAAGTAAAAAGAATAATAAGAGTATTTTTCTTGTCATTTTTTTTTTTTTGGAAACTAAATTTATGTAAAAAAAATGCGTCTAAATAAAATAATCGGTAAATCACTTAAATATCCGTTAATTAGCATTTTAGGAATAAAAAAACCATTTGCATCTGCAAATGGTTTTTTTTAAATGTTTAAGTTATTCTTAGAAGAAATTATATTTTCTTCATTTGTTCTTTCATCATGACAATCTGATCTTTCAACATATTCTGTTTGTCTAATTTTTTAGCTTCGTTCAATAGCGTAGTAGCTTCTAATTTTCTTCTGCGTGTCATGGCAACTCCAGCTAAGTTTAATTTGGCTACAGCTAAATCCATATCCATTGATAATCCCAATTCGATTGCTTTCTTAAAATATTTCTCTGCTTGATTGATATTTGTTTGCGAAAGCATGATTCCATGTAAATAATTAAAATAGCCCTGTTGTTTTTGGATCAAAGCTGTTTCTGGATTTTTGATGTAAGCCAACCATTTTTTGGCACCCTCAAAATCTTGTTTTCTAAGTTTTAAAAAGGCTAATAAGATGAATTCGTTTTTAAAGTAAAGGAAAATAGGAATTGCGCTCAATATTAGAAGGAAAATTCCGTTACCGATATTACTTTCTGTAAATTGCCAAATGCCAGTAGCGATAATAAGTCCGGCGATAATAAGTTTAATATTTCTGTGAAACATAGTGGGTTTATTTTAAGATCACAAATATAGTAAAATGAATTGAAAATATTTTTACAAAACTACTTGTGAGAAAAAAAAGTCTTTGTATATTTGCACTCGGTTTTAGAATAACAGTTATTCGAAAATAGGAAGACATATAAATAAGATTTTAAAGATACAAAGCAATGAGCAAAAGAACGTTTCAACCATCGAAAAGAAAAAGAAGAAATAAGCACGGATTTATGGACAGAATGGCTTCTGCTAATGGAAGAAAAGTTCTAGCGCGTAGAAGAGCTAAAGGAAGACATAAATTGACTGTTTCTTGCGAACCAAGACACAAAAAATAATGTTTCTATAAACATAAATAAGGCGTTACTTTTTTTAGTATCGCCTTTTTTTATACCTATTCGTTAAAAAAAGTTAAAGATTTACAGGTAAAAGGTTTGAGTTCAGTAACTTTAATCTTTTGAAAATAACAACTACACAACACAATACTACTATACAATGCCAAAAGATACATCTATAAAATCAGTTTTAATAATAGGGTCAGGTCCTATTGTTATTGGTCAAGCGTGCGAATTTGATTATGCGGGATCACAATCTGCCCGTTCTATTCGTGAAGAAGGAATTGAAGTTATTTTGATCAACTCAAATCCGGCAACAATTATGACGGATCCTTCTATGGCCGATCATATCTATTTGAAACCACTGACAACTAAATCTATCATTGAAATCCTGAAAGCACATCCTCAAATCGATGCTGTTTTGCCTACAATGGGAGGACAAACCGCTTTGAACTTGTGTCTGGAAGCCGATGAAAAAGGAATTTGGGCTGATTTTGGAGTGAAATTAATCGGGGTTGATGTAAACGCAATTAATATAACCGAAGACAGAGAGCAGTTCAAAAACCTGCTTAAAAAAATAGGAGTACCATCTGCTCCTGCTGAGATATGTACTTCTTATCTTAGAGGAAAAGAAATTGCCCAGGAATTTGGTTTCCCGTTAGTAATCCGTCCTTCGTTTACTTTAGGTGGAACCGGAGCTGCGATTGTTTATAAAAAAGAAGATTTTGATGAACTTTTAACCAGAGGTTTAGAAGCATCACCAATTCACGAAGTCTTAATTGATAAGGCTTTAATGGGTTGGAAAGAATACGAATTGGAACTTTTGAGAGATAAAAACGACAATGTTGTGATTATCTGTTCTATCGAAAATATGGATCCAATGGGAATTCATACTGGAGATTCCATCACAGTTGCGCCAGCAATGACTTTGTCTGACACGACTTTCCAAAAAATGCGTGATTATGCAATCCTGATGATGAGAAGCATCGGAAACTTTGCCGGAGGTTGCAACGTGCAGTTTGCCGTTTCACCAGACGATAAAGAAGATATCGTTGCGATTGAAATCAATCCTCGTGTATCTCGTTCTTCTGCATTGGCATCAAAAGCAACAGGTTATCCTATTGCAAAAATTGCTTCGAAACTGGCTTTAGGTTACAACTTAGACGAATTGCAAAATCAAATTACCAAATCAACTTCGGCTTTATTCGAACCAACTTTGGATTATGTGATTGTAAAAATTCCACGTTGGAACTTTGATAAATTCGAAGGTGCTGACCGAACTTTGGGACTTCAAATGAAATCGGTTGGTGAAGTAATGGGAATTGGACGTTCGTTCCAAGAAGCGTTGCACAAAGCGACTCAATCATTGGAAATCAAAAGAAATGGTTTAGGTGCTGACGGAAAAGGATACACAAACTATGAACAAATTATCGAGAAACTGACTTTTGCGAGTTGGGATCGTGTTTTCGTGATTTATGATGCTATCGCGATGGGAATTCCATTGAGCCGTATTCATGAAATCACTAAAATCGATATGTGGTTCTTGAAACAATACGAAGAACTTTATACGCTCGAAAAAGAAATTTCAAACTATAAAGTAGAATCTTTGCCAAGAGAATTGTTATTGGAAGCGAAACAAAAAGGTTTTGCCGACAGACAAATCGCGCACATGATGGGCTGTTTAGAAAGCCAAGTGCACACGTTACGAACTACAATGAACATCAATCGTGTATTCAAATTAGTGGATACTTGCGCAGCGGAATTCAAAGCAAAAACACCTTATTACTACTCGACTTTTGAAGCCGAAATAGAAAAAGCAGACGGAACACGTTATGTTGACAACGAAAGTATTGTTACCGATAAAAAGAAAATAATTGTTCTTGGGTCAGGCCCAAATAGAATTGGACAAGGAATCGAGTTTGATTACTCTTGCGTTCACGGTGTGCTTGCCGCCAAAGAATGTGGGTACGAAACCATCATGATCAACTGTAATCCAGAAACGGTTTCGACTGATTTTGATACAGCCGATAAATTGTATTTCGAACCGGTTTTCTGGGAACATATTTACGATATTATCCAACATGAGAAACCAGAAGGTGTAATCGTGCAATTAGGTGGTCAAACGGCTCTTAAATTAGCGGAGAAACTATCTAAATACGGAATTAAGATTATAGGAACAAGTTTCGATGCTTTGGATTTAGCCGAAGACAGAGGACGTTTCTCAGAATTGTTAACCGACTTTAAAATTCCTTTCCCACAATTTGGAATTGCCGAAACGGCTGACGAAGCTTCTGCTTTAGCGGATGTTTTGGACTTTCCATTATTGATTCGTCCATCTTATGTGTTGGGTGGTCAGGGAATGAAAATTGTAATCAACAAGCAAGAACTAGAAGAGCATGTTGTGAATTTATTGAAAACGATTCCAGGAAATAAATTGCTTTTAGACCATTATTTGGATGGTGCAATAGAAGCCGAAGCCGATGCAATTTGCGATGGTGAAAATGTGTACATCATAGGAATTATGGAGCACATCGAACCTTGCGGAGTGCACTCTGGCGACAGTAACGCGACTTTGCCACCGTTTAACTTAGGCGAATTTGTAATGCAACAGATTAAAGATCATACCAAAAATATTGCGTTGGCTTTAAGAACCGTTGGTTTAATCAATATTCAGTTTGCCATAAAAGATGATATCGTTTATATCATTGAAGCAAATCCTAGAGCGTCTCGTACGGTTCCATTTATTGCAAAAGCATACGGAGAACCTTATGTGAACTATGCGACTAAAGTAATGTTAGGTCACAATAAAGTAACCGATTTTACTTTCAACCCACAGTTGAAAGGATATGCCATCAAGCAACCGGTTTTCTCTTTCAGCAAGTTCCATAATGTGAATAAAGCATTAGGACCAGAAATGAAATCAACAGGAGAAAGTATCTTGTTTATTGATGACTTGAAAGACGATCAATTCTATGAATTGTACTCCAGAAGGAAAATGTATTTGAGTAAATAAAAACTTGAGTTTATATATTGAAAAAGCCCCGTTTGGGGCTTTTTTTGTGGGATAGTATTTGTGTTTGTGGATTATTGTTTTGGGGTTAAAGTCGGAGACATTTGTTCCAACGAATTCTATATTTTGTCAATAGTTTTATATGTCAAATAAAAAATTGTTGAATTTCAGTTGTTTGTGTTTTTAAAGTCATCAATTATCAAATAACCATCAAATAAGAATTATGCCCAAAAAGGGACGTATTTTTTATATTTTCTTGAATTGCTTTCGGGGTCATCTTCTTTGATAACTTTTGCAAGTAAAGCTTCTTTGATAATTCTAGACGCAATTGCAGCATTTTTATCTTCAATTTTAAATCTATCTCTTAGTGATTGGTTAGTCATTTTGTCATTTGAAACATATCTCAAACAACAATGCTGATAACAAGCTCTTACTTTATCTTTTTTATCCATTTGATTTAGAGTTTTATAAGAATACATAATTACTTTGGTATGCTTCTCTTGAATAAGTATTTCTGGAGCCGGAAGTTGATAAATTTCATTATAAGATATTACTTTATCAATTCCACTTCCTTTTTCCTCACATATTCCTAATCTTCTCATTAAATCTGCAAGGGTATCATTTCTAGATTGGTATTCATCAATAAACCTCTCTGGAGTAATTAACGGAATTCCGGGATTTGTAATTTCTATCCTATCTGAGAAAATTTCCACCATAGGAAATCCTTTTTCTTCAAAATCTTGGTGGATTATTGCATTAGCTAATAATTCTCTCACAGCAATTTCTGGATACATTCTTTTATCATCTCGAAATGCTTTACCTATTTCTTCATTTGCTGGTAGTTGACTATTTACCCAATCAATTAATCCTTGATAGCCTGATACATATCCTTTACCTCCAATTTGTTCACGAATTGTTTCAATCTTATTATTGTTTTTGTAAACTATTACTCTAATTGCTTTTCTTTTTAAATCTGGAAAGTCTTCTAAGTTTTTAGCGAATAAAATGGCACCTAAATTTGTAATTGAGTATTTTGTAGTTTTCTTAATGATTAAGTTTTCTGAAATGAATTTATCGATTACTCCTTGTCTATTAGATGGATAAGGAAGTTTCAGTAAATCAAAATAAGTTTGAGTATCAAGTAAAGAAATGATTGTGTCGTCATCAATATTTTCTTTAGCTAATTGCAACTCGAATTTATCTTTGGTTTTTCTATTCCAAATTTTTGCTTCTTTTTCTGGAAAATCTTTAAGTAATCTCGTATAACTACCAATCCTGATGTAAGCTTGATTAAGGAACTTGACGGGACGATTAATAGCCGTAGGAATAACAAACATACTAATTCTGATATTCTCTGAATAAAAAAATTCATAAGTTTTAAAATCAATACGAGGATCTAAACGTTGAATTAGCCAATTTTCAAGTTCCTCTTTTCCTTGAGTTGCCGATTTTACTTTAAATGTTGTTCCCTTAATTGTATGGGTTTTGTCTTCTACACCAAAAATTAAAAACCCATTTTGTTTATTATTTAAACAAGCGCCATTTGATAAGGCTGAAATTCTTTCTCCTATTTCTTCATTAGAATGAAAGTTCAACTTGAATTCAACCCATTCGGTTTCTTGAGAAAATGTTACAAGCTCTTTTATTAATGATTTTAATTCGATTTCTTCCATATTGTCAAATAAGCGTCAAATAAGAAACCCTTTAAAATAGGGCTTTCTTTACTGATTAAGTGTAAATATACATTTTTTAATCAAATAAGATATTGGATTTTTCTTGAATTTAAAATTATTACCAATATAAAAAATACTCAACACCAGTCCTAAAAAAAGTCCCAATTAAGGGACTTAAAAAAAAATGAAATCATTTCTTTAATTTCTCCTTAAAAAAATCAATCGTTCGTGTCCAGGATAAAGTGGCGGCTTTTTCATCGTATCTGGGTGTGGTGTTGTTATGAAAACCATGATTCACCCCTTCGTAGAAATAAGCGGTATGTTCTACTTTGTTCTTTTTAAGGATGGCTTCAAAAGCGGGCCAGCCTTCATTTACGCGGGTGTCTAAACTGGCATATTGGGCTAGGATAGGTGTTTTTATTTTCTCGGCTTCGGCTGCAGTGGGTTGTCCGCCGTAATACGGAACTGCGGCACACAAATTCGGGATTTTGACCGCCATCATATTAGCAATCCAACCGCCAAAACAAAATCCTACTACACCAATACGACCATTACAATCTTTATGTGATTTTAGGTATTCATAAGCTGCAATGAAGTCTTCGAGCATTTCTTCGCGGGTACGTTTTTTTTGTAATTCTCGTCCGGCATCATCATTTCCGGGATAACCGCCCAGTGGCGATAAACCATCCGGTGCCAAAGTAATAAATCCTTCCACAGCGGCTCTTCGTCCTACATCTTCAATATACGGATTCAGTCCGCGGTTTTCATGTACCACGATGATTCCCGGTAGTTTCTTTTTGGTTCCCGTGGGTTGCGATAAAAGTCCTTTGATTTTTCCGCCGCCTTTGGGAGAATCATAGGTGATAAATGCTGATTTCAGTCTTGGATCTTCCGGCTTGATTAAGATAGAATCCACGTAATTGGGTGTCATAAAACTTAGGAGCGAAGGAAGCGTGAGCGTTCCTACCGCAAACAAGGATAGTTTCTCGACAAATTGTCTTCTATCAAGTTTATTGTGTGCATAGTCATCGTACAAGTCAAATACTTCCTGACTGATATCTTCTTTGGTTAGTTTTTTCATAGCATCTATTTTGATTGAACTAATTTAGCGAAAAAAGCGATTGTTTTTAATATTGGTCCAACTTTCATATTTTTTTAAAGATTATTTTGTCAAAAAGACAGCTACGAATTTCACGAATTAATTCCTGTAAATTCGTGAAATTCGTAACTGAATTTGCTGCTTAATATTTGTCTGTATTTTATTTTCCTTCCACCAAATCAAAATTTACCATCCAATTCACTCCAAATTTATCGGTAAATGTTCCAAAATACGCATTCCAAAAAGTGTTTTCCATAGGCATTGTAATTTTTCCACCGTCAGAAAGGGCATTGAAGAGCTTGTCTGCTTCTTCTTTACTTTCGGTATTGAGGGAAAGCGAAAAGTTATTTCCATAAATGGTTTCAGTTCCAAATGATTCGAAACTGTCACTTCCCATGATGGCCGTTTCTTTACTAATAGGCAGGGAAACATGCATTATTTTCTCTGCTTCTGCAGGTGGACAGGTTTTGCCATTCGTCATTGGCATGTCCTTAAATCTCCCAAAATAAGAGAATTCGCCACCAAAAATGGATTTGTAAAATAGAAATGCTTCTTCGCAATACCCGTTAAAGGTTATATAGGTGTTTACTGTTGCCATGATAGTTGTTTTTTAAATTGAGAATCAATTAAATCGTATGATACAAACAGAATAAATCATCCCTAAAATTTAGGTTGTAATTTTTTATGCTACAGCCAGATTGCTATTACCTCAAATACTTTTTGTACCAGTCAATGGCTAAATCAGCCACTTCTAACAGTTTTCCTGGTTCTTCAAAGAGGTGTGTTGCCCCTTCCACTATTTTCATGTCTTTTGTGGATTCTAATTGATCATAGGCCATTTTATTCATGGTAATGACGGGAACGTCGAGACCGCCCACGATGAGTAAAGTGGGAGCGGTCACTTGTGGCAGTTCTGTAATGGCTAAGTCAGGACGGCCGCCACGAGAGACCACCGCTTTTATGACTTCTTTAAAATGAGCTGCTGCGCGTAAGGCTGATGCCGCGCCGGTACTGGCTCCAAAGTAACCTATAGTTAAGCGTTTTGTATCTTCATTCTCCATAAGCCACTGTGTGGTTTCTATCAACCTATTGGCTAATAAATCAATGTTGAACCGGCTTTCATAAACACGGTCTTCTTCTTCTGTTAGCAAGTCGAACAAAAATGTGGCTATGTTTTGTTTTTGTACTAATTCTGCCACCATTCTATTCCTGGAACTGAACCTACTGCTGCCGCTTCCGTGTGAAAAGACAACTATTCCGGTTGCATTTTCAGGAATCACTAAATCTCCTTTCAAGGTTACGGAGGATAATGGAATATCCAAATCGAATTTTTTCATAATCAATGCATTTAAAAATGAATACTTGTAGCTTAAAATCTCATTCAATAGGGCTTGTACTATTTAATAACCGAATCACTTCATCATCTTCTACTTGATTGAAATCTTCGTAAAAGCCACCAACGCCTCTGAAATATTTTGAAGCAATCAGATAGACAAACTCATCAGCATTTTTCTCGAAAACGGGAACTGTATCATAAGGCAATACAGGAACTGCAACAATAATTTTTGCAGGGTTCCTTTTGCGCAACATAGTAATACTGGCTAGTAATGTATTTCCTGTAGCTATCCCATCATCGACTAATATTATGTTTTTTCCTCTAATATCCAATGGTTCGCGATTCCCCATGTATATTTCGTATTTGTTCTGCATCAATTTTCGAAGCCGGATAATTTCATCTTCAATGTATTTCTTTGGTACATCAGGATGTTTATCAATAGTCATAGAATCCATGGAAACTGCTCCGATTGCAAATTCTTTATTATTGGGATGTCCTATTTTTTTTGACAACACAATATCTAAAGGAAGATGTAAGCTTTTCGCAATTATATATCCTACCGGCACTCCGCCTCTTGGAACGGCGAGAATTATGGTATTGCTATTCTGATATTTTTTTAATTTCTCTGAAAGCAATACACCGGCTTCAATTCTATCTTTTAAGATCTCATTATACATAGCACTGTATTTTATTGAATTAAAAAAAATAATATTTTACAAATGTACTGATTTTCAGTTATATAGGTTATATTTGTGATCTTTTATAGCTAATTTTTTGCTTTCAAAAATTTGAATTTCAAAAGACTAACCAAAGTCCGTTATTGTAGGATGTGAATTTCGATTTTTAGAGCTCCGTCTTTTTTCTTTTTGGATGCATACGTTTAAAATAAAGAATTAAGCTATTTCATTAATAATTGAGGCTCAATGTTACTGTTGCTATTTCTTGAGTAAAAAATATTCAATTTCCATTTTATACTATTTAAAAATAAATATCATAAATAATTGATTATCAGTGCTTTATATTGTTTTTATTATTAAATTTATGCTTTAATTTAATAATAAATCAGATCATGAAAAAATTGTACATTACCTGGCTGCATACAATTTACAAAATCATTTTGTTGATTGTAGTAATTACTTCTTATTCCGTAACGGCGCAAACTTTTACGGACAGTAATTTACCTATTATCATTATCACGACCGATAATGATCCAAACACTGGTTTGCCTCTGGAAATTCTGGATGATCCAAAAGTTTTAGCCAGCATGAAAATTATCAAGAGGCCAGACGGAACCAGAAACTATCTTACGGATCAAAACACAGCTGAATTCTTGAATTATAGTGGTCGAATAGGTATAGAAATCAGAGGCTCATCCACTCAGACTTTGCCAAAAAAACAATATGCGCTTACGACTTTGAAAGCTGATAATACGTCAAATAATAATGTGAGCGTTTTAGGAATGCCAAGTGAGAATGACTGGATTTTGAATGGATTAGGTTTTGATCCGTCATTAGTTAGGGATTATTTAGCCTACTACATGTCTAGAGAACTAGGGAATTACGCCTCTAAAACAGAATACTGTGAGGTAGTTATTAACGGGAACTATAAGGGATTATATGTTTTTCAGGAAAAAATAAAATCCAATGAAAACAGAGTCAACGTTTTAAAAATTGAAGCGACTGATAATGCATTACCTAATATCACTGGCGGATATATAACCAAAGCGGATAAAACCACAGGCGGCGATCCCGTAGCGTTCTGGATGGACGAAACTAAATTTGTACATGATTTACCTAAACCTGAAAATGCGACGCCTGAACAAACCCAATATATTGAAGCCGAGTTCAACAGAATGCAGGACCATGCTTATGATGATGATTTAATAGATGGGTACAGAACGATTATTGATGTGCCTTCTTTTGTCGATTTTATGTTAGTAAATGAGTTGTGTTCCAATGCAGATGTGTATCAATCCAGTACTTTTTTCCATAAAGACCGTGGTGGAAAATTGCGAGCAGGCCCAGTTTGGGATTTTAACCAAAGTTTTGGAAGTACATTCACTAACAGCAGTCATGTAGATAAATGGCAATTTAATAATGGGAATAGAATAGGACCGCCGTTTTGGAGTTATTTGTTTGATAACGGATCTTTTAATTGCAACCTTGCCAAGCGATGGAATGAAGTAAAGGCACCCGGTAAGCCGCTGAACAAAGATGTCTTGATTACTTATATGGATAATGCCTTAAGTTATATTAGTGAAGCGATTCCGCGAGAGCAACAAAGATGGGGGACTCTAGACGATCATGATGTTGATGTAAACCGAATTAGGACGTTTATTATAGACAGAACCACTTGGATTACAAATAATATAGGATCTTTTACTAATTGTGCTTCAGTTGTTTTACCACCTCTGGTAATTACAAAAATTAATTATAATCCTAAAACATCAACCAGTTTTCCGGTCAGTAATGATTTAGAATTTATTGGATTGCAAAATATTAGCGACCGTTCCGTTAATCTTTCAGGGCTTTATTTGAGACAATTGGGATTAACGTTTCAATTTCCTTATAATTCAGTTATCGGGGCAAACGAAACTATTTATTTAGCAAGCAACAGTGCTACTTTTCAAAGTAAATATGGCGAAGTACCTTTTGGTCAGTTTACCAGAAATTTGTCGAATAAATCTCAAAAAATTGTACTGGCAGATGCTGATGGAAATATAATTGACTCTGTAGAATATTTTGATTCAGCACCTTGGCCTACTACACCTGACGGAGGCGGAACGTATCTAAAATTAATCAGTACGGCTCTGGATAATAATTTAGCCTCAAGTTGGGAAGCAACAAGTAGTGATGCCTTGTCCAGAGACTCTTTTGCAGATGTATCATCATTGGCGCTTTATCCTAATCCCATTGTTGATAAGCTAACAATTTCAGCTGCTAAACCCATAACAGAGGTTCAGTTATACACCATTTTGGGTTATTTAATTAAAGATATAAAAACCAATTCAGCTTCAATCAATGTGGACATGAGCAGTTTTTCCACGGGCATATATTTTATAAAAGTGCAAAATGAAGATGGGTTTACCACGAGAAAAATTATAAAAAAATAATCACAACCGTTCATTTGATGTAGTTTAAAAAAAAAGCGAAGCACTACTTTAAAAATAGTGCTTCGCTTTTTTGCTTCTAGTGGAGATGAGTTTTTTATTGATTAATGTTTACAGGTAGATTGATGTTTTCTATTTTGGAGACAATTTTCAATAATAATAAGTGCGTTGACAAGTATAATACGGTACCTAATCTTACTTTATATGAATTGTATAATTAACTTTAAAAAAGGAGCTTTATTATTTGCGCTGTAATTTTAGATTTGGCATTAAAATATTTAATAATTTTGAATCATTGCTCATGCCTAAAGTTAGGCGAGATGTTTTTTAGTTTCTTTTAAAGAGTATTGATATGGAAATTAAAGAAAAAGATATCTTTAGCGTCACAATAATTAAATAGTAAAAATAATCTTTGAAAAATATAAAACCCAAAGCTTCGACTCAAAAAAATACTGGCTTTGGTACAAACGCCAGTAACTATGGAGGTCGTTTCATAAATAAGGATGGAACTGCTAATGTAGAGAAACGAGGAATGTTTCTCTTGAATCGCATCAGTTGGTATCATACCATGATTGATATGCCACGCTGGAGATTTATGTCAATTCTTTTACTGTTTTACATTGGTATGAACTTTTTGTTTGCACTTTTATACTATGTTATTGGAATTGAACATTTAAACGGAATCGATTCTTCAAGTTCCGATTGGGGGAAATTTGGACAGGCCTATTTCTTTAGTGCCCAGACCTTTACCACAGTAGGCTATGGACACATAAGTCCAGTAGGTTTTATGACCAGTTTGCTCGCCGCAGCTGAAGCATTAATTGGATTATTGAGTTTTGCCATTGCTACCGGTTTATTTTTTGGACGATTTAGTAAGCCCACAGCCTTTTTGAAGTTTTCACATAATGCAATTATTGCCCCTTATGGTGAAGGAACAGGATTAATGATACGCGTAACTCCATTTAAAAATACTAATCTTACTGATGCTCAGGCAAAAGTTACTCTTGGAATGAGTATTGAAGAAAATGGATTGATGACAAATAAATTTTTCTCACTTGATTTGGAACTTGAAAAAATAAATGTGTTGACCTTGAGTTGGACACTCGTTCATCCAATAACAGAAAATAGTCCGTTATTTCATTTTAAGAAAAATGATTATGCAACAATCAATGGAGAAATTCTCGTATTCATAACCTCTTTTGATGATATGTTTAGCAATACAGTTGCAATCCGAACATCTTACACTTTTGATGAAGTTATTTACGGTGCAAAATATGAACCCATGTACACTAAAAGCGCGGATAATTCCAAAACTATTCTCAATTTAGACTTGTTGAATGCATACAAAAGCGTCACTTTAGACTAAATCATCAGTTTTTAAACTATTTGGAACTTTAAAACTGTTTTATAATAAAATTTATTTTACATTTGTTTATTAAATTTAGATAAATGATAAACAATGTAAAAAATGTGTTCAGTATTAAAGACCTTGAAAACCTCTCAGGGATAAAAGCGCATACCATCCGTATTTGGGAGAAAAGATATGATATCCTTCAACCGATGCGTACTGATACTAATATCCGATTATATGATTTGGCTAGTTTACAAAAACTGTTAAATATCACATTGTTACATGATTACGGTTATAAAATTTCAAAAATAGCGACTTATCCGCAAGATAAAATACCCTCATTAGTGCGCGAAATAATTTCGAGCAAAACAGCCAAAAGTCACGCTATTAGTGAGTTCAAAATGGCAATGATGAACTTTGACCAAGAGCTTTTTTTTAACACATACAATTGGTTAATTGCTGAAAAGTCATTCAAGGAAATTTTTCATCAAGTTTTCATTCCTTTAATGAATGAACTTGGATTATTGTGGCAATCCGATACTATAACGCCTGCTCACGAACATTTTATCAGTTATTTAATCAAACAAAAACTTTTAATAAACACTGAAAAACTCCAAATTTTAAAACAAACTAAACTCGATAAAGTTTTTGTTTTGTCTTTGCCTATGAATGAAATTCACGAATTGGGCTTGATGTATCTAAATTATGAAATTTTATTGCATGGTTACAAAACCATTTATTTAGGGGAAAGTATGCCTATTGATAATCTAAAAGATTTAAAAAAGCACTTTGATTCTATTGTTTTTGTATCGTACTTAACAGTTCAGCCAGAAAGAGATATATTAGACAGTTACATCCAAAAAATGTCTGATGAGTTATTGGATGATACTACTGAATTATGGTATCTTGGTAGGATGGTTGAATTTATTAAAAAAGAAGAGCTTTCGGATCGAATTACAATTTTTAATTCAATTACTGAATTAGTCGACTGGATTTAATTGTTTTTGTTTAAACAATTATTATATTTGCTAAACAAATGAAGAAAATAAAAAAAATTACAATTATAGGTTCTGGGTTCTCCGCATTGGCAGCTTCGGCGTATTTAGCACAAAGCGGTCATGATGTTACGGTTTATGAAAAAAACGCAACAATTGGAGGGCGAGCACGACAGTTAAAACGAGAAGGTTTTACTTTTGATATGGGACCAAGTTGGTACTGGATGCCAGATGTTTTCGAACGTTTCTTTGCTGATTTTGGAAAGAAAACAACTGATTATTATGAACTCATTAAATTGTCTCCTGCGTACCGCGTGTATTATGGAATCGACGATTTCATATCAATAGCAGACAATTTACCTGATATTATATTCGCTTTTGAAGCTATCGAAAAAGGAAGCGGTAAAATCCTGAATGACTTTATGGCTGAGGCCAAGAGTAATTACGATATCGCTATCAAAGATTTGGTTTACCGTCCGGGAGTTTCTCCACTCGAATTGATAACTGTGGAAACTGCCATGAAAGTAGGACAATTTTTTAGCAATATCAGTAAAGATGTTCGCAAAAAATTTAAAAATGAAAGGCTAATCCAAATATTGGAATTTCCAGTATTGTTTCTTGGCGCAAAGCCATCAGATACGCCTTCGTTTTACAGTTTTATGAACTATGCTGATTTTGGTCTTGGAACTTGGCATCCTAAAACAGGAATGTTTGATGTGGTTCGGGGAATGGAAAGTCTAGCGCGCGAGTTGGGAGTCAAATTTCATACTGATTCCAATATCGAGAAAATTATTGTTGAAAATAAAACTGCTGTAGCCCTTCAGGTCAACGGCGAAATTATTGCTTCAGATTTAATTTTGAGTGGTGCTGATTACCATCACACCGAAATTTTATTGGATCAGGAACATCGAGCGTATTCTGAAAAATATTGGGATAGCAGGGTTTTTGCACCTTCGTCATTATTATTTTATGTTGGTTTTAATAAAAAAATTGAAAATATTTCGCATCATGCATTGTTTTTTGATGTGGATTTTTATCAACATGCCAAAGATATTTACGATGAACCGCAATGGCCTAAAGAACCTTTGTTTTACGCTAATTTCCCATCAGTAACGGATGAAACTGCCGCTCCGGAAGGAATGGAATCTGGCTTTTTTCTTGTACCTTTAGCACCAGGAATCAATGATACAGAGGCTTTGCGAGAAGAATATTTTGATAAAATAATGGATCGTTTTGAAACATTAACAAAGCAAAGTGTCAAAAATAATATTATATTTAAGCAATCATTCTGTAAAAATGATTTTGTGTCGGAGTATAATTCATTCAAAGGGAATGCTTACGGAATGGCAAATACATTATTGCAAACGGCATTTTTGAGACCAAAATTAAAAAGTAAAAAAGTTAAGAATTTATATTTCACCGGTCAATTGACCGTTCCGGGACCAGGAGTTCCGCCAGCATTAATTTCTGGAAAATTAGTGTCGGAATTAATTAATAAGCAATTTTCAGAACAATAGTATGAAGCAATTATTTGATGATGTATCTTTTAAATGTAGCAAGTTAGTTACAAAAAACTATAGCACCTCTTTCTCCCTCGCGGTTTACATGCTTTCGCCAAGTATTAGGGATGCCATATATAGTATCTATGGTTTTGTCCGTTTTGCTGATGAAATCGTGGATTCGTTCCATGGTTATGACAAAGAAAGTTTAATCACAGAGTTTGAGGACGAATATTACAAAGCCTATGATAGAGGGATTAGTTTAAATCCTATATTGAATTCTTTCCAGCAAACGGTAAAGCAAAACAACATATCTGATGATCTTATTCAGGCTTTCTTAAAAAGTATGAAATTAGATTTGATAAAATCAGATTATCACAGCAAAGAAGAGTACGATGATTATATTTATGGTTCTGCGGATGTTGTAGGTTTAATGTGTCTTAAGGTTTTTGTAGCTGGTGACAATAAACGTTATGAGCAACTGAAAGATGAAGCTATGAGATTGGGTTCTGCGTTCCAGAAAGTAAATTTTCTTAGGGATTTAAAGGATGATAATCTGGTTTTGAACCGTAATTATTTCCCTGGAGTCGATTTAAATTCGTTCGACGAAAATGCAAAAACTGCAATCATCAATGAGATCGAAGAAGATTTCAGAGTTGCTTATGAAGGAATTGTGAAACTTCCTATTGAAGCTAAGTTTGGTGTATACACAGCTTTTGTGTATTACAAAAAACTACTAAAAAAATTAGAAAACACGCCTTGTCACGAAATTGGAAATGCGAGAATCCGAGTTTCTAATTACACTAAAGCCGGTTTACTGGCAAAATCTTTTGTGTCTTATAAATTAAAGCTAGTTTGATTACAGCTTGTTTTTAAAGGATTGTTATACTTAAATACAGAATAAAATGATATTTTTTTTGATTTTTCTAGGTACTTTTTTAATAATGGAATGCGTCACTTGGCTTACCCACAAATATGTAATGCACGGATCAATGTGGTACTTTCATGCCGATCATCACCAGCCGAAATACGCGAATGTTTTCGAACGAAATGATATCTTTTTCGTCATTTTCGCCATACCAAGCATTGTGCTTTTTTATTATGGTGTCGAGGGTGGTTTGAACTATAAATTCTTCATCGGACTTGGAATTATGTTTTACGGGATGTGTTATTTCATGATTCATGACGTCCTAATCCATCAACGTTTTAAGTGGTTCAAAAACACGAATAACAAGTATTTAATCGGTTTGCGAAAAGCGCACAAGGTACATCACAAACACTTGGGTAAAGAGCACGGAGAGTGTTTCGGAATGCTTTTTGTACCTTTCAAGTACTACAAAATATAAAGTTAAATTTGGGCGTGACCCAGCTTTCACTATCGTTACAGCGGGGTCGGGCTATCCGTTCCCGCTTTTTTATAATTGGTCTCGTTCTGAAAAAAACGAGGCCAATTATAAAAAGAGCTCCACTATTATCCCTCACGCGAACGCAGTGTTCCATGAAGGCATTTATCTTTAAAACACAATCATGAAAATATACAAACAAGAAACCATTCAGCATGTAAATGCAACTGTCGAAGAATGTTGGTCCTTTTTTTCAAATCCAAAAAATCTTCAGAAAATCACACCGGAAGGAATGGGTTTTCAAATCACAGATTTTGATCAAAAATCCATGTATCCGGGACAAATTATTCAGTATAAAGTAACGCCACTTTTTGGAATCACTTTATCATGGATGACTGTAATCACACAAGTAAAAGAAAATAGTTATTTCATAGATGAACAACGTTTTGGTCCATACAGTTTTTGGCACCACAAACATTTCTTTGAAGCAACACCAAACGGAACTAAAATGACCGATGTCGTGCATTACGGATTACCGCTTGGTTTTCTGGGCCGAATCATGAATACTTTAGTTGTTAAAAATAAATTGAAATCCATTTTTGAATACCGTGTAAAAAAGGTGGACGAAATGTTTAATGCAAAGTAATGAGCAAGCAAGAAGTTTCTATTTTTTGGTTCAGACGCGACTTGCGTCTGGAAGATAATGTTGGTTTATTTCAGGCTTTACAGTCCAAATATTCGGTAGTTCCATTGTTTATTTTTGATGATTCCATTTTGGATAGTTTACCAAAAAATGATGCCCGAGTAGGTTTTATCCATGATTCACTTTCGAAAATAAATACGCAATTACAGGAAATTGGAAGTTCACTTTTGATCAAAAAAGGAAAAACTTTTGATGTTTGGCAAACACTTTTAGAAGAATACGACGTCAAAGAAGTTTTCTTCAACAAAGATTACGAACCGTACGCGATACAACGTGATACGGCAATTTGTGAACTTTTAGAAGCAAATAAAACCATTGCTTATTCTTTTAAAGACCAAGTCATTTTCGAGGAAAAAGAAATCACAAAAGCAGATGGATTGCCATACACGGTGTACACTCCTTTTAAAAATAAATGGCTGGAAAAATACAAATCAATGGCGCCGGTTCAGGAATACGATACTGAATCTTATTTTTCCAACTTCCATAAAAACAGTTTTACTTTTCCCACTTTGGAACAAATAGGTTTCGAAGAAAGTCCCATAAAAGTTAAGCCACACAACTTAAAATTCATTGCAAATTATCAAGATATAAGAGATTTTCCAGCCTTGGATAAAACCTCTTATTTGTCACCACATTTGCGTTTTGGAACGGTAAGCGTACGGAAATTAGTTAATTGGGCATTTCATAAAAACGATGTCTTTTTGAGTGAATTGATTTGGAGAGAATTCTTTATGCAAATCTTATTCAGTTTTCCTAAAGTAGTTACCCAAAACTTCAAATCGGCGTATGATGGGATTCAGTGGCGCAATAATGAAGAAGATTTCAAGCGTTGGTGTTCGGGAACAACGGGTTATCCTATGGTTGATGCTGGAATGCGTCAACTAAATGAAACGGGTTACATGCACAACAGAGTCCGCATGGTTGTGGCAAGTTTTTTATGTAAACATTTGATGATTCAGTGGCAATGGGGTGAAGCCTATTTTGCCGAAAAGCTACTTGATTACGACATGTCTGCCAATGTTGGTAACTGGCAATGGGCAGCAGGAACCGGTTGTGATGCCGCACCTTATTTCCGTGTTTTCAATCCTGAGATTCAGCAAAAAAAGTTTGATGAAAAAGGAATCTACATCCGAAAATGGATTAAAGAATTCGATTTAGGTTACGGAAAACCTATGGTAGAACACGCTATGGCGAGAGATAGAGCAATTGCAACCTACAAAGCCGGAATCTTGAAATAAAAAGATTTAACATATAAGGCATTTAAGTTTTTGAGCATTATCTAGAAACTTAAATGACTTAAAGGTTTAAAAAGAAAATTATTTAATCAGTTTCTGCAACATCCCTTTAAAGATAAATCCATGAAAGGGCAAAACGGAATACCAATACAATTTTCCCCAAATTCCTCTGGGTCTGAAAGTTGCCGCTTGATACAACGTATTTCCTATTATTTTAAATTCGAGCCAAGCTTCGCCTGGAAGTTTCATTTCGGCAAATAAAATTAGTTTTCCTTCTTCTTTATTGGCATACAAGACACGCCAAAAGTCTAAAGCATCACCAGAATGGATATCGTGTCGGTTTGTTCTTCCTCTTCGAGAACCTACGCCACCGTATAATTTATCAATAAAACCGCGTAAATCCCATAACCAATCCCCGTAATACCAACCCGTATCACCACCGATGGACCAAATCCTGTTTATTGTGAAATTACGATCTATGATTTCCATTTTACGTCGGTCAATGTAGCAATCCTTTTTTGGAACCTTCAAATATTCCGACATGTTGCTGCTGAAACGTCCGCTGACCAAGGAATCTTTCCAACTCGAAGCTACTTTATCTTCGTCTACTTTTATTAATGCGCGGGAAAGTGCTTGTTTGTAGGACATCGGCGTAACATGCAATAACTCATTGATTCTGTTATCACTGCATACTACTTCGACTTTCATGCTGCTGACCAATGCTGAAGCGAGTCTATACGATGTTGAGGTTACAAAATAGAGCCAATAAGAAGATAATTTTGGGGTCATTATTGGGACAGTGAAAATCCATCTCTTTAATTTTTTTGCTTCTGCAAAACCCAAAAGCATTTCTTTGTACGTTAAAATATCGGGTCCGCCAATGTCAAAACTCTGATTGTAGGTAAGTGGATTCAGTAATGATTTGGATAAAAAATCGAGAACATCCGGAATTGCAATCGGCTGGCATTTAGTATTCAGCCATTTCGGGGTAATCATTATCGGAAGTTTATTCACTAAATCCCTGATGATTTCAAAAGAAGCACTTCCGGAACCCACAATTATTCCCGCTCGTAAAGTGGTTGCGGCAAAAGTTCCAATATTTAAAATTTCTTCTACTTTTTTTCTGGAAGATAAATGTTTCGACAGTGATTTATCATTCACAATTCCGCTCAAATAAATTACTTGTTTGGCTTTGGTTTCGTTCAATCGTTGCACAAAATTCAATGCCGAAAGGCTTTCTAATTCATCAAAGTTATCAGCTGATCCTGACATGGAATGAATCAGATAATAGGCAGCGTCAATATCATCTGGAATGGCTGATAATGTTTCCTGTTTGAGAAAATCGACTTCAATTACCGTAACATTTTTCTGAAATTCAATCGGACAATAAAACCTGTTTTTATCTCTCACACAACAGATTATATCGTGTCCTTGCTCTACCAACAATGGCAAAAGCCGTTTCCCGATATAACCTGTTGCGCCTGTTAAGAGAATTTTCATGGTTTTGTGTTTAAAGAATTAACTTAATTTATTGGAAACTAAGCTAATAAATTCTTTTCTGGTTTTGTCTTTCTCGAAAGCTCCTGTAAAAGACGATGTTGTTGTAACTGAATTTTGTTTTTGAATCCCTCGCATTTGCATGCACATGTGTTGCGCTTCAATCACAACCGCTACACCAAGTGGATTCAAAGCGTCCTGAATACAATTTTTGATTTGGTCTGTCAATCGTTCTTGTACTTGCATTCTTCGGGCAAACGCATCAACTACTCTTGGAATTTTACTTAAACCTACAATTTTACCATTTGGAATATAAGCGACATGTGCTTTTCCAAAAAACGGTAACATATGGTGTTCACACATAGAGTATACTTCGATATCTTTTACCACAATCATTTGTTGGTGATCTTCGGTAAACATTGCCGATTTTAGGATTTCCAAAGGATCCAGTCCGTAACCGTGTGTTAAATATTGCATGGCTTTGGCAACGCGTTCCGGAGTTTTTTCAAGCCCTTCACGAGTTACATCTTCGCCTAAATTTTCAATGATTACTTTATAATTATCCGCTAATGCTTCCGTTATTTCAGTATCGTATTGTTCGATTTTTTCGTAACTTTTCATTTCTTTTATCATCGTATTCTGTATTTCAATTTTATAATTGGCTATTTATTTTAGATTTTAAAGGTCACTATTCCATAATCCATTTCGAATATTTGACCTGAAATAGATTTAGCATTTTCCGAAATTAGAAAGTTGGCCATATTCGCAACCTCTTCAGGTTTCAAATATCCTTTCATCGGGTGGCGTTCCACCATATTTTCTTTCATACGGTCATTTCTCAAAATATTTGCCGAAAGGGACGTTTCGGTAATCGTGGGAGCAATGGCATTGATGCGTGCTACCGATGCCAACTCTGCTCCCAGCGATTTCACTAATCCTTCCACTCCAGCTTTTGCAGTAGCAATACTCGCATGAAAAGGCATTCCTAATTTTGCGGCTACTGTGCTGAACAAAATAATGGATGGATTAGTTCCCTTCTTTAAAACAGGTAAATATTTCTGAATGGCTTTTACAGCGCCAATAACATTAATTTCAAAGTCATTTCTGAAATCATCGATGCTCAAACTTCCAATAGGCTTCAAATTAATAGACCCTGGACAATAAATCAAGGTGTCAATGTTTTCAATTTCCGGAAGTGTATCTTTTAAAACATCTAATGAGTAATGTTTCAGGTTCGGATGTGTGATTTCAGGTGCATTTCTGCTGATGTTGTAAACCAAGTTTGTCTCTAATTGTTGCAACAAAATGGCACTGCCAATTCCTTTACTACCACCAATGATTACTATGTTTTTCATATGTATTATTCAATCAGTTATTTAAAATTTATTTTGGGTTTGTTTCGTATTATCGAAAAATTATCGTTTGGATATCTTGTTGTTGTTAATTTGTCTTTGCATCGTACATTTAAAACGACCTTCTCGAAATTCCCTTAATTTTTCATGCTTTGTTTTTCGTCCTTGCACTCTTTCGCGCCACATTCTAAAACTCGATGGTTTCATTTCGGTACGCATCAGGTTAATTACTTCTTGTTCTTTTAGTCCAAATTGCATTAAAATAGCATCAAAAGTGGTGCGGTCTTCCCAAGCCATTTCAATTATTCTATCTTTTTCTAAATCAGTTAGTTCTTTCTTTGTATTCATAAATTATATTTTTTTGCCATTCAAATATTACTCACTATCTCCAATATCAGCCATGGTATGCAGCTTTAATATCCGCGAACTTTCTTCTTTTACCAAAGGATTTTTCTTCATTTTCCATAAAAAATCACTCGCAAATTTTCTCGTTCTTTCCATGTTTACAATGGGTTTTGGATAATTAACTCCAACTTCAAAATCGTTAAATTTTTGATCCAAATAGGTCATTTTATAAGGTTCATGTACAAAAGCCCGAGGTAAATCGCGTAATTCAGGAACCCATTTTTTAATAAATTCACCGTCAGGATCGTGTTCGTAGCTGTTCTTTATCGGATTATATATACGTAACATATTAATTCCGGTTTCGCCAGCCTGCATTTGCAATTGCGGAAAATGAATTCCGGGCTCAAAATCCAGAAACATTTGTGATAAATGCTGCGTGGCTTCTTGCCAAGGCTGCCATAAATTATGGGTGAAAAATGAAACCAACATGGCGCGCATTCTAAAGTTCAAATAGCCAGTTTCATTCAAACAGCGCATGCAAGCATCAATCAATGGAAATCCGGTTTGTCCCGTTTTCCAAGCTTCAATGTAATTTTCATTGACTTTCTTTTTCAACGAATGGAATCCCTTATTAACACTTTCAAACTCCATGACTTCTTCCATTTCAAATTTTTGGATAAAATGTGCTTGCCAAGTAAGTCGAGATACAAAGGAATCAATTTGCTTTTTGTTATTGCAGGTCAATAGGAACGTAGCCGCTTTTTGCAATACTTGTCTCGAAGATAAATTTCCCCAAGCGATATATGGGGACAATCTGCTACAACTTTTTCGAGCTAATAAAGGTTTCGAAATATGCGAATTATAATTGTGATACCGTTCGTCAAAAAATGTCTGTAAATATTTCCCAGCCATGGTGCTGCCACCTTTTTGGAAAATAGCATCCGGAACAGTTTCTAAATTGGTTTTTTCTAAAGCTTTTTCGAGTTCGAATAGTGCTTCCGTATTTAGAAAATTTTCTGGTTTACCATCGAAAATAAATTGCGGTTGATTCATGTAGTCTTCCCACTTAGCAACCCAATTCGTTCGGTTTCGTAAGGCTCTGAAAATTCCGTTATTGGTATTTTCAATCCAATTTATTTGATTGTTTTTGCAAAAGCGTTTGAAAGTTTTATCTCTTTCGTAAGTAATTTTTAAACCAGTTTCCTGATGTGAATACACGGTTTCAATTTTATATGTTTCCTCAAGGATATTAAATACCTGAAGAATTTCTGAAGTAACCGCTAACACTTGCGTGTTCGATTGTTCCAGTTGTTTGTTAATGTCTACAAGTGATTGCTTGATGAAATTCCAGTGTCTAGGGCTGTAATGTGAATCATTTTCTAAAGATTTTTCGAATACATAAAGCAACAATGTGGGTATGCCAGTTTTTGTTGCATTAAAAATCGCCTCGTTATCCTGTAAACGAAGATCCCTTTTGAACCAAACTACATTAATATGTTTTTTATTAGTATTCATTTATCTTTTTAAAATAATTGTTGTTGCAACCATAATTTCTGGAATTTTGATTGTCCATCGTAATTGGATGCTTGTAACTTAATGTTGAACTTCCGGTCTCTTGGATCGTTACCAACACCGGAAACATACATCCAATTCCCGTAATTGCTATGTACATCGTAATCAATAAGCATCGCTTCAAAATATGCAGCTCCTATACGCCAATCTAATAGTAATTCCTTTGCAAAATAGGAACCTACATTTTGCCTCCCGCGATTGCTCATCCATCCTGTTTGTTGCAATTCAATCATATTAGCATTTACGAAAGGTTCTTCTGTCGTGCCGTTAATCCATTTTTTTATTGCTGATTGATTGGTTTTCCAATCGTATTTTTTGTCTAAAATTCCTCCGATTTTAAAAATCGAATTCCCGTTTTTCAACGATATATATTTAAAATAATCTCTCCAAATCAGTTCAAAAATTAACCAATACGTGGATTCATTTTTCCCGATTTGTTGTTCGTATTTATTAATTTCCCAATAAATAGTCTTTGCCGAAATAGAGCCGTTTGCCAACCAAGGAGAAAACTTCGAACTAAAATCAGCTCCAATTAATCCGTTTCGGGTCAATTTGTAAACACTTAGTTTTTTGGTTTCCCAAAAATAATTTTGCAATCGTTTCTTTGCTTCATCTTCACCGCCAGAAAAAGGAAAAGCCGTTCTGGAATCCATTTCAAAATCAGTAAAACCTAATGTTTCCATACTGGGAATTACAGTTTCGTTTGTAATCCAATTATATTCTGGCATTGGTTGAACTGTAAATTCAGAACGGATTTTCGTTGATTTTTCACATTGATTTCTGAACTGTGTAAAAACATTTGGAATCGATGCTAGGTCAAACGGAATATCTTCAGGATGAAATAAGAACTGATTGTAGGTGCTTTTAAAAGCTACTGAATCTGAAACTTTCGATTTTACATTCTCTAAAACTTCCATTTCTTCACTTGTCCATTCTTCTTGGAAGTATACAGAACTGATTTCATTTTGAGTAATTATTTTGGGAATCGCATCTTCAGGTTTTTGGTGATAAACCAAAAGCGGAATATTCAATTTTTCCAGATTTTGTTTCAATGCCGTTACCGATTCAATTAGGAATTTAGTTCGAAACTTTTCTGTTTTTTTAAATCCAAAATTAGTATCCTCAAAATGCCTTGGATCGAAAAAATACACCGCGATTACGGTTTCATTTTCATCAATAGCATTTGTCAACGATTCATTGTCATGAACTCTCAAATCATTTCTAAACCAAACTAACCCTTTTTGTTTCTTTTGCATTTTTCGCTACAATATTTGACTTCGTCCCATACTTTTTCCCATTTTTTCCGCCAGCTAAAAGGTCGGTTGCAAACCAAACACATTTTTGAAGGCAGATTTTCCTTCTTCACTACTTGTATTTTTGATATTCATTCACAACAATTTTCGCTTTTAAATCAAACATTAAATTGTATAGTCCAAAGAATGTTCTGTTCATATAAATGAAATGCTTTGAACCTCGGTTACCATTCATTTTTCTAAGATTGGTATCTTTCGAAAAGCGTTCTCCTAATGCTGCGATACTTTCAAAAAAAGTCTCATCAGAAAAATCGAATGTTTCTGCCTGAAATGGTTTTGTAAACAAAGACAATAAATCATGAAATAATTCGGTGAAATAGGCTACCTCTTCTTTCGAATCATCAACACGTAAAATTTCTAACTCAAACAATTTTGCATTAAACAATTTTGTATCGTTGATGACCTTTTTATCAATCAATTCAAAATAAGGAGTATAAAAATCATTTGGAATTTGTTTCATACAACCAAAATCCAGAGCAACTAATTGATTTTCTTCATTCACCAAAAAATTTCCAGGATGTGGATCAGCGTGTACTTTTTTCAAAACATGAATTTGATACATGTAGAAATCCCATAAAGCTTGCCCAATTTTAGCGGCCACTTCCTGGTTGGTATTTAGCTTCGTAAATTCTGAAAGATGCTTTCCTGTCATCCAATCCATCGTGATGATTTTTTCTGATGAGAATTCAGGATAGTAATTTGGAAATACTAAATTTTGAATTTTTTTACAGGCAGCAACTACTTCTTGGCTTTGTTTTAATTCTAGTAAATAATTAGTTTCTTCAACTAATTTGTCTTCAACTTCCTTAAAATACTTATCAGAATCTTTTCCTTGAAGGTTAAACATTCTGATGGCAATTGGTTTAACCATCGCTAAATCTGATGAAATACTGTTGGCAACTCCAGGGTATTGAATTTTTACAGCTAGTTTTTTACCGTCTTTTACCGCAATATGTACTTGTCCAATGCTTGCAGCATTCCTTGATTCAGCATTGAACTCATCAAAAATTTCGTACGGTGTTTTTCCAAAATTTGTCTTGAACGTTTTCAGTACTAATGGAGCCGAAAGTGGCGGTACGGAGAACTGAGATAATGAAAATTTTTCAACGTAAGCTTGTGGTAAAAAGCTTTTGTCCATGCTTAACATTTGAGCAACTTTCAGCGCACTTCCTTTCAAACTTTTCAATCCGTCATAAATATCTTCAGCATTGTCTTCATTTAATTTATCACGTGTCAAGTCAGAATTGACCATTTTCTCTCCGTAATATTTCAAGTAGTTCACGCCAACTTTTGCACCAGTTTGCACCAGTTTTGTAGCCCTTTCAATTTTTGAAGTAGGGATGTAGTCTATCGTTTTCATTACTTATTGTATATTTTTTCTTTGAAAATAAATTTTCCAAAATCGATTAAGCTGTCTATAGGAGCAATATTCATTAATTCAAAAGTCACTTTTACTGATTTTTCAATATAAATATCCGTTTTCTCAAAAGAAGGTGACGAATCATCCAACCAGAATTTCAGTGTCAATAAAAGTTGAATCCAAGACGTTTCCTGAAATGTTTTCTCTTGGAAATTTTGAAGTTTTTCTTGTTGTGTTCTAAACTCATCTGAAATGATTTCAGTAAGGAAATTTTTGAAACTGTTTCTTAGGCCGGAAAGCTGCATCAATTTTTTCAACTGATTATTGTGCTCTTGCAATACAAGTACAACGTAACTTCTGTTAGCAGTTAATATTTCGAAGAAAGTAAAGTAAAAACTTAACATTTTGCTTTTCATGTCATACATCTCGTATTCCTTGTTTTTGTTTAGCAAATCGATAGTTTTTTCTACAAACATTTTGAAAATTTCTTTTTCAATACTTTCTATAGTTCCAAAAAATGCATAAAATTCAGTTTCTGTAAAATCATTGATTTTTGTAAAATGATAAACTGATTTTGGTTTTTCACTATGATCTAGTACATAATTCATGTACATAGAAACTATTTTGTCTTTTGTTATTGGGGTTTTTTTAGTAGCCATTTTTGATGTGTTTCAAATTAGAGTATAAAGGTAGTGAATGTTTAACTATATATTAATAAAGTTAAACAAAATTTAATATAATTTTATATCGTTATAAATCATTAGCTTTACACTATTATGAAAAAGAATGTTTTAATAAGCGGCGGTTCGGGATTTATCGGAAGAAATTTGACTACTTTATTGTTGGCCAAAGGATATTCTGTTTCCATCTTAAGTAGGACTGAAAAACAGAATACAGGAGATGTTTTCTATTACAAATGGGATGTTGCAAAGCAAACTATTGATGAAGAAGCAATTTTGAAAGCAGATTATATTATTCATCTGGCTGGTGAAAACATAGCAGAGAAAAGATGGACTGCGAAGCGAAAAGCTGCCATAATTGATAGTCGGGAAAAATCCACTCAATTATTATATTCCGTTTTAAAAAAGCATTATAAAAAACTAGATGCTTTTGTTTCTGCTTCGGCGGTGGGGATTTATGGCGCTGTAAATGGAGAGGAAATTTGTACGGAGGATATGAAACCAGCAAATGATTTCTTGGGCTACACGTGTCAAAAATGGGAAGATTCTATTGATTTCATTGAGAATTTGAATATCCGTACAGTGAAAATCCGTACAGGATTAGTATTAGGGAAAAATGACGGTTTTTTAAAGAAGCTGATTCCTTTGTTCAAATTCAGGTTGGGTTCAGCATTGGGCTCTGGGAAGCAATATATGCCTTGGATTCATGTAGATGATTTGTGCGCTATTTATTTGCAAGCTATTTCAGATGCAAGTATGGAAGGACCTTATAATGCAGCAGTAAATGATAATACTACAAATACTATTTTTTCTAAAACATTAGCCTGCGTTTTTGGATATTCTATTTGGCTGCCTAATGTTCCTGCTTTTGTGTTGCAATTTGTGATGGGTGAAATGGCAGTAATTGTTCTTACCGGAAGAAGAGTTTCATCGGAGAAAATAGAGCAATCCGGTTTTAAATTTCAATTTAAAAATCTAGAAGGCGCTTTAAGGGATTGTTTAACAAAATAGATTTATTGTAAGACACAAATAATTTGAGTGTTTACATTTTTTGATATTTTGCTACGGACAATAAAAGGAATTTCTATATTAAAATCATCAGTGTTTAAAGGAAAGGCGGAATAGAGTTCAATTCCTTTATCCACTTTTTTCAGAGTTCCGTTGATCACTATCTTTTTAGTTTTCCCACGTATGGTTATTTTGCCCGTGATTAGGTATTGACTGGATTCTGAGTTAAGGTTTTTTAAATCAAATTTCTCAATTGTGCCTTTAAAAACAGCTTTTGGAAAACGGTTGCTTTCCATGTAATTTTTATTGAAATGCTCTTGCATTAAATCTCTTTTAAATTGAAAATCTTTAATGTTAATCCAACAAGCAATTTGGCCTGTTTTGGTTATCAAAATACAGGTGGTTTTTTCATTTATTGCTTTTACTTCTTCAAAAAAAGGAATTGAAGCCTCAAAATTTGTAATCCCTACGTAAGACATCATTTTTTCTTGAGCAGAAGTTGCACTCGCAATAATGAGTAGTACTATTTGTGTAATTTTTTTCATAATGATCTATGAATTAAATTACTTAAAGTTACAAAAAAAATATAATAAACTAAAGTGTTGATCCAGAGAAAAATTTGAGAATCAGTTAATTTTGCTAGTCTTTTTAATGAGAAATTACATTGAAATACTTTTGATGAAAATTCTTAAACACTATTTTTTATCAATTAGAAAGTTAATGACTATCCATGATTATAGCTCTAACTTGATATTGTATTTTTTTAAGCCTTCTAATGCTTCTTTTGAGGTGTAATCAAACTCTTCTTCGTGCAGGTCTTTTTCTTTTTTTAAGGCAATTTGTTTGATGCAATTACAAAAACGACGTACATCATTCATATTCGACAGAATTAATCCAGGAACCAGCATGCTTTTGCCTTCATTATCTTTGGCAACCATCGTGAAATAAGAGGAATTGCAATGCTTAATTTTTCCAGTTTGAATATTTTCAGCCTCAACCCGAATGCCAATAATCATGGAACTGTTCCCAACATAATTGACACTAGCTTTCATTGTTACCAATTCACCCACTTCAATTGGTTTGAGGAAATTTACGGTATCTACCGAAGCAGTTACACAATAATTGCCTGAAAATTTTGAGGCACAAGCAAACGCAATCTGATCCAGCAAGGATAAGATATATCCGCCGTGAATTTTACCGCTAAAATTAGTATGCGAAGGCAACATTAATTCCGAAATACTAATGTCAGAGGAAGCTACAGTTTTAAAGGTACGATTCATTTATTTTATTTTAAATGGAGAATTTACTTTTTTGACATCGGTAATAAAATAGCGAGTATCTCCCCACCAAGGAAATGTGCGATAGCGTTCCACATAATTTACCTGCACGTATTGCCCTTCGAATTCTTGTAAGTCAGCAATCACTTTTTCCTCACTGTCCAATACTGAAAAAGAAAATATTTGTGCGCCGGAAATCCCCTGACTTATTTCCCCTTCCCAGGTTTTGAAAGCAACGCCTTTGTTACTTACTTTTATTAATTCGCCTGAACGAACTCCTTCGCTGTACGTCGCGTTGTATAAAAAAGTAAAATAACCTACAATAGAAAGTACTACTATTACAGTGGTAACCATTAAAAATTTTCTCATTTTTATTTAATTTATTAATTGATTTTCGTCTTTTTCAGCTCTGTTTAATATGCTTTCTGGAAGTGCTTTTTTTGCTTTAGCTCCCATTTTTTTCAATTTTTCGACACTTACAATCAGGTTCCCTTTTCCTTCCACGAGTTTATTCATCGCTCCGCTGTATTCTGTTTTGCTTTCGTCAATTTTTTTACCAATTTTGATTAAATCAGCTACAAAACCTTCAAATTTATCATACAAAGCGCCGGCTTGACGCGCAATTTCGAGTGCGTTTTCTTGTTGTTTTTGGTTGGTCCACATGCTGTCAATCGTTCGCAAAGTAGCTAATAAAGTGGCAGGCGTAACAATAACAATGTTTTTCTCGAAAGCCTTATTGTACAAACTCGTATCTTCATTCAGCGCCATTGCAAACGCGGGTTCAATCGGGATAAATAATAAGACAAAATCCGGACTTTCTATTTGGTACAAATCATGATAATTTTTATTTCCTAATTGCTCAACATGACGTTTGATGGAATTGACGTGTTCTTTCAAATAGCTTATTTTTAAAATATCATCTTCCTCATTGATGTATTTTTCGTACGCCGTCAAAGAAACTTTAGAATCGACAATCATCTTTTTTCCGTCAGGCAGATTAATCACAACATCAGGAAAAACGCGATTTCCATCTTCTGTTGTGAACGCTTGTTGTACTTCGTATTCACGACCTTTCTCTAATCCTGATTTTTCAAGAACGCGTTCCAAAACTAGTTCGCCCCAATTTCCTTGCGTCTTGCTGTCACCTTTCAAAGCCTTGGTCAGGTTGATGGTTTCTTTGCTCATCTGGATATTCATTTCTCGTAATCCCAGAATCTGTTGGCGCAAAGCCGCATGATAATCAATGCTTTCCTTATGGGTATCTTCGACTTTCTTTTCGAACAATTGAATTTTATCCTGTAATGGTGTCAGGATATTTTTCATGTTTTCCTTGTTCTGCTCCGTAAATTTATTGGATTTTTCGTCTAATATTTTGTTGGCAAGATTTTCAAATTCTTTGGTGAATTTTTCTTGTAGTTTTTCCACTTCTTCCTTTTGCTCTTTGTTGCGTTCCCAAAGATTTTCAAAATCAACTTCTTTTTTCGAAAGCTGAATGGCCAAACTGTCTTTTTCGCATCGAATGTTTTCTTTTTCTGTATTGGTATTTTCTAATTGCTTTTCGAAAGTGGTTTTGTCAGCAATAATCTGCTCTTTCAGTTGATTGAATTGAGAATTTAAAGCGATTAATTTCTCTTCTAAACTGATTTTTTCGGATTGGAATCTAGCGGAGAAAATGAGTTTGCCAATAAAAACTCCAATAGCGAGTGCAACGATGAAAATCAATAAAAACGGAAGTATATTAGACATAGAATTTCTTTTTGTAAGGTTGTAAAAATAGACAAAAGTTTCTTGGTTTCCTTTTAGAAAGCAAAATAGTAACGGAAGTTTTTTAATAGAAAGGTATTACTTGAGATTATTCAAAACGTTTGTGTTTAAAAAAAAATTAAATAAAAAGAGCCAGATTTCATTTTGAAATCTGGCTCTTTTTTAATGCTAAAATCGATATTTTATTTTTTAACTATTTTGTCTTTGAAAACTACTTTATTTCCATTGGAAAGCGTGTAGATATATATTCCTACTGGCAATTTAGCAATGTCTATATGTGTTGCATTTGAGTTGCTAACACTTTTTAGTTTGATTGGAGCTCCCATCGATCTGCCTAAAATATCATAAATATTAAGCTTTAAATCTTCTTTGTTTTCGGAATTGATTACAACACTGAATGATTCTGAGGCAGGATTTGGATACGCAACTACAGACAATCCGTTCGTTGCAGTCAAGTCATTTGTTGATAAAGTTGAATCTGCTTTAAGTTCAAAACGAGCAATCACCGGACCATGGTCAGAAGTCGTATTGACATAATTTGGTACATCCAGTCGAGCGTCGTAAACTGTAGTTGAATTCGCAACATAATCCGTCGTTAACTCATTTGAAATAATAATGTGATCTAAGAAACCACCTGAAGACAAGTAGCTAAAAGCTCCCACTTTACTGATTTCTAAAGTCAAAGGGTTGTATCGTGACACATCTTCAACCATTTTTTGGTACGAAGAAGGGTTTCCTGCAATTACAGATTCATCTACATCATCATTATAATCTCCTAAAATTATCAAATTGGCATCAGGATAATGAACATCTAAACTGTCTTTCAATAATTCAGCGTCGTATTTTCTCATATTGTATCTTGCGATATCGGTTCCGCTATTTGCTCTGGCGTGAATGTTAATGATTTTTATGTCTTTTTTTACACCGCCAATATTCGTTTCAATTTCAACCATTTGCGGTAAGCGACCTGAGGAATAAAAACTAGCACTATTTCCGCCAGGATAATTGGGTAAGGTTGTCTTTTCTGCACGAATATCATCAAAAAGTTTACTGAACATTACTCGACTCTTTTTTACCGTAGTCGTTTTAGTATTATAAAGAACTACTAATTTTTGAGCTGGGAAGTCAGGCGTAGGAGCGTTGAACGAGTAGGACCATACCGGAGAAATCACTTTGTCAAAAGTTTTTCCGTTGATGCTTATTTTTTGGATTAATACATCTAAAGCAGCATCATCAGAAATCTCTTGAACTGCATAAACATCAGCATTCAAAGTATTTATTACTTTAGCCACATTTTCAATTTGCAATGCATCATCAGTTGGACCAAATTCAGTTCCCGTTGAACCGATTACATTGCTTCCAAAAAATTCTAAGTTGTACGTTGCGATGTCAAATGTTTCTGTTTTTGGTAATGAAGATCCCGTCAAAGAACCTATTTCTTGGTTCAATCCTGTTCCAACAACTGTCAAAGCACCTGAAATGTTCAATGCTTTTGAAGAAGGGAAAAAACGAGCATAAATTATTTTACCTGCAACTCCATCAGCAGCTGAAACCACTACACTGGATTGGAAAGTACTGTTGTCAACAGACAACTGATAATCAGCAGGAGCCGTAACCGTAATATCGCCGTAACCACCAGCCATGAAAACAAAAGATTGGCTTGTTGATGCTGTATTTTGAGTTACTTCTCCAAAATTCAATGCAGGATTTGAAGCTAAAAATGTCCCTTCATTAGAGATTTTTACGTCGTCAACAGTCCATTCAGCAGTATCCGTACCACCAGAAATAGTAGATTCATATACCCAAGCAATGTAAGTATGATTGGTTTTATACCCTTCCAGATTGATGTATTGGGACTGTTTGAATGTTCCAGTTGTAGTTGGAAAATCTCCTTCAAGAGCCGTCCAAGTTGCTGTTTCCGGGTTGCTTTTTCCATCGTAATCAACAGAAACCATTAATTTAAGTGGTGTTCCTGCGAAAAATTTACGGGAATAAAAAGACAATAATGGGAATTTGTCAAAAGTATCCAAACGTAAATTAGGAGAAATTAACCAGTCCTTACTAGCTCCAGTTTCTGAATATCCATTCATTTGTACTGCCGCAGGTGAACTGTTAAAACGCGTATTGGTACTCACCCATTTAATCTTGTCACCTGCTACACTATATTCTGTCCAACCGCTGTTTGTAAGAACATTTGCGTCATTGAAATCCTGAATGTAGGGATTAATTCCCGTTCCTGATAAAGCTACTGTTTTTGTAGAAGCACCAGTAGATTCATGCGTGATTTGTCCTGAAAAAACACCAGTTGAAGTAGGTGTAAATCGTACATAAACAGCAGGAGTTGTATTATTAGTGAAATCTTCTGATGGGAAAACCAATGTATTTTGGAAACCAGTAGTTTCATTCTTCGAAATTGTAAAGTTCCCGGATGCTGTCAGGGTTACCGCTCCAGTAAGATTAAGCGCCTCAACTTGGTAGTTTAATACAGTTGAACTGAAATTTTGCTCTGTAAAACTAAAATCTAAAACAGTTTTAGTAGTTGATAAAGAAGGTATTACAACGCTTGAGGTTGTTACGTCCAGTCTATTGCTGTCAGCTTGAATGTTACCAGTGGCATCTTCGGATATTGAGTATACTATATAATCAGTCCCTAAAGCTAATGCCGTAATATTTTTTACATACGCAACATTGGCCTCTGTAATTTCAAGTATACCTGCTTGTAAAGCCGCTGTATCGGTAGCATTCATTCCTGCTTTTATTTGCGCTGCGCTTGGGATAGCACTTCCTGATGGCAATAGAACAAAATAGGTTTTTCCAGTTTCATTCAGTTGCGTTGAAAAATCAAATCCATCGGAAAGGATGTTGCTTGTTTTTGGAAATCCATCTGCATTTACAGGAGGGGTAACATCATTGATTACACTGATGTTGTCAATGGCAAATGAAGGGCGGGAACCACTACCAGAAGCCTGTCTTGAAATCCATCTGATTTGAATTACTTCTTTATTGTCACAATCCGCTGGCAGAACAATTTTTATTTTTTCAATGTTTAGTCCTGTAGTACCTGAAGTTTGTAATGTTGTACCGCTCGAATACACTGTTGGTAACAAAGTAATAAAAGCATCCGTAGTACCAACTCTGTATTGAAGCACTAACTCGTTGATACGGGAATTTGTAGTTCCGTTATAAGGATTACGAATTACCATGGCGTCATATTCTATCGAGATACCCGATTTGCCAATTGTTTTGAATGCAAATCCTATAGTTAAATCTAAAGAACCGGTATTTAAAAAACCAATTTTTCCGGTGTAATTATGGAAATTACCACTCGTTGTAGCAGCTGTACTACTGGCAACTAATGCTCTGTCTGCAACTAATGTTGCTGTGGTATTAAATGAGCTTCCGGTAGCTGTACTGGCTGTCCAGCCTTGAAATCCAGCAGGATATGTAGCAGAGGCCACATCTAGAGTTGAAAAATCCTGAGAGAAAGGTAAATCTTGTGCTGTTGGCGCCGTTCCTTGGGCAAAAATGGTGGCTGAAAAGCAGCAAATAAAACTTAAAAAAGCCATGAAATGGCGGAAATGGTAATTGTGTTTCATAGGTTAATAATTGAATTAGGTGACAAAAATAATATTTCCAACGTTAAGAGAATATTATAAATTCAACTATTTCAGACTGAAAGTAAAAGGGGGTTTGTCCTTAAATAACAGCTTAATAAGCCCTACTTTTTTTAAATATTTAAAAATAAAAAGGCCAATATGAATAATGATCCATATTGGCCTTTTTTAAACAAAATCAATTGCTATTCATCCAGTTTAATATTTCCTCTGTCTTCCTTATTATCAGGATGGGAATTTGGATAACGATTAGCAGTAATATCCGAGTTATGATCTTTATTTTCTACCATTTTTTTAGCTTGTTCATCAGAAACATTAGCAATATCAGAACTTAAATTAACAGGAGTAGTGTCCTCATTTTGTTCTAAAGTTGCTTCTATATTTCGTGCTCTTTGGACAATTTTTTGATTTCCATGTGCATCAGTTTCTACTTCTGATTTCAAATGTGATACTTCAGGATTCGTATTTTGGGCTAGATTCTGACCGCTAAATCCTTCGTTTGTATTTTGCTTATTATTTGTTTTTTTTGAACCTAAATCATTACTTTCCATACTCTTTAATTTTAAAGTTAATTCGCTTAACTTCTATAATGTTACGTCATTAATTTGAAGTAATTCAATTATTTAACATAGCTTTTGGTTTACAACAATAAATGTATAGCAACACTATTTTAAATCCAGCGAAAACAAAACTATCTTTGCACACACAAATAATTCAATAAAATGTCCCATTCGCACTTCATCATTCATAAACCTTACGGATATCTAAGTCAGTTTATTTACGAGTTGAAACGAAAAAAGAAACTGCTGGGTGAATTGCACGATTTTCCCAAAGGAACGATGGCAATAGGCCGACTTGACGAAGATTCAGAAGGATTATTGTTGTTGACAACGGATGGTATGATGAGCGAAATCATTCGAAGTAAAAAAGTAGACAAGGAATATTATGTCCAAGTCGATGGAATTATCAATCAGGAAGCGATTGAGCAATTGCAAAAAGGAGTCGAAATAGGTTTTAATGGTACGAAATACATCACGAAACAGTGTAAAGCTTTTTTGATAATTGAAATTCCTGCTTTTGGAACAAGAGGAAAAAAAATTCGCGATGAACGTCACGGTCCCACCTCTTGGGCTTCGATAACCGTGAATGAAGGGAAGTTTCGCCAAGTTCGAAAAATGACCGCTGCTGTTGGTTTTCCTACGTTGCGCTTGGTTCGTGTTCGAATAGGAAATGTACATCTTAATGATTTACAAGCTGGAGAAGTGATTGAAGTATCTGATTTTGCAATCGATACGAATAAAGAATAAAAATAAAAAATATCAATAATAACAATGTTAAACATCGTTTTAGTAGAACCTGAAATTCCAAATAATACTGGAAATATTGGCCGATTGTGTGTGGGAACCGAAAGCTGTTTGCACTTAATTCATCCTTTTGGATTTGTCATCAATGATAAAAACCTGAAACGCTCCGGTTTGGATTATTGGGTGCATCTTGATGTTACGGAATATCAAAATGTCGCCGAATGGAAAGCACAGATTCTGGATTTATCCCGAGTTTTTCTGATGAGTTCTCATGCCGAAAAATCGTATTTGGAGAATGATTTTCAGGATGGTGACTGGTTGGTTTTTGGGAAAGAAAGTAAGGGTTTGAGTGAAGATGTTTTAAACGAATTTCCCAATCATCTGACAATTCCTATGTCACCGCTTATTAGAAGTTTTAATATTGCAAATTCTGTAGCGTTTGTCATTGGGGAAGCAAAGAGGCAAATAGCTGGTAAATTGTAAATTACGAATTTATAATTGTAAAAAGTAAGGTAGTTTTGTGGTTGAAATTCCATATATTTGAGTAGGTTATTCTGGATTGAATTGTGTTTTTTTCTCCTTTAAAACGTACTTTTTATGATTGATAAAATTACTCTTAGAACCACCATTTTTAAACATTTGGATGGTTTAGTTACAGCACCTGTAGCATATGTTTTGCATGAAAAAGGAGTGCTATCCTATATTCTTGACAAAAAAGAAGTCACACTTACAGAACTTTCGGCTCAGTTTAAAGCCAATGAAGGCTATCTCAATGTGGGTTTACGTGTTTTGTGCTCCCAAGGATTCTTGGATTATCATATCAATACGACTACAGACCAAATTAAATTCAGCATAAACGAAAAAAGCGCGATTGCTTTTTCGATGTTCTATTTGTATGAAGATGTGCTTGATTTACTGCATTTCACGATGCAATTTCGCACGCGTTTATTAGACGATATTCCGTTCGTTAGACTGGGTCTAATTTTCGATTTGTATAAAAAAAATTATGAAATTTCATTTTCGAATGACGCGTTGACCAATCAAATTCAACATCAGATTCTAACGCATATTGAAGGTTGTTTGGTTGGACCAATATTAGTGCGATTGGGTATGAGCGGTATGTTTCATAAGTATTTTATGGAGATTTCTTTCCGCCCTGAAGAATTTCATAAATCTCCCGAAAATTTCAAAATCATTCTCGATTTCTTTACCAATTTAGGTTGGTTTACCCAAAAAAAAGGCAACTATCAGTTTACGGAAATGGGGTTGTTTTTTGCCAAAAGAGCCTCTGCTTATGGAGTTACAGTTTCCTATTTACCTACTTTCAGTAAAATTGAGGATTTGATTTTTGGTAACCCAAATATACTCCGTACGATTGCCGAAGATGAAGATGAAATTCATGTAGACCGGGAAATGAATGTTTGGGGAAGCGGAGGTGCTCACGATACTTATTTTAAAGTCGTAGATGAAATTATCATCAAATTATTCAATTTACCAATTGAAGATCAGCCGAAAGGAATTCTAGATATGGGTTGCGGGAATGGAGCATTTATAGAACATATTTATACTGTAATCGAGAGACAAACCCTTCGCGGAAAAATGCTGGATGATTATCCTTTATTCCTTGTTGGCGCCGATTACAATCAGGCAGCGTTGAAAGTAACCCGAGCCAATTTAATCAAAGCCGATATTTGGGCCAAAGTAATTTGGGGCGATATTGGTCAACCGGATTTGTTAGCCAATGACTTATTGGAAAATTATAACATTGATTTGAAAGATTTACTAAATGTGAGAACCTTTTTGGATCATAACCGAATTTGGGAAATGCCAAAGCAAATTACCAAAGACAGAGTAAGTCAATCCACAGGTGCATTTGCGTATAGAGGAGAGCGAATCAGTAATAGTCTTGTCGAAGATAATCTGTTGGAACATTTTAATAAATGGTCGCCTAATGTTCGGAAATTTGGATTGTTAATGATTGAATTGCATACCATTGCTCCAAGTTTGACCGCAGCAAATTTAGGGAAAACGGCTACCACAGCTTATGATGCAACCCATGGTTTTTCCGATCAATATATTGTAGAAATTCCGGTTTTACATAAAATAGCCGCTGAAGCAGGATTGTATCCGGATACTAATTTCTTTAGGAGATTCCCAGACTCAAATCTTGCAACAGTGAGTATAAATTTATTGAAAGGAATTGGATAATGTAATTTTAGAGCTAAACAATCATGAATTTTCCTTTTTCAGCGTCAAAAACAATATGTTCGTCTTTGAATAAGGTATTGAAACTTCCTTTTGAAATAAAATTGCAAGGCTCGTCTTGAAGCACAGTTTCAGGAGTCATAATAATCATTTCGTCACTCAATTGTATCGCCATATCAATATCATGAGTAGAAAATAAAATGCATTTTCCGGTTTCATGAGTAAGCTTTTTCAAAAGTTTGAATAAGGCTACTTTGTGCAATAAATCCAAATGGGTAGTAGGTTCGTCCAAAATTATTAATGGAGTATCCTGTGCCAAAGCTCGCGCAATCAATACTTTCTGTAATTGCCCGTCACTAATCTCATAATGTTTTTTTGTGGCTAAATGACTGATTTGTGTCAACACCATCGCTTCATTCACTTTAACAATATCAATATCAGATAAAGTTCCGATCCAATTGGTGTACGGTTGTCTTCCTAAAGCAATGAGTTCAAAAACGGTTAAATTACTAGGTGGTAATTTTTCGGTTAAAACGATACTTAGGTTTTGTGCCAAGTCCAAAGGTTCATAATCAGTAATTTTCTTTTCATTCAAGAAAACGGTACCTAAAAGCGGTTTTTGGATTCCAGTTATCGTTTTTAAAAGCGTGGATTTTCCAATACCATTCGCACCAATTAAAGCAATCAGTTTTCCTTTTTTTAAAGAAATAGAAATATCCGAAGCCACTACGATTTCTTCTTTTTTATGAGAATAACCGATGCTGATTTGAGACGCTTGTAAGATAATTTTGTTTTCCATTAGGCAATCATTTTTCGTTTTCTAACCAATAACCAAATTACGACCGGAGCACCAATAATTGAAGTAACAGCATTGATTGGCAAAGTGATTTCCAATCCGGGCAATTCTGAAAGTACATCACAAATAAGCATAATCGAAGCTCCTAAAAGTAACGTACTCCAATACAAAACAGAATGATTACTGGTTTGAAATACTAATTTTGCTATATGTGGAACTGCCAGTCCTATAAAAGCAATCGGACCTGCATACGCCGTGATGCTTCCTGCTAAAATACTCGTTGCAAAAATAATAATCAATCGTGTTTTTTTGAAATTCAAACCTAAACTGCGAGCGTAATTTTCACCAAGCAGCAACGCATTAAGCGGCTTGATGCTAAATAGACTTAATAACAAACCAATCCCCACACAAACGGTTAGAATTAACACAGAAGACCAAGACAAATTTCCTAAATTTCCCATGGACCAAAACGTAAATTTCTGTAATTGTTCAGCCGAGCTAAAGTACGCAAGAACGCCTACTATTGCACTGGTAAAACTACCAAACATTAGCCCCACAATTAAGATGGCCATGGTATCGCGAAGCTTTTGGGAAACCATCAAAACGGCAAGTAATACAACAGAACTTCCCATAGTTGAGGCTAAAACCACTCCATAAGAGGATAGTAAAATTGTACTTAAAAAAGGAGGAAGTAAGCTCGCTCCTAATATTACAAAAGCGACACCTAAACTGGCTCCGGAACTCAGTCCTAAAACATAAGGTCCTGCCAATGGATTCCGAAACAAAGTTTGCATCAACAAACCACTTATGGATAATCCCATTCCAACAAGAATTGCTGTAATGGCCTTGGGTAAACGATAATTGATGATGATATATTCCCAGGTGGATTTACTCGCTTGACCACCAGTTAAACTAGTATAAATTTCTTTAAAAGGTATCGTTATGGAACCAAAACTAATGTTTACAAAAAACAAAAGAACAAGCCCAAAAGTAAATAAGAAAAATAGAAAAGTATTTCGTTTTTGATTCGCCAATTTAGTTTAGTTTTTGTGCAAAAGTAAAAGTATAATTTGGAAGCAGTTCCGGATGGAAGATTTTAATGTAATCTTTCAATACTAAATCTGGTCTGCTTGCTGCCAATTCATAGTAAATGGTTCCTCCCGTTGCGCCTAATTTACTTTCAAAAGTATACACATTTTTAGATTTTGCAGCATCAAATTGACTGTAATGCGTATTGCTATTTTTAAATTCAGCAATACTTTTGAAAGAACCTGTTGCAATCCAATATTTTGCCGTTTTTGCTTTCTCTAATATTTTTTCAAAAGGCAAACTAAGACTTCCTGTTCCTGCAACATTTGCCCACAAATAATTTGCTTTGGCGTCCTTCATAAATTGCGCTACCCAGCTATTTCCTTTTGCTACATACCATTGATCTTGATACATTGATCCGTATAAAACTGTAGCTGTAGGTTTTTTGGTTGCAACCAATTGTATCGCGTCATTATAATTTTTAACAATTCCGTCAAAAAGTGTTTTTGCCTCTTTTTCTTTTCCAAATAAAGCGCCGTAAAGCTTAATCCATTCTGCTTTGCCAAGTGGAGTTTGTTCCATCCAATCCGCTTGAATGAGTACTTTAAGACCACTTTTTTGTAAATTATCAAGCATTGGATTGTTGTTGTCAATGCCAAAGGTTACGATTAAGTTAGGCTCCAATTCAATGAGCTGCTCCATATTTAATTTTTCGTTTTGCCCTATGTTTTTAACAGTGCCGGCATCAATTAGTTTCCTGGTTTTTTCAGAAGAAACATAATCGGTATGAGGAAAACCCACCAGTGATTTTTCAACTCCCAGCATTTCCAAAAAAGGGATTATAGTTGTTGAGGTAACCACAATCGATTGTAAAGGAACTGGAATTGTAGTATATTTTTTTAGGCTGTCAGGAATGCTGCCGTTTTTTTCTTTTAGTATATACGTGAAGTTTTTATTGGCTTCGGGCCAAGGATTTGAAACCGTCACTATTGAATATCCTTCATATTTATTTATAGAAAAGCCCGAGGCATATTCGATTGCATTTTTTGAATTTTTGGGTTCTTTTACCTTTAAGGTTTCGCTTTTTTTACATCCAACGAAAGTTGAAAAAGACAAAATAAAAAGGATTAATCTAATGGAGAACTTCATGGTTTAATTTTTCGATAGCAACAAAGGTATACCAAATTTATAAAATTTCTTGTTTATTTTTAGTAGTAAAAAATTGAACAAATACTATCTTTACAAAATGAATAGCATTAAAGTAAAAAACTGTTCTACTTGCGGAACTCCTTTTAATTGCGGGGACACCCCTGAAGGAAGTAAATGCTGGTGCAACAATTTTCCGTCCATTTTTTCTCCGTCAGAAGTGTTGGATTGTCTCTGTTCCAATTGTTTTACAATTGCTTGCTCCACTAAAATTGACGAATATGTTGCAACTCTGTCTCCTGAAACTGCAACGGATAACAAAGCCAAAGATTTACTCAAAGCTACGAATCTCATAGAAGGAATAGACTATTATTTAGAAAATGGGAATTATGTTTTCAAGGCTTGGTTTCATCTTAAAAGAGGACATTGTTGTAACAATGGATGTCGACATTGTCCGTATGGATTTAAAAAAATATAAAAATGATATATTTAATAACTGGCGGGGAACGCTCCGGTAAGAGTAGCTATGCCGAAAATTTAGCAAAAGGATTGTCGGATAAACCAATGTATGTGGCTACAGCCCGAAAATGGGATGATGATTTCCAAAAGAGAATCGATCGCCATCAAAAAGACCGTGACGAACGATGGATTAATATCGAAAAAGAAAAACACTTGAGTGAAATTAATTTTTCGGGGGAAGTAGCCATTATCGATTGCGTTACGCTTTGGTTAACGAACTTTTTTGTAGATACTAAAAATGATGTTCGCTTGTGCTTAGAACAAGCTAAAGCTGAATTTGATGCGATAGTCAATCATGAAAATGCGACAATAATTATTGTAACCAATGAAATAGGGATGGGCGTTCATGCGGATACTCACATTGGTAGGAAATTTACCGAATTACAAGGTTGGATGAACCAATATTTAGCTGCAACTGCCGATAATGTTGTGTTGATGGTCTCCGGAATTCCAGTTAAAATCAAATAATTGCAAATGACTTATTTAGATGAAATTATAAAATCCCGTCGTGATACCCGTCATTTTACAAATGATGAAGTCCCAGATGCTGTCATTAAAAAAGCACTTCAAGCCGGACATTGGGCTCCCTCAGTAGGATTAACGGATGCGACAAGATTTTATACCATTAAGTCAGCTGAAATTAAGTCAGCGGTCAAAGAATTATTTTTGGAATATGATAAAAAAGCCGTAAACCTGACCGATAATGAAGATCAAAAAGCAAGTTACAAATCCTTGAAATTAGAAGCTATTGAGGAAGCGCCACTTGGATTAGTGATTTGTTACGATCGTTCGGTACTCAATAATTTCACAATTGGAACCGTAGGAAGCAATGAAGCCGTGAAGTTTAGTTCGGTTTGTGCGGCGCAAAATATTTGGCTGTCGCTTACTGAACAAGGATATTCGATGGGTTGGGTTTCTATTTTGAACTATTATAAGTTCAAGCATTTATTAGGGTTTCCGGATTACATGGAGCCTTTGGGATATTTCTGTGTGGGCAAACCCGCTACAAATTATGAAAACCAGCCCATGTTGCAACAATTAAATTGGAAGCAAAAATCGGAGGTGCCTTCGGTGACAGAAATCACTAATTTATCCCATTATAAAATGGAAATTCCGAATTTTAATGATCAAATCGTTTCCACTGATTTTTCAAATGCATTACAATATAAAATTGATCATAAGTCAAAACCAAAAGGCTCTTTGGGAGTACTAGAATCTATAGCCAAACAAATTGGGGAAGTTTTTCAAAGTTTAGAACCCCAAATAATAAACCCAAACATAGTGACCTTTGCCGCTGATCACGGAATTGCAAATCATGGTGTAAGCGCTTATCCGCAAGACGTAACGCGACAAATGGTGCTAAATTTTCTGGAAGGTGGAGCAGCTATAAATGTGTTCTGTAAACAGCATGGTATTGCGTTATCTATTGTTGATGCGGGTGTTAATTATGATTTTCCAACAAATGCTAATCTGATTTCTGCAAAAATTGGAAAAGGAACACAATCGTTCTTGCATGGTCCGGCAATGAGCCAAACGGAATTGCAATTGTGTTTTAGTAAAGGAAAAGAAATCGTTGCTGTGCTTGCAAAAAAAGGTAGCAATTGCATAGGTTTTGGAGAAATGGGTATAGGAAATACTGCTACAGCCTCTGTTTTAATGAGCGTAATCACTGGATTATCTATTGCGGATTGTGTGGGTAGGGGAACAGGAGTTGGCGATAAAAAATTAATTAAAAAAAATGAAATTCTAAAAAAAGCAATTGAAAATTATTCAGGAGAGCCCGATTTAAATTCAAAACTGGCTCATTTTGGAGGGTTTGAAATTCTGCAGATGGCAGCTGGAATGTTATCTGCCTATCAAAGCAATATGCTTATTCTGGTTGATGGTTTCATTTGTAGTGTAGCGTATTTGATAGCCTTTAAAATAAATCCTGGAGTCAAAAAAAATGCAATTTTTTGTCATTGTTCTGCAGAGCAAGCACACCGAAAATTGTTGGATTATCTGGGAGTACAACCTATTTTACAATTAGATTTGCGTTTAGGCGAAGGAACTGGTTGTGCTGTCGCCTTTCCTATAATTCAATCAGCGGTTGTTTTTTTGAATAAAATGGCAAGTTTCGAAAGTGCCGGTGTCGATCAAGAGTAATCTTAAATATAAATTTAAAATAAAAACGACGATAAGTTTATCTGCGTTCAACAAAATATGAAAAGAGAAATACACCTGTTTTTTACAGCCTTGATGTTTTACACCCGAATTCCGTGTCCTAAAAACATAGACCACAATCCTGATTATTTAAACAAAGCAACGCGTTACTTTCCGCTGATTGGTTGGATAGTTGGTACTATTTCATTTGTAGCCTACTATCTGGCTTCGTTATTTTTAGAAACTGAAACAGCCGTTATTTTGGGAATTATTGCTGGAATTCTAACTACTGGTGCCTTTCATGAAGATGGATTTGCTGATGTTTGTGATGGTTTTGGTGGAGGTTGGACCAAAGAAAGAATTCTTTTGATAATGAAAGACAGCGCTATTGGAGCGTATGGAGCAATTGGTATTTTACTGCTTTTAGTACTTAAGTTTAAAGTAATAAGCGAGATGATTACTGAATCCTCGATGCTGACTCCTAATGCTACATTGACGATTTTTCTTTTATTTGTTGCGGCACAATCAGTAAGTCGTTTTGTGGCAATCACCATTATATTCACTTATTCCTATTCCAGAGATGATGAAACAAGCAAAAGTAAACCTATCGCAAAAACGTATGCTTGGCAAGAAGTAGTCGGTTCCTTATCTTTTGGGTTATTGCCACTCGTTATATTGTCTTTTTTTCAATGGCAAATAGTATTGGTTTTAATACCCGTTTTTTTAACTCGATTTTTTCTGGCTCGTTATTTTTATAAATGGATTGATGGGTATACCGGAGATTGTCTGGGAGCTGCACAACAGGTTTGCGAAGTCGTATTTTATATATCAATACTAGCTTTATGGAAATTTATTTAGTGCGTCATACCGAAACGGTTTGTGAAAAAGGCATTTGTTATGGACAATCAGATGTGGGGATTTTGGAACCTTATCTGCAACATTTTGAAACTATAAAAGCGCAAATTCCTGACCAGGCAAAGGTGTTCTCTAGTCCATTGATTCGTTGTACACAATTAGCTAATTATATAGCAACAACGCCTGTAATTACAGATCATCGCTTGATGGAGATGAATTTTGGGAATTGGGAATTGAAAAATTGGGATGACATTCCTGTGAATGATTTTACACCTTGGATGAATGATTTTGTAAACGTTCGGGTTCCTAACGGTGAGTCATTTGTTGATTTATACAATCGAGTTGTTGACTTTATGACGAACGAATTTCAAAAAGATACTTTAAAACCAGTTGTTATTGTTGCCCATGCAGGAGTAATTCGAAGTGTCTTATGCAAAATAGCAAGCTTACCGTTAAAAGATGCTTTTCAAAATAAAGTCGATTATGGCTCAGTACTGAAAATAGAATGGTAAGTTTTTTATTTTAACGTAAGTTGTTGATTCAATGTATTTTGTTTTCAAATTTATTTTAATTGAAATTAAAAATTGATTTTTAGTTGATTAAAGCGCTATCTTTGCCACCGTATTGAGGTTGCTGTTTTTGTTTTTCAATTCAGCATTAAAAGGGAATCAGGTGACTGATTGTAGATATTAGATTATAGATTACAGGTTTTTAAATAAATCTTAAGTCAAAATTTCTAATTTCTAAATCAAAATCCTGGGCTGTACCCGCAACTGTAAGCTAATAAGCTTGTTGTTATCTACAAAACCACTGTCCGCTTGTTGGATGGGAAGGTTAACAACAAGACGCAAGCCAGGAGACCTGCCTTTTTACGTAACAAATATCGAACTCTCGGGAAAAAGAGTTCAGAAATTATGACTACAAAAAAAATACTTTTATTTTGTTTTTTAAGTGTGTGCCAATGTGTTTTGGCTCAAAATAAACCTGCAATTTCTTTAAACGAAGTAATTGTAACTGACGGCGCTTTAAAAAAATATTCAAAAACACTACAGGTTCAGGTATTAAATGATTCTGTGATTCAGAGGAATTACAGTTCATTGACCAATTTATTGCGATACAATAGCTTGCTCTATCTGAAAGAATATGGAAACGGAATGACTTCTTCTGTTTCCTTCAGAGGTACAACTGCAGCACAAACAGCAGTGATTTGGAATGGGATTAACATAAATTCACAGCTTCTGGGACAAACGGATTTTAATACCATAACCCCTTTGGGTTATACTAATGTTTCTGTAAGAACTGGTGGTGGTAGCGGAATTTATGGTAGTTCAGCTATAGGTGGGAGCATTCATTTGAACAATGAGCTACATTTTAAAAAACAATTTCAGAATCTTTTACGAATGAATTTTGGAAGTTTTAATACGCAAGGGTATTATTATCAGCTTATTGCCTCTGATGAGAAAGTTGCTTCTCAGTTTAGTATCTCCAGAAATAGCTCGGATAACGATTATGGTTATCCCAATTCAAATCAAAAAAATCAAAATGGAGATTATTACAATACCAGTTTAAATGGAAGTTTTGGTTATAAAATCAATTTGAATCATAAAATTAATTTTTATAGTCAGGTATATGACGGTTTACGGCATTTTTCCGGAACTTTAGCTTCCATTTCTGTGAGTAAATATTATGATTTGAACACAAGAAATTTGCTGGAGTGGGTTGGATTACATAAAGATTTCACTTCTAAGTTGAAATTAGCGTATGTAACTGAAAATTATAAGTATTATGAGAATAAGGATAAAGATATTTTTAGTGAAGGTGGCGCCAAAACTAAAATAATAAAATATGATTTAGATTATTCTCCAACTAAAAACTTCACCGTCAATTCAGTTGTTGATTTCACGCAAATTAATGGTTTTGGGACCTCAATTAATAATGCCAAAAGAAGTATAGGCGCTGCAAGCCTGTTAGTTAAACATACATTAAGTCCCGCTATGCAATATGAAGCAAGCGTAAGACAGGAAGTTGCCACAAATTATAGAAATCCCTTTTTATATTCTTTTGGGTTAGTTTACCAGCCATTTGAAATGTACAGCATCAAATTGAACACATCTAAAAATTTCAGACTGCCTTCTTTCAATGATTTATACTGGGAAGGAAGCGGTAACCATGAACTCATTCCGGAACTTTCCAATCAAATGGAATTGGGTCAGGAATTAAAAATCAATGCTTTGAAATTTTCATTGACAGGTTTTTATATTCAAACCAAAGGAATGATTCGTTGGATTCCTAATGAGACAGGACAATGGATGCCTATTAACACAGCAAGTGTTGTAAATAAAGGGGTAGAGGTAACAGGAAGTTATTTTAAAAATTTCAAGGGACATAATTTTAATATCAGTTTGGCATACGGCTATACTTCGTCTGTGGATCAAAGTAATCAGAAACAACTGATTTATGTTCCGTATCATAAAATGACCGTGAATGCAGATTACTCCTATAAAAATTGGTCCTTAAATTATCAATATTTATTCAATGGTGCAGTTTTTACCTCTGCGGATAATTATTACAGATTGAAAGAATATCAGGTTTCAAATCTTAGTGTCTATTACAAAATAGGGGAATTGGACCATTATAAAATAGGAATTCAAGCACTGAATTTATTTAATGAAAACTACCAAACCGTTGAGGTAAGACCAATGCCTGGTAGCAACTATAATTTAACTCTAACAATTAAATATTAACACATGAAATTTAAAATTTTTACAATCGCAGTCTTGGTTTCCACTTTGTTTTTAGGATCTTGTACGAATGATACAAATGAGGAAAAATCATTAGGAGCTTACGACAATGGCTTTTTTATAATCAATGAAGGAGGTTTTGGGAAAGCCAATGCTGAAATTTCTTTTATCACCAATGATTTTGTGACGCAACAAAACTCGCTTTATTCCACGATTAATCAAGGGAAATTATTAGGTGATACGGCACAGGATTTTAATGCTAATGGAGAGTTTGGTTATATAGTAATGAATGGTTCTAATACAATTCAAATTGTAAACAGATATTCTTTCAAAAGTATTGCGACTATTGATAAAGATTTGAAAAATCCAAGATATATTGTTTTTGCAAATGGAAAAGGATATGTTACAAACTGGGGAGATGGAAGTGATGCAACGGACGATTATATTGCTGTTGTGAATTTGACTTCAAATGTAATAGAAAGCAAAATTCCAGTAGCTGAAGGTCCAGAAAAGCTGATCGTTTATAATAATAAATTATATGTAGCACATTTAGGCGGATATGGTTCAGGAAATACGGTTTCAGTGGTTGATGTTTTGACTTCTAAAGTGACAGCTACTATTTCAGTAGGAGATAAGCCGGCAAGTATTGAAGAAAATCAAGGTGTTATCTATGTTCTAAGTAGTGGTAAAGCTTCTTGGACTGGTGATGAAACTGCTGGGAAGTTGCAAAAAATCAATCCTACTACAAATATGGTTAGTACAACTTTAGATTTCGCCTTGACTTCTCATCCTGGTCAAATGGATATAGAAAATAATAAATTGTATTTCACACAAGCTAAAAATGTATTTGTGATGAATACATCGGATACTGTTTTGCCTTCAAAAGCTCTTTTTACGACTAGTTTTAGTGTCTATGGTTTTGCTGTAAACAATAATATAGTTTACTTGGCTGATGCAGCGGATTATAGTTCGAATGGTAAAGTTGCTATTTATGACACAAACGGAGTTTTGAAAAACAATAGCACTGTTGGTGTAACTCCTAATGGCTTTTATTTCAATAATTAATAGGTAAAAATAAATTTTAAAAAAAGAGGCTATCTTTATCGGATAGCCTCTTTTTTTGTAAAAAATTAGGAATAGCTTTTCTTAGAATTAGTGCTAGAAATGCTTTTTGGGTTTTATTCCAATGCTTTCAAAAGTCCTTCTGGTGCTTTCTCAATATACATTTCATTTTGAAATCTTCGCATTGATTTAGAATCTTTAAAAAATTCAAAATCCTTTCCAAGGTCTTGTCTCAACATTCTGCCAGTACCGGTTATTTTCCCAATGGCTGAGCTTAATAATGGTTCATCAGTTTCACCAAGGACACCTAAGGCAATGAACGACGTTTCTTTTAATAAATAATCAGGCTGTAATCCATTGAAGTAATCTCCAAATCCAACTGAATTTACAATTTTTAACACGATAGGCTGCATGGCATATCTGTGTTTTGGATTCCTGTTCTCACTACCAAAACTTGGGGAGTCATAAAGCGTAACAGAACCTACATTTTTCCCGACAGTTTTATCGCCAATTTGTATAACTTGAATGTGTGGTTCTAATCCGTTGATTACTAATTCGCTTGCTGATGCGGTGCTTGCACTAGTCAAGATATAAACTTTAGTCAGTTTTAAACTATTTATTTCTTTATCTCCAATTTTATCCGTGAAGTAATTAAATAAGGCATCCGGATTATCAGCTTCGAAATAAGCATTAATTTTTGCATTCCATTGTTGTTTTGCAAAAACCTGTCCAGTAAATTGACCTGTTATCATACTTGCTAATCGTGTAGCAGTTTGAACAGAACCGCCTCCGTTGTATCTTAAATCTAGAACTAAGTCCGTAACTCCTTGAGATTTTAATGTGCCAAAAGCATCATTCAATTCATTGTCGTAATTAGCGTAAAAACCATTATACATTAAATATCCTATTTTATGAGAGCCGGAAGTGATTACTTTATTAATCAAAATCGGATTTTCGGATAGAACCGTTTTTGTTAAATCTACAGATTTTCCATTTGCAACAATTGTTGTTCCATTGTAATCTGCAAGATTTAGTGTGTAAGTTTCATTGGCGCCAAACAGTAAAGATTGGTAATTACTAATCGTTAGCTGAATCCCGTTTACGGCAGTGAAAAAATCACCCCGTTTGATGTTTTTGTTAGAAGCGTCTGATCCTGCAATTATATAACGAACACGACCAAATATTTCGGTGGTACTTCCTGGCTTGTAACTTAAACCAAATTCTACGCCATTGTTTTTAGTAGTTCCCTGAAGTTGTCCTTCGAGTTCTAAATAATCATCTACAATCCAACTGAATCGATCAATAGTATTGTTCACTCTTAATTCATCAAACAAATCTTCAGGAACAGGATAGCTAGCCAGGAAAGTATTTAATTCCGTTTGGTTTGCAAATCGATCATCACTTAAATTAGGAACGTCAGCCTGCCATAAATAATATAAATTCATTCCTTTCCAAATAAAATCTTGGATTTCCAAAGTGGCTGGTGGCGGAATATCGTCATTGTCTTGACAGCTTTGGAAAGTTAAAGCAGCTATAAATAATAAAAGCGTAAGTTTGAATGCTGTTCTCATAAATTTGTTTTAATACTTTATTAACGTAAAAATACTAACTTTAGTTTTATTTTATGTTTTTTGTTACAAAAATAAAAATGAATCGTCTAGATTATATAACCAGTTTAAAAACCAATTTTTATGAACCAAAATGAGTTTGTTCTTCTTATAACTCCTTTTAAAGACAAAGTCTTTAGACTGGCCAAGCGGTTGCTTGTGAGTACAGAGGAAGCTGAAGATGCTACTCAGGAAGTTTTGGTAAAATTATGGAGTAAAAACGGAAACTTGACGGGTTATAATAGTATTGAGGCATTTGCGATGACAATGACAAAAAATTATTGTTTGGATCAGCTAAAATCCAAAAGAACTGGAAATCTCAAAATTGTCCATACCAATTACGAGGATAAGGAGCCGGGACTAGAGAAGAAAATGGAAGATCTTGATAGTTTGAATTGGGTCGAAAAAATAATGGATCAATTGCCGGTTCAGCAACGATTAATTATTCAGATGCGGGATATTGAACAATATGAATTTGAAGAAATTGCTGAAATACTCGATATGAAGGAGAGTGCAATTCGGGTGGCACTCTCAAGAGCAAGGAAAACGGTACGGGATTATATGACAGAAACACACAAATATGGAATCAGTTAAAATAGAAAATTTATTAGAAAAATACTTTCAGGGAGAAACCAGTATTGCCGAAGAAAATGAATTACGTAATTATTTTTCTTCACTAAATGTTGCGCAGCATTTGGAACAATACAAGCCGTTATTTGGTTATTTCTCTCTTGCAAAAGAGCCTCAGTTTAAGCATGAGATTCCACTACAATCTAAAAAACGTACTGTAGCGTGGTTATCAATTGCAGCTTCGGTTGTTGTTTTGCTGGGAATTGGAACCTATGCCTATTATAATTTGGATGTTGCAAATAAAAGTCAGGATTTAGGAACATATGATGATCCTGAGAAGGCTTTCAGAGCAACCCAAAAAGCATTGTCTCTATTGTCAGATAATGTAAATGTTGGCATAGAAAGTGTATTGTATATTCAAGAATATCAAATTGCAAAAGAAAAAGTTTTTATCGAGACCAAAAAAAACTCAGGAGGTTCTTGATTGCTTTGAATAAACAGTAAAAAATAAAAAAAATAATTTAAATAAACATTAAAAAACAAAAAAATGAAATCAACAATCAATAGTAACAAAAAGAGCAATAATTTAAGTTGGAGTAAAAAAATAATGCTCACATTAGTATTTGTATTCGTTTCCAGTCCATTTTTTGCGCAAGCGGCATTTGATAAATTTGACGGACAAGACGATGTTACCTCAATTATAGTCAATAAAAAAATGTTTGACTTAATGAGTAAAGTAAAAGTAGATGCTTCTGATAAAGAAACACAACAATATATGAGTCTAATAAAAAAACTGGATAATCTAAAAGTTTTTACCACCAAAAGCACTCGGGTAGAAGGAGAAATGAAAGTACTTGCAGATAAGTACATTAAATCAGCCGGTTTAGAAGAGCTGATGCGTGTGAATGAAAATGGCAGAAATATTAAAATTCTAGTAAAATCAGGTTCAACAGATTCTCAAATTAGAGAGTTACTGATGTTTATTGAAGGTGCTAAAAATGATGACACCGTTTTAATGTCTTTGACTGGAAACTTCGATTTGAATGAAATCTCAGTTCTTACCGACAAAATGAGAATTCCCGGTGGTGATGACTTGAAGAAAGCAACTAAAGGAAAAAAATAAGATGAAAACAATTTATGGAATTACGCTACTGTTTAGTTTGTCCCTGATCAGTTGCAACTCAGAGCCCAGTTTGCAAAAGTATTTTGTGGAAAATTCAGAGAATAAAAATTTTGTAGTACTTGATGTTTCTCCCAGTATTTTGAATGTTGATAAAACAAAATTATCAATAGAACAAAGTGATGCTTTGAAATCGTTTGATAAGATGAATGTTTTGGCTTTCAAATTGAATGAAACCAACAAAACGGAGTTTGAAACAGAACGCGCTAAAGTTGATTTGATTTTAAAGGACAAAAAGTATCAGCAACTGATGAAATTTAGTTCAGGTAAAGAAGGTGCTTCGGTAAGCTTTGTAGGTCCGGATGAACACATTGAAGAATTCATTTTTTATGCGAATAAAAAAGATAACGGTTTCGCGGTTGTTCGAATTTTAGGCAAGGACATGAATCCTACTAATATTATGACTATGATGAGCGTTTTACAGCAATCTAATATTGATTTGGAACAGTTGAAGCCCTTACAGCAGTTAATGAAATAAACGAGCTTAGTTTTGATAAAAAAGCGTCTTGATGTTATTTCAAGACGCTTTTTTATTGTTCAAAAATTAATTTACAGGGAATTCTTTGTTTAATAGCAGCATTAAAAAATCACTAAAAGTGGGTATTGTAAGAGCTTTTTTATACTTGTAATTTTACTACCTAATAGATTTTGAACTATTTATCAAATTAATTCGGCATCGAAGATGAAAAGCGCAGCACAAGTAAAACATAATTATAAATCTTTAGGACAAAGAAATAACACAGCATTTTTATACATTGGCACTTTTTTCTTGATGACAGGAGGTGTGTCAGTTGTAATTTTGATGAGTATGTTTTTTTTAAATACTCTTGATGATTTTTTTACGACGTTTTAAGAAAGATTTGAAGTGCTGTCTTGTTTTATGAACAAATGTGAATCTAAAACAAAATATTTTTCAATGAAAAGGGATATTTAAAAGGAATACAAAAATTAAAGATAGAGAATAGTATACATAATAAAAGCAAAAAATCCTAATCACTTATTTAAAAGTTATTAGGATTTTATTTGTTTTAAAAGTGACCACGGTGGGATTTGAACCCACACGCCCTTGCGAGCACCAGCCCCTCAAGCTGGCAAGTCTACCGTTTCTCCACGTGGCCTTAAAAAAGAAAAGGTCAAGTAATAAATTACTCGACCTTTTGTGACCCGACTGGGGCTCGAACCCAGGACCCCATCATTAAAAGTGATGTGCTCTACCAACTGAGCTATCGAGTCAATGCTTTCAAGAAAATTATGTGTTGATCACTAAAATTGTGACCCGACTGGGGCTCGAACCCAGGACCCCATCATTAAAAGTGATGTGCTCTACCAACTGAGCTATCGAGTCATATTCTTTCCTTGAATGCGGGTGCAAATATAAGGACTTTATTTGGAGTTTTGCAAGCTATTTTATTATAAATTTGTCTTTTTTTAACAATAAATCTTAACGCCTTAATTTATAAGGTTTTATTTCATGAGAAAAATTATATTATTAGGCTATATGGGATGCGGGAAGTCCACTATTGCAAATAAGTTGTCGAAAAATATCGGAATTCCATTTGTGGATTTGGATATAAAGATAGAAGAAAAAGTGAATTTGTCCATAAATGCCATTTTTGAAAAGCATGGAGAAATTTTTTTTAGAAAGTTAGAGCACGAAGTTTTTATTGAATTATTGAATTCGCCGGAGCGATTAATTATAGGTTTGGGCGGAGGAACACCTTGTTATGCCAATAATCATGAGCTGCTAAAAGCAGATAATGTTGTTTCCATTTATCTTAAAGCTTCAATTGAGACTTTATTTAGCAGGTTGTCTGCTAATAAAAGCAAAAGACCCCTCATCGCCAACAAAAGTGATGAGGAGATGAAAGAGTTTATTGCAATGCACCTCTTCGAAAGAAGTTTTTATTACAATCAGGCACAGTATAAAGTGAGTGTTGATGATAAAACAATTGATCAGGTTGTTCTGGACATTGTAAGCCTCTTAGCTTAAATAAGCATAACTGTTTCCATCTTCATCAAAAACTACTTGTACATGCTCTAATAATGATGTTGAAAGAGATATTCCCTTGAAATCGGCTTTTACGGGATATTTCTTGTGGTTTCTATCTACAAGTACAGCCGTTTTGAATTTTTTCAAAGGAACGTCTATGAAATGTCTTACGGCATAGATTAATGTGGTGCCTGAATTTAATACGTCATCAACAAGAATCAAACCTTTATTGGTATATTGTTCTTTTGATAAAGAGGTATGAATAGGTAATTGGGGATTTTGTTTGTTAATTTGAACTTCGCAAAGCGAAACCTTTAGCGGAGAAATGGTTTCTAGTACTGCCGCTATTTTTTTTGCAAAAGTAAAACCATTACTTGCAATTCCAGCAATGACAATTTCTTCTTCATCAACAAAAGTTTCGTAGATCTGGTAAGCAATCCTTTTTATTTTATGCTCGATTTCCTGATTTGTTAAAATGATATTTTTGCTCATTATTTTAATTTATAGTTTAATGTTATACATAATTATGGTTTTTGATTAAAAGACTAAATCCTATTTTTTTTAATCTTCATCTCCATCAGTAATTATTTCATTTCCAAATTCGTCAATATCCCTCCTGTCTTTTTTGGTTGGTCTTCCAGTACCATTTTTGCGGTAATGTTCTTTGGATAATTTTAGTAATTCCAAATGTGCATAAGCTTCAGCCGGAGTTTCGTTTTTTCGATACATATCAACGAGTTTTGCCCCAACACGATTCTCAGGAATGTCTAAAACAGTAATGATTTGGGTAATTTGGTCTTTCCGGAACGTAATTTTATCAGTAGGGAAGACTTCCTTTGAGGGCTTGGCTACAAGGCCGTTTACTGTTACATGGTTTTTTTTGCAGGCTTCAGTAACCATATTTCGGGTTTTGTAATACCGCATGCACCACAAATATTTATCTATTCTCATAAATTTTCTAAAATCGGAGTTAAATAGTTTACAAAAATCAATCAATATTGTATCTTGCGCACTTAAAAAATTAGCTATAATGAACAAATTTAAGTATTATTTTATTTTATCAATTACAACCCTCTCTTTATTTTCATGTTCAAAGGATGATGCGGCAGCAGAAATCACACCACCAAGAGACTATGCAGTGCAATATGCAACTGATTTAACTGATATTGAAGAATATTTAAAAAACTATTATATAGAAGATGTTTCACCTGATGTTGATACTAAAATTTCTAAAATTCCAACAGGAGGGACACAGCCGTCTATTTTTTCATATTTAAATAGCGCAACTTTTCCTAAGCTTTTAAGTAAAGAAGTGAGTTTTCACGATATTACTTATAAATTATACTACTTAGTTCTAAGAGAAGGAACTGGAGTTTCTCCTTCAAATGCAGATGCTGTTTTGGCTGCTTATAAAGGAGACTATTTATCACGCCAAACGGTATCTGAAGTTACAACATTTTCCGCGACACAATTTGAAGTGGTAAAAAACCCACAACAATTCTTTAGTTTGCTTGGTACAATAACAGGATGGGGAGAAACTTTTCCAGAATTTAAAACTGGAACTTATTCTTCTAATGCTGATGGTACAATTTCATATAAAGATTATGGAGCAGGTGTAATGTTTATTCCTTCAGGATTAGGATATTATAATACAGGAAGTGCATCTATTCCGGCCTACGCTCCTCTAGTTTTTAGTTTTAAATTATATGAAATCAACAGACTAGATTCTGATGGCGATGGCATTCTAAATTTTCAAGAAGATATTAACGGAGATGACTACATGCGTATTTTAGCAACAGGAGTTGTAAATCCGGATGATACAGATGGCGATGGTATTCCAAATTTTTTAGATGTTGATGATGATGGTGATGGGAAATCTACAAAATTAGAAATAACTGATGCTAACGGTGCATTAATTCCTTTTGCAGATATTCCGAGTTGTGATGGTAATACTACTGATCCTGCCAGAGTCAAAAGACATCTAGTAAAGTGTAATTAAATAGATAAAAAATTCATAAAAAAAACCAGTTCAATTGAACTGGTTTTTTTATGAATTTTTTTTAATCTTTATCTGTAGCTTGATAATTGTTTCCTTACTCAATAGTTAAACATGGTAAGTAATTACATTGTCCACGAATAAGTTTTTTTGGATTCAGATTATAAATCCTGCTGTTATAACAAGAAGAAGTTAAAGAAAACAACAATGATTTTAAAAGTAAAATGTCATTCAAAAAGTATACTTTCACTATGTGTTTGATAAATTAGTTGAATTTTTTTAGAATAGAGTCGTTAAAAATTCAGTGGATTAGACTGATACTGTGTGTAATGTATTTCTAAAAAGGAACGTCGCTGTCATCATCAGGATCATTCAAATTACTTCCAAAAGCATCATTGGCAGATGGTAGATTTTTAGTAATAAAAGGATTATCATCTTGATTCATGCTGGATGGTAAATCATCATACCCACCGCTGTAATCTTCCAGATTATCAAATTTTCCTAAATGTCCAATAAACTTCAATCGAACGTTTTCAATACTACCGTTACGGTGTTTTGCAATCATTATTTCTGCCTGACCAGCTGTAGGTGATGCTTCATCATCATCCCATTCGTCAATTTTGTAATATTCGGGACGATATAAAAAAGATACAATATCGGCATCTTGCTCAATCGCTCCCGATTCACGTAAATCAGATAATAAAGGTCTTTTGCTGGATCCACGGGTTTCTACCGCACGCGACAATTGCGAAAGGGCAATTACAGGGACGTTCAATTCCTTGGCTAAAGCTTTTAAGTTTCGGGAAATCGTAGAAATTTCCTGCTCTCTATTTCCACCGCCTTTTCCGTTTCCTCCAGCCGTCATCAATTGCAAATAATCGACAATGATGATTCGGATGCCGTGTTGTGAAACCAAACGTCTGGCTTTGGCCCGTAAATCAAAAATCGATAGGGAAGGGGTGTCGTCAATAAATAATGGTGCTTTTTCTAAATTTTTAACTTTAGTACTCAACTGTTCCCATTCGTGTTTTTCTAATTTTCCGGTACGCAATTTCTCCGATGACAAACCTGTTTCCGAAGAAATCAAACGGGTGATTAACTGAACGGATGCCATCTCCAGAGAAAATAAGGCAACTGGCATTCCGAAATCAATTGCCATATTTCTGGCCATCGATAATACGAATGCAGTTTTACCCATTGCAGGTCTTGCCGCTATAATAATTAAATCACTCGGCTGCCAACCAGAAGTAATCTTGTCTAACTTGTCAAAACCAGTAGCAACACCACTCAATCCTTCTTGACCGGCAATTTCCTCAATTCGTTTTTTGGCTTGCAATACTAAACTTTGTGCAGTTTCGGAACTTCGTTTGATATTTCCTTGTGTAACCTCGTATAATTTAGATTCGGCTCTGTCTAATAAATCAAAAACATCAGTGGTTTCGTCATAAGAATCTTCGATAATTTCTGTCGAAATCCGAATCAAACTGCGCTGAATAAATTTTTGAAGTATAATTCTGGAGTGAAATTCAATGTGTGCCGAAGATGATATCTTTTGCGTAAGTTGAATTAAGTAAAAATCGCCGCCTGCCAAATCCAATTTTGCATTTTTCTTCAGTTGGGCAGAAACGGTTAATAAGTCAATAGGCTGCGTTTCTGTAAACAGTTGCACGATAGCCTCAAATATATGTTTGTGTGCCTCTTTGTAAAAAGCATCAGGTTGTAAAATGTCAATTACATCATCAACTCCTTTTTTATCGATCATCATGGCACCCAGCACAGCCTCTTCTAAATCGAGAACCTGCGGTTGCAATTTTCCTTTTTCAAGGCTTATAATAGTAGTTTTATCAACCTTCACAGGATTAATATTTCTGAAGTTTTCCATAAAGCGAAAGTAACGAAAATTAAAAAAATATGGTTGTTGAGTTGTTATAAATAATTGTTCATAACTAACTATTTTTTGTTTATAACCCAAAAAAAACCCGTCTCGTTCTAGGTTCTAGCGCGAGACGGATTAAATATCAAATTGTAAGATTTTACTCTTTGTATTCGCCCATTTTGCTGTATTTATCCATCCTTTGGGCAATTAATTGTTCTGTTGATAAGTCTTTCAACTCATTAAAACCCTTCATAATATATTGCTCTACGGTTTTGAAAGCAGTTTCTCTGTCGTAGTGTGCTCCACCTAACGGTTCTGGAATAATATCATCTACTAACTTTTGCTTTTTCATATCAGCCGAAGTCAATTTCAAAGCCTCAGCAGCCTGTTCTTTGTATTCCCAGCTTTTCCATAAAATAGAAGAACATGATTCTGGCGAAATAACGGAATACCAAGTGTTTTCCATCATATATACTTTGTCCCCCACTCCTATTCCTAATGCGCCACCAGAAGCTCCTTCACCAACAATAACGGTGATAATAGGCACTTTTAAGCGAATCATTTCAAATATGTTTCTGGCAATAGCTTCTCCTTGTCCGCGTTCCTCTGCTTCTAATCCTGGATAAGCGCCCGGAGTATCAATCAAAGTCAAAACAGGAATGCCAAATTTCTCTGCCATTTTCATCAATCGCAACGCTTTTCTATATCCTTCCGGATTGGCCATTCCGAAATTACGGAACTGACGCGTCTTGGTATTGAATCCTTTTTGTTGACCCACAATCATAAAAGATTGTCCGTCAATTTTTCCTAAACCACCAATCATGGCTTTGTCGTCTTTAAAACCTCTGTCTCCAAAAAGTTCCAGAAAAGTATCGCCGCACAAAGCGCGAACGTGATCCATTGTATACGGACGACTAGGATGTCTGGAAAGCTGAACGCGTTGCCAAGCAGTCAGGTTTTTATAAATATTCCTTTTAGTCTCTTCTAGTTTCTTGTTGATTTGTTTGCAAGTATTCGTTACATCAACATCTGATTCCTGACCAATAACGAGACATTTGTCTAACTGTTCTTCTAGTTCTTTTATTGGAAGCTCAAAATCTAAATATTCCATAGGATTTTTGCGTTTTTGTTTTTATTTCGAACGGCAAATATAAAATTTTAAATCGTTCGAAAAGGTAAATATTCTATTTATGTGTAAAAGTTTGCTTCAATAAAGCGGGAAATTCTTAAACTGTTTTGCCCTTTTGGTAGTGTTTAATCGCACCATTTAGGATTACTGTGATTACTATTATCAGTGCACCAATATAAAATTCAAAACTCATTTTCTCTTTTCCGCCAAGGATGAAATACGCCAAAATAATTCCGTAAACTGGTTCTAAGTTGGTAGTCAGCATTACCGTATACGGCGTTAGTTTTTGCATCACTTTCACCGATGCCGTAAAAGCATACGCGGTACAAACCGAGGCTAAAATCAGGATCAAAATCCAATTGTTAGCGGTCAATACGAAAAAGTCCAATGTAAATTTTCCTTGAAATAAAAAGTAAATGGTGATAAATATAACACCTGCCAAGAATTCATAAAACGAGATAACTGAAGGATCGTGATCTGCAATCAGTTTTCCGTTCATCAACGTAAACAAAACACCTAATATGATGGATGCCAAAGCGTACAGCATTCCTTCGAGATAGTTGATTTCGACCTTCATAATCAGTGCCAATCCTGCGATGATGATGAGTCCAAAAAAGACTTCGTACCACAGTACCTTCCGACCGTAAAAAAGTGGTTCTAACAACGATGCGAAAAAAGCACCTAACGAGAAAATGGAAAGTGTGATGGATACATTTGATACATGGATGGCTTTGAAAAAAAAGATCCAGTGTAAGGCAATAAGCAGTCCTACAAAAATCAATTTGAGGAACGATTTTAAGGGAATTCGAAACGATTTTTTCTGAAAAACCAAAAACAGCGCTAAAAAAACAGCTGCAAAAAACATGCGATACCAAACCAAAGCATCTGCTGTTATGGTGATTAAAGCGCCTAAAATGGCGGTAAAACCCCAAATAAAAACAATCAAATGGAGGTTTAAATAACTTTTTAAATTATCGTTTTGCATTTCGTAGTAAATAAATGGCTAAAATTCCAAAAGCAATATTGGGCAACCAAACCGCTAACATGGGAGGAATACTGGATTTTTCGGCTAATACTCCAAAGATTTTATCAAAAAACACAAAGGCAAAAGCAAGTGCAATTCCAATGGCTAGATTCGTTCCCATTCCACCTCTTCGCTTCATCGAAGAAACGGCTACGGCAATAATGGTAAGAATAAATGCAGATACCGGTACACTATATTTTTTATATAACACCACTAAATACACGTTGATATTAGAGGAACCTCTTTCTCTTTCTTTTTCGATAAAAGCATTTAATTTTCCTAAGCTCAACGTTTCCGCAATATATACTACTGGGGTTAAATCCTCTAAATCAAAAGTAAAAACAGCCTTTTTTTCCGGCAGCTTTTCAATTTTATCATTCAGTTCACCTACCGTTCTTTTTGTGTAATCATACATCGTGTAGGTGCTGTCCTCTTTATTCCATTTGATTCTGCTGGCCGTTATTTTATGGACTAATTTCTCGTTTTTAAATTTCTCTAAGGAGAAACTAAAAGCCGTTTTAGATTCAGCATTAAAACTGTTTACATAAATAAACTCATTGTCATTAATCTGGCGGTACACATCCGTATTATCACCGAGCATGGCTTCCTTTCCGCCTCCTTTCAAGTACGTGTACCTGAAATTATTAAAACCCTCACTAGCCGCCGGAACGACAAAGAAACCCATTAACAATACAAAAACTGAAACGATGGAAGCGCCAATAATGTAGGGTCTTAAAAATCGTGTAAATGAAATTCCCGAACTTAAAATAGCAATAATCTCCGTATCATTCGCCAGTTTTGACGTGAACCAAATCACCGATAAAAACAAAAATATCGGGAAAAGAGAATTCGCAAAATAAACCGTAAAGTTGTAATAATAAAGTGCTATTTCCATAAAAGGAACTTTATTTTCCAGCATTTTATTGATCTTCTCAGATACATCCACAACGATTCCTATGGGGATAAACAATAATAGCATCACCGCAAATGTGGCTAAATATCTTTTTAGGATGTATTTGTCTATTATTGTTAGCATGTTTTTGTTTAGGTTTAAAGTTTAAGGTTTAAAGTCAGCGCTGGAACGTTAAACTTTAAACCTTAAACATTTTTTTTACAAACGTTGGCTCATATTTTTCACCATCATTTCTTTCCAAGGTCTGAAATCGCCCGCTAAGATATGTTTTCTGGCTTCACGAACCAACCACATATAAAAACCAAGATTGTGTATCGTGGCAATTTGTTTTCCCAAGTATTCATTGGCAGCAAAAAGGTGGCGCAAATACGCTTTCGTGTATTCTGTATCCACGTAAGTGATTGCCATTTCGTCAATTGGAGAAAAATCAGCTTCCCACTTTTTATTTTTGATATTGATAGTACCATTTGCGGTAAACAACATTCCGTTTCTGGCGTTACGCGTTGGCATAACACAGTCAAACATGTCGATTCCAAGGGCAATATTTTCCAAAATATTTATCGGAGTTCCCACGCCCATCAAGTAACGCGGTTTGTCTTCCGGTAAAATTTCGCAAACCACTTCGGTCATCGCGTACATTTCCTCCGCAGGTTCCCCTACTGAAAGTCCTCCAATGGCGTTTCCTACTTGATTTGAATTTGCAATATATTCCGCTGATTGCTGACGCAAATCCTTATAACAACTTCCCTGAACAATTGGGAAAAAAGCTTGATCGTAACCGTATTTTACAGGTTGCGTATCTAAATGATTGATACAACGGTCTAACCAACGATGCGTCATTTTCATGGAGCGTTTTGCGTAGTTGTAATCACAAGGATACGGCGTACACTCATCAAAAGCCATGATAATATCAGCACCAATGGTACGTTGAATTTCCATCACATTCTCTGGCGTAAAAAAGTGGTACGAACCATCAATATGCGATTTGAATTTCACTCCTTCTTCCTTGATTTTTCTGTTGGCCGAAAGGGAATACACTTGGTACCCACCAGAATCCGTCAAAATATTACGGTCCCAGTTCATGAATTTATGCAAACCACCGGCTTTCTCCAGGATTTCCGTTTGTGGTCGCAAGTATAAGTGGTAAGTATTTCCCAGAATAATATCCGGGTTAATGTCTTCTTTCAGTTCCCGTTGATGCACTCCTTTTACCGAAGCTACGGTACCCACAGGCATAAAAATTGGAGTTTCAATCACCCCGTGATCAGTAGTAATACTTCCCGCTCTGGCTTTCGACTGCGGATCTTTTTTTAATAAATCAAACTTCATAGTAACGTATTTCACCCGATTGTTCGGCTGGCAAAGATAGGTTAATTTGAAATCTACATCAAAAAAATGTTTTTCACTTTCTAAAGTATAAAAGTGTCCCGAAAGCTATCAGGATAACAACTAAAATATACCTGCTTTTTAAGAGAAAAATGAGACAATTATAGCATTCAAAAATATACGTATCGTTTAGTAAATGGTTTTGGGCGTGCCCTAAAAAGGTCGGGCTATTCGTTATAATCTTTTATTTCGCTGCGCTTTATAAAAGGATTTCCACTTTTATCCCTCACGCATAAAAAGTCGTAATAACAACTAAAATCTTCCCATTACTATTCAAACAAACATCTAGCTAATAAAAAGTCCTTTTAATGATTTGTAAGAAAATTTTAATATATTTGAAAATAAATAAAGCGAAACAAACCTTCGCAAATCTACCCATATTAAGGTGTATACAAGAAGGTTTGTTTCGCCTATATACAAGTTGGAAAACAGTTTGGAAAAACCGAAAAACCTCATTAGAAATCACAAGAAAATATGGCATTAGACTTTTCAAAAATATTAGTAGTTGGAGTTTCTTCTAGAGCTCTTTTCAATTTAGAAGTAGAAAATGAAATTTTTAAAAATGAAAATATAGAAGGATTTAGAAAATATCAATTAGACCACGAAAATGAATTATTATCAGAAGGAACAGCTTTTCCTTTAATTAAAAGTCTATTAAAGTTAAACGAAATTGCCTCTAAACAAATTATTGAAGTTGTCGTAATGTCTAGAAATAGCCCAGAAACAGGAGTCCGAGTTTTAAAATCAATGAAACACTTTAATCTTCCTATTACTAGATGGGCATTTTCGGGAGGCGAACCACTTTCTCCATTTATTGATGCTTTTGATATTGATTTATTTTTATCAAAAGACGAAGTTGAAGTACAGAAGATAAGTGACACTTCAAATTGTGCCACAGCATTAATTTACGCACCGCCTACAGATTATCTTCCCGAGATTGACAGAGTGAAATTTGCGTTTGATGCCGATGCTGTTGTTTTCTCAGAAGAATCCGAACAGATTTATAAAGAAAAAGGTATTGAAGCTTTCCATCAACACGAAACCGAAAATGAAGATATTCCGTTAAGCGATGGACCATTTGCCGAATTGTTAAGAAAATTATCTAAAATTCAAGAATTTTTACCAACAACAATAGAATTAACACCACTAAGAATTGCAATTGTAACAGCTAGAAATGCTCCAAGTCATATGAGAGTAATTAAGACGCTTCGTCATTGGGGTGTTTATGTCGATGAAGCATATTTTTTGGGTGGATTATCAAAAGACAAAGTTTTGAAAGCATTTGGAGCTCATATTTTTTTTGACGACCAAGAAACCCATCTTGAAGGCTCAAGTAAAGTCGTGCCTTCTGGAAAAGTATTATACAAAACCGACTCTCCATTAAAAAAATACGAAAAAAACAAAATCAAATAATAAAAAACCGATTTGCCAACAGGCATTTTGAGCTAGCTGGAGTTTAGTGGAATTATCGTTTCGCATCAAACTTTCATTAAGCCGAAAATTGAGCGGTTACGAACTTCCAGCCATCTCAAAGTGACATAACGTTATGGGTTATTATAAACAAAAAATATGCACTTATTTGACGACTTAATATACAGAAGCACAGCATTTACTTTAAACGTATTAGCAGAGACTCGTGCTAAAGTTATAGAAGAGCTACAAACAGGAGGTTCAACAATTGCCGTCAAGAATCTTCAAATGATTCAATTACAAAAAGCAATTATTGCTGTTGGAATGTTTTCATTATTTGAATCAATGCTACAAGAAGGTTTATCGTGTAGAAATAGTTTTGAAGAAGCAAAAAAAATACTTGTTCAAACGGGTAATATTAACCTCAAAAATAGTTTCGAAGAATTTACTTGCGCTATTAACGTATTGAAGCACGGAAAGGGAAAAAGTTATAATGTTTTAGTTGCCAAATCAACTACATTACCTTTCAAAATAAAATTAATTGGAGAAAATTTCTTTGATGAAGGTGATGTTTCAGAAGTCTCGACTTTAATTGAAGTTAATGACAAATTTGTTTTGGATTGTGCTGAATTGATTGAAAATGTGTCAAAAGAAATCAGAAAAGAACGCACTGATTTTTTTATTTAGACGAAATTATATGAATAAATGCAAAGTGGAAAAGAAATGACAACCCATAACAGCCATTTTGAGCTAGCTGAAGTTTACTGGAATTATCGTTTCGCATCAAGTTTCCCAGACCGCGCTGATATACCAAAATCGTTAACGCAGTTTTGCAAACTGTGCCCACAAAAGTGAGCAAATAAAAAAAAATCAAACCTCATTTTGAACACAAACAACTGCATTTTGGACACATTCAAATATGATAAAGTTCTAACCTTTGCACTTCACTAATACATAAAAAGATGAAGTACAAAATTTTAGGAAATACGGGTTTGAAAGTTTCAACACTTTGTTTAGGGACAATGAACTATGGCGGAAAAGGTTTTTTCGGCTATATGGGTAACCTTGATCAAAATGCAGTGGATGAACAAATTAAAATTGTAACCGAAGCAGGTGTTAATTTTATTGACACAGCAAACATTTACTCAGAGGGACTTTCGGAAATTATGATTGGCAAGGCAATCAAAAACCTTTCAATTAACAGGGACGACTTGGTTTTGTCAACAAAAGTGAGAGGTACTATGGGCAAAAGCCAAAACGACTTGGGGCTTTCAAAAAAGCACATTATCCAACAAGTTGAAGGAAGTTTAAAAAGGCTTGGTACAGATTATATTGACTTGTACCAAATTCACACGGCAGACCCACTTACGCCCATTGAAGAAACTATCAGAACATTAGATGATTTAGTACGAAGCGGAAAAATTAGGTATTTTGGCGCAAGTAATATTATGGCTTGGCAATTAATGAAAGGCTTGGCTTATTCTCAGTACAATCATCTAGACAGGTTTGCTTCGTTACAAGCAAATTACTCTTTGGATGTAAGAGATGCAGAACGTGAAATTATACCTATGCTAGAAGACCAAAAAGTAGGAATGATGGTTTGGAGTCCTTTAAGTGGTGGTTTGCTTACCGGAAAGTATAAAAGAAACGGACAGAATGAAGAAGGAAGACTAAATAATTTTCCGTTTCCGCCTTTTCACGAAGAAAGAGCATATGATGTTTTGGATGTGCTTACACCAATGGCTGAGAAAAAACAAGTGTCAGTTTCGCAATTAGCGTTGGCTTGGTTGATACATCAGCCAGTAGTAAGCAGTATTATTATTGGTGCAACCAAAATACATCAACTTCAGGATAACTTAAAATCTGTTGCTGTTGTATTTACGCCAGAGGAATTAAATCAGCTGAACGAAGTAAGCAAATTGCCTGCTGAATATCCAGGAAATGTTTTGGAAATAATGACAATGGACAGAAGTGCAGGAGTTGATTTTCAAAATGCTTAACTTTACTAAAATAACAAAGTAGGCAGTAAAAACCACTGCCTACTTATTTGACTTATGAAAAACAAAGAGCAACATATAAAAAAACTGAATTCAGTTGCAGCATTACATTCTTTGATGGGATTGAAAAGTCCGTTGAATCCATTGATTACAGTTATTGACCATTCTATAAAATCAAATACTAATCATTCTCAAAATGGAAAATTACTATTTGATTTTTACAACATAACACTAAAAAGAAGTTTTAAAGGGATATTAAAATATGGCAAAAATCAGTATGATTTTGACGATGGGACAATGTCTTTTATTGGGCCAAATCAAATAATTAGTGTAGATAGTGAAGAAAATAGAAACAGTGATGGTTGGTCATTATTATTTCACCCCGATTTAATAAGGCAATACCCATTAGGAAAAGCGATTAAAAACTATGGATATTTTTCATACGAAGTAAACGAAGCACTTCATCTTTCAGACGAAGAAGATAAAATAATTGAAGCAATCGTTCAGAATATTCAAACGGAAATAAGTTCAAGATTAGATAATTTTAGCCAAGATGTAATTGTTTCAAACCTTGAACTGCTTTTAAATTATTGCAATCGTTTTTATAGCAGGCAATTTATTACAAGAAAAATGGCCACTAACGATTTGTTGTCCAATTTTGAAAACATATTAGACAAACATTTTAATCTCGATTCAGATTTGCCAATACCAACAGTTGAAAAATTAGCAAATGAACTCCATGTTTCGTCTTCCTATTTAAGCGATATGTTGCGAAGCTTGACAGGGCAAAATACGCAGCAACATATACACGAGAAGCTTATTGAAAAAGCGAAAGAAGTTTTAACAACTACAAGCCTGACAGTAAGTGAAATTGCCTACCAATTAGGTTTTGAGTATCCTCAGTCTTTTAGCAAACTATTCAAGAGTAAAACCAATTTGACACCAATGGAGTACAGACAAACATTTAATTAAAGTATTAAGGTTACGAACCGAAAATTATTTTCATGTTCAGGAATACTTTTGTCTTACTGAACATAAAAAACAGACAATTTCCAATGATGAAATACAAAAATCAGTATTGAAAAAACGATACAAATTAGTGAACAACAAAAACGAATGCTCTAAGAAGTAAAATCCTAAATAATTACACCACCAAAATGTTTCAATTCAACCGCAACTATTTTATACTAACAATTTTACTTTTCCTGACAGAAATCGCCATTGCCATGTATGTTCATGATGACTTTATAAGACCTTATTTCGGAGATTTTTTAGTGGTTATTTTACTCTATTGTTTTGTGAAATCCTTTGTAAAAGTCTCGGTTTTAATAGCCGCAAGTCTTGTGTTGGTTTTTTCATTCGGGATCGAAATCGCGCAGTATTTCAATATGGTGGAAAAACTGGGACTTCAACATTCTAAAATTGCAAGAGTTGTGCTCGGGAATTCATTTGCCTGCCTACGTTCTTGGAATTTTGACCGCAATTGGCATTGAAACACTCCGTTTAAAACGAAAGAATAAAACCCATAACCAGATGTAACTTTCTCTAAAATACGGTATTTCATACAGCAAACTCTTGTAAAAAATTCTTATGTTTGTCTGAACACGATTTTAAAAACTTAAAAAATATGATTCGAAAATTATTTTCCTCAAGTTTATGGTCCGCTAATGCAACAGATTGGGCTTCGCTTATTTTACGATTAACATTTGGTTTATTAATGTTGAGTCATGGTATTCCAAAACTGATGAAGTTAATGGATGGCAACATGGAATTTGGTGATCCAATAGGTATTGGAGTTCCGGCATCATTAGCATTGACCGTTTTTGCCGAAGTTTTGTGCTCCGTATTAATAGTAATTGGATTATGGACCAGACTGGCATTGATTCCACTTATTATAACCATGGCGGTTGCCGTATTTATTGTTCACATCAATGATGATTTAGGAACTATGGAATCTGCATTATTGTATTTACTATCCTATTGTGCATTGTTTTTATTGGGAAGTGGTAAATATTCTGTTGATGCGATTTTGAAAAAATAAGCTTACTCCAATTCTTCTTATTCTTAGGATTTAAATATCAAAACCTTAATCATGCTGCTCCTATCAGTATGGTTAAGGTTTTTTCTTATTGTGCAACTTCATAAAAGCAATAATTTCATCAAAACGATTACTCCAAGGCGAGAAATACTGAAGCACCATTGGTACGTGCTTTTTATTCAACCGTATTGGTGTCACATCGGGTTGGAAAGGTTGCAAAGCAGTTACAAAACGGCTGTTGGCAATTTTAATAGAATTATATGTTTTGTCTCCAACATAAATTAAAAAAGGTGGCGTTTTTTTATTTAAAAAATAAATGGGCGAAGCATCTTTCCATTGCTCTGGATTTGAGGTCCAAGTTGCTAAATAATCATCTTTTTCAGTTGGTGGATTTCCCTCTAAATAATTTTTCATATCCAATCCTGCCGCATCATTCAGGATAATTCCGGCAATAGTTCCAGAATCAATTCCATATTTCGGATTCATGACTGCCAAAGCTCCAAGATGCCCGCCTGCCGAATGACCCGTGATATAAATCGAATTGGGATTACCATTGTACTGACTGATATTTTTTTTTGTCCATTGAATTACAGACACAATTTGCCGTGCCATATCATCATAAGAAGCCTCAGGACTCAACGTATAATCCGGGATAACTGTAATCACACCTTTGCTGGCAAAATTTCTACCCAACAAATCATAAGTGCCTTTCCGACCGCTGTTCCAATTTCCTCCGTGAACAAAAATTATAATGGGAACCGGCGTCAAACTTGATTTTCGGGGAACAAAAACATTCAATTGTGGTGGTTTTGCCGTATTTTTTTCGGTAGAATTGAGGTACGAAATATCAGTATTTTTTTTTGAACCGCAGTTGACCAAAAGAAAAGCATTCAATAAGACGATGATGAAAAAGGAGAAACGCATATTCATTTTTTTACGAATATAAGATTTTAAAAAATCAAGAAAGTTAATTTAGCTTTAAAAGGTAGTTTTCTTAAGTAAAACGTTTTTCATATCCTTTAATACGCCTATATTTACTATGAAATTTTCGTTTATTAATGCTGCTGAAATTTTTCTTTTATCAAAAATCCCAGCATCTATTTCTACTATTTTAAAAAAAATTAAATACAAATGAACACTACAAATGCTCAAAATCTCGAGAAAATGACTTTAACTCAAAACATCAGTCGGAATATTTTAGGACTATTCCTTACAACTGCTGGAATTAGTCATCTTACTTGGAGTCGAATAGAATTTTTAGCGTAATTTCCACCATGGGTTCCTGTAAACGCCGATTTAGTGGTTCTGCTTTCTGGAGTAGTCGAAATTGTTTTGGGTTTATCCCTAATTCTATTATTTAAGTATCGCATCCAGGTTGGATGGATTGTAGCTACTTTTTTTGTCCTTGTCTTTCCGGGAAATATTGCGCAGTTGGTCGAACATAGAAATGCTTTCGGACTCAATACAGAACTAGCCAGATGGCTTAGACTTCCACTTCAACCACTTCTCATTCTAGTAGCATTATGGTCAACTGGCGCTTGGCATTCTTGGAGAAAAAAATAAAAAATTGAGCAAGGAAGGCTAGTATATTTTTCTTTTAAATTTCAAAACGGTACTGTACCCAACAAAATAGGCTGCCCTTACGGACAGCCTATCATAATTTATCTCAGAAAGATTAGTTGAATTGTGAAGCCACATATTCAATTAAACTTTCATCGCTCATTTTATTAGAAGTACTTTCTTTAGTCTCTACATTTTTATATTGTGGAGTCTCACTCAAATATTTAATAAATTGTTCTTGAGCAGTTCCAGGACCTGTTACGTGTAATTCATCTACATTTTGCATGTGAGCAGTAATGCTTTTGAATAATTTATGCAATGAATCTCTTTCAGCATTGTTAGCCGCATTTTCGTTTGAGTTACCACCTTGCCCGTCAACTTTTTCGTGACCTAATATTACGAACTCACCTGAATCTACATTTTCTCTTCCTACAATAGTTGCATGATGTGAATCCATCCAAACTCCAAATTGTTTTTTACCTTTTTCTGACATTATAATATATTTATTTTATTAATACTTCTTTTATAAAAAGCGTCAAAAAGCATGCCGCGAGAGGCTAAATACTTTTTCTTTTAAAAATAGGAAATTTTATTTAAACAATGGCAGTTATTCTTTAATAATTCATTAATATAAAATACTGATTACAAATACATTAAATAACAAAATGTTTTAATAAAAATTTGTTAGCACTCTTATTTTTATATTTTTAAAATTAACTGACATCCAATAAATTACAGTTCACCTATTTTGTCAATTATGGTTATGTGATTCTGTTTCTTTTGTCTACAATTATTTGTTTGTACATTTACTTTCCAAAAAAAGCCTAAATCACAATAAGATGTACGAATTGCTGAAAAAGTATATCAGTAGCAGAACGCAAATTAATGACAAAGAAATGGATTTCATTTGTTCTAATTTTAAACCGTTGAAGACAAAACGCAATGAAATTTTAGTGCGTTATGAGGAAATTTGCCAGCAGTATTATTTTGTAAACAAAGGTTGCATCAGGCTTTTTACAATCAATAAAGAAGGAACAGAAACTTCAAGATTTTTTGCTTTTGAAGGTGGTTTTGGAACGGCTTTACCCAGTTTTATCGATCAGCAGCCTGCATTCGAATATTTACAAACGATAGAAAAATCAGAATTACTGGCAATTTCCAGAACTGACTTTTATCAGCTCGTAGAAACAATGCCTCAATTTGCGTTAATCTACAGAGAGATTCTCGAGTTAGGTTTCATAACGGCGCAAAAACGCATCTACGGTTTTCAGGGATTTGATGCTTTGGAAAAAGTAAAATGGATTATTACCCACCAACCTCATTTTTTATTACGCGTTTCTAATAAAATGGCAGCATCTTATTTAGGAATTTCTCCTTCGACCTTAAGCAGAATAAAATCCAAACTCTAAAACGTTGACATAGGACAAGCTTTTTGACGTACTTCATTTTTAATTTTGTAAAAAAAATTAATCATGAAATTCAACTCTTATCTTTTAGTACTGCTCATTCCTTTATTTTCATTGGCACAAATCAACAGTAAAAAAACTGATGTTATAAACAATTCAAATGCAAGAACGGAGGGAAATTATACCACACCATCCCAACAACTGACGCTCAAAACTGCATTTCATATAACAGAACAAGCACGAGCAGCAGCCATAGCATTGGGTAAAAATGTCACCATCGCAGTATTAGATGCATCGGGGCAAATCATCATACTCACTCGAGGCGACGAAGTGGGGCCGCACAATACGGAAGCGGCCAGAAGAAAAGCCTACACGGCCTTATCCACTAAAACCCCTACGTTGCTCTTATCCAGAAATGCAAGATCAAATCCGGACACACAAAATTTAGCCACGCTCCCGGAACTATTACTTTTAGCTGGTGGATATCCGCTTTGGTACAGCGGGAAAGTTATTGGAAGTATTGGTATCGCTGGTGGAGGAAGTCCTGAAAACGATGATATAATCGCTAAATCAGGAGAAATTATAGACGCACAAATCACAACTCATTAATTTTAAAAACAAACAAAATGAAACATTTACTTTTTAGTTTACTTTTTACGGCTTTAGCAACAGTATCATATTCACAAAACAATACATACCAATTGTCCAGCCATATTTTAGACATATCCAGCGGAGCTCCAGCAAGTGACGTACCGGTTACATTAGAAAAATTCGATGAAATAACTAAAATATGGTCGTATGTGGATGAAAAAACAACGGATAAAAATGGTAGAATTACCGATTTTCTGAATTATAAAGAAACAAAAAAAGGAATTTATAAACTTAGATTCTTGGTAGCAGACTATTTTAAAAGCAAAAAGACAGACAGTTTTTATCCTTTTATTGAAGTTGTTTTCCAAATTAAAGATACTAACCATTATCACGTTCCCATTACGCTTTCCAGCTATGGATATGCAACGTACCGTGGAAATTAATTATTAATCGAAAATTTTAGTAATATTGTTCAAAAAAACCTCATCCCGCCTCACTATTTTTTAGGGCAGATGAGGGTTTTTTTTGATAAATTTTAACTATTAAAATAATTATAAATATCTGATTATCAATTATTTTAATTAAATTGTTTATATTTTATTATCTTTGGTTTAGGTTTAAATCAAGCCGCTTTAGCACTCTTATTTTAATTTTAAAATCATTTCAAAAGTGCTTATGATTAAGATTTGTATTACCGCCCCTTTTATCTTTATTTATCGAAACCTGCTTATTTTCACGATTGGGCTAAATCAACCTAATTATTAAAATCGAAGGTATGAAAAAGATATTCTTCCTATTTTTTTTTCATTTATTGATTCTCCCTTTTGCTTTTGCGCAAGAGGCAAGAGAAATTGTGAAAAAAGCAGACGAAAAAGCAAAAGGAAAAACCTCTATGGCTACCATCACGATTCAAACAATTCGTCCTGGATGGACTCGGGAAATGAGTGTGAAAGGATGGACAAAAGGAAATGATTTGACTTTGATTTTGGTTTTGGCTCCAGCCAAAGAAAAAGGCGTAGTCTATTTAAAGCGAAAAAAAGAAGTTTGGAACTGGATTCCTTCCATAGAAAGAAACATCAAAATGCCGCCTTCGATGATGAGCCAGAGTTGGATGGGGACGGATTTTACAAATGATGATTTGGTCAAGGAAGCTTCTATTCTGGAAGATTACAACCATTCGTTTCTAGCAGAAGTCACTATTGACGCAAGAACTTGTTATAAAATCCAACTGCTGCCCAAACCCAAAGCAGCAGTAGTTTGGGGCAAAATAATCATGGCGATAGACAAAAAAGATTTTATGATGCTGCATGTTGAGTACTATGACGAAGATGGTGTGCTCATAAACACGATGCATTGCACCGATATCAAAATGCTGGGAGGTCGCTTATTACCCGCAAGAATGGAAATGGTTCCTGCTAACAAAAAAGGCAATAAAACAGTATTGCTTTATAATTCACTTGTTTTTGATACGCCAATGGATGATTCATTCTTCAACATCCAAAACATAACCAAAGTAAAATGATTCTGAAATTAATTTGGAGAAACCTTTGGCGCAACAGCCGACGCACGCTAATCACGATGGCTTCCATAGCGTTTGCGGTTTTATTTGCCGTTTTGATGAAATCATTTCAGGATGGGGTTTTTAATAATTTGATTAAAAATGTCGTAGGATACTATTCCGGTTATGTTCAAATTCACCAAAAAGGCTATTGGGACGAACAAATTCTGGACAATAGCTTTGAACTAAAAAAAGAATTAAATAATCAACTGCAACAAAACCATCAAATAACTGCAATTGTTCCTCGATTAGAAACTTTTGTTTTGGCTTCCAAAGGAAATACAACCAAAGGATGTCTGCTCGTGGGAACTGATGCCGTAAGAGAAAACAAGCTCACTCAATTAAAAAGCAAACTAATAAAAGGAAGTTATTTCGAAAACAATGAGGCAACAGTTCTTATTGCGGAAGGTTTGGCTAAACGGCTGGAGGTTAGTGTAAGTGATACGATTGTGCTTTTTGGTCAGGGTTTTCATGGCGTTATGGCTGCAGGAAAATATAAAATAAAAGGAATTATTCATTTGGCCTCTCCAGAAATGAATGCAGCTTTTGTGTATTTGCCTTTGACTGCAACCCAATCTTTTTTGAGTGCTGAAAACAGACTTACTTCTGTTTCAATAGGGATTGATGACCCTGAAAATACGGATGCTATCGCTCAAAACATAAAAGCAATAATTGGACAACAATACGAAGTAATGCCTTGGCAGGAACTGATACCTGATGTTGCGAACCATATCAAAGCCGATGGTTTTTCGTTTTACATCTTTTCAGGAATTTTATACCTCATCATTGGCTTCGGACTTTTTGGAACGGTATTAATGATGACGGCAGAGCGCAAATATGAGTTTGGAATGCTGATTGCTATCGGGATGAAAAAATCCAAATTGCAACTGATATTATTTGGTGAAACGGTACTGATTACTTTTTTTGGAGTCCTGTTAGGCATCTTGATGAGTCTGCCATTAGTACTTTATTTACAAGAAAAGCCAATCCGTTTTGGGGGAGAATTAGCAAAAGCGTATGAACAATTTGGTTTTGAAGCACTCTTTCCCACTAACGTTGATCCGAATATTTTTATAACCCAATCGCTAATTGTCTTGGGAATGGCAGTGCTGATTGGTGTATATCCGCTTTGGCACATTCACGGTTTGGATCCTGTGAATGCAATGAAAAAGTAAGGTGCTCTTTCTTTCTAATTTAAAAAAAGTGAGCCACGAATCCCATCAATTCACACTAATTTTTTAATATCCGAAAAGTGGGATTCTAATCAAAAAAACAATGATACAATTCATATTAAAGAAAAAATCATGTTGACAAAAATCGCCAGCAGAAATATTTGGAGAAGTAGGAAACGAAGTCTCATCATTATCGCGGCGGTAAGCATTGGTTTATGGGCTGGAATTTTTATGATGGCTTTTTACAACGGCATGATTGAACAACGAATCAATTCTGCAATTACAGACGAACTTTCTCATATTCAAGTACACCATCCCGAATTCAGAAAAGAATATGATATAAAATACCGTTTATCCGAAGGCAGAAAAGTAGTGGAAACTATTAGAAAAGACAGCAAAATAAAAGCGGTAGCAGGTCGTGTAATCCTGAAAGGAATGATTGCTTCGGCCTCCGGAAGCAGTGGCATAACTATAAACGGAATTATGCCTGAAGCAGAGCAAGTACTCACTAATCTGAACGGAAAAATCATCAAAGGAAACTATTTCAATCCCCAAAAGACAAACGAAATTATACTGAGTGAAAAGCTAAGCAAAAAACTAAAACTGAACCTCAACAAGAAAACCATCTTGACTTTTCAGGATATCGATGGCAATCTGGCGTCAGGAGCTTTCCGTATTACCGCTATTTACAAAACCGTAAATGGGCCTTACGACGACAGCAATGTTTTTGTAAAAATAACGGATATTGATTCTCTCGCCGGAATTCCAAATGCCATTAATGAAATTGCCATTTTATTGAAATCCAATGCAGAATTGGAAGAAATTCAAAAAAAACTGAAACACAAATTTCCAAAAACAGAAGTAAAAAACTGGATGGAAATTTCACCGGAACTTGGGCTGACAATTTCTGTGGGAGACCAAATGGTTTTTATTTTCATGGGAATTATTCTTCTGGCGCTGGCGTTTGGAATTGTCAACACAATGATGATGGCCGTACTGGAACGCACTCGGGAAATAGGGATGCTGCTGGCTTTAGGGATGAATAAATTTAAAATATTCATGATGATTCTCTTGGAAACGCTTTTTCTGATAGTTGCCGGTTGTCCAGTTGGGATTCTGTTGGCCTTTGTTTCTATTGGCATAACGCAGCTAACAGGAATTGACTTTAGTAATTTCTCAGAAGCGTATTCCAGTTTTGGTTATAGTTCCATTATCTATCCCAGCTTGACAGCAAGGCAGTTCGGGATTATCATGTTGCTGGTTTTTATTACGGCCTTATTTTCGGCTTTATTTCCGGCAAGAAGAGCTTTGAAATTGAATCCGGCAGAATCTTTAAAAAAATAAGACCATGAAAGAAACAGTAATAGATGCGCACAATTTATCGAAAATATACGATGAAAAAACCATTCCGGTTTATGCGTTGAATAAAGTTCATCTTCATATTTCACGTGGTGAATTTACGGCAATTAAAGGTCCATCGGGTTCAGGGAAAACCACTTTGCTCAACATGATTGGCGGGTTAGACATTCCTTCTGAAGGTTTTGTTGAAATCAACGGAACGAATATTACGGAGCTAAAAGGCAATGAATTAATTGACTTTAGATTGAACAATATTGGTTTTGTGTTTCAATCCTATAACCTGATTCCAGTGCTCACCGCCAAAGAAAACATCGAGTTTATTATGCTGTTGCAAAAGCGTTCCAAGCAAGAAACAGAGCAACGCGTTTTGGAATTGCTGAAAGAAATAGGATTAGAAGACAAAATCAATAAAAGACCACGAGAATTATCCGGTGGACAACAACAGCGTGTGGCCGTAGCGAGAGCATTGGCACCAAAACCACAATTTATTCTGGCAGACGAACCCACAGCAAATCTCGATTCGGTTTCAGCTGAAAATTTACTGGACATGATGCTTAAACTCAATCAGGAAGAAAATATGACTTTTGTTTTTTCGACACACGACCAAAGAGTCATCAACCGAGCCCGAAGAGTCATTACGCTCGAAGACGGAAAAATTGTTGCCGATACGGCTCCAACTTCCATTATACATAAACAAATAGCCAAAATATAAGCATTGTGAAATTTTATAAATCCATATTAACCTGTATTTTATGCTTTATTTGCACTACATTTTTTGCGCAAAAGTATAGTACAAAAACGCCGTGGATAGAGCTCAATGGATATATAAAGGACATGCAAAGTACTTATTTTATCCAAAAAATTGATTCGAATGCATCGATGAATCTGATTCATAATCGGTTGAATTTTAAGTTTACTATTTCACCCAAAATAAGCGGACGATTGGAAATCAGGAATCGTATTTTTTATGGCGAGCAAGTCAAACAGATTTCTGATTTTGGTAAAGCCATCAACCAATACAACGGTATATTGAATCTTTCCCATTTGTGGATCAACGAAAAATCCTTCGTGGCACATTCCGTTATTGACAGAATGCTACTTCAATATGCGGATGAAAAATGGGATATCAAAATAGGAAGGCAACGCATTAATTGGGGGATTAACAACATCTGGAATCCCAATGATATTTTCAATGCTTATAATTTTCTGGATTTTGATTATGAAGAACGACCTGGTAATGATGCCATTCGGATTCAGAGGAATTTAAATAATAGTTCGGCACTGGAACTCGCCTATAAACCTGGAAAATACAAAGACGATCATACTGTTGCTTTCTTGTATAAAATTAACAAATGGAAATACGATTTCCAGTTCCTGGGCGGAATGTATCAAACTGATTATGTCGTTGGAGGCGGTTGGGCAGGAAATATTAAAGAAGCAGGTTTTAAAGGGGAATTGAGTTATTTTATTCCAAAACGAAACACTTTGGAGACATCCGACACCTTTAGTATTTCTATTATGGCGGATCAAACCTTTAAAAACGATTGGTATGTTTCCTTAGCCGGTTTGTACAACAGTAATCCTACGAATGCCTTTGTAAGTAGCGGCAGTTTTTATAACTCTAATTTATCAGCTAAAAATTTGTTTCCCTTTCGCTATAATTTTTATGCAACAGTTCTGAAAACTATTTCTCCAATTAAATCGTTCAACTTTTCGTTTATTTACTCACCCGAAAAAAATACGGTCATATTAGTTCCTGTTTATGCGTGGAATGTGGCGACCAATTTTGATTTGGACTTTACGGCACAGTCTTTTTTTTCGGAACAGAATAATACGTACCAAAATTTAATAACTGAGATTTACATTAGAGGCCGATGGAGTTTTTAGAGTATTAATGCCAAATGTAATTTTTGTTAAGTGATAATTAGTACGATAAATCGACCGTGTAATTGTAATTTTGTAACACTAGAACATACATACAGGAATTATTAATTTTAAAAGTAATACTATGGAAGTAGCAAAAATAATTAAAGAGAAACTGGGAACCATTGTCGATGTGCGTTCTTATGATGAATTTATGGGCGGTCATGTTGCGGGCTCCATCAATATTCCGTTGAATGAAATACCACATCGAATGCAGGAAATACAAGAACTTAAAGCACCATTGGTACTGTGTTGTGCCTCTGGAAATAGAAGTGGACAGGCGCAAGTATTTCTGACCGCGCACGGAATCGAGTGCTACAATGGTGGTTCGTGGCTGGATGTGAATTATCTTCAATCCCAAATCGTGTAACATGATAAACATACTCAAAAAAATATTTGGGCTTGGCGCCAAAGTGGATTATCCGGAATTAATTCAGAACGGAGCTATTGTCGTTGATGTGCGCAGCAAAGCCGAATATCTGGCAGGACACATTAAGGATTCTCTAAATATTCCCGTGGATTCGCTACGCAATAACCTGTTCAAACTGAAAGATAAAAACCAACCTATCATTACGTGTTGCGCTTCTGGAATGCGAAGCGCTTCGGCAAAAAGCATTTTGAAATCTAATGGCTATACTGCAGTATACAATGGTGGCGTATGGAGCAGTCTAAAAAATAAAATAGGACGATAAAAGATTTTTTGGCAACAGTAAATAATACTATTCGTATTTACAATTAGTTAATTAACAGTTGATTAGATTATTATTTGTTTAATTTTATTCCACTTAAAAAATTTAAGTGAATGAGTTAGATAGAAAAAATAGTATCTATTATTTCTATACAATTTAATCTTAAAAACTAGCGTTATGAGAACTGCAATTAGTAAAAACGAAAATGTAAAAGGTGCAATGCAAGCAAAAAGCAATGCCGCACATGGCTTAAGAGATTTATTTGAAAATGGATTGAAAGACATCTATTGGTCTGAAAAAGTTTTGACTAAAACCTTACCAAATATGGTGAAAAATGCTTCAACACCAGAATTAGTAAACTCATTAAAAAGCCAATTAAATGAATCCAAAGAACATGTTTCTCGCTTAGAGAAAATTTTTCAAGAGAATGGTATGAAACCAACTGCAAAAAAATGTGATGCTATGGAAGGTATTCTAAAAGAAGCCGATGGTCTAATTAAAGAAACTGATTTAGGTGCAGTACGAGATGCAGGAATTATTGCTGCGGAACAAAAAGTGAAACATTACGAAATAGCAACGTATGGCACTTTGCACGCCTTTGCTAAAACATTAGGAGAAAACAAAGCTGCCAATTTGCTTGCAATGACACTCGATGAAAAGAAAAAAACAGATGCAACATTAACCGGAATTGCAATGTCAACCATCAACAATCAAGCTCACAAAGCAGATGCGATTACAAACATTAAAGCATAATTTTCATACTTAAAACAGCTAATAACTGTTTTTCCTACTACTTAAAAAGCCCGCATTTGCGGGCTTTTCTGTGAATTATAATCTGACTTGAATAAAATGTAATCTATTTTTATAGCTAATAAAAGTTTTCAATTATTCAGCCATTGCCGGATAATCAGTGTATCCTTTCACGGTATCAGTATAAAAAGTAGTTTGATCTGGCGTGTTCAATGGTGCATCAGTTTTAAAACGAGCCACTAAATCTGGATTTGCAATAAAGGGAACTCCATAAGATACAAGATCAGCATATCCGTCTTCGATAACTTTGATACCGGTTTCTTTGTTAAAACTTTTATTGATGATTAAAGTTCCTTTGTAAAATGGTCTGAAATGTTTGGCTACTTCAGTAACCGCAAAAGGTACCTCACTTACATCAGTGAAAGGCTCCGTTAAATGGATATAAGCCAATCCGTAATCATTCAGTTTATTGATAATGTACTCATAGGTTGGAATTGTCTGTTCATCCAGCATCATTCCCTGCGCATTGTGCAACGAAGGATTCAATCGAACACCAACTTTATTATAATCAATAACTCCTTCTAAAGCATCTAGAATATCAAATAAGATTCGGGATTTGTTTTCAATAGAACCACCGTATTCATCCGAACGATGATTGGAATAATCATTAAAAAACTGTTGCAACAAATATCCATTTGCAGCGTGCAATTCGACTCCGTCAAAACCTGCAGCAATTGCATTTTTAGCTCCGTTTTTAAAATCTAAAACGGTTTGTTTGATGTCTTCAATCGTCATTTCTTTTGGAACAACTGTATCAACAAAACCATCATTTGTGTACGCTTTTGCAAAAGGATTTAACGCTGACGGTGCGTGTGGCAATTCACCGTTATGCAAATCCGGATGCGATAATCGTCCCGTGTGCCACAATTGTGCGAATATAGTTCCTTCTTTTTCGTGTACTGCTTTTGTAACTAGTTTCCAACCTTCGGTTTGAGCTGCACTATAAATTCCTGGAACGTTGATAAAACCAACTGCTTTTGTACTCACAAAAGTTCCTTCGGAAACAATTAAACCTGCTGTAGCTCTTTGCGCATAATATTCTGCCGTGAGTGTTGTAGGAACATTTCCTTCATTATTAGAACGGCTTCGTGTCATTGGCGCCATCACCATTCGGTTTTTTAAAGTACTGCTTCCTAATGTGTAAGGTTGAAATAAAATTGATTTGCTCATTTGATTTTTTTTTTAAATTAATGTTAGTTTATAAAATATCGGCTTTCAAACCAATACTTGTCAATAATGTCAAAATAGTCTTTACGGCTTGCTTATCGTTTCCGTTCAAAAAAAAGGAATCGTTAGATTCATCCGCTGATTCGAAACTCTGAACAACTTTGGAATAAGGAAACAAATCCTGCCATTTTTCAGCAGAATTTCCGCTAGTATTTGTATTCTTTTTGTTTTCCAAGAAAATTACAATCTTGCCTGTAGCCACTTTTCTGATTTTTTCAGTAAGATTGCTGTCAGATGCCGCAGCATTTGAAAGTATAATAACATCCGCTTCCCAACTGGCATTGGTTGGACAAATCATCATCTCCGCGTTTACGTTTGAATACTCTGAAAGTATTTGTGAATAAACGGTATTCAATACAATAGCATCATGATCAAACAGCAAAACGGGATTGGTTTTGGCAATTTGCTTCGCTAGAAAAATACTGTTGGTTTCTGAAACACCAAGTACTGCAAATGTTATTTTGTTTGACATCGACTTTAATTTACTTGGCAAATTTAGGGCTGTACTGGTGAAGTTTCTGTTGATGTAAAACAAGAAATTCTATTGATCTATGTCAATTAAAAAGAACTACGATTGTTAATTTGTTTGCGAACCCGACTCAATGTTTCCGGTTTCAGTCCAAGGTAAGAAGCAATCATGTGTTGGGGTACACGTTGAACAATTCCGGGATATGCAATTCCTAGATTGGTGTATTTTTCTTCGGCGGTTTCAGTTAAAGCCGAATTTATTCGAACTTGATTTGCGATGTAGGCATTTTGCAAAAGCAAGCGTTGGTATCTTTCAAACATGGGGATTCTATCCATCAATGCTTCTCTGGCTTCAGTAGTCAGCAAAAGCAATTCAGAATCCTCAAGCGCTTCAATGGTATAAATAGAGTTGCTGTTGGTCAGAAAACTTGACAAATCTGTAATCCACCAGCCTTCAATCGCAAATTGTACAATGTGTTCATTCCCTTTTTCATCCATGGAAAAAGAGCGGAGAATTCCTTTTTCAACAAATGCATTGTAGATACAAATGTCTCCTTCCTGCAATAAGGTTTGTTTTTTACGTAACTTCTTTGGGATAAAAAACGTTTTACACAACTCCATTTCTTCTGGGGTTAGTGTCACTTTTTCCTGAATGCTTTTGAATAATTGTTGAAACATGGCTGCAAGATACTAAATAGTGTTAAAAGTGAGAAATAGTGTTGGTGCCAAAAAATAGAATCCTTAATAACTATTGATAAATCTAAAAATGGAACCTTCTATTAATCAAATTATCTGATTATATTTGCGCAGTCTAATTTTAACACACAAATGAAACCGAACACACAACAATTAAACGATTTAACAATCCAAGTCAGAAGAGATATTCTTCGAATGGTACACGCAGTAAACTCAGGTCACCCAGGTGGTTCTTTAGGTTGCGCTGAATTTCTGGTAGTTTTATACCAAAATATCATGGAACGCAAAGAAGGTTTTGATATGGACGGAATTGGAGAAGATCTTTTCTTCCTTTCAAACGGGCATATTTCACCTGTATTTTACAGCGTTTTAGCAAGAAGTGGTTATTTTCCGGTATCAGAACTGGCTACTTTCCGTTTGATCAATTCAAGATTACAAGGACACCCAACTACACATGACGGTTTACCGGGTGTGCGTATTGCGTCTGGTTCCCTTGGACAAGGATTATCTGTAGGGATTGGTGCGGCACAAGCAAAAAAATTGAATGGTGACAGCCATATTATTTATACGCTTCACGGGGATGGTGAATTGCAAGAAGGTCAAAACTGGGAAGCCATCATGTATGCTTCTGCAAAAAAAGTCGACAACCTTATTGCTACAATAGACTTAAACGGAAAACAAATTGATGGTTCTACCGATGAGGTTTTAGCCATGGGAAGTATCCGCGCTAAATTTGAAGCTTTTGATTGGGATGTTTTAGAAATTGAAAAAGGAAATGACATCGAAGCAATCATTGCTGGTATGAACGACGCCAAATCAAGAACCGGAAAAGGAAAACCAGTTTGTGTATTGTTGCATACTGAAATGGGTAACGGAGTAGATTTTATGATGTACAGTCATGCTTGGCACGGTAAAGCGCCTAATGATACGCAACTTGAAATTGCTTTAGGTCAAAATTATACTGAAGGAGAAAGCGACTACTAAATAATTATGAATTTTGAATTATAAATTATGAATTCTCATAATCATTTAATTTTAAAATCATTCAATTAAAGAAAATGAAAAAATATACAAATACAGGAAGTAAAGATACTCGTTCAGGTTTTGGAGCGGGAATGACTGAATTAGGTCAAAAAAACGAAAATGTGGTAGCACTTTGTGCTGATTTAATAGGTTCCTTAAAATTTGATGATTTCAAGAAAAATCATCCGGAGCGTTTTTTCCAAATTGGAATTGCGGAAGCGAACATGATTGGAATTGCAGCAGGTTTAACTGTTGGAGGAAAAATTCCTTTCACAGGGACTTTCGCTAACTTTTCTACAGGAAGAGTGTACGATCAAATTCGTCAATCAGTTGCATATTCAGAGAAAAATGTAAAAATTTGTGCTTCACACGCTGGTTTAACTTTAGGAGAAGACGGAGCTACACACCAAATTCTTGAAGATATTGGATTAATGAAAATGTTACCTGGAATGACCGTAATCAACACTTGTGATTACAATCAAACTAAGGCCGCTACATTAGCAATTGCAGATCACCATGGTCCTGTTTATTTGCGTTTTGGTCGTCCAGTAGTGCCTAACTTTATGCCAGCTGATGAGCCTTTCGAAATTGGGAAAGCGATAGTTTTAACTGAAGGTTCTGATGTAACTATTATAGCTACCGGACATTTAGTTTGGGAGGCTTTAATTGCTGCGGAAGCACTAGAAGCACAAGGGATTTCTGCTGAGGTAATCAATATTCATACGATCAAACCATTGGATGAAGAAGCGATTTTGAAATCATTGGCAAAAACAAAATGTATTGTTACTGCTGAAGAACACAATATTCTTGGTGGTCTTGGCGAAAGTGTTTCCCGAGTATTAGCATTAAACAGTCCAGCTCCACAAGAGTTTGTAGCGGTTAATGACAGTTTTGGAGAATCTGGAACACCAGAACAATTAATGGATAAATACAAATTGAACAATCAAGCGATTGTTGAAGCTGTAGAAAGAGTAATGAAAAGAAAATAATTTTTTTTCTGGAATTGAAAGCGGATACCATAAAAAGGCATCCGCTTTTTTATTTAAAAATAATAGGAACTTTTTTGGATGATCCGTTTTTAATTTTTGGATTTACTTCGATTGAATTCTAATAATGCCTTGAAAAGAGAATATAAAACTCAAAAATCAGCATTAAATTATGGTGAAATTGCTAACTATTAATATGAGAATTATAAAAGCGCTAAGCTATTTTTTTTCTGTTTCAGAGGGAAGGAAACCGAATCTTTTTTTAAAGGCACTTGAAAATTTACTATTGCTATTATAACCTGTCAAAGTAATAATTACTTTTACTTGGTCATTTGTTTTTTGAATGAGCTGTAAAGCCAAACGCATATTTTTCTCTTTATGATATTGTAACAACGATAGTCCAAATACTGTTTTGAAATTAGATTTTAATTTTGTTGGAGACATGTTCACTTCAGTGGCAATATGCTCAATACCCACAAAAGGAACATTTAAATTATGCAAAATCATTTTTTCTGCTTTTGCAATTTTGTAGTAATCTAAATTACTTAATGAAACATCATTTTTCATACGATTGTCGTTAAAGGCATTATTAACGAAGTCCGTGATTAAATCCAAGCTATGTTTTTTTAAATCAACAGTGTTAAATACCCCTGAATTTTCGTTTTCCAAAATTTCCGAAATTTGTTTTGCTAACGTACTGGCTTTGGGAGCAATATCAAGCCAAGTGTAAAACCCTAAATCATTGTTCAGAAGTTTATAGATACTTTCTTTATTATGTAAGTCTTTAAAAAAAAGATTGTTATCTGCCCATTTTTTGTTAAAAATGAGGTTGTAAAATTTTCCTTTTGTATTTTTATAAAAATAAGTAGCTACTTCTGTTCTTGGTTTGTAAAATGTCCAGCAAACACTTAATAGTGTTACATTATTATTTAAAGAGTCTTTTATAGGAAACTCATATTCAAAAGCTGAAAACGATAAAAAATAATAATCACTAACTTCATCTTCAGTATAAATTGCTTTTGCAATTATATTTTGTTTAATTTCTATATCGGTGGCTAAGAGCCAAAAACCATCTTCGATTTGGCGATAATGCATGATGCCTTTGCAAAAAGGATTGTTAGTGTAAATTGCTTGTTCTAAGGGCTTATGCCTTGCTATTGGCGTTTTTATTACACTATTAAACATGACTTCCGGGGAATTGGATAAATAAGGCAATTCAAAAAAATCATCTTTGAGCAGGAAAAGGTATTTTTGAAGGTGTTTAGACCATTTATTTAAGGACATAAATTTTAATATTCTTAATATTTAAAATCAATTTAGTTGCGCAACCAAAAAATATTGTTAGAGTTAAATTTATTTAAACATCTAAGTTGATAAACTTGAGGACAATTATTTATTCTAAAAAAGTGTTAATTTAAATTAAAAATAAATGAAATTTTTAATTCATCGATTAAGTGTTTTGAATAATCGATTAACTGTTGCTTTAGAAGTGATTAGTGCTGTTTTCGCTACTAATACCTTTGTTGATTTTATATTTTAAGCATTTTTTTTTTGTTAAAAATCTTAAAAAAAAAGAGTAGTTTAGCATTCAGATTATAAATCTACTATTGAAAAATCAACATCCAAAATCTAAAACTATGTCTGAAAAAACCATTACAGCAAACAATAAATCAAAATCAAAAAAAGTAAACATTATTCCGCTCAAAGAAGCACAAAGATGGGCTAAACGTTGGGCTAAAAAAGAAGGTCATTATAATAAACACCATAATTTGAATGCATTTCTAATCCCTAAAGTTGATTTACTTGAAGTTTTAGCAGAAGGAGTAGATGCAGTGAGAGCTTATATTGGAGTGGATGATGCAGGCGTTGAAAAGTTAATGATTGTAGGAACAAAATTCAATCCTGAAACAGGAATTTATGTAGATATGATTTCTGACTCTTTAGGAAATTCAGCAGGAGTTGAAGATAATATATACGATTTTACAGAGCCTTGCCCGCCGGCGAGCGATCCTGAAAGTCCTTTAAATTACTAATTGACATGTGGAGTTTATTTGCAAATATTGGTTACTTAATTTTATTCCTTAACCTAATTCTATTTATTAAAAGCGCCCAAAATTACGGGAAAGCGTTCTCAATTTTTACATGGTATCTTGGTGTAATTTTTTTAGTCCAAATTACTTCAATGACCTTGAAGAAATTCAATATTAATAACTTATATCTCTCGCATTTTTATTTTATCGGCCAGTTTATACTTCTGAGTCTTTTTTACATAAATATTTTAAAAGGAGAATTACAAAAAAAAATAGTGAAAGTTTGTCTAATCATAGTCTTGTTGTCGTTAGCAGTACAATATGTGAATGACCTTTCTTTGTTTTTAAAATTTAATCTTTTCGAAATATTCATTACTTCCATATTATTGATTCTGTATGCCACTTTTCATTTTTACAATATGTTAAATGAAAAAAAAGAGTTCTATTTCATAAATATGGGCATTTTGTTCTATTTGTTTGGCAGTACAATTTTGTTTCTCGTAGGGAATCTAACAATTGTTTTAAGTCCAAAAATGAGTAAAATTACGTGGATTTTGAACAGTATATTGTATGTTTTGTATCAGATTTTTATATTGGTAGAATGGAAAAAAAGTTTTTCTAAAAAAAGAGAATTTAAACCAATTTTATGAAAGTCAATACGCTGCAGGAAAGTGAAATAATTGAAATCATAGTGTATAGTTTTATCGCTTTCCTTCTGATGGGATTGGTATTGATATTTTTTTTTTATTTTTCAAGAAAGAAAATTATTCAAAAGGAATTAGAAAAAAAGGATTTAGAAATTCAGTATCAAAAAGAACTTTTAAGTGCCGTAATTGTTACTCAGGAAGAGGAACGCAAGCGTATTGCACAAGATTTGCATGATGACATCAGTTCAAAACTGAATATTGTTTCGCTGAACTCGCATTTGTTGACCACACCTAATTTATCTCAAAACGAGATTCATGAAATTACTGCAAACATTATCAATCTTACTGGGAAAGCTTTAGATAATTCAAGAAAAATTGCACACGGTTTGTTGCCTCCTGTTTTAGAAAAATTTGGACTTCATGCAGGAGTCGAGGAATTATGTTTGGAATTTAGCAGTTCCAAAGCCGTGAAAGTAAATTATGAAAACAAAACTGCGTTTGATATCAGAGACATTGATAAACATTTACATGTTTTTAGAATTTTGCAAGAACTAATGAATAATTCGCTTCGACACGGAAAAGCTACTGTTATAACGGTCCTTTTTGAAGAAAAAAACGGAATAAAAAACTGTTATTATTCAGATAACGGAATTGGCTTTGAAATGAAATCCGACGAAAATAAAAAAGGCTTAGGAATGAAAAATATAGAAAGCAGAATTACTTTTTTAAATGGTAAAATGACATTAGAATCAGTATTAAACAAAGGAATTTCGATAGTTTTTAATTTTTAAAAAATGAGCAAAACGATAAAAATTATATTAGTAGATGATGAGATTCTTTTTAGAAAAGGAATTTCTTTTTTATTGGAAAAAGAAAAAAATATAAAAGTTATTTTTGAAGCCTCAGACGGAAGTGAACTAATTTCATTTTTAAAAGAAAGTAGTATTCATCCCGATATTATCATAATGGATTTAAAAATGCCAATATTAAATGGAGTGGAAGCCACAAAATTAATACGTAATGAATTTCCAAAAATTAAAATTATTGCTCTCACAAGTTATAATTCCAAATCTTTTGTTGCCAATATGATTAGTGTGGGAGCTGTTTCTTATTTGGTCAAAAATGCAACACCACAAGAATTATTACTGACTATCAATGAAGTAGCTGCGAAAGGATTTTATTATGATGAATTTGTAATGAAGAATATTCAAGAGAATATGTGCGTTAGTAAAAATATAAAAAGTTATCTAGACAATAATTTTTTGACTTCTAGGGAATTAGAAATACTAAAGTTGATTTGTGAACAAAAAAACACAGTCGAAATTGCCGAAAAACTTTTTATAAGCCCAAGAACAGTAGAAGGACATAGGAATAATTTACTACTTAAAACGGAATCCAAAAATATAGCTGGTTTGGTTGTTTACGCTATACAAAATGAAATAACATTGATTCAATAGCTAAGAAGTAATTAACTTCCAAGGAGTTTAATGGCAAGGATGTAATATAAAATAATGGTTGCAACCAGAAAGTAGAAGCCAATTTTTCGTATCATAATTATTAACTTGGTTTGATTATTATCTTCGTCAAATTTCATTTTAACGTAAATATTTTTAGTTTTTTACTTAAAGACTTATTGCGAATTTAATTAATTCAAAGTTGTTGACTATGCGTATTTTTACCTGTTTTTAAAGGAACAAATTGCTATTTATGTTTAGTTTTTTGCCTTTTTCTGTTGAAAATAGATATTAAATTAACAAATTTTTAATTTTTCAGTAGTGATTTAAATCTCTTACTTTCTATCTTTGAAGTATAAAAATTAGTAAATGATTTACAAACGATTCTTATACATTTTTATCTTTCTGCTCTCTATTTCGGGAAAGGCTTCCTTTATTTTGCTACCAATGGACGAAACTACACAGCAAAACCATTTGAAAGCATACGGAATTACATTTTGGTGTTTGGACAAAAATTATAAGGCAAGTTGGTTACTTAATTATCGTGGAGGATCTTTTCTACTCCCTGATGCAGAGGAAATCCGCAAAGAGTGCCGGATTCGAGGTGTTAGTTTTGAAATAATTTCTGATGGAGAAGAGTTGGCTATCTTGAATGAAATCTCTAGTCCTTCCCAGAATATGGAATCAGTAGTGCTTGAAAAAGCGCCAAAAATCGCTGTTTATACACCTAAAGGAAAACAACCTTGGGATGATGCTGTAACGCTAGTTTTAACCTATGCAGAAATCCCTTTTACCGCAATTTATGATGAAGAAGTCTTAAGTGATCAACTTTTGCTTTACGATTGGTTGCACTTGCATCATGAGGACTTTACGGGACAATATGGTAAATTTTATAGTGCATACAAAAATGTACCTTGGTACATTGAGCAAAAGAAAGATGCTGAAACAATGGCTACTAAATTAGGATATTCTAAAGTTTCACAAGAAAAGGGTGCTGTAGCTAATAAAATTAGGGATTTTGTTATTGGAGGTGGATTTATGTTTGCTATGTGTTCTGCAACGGATAGTTTTGATATCGCTTTGGCGGCTGATGGAGTGGATATTTGTGAAGCCATGTTTGATGGTGATGCCAGCGAAGGCAATTACCAATCGAAGATGAATTTCAGTAATTCTTTTGCCTTCAAAGATTTTACTTTGGAAAGAAGGCCCGAGCAATATGAATTTTCGGATATTGATATGACTTCTAAAAGACGAGTTCCTATGGATAAAGATTATTTTACTTTAATGGAATTTTCAGCAAAATGGGATCCAATTCCTAGTATGCTCTGTCAAAATCACACCCAATTGGTCAAAGGATTTATGGGACAAACTACCGCATTTAACGCATCTTTAATAAAATCAAACGTGTTGGTTATGGGAACTTGTGAGTTGAATGGGGAGGCACGTTACATTCATGGTCAAAAAGGAAAAGGAATGTTCACATTCTACGGTGGTCACGATCCGGAAGATTTTCAGCATCAAGTAGGCGATCCACCTACGGTTTTGGACTTGCATTCTAATTCGCCGGGTTATCGTTTGATTTTGAATAATGTATTGTTTCCGGCAGCAAGAAAGAAAAAATTGAAAACATAGTAAAAATAAAAGCCAATCGAAATTCGATTGGCTTTTGTTTTTTAGCCCTGATGGTAGTGGCATCCTTTCTTTGCCTTCTTTAGGCAAAGAAAGATATAACGGACAGCAGGATAAGCTCCTGAAAAAATTACACCACTCCGTGTTCATTTTCTTTGTCTAAATATTCTTGTACAATATCAATAGCGTTTGTCACTACGTCACTTAAGGCGGTGATGAAGCTTCCTTCTTCGGCACAATTTATAGCATGTTTTATCGCTTCAGTTTCTTTAGGAATAATTTCATAGGTAACAGTTTTTCCTGAAGTTTTTATCCCGTCCAGGATTAAATTAATAATTTCATCTTCGGTTCTTCCTCTCAGGTATTTTTCTTGTCGGATGATGATATGGTCAAACATTCGGGCCGCAATAGTGGCACATTCCCTGATGTCTTCGTCTCGGCGATCACCAACTCCTGCAATAATTCCAATTTTCTTGGTAGCATCTACGCTTTGAAGGTATTCTTCGACACCTTTGTAACCGGATGCATTGTGAGCAAAATCAATTAGGACTTTGAATTTTTTGAATTCAAAAATATTCATACGTCCTGGCGTTTGAGCGGCACTTGGAATGAAAGTTTGAAGGGATAAACTGATATCTTCAGTCTTGAAACCCCATAAATAACTCGCTAGAGTAGCAGCAAGGACATTGGCAATCATGAATTTCGCTTTTCCACCTAATGTTAAAGGAACGTGAGTGGCACGTTCAATGCGGATTTTCCATTCTCCTTTTTTGATAGTGATATAGCCATTTTCGTAGACTGCAACTGTTTTTCCTTCGGCACAAAGTTTTTTGATAAAATCGCTGTCTTCGCTCAAACTGAAATAAGCTACATTACAATTTAGGTCTTTTCCTAATTTTATACAATGTTCGTCGTCACCATTTAGAACAGCCCAGCCGTTTTTCTTGATACTTTTGACCACTGTTGCTTTAACTCTGGCCAAATCGTCTAAAGTATGAATGTCACTTAAACCTAAATGGTCTTCCTGAATATTCGTGATTACCCCGATATCACAGCGACTGAAGCCCAAACCAGAACGAAGAATTCCGCCTCTGGCAGTTTCCAGAACTGCGAATTCTACAGTTGGATCTCTCAAAATATATTCGGCACTAAGAGGTCCTGTTGTATCTCCTTTTTCCATCATGTGGTTTTGAACATAAATCCCATCTGATGTGGTGAAACCTACTTTGAAACCATTATTTTTTACAATATGTGCCAATAGTCGGGTAGTGGTGGTTTTCCCATTTGTTCCCGTCACGGCAACTATAGGAATACGACACGATTTTCCCGGAGGATACAGCATGTCAATTACCGGTGCAGCCACGTTTCTGGGCAATCCTTCAGAAGGAGCAAGGTGCATTCTAAAACCAGGAGCCGCATTGACTTCCAGAATTACACCGCCATTTTCTTTTAATGGTTGCGTTAAATTTTCGGCCATAATATCAACTCCACAAACATCGAGTCCAATGACTCTTGAAATTCTTTCGGCAAGAAAGATATTTTCGGGGTGCATCATATCAGTAACGTCTACAGAAGTTCCTCCGGTGCTTAAATTTGCGGTAGATTTTAAAAATACAATTTCACCAATTCTTGGAATAGTTTCCAAAGTATAGTTCAGTTTTTCTAATAAATCTTCGGTATCACGGTCAACATCAATTTGAGTCAGCACATTTTCATGGCCATAACCTCTTCTTGGGTCCAGATTTGTGGTATCAATTAACTGCTGAATGCTATCCGTTCCGTTTCCTACTACGTGAGCAGGAACTCTTTTTGCGGCAGCTACTAATTTATTATCGATAACCAATATTCTAAAATCGAAACCAGTTATGAATTTTTCTACAATGACACGTTTGCCGTATGCTTGTGCAAATGCTAAGCCGGATACAGCATCTTCCCAATTGTTAACATTTATGGAGGCACCTTTTCCGTGATTTCCATCTAATGGTTTGAGTACTATGGGATAGCCGATTTTTTTTATAGTTTCAGTTAAATCCTCCTCGTTTACACAAATGCTTCCGCTGGCCACAGGGATAGAGGCCATCTCCAACATTTTTTTAGTCTGTTCTTTATTGCAGGCAATATCTACCGCGATACTACTGGTTTTACAGGTAATAGTTGCCTGAAAACGCATTTGATTGATACCATATCCAAGTTGTACTAAAGAATTTGTTCCAAGGCGTATCCATGGGATATCTCTAGAGACAGCTTCTTCTACAATACTTCCGGTACTTGGCCCAAGTCTCACGCGCTCGCGTATTTCTCGCATTTTCTGAAGATCGGCATTCACATCATATTCAGTTCCCGCAATTAATGCTTCGGCAATGGCAACAGAGGATTCTGCAGCAAAAAGACCTACATTTTCTTCCGTATAACTAAAAACTACATTATACGTTCCTGGAGTTTTAGTTTCTCTTGTTCTTCCAAAACCGGTTTCCATTCCGGCAAGAGACTGAATTTCGAGTGCAATATGTTCGATGACATGTCCCATCCAGGTTCCACGTTCTACTCTGGAAAAAAATCCCCCACGACAACCTTCAGAGCAACGGTGTTCAATCATTGAAGGAAACATAGTTTCAATCCGTTCTTTAAATCCGTCAATTTTATTGGTAGGGAACTGCTCCATTTCTTCCAAATCCAAACGCATTTGAATTAATTTTTTTCTTTGAATACTCCAGATATTCGGACCACGAAGGGCTTGTACTTTAATTATTTTCATAGAAACAGAAGATTATTTTTTTGTGTAAAAAAAGTTGAATACAAAGGCTTAATTTTCATTTTTGACCAGTGTTGTTTTGGAAAAAATAGGTAAAGTACAATATAACAACTCAATCTAAATAAGATTAGAATGCAACTAAATTAAAGTTTTTTACAATACGAATTGAAATTAATTCTTTGAAAATTAATTAATAGTATCTCTGTTCGCAACTATTGAAAAAAAATAGAACTTCAAAGGTTCTTTTTTTTATCTTTTTGGTTATTTTTACCAAATGAATATACTAGGAAAACTAATAATAATAGGCGGTGCTGTAGATAAAGGAAGTTTTACCGAAACCGATTTAGATAAAAATGCCAATAATAATTTAAACTTTTTTGAAACTGGAATTTTAAAAAGGATACTTAATGAATCAAAACACAAAGAGAAGTCCCGCATAGAAATTATTACAACAGCTTCAGTCATTCCACGAGAAATTGGCCCTGAGTATGTTAAGGCATTTGAATATTTGAATGCTAAAAATGTAGATATATTGCATATCGAAAGACGAGAACAAGCTGCTGATGCAACAGTTTTATCTCGATTAAAAGCAGCAGACATTGTAATGTTCACTGGAGGCGATCAACTGCGATTGAGTTCCATTCTTGGAGGAACACCATTTCATGACATGTTGTTGGATAAATACCATAATGAAGAATTTATTTATGCCGGAACTTCGGCTGGAGCCGCAGCAGCCTCTAATAACATGATTTATCAAGGAAGCAGTTCAGAGGCTTTACTGAAAGGCGAAGTGAAAATTTCGAGCGGATTGGGTTTAATTGATGGCGTTATTATCGACACTCATTTTGTACAACGCGGTAGAATCGGTAGACTTTTTCAAGCCGTTGTAGGAAATCCGAGAGTACTGGGAATAGGACTTGGAGAAGATACAGGATTGCTAATTACCAATAATAAAGAAATGGAAGCGATAGGTTCTGGTTTGGTTATTTTAGTAGACGGTCGCGAAATAAAAGATACTAATTTAACGAAAGTAGAATTAGGACAACCAATATCCATTTCACATTTGGTAACACACGTTATGAGCAAATTTGATACTTATAATCTTGAAACGCATAAAATGCACATTCAATCTTCCCATTACCTATAATTCAGGTTTTGGAGAATAGGTTTTATGCTTTCGTCCAAATCTCATCACGCAACACCATTAATCGAAACCAATAATATGAAACTAATTATACATGGTGGTTTTTTTTCGGAATCATCAACCAATCACGAAACAAAAGTGGCCAAGCAAAAGGCTTTAGAAAGAATTGTAAAAGATTCCTATGCCTTTTTACAAACGCATTCCGCATTAGAAGCAGTTGTTTATGCCGTTTCTCTTTTGGAAGATGACGAATTATTCAATGCCGGAATTGGATCCCAAATACAAAGTGACGGAAAAATCAGAATGAGTGCCGCCGTTATGGATGGTGAAACTCAGAAAATGAGTGGCGTTATCAATATCGAAGAAGTGAAAAACCCTGTTCAGGTTGCACAAATACTGATGCAATATGACGACAGAATTTTAGGTGGAAGTGGAGCAACTAATTTTGCCAGACAACATGGTTTTGAACCTTTTTCAACTGAAATTCCACAACGAAGAGCGGAGTATGAAGCAAAACTGAAATCATTGGGGACAGGAACCGTAGGTTGTGTTGCTTTGGACCATAACGCAAAAATTGCTGTCGCAACTTCAACAGGCGGAAAAGGATTTGAAATTCCGGGACGTATTTCTGATTCGGCTACTGTAGCCGGGAATTATGCAAATGCATTTTGTGGAGTGAGTTTGACCGGAGTGGGAGAGGATATTGTGAGTAATGCCACCGCGGCAAAAATCGTCACTCGGGTTACCGATGGTTTTACGCTAAAAGATGCTTTTTCCAAAACATTTGATGAATTAAAACCTTATGATGGTTTTGCAGGAGCAATTGCCATTGACAGTCAAGGAAATATATTTCATCAGGATTCGCATCCAAGTATGGTTTTTGCCAGTTTTGATGGCAATAATTTTAAAGTTTTTGATTAATATTCTCTGTTTAAAGGGATATTTATTTAGTATTAATTCAAAGAAAATTCAAACCAAATAGGAATGTGGTCAGAGATTATTCTGGCCTCTTTTAGAGAATTGAAGTTTTTATAAAACGGAATAATTCCTGAATTTATAGTATTGATTTTCGAAGATTTAAAATACATATTATCAAATTCCGAAGCCAGACAATTATCGTTTTTGCATTCCTGTTTCAGCGATGTTTTTTGGTCAACCAAAATTGACTGATAGCCCATTTTTTTCAAAGGATTAAAAACAGTATGCGATTGCGGACAATTGAAATCACCCGCGAAAATTAAATTTAAATTGGGATATTCATCCGGTAGAAATTTAAAATATTTAATTTCGGTTTCAGGTTGTCTTTTCTTTGTTATCGCATGAAAATTAACGATTGTAAATTGTTTGTTTTCATATTGAAACGTACAGAAATAGGGTTCTCTGTCTATTTCTAAATGGTATTTTTTTTCTAGCCAGGCTTTTCCTATTTTTTTAATTTTACTCGTTTTCCAGATAAAAGCATATCGTTCAGTTTTATAAGCGCTGCTACTGGTAGGGTCACTAATCACATAATCCCATTTTGCTCCTTTACGATTCAGTTCATCCGCTAATCTGGCTACTGCCTGCGCGCCACCATATCCTGCCACGACTTCCTGTATGGCGACAATATCATATTCTCTCAGCGAATTTGCAATATAGTTGATCGATTCTTCGGATTTTGATTTACCAAAATTTTCAAGATTCCATGAAACGAGTTTGGTTTGAGAGAAAGTAAAAGTAGTAATGAGTAGGAACAGGAAGGAGTAGCTGTATTTCATTTATTAGTAACAGAATATTTTAATGAATTTATTTTAAAATGACTTTGTATAAAATATAAAACCACACGATAAGTTCAAGTTTTTATTTCAGATTTTGAATGTAAAGATAGGTAAGGATTCACTTTAATGATAAACTGTCTCTTGTTTTGTTAAGAAGATTATATATTTTAATTTAAAACGGAATTGTATTGAATGTACCTATTTGATTAAGAATTAGCAGTTTTGAGGATATATCATTTAGGCACAAATTTCAATTAAGATTTTAGTACCATTATTAATTTTAGAGTCATAAATCTCTTTTCGAATTTCATTTATAAGATCTATAGCTTCTTGTTTTAATTTTACAGCTATTTTTTTTTCAAAAGCAGTTCCGTTTTTTAGACGTATTTGTAAGGTATAGTTTCTGAATTTATTCATTTTTAAAATGAAAATAATGACTGTCAAGTACGCGAGAATTATTGGTATGTCAACTTGTAGGTATAAGTGAGAAAATAGTCCAGAAAAGAGTAGCACTAAGATTATTAAAAATTTATCACGGAGCTTCATTTTATTTACAGAAATATAAATTTGATCCAATTCAGAAAATAATATTTCTTTTTTTATTTTTCCTCTTTTATTTAAAATTATTCCGTGTTCTGCTAAAGTAATTTCCTTGAATTTATTTTTAAAAATTATTCTGTTGTAAAGTTTATTTTTATTCATTTTCATGATTTGGTCATTCTGTATTTTTTGTTGTTCCAGTCCAATAATCTTATTTGTTTTTCCAAATTTGATATACCAAATAAATGAGACAAGCAGTTCCTATTAGGATTACAGCAATTTGTATTGAAAATAATAGATCAAAATTGAAAAAAAGTAATAATTGCATTAGATTAGTTTAGTAATTGATTTCAAACTTACAATCTTAAAAAATCATTAGTCTACGGTTTTCCTCATTTGTCAATAAAATGTTATTCAAATTCTGTTTTATAATTTTCTGTACAGTATTTGGAATAAATAATTTTCCCTTTTCGTTGTCTTGAGGAACATTTCATTGTTTTTTGATTTATAAAAATGTCAACTGTATTTTTTGTATTCCATTTATCAAAAATTTCAAGATTAATATCTTGTTCAGATATTAAAATTTTGTTATCAGGTTTGTCAGTCAATGAACCATTACCTTCATATTTAGGAACCTTTTCTAAATGAATTTGTAACGATTGTTTTGAAGGAAAAGAAAACAATATTATAAGTAGAAGACTTAACAAGATGTTTTTTTTCATTTTTAAGAAGTATCGTATTTTTAATTTCATTCCAATTTTTAAACCTGATAAAAAATAAAGGAATTGCTATATTTTTATCCAATTGCTTGCAATCCAATCTTGTAATTGAGTTCTGTAGACTTCGTTTTCTAATGCGGAATGTTGTAAAAAGCTTTCTACTTTTTGAAAACTTGCTTTTGTTTGGGGTACTTTATATTTTTCCAAGAACTGGTTGCAAAAATGGATTACTTCACATTCTTCTACTTTATCAACATAAATTCGGTCCAGAATTTCAATATGATTGGTGTTATTTTCCAGATTTATCGTTTGAGAATATCCTGAGAATGCTAAATCTTCTCTTGTAAAATTGGCCATTTATAGTGATTTAAATTTATGTGGTAAACCTAAGATCTTTATAAATCATATCCTTACGGGAAACCGTACAAGCACTATTTTTTTAATAAAAATATTAAAAAATGGCAGAAATAATTCAATTATTCTTAAGACTTTCGCTTTAGGAAGAGATAAAAAGTAGACTAGACCAGTCCTAAATCTTTTGTTATTGCGATAAGATGAACATTATTATTTGCCTTGAAATATATTTTGAGCTTATTGATGCGTTTTTCCAAACTACTATTGCCATTAGGTACAATTCCTGATTCTTTAAATTCAGATGAGATATTCTCTAAAGTAAATCCTTTTGACAATGATTTCAAAAGCGCTATATCATACGATTCAATTTCAAAAAGAGAATTATCTCTTAAAGCTAAAGATAATTCAGCAGATAGTTTTACTTCTTCATTATTATAAATACGTTGGATTGTTTTTTTGAGTGCGGGAATACTATTTCTACCTTTAGAAACATAAGCATTTATTTCTAAGTTTGTAAAGAGAGATTTTATTCTAAAGGATTTATCTTCAATAGAAAATACAATAGTTTTGAGGTCTGGCTGGAGTTTTTTTGCAGCATCAATAAGTTCTTCTCCAGATGAAAATCTACTTTCTCGGTGGTCTGGTTTAAATGACAAATCACTAATTAGTAAGTCATAAGGTGTACTGGTATGTAGCCCTTTTTTTATTTTTAAAAAAGCGTCATCACAGTATTTGGCATGATGAATTTCTAGGATAGCAAGTTCTTCAAGTGCTTTAACTATGGCAATGCTTATAGAGTCTAAATCTTCGGCAACTAAAACTTTTTTGAACATAGAAATTGGTGTTATATTGGGAAAACAATATGTATTCTAAATCCTTTATTGGATTTACTATCAAAAGTAATTGTTCCCTTTATAGATTTAATACGGTTTTCCACATTTTGCAGTCCATTTTTTGAATTTAATTGTTCAAACGTTGCTCCAATCCCGTTATCAGTGTAATCAATTTGTAATTTATTTTTATTTTTTTTGAAAGTTAATACAACTAAACTAGCTTGGCTATGCTTTTTCATGTTGACGAGTATTTCTTGGAGCACCCTGTAAACGATTATTTTCTTATTTTGTTCTAAGGTTTTCCAATTAATTGTTTCAATACCGTTTGATATCACGTTTACATTGGCTGTATTAAATCCAGACATCATTTCTTTCAAATTAGACATAAAGAATCGGCCGGTTTCCATGGTGTCGTTTTCTCGAGAAATATTTCGTGTTCTTGAATAAATGGTATCGAGATTTGAAATTAGTATTTCTTTATTGTGAATGTCCGATAAATCTTGTGTTTCAGCAAAAGCCATTGTATGATATACATCATTAGCCAATTCGTCATGTAATTTTTTTGCAATTCGAATCTCAGTATTGTAGGAGACTTTTATTTTTTCTCTTCTGTTTTTAATTAGTATTAGATTTGTTATCATGATACTAACCACAGTAATAATTGCAACTATAGCATATAGAAGTATATTTTTCTTTTTTTGTTTTTCGGATTCAATTTCTTTTTGCGCTTTTAATCTAACATTCTCATCTTTTTCTTTCTTAAAATCGTATTTGATTTTAGCAAATTGATTTTTGGCTTTTTGCCTAACTTTGTTGATGCTGTCATTTATATGGATAAAAGCGAGTGAATGTTCTTTTAATTCATCTGTTGAGCTATTTTGTATTAATAGTTTTAAAGATTGTAAACGTTCATCAACAGCCTTCACTATAGTTGCTTTTTTGTATGCGAGTAGAGCATGTTTTTTAGATAAATTGGAATTTCTTTTTTTATAATATTCAGATAAATTCAAATGGCTTGAGATTAATCCCCGGTTGTCTTTGATTTTTTCTCTTATTTTTAATCCTGTATTCAAATAAAAAAATGATTTTGAATTTCCGGATTTATCATAAGTATGCCCCAAATTATCATTTATTCGAGCAAATGTCTCTTGATTATTTTTGATTTCCATTTTTAGAATCAAAGGCAAGAAAAGTTGTATTGCTTTTTGATAATCACCCTTTTCAGTGTAAGCCAACCCGATATTATTTTTAATACCCGATTTTATTTCTGCATCAGTTTTTGAATTGATTGCTTTTTTGTAGTAATATATTGCATTTTCATTATCGAATGTGATTAGGTAATTGTTCCCTAGACCAATATATATATTAGTCTCTCCATACAAGTATTTATTAGAATTCTCTATAAAGGGAAAAGCTTCAATGCTTGTAGTTTCACTGCCGGAATAATCTCCTTGATTACGCTGTATTTCTGCCATCCAACTTAAGGACTGAATAATTCTGGAAGTATCTTTTTTTATTTCTGCAGCATATTTAGCCTTATTAAAGTAATAATAGGAACTGTCAAATGCTTCGTTTTCATAATGTTTGTGGCCAATATCTATGAGTCGGTTGATTTCTACTCGATCAAATTTTTTTGGAGTGCTGTCTTTAGGCTTTTTATTACAGGATTGTAAAAAGGTAAGGACTATTAATACGGCGATGTAAGCGGGGAAGTATAATTTTTTAAAAACCATCTTCCGAAATTACATCAAATAACTTTATTACAAAAGTTATTTGATGTATATATGGTTTCAATTCTAAAATGGAATTAAAAACAAAAAACCCCAATCTTTCGATTGAGGTTTTTCTATAAGTAAGTAAGCTAAATTGAGTTGATAAAACGTTTATTTTACTTTATTAAGTATTGCTTTGAAAGCTTCTGGGTGGTTCATCGCTAAATCGGCAAGAACTTTACGGTTCAATTCGATATTATGCTTTTTTACTTTACCCATGAATTGTGAATAAGACATTCCTTCCAATCTAGCTCCAGCGTTGATACGTTGAATCCATAAAGCACGGAAATTTCTTTTGTTCACTTTTCTGTCACGGTAAGCGTAGCACATTGCTTTCTCTACCGCATTCTTAGCAACTGTCCAAACGTTTTTACGTCTACCAAAGAAACCTTTGGCTTGCTTCATTATTTTTTTTCTTCTTGCTCTTTTAGCAACTGAATTTACCGATCTTGGCATAATTTTATTGTTTTTTTGTAGTAGGCGGCTTGAATTGAATCAAAAGCACTTAATGGCCATACTCCAAGGTTATTTTAAATTGTTTTAACCTAAAGAATTATTAAATAATTCTTAATTGTTGTTTGATGCTTTTCATATCTGTTTTGTGAACTAGCGCAGAGTGTGTCAATGCTAATTTACGTTTTTTAGATTTTTTAGTCAAGATGTGACTTTTAAAAGCATGCTTTCTTTTAATCTTTCCAGAACCAGTAACTTTAAAACGTTTCTTGGCGCTAGATTTGGTTTTCATTTTAGGCATTTTTTCCTAGTGTTTTAATTTATTCTTACTTACTTATCGTTTTGTCTTAAAGTCAAAAGTCATAAAATCTAACGTTAAGACTTTTGAACTTAGGACGTATTTATTTCTTCTTCTTCGGAGCAATGAACATAATCATTCTCTTTCCTTCCAGAACTGGCATCGCTTCTACTTTTCCAAATTCCTCAAGATCTGTTGCTAGTCTTAATAATAAGATTTGACCTTGATCTTTGTAAATAATAGAACGCCCTTTAAAGAAAACAAAAGCTTTCAATTTTGCTCCTTCTTTCAAGAATTTTTCTGCGTTCTTTCTCTTAAATTCATAATCATGCTCATCTGTTTGAGGTCCGAAACGAATTTCCTTAACGACTACTTGTGTAGATTTCGCTTTTAGGATTTTATCACGTTTCTTTTGCTCGTAAACAAATTTCTTGTAATCCATGATTTTGCAAACCGGAGGTTCAGCATTAGGGGAAATCTCAACTAAATCCAATTCAAATTGGTCAGCTAATCTTAAAGCTTCTGAAAGTTTAAAAACTCCAGGCTCAATATTTTCACCTACAAGTCTCACTTCTTGTACACCACGAATAAGGCTGTTTATTCTGTGGGCATCTTTTTTTTCTACGCGAGGTTGGTAACCTCTGTTGCTTCTTATTGCTATGACTTTATAATTTAAGTTAAACTGTGAATACTTTTAATGTTTTATTGATTTCCTCGTTTACAATAGCAACAAATTCTTCTATTGTAACGCTGATATTTCCCTTTCCTTCTTGTCCGTGACGACGGATAGAGATGGTTCCGTTTTTCTCTTCTTCCTCGCCTACGATCAACATAAACGGGGTTTTTTGCATTTCGGCATCTCTGATTTTCTTCCCGATTGTCTCGTTTCTATTATCAATGAGGGCGCGAATTTCGTGATTTTCTAGCAAATCTAAAACTTTTTTCGCATATATTTCATATTTCTCGCTCAAAGACAATATTATAGCTTGTTCTGGCATTAACCAAAGCGGGAAATTTCCTGCAGTGTGCTCTAGTAAAATAGCTATAAATCGTTCCATTGAGCCAAAAGGAGCTCTATGAATCATCACCGGTCTATGTAATTCGTTATCAGATCCTTTGTAGGTCAAGTCAAAACGTTCTGGTAGGTTATAATCTACTTGAATGGTTCCTAACTGCCATTGTCTTCCTAAAGCATCTTTCACCATGAAATCCAACTTTGGACCATAGAAAGCCGCTTCGCCATATTCAACTACAGTATTCAAACCTTTATCTGCAGCAGCATTGATGATGGCATTTTCTGCTTTTTCCCAGTTTTCATCTGTACCTATATACTTATCTCTATTTTCTTTATCTCTCAAGGAAATCTGAGCAGTAAAGTTTTCGAATCCTAATGAACCAAATACATATAATACCAAGTCAATTACTTTCTTGAACTCTTCGTCCAGTTGTTCCGGAGTACAAAAAATGTGTGCGTCATCCTGAGTAAACCCTCTTACACGAGTCAAGCCGTGTAGTTCGCCACTTTGTTCGTATCTGTAAACAGTTCCAAATTCAGCATAACGCTTTGGCAAATCCTTGTAAGACCATGGACGTACATTATAAATTTCACAGTGATGAGGACAGTTCATTGGTTTCAATAAAAATTCCTCTCCTTCTGCAGGAGTGCTTATCGGTTGGAAGCTATCGGCACCATATTTAGCATAATGACCCGAAGTTACATATAATTCTTTCTGACCAATATGTGGCGTAACCACTTGCTCGTAACCACCTTTTTTCTGTGCTTTTTTCAAAAATTGTTCTAAACGATCTCTCAAAGCAGCACCTTTCGGTAGCCACAATGGTAAACCGGCACCTACTTTTTGAGAAAAAGCAAACAACTCCAATTCTTTTCCTAGTTTTCTATGGTCGCGACGTTTTGCTTCTTCCAGTAATTCCAAGTATTCAGTTAAATCTTTTTGTTTAGGAAACGAAGTTCCGTAAACACGAGTTAACTGTTTGTTCTTTTCGTCGCCACGCCAGTAGGCTCCAGCAACGCTCATAACTTTCATCGCCTTGATAATTCCGGTATTCGGAATATGACCACCACGACACAAGTCAGTAAATGTATCATGATCACAAAAAGTAATAGTTCCGTCCTCAAGATTAGTAATCAATTCAGTTTTATAAACGTTGTCCTTGTATAGTTCTAAAGCTTCTGCTTTAGAAACAGGACGTAGTTTGAATTCATGCTTTCCTCTTGAAATTTCAAGAACACGATCTTCAATCTTTTTAAAGTCAGCATCTGTAATTTTCTGATCTTCAAAATCTACATCGTAATAAAATCCATTAGATATTGCTGGTCCAAGAGTTAGTTTTATTCCAGGATACATTTCCTCAAGAACCTGTGCCATCACGTGCGAAGTTGAATGCCAGAAAGCTTTTTTACCATCAGCATCATTCCATGTATATAATGTAAGACTCCCGTCCGTCGTTAATTGAGTTGAAGTTTCAATTGTTGTACCATCAAAAGAAGCCGAAATTACATTTCTAGCAAAACCTTCACTAATGCTTTTAGCAACATCCATGGGAGTTACCCCTGAATCATACTCTCTAACTGACCCGTCGGGCAAAGTAATCTTAATCATCGTTTAATATTTTAAGAATGCAAATATAGAGCATTGCAGAAATAGATACAATATATATGTAAGGTTTGTTGCTATATAGATGTAAATACAAAGTCAGTACTCCTTGTGTATAGGTAAAGAGGTTTTTTCCTATTGCGAGCTATTTCCTGCTATTCATTTCAATTAGAGTATCATTTTGGCGTTCCTTATAAAATACAGAGAGGCGATTATTGTAAAGGGTAATCGCCTTTTTGTATTGATAAGTCGGGCTATTTGCTACAAGTCCTCGTCTCGTCCGAAAAGACGAGACTGTGGGCTTTTTGCTGCTATCCCTA
>NZ_RBXA01000003.1 GCF_003634755.1 Flavobacterium limicola | reverse complement strand
GGCTGCGTTGTTGCGGGTGCAAAAGTACCACCTTTATTCGCTTTTACAAGCTTTTTTAAACTCTTTTTTTACCCTTTTCTTAACTTTTACTTTAACATACTGAAAACATGGTTTTTGAAGTGTGAAGTTTTTTACACAAAACAGCAACCCAACAACCCATGAACGCCATTTCTAATCAAAATCGCCGATTTTAGTACCATTGCACGCCTATCAACTACCCTTCGTTATTTACTAAAGCTTTCAAAATTCAATCTTTATTCATCTTTTATAAGCTCTTCACTAAGCTATACTCCTTCAAAACAGCCTGCCTTGCCAGTATTTGAACAAAAGAAACTCGTCTGCATCAATAAAATGGTTTTATACTATACCTTATATAGTAACCAAAATCCCTTTTTCATTATCTCCTATATATAAGGTAACCGGATTTATCATCTTGATATGAGTTCTTCTACTCTTGATTGAACTGAATATCCTAATTATTCTAAACTCGCGTTAGGGATAGCAGCAAAAAGCCCACAGTCTCGTCTTTTCGGACGAGACGAGGACTTGTAGCAAATAGCCCGACTTATCAATACAAAAAGGCGATTATCTTTTTTGATAATCGCCTTTTTGTATTGATAAGGAACGCCCGAAAGAAAATTATTTTTTCAGCTTTTCAGCTCTGGACTCCCAGGAATCAGTTAGATTATCATAATCAACTGGTTTTGCAGGATTCTGGTTTTGCAATCTTCCGGAATCAAATGCTCGCACTAATATCGTTTCTATCAGATAGTCTTCATTGACATCGAAAGGTGCATACTTTGTTTTTAAATTAATATCAAACATACTTGCCGCCGTATTTGACCAAAATGCTTTCCACCCACTTTTGAGGCTTTTTACTAATTCATATGTTGTGGTGCCAGTTTGGCGATGAATTAACTTTACCAATATTTGACCTTGTTTGCGGGAAAGCTTTTTGAGCTTGGCTTCGAACTCATCACTCAAATAACTTTCTACTATTTTAAAGTATCTTTTTTTCTCCTTATTGGTTTTAAGGTTTGCCATTCCTTTATTAAGAATGGTCAATCGCTCCGAAGCTAGTTTTGCATAAGGATAGGTTTTATATACCCTACTTTGAAGAAGCAAGAATTGCTTTTTTGCTTCGGGATCCGTTTTTCCCTTATATATTAACACTTCTGGTAATTGAATAGTATCATTAAGAATAGATTCGTCATCTTCTAACTCATAGCCCATCTTTGTGGTATCCTGAGGTATTACCTGTGCATTAACAAACATAGTGGTAAATATAAAAAACAAAAAAAATTTAATTAGCTTCATATAGGAAAATTTAATTGCCAAAATTATACATTATATACACAACTGTAATGCCAAATTTATAATTTAGCAAAAAAATAATTTTATGAGCACTAAATCAATATTAAACAAGTCATCACTTGAGTTTTTAGAGAATTACCTTAATAATGCATCACCCACAGGTTATGAAAGTGGTGGCCAGAAATTATGGATGAAATACTTGAAACCTTATGTAGATACTTTTATAACGGATACCTACGGTTCTGCTGTTGGAATCATAAATCCGGATGCACCTTATAAGGTCGTAATTGAAGGTCATGCTGACGAAATTTCATGGTACGTAAATTATATTACGGATGATGGATTAATCTACGTGATTAGAAATGGTGGTTCGGATCACCAAATTGCACCTTCAAAACGCGTTAATATTCATACTAAAGCAGGAATTGTAAAAGGTGTTTTTGGTTGGCCGGCTATTCATACCCGCAATAGAGGAAAAGAAGAAGTGGCAAAAGTTGACAATCTATTTATTGACATTGGTTGTGAAACTAAAGAACAGGTAGATAAAATGGGTGTTCATGTAGGTTGCGTGATAACGTATCCTGATGAATTCATGATTTTGAACGAAAACAAATTTGTTTGTCGCGCGATCGACAACCGTATGGGTGGATTTATGATTGCCGAAGTGGCTCGATTGCTTCATGAAAACAAAATAAAACTTCCTTTCGGATTGTATATAACCAATTCGGTTCAGGAAGAAGTAGGTCTTCGTGGTGCAGAAATGATTACCAAAACCATCAAACCAAACGTAGCGATTGTCACTGATGTTTGTCATGACTCCACTACTCCAATGATTGAAAAGAAAATTGAAGGTGATACAAAAATTGGTAAAGGTCCGGTAGTTACTTATGCGCCGGCTGTTCAGAATAATTTAAGAGAATTGATTTTAGAAACTGCTATGGCAAAAGAAATTCCGTTCCAAAGACTGGCTTCTTCTCGTGTTACCGGCACAGATACGGATGCTTTTGCTTACAGTAATGGCGGTGTAGCTTCGGCTTTGATATCCTTGCCGTTGCGTTATATGCACACTACGGTTGAAATGGTGCATCGTGACGATGTTGAAAACGTGATTAAATTAATTTACGAAACCTTGTTGAAGTTAGAAAACGAAGAAACATTCTCTTATTTCAAATAGTTTTTTTTAGAAGCTAATCCCGTCTCGTTCTAAAAACGAGATTGCAATCTTTTCCTTTTTGGCAGCAAAAAGGAAAAGGATTTCCTCTTCAAACGAAGTTCACTGAACTCCGCTGAAAGTAGAAGCAAAGTGAAGTAATCGGGGCTAAAAACTGCAGTTCAAATTATGAATTGCGGTTTTTTTATTAAATTTACTCAAACAATTCATAAAAATGCAATCAACCGCCACATCAATCGAAGAGTATTTAGAAGAAATTCCATTGGAAAGAAAAATAGCTTTTACAAAACTCCGAGAAACTATTCTAGAAAATATTCCAAAAGGATTTGTTGAACAAATGTCCTACGGCATGATTGGTTATGTAGCGCCACATTCTATTTATCCTGGCGGCTATCATTGCGAACCAAAACTCCCGTTACCCTTTATTAACATCGCTTCTCAAAAAAATTTCATTGCGCTTTACCACATTGGTATTTACGCCAAACCGGAATTACTGAATTGGTTTGTCTCCGAATACCCAAAACACAGCAAACAAAAATTAGACATGGGAAAAAGTTGCATCCGATTTAAAAAGATGAACCAAATTCCGTTTGACTTAATTGCTGAACTCGTCCAAAAAATGTCAATAAATGAATGGATTACTTGTTATGAATCATCATTTAAAAAATAAAAAAAACCGCAATTCAAAATTATGAATTGCGGTTTTTTATTTTATTGAAATGGTTCTATCTGTTCGCTAGATATTCCAAAACATTTTTCTCTATTCTTTCATCTATATTACTGATGTCTGCTTTTACAAATTTCTCTCCTAAAATATTTTCGTATAATTCAATATATCTTTCAGAAACTGTTTCAATATATTCGTCAGTCATATCAGGAATTTGTTGCCCTTCGAGTCCTTGAAAACCATTTTCGATTAACCAACGACGAACAAACTCTTTCGATAATTGTTTTTGTTCTTCACTATTATTTTGTCTTTCTTGGTAACCTTCAGCGTAAAAATAACGAGAAGAATCTGGAGTATGAATTTCGTCAATCAATACAATTACACCTTCTTTAGTTTTTCCAAACTCATATTTAGTATCCACCAAAATCAAACCACGACTGGCAGCAATTTCAGTTCCTCTTTGAAACAAATCTCTTGTGAATTTTTCTAAAACAACATAATCTTCTTCAGAAACAATTCCTTTCGATAAAATATCCTCACGAGAAATATCAGCATCATGTTCTCCATTATCTGCTTTAGTAGTCGGCGTAATAATAGGTTCTGGGAATTTATCATTTTCTTTCAAATAGTCAGGCATTGAAACTCCACAAATTTCTCTTTTGCCAAGAGCGTATTCACGCGCAGCATGCCCCGAAAGATAGCCACGAATCACCATTTCCACTTTGAAAGGCTCACATAAATGACCTACAGCAACGTTAGGATCAGGAGTTGCAATTAACCAGTTAGGAACAATGTCCTCAGTCAATTCCATGAATTTAGTAGCAATCTGGTTAAGAATTTGACCTTTATATGGAATTCCTTTTGGCAAAACTACATCAAAAGCCGAAAGCCTGTCTGTAGCTACCATAACCAAAAGTTCATCATTGATATTATACACTTCTCTTACTTTACCTCGGTAAACAGATTTCTGGTTTGGAAAATTAAAATCAGTAGTTGTGATGGTGTTGCTCATTATACTAGTTATGTGTGTGTGTTTATTTTTAGTTCCTGCAAATTTAAAACTATTTCATAGAGTTTCGCAAAGAACAGAACTCTTAAATTTCATTTTTATATTTAAAGTTATTTTTTAAGCAACGTTTCATTAAATAAATTTAAGATTCGGCTGTATTCGTCAACCCAAGAATATGTTTCTTTAAAACCGTGGGCTTCCACTGGAAAACTGGATAAACTCCATTTTTTCTTGCCTAGTTCTATAAAACGTTGAGACAAACGAACAATGTCTTTGTATTCTACATTGTCATCAACCATTCCGTGAAGCATCAATAAATCACCTTGTAAATTATCCGCAAAATAGATTGGTGAACTTTTTTTGTAAGCATCCGGATCTGTTTCTGGGAAATTAAGAATATTTCCGGTGTAGCCATGATTGTAATGTGCCCAATCAGTTACAGAACGCAAAGCAGCTCCAGAGGCAAACTCTTTTGGAGTTGTTAACATTCCCATCAACGTGATGAAACCTCCGTAAGAACCTCCATAAATCCCAACTTTTGAAGCATCAATTCCATGATTTTCGACTAGATATTTCTTGCCGTCAATTTGATCTGTTAAATCTTTCCCGCCCATAAAACGGTAAATTCCTGTTCTAAAATCACGCCCATATCCATCGCTGCCTCTATAATCAATATCCAAAACGGTATAGCCTAAATCGACCAATAAATTATGAAACATGTATTCTCTGTGGTACGTACTCCAATAATTATGTGCATTTTGCAAGTAACCAGCTCCATGTACAAACAAGATTGCTGCTTCGTTTGCATTTGCAGTTTGTGGCTTGTATAATCTGGCATTTACTGGAGTTCCATCCTGCGCCTTAAAAGTAATTACTTCCGGTTCACGCCAAGAATATCCTTTGAAACTTTCCGATGTTGATGATGTTATCTGATTTAAGTTAGAATTCTTTTTATTAGGCGCTACATACAATTCCCAAGGTTTATTTTTATAGGAATAACGAACCAATAAAGTAGTTTCATCTGGAGACAAATTAACTTCATGAGCACCATCTTTAGTTAAAATAGGTTGCAAAACAGCATTTGCAACGTCTAATTTATAAAAATTTCTGTTTCCCGGATGTGTCGTTGTTGTCGTCAAATAAAACGACTTTCTGTCTTTTGCCAAACTTACGTTGCGCACTTCCCAATCTCCTTTAGTGAGTTGGATTTTCTTTTTTGACTTTAAATTATATGAATACAAATGAGAATAACCAGTTTCTTCGGACTGAAAATAAACAGTTTCGTTGTCGCCCAAAAATCCTAGCGTTCCTCTTCCATAAGAATTAGAAGGAATTCCGGGTCCGCCAATCCAAGCTTCATCATGTTGATGGTCTAATTCTTGAAAGGTTCCTTTCTCAAGATTTAAACTGACAATCCATCGATCTTTGTTATCTTGACTCCTGATTTCGGCAATGGAATAAGAACCATTTTCATTGTAAACAGGTTCCTGAACTAAAATTAGTTTGTCCTTTTTTGCTGCAGTTTTTGATTTTTCATAGGTTTCAAAATATTTAGGAACATCCTGAATGTGACTCAACGATGAAAAATTAATGAAATAAACAGAATCCTTGGCGATGTTGTAAATCCCGAATTTGGTTGCCAACAAATTGTCTACAGAAACTTTTTCCTTCGTATCTTCAATTTGGTTGTAACCATCGGCAGTTATAAAAAGTTCCATTTTTTCACTTTTTCGTTCTGATTCCTCTATTAATCTAAAGGTGGCGAAATTTCCTTTTGGATCCACTTTCAAGCTTCCAAAAGTGTTTTTTCCATAATAATACGGCTTTGGAAAATCCGATTTTGTAGTTTTTGATTTTGCCAAATTCCATTTCTTCAACGCTTCTTGATCTCTGACGAATTGAAATAATTCTTCCTGTTGGCTTTTCAAAAAAGATTCTTTATCAGCGACTTTCTCATCTGATTTTCCTTTACGAAAGTTGGTGATTTGAATAATAGAACCTTCATTCGTATTAAACTGAAAAAGATTTTCATTTTGTCTGAAATACAATATTCCTGCAACAGCGCCCATTTGTAAATTAGAAATTGGACTGCTTTGTTGGTATAATTTTTTAGAGGTTTTACTTTTCAGTGAATACGAGAACAGTCTTCCTTTATCAATGTAATAATACAAATCCGGATTGGTTGTTTTTTTGAAATCAAATTTTGAAAAAGCGGCTTCATTTGGTAATGCCAATTCCGGTTTTGATAAGCCGTTTTTCCAAAAATAAGTACTTGTACCCAATTCATTATTTGGATTCCAATCAAAATAAACTTTCTGTCCATCTAAAGACCATCTTTCATTTTCAGGTTGCGCTCCAATGAAAGCGTTGCCTTTCATGATTTCTTCAAGTTTTAGCATTTGACTTTGCATTGTTATGGAAAACAAAACAGAGATGGCAAGGATTATTTTTTTGTTCATTTGGTTTTAATTTTAATGTAAATTGGGAAATATGGTTGGTTAACAAAATTAATTATTCAGTAATTCTTGAGCGATATATTTCGCAACTCCTTCATTATCGTTAGTCAAAATCACTTCTAAATGGGAAAGTTTATTTTTCAGGCTTTCAGGTGCATTGCCCATAACTAAAGATTTTCCAGAGGATTTTAGCATATTTTCATCATTATAGCCATCACCAAAAGCAATTGTTTGTTCGAAAACAAAATTCTCTTTCTCCAGAATTTTAGCAATCGCAACACTTTTGTCCACTGACTTATCCATAAATTCTAAACAAAAAGGCAAACTAAACGCATGGCTAAAAAGTCCGGTATGATTTTCTAAAATTTTATCGCGTAATTCAATTAATTTTGAATGTTTAGGATGTGTAAAAAAAACTTTTATAGCGCTCAAATCCTCTAAATTGGAAAAATCGACAAGTTCAGGATGATAATTTACTTCAGGTTGAAATTCGTTTAATTTTTCATTGTGCTTGTTGGTTTGCCAAACATTTTCTCTGAACAATACGGTTGTTATTTCAGGATCAATATCTAAAGACAAAACAGATTTTATGGCGTCGCTTTCCATATTTATAGAAAAAAGAAGCTCTTTTTCAGGAGAATGTATGCGCGCTCCATTTGAAGTAACTAAATATAAAGGAACATCCAGTCCTGCTACAATTGGCATCGCATCCAAGTGGTGGCGACCAGTTGCTACAATAATTAAATAATTTTGATTGTGAAGTTCTTGAAAAACAGTTTTGGTATATTGGGAAATTTTGTGATCTGAATTGAGTAAAGTTCCGTCTAAATCACTGATAACTACTTTAATTTTATCTTTTAAAATCATTTCTTTTAACTGAAATTTTATTAATTCCAAATTTATTGCATTTATAAGACATACAAAAGGAATCAATTGGATTTTATTTAAAGCTTTAGATATTAACTTTTGTTTTTTAAAATAGTAAAGCTGAAAGTAAATCCATTCTCTACTGAAAATGAACTTGCTTTCCGCTTCAAAATTTTGGGAATTTGTTAATCGTTATTTTCAATCATTTTATAGGCGTCAATTACTTTTTTGACTAATCTATGACGTACAATGTCTTTGTCGTCTAAATAAATGATTCCAATTCCATCAATATCTTTCAAAACCAATAAGGCTTCTTTGAGTCCGGAAATGGTTCTTCGTGGTAAATCGACCTGACCTGGATCACCAGTAATCATAAATTTAGCACTTTTTCCCATACGGGTAAGAAACATTTTCATTTGGGAATGCGTAGTATTTTGGGCTTCATCCAAAATTACAAAAGCATTATCCAATGTTCTACCTCGCATAAATGCCAAAGGCGCAATTTGGATAATTCCCTTTAAAATATAATCTTCGAGCTTTTCATTAGGTAACATATCGCGCAAAGCATCATATAAAGGTTGCATGTACGGATCCAATTTTTCCTTCATATCACCCGGAAGAAAACCAAGGTTCTCCCCTGCTTCAACTGCGGGGCGCGTTAGAATGATACGTTTAACTTGTTTTTCTTTCAGTGCTTTAATTGCCATGGCAACTCCGGTGTAGGTTTTTCCGGTTCCGGCTGGTCCAACGGCAAAAACCATATCATTTTTTTCCATGGTATCCACCAGCAATTGCTGATTGGGAGTCATAGCCTTTATAATTTTTCCTCCTACTCCATGCACTAATATTTTATCCTGACCTTGAAATTTTCTGTCTTCCTGAACATCGCCTAAAATAACGCGTTCGATTACATTATTATCAATGTTATTGTATCTTGAAAAGTGCACCATTAATCGCTGAAAACGTTTTTCGAACTCGTCTAAAACTTCTTTTTCTCCAAAAGCTTTTAAAGTTGTTCCCCGAGCGACAATTTTCAATTTTGGATAATATTTTTTAATTGTTTCAAGATGAGTGTCTTGAGCGCCCCAAAAGTCTTTTGGAGCGATGTCTATGAGCTCGATTATTCTTTCGTTCAAATGAGGTAGTTTTAAATTGGAATTAATTTTTTTATAAATCAATTGGCTGTCGGGTATATTTCTAGTTTTAAAAAAGAAATTGTTTTTTGTTTTTCGTTTTTTGAGTTTACTATTATTAGCTTTGCACTTCTCAAATTTAATAAAATTAGGTTTACATAACACCAATAGTTATAAACAAATTTATGTCAATAATTACCCTAACTACCGATTACGGCTTGAAAGATCACTTTGTAGGTGCGTTGAAAGGGAAAATTTTGTCTGAGTATTCCGAAGCTAAAATCATTGACATTTCTCATGAAATTGACCCATTCAACACGGTAGAAGCCAGTTACATTATTGGAGCATCTTATGCGAGCTTTCCAAAAGGCACTGTTCACCTTATTGGTGTGGATATGGAACACAATAAGGAAAACCAACATATTGTGATGCAATGGAACGATCATTATTTTATTGCTGCCGATAATGGTATTTTGAGCATGCTTTCGCAAAAAATTGTCCCTCAAAAAATTGTAGCGATAAACATTCACGATCGTTTACCCAGTGATGCTGCAGATTTAGATGTGTTTGTAACCGTAGCCTGTCATCTTGCTAAGGGCGGCTTGATGAACGTTATTGGGAAAGAAATAAATAGTATTAAACAAGTAACCGACTTACAAGCTGTTCTTTCCGCTGATGGGAATTCATTAAAAGGTCATGTGATTTACATTGACCATTTTGGAAATGTAATTACTAATATTTCTAAAAAATATTTTATCGAAGTTGCCAAAGGAAGACCTTATGAAATTGTTTTGAAAACCAAAAATATTAAAACAATTTTGCCCAACTATTCCGCAATTGCGAGTTCTGATAAATATCCTATTAAATCATATGAGGGCGAAAAATTAGCGATTTTCAATGAAGCCGGTTTTCTTGAAATTGCCATTTTTAGAAGCAATCCATCCAAAGTAGGTTCAGCGAATAGCTTACTTGGATTGAATTATAGAGATATAATAAATATAGTGTTCAGGTAGCAGTGTTAAGGAATCATAAATCGTTAATCTAAAATCATAAATCTAAATGTTTGTACGAATAGTAAAATTGAGTTTTCACGAGGAGCATATTCCTGCATTTTTGGAAAACTTTGAGTTAATGAAAGATAAAATACGAAATGCGCCCGGAAATCGTTTCTTAGAATTGTATCAGGATAAAAATAACAAAAGTATTTTCTTCACTTACAGCTATTGGGAAACTGAAGCTGATTTGGAAAATTACAGGAATTCCGAACTTTTTTATGATGTTTGGACATTCACCAAGAAATTATTCAACGACAAACCAGAAGCGTGGAGTGTGGATAAATTAGTAAGTTTAGAATAAAAAATAGTTTAAAGTTTAAGGTTTAAAGTTGTTGGATTGGGAACTTTAAACCTTAAACATTTGAAACTTTAAACAAAAAAATAAATGAAATCAATAGTATTACGAGAAATAAAATCCTTTTTCGGTTCGCCCATAGGTTATTTAGTTATTGCCATTTTTCTAATTATCAATGGACTGTTTCTTTGGGTTTTTGAAGGAGATTATAACATTCTGAATACCGGTTTTGCTGATTTGACACCGTTTTTTACCTTAGCACCCTGGATTTTAATATTCTTGATTCCCGCGGTAACAATGCGTAGTTTTTCGGATGAAAAAAAACAAGGAACATTAGAATTATTGCTGACGAAACCATTGAGCATTTGGCAAATTGTAAATGGAAAATTTCTTGGCGCTTTGCTTTTGATTGTAATGGCGATAATTCCAACATTTATTTATGTAGCCGTAATTTCTAGTTTAGGAATGCCAGAAGGCAATATCGATATGGGAAGCACGATTGGTTCTTATTTTGGATTATTATTCCTGATTGGCGCTTATTCAGCTATTGGAATATTCACATCAACCTTATCTGACAACCAAATTGTAGCTTTTATTGTAGCCGTATTTTTATGTTTTTTCTTCTATTTCGGTTTTGAAGGTTTAGCTTCTGTTGTTCCAAATATGTCTTCCATAATTGCTTCATTAGGAATGCAAGATCATTTCAAAAGCATGAGCCGAGGCGTATTAGACACCAGAGATATTCTTTATTTTACAAGCATAGCCGTTGTCTTTCTTTCATTTACTGTTTATAATCTAAAATCTTTCAAATCGTAATGACTAGTTCTAAGAAAAATAACCTAAAATCAGTATTGATTATCCTAGCCATTGTAGTGCTTGCGAATGTAATAGGAAGTTCCTTTTTTCATCGTTTTGATTTAACAAAAGATAAAAGATACACGCTTTCCCCTACTTCTTTGAATATTATTAAGCAAGTTCAAAATCCGTTGTCTATAAAAGTGTACATGCAAGGCGATTTACCTGCCGAATTCAAGCGTTTACAACAAGAAACTAAACAATTACTAGAAGAATTTCAGGCGTACAACAAAAATATCATTTTTGAATTCGTAGATCCTTTGGATAATGAAGATGCCAATATGGACAATATTAAAGAGTTGTATCGAAAAGGGCTTACGCCAATAAACATAACCGTTGACGATAAAGGGAAGCAATCCCAAGCGATGGTTTTTCCTTGGGCAATTGCCGTTTATGACAATAAGGAAGTAAATATTCCTTTGCTGAAAAACATTATGGGTGCTTCAACTACCCAAAAAGTAATTGGATCTGTGCAGCATTTGGAATACTCCATTGCCGAAGCGTTGAATAAGATTACCAAAGCCAAACAAAAGAAAATCGCAGTCATTAAAGGAAACGGTGAATTACAAGATATTTTGATGGCTAAATTTCTTTTGCAAGTGCGCGAAAGTTACCATATTGGTCCTTTTACTTTAGATTCAGTTGCCAAAAATCCAGTTGGAAGTTTAGAAGCTTTAGAAAAATATGACTTAGCTGTTATTGCAAAACCTACTGAAACGTTTACCGATGCGGAGAAACAAGTTTTGGACCAATTTATCATCAATGGTGGAAAAACATTATGGTTGATTGACCAAGTTACGGCTGAAATGGATAGTTTATACGATTCATCTGGAGCCACTTTAGCTTATCCAAATGATTTGAATTTGAATGATATGTTCTTTAAATACGGCATCCGAATCAATCCTGATTTAGTAAAAGATGAACAAGGAAGTCCTATAAAACTAGCCACCGGTGAACAAGGAAGTGCGACTCAATTTCAAGAATTCAACTGGAAGTTTGCGCCACAAGTGTATCCAAACAGTTTGCATCCGATTGTGAAAAATTTAGGTGGAATCAAATTTGATTTTGCGAATCCTATCGATACTTTGAAAAATCGAATCAAGAAAACCATTCTGTTAGAATCTTCACAATATTCGAAAAAAATAGGAACTCCGTCAGAGATAAACCTGAACATCGTTGCCGAAGAAACGTCGCCAAACGATTACTTGAACAAAGGGAAAATTCCACTTTCGGTTTTATTAGAAGGTTCATTTCATTCTATGTTTGAAAATAGAGTTTTGCCATTTGAACAAAAAACATTTCAAGCCACAGGACAAAAGAACAAAATGATTGTAATTTCGGATGGAGATTTGATAAAAAACCAATTAGATAAAAACTTTCAACCGGTAGAATTGGGTTATGACCAAAGGTCTGGAAATTTGTATGATAATAAAGATTTCCTGATAAACTGTGTCAATTATCTATTAGATGATACCGGACTTATTAACATTCGAAGTAAAGATCTTGATTTACCTCTATTGGATAAAGAAAAAGTTTATGAAAACTATACCCGAACACAAATCCTAACTATCGGGCTTCCAATTCTTATTTTAGGCCTTTTTGGTGTTGGATTTACTTTCCTTCGAAAAAGAAAATACAGCAAATAGATGTTAATAAAAAAGTTTCCAAACTAGAATAGTTTACGATATATTTGTAAAATGTATCGTATTTCGGAATTAGAGAAATACCTTAAAAAATAAAACATAACAGATGAAATTTATAGTATCGAGTTCGTACTTATTGAAGCAATTACAAGTTTTAGGTAACGTTATCAACAGCAGTAATACTTTGCCTATTTTAGATAACTTTTTATTTGACTTAGACCATAATGTGCTAACGGTTTCCGCTTCTGATTTAGAGACAACAATGTCTGCTACATTAGGAATTGATTCAGAAAGTAAAGGAATCGTTGCTGTCCCTGCAAAATTACTTTTGGAAATCCTTAAAACATTCCCAGAACAGCCTTTAACTTTTACTGTTGAAGAAAATAGTACGATAGAAATCAGTTCTAATTCTGGAAAATATGCTTTAGCTTATGCTCCTGGAGATGAATTCCCAAAATCGGTAAACTTAGACGATCCATCTGTAACACTTGTTCCTGCTGATGTTTTGGCAACAGCCATAAGCAAAACAATATTTGCTGCCGGAAATGATGATTTACGTCCGGTAATGTCGGGTGTATTTTTCCAGTTTTCGCCACAAGGATTGACTTTTGTAGCAACTGATGCTCATAAATTAGTAAAATATGCACGTACTGATGTAACAGCTTCTCAAGTCGCTGATTTTATTATGCCAAAGAAACCTTTGAACATCTTAAAAAATATTCTTGGAACTTCGGATGCTGAAGTAAAAATTGAATACAACGATTCGAATGCTACTTTTTCTTTTGACAATTATGTTTTAATGTGCCGTTTGATTGATGGAAAATATCCAAATTACGAAGCGGTAATTCCTAAAGAAAATCCAAATAAATTGATGATTGATCGTTCTCAATTTTTGAGTTCTGTACGTCGTGTTGCTATCTTTTCGAATAAAACAACTCACCAAATTCGTTTGAAAATCGCTGGTGCTGAATTGAATGTTTCTGCTGAAGATATTGATTATTCAAACAAGGCGGAAGAAAGATTGACATGTGATTATCAAGGTGATGATATGCAAATAGGATACAATTCCCGTTTCTTGACTGAAATGTTGACGAACTTACAATCCGATATGATTATGCTTGAAATGTCATTACCAAACAGAGCCGGAATCCTAACTCCCGTTGATGGATTAGAAGAAGGTGAAACAGTTACTATGCTTGTAATGCCGGTAATGCTGAACAGCTAGTTCAGTTTAAAATACGCTATTAACCAAACCATTTTTATATTTAAAAAACCGTCTCGTTTAATTATTAGACGGTTTTTTGCTTTTATTCACCTATATTTTTGTCAGTATCGAATAAGGAATCTCTTTGATATTTCGTTTAAATGATTATAATGACTGCTCGTTATAGTGTTTTTGCTTCGTTCCTCGCAAAGACAAACTGAACACTCAATACTAATTAAATCACTCCCATTTTTTTCATCAAGAATGTAGCGCTTCTATTTTTACAAATTCCATCCCTAAGTTTATAATCGAAATGGAGTTCATTATTGATAATCTCTACTTCAAAACATTTGTTAGTTAATATATTTGGATACTCATTTGTGGTTAAGCAAACTTCAATATCGTGCGTTGCAATAGCTCCAACAGCTTTTTTTCCAATAACTTTTTTGACCACTTCAATTGTTCCGTTGCGTTTATCATCTGAATTTGTTCCGCGCAATATTTCGTCCAATAAAACAAATGCGGGTCTGTTTTCCAATTCGTCCATGATTTGCTTTAAGCGCTTGATTTCGGCAAAGAAATACGATTCACTATCAGACAAAGAATCGGATAATCGCATGGAAACTAAAACGGGTAACGGATGCACATTAGCGTGACTAGCACAAACCGCCGAACCCATTCCTGATAAAACCATGTTTATTCCCAAACTTCTTAGAAAAGTACTTTTACCGGACATATTAGAACCCGTTAAAATCATAAATGATTCGGGATGAAAACGCACATCATTTCCTATTCTGGTTTTTTCATTCAATAAAGGATGACTTAAATCCGTGAAATCAATTTCAAAATTGGTGTTTAATGTTGGATAAACAAACTCTGGATTATTATACGAAAAATTAGCCAAGCTGTTTAGCATTTCGAATTCACCAATAACTTCCAGCCAATTTTCTAAAGCTTCAGCGTGATCATTTTTCCATTGAATTAATGATTTTAAAACGTGTAAATTAAACAGAAAAGTTCCATTGAAAACGGTAGCCGTTACGAAATTACTGATGCTGTCCATATTTGAAAACAAGCCTGCTAATTGTTTAAAATGAACGCTGGCATTTTCTTTTTTGAACATTAGTTTTTGCTGCAAATCGATTAATTTTTGTGATTGAAAAGATTCGTTTTCAATTTTTTGCAACAGCAAACTATATTGATGAATAGTTTTATCAATGTTTGTGGAATTAGCTACTTCAGCTTGGATTCGCTTAATAAAACGTCCTAAAATCATTAAATTAATAACAAACAAATACGACAAAACAGAAGCAAAAAAGGTATTAGAAGTCACTAAATAAGCAATCAGAACTCCCAGAAAAAGAAGTGGTGAAAAATAGGAAATAAAAATACTTATTTTAGATAAAGGCTTACTATTGAATGTACTCCACTTAAGTAGCGTCTCGTAATTTGATTGATTGTCGTTGCTTACTTTGGCGAAAGCCAAAAATTCCTGACGCCAATCTAATTTTTCAGATAATTCTTTTACCGCTTGATGATTTCTGGTAATTTCATCATTTGACAGAAGTGTTAACAATTGGTTTGCGAATGTTTTTTTTCCAATAAAAGTAGCCGTTCTATTCAAGTTTTGGAACAAGGAATGTTCGCCAAAAATATCTAAATCATATGCATACGGATGGTGAAAATCATTGAATTCCTGTCCGTTTTCAAAAGGAATTTTATTTCTTTCCAAATAGGAAATTTCATTTTCATTAATGTCCAATAAGGCTTGATTAACTTGCTTTTCGAAAACTAATTTAGAATGGATTCGCATCAAGACAACGAATAATCCAAAAAGAAAAATGGCGGAAGCTATGAGAATAACTTCGCTATTTTTCATATAATAATAAATAGAAACCAAAAAAAGTACAATAGTAAAAAGTCTTAAAATACTTATACTATTGTACTTTTTATTGATTGCAGTTAATGCCGTTGAAAAGCGAATCTTTTTTGCTTTGTATATTTCCATAATTCAATTTGATGAATTGCAAATATAACGAAATAGATTACTTTGAGGTCTAAATTAAAAGGCAATGGCGATGCCAAACTACATAGAATTCAAGATTTCAATTGAATTAACACGGAATCAATCAATGTGAATGGCTAGAATTGGAATATCAAAATTCGTAGCTATTTTTTTTGTTAAACTAGGTTTAAAAATCCCTTCAAAAAAACCTCTTTTATACGTAAGCATTGTCAGGACATCAACTTCTTTATACATTATAAAATCCAGAATAGTTTCTTTGACTTCGTCGCTGTTAATGACAAAAAATTCAATGGGTTCATTAATAAATTCTTCTTCCCATTTAGCAACTGTATCTTTAGAGACATCAGAATCACTGGTTTTTACATACAAGCACTTTACTTTTGCTTTCGTTTTTTTGGCAATATCCAACACCATTTTTAAGGCTTTTTTATCTTTGGTTCTAAAACGAGTTGTGAATCCAATAACTTCAATTTTCTTGAATTTGGCTTCTATTGGAACACACAACATAGGAACATCTATTCCGGAAATTACAGAACCTGTATTGGTGCCCATAAAAAAAGCATCCCATCCCGTGGCTCCGGAAGTTCCCATTATGACAAAATCTATTTTATCTTCTTTGATACATTTTTTAATATTATGGAGCAAATCCCCATCCATGAGCCTATGAGACATCTTTATTTTATCCAAATGACGCTCTTCGGCTATAGCCCGCAATTTTGGGATTTCCTCTTTAAACATATCAAATTGCGCTAACTCTAATGAATCATAAATGACCGCGTAATTTTCAGGAAAAAACTGATTGTCATAAATTGGCAGTTCAAAAGTGTGCAATAAAACAAGTTCCCCGTGAACTATTTTTGCAAATTCTAAAGCATGTACAAAAGCATTTGTAGCTACTGTAGAAAAGTCGGTTGGAAAGAGAATTTTTTTCATTTTTATTATGCTTTTAAAGGATTCATTTACTACTAAATATTGAGAATTTTTCGAGTATTCAAATCGAAATTAATTTTATTCATGAATGGCAAGAATCGGTACATTGATGTGAAATGCTAATTTTTTTGAAAGACTAATTTCGAAAATTTTCTCAAAGAAATTTCTGTGATACACATGCATTGCTATCAAATTAATTTTATGCAAATCGATAAAATTTAAAATAATTCCTTCCACATCTTCTCCTTTGATATAGTGAAATGTAACTTCATTATTTTCTACTAATACCTTCCAATCTTCTCTAGTGTCGTCTTTAACTTCATGATGCGGAGACGCTACACGAAGGCAATCAATATGTGCTTTAAATATTTTGGACAAAGACAGAACTCTTACAAAAGAACCTGTATCCTCCGGTTTGTATTGTGTAATGAACAGTATTTTTTCGATAGGATGATATTTACAGTGCTCCGGTATTGCCAAAACTAATGCTTTGACATCATTCATAACTTTTGTGGCTATCGTACCGAAAAAAGTTTCTTTAAGACCAGTGGCGCCTTTGGTTCCCATAACTACGAAATCGAAATTTTCATTCTCGGTTATTTTTTTTATTTCTGGAACCAAATTTCCCAAAATCAAAACATGACTTATTTTGATGTGAGTTAAATTGTTTGCTTCCGCAATTTTTCTTAAAACAGGAACTTCATCTTTGTAATTCTCAAAATTACTAAGTTCAGTTACATCATAAATTTCATGTAAATACTCAGAAACATTAACATAATTGGCTTGAGGCAATTGGTAAACATGCATTGTAACTATTTCAGCATTAATCGATTCTGCCAATTTCAATGCGTAAATAAACGCGTTTTTGGAAACTTCTGAAAAGTCGGTAGGAAATAGAATTTTTTTCATAATACAGTTAAATTATTGCAAATCAATTATTTATATAAATTTACAAAACAAAAAACAAAATAGAATGATAATTATCAGTTTGGCTAATTTTTAACAAAAAATAAAGTTAATGGTTTAATAATCGAGTCTTAAAGCCATGTCTATTTTGCTTACTTTTGTATCAAATTGAATTTAAATATGATACCTCAAGATTCCATAGTGGCATTGGCAACTCCTTCGGGAGCTGGAGCTATAGCCGTAATTCGGATTTCCGGCCAAGATGCCATTACTATTGGAAATTCTGTTTTTAAATCCATCAAAAACAAAGAATTAACAACTCAAAAAACGCATACCTTACATTTAGGGCATATTATGGATGGCTCCAAAACTTTGGATGAAGTTCTGGTATCCATTTTCAAAGGGCCAAATTCCTATACAGGCGAAAACACGATTGAAATTTCGTGTCACGGTTCTACTTATATACAACAGCAAATTATTCAATTATTGCTTCGAAAAGGCTGTCGAATGGCTGATGCTGGTGAATTTACGTTAAGAGCATTTTTAAACGGAAAACTGGATTTGTCCCAAGCAGAAGCCGTTGCCGATTTAATTTCATCCGATAATGAAGCTTCACACCAAATTGCAATGCAACAAATGCGTGGTGGTTTCTCAAACGAAATAGCAAAATTAAGAGAAGAATTATTGAATTTTGCTTCACTAATCGAACTCGAATTAGACTTTGCCGAAGAAGATGTAGAATTTGCTGACCGAACTCAATTTCACGAATTATTGAACAGAATTGAATTCGTACTCAAACGATTAATCGATTCGTTTGCCGTAGGAAATGTGATTAAAAACGGAATTCCTGTAGCTATTGTGGGTGAACCTAATGTAGGGAAATCGACACTTTTGAATGCTTTATTGAATGAAGAGCGAGCTATAGTTTCGGAAATTGCCGGAACAACGCGTGACACTATTGAAGATGAATTAGTGATTGGCGGAATCGGATTTAGATTCATAGATACCGCTGGAATTAGGGAAACGGAAGATGTGGTGGAAAGCATCGGGATTCGCAAGACTTTTGAAAAAATTGAACAAGCGCAGGTTGTCGTTTTCCTATTTGACAGTTCCGAGTTTAAAGTATCAGGTTTAAAGTTAAAAATAGAACTGGAAAAAATTAAAAACCAATTTCCATTAAAGCCACTTGTGATTATTGGCAACAAAGCCGACAAACTCGAGGAAAGTGAAATTGTAAATCTAAAAGCTGAAATTCCAGAAATCTTATTAATTTCTGCAAAAGAAAAACTAGGTGTTGAGGAGTTAAAGAATCAATTACTTTCGTTTGTCAATACTGGAGCATTACGGAATAATGAAACAATCGTAACCAATACAAGACATTACGATTCTTTACTAAAAGCTTTGGATGAAATACAAAAAGTAAAATTTGGCCTTGAAACGAACTTGTCCTCCGATTTGATGTCATTAGATATTAAGGAAGCTTTGTATCAATTTGGAATGATTACGGGACAGGTTACTAATGACGAATTGTTAGGAAATATATTTGCTAATTTCTGCATCGGGAAGTAGTAGAACAAAGTATCACAAAATAACAACAAATAAACGAGTTATAATATTGACAAACAATATTATAACTCGTTTTTATTTATATTATCTTTTTGATATTGTGTGTTATTTTGATTCCATTTGTATCTCATTTGTACCTCAAAATCTGAGGTGCTAAGATTATTTTTTTTAGACAATTTATGACACACAGAGGCACACATAGTCACAGTGGGACACCTAAAGTCACATTTCTATGAGTTCAAACATTAAAATTACGCGCATCTGTGAGTTCTGCAAAAACGAGTTTACTACACGTAGAACAATAACGCGCTATTGTTCCTTGGGATGCAATAGCAAAGGTTACAAATCGATCGTAAGGCAGTCGAAGATCAAATAAAGTAATAAGCAGACAGAGATTGCCAAGAATCCTTACCTATACTAGTAAAAGTAACGGTTTCATTATCGGTAGCCAATTCATGCATTATCCATGCATTATCCATGCATTATCCATGCATTATCCATGCATTATCCATGCATTATGCATACACTATCTATGCTTTATCCATACACTGACCAAACAGTGTGACCCGTCCTAAAATAACTATATGACCCGTCTTGAAATAACTATACAAGTTATTAAATAAATCCTATCATAGCTATACAGATATAACCCTTAATCCTGAACTTACTATACAACGGGTTTTTCATAGATGAATTTTTTATTGTAATTCTTCCATTTTGACATGGGCAAAGTAGTAATTATAGGTCTTTATAGGCCTTTTTGGCCCTTTATGGACACTAGTGCTTTGATTTTCAATAAAATAGTTAAAGATTTGTACTGTAGATCCGCTTTTAGATGCATCGAAATTGGTTTTATAAGGTTTGAAAAAATGTACCTAACATTTTACACATTAACATTATAACAGATAAAATTATGGCCCAGCAAAAAGGTATAATTAAATTGAGAGGTACTATCGGGGATATTACTTTTTACAAGACTAAAGATGGTCACATGGCTAGAGAAAAAGGCGGTGTTGACGCCAAACGAATTGCCAGTGATCCTGCTTTTCAACGTACACGTGAAAATGGTTCTGAATTTGGACGAGCAGGTAAGGCAGGCAAAACCTTGCGAGCTTCGATAAGAACCTTACTTTTAAACTCTTCTGACAGTAGAATGGTCAGCCGCCTGACCCAGAGTATGATTAAAGTGATTCAAGCTGACATGACCAGTGTACGAGGTTTGCGAAACGTTATTGATGGAGAAGCTGAATTATTAGTCGGTTTTGAATTTAACATTAATGGAACACTTGGTTCCAGTTTGTTTGCCCCTTATGAGGGAACCATTGACCGTGCTACGGGTGCCATTACCGTCGTCCTTGCGCCTTTTGTACCTGCTACTATGATTGCTGCCCCTAGCGGGACAACACATTTTAAAATCATTTCGGCTGGAACTGAAATTGATTTTGAAGCAGAGACATTTGTCGAATCCCATACGGAAACGGCAGTATTACCATGGAATATGCTACCAACTGCAGTCATTACGCATAGCAATATGGTGACACCTAATAGCACTAAACCACTATTTTTGGTTGTGGGGTTGGAATTTTACCAAGAAGTCAATGGCAGCATGTATGCCTTAAAAAATGGCTCTTATAATCCATTGGCTTTGGTAACCGTTAGCGGATTATAGTATGGTTTTGGTATTAACCAGAACCTATTTTCCGAAAGGAACTAACGGAATACTTCGCTATACCGGTACCACAATCTGTGCTACTATTGAATTGCCATGGAGGGATAATCTTAGTGTAGTTTCTTGTATTCCTGAAGGTGAATATTTTATCGTAAAACGTTACAGTAAGCGATTTAGCTGGCATTTGGAAGTTGTAGATGTTACCAACAGGAGTTTAATTCTGTTTCATCCCGCCAATAATGCCCTAAAAGAATTACAGGGCTGCATTGCTCCGGTATTGCACCTAAAGGGTCCGGGATTAGGACTTGAATCCAGAAAAGCTTTTACAAAGCTTCGAAACGTGGTCTATCGTCAATTGGATGCGAAGGAAAGTGTTTTATTACTTGTACAATCATGATTCCTAAAGGGAATTGCTAAAAAACAAAAAATATGAATGTTATCAAACGAGTGAAAGCTCCTACCCCAAAATTTTTTAAAGTACTCCGTACTATTGGTCTCTCTTTGGCGGCAGTTGGCGGCAGTATCATTGCTGCTCCTATTATTCTACCGATCACCGTTGTCACTTTAGGTGGCTATCTCGCAGTTGTTGGCGGCGTACTATCGGCCGTTAGCCAGCTTACTACTGAGACTAATTTGAAACGCTATGCAATCGAGTAACAGTCCTTTAGTGGGGACTGCCAGTGGCACTTTATTGAGTGTAGTGCCAAACTTACATTCAGAAGACTTTTTGAAAACAATTTTGCTTGCTATTCTTGGAGCAATTGTAAGTTTTGTTATTTCGATACTGCTAAAAAAAACTGGTTCGAAAGCGAAAAGAATGAAATTAATTTCGTTCTGATTGCGCGTTATACATTAAAAGTCCAGGCCGGATGATGGTCTGGACTTTTTTTATTTTTTAGGACTCATTACTTCTATCCCGTATCCTTGTTCTCATTGCGTTATCGTTAGTTCACGAGTACTTGCACTACTTATTTTTAAATTCACGCATATCCTAAAATTTAAATTTACACCTACCTCAGTTTTGGCAGCAGTATATTGATTTATTCTAATTTTAAACCTGTGTATGAACAGCACTCTTCAATACTTATGAATTGATGCTCCTCTTTATTCAGTTGTCTTCTACTATCAATTAAAAGTAATCTTGCAAAACGATAACTTTTACCTGTAACCCGCTGAACATCTTTTGGGTACATACATACTGTTTTCTGTTCCATTTTCATTTGTTTTTTTAATTGGTTATGGACTTTAAACGAAGTAGTAAAAACTATTAACCCTACTTTGAAATACTACTATAAAACCGTTATTTACTTTGTAGTCCTCCTCAAAATTATAGGCAATGTTATTGCTATCCAACTGATAATCTATGGATATTCATAAATAATACTATGGAAATTCTGAAAATCGTACTTGTTTTTTTTGTAAAAAAAGTAATTCATTAACAGCAGTTTACCCTACGTTTGATGTGATTTCTTATACCATATTCCCAGTGAATTCTTCTAAGACAGCTACATGTCCGTTTAATTGATTTTTGTAAGAGCATAGTGCTCTAATTTATACTGTAACTAATGATGAAAAAGTATCTATTTCCAGTGTGTCTCTGCTTCGTAAATGCTGCTAGTGCGCAGCAGCCCAATTTTCACTACTAGCGGTAAAACAAGCATTTGCAACACGGCTATTAGATCAAGTTATCAAAAAATCTAATTGTATACCAAGAAGTAAACCTAACTTATTTTACTTGCGAGGTCAAAGGCGGGACACTTTGCCCAGACCGCACAACGAACACCAAGGATAGATGTGCGTAAATTTTTACTTTATATTTATAACATATTGTTATTTAAATAATTATAATCATTAACTTAGAGGAATATAAACCCTTACAAAAACAAAAAGATGGCAGATTTTAAGAGATCAGATTTGAAGTATAATTACAGTTGGACTGCAGCAAAAGAAAATGACAATGCTAAAATTACTGGATTTCCGGACAGTTATTTATTGGACCGTAATGAGGGCTATGAGATTTTACATATATCAACAGATATATGAAGTCTATAGACTGGAAATTAGAATCTTCCTTTCATAAAATTGAAAAAGCTATAAGAGTTGATCTACCAGGTACAGTAAGAGGTCACGCTTCTATTAAAAAATGGCTTTTTGAGAATGTTTCTTAACTATCATGACTTTTTATTTGCATATTGACTAAAGTAAAATCATCCTATTTTTGTAACTCCCAAATTTTTTTGATGCCTAAATTAAAAATTAAATCAAGGCGGATGCGAAAGTTAGTGAGATTGTACAGGTAGACCTTATGGACAACTTATGAAAATACAAAACCTCTATTGGGTAACAACTCCCTGTAATTCAGAAAACTGGTTTGCTATTGCAACTTCACAAAAAGAGGCTAGAAATTTGCATGACGATGGTGAAGGATTTGATCGTGGCTATTCAAAAGCAAGAGAAATCTGTTCAATGCCAAATGAAATTTTTAAAATCTATCATCCGGAAAAGGATAATTATTGGCCATCATTAGAATTGCTTGAAAAGCTTGGTTTTAATATTGCTGAACGAGAATTTCCAAGAATAGCTTCCTTTGATTCCAAGGTATATTATGAAGGTAGCGGTATGATAAAAATTATTGAATATCATACTTCAAAATTTCCTGGATTGTATGTCGTTAATATTTTAAATACAGATAAATATAAAGTTGGTTTTACAAAGAACTTAAGTGCCCGGTTAAGTGCTTTTAGGACCGCGATACCTTTCCCTATTCGATTAAAATTTTATATTATGACAGAATTTCATAAGGAGTTAGAGAAGGAACTACATTTATTTTTAATGCCAAATCTCACCCGTAGAGAATGGTTTTCACTTAATGAAGTTGAAATAAACGCATTGAAAGAAAAACTTAACGAATTGGATAAAAGCAAATTCCATTTTGTAGATTACACTGAAATGCCGTATGAGCGATAAATTGATATAACATAACAATTTTTAATAATAACTATACTGGTACTAGCGTACCAAGAAGTAAAACTAGCTTATTTTACTTGCGAGGTCAAAGGCGGGAGATTTTGCCTAGCACGTGCAACGAACACCACGCATAGCATGGGTATATCTTCAAGTTTTTGCTATCGCTCAGGTGTTATCCGTGCCCACAGCAATAAGCTATAAAGTTAACACACACAAAAAAGCTACAAGGAAATAATTCCTGTAGCTTTTTTATCAAATTGAAATTACTACTCTTTGTGAAGACGGTTTACAAATCCGCGCTATCGGGTTCAATGATAACTTAGGTTTATAACGTATAATTAAGTATATTTTATTACAAAATAATTAATCAACTTGCTTATATGAAGTTTTTTTCGTACTTTTGTAATATAAAATCATGAGACAAAAAACTTGTCTTGAACGTTCATCAACTTATTGTACTCTTAGCAGCCTTTTCTTATTTTAATCTAGGAATTGTATACTCATACAAATTTTTGAATCCTGAAGGACATCATAGCCCAACAGAACAATACCAGGCGGAAGCCAAAACAATGCATAATATTACTCTAAAACCTGAAATGAAGATGGAAAAACACGTTACAAACACAGAAACTGTAGCCGGTAACTTAAAACCTGCAACAATTACAACAGCTAAGAGTACAGTCGAAGTTCATACATAGTTTTCAAAATATCAAAGGCTGCCGAATGGCAGCCTTTTCTTTTTAAGATTAATATTATGAAATTTTAATTGAAATTTTATTTACTTTGACTTTGTCTCCATTTACTTCCCTGCAGATATTGAATTGCTCCATTGATTTAACATCTTGATTAATTAACATCTCTAACTTTATTATAAATGTAAATTTTTCTACTCAAATTTAAAATTTGATTATATATCTACCAAAACATATATTTCCCACTTTGTTTTTCATAAAGGTTTTTCTCGTTTTTAAATCCCATAGTCTTATTATATTGCTGATCAAAAATATCTCCAAATTCTGGAGATGTCTTCAAAGTATCCATATACTTTATTCTTTTATGAATGATTTGTTTTGTTAGAAAACCACCACAGATTTCTAATTCATCTGAACAAGTTATTTTACCATGGAGTTCTTCTCTTAATAATAGGAAATCAATAAATATTTGAGGATTGATTCCTTGTGCAATCATTGTTAAAATAAAAATCTCTAAGTCGTCATATTTAACCGCCCAAGGATAAATATCGTCCTCGTGGATATTTAATAGATGCGATAAATCATTTTGTACTAATCCAAATGAGTTAATGTTAACTATAATAGAGAAACAATTTTTTATTTTTGCTGTATCGATTGTTTCGATCTTTTTACCCCGATTATCTTGAATTACTAATGGCTTTTTTTCAAGTATAATGGTCTCAACGCGAAGTGTTTGTCCATAACCATAACCAATACTTTTTTTAAAATCGTCTTTAATTCTTGTAAAGGCTTTTTTAGGATTTCTAAAAGGTTCCCTAATATTGTATCCTTTTGCTTCAATTATAAGTGCGTTATCTTTCCAGATGATTAATATGTCATGCTCGCATCCACTGATATAATAACTTTCAACAACTTTTACTTCATCACCGAGAAATTTTTTAAATAAAGCTATTATATTATTTTCTAGCAATTTTCCTTTTACCTTTATATACTTATCTAGACTTTCGGGTAATTTTCTCCCTACTTTTCCTCGCCTATAGACATATCAAAAATAAGAGTATGTTCAAACAAAAATTTGATGCGCATATGAAAAAAAGCCAAGTACCTACTGTTGCAATCAAAACTATAAAAAAAGGGATACCAGACATCAATGAAGATACCGTTGCCTTACTTTTGAAACAACTGGAAAAATTTGAACGGGATAAAAAATTTCTGAAAAAAGATGTAACGTTGGGCACCCTCAGTAATGCTTTTGGCTGTAACAGTAAATATTTGTCACAAATCATTTATCATTACAGGGAGAAAAATTTCACAAAGTACATTAACGATCTTAAAGTGGACTATATCGTATCCTTATTGAAAACGGATAAAATGTTGCGAAATTATACTAATACAGCACTGGCTGAAGAGGCAGGTTTCAGTAGTACGCAACGATTTACCAATGCTTTCCGTTCTAACACTGAGATGCCACCAACCTTTTTTATTGAGGAGCTTAAAAAAGTGCCCTCCTGATTGTTGCCTTACAAAATTTTTGATCAAACCACATTGATATAACAGTCTAAAACGCTACTAATATGACACTTGTTAAATTAATACGATCAGAATGGTACTGATATTCCATAGCTCATTTTATAGTTGGTTTATGTCGATTCCTTATTTAACTCAAAAAAATATTAAATACGATCAATTCTTTGTTGATATAGCCATTTTATTGCCGTGCTACAGTAAAACCGCAATCAAATAGTATATTAAATGTTATTGGTAAATATAGTAACGACCTATTGATTACATTATCAAAAAATCCAAGTATACCAAGAAGTAAACCTAACTTACTTTACTCGAGAGGTCAAAAGCGGGAGACTTTGTCTGCCCCACGCAACGAACACCTCGAAGAGCTGGGTTAACACATAAAAAAAGCTAAAGAAAATAATTTCTGTAGCTTTTTTAATAAAATTGAAATTACGACTCTCAGTGAGGACGAATTATGATTAAAATTAGCAGGGAACTATTTAAACTAGAAAAATTACACAAAAAAACTAGCCATTATGGTTTCCCGTAACATACCAGAATTAAAAGAAGTTACTTTTGAACACACTGATAAAAACTAAAATATTTTCATCAGTGTTTTCGGTATTAATTTATATATTTGGAAAACAACAAATACTACAAAATAGAGACAATCGTCTCAATTAGGATGTATAAACGAAAGTTTGTTTCGCATATATAAGATTTGTAGGCAATTATTCAAAAAATAACCGAAAATGATAGACGAAAAGTTAATTATATATAAAACAAAAAAAATTTTCACACCAACTTCATCAGCAAAATTTACATTTGTAGAAAGAGAAGGAAAATTAAATAATCATTTTGTTGATGCCTTAAATACACCTGGAAAACAAATTGTATTATATGGACATTCAGGTTGTGGAAAAACAACACTGTTAACAAACAAAATAAGTCAAACATACGAAAACTCATATACAACAAGATGTATGGAAGGTATGACTTTTGAAAGCATAATACTTGACGGATTTGACCAGCTTTCAGGTTTGTATAATGAGAATAGTTCTTCTAAAACTTTTAAAATAGCTCCCGAATTGAACATAAGTTATGCAGACATTAAAGCAACTATAAAACTTGGAGATTATACAAAACAAAAAACAGAAACAACCAAACATATACTTCCTCCACAACTAACGCCTCAACGATTAGCAAAATTTTATGGTGCTTCAAATTCTTGTTGGATTTTAGAAGACTTTCATAAAATTAAAGGCTCAGACAGAACAAAAACTTCACAATTAATGAAAGTTTTTATGGATATGTCCGAAGAATATGAAGATTTAAAAATTATTGCTTTAGGAGCCGTTGGTACTGCACGTCAAGTTATTGAATACGATAGAGAAATGAATAATCGTGTCGCCGAAATTTTTATTCCTTATATGAAGCCTGATGAAATAGAAAGAATAATAGATACGGGGGAAGAACTTTTAAATTTAATATTTTCAAAGGAAGTTAAATCAAAGATTATTAAATACTCTTGTGGATTACCTTCAATTTGTCACCAACTTTGTTTAAATATTTGCTTCAACAAAAAAATATATGAAACTGTTAAAACTAAAGTATCAATAAATCTTGACGACTTGGATGAAGCAATATCAAAATTAGTTGAAGAAAAATCAGATACTCTTAAAGCTGAATTTGATAAAGCAATTAAAGTTGGAAATGGAACAAAAATTAATATGCCAAAAGTAATTTTAGAAAATTGTTTGGAGATAAATAAAGATGAATTTTCACATTCTGAGATATTCAATCAAATCAACAAAAGTCAAATAAATGAAGCTAATTTTTCAAAATTTCTTACAGAATTATGTTCTCCAACCAGAAGTGAAATTCTAATATATGATGAAAATTCTAACTTATATAGGTTTAATAATTTATTTTTAAAAGCATATGCTTATTTGAGGTTAAAGGAAGAAATTGTAAAAAATGAAAACGCAGAACTTGAAAATAAAAATTTGAAAGAAGCGAACATAATAAAGAAATTATTAGATATTATTGAAAATGATATTTACAATAAATTAGAAGATGATGAGGATTATTTTGTAATTGAGGATATATAACTGCTGGTAACAGCCACAACGGATTTGGGCATTTAGTTTAATGGAAAGTTGGTTTTGTATTTGAATGATTTGGCAAATCCGAATAATGAGCTTAATTTAGTCCCAAACCAATTGTAGCAAGGAAACGTCAGACTGTCTAAAAACATAATGTGGAGAATTACATATTCGGACTCCTATCTTTGAAAAATCTCAAATAGACAATTCTCAGAAGGTTATTTTAGGTTACTAGACACACTAACGTTAGTAGCAAGGCTAGGAACTAACTGCTGAAATTTAAAATATATGAAAAAAATTACATTATCTATTTTTCTCTTTTTTGTTTTCGGTTGTGCCGCCAAAAAACATGGAAATATTCATTTAAAAGAATACGTTTTTATATTAAATGAAAACGATGCCTCTAAGTTTTATTTTATTAAAACTGTAAAAGATGCTTACAATGAAGGAGCTTTCGTAAATTCTCCAATAGTTGCGATTGATGGTATTGTTTTAGAGTATAAAAAAGATTTGGACACGATAGTTTTACCTTTGAAAAAACACGAAATTACAAATGTGCAATTGCTTCATAAAAACAGTAGTTCGGCAATTTATGGAAAGCGAAAAAATAATGGTGCGATAATAATAAATACTATAAATTTAAAGTAAAGCCCCAGATCGCGCGGATATATCTTCGAGTTCGATAGTGTGGATTTGCAATCCGTGCCCGCAACAATATGCCATAAAGTTAACACACAAAAGAAGCTACAAGAAAACAATTCCTATAGCTTTTTTTATAAAATTGAAATTACTAATCTTTATGGGACGGATTACAAATCCGCGATATCGGGTTCGTAGCCTGTGATTAGAATTACTAGCTCCTGTTTCAAAATAAACTTTATTTTAATTAATCAATTTGCCCATTTTTAATAAGATAATTGATTGTATTTGTTACTATTTTATTTGACAAACCAAGTTCCTCGGCAATAATTTTATGTATTCCTGTTTGCCATGGTTGCTCAGGAAGCCTCTCTTTTATAAGCAAAATGGTTTTATAATCTAATCTTTTTTTTGGTGTTGGTATTACCGAATTTTCTTTTGCACTTAAATATTCAACTCTTATTTTTCCCCTATCAACTTCTTTCTTTAGGATTGTTCCATAACTAGAAATTTGGGCTGCACTTCCTGAGATGGCGATTTTAAATTTCTTATCACTTTCGTTAATGCGGTTGTCTAAAATATTTGTAAACATGCACAATTGATCTCCTGCCCAAAATTCATAATTACTATCAAAAATATTAGGTTGGCCTTTTATTATTTCAACTATTATTAAACTTTTAGCTTCAGGCTTAATTTTGGTTTTACTTGTTGAAAAATTGACTTGCAATCTTTTCTTTAACTTATCATTCAAAATTTCAGCAAAATTTTTAAAATCTTCGAAACAGTTTGCTAAATATGATTCATCAACAGAAATTCGACTTGATCCGCAATTGTATTTGTCTCTATATTGCTGGTCGGTTTTTCCTAGTCTATGTACTAAAAGATGTCTTCTTTGATGATATTCTTCCATTTTTTTCTTTCCGGGAGAAATATCTGCTAGATTAATTTGAAAGTGTTCTTTGTAATATTTAATTATCTCATTAAATCCACCACTACTTAGTTTTCTAGTTTCTTTATTGATAATTTTATCAAATATATCAGCAGGTGACTTCATTGACAATAGTTCCGCTTGAGAAAACTCTGGTTTGGAATTTTGCCTTTTAAACGGTTCTTTTGTTTGAATAAAAACATCTCTTAATTGATCGACAAGATATACTTCTAAAGCAGACACAAAACGAACAAATGTAATTTCAAACAGATTCTTCTGATTTTCACTTATTCCAGGGCCTTTAATTTTATAATAACTAGGTGGTTTTTCTGTAAATCCTAACTCAGCCATACTTTCCTTTTCTTTTCTACATTTGAAAAGCAAATAATCCGTTTGCTCGTAAGAATAGAGGGTGGCTTTATAAAATCGGACAAGAACATGTAATTCTCGATTGAATTGTAAGTAGGAACTCATATATTATATTTTTACTGGATAAAAATAACGAAAATAACTTTATGCCTTTTAGCTCATCCATTAACATCTTCCAATTCTGTACTGTAAAATTGATTTTATACTATTATTCAAAATAGAGACCTCTAACGTTACATAATTCGAACCTTTTACTAATGCAATATTCTAAAGGGTAGCTCCATTACATCTTCAATAAAATATGATAAATCGTAACAATCACTTTTTCACGAGTGTGGATTGTCTTCAAGATCCTTTGATTTGCATAATTTGGCTCTAAGTTTTCGAAACTTTGTTTAAGATTCTGAAATCTTACTTCATCATTTATAAACGAAACATATTTTTCGTAAAATTCTTGAAAAGTATCATTTGCGATGTCGCAATATGAAATAAGAAATTTCGTTTTTAACCCTTTGTTATCATAATTTATTTCAAGTTTACTTATGTGATCCTGAATATAATTTTTATTTAGGTACTTTAGATTCAAAGCTTCAATAATAACCTGTATCCGGTTACTATCTATAACAATTCCATCAATTGATCCTGGTCTAATTCCAGTTGCAGAAACTCCACTTTGTGATTGATCTTTTGTTTTGTAATTAATTTCTAAAAGATCCAAAATTTGTTTGGTTCTAGCATTTTCATCTGCCTTCCAAAAAATTCTATTTTCTTGCATTTTACTACAAGCGTACAATATATCTAGATATAAATTATTTTTTTTATTTTGAATTGACTGTAAAGTGGGTTCGATCTCTTTTATAAAATCAATTTCATCAGAAAACCAACTCTTTAAAATATTTCTGTAACTACTATTTGGTTCTTTAATGTCATTTTGATATCCTTCTTTTAACTTTAGTTTTCTTTTATGAAGGACTATTTCCAATTTGTAATTTTCTAAATCATTTAATTTTCCTTCCTCATATAATTTTAATGAGTTTATTTCAGTAACGATTTCATTAGTTAGATTACAAAGTAATTTTATAAGATTACTTTTTGTTTTAGGAGATGCAATCGCTAATCCTGAATATTTGTTATATCTAGTTTTCTCAATTATTGGAAGTGTTTTTGAAAATTTTTCTTTAAGACCTTTGAAGATACTAATATCAAATGGAAATGTCTTAAACCATTTATCATATATTGCTAAAAGAACATTAAAATCGGTACTTTGCTTTTTTTTACTTGTACTTAGATAGTAGCTATTAACATGATCCAGAATTATTTGCTTCTTTTTTACGTGTTTTTTTTCATCCAAGCCTTTCAGCATTTCTTTTACACGATTAAGATAAGAACCCAAAAATAAAGGTTCTCCATAATCTACAGGAAAACTTCCAAATGTATCAATAACATGGCTTAAATAATCTGTAATTTCTTGTTCCCACTCTGGTTCATCAACGAATTTTTGTATAAAGTCCCAAGTAAAATAGATTTTATCCGCAGTTAGTTTTGCAACGTCATTAAAGTCATTTTTATTGAACCATTTTTCATTGATTAAGCTTTTGTGAAAATCACAGCAAAAGGGAAAATTTTTAAGTCTGCTTTCAAGTCCTTTTAAGTCAATTAGATGATTTTTTTTACAAGACTTGCAATTTTTTAAATTATGATTTTCATTTTCGATTCTTTTGAAATCAGTTGGTCGCGAGAAGGAGCTTCCAGTAAAATAGTACATTGTGGAGTCACAAATTGAAATTCCCTCTATTTTATCGACAAAAAAAATACTATTATGTAACATGTTTGCTTGTTTATATTCTTAGTTATCTATAAAATTTTACAAATATTTGATTTGAGAAAAAATATTTTATGCTAAGATATGAGATTTTTTGTATGAAATATTTTTAGCACATTTTTATACAGTTTTGGAAGTATTAAAAGATACCAATTCGTTCAGCAATTATTGATTAAGTATTTAATAAGGTTATTGTGTCAGTTAGATTATTGACAAAAATATAATCCAATACAAAATCTTTCGCTTCTTTTTTATTCTCAGAGGAAGTAGAAAATGAGTTAAGATAAAAGTCTTCATTTTCATCTGCAATGTGAATGATTTCTGTATACCCTTTAGTAATTAATGCGCCTTTTAATTTCAATACTTTAAGTTCATTGTTGATGCCAATTTCCTTTTTCACACGGAGTTTAATAGTTTTATCCATCTTGTTGATTTCTTATTAATATTGAACAATAAAACATAAATACTCTAAACAAAAAAGAGACCCTGTTGAGTCTCTTTTTGGAATTAATTTGTCATCTATAAAGGCTATTTCCCTTTTAGTAATTTTTCCAAATACTCAACCTTGTCTTTTTCAGCCTGAACTAATCGTTCGTACAATTCAACTACTTTATCAAGTGGATTAAAATTGGGCTGAATATTAATTGCATTAATTGTTGAACTATCATGACTAGTAAAAGTATTATTGATAACATTTAATACTGTTTCATCACTATAATTCTTAATTGCCTCGGCAGATACTCCCAAAACTTCAGCAATCGCTATTAGTTTTTCATCGTCAACTATTTCACTTCCTTCAATATTAGAAACAGATTGCTGGCTTACACCAATTGCATTAGCCAATGCTTCTTGTTTCATTCCTCTAAGCTCTCTAATCCGGCTGATATTTCTGCCAATATGTTTTGGTTTTGTTGCTGTGTTCATAGCTCAAAGATATTTAAAATTCTTTAAAAAAATAGGTCTTGGTAAAAAACAAGCTTGCGTTTGTGAGATACAACTCCCACTAGTTTGGTACGGTACAATCTATTGCTTACTTGCTGGTGTATTAATCAAAAATACAATTTTTCGGATAAATACTAACTAAAAAAGCAAATATTATCTACATATGAAAAAGAATAAAATATCCTTCGAAACAAGATTTTGGGCAGGGTTTGTGGCAGGAAATCCATTTGAGGCATTTGACGTCATTTTTGACTTTGCACATCTTGATTATTATAAACAGAATTTAAGTCAAGCTGTACTTCACTGCTATAAGACAAAAGTCTACAAGCAGGATGCTCCTTGCAATGCTTTTGTCTTTTATACTGCTATATGCTCTTTTCTCAAAGTCTGTTACTGCCTGAAGAGGAAAGACAAGAAATGGAAAGTGAAAGAGTCTTCCCGCTCCGAAACGGTATTTCATCTTTCTTCCCTGACCAAAGAAGAATACGACAATCCTTTTTTGGTGCTTCAAAGTGCATTTGAAGAGAGAACACTTCAACAGTTTGAATTTTTCTTAAGTGAAATCACAGAGCTTTCATTGTCTCCATATTATGTAGATCCTGACTCCGACCTTACGACACCTTATATTCATTTAATCAAAATGCTCGATGCAGCGGAACTGATGAAAGAAAGAGGCGTTGAGAGAATAAAGAAAAACGAACAGGTTGAACCTTCAGCGGAATAAATTATCCTTTATGTAATCTTCAAAAACATAGTATTATGAAAACTCTAGAAAAACTTTCATTTCCAAAACTCGAAAACGAGTTTTTAGAAAATATCTTGAGACAATTGGTTAATCAGTATGCTGTCATTCAGATCTTTTTTACCAGAGAACCCTCTCGCCTTTTTTCACAACTGATAATCCATATCGACAAAAACAGTGATGCGGAACAATTGCAACTAAATAAATGGGTACAGAAAGTTAGAAATCGTGATCAGATCGCTGTCTATTTCATCTATTCTGCAAAGCTTCATCATCGATTTTCTTTGGAGCAACCCTTTATTGAGCTATACTGCCAGCCCTCGGCTCTTATCTACCAAAATTCAGCTGCTGTAAATCCGCTGACTATCACAACAGACTGGAAGAAATACAAGAAGCACTATAGTGTTTTTCAAGAGCGTTTTTATCACGATCATGAGCTTCATAACACACAAGTCCATAATCTTATTTCAGAAGGTTGTTCCAACAGTGTTTTTACATCCTATGCAAGATTGATTGCCTATGATCTTGACTATTTAGAAGAACTGTATTTAGGAAATAAGTCTGCTTCGCTACCTTTAGATGAAAGAATTAACAGTCTTATAGCATACCTTCCTGATATTCAAAAATACTTTGTGAGAAACAGCCACAGCAAATATTATCTTACTGATTTATTTATAAAAGCAAAAGAAGCTTCGATCAATGATGATGAGCCAATACATAAAGACGAACTCTACGAAGCCGTTGGAATTGCCGAACACAGTCTTTATCGTCTTATCGAAGAACGGTTTGACGAATTAAAGAAGCTGCTGAAAAATGGGCTGTATAAAAAGCACGAAGTTTCCTGTCCTATTGCTAACGAACTGAAAGATGAAATTCTCGATATTGCTGTGGAAACCATATTAAAATCAGTCGAAGCCGAACAGATCTATTTGTATCATCAAATTACCTATGGTGAAAAAATGACCTACTATTTGATGCTTATAGCTAACGGTTCGGGTAATGACAAATTAAGAGTATTAACCCAATCCCTAAAAAGCAAAACCGGCGGGAAATATGATTTTGTTTTGATATGTCACAGCCGTAATTGGATACAAACGAATTTGTACCAGCATCAAAGTTTCTTTGCTACCATTATTCAAGGGAAGTACCTGATGTACTCCTCCAGCCAATATCATCCAGAATTTCATTGGGAGGTGCCTCACCATCGGTATCATGCTGATCTGTATTTTTATTACAAGCCCACCACAGCTATTGCTTTTCAATTTTTCACGATAGCTAATACTACTAAAGAAAACTATCAAGGTTTAGAATACTTCTTTGCATTATTTTTTCTGTCCTTCTGCAGGACTTATATTTTTGTAAAAACGTACTACCTGCCCAATTATCTGTCCAGTCAGGCATTATGGGAGCTGTGCATTTACGCTGATCCCGCTATACGCAAATATAATTATATGATAGAACAGTTCTGGACGGATTTCTTTCCGTATTTAGATAAGCATATGACCCTTCAGCATAAGTTATCAAAGCTCAACAAAGAAGAGGTCGATCAGATGAGAGTCATTGTTGAAAAACTGATGCATGAATTACACCATTTGGTTATTGAAGACGGCTTATTATTACCCTTTGAACACCATTGATACACCGTTGTTAACAAAAATAATTAATCAGTTTGAAAATCAAGATCATGGCAATAGATGTATTGAAAAGCTAAAAAATATTAAAAAAACAACCTATTCCCTACCTGTTATACAGGAGAACGAAGATTTTGCAAATGAATCTGTAGCCTATTTTTATATTGAGAAAAGCTACTAGGCGCTTAAGAAGATCCAAAATAACCTGAAAGTCCAGCTGTATTACATTGAAAAATCACTTAAAATAGTTTCCTCTCTTTTATAACAATTGGAAAAATTTGAAAGAGATAAAAAATTTTTAGAAAAAGATTTAACATTGGGAAAACTTAGCACTGCTTTTGGCTCTACTGGTACATATCTGTCGCAGATCATTTACCACTGCTTTTCTTTCAAGAGCTGGGATGCCCCACTCCTTTTTTATTGAGCAACTAAAGGAAGGCAATACGTAATTTATTTAGCATCTTGTAAAAATCTGTTTTTGCCCACTAAAAAAAATATTGATGGTAAACTAGCAAGTTTAACATGAAAACATGCTGGCATAAAAAGCAAAATTTTATTTTTGTGTCCTAATTTAATACAATACTATTATGAAAGATTTAGTTGCAAAAATCAACGCTGAATTCGAAACATTCAAAACAGAATCAGAATCACTAACTGAGAAAGGTGTTAAAGCTGCTGGAGCGAGAGCCCGTAAATCAACTTTGGAGCTGGAAAAACTATTAAAAGAGTTTAGAAAAGTTTCTATAGAAGAATCGAAAAAATAAGTTCTTATTCAATGATTAGCCCTCTGGATTTTCTGGAGGGTTTTTTATTATCCGCTACTTTACCTGGCCAACGTATTGCAACATGCCCTATTCTTTTGAATTATCATGATACTGCCTACTCCTGCATCTATTGTACGATGGCTATTTCTTGGTTGAATTTTTTACTATGATTTGCCTCTATTATTCTACCGCTCTCCTTGCGGCTAGGATTAATTTTGGATTAGTAAACTGGTAACCTATCCAATAGCTAAAGTCAGAAATTAACTATTTATGCCCATCGTAAAACGACAGGTTAAAAAATAGTTAATTTACTTATTATCAATATTTTACTATCTAATTAGTTGTATCTTTGAGTGTGATTTTGATTAATCACTTGAGTAAAACCATCTGAAAAGAGAAGCTTATTCAAATAGTCATTTCTTACTTAACGGTATGAGTTGATTAATGGTCAATCAGAATCTACAATCGGAGGCCCTTTAAAAAGGCCTCCTTTTTTTAGGATTAATGTTTTCCCTTTTCATGACTTTTCTTCGTTCACAATTAGTTTCAAAGAATTGATGTAATCTGTATCAAATTCAATCACTCTTATTTTGTTTGGCTTAAAACTCATCATCCTTCAAACTCCCCTTCGACTACCAAAAAATCGATCAGCAATTATTCCTCATTCTGTTTTATAAGTTTCATCCGATAAATTGCTTTATCTAAGTGTGTTGCTATTATAAAAATTTCATATTTACTTTCAAAAAAATGTATAATTGAAGGCAAATCACCCGGGAGAATCCGCTCAGGAGTTTATGTGCTGATCGGACATGAGGAAGGCCCTCGTTCCAGCTGAGGTGTTTTCATGACTGTAAATGAGCTTGAGTTGGAGTTACCCTATCAGCACTTGTATCTGGTCTGATTTCAAAATTAAAAGACTTGCAAACTTATAAAATAGCTCCGATTCCTCTAATTTTAACTTCTTAAAATAAAAGCAGAGTATTTTTGAAGCATAACCTATTTTAAAAATAATTTAACATACTACGCACGTAAATTCCTTATCTTTAATACTTTATATTTTTAGTTTGCTTTAAGAATAAAAAGAAAATTAACCCATTACTATTTTGAAAACAACAGGTCAGACAGCAACAGCAAAAAAAATCATCCATAAACGAAGCAATCTCAAAGGAAGAATAAACGAGATAACTAGCGGGTTGAATACTGACAGAATTGACTGTGTCTGGTACTTCAAAAGTTATGGTGGTTTTTATATATGGAGAGTACCATAAAAAAATTAATTTACTTAAAATCAAGGACATGAAACCATTACTTTATATCATCAGTTTAGTAGGAATCGCATCACTGTTGACGGCCTGTTCGGCGGGCTATGTTTCCGTTGAACCCTCCTACCACGTAACTTATAGACCCTTGCGTCCCAGTGGCAGCCATATTTGGATAGAAGGCAACTGGTATTGGAACAATCGAACACGCTCTTATTATCACGGGGATGGTTATTGGACTATGCCACGTGAGGGCCGCTATTATAAACCAGGTCATTGGAATAAAACTCGACGCGGATATCGTTGGGCACCGGGACAATGGCGATAATTTTGCGTAAAAAATAGTACTTGAGAGCAATAACCAGGCGCTCGTCAGGAGTATTTAGCAGGAAGTGCAGCTGGCAAAAGTTCGAGGTCGAGAGACCTCGAAGGACAGGCCTGATTTTCTTTACTAATTTGCATTAATGTCACAAAAAAATTTGGGATTAATATAGGTCGTTTTTCAATTTGCTCTACTCAATCTCATAAGGCACTTTTGTAATGCATAACCTCTTGGTTGCCGGGTTATCGTTTCTTTTTTCTGCTATGGATGCTTTAAATAATTCATCCTGCGTGATAATAATGTTCTACTTGCTGTAATTGTTTTTTTGAGAATTCTTGTACTCTCTATTTCTGCTTGTGGCTGTAATAGCCGTAAATTGTTATAGGGCGAATCAGGATTGTATGTCGCTTACTGGCTCATCATGTTGTTTTTGAAAAAGTGTTCTATTTATACTTGTTTTGCATACCAGTGTACATACCTGAAAAGTTTACTCTCGTTTTGTTTTTGACGGTAAAATTTGCCCACTTTATTTCTATATTCATTTTTTGTTTGTAGGCAAAACGAAACCTACTTTTTCATCTATCCATCAAATTTGCAGGTATATAACCATTTTCCTTTAAACCAATTGCTCAAATACGTTTTAGTAGCTATTGAATTAATCCTTCGGGAGCATTCACTGTGATTTTGTACCTACTGAATATAATTAAAATTCGTACACTATGACTAAAAAAAGAATCCAGAAGATTTAAGGGAAAACAAAATCCTGAATCATGCCAAGCGGTAAGTTCCCCGTTTTGATGAACTTTTGCATTGTTTTGAGCGTACTGCATCTGTCTTGGGCAGAAGTGCAAGCACTTTCAACAATTATTCCCACCACGTGGTGGCCATTTCGCTTTATTTTGACAAAATCCCCACTGAACTAGATTCCGAACAAATGCACGACTATTTATCCTTTCTTCAGAAAAAGTCTAAAACGCTCTCATAAACGCATTTTAAACGCTGTGTTTCTAATTTATATAATGCATTAAGTTCGTTTTTAGTAATCCAAGTGTAACACTTGCACCATCTTTCAGTTTGTTAAGGGATTAAAATGTAGGTCTAATAAGTTATTCTAAAACTTAAATTTGGAGTTCTTTTAAGTGAAAATGTTTTTACATCTTCAATAGAATTTGTAATGGTATTTATTCTGTAATATTCATTAATTTCGTTTTTTCGATTGAATACGTTCAATACGGAAAAACCTAGTTTATATTGAATTTCATTTAAGCTTTCCCATTTGTATGTTGTCGAAAAATTAACTTGAAAAAAGTCATCCAAGACTTTATTATTTGGGGTATTGTAATCAATTTTTGGATTTGAGGGATTACTAGAATTTATGATGGAACTTATAGGAGTTGTCTCGGGTTTACCAGAATACCATTTTGAACCCAATGCTATTTTTAGATTTTTCCTTTCATAGATTCCAGCCCAAGAGATACTATGATCTAATTTAAAGTTGTTTGGAAATACAGGTTGCTCTAAATTTGGAAAGTGATAATTGTTTTTATTATAAGTATAACTTAGCCAAGTGATGAAATGATTTATTTTCTTTTGCGCAAGCATTTCCATTCCTAAGACTTCATAATCACCATTAATTTTTACAAATTCCAATTGGTTTTGAAATCCCTGGCTTGAGCTGTTAATTCCAATTACTTTTTTATAAAAATTTTCTAAAGTAAATAACCAATTGTTTTGGGAATAAGAGAAACTAATAGATGCTTGTTTGCTTTTTTGAATAGGAATGGTAGTATTGTTTGCCAATATCCACCTTCTCTTTTCTATTCCAAAATAATCTTTCTGCAGGTCAATAACCTGATAGCAATATTGACTTTTGAATTCCCCTAACAATGCTAAATTAAAGTGATTTGTAATAGCATAATTAAACTGTAATCTTGGTTCAAAAAGGTATTTTTTAAATTGTTCGATATAGTTTAATCGTAGTCCTATATTCAAATATATTTTGGATATCGTATCATTATATTTTCCTTCAACTATCAGCGCATGAGTTCGTAGAACTTCTTTTATTTTTCGATAAAATATTGGACCATTTACTTCATCTAAATTTGTAGTGCTAATTTCGTTTAATTGATATCCGTTATTAAAAGTAAGTTTTGAATTGAGTATGTGGTTATTTTCAAGTTTGAAACCATTTTCTAATACTTTGTTTTCCTGTCTTACAATCAGATTATCCTGTATTTTGTTTTTTTCGGCATCAAGTTCATAGGAAGAAGTATAAAAATTGAATTTACTGCTATTTTTTGTATTCCAATTTCGTTTCCAAGAAAGGTTACCTCCATAATTTTTTTGATATAAAATATTATTTTCCGACTGAATTGTATTATTAATTCGGGCTGTTTGAAAAACTTTTAGAAGGTCACTTATCGTTATAAAATCAAAAATCAGATTGTCTTTTTGCCCGATTTTTTGTGAATATTTAACTGTAATGTCGTAAAAATTAAATTTCTCGTCACTAGAATAATCTACATTTTGGTTATTGGAAAAATTAGTAATACTTGTATTTTGAAAAGCCTTATTGTAATATTGTTTATAGGTTGGTGTTTGTACAAAATCGCTTATGGATTTTCTTCCGGCAATTTCTAAAAAACCTTTTTTGGAGATATTAAACCGAGAATAAATATCAGCATTAATCATATTTATTCCCGCACTAAAATTATTTTTTTCAAATTTATTTGGGTTTGAGGAAATATCCACCACACTCGATACACTTTCGCCGTAAAAAGCAGAACTTCCATTTTTTGTTATAGAAATTGTATGGGCTAAATTAGGATTGAACGCCGAAATTAATCCAAAAAAATGTCCAGTTTGATACATTTTAATACCGTTCCATAAAAATAAATTTTGATCATGTGTACCGCCTCGTACATTAATGCTCGAAATACTTTCATCAACACTATAGATACCGGGAATTTGTAACATGGTTTGTAAAATATCCGGTTCAATTAAGCCCGGTAAAATTCCAAGTCTCTTAGGCTTTATTTCAAATGTTCCATCAATTATTTTTGAAATACCGGACGTTAAAAAACTATTGGTTATTATATTATTTAGTTGAGAAACTTCAACTTCAAGATAAATTTTAAGACAATTTTTATTAGGTAAATCAGAGACTAAATTTTTTTTTGTGCTAAAGCCAATGTAGCTAATCAACAAATCAGTTGATTCTTCTTTTTTTAGTTCAAAATATCCGTTTTTATTAGTTGAAGTTCCACTGCCATTATCAAGTTGAATATTTACATTTTCCAGTGGAGAATTATCTTGTTTAGAAAATACATATCCACAAATGGTTTTTGAGTCCAATGTATTATTGCTAAAAACATTAATGAATTTATTATCTAAATTTTCAAAAGAGAGATTGGTTTTTTTTTCGAGATAGTCAATCTTCTTATTCAGAGACAAGTGTTTTTTGGGAGGTATAATTTTTAAAGAAACTATTTCATTATTGATGTAATTAAAAGATACATGGTGTTGTCTTTCTAACGATTGCAGGATATCTTTTAATGCAATTGCTTTGCTTTTTTCCTGAGCTGATATACTCAAAGCAAAAGCAAAGCAAAAAAACATTAGATGAATACGTTTACTTAAAAACATTTATTTTTTTTCAAAAATTATTTTGTTCGCGGCAATTTTATTTGGTTCTAAGTGATAAGTTGTTGCAATAATTTGAAGGGCAACATCAAGATTATCGGTTGGTATTTTTCCTGTAAATAATTTATCGGAATCTTTCGTTTTCACTTCAATCGAAACGTCGTATTGTCTTTGAATTTCATCTAATATATTGCGCAAATTTTCGGTGTTAAAAGCAATTTGATTTTCTAGCCATTCTGGTTTAGGAGAATTAACACTTGTATTTATTTGTTTTCCATTTTCAAAAATAACGCTTTGTCCTTGGGTTAAAATCACCTCTGTGTTTTTGTAATTTACTTTTACTCTTCCTTCAAAACAGGTTACATCAAAACGATTCTTTCTTGCTTTTACATTGAATTGAGTTCCAAGGACAGCAACTTTTCCAAGATCAGTTGTAACTTCAAATTTTTTGCCTTTTGCTACTTTAAAATAAGCTTCACCGTGTAGCTCAAGGTTTCTATTATTGTCCCAATTCCTTTTTTTATATTCAATTTCTGAACCCGCATTCAAAACAACTTCGGAATTGTCCGGTAACGAAAAAGTGTTCTTTTTGCCGTTTGGTGCATATTGGGTTTGTGTGGCAAAATTTTGCATTATTAATGTAATACCTAGCCCGACAACTAAAATGGCAGCCACTTTAAACAGCCAGTTTTTGTACAAAACAATACCTTTAGGCGTTGTTTTTTTATGACTAACAACATGTTCTAAAATTTTCGTGTCATTAAAATCCGGCACTTCTAAATGAGCCGTATATTTTTTGATTTTTTCATATTTTTCATAATCAGGATCAGCTTTAAAATCAGCTAATTCGGCATCTGTCAAATCATTGTTTAACCATTTTGATAAAATGTGATTCTCTTCCATTGTGTTCATCTTATGTGTTTATAACAAGTACAAATAGATTTACCCTACTTTATACTATCAATTTGTTTTCTTAGTTCAACCAAAGCCAAATGCATTCGTTTTTCAACAGCTTTAATGCTTATGTTTAATTCTTCAGCAATCTCACTGTATTTTTTTCCGTCAATGCGATGCATCAAAAAAGCAACACGTTGTGTTTCATTCAAATTTTCAATTGCTTTTAAAAGCTTGCTTTTGAATTGCTTTTCTTCAAGTATAAATTCTGGATTTTCATTTGTTTTGTCAGAACCCGTGAAATTCTTTTCATATTCCAAAACAACTTTTTGATGAGCAATCCCATTAAGAGCGCTATTATTGGCAATTATATATACATAGGATTTTGCTTTTTCAATAGGAACTGCGGCACAGTTTTGCCACAGTTTAATGAAAGCTTCCTGGGTTAAATCGTCAGCATGGTCTTTGTTTCCATATTTATAAAAGAGAAAATTGCGAAGTGATTTTGCATGGCTTTTGAAAAATCTTGAAAACATAATTTCATCACAAGTATTTGATAGTGATCTGGTTGGCATTTATTTTGATGTTTTTTGCTTTGTAAAGGTATATTTATTTTTGATTTAGGTAGGGTAATGTTGATGTAAATTGTTTTATTATCAGGAACCTCTAATTTTTTATATGAAAACAATTAAATACTTATTAATGAGCTTTACGGCTATATTATTTATTTCTTGTCAAAATGAGGAAACAATAATTATTCAAGATACTACTCAAAATCTATCCGTATCATCTCCTCTTGCGAGTTTGATTTCCAGGGTATCACAAAACGCTACTTCCCATGATAATGTTTTGGATAATTCTAGTTGTTTTAATATCCAGTTGCCGGTTAATGTTATCGTGAATGGAAAACAAATCACAGTATCTAACCAAAATGATTATCTCACGGTTCAAGCCGCGTTAGATGCTTTTTCAAGTGATGATGATTTAGTAAACTTTGTTTATCCAATAACAATTCAGTATCGAAATTGGAAAACTCAACTCATTGCAAATTCAGATCAATTAGAAGATATTATCGAAAATTGTGATGAAGATGATGGGTTTGATGAAATTGACTGTATACATATAAATTATCCAATAAAGATTGCTATTTATAATTCAAATAATCAAATTGCAACTACTATTACTATTCAAAATGATGCCGATTTATATAATTTTTTCGAAAATATAGAAAGCAATGTGATTGTTTCTATCAACTATCCAGTTTCTATTACCGACTCCAAAGGTCAAAAAGTATTAATTACAAATAATTCTAATTTTGAGGACATCATTGAGGCTAATATACAGGATTGCGATCCTCATTCAGGAACTGTAGGAAATTCGAATTTCATTTCGATTTTGACAGATGGCGGATGGAATGTTTCTTACTTTTTTAACAAAATTGATGAAACTTCAATTTACAATGGTTATAATTTTACTTTCAATTCGAATGAGACTGTTGCTGCTGTAAAAGGAACAAATACTATTGGTGGAACTTGGTCAACGTTTGTAAATAGCGGACATGATATATTTCTATTAAAATTTGATAATAGTGCGTTAGATGAATTAGAGGACAATTGGAAAATTATAGAATATACCACTACTAACATTAGACTAAAAAATGAGAGTAGCAGTAATGGAGAGACATCTTATCTTTATTTTACTAAGAACTAATAACTAAACACAGACCCTATTCATTACTTTAAATTTTGCGAAACCGATTTTATAAATCATATATAAAAAAGCTCTAAAAAATAATTCTTAATTACGTAACCCCTTAAATACTATATAAAATGAAAAAACTATCAATTTTAGGTTTGCTAGCCATAATGGCAAGTTCTTGTTCAGATAATGCCTCTACAGATGGGAATGTTACATTGAAAGCATCTGCAGTGTCTACTACAAACATGACTTCGGCGCGTATGGCCTCTACAGTGATTATTACGGATTTTAAGATCAACATTGGAAATATCAAGTTAGAGACTGATGTGGAGGATGATAGATTTGATACTGATTCTTTACATGATGATGTTAAACTTGTGGGTCCTTTTTTATTAGATATTCTTGATCCTAACAAAGCTTTGTCTCAAATTATAACTACTGTTAATGTTCCAAATGCACAATATGAGGAAATCAAGTTTAAGTTTGAAAAAAGTATCCAGCCTGGTGAAATGGAAGGTAAGACCTTTTTAATAAAAGGTACTATCGACGGAAAAAACTTTGTTGTATGGAGCGGCAAGGATGCTGAACTTGAAATGGATTTTGCAGATCCAACTAAAGACTTTACAGTTAATAGTAATGATGTAACACTTAATATTAAAATACAACTTGATGCTCTAATTGCAAAACTAACATCATTAGCCAGTCAGAACCTATTGCTTGATACCGACGGCGATGGCGTTATTGAAATTAGCACTGATAACGATGATGGGCACCATGATTTTGGTGAGCAAATAAAATCTTTACTTGAACAAGAAACAGACTTAGACGACAAGGATTAATTAAAAATGAACTTGTCCCATCCTGAAATAACTATATCGGTTAATACATACATCATCTTATAACTATATAAATATAATCCTTAATCCTGAACTTACTATACAGCGGGTTTTCATAATTAAGAAGTTAATCAATAGTTAAATCACTCATTAACAACAACTTAATACTTGTTTAATTGTATCTTTGAGTGTGATTTTGATTAATCACTTGAGTAAAACTATCTGAAAGGAAAAGCTAATTCAAATAGTCATTTTATACGGAACGGTATGAGTTGATAAATGATAAATCAGAATCTACAATCGGAGGCCCTTTAAAAAGGCCTCCTTTTTTTTAGGATTAATGTTTTCCTTTTTCATGACTTTTCTTGGTCAACAATTAGTTTTAAAGAATTGATGTAATCTGTATCAAATTCAATCACTCTTATTTTATTTGGTTTGAAACTCATCTCCCCTTCAAATTGTCCTTCGGTTCCCAAAAAATCGATGACCAGTTCTTCTTCATTTAATTCTATCAATTTGCCTAAATAAACCGCTTTGTCAGACTTGGTTGCAATCTGAAAAATTTCATATTTATTGGCTAAAAAATGGATGATGGAAGACAAATCCTGTAGCGGAATTATTTCATCGGCACTTGTTTTTAACCCTTTCAGTTTAATAACCCTTTCCGTGAATTCATGATCTTTGTCCTGAATGATGGCCTTTACATTTTTGTTTTTCAAGATTGTATAGCCATCAATAATAAAATCGACCGGATTATTTTTGAGTAAAATCCAATCTTCTGTCCAGTCAATAAGAAAACCACTAAAAATTTCTTTTTTGTCTTCAAATTCAATTGTAATTAATTGGCGTATGTATTTTTCCATTATTTATTTTTGTTTGAAGTACATTCTACTTCCAGCTTAATTTCACTCCAGTCCTCGGGATAAAACTTTAAACGATCTTTATTTTGGTAACTAGAAAGTAAAGGTATGCACTTTGAACTATAATTCAAACTCTTTCGAATGCTTCCGATTACAGATGGGCACGTATCTACTACCATAAACTGTGGAAATGTAGCATACCATTTTTTGTCATTGACCGCGTTATAAAAGCTACTTTTTACCAGCAATTTAAGTAGATAATCGATGCGATCAAGCACCAAAGAAAGTTGATAAGCAAGCGCCAATTGAGACGATTTGTCTTATCGTCTTTACCTAATTCTATTTCGATTTCTCTTTTATCGAATTGTTTGTATTTTTATTGCAGCATGCAATTTTAAGAATTCAGATTTAGTTTGGGTTTAACTCCAGAGAACGACAGATCCTTTCATGCCAATAGGATCTGAAATTGGTTCCGTTCAGCAGGCGTTTCATTATTGGTTCCGCAAAGCCAAGTTAGACCGTTTAAAAATTCATATCAATCAGCCAGTTAGCTAATTTCGTTTTTTTATAATAATTTTCTAATCAAATCAAGGTCCGTTTTAGCGTCTTTTTTGATTGTCAAAAAATATTTTGTTTGCCAACTTTGAGTTTTCACTGCTTGTTTATTTGTCGCAATGTCCCATGGAGGATACACTCTTATTCCGCGCTTTCCCTCTTTGCCGTTTTTTGTTATTATTCCATTTTCCGCCAAAACAGATTTTGGAAAAATAAATTGTCCAAAGTTGTCGCCACTTTTTGACGTAATAATTATAAAATCTATGTCGTCCGATATATCAAACGGTTCTGTTATACCGAATTTGTTTCTCTTCCAAATTGTAACAAACTGACCTGTTTTTGTCGGTGTAATTTTAGATACCCGAAATTGAATTGTCTTTCCGTTTAGTTTAAATGAACAAGCTCCGTATTCTGCACTCTCCAAATTCCATTTCAAGTTTATCAAATCAAAACCACACTTATCATAAACTAATTCTTTCACAACTTTCAGCTCGCTATTGATTGAATTTAATGTTATTACTGTGTTTTCATCTGTCATGTTTTCCTGTATTTATATTGTCTATTCGTTTTTTTATTTCCCCTTCTTTCTCCGCTATACTCTGTCCCGTTTTACAGCTACAAGTAGGTCGTGATTGTGGAGACGAAAACTGTCTGACAACACCAAACTTGATACGAAGCGCAACGAATTGTTTAACCAATGTACTGCCGATTTCTTGCAGGTGCTGTTACAAGCTTTGTTTGTTTCTTGGAATTTTAAAGATATCCTTGGAATTGTTATTTTTCACAAAGTTCTTTCAACTTATCGAGTGCTTTTGGGTAGGTCTGGTTCATATACTCTAAAAAATCTTCATTAGTGTCTAAGTCAACCGTAACGGTTGTAGTTCCATTGTTTTCCTCGAACGTATAATTTTCAAATCCGTTGGCCCATTTTTCCACTTCTGGTCCTTCTGTAATTTCCTTTTCCGCTTTCATAATACCATAATGTTGAATCGAAACAAATCGGTTGGAAATGTTTTCAGCTATCTTGGAAACCATACCTCCCTTTTCTCCTTTCTCATCTACTCCAATAAATAGTATTTTATTGCCCTTATCCCAACTTCCTTCATAGGTAGATGTGGGGTTAAACAATGAAGTCCATTGCTCATACGTTGATTTACTTTTGATGCCAAGCATAAAATCATAAATCTTGTTCGCAGGTGCATTAATGCCTACTTTGAATTGTACCTTTTTCATACTATTACTATTTGTTTTGATTACGCTTTTGAGTTGCTATTTTTCCATTATACTTAACAGTTCTTTTCAAATAACCTCTAACTAGTCTATCAGTGTAGCAAAATCAGGCCTATCACTATCACTCTATTTTTGGGAATTATATTTAACTATAGTTCCTCTAAAAATCTCCAAACGAACTTTCTTTTGGTAACTAGAAAGTAAAGATATGCACTTTGAACTATAATTCAAACTCTTTCCTTCCTCCTTATATTAGCTTTGGGCGGCAAAAGCAAAGCACCAATAGCTGTCCAAGTGTAAAATACATTTTCTTATCATTAACCGCGTTGCAGACGCTACGCTTTATCTTTAAATTTAAGTAGGTACTCGTCGCAGACGAGCACCAAAGAATGTTGCCAAACGAGCTCCAGTGGGGAGCTACGGTAAAAAACAAGATGTTTTTTAAGATATTAATTCAGAGAGAAATCTTGCTTTACTCTTCCTAAAAACTTTCTTTCTAAAGTCAGAGACTTTTATCCTATTTAGAATTTATAAGAAATAGAAAAAAATGCGCGAAGTCAAAGACGTTCGCGCAGCATTTTATAAGAACCCTTCAAAGAGCGGTGAAAATTTGGCGTAAGTTGTAGGCGGAGAAATTAAACCAACATCGGCTGAAGCGCGTTTAATTGTTTTTCTTACTCATAGTATAATAGAATCCCCGAGGCTTCGGGATCTTTTTATGACCCTCTACGAATGTTCTACGATCGCTATAAATCCTCTTGATTTTTCTCTACAATTTTTACGATACTTGTATAGTGGTAAGGATAGTTACTTTGGTTCTCCCGAAAAAGCGGGACAGGCTATTCTACACGAGTTTTATTATTCGTGCTTCGCACGCAACGAAACTCTAACTTGTTAGTAGCAGTTTTCTATTTTTCTGGATATTCAATTATCTTATCAATAATAAATTTTCGGGATGCCTCTCCATCTTTCAATTTGTATTGAATTTGGCGAATATTCCCTGTTGGATTGCTATTAGCATCCCCTTCTTTGTATGTTTTAAAACGTTGTACTAGAGTCGTTTCTACTATAGCAAATTCATCGTGCCCCATATATCCCTTATTTGCTTTTGGATTATCTGAAATTGGTGGAAAATAGATTTGACTGATTGATTTTCCAGCATTTACAGAGTATCCAATTACATTACCGTAACTACCACTTCCAGCAGAAGTAGTATAAATTAAAAGTTCTGGAAATCCGTCAGCATTCAAATCTTCAACTTCTGCATTGGTAACAGAGCCGTCAATTTCTATAGTGATTTTATTGTTGTCTATTTTCAATCCGAAAGGTTGAATTGTAAGTTGTTGAATTGAACCTTTTCCTGTGGTACTCACATCAAATCCAATATTTTGCAAAGACAGTGTCTTTATGAATACCCTACCATCTATTTGTTTTTCATCTAAAGGTTCGTTAATCTTCTTATAGTCCCCGCTAAAGTTTCCACCTCCAGAACAATAATATTGCAATATGTATTTGTCCTCATTTTTCTCAGGTTCAATATTGATCGAACCTTTGTTAAATGTATAGATAATTAGTTTGCCATCAACATTTGACTTGAATTGATTGTTCGATATTTTAATTGCATCAGCATCAAATGTGCAAGATGGTTTTTTCTTATCCATACGAGAACGCACCGAAATGTGAACTGTACTATCTGATAATTGATTTACAGAAACCGCTATCCAATCGTATCCTTCGCTTTTTTTTGTATAGCTTTCAGAGACATAATTTCCAACAAAATTTGATATGCTTGGTGTAGTATTTTGGGGTTGTGAAGTTCGCTCTGTTGTTTTGGTTTTATCCTGGTTGTTGCAACTTATTGCCGTTATAATGATAATTAAAGTTAATGCGATTTTTTTAAGTATGTTCATTTTATATTTATTTGAATATTTATTTATTGTCGTTTATCTGCGATTAAATTGGACCCAAAGTCCGTTCTCCCGAAGCATCGGGATAAAAACCTCTAAACGAACTTTATTTTGTTAATTCGAGCGTAACTATTTGGAATTTAAATTATAATTAAGATTCTTTCCAGCAGCCTACGAATCGCTGTGGGCGTCAAGAGCAAAGCGCCACTAGCTTTCCAAGTGTAAAAATACAATTTCTTATCATTAACCGCGTTAGAAACGTTACGCTTTAACTTTTAATTTAAGTAGGCACTCGTCTCAAACAAGCACCAAAGAACCTTGACAAATGAGTGCCAGTGGGGAATTTTTACGATCAGTGCAGAGTGTTAACGTCAGGTACTTCGGTTCTCCCGAAAAATCGGGACAGGCTGTTGAACAGGAATTTCACTGTAAGTGCTGCGTACGCAACGAAATTCTAGCTGTTGGCATTCGCCTTTATTTATTTATTTATTTTGCTTCCCCAATTTTTCAACCGCTGAAATCCATTTTTGTCTTGTTGTATCTTTTGAGTTTTTAATTATGCCAAAGTATGAAACTTTAACTGGATTAATTCCACAAAATTCTAATGTAGATTTTTTTAATTGATTGACACTTGGCCTGCCGTATATCAACCAATAATACCAACTCGGTTGGTCAAGTGTCGTAATAATATGAGCTGTTTTACCTTTTAATAATTTATCCCATAGTATTGAGTTTTCTCTGTACTGAAATGCAAAGCCTGGCAAAAAAAGTCTATCAATAAATCCTTTCATCATCGCAGGAAGTCCGCCCCACCAAACAGGGTGAATCCAAACTAAATGGTCTGCCCATTTAATTTTTTCCCAAGCATTCAAAAGGTCTGGCTCCAATTCTGTTCTTTTTTGATACCCAAATTGCAGATTTGGATTGAAATTGAGGTCTGCAATTATTATTTCTTTGACTTCTGTCCCTGAATTTGTAGCACCTCTATTATAGGCTTTTGCAAATGCAAAGCTCAAACTTTCTTTGTTTGGATGACCATTTATAATTACTATTTTTTTCATAAATTCTTTAATGTATCGATATTGAGCTATTTGAAGTTAATGAAACTGTAAAATCTTTTGGGTTGTGTAGTTGATGGCTAAAATAAACACTGTTCGGAAAACTGTTTTCAAGTATTTTTTCAACATGTAGTACAGTGGAAAAAGAGGTCAATTCCGATTGACCTTTTTGACATTTTAAAACAACTTTTTCTTGTTTAGAATTACTGTGTGAGACAAAAATTTCAAAGGTTGAAACATCTCCACTACCGCTTCCTCCAAATATTAATTTTCGTTCTTTAAAATTTAAAATTTTAAAGAAATTTATTTTTTGCATGATGCCTAAAGCAGAAGTAATGAGTTTAGAATCAAAGGTCAGTTTGGCTGAAACAGTTGGTATCTTTTCTATTTGATTAAAAATATATAAATCTGGGATATCAAAATCATAAACTTTCCTGTTTTTACCGTCAAAATTAAAAACATGATACTTTGAATTTAAAAAATGCTTGGTATTAACCTTAGTATTATTTTTATAGAAATTAAATGGTTTGCTTACATTTTCAGCCATAAAATCTGCCGAACTTTTCCCAGCTTTATCTTTAGTAGAATAATAAACCAAAATTTCAACATTTTTGACATCATTTGCTAAAACACCTTTTGAATATAATAGCAATGGTGCAATACCACCCATCCATCCGGAACTAAATACAATTTTACTTTCAATGGTTCTTTTCTCAGTAAAATCTAAAGATTTTACCAGTTCACTTGTCGGTTTTGTAATATCGATATAATCAATTTTAGATTTTATTGCATAATCTAAAGCATTATTATCGGGATCTTTTGTACAAAGTATGATTAGATTGATTGAATGCTTGTATAATGATTCAAAAGAGTTTTTGTCATTTATATCAATTTGAACATGATTTGGATTGGTACCTTTATTTCTTGTTCCGATTAAAATTTTTAAAGCTGGGTTTCTGCTCGAAAGCATTTCATGAATAGTTTTTCCAATCAAACCAGTGCCACCTATAATTAAAATTGTTTTGCTCATCTCTTTAGTTTACGTTTAGATGTGCAAAGCTAAATCCTATCAAACTTTGAAAATAGGACAAATGTCTAAAAAGTAAATTCTTTTCGTATTCTGCTTAAATGTCGTTGTGAAATACCTAAGTAAGAGGCTAAATATTGTAAAGGGATTTTTTGAACATACTCTGGATGATTTTTCATTAAGTCTGCATATCGTTTAGTGGCATCGCTTTTTTGCAATTGAAATATTCTTTTTTCTAATTCAATGTATTGTTGTTCTGCTATTGTTTTTAAGAAATAGACCCAATTAGGTTTTTGTTGCACTAATTTTTCAAACTTGTCTTTAGGAATGATTAATAATTCAGTTTTTGTAATAGCTTGTATGTTTTCCATTGTCGGCTGTGAAGTCACAAATGAAGAATAAGCAGTCATTAAACTGTTTGGAAAAGTGATACAATAAGTAACTTCTTCCTCTTTGTCGGACGTATAATAAGAACGCAGGCTGCCTGTTAAAACAAATGCTACTTGTTTGCAAGTTTCGCCTTCTTTAATAAAATACTCCGCCTTTTTGAAGATTTTATACGTTAAAAGGTGCAGGAAATCGTCAATTTCAATATCTGTCAATATATTGAAGGACTGCAAAAAGTGTCTTAAGCTATCGTTTTTCATTTTTAGTTTTCTGTTCCTTCGAAGCGGTTGTGATAAGGTGACGCATAGCGTCAGTCTGTAAAAAAACCTCCGTTGTATTATCATCAAATGTAACAAAATACTAGTATAAAAAGAAGATTTTTCGCATTATCAAGAATGCAACATCTCACAGGTATTTCCCGTCAGCAAATGCGTTTTTCAAGTTTAGAAGATACTATACGTACCGATAATATGGTGCGATTTATAGATGCCTTTGTAGCGCTTATTGACCTCTCTAAGCTCGATTTTGCTGTAAAAACGCTCAAGACTGAAGGTCGGGCATAAAAAAAGTAGTTCAAAGGAGAATTACGAATTTAAAAAATACCGAACCCAAAAATATAAAGAATGCCCTGTAAAACATTTATGTGCTAGTCGAGCAGCAGGGACTTTTATCCTATTTAGAATTTATAAGAAATAGAAAAAAGTGCGCGAAGTCAAAGACGTTCGCGCAGCATTTCATAAGAACACTTCAAAGAGCGGGGTTTTTTTCACAGCCTGACGTTTCGCGCTGGGCGACTTTGCGACTAAGCGAACCGATTTCTATCGTCAATATAAAACTTTTTCGTGACGAAAATCTAACGGTTAGAATAAAAAAAGCAATGCTCGCTTAGCGTGTGTCAGCGGTTCGGGCTATTTTTATTAGAGCCTTATTTTTTTCTATTGATTCCCTTCTTAAAGGTCTTAACCATTTTTCCGAAATCTTTATCTTTTTTTCGTTTCTCTTCCAATGTGGATTCAAAATGCGCTTTCTCTCTTTCCATTTTAAGGTAATTTTCGTAGGAAGCTTTGTCAATTTCTCCTTTTTCAACGGCTTCAAGAACCGAACAACCTTTCTCATTGGTATGCGTACAATCTTTGAATCTGCAATTACCAGAAAGTCTGCCAATCCTATCAAAAGTAGTTTCAAGTCCGCTTGCCGTATCAGCAATACCAACTTCTCGCATTCCAGGATTATCAATTAAGATTCCACCATTTTCAAGAATGATTAGTTCTCTATGACTTGTAACGTGTTTTCCTTTGTTTGTACTTAGACTTATTGCATCAGTCCTCATTACCATTTTTCCAGAAAGATTATTTAAAAGAGTTGATTTTCCCACTCCAGACGATCCAAGCATACAATACGTTTTTCCTTTCTCAATTATTGTATTTATTGCTTCGTACCCTTTTTTTGTTTCATTACTGATTGGAATAATAGGAACATTTTTAATCCTGATTTTTATGCTGTTTACTATTTCATTTATTTGAATCTCATCAATTAAGTCGGTTTTGGTTAGTATAATTATTGGCTTAACTTTAGAAGAATTACATATGGTTAGGTATCTTTCCAGTCTATTGATATTGAAATCCCTATCTACAGCTTGCACTAAAAAGGCGTAATCAATATTAGTTGCAATAATTTGAACCTCTCCAAATTGTCCGATTGCCTGACGTTTGATAGTTGAAAATCTCGGCAGTATGTTGTGAATTATTGCAAAATCAGATTCATAGGTTGTAAGTGTAACCCAATCTCCCACTGCCGGAAAATCTGCGCGGTTTTTGGCATTGAAACGCATATTGCCAGTTATCTCTGCTTCGAATTCTCCATTTATTGTCTTGATGATGTAACGCTCCCTATGTTCTGAAATAACTCTACCTATTTCGAAATTTTCAAGGTTGTGTTCCATCCTGAAATTTTCAATTTCATCATTATATCCTAAATCCTCTAGTCTCATCTCCATTTAAGTTAAGTTGAATAAGTTTTAACTCTTTACAGTCGTTATTTAGCCTGACCGCTAACGTCTGTCTGTGAAAAAACTAAAATCAGCCTCTTGAGAATCCCATATTTGAGATTTTTCTTTGGTAGCCCTACGCATACTTTCTAAATTTGAAGAGGTTTTTTCAAAGCCTGACGTTTCGCGGCTTTAAGAAGTTGGGGATTTGCAAACCCAAAACTTTCGATTAAATACCGAAAAACAAAATTACATAAAGGGTTTAAGATTAAGACCTTAAACCTCAATTAATTAAAACCGCTGTTGTAGGCAGTACTATTTTGTTAACACTATTTGTCTCGCTTGTAATATGCCACAATGCTAGCTTTTGCAAGAGTGTTGTTCCAAAGATAAAAGCCAACTACAGCAGGATTACTATTTGCGTCAAGTCCTAATTTGTCAGTTTTTAGTGCATAAACTGTTATGATGTACTGATGAAAACCGTGTCCAACAGGTGGACAAGGGCCTCCAAATCCGTTAATTCCATAATCTGTTTTACTTTGTATTACTCCTTTAGGTGCTAAATTTAGTTTGATATTACCTGCCTTAGTTACTAACTCGCTTATGTTTTCTGGAATGTCAAATACAACCCAATGCCAAAAACCACTTCCAGTTGGTGCATCTGGGTCATACATTGTGATGGCAAAACTTTTTGTTCCTTCGGGTGCATTTTTCCAAGATAATTGAGGTGACTCGTTTTCTCCTGAACAGCCAAATCCGTTAAATTCTTGAACTTTAGTGGTTTCTCCACCCAAATCTTTGCTAGATAAAGTAAATGTTTTTTGACCGAAAACAGTTGTTCCTAAAAGTAAGAACATTGCTAAAATTAAATTTGTTTTTTTCATTTTATTAAATTTATTAATTCAATACAAATTTAAAGGTCATACTGCAGATTAAATAAAGATTAACTTTCAAAAACTGTTGCTAAAAGTTCAATCCTTATGATGCTGTTTGGGTGTAACTCCATATTTCAATTTATAAGCCTGAATAAAGCTTGATAGATTCTCGTACCCAACTTCAAAATATATTTCTGAAGAACTCTTTTGTTCTTGGTACAGCAAATGATGTGCATACTCTAATCTTTTATTTTGAAACCATTTTATAGGCGATTCAGCATAGTGTTTTTCAAATTCTCTTTTGAAAGTTGATACACTCATATTACATAAAAATGCCAATTCTTTTAGTGTAAGTTTGCACATCCAGTTGGTTTCAACAGTTTGAATGAATTTTTGTGATGTATCATTACTTTTTTCTGACAACGAGTATAAAAAATCAGTACCGTATATTGCTATCAGATAGAGCATTATCTCTTCAAATTTCACTTCAAGTAGCTTCTTTTGTGTGTCTTTTGAAAGTTTTGAAATATCTAGTAAACTATTTACAAATCGTTTAATAAACTCATTATATTCAAAAGAGTAAACTGATTTATATTTGTTTAATTTGGTTGTATTTAGTTCGTTATTTCGGATGAATTTCAATAGAGTTTCGCTGGAAAAAAATAGAAGTACACTCCTGTAATTTCGGATTACTGAAAGTTTTTCGGTCATCAAACAATTTCCTGACTTCATTATTAGAAACTTAGAATTATCAATTGATAACGTTGTATTGTCAAAGACAACATCTTTATTTCCCTCAATTAAAAAACTAAATGTATGTTGTTTAAGAATAATTTGCTGTTTAATAATTTCTTTTGAGCTACGGTAGTCGAAAATCTGAACAGATTGTAAATTTTCTAAATTTAGTTCATCAGGAAGTATAATTGCATTCATTTCTTTATTTCTTTATTGTTTTTATGTACTTTCGGGAAGTATTGCCAACAGCGTTTTGGAACTGCAGCGGGTTTGGGAGTAAATTAAGTCCAATCTTCGGATTTGTCACCCGAGCGATAGAACAGGCGAAGCAAATCATCCCCAATACAAAACCAACTTTCCTCCCGATACTTCGGGAAAGCCTATTGCCTAAATTGCTTGTAGCGTGTGTTGTGCGTTCGGATTTTTGTTTTAGGTCAATACTTGTCTTATTTTATCTGTAAACTTTATTGGACTTACTTTTGTTAGTTTCAAATTTTCACAATTATTAAATGTAGCAAAATTTTTTACTAATTCTAAAAAAGGGTTTATCCATAATTCAATATCAATTTTAGTGTTTTCGATGTGTAAATGTATCAGTTCAAATTCTTTTTCTTTTCGATGCGCTTTACAATCAACTCGTCCGATAAATGTGTCGCCAAATAAAATAGGTAAACAAAAATATCGGAATTGCCTTTTTTCTTTGGGTGTGTAGCATTCAATTTTATAATCAAAGTCGAAAAATTGTTTTACTCGGTCTCGATGAATAATTGAATTGTCAAATGGCGATAAAAGCCGAATGCTTGAAGCTGTTCTATTTAAAGATTTTTCAAGTAAGTCTTTATATACAAAAACAGGAGGTCTATTTTCAATATTTATCAGTTGTATCGTTCTCGCTTGAAGCATTGATTTTAATACTTTATCAACATTTCTTCTTATTAATTCTCCTGTTTTAAGATGTGTAATTTGCTTTACGGTTGTAAATCCGTAGGCATTCAAATAGGTTTTTACCAAATATTCTGCAAATTCAAGGTCAGTTGGCAAGGTTGTATTAATTGATTTTGGTAACACATTTTCAGTGAGGTCATACGTTTTTTGCATTCCGTTTCTCCTGGAAATCATTAAATCGCCTTGCAAAAAAAGCCTTTCAAGTGCTATTTTTGTAGGTTTCCAACTCCACCAACTTCCTGCTCTTTTGGTTTCATTCTCAAAATCTCTTGCTTTTTTGGGACCTTCTGCACGAATAGTATCTAAAACATATTTCATCACTTTTGGGTCTGCGTTGTAATAATGTGTCTCACTTTGTTTTACATTTAGCATTTGAGGTAATACAAAACGAAAATCTTTCATTGGAAGATAGGATGCTGCGTGAAACCAATATTCAAATACCTTTCGCTCCTCAACTAATTCATCTAAATATGCTGTTTGATAATCTGGAATTCTTGTCCAAAGTGTGTGATGATGGGCTCGTTCCACAATTGACAAGGTGTCAATTTGTAAATATCCGAGATGTTCTACTGTTTTAAGAACTGCATCTTTACCTTTTCCAAAAGGATATGGCTTTGTTAATCCTTGACTTTCTAATGTCAAAAAGCGAAGTTGTGATAAAGCCAATTCTCCCATCATAAATTCTATTTGATAATTGAAATATAAGTTTCGACTTCTGCGTTATCTCGATGATAATATTTTTGTCCGTGAATGGTTACATCTGCACGGTAAGCTCTATTTAGTTGAGTGTCTTGTCCTATTTCTGTCCAAGTTTTCAATATTGCTTCTGGCATTTTCCCTTTTGATATGTATTTTACGTTTAAATCAACTGAAATATTTCGTTCTACGAAACCATCAGGAATATTATCAAATGTAGTTACAGGAAAGCCAATGATTAAGGTATATTTTCCTGTATAATCGCTTTGGTAGTCGGTATAAACAGCATAAATTTCGTCACTTGCTTTGTTAGGTATTTTGTCAGCGCTATTTTCTCCCCAAAACTTGCCCCAAAGAGTTTCAATATCAATCATTGATTCGTTTGTCGTTTCAGTTGAAATTCCTATCATTTTAAAATTGTTCCTATTTTTTTGTTAGTTTTTTCATGCAGAATGTTGGTTTAAGCTGACGCACAACGTCAGTGTGTCTAATAACCTCTTTTTATATATCGCCTATTCGGACTCCTATCTTTGAAAAATCTCCAATATACGATTCTCAGAGACTTGTTTTAGGTTTTTAGACCGTTTGACCTGTCCTGAAATAACTATAAGTCCCTCTCTATTTCCACTTGTGGCGGTAATAGCGGTAAATTGTTATAGGATATATCATGATTGTATGTCGCTTTCATGCTCATAATGTCGTTTTTTGAACAAGGATGTTACTTACACTCGTTTCGTACACAAGTATAAATACATGAAAAATTTACCCTCGTTCTGTTTTTGAAGGTAAAACTTGCCCTCGTTGTTTTTTTACATTCGTTTTTGTATTTAGGGGGAAAAACATGCTTTTTCAGATATCCATTAAATTTGCAGGTATAAAACAAATTCAAATTAAACATAAAATCTAATTTATTAAAACCATTATCAAACGATAAATTTTTATTTCAATTCTGGATTCCTCATTGAGGTTTTTCCATTTGATTTTCTACCTGTTTTATGGCAATAGGTTTCAGGAAAATCAGAATTTCCATACTCATTCCAAATTTTCCAAGACATTTTAGTCATAGGTTGTTTGGGATTATACGGTATTTCAATTCCACTTCTAATACAATACCCTATTTCTTGTTTTTCTGTTTTTTCTGTCCTTTCAGGTCTTTGACTACCCGATGCCCCTAATTCTAACTCATCTGGAAAGTCGTTTAAACGTTTGTCAGAGTTAGATGTGTTCTTTCTAAATCCGTAAAATTTTTCAGTTGAATCAAAAAGTATATCAGATTTAATATAGTCTTTACCTAAATTAATTAAGATTTTTTTATTTTGATAAATTGGTCTTTTAATAAAAACCACTTCATTGTTTTCTGCAATCTCTATACATTCATTCCAAGCTTCGTTGTCAGCAGATGTTTTAAAATGATTTAATATGCTTTGTTCTGAATAAACACCAAATTCAATATTATTTTTGAACGAATAATCATAAAGATTTATTGATGTAATGATACCTTTATTTTCATTGCCATAGTACTTCGCATGCAAATTTGGAACATATATAATACTTACATTTAAGAATTTATTAAAATAATCAAAGTCTGACTTACTCATACTCCTCTTAATATCATTTTCATTCTTTCCAAAAACCAAAATCAGATGAATTTTAGGATTGTTTTTATGTTTGTCAAAAAGCTCCTTGAAATAGTCATCAAGTTTTATAAATGGAGAAACTATTAAAAGTGTTCTTTCAGCATCCCATATAATATCATAAATGGCTTCTCCCAATTTACTGCCAGTTAAAAATTTGCTCATAATTCTATATTTATTTTTATTTTCTTATTGCCAATATTAGATTTTGAAAAGAAAATTACGTTTTATCAAATTCACTTTGTTTCTTCAAACTACCTACTTTTCTGTTCAACACAGCTTTTATTGTTAGTACCGCGCACGCAACTAACCGCACACTGTTGTGCGTCGTCGCTTTTACTATTCTATTTTTATGAGACAATATTTAAAGATTGTTTTCTCAATTATTGAAAAATCAATCCAAGTTATTTCATAATCTTTTAATAAATCCAATTTATAAAAATTTTCTTTTTTGCATGTCCAATGTTCTTGTGACTTAATGTTACACCAAACATTATTTTCATTTAATATGAATTTGGTTTTATCCATTTTACTATAATTCCAACTTAAATCAAAAGGATTAAGTAGTGCTCCATTGTGGAATGAAAAATGTTTGTCAATATTGTCTTTTTCAAAAACATTTTTTTCAAAATATGCTTTGTCATTTGTTAGAATTAAAACATATCCATATTTATAATTTAAATTCTTTGATTTATAATTTTCAATTCTATAAATATCTTTTCTAAAACTATATCTTCCCACATCTTGAGCTCCGTGCTCCGCTAAAATGTAATTTTCGTCATTAAGGGAAATGTTTGCTTTTCGCGTTTTGTATTTTAGTTCGATAGGATAAGAATTTCCATTAGTATCAATAACTACTATATCGATTGGAGCTCGAACAGTTGTTTTTTTTCCATTTCGATTAATCATTTCTAATTCTACAGGTCTTTCGAGACGAATTTCGAATTCGGGATTATTTTCTTTGATATTAAAAGCTAAAGCTAACTTTAAATCATCTTCAGAATGAAATATTGGTCTTTGATTTTGGAGTTCAATAATTGATTTTTCAAAAAAATCCATACTTTTATTTTATGTAGGTTTTGTTTTTTTTTCGATGACGTACAACGTCAGTACGTCTAAAAACGTTCAAACTAACTTTATTTTATTAATTAAAAAATATATGGGATTTGAACTACAATTAAGATTCTTTCCAGCAGCCTTCGAATTGCTGCGGGCGTCGAGAGCAAAACACCAATAGCTGTCCAAGTGTAAAATACATTTTCTTATCATTAACCGCGTTGCAAACGCTACGATTTAGCTGTTAATTTAAATAGGTACTCGTCGCAGACAAGCACCAGAGAAGGTTGATAAACGAGCGCCAATGGGGTTTCATTGTTCGTGCTACCCACGCAACGAAAGCTTAGCTGTTGGCAAAAGATTCATTCTTTGTAATAATATTTACCTAAATAAATTAGAAATTTAGAGATTAAAATAATCAGAAAACATAATACACTTGAATACAAAAAGTATATTGCGTTTATATTATTAATTTCCGCTACTTGAATAGTAATAAATATAATCAATGAAATTGATCCAATTATTCTTAATAATAAAGTTGATTTTCTTAAATTTAATTGCATATCATCTTATTTTAAATTTGTTATTTCGGTTCTTCATCAGATCTTGAATCATCACCTGGAGGTAATTCTTCTTCTCTTTGAGCAATCCATCCTGAGGAAATAAAAAAATATTTCATAAAATGTTATTTTTAAGTTTTTTGGCAATATAACTGCTAACTTGTATATATATCTGATAGCGTCAGACATATCTACCCTATATTGGGTTGCTATGTCGGACAAACGTCAGTATTTATTGTTTTGCTAATGTATAGTTTTTTTATTACAAATTATCAAAATAAATACATCTCAGCATCTTTCTATCTCTTCCTCCTACTCTTCCAATTACCATTTTTATCACAATCACTCCTAAGCTCATAAATCTTCGATAAAAGGTAAAGACCTAAAAATCAGACTACACTTAGCTCTATTCTTATCTACCATTCTGAGCATTCAGGTTAGGTACCACACGAAAGGATTCGTGCGGTAGCGGGGTTTTTATTCTTTCAAGACTATTTTGGCAGTCTCTTTTGCTATTCCAATTGTTGCAATAGAGATTTTTTACAACTACTGTGTCAGTTTTAGTTTTAGAAACAACCTCAACAGGTTTTACCACATCAACTTTTGGTTTTGATTTAGTAACCTTGTTTTCTGATTTGGGTTGCCCAAAAACCAGCGATATAAGTAATAGTAAAATGTAATGTTTTATCATATTCTAATATCTATCTCTGTCCCAAAAACTGGAAGTTCTACGTTTTTTTATTATATCTTGCTTATAATCTTCAAACATCTTTTTGAAATTCTTTGAGAATTCCTCATTGTTTAACTTCATCATCTTCTTATACTGATACCTAGAATAAATTGTTAGAACAATGTATAAAACAACTACTGTTATAGCAATTGGAATTACATAATCTTTGGTTTGCTTCCAAGTCTCAATCAATGAAATGCTTTTGTACCAGTTGTAGAGATAGAGTAAAATATATCCTAGAGCAGCAAGTATACCACCTGCTATTACTTTTGAACCTACCGAATCATTCCAAATCTTCTTAAACATAAAATTAATTTTAACAGCGGAAATTTACTATAATTAATTGATTTTGTTGTTGATATAAATTAGGAATTCTCATTTATTTTTTATATATTGTAAATAAAAAAATATATGAAACCGTCAACTATTGTTAACACAATCACATCCTCAAATATCAAACCTATTTTCAATGTTAAAGATGTAAATGAATCTTGTAATAATCTTTTAGTAAAATCTAAATCTTTCTTATCTAAACATCGTTTAGGAAATCCAGGTAAAGAAACAGTTTATTTTATTAGAGATAGTAGAGGTAATTATTCATTGTTAAAGAGTTCTAGATAATCTTCTAGATAACCTTTGTCGTTTTATCGAAAGCAGACTTAGCTTTTACGTTGTAAAAACTGAAGACCAATAATATTAAAGCTATTTGTCTCATATGTGAGGTCGAAAATTGGCACTAACTTGTATATATATCTGATAGCGTCCGACATATCTACCCAAAATTGGGTTGCTATGTCGGACAAACGTCAGTATTTATTGTTTTGCTAATGTATAGTTTTTTTATTACAAATTTTCAAAACAAATAAATACACCTCATCTCAGCATCTTTCTACCTCTTCCTCCTACTCTTCCAATTACCATTTTTATCACAATTACTCCTAAGCTCATAAATCTTCGATAAAAGGTAAAGACCTAAAAATCAAACTACACTTAGCTCTATTCTTATCTACCATTTTGAGCAATCAGGTTAAGTACCACACGAAAAGATTCGTGCGGTAGTGGGAAGCAGTGTTCTATTTTTCTATTTCATTAATATTTCGTAAGCCAATCATTCTTATGACTAGATATGACCACATTAAATCATAAAGCCAAAAATCCACTAGTGTTCCTGACTCTTGAAATAATACAGTAATCATGTAGCCACCGCCTAAAAACGGGTATGGAGGCGAAATCATATATTCTTCATTGAAAAAATCTGCTTTAAAATCAATTTCATAATCTTTTGGTTTCCTCTCAAGATAAGTTAGATTTTTTCGCGCTCTGATTTCTTCAATAGTTGCAGCGATTATTGGTTCACATGCAATGGCGGAATGTTCTTCGCAATATGCGATAGCGTAAGCTGTACCCATTTTGAAATCTGCATATTCTTTATCAGGTGTTGCTCTCCATAAAGCTATGGTAAGAAACTTATTATCGATTTTATAAAATGCATATGAAGTAAATGGATTCGGTAAACCCCAGTTTAAAGGATTTCCTAATTTGGCTTTGATCTCCGCAAAGCTTTCTTCAAGGAATATACCGTTTACCTCATAATCGAAACTAATTCCTGACGGTTGCCGCTTTGCTAAAACCCCATCAACCTTGTCCCAATGCTTATTATAAATAACCTCTAGTCCATGACTCCAATATGTTTCTATTAAAGCGTCCTTTGTGTCAGGCTTTCCTAAAATTTTATGTACTTGTGCTCGGGACAATCCTAATCCCAAAACATCAGTCATTGTTTTTATTTTTGAAATAGGTTTTGCATCCGTAAAGTTTGGTTTTTTGCCTAGAGGTGGCTTTGGATTCAGCGGCTCATCATATATGTTCTTTAAAAGTTCAATATACTTTCTTTCAAACTCACCGTCAGCTCTAACATCTAAATAAAGAAAGGATTGAAGGAAAGTAGGTATACTTGACTCAATATCACCGGCTCGGAGAATAGGGAGAAACTTCGTGTTAGTAGAAATTGTTTTTGCAAATTCCGTACTTATTATTTGATATTCATATCCCACACCCGAAATTCGATTGTCTGCTTTAATTTTATAGTCTGGAGTCATAATCAAGAGAACTTTCGATGCTTTTGAAATTTGCTCCATAAAATAATTATTGTTTGATCCTAACTTTAAATCATATTGATCAAAGATTACGTCAACACCATCTGAGCTAAGTCTATTTGCTAAATAAAGTGTCCATGTCTTATGGAGTTCATTGTCCCAAGAATAGTGGATAAAAATTTTAGGATTATGATTCATTAATTTTTAGGTATTAACTCAATAACATTGCCCACAACTTCATTTCGTCTAAAAATCTCTAAACGCACTTTATTTTGTTACCGAGAAAGTAAATATATGGGATTTAAACTACAATTAAGATTCTTTCTGTAAAAAGTTGCTTGATGGTTCTTAAAAGAAAACAATTCGTGAAAAGCACTAAAAATGGCTGTTATATCCTCAAAATGCAATGCCAATAATTTTATATACTGTTTTTACTAGATTTTGATCCATCAAAGTAAAAAATCAATTGCAGATTGTAGGGTGAAAAATCAATCATTATTTGCTCATTGTTATGGGCACAGTTTAGAAAACTGCCGTATATCTGCGAGGTCGGCACTTATGCACAAAAGTGAAGAAAAACACTCAAAAAACCAAGCTTAAAACTACTCCAAAAAAAGAGGATACTAAATCCTCTTGATATTCTCTCTCAAAACTTTACGAAAACTCCATATTACCTGCCAGTGAACGGTTCTCCCGAAAAAGCGGGACAGGCTGTTCAACAGGAGTTTCATTGTTCGTGCTGCGCACGCAACGAAACTCTAGCTATTGGTGGCAGTTCCTTTACCAACCATTTATTCTTTTAAATTCTTTATATGCTAATTCATCTTGCATATAAAAAAGCATAAAATCGTCTAATTTTATTTTTGTTTTTATTTGCCCCATATCTTTTCTTGCTAATTTCATTAACTCAAAATATGTTTTAAAATGTCGTGTCCCATTTGTTTGATTTTTGAGTTCAAGTGTCCAATTTGTAAATGTTTTGAACATTTCATCTGGGGCATATAAAAACATATCTCTTTTAATACCTAAAATTCGTTTTAATATATCTTGTTGGGTTATTTCTTCGCCTAATTTTTCAGCATTAGTTATGTCAAAAATTAAGTAAATAAGTTCTGAATACATTTTGTATTTTCTATCTGAAAGTTGGCTTTCAATATTCTTAATTTTATCCTTTTGATACTGAATTCTCCAAATCAAAAATGTACTTAATGTACCTAAAATTAATAGCGATATTTCTTTATATGGAATTTCTGTCATCCTTAAATTTATTTTGAATTAAATATGAATCAAAATAAATTTTTACATTTTATTTCAATTTTGTCTTTTTTTTTTGAATTGCCACCAACGTCAGTTCGTCTAAAAACCTCCAAACGAACTCAATTTTGTTAATTAGAAAGTAAATATATGGGATTTCAACTACAATTCAAACTCTTTCCTGCAACCTTCGATTAGCTGTGGGCGGCAAAAGCAAAGCACCAATAGCTGGCCTAAGTGCAAAATACAATTTCTTGTCATTAACCGCGCTACAAACGCTACGATTTAGCTGTTAATTTAAATAGGTACTCGTCGCAGACAAGCACCAGAGAAGGTTGATAAACGAGCGCCAGTGGGGGTTGATATTTTAATTGTACTCATTTAATATTTAATATTTATTTTTTCTTTATTTATACTTGCTTCGGAATAGGAATCAAAAGTAAATATTTGCCTATCTGTAACTTCTGATTTGTAATTTTGACCCTTAATTATCTCTCGTTTATCATCGTTTTTACAATCTCTAAGAATTGATGCTGTAAAATTATCTTTTAAATAAAATAACTCATTTTTTACGTCTTTTTCTGCTTTATCTAAATGCATATATTTTACATCTTCATTATAATCTTCTATCTCAAAAATGTCAGTTATTCGGTCTTTATTCTCCCAAGCAATATCACAGTAATATATTATTGGAGTGAAAGAACTTGTATCCGAATCATATGACCCACCAGTTTGAGAAGTTAATAGTATAGGATATTTAACAGTTATTACAACATAAGCATACTTCTTTACTTTTAAAGGCTCTTGATAGTTAGTATTATAAACTGCAGAAGTGTCAATTGCTATAGGAGTAAATACATCTTTTGAATTACTCGTAGTTTTATTTGAGTATATCAGTATTCCCCAACTTACTAAAGCAAAAAATAAAATTGAACCTATATAAATAGGAATTAAACTTTCTTCCTTTTCTTCAACTACTTCAAAATAATCTTTGTTTGTCGAATCAATTTTTTTGTTAATTTCTTTTGTGTTTACTTCTTTTTCTGAAACTTTTTGTAATAACTGAATCTTATTTTTAAACTCTTCTTTTGTCAAAATTTCACTATCAAATAAACTTTTTAGTTGTTTATATTCCAGAGAGTTTTTTAAGTTCTGTTCTGTTTTTTCTACTTTAACTTTCTTAACTTTTGAGTTATATTCTTCATTTGATAAAATCCCTTTACTTTTTAACTCTGTTAAGTTTGAAATAGTTGAATCTAATTTCTTTTCAGTTTTTCTTTCGGGCGAACTTTCAAATTTATGATTATTGTAATATTTAATGACCAAAATACCAATCCATTGAACTGGGGCAAATACGATTGCTATTAATAAAAATGTCTTTTGCTCTTTTGTAAATTCATTAGAATTCCAAACGTATAAGGAAGAAGCTGTTATCAAACCTACAATTGCGCCAACACCAATACTATGTTCCATAAAATTATATTTTAAACCGCAATTTATGAAATAATTTTCTTATGTTTGATTAAAATACAAACTCATAATAAAAAGTTATAGGCGAATTACAGATATAACCAATTAAATAAAAATGAGTAAGTATTTTTTAAAAAATGGCAAATGCCGTAAATTGTTTTTTAGACCTTGGAAATGGAGTAAAGATAAGTTATCAAAGATTTATCCTAAAACTTCTAAATATTTTCCAATAGACAAAGAGGCGGATTGCAATTTGTTTGCTCTCTTTTTGGTCTTCACTTTAAATACTTAATTATGACATATAAACAAATTTCCGAGAATTATAAAAAAGAACTTGAAGTAAATGCAGAAATAATAAAAAACAAAATGGATGTTTTCTACGAGGAAAATAAAGACAAAGAAAATATAGGGTATTTACTCAATAAAAAGTTTGAGGATGAAATAGATGAGTTTAAACATAAATATAGTGAAGCTATCCCTAAAATAATGGTAAATACAATATATGAAATCATTCCTTATTCAAATTCTTTAGATGTGTACTTGAACATTATAGACCATCAACAAAGTATATATCAAAAAATTCTTTCCAATCTTGGTAGTTTGGATGCTCTTCAAGAGGAACAAGCTTAATTTCAAAAGGGGCATTACTTCTTGAAAAGGAATTGTTTATATTTTTAACTGTTTCTGTTGTTACTTCTGCATAGTTTTGAAAGTAACTAATATTTGCTTTACGTACTGTCATTTTTTGTTTAATTGTTTCTAAACATTGGTTAGTCGCTTTTCCTCTTTCGGTTCTTTAAGCTGACCACCAACTTGTTTATATGCGAAACAAACCTTCGCTAAGCATACCTAATATGGGTGTATAGCCGAAAGTTTATTTCGTTTTATGTTTTTCCAAATGTATTGTTTTTTTCTTACAAATAATCATAAGGACTTTTTATTTGGACACCAAATCGATAAGTATTCGATACCATTATAAAACAAAAAAAAGACACCTCATCAGCATCTTTTCACTCCTTCCTCCTACTCTTGCAACTATCATTTTTATTATAATCCCTCACAGGTAAAGACCTAAAAATCACATAACAACTACTCCTATTATTTCATACCATTCCATACCCAAATATAGAACCTATAGCGAGTCACTCTTTTGGCATGAAATCAATTCCTCCGTTTTTGACAAGTAATAATCCCGAATTGACAACTATTCGGGATCACTATAAAACAAAAAGAGATGCCTAGGCATCTCTTTTTGTTTTTAATACGAAATCATCATTTATTCTAGAACCGTATTTTTCTTCTATTAATTTGAAAAAATCTGATAAAGCAATTTTTTTGTAAAAACAAATGATTGCTAATGTTGACACCGGCACTCTATATGATTGGTCATCCAGAATTTTTTTTATAATATGTCGATGTACTCCTAATTCTTGGGCCTGCGGTAAAACGGGCTTATTAACATGCAACCATTCATTTCTTATGTAATCACATATGAATTGGTCAAGCAGAAATACAACTGCTTCTTTCTTACTATCTGAAGATTTATTATTCGTTTTATTAACCATTGAGACAAAAGAATATATTATTAACGATATTTATTGTCACGATAGTGACAGTTTGATCTTTTTTTAGTAAGTTTGTAATTGAATACATATATTTGCGTTTCTTCAATTAAAATATTTGAAGCATTCGCTTTGAATTTCGTCTTAGAAAACTGGTAATTTTAAAAGGAACGAAATGATAAGTAAGATGCTCACGTCCCATGGCGTGGGCTCACTTATTGTTCCCCGGTATACCAGTACCTCTAAGGCAATAAGCTGAGTTCCATGCCATTTTTTTTGGCCCAATATTTTGGCATTACTCAACTTCATTCTTAGCACCGCTTCTTCATTTTTCATAGTCTCGCAGCAGTTTAACCCGTTAAAACCCGTATGCCTATGAGTAAAATACAACTACATAACTAAAGCAGTCAACGCTAAGTATTAGCAGTGGTTTCAATCACAAAAACCGCATAAAATCCCAGTTAAGAAAACGTCCTTTTCGTAACCGGCATAAGATTCCTATGCCCAACTTTAAACCCATGACCCATAACTAAAAAACACCTGCACCGAAAGGTCCTTTGAATAAAAACACCTAGTTAATTTAATTTGAATTTGTTAATAAAAGGTGCAGGATATTTTTAATCTTAAAACTCGTTGCCTATGATACACTAATAATAGTGAGGTTGCTACATCCCTCGCAATGACACAATAAAAAAAGGCCCTCCAACTTATTCCCGAAATAAGTATAGAGGACCGGAGCTAATAAAACTAACGTTTCATTTAACTATACCAATATTATGAATATTATTTCTTTAAACAAAGGGTTGGGAGCCGATCCTGAAAATCAACTTTCCTTTTTTATACCACCATTGCCCCAAAACTCAATGGGTATACAACTGATTTTATAACATACAAAATTGATATTATGAAATACTACAGACAAATAAAAGCTGTATTAATAGTGGCATTTATAGCACTTATATGCCTTTGGATTTATGGTCACTAATTTTCTTTTTTGCTTGATCAAAAAAGAAACAAAAAAATCAAGTCTGCGCTCCCTCGTCGGTCAAATTGGTTTTCGAATACTAAAAGAAAAGAACTCGCTACGCTCAAACAGCTTTTCTTTTTACGTATTCTTCAAACATTTGACGCTCGACTGCGGAAGCTAAGGACAATTGAATCCCTGAAACGACAGCAATTTAATATGTAATGAGTAATATTAAATATGAAATAAGTTAGAATATAGAACATACGTTTCATCAAAATACGCTCTCGTTAAAACCGCCCTTAGACTGTGGCAGCCGGGCAACCGTTTTTAGCAATTCTGAAAAAATCCAACACTGTTTGAGCGTAGCGAGTTTGTTGGATTTCAGAATTGATAAAATAGCGGGTCGACGAACAGTCCAGGCTAGCGTTTTTTGGTTCTTTTTTGGGCGATGCAAAAAAGAACAGAATAACAATTAAAATTCAACATGGATAAAAATAAATTAATGTTTAAGTCCTAACCACTAACAAAAGATCAACTATGACAGAATAAAATACCATCCCTAAAGACTTGATGACTTTAAGACTTATAAAAAAAAGGCCCTCTAACCCGTCAGCAAACTAGTATAGAGGACCATCGCTAACAAAACTAACGTTTCAATTAACTAACCCAATATTATGAAAAAAATTTCATTTTACAAGGGGAGATTGGCTTTTTGGTACCTGATTATTATCGGGTTCTCACTCAGCTACACCCCTGCTCAGGCAAGCAAGATACTGAGGCAAAATCAGTACCAACAGCAACAAAACCAAATAAGCGGTACCATCACTGATGGTACTAATCCTTTACCCGGCGTGACAATTTCCATAAAAGGAAAAGCTACAACTGGAACTATCTCTGACTTTAATGGTCAATACAGGCTCACAGCATCACCTAACGATACTTTAGTGGTTGCTTTCTTGGGATTTAAAACTATTACAGTGTCCATAAGCGGTCGCAAAATAATAAATATCCAATTGCAGGAAGACATAACCACCTTGCAGGAAGTCCGCGTCAATGCTGGTTACTATTCCGTCAAAGAAAAAGAACGCACCGGAAGCATTGTCAGTATTACGGCCGCAACTATTGAAAAACAACCTGTAACGAACGTATTGGCTGCCATGCAAGGTCGTATGGCTGGGGTAAGCATTACGCAAACTACTGGAGTGCCTGGTGGTGGATTTGACATTCAGATACGGGGACAAAATAGTCTTAGACCGGATGGAAACCGACCGCTATATATTATAAATGGTGTCCCCTATGCCAGCGATCCTATTGGATTTAACGCCTCAGCTACAATTATGCCCACTTTAACAAGTCCGTTGAATAACTTGAATCCCGGGGATATTGAAAGCATAGAAGTGCTCAAAGATGCCGATGCCACCGCCATATATGGTTCCCGCGGCGCCAATGGAGTAGTACTCATTACCACTAAAAAAGGAAAGGCGGGCAAAACCTCCTATACTGCCCATTACTCCCATGGTTTTGGGAAAGTAACCCGTTTTATGGATTTAATGAATACAGATCAATACGTACAGATGCGAAAAGAAGCGTATGCCAATGATGGCTATACGAAGTATCCCGCTTCTGCATATGAAGTCAATGGTACTTGGGATCAAACCCGCAATACCAATTGGCAAAAAGAGCTTACAGGAGGGAGTTCGACTATCACGAACCTACAAACATCCGTTTCGGGTGGTGATGAGCAAACTCAGTTTATCATCAATGGAAATTATGGGAAGGAAACCACTGTTTTTCCTGGTGATTTTGGATATAAAAAAGGAAATGTCCGTATCAATCTCAACCATCTAGCTACTGATAAAAAGTTTGGAATTACTTTTTCGTCTGGATATACCGTACAAGACAATAATCAGCCCTCTACCGATCTTACCACTATTTCGAGAAAACTAGCGCCGAATGCCCCAGCACTATATGATACTGCAGGGCAGCTGAACTGGGAGAACAGTACTTGGGAAAACCCTTTGAGCAATCTAAACGGTAAATCGCTGAGCAAAACCTATGATTTTGTGGCCAATTCTATTTTATCCTATGCCTTGCCCTACCATTTAGAACTAAAATCTAGTTTTGGTTTTACTGACCTCAAACATACAGAGAGTAGTACTTTTCCATCGACCATTTATGATCCTGCTTACGGGCTGGACAGTGCGTTTTCGTCGATTTTTACTACTACGACTTCCCGTCAATCTTGGATTGTGGAGCCTCAACTCAATTGGCATACCGATATTGGTCGAGGGAAGATCGCAGTATTGGTGGGAAGTACTTTTAACCAGCTAACTGGTCAACAGCTTGTTTTGTCGGGTGAAGGATTTACCAGCAACAGTTTAATTTATGATTTGGCATCAGCCTCCACTGTTAGTATCATGAGTAGCGGTTCTACAGAATACAAATACCAAGCTTTTTTTGGACGAGCCAATTTTAGTTGGAAGGACCAATATTTTGTGAATGTTACGGGCAGAAGGGATGGTTCAAGCCGTTTTGGACCAGGTAATAAGTTTGCCACTTTTGGTGCCGTTGGTGCTGCCTGGCTCTTTTCGAAATCCTTTATAGACAACGGTAGTCCTTCTTTTTTAAGTTTTGGAAAACTACGTGCCAGTTATGGCACAACAGGAAATGACCAAATTGGGGATTACCAGTATTTAGATACCTACAGCTCATCAGGAAATCCGTACCAAGGAGTTGTTGGGCTGGAACCTGCACGACTTTTTAATCCTGATTTTGGATGGGAAAGCAATAAAAAATTTGAGATAGCAACAGAACTCGGCTTATTTAATGACCGTATTTTCCTGACCGCTGGATGGTTTCGCAATACCTCATCAAGCCAGTTAGTGGGGATTCCCTTGCCTGGTACAACAGGATTTAACAGCATACAAGCTAATCTTGATGCTAGCGTACAGAATGACGGGATCGAATTGACCTTGCGAACCGTAAATTTTCAAAAGAAGAATTTTGGATGGAGTACAAATTTCAACATCAGTATTTTGAATAATAAACTGTTGCGATTTCCTGATTTAGAAAGCTCCACCTACTCCAACAAATACGTCATTGGATCTCCTTTAAACATCGTAAAAGTATATCATTTTACAGGACTTGACCCAGCAACAGGACTGTATCAGTTTGAAGATTTTAATGGGGATGGACAACTATCAGCAAAAGACGATAAGCAGTACCTAATAGACTTGAATCCTGAGTTTTATGGAGGGCTCCAAAACCAGTTACACTATAAAGGGATACAACTCGATTTTCTATTCCAGTTTGTCAAACAACTGAATTACAATTCAGCTTCAACTCTTGGCTTGCCAGGAAGCCGAAACAACCAAACTACTGATGTACTGGCGCGATGGCAAAATCCGGGCGATACAGGTCCTTTTCAGCAATACAGCACTGGAGCTAATGCTGCAGTTGCCAATGCTTATACTAAATATAGGGATAGTGATGCAACGATTACAGATGCTTCTTACATTCGATTGAAGAATGTGGCCTTGAGTTATCAGCTCCCTCCTAGCTGGTTAAAAGGTGTCGAGTGTAAACTCAATATTCAGGCACAAAACGTACTTACCCTGACTTCCTATCGAGGAGCTGACCCTGAATTTAAAACAAGAGGAGTTTTGCCTCCTTTGAAAATAATTACTACAGGCATCGAATTCATTTTTTAACCTTAAATCCACTGAAATGAAAAATCTATTTACTAAAAAAAGTCTTCTTATTAGGGTACCTGAAAAACAGATGCGTTCTCTTACATTAGTATTTTCTATAGCCTTATTCTTGTCACTTATAGCTTGCGAAAATTTTGTAGAAACTGAACTACCATCGTCACAGCTTGCCGCTGGTGACCTATTCGAAAGTCCAGCTACTGCTAACGCAGCTATGGTCGCTATTTATGCGCAATTGCGTAGTTCGACACTATTAACTGGATCCCCCCTTGGATTGTCGAATCAGTTGGGGCATTATGCAGACGAGCTCACTTTTTATGGCGATACTGAAAATTCAACCTTTGGATTTTACACCAACAGTCTGTTGGCATCCAACGATGCTGTTGCCGGATTGTGGACTAACAGTTACCATGTTATCTATACTACTAATGCGTTAATAGAGGGAGTTGCTGTCTCCAGTGACTTACCAAATGAAATAGGGCAACGGCTGACTGGAGAAGCCCTTTTTGTAAGGGCTCTAGTTCATTTCTATTTGGTCAATTTATATGGAAATATTCCCTATATCACCTCAACAGATTATAGGCAAAATAGAGCTGTAAGTCGCATGGCTGTAGCCGATGTATACGAATCGATAATTACTGACTTAAATCGTGCTGTTGCGTTGCTTCCCCAAGAAGACACAAGTGGAGAGCGAGTCAGACCCAATCGCTATGCAGCTCAGGCTTTACTGGCAAGAACCTACTTGTATGCCGGATTATGGTCAGAGGCATCCAATGCCACTTCCGCTGTCCTTAACAATACCACGGATTATGCTATTGAAGACAATCTTAATTCTGTTTTTTTGAATAGCAGTCGCAGCACAATATGGCAATTTTCGCCTGCCTATTATGGCAATAGCACAGAAGAGGGTGGCCTCTTTATATTTACTGCAGGACCACCCCCTTTTACGGCTTTAAGTGATGCACTTATGGCCGATTTTGAGCCAATGGACCAGCGCAAAAATTACTGGACCAAGGCAGTATCTGATGGCACAACAAGTTGGTATCATGCTAATAAATACAAGGAAAATAATAGTACCGCTGTATCCTCGGAGTATTCCGTAATTTTTCGAATTGAAGAACAGTACCTCATTCGAGCCGAAGCACGAGCACGGGCTGGAGACCTTATTGGTGCGAAAGAAGATTTGAATGTGATTCGAAATCGAGCGGGGCTCGATTCGACCCAGGCTACTTCACAACAGCAGATTTTAGATGCTATTTTAAAAGAGCGACGCATAGAATTATTCACCGAACACGGACATCGTTTTTTTGATTTAAAACGATATGAAAAACTCAGTGAAGTTCTGGGAAGTAAAATTGGTTGGAACTCGACCGATGCATTGCTTCCTATTCCAGAAACTGAAATACTGCTGAACCCAAATCTTGCCCCCCAAAACACAGGCTACTAATAAAAGATATTATGAGAAATAAAAAAAGATATACGTTGATGGTCATTTACCGGTATTGCTGTCGAATGATTGCATTATTATTATTTTTGGTTTCCAACCTCTCCATAGGACAGACAAATGAGAAAAAGCCGTTGACTGCTGCTGATTACCAGTTGTGGGGAAAACTGGTGTCACAACAGCTTTCAGATAAAGGCCAATGGGTGAGCTATAGCGTAAATTATGAATCGCATCAAGACACCTTATTTGTGCGCAATACCCGGAATTTAAAGACCCATATTTTTCCGAAGGGTAAAAATGGAAAATTTAGCAAAGATGATTTTTTCGCCTATTTTCCTGCTGCAAATACTCTGGAACTGGTCGATTTAAAAACGAGTCAGCTAACTAAATTTGACAATGTTACGGACTTCCTTTTTACCACTGATAACCATTATCTTATTCTTAGCATCCGTGACGAAAAACAGCAAAAGATAGTGATTTGTAAAAATAATGGACAAGTACTTAAAAGCTTCGATAGCGTGCTTTCTTATGCTTGGAGTACCGACCAGACTATGCTGGGCATTATCACAAAAAGCGCGAAAGGATCTGTTGCGGAATTAGTATTTATGCAGGAGCAATTCCCGCAATTAAAAATGGCACAGCGCCTCGAAGAAAACTTTGAAAAAATAGCGTGGAGCAAAAATAGTAAAGCTGTGAGTTTTTATAGCGTTTCTTTAGCTAATCCCTTAAAAACAACACTTTATCACTATAGTATAGCACTAAAGAAATTAGTGTCTTTTAATTCCAGCCATGTAACCTTTCCTAAAGCAATGCAATTGTCCACTGATTTACCTCCGGTGGTTTTATCGGATGATGGAGAAAGAGTATTTATGAAAATCTGTAAAAACGATCCAGCTGTAACAGCAACGGATACTGCTATGGTTTGGAAAACTACCGATCGTCTGCTGTATCCTGAAAGAAAGCAAATTACAAACACCTCTTTTTACGGACTATGGTGGCCAAAAAGCAATCGCTATATACAAATAACCGATACTCTACTATCGACAATGATGCTCAATGGTAATAAAAAAGTAGCCCTTTTATTTGATGATGGAGCCTACCACCCCCAATTCAAAGACAATGGTGATGTAACTTCGTGGATACTTAATCTGGATACAGGTAAAAAGCAGCTTTTCCTGAAAAAGCATCCTAGTTTAGATTATCCTATACTTGCCTCCCCTGGTGGTGGCTATTTTAGTTATTTTAAGGATGGAAACTGGTGGGTATACAATATTGCCCAAGCCAAGCATATTAATATTACCCAAAACAGGTCTGTATTTTCAGAGCACCCTTATGTTGTGCAAGAAGATGCTGAACCTTTTGGACTTGTAGGCTGGAGTGCAAACGACGAATCATTGCTGGTATATGACCAATTTGATCTTTGGAAAATTACTCCCGATGGTAGTAAAGCCATTCGTTTAACTAGTGGCAAGGAAAACAATCTTGTTTATAGAATAGCGCTGCAAGAGCAAGCACAACGCAGTGCTTACAATTACAGCGGTTTGACCAGTGCCTGTTTCAATTTGGATGAAAAACTCTTTTTGCAGGTCCATAGTACCGATTACAGAGCCAGTGGTTACTCTCTGTGGCAGCGTAATACCGGTTTACAATCAATCGCATTCGAAGAAAAGCAAATTAGTTATTTGATAAGTTCCAAAAAAGGAAACGCCTATGTGTATTGCGAAGAAACTTTTGAGCACTCCCCTGCACTGGTTTTTAAATCAGATGCTCGGGCACGACCGACTCTTGTTCATCAAAGCAATAGCCAACAACAAAAATATTTGTGGAGTACCGCGAAAAACATCGCCTATACTAACAGTTCAGGCATCCCTTTGCAAGGGGTACTATTTTATCCTGCGGGTTATGATCCGCAAAAAAAATACCCAATGGTAGTTCATATTTATGAGAAACAGTCGCAAGAATTACACTGGTATATAAATCCTTCTCTACATAACAGAGTAGGATTTAATGTCCGTAATTTAACGGCTCAGGGCTATTTTGTACTGTATCCAGATATCGTTTACCAAGAAGGTCAGCCCGGACAATCGGCACTGGATTGCGTTTTGGCAGCCACCGATGCGGCGCTTTTGAAAGCGTCTATTTCATCTGACCATATAGGCCTTATCGGTCATTCTTTTGGTGGATACGAGACTAATTTCATCATTACGCATAGTAATAGATTTGCAGGGGCTGTATCAGGGGCCGGCATATCTGATTTCACTAGTTTTTATTTGCATATTAACGGTGCAACAGGCAAAGCGAATTACTTTCGTTTTGAAATACAGCAGTTCCGAATGGGAACCTCCTTATTTCAAAACAAACAGGGCTATTTTGATAATTCACCCGTGCTTGATGCTGCAAATGTGACTACGCCCCTTTTGTCTTGGTCAGGAGACACCGATCCACAAATACATTACTTACAAACTGTGCATTTTTACATGGCGTTAAGGAGACTGCAAAAGCCATGCACGATGTTACTCTATCCAAATGAAGGGCATGCATTAGCGGAGCGGATGAATCAACAGCATTTAACTCAACAGATTGAAAGGTGGTTTGACACTTATTTAAAGAAGGAGGGGCTAGCCGATATAAAGTTGCCAATTAATTGAAAATAAACCGATGTTAATTCCTAAAAAAAGCAATGCGGTTTCTATTTATAAGAAACCGCATTGCCATCGGGTATTTCCAAAGATTAGAACTGTTCCCTTTTACCTATTGCTTGTAAAGTGGAACGTTACAAGTTGTAGCCTCTGGATTAGTTTTACCCCACAATCTTACCTCTTCCACTCCTACAGTACAAAAGTCTGTACCGATATCGGAACACGTGTTAGAAATATTACAAGCCGATGAAGGACTGGTATGTGTGTAACCTTGCTTTGGAGCAAATACTTTTGAATTTTTATTCATAGCATTTGAACTGAATGCGCCAGCTACGGCAACTGCAATGACTGCCATAGGCAAAATCATTTTTGAAATTTCTGTTTTCATAATTATAGAATTAAAAATTTATGATCTACTCTGTTAACAGGTTTTCGATCGTATCCCTGATACTGCGCAGTATAATTTTAGACAGATATAACTCCTGTCTTTATTTTTTGAGATTGCTTTTAAAGAGGGGGTTCAACTTGTAAAGTACCAAATGTGTGCCTACGATAGCGAACAGTAGATTGCCTTGAACGATAAAGCTTTTCATTTTTTCTTTCTTTACATTGTAAATAGGAAAACTAAAAAGATAGCTATTGTTTGAAAGGTCATAAACATCAATTATAGTTGCCGCGTCCCATAGCTCTATTGCTTCAAATTTCCCAGGTAAAGCAGATGCCACATACAGCAGATTATTGTGAACAGCTATTGTTTTATTAACTACAAAAGGAGGAGTAGACATTTTTCGTTGTTTAGAAGCAGGCAAGTATTTTACTTGAATTTTTGCTATGCTAAATGTATCAATAGTTTTACCTCGACTAACAACTGAAAGATTTTGGTCAGTTGAAATAAACTGATTCCTGTACTTGTATAGGTAGACGACACTACGTTTTACTTTGTCATATTTAAGCATACCATCTGTATCAAATATCCCATCAATCTGTTTTTCTAAAAGTTTCGGTTTAAAATCTGTAGTATTTTCTGTTGCAAGTTTAAATAGTCCTAAGATATTTTCTCCAGTTTTAGGTGCAAAAGCACGGAAAACAACTGTGTTAGTATCTACTGGCTCTGCCAGTGTATATCTAATTGCTATAGGTGCTTGTAATTTTGCTTTCCAATTTGCTGTTTTCCCTCTATAAATACAGGGAACGGTTCCATCAAATAGGTAGAAAGAGGAATCAAGCACACGTATTTCGGCACTATGAAAAGAAAAATCGACTCGATCAAGCTGAATATTATGCTTGTTAATTGTTTTTAAAAGAGTGTCCGCTACTGTAATTTGGAATGGTGTTGTATAATTACCCAGATATATTTTTCCCGGAATGGTTCCTGCAAAATAGTAAGAATTGTATTTAAGATCCTTTTGTCGTATTTCAGTTGCGGGATAATGAGGAAAACGGCGAATAAAATTGTTACGATGATGAATAATATCTTCCGATAATACAAAAAGTAAAACTACAACAGCAATACTAGTAACCAATAAGGCTGGAACTGTAATAAAAATGCTGTTGCGTTTTCTTGTATTGTCGGCTAATTTGGTAGATGTTAACAGCAGAATGCCTATTAGTGCTATTAAGACAAACGCACTATTAAAAACTAGATGTTCAGTCCAACCCAACTTATCCAAAATACCCCCACAGGAACAGGGAACAAAAGAGCTGAAATTTAAAATAATAATGATATAACTAGTAAACATTACCATTAGGCTAAAAGCTGCAAATAGCCCTATTACCCGATATCTTGGAATTAGCAGTGTCAAGGCTATAAAAATTTCTATGATTGGGACACCCCATGAAACCCAACTCGCAAAGGCACTTAGTAGTGGCGATTGTCCCAACTGCACTTGAAAGTTTTCGAAATCTAGTAGTTTGCTAATAGCTGCATAGTCAAACAACAGAACATACAGTATGCAAACCGTTTCAATACTAATCCTTTTTATGTGTTGCGTAGCTTTCATTTCCTGAAGTGATTGTTATTAGTTCTGTAAAATTCTAAAAACAGAATAACATAAGTATTATCAAATCAGGATAGTGAAATATCAAATCAGGATTTTTTGATTGATGAAAGTCCTCCGTTTATTTCATGGACATTCCTACTGCTATTTGAGAGCTGGTGTCCAGATCTTTGGCGTTTGTCTTTGAAGGTCGGATGGGGAATACCCATACTTAATTTTGAAAGCTCTTGAAAAATTTGGATACGTAGAAAAGCCTGCCATAATAGCAATCGTTTTTAATGGTATTTCGGTATGCTGTATCAGAAGGAGTGCCCGCTTGAGTCTTTCACTATTATAAAATTGTTGTATGGTCGTCTTAAATACATGCTTAAAACCGTTCTTTAATTTGTATTCATTGGTACCAAAAATGCGGGAGAGTACTTTTAATGTTGGCATAGCTGAATCCATATTGGCCAATATGTAATCATAAACTGCTTGTGTGGATTTTACATCTAAAAAGTTGTGAATTTTCTGTTCTTCAGCCGTCAAATTTTTCTTTGCTGTCATCAAATTTTTCATGTTGTCATCTACACTAGCAGCAATAAAACTAATCACTATCTCTGTACTTCCGTATAACCTTGAAACAATACAATTTACCGGAATAACTAATTTTTTGAAAGAAGCGATCTCCAGCGCAATACTCTTTTGAAAGGATTCATTTTGTAACATTTCAGGTAGTATCGTTTCCAACAAGGGAACCGATTCTTTTACCAAAAGTTCCATAAAATTCAATTCCAAAAGTTCATGGGAGGTACATCCTAAAAGGTCCGTTACATTTTCAGTAAAGTTCTTTATGATTAATTTATTGTCTACTATGAATGAACTTTGAACTGTGTACTGATAGCTAAGGTGAGGGTTGGTAAAACCCGCATGGAATAGCGACCCTTTCATTTCTTCTGCCACCCAATTCACCAATACGGCCAATCCCTCCAGGTCGTCATCCTTCCCTGTCCTTGGTATGCGGTATGCAAAATTCCCTTCTGCCATTTCCAGAAGCATTTTGTAGATAATCTCTATTCGCTGTTGGTCGATTTCCTGATCCATATCCTATAGTATTTAAATTGTTGAAAATTATATTCCTAGACAAATGCTTTCAAAAATTCCAGTGCTTTAGCCTTGTCACTAAACACCTTGGTTGGCACTTGAGGTTTACTTATTTTAAGATAAAATGAAATCATTACAATCGATATCGTTTGGTTTGCCAATATACTGACGGCTTTCGTCAGAGCAGAGCCGTGTTGCGCCAAATAATCCCTGGCTGCTTTATCAGAATCGGCAATGCCTCTAACATCACACAAAACGGGATATATTTTCTCCTTTTGCATTTGCATTCTATCCGCTACAATACGCTGCGCTGCCGCTAAATTAATTACCACACCTGGTTTATACTCAAAAAAAAGTATGTTCCCACTGATCCAGAATAGGGCAAATTCGTTTTCATAGTAGTCCTCCATAGCATCCGATCTTTTATTACAACCTAGCAAATTATCGATTCCTTTTCTGCGATTAGTTACCCAAAAAAGAGATAATGTAATAGTAATCAATCATTTTATCTTAAACACTGCAATTCGGGAATATCACATATCAATTCGGGATTATTTACAAAGTCCCTTCCATTCTACTGTTTTAAAATCAGAACTTTACCCTTTGAAAACCCCTCAACAAATTCAAAAAGGCATAAATCCCTAATTTAAAATGGAGTACTCATGGCGAAAATCAAGCACAATCATTTTATTGATACAGTCGATGAAATGTTAGCAATGGCAAAAAATGAAGGTACGATCCATCTCTATGCTAAAGATAAAATCCTTACTGGACGCACTCTTCAAATCAACGATACAGCACTATTCTATTTTGCCACTACCAGTTATCTTGGACTTGAATGTTGCAACAGGCTGAAAGACGCTGCCATTTCGGCTATTGCAAAATATGGTACCGAATTCCCGGTTTCTAAAACATACCTTTCACATCCACTATACCTTCGTATCTCAATGATGCCATGGAACAACTGGAGGGGCAAATTGCTTCCGCTACGATTGCGATGGTCCGACTTTCTTCTCCCCAGTTGTATTATGTACTATCCGGAAATGACTTTACATTAGACATTGATAATCCGGCTGAACCCAAGATTGTCTGCATGGGCAATACCCCTCAGAAAATACAAATTTATGGTGCCGTATTGTCCTTATATGTTTCTCGCTTGGTAAAACTGGTGAATCAAAAAGGGAAGCTGAAAAGCAGTTTGGTCTTAGATGAGTTTCCGACTATCTATCTCAACACTATGGATTGTCTGATTGCCACCGCACGAAGCAATAAAGCAGCCACTTGTTTAGGGATCCAAGACTTTAGTCAGCTTTGTAAAGATTACGGTCATGAGCAAGCCGATGTGATTATGAACATCGCCGGAAACATCGTCAGCGGTCAAGTTACTCCTTATAAAAGCAACCAATACATCGTAGATTTAATCCTTACTTATGCTGAGAAATATCCCGGTAAACTTCTTTTTAAAGAGAACGAGAATGAATGATAGTTCATCTGATTTGCATCTAAATATTTACGAGAAGTAGTGGTAGCGGAAAAAAATTGACGTTCCGGATACGAAACTCATCCTGAAAGACATTTTTTTACCAACAACTATTACACTACTGTAAACAATCCCATGAAATAAACTGGATGCTATATTAGATTCGTAAGTTATGTACTAAACATACATGTAGTGCATTCCCTAGTTTTAAATTTGAATAGGTACACCAATTCTTTACCTTAAATCAGTGGAAACATGAACCAGGAAAAAATAACAATTCTGTTTGCAATAAATACAAACAAAACCAATCAAAAGGGATTATGTCCAATGAGTTGCAGAAAAATACATTCAGTAAACACGATTAATAAAATTATTCAAAGGCTTAGAACATCCATAAAACAAGCTATTTCAGAAGCTTATTTAGACAGGGACCCATTGATTATTATACAAATCAAAAAAAGCACACAAAGAGGTTATATTCCACAGGACAATGAAATTAATTTACCAAGACACAAAATGAATACAACTAACAACTAAGATTAGCATTGGATACAATGAAGCTTCATTTAATGTGCGGTTTTTATCTGCATATTCATGCATATATTCCAATTAGTACATATCTTTAGATAATAAATTTTCAGTATTAGAAAATAATTCATACTATTATTCTTTATTTTTGAGAACAATCTAAACGCACTGTTATGCCGTCGACCATTATTGAGAAACTCTGGGAACGAACGTTGCACCCGGAAAACAAATCTATTTCTGGTGAAAATTGTTCTTGGAATGAAGAAATTGAATCATTGTACCGCTTGGGCATCAGTATGGAGGATACGCTTCACTATCTTTATTTTGAGAAACCCAGTTTGGATTCTTTTAAAGAATGGATTGTAAAAAATCAAAAAGATATTTCTACATCAGAACAAGCTATCGTTGAGGATGTTCTTTCTGAGGAAGATTTAGCTTTTTGGGATAAAAACGGATATGTGGTCGTGAAAAATGCCATATCTAAATCAGAATGTGAAGCGACCCAACAAGCTATTTGGGAATTTTTAGGAATGAATCCAAACCACAAAGAGACTTGGTACAAACAACACGAGGCGCAAAGAGGTCTGATGCTTACTTTTTCAAATCATCCTACACTGAATAAAAACAGGCAATCATTACGAATTCAAAAAGCCTATCAGCAACTTTATGCCACCACAAAGATTTATAAAACCATCGATAAAGTAAGTTTTAATCCTCCTGAAAATGACTATTTTCGGTTCTCAGGAAGTTCGCTTCACTGGGATGTAAGTTTAAAACTGCCCATTCCTTTTGGACTACAGGGACTTCTTTATCTGACTGATTGTAATGAAAAAGAGGGTGCATTTCATTGTGTTGCAGGATTTCACCGCAATATTGAAGGTTGGCTAAGTGAGTTATTGCCTAATGAAAATCCAAGAAAAGTCGCACTGGAAACATTAAAGCCTATCCCCGTGATCGGAAACGCAGGCGATTTCATTATTTGGCACCAGGCATTGCCTCATTGTGCGACACCCAATCACGGTTCTGCCCCCAGAATGGTGCAATACCTCACTTATTTACCAGACAACTACAAGCAAAATTCGGAATGGATTTAATAGACTTTTTATTATTTAAAGGAATTTTTTTCGCAACTATTTCTTTTACTAAATGCAAATTCCAGTGATATTGATTACCCAATTCCAATTTAAAGTGAGCACTTGATTCTATTCAAAATACCCTCTTTTTTTTCATTAAAAACTACTTTTTTTAATCTGTACAAACATCACTTGATGAAAATTAGTACTCATAAACTCGCTGAAAAAGCAAGCTATCGAAAAAAAAAGGTCTTGATTATTAGTCAAGACCTTTAGTTTAATTTAAAAAAAATTGGATTTATTTAAAATTCCATCCTAATGTTATACCAAATGCTACAGGTTTAATTTTTGCATCTTTATCAGTACTATACAATCCATTAGCTTTTCTGTCAGATACTGATGTTGGCCTGTAACCAATATAGGATTCATTATTATTTTGGTCTAGAATTGAACCATATCCATGCTCTAGGAACATGGCAGAATATAAGGAACTCTTCTCTCCAATATCAAAGGTAAATCCTAACTCAAAAGAGCTCATTATAATTCCTTTTGTTTTGTATTCTCCTGATGCGGAATAATTATTTTGTTGACCAAAACCAAATTCTGGTAAATCAAAAATAGTAAGGTTGACATCTGGATAAAAAGCAGTACCATTGGCATTATCGGCAGTTGCATTAATTTCATATTTGATAGGTAAAAAATATTTAGCACCAGCTCTAAAATTAAAATCAATGCCCTTATTTATGTTTTTTTTGTACTGCACAAAAAGAGGAACTTGTAAAGCTCGTAATGTTTGTTTTTCTCTGTAATTGTTTGTAGTCATGTTATAAACAAATGCAGAAGTTGAAGCGTCAACTTCAAAATTTGAGAGCGTTGCAGTAGGCTGAGAAAAAGAAACTTCTTGCTTGTATTGCGAGAACTCTAACCCGGTACCAATTCCAAAATGCGAATTTAAAGGGTAGATGTAACCTGCCTTTAAAGCTCCTCCTAGGCGATTACCTGTTTGTATGCCAGTAATATCACTCTGGATATTTCCTATTCCAGACTGTATTCCTACATAAACTTGCGCAGCTATTCCTTGTGAGATTAATAATGCTGTAACTCCAATTATGTTTTTAAGATTGAATTTCATAGATGTAAAATTGATTTTTAGCGGAAGCATATGTAATTGCCCTTTATTTATTTGTTAGTTATTGCTCGCGCATACTTGCAGAAAATGACAATTTCATACTTGTTTTTTTTAATTTGAATAATACATCCTCATTCATTAAAATGAGGATGTCTATTCAGTAAATAATTTTAATTTTTCACTAAAAGGTTTTTAGTAAAATATTTGCCATTTGCTAAGGTTATTTTTACAATGTAAATTCCCTCAACACTCGGAGCTATCATGTCAATATTGTTTTGACTTGTATTTGCAGTTGTTAACAAGTTTCCTGTTAAGTTAAAAACCTCAACACGTGCATTTTGTATTCTGCTTGCGCTAATATTAGTAATTAATTGGAAACTCGCATTGCTTCTCACAGGGTTTGGAACAACTCTCATAGATTCCTCTTCTACAGTTGGCGAAAGAGTCAACGGACAACTTGTAATTAATGTTCCGTCTAGTTTTGTTGCAACTGCATAATAAGTTCCATTCAAGGCACCATTTTCTTTGAAATATTGTAAAGTTTGTCCAGGAACTAAAACCCCATTTTTATACCAACTATACGATTTGAAATTCTTCGAACTGTTGTCAAAGAATATAATATTTTCAAATTGTTTTCTAATTAGGTTAGGCTGACTAGCTACTACTGGTAAAATTACAGCTGGAGCTGCGTTGTAATTCATGTTTCCTGCTTGCGATGCTGTTACAGTTGTAGACCCGTAATTTTGGAAAAATAATGAATTATTTGAAACAGTAGCAATGTTCGCATTTGAAGAAGCATAATTTACTGCTAAACCACTATTTGCAACAGCAGTTAAAACAATACTAGTTTCTCCATTACAATCAAATCCTAAAGTCTGATTCCAAGTTATAACCTGATCTGCCTTAGTAATCGTGAAATTAGAGCCGTTGTAAGTAATGGTATAGTTAGCACCGGCGCTTAAGGTACCTTGTGTAATGGTGTAAGTCCCCACATTCTCTCCAGCAGTTCTTGCTAAGGCTCCAGTAAAAGAGTCGCCACTAACTAAATTTGGTGAAACAGTGTAAGAGTAAACCGGATTCGTTGTTCCATATACTTTGGTTTGTGAAGCATTTGCAGTTACTGTGATTGGTTTTGCCGTAATAGTAAAATCTCTGCTTACATAAGTAATGTTATAATTAGCTCCTGCACTTAAGTTACCTTGTGCGATAGCATAGTTTCCAATATTCTCTCCTGCAGCTCTAGTTAAAGTTCCCGTGAAAGAATCGCCACTTACTAAAGTAGGCGTGAAAGTATAAGAGTAAACTGGATTCGTTGTCCCATAAACTTTTGTTTGTGAAGCGTCTGCCGTTACAGTGATAGGTTTTGCTGTAATAGTAAAATCTTTGCTAACATAAGTGATATCATAATTAGAACCTGCACTTAAGTTTCCTTCTGTAATGGCATAGTTTCCAATGTTTTCTCCTGCAGCTCTAGTTAAAGATCCTGTAAAGGCATCACTACCTACCAAATTTGGTGAAACTGTGTAAGTAAAAGTAGGATCTGTTGTTCCATAAACTTTCGTTTGCAATGGAGCTGCTGTTACAGTAACTTGTTTTGCAGTAATGGTAAAGTTAGCACCTGAGTAACTAATTATATAATTAGATCCCGCACTCAAACTTCCTTGGTTAACGGCATAAGTTCCTGTGTTTTCTCCAGCGACTCTTGTTAAAGCTCCTGTAAAAGAATCACTACCAACTAAACTAGGTGAAACGGTATAAGCAATAACTGGATCTATTTCCCCATAAACTTTCGTTTGTATTGGAGTTGCCGTTACTGTAATTGGTTTTGCGGTAATAGTAAAGTTAGCACCAGCATAAGTAATTAAATATTTAGACCCAGCTGAAAGCGAACCTTGATTAATAGCATAAGTGCCAATGTTTTCGCCACTAACTCTTGTTAAAGAACCAGTAAATGAATCTCCAGAAAGTAAACTTGGTGATACGTTATAAGTTAAAACAAGATCACTTTCCCCATATACTTTAGTTTGAGAAGGTGTTGCAGTTACAGTAACTGGTATTTGGTTTAATTTCAGTACATAATTAAATGTAGCAGTACAATTATTAGCATCAGTAGCAGTAACGGTAAAATTACTATCTGCAATTTGTGTTGAAATACCTGTTATCTGTCCAGCTGTTGATAGTGAAAAACCAGAAGGCAAACTTCCTGTTGTAACTGCATACGTTTTAGCCCCTGTTCCTCCTGAACCTACAATACTCTGACTATATCCAATATTGTAATCATACCCAGATAAGAAAGTTGTCGTAAAACCAATTGCCGTTGGCTGTGTAATTGTAAAACCTTGAGTAGTTGTACAACCATTAGAATCTGTAACAGTTACGGTATATGTTCCTGCACTCAAACCTGTTGCAGTAGCAGCTATTCCTCCAGATGGAGCCCATGAGTAGGAATATCCACTTGTACCTCCTGATACGCTTACGGTAGCAGATGCGTCAGCACCTCCATTGCAAGAAACGTTCGTTTGTGCAGCAGCGGTTGCCACAAGAACAGTTGGCTGTGTAATTATAAATGTTCTCGTAGCGGTACATGTGTTAGCATCGGTTACTGTGACAGTATATGTTCCTGCACTTAATCCAGTTGCGATAGCAGCCGTTCCACCCGCAGGCGACCAAGAATAAGTATATCCACCCGCACCACCAGAAGGTGTCACCGAAGCAGAACCGTTAGATCCTCCATTACAAGACACATTGGTTTGTGCAGCAGTTGTTGTACTGATAGCTGTTGGCTGTGTAATTATGAATGTTCTCGTAGCCGTACATGCGTTAGCATCGGTTACTGTGACAGTATAAGTTCCTGCACTCAATCCAGTTGCTGTAGCAGCTGTTCCACCCGCAGGCGACCAAGAATAAGTATATCCACCCGCACCACCAGAAGGAGTAACAGAAGCAGAACCGTTAGATCCTCCATTGCAAGACACATTTGTTTGAGCAGCAACTGTACTAATAGCCGTTGGTTGTGTGATTACAAAGTTACGAGAAGCGGTACATGCGTTAGCATCGGTTACCGTTACAGTATATGTTCCTGCACTTAATCCAGTAGCTGTAGCAGCCGTTCCACCCGAAGGAGCCCAAGAATAAGTATATCCACCAGCACCTCCCGAAGGAGTAACGGAAGCTGAACCATTAGATCCACCGTTACAAGACACATTTGTTTGCGCAGCTGTTGCAGTACTGATAGTCGTTGGTTGTGTGATTACAAAGTTACGAGAAGCGGTACATGCGTTAGCATCGGTTACCGTTACAGTATATGTTCCTGCACTTAATCCGGTTGCAGCAGCAGCCGTTCCACCTGATGGAGACCAAGAATAAGTATATCCACCAGCACCACCAGAAGGAGTCACCGAAGCAGAACCGTTAGAACCTCCATTGCAAGATACGTTTGTTTGCGCAGCAGTTGCCGTACTGATAGTAGTTGGCTGTGTGATTACAAAGTTACGAGAAGCGGTACATGCGTTAGCATCGGTTACTGTTACAGTATAAGTCCCAGCTACAAGTCCAGTAGCAGTCGCAGCTGTTCCACCAGATGGAGCCCATGAGTAAGTATATCCACCAGCACCACCAGAAGGAGTGACTGAAGCAGAACCGTTAGATCCTCCATTACAAGATACGTTTGTTTGCGCAGCTGTTGCCGTACTGATAGTCGTTGGTTGTGTGATTACAAAGTTACGAGAAGCCGTACATGCGTTAGCATCGGTTACCGTTACAGTGTAAGTTCCTGCACTTAATCCAGTTGCTGTAGCAGCAGTTCCACCCGAAGGAGCCCAAGAATAAGTATATCCACCAGCACCTCCTGAAGGAGTAACGGAAGCTGAACCATTAGATCCTCCATTGCAAGATACATTTGTTTGTGCAGCGGTTGCTGTATTAATAGCCGTTGGTTGTGTGATTATAAAGTTACGAGAAGCCGTACATGCGTTAGCATCGGTTACTGTTACAGTATATGTTCCTGCACTTAATCCAGTTGCTGTAGCAGCCGTTCCACCTGATGGAGACCAAGAATAAGTATAGCCACCAACACCTCCCGAAGGAGTAACGGAAGCAGAACCATTAGAACCTCCATTACAAGACACATTTGTTTGAGCAGCAGTTGCTGTGCTGATAACCGTTGGTTGTGTGATTACAAAGTTAACAACAGTAGTACAACTGTTTGCATCAGTTACAGTACAAGTCCAAGTTCCGGCGCTTAATCCTGTTACTGATCTCGTTCCATCACCTGTCGGGGTGCCTGGAGTCCAGTTGTAGGTATATCCACCCGCTCCACCTGTTGGAATATTAATAGAGGCAGCTCCATTAGAACCTCCGTTGCACGAAACATTGGTTTGAGAAGCTGCAGTTGCTACAATAGCAGTTGGTTGTGTGATTGTAAAGTTACGAGAAGCGGTACATCCGTTAGCATCGGTTACTGTTACAGTATAAGTCCCAGCTACAAGTCCGGTAGCAGTCGCAGCTGTTCCACCAGATGGAGCCCATGAGTACGTATATCCACCAGCACCTCCTGAAGGAGTAACGGAAGCTGAACCATTAGATCCTCCATTGCAAGATACATTTGTTTGTGCAGCGGTTGCTGTATTAATAGCCGTTGGTTGTGTGATTATAAAGTTACGAGAAGCCGTACATGCGTTAGCATCGGTTACTGTTACAGTATAAGTTCCTGCACTTAATCCGGTTGCTGTCGCAGCCGTTCCACCTGATGGAGACCAAGAATAAGTATATCCACCAGCACCACCAGAAGGAGTCACCGAAGCAGAACCGTTAGAACCTCCATTGCAAGATATGTTTGTTTGCGCAGCAGTTGCCGTACTGATAGTAGTTGGCTGTGTGATTACAAAGCTTCGAGTAGTCGAACATAAAATAGCATCTGTTATGGTTACAGTATAACTTCCTGCTGACAATCCCGTAGCGATTGCTCCGGTCCCTCCCGATGGAGACCAGCTGTACGTATATGGAGAAACTCCACCGGAGGGAGTAACCATAGCAGTTCCGTTTGAACCTCCAAAGCAACTCACATTAGTTTGAATACTAGATGCAGTTATGTTAGAAACTGTTAGTGTTCCTGAATTTGAGTTAGCAGAATCTGCACCAGAGGCAACACATCGATATAAATAACCATTCATTCCAGCAGTTGCTGCTGTAATAGTTAAAGTAGTTGTAGTAGCCCCTGAATAAGGTGCCCCATTAGCAATATTTGTAAATCCGCTACCTGAATTTACCTGCCATTGATAACCAGTTGCATTTGAAGCCACTATGGAAAAGGAGGCATTAGTATTGGTACAAGTACTAATATTAGAAGGCTGCCCAGAAATACTTACCGGCGAGCCAACGGTAAAGATTGGATTTACTCCGGGGAAATTTGTACCTCCAGGGGTTAGATCTTTAGTTTCAGTATCAACTTCACTTCCACTCCAATTCGCTGAATCGCCAATTGCCAATAAAATAGAAGCTTTAGTTCCTGAAGTGATTCCTGTATACACATTATTATCAAAATGATACAAAGGGTCTCCACTTTGAATATTTGCTGTTGTACCATTCGATAAACTAGATGGTAAATAAGAAATAGTAGCATTCGGGAAGGTCACACCTGTACTTGGCCAAGTTTTAATTCCATAGGTAGCTGTACTCCAATTGGCGTAAGCATAAATAAAAGTTGGAGCTGCAATACTTCCTTGCAAGACAAACCAGTTATCACCACCAGATGCAATCGCATCGGCACTCCATCCAGTAGCAGAGACAGAACCAAAGTTCGAAAGACCTCCACCTATTACTGCACCTGAACCTATCGTAATTTTAATCAGTGTTCCGGCAGGAACTATTGTATTAGTGGTCCAAGTTATAAAACCTTCAGCTAAACTATTGCCTGTTTCTAATGAAGAGCCATTCCATGCATAATCAGTTAGTAATATTGTTTGCCCACTAGCAATGGAACTTAAGGTCAGTATAGCTATTTCATTGGGATTTGTATCTGAATTAATTCCAACAAAAGCAATATCGCCTGCCTCTAATTGAGCATTTGCAAATGGCGCAAAACTAATCAGAATCAACAAGAGGATTAAATTTTTAATTTTTAAAGTAGTATTCCCTTTCATAATTTGCATTTAAGATGATATTAATTCAAATAATTAATCAACAAAAAAGGTGATTCTTTTTAAGATTCACCTTCTGATAAGTTTTAGTTTCTTTGAGGGAAAAGCCCTTCCAGACAAATAATATAATTTAAAGCTACATATGGAGCCATATTTTCATGTGGTTGATTACCTCCCGTAACACCTATTGAAGCTGATGATATTTGAGTATTTGGAGCTGTTTGAGAAAAACCATTTGCAGCATCTCCATTTACATCTACAGGAGCTGCTATGGAATTTGAAGCAGTTGGCACTGCAACACCTGCTTTTCCATTATTAACATTTAAAGGGTGTGAATGTGAAGGAATTTGTGTTGTTGTAAGCGTAACTCCTTCAACCCCTCCCATTTGACCTATAGCATAATTTGAAAGACCCGGCCCTTGCCCTAAACCTATTGGCGCTCTACCCCTTAAATCAGGCAAACCAAAATTATTAACGCCATTTCCCCCATACATAGTTCCCACTATTGAGAATAATGCAGTATATTGGTTAATAGCCAAAAGTTGACCATTGCAAAAAGCCCATCCCCTTGGGGCGAAACTTCCTGCGAATATTTTAATCATTCCTAAGTATTCATCCATAATATAATTTTATTTATTATCTGTTTCTTGTTGCAAATTAGCGACTTATATTTTATATTTGCAAATATAATATACTATTTTTTTTATTAAAAAAACTGTAAAACGCATCCAAATAGTTTTAAAAACAATATATAACTAATGAAAAGAAGGACATTTATTCAACAATCAGCAGTTTTATCTACCGTGACATTATTTTCTTCCCCTCTTGAATTAATTGCCAAAGAAAATTCAAATTGTGAACTAAATTTAGCTTCTTTTATTGCAACTGGAAAAAAAGCAATTGTTAACGGTTTTGCAATAGATGCCGTTTCAAAAGATCCGATAAATGCAAACATACAAATAGCTTCAGATTCGGGTTTTTATACTAAAACCAGAACAGGAATCAGCCAAAACGGACAGTATTCTATAGTTGGAAATGTATTAAATGAAGGAAACCATAAAATCAAAGTAAAAATTGAAGCTGACGGATACAAAACATTTATTGGCACAATTTACTTAACAAGATTAGGATGTCGCATTGATAGTCAATTGTGGTCTTACAATCCAGATTTCACACCTGATTTCATTCCTAAAAATGAGATTACAGATACATTAATCAATTCAAAATTTAACTTTCATTTAGTAAGAGCATAACAACAGAAAATACTTTTTTCTAATTATATACTTATTTGATTATTGCTTAATTTTTTATACAAAATTTTAAGTTGGGTAAGATCTATCGCCAAAACTTCATCGGAAAAGAAATCTCCTTCAAAAACCGCGTTTTGATTTTTAGAGTGCTTTTTTAAACGTTCAAACATTTCGGAAACTTCATCAGTTGAATAATCAATGACAACAAAAGATATAAATCGCTCTATGACAGATTGCATTCCGTCATTATAATTACACATTAAGACATTTTGATCTGTTGCATAAAAATCAAGAAATGCCTGGAAATATTTCTCTAAAACTAATGCACCATACTGTTTATAACCAATTTCTGTAATATTCAGAGATGGAAAACCAAAAACACTGTGCGGTATTAATCCGGGAACCATATGCATTCCAATCATTTTTTGATGGGATTTTAAGACCTCTGATGGTTCTCTATAAAGTAACATAAAAGGTAATTCCGGAAAGATCAATCTAAATTGGGCAACATTAAATATATGCCACGCGTCCAACTTTATAATTAAATTTTTTTGTTCTAGAAATCGTTTTTGACCTAAAAGTCTTATTGCCGCTTCAACAAGAACACACTTTTGTTTGAAATCAAAAACAGTAGTACGTAAAATTTGATCTATAAGCGGAGCTTCAGAAATCATTATATTTCCTGAAGAAGTAACTAAAGACTGACTCAATATAGTAGAGCCGCAGCGCGAAACATGAAATACTAACGATTTTAATTCAATACAAATCAATTGCTTAGACCAATCCAAAAGATTCTCTATAGTACTTACTGCTCTAACTACTTTTGAATTATAGGGATGGCTTTTACATTTAGAAATAGTTTCATCAAAAAACGGATCCGTATATTTTCTATCTCCTAGATAGATCCATTCAAAATATACATCATTATCTTTTTCAATTAACTTATAAGGAATCCAATGTAAAAGAGGATGATCTATGTTTTCCATTTTATTAAATCTATTTAGCTTGCAGACTTGCTATAATTTTGGCATTTATCTCAGATGGAGTTCTGGAGAGTTCAGCAATAATTTGTTGTTTAACTTCGTCTGAATACTGGTTTTTCTTTGAAGAATAATGAATATCAAAACCCATTTTTGTAAATAAGTCATCTGACCATGCGTTTCTGATACAATCCAGAGTGAGGTGAATTCTGGGTTTCAATCCCTTATTTTGCACACTATGCGGAAGCTGAAAATTGGCGTACCAGCACTCACCCATCCTCATAGGAACAAGTTCATGGTTAACATAAAAAAAAACTTCAGAATTTGTTACAATAGGTATGTGAATTCTAAAAAACCCATCCTCGTAGGAAGTATCATTATCTACGTGCTCTTTTATTTCACTTTTTGGATCTAAACGAAGCAACCGTATAGCTTCTTTGTCACATTTAAACCAATTAATAATTTCGGTAAAATAAGGACAAAGATCAAGTAAACTAGTATTATGGTATTCTTTATTTGCAAAAGATAGAATGTCATTTACCTCGCCAGAAGCTGATCTCAAAGAAATACTGGTCCAGCTGCCTTCATAGCGTTGTGTATTGAAATGGGGAGTCCACAGATCATTTTCACATATAGCTAATTCACTTTGCAATTTATCTATCGAAAAGGAAATTGGGAGTTTAATAGAAAAAGGATTCATGTTCTTTTAAAAGATTAAATTAGAAATTATTTCTTTTGCGTTGTAAATATATAAATTTTGTGAAGGCTTTGCTAACGAAGAAATTAATATTTTTTTTGTTTCATACATCTACTTTTTAACAATTAAGAGCAATTGTATAAATTTTCAATGATAAAATTATACAGTTTATTAATAGATAAAGACACGGTTTCTAAATCCGTTTTTAATACCAAGTCTGCCCGTAAAGGGATCTCAAAAACAGCACTAATTCCTGTAAAATTATTTATTTTATTACTATCATTATCCGGCAGTAATGCCTTTTTATATAATCCTTTAGGGTCTCTTTTGATCAAATTTTCTATCGAACAGTCCAAAAATACAGTCCTGACAAATTTATGTGCTCTCAATTCATTTCTTAGATTTTCGTATGGATTAATTACCGACATCAAAACGATAGTATCTGCTTTAACAAAATCTCGCCCTACCTTAAAAAGACGTCTGATGTTTTCACATCGATCTTCTTTTGAAAATCCTAAATCTTTACAAATAGTTGTTCGATAAACATCACCGTCAATGACTTCAACTTTATAGCCTTCTGCTACTAACAACTGATGAACATTTTCGGCTAATGTTGTTTTACCCGAACCAGATAATCCTGTAAATTGTACTAATACCATCCTATGAATAAATTTTTATGATCAAAAAAATATTTTTTCACTACACTAAGTAGCAAGTAAAATGTAGTCTCGCAATTATTTAAAAAAAAAATTGCCATAAATTTGAAGGATTAAACAGCTTTTTAAAACTTGATTACTCATTAATCTGCACCACATTGTGGCAAAGAAATTTACAGCTTTATAAAAATACGGAATTAAATTTTAGCCGTTACTTATTCTAGTAAACACATCTAAGACATCCTATTGCATAATATTAAAAAACTATAATCAATTATCTATTAAAACATTTGCTTTCGCTAACTAACTTTTATTCAAATATAGCTAAATAGTATCTCGATGTTTCTTTTTTGCTTTATGGTCGGCAAATTTTTTAAAAATTAATAATCATAATTATATGCAATAATAAGTAATTGTAACGCTTCAGATACTCCATAGATAGCAGGTCAGTTTAAGTAGTTTTTCTACCAAAAACTACTGAAGTGTTACAACGTAAAAATAACCAAACTTCTAGATTTCACTTTACAAAACTATTTCATTTTACAATGATGCTTCCATTAATATTGTAAGGTATCAATCAGACCAATCCAACATGACAATCACTCAGTAAAGTAATGAAGACCGGTCCAAATCGAAGTAAGGTCATGCAAATAATAAAATTAAAATAGACAAAATAAAAAACAACATTCACGTTTCCAACAACACGCGCAAAAAATCGGTCTCTCTTCGGTCGTTCTCTTTGTTCCGTTCGGCAACTTCAGTCGGTCAGCCTTGCATTTTCATAAGAACATTTTAGGTAAATAAGCAGTTTATTGTTTCAATTCATTAGTTAATTTCCCTCTATTCCGGAGACACTTCACGACAAAAAAAACAGCAGCTTGAAAATAAGCAACTGTTTTTTTGCACCAGTGTGTTCCTCATCTTCACACATTCACTTTCTACACTCAGCCGGGCTATTACATCCATAAATACCGCTTCATTTCTTTATACTCCGCAAGCTACTTTCCATTGCACTCCAACAGTATCATGTTTGTCACTATTTGCTTTTTAACGTAATTACTAAAAAATCAATATTTTAAATTAATACAACACTACGCAAAAAATGGTAGCTGAAATTTTTGATACTCCTAATAAACGGAGACTGTATGCTTGTATTATTTTAGTTGAAACTCTTGATACTACTGGCTCGCTATTTCAATTGGACTTGTATAAATGTTTCGATCCAATAACAAAGAAAAATTAACCCCCCATTTATCAAGAAACAATTATGCCAATAATAGATCATACCTAATATAAAATAAAGTACCCTACTATAGCCGGCAAATATCTACATCTCTAGATTTAACTATTGTCAACTTTTATTAAAACACCCTCTATTCTTATTGCATTTACTATTATAATTTTAATTTAAAAAACATGCTATTGCTTGCTGTTGTCATTCCAAACGGACTAAAAGGCACCTAAGATAGTGTCTCCTGGATGCTGCGAGCGCATAATGACTGTGTTGCACTAGCCACCCTTCGGGACTTATAGCTCTCCACTTCCATAAGCCCCTTATTTCTTGCTTTCTTTTTTCCCGTTTTTTCCTTTGAGAACATTTTTTTGGAGTGGGACGGGTTCTGAGGAAGCAATTCAAATAAAACAGTAATCATCTAAATCACAACATCATGGCACCCAATCTCAATTTCAACGAGCAGACTGCAGAACACAGTTTTTTCACTGTGAAAGAAAAAGCATAGCACAATTTAGGGCAGGTTATACAGGACTATCCCACCAGCGCTGAGCCAATACAGTACGCGGGACTGGATTACGAAGTGGAAAAAAGGGAACTTTTCACACCCAATTCAGACAAAATTAATCTCGAAGGCGACCTGCTAAATAATACTCCGCATCAAGAGCAGCCACACAACCTGTTCCTGGAGTAGTAATTATATAGCCAGTTTTATCTAATGTAATAAAGTCTTTAAAAATATCTGTATTTGGTTTATATCTAAGATAGAGCTTATGTAATTTGAACTCTATACTCCTTATAAATAACGCTACATTTAATTTTACGCAAAAAACATCTAATTTTTTAGAGTCAAAACCTCCAAAATCACATGAATGTGAAGGTTTATAATTTATGGTGGGCAAACCATTGCATCCATCGAATTAAAAATATTTTAAAGAGCCATCACTAATGATCTTCGCCTCATTATCCACTCTGACCACGGAATACAATGCGCCTGCGCTGAATTTGTTCATGAAATAGGAAGTCATAATTCAGTTACCAGAAGCACGTCAGAAAATGGAAACTGCTAGGACAATGTAATGTCTTATCGCCAAATTACGAAACCCAATTATCCGTATTCAAAACGTCAAATCCAAAGTACCAACCATTAATGACTGTGATTGACAAAATGAATAAAAGTTACGGCACCAACAAAATTAAGTTTTTTTCACAATCACTTGGTAGACAATTAAAATGAAACAAGAAAAACGATCCCCATCTTTTACCACAAAAATTAAGGAAATTATTTTGATTTAATTGTAAAAGTGTTATTACAGTAATTTATCTTAGGTCCAGAATCTAAGAAAAGAAAACTTCGTTACTCTGTTCCAAAAGAGGAAGAGGGGCGGTTAATTTACTCTGTTTTATTTAGCCTATATAAACGATTGTATGCTATTTACTCCAAAAAATCATAAATAAAATGTTTGATATTCTTGAAAAAATTTTAAAAAGAAAAACTGATGTTGATGATTTTACACTTAAAAAAATAATTTCATACTTTAAAATTATACATACAAAACGCAACCAAATTCTTCTCAACAGCGACGAAATATGTAAAAATTATTATTTTATAAACAAAGGATCTATTCGGCTTTTTACAACTGATAAAGAGGGTAATGAAAATTCAAGATATTTTGCATTTAAAGAAAATTTCGCCACCGCTTTACCAAGTTTTATTGACCAAAAGCCTGCCGAAGAATACCTGCAAACAATTCAAAAATCAGAATTACTTTATATTTCAAGAACCGATTTTTATTATTTGGTTAGTACTGTGCCGCAATTCGCAAAAATATATACTGAAATTTTAGAGAAGGGGTTCATAATGGCACAAAAACGAATTTACGGATTTCAAGGATTTGATGCTATGGAAAAAGTTAAATGGATTATTAAACACCAACCAGAATTATTATTAAATGTTTCCAATAAAATGGTTGCCTCCTATTTGGGTATATCGCCTTCAACATTGAGCAGAATAAAATCTAGATTATAAAAAACGTTGACATAGAACAACTTTTTTGAAATATGAATAAATTATTTTTGTAAAAAAACGAATGAAAATTTTATTTATATTTCTTACTCTTATTCCTATATTAAGTAATGCACAAAAAAACACCGAGATAAAACAAGTCTTACTTGAAAAAAATAGCTACATCAAAACTATTGATAATTTAACATTAGACGCTGCGTATATTTTGACTAAGCGAGCTACTGAAAAAGCTACTGCACTAGGTAAAAAAGTTACAATAGCAATTCTTGATGCTTCTGGAAATATCATTTTACTAGTTCGAGCAGATGGTGTTGGAATTCATAACACTGAAGCAGCCAGGCGAAAAGCTTATACAGCATTATCAACTAGAACTCCAACACTTGAATTATTACGAAATGCAGAAATAAATCCTGACACTAGAAATTTGAATACAATACCAGAACTACTACTTTTAAGCGGCGGTTCACCAATTTGGTATAAAGGAAACGTGGTTGGAAGCATTGGAGTTGCTGGCGGTGGCTGTCCAGATACCGATGATTTAATAGCTAAATCAGCGATAATTAATGAAATTGGAATTACTACAACAAATAATTAAAATAAAAAAAAAAAAAAATGAAATGAAAAAATTAATCCTTACACTGATTTTAGGGCTATTGACCACTCTTATGTTCGCTCAAAAAAACAATTTCCAACTTTCAAGTCATATTTTAGACGTTTCTAAAGGTACACCAGCAACTGGTATATCTATTAAATTAGAAAGGTATAATGAACTAACCAAAATTTGGACATTTGTAGATGAGAAAAAAACTGATTTGAACGGAAGAATAACTGATTTTTTAAATTCAGATAAGTCAAATTTAGGTATTTATAAATTAACTTATTTCACAAGTGATTATTTTAAAAGAGATAATATTGAGAGTTTTTACCCTTTTATAGAAGTTGTATTTCAAATTAAAGACCACAATCACTATCACGTCCCAATTACACTTTCTGCATTTGGATATTCAACTTATAGAGGAAATTAAAATACAAAAAACATACAATCGAGTGCGCGGCTCCGCTATAAAACTAACGGAGCGTGTCTCTCCCACTACCTTACTTAAGATTTTTCGTATTCGAAAGCAAGGAGTAGCGCAAGTTATTATTGAAAATTACAAAAAGAGGCGATATTTAGAATCAGGGAAATTTTTCCGAAGAAAAAACCTTTGACACAAACCATAGATAGTGATAGTTTTATTATCAGCTATCCCAAAATTCGAAATTTTGTTGATCCCTAGCTGAACCGTCATTATAATATTCACTTCTATCATAATCCATTCCCTTTTTTTGATTCTTTCAATTCAAAAAATTCGCTTGTGGAATATCTAATCACTCAAACCTTACAATAAGATATGGAAATTGTTTCTTGATTATTTTTTTTAGCTTCTGTGAAACAAAGAATAAGTTGACGTGCTTAATGCTCCAATCCATATAATTCTGATAGCATTTACAACTTCTATTGGCGTTAGTCCATTGCATTATTAGTTCTAGTTTTTTACAATAGCTTACGCTATTAATTTTCGTCTACCAAAGGGAATCATTTATAATAAATGCGAATATGAATTCGGTTTTCATTTATCGACTTTTTCATTATCAAACTGTTTGTTATGGTCAAAAATGATTTAAATCATTGAGTAAAAAAATTATAGTAAGTTTGTAAATGAATTCCATCGAATTTTTTATAAAAAATAACAATAATGAGTTTAAAAGATTTATTAGACAGTAGTAAAGATAAAAGCTTATCTGGCCAAAAGTGGCATATGCTAAGACAAGCAATCGTAAAACGATTATTGTCAGCTGGTAATGCTACAATAGCAGAATTAAGTTCTGAATTACAATCTAGTGTTCCAACGGTCACTAAGGCTGTTAACGAATTATTGTCAGAAGCATATGTAATAGATCTTGGAAAAATTACCAATAGTGGAGGAAGACGACCTTCTTTATATAGTATCAATCCAACTTGCGCCTACTTTTTAGGGGTCGAAGTTAGTATTGCCAGTATGTCTATTGGTTTACAAAATATTAAAAATGAATTTGTCAGTATTGAATTAGGAACTTCCTTTGCTTTACAAAATACTCAAGAGTCTCTATTGGAATTTTGTACTTTGATAAATTCATTTATAGAAGATAGTGTGGTCGAAAAAAAGATGATTGTAGGTGCTTGCATCAACTTTTCAGGACGCATTAATTCGATGGAAGGATTTAGCTATAATTATTTTTTTAGCGAAAACAGACCTTTAACAGAAATCATTTCAGAGCAATTGGATTTGCCGGTTCATTTAGAAAATGATACTAGAGCGATGACTTTTGGTGAATATTCTGAAGGTGTGGTTGATGATGAACAGAATATAATATTTGTAAATTACAGTTGGGGTGTCGCTATAGGAATGATAACTGATGGTAAACTTTATTATGGAAAATCCGGTTACTCCGGAGAATTTGGTCACAGTACAATCTTTGACAACGGAATTATGTGCCAATGCGGTAAACTTGGATGTCTGGAGACTGAAATTTCAGGATGGTCCTTAGTAAACCAGTTCAAAGCGGCTCTAAAAGAGGGAAAACAATCAAAAGTAGTACTTGATGAAAATTCTTCTGCTTTACAACACCATACTATTATTTCCGGAGCTTTTAATTTAGAAGACACTTTATGTATTGATTTAGTCACTAAGCAGAGTGAAAAAATGGGACGCTACTTGTCTATTCTACTCAATATCTTTAATCCTGATTTATTGGTAATTGGAGGCGATTTTGCTCAATTGGGTGATTACACACTTCTACCTATCCAGTCAGCATTAAAAAAATATTCATTGGGTTTAGTTAACCGCGATATGAAACTTAAAAAATCAACTTTAGGCCGTCGCGCTGGTGTCATTGGCGCCTGTTGTGTCATAAAAGAAAAAATGTTATCCCCATTAATTAATAACTAAAATTACTTCTAAGCTCTAGTTATTAAAATTATTTAATAACTATGTTGTATTTATTAAATTAATTTATATATTTACAACGTGATAATAAATCAACGCGGAAAACATTCTATTTAAAATTTTATTTTACACTTCTTGCATTTCTCCAAAAGGGTAAGTAAACCAGTTTATTTCAAAAGAAAAAAACCGTACCAAATTACTATTACAAAAAAGAGATTGGTCTTTTAAGAGTACTAATCTTATATGTATTTCAACTGTATTATCTTGTATTACTATGATTTTTAACTTGTTAAAAAATGGTTCAGGGAAATTGAAACAAGAACTTATACTTATAAATTGCAAACAAGGTTTTCACTATTGTTACTATAAAAACAACAAAATTAGGGAATACCCTTTTTTATAAAATATTAATTTGTTATCCATAAAAAAAGCCAGCACATGCTGTAAACATTGCTGGCTGGTTCTTAATAAAAAGAACTGTGGTTGGATAACAAATAAATAAACCAAGAAGGAAGAATTATTATTAACCTAACCATTACAAAAGTATGTATTTATTACCAAAAAGCAAGCCAAAAAATTATTGGCTTACCCCAGACTTCGGGAAAGCTATGAAATTAACATCCTTATTTCTAGTCGCTTTTACCGCACAAGCATCAGCCTCAGCGTTCTCAGGAACAGAGGCTTTTTTAGAAAAAAAGGTTACCATTACAAAAGCTACAAACAACTTAACCCTAATCCAAAAGCAAATTACCGGAAAGGTAACTGACGAAAAAGGAGAATCTTTACCTGGTGTTAATATTATTGCAAAAGGCACTAATATTAGTACACAAACTGACATAGACGGGAGATTCACTATTGAAGTTCCTGACAATGTTACTACATTAATAGTTTCTTATATAGGTCTGCAAGAACAAGAAGTAACTATTGGAAACACTCCTCTTAATATTGTTCTGAAAGAAGTAGGACAACAAATGAATGAGGTTATCGTTGTTGGTTATGGTTCACAAAACAGGAGAACCTTAAGTACGTCAGTTTCTAAATTAGATAAAAAAGTTTTAGAAAACGTTCCTTACTCAAATGTAACGCAATCCTTACAGGGAAATGTAACTGGTTTGGTAGTACGCACGGCATCGGGACAACCAGGAAAAGCATCGAACATTTTGGTGCGTGGTGGTACTTCTATTGACAATCCAGCGGGTGCAACTCCATTATATATTGTTGACGGAGTTCTAAGAACCCAAATTGATGATATCAACTCTTTAGATATAGCCTCTTTACAAGTATTGAAAGACGCTGCTGCAACTTCAATCTATGGAGCCCGCGCATCTAATGGTGTAATTATTATTACAACTTCAACCGGTAAAGCGGGTAAAACCAAAATCACGTACAATGTTTCGACTCAAAACAGTCAAATTGGAAAAAAATATGATTTTCTAGACGGTGGTGACTACATCAGACTACAGCGTTTAGGGTTGTATAATGCTGCCGAAATCGCTGGACTTACAACTACAACAGGTATTGCAAGACTTGGGCAATTAACAGGCGCTACTCCAGCCGGTACTGGAAACAACTTATTGAATAACACGCCATTCGCTACTTTATTAAAATCGAATTTATCTGCAATAACTATTGGAGAATTACAAGCTAAAGGCTGGCAGGAAATGGCAGATCCCCTTAATGCTAACAATACTATTATGTACAAAAGCACTGATTGGAATGATGTTTTATTTCAAAATGCAATTACCCAAAACCACACTTTAGGTATTAGCGGCGGTGGAGATACCGGAGTTTTTGATTTAAGTTTAGGCTATCTAAAAGGGGACGGAATCACTATATTTACTGGTTATCAACGTTTTACCAGCAAACTGAATGCTTCTTTGAAAGTAGCTGATAACTTTACAGTAAACGGTAGAATATTGTTTTCCAAAGCTAGTAATAACCAAGTAGTTGCCAATAGTGTGGTCTTCAATAGATATTTAGGAAACGCTCCTACAACAAAATTATATTTAGAAGATGGTACTTTGGCTCCAGGGCAAAATAATATTAATGGAAATCCATTATATCAAATGGGTAAAGTAAAAGGGATTAATGAAAATAATAAATTGCAAATGGGTGTAGATGGTGATTTGAAAATCACTAAAGATTTAACTTTTACACCTTCATTATCTCTTTATAATGAAAATGAAAATGCAAATACTTTTCAACAGGCTTTTTTGAGTGGTAGCAATGGTTTGGTTGATAATACCCGTACCGCTACCCGATTAAGCAATCAAACAACGCAAATACAATATGAAGGAGTATTTTCTTTTGACAAATCTTTAGAAAATTTAGGCGATTTTCAAGCAAAATTAGGAGCTTCTAAATTTGACAGAACCATAAAAACATTTAATGCTTCCGGAAAAGGAAGTCCTTCTGATCTTGGACAAACTTTAGATTCCTCTCCAATACCGATTTCTGTCTATAGCAACAATACCAAGTTAGTACTAAACAGTGTTTTTGGTCGTGTAAATTACGATTATAAGAGTAGGTATTTTGCAACAGCCTCTTTCCGTTATGATGGTTCATCTAGTTTAGGCCCGGATAATAAATATGGTTTTTTTCCAGGATTGTCAGTAGGTTGGAATGCACATGAAGAAAATTTCTGGTCTGCATTACCCGAAGTTGTTTCCTCTTTTAAACTTCGTGGAAGTTATGGTGTAAACGGTAATTTAGGAACCTTGGGCGATTTTCAAGCCGGAGGATTATATTCTGGAACAACAAATGGATTTGCCAATAGCTACAATGGGCAATCCGCAATTGTAAATTCTCAAATTGCAAATCCAGGTTTGAAATGGGAACAATCACAAACTATAAATGGAGGTTTTGATTTAGGCTTTAATAATGATAGAATTAGGATAATTGGAGATTTCTACAATAAATTAACCTCTGATTTATTAACGAACTTAACGCTTCCTTCTAATAGTGGTTTCTCTACAGTCCTAACAAACTTAGGCGGATTAAGAAGTAAAGGTTTTGAGTTAGAATTAAATGCAAATGTGTACAATAATAATGATTTAAAAATTAATGTAGGTGCCAATGTGTCGCACAATACTAATGTGATTGAAAAATTACCTTCAAATGGGAATTTAAATAATCGAATTGGAGGAACTGAAATCTGGGATGCCAGCAGTGGTACTTATAAATTTGTAGGAGGCTTGCAAGAGGGCCAAAAGATTGGAGATTTTTATGCTCACAAACAATTGTATATCCTTTCTACACAAGCTGAAGCAGATGCTTACAATCTAACCACACAAGATAACTATGTAAGTAAAACAGGTGCAACAGGTGGTAATCCAACTGGTAAGAAATTTGCTGGAGATGCCGTTTTCTTAGATGCTGATAACAATGGAATTATTGACAGCAGGGACAGAACTTTCATGGGTAATATGTTTCCTAAATTTGTAGGCGGATTTAATTTTGATGCTAATTATAAAGGATTTTCTTTAACTGTACGAACAGATTACTCTTTAGGAGCTACCATTTACAATGAATCAAGAGCACGTTTTCTTGGTCAATTCCAAGGAAATTACGGACTATTGGCAGAAAGCTTACAATCTTGGCAAAAAGAAGGTGACATAACTGATGTACCAAGATACCGCTGGGCAGACCAGACCAACCAAAATAACTTATTCCGTTCTGAAGCTAGTGGTGCGGCTTATAATACCAATATGTTTCAAGGAAATAGCCGATATTATGAAAGTGGAGATTATTTATGTCTGAGAGAAGTTACGATCAGTTATACAATTCCTGAATCAATAGTTAGCAGAATAAAATTATCTTCTGTACGCGTTTATTTGACAGGAAGCAATTTACATTATTTTACTAAATACAGTGGCTTAAGCCCAGAAGTACAAGGTATTGATGGAGGTTCAAGTCTTGGATTAAATGATGCAGGAGCAAAAGGTACCTATCCTGTTCCAAAAAACTTTATCCTTGGTTTAAACATTGGTTTATAATTTTTAATAATAAATATCATGAAAAAGAAAATTCTTTTATTCACTATACTTTTTACAGGACTTTCACTATTCAGCTCTTGTGAAGATGATTTAAACTTACAATCTGAAAGCGTAATTACTTCTGCCAGTTTTTGGAAAACAGAAGATGATGCGAAAGCAGGTGTAAACGGTATGTACTTCAATTTTAGAACCCAGACCCAACAAAATTATTATTTATTGGGTGGTGCTAGAAGTGCTGAAATAACAAGCGGTGTTCAATCACCTCTGAATTTGGCAAATTATTACAATAACAACTTAACAGCACAAAACATTGATGTGGATTGGGCTGGTTTGTACACCGTAATTCATCAAGCGAATTTAGTTTTGAAATATGTACCTACTATCCCATTTAGTCCAACAACTGTGAATGAGCAGAAGAGATATATCGCGCAAGCGTATTCAATGCGTGCTTTAGCTTATTTCATTATGGCCCGTTCTTGGGGTGGGGTACCAATTGTAACTGCACCAACGGAAAACACCAATCAAAGCGAATATATTGTTCCGCGTAATACGATTGAAGAAACTTTTGCATTCATTAAGTCTGATATTGAATTGGCAATTGCTAACTATCCTGATGCAACAAATAATAAAGCACAATTATCTTTAGCATCAACTTATGCTTTAAAAGCAGATGTGAATTTATGGACTGCGAAACAATTAGGTGGGGGGAATACCGATTTAAATACAGCTTTGGCAGCAATTGATGCCATTCCTACTGCACCAGTACTATTAGCCAATTTCAAAGACGTTTTTGGTTACGCGAATAAAGGTAATGCTGAAGTCCTTTTTGCAGTTCGTTATTCATTAGCAGATGTTCCTTCATCGTTATCAGACAATTGGAATTCTTTCATGTTTGTGGGACCAAGTGACTTTGCACCATTAACAGCGGCAACAGCTACAGCAACTTTTGGAACTCTGGGAGTTGGTACTGGTAACGCAGGTATTTCAAGAGTACAACCAGATATTACCCGTTTCAACTTTAGCAATACTGATACAAGAAAAACAGCTACTTATTTAACTTTATACAATGGAACTACTCCAGTTGTAACAGGGTTGGTGAAATATAACGGAACAGTAGACGGTGCTACCAGAAGATTTGTTAGCGATATTATTATTTACCGTTGGGCAGATATATTATTAATGAAAGCAGAAATTAAAAATGCTTTAGGTCAGGATCCAACTAATGAAATGAATCAGGTGATGCAAAGAGCCGATGCTTCTTCTTCATTTACAAATGGTTCTCAGGCGGCTAATAATGATGCTATTTTAAATGAGCGTTTAAAAGAATTAGCTTTTGAAGGTAAAGCGTGGTGGGATTTAGTTCGTTTCAATAAAACAGATATTGTTCCATCGATGGCAGGTAAAAAGATATTGTTTCCAATATCTCAAAATACCATTAACTTTAATCCTAAAATCACTCAGAATCCATAATAAAAAACTGGATTCAAGAAATATAGTTTAAATAATAAGCCGGGAATATTTAAGTTCCCGGCCTATTTAAACAACATAAACAAAAGACAATTTAAAAAAATACCCCATGAAAATTGAACATTTACAAGGGCTTATCTCAGCTCCTTTTACACCCTTTGACTCCAACGGAAAATTAGATGTTAGTCTAATTCCAGCTTACTATACTTTTCTAAAACGAAACGGAATAACTGGTGCTTTTATTAACGGATCTACCGGAGAAGGTGTTTCAATAACATTAGAAGAGAAAAAAGCAGTTGCTCAAGCTTGGGCAGATTGTTCCAATCATGATGCTGATTTTAAAGTAATGGTATTCTTAGGTGGAACTTGCCTAACCGATTGCATTGACTTGGCTAAACATGCGTATGAAATAGGTTTGTATGCTGTTTCACTAACGGCTCCATTTTATTTCAAACCTGCTAATGTAGATATGTTGGCGCAAGCCTGCATCGAAGTGGGTAAAAGTGTTCCTAATATGCCTTTTTACTATTACCACATTCCAGTATTGACAGGCGTAAACTTACCAATGTTTGATTTAGTGCAGGCCTTGGACGGGAAACTCCCAAATTTTGCCGGTATAAAATATACGCACGAAGATTTCATGGATTTCCAAAGTTGTATGAGTTATGAAAATGGGAAATTTGATATGCTTTGGGGACGCGATGAGAACATGTTATCTGCATTAGTACTAGGAGCGAAAGGTGCTGTAGGAAGTACTTTCAATTATGCAGCTCCGTTATACTATGATTTAATTGCGGCTTTTAATGCAAATGATTTGGTTACAGCGCGTGCTTTGCAGCAAAAATCAATCAACATGATTCGCTTATTGGGTAAATATGGCGGAATTTCAGTAGGTAAAGCCTATATGAAAGTGGTAGGATTGGATTTAGGTGCATTTAGATTGCCTGTTAAAAACATGAGCGCTGACCAATTTGAATTATTCAAAAAAGATGTCGAAAGCCTCAATTTTGAAGATTTTAAATCAAAATAACTTCGTTCGTTTTATTTTAAAATAAATACTATGAATAACTATTTTTCTTCTCTAATCCTTTGCTTACTTATTATGTCGACAACAGATGCCCTTTCTCAAAAAAAAGCTGTAAACCATATTGAATGGAAAAAAGCAGCACAACTACAAAATACTGATGGAAGTATATCATTGGGCTTTGCAGGTGCAATTAATGGTATTACTAACGATGTTTTGATTGTTTCAGGAGGTGCTAATTTCCAAGATAAAATGCCTTGGGAAGGGGGGAAAAAACACTATTCAAAAGAAATTCATGTATTGCAGAAATGCAACAATATATATAGTTGGAACAAAGAGGTAAAAAGTACATTACCTGAACCTATCGCCTATTGTGGTTCTACTTCAACCGATTTAGGAGTGGTATATGTAGGTGGTGAAAATGAAAATGGACTTTCCAATAAAACGTTTATCTTAAAGTGGAATGCATCTAAAAATGAGGTTGAAATAAAATCGCTACCTAATTTTCCGATAGCTATTACAAATATTGGCTTAACACATATTGGCAATGTTGTGTACGCCATTGGTGGTGATGAGGCGACTAAATCTTCTAATGATTTTTTAAGCCTTGATCTAAACAGCAACAATCCGGAATGGAAAACACTACCAAAATTACCTATCGCTCTGGCAAATTCAGTTCCGGTAGTTCAAAAAGACAAAAACGGAATCAATATTTATGTGATTGGCGGCAGAACCAAAACACCTAAGGGCATCAGTGATTTACACAATACCACTTTTGTTTTTAACATTAAAAAACAAATATGGGAAAGTCGTGCAAACATATCTGATGGAAAAAATACAACCAACTTTTCTGCAGGTGCAGGTGTTGCTGTAGGCAATCATTCTATCGTAATTGTTGGTGGTGATACTGGTGAAACTTTTCATAAAATCGAAACCTATTTGTCCCAAATTGCAAAAAATGATTCTCCCGAAGAAAAAGCAAAACTATCCGTAGAGAAGAATAAGTTGAATACAAATCATGATGGTTTTTATAAGGGAATTTTGGTCTACAACACCCGTACAGATTCATGGTCTACCATTGGTGAACTGCCCTTTCTTGCTCATGTAACTACAACAGCCACACTCTGGAATGACGAGATTGTTTTATCAAATGGGGAAGTAAAACCAGGCATTCGTACTCCTGATGTTATGTTAGGAACAATAAAATAACGACACAAACAATTGGTTTTAATTTTTTTTGATGTTAAAAAAGAAGATTAAAACTAAAAAAAATAAAATATGAAAAATACAAAGCATTATCCTTGGATTGTAGTTGGTTTACTCTGGCTAGTAGCATTGTTAAACTATATGGACAGACAAATGTTGGCCACGATGCGTCCGTCAATGGAAGCCGACATCCCTGAATTAGTATCCGGTGAGAATTTTGGACGCTTGATGGCTATATTTCTTTGGATATATGCTTTGATGAGTCCAATATCCGGAATTATTGCTGACAAATTAAACAGAAAATGGCTTATTGTAGGCAGTTTATTTGTGTGGTCAGCAGTTACGTATGCTATGGGATATGCAACAACTTACAATCAGGTGTATTGGTTAAGAGCACTTATGGGAGTGAGCGAAGCCCTTTATATTCCAGCTGGTTTATCGCTAATAGCCGATTATCATCAGCAAAAAACAAGGTCTTTTGCTATTGGTATTCACATGACTGGACTTTATGTGGGTTCTGCATTAGGAGGTTTTGGAGCTACCATTGCTGCTACCTATTCTTGGCATACCACTTTTCATTATTTTGGAATCGTTGGTGTTGTGTACGCTGTAGTTTTGGTTTTCTTATTAAAAGAGAAAAAAGCTACTGAAGTAAAACCTATTGCTTTAGAGTTGATAACAACAAATGAAAAAAGTTCACTGTTTAAAGGTTTAGCACTGCTCTTCACGAACATTTCTTTCTGGGTTATCTTATTCTATTTTGCCATAATAAGTTTACCAGGCTGGGCTACAAAAAACTGGTTGCCTACCCTATTTTCAGAAAACTTAGCAATCCCAATGGAACAGGCGGGTCCTTTAGCAACTATAGCAATATCCTTTTCATCCTTATTAGGAGTGATTTTCGGAGGTATTTTATCCGACAAATGGGTACAAAAAAATATAAAAGGCAGGGTTTATACCAGTGCGATTGGTTTGAGTTTAACAATTCCTGCATTATTGTTAATTGGTTTTGGAGATTCCTTATTCAATGTCGTCGCTGCTGTACTTTGTTTTGGTATCGGTTACGGAATGTTTGATGCCAATAATATGCCTATTATATGTCAATTTGTTTCTTCAAAATACCGGGGAACGGCCTATGGTGTCCTAAATATGACTGGAGTTGGTTGTGGTGCATTAGTAACTTCATTATTAGGCAAATCATCCGATAGCGGGACTTTAGGCTACGGTTTTGCTTTGATGGCGGGAGTTGTTGTAATTGCTTTAGTAGTTCAAGTCAGTTTTCTGCGTCCAAAAGTGAATGATTTTGTCGATGCCTAAAATACATTAGTATCGTTTACTAAGTTCAAAAAATTGTTTTAAGTTGGTTTTTGGTTTTTATCTGTTAAGGCGGAGCCTTGTGTTCCGCCTTGCGGATAATTTATGCTCATTTTTAATAATTTCTGAAAAAATAAAAACATGAATACAATGAAAAGGAATCTATTCTTAGTGGTCTTTTTGATTTCAATAATCATTCATTTTGAGTCATTTGCACAGAAAACAAAACTCAAAGTAGCTTGCATTGGAGATTCCGTTACAGCGGGTTATCTTCTGTCTGATGCTACAAATGAATCCTATCCTTCGCAACTTCAAATCTTGATGGGCGGACAATATGAGGTAAAAAATTTCGGGCATAGCGGAGCAACACTTTTGAAAAAAGGAAGTACACCCTACTTTAAAACTAAAGAATTTGTCGATGCCATTGCATACAGCCCTGATATAGCCATTATTCATTTGGGTTTAAATGATACCGATCCTAGAAATTGGCCCAATTACAATGCAGAATTTGATGCTGATTACGCTTGGTTGATAGACACTTTAAAAAAACAAAATCCGGCAGTCAAAATTTACATCTGTCGATTAACTCCCATATTTAATGAACATCCCCGTTTTAAATCGGGAACCAGAGATTGGTTTTGGCAAATTCAATCTCATATACCCAACATTGCAAAAGCAAATCAAGTGGGTCTAATTGACTTACATGAAAAATTATACCATCGTCCCGATCTTTTTCCCGATGCTTTGCATCCAACAAAAGAAGGAGCAACTATTCTTGCCAAAACCGTTTATGAAAACATCACTCAAGACTTTGGCGGATTACAATTAGCTACAGTTTTCACTGACAATATGGTTTTACAGCGCAATCAACCCATTTCAGTTTATGGAACGGCCAATGGAGGCGATATCATAGAAGTGACTTTTAAACAACAAAAAAAGAGCGTCATTGTCGACAAATATGGAAAATGGAAAATTACTTTTCCCGCTATAAAACAAGGCGGACCATATGAAATGACTATTCAATCTAAAGGAACGAAAATTGTTTTAAAAAATATTCTGGTTGGAGATGTTTGGTTCTGTTCCGGACAGTCGAATATGGCATTCTCTCTTGAAAACTCAGAAAATGGTGCAGCAGAAGTAAAAAAGGCAATCGCAAATTCCACTATTCGATTATTCAATGCAAAAGCGATTCGTGATACTGATGAAACGGCTTGGGATTCTATAACATTAGTTAAAACTAATCAGCTGCAATTCTTTCCCGGAAGTTGGTCCGTATGCGATTCGATAAGTGCCAAAGATTTCTCGGCCATTGCCTATTACTTTGGTAAAAACATCGCCCACGAAGAAAATGTACCTGTGGGATTAATTCAAGTTGCCGTTGGCGGATCACCAATAGAATCTTGGATAGACCGAAATACCTTGGAACATGACGACAAAGTGGTTGATGTATTGACCAACTGGCGTAAATCAGATTTCATCATGCCTTGGGTTAGAGAACGTGCCAATGTGAATCTGAAAAATGCGACAAATGCTAAACAACGTCATCCGTATGATCCTTCCTATAATTTTGAAGCTGGAGTGGAAGCTTTTACAAAATTTCCAATAAAAGGTGTGATTTGGTACCAAGGCGAAAGCAATGCACACAACGTTGAATTATATGAGCATCTCATGCCAAAATTAGTCGAAAGTTGGCGCAAAGCTTGGGACGCTAACCTACCCTTCTATTATGTGCAATTATCAAGTATTGAGCGACCAACTTGGCCGGCCTTCAGAGCTATGCAAAACAGATTGCAAAATAAGATTCCTAACAGCGGTATGGCAATTAGCATGGATTATGGAGATGCTCTAAATGTGCATCCCATTAATAAAAAAGAAGTGGCTGATCGTTTGGCACTTTTAGCCTTGTGCTACACCTACGGAAAAGATGTTATTGCAAATGGTCCTTCCGCTGTGAAAGCCATTCAAAAAGACGACAACATTCTAGTTTCGTTTGCATTGGCAAAACAATTAACTACGGCAGACAAAAAAGAGTTAATTGGTTTTGAATTGGTAAATGACAAAGGAAATCGCTTTCAAAGTAAAGCCGAAATTGTAAAAAATCAAGTCATTATTACTATCCCAAAAGGAGAAAAAATAAAGACTGTTTTATATGCATGGAAACCTTTTACTACAGCCAATTTAGTAAATGAAGCTGGTTTACCCTGTTCCACTTTTAAACTTGAAATCCATGCAATTACCAAAAACTAAAAGAGATTCCATGGATACAGTCAAATGTGTTTAACTGTATGATATACAGCTTAACCTTAGTACAAAATAAAATATAGTAGTTACATAACATATAGTAAAGAAAATGAGTTATTCAAAAATAGATCTTCAAAACCTCAGAAACTTTTATCAGAATCAATTGTTAAATGACACGGTTCCCTTTTGGTTTCCACGCTCCATTGATACCGATTTTGGAGGTTATTTATTAATGCGTGATCAAGACGGAAGTTTGATTGATGATGACAAAGCTGTTTGGATACAAGGGCGTGCCGCCTGGTTATTGGCTACACTTTACAATACAGTCGAGCCAAAACAAGAGTGGCTGGAAGGTTCTAAAACTGGTATCGATTTTTTAAACAACCATTGCTTTGATACTGATGGGCAGATGTTTTTTCACGTTACACGCGATGGGAAACCCATACGCAAACGTCGTTATTTCTTTTCGGAAACCTTTGCGGTTATTGCCATGTCAGCTTACGCCAAAGCTAGCGGAGATGAAACAGTAGCTGAAAAAGCGCGGTTTTTGTTCGGAAAATGTATAGAATATTCTACTAATCCTGATTTATTAGAACCTAAATTCACCGCAACCCGACCGTCAAAAGGAATTGGCACACCTATGATTCTAATAAATACAGCGCAACAGTTACGTGACAATATTGGAGATCCGCGTTGTGATGAATGGATTAGCAAATGGATTGCAGAAATTGAAACCTATTTTGTAAAAGACGATATTAAATGCGTGATGGAGCAAGTAGCTCCAGATGGTTCTATTATTGATCATATTGACGGTCGCACCTTGAATCCTGGTCACGCTATTGAAGGTGCTTGGTTTATTTTGCATGAAGCAAAATACCGCAACAATGATCCTCATTTAATTGCATTGGGCTGCAAAATGCTCGATTATATGTGGGAACGCGGATGGGATAAGGAACATGGCGGTATCCTCTATTTCCGAGATGTATATGACAAACCTGTACAGGAATACTGGCAGGATATGAAATTTTGGTGGCCACAAAACGAAGTAATTATTGCAACACTGCTCGCCTATACTATGACTGGCAATCAAAAATATGCAACATGGCACAAAATGGTACATGATTATGGGTACAGTAAATTTCATGATGCAGCAAACGGAGAATGGTTTGGTTATTTACATAAAGACGGAACCATAGCTCAAACCGCAAAAGGAAATATGTTCAAAGGACCGTTTCATTTGCCAAGACAGGAATGGTATTGTTTGCAATTACTTAATGAGTATCTAAAAGAGAACAAGAACGTTGTCGGTAGCGCACTAGATTAAATACACTTAAACTATAAGAAATGAAACAAGCTATTGCAAACGGGATCATCCATACAGGAGATGAAATATTATATAATTGTGTCGTTATTATAGAAAATGGAATAATTATTTCTGTCCAAAAAGAAATTCCTACTGATATCCCGTTGATTGATTTAAAGGGAAGTCATATTTCAGCAGGTTTTATTGACATACAAATAAACGGTGGAGAGCGACTTTATTTTAGCCAAAATCCAACAGAAGAAACCATTCAGGACATATATGAAACCAGTTTAAAATATGGTACAACACATACACTTCCCTGTCTGATATCATCTTCTAAGGAAACCATTCTTCAAGGAATTGAAGCCATTCGCAATTATAAAGCAAAATACAATAATGGAGTATTGGGAATGCATCTGGAAGGGCCATTTTTAAATTCTTTAAAACGCGGTGCACATAGCATTAATCAGGTTCGTAAACCTACTAATTCCGAGCTGGGAGAAATTATCCGTTATGGCAAAGACGTGATAAAGGTAATCACAATTGCCCCGGAATGTTTTACCGATGAACAGTTGGATATGCTCTTAGAAAGTGGTATTGTTATTTCTGCGGGACATTCGACGATGACCTACAAAGAAGCCCAATATTATTTTTCTAAAGGGATTAAACTCGTCACCCATTTGTTTAATGCGATGACGCAATTTGGGCATCGGGAACCGGGTTTAGTCGGAGCAACATTTGAAAATGAAAGCGTTTATGCTCCTGTTATTTTAGATGGTGCGCATTGTGATTATGCCGCAGCAAAATTGGCATATAAATTAAAGCAGGATAAATTCTTTTTAATTAGTGATGCTGCCTTTTTAGGACGAAAAGTTTCCAGTTTTAGGTGGGAAAATTTTGATGCTCATCTGGAGAATGGTTTTTACAGAAATGACGAAGGCAATCTAGCCGGCGCCAGCATTTCGATGAAAGAAGCGGTTCAAAATGCGTTCACTCATTTGAATGTTTCGGCTGATGAAGCCATTAAAATGGCTACTTGCCGAGTAGCAGCAGCTATAAAAATGGAAAATCAATTGGGCAAAATAAAACCCGGATTTCCGGCAAGTTTTGTCACTTTCAATGATGATCTATCAAGAATAGAAACTCTAAATTATAATCCGATCTAAAGAATCAATATTAAAGAACAACTACACAAATAACTCTAATAAAAATTAAAATGAAAAGTGTTTTAGAAATTAAACCTGACATCAGTTATAAAAGTGCCGGCAAATTTGAAGAAACGAGATTCGAAAAAATTCACAGTGAAATTTTCAAAAATTCGGTTGAAGGTTCAAAAATTGTTGCTCAAGAAATAGCCACATTAATTAGATCCAAACAAGCCAAAAACAAATCTTGTGTTCTTGGTTTAGCCACTGGTTCTTCACCTATAAAGGTCTATGAAGAATTAGTTCGAATGCATAAAGAAGAAGGATTGAGCTTTAGTAATGTAGTCACTTTCAATTTGGATGAATACTATCCAATGACAAAAGAAAACAACCAAAGCTATCACTATTTCATGCATCAGCATCTTTTTAATCATATCGATATTAAACCGGAAAATATAAATGTTCCAGACGGAACAGTAGCAATTAATGAGCTAAATCAATATTGCGTTGATTATGAACTGAAAATAAAAAATGCCGGCGGACTTGATTTCCAATTATTGGGAATTGGTCGTACCGGACACGTAGGTTTCAATGAACCAGGCTCCCACATCAATTCAGGAACCCGAATTATCACTTTGGATCATATTACCAGAGTAGATGCATCTTCGGATTTTAACGGAATTGATAATGTTCCAAAAAGAGCCATTACCATGGGAGTTTCTACCATTCTAAGGTCTAAAAGAATTGTATTAATGGCTTGGGGCCAAAATAAAGCTTCCATTATCAAGAGAACTATTCAAGGAGAAATAAGCTCTGAAGTTCCAGCTACTTTTTTACAAAATCATACCAACGCTACTTTCGTTTTAGACCAGTCTGCCGCTTCCGAATTAACTCGTTTTGAAACACCGTGGTTAGTAGGAGAATGCATTTGGACTAAGGAATTAAAAAATAAAGCTATTGTTTGGCTTTGCCAAGAAACAAAACAATCGATATTAAAGCTGACCGACAGGGATTATAACAATAACGGAATGTCAGATCTTTTGGCACAAGAAGGTTCTGCCTATGATCTGAATATAACTATGTTCAATGTATTGCAACATACCATAACGGGATGGCCGGGAGGAAAACCCAATACCGATGATTCCCACAGACCTGAAAGAGCAAATCCTGCCAAGAAAAGAATTATCCTTTTTAGTCCGCATCCAGATGATGACGTAATTTCTATGGGAGGAACTTTTTCGAAATTAATCAAACAAGGACATGATGTTCATGTAGTGTATCAAACTTCTGGAAACATTGCCGTTACAGACGATGAAGCCTTGAAATTTGCTGAAGTGTGTAATGATTTTATTGGCGAAACAGGATGTGATGTAGATTTTCCTGCAGTAATCAATTTCATTAACAATAAAAAAGAAAATCAAATTGATTCTCTTGAAGTTCGAAAATTAAAAGGATTAATTAGACGTCGCGAATCGTATGCCGCAACAAGATACATTGGCTTAAAAGATGAAAACACACACTTTTTAGACCTTCCTTTTTATGAAACTGGCCGAGTAAAGAAAAACCCATTGGGCCCTGAGGATGTAGCTATAGTTGCAGCAATAATTGCAAAAATAAAACCACATCAGGTTTTTGCTGCAGGAGATTTAGCTGATCCGCATGGTACGCACGAAGTTTGCCTGAATGCCATATTTGCCGCTATGAAACAACTCAAACCGGAACCATACATGAATGATTGTTGGTTGTGGTTGTACAGAGGCGCTTGGCACGAATGGGATATTCACGAAATAGATATGGCTGTTCCACTAAGTCCGGATGAAGTTTTACTAAAAAGACATGCTATTTTGTACCATCAATCTCAAAAAGACAGAGTTATGTTTCAAGGAAATGACTCCAGAGAATTTTGGGTACGAGCTGAAGATCGCAACAAAAACACAGCAAAACTATACGACGATCTAGGATTAGCAGAATATGAAGCGATTGAAGCTTTTAAACGCTTTGATTACTAACCCTACAACTAAATTTAAAACTATCAGTATCTTATGATATTAATAATGATATTGATAGTTTTGCATTTCATAAATAACCCCCAATTTTACTTTCAAACCTACATGAGAAAAAAACATTATTTTTTCGTATTAACACTTTTAGCCAGTATCACTGTTGGATGTAGTCATGACGAAAACCAAGGCTCTGCGTACCAACCTAATTATTTACCTAGTCTTGACGCTACCAATTTACCCGCAGGAAATCGACCTATAACAATGTTTGAAGATGACGAGAATCCTTCAAAAATGTATGATAAAACAGATCGTTGGTTTCGAGTAAATCAACCACTTCAAATAATCCAAAAAGGAAAAGATTCGGTACAAATATCGCTATATTCCCCTGTTGGACTGAGTGATGTAAAAATCTACGCTAAATTACCCAACTATGAAAAGCGATTTCTAATTTACAATTTTACAAAAATACCCGCTTTTCATCGTTCATCGCACCAAATTCCATTAGTAACCGGGAAAAATGATTACTTACTTGAAACAGGTAATACCGTTACTATTGATAAAATTGAAGGTTTTTCTACTGGTGCTATTGAATTTTCAGTAGAATCAACAGATCCCTTATTTGCTAAATTAAAAAAAATAAAATCTTCTCGATTGGTTCAGTTTAATGATGCGTATCATGTGAATGAACTCGGCAAATTTTTACCAATGAATCCCGTTTTAGCCAAAGAAGCCATAACAATGATTATAAACTATTCTTATGCATTGAGTCATCCTATATATTATGATACTTTCACAAATTTTGACAAATACAAACAAGAGCAAGCTACTCTGGCCGGTACTGCTGTAGATGGTGCATTAAATTGGCATGGTAATGCTGAAGATGTTGATGGGGTTTATGATTATTTTTCCAAGGCAGTAATTGAAAAAACATATATAAATTACATCGACAATAGAACTGTTTATTTGGCAATGGTAGGAGGAGCGGCTGCTTTAGGAGGCGGACCTTTGGCTTCTCAATGGGAATCTGGATATGTAGCTGGACATTGGAGAGGAGATATGTCGGTTTGGTCACACGAATATTCACATCACAGTGGCTACGGTCATAGCAGCAATTTAGCAAATAGTGGTCAAGGTGGTGGTCAGCAAGAAATGCTAACTCAATTTTATAAATACTTAATATACTTAGACGATCTTCCTTTTACTAATCCAGATGTACTTAAAGGCTGGACTAAAACAAAATACCTGACAGGGACTTATAGCAAACCTATTTTTACTATTAACCCAAAAAACCCTTTTTTATTAAAATATAAAGGAACAGGAAAATGGAATTAACAAATAAAATCAAAATGAATAAACTCCCTTTTTTCATAGTACTACTTTACATCTTTACAAATTGTAGCAAGGACTCTTACGATACAGAACCAACAAATTATATTTATCACTACCCAACTGAAGAAGCAACAATCACAGCAAGCCAAATTGGAATAGGAAACGGAACATTAGAACCTAAAGGCATCGCGATTTCTAACGAAAAATTATATGTATGTAATGGTGATGTCCTTGAAGTTTTCAATGCCATAACTTTGGAATACATAAAAACAATTACGAACTACACAAAAGGAAATACGATAATCCCGCTAACTAATCTTTCGTCAGTTTGCATTGATAAAGGACGCATCTACCTTGGAAGTGTTGATTCAAGACTTTTTGTAATTGATGAAAACACCAGCGCGGGAATTAGTACCGTTGGAAATGGACAATGGTGGAATACATTTGTACACGTTTTTGGAGTTGTTGTAAAAGATGGTTTGGTATTTGTCAAAGAAAAAAACACTACAATTAAAGTTTTCGAAACATCCCAAATCACCGACACAAGCAATTGGAATATAACTCCTATTGCCAAATTAAATACCTTAAATGGCGGTACTGAAATCTATTCCATGGATATCGATTTTGGAAATTTAGTGGTAGCGGGAAGAGACGCAAAAAGCTTTTTATATTATAAAATTGATGATATTCGCGCTAATGCCACAAATTCACTCACAACCCCTATAAAACCTGTAACACATCTATTTTCAGATAGTAAGCCTATTTCTATCAGTTTTAGTACTGATTGGGCTATTACAATGGAAAACACTGGAAGTTTATATTACTTGCGTCTTTATCCTAAAGAAGAGTTTAGTTCTAAAAATTACAATTCACGAGTTAATGCTTCTGACATTATGGGGCAAAATCGTTTTGGAAGCATTGTCAGTACAGCACAACTTAACGACCGTATTTTTTTAGCAGATAATACAAATAAAAAAATAAGAGTTATTAAAATTAATCAATCTACAATCGCTGAGCAGAAAAATTAATAATTTAACTCTAATAAACAACATTGAAAAATAAACTCCATTCAGTACGTCTGGACTGCGCTGCAAAAGTTTAAACGATTTCAATAATAATAATAATAATAATAATAATAATAATAATAATAATAATGAGCTCTATATATTATCGGGCTCAATATTGTTACACTTAGAGGATTCTTTCGTTATTGTACTATTCTAAATACTCTTTACTTTTTGATTTTAAATCGTTTAGACCCATAAAATGGATATGCTAATTTAGCGAGCAGGCATAATTAAGAAAAAAAATCTGCAGATGCAAACAAAAATACTGCCTGACCGTTTTTCTACTTTTTGTTTGTACATCCACATTTAGGTGGATAGCGAGATCAAACCAAATTGAAATACATTTTTATAAATAAAAAAAACAGTAGTAAACTTGCGCTTACTACTGTTTAAAATAATTATTACTATATATTTTTTTGAGCGATACACTTATTTATTTCCAACCGCCCCCTAAATCTCTGTAAACATGAACTACAGCGTTGAGTTGCTCTTTTTTAGTCTCTATAAGTTCGAGTTTTGATTCCAAAGCATCACGTTGGGTCATCAAAACTTCAAAATAATCTACTCTGGCAGACTTAAATAAATCACCAGCAACATCAATCGAACGGCTCAAAGCAACTACTTGCTGAGCTTTCAATTGATAACTTTTTTCCAAATTATTAATTTTAGAAAGCTGACTGGAAACCTCCAGATATGCTTTAAGAATCGTACGCTCATAGTTATACAAAGCCTGAATTTGTCTGGCATTGGCAGATTTATATTCCGCTTTTATTGCATTTCGGTTGATTAATGGTGCTGCAAAATCTCCCACAAATGAATACAATAATGATTCTGGCAATGTAAACAAGTACGATGATTTAAAAGCATTTACGCCTACCATTGCCGTAATATCTAATGAAGGATAAAACTCAGCACGGGCTACTTTTAAATCTAGTTTTGCTGCTTCTAATTCCATTTCGGCTTGTTTTATATCGGGTCTATTTGATAACAATTGAGCAGGAATTCCGGACTGTATTGCCGGAGGCAATAAACTAATAAAATTAGATTTATCTCTCTTTATTTCCTGCGGGTATTGCCCTAACAAGAAATTTATTTTATTCTCCGTTTCTTTTATATTTTGAAGAATCTCAAACTCCATACTTTTGGATGCCATTACCTCAGCCTGAAATTTCTGAACAGCCAATTCAGTTGATCTAGCGGCTTCTTTCTGAATTTTTACAATTTCCAAAGCGGTACTTTGCAAGGCAATATTCTGTTTAACAATATCTAATTGACTATCCAAAGCCAGCAATTCGTAATACGAATCAGCAACCTCAGCAATAAGATTTGTGATTACAAAATTCTTTCCTTCGACAGTTGATAAATATCGACTTACAGCAGCTTTTTTAGAATTGCGCAATTTTTTCCAAATATCAACTTCCCAATTGGCATAAGCTGCTATTTTCAAATCGCCCAATGGTTCTGGCATTTCTAGGCCTGATCTTATTTCAGTTGAAGCATCACCGGCGCCTTGGCTGGTATATCTCCCTACTTTTTCAATTCCTGCTCCTGCTCCAATACCCACTTTTGGCAAAAGAGCCCCTTTTCGCACACGGATATCGTTTTTAGCAATTTCAATTTCCTGCAAAGTAATCTGTAATTCCTGATTGTTTTTTAAAGCAATTTCAATCAGGTTTATCAGATTAGCATCTTTAAAATAAGTTTGCCAAGGCGAAGCAGCAATATTGGTAGTATCAATACTCTTGTCGAAAGATTCTGGAACTGCTTTGGTTTCAACCAAAGGAGCTAAAGCCGGAGTACAACTTGCCACCGCCAGACAAATAGCCAGCGGGACAATATATTTATAATTCTTTATTTTAGACATGATTATCATCAAATTCTTCGGTTAATGGATTCTCTTTTTCATTTTTTACGAGTTTATATTTTTCAGCAATTCTGCCAAAAACATAATATAGTCCTGGGATGACAAATACCCCGCAAATAGTTCCTATCAGCATTCCTCCTGCTGCCGCTGTACCAATAGTTCGATTACCAATTTTACCAGGTCCAGTAGCAAATACAAGTGGAATCAAACCTGCTATAAATGCAAAAGAGGTCATCAATATAGGACGAAATCTGGCTTTTGCACCTTCCATTGCGGCTTGAAGCACCGTTCTTCCGGCGGCATGCCTTTGAATTGCAAATTCTACAATCAAAACTGCATTTTTACCCAATAAACCTATCAGCATCACCATGGCTACCTGAGCGTAAATATTGTTCTCTAAGCCTGTCAACTTCAATAAAAGAAAGGCTCCGAAAATACCTGCCGGTAAAGAAAGGATTACTGACAATGGAAGAATAAAACTTTCATACTGTGCTGCTAAAACAAGATAGACAAAACCTAAACAGATTAGAAAAATCCAAACAGCCTGATTTCCTTGCGCCACCTCATCAGCAGAAATACCAGCCCAATCAATACCAAAACCTCGAGGTAATTTTGCGTCTGCTACTTCCTGAACCGCTTTAATTGCGGCTCCACTACTATAACCTGGCGCTGCTGAACCACTTATTTCAGAAGAATTATACATGTTATGGCGGGTGATTTCCGATAGTCCATATACTTTTTCCAACTTCATAAAAGCCGAGAAAGGCACCATTTCATCCCGATTGTTCTTGACATATAATTTCAAAATATCTTCAGGTAAAGCACGATATTCAGGAGCGGCCTGTACAATAACTTTGTAATTAAATCCGTATTTGATAAAACTGATTTCGTAATTACTACCCACCAATGTTGATAACGTATTCATGGCATTTTCAATGGAAACCCCTTTCTGTTGTGCCAAATCATTATCGACTTTCATCATATACTGAGGAAAACTGGCACTGTAAAAACTAAATACCGATGCTAATTCCGGACGTTTATTTAGTTCCTTAACAAAATCATTATTAACCGTTTCCATTTTCTTGTAATCTCCTGACCCTGCTTTGTCCAATAGACGAAGTTCAAAACCTCCTGCAGCTCCATATCCAGGCACAGCTGGTGGTTGAAAAAACTCAATATTAGCACCCGGAATATCTTTGGTTTTCTCTTCTAATTCGGTCATGATTTCTTGCACAGAATGCTTTCGTTCGCTCCATTCTTTCAGATTAATCAAACAAGTTCCGGCATTGGCACCCGTACCTTCCGTCAGAATTTCATATCCTGCCAAAGCAGATACCGATTGCACACCGTCAATGTTTTCGGCAATTTTCTGCAATTTTTCAGCGATATTATCCGTTCTTTCTAATGAGGAACCGGGAGGCGTTTGGATGATTGCATAAAACATTCCCTGATCTTCATTAGGAATAAATCCTGAAGGAACAGTACTGCTGACGAACCAAGTCCCTGCACAGAAACCTATAAGCGCAATAAAAGTGATAGTTCTTCTGTTTACAATGCGGCTTAAAATGCTTTGATATTTCTCGGAAGTATTATTAAATTTAGTATTAAATCCATCTAAGAAGCGGTTTATTGGCGTTCTCTTTCTAGGTTTACCGTGATTGCTTTTCAACATCATCGCACAAAGTGCCGGCGTAAGCGTTAATGCCACAATACCCGAAAGAATAATAGCCGTTGCCATTGTTATCGAGAATTGACGATAAAAAATCCCTACAGGCCCAGACATGAATGCCACAGGAATAAATACTGCTGCCATCAGGAATGTAATCGCTATAATTGCTCCTGCTATTTCGTGCATCGCTTTTTTCGTAGCTTTCAGCGGCGAGAGATGTTCTTCCTCCATCTTGGCATGGACTGCCTCGATAACCACAATGGCATCATCGACGACGACTCCAATGGCCAACACTAATGCAAATAAGGTTATAAGATTTAGAGTAATACCGAATAATTGCATGAACATAAAGGTTCCAATAAGGGAAACAGGCACGGCAATGGCCGGTATAATAGTTGACCTCCAATCGCCCAAGAAAAGAAATACTACCAATCCCACTAAAATAAAGGCTTCGACCAAAGTATGAATTACTTTTTCGATAGAAGCATCCAGAAATTTAGATACATCATAACTGATTTCGTAATCCATTCCTTTTGGGAAAGAATTTTTCTTGATTTCAGCTAATTTTAATTTTACATCTTTAATAACCTGACTGGCATTACTTCCGTAGGATTGTTTCAAAACAATTGCGGCAGAAGGTTTTCCGTTTAAGTTTGAATAAATATCATACATAGAACTTCCAAACTCAATAGTAGCGACATCTTTTAATCGTAAAATTTCGCCGTCAGGATTAGATCTAAGTACAACATTTCCATATTGTTCTTTACTTGTAAATCGGCCCGAATATTTCAGTACATATTCAAATGCTTGTGATCTTTTACCAGAACTTTCCCCAGTTTTACCCGGTGACGCCTCTAAACTTTGATCTGCCAAGGCTTCCATAATTTCCTCAGCAGAAATTTTATAAGCTAACATTCTGTCTGGCTTCAGCCAAATTCTCATAGCATATTCCCGATTACCCAAAACATCTGCAAATCCTACTCCATTTACCCTTTTTAATTCAGAGAGAATATTAATCTCGGCAAAGTTGTACAAAAACTTCTGATCCGTATTTTTATCCGTACTGTAAAGATTCACATACATCAGCATACTCGATTCTTCACGCGTAATTTTCACTCCTTCTCTTACTACTAATGGCGGTAATTTATTAACCACAGAGGCTACTCGGTTTTGAACATTTATCGCAGCCTGATTCGGGTCAGTACCCAAATTAAAAATTACTTGAATACTGGCCTCTCCATCATTACCAGCATCTGAAGTCATGTATTTCATTCCTGGAACTCCATTGAGTGCTTTTTCTAATGGAATGATTACGGACTTGATCATCAGTTCTCCATTTGACCCAGGATAATCTGCAATTACATTTACCCTTGGTGGCGAAATGGAAGGGAATTGAGTCACCGGCAAATTGGTTACCGCCAAGACTCCTAAAAAGACAATTATTAGCGATATTACTATCGATAAAACTGGTCTTTGAATAAATTTATTAAACATTATATTTATTTTTTACTGGTTAAACCAAATTGAAATTTATAAACCTATTCCGTTTTTAATCGCAAATGGGCGATGACGTCTTTCGATTTTACAAAATCATACTTTATCTTTTCATCGTCTTTGACTTTCTGAATCCCTTCCAATAAAATTTTATCATTTTCGGTAATTCCACTCGAAACGACATACAAATCAGGGATTTCACCAGTAATACTAATTTCCTTTGATTCCAGTACATTGTTTTTATTTACAACAAAAACATATTTCTTATCTTGAACTTCATAGGTCGCTTTCTGCGGAATTACAATAGCATTTTTAAGCGGAACATTCATTTGAACCAATCCTGTTTCACCGTGTTTCAGTAATTTGTTTGAGTTTGGAAATCTTGCTCTGAAGGCTATGTTTCCTGTTTCATTATTAAATTCACTTTCAATAACCTCGACATTTCCTTGGAACTGAAAAACTTTGTTATTAGCTAATAAGAGACTTACTTTATTAGTGGCACGATCTTTTACATTGCTCTGATATTCTAGATACTCCGGTTCTGAAACATTAAAATAGGCCAACATTTGACTGTTATCTGAAAGACTAGTCAACAGTTCCCCTTCATCAATAAGACTACCTAATTTTAATGGAATACGATCTATAGTTCCGGCAAATGGCGCTCTGATTTCAGTGAATGATAAATGTAGTTTAGCCAAAGCCACTTCTGCTCTTGCCTGCTCCAATTTGGCTTGAGCCAAAGACTGCTCGTTTCTGGAAACTATATTTTTGTCGGCAAGGGTTTTAGCATTTTGTAATTCAATTTCAGCACCTTTAGCTTCAGCTTGTGCCTTTAGTAATTCTGCCTGATACATACCCGGCATAATTCTAAATAGTAGCTGACCTGCTTTTACATATTGACCTTCATCTACATAGATGTTTTGTAAATATCCTTTTTCCTGCGCTCGGATTTCAATGTTTCTTACGGAACGAATTTGAGAAACATATTGTTTGGTAAACGATGTATCAATTTTTATAGGATTGGTAACAATAAATTTTGTCTCTTCTTCTTTTTCTTCTTTTTTAGTTGTACAGCTTGTTAAGCACAACAAGGCAATCAAGCCCGTGAACACGAGTATTTTATTCATAATGTAAAATGGAAATTAAGCGATTAAATACATGGAATTGGGAATTCCTTAGACATAAAAAGTCATCAGTTTACAAAAAATATTGGAACTGCAATACCATAAATGAAAGCTTAAAGCATTCATAAGGGTTAGCAACCTCAAAAATTTAGTAACTGATTATAGTATTAATCAAATTCTTAATACCTGCTGAATAATATAAATAGGATATGACTGGCCACAAAATGGCGCGAAGACTTTAAAATTCTTATCACAATAGTTTATGACGGACTGACAAGAAAATGTCTGATACCAAACTTTTGAAACGCTAAATTTTTCAGTAAAATTTTTGTTTAAATTTTTGTTTTTAACAGAATCATTTTTGGAGCATTCCTCTTCTAAATCAAATCCATCAGCATTAATCATAATACTGCCAGAACTCGAGTTATCATTTTTTACTTGATCTGACTTTAAAAACTTGGAAATTAGTGAGTTGTAAATACCATTGTCATGCGAAGCTGCATAAACATAATTTCCTCCGCTTTGCAGATAGAAAAACAGATATAGAAAAAATATAGTTACTCTCATTTGGAGGCCAAAAGTAATGAAAGTAATGAAAGAAAAAAACAATTTTAATTATGTTTAACAAGTAAAAAGTAAATGAAAAATATTTGCAGTTCTTTCAAAAAAACATTACGACAGAATAAACACAGTTTCAATTAATTAAACGTTAAGCAATAGTAGACTACTTTTCCGCATTTATAAAATGGCTGATATCTTAATCTATGAGAAAAAGAAATAAACAAATCTCAGTATTTGAATACTAATTAACAAATGAAAAAAAGTACTTTTTTTCATGAAAAATAGAGGCGGTTATTTTTCTCCGGAATTAGGTTTTACTTTAAATTGGAATTGGGTGGTTAATATCACTGGAATTTGCAATATTATGATTAAAAACATAAAATGATCACTTCAATTCATATTTTTTAATTCTATTCTTAGCATTCACCTCACATTTCAGCTTTTTCTAAATAATAAATGCGCAATCAAAATCAGAAAAGACAAAACAATCCCAAGTACCGATACTCCCATCCATCCATGAAGTTCCCAAGCCATAGCTCCCGCCGCGGTTCCAAAAGCTCCGCCAATAAAAAACCCTACCATATAAATTGTATTGACCCGGTTTCTTGCTTCGGGATTATTAGAAAAAATAATCTTTTGATTAGTAATATGTAGAGATTGCAGTCCCAAATCAACCAATACAACCCCAAAAACCAATCCTAATATTGAATGTCCGGAAATAAAAAAAATACTCCAAGAGATAATTAACAGGATTGTTGCTGCTAAAATAATAGAACTATTACTAACGGAACTACTTACCTTACCCACAAGAGCAGCCGCTAGCGCTCCCACAATTCCCAGAATTCCGAACCCTCCGCTAACAGTACTCCCATAGCCAAATGAATCCTGCATCAAAAAAACCAAAGTAGTCCAGAAAGAACTTAATCCTGCAAAAGCTAAAGCTCCTCTCAAAGTAGCTAAACGCAAGGAAGAATCAGATTTAAAATAATAAAAGAGAGATTTCATTAAACTGGCATAACTCCCGCTAAATTGCGGATTGATCTTAGGTAATTTATATTTCAGGATTACATATAAAACAACCATCATTATTGCAGCAGCACAAAACATGATGCGCCATCCAAATTGTTCGCCCACAAATCCGCTGATTACACGACCTCCCAAGATCCCAATCAATAAACCACTCATAACAATCCCTATTGCTCGCCCCCGATTCGAATCATCTGAAAGTTGCGCCGCCATAGGAACAAACAACTGCGGTATTGCCGATGTAAAGCCAACAAAAAAACTACTTACAATAAGAATCAAAAGTGAATTTGCAAATCCTGCCGCAACTAAGGCGATAACCATAATTAAAAAGTCAATTCGCAATATCTTTTTATTTGAGACCTTGTCACCTAAAGGAATAATTAACAACAAGCCCAAAGCATAACCCAACTGTGTGAACAGAGCGACATTGCTCACCTCAGACTCAGACACCTTAAAACTCACTGCAATTTGATGAAGCAGGGGTTGGTTGTAATATAAATTAGCCACAACAAGACCGGCTGATATACTCAATAAATACAATACTTGATTTGTAAGCTTAACTTGCTTCATTTTTTTTTTTTGAAAATGGAATGTAAAAGAAGATTTTATATAGTGATCGCCGTTTCAATTAGCCGCAATAGAAAACCCATTGGAAACAACTTTCAATTTTGCTTCAAAATTAAAAATTACAATTGTAGTACACATTGTCCTAAGACAACGTTTTTATTATAATTTGATTTTATTCTGATTAAAGTAGAGGAAGAAATCACCAAATAGGAAGCAGCCATTTTATTAGACACTCTTAACTATGCTACTTCCTCTAATTAAGACAGTAAAAGATCCTGCTTTTAGATAGGAATAAATAACCTAAATTAGCAGAATTATGCCGAAAACAAGAAGAACGTTCGGGAAGGACTTCGAGAAAGAAAATATAAGGAAATAAACCGCATTATTCAACAAAATAATGCGGTATCAAACAATTCATTTAACCAATGTTTTTTCTTGTGTTCCTTATAGTAGCCATGCTGTGGATGGCTCTCAGGAGCATGTCTATTGAATTGAGGATTGTTTTGCGTTTCAATTCCCGACCTTTCTATTATTTTATCAAGCTCACCTCGATCTAACCATATCCCACGACATTACGGACAATAATAAATCTCAATTCCTTGTCTATCAGACATAACAAGCGGAACTTTACAACTTGGACAATTCATAGTATTCAATTTTAGTTATTTATTAAATCTTTATTTTTTGGAAAAGCAACAGAAAGTAAAACAGAAATAAGTAATATACCGGATATTACCATTAAAGAGTGGACAATTGGTATTTTATAGAAACTAACAATTGTCGTTTTTACTCCAACAAAAACTAATATTAACGATAAAACATATTTTAAATAATGAAAATATTTTGTAATTCCAGCCAAAGCAAAATACAACGCTCTTAAACCCAATATTGCAAAAACATTAGAGGTAAAAATGATAAACGTATCATTTGTAATCGCAAGTACCGCAGGTATTGAATCGACCGCAAAAACCAAATCAGTAAATTCTACAATAAGAAGCACAATAAATAATGGTGTTGCAAATCTTTGACCTTTTAATTTTACAAAGAATTTGCCTCCATGCATTTCTTCTGTAACGGGAAATAATTTTTTAAATAACCTTACTAATGGATTTTTATCTGGTTCAATCTCTTTGTCTTTATGAAAAATCATTTTAAAACCCATATAAATAAGTATCGCCCCGAAAACGTACATAATCCAATGAAACTTACTAATGAGTGCTACACCTGCAAAAATAAAAATGCCGCGCATTACCAAAGCTCCTAAAATACCCCAAAATAGTATTTTGTACTGGTACTTTCTATCTACATTGAAATAGGTAAAGAGCATAATAAAGACAAACAAATTATCAATACTTAATGATTTTTCAATAACATAAGCTGTTAAAAACTCAATTGCTTTTTCTTTGCCCATGAAAATATAAACACCATAATTAAAAATTAAGGCAAGGGATATCCATACAGCGCTCCAAAGAAGAGCTTCTTTAATTTTTACTTCATGAGATTTTCGATGAAAACACCTAAATCTAGTGCTAACATTGCTAGGACAAATCCTAAAAAACAAATCCATACAAAACTATCTATTATCATATATTTTTAAATTACATATTTGATTAAAGCAAAACTATCAACCAATACAACATATACCTTATCTCCCCACTTTCGCAAATTAATACAATCTATTCTGTGCCATTCCATAGTCTGTTTAGGAAGTCAATCGCCTCATCAAACACTCTTGGAAGCCCATTTGGAGCAATATTATCAGTCATCGATGAAATTAAAGAAAATAAAATGGCAATTATCCCAATTACAAGAACTATTGCGAGAATCAAAACACCAAGGAAAACTATCTTGAGTTTCTTGTTGTTTCTTAAACTATTGATGAATTCAATTGCGTTAAAGCTTACATGACCACTAGAATAGGTCTTGTATCTATAACCATCATTTTGATAATAGTTATGCAATGCATGATTTTTATGAGGCTTGCCTTTTTTTTCAAAAAGTCTTCAAAGTCCATATAAATGTAATTTAGTTAATAAACATAATTTTTCTGCATTACTGCATAGGATAGTAATGCTGTTTGAGTGAATGAATAATTTTCAAACACCCAACAAGAGGCTCTAGAATATTAACTAAGCTTTGGCGGTTGCCAAACGGAGTAAAATGGTTGAGATGATTTACTGGTAATATAAAAATGGTTGTGTTGGGTATACTTTTCAACCATTATGAAAATTTCCAATCTGTAAATAATTTGGTCTTCTTCGTTTATGTCCAAATCAAAGTCTACAAAATTAGGAGATAAACTATTTTCACAGTGTAAATCCACTACTGAAGAATTATCACTTTCTTGAAAACAAATATTATAAAACAATTTCATGCCCACAAAGAGCAAAATACTATTTACTAAATTTTTTCGACAAAGATTCATTCGGCAAAAGTAAAGTGGCATGTGCAGTATTAATGAATATTTAACAATAGATACTGTAACTTTATAACTGGACATACCAAATTAAAGTGGATATGGGCTTACTAATAAATTTAATGTTTCTCATTGATTTATTTAATAGCTGACAGCATACTCAAATGCATTTAATCTAGCAGAAAATAGTTCAAAAATTATCCCGATAGGGTCACCTCAAAATATAATTAAACCACTTTTTAATCAAATGTTTTTTATACTTTTACATCAACCACTGGATTAATGTGCTCTTAGAAAATATAGTGCATCAAATTGACCTAATACAGTATTTCACTTGAAAATTGATAAAGGCTTGTTTGTTCTTATTTTGCGTTATTTTGTTCAGATTAGTACCTTATTTGTACCTCAATATCTGTAAACCCCAGTAAAAACTGGCCTGCTAATTTCTGCATCGGCAAATAAAAGTACTTCCCTTAGGTTTCTGCAACCTCAGGAAATTGTCTAGGAATAAATTTTGCGAAAAAGTGAACAATATTCAAGATTGAAGACGGATCAAGAATTAATTATCTGAAATATTTCGCGAAAACCTTCAAAAAAAATGCGAGAGTATTTTACAGCAATATAAATAACTATAATTCTCTGTAACTATTAATCGACATCAAAAATTAAAATTTGATTGTAGCAAATAGTCCGACTGTTTTTTTGTTTTTTTAATACTGAAAAACAAACACTTACGATTATTTCATTGTTTTTTTGTAATTTTGAATATAAAGTTTAATTTAAGTTTTAGCTTCCAAAATTCCGAATTTCTTAAAATGTTTCGTCCTAAATTATAGGTTCACCTAAAATAGAACCTAGCTATTAAGCAACAGGACTGAACGGCTTTTTATCACTACATAAAAAAGCGTATTTATTTTACTATAAATTTAAAAATAAAGCTATGCGAGTTCCTGTAATCCGAAAAAACATGACATTTATACCTGATTCAAAGAGAGTTGTTGCCCGATATTTTATGAATGGCGATCAGAGGACACAAAAAATGGTCAGCCATATTATGTTGTTAAATGAAAAACAAGTCGTAGATACCTTAGAACATACACTTCGTGAGTTTGCAAGAAGACATCGAAATATTTCAAGCATATTTTTTCGGCATTGCGAAAAAATTAGAGGCATAATTGAAGCAATGCAAATTAACTATGACAAGCTCTCATTGGAACGAAAGATGCTCATCGGATCTTACTGCACAATGGAGTATGCAATAGAATCCACAGCCATTTTTAATCCTTCTATTGTGGAAGATTTCGATCAATCGGGTCTCGGAAAAGGCGAAAAACGCGTTATCATTTCTTTTCGTGCCACAGGTGAAGGTCATATCTCGTCAATTGTATTTAGAAGGGGAATCCTAGATATGAATAACGATCTCCAAGTGATGAAAATTGGTAATAACATTGATAAAGCAGAAATAGGACACAAAACATTATACAACAAAGAACGATTTTTGATGAAATTGGCAGAAATGCATACTTCTGATAAATATTCAACTCGTATTATGCAGGATCTGCCGCACGAATTTGAGTATGCCATATTAAAAAGTGTGGTAAATAAAGCTTTATGCGATCCAATGATTCGTCAGGAGAGAAGAACGGCACTCGAAGAAGTGATTTGGCTAGCGGATTCATTTTATGATTTACAATTCAAACATGATTCTGATATCACCGAACGTGTTATATTTCCAATATCAGATTCTGAAAGCCGTGGTATTGAAGATGCTCGTTTTGTCCGTTTTGTCGACGATGATAATTCAGATAAAGTAATGGCTACCTACACGGCCTATAATGGTCATGTCATACTTCCGAAGCTTATTTCAACTGAAGACTTTTATACGTTCCGCGTAATGCCCTTATATGGAATTGGTGCTCAAAATAAAAACCTGGCATTATTCCCTAGAAAAATTAAAGGCAAGTATGCTATGCTATCTAGAATTGATGGTGTTAACAATTACCTTATGTATTCCGATAGACCAGAGCAATGGAACAATCCCGTTATCATCCAAGAGCCGCGTTATCCATGGGAATATACACAAATTGGAAATTGTGGATCGCCACTTTGGACCGATGAAGGCTGGTTAGTAATTACTCATGGTGTAGGTGCCATGAGAAGATATTGCATCGGTGCTTCGCTTTTTGATCTTGATGATCCTTCAAGGGAAATTGGAAGACTTAGTGAACCCTTACTCTCTCCTCTGGAGGATGAACGGGAAGGCTATGTTCCTAATGTAGTGTATTCATGCGGTTCGATTATTCATAACAGCAGTCTGATATTACCTTATGCAGTCTCAGACTATTCCTCTACTTATGGTGTAGTCGATTTGGTAGAATTAATCGAAGCTTTGAAGAAAAGTAAATAATAACTTAAAGCTAAGGCGTTAATCTAGCTACTGATTTCATTGACTAGAGATGAAATTATTTGAATAGTCGTCTGAAAATTAACAAAATTAAAATCATTTATTACTAAATAAACATATTTAGATTTTATACTACTACTACTACTACTACTACTACTACTACTACTACTACTACTACTACTACTACTACATTTAAGAACTAAAAAAATTCAAAACCAATGACTTTAAAAGTGTGTGATTTTTGGTAAGTATTACAAAACTATTCTCAATCATTTCTTGTAATATTCAAATAATTTAGCCTTATGATATAGTCTTTATTACTATTACCTATCTATTTTTAACTCGTTGGGGGTAATAAAATTATTTGATTTTTAATATTGTTAATTGGTTGATTAAAGATATCTTAATTTATATGTTGGTGCAATTTTAATGCTGTTATTTTTGGTAAAATTCTGGTTTTAAAACCTTCAAAAGTCTTAGCATAATTGTTTCTAATTCTGAACTGGTCATATAGTTGTGAAAATAAAGTTTGAATTCTTTTTTTTGATTTCCTAAACATATAAGGTTGTAGCTTATAATGTTTTTGAGTCTCTTTTTTTAGCGTTTCTAATTTGATATTTACTGTTTAAAATAAATCTAATCGAATACTTTGAGACATACAACCTCCATCTCCAAAAAATACAAAATTAGACATTTATCTTTTTAAGTATTTCAAAAAAATGCACATCGTGAACTTCTGCTTTTGTAATATCTACTGAATAAAAAACTCCATTTACAGAAAAAACTACGTGCAGTTTGCATGCATAAAACCAGTTGTTTTGAGAAGCACAAAACCCTTTTGAAGAAGCAGTTTCAAAATCATTTTTACAGATTTTAATTCTCCTGCGACGTGCAAATTTGCAAATCTCCAACGGCATACAATCCTCGATAAAGTAATCTTCAAATTCTAAAAATTGAGATGCTAATTTTGTTCTTACCTATTCTAAAAATAAAAACAATTTTCGTCTTTTTATTGAACTGACATACCTCATTTAGGATAAGTATTTGTTGCTTATTAATCTCTTTAAATAAAGAATTTTCAATGTCAATAGAGATAAATTCAGCTGTCAAACCCAATGCAACTAATTATAAATCAGACATTTTTTGTTTTATATCAACTTCTGAATTTATATTCTAAGTCACAATTCAAATAACTTATAACTTCTAAAACTCGAAAATATTTTTTTAGTATATCTGACATAAAGATTGGTCTGTTTTGCGATGTTAAGATAGTGAATTTTAGCACCTTGATCAATATCTAATCAACATATTTACCGCAATTAATTAAACCCAACGGGTTTAATGTTTACTTTATATTTGCACATCCATAATGTATGTAGACTAAAAGCTTTTTTTCTTTTAGCGAGTAAATTCGCTAAGCTATACTCAATGAAAGTAAACATACACCATAACAATCAAATTACCATACAACTCAAATGCTCAACCAATAAAAAATGGTATCTTTAAGATATGAAAAAGCATCACACTATTATTATTGCAGGAGCGGGTGGAGTCGCAGAAGCTGTTGGTTTATTACTGATGGAATGTAGCGAAGTAGCTCCTACTCTTTTTATTGGCGACAGAAGCCATTCAAAAGCAAAAAAGGTAGCCCATTGGATTCAAGAAGGAACTACGAAATCAGGATTTATTCAAGATTTTCATCTTGCTGAAAATGGCATAACAGATGAAATGAAAGTAATCTTGCGTCAAGGAGATATTATTCTGGACTGTTTACCAGGAAGCCAAGCACCCAGAATAGCCCAGTTTGCTAAAGATTTCAATCTACATTACGCAAACCTAACGGAATATGTTGTAGAGACTGAAGAAATAACAGCATTGGCAAAAGACGCAAAAACAGGGTTTATACTTCAAACGGGTTTAGCGCCGGGATATATCGATTTACTTGCTAATGGACTTTTTCAACAGTTTTGTAAGGATTTTGAAGTTGATAAAGTAGACAAGCTGGAATTCAAAGTTGGAGCACTTACTAATCATGCGGTTGCTCCACATTATTATGGTTTTACGTGGAGTCCTGTGGGTGTAGCTACAGAATATTTGAAAGAAACCATTGTATTAAGGAATTTCAAAAAAACTACGCTACCATCACTCTCAGAAAGAACTACTATTATTATCGATGGCATTGCTTATGAAGAGGATCTTACTTCGGGCGGTGCAGCAGATTTGCCTGACGCATTATTAGGAAAGGTTCGCTCCCTTGACTACAAAACCTTACGTCATCCTGGACATTATGCTTGGATACAAGAGCAAGTAGCTAATTTAGAACATACAACTGACGTAATTAAAGGCTTACAAGAAAAAATGGAAGCCATTATCCCTCACATTGAAGACGACAAAATTATTTTATATGCAGCTGTAGAAGGCAAAGATGCAACAGGTATTTTGCGCAGACGTGAGATTGCAAAATGTATACTTCCTAAAAAAGTGGGAAAACATCAATTGAGGGCAATCCAAACAACTACTGCAGCACCATTGGTACAAGCAGCACAACTATTACTCGAAACGTCGCTTAGCGGAGTTATCTTGCAAAGCCAAATTGATCCAATTCCGTTTTTAAATGGAAACTACATCGTACCTGTTTACGGTAAAGTATTAATTAAATGAAAAACAAGAAATCTAAATATTGAAAAATGAATTGACATTTCATTAGCTTTCTTTTTTTACGTTAAAATGCTATCATTACACTATGGAAAAACAATATTCTATAGCCATCTATCCTTCAGAAAGCATAATCCTACTGGTTAAGGCTATGAAAGAAAAATTATTCGAGGAAGTGAATTGGTTTCATAGTAAAAATTCTATCGCTCATATTACGATTTGTGAATTTAAAAAAACTGATGCTGCAATCGAAATTATCAAAAATAAACTAGACCTGTTATGTGATACTTTCGAACCTTTTGAAGTTCATCTGAAAGGTTTTGGTTCCTATTCTAATGGTGCTTTTTTTATTACTCCCCATGAAGATTCTAAAATCAAACTAAAAGTGATAATGAAAAAAATTCATGAATTGCTTCGTACCTTAAAAATACAAAAAAGTAGTGACCCCCATATATCTATTGCCCGAAGACTTACTCCAGAAAATCTTGAAAAAGCGAACCGCTTATTTACAACAATAAACACTTCTTTTTTATGCAATACTATTGTTCTGCGAAAGTTTGATCCTACTATACAACAGTTTTTTATAACTAATACCTTTACATTCAACAGCAATCAAAAACCGGAACTTGTACAAGGATTTTTTATTAGTTGAAAATTTTTCAATCCAAATGGTTTAATTCCCTTTAAATGATCTGCGAGATTACGATCAAAACAATGGCTATCAACGCTAGAAAAAGGCCAACATAATTCATTTTTGTTAGTTTTTCTTTAAAAACAAAAATCCCTACAAGGCTTCCTATGACAATCACACCCATATTCATGCCTGCAAAAACTGTTGAAGGATTTTCAGCGAAAGCTTTATGTGCTTTTAGATAAAAAAGAATATTTCCAAAGTTGAAAATACCTACCAAACCTCCAAAAATAATATTTTTAAAATTCAACGGCACTTTAGTAACGATGACATCATACACCACTGCTCCTATCATAATGAGTAGCGCAATTCCAAAAACTACAAATAATGAAGTGGTATAAGACAGACTTGTGTAAAGAGCGATTTGTTTAAAAAGAATGTCTATAACTCCAAAGCCCAGTAAAACAACCGCAGGATAAATCCATTTGTTTTCTGTGTTTTGAGAGGGTTTGGCAAGAATAAGCAGTAGCGCGGGAAATCCTACCAAAAGCGCTGTGATTTTTAAGATGTTAAAATCTTCTTTGAAGAGCAGCCATGCAGCCAAAATAGGGATAAACAACGAAAGCCTTTGGGCTGCATCAGTTTTTACAATACCAACCTGTTTTATGGACGCTGCCAAAAAAAGAAAAATTGCCGGCAATAAAATACCAATAGGAACATAAATTCCCCAAGGTGCCAAAGTTCTTACCGCGCTAAGATCCGGACTGAATGACAAATAACAAAAAATAAGAGCAAAAACATAATTCCAAGCAACAATTTGAACCTGACTTACATTATAACTGCGTGCAACTTTAAACAACACTCCAACAGTTACACTGCATATAATACTCAAAATTAGAAATAGCATAATTCAATATTTACCTTGCAAAATTACTATTTATATGCGTACTTTATATTTGTTTCCACAAATTATAGAAAAGCTTTTTTATAAAAGTAATTGTTTACTACAGGACAATAATAAAAATATAAAGTATGAAATATATCCTAATGCTATTGTTCGGAAATTTTGTTTCCAATGCTCAAATCACCACCGAGCAATTAAACTTGATGCCTTGGCCACAAAATATAAAGTTGTCTGAAGGCACTTTTGCTTTAAGCAAAAATTTTAAAGTGAATATTACGGGGAATCCTAATCCTAGAATTTTTATAGGCGCAACCAACTTTGTAAGACGATTGGACGGCAGAACAGGATTGTTTCTCGAGCAAAGTTTTTTGACGAAAGTCAACGAAAGTCCGGAAGCCGAATTACAAATAAATTGTGTTCGCAATGGAAAAATAGAAATTAATGAAGACGAAAGTTACCAACTGACAATTACTTCCAATAAAATAAGTATTAATGCCTCCAGTGATTTAGGAGCATTACATGGTTTGGAAACTTTATTACAATTGCTGCAAAACAATAATACATCGTACTACTTTCCGGTTGTTGAAATCACAGATTCGCCACGTTTTACCTGGAGAGGATTGATGATTGATGCGGCACGACATTTCCAGCCCGTAGATGTTATCAAAAGAAATATCGATGCTATGGCTTCGATGAAAATGAATGTTTTCCATTGGCATTTAGCCGATGATCAAGGTTGGAGAATTCAATTGAAAAACCATCCTAAATTGACAGAATTAGCCTCAGACGGAAATTTTTATACTCAGGATGAAATCAAAAATATTGTACAATATGCGGATGAAAGAGGGATTCTGGTAGTACCTGAAATAGATGTTCCGGGACATGCTTCGGCATTGCTGACTGCTTATCCGGAAATAGGAAGTAAAATAGGTGAAGGAAAAATTATGTATGAAGTGCAAAGAAATTCAGGAATTTTCAATGCGACTTTAGATCCTACAAATCCAAAAACTTATGAAATATTAAGCTCAATTTTTGATGAAGTGTGTCCGTTATTTCCGGGCAGTTATTTTCATATTGGTGGTGACGAGAATAATGGAAAAGAATGGAATGCAAATCCTGCTATACAGCAATTTAAAAAGGATAATAATCTGGCTAACAATCATGATTTGCAGACTTACTTTAACATGAAGTTGATTCCAATGCTAAAAAAACACAACAAAAAATTGATGGGTTGGGAAGAAATAATGACTAAAAACATGTCTAAAGATGCCATAATTCATGCTTGGAGAGGAACGAACGAAGGTCAAGAAGCCGGTGGAGCATTGATCAAAGCTGCAAAAAGCGGTTACAATACTGTTTTGTCCAATGGGTATTATATTGATTTGATGCTGGGTTTAGAAAGTCATTATTTGAATGATCCCTTGCCTAAAAAGATTATTCTCACTCCGGAAGAAAAAGCAAGGATTTTAGGAGGAGAAGCTGCAATGTGGAGCGAACTCGTAACACCATTAAATATAGATTCCAGGATTTGGCCAAGAACAGCTGCAATTGCCGAGCGATTATGGTCAAGTGCGGAAGTGAATGATATGAACAGCTTACGCAAAAGGTTGAAAATAATATCTTTTCGATTAGAAGAACTTGGAATTACGCACATTAGAAACAAGGAAGTGATTCTGAGAAACATCAGCAACAATCAAGATACTCGTGCATTGAATGATTTTTCGAATGTTTGTGAACCATTAAAAAACTACAAACGCAACGGTGGCGGAAAGAAATACAGAATGCATTCACCGTTAACCTTATTTGCGGATGCTTGTAATGCGGATGCTTCTGAAGCGCTAGATTTTAATCTTGCAGTCAATGCGTATTTAGCGGATAAAAGCAAGGAGAATATAGTTGTGCTAACTGATTTTTTCAAGAAGTGGATTGTCATGAATTCCGATTTAATTGCTTTGAGTGCCAATGCTCCGTTGGTGCAACCTCTTTTACCTTTGTCTCAAAGTTTGAGTGATGTATCAGAGCACCTATTACTTTTAATAGACAAAAAACAGAAAGTTAATCAAACATTATTGGAAGATTTATTGGAGAAATGCAATACCAGAAGTCCTGCTGATGTAGAATTAGCAGTTTATGGGAGTTTGAAGAAATTGCTTTAATAAAATAAAACATTGGTTTTTTCGATACTAAACTCTAGAATCCTGACTATTTACGTCAGGATTTTTTATTGGAATTACAATCTTTTTCTAGAACTTCAACTTGTAAAAAACGGATTTTTTTGGAATTCAGTAAATCGGTATTTTTTTCGTATTTTTGCAAAAATTTTATAAAATAAACATTCATGTTAACAGTAAATAATTTATCAGTTCAGTTTGGCAAACGAATTTTGTTTGACGAAGTAAATACTACCTTCACACACGGTAATATCTATGGCGTTATCGGAGCCAATGGCGCTGGAAAATCTACTTTTCTTAAAATAATTGCAGGTGAAATGGATCCAACTTCAGGGAATATTCATTTGGAACCAGGAAAACGTATGTCGGTTTTAAACCAAAACCACAATATGTTTGACGAAAGCACCGTATTGGAGACCGTTATGATGGGGAACAAAACCCTTTATGCGATCAAAAAAGAAATGGATGCTTTGTACTTAGATTACAATGACTCAAATGCTGACAGAATAGGCGAGTTGCAAGTGCAATTTGAAGAAATGAACGGGTGGAATGCGGATTCTGATGCTGCATCGATGTTATCAAATCTTGGAATTACCGAAGAACATCATTATACTTTAATGGGAGATTTGGAAGGGAAAATAAAAGTTCGTGTCCTTTTGGCGCAAGCGCTTTTTGGAAATCCAGATTTACTTATTATGGATGAGCCTACCAATGATTTGGATTTTGAAACTATTGCTTGGTTAGAAAATTTCTTGGCTAACTATGAAAATACCGTAATTGTAGTTTCTCACGACAGACACTTTTTAGATTCCGTTTGTACACATATTTCGGATATTGATTTCAGTAAAATAAATCATTATTCAGGAAATTACACTTTTTGGTATGAATCCAGCCAATTAGCAGCGAAACAGCGCGCACAACAAAATAAAAAAGCAGAAGAAAAGAAACAGGAATTAGAAGAATTTATTCGTCGTTTTAGTGCGAATGTAGCCAAATCAAAACAAGCTACTTCTCGTAAAAAAATGATTAGTAAATTGAATATTTCCGAGATAAAACCATCAAGTCGTCGTTATCCGGCAATTATTTTTGATCAAGAGCGTGAAGCAGGAGATCAAATTTTGAATGTGCAGAATTTAAGTGCTTCTATAGATGGAGAAATTTTGTTTAAAGGAGTAGATTTGAATATGGCCAAAGGCGATAAAATTGTTCTTTTCTCGAAAGATTCGCGCGCAACTACTGCATTTTATGAAATATTAAACGCAAATCAAACCGCAGATTCAGGAACTTTTGATTGGGGAGTTACCACTAACCAAGCGTATTTGCCAGGTGATAATCATTCGTTTTTTGAAAGTGACTATTCTCTTGTAGATTGGTTGCGTCAATGGGTAAAAACCGAAGAAGAACGAGACGAGGTAAATATTCGTAGTTTCCTTGGGAAAATGATTTTCTCAGGAGAGGAAGCGTTGAAAACCTGTAGAGTATTATCAGGAGGAGAAAAAGTGCGTTGCATGTTGTCACGAATGATGATGGAAAGAGCCAATGTTTTAATGCTTGACGAACCTACAAATCACTTGGATTTGGAATCGATTACGGCTTTTAATAACTCATTAAAAAACTATAAAGGTTCTGTAATTTTCACCACGCACGATCATGAATTTGCTCAAACTGTTGGAAACAGGGTTGTTGAATTGACACCAAATGGCGCTATTGATAGGTATATGACTTTTGATGAATACTTAGATAACGAAGGTGTTCAGGAATTAAGAGCTAAAATGTACACCACATAAAAAGTAGTTTATGTTAAATAGAAAATCTCCCGCAATAGTGGGAGATTTTTTTTTTGAATAGGTTTCAAATAATAATTCGAAAGTAATGTTGTTTATTTTCTACTGAAAATTTTGCTGATAATAAAGATTATAATGGCTATCACTGCAACAACTATAAAGATACCAACACCTACACCGGCTTTAAATATTCCTTCTATTATTGAACAACTTGAAAATGAAATTAATACTATGAAAAGCATCAATAATCGGGTGAGTCTTTTTTGCATGATTTTATGTTTTTTATGTTAAACGTTAAAATGTAAATTTACTGTATAACTGCGGGTCTCTGTTACATAATTTTTATTGATTGTTGCAAAATTAAGTACTATAAATATACTGTTTTTTTTGAATTATTGGAATTAGCATTTTCTCCCTTTTTAATTATAAAATCATAAATTGGAATTCGTATATTTGCCAAACCAAACCACACAATTACTATGAGTCAAAAAGTATTACTTACTGCAAAAGAAGTTACTATCATATTACATCGTTTGGCCTGTCAATTAATCGAAAAGCACTTAGATTTTTCAGATACAATATTAGTTGGAATCCAACCAAGAGGTGTTTTTTTGGCAGAGCGTTTAAAAGAAATTTTAGAAAAAGAATATCAAACTCCTGAAATTCAGCTTGGTTATCTGGATATAACCTTTTTTAGGGATGATTTTAGAAGAACCGATAAGCCATTAGAAGCCAATAAAACCAAAATTAATTTTATCGTTGAAAATAAAAAAGTCATTTTCATAGATGATGTTTTGTTCACCGGACGAAGCATTCGTTCTGCGTTGACGGCTATACAATCTTTTGGAAGGCCATCAGAAATTGAACTTCTGGTTCTTATAGACCGACGCTTCAGTCGCAACTTACCCATTCAACCGGATTATAGAGGAAGACAGGTAGACGCAATCAATAATGAAAAAGTAAAAGTGAGCTGGAAAGAAAATGAGGGCGAAGATGGCGTGTATTTAATTACAAGTTAGATTGCATTCAAACGCTGACTATTAAAAACTATAATCGTAAACAAAAATGAAAGAATTAAGCGTAAATCATTTATTAGGAATAAAATACATCAACAAGAATGATATTGACCTGATTTTTGAAACTGCCGATCATTTTAAAGAAGTCATCAATCGACCTATTAAGAAAGTGCCTTCTTTACGAGATATTACCATTGCCAATATTTTCTTCGAAAACAGTACCAGAACAAAACTCTCTTTTGAATTAGCGCAAAAACGTTTATCAGCGGATGTCATTAGTTTTTCGGCGGCGCAATCTTCCGTAAAAAAAGGAGAAACATTGATAGATACTGTTAATAATATCCTTTCGATGAAAGTGGATATGGTAGTAATGCGACATTCCAATCCTGGCGCTGCTTATTTCTTGTCTAAAAACGTAAAAGCCAGCATCGTAAACGCAGGCGATGGCGCACATGAACATCCTACACAAGCTTTGTTAGACAGTTATTCGATTCGGGAAAAACTAGGGGAAGTAGCCGGAAAGAAAGTAGTCATAGTAGGCGATGTTTTACATTCCAGAGTCGCTTTGTCCAATATTTATGCATTGCAAATGCAAGGCGCTGAGGTGAAAGTTTGCGGGCCTAAAACGCTTATCCCAAGATATATTGAATCATTAGGTGTTACCGTAGAACCTGATTTACGAAAAGCATTAGAATGGTGTGATGTTGCGAATATGTTGCGTGTGCAAAATGAACGTATGGATGTCAATTATTTCCCGTCCACACGGGAATATGCAAAGCAATATGGAGTTGACAAACCGCTTTTGGATTCACTTAATAAAGAAATTATAATCATGCATCCCGGACCTATTAATCGCGGTGTCGAAATTACAAGTGAAGTAGCTGATTCCAATCAATCCGTGATTTTAAACCAAGTAGAAAATGGTGTAGCAATCAGAATGGCAGTTATTTATCTTTTGGCTTCAAAAATTCAATAAACAAACATAAAACTTTGTAAATTAGCTACTTATAAACCACGCTGCCATAAAGCAGTCTTTGAAATTTAATACAATGAAAGTAGATCAAAAAGGACATACGGTAACAATTAGGGATACTCAGGGTGATTTTACTTCTTTTTTAATGAAGGTTACCCATCAATACAAAACTTTCGAAAAATACAATATCATAATTGATCTTTTGATGCATAATGATTTGTCTACGAATGATATTAAGTTGTTTATGCCATTATCAAAACAACATAAAAAAGCTAAAAAGTCATTTGTAATTGTTACTTCTGATTTTGATTATAATGCTGTTCCTGCCAAATTAACAGTAGTTCCTTCATTATTAGAAGCGCATGATATTATAGAAATGGAAGAGATTGAAAGAGATTTAGGGTTTTAAATTAGTTGATTCGGTTATGTTTAACCGTTAATTGATTTAAGCAAAATACGAAATAACCGAACACGAAAAAACTTGAAACTAACAATCCTTGGTTGCTATGCCGCAACACCCCGAACATTTACCAATCCAACTTCCCAGATTTTAGACATAAAAAATAGACTTTTTTTAATTGATTGCGGAGAAGGAACGCAAGTACAATTGCGCAAGAATAAAATCCGATTTTCTAAAATAAACCACATTTTTATTTCCCATTTGCACGGAGATCATTTTTTTGGATTAGTGGGTTTAGTATCCACATTTACTTTGTTGAACAGAACTACGGATTTACATATTTATGGTCCAAAGGGCATCAAAGAAATCATCAAATTGCAATTGCGATTGTCGAATTCCAGGACGAATTACGGTTTATTTTTCCATGAATTGGAATCTCCTGAAAGTGAGATTATTTTTGAAGACGAAAAGGTTTTGGTGAAAACCATTCCTTTGAAACATCGTGTGTATACGAATGGTTTTTTGTTCCAAGAAAAAATTGGAGACCGAAAACTGAATTTGGATGCCGTTCAGAATTATGAGATAGAGAGTTGCTATTACCAAAAAATAAAAAACGGAAAAGACATCACGCTTGAAGACGGAAGAATCATAGAAAACGACAAATTGACATTTGATCCTGTTCCGGCAAAGAATTACGCTTTTTGCTCTGATACGGTTTACAATGAAGCCATGCTTCCAATTATAGAAAATGTAGATATTTTATACCATGAATCTACTTTCCTACAATCTGAGGGAAATCTAGCCAAAAAAACATTACATTCTACTGCAAAAGAAGCGGCAACGATTGCTTTGAAAGCCAATGCTAAACAATTAATTTTAGGACATTATTCTACTCGATATGAAAGTATCGAATTGTTTAAGGAAGAAGCCGAAACTATTTTTCCCGAAGTGCTTTTGGCTGATGACGGAAAAAGCTTTGAGTTTTAAATAAAAGAAAACAATTTTAAGCATCAAATAACTGCTGAATTTTTCGATGATTTTAAATCGAATGGTTTAGCAATCAACATTTTTAAAATAAAAATTATGAATGACTTAAGTAATTACAGAAAATCATACGATAAGAGTGAGTTATTGGAATCTACTATCCCAGAAGACCCAATAAACTTGTTTAACCGATGGTTTCATGAAGTAGAAGACTTTGGAGGTGACAGCGAAGTTAATGCGATGACAGTCGCTACAATAGGCTTAGATGGTTTTCCGAAGTCTCGAGTTGTATTGTTAAAAAAGTTTACTGAAGAAGGTTTTATTTTTTACACCAATTACAATTCAGAAAAAGGTAAGGCTATCACAGCAAATCCGAATGTTTGCCTGTCTTTTTTTTGGCATACTATGGAGCGTCAGGTAATTATCAAGGGAATTGCAAAAAGAACTTCGGAAATAACCTCAGATAGTTATTTTGAATCCAGACCTGATGGCAGCAAATTGGGAGCAATTGTGTCTAACCAAAGCGAAGTGGTGCCTTCAAGAGAATTTTTAGAAGAAAATCTAAAACAGTTGGAAAAAGATTTTGAGAGTATGGTAATTCCAAGACCGAAGCATTGGGGAGGATTTTTAGTAACTCCTTTAGAAGTAGAATTTTGGCAAGGAAGACCAAATCGATTACATGATAGAATTCGGTATACAAGTCAAGAAGATTATTCTTGGAAAATAGAACGTCTTTCTCCTTAATCAAATAAAAAAAATTCAACTGTGTTTTTCAAACTATAATTAACTCCTAAGACTACAAGAAACGCACTTCCCTATTTATGAAATCCTAATATTAATCTTGTTTTTTTTATCTAAAATACTGTTCAATTACCGAATGAAGCAATATTGATACGTCTTAGATTGAAATACCAAAATCCGCATTTCTTAATAATCAGATTAAAAAAATTAAATTGAAAAAAGTTTGAAAAAAAAGCAGGTATTTTAAACAATAATTGGTTATTCAATAATTCTAACAATATTTAGTCTAAATTATTTTTTTTTAATTTAGTTAACAAATATATTTACGGTATTACAGCAATAAAAAGCATTTAACACTAATCATTAACCAATTTGTATTTATGAATTCAGAACAAACAAAGTCTAATAATTCCGCGCTTTATACGCTCATCACCGTATTTTTCTTTTGGGGTTTTATTGGAGCTTCAAACGGGATTTTCATTCCATTTTGCAAAGCTAAATTTGGCTTAGACCAATTTCAAAGTCAACTTATCGATTTTGCTTTTTATGGTGCTTACTATATAGGAGCGTTACTCCTGTTCATTTTTAGCAGCATCGCTAAGAAAGATATTCTTAACGGTTGGGGATTCAAAAAAGGAATTATTTACGGATTATTGATTAGTACATTTGGAGCTGTACTTATGATATTGGCAGTAACACAAGGAAGCTATTTATTCATTCTAGGCGCCTTATTTATAGTTGCACTTGGTTTTTCATTACAACAAACATCGGCGCAGCCTTTTGCAGCTTCGCTTGGTGAACCACATTCTGCATCAAGCAGACTGAATCTTGCAGGAGGTATAAATTCATTGGGAACCACAATAGGACCAATAGTTGTTTCAATAGCCTTATTTGGAGTAATTGCAGGTGTAAATATTGAAGAATTTGCTCAAAAACCAGATTCATTGGATTCAATGAGAATCTTGTATGTATTTGTAGGAGGGCTGTTTTTATTGGCAGCAGCCTTATTCCATTTTTCTAAAAAGTTACCGGCTGGAAAAAGTGATTCTACTTTTGAAACAGCTAATAAAGCAATGCAGACCTTGATTGCCATCACTGTAATTTTGGTTGCCATTTTTGCTTATATCTTTTCTCGTTACGAAGACGCTGAATTTATCACTCGTTTTATTGAGAATAAAGAAAAAGATTATTTAGGATTAGCCTTAACAGTTTCTACCCTGTTAGTGGTCGTTATCGGATTATTATTTGCTAATACGACTGCTCAAAAAAATCCTGAAGGATGGGGAGCAATGAAATACCCACAATTAGTTTTAGGGATGTTAGCCCTTTTCGCTTATGTAGGTGTCGAAGTAACTATAGGAAGTAACCTTGGTGAATTATTGGTAACCGCTGATTTTGGTTCGATTTCAGGACCTGCTTTAGCGCCATATATGTCTATGTATTGGGGAAGTTTGATGATTGGACGTTGGGCAGGAGCCATTACGGTTTTCAACCCATCATCACAATTAAAGAAAATTTTACTTATCGTTGTTCCTTATGTAGCATTTGGAGTTGTTTTAACTGCTAACGCCATTTCCGGACAAGATGTAACGCCTTTATACGCGTACGCATTTGTAATTTTGTTCCAAATCGCTGGTTTCTTTTTAGGAAAAGACCAACCTTCAAGAACTTTAATGATTTTTGGTATAATGGGAATGACAGCTATGCTTATTGGATTATTCACTACTGGAACGATCGCTATTTTTGCTTTTATGAGCGGTGGATTATTCTTAAGTATTATGTGGCCTTCTATTTTCTCATTAGCAATTGCAGGTTTAGGAAAATATACTTCTCAAGGATCTGCCTTTTTAGTAATGATGATTCTAGGTGGTGGAATTATTCCGCCATTACAAGGAAAATTAGCAGATATAATTGGAATTCATACTTCTTATTTTATTCCTGTTTTATGTTTTGCATTCATCGCGTTCTACGGATGGAAAGTAATTCGAATTCTTGAAAAACAAGGAATCGGAAAAGAAATAGAAGTTGGTGGAGGACACTAATTCCAACACAAACTAACCAAAACCAAACCAACTAAAAAATCCCATCAACCTCGGTTGATGGGATTTTTTTATTTAATTCACTGAGACTAAAAACTGCTCACTGAAAAATTTTTATTTATTTCCTTTCTCGAAATCAGCAACAAACTGTGCCAATCCAATATCAGTCAATGGGTGTTTCAACAAACCATAAATAGCAGATAATGGTCCAGTCATTACATCAGCACCAATTTTTGCACAGTTTACAATATGCATCGTGTGACGAACTGAAGCAGCAAGAATTTGAGTTTCGTACCCGTAGTTATCGTAAATCAATCTGATTTCTTCAATCAAAGCCAAACCGTCTGTAGATACATCATCTAAACGACCAATAAACGGAGAAACATAAGTAGCTCCAGCTTTAGCAGCCAATAAAGCCTGTCCTGCAGAAAATACTAAAGTCACATTCGTTTTTATTCCTTTATCAGAGAAATATTTAGCAGCCATAACTCCTTCTTTAGTCATAGGCAATTTTACCACGATTTGCTCGTGCAAATCAGCTAATTCTTCACCTTCTTTAATCATTCCGTCGTAATCCAAAGCATTCACTTCTGCACTTACATCACCATCAACCAGATTACAAATATCTACATAATGCTTCAAAATACTGTTTTTTCCAGTAATTCCTTCTTTTGCCATCAATGATGGATTGGTTGTAACTCCATCCAAAACGCCTAATGCTTGTGCTTCCTTAATTTGAGCTAAATTAGCCGTGTCAATAAAAAATTTCATAGTATTTATATATTTAATTGTGTGTTCATTATTTGGGCGTGACCACAAGGGTCAGGCTTTTCGCTGTATCCTCGCTAAAAAGCGAGGGATGCCGCTGCAATCCTTCACGCAAATTAGGTGCAAAATTACAACTTATAATGGTTCATCAGCATTTTTTCATACACTTTATCTGGTAAGACCCTTTTCAAAACAATAGAGAACTTTTGCATAAAAGCCCCTACTTTATAATGAATTTTAGGTTTCGGAGTTTGAATAATCTTATAAACCGCTTCAGCCATTTCATTCGGATTACTACCGCTGTCCACATGTTCATCCATAGTTTTTAATGAATTTCCGTACGGAGTTTCATAAGCAGAACCCTTTAGAACCGGAGCATGATAACGTCCAGAAGCTATATTTGTGGCAAAATCACCCGGAGCCACATTGGTAATATGAACACCAAACGACTTCACTTCCATACGCATCGCTTCTGTTATGAGTTCTAACGCCCCTTTCGAAGCACAATAAACACTTCGATACGGCAAACCCATATAAGCCGCAATTGAAGTCACATTGATGATTAATCCTGATTTTTGCGTACGCATTTGTGGCAACACTGCTTTCATTACTTCAATTGGACCAAAAAGATTGGTCTCAAAATTATTCTTGATTTCATGCATCGGAATTTCTTCCAATGGTCCCGTAATCCCAACACCAGCGTTGTTAATGACAACATCTAATCTTCCGGAGATCGAAATCACTTTGGCAACAGCCGCATGAATCGAATCTGCATCCCGGACATCTAAAGCCACTAAAGGGAACACCGAATTCAAAACTCGTTCCGGATTCCTGCTGGTTCCATACACAACAAAACCTTTATGATGCAAAAACTCTCCAATAGATTTTCCTATTCCTGAAGAACCTCCTGTAATTAGAACTACTTTATTCATGATTATTGATGTTTATGATACGAAAGGTCCAAAAATAAAAAAATCCTCCCGAAGGAAGACTACTTTTGTAATAAAAAAATGGCAAGCGACCTACATCGCACCGCTCAACCACGTACCCTTGCTATGTTCCCATCCTGGGGGAGTCTGCAGGAGCTGGTCGTGTAGGACTTGCCGGTGCAAATATACAATCTTTTTATATTTTTACAAGAGCTTTAATCATTAAAAATAACATTGTATATTGGTACAACAAAAAAAACAAATCATGAAAAATTATAACTTCCTATCTGTCATTTTATTAGGAATCACCTTAGCAAGTTGCAACGAAACAAAAAAAGGTGAAAATACTTTATTCGCCTTTGATAATTCCAAATTTAAGGAACAATATAAACCACAGGAAGCGCTTTCTTTGGAAATTTTGAACTCCAATTCCAAAACTATTGACAGTGTTGTCTACTATGTAAATGACAAAAAAATTGGTTCAAAAAAAGGAGTTGACAAATTATCTTTTGAATTGAAAGATCAAAAATTGGGATATCAAAACCTAAAAGCTTTAGTATATTATGAAGGACAGAACTCAGAAGCTACCGCTAGAGTAGAATTAGTTTCTGATATTCAGCCAAAATTATTAAAATACACCATCGTAAATACATATCCACACGATATTCAAGCGTATACGCAAGGACTAGAATTTTACCGAGACACGCTTTATGAAGGAACAGGAAACGGTTCTGGAAACAGTACCGGAAAAAAAGGGATTTCCAGCTTAAGAAAAACAAATTATAAAACTGGAGAAGTTTATAAAAAAGTGGAATTGGCTGATAACTATTTTGGTGAAGGAATTACGATTCTGAATAACAAAGTTTACCAATTAACTTGGCAAAATAATGAAGGGTACGTTTATGACGCAGATACTTTCAAAAAAGAAAAAACGTTTACCTATTTCAAACCTATTGAAGGTTGGGGATTGACTAATGACGGTAAATATTTATACCAATCCGACGGAACCGAAAAAATTTGGATTATTGACCCAACCACATTTAAAGAAGTAGATTACTTGAACGTGTATTCCTTTGAAACAAAAATAAAAGCAGTTAACGAACTCGAATGGATTGACGGGAAAATTTATGGAAATGTGTATCAAAAAGATGCTATTGCTGTCATCAATCCAAAAAATGGAGCGGTTGAAGCAATTATTAATCTTGCTGATTTGAAGAAAAAAATAACCCAATTACCTGATACGGATGTCCTAAACGGAATTGCCTACAACCCTAAAACAAAAACCATTTTTGTAACCGGTAAAAATTGGGACAAAATGTTTGAAATCAAAGTTTCTGAATAATTATCATATAAAATGACAACATTAATCATCAATATTAAAGAGTTGCTTCAGGTTCGGGATTCTTCAATTTTGAAAGTATCGGGTGCTGAAATGGCGGTTCTACCCACTATCAAAAATGCCTATTTAGCACTTAAAAATGGACTTATTGCTGATTTTGGTTATATGGAGGATTTGCCTAACATAAATCCAGAAAAGTGCATTGATGCAGACGGAAAAATAGTTTTACCATCTTGGTGTGACAGTCATACACATATTGTGTATGCGGGAAATCGGGAACAGGAATTTGTAGATCGAATCAATGGTTTGACTTATGAAGAAATCGCTAATCGTGGCGGTGGAATCCTAAATTCAGCTAAAAAACTGAACGAAACTTCGGAAGAAGAAATCTACCAGCAATCCAAAGCACGACTGGAAGAAGTCATGCGTTTGGGAACCGGAGCAGTAGAAATCAAATCAGGATACGGATTGACGTTGGATGGAGAATTGAAAATGCTTCGTGTGATAAAGCGATTAGCTCAAAATTATCCTGTTACCATTAAAGCAACTTTTTTAGGTGCTCATGCTTTTCCATTAGAGTTTAAAGAAAACCAACAAGGATATATTGATTTAATCATCAATGAAATGCTTCCTGAAATTGCAGAAAATAAACTGGCAGATTTCATAGATGCATTTTGTGAAACAGGCTACTTTACGGTTGAAGAAACCCAACAAATTATGGAAGCCGGAATTAAATTTGGCTTAAAGCCAAAAATTCACGTTAATCAATTTAACTCTATTGGCGGAATTCAAGCGGGAATAAAATACAATGCGCTTTCCGTAGATCATCTAGAAGTTATGAAACCGGAAGATATTGAAGCTTTGAAAAATACGGAGACGATGCCTGTCGCATTACCTTCTTGCTCTTATTTTTTGAGTATTCCTTTCACTCCAGCACGAGCAATGATCGCGGCAGGACTTCCTCTCGCTCTCGCAACGGATTACAATCCGGGTTCTACTCCATCCGGAAATATGAATTTTGTTGTAGCAACTGCTTGCATCAAAATGAAAATGACTCCCGAAGAAGCCATAAATGCCGCCACAATAAATGGAGCTTATGCCATGGGAATTTCTGAAACTCTCGGAAGCATCACCATTGGCAAAAAAGCAAATCTAATTATCACGAAACCCATTCCCTCCTACTATCAAATTCCTTATGCTTTTGGTAGTAATCTAATTGAAACTGTACTTTTAGAAGGTGAAATTTTTGCATAAAAAAAGGAACATTAATGTTCCTCTTTTTTTATGCATATTTTTTGGATGATTATCTTAAGATAAAACTTGTTTTAGAAACCAATATATCAGTATCAAAAATATTGATATAATAAGTTCCTTTAGCAAAATCTTTCCCTTTAAGATCTTGAGTTACCTGAACAGTTTTATTTTCATATTGAACAACCGTTGTAAAACTGTAGGTTAAGGTATTATCTCCAAAAGTCTGTGTTTTTTTGTCTCCTAAAACATTGTTTTTACTATCAATTACTTGAACGTAATACATTTTTTCACCAGATTTTGCAATCGGATTTTCAGGAATTGTAAAACTAACTCTAAGAACATCTGCTCTGCTCGCTTTGTCTGTTTCAATTTGTTTTCCAGAACTTCTTAATTTAAAAGCCGATCCTCTTGTGTTTAAAACTGTTAATTTCGAACCAATTTCAACTGCTTTTGCTAATTCTTCATTTTGCCCAACTAATGCTTCATTGTATTTTTTAGATTCTCCTAATACTACTGCTGTACTATCACGTTGTGTAGTTAAAGTTGTATTTTGTTTTTTCAATCCTTCATTTTCTGCAATTAAAACTTTCATATTCCCTTGTAAAGAAATGAATTGTGTTCTATACTTAGACATTGAAGCAACATCTCCTTTAGATTTGTTTAAATCAGACATTAAGTTCACCACTTTATCTCTTTCTTGAATTAACTCATCAGACATAGATGTATTTTCTGCAATGGCAGCATCATAAGTTGATTTTAATTCTTGCAAATCTTTCATAACTGATTCTTTTTCAGTTAATGTCGTTTTCAATTCTGTTTTTACTACATCAGCATCGGAGGTCATTTTAAAAATATAAACTAAACTTCCCACTAATAAAATAGCTAATATCGCTACGACTGCTTTAAGACTTGAACTGCTTTTTTGATTTTCCATCTTGTATTTAATTTATTTTTTACAAATTTAACAATATATAACCACGTTATAACGTCAGTTGATGCAATTATATTATTTTTGGGAAAAATATTTTTTTTAATGGAAAAAATTATCCCGTTTACAATCAATGATCTTGCAAAAATTACGAACCACAGAAGTGGTGAAATAAAATTTGGAGAAAAAATGATAACCGTTCCAAAAGAGACAGATACTATTGAGTTTTTAAAAACTTGCGAAGCAAAATATGTCTTATTTGGAATACCGGAAGATATTGGCGTAAGAGCAAATTTTGGAAGACCTGGAACGGCTTCTGCATGGGATAGTTCCATAAAAAGTATTGCTAACATTCAGCACAATCGTTTTTGCAAAGGAAGCCAGCTAATTATCTTGGGTCAGTTAGATGTGAGTGAAGCAATGAAAGAGGTTCAAAATTTAGATTTTAATGATAGTAATGATCGTTCTAAATTAAGCCAATTAGTCGATAAAATAGATAAAGATGTTTCTCATATCATTTTTAATCTTGTAAAACTAGGAAAAACTCCTATTGTTATCGGTGGCGGACACAACAACTCCTACGGCAATATAAAAGGATCAGCTCTAGCCAAAGGTAAACCCATAAATGCCATCAATTTTGACGCTCATTCTGATTTTAGAATTCTTGAAGGAAGGCACAGCGGTAATGGTTTTTCATATGCTTATGAAGAAGGTTTTTTGAAAAAATATTTTATTTTTGGTTTACACGAAAATTACACTTCTAAAAGTGTTTTAGATATCATTAAAAAAATAGAAGATCGCGTACGTTTTAATACCTATGATAGCGTAAACATTCGAAAAGAAAAAGAATTTGATTTAGAAATGGCCAATGCTTTAGAATTTATAAATGATGACTTTTTCGGAATTGAAATTGACTTGGATGCCATTCCAAATATTGCATGCAGTGCCATGACAATGAGCGGTTTTTCAGTTGAGCAACTTCGCCAGTTTATTTCGTTTTTTGCAAAAAACAAAAATGCTACCTACCTGCACATTTGTGAAGGCGCTCCCGATTTAGGAGAAGAAAAAAACAATCATTTAATAGGTAAACTTATTGGCTATCTTATTACTGATTTCATTAAATCAAATAATCCCTAAATCTGATCTATTAATACCTTTTTCTGTTTACAATCTATAAATTCGAATCCTGAATATCATATAAACAGTCATCAAAAATATTAATACTATCTTTGCAGTACTATCTATGTACCTAATACAAGATTTTTAATATCAAAAATATGTTATTCGAAGATTTACCACTTTCAAAAAGTATACAAAAAGCCGTATTTGAACAAGGCTATTTAGAAGCAACTCCAATACAAGAACAAGCTATTCCAATCGTTTTATCAGGAAGAGATATGATTGGTTGCGCTCAAACCGGTACCGGAAAAACTGCTGCTTTTGCCATCCCTATTATTCATCAATTGCATAGAATTGTGGGTTCATCAAAAAAAGCAAGTCCAATCCGTGCCCTGATTATTACACCTACAAGAGAATTAGCCGTCCAAATTGGCCAGAATTTTGACCAATATGGAAAATATACAAATTTAGTTCAACTGACTATTTTTGGAGGAGTTTCACAAGTGCCGCAAGTAGAGATGCTAAAAAAAGGAATTGATATCCTGATTGCAACTCCGGGACGTTTGCTAGACTTAGTCAAACAAGGTTTTATCGATTTAGACCATTTACACACTTTGGTGCTAGATGAGGCCGATCAAATGCTTGATATGGGATTTGTTAATGACGTCAAAAAAATTGTGAAATTGACCCCTAATAACAGACAAACACTTTTTTTCTCAGCAACAATGCCAATGGCCATAAGAGAATTGGCCGAAATGTTTCTAAAAGATCCTGCAACAGTTACCGTTTCTCCAGTTTCATCAACTGCTGAAAATGTAGAACAACGTGTTTATTTTGTTGAAAAGGCAGAAAAAAGAAATTTACTATATCATTTAATAAAAAATGAAAATCTGTCTAATGTTTTGGTTTTTTCAAGAACGAAACATGGAGCTGACAATGTCGTAAAAGCATTGCGAAAACACGATATTGCAGCCGAAGCTATTCATGGAGATAAGTCTCAGAATGCAAGACAACGCGTTTTAGAAGGGTTCAAAAACAAAGAAGTCAATGTTTTAGTAGCTACTGATATTGCAGCTAGAGGAATTGATATTGACCAATTGCCATTTGTCATTAATTTTGATTTACCAAATATTCCAGAAACTTATGTGCATAGAATAGGTAGAACCGGTCGTGCCGGAAATGAAGGTATTTCAATTTCTTTTTGCAGCAAAGATGAGCATCAGTATTGGAAAGACATTCAAAAATTAATAAAAGTGGATGTAAAAATAGTAAGTGATCATCCGTACGGTTGGCATTCAGGTAGTCCGGAAACTGCACCTGGTGCAACTCAAAAAAACTCCAACAGAAGCGGTGGAGCACATAAATCCAGAAAATCAGAAGTTTCTAAACAGAATAAAAAACGCTGGTACTAATTCTATTTATTACAAATAAAGCTTCTGTAAGAAAGCTCTTTTTAACTTTAACAAAAATATACCGTTTGACGTTAATATCCTAATTATCAACGTTTTAATTACTTAAAATTGTTTTAAAACAAATAATATCATTAAATTTGATTATAATTATTTAAAACCTTTAAAATTAAAACTTATGGAAACTTTAGTTAAAAGAAACGGTGGTTTATTCCCGTCAGTGAATACCTTTTTTGATGATTTTTTATCTACCAAAGATATTTTTGATTGGTCAGATAAAAATTTTACGGCGATTGGCAGTAATTTACCTTCTGTGAATTTAAAAGAAACAGATGATAAATTAGAAGTTGATATGGCTGTTCCTGGTATGAAAAAAGAAGATTTCAAAGTTGAAATTGACAATAACATGCTTACAATTTCTTCAGAGAAAGAAGAACAAAAAGAAGAAACAAGAAAAAAAGATAATTATGTTAGAAAAGAATTTAATTATCAATCTTTTTTAAGATCTTTCACGTTGCCTGAATACATTGATGAAAATAAAATAGAAGCAAGTTACAAAGATGGAATTCTCCATGTTACAATTGCGAAAAAAGAAGGAATTAAGAAAAGAGCCAATAAAACTATTGCCATAAAATAAAAACAGCTGAGCCTTTAAAACTGATCATTTAGTTTTAAAGGCTTAACTATTTTTAAAATTAATCTCTAAGTTAAAAAATACTTATTAAAAAAATTAATCATCACTACCCAAAAGTGTAAACAAACAATTCTTTAATTTTTTGACACTAAAATATTGATTATTTTAAATAATTTGACCGAATCAAAAGGTTTTATTATAATATCATTGATACCTGCTGAAATTGACTCTTCAGTTATTTCTGATTTGTCAAACGCAGTTAAAGCCACAATTGGAATATTAATCCCTTTAAGCCGAATTTTTCTGGTAGTTTCAAAACCATTTATTAGAGGCATATTGATATCCATCAAGATTAAATCGAAACTTTCTTTATCTAATATCTCTAAGGCAGCGTATCCATTATCAACAACGCTGCATTTATAGTTATTCTTTTCGATGGTCTTTTTAGTCACTAACTGATTTATATGATTATCCTCAACTACTAAAACATTGATAATTTGAGTAGCATTCATGTTTACTTGTATGTTATTGATAAGCTCATAGGTTTTATCAGGATTAAATTCAAATGCAATTACAAATTTGAATTCTGTTCCCTTTCCAGTAGCGCTTTGAAGAGCAATAGAACTATTAAATAATCCTAACAATTGTTTTACGATAGAAAGTCCAAGACCAGTTCCTTGATAGTCGGTTTCTTTTCTACCAACCTGCACAAATTTATCAAAAATCTTATCTTGATCAGCTGATGCAATTCCTATACCGTTATCCTTAATTTTAAATTCTATAAAATGAGATTTATTCTCTATTTTTTCTAAATTTACATTTATAATTACTTCTCCATTATTAGTAAATTTCAATGCATTACTAACGAGATTCATGATGATTTGGGAGAGTCTTAACTTATCTCCTATTAAATATTCCGGAACTGCAGGATCGATATTTACTAAAATAAAATTATTATTATTTTTAGCTAAGAAAGAAAGTGAATTTTTGATCATATTAATTTCATCTGAAATATTAAAAGTCAAATTTTCAAGAATAATTCTGTTATCTTCAATTTTATTAATTTGAAGAATATCATTCACAAGTGACAATAAATATCTGGCAGAAAATTTAAGCGAACTCAAATGCGGACTATCCGCTAATTCTTTGTGTTCATCAAGAAGCATATTTGTAATTCCTACAACACCATATAGAGGTGTCCGTAATTCATGACTTATAGTAGAGACAAATTGTGATTTTAACACAGAGACTTCTTCAGCTTTTTCTTTAGCAATTATGAGCTCTTTATTCGTCTTAGAAAGCTCTGCATTCGTTTTTTTCTTGAAATTATTATTCCTGAATAACGTATAAATTAGCAACAACAACACTATAAAAATTACTATAAACAACAAAACTATCATTTTAGATTTTTCTAAACTTTGAAGTTGAATGTCCTTTTCATTTTCAATTTTATCAATCTCTCTTTTGTATTCGTCTAATTCAACATTTATTCCAGCAACATTTGCTTTCTCTAATTTTTCTTTATTATAAAGTTCTTCTGTAATTTTATTATAGTTCGAGAGGTTTTCATAAGCCTTTTTATAATCTCCTTTAATTAATAAATATTTAAAATATTCGAGGTGTGCAAAGGATAAATCTGATTTCTGGTTTGCTTCCTTTCCAAATTTTATAGCATTCAAAAAATAGGTAGTCGCTTTTTCATCATTTCCTTTATAGCCATAGTACATTCCGTTCAGCATATTTATAGCCCCAGCAGTGTTTTGATCACCATATTTACTATCATATTTATTGACGAACTCTAAACTTGGATATCCTTTTTGAAAATTACCAATATCAAAATATGCCCAAGCAATATTAAGTTTGGTTAGAAAAATTTGACTTGTATCAGCATTTTTTTGGCTGTACGTAAGGGAATTTTTATAATAATTTATTCCTTTTTCATATTGTTTTTTTTCAAAGCAATATATATTACCTAAATTATTATTTATATGATGTTTTAAAGTATCATTATTAGTTCTATTAGCGTAGAATAACCCTTTGTTATAAAAAAAAATAGCTTTATCAAATTCGGCCAGTTCAGCATAATTAGCTGCAATTGTATTATAGGATATGGTTGTGTAATAACTATTATTGGTAGAAATAGAGTGATGCAATGCGAGTTTGGAACTCTCCAAGGATTTTTCAAAATTAGCATCCTTTAAATATTGTGAAGCTTGATCCGTTAATTTTCTAATTTCTTTTTTAGAAAATAATTTTGTCTGAGCAAATAAATTATCGCTTAAAGAATTTAACAGTAACAACACAAACAAAACAATACGTATCTGATACATAACCAATTAAAGTTTATCAAATATACATTTTATTAATAAAAAAATAGGATAAATATTAAAATTAAAATAGAATTCAGATACCATTAAAAACACAAAAAAACCTGTTCAAATAATTGAACAGGTTTACTATACTATTTACTACCGATTTTTTTTAACTATTCAGCAATTGTATCTTCATTTTTATCATCACCTTCCCATTGTCCTACTACTGATGTTGCCAAAGCATTTCCTAAAACATTAGTTGCGCTACGAAACATATCACAAAAATGATCTATTGGTAAAATTAAAGCGATTCCTTCAATTGGAATATCAAACATGCCACAAGTAGCAGCTACAACTACTAAACTTGCTCTTGGTACACCAGCAATTCCTTTGCTGGTAAGCATCAGAACTAAAAGCATTGTCATTTGTGTACCTAAATCTAAATCAATGCCGTATGCTTGTGCAATAAAAATACTTGCAAAAGTCATATACATCATGCTTCCATCCAAATTAAAAGAATATCCTAATGGCAACATAAAAGAAACAATTCTGTCTTTTACACCAAAACGCTCTAGTTCTTCCGTGAGTTTTGGAAAAACGGCCTCACTACTTGTTGTTCCAAAAGCAATAATTATTGGCCCTACGATTCTTTTAAGAAGAACTGTCATTCTACTTTTAAGAAAAATATACCCTATCAGTATCAATACTAGCCAAATTGACGAAATTCCAATTAAGAACGAACCAAAAAATTTAAAATAGGTAATCGCTAATTCCTGAAAATCTCTTACTGCAAAAACTCCTGCAATAGCTCCGAAAACTCCTATTGGAGCAAACTTCATTACATAATTTACCATTTTAAGTACAATATGCGATGTTTTATCCAATGCATTGATTACTGGTTTTACATAATCTCCTAAAGATGCTGCCGCCAGACCAAAGAAAATGGAGAAAATCACAATTTGTAAAATTTCATTAGTTGCCATTGCTTCAAAAATACTTTTTGGGACAATATGCTCAATAAAGTTTTCAAATGAAATATTTTGTGTTTTTGCCGTTACCTCTGAAACAGATTCTAAATCAACATTTGATAAATTAAGACCAACTCCAGGCTCTAATATATTTACAAAAAACATCCCCAATAATAAAGAGATGAATGAAGCTGTAAAGAACCAGCCCATTGCTTTTCCTCCTATTCTTCCTACTGCTTTGATGTCACCCAGTTTAGCAATTCCCACAACAAGAGTGGTAAAAACTAATGGTGAAATAATCATTTGAACTAATCTAATAAATACGGTAGCGAGTATTTTAATTTTGGCACTAAATGATTGTGCTGCTTCTACAGTAATTGAATTATGAATTATGATGCCTAAAATGGCACCTAAAACCATAGCTATTAATATTTGACCGGTTAATCCTGAAAAAAAAGATGGCTTTTTAGTTGTATTGGTATTCATTAAATTGGTTATTTGTTTATAGGACTGGTCCTGATTCAACTATATCTTTTTTTGCGAAACGATAATGTAAAAACACGAAAAGCTCCAAAAATTAGTATTAATATGTTTTGTTTATCAAATAAAAATCAGCTAATACAATGGCTGCCATTGCTTCAACAATAGGTACAGCACGCGGAACAACACAAGGATCATGACGTCCTTTTCCAGTCATTTCAGTAATATTGCCTTTATTGTCTAACAACTCTTGTTTTTGCATGATTGTTGCCACAGGTTTGAAAGCAACTCGGAAATAAATATCCATTCCGTTGCTGATACCACCTTGAATTCCGCCTGAAAGATTAGTTTTAGTAGTTCCATCAATGTTGTATAAATCATTATGCTCACTACCTTTCATCTTAGCTCCATCAAAACCACTTCCAAATTCAAATCCTTTTACGGCGTTTATGGAGAGCATTGCTTTACCAAGTTCCGCATGAAGTTTGTCAAAAACTGGTTCTCCCAGACCAATAGGTACATTTTGAATCACACATGTAACGGTTCCTCCTACTGTATCACCTTGTTTGCGAATATCACGTATGTACTCCTCCATGATTACTGCTGCTTCTTCATCAGGACAGCGAACCGGATTATTTTCAGTTTTAGAAAAATCCAATTCCTGATACGATTTATCTAAAAAAATTGGTCCTACAGATGATACGTAAGCATTGATTTTGATTTCTGGCAACATTTGTTTAGCAACGGCTCCCGCAACTACTCTACTTGCCGTTTCACGTGCAGAGCTGCGACCTCCGCCACGATAATCACGAACTCCGTATTTTTTTTCATATACGTAATCGGCATGACTGGGTCTGTAATTATCTTTTATATGGGAGTAATCGTCTGATTTTTGATTAGTATTAGGAATAATAAAACCTATTGGAGTTCCTGTAGTTTTTCCTTCAAAAATTCCAGAGAGAAATTGTACATCATCCGGTTCTTTACGTTGGGTAACTATAGCAGATTGACCCGGCTTTCTTCGTGACATTTCGAATTGAATCGCTTCTAAATCTATTGTGATTCCAGGAGGACAACCGTCTATTATTCCGCCTAAAGCGTCCCCATGAGATTCTCCAAAAGTTGTTATCCTAAATAATGTTCCGTAGCTATTTCCTGCCATTATAATTCGTTTTAAACAAAAGTACCATTTTAGTTTAAAGTTCAAAAGTTTATCCAGACATTTCAGGGTAAAGTTTTAAGAAACATTTCACATTTATTGTTATTAAATTAATCTTGTATTAGATTTCTTAACCTTTAATTCCATTTCTATTGCTAATAATTCTATTAATTTGGTAAACTTCAAATTTAAATACCTTGAAAAAACGAAAAGTAGAGTTAGTGGTGATTTCAGATGTACATCTGGGAACTTTTGGAAGCCATGCTAAAGAACTTTATAATTATTTATCTTCCATAAAACCTAAAACGTTAGTATTAAATGGTGATATTATAGATGTATGGCAGTTTCGAAAATCCTATTTTCCAAAAGCACATTTAAAAGTTATACAAAAAATTATAAGTTTAGCATCCAAAGGAACAAAGGTTTACTACATCACAGGTAATCATGATGAAATGCTCCGGAAGTTTAGCGACATGAACATGGGTAATTTTGCACTGGTTGACAAATTGGTATTGAATCTCGATGATCAAAAAGCATGGGTATTTCATGGTGATGTTTTTGATGCATCCGTACAACATTCAAAATGGATTGCAAAATTAGGCGGATTAGGATATGATTATCTGATACTTTCAAATCGATTTGTAAACTGGTGTTTATTAAAAATAGGAAAAGAACCCTACTCGTTTTCTAAAAAAATAAAAGCAAGTGTAAAAAAGGCCGTGAAACACATTTCTGATTTTGAAGAAACGGCAACTGAATTGGCTATCGAAAAAAAATATGATTATGTAATTTGTGGCCACATTCATGAACCCAAAATGATTCGGAAAGAAAATAAAAATGGTACTACTATGTATTTGAATTCTGGAGACTGGGTTGAAAATTTGACCGCATTAGAATACAATAGAAAACGATGGAAATTATTTCGTTACTCAGAATCCAATTATACTACTGAAGAGGAAAATCTTTTTGAAATGGAAGATATTTTGAGTAATCAGGGTATTGCATCAATAATTTTTTAAATAGCATACTTTATATTAATTTTAGTTATTAAAAACTTAAAGATTATACAAAAGTGTAAATTATATAACTTTTCATTAAAATTTTATAAGCTTCATGTTGAACTTAACCATATCTTTGTTCCTATAAAAATTTACTTATGAAAAAAATTATTTTATCAGCAATAATGCTAATTGGATTAGCATTTACAGCACAAGCACAGGATATTTCAAAAAATGCATTAGGTTTACGTCTAGGTGGAAATAATGGTTTTGGTGGAGAACTTTCTTACCAAAGAGCATTAGGAAGCAACAATAGACTTGAGCTTGATTTAGGTTGGAGAAATAGAAGTAATTACAACAATAATGGTTATGATGACAACGCTATAAAACTAGCTGCTTTATACCAATGGGTTTGGAACATCGATGGTGGTTTCAACTGGTATGCAGGTGTTGGTGGTGGTGTAGGTAGCTACAGTTATGACAACAACAACGAATCATTTAATGATACTTTTGTATTTGCTGCTGGAGATATCGGTATTGAATATAATTTTGACATTCCATTGTTAATCTCTTTAGATTTCAGACCTGAGTTTGGAGGAAATGGATATTACGAAAATAATTATGGTTCTGATATCGCATTAGGTCTTAGATACCAATTCTAATATTTATTAGAAATTCACATAAAATAGGCTGTTCATAACGAACAGCCTATTTTTTTTTATTTTATAATAATCTCTTTTTTAGAATTGATTTTGACTACACAAAAAGGAGCGGTAAAAGCTTGCGTTACCATACTTCCGGGTTCCGGATTAACTTCTTTAACAGTTATTATTATATTTTTATCTGTCTCAACTACATTCTGAATTCCAATGGCGTAACCTCCCGTTGTTTTCTCTCCCATATTCAAAACAATAAAATTAGCATTCTTAACATCATCAGAACTAATCTTATTTTTCAAATTTTCATCATTCTGCAGCATTTTAATTTCGTTTGGTTCAGAAAGAATCTCAAAAAAACGAATACTTGCGCCACCATTCGTTTGTTGGGTCAGCACTTCATATAATTTATTTGCATCCGAACTTTTCGAAGAAGTAGCTCCACAAGAAGCTAAAGCTAGCGTTAATACTGACAGAATAACTTTTTTCATTGTTCTTTTTTTAAATTAATTGGATAGCTTGAAAAGCTCATTTCGCTTTTTAATATTAATAAAACTGATAATTCTATTGGTATTTATTAATAGCTTTTTTGTACAATTCTTCATAGAGCGGTAAAATCTTTTTAATATCAAATTTTTCAGCAACAGACAAAGCATTTTCTTTGAACTTAGAAAGAGTTGCATCGTCTTTTAGAATTTTAAGTGCATTTTGAGCCATTTCATCCGTATTACCCACATCACTCAAATAACCTGAAAAACCATCAAAATTTACTTCGGGTAATCCTCCTGAATTACTGGAAATCACGGGTACTTTCCAAGCCATGGCTTCTAAAGCGGCAAGCCCAAAACTTTCGGTTTCAGATGGCAACAAGAATAAATCAGTATAACTCAATATTTTATCAATTTCGTTGCTATTCCCAAAAAAGATTACTTTGTCCAGAATACCTAATTCCTGACACAAGTATTCTGCTTTTTCTTTTTCTGGTCCATCACCAACCATCATTAATTTAGCCGGAATCTCTTTTTGAATATTATAGAATATTTTAATCACATCTGGAATTCGTTTTACTTTTCTAAAATTACTAATATGCGTAATAATTCTTTCGTTTTCCTTAGCCATAACCGAACGATGACAAGCAATGCTAGGATCGTTAACGTTTTTGTCCAATTCTATAAAATTAGGGATGACCTCAATCTCCTTTTTTATATTAAATAATTTTAGCGTATCGTCTTTCAAACTTTGGGAAACTGAAGTAACAAAATCAGATTTATTTATACTGAAAGTCACTGCAGGTTTATAAAATGGATGATTTCCCACTAAAGTAATGTCCGTTCCGTGCAAAGTGGTAATCATTGGGATATCAATCCCTTCATCTTTCAGCATTTGCTTTGCCATATAACCTGCATAAGCATGAGGGATGGCGTAATGAACGTGCAGCAATTCAATTTTATATAGTTTCACCATATCCACGAGTTTGCTTGATAAGGCCAATTCATAAGGCTGATAATGGAACAATGGGTATTCAGGCACATTTACTTCGTGATAATGCACATTAGCATTTAAAAGTGCCAAACGCACTGGTTGACTATAGGTTATAAAATGTATTTCGTGACCACGTCTTGCTAATTCAAGACCTAATTCTGTAGCGACAACACCACTACCTCCAAAGGTAGGATAACAAACTATTGCAATTTTCATGTATGTATTTTAATAAAACGAAATTAATAAAAATTGGGATGGGTTAATGGAAATTTAAGTTAAATAGTTTCAAAATTAAAATTTCATTCGTTGAATTCTGACAGCATTTAAAATTGCTAATAAAGCTACACCAACATCAGCAAAAACAGCCTCCCACATTGTAGCCAATCCTCCTGCACCCATTACTAAAACGATTGCTTTAACCGAAAATGCTAAACCAATATTTTGCCAAACAATTTGTTTTGTCTTTTTACCAATATTTATTGCTGTGAAAATCTTAGTAGGCTGATCGTTTTGAATCACTACATCGGCAGTTTCAATAGTTGCGTCACTTCCTAAAGCACCCATCGCGATTCCTACATCAGCCAAAGCAATTACAGGAGCATCATTTACACCATCTCCTGCAAATATTAACTTTAAATTCTGTTGCTTGAGTTCTGAAACTTTTTGAACTTTATCTTCTGGTAGTAAATCACCATATGCCTGATCAATGTTCAACTCTTTGGCGACAAGCGAAACTATTGTCTGATTGTCTCCAGAAAGCAGTATCGTTTTGATGTTTAATTTATGTAAACTCTGGATTGCTTCTTTTGCATCCTCTTTAATCTCATCGGCAATAAGGAAATAACCTGCATATTTTTCATTGATGGCAACCACAATAATTGTAAATGGAATCGTATCAATTTCAGAATCATAACTAATATTAAATTTTTTCATCAATTTAGCACTTCCAACCAAAATTTCTTTCCCATCTACCAGACCTTTCATACCATGTCCCGCAATTTCTTTCACCTCGGTAACAGCAGTGTCTTTAATACTATCTTTTGCATATTCGATTATTGCAGAACCTACTGGATGAGTAGATTTTGTTTCGATCGCTGCCGTATATTTTACTAAATCAGCTTCCGAAATCCCAACAGCTACCACTTTTTGAACTTTAAAAACGCCCTTTGTCAATGTTCCTGTTTTATCCATAATCACAACTTGAATAGTTGCCAAAACATCTAGAAACGTAGAACCTTTTATCAGAATCCCATTTTTACTTGCTGCGCCAATTCCGCCAAAATAACCTAACGGTATAGAAATGACCAATGCACAAGGACAAGAAATCACCAAGAAAATTAAGGCTTTGTACAGCCACTCTTTAAAAACATAATCAGCGACAAATAACAATGGAATCAAACAAATTCCGATAGCCAGAAAAACAACTATTGGAGTATATATTTTGGCGAATTTCCTAATAAACAATTCGGTTGTAGCTTTTTTAGCTGTGGCTTCCTGAACCATTTCAAGAATTCTGGACAATTTACTGTCACTAAAAATAGCTGTGACTTCAACCTGCGCAACAGCATTAAGATTTATCATTCCAGCAAGAACAGCTTCACCCACTTGCTTCGTGTCCGGTTTGCTTTCTCCGGTTAAAGCCGCCGTATTGAAAGTAGCACGTTCTGACAGCAATTTTCCATCCAAAGCTAATTTTTCACCTTGTTTTAGCTGAATGATTTCTCCAATAACAATATCCGAAGCTTTTTTCGAAATGGTTTCAAATCCTTCAATAACATTTGCAGAATCTGGTCTTTGGTCTAATAAAGATTTGATACTCGATTTGGCTCTTTTCACGGCTAACATTTGGAATAATTCTCCAATGGCATAAAATAACATTACGGTAACACCTTCAGCATACTGTCCGATACCAAAAGCACCAACTGTAGCAAGACCCATTAAAAAAAATTCAGAAAAAATATCGCCCTTGCGTATGCTTTGAAAAGCTTCTTGCAACACTGGGAAACCTACAGGAATATAGGCAACGACATACCATACAATTCGAATCCAGCCACTAAACCAGGATTGTGGAAAATAATTATCAAACAATAAAGCAATTGCTAGTATTACTGAACTTATTATGGAAGGTAAAAACATTCTGAAGGTTCCTTCACTGCCATTTGAATGATCGTGGTCATGATCGTGCCCAACGTGATTTTCAGGATCATTATCTAATGAACAGCATCCCGTTTCTTTACTAATTGGTGTATTTGCATTTTCTTCCAATGAGCAACAAACTATTTGATGACTAGCGCAATTTTTATGTTTGAGCTCCATAATTACGATACTTTATAGCTTTTAAAAGTACAAAATTAACTTTTGAAAAGTCATCCATTCTCATTTATTTCTAAACCAAAACTGATCTCGAAATAGTTAATCTCAATCTGTAATCGCTTCATAAATCACTTTCTGGATATCTTCCCGAATATTTTCTTTCGACAATCTATTTTCGCCTGCAATTGGAAAAGTTCTATTGGATAAAAACACATAAACAATTTGCGTTTCGGGATCAGCCCAAGCCATCGTTCCTGTATAACCGGTATGACCAAAACTGGTCATCGATGCACAACCGCACGTAGGTCCTTCTGCACCCAATTGTGGTTTATCAAAGCCAACACCTCTCCTATTTCCTGCCGCACAAAAATAACAGGTATTAAAATCTTCAAATGTCTTTTCAGAAAAATACTGCTGATTGCCATACTTCCCTTTTTGCAAGTATAGCTGCATTATTTTAGCCACATCCATTGCATTTGAAAAAACACCTGCATGCCCCGAAACTCCACCTTCTAAAGCTGCTGATAAATCATTGACATATCCTTGCAAAAGCTGATGACGGAAATACGTATCTGTTTCTGTTGGTGGAATTCTGTTTTTATCAAACTTAGCCAATGGATTGAAACTTGAATTATTCATGCCGAGTGATCGGTAGAAATTCTCTTGAATCAAAACATCGAGTTTTTTACCCGTTGTTTTTTCTAAATAATCCTTCAAAATCATAAAAGTAAGATCGCTGTACTTGTATTCTTTTTTCAATGAAAGCTTACTCTTAACAATCATTTTCATAATTGTGTCGCTAAAATCATTTCTTATAAAAAGACTGTCTGTTATTCGTTTAGAAAACTGCTCTTCGGAGGTTTTTCTAAAATAAACTTCCGAAGGAAATTTAGATTTGTCCATTGTCTCTTTATAAAATGGAATTCCAGCAGCAAGTCCCGCGTAATGAGACAATAAATCCTTAAAATTAATATTCGCCTTATTCGAATCTTTAAAAATAGGAGACATTGTTGCTAATGTGGTTTCCAAATTTATTTTTTGCTGATCGTATTGCAACATGACATTGGGCAACGTAGCCAGAATTTTTGTCAACGAAGCAACATCATAAATATCTGAATCTTGAACTTTAATCGTTTTATCATACGTATGATGTCCGAATGATTTTTGATAAATAACTTTTCCTTTTCTGGCTACCAAAACCTGAATTCCGGGTGTCATTTTACCATTAATCGCTTTATTGGCGATACCATCAATTTTTGATAAAATTTCAGCATTCATTCCCACATTTTCAGGAGTTGTAAATCCTAAGCGATTTAACTTTTCAGTTGCTAAACCATCATTTACTTTAAAGCTTGTATTAATAGAAACCGGTAATTTTCCTTTGGCTTCAATAGCACCAAAAATTAGTTCTGCAGAAACTATTTGTGCAATAGTACTATTTTGATAAGAAACGACCAATCCTTCGAAATCATCAAAATTTGTAATGGGTAATAACGAATATGGTTTTGCAAAAACATCTAGAATTACATTATTATTTTTGGCTAAAAAATTGATTTTAAATAATTCATCTGATTTTAAATCATCGTTTCTAAAAGCAATATCTGATTTGTGATATCCAATAATTACAGTTGTGAAAGGTAGTAATTTAACTTGTAAACTGTCCAGATTAGTATCTTCAATTACAGTTATTTCAGCGTATTTTTTCAAAGTCGCAACAAAAGCATCATTGTTGTCATCTCCTATTTTTACGTAGGCTATTTTTTGTTTGTCCAAATTTTTTATTGGCAAAACTGCTGCTGTATTTTTTAGAACCGTAATTGCATTTTCATACAACTCATAGTGTAAAGCATCATTTTCGGATGCATTTAAATCGTTGTATAAATTATCTGTTACAATGGGTTTGAAACTATTCAAGCCGGCTTTGAACTTGAACTTTAGAATTTTCTTTACCGAAAAAGCCAATCGTTCATCAGTAAATAAATTTAGGGAATACGCAAGTTGAAATTTCTCAATTGCAGCGGGAACATCTTCAGGAAATAACAGCACATCATTTCCAGCCATAAAAGCTTCAAAATTAATTTCGCTTGGTAATTTAAAGGTACTTACACTTTTCATATTCAAAGCATCAGTAAAAATAAGCCCTTTAAATCCCAATTCTTTTTGAAGAATATTAGTTACCACATTGTAAGAAATCGAAGAAGGATAATTTGGTCTTGGCTCTAAACTAGGAATGTTTAAATGCGCCACCATAACAGACGAAAGTCCTTCATGAAACATTTTTTTATAAGGATAAAACTCAACGTCTGATAATCTCTCTTTAGAAAAATTAATCGTTGGTAAGCCTTTATGAGAATCCGTTTCAGTATCGCCATGACCTGGAAAATGTTTTCCGGTAGAAAAAATTCCTTGGCTCTGAACGCCTTTCATTAAAGCAATGGCACGTTCAGTAACTTTGAATTTATCTTCGCCAAAAGAGCGAAAACCTATGATGGGATTTCTGGGATTTGTATTGATATCGAGAACTGGTGCAAAGTTAAATTGCAAGCCCAATCGTTTGCTTTGTCCCCCCATTTGAACACCAACTTTCTCCAATAATTTCATGTCTTGGATGGCTCCAAGTGTCATATTCCAAGGATAACGATAGGTAGAATCCAATCGCATACCCAAACCCCATTCAGCATCACTACCAATAAACAAGGGAATTTTTGACTTCGATTGAAAACGGTTGGTTAATTTCACTTGACGAACAGGACCACCTTGAAAGAAAATTAATCCTCCAATTTTATTTTCCTGAATCAGTTTATCAATATCGTTGAAGTGTACCGTATCTTTATTAGAATAAGCGGCAACCATAAATAATTGCCCAAATTTCTCCTCTAAAGTCATAGCATCGTAGACACTATCCACCCATTTATTTCCTTGAGGAGATAATTCAAAAAGTGTAGGGATATTGCTAGATTTTATACTGTCCAAATTTTCTTTTTTGGACGGAACATTGGAAACGATTACTTTATTCTTATTAATTTTTGTCCCAACACAACTTGAAGCCGCAAAGAAAATTAAGACATAAAATGAAACAATTTTGATGCCTATTTTTCTCATTGAACTGTTTTGTTTAAAAAAAGCGACTATGCCAGCTATCGATGGCCGGAACTTCCCAGGATTCATTATATTCTTCTATATTATTAACCAAATTATTGAAAACGATTGTGTTTTCAGTAACGGCTTTGTCTTTTACCATTTTCTTGAAATCAATCAAAGGCTTGTGCGCAATATGTTCACCAAGTTTGAAAGTAACATTCATTTTATCCAATAAATCAACCGCATATTTTTGTTCCAAACTTTGAATAAATTCTACAGAAGAGTCAATGGAACATCCTGTAGCAGCTTGTACATCCTGATTTACAGCAATAATTATAAATCGATTGTATTTTAATTGGTATGAAGATTCTAAACTGGTACCATGCGCAGCCCAACCTTCCAGAAAGGATTGCAAGGCTATTTCTATTTCAGAAAACTCGGCATCCGAAAATTTTCTGTTTGATTGATAAATCCAGATTTTAGATTCTTCGGGTAAATTTTCAAATGGAACAAACATCTTAATTATGAGTTATGAATTTTGAGTTACAAAATCAAAATTCGTGATTTTTAATTGATTTATAAATCCTGCGCATTAGCAATCAATTCCGCAATATCCATAACTTTTACATCACCTTCCTTTTCTTTATTTTTAATACCATCAGTCATCATGGTATTGCAAAAAGGACAACCCGCAGCAATTATTTCTGGTTTTGTTTCTAAAGCATCTTCGGTTCTTTCGACATTTATTTCCTTGTTTCCAGGCTCAGCATCTTTAAACATTTGGGCACCGCCAGCACCACAACACAAACCGTTGGCTTTGGAACGTTTCATTTCCACTAATTCAGCATCCAATTTAAGAATCAAATCTCTAGGTGCTTCATATACATTATTAGCTCTTCCTAAATAGCAAGGATCATGAAAAGTAATTCGTTTTCCTTTGAATTGTCCTCCTTCAATGGTCAATCTTCCGTCGTCTAATAACGATTTCAGAAACTCAGTATGGTGTACCACTTCATATTTTCCGCCTAATTCCGGATATTCATTTTTTAATGTATTGAAACAATGCGGACAAGCGGTAACAATTTTTTTTGCTTCGTATGCATTCAAAACCTCAATATTCATCATGGCTTGCATTTGAAATAAAAACTCATTACCTGCTCTTTTTGCTGGATCTCCAGTACAACTTTCTTCAGTGCCTAATACAGCAAAAGAGACATTTGAACGATTTAAAATTTGTACAAATGCTTTTGTTATTTTTTTTGCTCTATCGTCAAAACTTCCTGCACAACCTACCCAAAATAAAACTTCTGGTTGTTTCCCTTGAGCTAACATTTCGGCCATAGTTGGCACTATTAAATTCTCTGACATAATATATTGTTGATTCGGTTATTCGTTGACTTAATTATTTGAGTAAGCGGGAATTTTTTATAACATTTTACTAGATAATACTCAAACATTCAATTATTCATTTTTCCAATTCAATCTATCTTGTTGATTGTATTGCCATGGTGCACCATTATTTTCAATATTGGTCATCATTGCATTTATTGGCATAGGTGCAGCACTTTGTTCCATTACCAAATAACGTCTCATATCCATAATGATTGAAAGCGGACTAATATTCACTGGGCATTCTTCTACACATGCATTACATGATGTACATGCCCAAAGCTCTTCAGCAGTAATATAATCGTTTAATAAAGATTTGTTATCCGGAATAAAAATACCTTTATTGGCATCTATATTTCTTCCCACTTCTTCCATCCTATCTCTTGTGTCCATCATGATCTTGCGAGGAGACAATTTTTTACCTGTGATATTTGCTGGACAAGATGATGTACAGCGCCCGCACTCCGTACAGGTGTAGGCATTCAATAATTGAACCCAATTTAAATCCTGAATATCACTAGCTCCAAATTTACTTGGCACTGCATTTTCATCCACTGGAGCTGCCGCAAATGGATCAGCATTAGGATCCATCATTAATTTTACTTCATTTGTAACTGATTCTAAATTATCAAATTGACCTTGAGGATTTAAATTTGCAAAATAGGTGTTTGGAAAAGCTAACAGAATATGTAAGTGCTTTGAAAAATAAAGGTAGTTCATGAAAATTAAAATACCCACAATGTGCAACCACCAAAATATTTCAGAAAGAAGCATTACTAACTCATTAGACATTCCATTAAATAATGGCTCTATAAATTGGCTTATAGGAAATGACCCCGCTTTAATAAAATGCGAGAACCCTCCGGGTACATTTTGCAAATGCAAATCGGAAGCATTCATTAATAAAAACAATGTCATTAAGACTACTTCAAAATACAAGATATAGTTCGCGTCACTTTTAGGCCAGTCTTTTAGGTCAGAACTTACAAATCTTTTCAGTTTAATAACATTTCTTCTGCTCCAAAAAGCAACTACTGCTACTAAAACTAAAAACGCTAAAATTTCGAAAGAAGCAATTAGCACGTCATACGTAGTTCCTAAAAAAGCAAAAATACGATGCGTACCAAAAAGTCCGTCGATTATAATTTCTAATAACTCTATGTTTATAATTACAAATCCTACATATACTATAATATGAAGCACACCTGCAATAGGTCTTTTTACCATTTTAGATTGTCCTAGAGCAATCATGGCCATATTAGTCCAACGTGCTTTAGGATTATCTGAACGATTCACATCGTTTCCAAGATTAATATTTCTTATTATTTTTTTAACGCTTTTAAAAAAATAACCAAAACCAATTACCAATAATATGGCAAATAAAACATTATCCAAATAGCTCATAGTTGCTAATTTTTTTCAATAGTTATAGAATCATTTACGGGAGCAATATAAGGTTTATTTTTCTTTCCAAACAAAGAAACATTAACATATCTTGTAGGATAAAGCCTTATATCTTGCAATAATAATTCTAATTCTTTTGTGGTAGTTCTAACATTTTTATAGAAGGCATTATCGTTCAGTAATTTACCCAGAGAACCTTTTCCAGATTGTAAACCAGTCATTATAACATCGACTTTCGCCAAAGTTGTATTTAGGTTTTTAACAGTTTTACCAAGATCTGCTTTATTTAATGAATCCGATATTTTAGAAAAATTCCCAGATATTTTATTAAAGTTTGAAACGACACCGTTTATTTGAGTTTTATTATTATCCAATAATGTATTAACACTCAAAGAAGCTTTGTGGAATTGTTCAATTGTTTTACTCAAATCTGCCAGACTACGCTTCAAATCTTCCTGCCCTTTTTTATCCAGAACATTATTAAATCCTGATATTAAAGTATCAGTATTGCCTAATAATTTCTCAAGTTTTTCTTGTAAAGGGACTAATTTTTCGCCTACTTTATCAGTAAGTCCTGATTTTATATTTCCTGATAATCTTTGACCATCAACTGCTAATTCAGTATCATTAAAGTTTGGATAAATTGCAATTTGCTTTCCACCAATAAATCCAGGTTCGTAAATAGAAGCAATACTGGTTTTGGAGATAGGAAAATCAGTTTTTAATTGTAACTCAACCATTAACTTTCCTGTTTTTTCATCTATAGTAATTGAATTTACTTTACCAATAACTAATCCATTTAGTGTAACAGGTGCAGATGTTGTTAAACCTTCTACATTTTCATATTCTACATAAAATGTTTTATAATTAGAAAAAAGGTCTCTCCCTTTCAAAAAACTATAGCCCCAAATAAATAATAAAATAGATGCTATTACTAAAATAGCTGTTTTAATTTCTCTTGATATTTTCAAAATTTGTGTATTTTTTACAAATTTAATATAAATTATTTTAACTTGTTATTATTATTTAAGCGCTTCTTGAATAGTAATTTTCTTTCCGTCCTTAAATGCAATAAGGTAAGCAGTATTATACCCTTTAGATTTTGCAACTTTCAGATTCTCTTTTGCCTCATTATAGTCTGAAGTCGAACCATATAGATATTTATAAAAAACACCTTTAGTAGACACTACCGAGACCTCTTTTAGACCTTTAAAGTTATTTGGATTTAATTTGATATTTTTATTTCCGGCAGCAATTTGAACTTTGAAAACAACTTTAGAGGATTGTGTTTTAGACTCTTTTTTTTGTACAAATGACTCTGATTCAGTATTCTTAGAATTATTTTTTATTCCCCTAACGACTACTTTTGATGAATCTTCTTGATCATTTTTACCTGCTTTATTTCCAAAATATTCTTTTTTATAATTAATAATTGCTGCTGCTATGGCTTCTGCCATTTCATTTTGACCTTGATCTGAATTTAAATAAAGCCCTTCTTTGTTATTGGATAAAAAGCCTAGCTCAATCAAAACACTAGGCATGTACGCAGCGTCTAAAACCCATAAAGGAGTTTGCTTAATCCCTCTTGATTTCCTTTTTAATTTATTTTTAAAATTGTTTTCGATTTTTGAAGCCAGGTTAATACTTCTATCTAAGTAATCTTCTTGTAAAATTTTCAGTCCTATTAAAGTTTCAGGATTCTTAGGATTGAAACCTTTATAGGTCTCTTTGTAATCTTTCTCTAATAGTATTACCGAATTCTCTTGCTTAGCAATCTCTAAATTACTGTTGCTTCTCGCTAAACCCATTACAAAGGTTTCTGAACCATAGGGAACTGGATTTTTAACCGAATTGCAATGTATTGAAATAAATAAATGAGCATCCAGTTTATTAGCAATTTTAGGTCTGTCTACTAATTCTATAAAAACATCCGTTTTTCTGGTGTGAATAATTTGAATATCTGTATCCTTCTTAAGGTATTTATCTAATTTTAAAGACGTTTTAAGTGCGATTTCTTTTTCAACAAAACCGTGGTATGAATTGCCAGGGTCTTTACCACCATGCCCAGCATCTAAAATAACGATAAACTTAGTATTCGACTGAGAAAAAATATTTACGGTGAAGAATGTAAATATGCATAAAATTAATGTTTTGATTCCTCTTGTTATTTTCAAAATTAAGTATTTATCAATTTAAAATCAAGCATTTAGCCTTTTGTTATTTTAGAGCATCTTGGATACTAATTTTTTCTCCATTTTTAAAAGCTATTAAAAATGCAGAATTATACCCTTTGCTTTTTGCCTCTTTCAATTGTTTGTTCGCTTCATCATAATCTGGCGTTTCTCCGTACATGTATTTGTACACTTTATTCTCATATGCTACGGAAATATCTTTTAATCCATTAAAATTTCTAGGTAGTAATTCCAGTTTTTTAATGCTAGCCGAAAGTTGTACTTTGAATATAGTTTTTGAATTATCAACTGCTTTTTTTGATTTTATTAATTCCGAAGATTCTAAAATCACTTTACCTTTTACTGGCGAAGTAGTATCTTTTATTACCTTTTCAATAATTTTTTGAGAAGGTTTTTCATCTAAAATATCAGCTTCTCCACTCCCAAAATATTCATTTTTATAGCTAACTATTGCATCTGCAATAGCTTTAGCGATTTCATTTTGACCTTCTTCTGAATTTAACCTATTTCCTTCTACAGTATTAGAAATAAAACCCATTTCAATCAAAACTCTTGGCATATATGCTTTGTGAAGTACCATAAAAGGGGCTTGTTTAACTCCTTCTCCTCTTATTTTTTTACCTAAATCGGCAAAAGAATCTTCCACTTTACTTGCCAGCGAAATACTATTGTCCAGATATTCTTCTTGCATCAAAGTCATTCCAATCATCGTTTCTGGAGAGTTTGGATCAAATCCCTCATATTTTTGTTTATAATCTTTTTCTAAAGTAATTACAGAATTCTCTTTTTTGGCCGCATCAAGATTTGATGCAATTTTACTTAAACCCATTACATAGGTTTCAGTACCATCAGCAGCAGTATTTCTATTGGCATTACAATGGATGGATACAAAAATATTAGCATTAAATCTATTGGCAATATTAGCTCTTTCTATTAAATCGATGAAAACATCCGTTTTTCGGGTATAAATAACATCCATTTTTGGCATCGATTCTAACAACTTCCCAACTTTTAAAACTACAGCCAAAGCAATGTTTTTTTCTACACGGCCTTCATAAACAGCCCCAAAATCATGTGCTCCATGCCCGGCATCTAAAGTTACCTTGAAACTATTGGATTGACTATACCCAGTTAATGTAATTATTATCAAAATAAAAGTTAATATTATTTTAATTTTATATGTTTTGTGCATAAAGCTATAAGTTAATTTAATTAAAACACTACCGTTGTTAATTTATTTATTTGACTATTTTTGACAAAAAATAATATGTAAGTTTGACATGTCAAAAAACAGGCCATAATTTTACAAAAATAGCATTTAAACCTTTGTATACAAACTTATTTAATATCGTTTTATTATCAATTTTCCTATCGTTAGGTTCTGGTAAATTATATTCTCAAGATATAACAAAAAAAAAGACGGCTATATCCTCTAATAGACAAATAGATAGCACTAAAAAAAGTATTAATCAGAATAAAACGCCCGTTTTAATCGCTGAAAAAGTAACTGATACGATCAAAATAGACAGTATTAAACCTAAAAAAGCATTTCTGGACGGCAAAGTAAGATACAAAGCGGATCAGTATGCTAAAATTGACCAGAAGAAAAAAATTATTACTCTTTACGACAAAGCTGAATTGTACTATCAGGACGTTGAACTAAAGTCTGGGATAATCGTGATGGATTATGAAAAAAACGAAGTGTATGCCGGACGAATAAAGGATTCAACGGGTGCTTTCACTCAATATCCAAATTTCAAACAAGGTGCAAATGTAATTGAACCCGATTCTATCCGTTTTAATTTTAAATCAAAAAAAGCTTTAATCTGGAATTCAAGATCGGAACAAGGTGAATTTAAAATTAAAGCTGCTTTAACTAAAAAAGAAAATGACTCGGTTTATTTTTTGAAAGGGGCTCGTTTTACCACTTCAAAAGACGTAGACAATCCAGAATATTATTTTCAAACGAATAAAGTAAAATTTATTCCCGGCAAAAAAGTAGTGACGGGTTTAACTAACATGGTGATTGCAAATGTACCTACTCCGATAGCTTTGCCGTTTGCTTTTTTTCCAATGAGCAAAGAAACCAGTATTTCAGGATTAATTTTACCAAGCTATAATGACTCCAACAATAGAGGGTTTTCTCTTCAAAATTTAGGATACTATTTTGCGCTTAGTGATAATTATGATTTAACCGTTTTAGGTGATTATTACACCAATGGAAGTTATGGATTGCGTTTTGAATCCAGTTATGCCAAAAGATATAATTACCGAGGAAACTTAAATATTCGTTTTGAAAATTTAATAACCAGTGAAAGAGGCTATCCGGATTATTTGAAACAAAACATTTATAACATCCAATGGTCACATTCTAAAGACTCTAAAGCGAGTCCAAATTCAAGTTTTTCAGCTTCTGTTAATCTTGGAAGCAGTAAATATTTTAAACAATCTATCAATCAGGTAAATATTGGTTCTAATCTTAATAATACATTAAGCTCTTCAGTATCCTATTCCAAAACGTTCACTTCAGTACCGCAAGTCAGAATGTCGCTAACTGCAACTCATTCGCAAAATACGCAAACAGAAGAGATTAACATGACCTTGCCAACATTACAATTGAGTGTTGACAGGATTTATCCTTTTGTGGGGAAAGACGGCGTAAAAAAGGGATTTTTCAAGAATATAAACTTGCAGTATAATTTAAACGGACGAAACAGCATCGTTACTACCGATTCTTTATTCTTCAAACCTCAAATGTTTAGAGATGCTAAAGTTGGTTTTCAACACAGCATTCCTTTAAGCACCAATTTTAAATTATTTAAATACTTCAGCGCCTCAACTTCTATGAATTATGAGGAAATTTGGTATACCAAAACAATTGAAAGAAGTTATGATGCTGACCAAAGCAAAGTGGTTGACAAAACCATCAATGGATTTGATGCTTTTAGAACCTATTCATTCTCCTCCAGCGTAGGAACAACTATTTATGGAACTTTTAATTTTGGTAATGATAAAAAAATCAAATCCATAAGGCACGTCATGAGACCATCAGTCTCTTATGGCTACACTCCTAGTTTTGAAAAATACTATGACACTTACTCCGCTGATGCCACTGGAACAATGATAAAACAATATTCTCGATTCGAAAGTGGTATTTATGGTGCTCCAGGATTAAATAATTCCAATACATTAGGTTTTGATTTGAGCAATACTTTTGAGGCTAAAGTTACCGACAAAGACAGTACTAAAGTGGAGCCTAAAAAAATAATGTTGCTTAACAATTTAAACCTATCCACTTCCTATAATCTAGATGCAGATGGAGTAACTTCACTTGCCTTTTCTCCAATAAGAGTTAGCGGTGGTACTACATTATTAGACAATAAAATGAATGTCAATTTTGGAGCAACACTAGACCCTTATGCGATTGACAATTCCGGAAACCGAATTAATGTTTTTAATATAGATAATGGCGGAAGTCTTTTTAGAATGACCAGTTCAAATATGACTCTGAATTATTCAATTTCAAGCAAAGGAAAAGACGATACCAAAAAAGATAAAAATGTTCAAAGCCAACGAAATGGTGGTCGTGAGGATGATTTATTTGGTACAAATACAGACTTAGGAGATAGCAGAAGAAGTCAGTTTGAGGATGAAGAAGAGGAAGAAGGAGAAGATAAAATTTCAGAATTTTTCAACTCTAAATTACCGTGGGACATGACATTTGCCTATTCATTAACGTACGGGAATAACAACCGAGAGAATCAAATAATTGGGAACTCAATAATGATTTCTGCTAATGCTGACATAACTCCAAAATGGAAAGCGGGCGTTTCTACCGGTTACGATTTTGTTCAAAAAGGGGTTACTTTCACACAACTTCGTTTCGAGAGAGACTTGTTAAGCTGGAGAATGGATTTTAACTGGTCTCCAATGGGCGAAAATGCAAACTGGGGTTTCTTTATTGGAATAAAATCCGGCGTATTAAGCGATATCAAATGGGATAAAAGAAGTACCATTAACAGATAAATTTTCTAATCAAAATCTTTAAAGCTGCCATTTAGAAAACTTTATTTAAGAATTAAAATAGAATTGAGTTACTATTTCTACGTTATACAAAAACATATTATTCCTATGAAAAAAATAATCTTTACCGAAAATGCTCCGGCACCAATTGGTCCTTACAGTCAAGCAGTACTTAAAGGAAATACCCTTTATACTTCTGGTCAAATAGCAATCAATCCGGCAACTGGAGAATTAGTTACAGCTACTATAGAAACCGAAACAGAGCAAGTCATGCAAAACATGAAAGCTGTTTTAGAGGCCTCAGGAATGACGTTTGAAAATGTTGTAAAAACAACTATTTTCATTATGGACATGAATGATTTTGGAAAAATAAATACTGTTTACGGTTCTTACTTTGACGAAAAAACTGCTCCAGCACGTGAAACAGTTCAAGTGGCTTGTTTGCCAAAAAACGTAAATGTTGAAATTTCTATGATTGCTATTCTGTAGCAAACACTATTGGCATTACTATCTAAAAGTATAAAGGTACTTTTAATTCCATAAAAAAATCACTACTGATTTACTTGCTTAAAGTAAATCAGTAGTGATTTTTAAGTTTAAAGTAAACTTAAAAAAACCTATTTATTTGCAATATGAAATGCAATCAATCCGTCAATTGGTCTTCTTAAAACATTGCCTAATTGAAGTTCATATTTATCAAAAGTTTCTTGTAATTCTTCTTTCAAATAAAATGCAATTGAACCCACAAAATGTACAGGTACTTCTTTGCAATTATCATATTGTTTGATGTAATTTTTCACAAAAGATTTCATCCCTTTGAAAATAATTTTTCTGCAAAACTCTGTTTCTTTGTGTTGAATCAAAAACTTTGCAAATGTTGCTAAATACGCATTTGGATTCGGTTCTTTGTACAACTTATTTTTAATGGCATCAGGATCTAAATCATATTCTTTTTCAAATTCAACTGCCAGTTCTTTTGGCATTTTATTAAAATAATATTTTCTGATTAATTCTTTTCCAAAAACATTTCCGCTACAATCATCCATGGCGATATAACCCAACGATTGCACTTTTTGGTGTAACTCTTTACCATCAAAATAGCTGCAGTTTGATCCTGTTCCTAAGATTGAAACAATTGCTTTTTCTCCTTTTGGAGTTGTTGCATAAACTGCCGCATAAGTATCTTCTTTGACGTCAATAATAGCGTTAGGAAAGTACGTTTGAAAAACCTGTGAAAGTGCAATTTTCATTCTATCGGTACCACAACCTGCTCCATAAAAAAACAAATGGGTCGCATTTTTCTTATTATGTAAAATATCGAAACGATCATTTAAACGCTCTATAATTTCATCCGCTTCAAGCACTTCAGGATTTAGTCCTAATGTTTGAGTTGTAAACAATACTTTTCCATGGTCATCTATCGCTATCCAATCTGCTTTGGTAGAACCACTATCAACTATTAATCTCATTTTATTTTGGTTTTTTGGTTTTGCAGTTGCTTGATTTTAAACGGACAATTCCTTAAAACATCCATTGAAGGAAGCAACAAAAAAATAAAATCCCGTTAAAAAAATATAACGGGATTTGTAAATATAAAGAATTATTTTAAACCTGCAATATGTACCGATAAATCAATCAATTTGCTAGAATACCCATATTCATTGTCATACCAAGAAATGATTTTGAAGAAAGTAGAGTTCAATCCAATTCCAGCATGAGCATCAATGATAGATGTTCTTGGATCAGAAACGAAATCTTGAGAAACAACTAAATCTTCAGTATATCCTAAGATTCCTTTCATTGTAGTTTCAGATGCGTTTTTCAACACAGCCATAATTTCTTCGTAAGTAGTTTCTTTTTCAACTTTTACAGTTAAATCAACTACAGAAACATCTGTTGTAGGAACACGCATTGACATACCTGTTAATTTTCCGTTCAATGAAGGAATAACTTTTCCTACTGCTTTAGCAGCACCTGTAGAAGATGGAATAATGTTGCATGAAGCCGCACGTCCACCTCTCCAGTCCTTTTTAGAAGGACCATCAGTAGTCATTTGTGTTGAAGTTGTTGCGTGAACAGTAGTCATCAAAGCTTCTACAATTCCAAAGTTATCATTAATAACTTTAGCTAATGGAGCTAAACAGTTAGTAGTACAAGATGCATTAGAAACAACTGTATCTGTTGCTAAAGCTTTATCATGGTTTACTCCCATTACAAACATTGGAGCATCAGCAGAAGGCGCAGAAATAATTACTTTTTTGGCACCACCTTTAATATGCTCGTTTGCAGTTTCCAGTGTAGTAAAGAAACCCGTACACTCAGCAACTACATCAACATCAACTTCATTCCATTTCAAATTTGCAGGTTCTCTTTCTGCTGTAATTCTGATATTTTTATCGTTTACAAAAAGTTTTCCGTCTATAACTTCAACTTTACCTGCAAAACGTCCGTGAACTGAATCATATTTTAATAAGTAAGCTAAATGATCTACATCTAATAAATCATTGATTGCTACTACTTCTACATTATCTCTGTTGAAAGATTCTCTGAAAACGATTCTTCCAATTCTTCCAAACCCGTTTATTCCTAATTTTACTTTTGACATTTTACTTTAATTTTTTTGTTTATTTTCCTAACATTCTTTTAAAGTCTAATTTCCTCACAATAAACTTCATTTTTTTATCTAAGTAGACATTATATCTGAAACTCTCAATAATTCTCTATCAATCTCTGTTTTTCCCTTAATTGCTTGTTCCAAAGGTGTCAATGAAACTTTATCATTTTGCAATCCAACCATATAATTTGATTTTCCTTCCAGTAATGATTCAACAGCTTTCACGCCTAATCTACTGGCGAGAACTCTATCAAAACAAGAAGGCGAACCGCCACGTTGCATGTGACCTAGAACTGAAACTCTAACATCATATTCTGGCAAATTGGCTTCAACATAATCTTTTAGTTCGAAAACATTTTTACCTATTTTGTCTCCTTCAGCTATCACAACAATACTGGATGATTTTCCTGAAGCTTTGCTTTTTTGTAATGATTCTAATAATCGATCCAATCCTAAATTTTCTTCAGGAATCAATATTTCTTCTGCACCAGCACCAATACCTGCATTCAAAGCAATATGACCGGCATCTCTTCCCATTACTTCTACAAAAAACAAACGATTGTGTGAACTTGCAGTATCTCTAATTTTATCAATCACATCGACTACGGTATTCAAAGCAGTATCATATCCAAGGGTATGACTTGTTCCAAAAATATCGTTATCAATAGTACCCGGAATTCCCATTACAGGAAAATTAAATTCATTGTTAAACAATAAACCTCCTGTAAAAGTACCATCACCCCCTATTACCACTAAGGCATCAATTCCTGCTTTAGTAAGATTCTCATGTGCCTTTTTTCTTCCTTCAGAAGTTTTGAACTCTAAAGATCGGGCCGATTTCAAAATTGTCCCTCCTTTATTTACAATGTTGTTTACGCTTCGAGGTCCCATTTCCTTGAAGTCTCCTTCAATCATTCCCTGATAACCTCTATAAATTCCTATGCATTCTATATTATGATAAGCACATGTACGAACAACTGATCGAATTGCTGCATTCATACCAGGTGAGTCTCCTCCTGAGGTAAGAACACCAACTTTTTTTATTGTTTTTGGCATTATTTAAAGTATTAAAGTGTAAAACTAGCAAACATTCAGCACTTATAGAGCTGTGTTTTTAATAAATTGGTAAAGCGTCTTAAATTCAAACGTTTTCGTTAATAAGTTTTTAAAAAACTAAAATAAAATAGATTTAATTTAACAAAATAAGAAAAAAAATCAATATTTATTTTATAATTAACAAATAACTGACATTAATATTTAAAATAGCATAACAATACGCAAATAACTTCTAAATAAGGATTTAAAATAGAATTATCATTCGCGTGTTTTTAAATAAATGCAGATTTTTCATGAAGCTCAAGTGCGCTAATTATAAATCTACATTGATAACTAACTCCATGCCTCTTTTTGAATATGTAGTATTTTTGTTTAAAGTACAATCAATTAGTTTTCCTCGGGAATTAAACCTTCTTGATTTATTTTAATTTTTTCTGTATTTGTTTTCTTAGATTTAGAAAAGTTAATATAGTCTGGAGATAAATTAGAATCTTGATCTTCGGAAATAGGAGTTATTTCTTTCTCTATTTTGATATTTTTGAAAATTCTATTTACTAATTCTTTAAAAGTATCAAAATCAACTTCATAGGTAACCCCCATTCCTTGAGTATATCCAATGCCTTGACCAATATAATTAATATCATTTTCTCTGTTAAAAAGCCTCAAATTTAAAGTTCCATCTTCATTAACCCTGTAAAGAACTTCAACATCTCCTACAATGGCAGACTCGTTTATTCCTCCAAAAGGCACACCTAACTTTCCATTGATAGTAATTCTTTCATTAATTTTAGAAGAAATCGTGGCAACAAACCTTCCATCCGATTCTTTTCCTATTCTTCTGTCTGCTCCAATAAAATTAAACCCAACATTAAATTTTTCATCATCCGTTTTAATGATACTCCCTAATAAACTGGTAGCTGTTTCAAATAAACTTCCTGAAAAATCAGATTGACTTACACCTTCAGGACTTAAAAAACTTCCGGACGAGAGTAAATACAAGGCTTGCGTTTGTCGGACGTCCTTATCATTTAATTTATACTGAATCTCCGATTTTAATACATTACTAACCGTTGGAAATTCAATGTTAAAATCAGGTTCAGGGCTCGTCAAATCTCCTCTAATACCAATGATAACTTCTACGGGAACTTTACTGTTAAAAGATGAATTCTCTAGCAAAACTGCTGGATTAGCAGATGTTTTGTATACCGCTTCAAGATTTAGTTGTGCCCGCATCGGGTTTCCTTCCCATGAAATTGAGCCTCCTTTTTTTAGTGCAAACTTTTTATCAATAAAACCACCATATTTAAAATTATAGGTTCCTTCATACGACTGGAAATCGCCCCACATATTGAACTTACCAAAGGTATTTATTTTAAACAATAAAGATCCAAAACCTTTCCCTTTCATTCCATGACCGGTACTTCTATCAAGGATGACTTCAACTTCTGCATCGGGTGTAATATCAAAATCAAATTCTAACTCTAACCCTTTGTACGTTCTTGTGTCTTCAACAATTCCTTTTTTGATATTATACTTTTCTTTAAGAGTAACAAAATGAACAAATGAGTTATCACTTATGCTTTCAGCATTATTAATCGGGATTTTTATAGAAGTCCCTTTTTCTGATTTTGCATCAACTTTAATAAATAAGCCATTTGTTGGACCTTTTATGGTTGCGAGTCCATCAATAAATGCGGTACCAAAATAAGCTGCATCTTCACTATCTTTCGTATCAAGAGCCAGTAATCTTTTGGAATTAATTGCTAAATCCAATTTCCAATCAGAAAAATTCTTATGCTCAATACTTCCGTTTAATGTTCCTGTTGTACCAAATTTTGTATCCTTCAGCGTATTATTTCTGAAAATAAATTTCTCATCAGTTAAATCAATAATAGTTTTATCTTTTAATGCATAATCTACATTCAGGTAAGGTATTGTGATTCCAGCATCATCAACATACAAGCGCCCATTTATCTCCGGTTTTTTTAAGTTCCCTTCAATTCTTGAATTACCAGACACAAAGCCCCGTATATTTGATAATACGTCACCTCCGAGTGAGCTTAAAGTAGCTAAATTAAACTTATCGAATTTTAAATTTAAACTCAGAAATGTTTCTTTATTTAGGATTTCAAAACTTCCGTTAGCGTTAAACGATTCAATATTTTTATTTTCCAGATTTGAATTAATAGTAAACTTTTTAAAACTCTCGTTTCCTTCAATATCAAAATTCAAAATCCCTAAATCGGTTTTATTTACATTTAAGCTATCAATAATTATTGAAGCGGTAGGCTGATAAACATCTTTATCTTGCTTAAAATTAACCGCACCATTTATATTTCCGTGAACAATGAATTTATCATTTGCCGGTGTAATTTTATTTAAATCTACATCTTTAAAACTCAATTTTAGATCTTTATAGCTTGTATCTTTTAATTCTCCGTCTAAAGAGATTGCTTGATCTTCATGTGATAATATTAGATTATCGATATCAAAATTCTTAAATGATTTATCAAAAACAATCTGGTTATCCGGCGTTTCATTTTCATTTAAAAACCAAAGGTAATCCTTGAATTTCACCTCAGATTTACTAATCCCTACAACATTATTATTGTCTTTGTTAATGGTATGGTATAAATTCAGATTGTAATAATCCTCAGCATTTGCACCTCCTTTGAATTCCGATCGAAAGAACAGAGTATCTTTCATAGTGACATTTATCAGACTAAAATCACGTATTTTATAATATTTTGTCTTGATGCTGTCTAATTCAATATAGGCATTGTAAAGTGGATTTTTATTGTCTACTGAAACTCTAATATTATCAAATGTATTGCTGGAAGCCACAATTTGAGGCGAATTGAAGTTGAGTTTGAATTCCTGATTATCGGAGCTAATATTCCCTTTTACAATTGTATTGGCGCCGATTGAAATTTCAGGATAAAAAATTTCGATAATTTTATTATAGATTGAAAAGTTAAATTTAAGAAACTGTCCTTTTTTTACTTTACTCGGTTTGAAATTCGTATAAAGGCTTCCCAGAGAATTCTTAACCAAATTTTCTAATTGATTGAATTCATATTTACCCACAATTTCACCCTCAAGAATATCCGGAGAATTTACGGTAATGGTTCTAACTCTATTTTGATCGAAACTGGAAATTATGGTAAAATCATCAAAATTATAAGTGTCTTTTGCATTTTGATAAGAGGTTTCATTGATGTAAACATTTCCCTGAAAATTCTCAATATTGTTTCCTGAAGCCTGAACAACAACATCTCCTCTGAATACGGAGACTGAATCTTTCATCAGCTTCAATTTATTCAAATCTGCATTTTCGACGTTAATATGAAAATCATAACGATTGTCTTTTTTACTTAAATCCAATAAGCCATTAAAAGTCATACTCAAATTAGGGTCATTTATAGAAATTTGACCTTTATAATTTGGACTTTTTAAAGTCCCGTTGACAACAATATTGGTATAATTATAATTTTTATAGTCTATTTGAGTAATATCTCCTTTTATGGCCGTATCTAAGTATTTTTGTTTAAAACCTTTACCATCAACATCAATATTCAAACTGACTCTTCCCAGTTCTTTTTGATCCAATAAAGTTCCAATGTCAAAATTCTCTAGAATCACATTCCCTATATATGATGCTTTATCTATTACATCTATGTTTTGAATTTCTAAATTAGAAGTTACATTTCCTAAGGCGGTAATCATAGAAAAATCAGCTTCAACCGCTGTCGTGGAAACACTTGAGGTTCCTGAAGCCGAAAATCTCCCTAACTTTTTCAAGGAAGTTGGTAATTTATTTCCTAAAATATTAGGCAGTATGACGATCAAATTCTGATAACTAGAGGTCAACTTATCGAATTTAGCATACATGGAAAATTTTTGCCCTTTTTTAGCAAATAAATTTTTAAAATTAACATCCCCGTTTATTTGGGTCTTTCGGTCATCAACTAATTCCAGTTTTTTAAATTTCAAATCATTCAGCGTACCTTTAATACTGGTTTTAGTGTAAAAATGTTGATTTTTCCCTAATTCTTTATAAAAATAGCGAATATCATTTGAGGCTATGGAAGCCGAATTTAATTTGATATCAAACTGTACTTTATCAGTGAAATCAGAGAAATCTTCAATTTTATAATTTAAAATAACACTTCCGTTCAACGTTGATTCTTTTGTCAATAAATCAAGATTTTCCAGTTTTATATTCTTTTTAGAATAACTAAATTTGGAGCTTAAATTTTTAACATACAAACCACGAAAGTCTAAAAAAGACATTTTGTTTATTTTGGTAGTCACATCCGGACCGAATATTAAAAAATCCGTTACAGAAGCATTAAGTTTCGTGAAATCAAGATCTTTTGGATTGTCTCGATTATCATCCGTTAAAATAAAACGTCCGTCAAAAATTTGAAGTTTATTTGCTTTAAGCAAAAACTTTCGGCTTGAAGGCTTTCCGGTTTCAAAGGCTTTGATAAATTTATCAAGATTCGATTCTTTTTCATTTTTATAGGTTTTCAAGTTGAAAAGCAATCCATGCAAATCCAAACCATCAAAAATCAAATCACCATTGAGCAGTTTCTTACTTTCTAAAATAGTGGTAGAAATCCTGTTAGAATAGATCAAAGTATCTTTATGATGATCCAGAATCAAGACTTTTTTAAATTTCACACCTCCAAAAACTGAAATCGCAACTTCATCAATCGTTATATTGGTACCAAAATCTTTATTAAGACTATCTGTAAAATAGTGTGCAATTTTTGTCTGAACAGCTGGCATGGTGAGAGCAATACCGACAACCAACAAAAGCAGGATTAGTCCAAGCAGTAAACGAAACGCTATTTTTATAACTTTTTTGATACCTAATATATTATTTAATGTTCTAAAATTTCATTTTGCCATTGGAAACACAAGCACCTTTAATAAAAATTCTCTAATTTTGGATTTTACAAAAAGATTTTTAAAATCGACTTGTCAAATGTAATTCAAAATTTATGCCTTTTTATGCAAAATCCCGAGGTTTTTATTCTTGCCATCGAAAGTTCCTGTGATGATACTGCTGCTGCCATTTTACAAAACGATAAAGTATTGTCAAATGTTGTGGCAAATCAGCTGATTCACAATCAATATGGTGGAGTAGTTCCTGAGCTAGCCTCTCGAGCACACCAACAAAATATAGTTCCTGTCGTTGATGCTGCACTTCGCAAGGCAAATATACAAAAAGAACAGTTATCAGCAATCGCTTTCACACAAGGCCCTGGACTTATGGGTTCCCTTTTGGTAGGAAGTTCTTTTGCTAAATCAATGGCTGTTGCTTTACAAATTCCATTGATTGCGGTAAATCACATGCAAGCACATGTTTTAGCCCATTTTATTGAGGAAGATGGTTTTGAAAAACCCAGCTTTCCCTTTTTGGCTTTGACCATAAGTGGCGGACATACTCAAATCATTAAAGTAGCTAACTTTTTTGACATGACCGTGATTGGAGAAACTACAGATGACGCAGTTGGAGAAGCTTTTGATAAAAGTGCTAAAATTTTAGGCCTTCCCTATCCAGGCGGTCCTTTGATTGATAAATATGCGCAACTGGGAAATCCAAAAGCATTTGCATTTACCAAACCAAAAGTTCCCGGTTTAGATTTTAGTTTTTCGGGACTAAAAACAGCAATTTTATATTTTATCCAAAAGAAAAAATTAGAAAATCCAAATTTCGTTGACGAAAACCTAAATGACATTTGCGCTTCCATTCAACATACGATTATTGAAATTTTGATGGACAAATTAAAATTAGCCGTAAAAGAAACCGGAATAAAACAAATTGCCATTGGTGGAGGCGTTTCTGCCAATTCAGGAATTAGAAATACATTGAAAGAAGCCGAGAACAAATACGGTTGGAAAACCTTTGTTCCTAAATTTGAATATACTACTGATAATGCTGCAATGATTGGAATTGTGGGTTACCAAAAATTTTTAACTCAAACATTTGAAACTTCATCTGTAGTTTCTAAAGCAAGAATACAACTATAAATTATGCAATTATTTTACAATCCAACTATTACGGAATCCACTGAAGTTTTTTCTTTTGACAAAGAAGAAAGCAAACACATCATTAAAGTATTACGCAAAAAAGATACCGACATATTATTCGTTACCAATGGTTTAGGCTCATTATTCAAAACTGAAATCACACTAGCTTCAGACAGTAAATGCACGGTTAAAATTATTTCGTTTGAAAAAGCACCTCCTTCAAAATTTAGATTGCATCTGGCAGTAGCGCCAACTAAAATGAATGACCGCTACGAATGGTTTCTGGAGAAAGCAACCGAAATTGGCATACATGAAATCACGCCCATTATTTGTGATCATTCGGAACGGAAAGTCATCAATAACGAACGATTTGATAAAATTTTATTGACCGCAATGAAGCAATCCAATGAATTATATCTTCCTAAATTGAATCCGGCCATCACCTTTAAGGAATTTGTCAAACTTAAAAATGAAGGTTTAAAACTGATTGCACATTGCGAAGAAACGGATAAAAGAACACTGAAATCCGTTTTGAAACCAAATGAAAATATCACAATATTGATAGGTCCTGAAGGCGACTTTTCCGAAAAAGAAATTACTTTGGCACTTGAAAATGATTTTACTGCCGTTTCATTGGGAAACACTAGATTACGAACAGAAACCGCTGCAATTGTTGCCTGTCACAGTGTAGTATTTGTTAATGAGGACTAAGAATAACTAATTTAATTATGAGGCAACTATTTTATCTACTATTAATCCTTTCAACACCCTTGTTTTCACAAGAAATTGCATTGGTAAAATACAGTGGCGGTGGCGATTGGTATGCTAATCCAACTTCGCTGCCTAACTTGATAAAATATTGTAATGCTAATATCAATACCAAAATAAAGACCAAGCCAGCAACTGTTGAACCAGGGAGTCCTGATTTATTTTCATATCCTTATGTGCACATGACTGGTCATGGCAATGTTGTTTTTAATGATACTGAAGTAAGTAATCTTAAAAACTATTTACTGGCCGGAGGATTTCTTCATATTGACGATAATTACGGTATGGATAAATATATTAAAAAAGAAATCAAAAAAATATTCCCCAATAATGACTTAATTGAAATTCCAGCGAATCATGCTATTTTCCAAAAACCCTATTCATTTCCTGCTGGTTTACCTAAAATACACGAACATGATGGTAAAAGACCTCAGGCCTTTGGTCTTTTTATAGAAAATAAACTCGTTCTACTCTACACCTACGAATGCGATTTAGGAGATGGTTGGGAAGATCCTGAAGTTAATAACGACCCAGTAGCAATTCGAGAAAAAGCATTAAAAATGGGAGCTAATATTATTAGCTATATTTTTAATAATTAATATCTTTAAAACCCTTTAAAATTTAAAAGGGTAATCTCGTAACTTTTCTCTCCTTTTTTTGCTTACTTTTTCCTTTCTAAACTATCAAATTTCATGAGCAAATCATAAGTCATTTTACAATCTACTTTTTAACATAAAATTAAGAATCAATCAGTTGTGAAATGAATAATTATTGAAAATCAACGGATGTATAAGCATAATTTTTCAGCATTATTAAATTATCATAAGCTTGATTAGTCTGATTTATTACTAATTTACTAAATTTTAAAAATCAATATTTCTCATTAAAATTAGTATTTTTAAACATAATTTGACAAAATATATCATAAATTACTTTATTAAAATTAAAAAAAAAAGCTTTTTAGAATTTTAATAAAATTCTATTATCAGAAAACACTTAAAAATATAATTATTGAATTTTACGGAAACCCGTAAAACGTAGGTGTTGCCAATTATTTTTGAAAAAAAATAAATAATAGTTTTTTTTATGAAAAATTTGTTATAAAATTGTGAAATAATTAACCAAAACTATTAATATATAACAACTTTATTATGAAAAAAATCCTTTTATCTGCAGTAGCATTATTGATGCTTTTCTCTTGTCAAAATGAAACAACAGAAGTAGCACCAGAAGCTAATGCAATAGCTCAACGCGGTTGTGCTTCTCAAGAAGTTCTTGAAGCACAAATGAAAAATGATCCAACTTTAGCTTTAAGAATGAACGAAATTGAAGCATTTACTCAAAAAGCAATGCTAACTGGTCGTTTAGTAAACGGTAAAGTTGAAATTCCTGTTGTAGTGAACGTATTGTACAAAACTGCTGCAGAAAACATTACTGATGCTCAAATTCAATCTCAAATTGATGTATTAAATGCTGATTTTAATGCTACTAATTCAGATTTCAGCAGTACTCCTGCTTTATTTTCTGGAGTTGCTGCAAATGTTGGTATAACTTTCGTTTTAGAAACAGTAAATAGAAAATCTACTACTAAAACATCTTGGGGAACTAGAGATGCTATGAAAAAAACAAAACAAGGAGGTTTAGATCCTACTTCACCAACAACAAAACTTAACATGTGGGCTTGTACTATTGGCGGAGGTATTTTAGGTTATGCTCAATTTCCTGGAGGATCAACAACTACTGATGGTGTTGTAATCGATTCAAAATATTTTGGCTTATCCGGATCGGGAGCTTTCCCTTATAACTTAGGAAGAACAGCTACTCACGAAGTTGGTCACTGGATGAACTTACGTCACATCTGGGGTGATGCCACTTGTGGAAGTGATTTAGTTTCTGATACGCCTACACACAACACTGCTAACTATGGTGTTCCTGCGTATCCACATTACAGCACTTGTACTGGAACTCCAGTAGAAATGACTATGAACTACATGGATTACACAGATGATAGAGGAATGTATATGTTCTCTAACGGACAAAAATCAAGAATGGCTGCAATTTTTGTTTCAGGTGGAGCAAGAGCAGGTTTCGGAATCTAATTTTCTTTCAAGCTTTATAAAATAAAAGAGGCGACCTAAAAAAAATTCCCCAAAAAGTTAAACACTATTTGGGGAGTCTATAAATCGTCTCTTTTTTATTTAAAAAACACTATGACTATACTTTTCGACATAATCATACGGATGATATTAACTCCATAAATTTTATTTTATAGCAACATATTCCTTTAGTTTAAAATAGTAAAGCTGAAGCCTTTATTATTCTTATACTAAAGACATAATTTTAACTCTTTTTTTAAATTATTTTTCAAATAAATGTTTTAAAAATTTGTTATTATCAAAAATTGTTATACAATTGCTACTTAATTAACCAAAACTATTAATTTATACCAAATTTATTATGAAAAAAATTCTTTTATCTGCTGTAGCATTATTGATGCTTTTTTCTTGTCAAAATGACACAACAGAAATTGTTCAATCAGCTGATGCAGTTACAAAACGTGGTTGTGCATCTCAAGATGTATTAGCTGCCCAAATGAAGGCTGATCCAACTTTAGCCTTAAGAATGAACGAAATTGAAGCATTCACACAAAAAGCAATGTCATCAGCCCGTTTAGTAAACGGAAAAGTTCAAATTCCTGTAGTGGTAAATGTTCTTTACAGAACTACTGCCGAAAACATTTCATTAGCACAGATTCAGTCTCAAATTGATGTATTAAATAAAGATTTTAATGCCGCTAACTCCGATTTCAATAGTGTTCCTTCATTATTCTCTGGAGTTAAAGCCAACGTAGGAATCTCTTTTGTTTTAGATCAAGTAATTAGAAAATCAACTACTAAAACTTCTTGGGGCACTAACAATGCGATGAAAATTGCTTCTCAAGGCGGAATTGCTCCAACTTCTCCAACTACAAAGATGAATCTTTGGGCTTGTACTATTGGTGGTGGAATCCTAGGTTATGCTCAATTTCCTGGAGGATCTTCTTCTACTGATGGTGTTGTGATAGATTCTAAATATTTAGGAAATACGGGTACAGCTGTATACCCTTTCAATTTAGGAAGAACAGCAACACATGAAGTAGGACACTGGATGAACTTACGTCATATTTGGGGTGATGCAACTTGTGGTAGTGATTTAGTGTCAGATACACCTACCCACAATGCAGCAAATGCTGGAGTTCCAGCTTATCCGCATTACAGTACTTGTTCTGGTAACCCAGTTGAAATGACAATGAACTACATGGATTATACTGACGATAGAGGAATGTACATGTTCTCTAACGGACAAAAATCAAGAATGAGTGCAGTTTTTGTTTCAGGTGGAGCAAGAGCAAGTTTCGGAATATAATTTTTTTTTAGTTTTTTAGAATTTAAAACTCGCTACTTGTTAGCGAGTTTTTTTTATATTTACATTCTAAAATAGAAACATGATTACATCAAAAACCATTTCAAATGGGATTCTTAGAGCATTATTGACATTAACTTTATGTGGTTTAGTATTGTTCTTTTTTTATCAAATTCAATCCGTACTGATTTATCTTGTTGTATCATTCATACTTACATTAATAGGAAATCCTATTTTAGATTTTTTTAAAAAGCGATTAAAGTTCAAGCATATTTTTGCAACCATAGCAACTTTGTTTATTTTTATACTAATCATATTCGGGTTTATAATGATGTTTGTTCCTTTGATTTTATCTCAAGGACAAAACCTGTCACTTCTTAACACTGCTGAAATTGAAAAAAACATAGTCCAGTTAATCAATCAAATCACTGTGTTTTTGGACAATCACCAAATTGATTCTGCACAAGTTTTAAAGGAAGCAAACATTACCTCTAAAATAAATTTTAATTTCATACCTAACTTCTTAAATACAATTCTAGGCACAATTAGTAGTTTAGGCGTAGGATTAGGTTCCGTACTATTCATTACTTTCTTCTTTCTAAAAGACCGATTAATGTTCATTTTAGGAATAAAAAAACTAATCCCAAATAGCCATGAAGATCAAATTTTAAATTCCTTAGAAAAAATAAATCACTTGTTATCACGTTATTTCATTGGATTATTACTTCAATTATTCATTGTATTCCTTTTATACCTAATTGTATTATTCATTTTTGGGGTTCCAAATGCTCTTGTTATAGCCTTCTTATGTGCAGTTCTAAACATCATTCCATATATTGGACCGCTTATAGCATCCTTTTTAGCGGCAATTCTAACCATGTTAAGCAATCTGGGAAGTGATTTTCAATCTGAAATTTTACCAACCACCATTTATGTTTTAATTGGTTTTTGGATTGTTCAAATTATCGATAACAATTTATCACAGCCCATCATTTTTTCAAAAAGTGTAAGCTCACATCCGTTGGAAATATTTCTTGTTATCCTGATTGCAGGTTTCCTTTTTGGAATATTAGGAATGATAGTAGCAGTGCCTCTTTACACCATAATTAAAGTAATGGGTAAAGAATTTTTCCCAGAAAACAAAATTATCATACTATTAACAAAAGATATTTAATGTTGGATTTAATGCTTTTAAATCCCGAAATACAAGCATTTATCAATGCGAATATTGGCACGAGCATTTCGAAATTAGCGCTCCAAAAAAATCCCTTTCCTGACGTGGATTGGATTCATATTTTGAACCAAATTGAAGCTAAAACAAAAGCAAAAGATAAATTACCGAATTGGTTTGCTGCCAAAAATATTATTTATCCCAGTAAAATATCAATAGAACAAACTTCATCACAAAAAACAGCGCAATATAAAGCTTCCATAGTTTCAGGAGAAAGTTTAATTGATTTGACAGGAGGTTTTGGTGTAGACGATTACTATTTTCTAAAAAAAATAAAAAATGTTGTCCATTGCGAAATCAATTTAGAACTATCAGCGGTTGTAAAACATAATTTTGAACAATTAAATGCTCCGAATATCAATTGCTATCCAGGAGATAGTTTGATCACTTTAAATACTTTAAATACAAAATGGGACTGGATATATATTGATCCTTCCAGGAGAAATGATGCCAAAGGAAAAGTGTTCTTGCTTAAAGATTGCTTACCTAATGTTCCTGAAAATTTAGATTTTTATTTTAGAAATTCAGATGCTGTTCTTATAAAAACTGCGCCGCTTCTTGATATTACTGCGGGTTTATCCGAATTGAAACACGTGAAAACCATTCACATCGTAGCTTTAGAAAACGAAGTAAAAGAATTATTATGGGAATTGCACAAAGATTATTATGGAAATGTAAATATCAAAACAGTTAATATCGTAAAAGAAAAATTGGAAACATTTGATTTTATTTTGAACGATAATGCTACATTGCCAAACTTTAGTTTACCTCAAAAGTATTTATACGAACCTAATAGCGCTATCATGAAATCAGGCGGATTTCATGAAGTAGGTTCCTTTTACAACTTAAATAAACTACACAAACATTCTCATTTATACACTTCGATTGAAATCAAATTTTTTCCAGGACGTGTTTTTGAAATTCAAAAATTTTTCCCATACAACAAACTGGAAATGAAATCTTATTTAGAAAATACTCAAGCGAATATTACTACACGGAATTTTCCTGACAGTGTAGAAAGTATTCGAAAAAAATGGAAAATAAAAGATGGTGGAAATGTATATTGTTTTTTTACAACTGATGAAAATAATTATAAAATTGTTTTAATTTGCACTAAAATATCATAAAATGAAATACATTATTACAATAACTTTATTATTCTTCAGTCTGAACATATTTGCTCAAAAACCATGTGATTATAGCGCTAATGTGAATGATTCAATTGGAACCTACAGATCAACCAAAGAGTATATAGTTAATGAGAAAGTTTTCGGTGGAAATTCTAGTTATATTTTTTATTCTTTAGCATTAACAGATGGATTACCCACTTTAACAGTTCAATTAATTCAAAAAAGTAAAGATTTTATAAAAGCGAATTGTTTCGACAAAAACTCCAAATTATTTTTGCAGTTAAATAATGGAAAAATAATTACGTTAATTCATATTGATCAAGAAAATTGCGGCACCTTGATCCATGATGAAAAAGGATTTGACAATAGAATTAATTCTGGTATTTTTATGTTTATGAAAGATAGCTTTCAAGAATTAAAAAGCTCTCCAGTATCTATGATGCGAATTAAATATTTAACAGATACAGAAGATTATGTCTTTAAAAAAGAGTTTAAATCTGAATTAACTAATGAAATTTACAATCCGGAAAACTACTTCATTGATAACTTAAAATGCATTGAATAAGTACTTATTTACATTCCCATTTAACATTAGAAACTGCATCATCCAATCCGGACTTTAAGTTGTAATGCCACCATTCGGAATCAAAAGAATTGAAACCGCTACTTGTCATAATAGTTTTCAATACTATTCTGTTTTCCTTCACTTCTTCTGAAACATTTGGATAATTGTGACTTGCTTCTATTCCAAAAAAATCGAAGGAAGTTCCCATGTCTAATTCATTTCCAAAACGGTCTACTAAAGTAATATCTACTGCTCCTCCTCTATTGTGGATAGAACCTTTGGCAGGGTTAGCAACGTATTTTGGATTGGAAACAATTTTCCACATTTTTTTCTGAATGTCTAAAGGACGATAACAATCAAAAATTTTGATTTTGTATCCTTTTTCAATAAACTTTTTGTTTGCTTCAATAAGTGCATTAACCGTTTTTAGCCGTAAAAAACATTCTCCACAGTCATAGACTTTTGCTTTTAAGAAATTATCAGCTGTAGCATATTTCATATCATAGACAAAATCTTGACTGTACTGTTTTAAATTTACAAACGTACTGTCATTAATACATTGATTTTTGACTTCTTCCTTATCATAAATCACATTTTGCGATTGACAGCTAACCATCCAAAAAAAAGAGCATAATAATAAAGATAATTTATAGTCGAAATTCATAGCATATATTTTTTATAAAAATAATACAATTAAAGAAGTTTTTTTAGTACTTCTAAAAACAAAAAAAGCTGCTCAAAAGAACAGCTTTAAGAATCAAAAAAATCTTATTTTTTATAATACTTCTTATATTTTGGATAGGAAACAGCACCAAACAACGTAATTGCTCCAAGAGAATACCAAATCCAACTCAATGAATGTGCTTCTCCACTTGCGTACGAATGCAGTCCTACCAAGTGAAAATTCACTCCATAATACGTAAACAAAATAGATATAAAAGCAAACATGCTCATTAAATTGAAAATCCATTTTCCTCGTAAAGAAGGAACAAATCGGGCATGAATTACAAAAGCATACACCATAATACTGATCAATGCCCAAGTTTCTTTTGGATCCCATCCCCAGTAACGTCCCCAACTTTCATTGGCCCATTGTCCGCCAAGGAAGTTTCCAATAGTCAACATTATCAAACCTATCGTTAATGCTAACTCATTGATATAAGTGATTTCCTGAATATTCAAATCCATTTTGGTTTTGTTTTTTTCATTTGTAAAAGAAATCAACAACAATGAAACTGCTCCTAAAATAAATCCTAATGCAAACGGTCCATAACTAGCCACAATTACCGCCACGTGAATCATCAACCAATACGAATTTAAAACTGGTTGCAGATTTGCAATCTCCGGATCAATCCAGTTTAGATTTGCAGCCCAAAGAATCATTGCGGTTACAAAAGCTGATGAAGCCACAGTAAGTTTTGATTTTCTATCGAAAGCCAAACCAAAAAACATGGTAGCCCAAGCAATATATATAATTGATTCATACGCATTACTCCAAGGTGCGTGACCGGAAATATACCAACGGGTAATTAAACCCACAGTATGCAATGCAAATAACAATCCTATAATTATATGCATTGTATTTACTGCTATAGCTAATCCTTTGCGCTCTTTGAAGATTCGCATAATTGCAAAAAACAACATCAAAATTGCCGCTAAAACATACCAATAAAAAAGTTTATTGAAAACATCATATTTATTATACAACACTTCTGATGTAATTCTTTCTTCACTTGGTCTCACTTTACTACCAAAACGTTTTTGGAAGCCATTAATACTTTCCAGTAATTCATCGGCAGTTTTGTAATCATTAGAAGTTGAAGCGTTTGCCAAAGAACCAAAATACAAAGGCAATACATTTTTAGTATACGTAGCTTCCATCCCTTTGAAACCTGCTTCGTTGAGTTCTAAATAAGAAACCCATTTGTTATTTTTATCATCCGGAATAGGGAAAATTTTCAATATTCGACCGCTTAACGCAGATTCCATCAAATTTACTCTTTTATCTGTTTCGATAAAATCCTTTTCAAATTGATTGGGGTTAGCCGCCTTAAATGATTCTTCTAAATATTTAGAAAGTTTATAATTACCTTTAGCATCAAAGAAAGCCACAAAAGGTGCAAATTTAGCTTTCTTATCAACACCTATTATTTGTCTTAAACTGTCATTTCCTCTTCTTAAATGAATGATTGGAATCTCTATCCAATAGCTGGCATACTGAGTAATTGATAGGAAAACTTGGTCTGAATTCATATCATTGTATGAATCACTCTGACTTACTTTTCGCAACAATTCTGATGAAAACGTATTAATCGGTTTCATTCTACCGCCACCATCTTGAATTACAAGTCTACCAAATTTTGCAGCATGTTCGGCAGGAACTTTATACTTAGTTATCAAGTCATTCAGTTCATCCTGACTGAATACTTTTTTAGAATGATTTGCGTGTGTTGCAGGTGCTGCTTCTGCTTCCGTATGTGCATGTCCTTCATGATCCGCGTGATTGTGTTCCTGTTCTTGCGCAAAACTGCTAAAACTGAACATAAAAACTAAAATGGTCAACAATTTAGCTTTCTTAGTTTTAACCACTTCCAGTTTACGTTTGATGTCCGCAAAACGAGAATATTTGGTAAACATAATCGCCATCATTGCAAAATACAACATAAAATAACCGGCATAAGTTAGCGCTGTTCCCCAAAAATCATGGTTTACAGATAAAACAGTTCCTTTTTCATCAGGATCAAAACTAGACTGAAAAAAGCGATATCCTTTGTGGTCCAATACATTATTCATATAAATTCTGGCATCAAATGGTTCTGTATCTTGAACGGTTACTTTACTTTCAAACGAAGAATAACTTTTTTCGGTTCCTGGATATTTCTGGGCAATAAAATCGTTCAATTTTATCTTAAAAGGTAACACATATGCTTTACTTCCGTAGAAAAAAGAGTAATCGATATTCCCAATTTTTACAGTTTTGGCCTCTCCTATTTTACCTTTAGAACCTAAAACAGTAACAGTTTTTTCTTGACCGTCAGCAATAACTTTTACCGTTACCGCATCCTCATGGGTTTTAGCTTTGAAATCATTATCCGATTCGTAATCTACAATTCCTTTTACGGCAGGATCTGGAAATACAAATCGCATTTCACCTATGCTGTATAACGAACGCATCATCAAAGGTTGCGCGTTATCTTTAGTCACTTTTCCTTGTAATTTATCTGCCATTCGCATAAAATTACCTTCAAAAGGTGTTTGAATCGTATATTCAGTACCAGTGGTGTTGATGTTTATAGCACCGTCTGTATATTTATTTAAAGAAAATAATACATTGTGAATATTTTGTACTTCGCCCTCTTTCAAGAAATGTTCATGACGACCTCCATCTCCAGCTTCTACAATTTTCAAAAACACAGTCCCTTTTGGATCAGCCTTAATATATTCTTTGGCTCCCATTATGAAATTTTCATATTTTACTTCAAATGGTGTGTCGGCAAACTTTTCAGAAATACGGAAATTATTGTTTACAGCCGGAGAAAGCAACACTTGCTTTTCAAAAACGCGACGCTTCATTTCCCCTTTATATTCACCATCAACAAAAACAGTCAGAAACGTTTTATCTGAAAAAATTTGATTTTCCGAAGCGCCTTCTCTGATGGGCATCATTCCTTCATAACTAATGTAACGCGTTACAAAAGCACCCGCAATAATAAAGATAAAAGATAAATGGAGTAATAAAGTAGCCCATTTTTCTTTTTTTAAGAGTTGGTAACGCTTAATATTTCCAATGAAATTGATTAAGAAAAACACGTGTATGGCTTCAAACCACCAGGCATTGTAAATTAAAATTTTAGCGGTATCGGTGTTGTATTTACTTTCGATAAAAGTTCCGGTGGCCATGGCAACAGCATAGGAAATAAATAAGAAGGCCATTAAGCGGGTAGAAAACAAAAAAGAGAATATTTTTTTATCCATTTTTATGGGATTATGTTTTGTAAAAGTGCCACAAAAGTACTTAAAAATGTTGACTTCTATATTCTGACATTTGTTAATTTAATCCAAAAATAAGAATGAATCTCAAAGCCTGAAAAGGCTCTTTTTAAGGCGAAATCCAATTTTTTATTCGTGTAATTTTCAAATAAAACTCTTAATATTTTTTTGCTAATTTTGTCGCATGGTCAAAGTAGTAATTATTGGTTCCGGAAATGTTGCGCAACATCTGATTGCCGCTTTTCAAAATGCTCAAAATTCAGGAACAGAAATCGAGTTAATCCAAGTGTATTCCAGACAAACAGCAAGTGTTTCCCACCTACTCAATTTGGAACATATCACAAATGATTTAAATGCTTTGGCGGAAGCTGACTTGTATATCATTGCGGTTTCTGATGATGCAATTGAAGCAATTTCTTCGCAACTTCCGTTTAAAAACCGGCTGGTGGTGCATACTTCAGGAAGTGTTCCGTTGAATATTTTGAATGAAGACAATCGTAAAGGAGTTTTTTATCCTTTACAAACCTTTACCAAAAATAAACCCGTTGATTTTAAAATGATTCCCATTTGCTTGGAAAGTGAAAATGCTACCGATTATCAATTATTGGATAAAGTAGCCAAATCAATTTCTGAAAAAGTTTTCGCAATCAATTCAGAACAACGAAAAGCCTTGCATGTGGCAGCAGTTTTTATCAATAATTTTACGAATCATTTGTACCAAATAGGTCAGGAAATTTGTCAGGAAAACCAAGTTCCTTTCGAAATTCTGAAACCTTTAATCGCTGAAACTGCCAATAAAATAATGGTACTTTCTCCGGAAGAGGCGCAAACTGGTCCTGCAAAACGCAATGATACGGCAACTATTGAAGCGCATGAAGCTTTTTTGGCCAACGATGATTACCTTAAAATTTATAAAACACTAACACAATCAATACAAGAGAATGGCAAAAAGTTATAAAGAAATAATGAACGATATCACTACTTTTATTTTTGATGTCGATGGCGTACTTACGGACAGTTCTGTTTTTGTAACCAATGAAGGAGAAATTTTGCGAACTATGAACATCAGAGATGGTTATGCAATGAAAGCAGCCGTTGAAAGCGGTTATAATGTATGTATTATTTCAGGTGGAAGCAATGAAGGCGTGCGAGTTAGACTGCGAAATCTTGGCATTACTGATATTTATTTGGGCACACCCGATAAAGTGGAAACATTTGATGAGTATACGGATGTTTATAAAATAAATCCAGAACACGTTTTATATATGGGCGATGATATTCCTGATTATCATGTCATGAAATTAGTAGGATTACCTACATGTCCGCAGGATTCAAGCCCTGAAATCAAAGCCATTTCAAGATATATTTCGCATAAAAATGGAGGAAAAGGTGCTGCGAGAGATGTCATTGAACAAGTTATGAAAGCGCAAGGAAAATGGATGGCGCATTTTGACGGGAAACACGATTAGTAGTATTATAAATTTTAAATGACATCTGTGGTTCCATTTCTAAAACTCATCCGATACCAAAACCTGCTCATGCTTGCTTTTATGCAGCTTATTTTCAGGTATGTATTTTTTAAAATTCAAAATATTCCTCTGGCATTAGCGGATTCGCAATATTTATTATTGGTTTTATCAACAGTTTTGATTGCTGGTGGTGGATATATCATTAATAATATTTTTGATCAAAACACGGATGCTATCAACAAACCCAAAACCGTTGTTATAGGCAAAAGCATTTCGGAAACACAAGCCTATAATTTATACATTGGACTTACCGTAACGGGCGTGGCAATTGGTTTCTATTTATCAAATGTTATAGCCAAACCAGGTTTTGCATCTATATTTATTCTGATTGCAGCTACACTTTATTTATATGCCACAAGCCTGAAACAAATGATGCTCATTGGCAATATTATTGTAGCATTGTTGCTTTCGTTTAGTATAATTATAATTGGGATTTTTGATTTATATCCTGCCACAGGAATAGACAATCAACAACAAATGGGATTGTTTTTTTCGATCTTATTAGATTATGCTATTTTTGCTTTTATGATTAATCTGTTGCGGGAAATCGTTAAAGACATTGAGGATACCGATGGCGATTACAACCAAGGAATGAACACCTTACCTATTGCAATAGGAAAATCCAGAACTGGAAAAATAGTTTTTGGACTGAGTTTTATTCCACTTTTTTTTATTTTATTTTACATCAATAAATACTTGTTTGAATTACTATTCGTTACACTATATCTATTGCTTTTTGTTGTAGGTCCGCTAATTTTTTTCACTGTAAAAATGTGGACGGCTACAACCAAAAAAGAATTCCATTTTTTGAGTGGACTTTTAAAATGGATTTTGCTTTTTGGAATCCTTTCCGTTGTTGTTATCAGTTTAAATATGAAATATAATGCTTAGAAATAAATTAGAAAAATATACTTTAATTCTGGCTTCGGGTTCACCAAGACGCCAACAGTTTTTTAAAGATTTAGACTTGGATTTTGAAATTCGATTGAAAGAAATCGAAGAAATTTATCCCCCAGAATTGAAAGCGCACGAAATCACTAATTATTTGGCTGAACTGAAAGCCAGCGCTTTCGAAGGAGAATTAAACCCAAATGAAATTTTGATTACCAGCGACACCATTGTTTGGCACAACAATACCGCTTTGGGTAAACCAAAAGACGAACAAGATGCTTTTGAAATCCTTAAATCATTATCGAATGCTACTCATGAAGTCATCACTTCCGTTTGCTTTAAAACCAATGAAAAAGTTGAGATTTTATATGAAATAACAAAAGTCACTTTCAACGAATTAAGTGAGGAATCGATTCGCTACTATTTGGAAAACTACAAACCTTATGATAAAGCGGGTTCGTACGGCATTCAGGAATGGATTGGTTTTATTGGCGTTTCAAAAATTGAAGGTTCTTATGCTAATGTGATGGGAATGCCCACGGATAAAGTGTACGAATATTTAAATAATTTAGCCTAGTCGTTTTATGGAAATGTCATTAATACACGAATACACCAGAGAATTAATTGCTACCGGAGTCTTAGGGATTCTGCTGATTTTATTGCGAATAATATCAACCAAATTGGTAAGGCGCTACGCCAAATCAAACCAAACGCTGGAGCACAGAACTAATTTAGTCATCAAATACATTCATTTATTCATAAATATCCTAGTAGTTATTGCTTTAATAGTGATTTGGGGTGTTCAGACTAAAGATATTACTATTGCACTTTCTTCTATCACAACCGTTGTAGGTGTTGCCATGTTTGCCCAATGGTCAATTTTAAGTAACATCACTTCCGGTATTATTTTGTTTTTTTCTTTTCCGTTTAAAATTGGGGACGTAATCAAAATCCATGATAAGGATTTCCCAATTGAAGCCGAAATTGAAGATATTGGTGCCTTTCATGTTTTCTTAAAAACGATTGATGGGGAAAAGATTATTTATCCCAACAATTTGCTTTTGCAAAAAGGAATCTCCATTCTAAAAAATCATTTTGAAAATAAAGAATTCGTAGATTAATTCATAACTTTATGAATGCTAACGCTATTTTCGTTAATAAATCTATCGATTCGAAAGTGATAATTATGTAACTATTGATAAAAAATATGTAATACTTTAATTTTTATATTGCCACATATTTGTCAGTTGAAAATAGTTGAATATTAGTCAGTTTATAATACCAAACAAAAAAGATATGAATGATATCCTAAAATTTCCATTTTACGCTAAATTAACCCTGACTTTGTTGGGTTTAATTGCTATTATCTTTATTTTTTACATTGGTCAAGACATATTGATCCCTGTAATGATGTCGTTTTTGTTTGCGATATTATTGTATCCCATTGTTCAATTTTTGAAATCAAAACTCTATTTTCCGCATGTTCTGGCTGTAATGATAGCAGTGATTTTATTTGTATTAATTTTTATTGGTCTTTTTGTTTTTCTATCCTTTCAGATCAGTGATTTTGCTGATGATTTTGATAAAATTGAAAGAAATATTAACATTCATCTTAGTAATATTCAAGGTTTTATTAGAGATAATTTTCATTTAAGTTCCAGAGAACAAAAACAGTATATCGATACTGCAGCTGAAGATTCGATGGAAAAAGGAAAAGAAATCATTGGAACTACCCTAATGTCATTTACGGATACTTTGGTAAACTTAACTTTGATACCGATTTACACTTTTTTAATTCTTTTGTACAGAACGCATTTTTTACTGTTTTTATCTAAATTATTCAAAAAAGAAAACCATGAACAGTTAAAAAACATTTTAACAAATGTTAGAGTAGCTATCAACAGTTACATTGTAGGTTTGATTATTGAAATGATTTTAATTTCAGTAATGACAACGCTTGGATTTATGCTAATAGGTGTGAAATATGCCATTTTATTGGGAATAATAACAGGAATTCTAAATCTGATTCCTTACATAGGAATTCTATTTGCCGGTGTTTTAAGTATTGTTGCTTCGCTAACAGGTTCACCTGATTTATCAATAATTGTTGGTGTTATTGTAATTACTGTTGTGGTTCAGCTCATTGATAATAATATTATTGTTCCGCTGATTGTAAGTTCTAAAGTAGAGATAAACGCATTCATATCGATTGTTGGAATCATTATCGGAGGAGCAATTGCCGGAGTTTCAGGAATGTTTTTAGCACTTCCGATACTTGCCGTTTTAAAAGTCATTTTTGACAGAATTGAATCTCTAGAACCTTGGGGATACCTGATGGGAGACCATTTACCAAAAACCTATACTTGGCGAAATATTAAATTACCACTCTTTGATTCAGAATCAACACCAAAGAAAACCATCATTAAAACTGATATTGTAGTTCCGATTTTTACTGAAACCACAACTGAAAATGACAGCAATAAAACGGATGATTAGATTATAAAAATCATAGAATTAATTATCTAAAGTGTGACTTTGTTTTTCAAAACTAGCAATTAAAAAGATTCCTCTTTTTGTTTCGTTAATACTGTTTTAAAATTATTTTTTATCATGTTTAAAAAACAAAAATTGATTCTCTTTCTTTTGATATGCTGCTGCTGGCAGGTTTCCTTTTCACAGATAAAAAAAACAAAAAAGGATTCTTCAGAAGTTTATAAACAAATTCAAACCTATTCCAAAAAAAATAAATTTACTAAATTAGTCCATAAACTAGTTTTTAGACCCGTTAACGTAAAAACTAAAAAAACAAAAGTAATCCCAAAAAGATACGCGAAATTTGAAGGCAAGATTATTAGAAACATAAATATCATCACTTTAGATCCGTTTGGTTATTCCGAAATTGATACCACAAGAAAACCTAAAAATTGGGCTGAACGAACCGGAAACAGGATTCATATTAAAACGAATAGGCTTGCTATTAGGAATTTATTACTGATTAAGAAAAACAAACCTCTGGATTCATTGTTAGTAAAAGAGTCTGAACGTTTAATTAGAACGCAACGGTATATCAGTCGGGTTGATATTACTCCGCAATTGATTAATAAAAACACGGATTCCATAGATGTATTTATTCGTGTTTTAGACTCTTGGAGTATTATTCCAAAAGGCTCTATTTCAAGTTCAAGAACTAATTTCGAACTGAATGACCGTAATATTTTGGGCTCTGGTCATGAATTTAATAATAAATTTAGAAATAGATTCAGCGATGGAAAAAGTGCCTACAGTTTAGCGTATAGTATTCCTAATATTAAAAATACTTTTATCAAAACCACCATCAGCTACAGTATTGATTTAGAAGACTATTATAGTAAAAGTGTCAATTTTGACCGTCCTTTTTACTCTGCATTTACAAAATGGGCTGGCGGTGTTTATTTTGATCAACAATTTAGAAAAGATACTCTTCCGGATTCAAACTCAATATTTGCCTATCAAAATTTCAAATACAATTCTCAGGATTTATGGCTAGGACATGCTTTCACTATTTTAAAAGGAAATACTGAAAGTGACAGAACTACAAATTTAGTCGTAGCAGGTCGTTTTTTGAATGTAAAATACCTCGAAAGTCCAATAATCAATTATGATCCTAATGATTATTATTCAAATGAAAAATTTTCATTGCTAGGAATTGGCGTCACCTCGCGAAAATTCGTTCAAGACAGTTATATTTTCAACAATGGTATTATTGAGGATGTGCCTATTGGAAAAATATTTGGGATTACTGCGGGATACCAATATAAAAACAAACTCAATCGGTATTATATAGGAACACGTGCATCATTTGGTAATTTTTATAAATGGGGATTTTTAAGTGCTAATTTTGAATTAGGAGCTTTTATTGAAAAATCAAACACCAAACAAACGGCTTTTTCTTTTCAGGCAAATTATTTCACAAATTTATTTAGTATCGGTAAATGGAAGTTACGACAGTTTGTTAAACCACAATTAATACTTGGCTCAAAGCGGGAAGATATAATTGCTGATCAGCTTAGTATTAATGATAATTATGGACTTCAAGGATTTAATACTGCGCAGTATGGAACTAAAAAAGCAATTTTTACATTACAAACTCAGGCATACGCCCCATGGAACCTTTGGGGGTTTAGATTAAACCCCTATTTTAACTATTCAATTGCCATGCTTGGAAATGATAAAAAAGGATTGTTAGAAAATAAAGCATATTCAAAAATTGGTGTTGGATTTATTATAAACAATGACTTTTTGATTTTTAGTTCTTTTCAACTTTCCCTTTCTTATTATCCATCTATACCTGGTAATGGACAAAATATTTTCAAAACAAACTCTTTTGAGACTACTGATTTTGGATTTCAGGATTTTGAATTGGCAAAACCTCGCACCGTAATTTTCAAATAACAAATAGTCAATTCTATAATTCTATTTTTATTTAAAAAACTATTTTTTAAATAGTTAGAGACACATTATTTTTATAATTAATGTAAATTATACAATTAAATACTATAATTATATAAGATATTATTATGAATTAATGCTTACTTTTATTGTGTTAAAATTAATAACTAAAACCCAAAAGAAATGAAAAAAGTTACCTTTTATTTAATGATGATGGTATTGTCATTAAGTGTTGTTCCAACTCAAATGTTAGCTGCTGAAAAAAACCCAACTTCGGTTTCAAACAACCCAAAAGAAGTTCCTGCAGAAGTTAAAGTATTGCTTAATCGTCTTGACGAAATAAAAGCAATGGATAAATCTTCTTTGAATTCTTCAGAGAAAAAAGAACTACGTAAAGAAGTACGTGCGATTAAAGCTGAATTAAAATCAACTGGAAATGGTATTTATTTATCTGTTGGTGCAATTATCATAGTTATTCTTTTATTGATTCTTTTATTGTAACCGAATCAACAAGAAAAATAAAAAAAAGGAAACGGTCAATCGTTTCCTTTTTTTATGCAAGGCATATTTCAAGCTTGGCATAGTTCTTGGTTTTTGTTATGAGAATAGCGACTTAGTCAAGTACCGTTAAATATAATATTAATTAAATTTTGAAAATATGAAGACATTAAAATTCATCGCCGCCGGAATAGTACTTTTATTATCCAGTACAGCAATGCAAGCACAAGTTTCAGTAAATGTAAATATTGGTAGTCCACCAGCTTGGGGTCCTGTAGGATACTCAGCTGCCGAATATTATTATTTACCAGATGTGCAAGCATATTATGATGTAAGACAGAGTCAATTTATTTATTTAGGAGGAGGCCAGTGGGTTCGTTCCAGAAATTTGCCAACACAATACAGAAGCTACGATTTGTACAATGGATACAAAGTGGTATTAAATGATTATCATGGTTCAAGACCTTACACTTACTTTAAAAATCATAAGGTTAAATATTATAAAGGGTATAAAGGAAAACCACAAAAAACAATTGGAGTACGAAAAGTGGTAATTCATAAAGATTCTTACAAACAAGGAAATAACGGTAATGGACATCAAAAAAATGGAAATAACGGACATGGAAAAGGAAATGGAAAAGACAAGCATTAATCCTTCATAAAAACCTAAAAATCAGAACCTCCAATCGAGGTTCTTTTTTTTTGGCAAAAACAAACCCTTAATTAAATCTTAAAAAATGTTAATTATTTTACGTTGGCATAGTTTTTGAAAATAGGTAAAAAGATATATCAATAAAAGAATCATACAAAATATTTAAATTAAAGAACATGAGAACACTTAAATTAATCGCCGTAGGAATTATCCTTTTTGCATCTAGTACTATACACGCACAAGTTTCAGTTAATGTAAACATTGGTAGCCCGCCATCTTGGGGACCTGTAGGATATACTGAAGCACAATATTACTATTTACCCGATGTTGAAGCATATTATGATGTTAGAGCTACCCAATTTATATATTTCGGTGGTGGACGATGGATTCGTTCTAGAAATTTACCTAACCAATATAGAAATTACGATTTGTATAGCGGATACAAAGTAGTACTCAATGATTATCGTGGATCAAGACCTTACAATAATTTTAGAAATCACAAAGTCAAATATTATAGAGGATATCATGGAAGAGAACAAAGAAATATAGGTTATAACAATAACCGTAGAGTATATGTAAAGCAAAGAGGAAATGACAATCATAGAAGATATGATAACGATAATCACAGAGAATATAAAAAACATGATAACCGAAATAATGGACATGGAAACGGACATGGAAATGGGCGTGGAAATGGACATGACAGAGATTAATCACACATTTGTTTAAAAAAGAGAGAGGATACCAAAATTGGTATTCTCTCTCTTTTTTATTAAAGAAAACCCAAAATATTTCAGAAGAAATTATTTAATTCCTACTTTTGAAGCTATTGCAAATTAAATTTAAAAAAATGCAAAAAAAATACGTGTCCGCTATTTTAATGTTTCTTTTATGTTGCCAAATAACAAATGCGCAACAACCACAAAAACCAAATTCTGTTGAAATTTACAATCAAATTCAAAAGCTTAATTTTCTAGGTTCTGTATTGTATATCGCCGCACATCCGGATGATGAAAACACCCGATTAATTTCTTATTTGTCCAATGATCAAAAAGCCAGAACAGGCTATTTATCGTTGACACGTGGAGATGGAGGCCAAAACCTAATAGGAACACAGTTACGCGAATTATTAGGAGTGATACGAACACAAGAACTTATTGAAGCTCGAAAAATTGATGGTGGAGAACAATTTTTTTCTCGTGCCAATGATTTTGGGTTTTCCAAAAATCCAACAGAAACCTTAGAAATTTGGGATAAAGAAAAAGTATTGGCTGACGTTATTTGGGCCATCCGAAAATTTCAACCTGATGTCATCGTTAACCGATTTGATCATCGGTCTCCAGGAACTACACATGGTCATCACACATCATCGGCAATGTTGAGTGTCGAAAGTTTTCAACTGGCTAATAATCCCACTATTTTTCCGGAACAATTGCAATTTGTAAAACCTTGGCAAACCAAACGCCAGTTTTTCAATACGTCTTGGTGGTTTTATGGAAGTATTGAAAAATTTAATGCCGCCGACAAAAAAAATCTAATTGCACTAGAAACTGGTGTTTATTATGCCGGATTAGGAAAATCTAACCAAGAAATAGCAGCATTAAGTCGCAGTCGTCATCAATCGCAAGGATTTGGAAGTACTGGTGCACGTGGCGAAGAAACGGAATATTTAGAATTTATAAATGGAGATGCTTTAAAAGATAAAAAATCACTTTTTGAAGGAATTGATACTTCTTGGAACCGAGTAAAAGGAGGAAAAGAAATAGGAGAATTATTGACAAGTATTGCCGCTGAATTCGACCACAATAATCCTTCGGCAAGCATTCCTAATTTGGCAAAAGCCTACTCCATGATGAATGCTTTGGACGAAAATCATTGGGTGCCATTGAAATCAGCAGCCATAAAAGAAATTATTGCAGCTTGTTCCGGTTTGTACCTTGAAGCCGTTGCCCAAAATCAGGAAGCGACTCCCGGAAGCACTATCAAATTGAAACTCGAAGCCATTAATAGAAGTACATTGCCTTTTCAATTAATAAGTGTGACCACTTTACCAAATCAAATTACAACACCTCAAAATCGGGATTTAAAAAACAATATTCTAAATAACATCAACTTAGATTTAAAGTTACCCGAATCAATTAACTACACACAACCGTATTGGTTAAGAGAAAATGGTACTGTTGGGATGTATGCCGTAAATGAGCAACAAAATATAGGAATTCCAGATATAATTCGGGAAACGAAAGTAGTCTTTAATGTTCAAATCAATGGAATCGAAATCCCTTTTGAGCGAACTGTAATCTATAAATACAATGACGATGTAAAAGGCGAAGTGTATAATTATCTTGATATCGTTCCTGACGTTACCACTTCAATTGTAGACAAAGTATTGCTTTTTAAAGACACCAAAATTAAATATGTAGGCGTAAAAATTAAAGCAGGTAAAGATGCCGTCAAAGGAAATCTTCAACTTGAACTGCCTCAAAACTGGGGTGTTTCTCCAAAATCGATTCCTTTCAATATCGAAAAAAAGGGAACGGAACAGATTGTTTATTTTGAAGTAACTGCGCCTAGCAAATCAGATGAAGCGGTTGCAAAAAGTGTTGCGATAATTGACAATAAACGATTTGATAAAGAACAAGTCATCATTAATTATGACCACATCACGAAACAGCAAGTTTTAAAATCGGCTGAAGCCAAATGCATCAAAACAGATTTAAAAACTAATGGTGAAAAAATCGCCTACATTATGGGCGCCGGAGATGAAGTTCCTAGTAGTCTGACACAATTGGGATACACTGTTACGCTGCTTAAACCCGAAGAAATAACACCTGAGAAATTAGAAAATTTTGATGTAGTGATGACTGGTGTTCGTGCCTACAATACTGTTACAGTATTAGCGAATAAGCAAAATATACTTTTTGATTTTGTAAAAGGCGGAAAAACAATGATCGTTCAGTACAACACTGTAGGCGATTTGGTAACCGAAAATATCGCGCCTTATCCATTGAAACTCTCCCGAGACCGTGTAACGGAAGAAGATGCTGAAGTCCGATTTTTAGCACCAAACCATCCTGTTCTGAATTTTCCAAACAAAATCACTTCTAAAGATTTTCAAGGTTGGAAACAAGAGCAGGGATTGTATTACCCAAGCGTATATGACAAAGCCTTCACTCCTATTCTATCATCCAATGACAAAGGAGAAACACCTAAAAATGGTGCTTTACTGGTTGCTCCTTACGGAAAAGGGCACTATATTTATACGGGATTAAGCTTTTTCAGAGAATTACCTGAAGGCGTAACCGGGGCGTATAAATTAATTTCAAATATCATCTCATTGAAATCATCTGAAACTATTCCTCCCCAAAAAATCAAAAACTAAACCAGTCTGAAATGGAAACAAAAAAAATAAAAACCTGGAAAAAAAATTATACTTGGGTCCTTGTAGCCAACGCTATTTACATTTTAATCTTTTGTCTCATCATGAAATTATACGCTTAAATTATGCAATTATTTGACTGGATTATACTCATTGTTACCTTACTTTTCATTGTAATTTATGGCGCTTGGAAAACCAAAGGAAGTAAAAATGTAGAAGATTTTATTCTAGGAAGCAATGAAACACCTTGGCATGTCGTAGGACTTTCTGTGATGGCAACACAAGCCAGCGCCATTACGTTTCTTTCTACTCCAGGACAGGCATATCACGACGGAATGGGTTTTGTCCAGTTCTATTTTGGACTGCCAATTGCCATGGTTGTAATTTGCGTCACCTTTATCCCTTTATACCACAAATACAAGGTGTATACCGCGTATGAGTATCTCGAAAAAAGGTTTGATTTAAAAACGCGTTCCCTTGCAGCCATTCTTTTCTTGTTCCAAAGAGGACTTGGAACCGGATTGACTATATACGCTCCGGCGATTATTTTGTCGGCAATATTGGGTTGGAATCTGACCTACATGAATATTATTATTGGGGTATTAGTTATCATTTATACCTTTTCCGGAGGAACCAAAGCGGTGAACGTAACACAAAAACAGCAGATGTTTGTGATCATGTCGGGAATGTTTATCACCTTTTTTCTGATATTACATTATCTTCCTAATGACATGACATTTACCAGTGCGTTGCATATTGCTGGTGCAAATGACAAAATGAATATTGTCAATTTCTCTTTTGATCCGGAAGAAAAATATACTTTTTGGAGCGGAATTACAGGAGGATTTTTCCTCGCATTAGCTTATTTTGGTACCGACCAATCTCAAGTCGGACGTTATTTATCAGGAAGATCTGTTCGGGAAAGTCAAATGGGATTGATTATGAATGGGCTGCTAAAAGTGCCAATGCAGTTCTTTATTTTATTGACTGGAGTTATGGTTTTTGTTTTTTTTCAATTCAATCCTGTTCCTCTAAATTTTAATCCAAACAATAAAGCCATGATTGAAAAATCGGCTTACAAAGGTGAATACAATGCTTTGGAGAAAAAATTAGACGATTTATCCGAGGATAAAAAAGTAATTAATTTGTTGTACATCGACCAACTCAATCAAGATTATGATAATCCAATCCTTCGAAAAGAATTGGTAGCTTTGTCCAATAAAGAAAAAGATTTAAGAGATCGCGCCAAAGAAATAATCCTTAAAGGTGATAGCAACAGTGAAACAAACGACAAAGATTATGTGTTTTTTCACTTTATCCTTAATTATTTACCCAAAGGACTTATCGGTTTATTATTGGCAGTTATCATTTCAGCTGCTATGTCATCAACTGCTTCCGGATTGAATGCATTGGCATCTACAACAGCAATTGATATTTACAAACGAAATGTAAAAGGAGAAAAATCAGAAAGACATTATCTTTATGCTACAAAATTTTTCACATTGCTGTGGGGAATTATCGCTATACTTTTTGCTTGTATCGGGACGTTGTTCGAGAATTTAATCCAATTGGTAAATATCATTGGATCCATATTTTACGGAACTGTATTGGGAATATTTTTAGTTGGTTTTTACATCCATAAAGTCCAATCCAAAGCTATATTTTACAGCGCCGTTGTTAGTCAGCTTACTATTTTTATCATTTACTATTACGCCATTTACATCTTTCCGAGCGGAGAAGAAAAACTGGGTTATTTATGGCTAAATTTTATTGGAGCAATGCTGACAATTGTGATTTCGTTATTATTGCAGTGGACGATTTTCAGAAAACAGAAAGCAATTAATGAGTAATTAAAATTGGCAGTCATCTTTATTGTAATAATAAAATGATGCATCAATTTGAAAAACAATACTATTATTAAAATAAAAAAATATTGACTTAATTATAAATCCCCCAGTATTTAGAAATTATCTGGGGGATTTTTTTATACTAAAAACAACATTCTATTTATTTTCCATCAACATAATCTTGTAAATAACTAAATTTTGGAGTCAGTTTTCCTTTATCAGTAATTTTAGCTCTTTGTAAAATTCCATCTTTATCTTCATTAAAAAAAGCAGGAATAACATGTTCCATAAACATTTCGCCAAATCCTTCGCTTGCATCTTTTGGGAGTTCACAGGGTAAATTATCCACTGCCATAACTACAATTGCTGCGGGATGAAAAACATCTACTTCTTTGTTTTCATTTGGTAAATATCCATATAAGGGCTCGGCAATTGTAGATGATCTCAGCGTACAGGCTATTGGACCATTAACATCGCAGGAAACATCAGCAACAACTTTAATCTTACAATCTTTCGATTGCAACATCTCTCGTGTAAGAATCACAGGAGCATCATTCGCATGAAAATGTCCGGTAATATAGATATCTGAGACTTTTGTAAATCTTTCGAAATCAGAAACGTATTCCTTTGGATTGTTATAGAAATCATTATAATCCAATACCATACCATCTTTACGCTTATTATATTCTAAAACATCTATTTGTGTATATACAGGTTGCGAATAACTTTTTGTTAAATAATTTTCAACAGAAACTTCCTTTATTTTTATAGCATCCAGCACTTCTTTAGCACCGTTTCCTACTTTTCCAGTACCTGTAATCACAAATTTTAATGGTGGCAAAATCAATCGCTTCAAATGAGCAATTAGTGCTTCTTTGCCAGAAAGTGTTTCTGCTTTTGGCAATTTAAATAATTCGAATTTTATTCCAAAAGCGCGAATACTATTATAAGCGCCTACAATTCCTGCGTAACGACCAAAACCAATTAGCCTGCGATTATTAGCATCTACAATAGTTTCATAATCGTATAAATCGATATTTTTTTCTAAAATTGCTTGTAATAATTTTCTGTTGTAAGGTTGCTTTTTTATGGTATGAGAAAAAAAGAAATATGTTTTGTTCGGAATTAAATTTTCTACCGGTACTTCTTTTACGCCAAACAAAATATCACAATCACTGATATCATCAGTTACTTCAATCCCTAGTTTTTCATATTCTGAATCGGTAAAAATACGAATATCTGATCGTTCAACTTTTACAGTAACATTTTGATACAACTGTTTTAGTTTAGTTAATTCATCAGGTGAGAAAATAACTCTTCTGTCAGGCGGGTTTTTTCTTTCTTTTAAAATTCCGAATTTCATATTTTTTTATACTTTTGATTTGTTTTTATTATAACTTCATCTAGTTTATTTGTTACAAATATAACATTTTAAACTAAAATCGATTTATTTTTTAATTAAAATACATACGCCAAAAACTATTATTGGTTGAGGTCCATAATAATAGAAAAACACATTTTAAGTTTACTTATAAAATAGTGTTAAGGTTTCGAAAAAACAAGGTGTGAAAAGACATTGATTCTATATATTTGCCTTTCTAGTACCACGGAAATGAATTTTATAAAAAAAACAAATATACTACATATTCTTCTCGTCTTTGTAGTTTTGAGTTCTTGTAACAAAGAGAAAAAGAAGATTGAATTGAGTGATGCACAACTCCCACAGAGTACATTACCCATGATGAAGCCATTAAGTAAACCGGAGACAAAATTAACTGCCGAATACATTAATTCAAAAAAGACATCCATTGACTCTTTTTATAAAAAAAACTGGCCCAATAATAGTGCAAATGGAAGTTTTCTAGTAGCTAAAAATGGTCAAATTATTTATGAAAAATACGAAGGCTATTCCAATTTCAGAGATAAAACATTAATCACTAAATCTACGCCTTTACATATTGCCTCTGTAAGTAAAGTAATCACGGCAACCGCTATTTTAAAATTAATAAATGCTAAAAGGATTGACTTAGACCAAAAGGTAAATACCATCTTGAAAGAGTTTCCTTATCCTGAAGTATCTATAAAAACATTGTTGAATCACAGAAGCGGAATGCGTAATTATGCCTATTTTACAGATCGTGACAAAACTATTTGGGATAGACACAACATACTTACCAATCAAGATATCCTGACTATCATGGCTACAAAAGAGATCGGTTTAGAATTTAAAACCGATACGCGCTTCAGTTATTGTAATACTAATTATGCCATGTTGGCATTAATAATTGAAAAAATCACAAAACTTCCATATAAAGAAGCCATGAAACAAATCATTTTTGATCCACTTGGCATGAAGAACACCTATGTTTTTGACTATGATAGAGATAAAGACACAGCAGTTACCTCTTATAAAGGAAACAAAGTAGAAATTGGCAAAGATTATTTAGATGCTGTTTATGGGGACAAAAATATATACTCCACACCGCGAGATTTATTGAAATTTGACAGAGCGCGAAATAGTTCTACTTTTTTAACACCATCGTTACAAAGTCAAGTGTATAAAGGATATAGTAATGAACGAAAAGGAACTAAAAATTATGGACTTGGCATTCGAATGATCAATTGGGACACGGGACAAAATTTTTATTTTCACAACGGCTGGTGGCATGGCAATACCTCATCGTACATCACCTTGAGAAAAGAGGGCGTGACCATCATAGCGTTTTCGAATAAATTTACTCGAAAAACCTATGACGTACGCAAATTGGCTGTCTTATTTGGGGATTATCCGTTCAAACTAAGAGACGAATAAAAAGGAATGGTTTTTGTGATATAGTTTAAAGTTTAACAATACAAATTCAAGTTTAAAAGTTTATATTTGCAAACTCAAAATTCATTTTGAATTTTAAAATAAAAAAGGGGTCGACTGGTTTTGACAGCAAGTCGAATTGATAAGTAAGCACGTCGAGCATTGAGACCTTGCTCGTAAATATAAGATCTTACAATTTTACACGGCGAAAATAACTACGCTTTAGCTGCATAATCCGAATTATAGTACGATTAAGCCACGTTCCTATCAGATAGGAAAGCTGGATTCTCCTTGAAAGCCTTGGTTTGTGGCGTTCAGTTCAGGGGAACCGTAAAAATAAACCTAGATTTCCATGAGCTTCGGGTGGATTTCAAAATTAAGAAGATAAGTATCGTGTGGCTGTTTCTGGCCTAGCACAATATCGAAAACTCAATCAGAAAATAAACGCGTAGAAAGCTTTTTAGTTGCTTGTTTGGACCCGAGTTCGATTCTCGGCGACTCCACAAAAGGAAGGTGTTGAACACCTTCCTTTTTTATTTTTTTTAAAGAAATCATAATCAAACACTTACCAACTTAATAATCCAAAATCAAGACAAATTCCCTAAGTATACTAAAAGAATGAAAAGGAATTAATTGAAAATTAAACACCTTAAAAAACTTCCTGATATTTATTAGGATAAAGAAAATAAAAAAACTATTCCAGAAATAAATCTAAAAAAGCCTGGTAATTTCAAAACTTATATCCAACATATTTTTGTTTGATTTTAGACTATTTTTGTTTCTAAAATACTGTTTTCTGTTTTTGATTGAAAATAAAAATTTAGAACGATTATATGTTTATTTTCTAATTCCTTTTTTCAGCTTTTTAACCAAAGGACTTTCTAATAATCGTATTTGATCTATAACCAATTTTGCGATTGCTGTAGCCCCTTTTACAGAAAGATGGGTATTGTCTTCTTTACCTTCGGGATAATATGGATGTTCACCCTCTTTAAAATGCAAATGCAATTCTTTTGATTTTTCGGAACCGTACGATTCTTCTAATTGTTCTGTAAAATATTCCAAGTCAATAAAAGGTACTTTATATTGCTGGGCTACCAAACGGGTTTCTAGCGGATAATCGTCATGTGTTCCAATTAATACACCTTGTTCGTTAAAATTTCGTCGGGCAATGGAAGAAAATAAAATTGGAATGGCTCCTTTTTCTCTCGTTTCTTTTACAAAATGAATTAGGTTATAGCGATAACTTGTATGCGGATTGGTATATCGGGCGAAATCTGCATTTTTTTGATCGTTATGCCCAAATTGTATGAAAACATAATCTCCGGGCTTCAACACTTTATAAACCGAATCCCATTTTTTTTCATTGATAAAACTGCGTGTACTGCGACCGTTGACTGCTCTGTTATCAATCACAACATCTGCACTAAAAAACTGCGATATCATTTGCATCCAGCCGCGTTCCGGATTTTCTTCCGGTCTGATTTTATTGGCCATTGTAGAATCGCCTATGCCGTAAATCGTTGTTTTTTGAGCGAAACAGTTGAGCGAAATAAATAAGAATAAGAAAAACGAGTATTTCATAATCTTCTGTTTAATGTTTGACGGACTTACTTGCTGAAGTGGGAATTGTAGCCTTTTGACCAACTATAACATCATTCATGGTTACATTTTCCGTGTTCAGAATCGTCATTCCGTTTTTTGCGGATTGTACTTCAATGGTGTCCAAATGTATGTTTCGTACTTTCTTTTGGGCAAATCCCTGAATAATAATTGCGGTTTCTCTAGCCTTTTTACAGAAAATATTGGACAAGAAAATATCGGATACATCAGATGGAAAATTACCTGAGCCTTCCCCCATATAATTCGCAGTGATATAAATACAATCCTCAACCTCATCCAATTGAATGTTTCTGACATAAATATTTTTGATAAATCCACCTCTGTCGGCATTTGTTTTAAAATAAACTCCCCGTTTCAAATACCCAACAGTCTTGCAATTATCAATAAAAACGTTTCGGATGCCCGCTGACATTTCGCTGCCCATTACCACTCCGTGCAATCCTTTAAAATTGCAATTGCGAATCACGATGTTTTCACTCGGGGTTTCGCTGTTTGCTCTGCCTTCATGATCTCTGCCTGCTTTAATCGCAATATTATCATCCGCATTATCAAAATCAATATTTTCGATTAAAACATCTTTGGCATATTCTGGATCAATTCCGTCATTATTAGTGTTAAAGGCTTTGTATCTTAATCCTCTGATGGTAATGCTTTGTGATTTCAATAAATGAAGACACCAAAAAGGAGAATCCTCAATTTTTATATTCTCCACCAAAATATTTTTGCAATTAAAAAACTGAATTAATTGCGGTCTCAGAAAATGTCCCAGTCCAAATTTTCGGTCTTTCAAAGACACATTGTTATGGTTCATTTCCCGGGTTAATAGTTTGTCAGCTCCTTCTTTTGCCTTGAAACTATGCCAGACTTTACTTCCTTCTCCATCAATGGTTCCTTCTCCAGTTATGGCAATATCAGTACAGCCGTAGGCATAAATAAGTGGACTGTAATTGTAAATCATGGTTCCTTCCCAGCTCGTTAGTACCATGGGTAAATAATGTTTCGGATTATCACTGAAACGGATTTTAGCGTCTTTTTCAATTAAAAGCTTCACATTACTCACAAAGTGAATGGGTCCGTTTAGCGTATAAACGCCTTTAGGAACTACGATTGTACCTCCATTATTCTTTTTACAAAGTGCCATCGCTTTATCAAAAGCGGGTTTCGCATCACTAATGGAATCTCCTTTTGCACCTAATTCAGTAACTACAATTTTAAAGGATGGGATTTGAGGCAATTGAATCCGTTTTAGGATTAAATCAACACTGTCCGATGGAAAACTGTTGTTTTGGGCAAAACAATTTAACGAAACCAGCAATAAAAGGAGAAGTTTATATTTCATGATTTTTAATCTTGATTTGAAAAAACGTTGTTTAATACTTTATTTTTGATTCCAACAAACCTGCTTTTATCGCATTGGAAAAATCCGAACCCAAACAGTTTTCTAGCGTATATTTCTTGGCTTCTGATTTCCGTAATTGATGCGACCAAGTCACTCTGCTTTTAGGAAGAAATCCTTCCCCAGTAGAATTATATTCGGCATAAAACGCCGTTTTTTCAGCTTCTGGTTTGGACCAATTATGCCATCCTTCCGGTTTGATGTGTTTTCCCATTTCACAATTTAAAAAAACTGTTTTGGCGTAAATGCGCCAAGGGCGTCCGAGATAAACAGCCGTAACTCCAGGATCAGCAGTCAATTTACAGTTTTTAAAAACAAACCCATAAGCAACGTCTTCCGGAGTAGCAGCCGCCGTTATATAGGAATCTTTCAAACTATGCAAGGTGCACTTTTCAAAAAAAACAGTTGCTTTTCCAAAAATAAAATCCGTGGTTCCTTCGATATAACTGTCTTTCACATACTGTTTATTTCCATTTCCTGTTGCGTACAAAGTATCCTGATTGCCTAAAATAATACAATTCGAAATCAAGACTTTGTTGGCATTTAAAGTCAAAGCTACCGCCTGCCCCACTTCTCCGGAGGAATTTTGTATGGTTAAATTTTGAGCCACAAAACCTTCCCCTTCCACTAACATCGTGTAGGTATAAAAAGTACTGTTTTTGCCTAAATTAATCTTGTTGAAATAATCATCGTAGGTAATTATCGTCTGCTCTTTACTTTCTCCAATCAAGGAAATGTTAGTATTCCACTCGTGGATTTTTACTTTCTCGTAGTAAATTCCGTTTTTTATAAAAATTGTTTTCCTTTGATACGGAAATGAATTCGAATCGTTTATTGCTTCTTGAATCGAACTGTAATCACCGCTTCCATCCTTTGCAACAACACTGTACCATTCGTTTTTTGAAGATTTAGTATTTTTCGTACTCGATTTATCAAGCGAAACCATGTGTGTTTTTTTCCAAAGCAGATACTTTTTCAAAATTTCCTTTGGTTCATTGGTATACCATGCATAACCATTCCTGCGCTCTGAACCAATTTCTGCTAAAGATCCTTTTTTGACACCATCGCGATCACAGAAAAAAGGGATATTGCTATCCAATTCCATAAATCTAGCCCATAAAGGAGCTGCATTTAGATCTTTCACCATCACTTTATCGAAGACTTTAGTATTCCCAACCCTCTGACGCTCTTCTTTAATTCCTGTTATTTTTGTTTTTTCGAACCAAACCACTGCGCTATTTATTGCAGTAATTATTTCCTTGGATGGATTTTCAATAGCCATCAAAAGCAGCACTATTTTAGCCGATTCTTTTCCGCTTAATGATGGTAATTCATAAGCTCGAGCTTTAGCAGGAAGCAAGGTAAACTCATCATGCTGGGCACACCACGCCGTTAACTGTCCGTTTTGCTTGTATTGTGTTTTTAGAATACAATCAATTCCTTTTTCAAAAGCTTTCTGTAGTCTCAAAAGCGTTTCTTGCGATGGTTTTATGGAATAATAATCGGTTCCGTCTATTAGATTTTTTAAAATTTCCAAAATATTCACCATCGAATCATCATTATACGTGATGTGCGAATAATATCCTTTTTTTAACGGATAAAATTGTGGCCATCCTCCATTTTCATATTGAGCGGCCAGCAAATAATCTAAACCATTTAAGAATGCTTTTTTATATTTTTCATTGGGAACTTGTGCATATATTTTAGACAAAAAAAGCATTTCCATACAAGTCGCACCATTATCAGTAGTCGAATCCATCGGATCCGTTTTAAGCGCTTCCAGTTTTTGTTTTTCTTCCTCTGAAAGTGTTTTCTGCATTTGAATGTTTTTTGGCCATCCGCCAATGTTGCGTTGGTAAAGCAACACATTTTCGGCAATCTCTCGCGCTTCCGTGGAACTGAACCAAGCTTTATCATCAGTGGCAACAATATCTTTCCAATTTTTATTCAGTATTTGTGACTGAAGACCTGAGCCTGCAGTGCAAACAAATACGAACGCAATTATTATTTTTTGAAAACAACTCATTTTTTAAACTTTTAGGAAACAATTTTACTTATAAATTCAAGTTTATTTATTCAACTCTAAAGCCGCTAAAATAAAAGGTCCAGTAGCTTTTGGGTCGTTGTCTTTTTTTCTTTCATTTACATAATATTCAAAAGAGCCATCACGATATGGATTACCTCCTAAACCTGCTACCGCACAGGCTTGTGTAATGGTAACTTCACCATTTTTACCAACCTTAATTAAGTGTTTTGTCATACCTGAAAATGCTTTTTTAGCCGCAGTTTTGAATTTCTTTGGCAAATACCCTTTGTTCACCGCTTTTGCAAAAGCATACGTAAACATTGCAGTTCCTGAGGCTTCCAAGTAGTTTCCGCCCACGGCACCTTTGTCTGTAACTTGGTACCAAAGTCCCGATTTATCCTGAAACTTCACTAAAGTATTGGCTAATTGATTCAAGTAACTCACTAATTCTTTTTGCTTGGGATGGTCTTTTGGAAAATAATCCAATACATCTACAAGAGCCATTGCATACCAACCCAAAGAACGCGACCAAAAATTAGGGGAAGTTCCGGTTGTTTTGTTTGCCCAAGGCATTTGTTTGCTCTCATCCCAACCATGATAAAACAATCCTGTTTTTGAATCGCGAGCGTTTTTTTGAATCAATTCAAATTGTTTGGCGATATCATCCAAGTTTTTTCCGTCTTCGAAGGTTACGGTGTATTGCGCATAAAAAGGTTCTCCCATATACAAGCCATCCAGCCACATCTGGTTTGGGTAGATCTTCTTGTGCCAAAAACCGCCACTGGCTGTTCTAGGTTGCTCTTCAATTTGTTTTCGTAGTGTTTGAAGTGCACTGAGATATTTGGCCTCTTTGGTAGTTGCATACAAATCAAATAATAAGCGACCGGCAACAACCATATCTATGTTGTAGGTATCTAATTTATATGTGTCAATCGTACCATCTTCCTGAACCAGTTTATCAACGTATGTTTTACTATACGCACTGTATTTTTGGTTTGGATGTTTTTTGTTCAATTCATCAAAAGAGGTCAACACTAAACCATGCACATAATCCCATTTTGGGGTAGTGGCATCATCTATCATATAGGATTCTTTGTGTTGCATCATGATTGACAAAGCCATTCGCTCCGACCATTTTAATTTTTTTGAAATTGTTTGGTCCTTTTGTGCGTTGATTTGCAATGAAACAAAAGCGATTAAAAGGACTGCTATTAGTGGTTTTAAAATGTTGTTTTTCATAGTAGGATTGTAATAGTAAAGGATTACATTTTTCTTTTTTTATTCAAAAGGGCTAATTTTTCATCTAAGTATTTTACGAAATCTTCCTTGGATTTAATCCCGTTTACTTCTTGTTCCCATGCCCCTAAAAAATAAAAAGAAGTGCATTTTGTTGTTGGTTTAAAAATCAAAAGGTGGTCAAATTCAGCATCCACTTCAGATTCGATGGTTTTGATTTCATAGAAAATAGCCATCCCCAATTTATCTGGTACCAAAGTCTGTGCACCATAAGTAGCTAAGTAAGCCCATTTTTTGTTTCGGCTTACTTTTTTAAGTACTTCGGTGTTTTTTTGTTTTACAATTCCGGTACAAATCCCAGCAATTGCTTGTGAGGCTTGAATAGTGTGTTTGGTATAACGCTGATCAGGATTAATAGTTAATTCTGAAGTGAAATCAATTTTATCCGAAGCTGATTTCCATCCGTAATAATTAATTTTCACACCGGACGATTTCACTTTGTTTTCCACTTTGGCAATGGTCGAATCCACTTCATAAAAGTGTAATCTTTGTTTATTTAAATACCTATCGATGGAACCAATTCCGATTCCTTTTCCAGCTTTTAAAATATCCGAACCCCAATCGCTCATTTCGTGGTAGGAATCAAAACCATCCTGACCAACTTGCGGAAGAATGATCGCTTCGGTTTTTTTTCCAAAAATATCAATAGCATTTCTCCAGTCCAGATACAATCGGTATCCAATTTTGTTGCTTTCCCAACCCGGACCTTCATAGCGAATATCAAACGAATGATCAGTATGTTCCGGAGCTAATTTGAGTTTTTCAACATTTTTGAAAGTCCCACCAATGTATTTTCGACCTTCCCATTTGCCACCTTCCTTTACGGAGATTTCAGCATAGGTTTTTGCATCATTCTTTTTTTGGGCTTGACTATTTAATACTCCAAGCAACGTAAAGCAAGCTATTATTTTTACTGTTTTCATCTTTTTTATTTTAAAATTCTATCTAAAAAATCAGTTGTATCTGTTACAATTTTTTCGAACCAGGGATGGAAAAACCAAAAGGAATGTGGTGCATTTGGTAATTCTTTAGTTTCATTATAAATTCCGTTTTGCTTCAAAATGGCAATCATATCCTCTCGTCCTGCATGAAAACGCACCATATCACTGTTTATAAATAATACGGGCGGAGTATTTTTGGCCGTATGTGTCAAGGCTGAAGCGTGCTTCCAAATGTCCGGTTTTTCTTCAAAAGTTCCGCCTAACCATTCACCGGCAACTTTCCCTTCTTGAGATTCCGGATGTTTAAAAGCGAGAATACCATCCATATCTATAATGGCTTGCACATTTGCGTTTTGGTTAAAATCACTTTTTTGATCTTCAAATTCTAGATTATCATTTGTCGTCCCAATCAAAGCCGCCATTTGTCCGCCTGAAGAACAGCCTAACACAGCAAATCTGCTTGGATCTGCATTAAAATTTTTAGCATTCGTTTTAATGTACTTAATGGCTTCTTTTACATCAAAAATTGCTGCTGGATATGCTGCTTCCGGAGATAATCTGTATTCTACAGCAAAACAAGAATATCCTCTTGAAGCGATTTCTTGTGCTAAAAATTTCATCTGTGATTTATTCCCTGATTTCCATCCGCCACCATGAATTAATACTACCGCTGGTTTTAATGAATTCCCTTTTTTAAAATAGGCATCTAAATGCAGTTCCCTTGTCTCCGTTTTTTTATAAACCAATTCCTGTATCTGACTCACACTTTCATATTTTTGTTCCTTAACGATTTCAATAAAGGGAAACTTGATTTTGTCTTTATCAAAAGTGCTTTGCACTGTATATGAAGTATCACTATTAAATTGAATCTGTGAATGAAGCAAATTTGTAAATAAAATCAAAATGAGACAGCAGGGTTTTATCATTTTATTTAAAATAACGGATTAAATGTATTCCTTATGAAAAAAGGAGCTTGATAAACCAATCAAGCCCCTTTTTTAACAAACTCAAAAAATTCAACCAAAAACTAATTTTATTATTTAGTACGCAGGATTCTGTGGGTAACTTTTATTTTGATTCAAATCTAATGCTTCCTGTGGAATTGGTCTTAAGATTTTCTTCTCTCCATTAGCTCCGTCAAAGTTTGAAGCTTTGATTTTTGGATTGTACAAAGACGCTCTTTCAATCAATTTTCCGGTACGTTTCAAATCGAACCAACGGTTATATTCTCCAATCATTTCTCTTGCTCTTTCATCTAAAATATAATCAATATTTAACTGCCCGCTTGTAGCAGCTACAACACCAGCTCTTCTTCTTACTTCGTTAAGCCTTGCCAATCCAGTTGCCGGATCGGTGCGCAAATAAGCTTCGGCAGCAATCAAATAGGTATCCGCTAATCTTGAAACCACAAAATCACGTGTACTTGTTCTAGGACTTGATGCGCTGGTGGCAAAAGGTGCTTTTGGATCATCGAATTTACGAACAGGTATCGTTTGATAATCATTACTGAAAGTAACCGAAGTTCCGTAAGTACCATATAAATGTATTGTTGCTTTAGGATTTGCCTGTTTATAAGCGGCTAATTCTGCATCTGTCATCCATTTTGGGACGTAAAAATGTGCTACTGTTAAACCTGTTTTGTCTGCTTTTGTATAAAAATCATAATAAGTCGCGTACGCTTGTGTCATAAACGTTCCTTCCCATCTTTTGTCTCCTTTTTCATATAGTCCAATAGCGAAATCCGTTGGTAATAAAGTATAAGATCGGTAAGGTGCTTTCGTAGCCACTTCTGAACCTCCTAAATAAGAACTGAAATAACTGGCTTGACCATTACCCGTGGTTTGCGGATTAGAACTATTAGAACCAGCGCTGAACTGAACTGAGAATATAGTTTCTTTATTAATATCTATAGCAGTAGTAGACGGAAACCATAAATCATTATAACTAAGCGTTAATGTTTCTCCTGCAATGGCCTCATCCGCATATTTAGCCGCAATTGTAAAATCACTGGCTGCTCCAAAAGTTTCATATCCTCTTGTCAAATGTACTTTTGCTAATAAATCTTGTGCAGCTCTTTTAGTTACACGACCTGTAAAGGCACCTGCTGGTAATAAAGAAAGTGATTCTTCTAATTCTTTAATAATAAAAGTATAGACTTCTTCAGCGGTATTTCTTTCAAAAGAAAGAACTGGTGAAGCATGATATTCCGTATCTAAACTTACACCGCCATAGGTTTGCACCAACAAGAAATAAGCATTTGCTCTTAAATATTTTACTTCGCCGATACGAGTTGTTAATGTGGTCGTTTTTTCGGTTAATGTACTATAATACAATGCCGTATTAGCTCTCTGAATCGCTTTATAACACTCTCTGTATAAGTAATCAACATTTGGAGATGCTGGAGTTAGTTGTGTATATTGACTCAATTCTATCGGTTCTCTATTTCTCCCTTCGGAATATAAATCAGTACCTGCAACAAATAACCATGGTTCACCACCATAAATATCTTTTAATTGCGCATAATTTGCATTAATTAAAGACTCAAACCCGGATGCCTTAAGATATTCATTCGTTTCTGCATTAGATCTATTATCTTCTTCTATGAAATCGCTACAAGAACTTAGTGTTAATAAAGCTATTGACAGGCTTACTATTATTTTTTTCATTTTGATTTTGTTTTAAAATTTAATACTCATTCCCATTTGATAAGTAATCGATGCTACACGTCCTACACCGAATCCTGCGGCAGCCCATTCTGGATCATAACCGTCATAACGAGTAAATACAAACGGGTTTAGAACATTTACATAAAAACGCAAATACTTCATTTTAAATTTCTCTATGATATTTTTATCAAAAGTATATCCTAGAGTAATATTTTTAATTTTCACAAATGAGTTGTCTCTGTAGTATCCTACTCCATTAGAATTCCAATACGTCCCTTCGTTTTGAGCCATTGGATATTGGTTTGAAGCTTGAGCTGGCAAACCAGCATCATTAGCGGGAATATACCAATTAATATCTGATTTTTGACGACCTCTATCACTTGTATTAGTAAAGTTAGCATGAAATGCACTGTATACATAACCACCTTGACTAGTTATTGCTGAAGCTGCTAAATCAAAATTACCCACTGTTAATTTCGTAGAAATACTTCCTGTCCAATCTGGATTTCCCTGCCCTAAAATTTGTCTATCCGCAGAGGTGATTTTTCCATCTCCGTTTAAGTCTTCCACTCTGGCTTGTCCTTCCGTTTGTCCAAAAGATGCAGCTTCCGCTTTTTGATCAGCTTGCCAGATTCCAGTGAATTTATAATTGTAAATCGCATCGATTGATTCACCAATAAATAAATTATTCCCTACATCATCAGACACATCGTCGTAAATAGATTCAATTTTGTTTTTGTTTGCAGAAAAGATAAAAGTCGTTTCCCATTTTACAAAATCAGTATTGATATTTTTTGTGGTTACAAGTACTTCAACCCCTTTGTTACTTACTGAACCAATATTATTAGTATAGGTAGCGAATCCATTTTCTACCACTAATTTTTGTTTCAACAATAAATCTGTAGAAAGTCTGTCATAAACATCTAAACTACCTGTAATTCTGTTATTAACGAATCCAAAATCTAATCCTACGTTAAATTCTCTTGTTTTTTCCCAACCTAACTCTTTATTAGCTGGAGAACCTTGCAACCATCCATTTGCAGTAGTATTATTAAAATCATAATACGTTTGTTGATCTAATTTGTTTATCGTTGAATATTCGGCAACTTTATTGTTACCTGTAAATCCATAACTAATTCTGGCTTTTAAGTCTGAAACTGCTTTTTGGTTTTTCATAAAACCTTCATCACTTACTCTCCAAGCTAAAGCTGCCGAAGGAAATGATCCCCATTTATTATTTTCAGCGAATTTTGAAGACCCATCCCATCTGTCTGATAGCGTCAATAAATAACGCCCTTTGAAGTTATAATTCAAACGCAAAGCATACGAAAGCAATGTGCTTTTCACAAAACTAGAACCCATTAAGAAAGTGGATTGTTTTCCTGAACCTAAATTATTATAGGAAAGATCGAATGGCTGATCCGTGGAACTTGCAGATACTCCTTCTGTCTTATCATAATACATACTTTGTAGTCCTAATAAAGTAAAGGAATGATCTTTATTCAAATCATAATTAATAGTAAACTGATTGTCAAAAGTAGAATTAAAATTCTCTTCTTCGTAAATAGAAGCCGAAGGTAAATTTCTATTAGCTACACCTGTATTAGTCAAAGCTCCCCAAGATTTTCCGTTTTTAAATTGATCATATCCAACTGCGTATGATGACCTTAAGGTAAGCCAAGTGATTGGTTTATATTCCACAAATAAATTCCCTACACCATTCCATCTGTTGATTGAATTAGTGCTATTAGCAATTTCTAACAACGGATTGTACGTACTTGTTTTATTAATCAAAAATGCACCTGTTGCATCTGTTAATTTACCTGGTAGTGGAAATAAATTTCCATTTAAATCGTATGGCGTATAAAACGGACTTAATCTAAAAGCCTCTTGCATTGCTAAAGCACTCCCTAATTCTTGTTCAGTTTTAGCAAGTGTTAAATTAGTTCCAACAGTAAATTTATCATTTACTTTATGAGTCAAGCCTACTTTAAAACTGTATTTATCTAATGATTCGTTGTCTACGTTTCCAGTTTCACCTTGAACACCTATAGCTAAATTATAAGACAATCCATTGTCACTACGACCTGCAATTGACAAATAATTATTTTTTTGAATACCGGATTTTAATACAGCATCATACCAATCAAATGTATCGTTATTTACTACTCTGGTTCCTAACAATGTGTTTTGAGTTCCAAGTACAGTCGCATCTAAAATAGATGCAGTAACTGTTCCGGTAATAGGATCTTTTTTCGCCGTTGGTAAATAGGCTGCTTGATGATACAACCACCATTTTTGACCATCCATCATTCTAGGTAATCGTGCCACTTCTTTTCCTCCAATATAAGAATCAAAAGAAACCGACATGCTTGATTTTACAGTACTCCCTCCTTTTGTTGTTACAATCACGACACCATTTGTACCACGTGATCCATAAATTGCTGTAGATGAGGCATCTTTCAAAATGTCAATTCGGGCAATATCTTGCGGATTCAAAAAGTCAATCCCATCAGTAGGCACTCCATCAACCACAAATAAAGGTGAAGCTTCGCCGCTCATTGTACTTTTTCCTCTAATTGAAATAGTAAAAGGGTCCCCAATACGACCCGTTGAAGCATTAATTTGAACTCCGGCAACATTCCCTTGAATTCCTTCTAATGCGTTAGTAGTACTTCTTTCTGTAATTGTTTTAGCATCTAATGTACTTACAGAACCTGTCAAATCCGTTTTTTTAACCGATCCATAACCTACAACTACAACTTCTTGTAAAGTTTGAGATTGCTCTAGAAGTGCTACTTTTATGTTATTTTTACCTGCAACATTAATTTCTTGCGTCTCAAAGCCTATAAAGCTAATCTGTAAAATAGCTTTGGCATTTGATAGTTTCAAAGTAAAATTTCCATCAATATCAGTTACCGCATTGTTTTGAGTTCCTTTTTCAATAACATTTACTCCGGGTAAAGTTAAACCTGCGGCATCAGTGATTATACCGCTAATTGTTGAAGTCTGCTGAGCCTTCATTTCCTGACCCGTGAACAGGCTCAGTAAAAAGAAAAAGGCAAAGCAGCATATTGAGCCTTTTTTTAATAAATGTCTGAAATTCATAATTTAATTATTTGGTTAGTTAGTATATAGATAATAGTTTAATTCAATTTTTAGGGCTTTCCGCAAGTACCCCGTTGATATACGTATCGATTAATATAAGACCTTCCAGGTTTTCGATAGAATATGCTTCTTTTACTTTAATAATTTTTACTTTTTTTAAAGTAACATTTTTGATAGGTGATCCTTTATAGCCTTTTGCCAAGATACCATACATTCCACCATCTTTTACCGTTATATTTTCTAGAAAAATATTTTGTATTTGAGGTATAAATGTCCCTGGTTTAGCGCCATAGACTTCATAAAACATATTCAATTTCAAAACAGCCTCTTTGACCTGACCGACTTCTAAATTTCTTACGTATACATTCTCGATGAGTCCACCTCTGTTGGAGTTTGTTTTAATTCTAATTGCTCTATCAAGGTTTGGACTGTCCATAATACAATTCTCCACAAAAACATTTCTTACTCCACCCGAAATTTCACTTCCAATTACAACCCCGCCATGACCATCAATCATTTTACAGTTTTGCACAACAATATTTTCACTTTTCATAGCAACACGCCTACCATCAGCATCCCTTCCAGATTTTATAGCGATACAGTCATCTCCAGTATTGAAAGTGCAGTTTTTTATGATTACATTTTTAGAATATTCCGGATCACATCCGTCATTATTAGGACCGTGGCTTTCAACCGTTATTCCGTCAATTATGACATTCGAAGATTTTATAGGATGAACAACCCAAAATGGCGCATTCACAATTTTCACATCCTTTAGAAGAACATTTTTACAATCAAAAAACTCTACAAAATTTGGTCTTAAATAATGTCCCTCACCAAAAACACGTTCCGAAACAGGCACTCCTTCCTCAGCCATGGCAATAAGACGCAATCGATTGAGAGGATCGTTCTGATTAGGCTTCCCTTCTTTCCAACCGTATTCTTTTTTAGAACACCACCACCACCAATTTTCATTATTGGATTGACCGTTTAATATTCCTTTTCCCGTTACCGCAACATTAGTTTTTTGGTAAGCATATATTAAAGGAGAGTAATTCATCAGTTCCGTTCCTTCCCATGATGTATGTACTATCGGATAGTCAGCTGAATTTGTGCTAAACAAAATTTCAGCGCCTTCTTGCAAATGAAGGTTTACATTATCTTCTAAATGTATCGGACCGGTGAAATATTTTCCGGATGGAACTAAAACTTTACCGCCACCGTTTTTACTACAATGTTGAATTGCTTTTTTAAATGCCTGAGTATTGTCGAAAACACCTCCAGACTGAGCACCAAAATCAGTAATTACATATGTTTTATCCCCAAAAGAAGGCACCTTTACACTATCAATTATATGCTGCATCGTTTTCCAAGGATCAGCAGACACAATTGTTTTTGTTTGCTTTACTCCACAAGAAACAAAAAGCAATAAAAAAAGAACAATAAACGAAAGTCTGTTAGTTATAAAAAATATTTTTTTTCTCATTTGGTTTAATATAAATTCCTTAAAATTTAGTTTTTTATCTATGTGCTTAGATTCAAAAATCAAATCATGCAATCGATTACACAAACGTAAATATTAATTTTCAATTTACCAAAATTAAATCCATAAAAATATTAGTAATATAAAAAATACCTTATATTTATACACTTAATATAAAAAAATTACTCAATAAATAAATTATAAACAGTGAGTTTCTTTTTAATATCATTAAAAAATAGATTGTATACAATCGATAACATTAAATAAGATTCTACGAAAAAAAGTATTAATTTTACAAATTCATAACAACTATTGATTCATAATGAGTGAGAAAACAACCATTTACGATATTGCAAAAGAACTCAATATATCCGCTGCTACAGTCTCTCGAGCTTTAAATAATAATCCCAAAATAAGTGAAAGTACTATTAAACTTGTAATGGATACTGCAGCTAAAATGAATTATAAACAAAACAGGTTAGCCTTAGCGCTTCGAAGCGGAAAAAGCGGAAATATTGGCGTTATCGTTCCTCGCATCAATACCAATTTTTTTGGATCTGTCATACGAGGGATTGAGGAAGAATTACATCCCAATAAGTACAATGTAATTATATGCCAAACACATGAAGATGAAAGCAGAGAAATTGAGAATATCAATACACTTCTTGATGCACAAGTAGATGGCATCATGATCTCTATTACCAATGAATCCAAGAAAAATGAAAAAATCATTCATCGTGTTCTCGAAAAAAATGTTCCTTTAATCTTTTTCGACAGAAAAAAGAACATTGATGGTGTGAGTTCTATTACTATTGATGATTTCAAAGCTGGTTACATAGCAACAAAGCATTTGATTGACCAAGGTTGTAAAAAAATAGCTCATTTATGTGGAGATCAATCATTAGAAATATACGAAAATCGATTTAAAGGCTACCAAAAAGCATTGCTAGACAACGGAATAACATTTGATGAAACTTATGTTATCCAGTCAAAGAGTAATATTGAAGACGGTATATCAGTAACCAACAAATTACTGCAATTAAAAACCCCTCCCGACGCTATATTTTCTGCCAGTGATTTTGCCGCATTGGGCGCTATACAGGAACTTAAAGCGCAAGGGATACAAATCCCAAAAGACTTTTGTGTAGTAGGATTTGGTAACGAACCCTTTACAAAATTCATGGAACTTTCCATTTCTACAATTGATCAATCCCCTCTTGAAATGGGAAAAATGACCGCTAAAGTATTTTTGGAACAAATGAACAATACGGAAGATTTTAAAATGGAAAAAAAGATTGTTCTGAATCCTATTCTGCACATTCGGAAATCATCATCGAGACAAAATCTCTAAAACAAAAAAAGGGTGAAGTTTTTTAAACTCCACCCTTTTTCGATATAATAACAAACTCTTTTTCTATAAAGAAACGCCTCTTTTCCACGGAATAAAATCGTTCTGATTCAAAATTGCCGCTTTAGTTTTAATTTCGCCACTAGCTACATTTATAATAAATTCCAGCATTTCATCCGCCATTTCATCAATTGTTTTTTCACCTGTAATAATTCCACCAGTATCAATATCAATGATATCCGACATTTTTCTGGCTAATTCAGAGTTAGAGGACACTTTTACTACCGGCGCAATTGGGTTTCCTGTTGGAGTTCCCAAACCGGTGGTAAACAAAACCATATTGGCTCCGGAACCAACCATTGCAGTCGTACATTCTACATCATTTCCTGGCGTACACAGCAAATTCAAACCTGGTTTTGAAATGTATTCTCCATAATCCGAAACGCCTACTATTGGTGATGTTCCTCCTTTTTTAGCCGCTCCTGCTGATTTCATGGCATCCGTAATCAATCCATCTTTGATGTTTCCTGGTGAAGGGTTCATGTCAAATCCAGATCCGGCATCTACAACCGTTTTTTCATACCATTTCATCAATTCTAAAAAGCGTACTCCAGCTTCGTCTTCAACACAGCGGTTTACTAATTCCTGCTCCACTCCACATAATTCGGGAAACTCTGAAAGAATGGTTGTTGCTCCAAGCGCTGTAAGCAAATCCGAAGTAACTCCCAAAGTTGGATTAGCCGAGATTCCGGAGAACCCGTCTGAACCGCCACACTCTAAACCAATCGTCAATTTAGACAATGGCGCTGGTGCTCTTTCTATTTTATTTGCTTCTTTGATGGCTTCAAAAGTATCTTTTACCACACTGCTCAACATTGCCTCAATGGTACCAATTTGTTGCTGATCATAAATCAAAACGGGCTTAGTACTTCTTGGATTAATTTCATGCAAAGCATCTTTGAATATTTGGATTTGCAAGTTTTGACAACCCAAACTCAAAACCGTTGCTCCGGCCACATTGGGATTATTGACATATCCTGCCAAAAGTTTAGCCAAACTGTGTGAATCCTGACGAATTCCACCACATCCGCCTTGATGCGTGATGAATTTCACTTCAATATTGTTGAATAAATCTGCTTCCGCCGATTTTCCTGCCGCTTCTGTGAAACCGTTTTCAGAACTTACTAACGAACGAAGTAACAATTGATAATCGTTTTCTTTCGGCTTCATTAATTCTTTTTCAAAAATATCCTTTAAGATTTCGATATTTCTGTTTTCACAAAAAACCAACGGAAAAAACAACCAAACATTCTCGGTCCCTACCTGTCCGTCTTCCCTGTGATATCCATTGAAAGTTCTATCTTTCCATTTATCAATATTCGGCACATCCCAACCAATAGTTTCCGTTTTTCCAGTCACTTTATCACTTTCATGCTTAACATTTAAAGTAGAAAGAAGACCTCCTTTTTCGATTTTAGCACTTGCTTTACCCACCAAAACACCATACATTATAATTCGATCACCGGTATTCAAATCGTTTAAAGCGATTTTATGTTTCATTTTCACATCAGTGATTATCGTGATATTTTCACCTTCAAAGTGGATAACCTCACCAGCTGCTAGATTAACCAATGCTACAGCAACATTATCTGAAGGATTTACTTTTATTAATTTCTTTTGCATTTTAATAAATGTGATAAGTTTATAAAATATTAATATTGTTGACTGAAATTGGCAAAACCTTTTTCAATACCATTCACTTCAATTTCGTTCAACGCCAACACCAAAGCTTCTGATAATCCGCTTATTTTAGTTAAATCTTCACCCCAGAATTCGTCATTAGATAAAATTTTAGTCGCAACTAAATCTAAAGATCCTAATTGCCAAGCATTTTTAAATGCTTCAACTATCTCTGGAGAATCTTTTACAGGTAATACGTCGTTATTCCAAGTTCCTTTGTAGAATTGGATTAAACAAGCTAATGAAAAAGTCAAATTAGTTGGTAATTTTTTGTTTGCATTATAATATCCTAATAGACTAGGCAATACTCTTACTTTGAATTTTGAAATAGAATTTAAAGCAATATCAGCCAATGCGTGTTTGATAAATGGATTTTTAAATCGATCCATTACCTCTTCGGTATAGGCAAGGATTTCATTTTTATCCATATCAAGGGTTTCACTAATTTCACCAATAACGCCGTTTACGAATTTCCCGGTAAAATCTCCGTTAACGGTTTCCATAACTAATTTGTTACCGTGCAAAAGTGAAAAAGGAACCATTGCTGTATGCGCACCGTTTAAAATACGAACTTTTATCATTTTAAAAGGTCGTATATCGTCAACAATCTTCACATTCAAATTCGTTTTATGAAAAGGCAGCTTTTGTTTTAAAGCATCACCGCCTTCGATAGCCCAAAGAAAAAATGGTTCAGCAGCAACAATTAAATTGTCTTGATACTCTAATTTGTTATTGTATTCTTCAATCTCAGCTCGTGGATATCCCGGAACAATTCTGTCCACCAAAGTACTGTGATACGTACAAGCATCTGATACCCATGTTTTAAAATCAACTCCTAATTCCCATAAATCGCAATATTGCAAAATATATTTCTTTAAAGTTTCCGAGTTATAATCAATCAATTCACAAGGAATGATAGTCAATCCTTTAGCAGCATCTCCATTGAAATGTTTGAATCTTTCATATAATAAAACAGTCAACTTTGCAGGAAATGCAACTGGTGGTTGCATATCTGGAGTATCACTTTCGATAAATTCAATTCCCGCTTCAGTAGTATTTGAAACGATAAATTGAAGTTCCTCTTCTTTGGCTAACGCTAGATAATCTGCAAAATCAGTATATGGATTTATAGCTTTTACAATATTAGAAATTAACTCAATATCCTGTATTTTTTCGCCTTTTTTGATTCCATTCATAAACAAAGTGTACAAACCATCTTGATCGTTAATCATGTTTATCATACCTTCTTTCAATGGCTGAACTATTGCGATACCAGCATTGAAATCAACTTCTTTATTTAGTTTTTGAAAAGCGTAATCTACAAATGCTCTCAAGAAATTACCTTCTCCAAATTGCACCACTTTTATGGGTTGTAATTTTTCAAATCCTGTATTTATTCTGTTTAGTTTTTTCATTTTTTATATCTTTAACACCCCAAAATCTTATTTTTTAGCAGTAAAATGTTTTTTAATTTAAGCAGGAAATACGCTTAATTAAGGGTACAATAAACGACTTAACTGCTTTGCGATTCAACATTTCAGTCCATTAGAGGAATAAGGAACAATCCTTTAAAACGCATTTCTTTAAGTCGCTTATTGTATTCTTATTTTATAATTTGAAATTGAACTTTCTTAAACGCCACTGAAAATCGTAAATCCGCCGTCAACAGTAATTTTTGATCCTGTAACAAATTTTGAGGCATCACTTAACAACCAAACCAAGGCTCCTGCGAGTTCCTCCGGATTTCCAAAACGTTTAAATGGTGTGTTTTGAAGTACCAAATTCCCTCTATCCGTTACGCTCCCATCGGCGTTCGTCAACAACGTTCTGTTTTGTTCCGTAAGAAAAAATCCCGGTGCAATTGAATTCATGCGTATTGCATCGCCATATCGTTTGGCGAGCTCCACTGCAAACCATTGCGTATAGGAATCTATGGAAGATTTGGCTAGGCTGTAGCCCAATACTTTGGTAACCGCTAATTGTGACACTACCGACGAAATATTTACGATACTTCCTGAGCCTCCATTTTTTATAACTTCCCCAAAAACTTGTGTTGGTAAAATAGTGCCAACCAGGTTTAATCGCATTACATCTTCCAATGCAGTAACGTTCAACTCGAAAATATCCTGTTCCGGCTGTACAACTGCTTCCGGAAGGTTTCCGCCGGCCGCATTAACCAAACCATCAATTTTTCCAAATTCGGCAAGCATTTTTTCTTTTGCAGCTAAGAGTTGTAATTCATCAGTTACATTGGCGATCAGAGCGATAGCTCGTCCGCCTTTGGCAATTATATTTTGAACTCTTTCATTGGCTATTTTCTCATTTCTGCCCAAGATCCCAACTGCTCCTCCTGCCTGAATAATACCATTTATAAAGGCTTCACCGAGTATTCCGGTTCCGCCGGTTACCACTATTACTTTCCCTTTTAATGAAAAACTATTTTCCATCTGTTTTTATTTTTTAGCTTCTAATTTCTTTAATTGTGGCTAAAGTTGCTCTGACAGTTGCCTCTAAACCATCAAAATCCTCACTTTTCAAAACTTCATTTGAAATCAACTGAGAACCAATACCTACACAAGTTACTCCAGCGTCAAACCAGTTTTTTAGATTGTCTTTATCGGTTGATACACCTCCCGTTGGCATAATACTCGTCCATGGACAAGGACCTTTGATTCCTTTGACAAATTGTGGTCCGTAAACATCGCCCGGGAATAACTTTACAATTTCACAACCCAATTCTTCGGCGCGTGCAATTTCAGTAAGTGAAGCGCAACCTGGTGACCACAATACTTTGCGGCGGTTGCAAACCAATGCAATGTCTTCTCTCAAAACCGGAGTGACTATAAAATTTGCTCCTAATTGCATATACAATGAAGCAGCAGCGGCATCAGTTATCGAACCAACTCCCAAGATCATTCCCGGCAATTCAGCTAATGCGTATTTATTTAATGCACCAAAAACTTCAAAAGCAAAATCGCCTCTGCTGGTGAATTCCATCAAACGTGCTCCACCATCATAACAGGCTTTGATCACTTTTTTTCCCAATTCAACATCGGTATGGAAAAATAAGGGAACCATTCCCGTTTCCGCCATTACATTTGCTACTTCTAATCTTGAATATTTTGCCATACTTCTGTATTTATCTAGAAACTAATCCGGTGCCATCACCGTCTAGCATGTTTTCAACTTCTTTTAAGGTCACTAAATTATAATCACCTGCAATGGTATGTTTTAAACAACAGGCCGCAACTGCAAAATCTAACGCTCTTTGATTGTTATTTTGAAATTCCAACAAACCATAAATCAATCCGCCCATAAAAGCATCACCACTGCCTACACGATCTACCACAGGAGTTACTTCTTTTACGGCAGCATCATAAATACTTTTTCCATCAAATAAAATGCCTCCAATTCGTTGGTGCGAAGCACTCACAGAATAGCGTAATGTAGTAGCTGCTATTTTTAAATTTGGACATAATTCAAATAACTTATTATATAAAGCAGGTAGTGATTTTGTGTCCTGATAATTAGGATTCACTTTAGGTATTCCTAACATAAAATAAGCGGTATCAATATCTCCTAGGATTACGTTGCTATAGTGCAATATTTCAGGCATAACCTCGCTGGGAGTTTTGCCATATTGCCACAATTTTGATCTGTAATTCAAATCGCATGAGATTGTTAAACCTAATTTATGCGCCACTTTTACGGCTTCTAAACAGGCTTCTGCAGCGCTCTCAGAAATCGCTGGTGTAATTCCGCTCCAATGAAACCAGGTAGCACTTTCCAGTACTTTTTCCCAATCAATTGATCCTTTTTCAATGGTTGCCATCGAGCTATGCGCACGGTCATACACTACATTGCTGCCGCGTGTTCCAGCACCCGTTTCAAGATAATAAATCCCTAAACGATCGCCTCCAAAAATGATGTTTTTGGATTCAACGTTCATCTTCCGCATTTCTTTTAGCGCACAAACGCCTATTTCATTCTCTGGAATTCTGGTTACAAATTCTGCATCTACACCATAATTTGCCAAAGAAACGGCCACATTAAATTCACCACCACCATAGGAAGCGGTAAATGCTTTTGCTTGCTCAAAACGCAAATGCCTTTCTGTTGAAAGTCGCAACATTATTTCGCCAAAAGTGACTACTTTATTCATTTTATACCTGAATTAAATGTTCTCTATTTTATAAAATCTTCTCTCATAGGACTAAAAACGTCTATCAGAATTCCTTCTTCCAAACAAACAACCCCATGTATTTTATTGGAAGGAATATAAAAGGAATCTCCTTTTTTTAGTATTCTTGTTTCCTCTTCAATAGTCACTTCAAATGTACCAACGGCAATATGGGTAACTTGTGTGTGATGGTGATTATGCAAAGGGCCAATTGCTCCTTTCTCAAACTTCACATTGACCATCATGACCCGATCATCAAATCCCACAATTTGACGTTGCACGTCTTCCCCCACAACTTCCCATTGGGTTTCTTCTTCTTTAAAAAAGCGCGTATTATTTGCCAATACCATCATACTATCCGAATCTGATTATTAGAATTTAAAATATTCTTTGGCATTATTATAACTGATATCCGCAACCATTTTACCAATCCATTCCATATCATTTGGAAGTTCACCTCTTTTAATTTCATCTCCTAAAAGATTACAAAGAATGCGTCTGAAATATTCATGTCGTGGAAACGATAAAAAGCTTCTAGAGTCGGTCAACATTCCTATAAAACAACTAATCAATCCCATATTAGAAAGGGCATTCAATTGTTTGGTCATTCCGTCTTTCTGGTCTAAAAACCACCATCCGGAACCAAACTGCACTTTACCCTTTACACTTCCATCATTAAAATTACCAATCATCGTAGCCATAACTTCGTTATCGGCAGGATTTAGATTGTAAATAATGGTTTTTGTCAATTTATCTTTACGGTCTAAAGCATTTAAAAAACGAGATAATTTTTGAGCCTGCGGATAATCTCCAATTGAATCCCATCCGGTATCAGGGCCTAAAATACGGTGCATGCGCTCATTATTATTTCTTAGTGCTCCCAAGTGAAACTGCTGTACCCAACCGTACTGGTGGTAGGTTTCAGATAAAAACAATAAAATAGCGGTTTGGAATTTTAACGCTTCTTCATTACTGATTTCCTTGCGCTCTCTTTTCTTTTTGAAAATTGAATTCACTTCACTTTCGGTAAAATTTTCAAAATAAATTTGGTCCAAACCATGATCGCAAAGTTTGCAGCCATTTTTATCAAAAAAGTCGATCCTGTTGGTAAGTGCTGTGCACAAATCAGAATAAGAACTAATTGAAATTCCTGCAACTTCACCTAAAGTATCTACATACGAATTGTATCCATCATTCGAAATTAGAATCGCTTTATCCGGTCTAAAGGCAGTGCTAACCTTGGTTCCAAAAGGATTATTAGCTAATTGCTGATGGTATTCTAAAGTATCAATTGGATCTTCGGTAGTACATACAAATTCGGCATTTACTTTTCGAAGCAAATTTTGAGTGCTGTATTCTGCCGAATTTATTTTGGCGGAAGCCTCCATATATATTTTCTCAGCTGATTTTTCATTTAACAAATCATGAATATCAAAATAACGGGCTAATTCCAGATGCGTCCAATGATACAAAGGGTTGCGCATGGTGTACGGGACTGTTTTCGCCCAATTCATAAACTTATCTTTATCTGAACCGTTTCCTGTTATAAATTGCTCGTTGATCCCTAACGTACGCATTGCACGCCACTTGTAATGATCGCCGTTGATCCAAACCTGGGTTATATTGTCGAAAATTTTATCTTCAGCAATAAACTGTGGCGACAAATGGTTATGATAATCTATAATAGGCTGATTTTTAGAGTAATTATGATATAATTCTTCCGCAAATTTATTTTCTAATAAAAAATTGTCGTTTATAAATGGTGTACTCATTATAAATTTCTTAAATATTAATTTTCATTTGATGGTTTTCCAATGGTAGCCAATATTCCACCATCGACATATACAATTTGTCCGTTTACAAAATCACTCGCTCTTGAAGCCAAAAAGACAGCTGTTCCCGCTAAATCTTCTGGATTTCCCCAACGTGCAGCCGGCGTTCTGTTGATTATAAATTCATTAAACGGATGTCCGTCTACTCGAATAGGTTCTGTTTGTGTAGTTGCAAAATAACCAGGACCAATTCCGTTGACTTGAATATTGTATTTTGCCCATTCGGTAGCCAGATTTCGGGTCAGCATTTTCAGACCTCCTTTTGCAGCAGCATAAGCCGAAACACTGTTCCGTCCCAATTCACTCATCATGGAACAAATGTTGATTATTTTGCCTTCCTGTCTTTCAATCATTTGCTTTGCAACCAATTGTGACATGATAAAAGGGCCTACTAAATCCACATCAATCACTTTTCTAAAATCAGAAACCGGCATTGTGATGGCCAATTCTCTTTTTATAATTCCGGCGTTGTTCACTAAAATATGAATATCTCCTAATTCTTTGGTGATTAATGCAATGTTGTCTGACGCCGCTTTTTCATCGGTAACATCAAATAAATAGCCGGAAACTTTGTATCCTTTGCTCGAATAATACGCCAGCGCTTCCTCCATTTTAGAAGGCGTTGTACCAGTTATTACAAGTTCAGCACCTGCAATTGCAAGACCTTCCGCCATTGCTAAACCTAAACCGTGCGTTCCTCCGGTTATCAGTGCTCTTTTTCCTTTTAAATCAAATAAATTCATAGTTTCTTATCTTAATTCATTTGGGGCAACGATATCCATGTCGCCATAATCTAAATTCTCACCGGCCATTCCCCATATAAAAGAATAGTTTGACGTTCCTGCACCGGAATGTATGGACCATTCCGGAGACAAAACAGCCTGATGGTTTTGCATGAAAATATGTCTAGTATTTTGTGGTTCTCCCATAAAGTGGCAAATCGTTTGCGGCGCTTCTATATCAAAATAAAAATAGGCTTCCATACGGCGGTTGTGCGTGTGCGCTGGCATGGTGTTCCATACATTACCGGGCAACAATTCAGTAAGTCCCATTTGCAACTGACACGTTTCAACGATACTGTTGACGATCAGTTTGTTTAAAATCCTCTTGTTGGCTGTTTTTTCTTCTCCTAATTGAATGACTTCAGCCTCATTTTTCCCTACTTTTTTGTTTGGAAATTTCGTGTGTGCCGGTGCCGAATTAATATAAAATAACGCTTGTTCGCCTTTTGAACTGGAAAAAACAACTTCTTTACAGCCTTGACCTACATACAAAGCTTCTTTTTTTTGCAATTGATAAACCACGCCGTCAACAGTAACAATTCCGCTACCGCCAACGTTGATAATTCCCAATTCCCGTCTGTCTAGAAAGTTTTCTGATTTCAAATACGGAATAGTTTCTAGTTTTAATTCTTTGCCAACCGGCATTATTCCCCCTACAATGTATCTATCATACATAGAATAGGTCAGTTGTATTTCATTTTCAACGAAAAGATTTTCAATTAAAAATTGCTCTCTCAATTCGTCAGTTCCATATTTCTTAACGTCCGTGGGATTCGAAGCGTATCTAAAAGAAAAATTTGTCATATTATATTATTTTAATGTAATCGATTACACAAAAGTACTTTATATTCTTTTAAGTACTATTTTTTTAATCTCTAAAAAGCTGTTAATTTTAAAAAACTGACTTATAAATCAGTAATCGGACTATATTTTGGTACCAATGCTTTCATGACCAACCAACCGGTCAAATAACAAACGGCACAAATAGAAAAAATGATAAAATATCCAGCTTCAATCCCTTGAAAACCCATAAAAGCCATATTGGTTTCTTTAGTATAATCAAATAATAATCCTGAACCTTTGTTGATCATCGTGGAACCAATACCACCAGCCAAACCACCGATACCAGTAATAGTTGCAATTGCTTTTTTAGGGAACATATCACCAACTGTTGTGAAGATATTTGCCGACCAAGATTGGTGAGCCGCTCCTGAAATACCAATTATTATTACGGGTAACCAATAGCTAATATGACCCAAAGGCTGTGCAATCAAAGCTAATAATGGGAAAAAAGCAAAAATCAGCATGGCTCTCATTCGTCCTTCATAAGGATTCATTCCCTTCTTTTCAACAAAATACGTAGGCAACCAACCTCCAATAATTGAAAGCAACGTAATCATGTATAATACAAATAATGGCAAAGCCGCTTCGGTTGAATCCATGCCGTAAACTGAGCTTAAATACGCAGGAGTCCAGAACAAAAAGAACCACCACACGCCATCGGTCATGAACTTACCAAAAGCAAAAGCCCATGTTTGTTTGTATCTAAAACAATCCATTAAAGTTACCTTGGTATTCGTTTCCGGTACATATCCTTCTAATTTACTGGCCGCAATATCATCTTGCTGGATATATTCTAATTCAGCGGTACTAACCTTTAGATGTTTCTCCGGTTTTTCATACATAAAAACCCAAAATCCCATCCAAACAAAACCTAAGGCACCAATGATAATAAAAGCCATTTCCCAACCAAACGCTTCTGCAATAAACGGAATAGATATTGGGGCAGCCAATGCACCAACAGTCGCACCTGCATTAAAAATACTTGTAGAAAATGCTCTGTCTTTTTTAGGAAAATATTCGGCTGTTGTTTTAATAGCTGCAGGGAAATTTCCTGCCTCACCAACGGCCAAAACAAAACGAGCAAAAATAAATAAAGTCACACTTACATTGATAATCATTCCAGTATCTTTCACCGTACTAAGTGCCTCTTTAGCTCCTTCAAAACCAACAAACCAATCCCCAGTTATAATCCCTGCTGTTGCAATACCGCAGAATGCGTGTAAACAAGCTCCAAAAGACCATATCCCAATAGCCCAAAGAAATCCTTTTTTGGTGTCTAACCAATCCACAAATCTTCCTGCAAATAATAATGATACTGCATAAAAAATTGAAAACAACGCCGTAATATTTCCATAATCATTGTTGGTCCAATGAAATTCCGGAGCAATAAAATCACTCCATGTCAATGAAAGCACTTGTCTGTCCAAGTAATTTATAGTAGTTGCAAAAAAAAGTAAACCACAAATTGACCAGCGGTAGTTTCCAATATTTTTACTTGTTTGCTTTATCATTTTGTTGTGTTTAAAGTAGTTAGTTTTCGATATAAATGCATTCTAAGTACGTAAAACAGTTTATCCGCAGAATTAATCTCTTTTCAAAATGAATTGCGATGAAGTCTTTCCTTTAATCACCGAACCCTTTTTGTCGAACTTAAATTTACTTGCAATAAAATGTAATCGATTGCACAAATATACTTTTTAATATTCATTATCCAAATAATTTGAATATTATTTTAAATTAGCAGATTAAATAAATATATAAAATAAAAAAAACAATATTAAATTACATATTTAAGAGAATTGATGTTAAAGCCAAAATTCTATAAATTATAGATTTAGGAATACTTTTGATGTTCTAAAATTGAATTTTTATCAACTAATAAAACATAAAACTATATTTCATTAAAAAAAGATTATAAAAAATAAGAATTACTATGAAAATAAATAAAATTCTAAAAATGAGTATTTATATTTTACCTGTATTTTTTAGTATTGGTATCATTTTACCCATACACGCTCAAGATAAAATTATCCCGCTTTGGACGGAGGCAATTCCTGGCGCAATTCATGATTCAAGTTATCAGGAAAAAGAAATATCCGAAGAAGGAATAATAAAAAACAGCAGCAAAGTTTTCACTCCTACTCTATCTGTTTTTTTTCCAGACAAAGCCTCTTCTAATGGCTCATCAGTTCTAATTTTCCCTGGAGGTGGATATTCGCATTTAGCCATTGACAAAGAAGGGACCAAAGTAGCACGATGGCTTAATACCTTAGGAATAACAGCCTTTGTCTTAAAATACAGACTACCCAATGACCAAATAATGAAAGATAAAACAATTGGTCCTTTACAAGATGCCCAAGAAGCAATTCGATACATCAGACGCAACGCAGAAAAATGGAAAGTAAAGAAGGACAAAATTGGAGTTATGGGTTTTTCGGCAGGCGGACATTTAGCAGCCACTTTATCTACTCATTATAATGATCAAATATACCAAGTTTCTGACTCCTTAAGTGCTAAACCGGATTTTTCGATATTAATCTACCCTGTTATTTCCATGACAAATGAAATCACACACAAAGGATCACAAAATAATTTATTGGGGGTTTCGCCGTCCGTTTCATTGATTGATAAATTTTCCAATGAACAACACGTGAGTTCTGCCACTCCTCCCACGTTTATCATTCATGCCACTGATGATTTAGTTGTTCCTGCAGAAAACAGCATAAATTATTACATAGCTTTAAAGAAAAATAAGGTTCCTGCCGAGTTACATTTGTATGAAAAAGGCAGACATGGCTTTGGTTTGGGAATTAAAGATACAAGCCTATATTGGACTAAAGATTGTGAGAATTGGCTTCGTAGTCAATTTTTTCTTAAAAGTTTGGTCGAATAATATCTTCTAACATTGACCTTAACAAAAATACTATCTGATTTTTTGGAGATGCAAACAAAAACTGTACATCAAGTTAAGCCACATTTTTGCAATTAAATTCGTCAAAAGTTAGATACTTCAAAGCTAAATACATTCTTTTTTTGTTGTACTAGATTTTCATGCGATGTTCCTATGGAAAGACACTTGATTAACTGCACATCATAATTATCTATTTCTGTTATAGTCTTATCTTACGGCAGGTGCAACAATTCAGGAGAAACGTTTTCTAGTTCATTATTGTAGGCTCTTTGAATGGCTAATTTTAGGTCGTATATTGTGTTTCTCCTTTTTATTAGATAGCCATTTATATCCAGTTCATCAAATAGTAATTTGATGCGACGTGCTCTGTCTTCAATCGAAAAAACAATTATTTTAGTGTTAGGACACTGCTTTTTAACCTCAGCGATCAATTACTTGCCCCAATTGAGTTTATTCAATTGGTGATCCGCTTTAGAGTATAAGTCAGAAATAAGCAGTTGAAAAGGAATACCATCTAATTGTGATTTTTAATCTTTAACAAAGCTTCATCACAATATTTTACATGTTGAATTTCGAAAATATCAAGTTAATTTAATATCTGGGCAGCACTAAAATCATTAAAATCAATATCATCTGCAATTAAAACTTTTGTAAACATATAAGCATATTATTTTGTAACTAATATTTTAGCCTTGAAACCTTTATTGGTTTGAGAATCAAAAGTAAGTATTCCATTTACAGTCTGAATACGGTTTTCCGGATTCTGGAGACCATTTTTTAAAATTAGTTGGTGTGAAAAACCAACTCCATTATCTGAATAGTCAATTCTTAGAGTATTTTGTTTCATATCAAAACCAATGATAACAAAACTGGCATGACTGTGTTTTTTCATATTAACCATAAGTTCTTGCAATACTCTTTGTATGGCTATCTTTTTTTCTGTTTGAATTTTTGACCAATCTATTGGTTCTCCATTTTTAATAATAACTACGGTACTACTACTTTTGTAGCTATTGAGCATTTCTTTTAAATTTTGTTCATAATGTTCTCCCGTTTCAATAGGACTATTCTCTTTAGAAAAATTTCGTGTTCTAACATATATTTTATCAAGATGATCTAAAAAAGTTTCTTTTTTTATTGGATTCTGCAAATCTTGAGTTTCAGCAAAAGTCATCGCATAAAAAACATCATTGGCCAATTCATCATGGAGTTCTTTAGAAATTCGGGTTTCAGTAGTATAATTGGCCTCTAAGCGTTCTCGTTTGGTTTTACTTTTGTAATAATTAACTATAAATACAACCCCACCAAGTAATACAGCAAATCCAAAAAAGAGCAAGTACTTTTGGTTCTTTTGTGTTTCAAGCTGCAAAAGGGTTTCTGCTCTTTGCCCTTTATATTTAATGCTTTCCAGAATGGCTTTTCGAGAATCATATCTAATTTTAGCAAATTGATTTTTAGCATTGTTTCGTACTTTCTTAATACTGTCATTTAGATTTACAAACAATATGGCGTAACTATTTACTCCTTTTTCTTGATTATAAGACATTAAAAATGCCAAGGCTTCCAATCGTTCGTCAATACTTTGATGTTTCGTTGCTTCATCATAAGCATGTAGTGCATTCTCTTTTGATTTTTGGTAATCTTTATTTTGATAGTAATCGGCTAAATGCAAATAGCTCTCAATACTTCCATAAGAATCGTTAATTCTAGTTCTGATTGTTAAAGCCTGATTCATTAATGCTAATCCCTTTGAAATCTTATTGTCTTTATAATAAGCAAATCCCAGATTATCAATAATTCGAGCTTTGTTGTTCTGCAGTGTATCTAAAATATTGGACTTCAAAACTGGCTCTAAAAGTACTATTGCTTTTTTGTACTTTTTTTGTTCCATATAAACTGTAGCAATATTATTAAGAACAGCCACTTTAGTAACGGAATCTTTAACCGTTTTTAAAATTGTAGTATAATAATGAACTGCGTCATCATAATTTTTTAGTTCTTTTGCTGCGATTCCAAATAAATTATTTGCCGCCACCTGAAACTGTAAATCATTGTTTAAGTATGGCAAAGCTTCGGTCAAAGTTTCTTCACTGCTGTAATAATCACCAAAGGTCTGTTGAATATATGCCATCCCAACTAGATTATAAGCGATGTATGTGCTAAAGCCTTCCTCTTTAAATAATTCTGTAGATTTTAAATAATAATAGAAAGCACTATCCAGTTTATTATCCCTGCTAAAAGAATCCCCTAATTCCGAATATTTTTGAGCTATAACTTTCTTTGGGCTTTCTTGTTTTTTAGAAGTATCAATACTTGTTTTTACATTCTTTTGACAAGATACGATAGAAAGTAAAAGTACTAAAACTAAAATCGGGGAACGCAACATATAAAATATCTTTCCCCGAAATTAGTATTTAATTACAAAGTAGTGCCGGTTATTATGTTTTTTTTGATGGTTTTATAATAATTAATTCATTTTCAGGCCCGTCGCTAGCCATATCAGAACTTGTATTGGATAAAGGTCTAATATCGCTTTCCTTGAACTTCAGACCTTTTTTTGTACTCCAAAATCTTTTGCTTGAGGAGTGTTACTATCAATCGCATCCGCATCACACGAAACCGTAACTACTTTGAATATATTGAAATTTGGTAAAAGTGAAAATGAGAAATTCAGCTATGATTTATGCAACAGTTGAAGAATTTAACCCTTAAATTAATTACAAAATGTAGTTTAACTAAAAGTGCCGTTTTGTTTTGGATATCCATATTTCTTTTGATTAGTAATTATGAAGCGACTGAAAATCAGGCATTTTCTGCTCCAACAATTAATATTTGATAATGATTAGCCATTTTTTAGATTTTTTTAAATAAGAAGATAAACGTATTGAATTTGCATCTGTATCAATGTGAATTTTATTTTAGAAATAACTCTTTGGTAATAATGTGAATACACTTACTAAAACTAATCAGCCAAATTTAGGTTTTAGTTTATTACCATCTATTTTTTAGACAATGCCGTTTCAACGAAAATTCCAACAATTGCAAAACCTGAAATAGTAAATAGAAATTGCCAGTCAATAGCACTTTCTCCTCCTTCGCCAAAAAAGCCTATTAATGATTTGGCGGCAATAATTACAAGTGATGTTCCTACAGCAATTTACTAAGAATAACTAATCCAGCAATCATCAGAAATCTACCATCCGCGTCAACTAAACCTGAAATAACACCAACAATTGCACCTTCAATAAGTATTAATGGATAGTTAATTTTTTGCTCTCCAGCTTCTTCTATGGTAGTTTTTTTTATCTTTTTTTAATCATTGTATAAGATGTAATAACCATGATTACAGCAAAAAGTAACATTAAAAAAAGATCTTTAGTAAGTATGAAATTTTCTATTGAAAAGATCCCTTTAGGTATAGCAGGAACAATAAAAGCTCTTGTTGTAAAAACGGCGATGATTGATGGAATACCAAAAACAATAGCTGTTTTTATGTTAACCAACCCTTTTTTGAAATAGCCTACAGTTTCTTAAGCACTTGTTAAGCCAACAATAAACAACGAATAAGCTGTTGCAAGTACCGGTTCAACTGCAAATAAATAGACTAAAATAGGTACAGTAAGAATGGAGCCACCTCCCCAATCAATCCTAAAGCTAAGCCAATAAGGATTGACGTAAAATCACCTACATACTTCATAATTATAATTTTATATTGGAAATATTACTACTTAAAATTTTACGGTCTGGAATATTTATCACATAGGAACATTTAATCTAAAAGTTCAATATGATAACAATTAATTTTTAGTTTAATTACTTGCCGCAAAGCCGTGCCGATGGATATTACTTTAGAATTCATGCGGACTGATTTTAATTATGATGACAAAGAAATAATTCCGACAGTAGCAAGTGGACAACATAAACAAATTAGGGCAAGAATTAAGTACATTTAAAAAGTGCTTGAGAAATCAAGCATTTTTTTTGTTTGAAATAATTTTAATGAACTCTGAATTTTAATAATACATGTAGACTAATAAATAATTAAAAATGAGACAGGATAATTTATCTTATATGTGTCATTTTTTACATATTTTTTTTCATTATGTGATGTAAGTTACACTAATTATCTTTTTTAAAAGTGAATTTTACAACAATAAAAATATAAATATGGGAATTTTAGAATTAATTAAACAACCTTGGCCTTGGTATATTGCAAGTCCATTAGTTGGACTTAAGGTTCCGGCTTTGTTAATCTTTGCAGGGTACATAAAATACAATATGCCACTGGGTGCCACTTATGAAAACCCTCAATTATCCGATGAAGAATCATGGGATATTGCGGCTTATGTAGAAAACCAACCTAGACCATTCAAAGATTTAAGTCAAGACTGGCCCGATATTTCCAAAAAACCGATCGATCATCCTTTTGGACCTTTTTCAGATAGGTTTACGGAAATCCAACATAAATTCGGACCTTTTAAATCGATAAAAGAAGTAAAAAAGAAATTAGAAGAAGCTAATAAAAAATTGAAAAATAACCAAAAAGCCACACAGTCCTAAAACAAAATATGTATGTCGGCAATACTTGAATTATTAAAGAATAAAGGTCGATTTTAGATTAATTTTAAAATTTCGTACCAGTAATTGGACTGTGGACTTTTCCTTTGAAATCAATTAAAAACGGAATCAAAAAAACTAAAAACATGAGCAATAACAGGAGAAATTTTCTAAAATCTGTAGGAACATTAAGTTTGGGTGCTGTCATTATTTCGCCCCTTTCTGCTATTGCAAATACAGATGACACCGAAGTAATGAAATTGGATGCTCCAATCGACCGAAGCAAACCTCAAACGATTTCCATTCTTCAAACTACCGATGTCCATTGCCAAATTCATCCACATGATGAGTTGTTTTGGGAAAATGGGAAAGCGGTTTTCAGAAAAACAGGCGGTTACGCCTATATGGCAACGATGCTGAAGCAGTTAAAAAAGAAAAATCCAAACACCTATATCATTGACACTGGCGATATGTTTCAGGGTAGCGAATTAAGTGTAGAAACTACTGGTGAAGCTTTTGTTCCTATTTTAAATGCATTAGATTACGATTTGTACTTACCCGGAAACTGGGAAGTAATTTATGGAAAAAAGAGAATGCAAACCCTTTTAGGTTCTCTAGATGCACCAAAAATCTGTACCAATATGTACCATGATTTAGGTGAAGGAAAACGAGGCGAACTTATTTTTCAACCTTATACGATTTGGCATATTGCTGGAGCAAAAATTGGTTTTCTAGGCTACACAGATCCTTTAGTACCGTTACGACAAAGTCCAAATTACAGCAAAGGAATCATCTATACCAATCCCGAAGAAAATCTGGCTCACTATGTGGATGTGCTTAGAAATCAAGAACAATGCAGCTATGTAATTATGATTGCGCACCTGGGTTTATCGCAACAAATAGCTTTAGCAAACCACCCTGAATGTGAGGGTGTCAATTACATTTTAGGAGGTGATACACACGAAAGAGTCCGCAAACCAATAGTTTGTAAATATTCAAAAGTGGTAGAACCGGGAGCATTTGGTTCGTTTATTGGAAAATTAGATTTGACAATTCCCAACGGAAAAGTCATTGATGACAGCTATGAATTACTCGAAGTTGATTCACCTAAAATAAAACCGGATGCAGCAATTGAAAAATTATTAATAGAAAAAGAGTCTGTTTATCAGGAACAAATCAATCAGGTTATTGGATACAGCACAATTCCTTTGTACCGCTATTTTGTGGTGGAAAATCCGATTGACACAATGATTCTGAATGCCTTGAACTGGAAATTTCCTGAAATTGACATTAATCTTTCCAATGGATTTCGTTTTTGTCCACCAAAAACAACTCCGGATCAAACTGGAAATATTCCCATAACAAACGGATTCATTTTTGATATGCTTCCCGTGGACAGCACGGTAAGAACTGCAAAAGTCACCGGAAAACAATTGAAAAACTGGCTTGAAAAAGAATTGAATAATGTTTTTGCACAAGAGGCTTCAAAACGTTTTGGCGGCTGGGTGGTGAAATTTAAAGGAATGAAAGTCCGTTTCAATGCTTTTGCAGAAATGGACAACAGAGTGCAAAGCATTATGGTAAAAAATATGCCGATAGATTCTGAAAAAATGTATTCCATAATGGCCTGTGAACGTGACGGAGACCCTGTGGACATGCTTTGCAGGATGAAAGGCGTTGTGGATGCCAAAAACACCAATGCAACCTTACATTCGGTAATGAGAGACTATTTGAAACAAAATTCTCCTGTTACGCCTACACCACAAAAAAATGCTATAATTTTGGATGCTCCTGAAACACTATTAACTCAGGTTACCGGTGTTGATTATACGTTTAGATAGTATTCTAACTTTTTAATTTTTTATATAATTTGCCCAACAGTGATAAATGTTACCTACATTTATTACTGTTGGGTTTATTTTTGTCAAAAATTAAAGACTTACAAATGAAATCTTTTTTCTCTATAATAATTTCAACTTTTTTACTTTTTATAAGTATCCATGCATCGGCACAACATCAGGAAATTTCCGATAAGCCAACAGTATGGAAAGAAAAAAGTAATGAAAAAATTGATTCCACATCGATTCTAAATGCTTTTAAAAACGGGAACTTCAGCGGTCATTTTCGCTATTTTTTTATGGGTACCAACAATGAAAGTGGCTTATCCGATTATTATGCCAATGCACTTGGAGGTGGCGTAAAGTTTGAAACCGCTAAATTTCATAATTTTCAATTTGGTGTCAGCGGCTATTACATTTTCAACATTGGTTCTTCCGATTTTACTCAAAAAGATCCCGTTACTAATGCGTCCAATAGATATGAAGTAGCACTTTTTGACATTCAAAACCCATCAAATAACGACAATTTAAGCCGCTTAGAAGAATTACATTTAAAATACAATTATAAAAATTCGACCATAACCCTTGGTAAACAACTGCTGAACACCCCTTTCATAAACCTGCAAGATGGCAGAATGCGGCCTACAGAAGTGGATGGAATTTGGATTGATTTTAATGAACTCAAAAAAACTAAAATTAATGTGGGTTACCTATACGGAATTTCGCCCCGAAGCACCATGAAATATTTCAGAGTTGGAGAATCCATAGGAATTTATCCAACTGGTGTGAATCCTGATGGAACAAAATCCGATTATGCGGGAAATTTAGACAGTGACGGAATTTATATTGTCGGTGTGCAAAATGAATCCATAAAGAATTTAAAAACACTTTTATGGAACCAATATGCTGAGAATATATTCAATTCAGCACTATTCCAAATGGACTATAAATACGATTTAAATCCAAATTCAAAACTGCTTTTCGGATTTCAGACGATATACCAAAACGCACTAAATTTTGGTGGAAATGAAGATCCAAGCAAAAACTATTTTGAAAAAAATGGCAATTCTCAAACTTTTGGAGGAAGGTTAGGCTGGCAAAATAAAAAAATAGAAATCACTCTAAATTACAACCGAATAACTGCCAAAGGTAGGTATTTGATGCCCCGAGAATGGGGACGTGACCCATTTTATACCTTTATGGCTAGAGAACGAAATGAAGGTTTTGGAGATGTTCATTCGGTAATGACCAAAATACAATATACGAATCCTAAAAAGACATTTAAATCGCATCTGGCGATAGGATATTTTGATTTACCGGATGTGAAAAACGCTGCAATGAATAAATATGGATTGCCTTCTTATATACAAACCAATGCTGATGTTCGCTACCAATTTCAAGGAATGTTAAAAGGTTTTGATGCGCAATTATTGTATGTGCGCAAGTTCAATGTGGGAGAAACCTATGCTAACAAAAATTATATTTTCAATAAAACCAACATGAGTAATATCAATTTTATACTCAATTTCAATTTTAATCGTGTAATTTAATATTGCTGCCAATGTTTAAAAACTATCAAATTGCAATCACTTTACAGTAATTGACTACCGTAATACTAATACTTCTAAAATATTCTGAAACACTATTATTTTGAACACACTAATCGCTTTTATATTGGAAATACAGTGCTTCATTTAAAGTCTTCATAGATTTTATTGGTGTTGGTAATAAAAATTGGATGATCTTTATGTTACTGAAATAAATTCAGGACAATACCTTATATTGCAAAGTCACAAAAGCCTTTAAGATGAAAGACCTAAAAAAGTATACTAATAAAACAAAAGCCAGTTTTATTTTACTAATTGTAATGGTTATTGTTCTGTTGAGTAATTTCAATACGCTACAAAATTCCAAAAAGTCAAATGAGGATATCAATGCCATTTATAATGACCGATTAGTTGTGGCTTATTATATCTTTAAATATGCAAATCAACTTCATTTCATAAAAGCAAACGCAGTACAAATTGGGCTAAATGAAACCCGAAAAAAGAATCAGATTACGAATGCATTAAAAAATATTCAAAACATTAATAAATTATATTTAGAAACTGTTTTAACTCCCAAAGAAAAAAAATCCTATGTTACATTTCTAACTTCTTGTAACGATATTAATAAACAATCCAAAAAGAACAATTGGAATGAAGTAGCGTACTCCTGTAATCAGGCTTTACAGACCCTGGAACTACTTTCACAAATTCAAATCGCTGAAGGCAAATCAAAATTATCAAACTCAAATTCCTTACACAAAGGCAACACTACTTTAGGGGAACTTCAGATTGCTTTACTGGTAGTTTTGGGTGGTTTCACCTTATATTTGTTAATGGCTAAGAAAAATAAGATCAAAATACCACAATCACCAAGCCTGAATTAATTACAATTGGTACACTAAATTATTTATATAAACTAAATTTCATGGATTCTGATACATTTATTTTCTGCCTCGAAGCAGTTCCCGATGCAGAAACTGTCAACACTACTGAAGTAGTCAAAAACTTAGAACAATTAGCCTTTGATCAAGGCATTACAAGTATTTATAAAACGTGCGATACTATTGAAGGATTAGAAGATAGTTTAAATGCATTACTCTACGAGGACCATAATTTTAAAAATTATGAAATAATATACTTAGTAATACAAGGTGAAGGAAACAACATTTGCCTCAATGAATATTACTATAGTTTAGAAGAAATAGCTGAACTTTTTGAAGGAAAAATGAAAGGTAAAATTTTGCATTTCGCAAATGCAAAAGTATTAGACTTAAGCGAAGAAGAAGCGCAATACTTTTTAGATATTACAGGAGCACGTGCTATTTCCGGTTATGGAGCGGCATTCAATAAATTAACCAGCAGTAATCTTGACAAAGCTTTCTTTAGCTTATTTGAAGAACAAGATAATGTTGTAGAAATTGTCGAAGAATTACATCAAAAATACTATGCTTTATGTAAACTACTCGATTTTAGATTGTATTATTAAAAAAAAGAATTACTTAAATTTTATTTATAACTTAGAAAGGGATCACTCCTATTCATGAGCATAATTTGAATCGATTGATGATAATTTCAACAATATTATTTTAACTTTGAGTAGCAAAACTAAATCATGTATTTCAGTTTTTCTCCAATGAAGAAACAAAAATGGATATTAAAATTACTCCGAAATCATTTTGAAATTTTGAAAAAAAATCCTTTGTGTGATAAATGTTACTGTAGTTATAATTTAAACTGACAATATTTGCATCATAAAATTTACAATTATGGAATATATCGGTTATTTTGCATCAATACTTATTGGTGTAGCATTAGGGCTAATTGGTGGTGGTGGTAGTATTCTTACCGTACCCGTTTTAGTTTATTTATTTGCAATAGAACCAGTAATCGCAACAGCTTATTCATTATTCATTGTCGGTTTAACGAGTGCCGTAGGTACTGTAGGGTATTTCAAAAAAGGGTTGGTGAACATCAAAACGGCTATTGTTTTTGGTATTCCATCCATTATTGCTGTTTTTACAACAAGGGCTTTAATAGTACCTGCAATTCCTAAAGAAATATTTTCTATAGAAAATTTTATTCTGACTAAAGACCTTTTTTTAATGCTGCTTTTCGCTATAATAATGATTATTGCCTCTTATAGTATGATTAAAAAAGATCCAAAAACTACTTCTGAAGAGCCACATAAACAAAAATTCAATTACCCGCTGATACTTATAGAGGGGGCACTTGTGGGAATTATCACTGGACTTGTGGGAGCTGGAGGTGGTTTCTTAATTATTCCGGCTTTGGTTATTTTAAGCAAACTTCCTATGAAAGAAGCCGTAGGAACATCTTTAGTGATTATTGCAGCAAAATCTTTGATAGGTTTCTTTGGAGAAGGTGGAGAAAGTATTATCGATTGGCAATTTCTCTTTACCATTTCAACATTTGCAATAATTGGAATTTTCATTGGCACTGTGTTATCAAAAAAAATTAATGGAGACAAACTGAAACCCGCATTTGGCTGGTTTGTTCTAGTGATGGGAATCTACATTATAACCAAAGAGCTTTTTATGAAATAATAGTTTTGTGCAAGAAACGAGCCAAATCTAATTTTTAAATACTAAAAACTTTAAAAAAATTTAATCGGTAAAACTAAAGAATGGACTTATTGGACTATTCAGAAAAATACTTATAATCATTACAACAATAATCCCTTTAGAGAAATTTTAAAGGGATTATTTTATAATTGGTTATATTAAGACTTATTAAAACCCAAATTCAAATAAAACAACATTTTAATTCATAACTAACTACATATAAGTTGATTATAATTTTAATACCATTTAAAATATCACTAAATTAGTAGTAAATATCTTTTTTAGAATAAATAGTAATCAGTTATATGATACGATATAACTAATTTATAATTTAACAAACAATAACTCCGATTAAATTAATCTAAAAATAAGAAAATGGAAACTACAAAAACAATTTATCAATTACATGAAGAGCACAAAACGTGGCTTAATAAACTTTTGTTTTACAAAGATGAGCTTTCAATAATGACAAACCGACTTTCGGAGGTGGCGAGTAAGAATACTTCGAGTGAGGTACTTGCCTTAGTTGATCATTTTAATAATCAGTTAATCATCCAAAAGGAACAGATTGACATCTTAAATCACGATATTAAAAGCCATGAATCGTATCTTGAAGCAGCGGTCCGCAAGAATGTTAATGATATTGAACATACAAAATTTTCAGATCATAAAAAGCATCGAGAAAGCATCGCTGTATTTGAAAAAATATTCAAAGAGTTACGAGAAGAATTGATTGATTTTCTATCAAAATGGATGTAACATTACAAAAATATCTTTTATTTAATTAAAAAATAAATCTAATTTAAAGTTCAAAAATTGTTATTTCAGGCGGCTTAGAAGATGGTTTTAGAATTATTTGTTCTCTTTTAATATACATTTCTCGCAAAAATAATTCCGTCATAAATGCCTATGTAACATTAGTCACCAAATTTAAAGAATTGATGCATTAATTTTGTCCTATAAATTAGAAACTTAAAAAATAAACGATATGTATTTTCAACACATTTACGATAAGAGTCTTGCTCAGGCAAGTTATTTTATTGGCTGTCAAAAAGCAGGAGTAGCCGCAGTTATCGATCCTAAAAGGGATGTTGATACCTATCTTGAAATTGCCAAACAGAACAATATGAAAATTACTCATATTTTAGAAACTCACATCCATGCTGATTTCCTTGCAGGTTCCAGAGAACTAGCCGCTTTGACAGGAGCAGAAATGTACCTTTCAGCGGAAGGCGGACCCGATTGGAAATATGAATTCCCTCATGTTGACATAAAAGATGGTGATGTTTTAAAAGTAGGAAACTTAAAAATAGAAGTAGTTCACACTCCGGGACACACGCCGGAAAGCATCAGTTTTCTATTAACCGATACGCCTGCAAGCGACGAACCAGTAATGTTATTCACCGGTGACTTTGTATTTGTTGGTGATGTAGGAAGACCTGATTTGCTAGAAAAAGCAGCAGGAATGAAAGGAACTCAAGACATTGGTGCCAAACAAATGTATCAATCAATCAAAAAATTTGATGCATTACCTGAATACATTCAAGTTTGGCCGGGTCATGGCGCAGGTTCTGCTTGTGGAAAAGCGTTAGGAGCCGTACCAAGCACAACTGTTGGGTACGAAAAAATAAGAAACTGGGCTTTTCAACATAAAAATGATGAAGCTGGATTTGTAAAATATTTACTGGAAGACCAACCGGAACCACCAAAATATTTTGCGATGATGAAAAAACTAAATAAAGTTGATCGTCCGCTTCTTACAGCTGTTCCTAAATTGAAAAAATTAGATTACACTGAATTATCCGCTGCTTTAGCCAAAGGAATTAAATTAATTGATGCCAGAGATAAATCGGAATTTTCTAAAGGTTTTATTCCAGGAAGCATCAACATTCAAGGGAATAATTCATTTGCTACTTGGGCAGGATGGTTTCTTACCTATGAAGAGCCTTTTATGTTGCTTGCCGATGAATCACAATTAGATGATTTGACCAGAAAACTAATGAGAATAGGATTAGACAACATTCACGGGTACATTCCTTCTACAAAAATATGGGAAGAAAATGGCGGTTCTTTGGAGAAAGTGAATCAAATTACTATAGAAGAATTTAAAGCCTTACAACAAGAAAAAGACGTCCAGGTGGTTGACCTTCGTGGTGTAGCGGAATACAATGCAGGCCACATCAAAGGAGCCGACAATGTATTTGTAGGCTCTTTAGTAAATAATTTAGACAAAATAAGTAAAGATAAAAAAGTATTAATCCATTGCCAAGGCGGGGACAGAGCGGCAATTGCCTATTCTTTATTATCACGAAATGGATATAAAAATGTACTCAATTATTCTCCTGGAATGAATGAATGGGTGAGCCAAAACAATGCTGTTGAATACTAAAAACCACAATTATGTTCGGAATTTTTAAAAATATGTTTTCAAAAAAAGACACCACACAAATGGAAAAATTAATAAAAGAAGGTGCGTTCCTTGTAGATGTTCGCACACCAGCAGAATTCGCAGAAGGTCATGTAAAAGGATCTACCAATATTCCTTTGGACCAAGTAGCGAGTCAATTGGAAAAATTCAAAGGAAAAGAACAAATTATTGTTTTCTGCCGAAGTGGGAATCGCAGCGGTCAAGCCAAAATGATTTTAGAACAAAATGGTTTCAAAAACGTTACCAATGGCGGTACTTGGCAAGATGTAAATGAAATGATCAATAAATAAACAGCAATAATTTTAAAATAGTGTGCAGTTTAAAACAAGAAAAATACCTGTTTTAAACTGCACATTTATTTATTCAGCAATCAAAATTTAGACGATTTGATTGGTACCTGTTTTATAAAACATTTTTAAAACATTTGATATTTCAAATTGATTTAAATAAAGAGTAAATTTGATAGTGCATTTAAAAAAATTACTGATTTTTACTTTTCTACGAAACGAATAAGAATAAACTACTTTTTGCACTTAATTATAAAATAATATGGAAACGAAAAAAGCAATGAACAAAGACTTAATCTTAAGAGAGAAATTAGCATTACAACGGACTGTATTGGCTAATCAATCTACTTTTCTTGCCTTTTTGAGAACCTCCATGTATTTTTTGATTGCAGGTTTGAGTTTGAGAAATTTATTAAAAATTGAAAATAGTTTACTCATTGAAATTGCACTTTTTATCACTTCATTCCTCATTTTTATTTTTGGAACGGTGAACTATGTTAAACACAAAAAATCCATTGCAGAAAATAAAAAACACATTGGTGACTACCAGTTAGAATATTACAAATTATAGTAGTAAATCCTTCTTGTCCCTAACATCTATTAATTTAAAATCCATAAAAAATAGCAATTGAAAACAAATACAGCCAAACTTGGACTGAAAGAAAATTGGAAACAATTTACTATTTTGGTTATTGTCAATGCTTTTGTTGGAGGAATGATAGGAATGGAACGAACCATTATTCCAAAATTTGCTGAGATTGAATTTGGCATTGCTTCGAAAACCGCTATTCTCTCTTTCATCATTGCCTTTGGAATCACGAAAGCAATTACCAATTATTTTACTGGCAAACTGGCAAATCGTTTTGGCAGAAAAAATTTGCTTTTATTTGGTTGGATTCTGGCCATACCGATTCCTTTTATTTTGATATATGCTGAATCTTGGAACTGGGTGATTTTCGCCAATATTCTTTTGGGCATTAGCCAAGGACTTACTTGGAGCAGCACCGTGGTGATGAAAATTGATTTGGTAGGTGAAAAAAATCGCGGATTAGCAATGGGGCTCAACGAATTCGCCGGTTATTTTGCCGTTGGATTAGTTGCTTTTCTGTCGGGTTACATCGCCCAAGAATATGGCATTACGCCCTACCCTTTTTACTTGGGAATCGGGATTTCGATAATTGGTTTTCTATTGACTTTGTTTTTCGTCAAAGACACCCGAGTATTTGTGCACCAAGAAAATGCGACCAATACAACTGAAAAATTACAAAATATTTTCCTCGAAACGACTTTCAAAAACAAAACATTAAGCGCTATAACGCAAGCTGGATTAGTCAATAACCTGAATGACGGGATGATTTGGGGGCTTTTGCCTATTGTGTTGCTTTCTTTGAATTATGATTCTCAGAATGTTGGAATTATAACTGCTATTTACCCTACTGTTTGGGGTTTTGGACAATTAGTAACCGGAAAAATGTCCGATGTTTATTCGAAAAAAAAGATGCTGTTTTGGGGAATGTTACTGCAGGGAATTGCGATACTTTTTATTCCTTTTGCTGCAGCATTCTATCAATTGGCCGCCATTTCAGCCTTTTTAGGTTTGGGAACGGCTTTAGTTTATCCCACTTTTTTATCAGCTATTGCGCAAGCGACAAATCCACATCAGAGAGCAGAAAGCATTGGTACATTCCGACTTTGGAGGGACTTAGGATATGCGATAGGCGCAATTATTTCAGGAATAACAGCCGATTTGTTTGGCCTAAATTATGCCATTATTCTGATTGGCGGTATCACCATTATATCGTCCCTAATTATTGAAATCCGAATGCCGAAAGACTCTTTGTAAAAAACAAAACTTATAAATTGAATTGAAAACAACCTCTTTTTAGAGAATAATAATTAAAAAATGGAACCAAAAAAATCAAAAAAATCCACTATTCAAAATATTATTTTTATTGTATTGATAGCACTGCTTCTGTTTAGTCCGGTGGGTACTTTTGTAAAAGTGCAATTGAATAGATTAATTGCCTTTTCGCCCAAAACTATTGCCGTAACAGAACAAAAAATGCTTTCCACTTATCAATGGCACTTAAAAGACGACACAGGAAAAACTGTGTCATTAGAAGTATATAAAGGAAAAATAATATTCATTAATTTCTGGGCTACATGGTGTCCGCCTTGTATTGCCGAAATGCCAAGCATCCAAAAATTATATGTTGATTATCAGGATAAAATGGTCTTTTTGTTTGTGACAACAGATTCTTTCGAAAAAGCAAATGCTTTTATGATTAAAGAAAACCTAACGCTTCCTGTCTATCAATCTTTAAGTAATCCTCCATTGGAAATGGAATCTTCAACAATTCCAGCCACGTATCTTATTGATCAATCAGGAAATGTAATTGTAGCCAAAATTGGCACCGCAAATTGGAACAGTGATTCATTCAGAGCAAAGTTAGACGAGTTACTAAAAAAATAATCCCGATAAGAAAACGTGCTTTTAACACTGATTAAAAAGTTTGACTTCAATAAAAACAAAAGAGTATGCAATTAAAAAAACTATAGCTACATACTAATTTTTATCATAATTACTAAAAGTATTTGAAAAATCAAATACTTTTTTTGGTTAAATTTTAATACACTTCTATTAATTTAAATTGTAAATTACTGATTATTAATGTTTTAAAAAACTAAAAGCAATTATAGTTTTTTAAATCCTTTTTTAGTTATGTGACAAAAGTAACATAACTACTCATTTATAAATATAACCTTTGCATCTATAAATAAACAAATATGGAAATTTTAGAATTAATCAGAGAACCTTGGCCTTGGTATATTGCAGGCCCATTAGTTGGACTTACAGTTCCGGCTTTGTTAATCATTGGAAATAAATCATTTGGTATTAGCGCCTCATTACGTCACACTTGTGCCATGTGCTTACCGGCAAACATAAAGTTTTTCAAATACGATTGGAAAAAAGAAATCTGGAATATGTTTTTCGTTTTCGGTATTTTATTGGGTGGTGTGATAGCATACAGCTTTTTGTCAAATCCTAATCCGATTATCATTGATGGAAATCTACAAACCGAATTGGCTGGCTACGGAGTTACTGAAATTTCAGGAATGCTACCAGAACAATTGTTCTCGTGGGCAAGTTTATTTACACTCAAAGGCTTTTTTATGATGGTTGTTGGTGGCTTTTTTATTGGTTTTGGTTCTCGTTATGCGGGAGGTTGCACCAGTGGTCACGCCATTTCCGGTTTATCTAATTTACAAATGCCATCGCTTATAGCAACATGTTGTTTCTTCATTGGCGGATTGATTATGGCAAATGTTATTTTACCATTTATTCTTTCACTTTAAAAATTACTAATTATGAATATAAAAGATCAAAATAAAGATTTCGAAACGCGTTCCTTAGATACGGTTTGTATCAACGAAAGCCGTTTAGAGCACAAATGGTACCATAATTTAAAATACCTTGTAATTGGTATTTTATTTGGTATTGTTTTCATCAAAGCAGAAATTATCAGTTGGTATCGCATTCAGGAAATGTTCCGTTTCCAATCTTTTCACATGTATGGCGTTATAGGAAGTGCCGTTGTAGTGGGAATAATATCCGTTTTTCTGATAAAAAAATTCAATATTAAAACCATTTATGGAGAAAAAATTGAATTCCACGACAAAACATTCAATAAAGGTCAAATCTACGGCGGACTCATCTTTGGATTGGGTTGGGCAATAACTGGAGCATGTCCAGGTCCATTGTTTGCACAAATTGGAACGGGTGCCACAGTGATGATTGTTACCTTATTTTTTGCAATCGTGGGAACTTGGGTATATGGCTATTTTAGAGATAAACTGCCTCATTAATACATTTATGATTCCAGAAAAACAAAATATTGTCCAATTTAAATCGCTTGTAAAAAAACTGATTTATCTCTTTATGACTATTATTTTCTTAGTAATATCATTGTTATTGGTTTTGTTTTTCAATTCATCCATCACCTCTTGGTTTCAAAAAAGTGATTCGGATCTCGATTCACTTTACATTGACGCTAAAAAAAAGGTACTTGTACAAAATGAGATGGCTAAAGCTTGGAAACCTGCTGATATTAGTCTGATTAAAGATGCGAGCTTAAAACAAGAAGTAGAATACGGAAAGGATTTAATTGCGCATACGGCTAAATATTTGGGACCAAATGGCAGTGTGAAACAAATCACCAACGGGATGAATTGCAACAATTGTCATCTGGATGCCGGAACAAAACCTTGGGGAAACAATTATGGTTCCGTATATTCTATGTATCCAAAAATGAGAGCCAGAAGCGGGCAAGTGGAAAATCTATACAAAAGAGTCAACGATTGTATGGAAAGAAGCTTAAATGGTCTGCCACTACAAGAAGATGATAGAGAAATGAAAGCCATGATAGCGTACATTGAATACATTGGCAGTACTGTTCCTAGAGGAAAAGAAGCAAATGCGGCTGGAATCTATGATTTGGAATATTTAGATCGCGCTGCTGATCCGGTAAAAGGAAAAACTTTGTATGACGCCAAATGTGCAAGTTGCCACCAAGTAAATGGTGAAGGGATTTTGGCAGCAGACAAAAAAGAATATACCTATCCGCCACTTTGGGGCAAAAATTCATATAATAACGGCGCAGGATTATTCAGAATCAGTCGGTTTGCAGGCTACATAAAATACAATATGCCTCTGGGCGCCACGTATGAAAACTCTCAATTATCAGATGAAAAATCTTGGGATATTGCGGCTTATGTGGAAAACCAACCTAGACCATCGAAAGATTTAAGTCGAGACTGGCCCGATATTTCTAAAAAACCGGTCGATCATCCTTTTGGACCTTTTTCAGATAGGTTTATGGAAATCCAACATAAATTTGGACCTTTCAAACCGATCAAAGAAACAAAAAAGAAAAACGAAAAAAAGTAATTTTAAAAAATTAATTATGAAAAATCTAGCAGTTTTATTTGTTCTGTTATTTGGTTTGATTTCAATCGCGGCATTGGCACAAAAAAAATCGAATAGCCATAAAATAGTCTTTCAGTTTACCAATGCTAATGATACTATTCAACAGAAAGCATTTGCAAACCAGCTTAATAATTTAACTGCTCACTGGCCTAAAGCAAAGTACGAAGTGGTGGTTTACAATATGGGATTAGAGTTTTTAATGCCCAAAAAATCAAAGCACATCGCAGCAATTAAAGCGCTTCATGAAAAGGGAGTTCGTTTTGTAGTTTGTGAAAACACTATGAAAAACCGAAAAATAACTAAAGACCAATTGATCCCTGAAGTAGAATATGTACCCGCCGGCATTGCTGAAATTGTTGAAAAACAAGAACAAGGCTGGAGTTATATAAAAGGCGGATTCTAAATTATATTTTGCATAACCCTATATCATCAATTTGCTCTAGGTCTTTTGCAAAAAATAGTTAAAACTAAACTAACAACCCTAAAAAATAAATAATAGACGAAGATATTTTCTAAATCAAAGGTGACTTATGTTTGGATGCTAAAAGTATCTCGCTGCTTTTCCTCAGACTGATATTCACTATGAATTTCAGGGTTTGATGCACAATTATTGTCTGTGCACCTATTTAATCTGGAGAAACCTACATCAACAAAATTTTATTTTCAATAAAAGAATAAGAGTATAATTAATTTTATACTCCATTTCAATTTTTGAAATACTACTTTTTTAATCCAAATGATAAAATTTCTTAATCAAATAATCAAAGATAAAATAGAGTAAGATGCCCACTATGGCAAATGTTATTATTAAACTAACTAGATTGATCACGATATTGGGAATAAACTTCAGTCTAGGATGTGTTAATACGGGCTCCCGATGCAGTCTTTCATGAATTTTTTTCTTTGTTATTTTGACTTTTTTTCTGATAATCGAATTGTTTTTAAAGACTTATTCGGTCCTGAGTTAAAATAAAATTATGCTGCTATTTTAGTATTCTAAAGTAAGTAATTAATTTAATAATGGAACATTAGGAAGCACAAAAATAGAGATCTATTTTTTAATTCGTCTGGTTAGCATGAAATTTCAAAAATCCTTTCTTTCAATATGGACCGGAATCTGATCCATAGCTCGTTCTGCAATTGCTGTGATGGAAAGTGATGGATTAACTCCTGGATTTGCAGATATCATGGAACCGTCAATGATCAACATGTTTTGATATCCAAAAACTTCATTGTTTTTATTAATGACTCCTTCTGAACGATCTTTTCCCATCACTGCACCTCCCAATACATGGGCAGTTGACGGGATTCCTGCTACGGATTCCAATACAAATGAAGTTGCTTTACCATTGATTATTTTGCTGTATTTTTCTGTTAAAGCGATAGACTCCGGAATATAAGCGGAGGGTTTTAATCCGGTACCTATTGTAGATGACATTCCGCCAAAAAAGTTGTTTTTGAATTTTAAAGTACTGTCAATTGACTGCATGAATAATAAAACAGTAGTGCTTTTTGACCAACTGTTTACCCAATAAATTTTGAAATAGGACAACGGATATTTTATTACTTGCTGCGTCATGTTTCCCATTCGTGCCAAGGCATTTTCACCATTCGACAAAGGCAAATGAAGCAATTTCCAAAAACCCGATCCTTCTGAATACCTTACAATTTCCAAATGACTGTTGTCATCCGTGTGAAGGAGACTGCCTATAGCCACTCCTTTTGATAAATTTTTAGTTTTGTCCAAAGAGGAAACACTGATTAGCGTTTCATTATTGGTTCGTATATCAGCACCCAATTTATCTGATAATAACGGAAGTGATTTCGTCTTTAGTTTGAGCAGTAATTTAATAGTTCCCAAAACTCCTCCCGAAAAAATTACTCCTTTTGAAGTAAATTCTCTTCTGGAACCAAAAAATTTTGTACTGGATTTTACAGCGACTTTGTAGCCTGAAGTCCCATCTTTATCCTCAATTGGCAAAACATTATAAACCTCATTTTCAGCAAGGATTTCAGCGCCATTATTTTGTGCCAGATACAAATAATTTTTATCAAGTGTATTCTTTGCATTGTATCTGCAACCCGTCATGCAACCTCCGCAAAAATTACATCCGGCTCTTTCCGGACCTTTTCCTTCAAAATAGGGATCCTTTACTTTTACTTCTTGTTTTCCAAAAAAAACTGCAACATCAGGATGTTCAAATTGATCTTCTTTCCCAATTTCTTTTGCTAATTCCTTCAATGCAAGATCACCGTCAAACAATTTGGGATTTCTGGATGCACCAAGCATGGTGAGTGCTTTTTTATAAAATGGTTTTAATTCGGTTTCCCAATCTTCTAATTCGCTCCAACTTCCTGATTTAAAAAATGCCGATTTTGGTACAGGCAAAGTATTCCCATAAACCAGCGAACCGCCGCCAACTCCAGTTCCCGATATTATTACGATATGCCTGAAAATACTCATTTTCATGATACCAAAGAAACGCAACGAAGGCATCCACAACCATTTTCTGAGATTCCAATTGGTCTTGGCAAAATCTTCCGATTTGTACCATTTGCCTTTTTCAATTACTAAAACTTTATATCCTTTTTCAGAAAGCCGTAAAGCACTTACTGAACCTCCAAATCCGCTTCCTATTATTATGTAATCAAAATCGTATTGCATCTTTTTTTATGTTATATCCCAAAAATAAGCAATTATTTTGAATAATATGCATGCATAGTAAAAGGTGCTAATCAATTCTTTTGACAATAAAAATCAACTTTTTGTTTCTCCAAAACAAAAAAAGAAGAGCATTTCAGATTTGAAATGCTCTTCTTTTTATAATCAAAATTAAACCCATTTAATATACGCTCCGAAGTTGCACTATATTTTGAGTTAGCCGTTTATATTCCTTTAATATTACCTTTATTTTTCAAGAAAATGACTTCAATTATTTTGCTGGTCATTTCTTTCTCAATTTCTAATTGATTGGATAAAACTTCAATTACGTTTTTTTCTTCTTTTTCCAATGTTCCGTCCGCAAGTAAAACTTCCAATGCAAGAGCAAATACGGTTTCCTTATCTTCTCCTTTAATCCATTCGGAACAAGCCGAAATATATTTTAATTGTCCCAGTTCCGCTCGTACATTAAATGCTTTTCTATAGAGAGGTGCAATATCAATTCCGATAAATTTCTGTTTTGAAGACAATACTCTGGATAATGTTGCTGTTTCCGAATCGGTGATTTGATTATCGGCAGAAATACAAGAATATAAAATGCCAACCCAAGCTTCAAACTCAGAATTTACAGTATTTTGACTACTATTATTATTTTCAAATGAACTCATGTTTTATATTTTTGGTTAAAGTTACTGCTAACAGTCAAATGGTTTACTAGGTTTTAGTAATAAATTATGATTTAAAAATTTATAAATTCATTGCAGATTTAAAAAGTGCGCTTCAGCAAAATAATTTTAATTTCAGTAAATTTTAAAATATTTCAGAGATAACGCAACACCTAAAGCTTTCGGTTGGCAAACCGTAAATTTAATACAACTATAACACTATAAAGCTATTAAAAAAAGCCGTTATTACTATAAATTCATTAAATTTAGCATATTCAAACACAATTACCATTATCAATTTTATCTATTGAAAATTAAATCAGGTATGGATTCTTTGTGGTAAATTCGCTTTAAGAAAATAAAAAATAATTATACTATGGAAAATAATACAAACCCAACATCCTACAATGTCAATGGAGAAAGCAAATGCCCATTTTCTGGTGCAACTGCTCCAAAGCAAAGTGCGGGTGCCGGTCCAAGTAACCGCGACTGGTGGCCAAACCAGTTGAAATTAAATATTTTACGCCAACATTCTTCCCTATCCAATCCTATGGGAGAAAGTTTTGATTATGCTGAAGAATTCAAATCATTGGATTTAGACGCTTTGAAAAGAGATATATTCGAAATGATGACTACCTCTCAGGAATGGTGGCCGGCAGATTATGGTCATTACGGACCTTTCTTTATTAGAATGGCTTGGCACAGCGCAGGAACCTATCGAATTGCTGATGGTCGTGGTGGAGCAGGTTTTGGAACGCAACGTTTTGCACCCTTGAACAGCTGGCCTGATAATGCCAATTTAGATAAGGCTCGCTTATTATTATGGCCAATAAAACAAAAATACGGTAAGAAAATCTCTTGGGCCGATTTAATGATTCTAACCGGTAACTGCGCTCTTGAGTCGGCTGGATTAGAAACATTTGGTTTTGCCGGCGGACGTGCCGATGTTTGGGAACCAGCTGAAGATATTTATTGGGGTTCTGAACGCGAATGGTTAGCACTTAGCAACACTCCTAATAGCCGTTACTCAGGTGACCGTGAGCTAGAAAACCCTTTAGCAGCAGTGCAAATGGGACTTATATATGTAAACCCAGAAGGTCCTGATGGAAATCCTGATCCGCTATTGGCAGCCCGTGATATTCGTGAAACTTTTGCCCGCATGGCAATGAATGATGAAGAAACAGTTGCACTTATTGCCGGCGGACACACATTGGGGAAAACCCATGGTGCTGCTGATCCAAATAAATACGTAGGTCCAGAACCTGCAGGAGCTGGTATCGAAGAGCAAAGTCAAGGTTGGAAAAACACTTATGGGAAAGGTAATGCAGAAGATACAATTACCAGTGGTCTTGAAGGTGCATGGACAACTACCCCAACAAAATGGAGCAATAACTATTTCGAAAACTTATTTGGTTTCGAATGGGAATTGACTAAAAGTCCTGCTGGTGCGCACCAATGGAAACCAGTAGGAGAAGCAGGTGCTGGTACTGTTCCAGATGCACATGATCCTTCAAGAAGTCACCAACCTTTTATGTTGACTACCGATTTATCTTTAAGAGTAGATCCAATATATGAGAAAATTTCAAGACACTTTTTTGAAAATCCAGCCGAATTTAATGATGCATTCGCAAGAGCATGGTTCAAATTGACGCACAGAGATATGGGACCAAAAGCACGCTATTTGGGACCAGAAGTTCCTAGTGAAGAACTAATCTGGCAAGATCCAGTTCCAGCAGTAACCAATCCGTTGATTGACGAACACGATATTGCTACACTAAAAGTTTCCATTCTAGCTTCTGGATTGTCTGTATCCGAATTAATTTCTACTGCTTGGGCATCGGCATCTACGTTCCGTGGATCTGATAAACGTGGTGGTGCAAACGGCGCTCGTATTCGTTTAGAACCGCAAAAAGATTGGAAAGTGAATAATCCTTCTCAATTAGAGAAAGTATTAGCAACGCTTGAGAACATCCAAAAAGAGTTCAACAACGCAAACTTTGGCGGTAAGCAAGTTTCCATTGCAGATTTAATAGTTTTAGGTGGTAGCGCCGGAATTGAACAAGCTGCTAAAAATGCTAATTTTGAAGTAAATGTACCTTTTACTCCAGGAAGAACAGATGCTTCACAAGAACAAACAGATGTAGAATCATTTGCAGTTCTTGAACCTCAGGCTGATGGTTTCCGTAATTATGTGAAAACAAAATATACTGTATCAGCTGAAGAAATGTTGATTGACAAAGCACAATTATTGAACTTATCAGCTCCGGAAATGACAGTTCTTGTTGGTGGACTTCGTGCTTTGAATATGAACTTTGATCAGTCTCAAAGTGGAATATTTACAAAACGTCCAGGTGCACTGACAAATGATTTCTTTGTAAATTTATTGGATTTAGGCACTACTTGGAAAGCCCTTTCAGAATCTGATGATGCTTTTGTAGGAACTGATCGTAAAACCGGTGCAATCAAATGGGTTGGTACTCGTGTAGATCTTATTTTTGGATCTAATTCAGAGCTTAGAGCTATCGCTGAAGTTTACGGTTGTTCAGATGCTCAAGAAAAATTTGTAAAAGACTTTGTTGCAGCATGGACTAAGGTAATGAACCTAGACCGTTTCGATTTAGTTTAATTTTAGATTTATAATTTGTTTAAAAGGTGGTCTGGTAACAGATCACCTTTTTTGTTTTTATAGGTTATATAGAATCTCCTCACCAACCTCAACTCCATAAAAAAAGCCATCTTGAAAAAACGAGACGGCTTTACTTTTCTAATTAAAATAGATTTACATCGTATAATCCGTGTTAACAAAATTGGATTCTTTGCTGTTTAATAATTCCTGCAAAATAGCATTATTATAGTCATTGTCTTTTGAAGCTACAAAAGTTCTAATCGAGAACGAACGCAAGGCATCGTGAATACTCAACGTTCCTACAGCTGAATCTTTACGTCCTGTAAATGGATATACATCTGGACCTCTTTGGCAAGAACTGTTTAAGTTTACTCTGCACACTAAATTCACTAAAGTATCAATTAGCGGCGCAATAGTTTTAATGTCACTTCCAAACAAACTCACTTGTTGTCCGTAATTCGATTCCGCCATGTCGTTCAATGGTTCCTGAATATCCTTGAAAGTCAGTATTGGAATTACCGGACCAAATTGCTCTTCGTGATACACTCGCATTTCTTTATTTATTGGAAACAAAACTGCCGGAAAAATATAATTTGGAGTGTGTTTTCCTCCTTTTTCATTAATGATTGCTGCACCTTTTTTGACAGCATCATCAATTAATTCCTGAATGTAAGCCGGTTTTTCTTTTTCCGGTAGCGGAGTCAGCATAACCGCTTTATCCCATGGATTTCCAAACACAAGCGAATCTACTTTGGCAGCGAAACGCCTGTTGAATTCATCGGCAATAGTTTCGTGGACGTATAAAATTTTCAATGCCGTACAGCGCTGCCCGTTAAATGAAAGCGTTCCTGCAATGCATTCTTGAATAGCCAAATCTAAATCGGCATCCGGTAAAATGATGGCTGGATTCTTAGCTTCTAAACCTAATATCAAACGCAATCTGTTTTTATTTGGATGCTGATCCTGTAATGCAATTGCCGATTTACTGTTTCCTATCAAAGCCAAAATATCGACTTTTCCGGACTTCATTATTGGCGAAGCAACCTCACGTCCTCTACCGTAAACAATATTGATGGCTCCTTTTGGGAAACTGCTTCTGAAAGCTTCTAACAAAGGTGAAATTAATAATACACCGTGTTTAGCAGGTTTAAAAATAACTGTATTTCCCATAATCAATGCCGGAATCAGCAGCGCAAAAGTTTCGTTTAAGGGATAATTGTACGGTCCAAGACACAATACAACTCCTAAAGGTCCACGACGCACCATGGCATTAACGCCCTGACTTTTGGTAAAACGAGAACTATTTCGGTCTAATAATTTATAATCTTCAATGGTATCGTAAATATATTCTACCGTTCGGTCAAATTCTTTTTCGGAATCGCCAAGAGATTTACCAATTTCCCACATCAAAAACTTAACGACTTCACTTCGGGTTGCTTTCATTTGAGTGACAAAATTCGCCATACATTTGATACGATCAGAAACTTTCATCGTAGGCCATAATCCCTGACCGTTATTGTAAGCAACACTGGCTGCATTGACAGCTTCCAGCGCTTCGGTTTCGCCCATAAAAGGAATAGAACCTAATATTGTTGGACCGTATTCCTCCGTAGATGAAATCGTTGAAAAAACAGCGGTTGTCTGACCTTCCCATTTTTTCAATTCGCCATCCACTAAATACGTATCTTGATTTAATAATGTTGTAATCTGAAATTCTTCTGGTATTATATTCATACTAAAGTATATTATATTTATAATTTTAATAAATAAAAGAGGCGGTTGCCTCTTTCTGTTTTATGGTTCGACAACTTCGCCATCCCAATCTAAAATGCCACCAGTTAAATTATAGGCATTTTCAAAACCCAACTGATTCATTATTTCGCAGGCTTTTGCGCTTCGCATTCCGGAACGACAATACACATAATAATTTTTACTTTTGTCCAAATTTTCAATCTCATTTACAAAATCCTGCCCTCTGTGAATATCAATATTGATGGCATTAGCTATAAATCCTTCGTTAAATTCGTCTTCTGTTCTCACGTCTAAAATCACTGCGTTTTCATCAGCTTCAAACTGTGAAACCCAATCTTCTTGTGTTAAATTCATAATGGTGTTTTTTGTAAAAATACAACGTTTTTACCGAACAATAAACGCATGAATTGTTAATTAGATAATAATCTTTAGAAATCGTTTTCGCAAAACATTAACTGTCAATAAACTATAAATTGGGCTTTTATTTTTACGAAAAACAGTCTATTAAATCCATAGACAATATTACAATACTAATCCGAAAATCAAGTACTTGCCACGATTTTTAGTCGCAAAATCAGTCTGTTTTTTTGAGTTTTTACACTACTTTTACATTATAAAACATAGAAAAAAACTAAAATGCTTGATCCGATAAAGAAAATATTTCCTTCCTTTTCTACTGAATTAGTCAAAGATATTGATGCCAATGCTTCTATTCAATCTTTCAAAGCGGGCGATATCATCATGCGAACTGGACAGTATATCAAAAATACGGTGCTAGTAATCAGTGGAAAAATAAAGGTGTATCGCGAAGATGAAAATGGCGGTGAGTTTTTTATGTATTATTTGCAACCCGGGCAAGCCTGCGCCATTTCTATGATTTGTGCGACCAAAAATGAAAAAAGCCAAATCATGGCAAAAGTTGTTGAGGATGTCGAGTTGATAATGGTGCCATTACCTTTGATGGATAAATGGATGATGCAACACCGCAGCTGGTATGAATTTGTTATCGATACATACAGAAGTCGTTTTGAAGAAGTGCTGGAAGTCATTGACAGTATCGCTTTCAGAGCCATGGACGAACGTTTGGAATTTTATTTGAAACGTCATGCCGATGCTTGCGGTTGTAAAGAATTGAAGCTTTCTCATCAGGAAATTGCCTCTGAACTGAATACCTCACGAGAAGTAATTTCCCGTTTGTTGAAAAAAATGGAACAACGCGGCATAGTTGCTTTGCATCGCAATAACATTGAACTTTTAAAATAAATTCTATCAATTCATCGAGAAAATCCATTTTTATAAATGCTGATTTTTCCGGGTGAATTTTTTAAAACCTGAATACCAACACTTTATATTACAATTTCATAAAAAAATCACTTTGTAAAATAATCACTAAGCTTCATTTTTGATTATCTTTAGTATTGTTTTTTTGGGATTATTTCCGAAATAGAAAAAATCAATCAATCAACTTATTTTTTGGTTCCAAAATAAAAGCAATGTAACAATTGTCACTGTTTATCCTAAAAAACAGAAGTACATTTGTACTATAAATTTAAAAAACGCAATCATGCAAATAGAACAAATATATACCGGATGTTTAGCACAAGGTGCTTACTATATTACTTCAAATGGCGAAGCTGCCATCATTGACCCGTTACGAGAAACTCAACCGTATTTGGACCGATTGGAAAGAGACGGCGTAAAATTGAAATACATTTTCGAAACCCATTTTCATGCTGATTTTGTTTCCGGCCACGTTGATTTAAGTCGTCAAACTGGCGCTCCAATTGTTTATGGTCCAAATGCGACCTGCGAATTTGATTGCATTTCTGCAAAAGACGGACAGGAATTCAGCATAGGTAACATCAAAATAAAAGTATTGCACACTCCGGGACACACCATGGAAAGCTCCACTTTTTTATTGATTGACGAAAACGGAAAAGACCACGCTATTTTCTCCGGTGACACTTTGTTCATTGGCGATGTGGGGAGACCGGATTTAGCACAAAAAGCGGCGCACATGACACAAGAAGAATTGGCCGCTACCCTATTCCATTCTTTACGAGATAAAATTATGACTTTGGCAGATGATGTTATCGTTTATCCGGCTCACGGTGCGGGAAGTGCCTGTGGAAAAAACATGAGCAAGGAAACCGTTTCGACCATTGGAGACCAAAAAGCGACTAATTATGCGTTGCGTGCCAACATGACGGAAGCCGAATTTATTCAAGAAGTAACCGAAGGTTTATTACCACCACCCGCTTATTTTGGTATGAATGTGGCCATGAATAAAAAAGGATACGATAGTTTTGAGAATGTCTTGGATTTAGGAATGCGTGCGCTGTCCCCTTCAGAATTTGAAGTGGCTGCCGAAGAAACTGGAGCTTTACTATTAGACACTCGAAAAAACGGAGAATTTGCCAAAGGTTTTATTCCGCAATCCATAAACATTGGAATTGATGGTGATTTTGCTCCTTGGGTAGGCGCTTTAATTGCCGATGTAAAACAACCCATCCTGATTATTTGCGAACCGGGACAAGAGGAAGAAACCGTTACGCGCTTGAGCCGTGTAGGTTTTGATAATTTGATTGGTCATTTAGCAGGTGGTTTTGATGCTTGGGCAAAAGCGGGAAAAGAAATTGATACCGTAAATAGAATTTCAGCTGAACAATTTGCCAAAGAAGTGAAAATTGGCGAAAGCAAAATAATTGATATTCGTAAAGAAAGTGAATACTGCGCAGAACATGTTGAGGAATCCTATAGCAAGCCATTAGCGGCTATTAATGAATGGATTAAAGATATTAATCCAAAAGAACATTTTTACCTGCATTGTGCCGGCGGATACCGCAGTATGATTGCAGCTTCGATTCTGGAAGCGCGTGGTTTTAGAAATTTCACTGAAATTGAAGGCGGTTTTAATGCTATTGCAAAAACGGATGTTCCTAAAACGGATTTCGTTTGCAAAAGTAAAGTTTTGAAATAATTTATAACCAAATAAAAAAGTACAATGAAAAAAAACATGGGTTCAACAGACAAAATTATTCGGATCGCCATAGCAGTAGTAATTGCTATATTGTATTTTACCAATACAATCAGCGGGACACTTGCATTGGTTTTAGGAATTTTTGCAGCTATTTTTATATTGACGAGCTTTATTAGTTTTTGTCCATTGTATTCCCCGTTTGGAATTTCAACCCGAAAAAAAATATAACATGTCCGACTTAAAATGTTCTGATACTTCTTGTGATAAACCGCTGAACGCTGCTTATTGGGAGGCGCAATACAAAGCCAAAACCACCGGTTGGGATTTAGGCCAAGTATCACCGCCAATACAAGAATATATAGATAAGATTACTGATAAGAAGAAACGAATTTTGATTCCCGGTTGTGGCAACAGCTATGAAGCAGAATATCTTCTGGAACACGGATTTACAAATATTACACTTATCGATATTGCGCCGACACTAGTTGCCGTTTTAAAAGAAAAATTTAAAAATAATCCTAACATTCAGATTGTCTTGGGTGATTTCTTTGAACATCAAGGAAACTATGATTTGATTATTGAGCAGACTTTTTTCTGTGCTTTACCACCAACGATGCGTAAAAAATACGTTTGGAAAATGCACCAACTTTTGGACGAAGATGGAATTCTTGCGGGATTACTTTTCAATAGAATGTTTCAATCCGGACCTCCTTTTGGCGGAAGCAAAGAAGAATATCAAAAACTTTTCGCAGCCGCTTTTGATTTTATAAAAATGGATTCATCAGAAAATTCAATTGCACCAAGAGCAAATTCAGAGTTATTTATCAATTTGAAAAAGAACAGTAAAGTTGTTGTGAATTTATACGAATTGGAAGGCATTACGTGTAGCGGTTGCATGGAAACCATCACTGAAAAAATACTTGCAATTGACGGTGTTTTAAATACAAGCATCAGCAGTAATTTTGCTGAAGTTTTAATAGTCAGTACAAATGAAATTGAAACCAAAATATTAAAAGATGTTATTGCTTACGATGAAAAGTATACCATCAAAAAAATAAAGAACTAAATTCAGATTCCTTTTTTAGAGAAAAAAAATGAAAGCATTATTATTCACAAATTGGCATATTATGCGCTGGGTTCGCCTAGTGTTCGCCTTATTTTTATTCGCACAAGCCTATATTTTGAAAGAATGGATGTTCATTGGTTTTGGACTATTTTTTTTCGTTCAGGTTATTTTTAATTTTGGCTGTGGCGCAAATGGTTGTAGCATTCCTAACACTAAAAAACAATAACGATGAGTAATTTTGATACTATTATCCAATCCGAAAAACCGGTTTTAATTGACTTCTTTGCCACTTGGTGCGGCCCTTGCAAAATGCTTGGTCCCGTTCTGAAAGAAGTAAAAGACAGTTTGGGAGATCGCGTTTCCATCATTAAAATTGATGTGGACAAAAATCAGCAAATCTCAAGTCAATATCAGGTTCGTGGGGTTCCTACAATGATTTTATTTCAAAACGGAAAACAGTTGTGGAGACAATCCGGCGTATTGACTAAGGAGGAAATCATTAAAACTATTTTGGAAAAAAGTAATAAATAGCCAAAGCAGTAACGATCAAAAAACTTTTGTTGTGGTTTAATGGTACTTGTGTCTTTTCATAAATTATAACAGTAATCCGTTTCTAATTTTAAAACTAAATCAGTTTTTAATTCATTTATTGGGATGGAAAAATAAATGCAAACTGTTATTTTCCTATCTTAGTAATCACTATGGAAAAGCCACGCCAATACAGACTTTCAAAATCTGAATCTTTATTTGTAAGAGGACCTTTGACACGATTAAAAAATTTACTTTTCATTTTTAAAGTACTTTATAATTTCATCAGAGCGTTTCAAAAAATGCATTTTATTGGTCCTTGTGTCACCGTTTTTGGTTCCGCTCGTTTTGGCCCGGAAACTGCTCATTATAAAAGTGCAGAACGCATTGGTGCCGAAATAGCAAAATTAGGATTTACAATCATGACAGGTGGCGGACCTGGAATTATGGAAGCCGCAAATAAAGGGGCTTATAATGTTGGAGGCTATTCTGTAGGGACAAACATCGTTCTTTCAGTAGAACAGAAACCAAATCCCTACCTTCATAAATGGATTTACATTCCCTATTTCTTTGTGAGGAAAGTAATTCTAATTAAATATTCCTATGCTTTTGTAGTAATGCCCGGGGGAATGGGGACTTTGGATGAATTATTTGAAGCACTGACTTTAATTCAAAATAAAATCATCAACAACTTTCCCATTGTTATTTTTGATACTGTTTATCATAAGGAATTGTGCCATCACATTCAGATGATGTCAGATAATGAAAGTATCAGCTCCGAAGATATGAAGCTACTATTTGTTACTGACTCGGTAGAAGATTTAATTGAACACATCAAAAAGCATGCAATCAAAAAGTTCGGTTTAAAAAAACAGGCATACAAGCCTAAATGGTGGCTTGTTGAAAAAAAGAAATAGAAGTTCACTATTATTTCTCACCTAAAAATTAAATCGAATATTTACTCCAAAGACATAATATTTAATTAAGCAAATCAATTATTATACTTATTTAATAGTTTTAAAATATTATTTCACCACTCAATTATTCTCGTTTTGAGATTCTTTTTTTAACCATTTATACAGCACTTCTTCTAATTTACATCTGACAATTGGTTTTGAAACGTAATCATCCATCCCGGATTCCAGGCATTTTTCTTTTTCACCCAGCATTATTCCGGCAGTTAAGGCAATTATTGGAATTTTATTGTATTTTTTTAAATGTTTAATTTCGGCAGTAGTTTCATATCCGTTTTTATGTGGCATTTGGATATCCATTAAAATAAGATCCAGCTTCTGCTTTTTATACATCTGAATTGCCATTTTACCATCGGACGCCTCGAATATTGTGCTGTCAGGAAGTATTGATTTCAGTAATGTTCTCACCAAAAGCATATTAATTTTATTATCTTCAACTACTAATATATTTTTATGCGCCACATCTTTCGAAGAAATACGATTATTTTCAGTAACACTGTCGTTTTCTATGCTATTTGGAACATCGTAATGATCTGATTTTTCTAATTCGATAGTAAAGAAAAATTTACTTCCATGTCCATATTTACTGTTTAGTTCCAACTTGCTTTCCATAAGCGCTAAAAGTTGATTTGAAATCGCCAATCCTAAACCTGTACCTCCAAATTTACGCGTTATAGAGCTGTCTTCCTGTATAAAGGAATGGAATATTTTTTCTTGATTTTGCTCTTTTATCCCAATCCCCGTATCACTGACTGAAAAGTTAAAATAACATTTATTTTCATCTCCGGATTTGAAATCACAACTAATATCTAATGTTACACTACCTGCTTTAGTAAACTTTAAGGCATTGCCAATTAAATTCACTAAAATTTGTTTCAATCGTATAGAATCGGCAAAAACATAATGAGGAACATTCTGATCTATGTTTAAAATTAAATTTACATTATTTAAGCCCGCATGATATTTGAATATTTCAATGACGTGATGTGAGAGTTTAAAAATATTTATTTCTTCAATATTCAATTCTAATTTACCCGATTCAATTTTTGAAAAATCTAAAATATTATTGATAATTTCAATCAGTATTGTTGCTGATTCATTGACCGTATTCATGTATTCAGTCTGATTTTTATCAAGATTTGTTTTCATCAATAAATCAGTAAAACCAATTATTCCATTCAGTGGGGTTCTTATTTCATGGCTCATATTAGTCAAAAAACTTGATTTGGCTTTATTAGCTGATTCAGCTTGTTCTTTGGCTTTTGTCAGTTCTATTTCTAACTTTTTTAGCTCTGTGATTTCGATAAAACTAATCACTACTTCTGAAATTTCTAAATCATTATTTAAAACAGGGAAACCATTTAACAAAAGCCATTTTATGGATGTGATATCGGGTTTTTTAATTCCAATTATAAAATTTTTGAGTCCTTTTTTACTATTTATGATCTGATTTACTGGATAATTCTCTATTGGCAAAGACTTGTAATCCTCATTTATAAATTTCCAAACCGGATTGTAAGCCTGTTTTTCTATTATTTTTTCTTTACTCAAACCAATCAGTTTGGATGCTTTGGGATTAGAGAAAATTACTTTAGAATCTTTATCATGCAAGATAATTCCAACATCAAGATTGTTTAATAATTCTCGATACCGTTCCTCGCTTTGTCTAAGTGCTAATTCAGTTACTTTAAGTTCTGTTATGTCTACGACGGTAATCAGAGCCTGATCTTTGCTTTCTGATAAGATTCCTGTGAGATAAGCATTAATCAGAAATCCATCTTCTAAAAATAATTTAACTTCACAGCATTCTTTGACATCTTTAGTAAAAACGGTGTCTAAGAAGTTATTAAAAATTGATTTGGTATCATCGGAAATAAAGAAACCAAATTGACTGTTCAGTAAATTTGATCGTTGCTTTCGCAATAATTGAGAGCCCGCAAGATTGAGTTCAACAACTTTACCTGAATTTGTTAGCGTAAAATAACCCGCTGGAGCAAAATCATACAATTCAGTATATTTTTGAGTAGCAATTTCAGCTTGCTCTTTGGCAAGCATAAGCTCTTCTTTTTGCATCTCCAATTCTATCTGATGCACTTCTAACTCATGAATGAGTTTTAATGTTTCAACTTCTGAAAGTTTGGAACTAGCTATTGATTGTTTTTTTTGTAATAATTCTTCCGCCTTCTGTCTAAGAATTATCCGGGCTTCTGCTTTATTCTCAATATTTTCCATAAGTGCTACCTTTAAATATTACAATTTTTTATAAAGTTGAAATTACTAACCCATTCTATAAATTATGCTTCTATTCTTGCAATGCTATTTCATGTATAAAAAATTGGAGGTTTTTTTGATTGCCAATAAAATACATGGAACTAACAAGTTCAATATCAATTTTTTTTGCAGTTGCCGTTTCAATTTCCAGATAATTAGAACGAAACGATTTTATGTTACTTAATTCAATAAATTTTTCTTTATTTTTAATAATATTTTTAAAAAAATCCACTTCCCAAATTTCTTTTCCGATAAAATTTTCTTTTGAAGAGCCTATTAAATCGGTTAAAAAAGGATTAATGGCATTTATTTTTCCCGTCTCGACATCAATAAATAAAATGCCGTCTTTAACCGATTCGAAAAGGTGTTTGTATCTTGTTTCGGCATTAGCCAAAGCTTCCTGAACAAAGACACGATCAGAAATATCGCGTATAATGCATTGAATTACCTTTTTATTATTAACTAGATATACATTACTGACAAACTCAACATTTATTTTTCTCCCTTTGGCGGTTTCTAGCGGCAAATTTTCATAACGGACAAATTCTTTTTTCTGTAATTCTAAAAATTTATCTTTATTGGCTACAAGATCTTTTAAGAAACCAATTTCCCAAATGGTTTTTTCAATAAATTTTTCGTGAGAATAGCCTAACATATCCTCTAAAAACGGATTAACATCCATTATCATACCCGTTTCAGCATTAAGGATTAGAATCCCATCTTTTGCAGACTCAAAAAGTCGTCGGTATTGGTTTTCCATTTTGAGAGATTCTTCGGCTTGTTTTGCTGCTGTTATATCTGTAAATGTAATTACGAGTCCATCAATACGGTCATCCAGCGTGCGATAAGGCATGATTCGTACATAATAATATCTACCATCATTTGTCTCTACTTCTTTTTGAATCGAAATTAGCGTTTTGATTACCTCAAGAGCATTATCTACCATGTCGGGGTATTTCAAATCACAAACTAAATCCGTAAAAGGTCTTCCAGTATCAGTATTCCTTAATTTGAATATTTTAGTTACCGGATCAGTGAACCTGCGTATGTTTAATTCTTTATCTAAAAAAAGAGTGGCTATTTCAGTACTGTTGAGCAGGTTTTTCATATCATTGTTTGCCTGTTCAAAATCAATTAATTTACTTTGAAGCTCTGTATTAACCGTCTGCAATTCTTCGTTTAGACTTTGTAGTTCTTCCTTGGAAGTAGTCAACTCTTCATTAGTGGACTGCAGTTCCTCATTAGTGGATTGCAACTCTTCATTAGTAGATTTAAGCTCCTCCTGTGAGGTTTGCATCTCTTCTCTAATGCTATTCAAATCTTCATTACTGCGTATCAATTCTGCTTCCAGTTCTTGTTGTTTCGCGGCAACATTTTGTTTTTTGGATTTTACCGAACTACCGTCTGATTGCAAAGTAGAAGTCACATCATTGAATACCACTAAAATCATCCCTTTCAAGGCTTCAGGGTTTTCAATTTGCTGCACAGTCAAATTTATAAAATAAGAAATCCCGTTTTCAACTATCTTTATATTATCAATTTTAATTGAATCAAAAGTTTGCATTGCTTTACGGAATGCTCCTGGCAATTCATTTCTTAAACCTTCGCGGGCCATGGCATGAACATTCCAGTTTGCTTTACCTGCAACGGGTTCAAGATATTTACCGGTTCTTCCGGTGATGTAAATTATATCTCCTTTATTATTGACTAATACACTTGCAGGAGAAAAACGCTGCAACAAAATTTGATCAGTAAGGGTTTGTATATTTTCAACAACCTTAGTTTCTTTCATAATATCAGTAGTTAATCTTTTTGTTTGCGAAAATGAGCTTGGAAAATTAGTAAATTCCGGGGATGCCGATTTTGAAGTACGTTTAAAAAATTTTAATTTGGAATCAATTACCTCAAATCCTTTGATACTGCTTCCAATTGTCTCTGCTGTTCCAAGTATCATTATTCCTCCAGGATTAAGGCTGTAATTAAATAACATTATCAGTTTATTTTGCAACTGCGGTTCCATATATATCAGCATATTGCGACACGTCAATAGATCCAGTTTTGTAAAAGGGGGATCTTTTATCACATCATGAGGCGCAAAAACAATCATTTCCCGAATGGAACTATTCACCCGGTAATTTCCGTTTTCATTTGTAAAAAACTTTTCAATGCGCTCCGGCGATACGTCCTTTAAAATGTGGGGCATAAAAACTCCTTTTCTAGCTTTTTCGATAGACAGTGTGTCTAAATCAGTGGCGAAAATTTGCAATTTTATTTTTTTGGGTTTTGCTATTTTTTTGATTGCTTCTTCAAAAACGATAGCTAGGGAATAAGCTTCTTCTCCGGTAGAACATGCAGGAACCCATACCCTAATGGTATATCCGTTGGGTACCTCGTTTAATAAATTTGGAATAATTTCTTCTCTGAGTTTTTCCCAAACAGCAGTATCCCGAAAAAAACTGGTTACACCAATTAATAACTCTTTGAAAAGAAATTCCACCTCTTTGGGATTTTCCTGTAAAAAACGCACATATGTTTGTATTTTATCAATATGATGTATTGCTTTTCTTCTCTCGATACGGCGCATCAAAGTATTTTTTTTATACATCGAAAAATCATGTCCAGACTGTTCCCGCAACAGGATTATTATCTTTTCAAGACTGCTTTTAACTCCATCAACTATTTCAGATTCGATACTTTTTAGTTCAGGAAAATATCTAAGTAAAGCAATCAATTTAGCAGGTAATTCTTCAACTGGTGCAACAATATCAGGTATTACTGCTTCTATTGCATTGCGAGGCATGCTATCAAATTTTGCAGAAGCAGGATCTTGAACAAGTACAATTCCATTTTTTTCTTTAATGGATCTTAGTCCCAAACTACCATCGGATCCCATGCCTGAAAGAACAATCCCTATGCTTTTTTGCATTCGATCCAATGCCAAAGACCTAAAAAAAAGGTCAATAGGTAATCGCAAGCCACGGGATTCAACTGGATCAAATAAATGCAACCTACCATTTAATATCGATAAACTTTTGTTGGGCGGAATTACGTATACTGAATTTGGTTTTACCCTAAGTGCGTCAGCTGCCTGCAAAACCTTCATTTCGGTCATTCTCTGCAATAGCTCAGGCATTATTCCAGCATGTGTAGGATCAAGATGCTGAATAACTACGAATGCCATACCGCTGTTATTGGGCATGTTCTTAAAAAATAATTCTAATGCCTCTAGCCCGCCAGCGGATGCTCCGATACCAATGATTGGAAAATCACTGCTATCGACTCCGGATAAGCTTAAATTTGGTTTCAAATCTAGAACTTTGCCTTCCTCAAGGCTGATTTGATTATTTTTTGTCATTACAAAATTAGAATTATCTGTAGTAATTATTAATTTGGTTCAAGTATTTCATAAAAATTACTCTTTCCACTTAAACTGTTATAACGGCTAATTTAATATGTTTTCTGGGAGTTTATTCGCTTTTAAAAAAGTAAAAAAGTTTAAAAACTATACACCCTTTCATAAAAAACCAATTTTATTTAACAATTGTTGAACTTTTATAAAATAAAGATATAGTTTAATTATGACATTTAATTCATTATTTTTAATAAAACCCGACCATCAATTATTTTAATTAAAATAATTAACTTATTTACAACTAATAAAGGTTAAATTTAATCAAAAAAAAATGATTTTAAAGAATAATAAAAATAAAACAAACACATTAAGTGCTGAAAAACAGATAAATACCTTCTTTATGATTTAACATTTGAATAAAAAAAAGTGCTACAATAAATAACACTTTTTTTAAACTAAATCAGTTTTTAGGCAACCATTTGTAGAGTATTTTTTCTAAATCAGATTGAATGATTGGTTTAGGCAGATAATCATCCATACCTGCTTCCAGGCATTTTTCCTTGTCACCAACCATTATTCCGGCAGTTATTGCAATTATTGGAATATTTTCAGAACCTTTTAGTTTTCTGATTTCGTTAGTTGCTTCATATCCGTTTTTATTTGGCATTTGAATATCCATCAAAACAACATCCGGTTGCTCTTTTTTATATTGTTCTATTGCTTCATTTCCATCTTTGGCTTCAAAAATAGTACAATTAGATATAATTCGTTTTACCAGTGTTTTTGCTAGGAACATATTAATTTTATTATCCTCAACGATTAAAACCTTTTTATAATTTAGTGCTTTAATCGAAATATCCGAATTTTCTTTAATTGCTTCAATACGTACTAGTTCTTTGTTTTTGATATGATTTGATTTTTCAAATTTAATTTCAAAGAAAAAATCACTTCCATCTCCATATTTACTAATTAATTGGATTTTACTATCCATCAAAGCTAATAACTGATTTGAAATAGACAAACCCAATCCTGTACCACCAAATTTTCTATTGGTTGAATTGTCTTCCTGAACAAATGAATTGAATATTTTTTCGTTGTTACCTGTTTTTATTCCAACTCCAGTATCTTTCACAGAAAACCTAATGGTTGACCATTTTTTTTGTATTGAAGTTATTTCATCAATATCCAAGCTTATTTCCCCAAAATTGGTAAATTTTATAGCGTTTCCTAATAAATTTACTATTATCTGTTTTAATCTATTAGAGTCCGTCAAAATATATTTTGGTACATTACTACTTATATTTAGAGATAATTTTATTTTTTTCTGAATAGCTTGATGTTTGAATAAATCAATAACCTGATTCGTTAGTTCAAAAAGATTGACCTCTTCAATGTCTAATTCTAGTTTACCGGATTCAATCTTAGAAAAATCCAATACATCATTTACAATATGCATTAACGTTTTTGCAGATTCATTAACAGTAGACATATATCCTAAAAGATTATCCTGTAGATTTGATTTCATCAATAAATGAGTAAAACCAATAATTCCGTTTAATGGAGTTCTAATCTCATGACTCATATTAGCCAGAAAATCAGTTTTAGCCTTATTGGCTGCTTCAGCCTGTTCTTTAGCTTTTATTAATTCCATTTCCATCAACTTTTGTTCCGTAATGTCAATAAAACTAATTACGATTTCATAAATCGCTCCACTAGGCTCAACATCTGGATAGCCATTAATTAAAAGCCAGACAATATCATTGGTGATGGGACGACTCACACCAATTGTAAAATTTTTAAGTGCTTTTTTTGTTGCAACAATTTGGTTTACAGGATATTTTTCAATGGACATAACAGAATTATCTTCATTTAAAAAACTCCAAGTAGGATCAAAGGCTGTAACCCCTTTCATTTGATCATCACTTAGACCCAATAATTCAGCTGCTTTTACATTATTTACTATAATGGATGTATCAGGAGCATGAACCACAATACCTGCATCCAGATTGTTTAATAAGCCACGGTATCGTTCCTCACTTTTCAGCAGCGCTAAATCCGATTCTTTTGCATCTGTAATATTACGGGAAAGACAAATGAAGTGAATATCATGATCTGTATTTTCCTGCATGGGTGCTATTGAAAGTTCAAACCAGTGTTTACCAGTAGGCAGTTGCAAGAAATATTGTTTTCCGTTTGAGAATCCTTTTTCAGAAGCTTCCCTAATTGCGGATAAACACAAATCTGCTACTTCAGGCGGCAATACTTCGGAAAACATTTTACCAAGAAATAAGTTAGTAGGCATCGCTAACAAGTCATCACGACGGGAATGGTAGTTATAAATTTTACCATTAATATCTACTTCAAACAGTAAATCAGGAATAGCCTCATGTATTGCCTCTAGTTTTTTGTGCATTTTTTTAAACTCTTCCTCTCTATTTTTACGTTCGCTTACATCCCTAGCGATAGCCACAATACGACCATCAGCAATCATTTTTGCAGTAATCTCAACTGCAATTGATGTCCCGTTACTATGCAACATATCACGCTCGATAAGTGTTTGCTCATCATTTAGCAATTCATTATGCAGTACAGGCTTTGTTTCCAGTTTTTCATCCGTATATAAATCTGTTACGTTTTTTGTACACAGTTCCTCTTTAGTATAGCCTAGCATAATGCATGCACTGTCATTTACCTCAAGTAAATGTCCTGAAATATCACTAATAAAAATAGCATCGGAGGCTTGTTCTATAAGACTTCTATATTTTTCTTCGCTATTAATCAGTTCTTCCTTAACATTCTTTAATTCGGTAATTTCTGTTAATGCTCCATTCAAACGTATTGCTTTTCCAAATTCATCCCTAGATATAAATCCTCTATCGTAAAATATACCATAACTCCCGTCCGCTTTTTGAAAACGAAATTCATCTGACCATAAATTTGTAGCGCCTGCATAAGAATCTTCTAATTTTTTTATAACTCTTTCTCTATCCTCTGGATGAATCTTAGATCGCCATATTGTAGTATTCTTAATTCCATTTGGTTCACTGCTGCCAAAACCCAAAAGATCAATAAATGCTTTGTTATTCCAACTTTCTCCTGTCAATAAATCCACTTCAAAAACAGCATCGTTAGTAGCCGCAGAAATCATTTCAAATCGTTCATTGGCTCTTTTTATTTTTTCCTCTGCTTTTTTTATATCAGTAAGATCAACTCCCATTCCCAACAGACATTTTCTTCCTTCATATTCTATTGCTAAAGAATTAATATAAAAAGGAATTTTATTTTTATTTTTGGTAAAGAATTCAACTTCAATACCAGATGATTTTCTTTCAAATACCGTTTCTATTCTTGTTTTGACTTTTTGTTTTTCTTCTCCATCAAAGAAGTCTAAGGGATTCATTTGACTAATTTCATCATAATCATACCCAGTTAGTTCTTCAAAATTTTTATTCCATTTTACAAATTTCCCTGATTTATCATAGAGATAAAAAACACCCGGCAAATTATTAATTATCGTTTCTGAAAGCTGTTTTTCTTTTAAAATTAAACGTTCAGTGATTTTACGTTCAGTGATATCTGTAACTGTTCCAATATAACCGATTGTCTCATTTTTAGAATTTTTTTCAGGAATAGCTTGTCCCATAACCCAAGCTATTGACCCATCAGTCCGAACAAAACGATATTCTGATATTGAGCTTTCCTGCTTATTGGAAGACTGTGTCCAATCGTTAAATAATGTGTTTTTATCCTCATCATGTACCGCTTTTAACCAACCATTTCCTAGTGCTTTTTCAAAAGATAATCCTGAAATTTCACACCAACGAGGATTAACATATGTAGTGAGGCCAGCTGCATCAGTGCGAAATATTCCAACTGGAGACACTTCAGCAAGTGTTTGGTAACGTTGTTCACTTTCAAAAACTTTTTCTTCTGATTTTTTACGCAAAGCTTCTTTTTCAAAAACCTTTAAAGCAAAAGCTACATCATCAGTTGCTTTTTCTAACAATGCAATTTCTTCCGCATCAAAAAAGTTTTTCTCATTGGCATAAAAACAAAAGATTCCAATTACCTTTTCTGATTTTTTTATTGGAAGTGCCATTAAAGACAGATATCCGCGTTCTAAAGCTTCCTCTTTCCATGGCAACATTATTAAATCACTTTCAATATCATTGCAAACAACATATTTCCCCTCTCTTATAGCAATTCCGCATGGACCTCTGCCCTCTGGAATATCTTCAATTGAAATTGTTTTAATTATGGAAAGATACCCACTATCTTCTCCAGCTTTCATTACAGGAACTAATTTTTTACTATCAAAGTCAATCATACCAATCCATGCCATTTTAAACTTTCCGAAGTCAACAGCTATAGTACATGCCTCTTTAAAAAGGGTTTTCTCATCAGTGGTACGAACAATCATCTGATTAATCTGGCTGATAAATAAATAGAGTCGATTCGCTTTAATCAGTTTTTGCTCTGCCTCTACTCGTTCAGTGATATCAGTAATAATTCCATGACAAATTACTGTTCCTCCTAATTCAACCACTGGCAAGGAATTAACATCATGCCATACCAATCCTTTTGCTGGATGTAGATATCGATATTGCGCTTTGAGAGGAATTAAATTTGATTTAGTGGCAATTATACTTTGTAATACATAATCTAGGTCATCAGGGTGAATCAATGAAAAAATGACATTAGCATCGTCTTTTATTTCTTCATAAGTAAAACCATAAATTTTCTGGATTGCATCGCTAGCGTAGGGATAACATAAAGAGCCATCTTTATTTTGACGCATTGAATATATTAAACCAGGAGAAGTCACTGCAATTTTAGCAAACTTATCTCTTTCTTCCTTTAAAGTTTCAATTACTTTTTTGGTCTCTGTTATATCTTTAACAAAACCTAGAAAACGATTTTCAGAAAGCCTTACTGCCTCAACAGACCACCATTTAACCTCCCCTTTCTTCTGAATAGTTTTAAATTCTTTTTTAGCAGTCCCTTTTTCTAAAAGAACTTGAAATTCTTTATATAATTCTACCTGAGATTCTTGAGATGACAACTTACCAAACTTCATTGTTAATAACTCTTTTCTTGAATATCCTGTTAATAGAGTTGCAGCATGGTTAACATCTATATAATTTCCTTTTTCATCCAAGACAAAAACTCCGTCAGGTGCTTTTTCTATGTAATTCTTAAACTTAGCGTTGCTTTCTTGTTCAATTAATTTCAATTTATAATTTACTACTGCAGCTTCTTGCTCATTTATTGATTCCTCAATTTGTTTTTTCTGAGTAATATCTTGTGTATTTCCTCTTAGTGCAAAAACATTTCCATTATTGTCCATCAATGGAATTACAATTCCATGTGTCCATTTTTTATTATTATCAGATAAAATAATATTGTGTTCTACTTCAAATTGATTTTTATGGATAATCGATTGATCCATTTTATTTAGAAAAATTGTTGCATCCTCTTTTGAAAAAAGATTTAAAAACTCCTCAAACAAATTCTGGTTCGGTTTCATATCGATTCCATAAATCGAATACAATTCCTTAGACCAAATCATTTTTTTATTTTTTAAATTAAATTCCCAACTTCCCATTTTCGCAATTTTTTGCGCATGGTTTAATAAGTTTTCACTTTCAATTAATTTTTCATAATTTTTATTAATCTCTGAAACATCTCTACCTATAGCATAAATATTTTCTTCTGAAATAGCGTTTGCAGTCCACTGAATAGTGACATATTCGCCATTCTTTTTTAGAAATCGATTCTCAAAATTAATTGTAGGGTTTTCTAAAGAGAGACTTCCAATCTCTTGCAATGATCTTTCAAGATCTTCAGTGTGTAAAAAAGGGACAAAAGATTTGTTTAATAATTCTTCTTTTGAATATCCTGATATTTCCAAAAAAGCGAGATTAATCTCTTTGAAAAAAGCATCTGTTCCAATTATACATACTAGATGATTAGACTCTTCAATAAAAAATTTGAAACTAGCTAATGACGCTTGTTTTTCTACTAATCGATTAATTTGTAATTCTTGATCTTTAGTTTTTCGAAGTAGATCGTCATAAGATAGCTCGGCTTTGTTCATACTCTTTGGATTCAAATAAGTGTTAAATATAATAAATAATACTTATAAAGTAAAAAACCTCAACATTAAGAATCGCATTGTAAAAATCTTGACAACATAATTTACAAGCCAATTATGTAACGATTTAACATCAAAATTACCATTTCTTTTATATTATAAACAACAAAAACCGAAACTTACATTTCGGTTTTTGTTGTTTATTATTCGTGTTAAATTAAACGCTTTTCACTATAGTTTTTCTTCACGACTCCAAAAACGGTGTTCTCCCATAGCTGCTATAAAAGATTTTGTAAAGTTCTTATCTTCTTTGTTTGCATTTAAAACAATTCCTTCTGCATCCTCTTTGGCATTCAGTACCGATTTGACATTCGTTTCATTAAAAATTGCAGCATCATCGGCGCCAATAACTTTACAATGTTTGAAAGCTTCATTTATAAACTCAATTACTTCTGGTTTTGAAGCTAGGAAGCCTATGTTTTTCCCACCGGGAATATAAACTGCATCAAATAAAACTGAGGCAGCAATCAGAAAACTTTGATCTACTTTCACTTCACTTCCATCGTTAGCTTTTATAGTTCCTAAATGCGGCGCTATAACTTTCATAGTCGCTCCTTCTTTATCTAATGCAGCTTTCATTGCATTAATAGCAGCCCTGTCAACTCCTTCCGAACATAAAAAAGCGACCTGACGAGTTGCAATCGTTTTAGATAACGTCTTATTTTTAAGCATACTTAACGCATCCGAAGACTTAACGCTTTGTTCTACTTTTTTAGGTTCATATTTATGTTTATCTGCATCCGCACCAACGCCATGATTCATTGGTTTTTCTGGACTTTTAGGAACTTTAAGTCCTAAGCCTTCGGCTACTTTCGTTGCCAAATTGGTATCTATTTGTGACAACAATCCCAGCATACGGATTTGTATTGCCTCGGTTTCCAGTTTACCCAATTCAAAACGCAACGCATTTATAATATGATTTTTTTCTATTTGCGTCTGACTGTTGAAAAATAAGGTAGCCTGACCAAAATGATCTGAAAAGCTCTCACTTCGATCACGTACTTTATGTGCATCTACACGTTCATTAAAACTGCTAAAACCACCTTCATCAATTTTTGCCTGAAAAGGACAGCCGCCGCCAAGAGAATTTGGGTGATAACTAACCCGACCCACATTTATTTCCTGACGCATGTGACCATCACGCTGATTATTGTGCATGGGCGCAATGGTTCTATTGATTGGAATTTCATGAAAATTCGGACTTCCTAAACGCGATAATTGTGTGTCCGTATAAGAGAATAAACGTCCTTGTAATAATGGATCATTTGTAAAATCGATTCCCGGAACGATATGCCCTGGATGAAAAGCTACTTGCTCCGTTTCAGCGAAAAAATTGTCAGGATTACGATTCAGAACCATTTTTCCAATAAGGGTTACGGGAACTAATTCTTCAGGAACCAGTTTGGTTGGGTCTAATAAATCGAAATCAAATTTATGTTCATCGGCTTCCGGAATCAACTGTACTCCTAATTCCCATTCCGGATAATTCCCGTTTTCGATTGCTTCCCACAAATCCTGACGGTGAAAATCAGAATTTTTTCCGGATATTTTCTGCGCTTCATCCCACACCACGGCATGTGTTCCTAATTTTGGTTTCCAATGGAACTTTACAAAATGCGATTCATTTTTGGTATTTATAAAACGAAAAGTATGTACTCCAAAACCTTCCATCATGCGCAAACTCCTTGGAATCGCCCTATCTGACATTACCCACATAATAGTGTGCATCGTTTCTGGCATCAAGGAAATAAAATCCCAAAAAGTATCGTGAGCAGAAGCCGCTTGCGGCATTTCATTGTTCGGTTCCGGTTTTACGGCATGGACTAAATCTGGAAATTTCATAGCGTCCTGAATAAAAAACACCGGCACATTATTTCCTACTAGATCATAATTGCCTTGCTCTGTGTAAAATTTAACTGCAAATCCTCTTATATCACGGGCTAAATCAGTGGAACCTCTCGAGCCTGCAACGGTAGAAAACCGAGTAAAAACCGGAGTTTTAAGGCTAGGATCCTGAAGAAATCCTGCTTTGGTATATTTTTCCATTGATTTATAAACCTGAAAATAACCATGCGCAGCAGAACCTCGTGCATGCACAATTCTTTCTGGAATTCTTTCATGGTCAAAATGCGTAATTTTTTCTCTTAAAATGAAATCTTCCAATAATGATGGTCCACGCTCGCCTGCTTTAAGGGAATTAGTATCATCATTGATTTTAAGTCCTTGATCTGTGGTCATCATTTGACCTGTAGCATCGGATTTATTGACTTCCAAATCCTGCTGTTTCCTATTTTCAGAATCCTGTTCCTGTTTTTTTACGTTTTTCATTTTAATAGTTTTAAAAGTTTCTACAGTTTTTTAATTCTTATAAATTTACACTTTTAAACAATGATTAATTTACACAATTCCAAGTAAAATTTGCAATTTTATTATTTTAATAAATTACAAGTAACTGAATTACATCCAATTAAAAAATTATTCTAAAAATTAAGAGTTTCACTTCCCAATCTATTTCAAAATAAATTTTAATACAAAGAGCTTAACTAACTTTAATTTTAAAGGAGATAAAAATTAGTCGAAAATTGAAGTACTGTTCTCTTATTGTTAGATATATGATCAAAAAAAAATTGTGGTATGTATTTTGACTATGAAGTGGGAGAAACAATTTAATTTTTCAAATAAACTATTTTTACTATTATAAACTACTGATTTACATTTATTTAAATCTACATCAAGGAATACTTTAAAAAATTTAACAAAAAATTAATTAACATTTGTATATACAACTATAAAATGCGTTACATTTGTACCAACAAATTACATATATACAAATATGAAAATTGAAGAAATTTTAAAATCGACTGTTCCAATGGATAATTCTAAAAAAATTATTCTGAACGTTTTGTATACACAAAATGTAATAACAGAAAATTTTAATGAAATATTAAAACCTTACGAAATTTCTGGAGAACAATACAATGTGCTTCGAATATTAAGAGGACAAAAAGGAAATCCGGCAAATATGTGGACCATTCAAGAGCGAATGCTAGCTAAAACAAGTAACACTACTCGATTAGTAGATAAATTGTTATTGAAAGAATTAGTCACTCGAAAAGTATGTCCTGAAAACAGACGAAAAATAGAAGTATTAATTACACAAAAAGGATTAGAAGTTTTAGCAGCATTAGATCCAAAAGTGGTTGCTCACGAGCAATTTTTTTCAAAAAATCTAAATTCAGAAGAAATAAACTTGTTAAATCAATTATTAGAGAAATATAGAAACCAATAAATAGTCAATACATTATGAGTACTTTTTTAGAAAATCAAAATTGGAGATACGCAACAAAAAAGTTTGATGCATCAAAAAAAATAACTGCCGAAGACTTAAGCACACTGAAAGAAGCGATTCGCTTGAGTGCATCTTCTTACGGATTACAACCGTACAAAATCATTATCGTTGAAAATGAAGCATTGAGAGCGCAACTTCAAGGTGCTGCTTATGGTCAATCACAAATTGTTGATGCTTCACACGTTATTGTTTTTGCAAATGAAATGAACTTTGGCGAAGAAGGAATCGTAAATTTTGGTAAAAACATGAGTGAAACAAGAGGAATTCCATTAGAAAGTATTCAAGGTTACGTTGAATATATGAAATCGAATATCACAGGTTTACCAGAAGAAACTAGAAACATCTGGTCTTCAAAACAAACGTATTTAGCATTAGGAAACTTATTAAACGTGGCAGCAGAGCTTAAAATTGATGCTACTCCGATGGAAGGTTTTGTTCCTGCTCAGGTTAATGAAATATTAGGTCTTGACAAATTAGGTCTAAATGCTACATTAATTGCAACTCTAGGTTACAGACACGATGAGGACCTTACACAACATTACAAAAAAGTCAGAAAATCAAACGAAGACTTATTCATCACATTATAAATTACTAATTCAAAATCAAATATTAATTCAAATCAAATTTAAACAAATGAAAAATTTCAAATCAATCGCATTAGCATTAGTAGTAGTTTTATCTACATTATCAGTAACAGCACAGACTAAAAAAATCAACACTGCTGGAAGTACCATCAACTGGACAGGAAAAAAAGTAACTGGACAACACGAAGGAACTATCAACCTAAAAGATGGTACTTTAGTTTTCAAAGGGAAAAAATTAGTTGGAGGTACATTCAATGTAAACATGAATTCAATCGTAGTTACTGACTTAAAAGCAGGTCAAGGTAAGGAAAAACTAGAAGGTCACTTGAAAGCAGATGACTTTTTTGGAACTGATAAATTTGCAACAGCAACTTTAGTTTTCAAAAAAATAGTTACTAAAGCACCTAATGCATATACTGTAACAGGAGATTTAACTATTAAAGATATCACTAAACCAGTTACTTTTGATTTAACTACAACAGCTAATACAGCGACTACTAATGTAAAAATTGACCGAACAAAATACGATATTAAATATGGTTCTGGAAGTTTCTTTGACAGCTTAGGAGACAAAGCAATCTCTGACGATTTCAATTTAGCTGTAGCCTTGAAATTCTAATTTCATATCAGAAATACTATTTTAAAACCGTAACAAGCAATTGCTACAACTTTAAATCATTTAAAAATCAAGCCCTTGTGTAAAGCAAGGGCTTTTTTTATTTAAAATTTAATGTAAAACAATAGAATGAATTTGGTTTAGTAAAAGTAAACTTTTAGATTTTAAATCTTGAATTTAGTAGTGATATCAAAAATTTACATAATAAATCCGATAGTAACATATCGTTAATATTCAATGCTTATTCAGTTAACACAATCTGGTTAATTTTGAAAAATAAACAAATGATAAAACTCATAAAAATGAATAACATGTTTTTTGTTACCCAAAAAACGTAATGTAAATCCTTTTAAACAAATCTCATTCTAATATTTCATTAACAAAATTTAATTATGAAAAAAATAATACTTATTCCAATACTCTGTTTGATAAATAGCATAGCAATAAATGCCCAACAAATAAAAGGCATTATTGGTGACACTAATTGGATGGGTAATTGGACTAATTTTAAACCTACAACAGCAGAGTACCCGGAAACTACAAATATTTTGACTGGCATAATTGATAGCGACCTTACACTATATAAAAAAAACACATACAGATTAATAGGTATTGTATACATTACAAATAATGCTGTCTTAACCATCGAACCAGGAACTGTGATACGTGGCGATGTAGAAACATGTGGCACTCTGGTAATATCAAAAGGTTCTAAAATAATGGCCGAAGGTGATCAAACAGACCCGATTGTTTTCACTTCCAATAGAGAAATTTATGCCAGAAAACCAGGAGATTGGGGAGGTATTATAATAATGGGAGAAGCTCCAATTAATAAAATTGGTGGAGTCGGATTTTTGGACTTTAATTTAGACCCAATGGCAAAACATTATGGAGGACAAAATCAGGATAGCAATTCCGGTATTTTAAAATATGTACGTATCGAATTCTCCGGAAGAAAACTGAATGCTCTGAAAGAACTTAATGGTTTATCATTAGCAGGTGTTGGTCGAAAAACTAAATTTAATTTTATTCAAATTAGTTATTCCAATGATGATTCTTATGAGTGTTATGGTGGGGATGTGAATTTTGATAATATTATTTCATTTAGAGCGACTGATGATGATTTTGATTTTACTCAAGGTGCACAATGCAATATTAGCAATAGTCTTGCCATTCGTTATCCGTTTTCATCCGATGTTTCTGGTTCAAGATGCTTTGAAATTGACTCTTTTGATAAAATTGAAAATGCAGATGTAACCAAAAAACTGACCAAAATAACTGCTACAAATATTACTTTGGCAAATTTAGAAGAAAACAATCAAGGGTTAGTTCGAGAAGCCATTTACATTAAAGACAAAAGTTATTTTAGTTTAAATAACAGTGTTGTTTCCGGATTTAAAAACTGCATTTTATTAGATGGTAATATAGCTAATATTTCAGCTAATTTAGCTAAAATTAATTTACAAACTGTGCTCATTAATAACTGTGATGGAGGTATTCAAAGCGAAATACCTACTAATGATCCGGAAATAAAAAATTGGTATAGCAATGAATCCTTTTCTATTGAATACTCTAAGACAAGTCATTCGGCACTATTTAAAGAGCCTAGCCCTAAAAAAACCTTTGATTTTAGGCTAAAAGTTGACCCCATAGTAGTCAGTGGCAATTAAAGTCTAAAGTGATTTCAAATTTTAAATGACCGAATTACCATATTTTATTAATCGTAACATTCAGTATAGCTTCATTTTTTAAACCTTACTATGATTTTTTCAGGTTTGATTTTTTATAAATTCAAACCTATAGATTTATTTAACAAAAAACATCTAATTTTATTTTTTTTTAACGCATTATATTTTTGAATAATCGAATTTCATTTCTATATTTGTTGCAACAAAATAAAACATGAAAACAATTTTAAACAATACTTGGTGGTGGAACAATTTACGTCAGTCGTCGTGAACAAAGCTTCCTATAGTATTATTAAACTATAAAAATTAAAGGCTTGTCATCACGACAGGCCTTTTTTTTGTGTTCATTTTACTTTAACAGACAACATTAAAAACATAAAAATTGAAATCATTTAACTTAAATACAAATTACAAGCAAATCCTTGCCGATACCATTACCCCGGTGAGTGTTTACTTTAAAATCAGAGATAAATTCCCAAATAGCTTATTGCTGGAAAGCAGCGATTATCATGGAAGCGATAATAGTTTTTCTTATATTTGTTGCAATCCTATTGCTTCTATAAAAATAGAAAACGAAATAATTTACAAGACATTTCCTGATGGCAGTACTGAAAAAATAACCATTGATGCTACTACTGATATTCCAGCAGTTATTCAAGAGTTTTCAGGTCAATTTAAATCAGAGAAAAACGATTTCAAATTCATCAATAATGGACTTTTTGGATATATTTCGTATGATGCGGTTCGGTATTTTGAAAAAGTAAACATTGCCAAAAAAGAAAACAGCAATACCATTCCTGATGTGTATTATGCCGTGTACCAAAATATCATTGCCATCAATCATTTCAAAAATGAAGCCTATATTTTCTGTCACAGTTTAGACGGAAGAAACAACATTTCAGAAATCGAACAATTATTACAATCTAGAAATATAGCTTCCTATAAATTTTCGAAAGAAGGAGAAGGTTTTTCTAATCTGACGGACGAAGAATTTAAGCATAATGTGGCTTTGGCCAAAAAGCATTGTTTTAGAGGTGACGTGTTCCAATTGGTTTTATCCCGCAGGTTTACCCAAGGCTTCAAAGGCGATGAATTCAATGTCTACAGAGCGTTAAGAAGTATTAATCCTTCGCCGTATTTATTCTTTTTTGATTATGGCGATTTCAAAATATTTGGTTCTTCACCCGAAGCACAAATTATAGTAAAAGACCGTAAAGCTGAAATTCATCCAATCGCAGGAACTTTCAAAAGAACGGGAGATGATGAAAAAGATGCCATTCTTGCAAAAGAACTATCCATTGATAAAAAAGAAAACAGTGAACATGTGATGTTGGTCGATTTAGCCAGAAATGATTTAAGCAGAAACGGTCATAATGTAAATGTAGAAAAATACAGAGAAGTGCAATTCTTCTCTCATGTCATTCACTTGGTTTCAAAAGTAACGGGACATTTGCATGAAAATGCAACAACAATGCAAGTGGTTGCCGATACTTTTCCGGCAGGAACATTGAGCGGCGCACCCAAACACAGAGCCATGCAACTGATTGAGGATTATGAAAAAACAAATCGTAATTTTTATGGAGGCGCCATTGGCTTTATGGATTTTGAAGGTAACTTTAATCATGCGATAATGATTCGGACATTTCTAAGTAAAAATCACCAATTGCATTCTCAGGCAGGAGCCGGAATTGTAGCTAGTTCAGATGAAGAAAGCGAAATGCAGGAAGTGTATAATAAGTTGAGAGCTTTGAATGCGGCGTTGGATTTAGCGGAGACAATTTAGAAAAAGACGAAAGAGACAAGACGAAAGATAAAAAAATGAAAAAAATACTAGTTATAGACAATTACGATAGTTTCACTTATAATTTGGTGCACTATCTCGAAGATTTAGATTGTGAAGTAATCGTTTACAGAAACGATGAATTTGATATTGATGAAATTGCCGTTTTCGATAAAATTCTTCTTTCTCCTGGACCTGGAATCCCGGATGAAGCAGGATTATTGAAAGACGTGATTCGGAAATACGGTGCAACCAAAAGCATTTTCGGTGTGTGCTTAGGACAGCAAGCGATTGGTGAAGTTTACGGAGGAACGCTTTCCAATTTAGACAAAGTGTATCACGGTGTGGCTACCAATGTAAAAACAGTAGTCGATGATGAACTTTTATTTGAAGGATTAGGAAATGAATTTGAAGTGGGTCGTTATCACTCTTGGGTAGTAGATGCTAATTTACCTGATGTTCTTGAAGCAACTTCATTTGACGAAAACGGACAAGTTATGTCCTTACGCCACAAAACGTACGATGTGCGCGGTGTACAATTTCATCCAGAAAGTGTGTTAACTCCAAACGGGAAAAAGATATTAGAAAACTGGGTGAAGAGTTAGTATTCAGTAAATAGTAAAAACTTAGTTTCTCAGTAGCTTTGAAACTTAGGACCATTTAAAAAAAATGAAAAATATATTAAACAGATTAATCAATCACGAAATGCTTTCGAAAGAAGAGGCAAAAAACGTATTGGTTAATATATCGAACGGAAGTTACAACACCAGCCAAATTGCCTCTTTTCTTACCGTTTACATGATGCGTAGCATTAGCATTGATGAGCTTGCAGGTTTTCGTGAAGCGTTGTTAGAATTGTGCATTCGTGTGGATTTATCCGCTTACAATACCATCGATTTGTGTGGAACCGGCGGTGATGGAAAAGATACTTTCAATATTTCAACCTTGGCTTCATTTGTAGCTGCCGGAGCAGGAATAAAAGTAGCGAAACACGGAAATTACGGAGTTTCCTCTATTTCGGGTTCGAGTAACGTGATGGAAAAAATGGGAATCAAGTTTAGTAATGATGCTGATTTCTTGGAGAGATGTATCGACAAAGCAGGGATTTGTGTTTTACATGCTCCTCTTTTTCACCCTGCTATGAAAAACGTAGGACCAATTCGAAAAGAATTGGCTGTAAAAACATTTTTCAATATGTTGGGACCAATGGTAAACCCTTCGTTTCCAAAAAATCAGTTGGTCGGGGTTTTCAATTTAGAACTAGCCAGAATGTATGCCTATTTGTACCAAAATACGAATACTAATTTCACCATCCTTCATTCGCTTGACGGTTATGATGAAGTTTCATTGACAGGACCTACAAAAACGATTACGAGTTCCATGGAAGGAATGCTAAATCCAGAAGATTTTGGTGTTCGACTTTTATTGCAAAGCGAAATTGAAGGCGGGACCACCATCGAAGAATCTGCACAAATGTTTACCGATATTATTTCGGGAAAAGGAACCGAAGCCCAAAATAATGTGGTTTGTGCCAATGCGGCAATGGCAATTGCAACCGTTAAAAAATGTTCTCCTTTAGAAGGATTTCAAATAGCGAAAGAAAGTTTATTTTCCGGTAAAGGACTTGTAGCTTTGAAAAAATTAAAAGAGTTAAGCAAATAAAAATAGTTTGAAGTTCAAGGTTTAAAGTTGTTGGAATTTCGAACAACTTTAAACTTGAAACAAAGAAAACTTGAAAAAAAAAAATAAATGAATATTTTAGATAAAATCATAGTTGACAAAAAAAGAGAAGTCATCCTCAAGAAATCCATTATTCCTGTTTCACAATTGGAAGCTTCAGTTTTCTTCGAAAAAAAGACTATTTCTTTGAGCGATAATTTAAGAAACAGCACATCAGGAATTATTGCGGAGCACAAACGCCGTTCGCCTTCCAAAGCCGAAATCAATTACAACTTTACGGTGGAAGAAGTTACCAAAGGATATGAAACAGCTGGTGCTTGCGGTATTTCGGTATTGACAGATGGAAAATATTTTGGTGGTTCATTAGACGACTTGCTTTTGGCAAGAGCCACTGTAAACATTCCATTATTGAGAAAAGAATTCATTGTAGATGAATACCAAATATTAGAAGCAAAAGCCCACGGAGCCGATTTAATTTTGCTTATCGCAGCGGTTTTGACAAGAGAGGAAATCAAATCCTTATCGGAATTTTCTAAAAATTTAGGGTTAGAAGTTTTACTGGAAGTGCACAATCAGGAAGAACTGGAAAAATCGATAATGCCAACATTGGACATGATTGGTGTTAACAATAGAAACCTAAAAACATTTGAAGTAAGTTTGGATTTCAGCAAGCAATTGGCAGCGCAAATCCCAGATGATTTTGTAAAAGTTTCTGAAAGCGGGATTTCATCTATTGAAGCCATCAACGAACTAAAACCTTTTGGTTACAAAGGATTTTTAATTGGAGAAAACTTTATGAAAACGGATAATGCCGGTAAAGCAGCAGCGGAATTTATATCAAAACTATAAACATGAAACTCAAAATCTGTGGCATGAAATATCCCGATAATATACTCGAAGTGGGCACGCTCCTACCCGATTATATGGGAATTATATTCTGGGAGAAATCGGCACGCTATTTTGACGGTGTGATTCCACAATTACCTAAATCAATCAAGAAAGTAGGCGTTTTTGTCAATGAAACTGGAGAAGTAATTTTGGCGAAAGTCCAAAAATACGATTTACAAGCTATTCAATTACACGGACAGGAATCGGTTGAGTTTTGTCAGGATTTAAAAAATAAAATAGATAATACAATTGAAGTTATAAAAGTATTCTCGGTAGATGATTCTTTTGATTTTGAGGTATTAAAACCGTTTGAAACCGTTTGTGACTATTTCCTTTTTGATACCAAAGGAAAATTACCAGGCGGCAACGGAACCACGTTTGACTGGAAAGTATTAGAAATGTATCCTTCTAGCAAACCGTTTTTTCTGAGCGGCGGAATCGGAATAGACGAAATAGAAGCAGTAAAAGAAATAGCAAAAACCAATTTACCGCTGTATGCCATTGATGTAAACAGTAAATTTGAAATAGAACCGGGATTAAAAAACACAGAAAAATTAAATAGTTTCAAGGATAACTTGGAAACTTTAAACTTATAAACTTTAAACAAAATGAGTTACAACGTCAACGAAAAAGGCTATTACGGAGAATTTGGAGGCGCCTTCATTCCTGAAATGTTATATCCAAATGTGGAAGAATTACGTCAAAATTATTTAAAAATTACGGCTGAACCAGAATTTCAGGCTGAATTTGACGCTTTGCTAAAAGAATATGTAGGTCGTCCTACACCGCTTTATTTTGCCAAGCGATTATCAGAGCAATACAACACTAAAATCTACCTGAAGAGAGAAGATTTATGTCACACTGGCGCGCACAAGGTGAACAACACGATTGGGCAAATTTTGTTAGCCAAACGTTTGGGCAAAAAACGAATCATTGCTGAAACCGGTGCCGGTCAACATGGCGTAGCAACAGCTACAGTTTGTGCGTTAATGGGACTGGAATGCATCGTGTACATGGGTGAAGTCGACATCAAACGTCAGGCGCCAAATGTGGCTCGAATGAAAATGTTGGGTGCCGAAGTTCGTCCGGCAATGTCAGGTTCAAAAACCTTAAAAGACGCCACTAACGAAGCCATTCGCGATTGGATTAACAATCCCGTTGACACCTATTATATCATTGGATCTGTCGTAGGACCGCATCCTTATCCGGATATGGTGGCGCGTTTTCAAAGTGTTATTTCTAAGGAAATTAAAGAACAATTATTGGAAAAAGAAGGTCGTGAAAACCCTGATTATGTGATTGCCTGCGTAGGTGGCGGAAGCAATGCTGCCGGAACGTACTATCATTTTCTGGACAATGAGGATGTGAATATTATCGCCGTCGAAGCAGCAGGTTTGGGAGTTGATTCCGGCGAAAGTGCCGCAACTTCTGCCTTAGGAAAAGTGGGTGTTATTCACGGTAGTAAAACATTGTTGATGCAAACAACGGATGGCCAAATCACTGAGCCGTATTCCATTTCAGCAGGACTGGATTATCCGGGAGTTGGTCCTATGCACGCCAATTTATTCACCACCGGAAGAGCGCAATTCATCTCCATTACTGATGATCAAGCGATGCAATGGGGAATCAAATTATCTCAAATGGAAGGACTAATTCCTGCCATTGAAAGTGCGCATGCCTTTGCCGTTTTGGACGAAATGAAATTCAAACCGGAAGACGTGGTAGTCATCAATCTTTCCGGTCGCGGCGATAAAGATTTGAATACTTATATCGATTATTTTAAATTATAAGTTGGGTTTATCCCGTCCTGAAGTGTCGGGATATTTCTGGGCGTTCCCTCGCTTTCACTAGCGTTATAGCGAGGTCAGGCTTTCCGTTACAATCTTTTTTATCTCGTTAAAAAACGAGATAAAAAAGGATTTTCACTGTAATCCTTAACGCAAAGTCGACAACACAAAATGAAGTTCAGTTCACATTTTCAAAATAGAAACTATGGAAAAATTATTCGCTTACGGAAGTTTACAAAATGAGGATATTCAAAAAGATCTTTTTGGACGTATTCTTGACGGAACCGCTGAAACATTGATTGGTTACATCGTTAAAGAAATCCAAATTGAAGAAGAATTTGGAATAGTGCATTATCCCATTATTACCGAAACCCAAAAACCGGAAGATACTATCAATGGAATGGTGTATTCTGTTTCGCAACAAGAACTTCGCCAAACAGATCTGTACGAAGGACTCCATTACAGACGTGTTGAAGTACAGTTGCAATCCGACCAAAAAGCTTGGGCATATAGTGCCGCTATTTAAACTTTTAAATTAAAACTCCAAGGCAAAAAACCTTGAAAATGGAATAAAAAATACAACAATGAACAGAATAAATCAAAAATTACAAGAGACTAAAAAGATACTTTCCATTTATTTCTCGGCGGGATATCCTAACCTCAACGACACCGTACAAATTATTCAGGATTTAGAAAAAAATGGTGTGGACATGATTGAAATCGGATTGCCGTTTAGCGATCCATTGGCCGATGGACCAACGATTCAAGCCAGTTCCACACAAGCCTTACACAACGGAATGACGACACAAGTGTTGTTTGACCAACTAAAGGATATTCGTAAAACGGTTGCTATTCCTTTGGTAATTATGGGTTATTTTAACCCGATGTTGCAATACGGAATTGAGAATTTCTGCCAGAAATGTGCAGAGATTGGAATCGATGGATTAATTATTCCTGATCTTCCCGTTGATGTGTATGCCGATGAATACAAAGCCACTTTCGAAAAATACGGATTGAAAAATATATTCTTGATTACGCCACAAACATCCGTTGAACGCATCCACTTTATAGACAGCGTATCCGATGGATTTATCTATATGGTAAGTTCGGCGAGTGTTACGGGATCGCAAACTGGTTTTGGAAGCACTCAAGAAGACTATTTCAAACGCATTGCCGAAATGAATCTAAAAAATCCTCAGGTAATTGGTTTTGGAATTAACAACAAGGAAACTTTTAACCAATCCACACAATTTGCCAAAGGTGCGATTATAGGAAGTGCCTTCATCCAGCATTTAACCGAAAACGGAATCGGAAAAATTGAGGAATTTGTAAAAGCAGTTCGCTAAATTACTTTCATTTTATTTTTTCAAACGGCGTTTAAATAGATTTTAAACGCTGTTTTTTTTTGTTTATACTTTATAAAACTCAAATTATTTGTAAGGTTATTTTCATATATTAGCGAAAGAAAAAAGATGACTTTTGTCAGACAAAGCCACCCAAATTTGGGGCGTTAGGTCTGATGTTGCCAGACTTATATACTAGATATGTGCTACGTTAGGTAGAACGAAATAGAAAACCAAATGAAAAAAACTCTTATCTTTTTAATTTTCACGTTATTAACGTCATGTGCAAACAAAATTAATGACGCAAAAAAAAGTTCTAGCAAAAATAAAATTAAACTAAAAATTGGCCCAACGTGGTATGAAAACGAATCTGAAATAGACTTTATCTACGGTATAAAAACAGCCGAAACTGAAAAAAATTATATAACTGAATTTCATTTCAGTTTTGGTGGCAAAACTTTATGCGATACAAAAAAAATTGTCGCAAGAATTGACTTTGGAACAAATGAAAATCTAATTTTATCAGATTCTATAAATCAACTTTTACCAGCGACAAAGGAAATAATAAAAAGAGTTAGAAATAAATCTAATGTAGATTTTGAATTTATGAATCCAAATCCAGGGATTTTAGCTTTTACAATTGAAAAAGTCAATCTTAAACCAAATGGAAAGAAAAATAAAATTTATCTAAGCTTAAGCTCCGATTGTAAACAAATTCTAAAATTACCTATAAATCTGACGAAATACAACGTTGAAAATATTGAGAAATTATATGAGAATTACATAGCATCTGAATTATCGAATCATCCTAAAGATGAACTAATTCATAAAAAAGTTATATTTAGTTTTAACGAAACATTAAAAAGTGGAAATTATATAATCGATTTTGTTGACCAAAACAATATGTTAGTTCTAACTTTTGACAAAGAAACAAATGAATATTTAATACATAATACAGAAAAGAAACTACTGAAAAGAATAAAACGCAGCACATAATAAACGTTTGGCGCAATTGCGAATTTTGTGGTAAATTCACGTTTATTTTCCGCAAGAAGTTCTATCTTTAAAAGAAAAGAATCAGTTCCAAACTTCGCAACTGCGTGAAGCGGCGGGACGCTGAATTTGAAAAATAACATAAAACTCTAAAGCAGAAAATTGCGATAGAAACTTGAATCCACCAATGAAACAGCTTCTAACATTACTTTTGACAATATCAACATCATTTTTATTTTCTCAAAAAAAATATGAATTTGATTACCTAATTGAATTTAAACAAACTTATTACAAAAATTCTAAAAGTGAGAATACCATTTCAGGCTTTTACTTAACAAACTCTAAAAAAAATAACTATGTAGCGTTGGTTACAAGCCTAGATAGTACGAATTATAAGATGCATTTTAAAGATGAAAATGGATTGTCATTTAATGTCAACTTTAAAAAAAGCGACTTGGAAAAAGCCGAATTCATTAATGTCAATTGCTATTATGTGAGCAATTATAATAATCCATATAAAGTCCGCATTGAGGAATATGACTTTTTTAATTTGAATGACACCATAATTGATGAAACTGAATACAGTAGATATAAATTAACCTCTACAATACCACGAAGAGAAAAAAAGAAAAAACTCGGAACAGAATTTTATATTATTGACAACAATACTAAGTTCCACTTACCTCTTCTTTACTTTTCAACTGCTTATGAAGAATGGAAAAGTAAAAAAAACATTCCGAATGGTATTTTTAAGGAAAGACATCTTGTTGATTACTATGGAAAATTATTTATTCGAGAAAAAACCATAGGTTATCGAAAAATAAATAAAACAATAATTATTGATGAGGAATGTGATTATACTCGGAATAAATAAAAACGTTTTTTAACAACGAATATGATCAATTGCTTTGGATTGTACTTACCCCGCTCCGCAAAGTGTTCTTCTAAAAAAATAAATTTCTCGTTAATGCTGCGCAAATGTCTCTGACTTTACGCAATTTCCTTAACTAGATAGAAAAACTAAAACGCCAAAAATCTCTGACTTTCATCAACTTAAATTTAAAAAAATCAGTTACAAAGCCTATTATCAAAACGATAGAACCAAACGTATGACAACAGAAAGACACATAAAACTCGGACGACAAACAGCATTAATTTCATTTGTGCTTGGGACAATTATTTTCGGACTTTACTTTTTGACATCTTCTTTTGATTTACTACGGCTTGGTGTAGGTTTTATTTCTTTGACAGCATTAATAAATATCGGAATATTAATCCTCATTTTAGTCAAAGCTTACAAGGATAAAGAAAATAGAAAAAAATTACTCAAGACTTGCGGAGTTATGTTGGTAAATATTCCTGTAATGCTGTTGTATTGTTGGGTTACTGTTATTCTGCTCAACACAATGAGAATTACTTTTATAAACTCGACTCAGACAACTTTAACAAACATAAACATAAGTGGTTGTGGAGGCGGACATATTGACAAATTAGAAAGTGGAGAAAGTGAAACAGTTTGGGTTGAAATAACTGGTGACTGTTCCATAAACATTGATTACTTATCAAAAGGTCAACGAAAAGAAGAAGGCGTTACTGGCTATGTAACGAGTACTATGGGGAAGAAAATGAAACACAATATTGGCGGAAAAAATGTAGAACAATTTTGATAGCGAGGCAACAAATACCAAGCTCCAGAAAGTATTTTTCTAAAAAAAATAAGTTTCTTATAAATGCTGCGCGAATGTCTCTGAATTTGAGGAGCAATGACAATAAACACTTCCATTTTACAACATATTCTTCTACATTATATAATACAGGTTGTCCAAAATTCAAAGTTTGTTTTGTACTTTTAAAGCGCACGCATTAACTGAAAACTCAAATTACAATAATGAATTATCACTTTAGAACAGCGGAACTATCTGAAATAGATTCGATATGGGAAATTTTACAACAAGCCATACAACGCAGAAAAAAAGATGGCAGTACCCAATGGCAAGACGGTTATCCAAATCCTGAAGTCATACAAAAAGACATTGAAAAAGGAGAAGGATTTGTTTTGGCAGACGGAGAAACTATCATCGGTTACAGTGCGGTATTAATCAATGATGAACCTGCTTATGCTACAATTGAAGGAAACTGGTTAACGAACGATGATTTTGTTGTCATGCACCGCGTAGCCATTTCTGAAAAATATTTGGGCAAAGGACTGGCAAAACTGATGCTAAAAAACATAGAAGATTTTGCGTTAAGCAACAACATTTTCAGTGTAAAAGCAGACACTAATTTTGACAATCCCGCTATGATGAAAATTTTTGAAACCTTAGGCTATATTTATTGTGGCGAAGTTTTTTTTAGAGGAAGCCCAAGAAAAGCATACGAGAAAGTATTACACAAACAAGACTGATTGAAATTAAAAAACCGCAAATTCGCAAATAAAAACAGCTGACAACTGTTTCTATAATTTGCCAATTTGCGGTGAGTTTTTTTTAACAATCTTAAACTACAGCTTCTTCTTCAGGAGCAGTTTCAAATTCCATGTGATCCTCGATTTCTACAGCTACTTCCGGTTTTGATGCTTTGAGCGCATTAAATCTTTCTAATTGTTCCAATTCACCTTCTTCCCCACTGAAATAAGGAAAAACATCCATGATAGGTGATTCTGAAATTGCAGGAACGGTGTAGTCGCCCATAGTACCTTTCATCACGCTAATGGTATTATCGTAAGCCTCTTTTACGTCATTAGCTTGTACTAATAAATACATATTAGTTTTGCGTTCTTTACCGCTTTCTTCGTCATAGGCCAATAAAGATACTTTAGATCTGAACCAACGATCCGCATTTTCAAAAGGATGGATTTCAGCATAATTAGCCACTTTTATATTCGTGATTTTAAATTCTTCACTGATATACGCTGACATTTCTTCATTGATTCTACTTTCAGCTTCCGTGTAAGATAACGCGTCTACCAGGTACGGTTCCGTTGTAATCTTCTGTCCGCCAGTTTCGTCTGTTTTTCTATATTTTACTTTGCATTCGTACCAAGTTGTGCTCATTTCTTTTTTTTTAAGGATGTCAAAGATAGATTTAAAAGAAAAAAAACAACAGCATTACTAAAATAGATATTCACAATTTTAGGCAGCAGATGGAATAGATTTTTATTTCAATTAAAAGAATTAATTCCTCAAATAAAAAACAGCCTTTACAATAAGCAAAGGCTGTTTTTAAAAAATATTTCAATACTGAGTATTAGTCAATAAGTGTAACCAAATCCTCTTTGCTTTTTCTGACTTTAGCTAAGCTTGCTAACCAGTCATTTTCAGTATCTCTGTAGCCTAAAGGAAGGATTACACAACTTCTAAGACCTTTAGCTCTTAGGTTCAAAATTTCGTCTAAAGCATCTGGCTCAAAACCTTCAATTGGTGTGCTGTCTACACCTTCGAAAGCGGCAGCTACTATAGCCATTGAAAAAGCAATATAAGCCTGTCTTGCTGCGTGCTGAAAATTAACTTCGGCATCTTTTTGTGGATACGTATTCAACAACATCTGACGGTAATTTTCAAAACCTTCATTTTTAAAACCTCTGATATCATTGGTATGATCAAATACTTTATTGATACGATCCGCTGTATACGTATCCCAAGCGGCAAATACTAATAAATGGGAACAATCTGTAATCACGGATTGATTCCAACCGATTGCTCTGATTTTTTCTTTAATTTCTTGATTGGTGACCACCATTATTTCAAAAGGTTGCAATCCACTTGATGTAGGTGCAAGAATTGCTGCTTCTAGAATAATATCAATTTTTTCTTGAGCTACTTTTTCTCCGTTCATCGCTTTGGCAGCATAGCGCCATTTCAATTTATCTAATAATTCCATTTTACTCTATTTATTTATTATTGTTTTTTTTTTAATGTTAAAAAATTTTACACTTTTATACTATCCCATGTAGCTTGAAAACTTTCTTCCAATGTTTTTTCATCCAAAGGACACAGTCCCCTATTTTTCATGTTCATCAAAAAAGCCATAGGATATATCGAATAAGCATACATCAGATAAGGTGAAATATCCTTCAGAATACCCTCTTCTTTTCCTTTCATCCATAAATCAAAAAGCGGTGTCAGGAATTGCAGTCCATCTTGCCTTGTTTTTTCTTCTATTATAGGTGTATTATCACATTGCGATAAAAAAGAAGCTTCTTCTTGATGGGTCAATTTATAATTCGCCATATTGAACCAAATTTTTTTAAATCTTATCTCCACCGATTCCTGAAGATCATAATCTGAAAAAGCCGCTTCAGCGAAAGATGATTTTACCGTGAGATACAATTGACTGACTAAATCTTGTTTACTTTGAAAAAACAAATATATCGTGGCGGGAGAAACAGCTGCAATTTTAGCAATTTTAGCCATTGAAGCCCCTTGAATCCCTCCATTGTTCACTAAAGTCAAAGTAGCTTTCAAGAGAGCAATCCGTTTATCAATACTTTTTTGAAGTTGCGCCATGTTTGCTATTATTTTTATTTTTCCAATAAATAAGTACTCATTCAAAAAATGCTCAAAATACATTTGTACTAAAATCACATTGAAAAGGCAAAGATACCATAAAAAAGAATGAACGTTCATAAATTATAATTAATTATGATTTGTTTAATATTTAAAGAGTTATGCAGTATTTGAAAAATATTTATACATATTACTTTTAGTTTTAGACAAAGAAAATGTAAAGGTTAGTAAGCATTTAAACAAAGCTCTGTCTAGATTTAAATTATCCTTTTAAATAAAAAAACATCATATTAATTTCCAAAAATTAGAATAAAGAAAATCTAAATTTTGTTAAAAAAAAGTTAAATAAAAACTAAACACTTGTTTAAATTAAACGCTTGTTTAGTTTTGTTTTCCAAAATTAAATTCCATTGAAAAGTAATTTTAACGACAAACAAATACAAATTCTAGAAGTTGCAGAAATTCTTTTTGCAGAAAAAGGATTTGATGGAACTTCGATTCGAAACATCGCAAAATTGGCTAAGATTAATATTGCCATGGTTTCGTACTACTTTGGTTCGAAAGAGCGGTTACTAGAATCGCTTATTGTTTACAGAACTTCAGATCTCAAAAATCAATTGGAAAATATAGTTCAGGAAGAACTGGAACCAATTGACAAAATCAATAAACTAATTGAACTGTACATCAACAGAATCAATAGTAATAGAGGAATTTACAGAATCTTACACTTCGAATTTACTTCTAAAAAGAGAGAACAAAATCTTCAGGCGTTCTCTGAATTAAAAAAAGGAAATTTAAAATCCCTTGAAAGTATAATTGAAGAAGGCCAGAAAAAAGGTATTTTTAGAAAAGACGTTATTATTCCACTTATCACACCCACTATTCTAGGGACTTTCTTTCATTTTCACATGAATAAACCTTTCTTCGAAAATTTACTAAACCTAAAAACCGAAGATTTGTATAATAATTACATCAAAACAAATTTGACAAAGCACATTCAACAAACTATAAAAGCACTTCTGATATATGAAAGTTAGTCAATTCATGCTCTTTGGGATTTTCTTTATTGGAATTTCATCAGTAGAAGCACAAGAAAAAACAAGTTTAACATTGAACGAAGCCATTAATTTGGCTTGGACCAAAAGCAATGAAGTTACACTGGCCAACACGAAAGTAAAAACCAAAAAGTACGAATTGCAATCCACAAAAAACAACCAATACCCTGATTTGAAACTTTCAGGTCAGTACCAAAGATTGGCAAATGCATCAGTAGATTTCAAATTAAACCAAAATAATAGCAATGCCCAAACGCTGCCCATTGTCAATCAATTAATGGTTGGTCAATTGAATGCCAGCGTCCCTGTTTTCTCTGGATTCAAAATTCAAAATAGTATTAAAGCGCAGCAAAATTTATATCAGGCTGAAATGGCTACCGCTTCGCAAACCAAAGAAGAAATAGCGCTGCGCGTGATTGAATATTATGCAAGTTTATACAAAGCGCAAAAAACAATTGAACTGCTGAAAGAAAATCAAAAGAGCGCTAAGCAGCGTGTAAAGGATTTTGTAGAACTCGAAAAAAATGGGATTATACCTAGAAATGATTTACTGAAATCTAAACTGCAAGCTTCAAAAATACAATTATCATTAGACGAAACTAATAATAATTTAAAAATAATCAACTTTTATTTGGTTACACTTTTAAAATTAAGTCCAGATACTAAACTGGAAATTCGGGAAGATGATTTTGCTGATTTCCAAATGACAAATATTCCAACTAATGAATTACCGGCTTTAAAAAATCGGAAGGACTTAGAAGCGATTCGGTTTCAGGGAAAAGCAAGTGAGGCATCAATTAAAATTGCAAAAGGATCCTATTATCCTGCTATAGCCATCGTTGGTGGATATACAACTTTAGACTTAAGTAATGTGATTACAGTTCAAAATGCGATGAATATCGGAGTTGGAATTTCTTATGATTTGAGTGCTATTCTAAAAAACGGAACTTTGGTCAGACTGGCTGAAAATAAGTTTTTAGAGGTACAAAATTCTGAAGCAATATTAACAGATTACATTAAAATCCAAGTTCATAAAGCCATTGAAGATTATGACTTAGCTTTGAAACAAAATACGGTATATGAGGAAGCACAAGAACAGGCGAGTGAAAATTTCCGAATTGTAAAAGACAAATATGACAACGGACTCTCTGACACAAATGACCTGCTTGAAGCTGATGTAGAACAGCTGAATTCAAAAATCAATAAAGCTTTAGCAAAAGCCAATACAATCCAAAAATATTACGAGTTACTCTCTGTAACAGGCCAATTATCCCAAACCTTCACTATTTCAAAAAACTAATCATACCTACCATGGAAAAGAAAAAAACAAACACAAAATTTATTATTATCCTAGTGGCTTTGGTAGTTTTAGGTGGTTCTTACGGGACTTATAAATACATCCATTCTCAATCTCACGAGGAAACGGATGATGCCCAAATTGAAAAAAACATGAATCCAATTATTCCAAGAGTTTCGGGATATGTAGATAAAGTGTATATCAAAGACAATGATTTTGTAAAAAAAGGCGATACCCTTTTTACTATAGATAAAAGAGATTATCAGTTAAAAATTGAAGAAGCCAATGCTGCAATGGTTGGTGCTGAAGGCAATTTTGAGGTTTCCAAAGCTGATATTGGAAGTGCTTTAGCCAGTATTTCTGTTTCTGATGCTAATGTGCAATCAGCGGGTGGAAATATCGAATCGGCAAAAATTAGATTGGATCGCATAACAAGTGATTACAAAAGATATGACAATTTGTACAAAAGCCATTCTATTACAAAACAACAATACGAGCAAGCTTTAGCAGCAAAACTGGAAGCAGAAAGCCAAGTACGCGTATTGCAACAACAACAGAGAGCCAGTGCTTTTCAAAAATCAGTTATTGTAGCAAAATCAAAAGTTTCAGACAAACAAACCGAAGTTGCTGCAGCCAATATAAGAAGAGCACAGGCATTACTTGATGCGGCAAAATTAAATTTAACCTATACCGTCGTAACCGCTGCAATTGACGGTCAGGTATCAAAAATTGATATTCAGCCGGGACAATTGGTGCAACCGGGACAATCGTTATTTTACATTATCAATAACAAAGAAGCTTGGGTAATTGCTAATTTCAAAGAAACTCAGTTAAACAAAATGGTTATTGGGCAAAAAGTGACTATCAAAGTAGATGCTTATCCGGGTTATGATTTCGAAGGTTCTGTTACATCATTTTCTCCTGCAACAGGATCACGATTCTCATTGTTACCACCAGATAATGCAACTGGAAACTTTGTAAAAACGATTCAGCGATTGCCTGTCAAAATAAGTTTAAACGCGACAAATGATCCTGAAAAAATAAAATTACTTCGCCCGGGAATGAATGTTGATGTAGATGTACATTTAAAATAAATCTATTTTTTGGTAGCTTCTAAAATATCAAAAACGACAACACTTTTTAAGAAAATGATAGTTTACAATTTAGTATAAATGGTACAAACGGGAGAAGACGATTTAGTAGAATATGGCTATAGACGAGTTCTTATAACGATTACGGCAATACTTTGTACCCTGCTCGAAATCGTTGATACCACAATTGTTAATGTAGCACTGACGAACATGAGAGGAAGTCTGGGTGCTACGCTAAATGATGTGGCATGGGTAATTACCGCTTATGCTATTGCAAATGTTATTGTAATTCCAATGACAAGTTGGCTTTCTCAACAATTTGGAAGACGTAATTATTTTGTTACTTCCATTATTATTTTTACGATAGCCTCTTTTTTATGTGGAAATGCAGATAATATCTGGGAACTTGTCACTTTTAGATTTATTCAAGGATTGGGCGGTGGTGCACTATTAGTGACAGCACAAACCATTATAACCGAGAGTTATCCTGTTGCAAAACGGGGTATGGCCCAGGCAATATACGGAATGGGTGTCATTGTTGGACCTACTTTGGGTCCGCCATTAGGAGGCTATCTTGTTGATAATTTTTCCTGGCCTTATATTTTTTATATCAATATTCCACTTGGAATTATTGCCACCGTACTAGCATTGACCTTTGTAAAAAGCCCTAAATATGGCGAAAAGTTAAAATCCAATCAAGTCGATTGGTTGGGGATTTTTCTATTAACGGCATTTATTGGTTCTTTGCAATATGTTTTAGAACACGGTCAGCAAGACGATTGGTTCAATAATAAAACAATTATACTTTTAAGTACTATTACCGTTTTTGGTTTAGTATTGTTTATCTGGAGAGAGTTAACCTATAAATACCCTATCGTTAACTTAGGTGTTTTAAAAGATGGAAATCTAAGAATTGGAACAGTAATGTGTTTCATTTTAGGATTTGGACTCTATGGTTCCACTTTAATCATTCCAATATACACACAAACAATTTTAGGGTGGACTGCCACAGATGCGGGGTTGTTACTTATTCCAGGTTCAATAACCACAGCTTTTATGATGCCAATTGTTGGAAAATTACTTCAAAGAGGTGTTCCCCAAAGTTATATGGTAGGTCTTGGGTTTTTGATTTTCTTTTTCTTTACTTATATCATGCACAATAGTATGACACCAAGTACTGGTGTTGAGCATCTATATTGGGGATTGATTTTAAGAGGAATTGGATTAGGACTCCTTTTTGTACCGATAACTACATTGTCCCTTTCTACTTTAAAAGGAAAAGATATTGGTGAAGGTGCAGCCTTTACAGGAATGATGCGACAATTAGGTGGCTCTTTTGGTATTGCCATTATCACAACCTTTATCACCCGATTTAGTCAGGAACACAGGCTAAATTTAGTTTCACATTTAGATACAACCAAAATAGAGGTACAAGAGCGGGTTTTGATGCTGCAAAAAGGGTTTATGTCAAAAGGATTTACAGCAAATGAATCGTTGAAAAAAGCCTATCAGGTCATTGACTATTCCGTGATGAAACAAAGTGCTGTTTTATCGTATATGGATATTTTTATGTATCTCGGAATTATGTTTTTGTGTTGCATTCCAATCATATTTTTAATCAAAAAAGGAAAAAACAAAATCAATCCTGCCGATGCCATGCATTAGTAAAAAATCACGTGATGGTGTCCATTAACTATCGCGTAAAAACCAAATGATTTCCTTCTGATAAATTGGCATCAAACTGATAGCCGTCGTAATTAAATCTTTTTAAATCGTCTATCGTTTGAGCATTGGTGTCAATGATGTAACGCACCATCATTCCTCTGGCCTTTTTAGCAAAAAAACTGATTATTTTTAGTTTTCCGTTTTTGTAATCTTTGAATTCCGGAGTTATTACAGGAACTTTCAACCCCTTGGCATCTATTGCCGAAAAATATTCGGTACTCGCTAAATTGACAAATAACTCGCCATCTTTGAGTTCGCTATTTAATGCTTTAGTAATTGTAGGTTTCCAAAATTCATATAAGTTTTTGCTAACGCCAATGGGTAATTTGGTTCCCATTTCCAATCGGTATGCTTGAATCAAATCTAACGGTTTCAACAATCCGTACAAACCGGAAAGAATTCTCAAACGATCTTGTAAAGCTTCTATTTTTTTTTCAGGAATCGAATAGGCATCTAATCCAATGTAAACATCACCATCAAAAGTATATACTGCTGGACGTGCATTTGAAGTCGTAAAAGGAGTTTTCCAATCTTGATTTCGCTTCCAGTTTAAATCAGCCAGTTTATCCGAAATGCTCATTAAATCCGATAAATCAGCAGGCTTTTTCTCTTTTAAAACTTTATGAACTTGTCGCGATTCTTTTAAAAACAAAGTTTCGGTGTGCAATTGAGTGGGTAACTGTTTCTCAAAATTTAAAGACTTGGCTGGCGATATTACAATTTTCATACACAATACTCTTTCGAGTTCTTTTTATTAATTTTTTCAAAAGTACTAATTGATATTAAGAAATCAAGAATCTTTAAATCGATTTGTTTAATAGTACGATAGATAATCAAAATTGTGCGTCAATTTAATTATTTTTGAGTTGTAAAACACCAACGAAATAATTATGAACACGATTGAAATTAGAAAAGCAACGGTATCAGATTTGGAAACGATTCAAAAGATAAGTATCCAAACTTTCATTGAAACTTTTGCAGCTGTAAATACTCCTGAAAATATTACCGATTACATCAAAGACAGTTTAAATGCCGAACAGTTAACGGATGAATTAAACAATGCCAATTCTCAGTTTTATCTAGCGTATTCAGATACAGAAGTCGTTGGATATTTAAAAATAAACTTTGGTGATGCCCAAACGGAAACTATCAACGAAAATGCTTTAGAAGTGCAACGGATTTATGTTTTACAAAATTTTCACGGAAAAAACATCGGACAGCTTTTGCTTGACGAAGTAAGTAAAATTGCAAAAAGTACTGGCGTTGATTCTATTTGGCTTGGTGTCTGGGAAGAAAATCACAGAGCACTTCGATTTTATACGAAAAATGGATTTGTTGTGTTTGACAAACACGTTTTTATGATGGGTAATGACGAGCAAACTGATTTATTGATGCGATTTCAAATATCTAAATAAAATTAAATTATCACTTGTTTAGGCACTTCTAAAACGGCAATTGACTTATTTTTGTACCAAATTTTATCAAAAACTATGAAACAGGATGTAATTATTGTGGGAGCAGGACTGGCGGGATTATCAGCGGCTGTTCATTTGCACCGTCAAGGGCGAAAAGTACTCCTTCTGGAAGCTAGTGATCGTGCGGGCGGAAGAATTAAAACCGATTCTCATGAAGGCTTTCTTTTAGACAGAGGTTTTCAAGTGCTGTTGACAGCATATCCTGAAACGCAAGCATTACTCAATTATACTGATTTAAAACTAAAGAAAATGTTACCCGGAGCAACCGTTCTTTATGACGGAGGCAGTTTTGAAATCGCAGATCCATTCCGAAGACCATCGGCAGCCTTTGCTACTCTTTTTGCTCCCGTTGGTACATTAAAAGATAAAATTAATACGCTCTGGTTAAAGAATAGACTACAAAAACTAACCATTGACGAAATTTTCGAACAACCGGAACAAACGACCAGCAAACAGTTGGCTGAGTACGGTTTTAGTACAAAAATGATTCAACGTTTTTATGCGCCTTTCCTTTCGGGAATCTTTTTGGAGAATGAATTGAAAACTTCGCGTAGAATGTTCGATTTTGTGATGAAAATGTTTTCGGATGGAGATGTGGCAGTTCCTGAATTTGGTATGGAAGAAATACCCAAACAGTTAGTTGCCATGCTTCCCGAAGGCAGTATTCAATGCAATACAAAAGTCACTGCTATTGAAGGCAAAACCGTAATTACTGAAGATGGAACCGTTATGGCGGCCAACCAAATCCTTTTGGCTACGACCGCAAACAACCTTACCCAAAAATTCTTTCCGAAGCAAAAAATGACTTCGCATCAGGTAACAAATATTTATTTTGAAGCCAATGAAGCACCAACTGAAAAAGCAGTAGTGATTTTAAATGCTTCAACTAAGAAAAAATGGGTGAATAATTTGACCGTGATGTCTAATGTTTCCAAAGCGTATGCACCAAAAGGAAAAGTGCTTATATCCGTTTCTTTCAATGGAATCCCAACTGTTGATGACGCAACTTTGGCTGAAAACATGAAAGAAGAATTGAAACAATGGTATGGCGAAAAAGTAAATTCATGGAAAATGCTGAAAGCCTATCGCATTGAATATGCTTTGCCAACGCAGGAAAGTGTTCGAAATACGATTGATGCTTCCGAAATAAAGATCTCAGATACACTATTTATTTGTGGAGACAACTTACTGAACGGTTCTATCAATGCCGCTCTAAAAACGGGACGATTGGCTGCTGAAGCGATGAAAATATAGTTTGCTATTTTAGAAAAAAAGTCTGTTTGACAATAGCATTCAACTAATTTGCCACGAATTACACCAATCACCACGAAATAATTTTCGAGGATTTGTTTAATTTATGGCATTTTTTTTTACTTTAATTTGGAATTAAATGGCTAGTTAATCACCACTTTATAGGTAGGATCTTCGAGAATATTTACGTCAATTACGGTGTCGGCATTTTTTAATAAGGTTCTGCAATCTGTGCTTAAATGTCGCAAATGAACCGTTTTATTGACTTTCACATAACGCTCCGTAATTTTATTCACAGCATCAATCGCACTCATATCGGTAATTTTACTTTCTTTAAAATCAATAATGACCTCATTCGGATCATTAAAAACATCAAATTTCTCTGAGAAAGCCGTAGTGGAAGCAAAAAATAAAGGTCCGTAGATTTCATAATGCTTCACCCCTTTTTCATCAATATATTTCTTCGCACGAATTCTTTTGGCACTTTCCCAAGCGAAAACTAAAGCAGAAATAATTACTCCTATTAAAACGGCTAAAGCCAAATTATGCAATACAATAGTGATTAATGCAACCAAAACTCCAACAAAAATATCATGTTTCGGCATTTTATTAATAATTTTAAAACTTGCCCATTCAAAAGTTCCGATTGCCACCATAATCATAACACCAACTAAAGCTGCCATAGGCAATTGTTCAATTATTGGGGCACCAAATAAAATAATAATAAGTATAGTCAGCGCAGCAACAATTCCGGACAATCGAGCTCTGGAACCCGCAGAAAGATTCACTAAAGTTTGCGCAATCATAGGGCAACCACCCATCCCGAAGAAAAAGCCATTCAAAATATTCGAACCTCCTTGCGCAATACATTCGCGATTTCCATTTCCTTTTGTTTCGGTGATTTCATCAACTAAATTCAAAGTCAATAAACCTTCCGTGAGTCCCACCGAGGCCATGATTAAAGCATAAGGAAATATAATTTGTAAAGTTTCCAGATTTATCGGAATATTCGGAATATGAAATGGAGGAAAACCACCGCTTACTGAAGCGATATCGCGAACGGTTTTAGTTTCGATTCCAAAGAAAAATACCAATGCAAAAACCACAATAATTGCCACTAATGATGCCGGAATTGCTTTAGTTACTTTAGGAAGCAACACTATAATTCCAATAGTCAGTGCTACTAATCCCACCATAATGAACAATGGAGTTCCCGATAGCCATGTACTTTGCCCGTTTACTACTGCTTTAAATTGATCCAACTGCGACATGAAAATAATAACCGCTAAACCATTCACAAAACCAAACATAACAGGTTGCGGCACCAATCGGATGAATTTCCCAAGTTTAAAAATACCTACTAAAATTTGTAAAATCCCAGCCAAAGCAACGGCAGCAAGAACATATTCTAATCCGTTTGAGTTCATTAAAGCGATTAAAACAATAACAGTTGCTCCTGCTCCACCGGAAATCATTCCAGGTCTTCCACCGAAAACTGCCGTTATTAAACCGGCGATAAATGCAGCGTATAAACCCATCAGCGGAGGAAAACCCGCTACTATAGCAAAAGATAGGGATTCTGGAATCATGGTCATAGCAACCGTTAATCCCGCTAAGATTTCTATTCTGTAATTGACTTTTTGTGAGAAATCAAATAAATTAAATGCTTTTTTCATAAAATAATTATAATAACAAACTTCAGGTACAATTTTATATTTCAAAATTGCATCGAAAAAAAATTCGATAAACTTTTTTGGGGAAAATCCCTCGATTTAAAGACTCTAAATCAGGTCGGAGTGCCTTCAGAGATTAATACGATAACGTTTTTCATTAGAGCTGCAAAAGTAAAAATTTTAACTTGTTTCCCCAAACAGAAAGTGAAATTGTGTAAATTTGGCAAAAATTATCGTTTTTTTTCATAAAAAAAGCATTTAAATGCGATATCATTCTATTCAAATTTAAAAAAGCTTTGAATCAATATTTTTAAAATGGAATACCGTTTTATGAAAATAACAAGCAAAACACTATCTACACAATTAAAAAAACCTATGAAATTACTACATACTTTATTCTTCGCTCTTCTTTTCAATGTCAGTTACGCACAATCGACAAATGACTATTTTGAAAGGATTAGAAATAATGAAGCTGAATTAACTGCTTTCTTTTCACAAATGCCAAAAGGCGGCGATTTACACCACCACTTTTCCGGTTCAATTTACGCGGAACCATTATTACAACGTGCCATTGCGGAAGATTTTTATCTCAATATTGAAACGATGGATGTTTTAAAAGAAAAACCATCAACCGGAAACTGGGAATTATTTTCGACCTTGAAAAACAACGGATCATTAGACGTTTACAAACAAAAAATAATGCAAAAATGGTCCGTAAAAGACTATAATCATGTGGATTACCCATCGGATAAATTGTTTTTTGAATCGTTTATGAAGTTTGAACCAGCCATCAAGGGAAATTTTGGACAAGGTTTATTGGAACTAAAAAACAGAGCCATTTCAGAAAATGTCAGTTACATCGAAACACAATTATCTACGATTCCAACTATAATGAACACGGATGATTTGACGAAATTTAATTCCAGATTGCGAAAATTAGCTTTGGCAAAAGATGAAAAGGCAATTTTAAAAACATTGGATTCCGTGTACAATTCCTTATTGAAAAAAAATGCTGAATCTTATGCCAAAACATTCAATACTAGTTTTGTAGCAAAAATGCACAACGATTTAAAAATTGATGATAAGCAATTTACGATGCGCTATCAAAATTTTGTTTTGCGTTTCATGGAACCTGTTGATTTATTCAAAAATCTGGTAATTGCATTCATTTCGGCAGATCAAAGTCCTTTAATGGCAGGAGTTAACATTGTTTCTCCTGAAGATGGCGAAACTTCGATGAAAGATTATTGGTTGCACATGGTGATGTTTAAATATTGTCATTCTCGTTATCCAAATGTAAAATATACGATGCATGCCGGCGAGCTGACGCTGGGTTTAGTGCAACCTGAAGATTTGACTTGGCATATTGGCGCAGCCGTTTATACTGCAGGAGCTCATCGTATCGGTCACGGAGTTGATATGGCGTACGAGAAAGATTCGTATGATTTATTGCGTTATATGGCCAAGAAAACCATTCCTATAGAGATTAACTTAGTGAGTAACGAGTTTATTTTGAAAGTAAAGGAAAGCCGTCATCCGCTTACTTTGTATAAACAATTTGGTGTTCCTATCGTAATCAGTACTGATGATGCGGGGATATTACGAACGAATATGACCGAACAATATGTTTTGTTAGCCAAGAGATACAAAGACGTTTCCTATACCGATATCAAGCAATATGTGTACAATAGCATCAATTATAGTTTTATAAAAGAAGCTTCCGTTAAAAAGCAATTAATAAAAGATTTAGATTCCAGATTCAAAACTTTCGAAGCGAATTTTCCTTTAAAATAAATAGTTAACTTCAATCAAGATTTATTTTTATAACACAAAAAATCCGCTATGAAAGCGGATTTTTTTGGTAAAACAATATTTACATTCTGATTATTTTGGATTTAAAATCAATTCAATTCTTTTAATCGCATCCTCATAATGGTATTTGGTTTCTGCATTTATAGCTCTGGTTTTAGCAACTGCCAAAGTCGTTCTTAAAGCGTTCAACTCACCTCTCACCAATCCTCTCAAGTCAGATTGAGCCACATTGTAAAAATCAGATGGACGACCGGATTTAATTTCTTCTTTCATCAAATACGCCATTCTTTCGATGTATGCTCTTTGCAAATTTCTTCTATAAATCGTCACGTTTGATGGTAAACTAGCCTCTTTCCAAATTCCTTTGCGCATGTCACCCAATAAATCCAAAGCTTTATAATTAGTAGCTCCCATTATTTCTGCATCCATTAATCGACCAAGGCGCTCAAAACTCAATACACTATTTAAATGCCTTGCTTGCAAGTTTCGGAAACGTTCTGTGTACCCTGCATAATTTATGTTTTTTAATGTAGCTACATTCACCAACCACGTTGGAGAAGCAAATGCATTCGCTTGCAACCATTGCATCGCTTCTTGCTGTTTTGCTTTAGGTACAATATCATAAATACTTCCTTTTTGATTTGGTTTTTTGGTCGCTTCATAAACGCCGCCAACATTAGTGACTACATGACCTACATACCTACTCCAAACGCCCAACATTTCTTCGTACAACTCTTCTAAATCCTCATAATTATTAGTGACATCACTCGTCCATTCCGGTAAATGAGCCGCTACGTATTGCAAGTTTTTAAGTCCGTACGAACCCGCTTTCATCGAATTATTCCCGATATCTTCTGTTTGTGAAGTCGGGTCAAAACTGCTACTTTGCGATCCAAATTTATAGATTGGATTTCCCGCTTTTTCCATAATCCATTTGTCTAATGTGGATACTTCAGCTTCTGGCGAAGTCATATTTGGAATGAATCTGTAACCCCAATTGGTGGCGTAATGATCGTAAGGACCCATTTGACGAATGAAACGCACGTTTTTATCTCCGGGTTGTGCGATGTAATTAAAACGGGCATAATCCATCAAACTCGCGGCTATTCCGTTTTTCTGAGTAAAATCGCCATTTCTATAATCTTCAGTGTCATAAGCGCAACTTGCTCCCATATTGTGAGGAAAACCAAGAGCATGTCCCACTTCATGTGCAATAACCATACGCATCATTTCACCCATTTCTTCATCAGTTGTATTTAATGTTCTTGCTGAAGGATTTGCTGCTCCAGTTTCTAACAAATACCGATTTCTGTACGAACGCAAATGGTTGTGGTACCAAATCACATCACTCTCAATAATTTCTCCTGTTCTAGGATCAGAAACACTTGGCCCAACCGCATTTCGTGTCGTACTCGCCACGTAACGAATCACCGAATACCGAATATCTTCTGGGCTAAAATCAGGATCTTGTTCTTTAGTTGGAGCATCTTTAGCGATAATTGCATTTTTAAAACCAGCAGTTTCAAAAGGTTTCTGCCAATCTTCAATTCCTTGCTTGATGTACTTGCGCAATTTTTCTGGCGTGGCAGGATCTAAATAGTAAACAATAGGTTTAATCGGTTCTACCAATACGCCTTTTGCGTAAGCGACAGGATCTTTGGGTTCTAATTTCCAACGGCGGATGTAGGTTTTACTGTCGGATTTTAATTCGTTACTTCCATAATCAATTTGATTCATCGTAAACCAGCCCACTCGCGGATCTGCTAATCGGGGTTGCATTGGTTTTTCAGGCAATAAAATCATCGATTGATTCATCTGGATACTGATTGTTTCTGAATCTGCCTGAACCGGCGGTTTTGAAGCGTTATAGGTAAAATCCTGAATTACTTCAATATTCATGGGGAAACTTTTCATTGTATTGATAAAACTACGGGATTCATCCAGTCCTTTTACTTTGTAGGTTTCTCTCATATCAGCAGATAAACCACTAATTGATTTCACATCTGTGGCATAAAATTTAGTTACATCGATTACCGTATTTGCCGAATCTTTGCTGAACGCTACAATATCAAAAGCAAATAATGTAGGCTCATAATTATTGGATTTTACCGAAATACTGATAGGTAAACTGTCATTAGCCACGGCACTGAATGACTTTAATTTGATCAGGATTTTATCTTGAAAACGCTCCCAAACAATCAATTGCTCGTTCGTCTCAGAACCTGCATTCACGTATCCACCGCCTAAATTAGCTGGAAGTTTTGCTAACCGACTTACCAAAAGCATGTCTTTATTCAAGTATTTATTGGGAATTTCGAAGAAATATTTTTTATCCACTTTATGAACAATAAATAATCCATCGTCAGAAATAGCATCTTTAGTAATGACCTTGCTGTATTCCTTAATCGTGGCTTCCGGTTTCTTTTCCGGTGGCGGAACTACTACAGCATTTTTATCTTTTTTCCTTTTCGATTGTGCAAATTGAGTGGTAGGCACAAGCATTGCCGCAGCAATTGCTGTTAAAATGAAAAATTTCTTCATTTAGTAGTTATTTAGTGGTTAATCAATACCAAAAATAATTTTTAGAGCCTACAAATTGAATAGTATTCATTGGTTTAACTTTTAATTAACAACAATTCAATTTAGTATTTTTCTTTTTATTATCGATAATTTTGCACTATAAAATACAACCTACCAGATTTGGTTTTAGTCTAAAACTATTTACTTTAAGTTAATAAATTCTGAATTTCAAAAAAAAAATTATCTACAAAACACGTATTGCTTTTACGAATCTACGTGTATAACCAGGCTTTTTTAAGCTAGTAATCACCACTTTCATTTCTCGACCTGAGGTAGAATGAATAAAATCACTTTCCATTCCTTTTGGATTTGTTACAATGCCCAAATGACCGATAACATTTCTGGTAGGACTCAAAAACAACAGAATATCTCCTTTTTTCACATCTGAAATTGGGATTTCTTTGCCAAAATTTTCAAACTGTGAAGAACTGCGTGGAACCTGAATTTTGAAATGATTATATACAAAGTATACAAAACCGGAACAGTCAAAACCATCCTTGCTACAACCAGCTGCTACATAAGGCGTACCCAAAAATTCCATTCCGTAGCTCACAATTCTATCTCCTAAGGAATCATCATTTTCAATCGGATTTACAAATGTCTTAGTGACAGTAATTTCATTTTTTTGAGGAGAAAATTTAACTGATTTAAATGCACCATACGCAATACTGCCTAAAACAAGTACCGATAAACCAATAAACAGTGTCAATTTCATGGTATTTATATTTTTAAATTTCATAGTGACAAAATTAAATTAGCATCCTTTAAGTTTATATGATGGGAATCCCTGTTTCTGTATTTCATAATTGAAACAGTAAGATTATGGAATCCCAAAAAGTTCACCTTTACAAATCTAACTAATTTATATCATTTGAAATGATAACGAAGGGAAAAGGCCAAAAGTTAAAAGACAAACAATAAACATACCAAAAAACCTATAGTATAACAATCTTTGTGTGTCTTTAAATACATATAATACAAATTAGTTTTCACAAAAAAAGCCCCAATTCGGGACTTTTAATATTTTTATTCTTCTACTTCGTCTGTACCATGGGATTTTGAATATCCTCTCCATTTCTCGATGCAGTCCTGCAAATCCTGCGGAAGTTCCGTATCAAAACGCATCATCTCACCGGTTGTAGGATGCACAAAACCTAATGTTTTGGCGTGTAAAGCCTGTCTTGGCAAAGCTTTGAAACAGTTGTCAATAAACTGCTTGTATTTTGTAAACGTAGTTCCTTTTAAAATCAAATGGCCACCATAACGCTCGTCATTAAATAAAGGATGTCCTATGTGTTTTAAATGCGCACGAATCTGATGTGTTCTTCCAGTTTCCAGTTGGCACGAAATTAACGTAACGTATCCAAAACGTTCCAACACTTTGTAATGCGTCACGGCAGGTTTCCCTATTTCCGGATCAGCAAAAACCGCCATTTGCATACGATCTTTCAAGTGTCTTGCTAAGTTTCCTTCAATCGTTCCTTTATCAGCCACGACATTTCCCCAAACCAAAGCCACATACTCTCTTTCGGAAGTTTTCGCTTCAAATTGTTTGGCCAGATGCGTCATCGCCGCTTCCGTTTTGGCAATCACCAATAAACCCGACGTGTCTTTATCAATTCGATGCACTAATCCGGGACGTTCGCTGCTGTTCATTGGCAAATTATCAAAATGATACGCCAACGCATGCACTAAAGTTCCGGTGTAATTCCCGTGACCGGGATGCACCACCATTCCTGGCAATTTATTTATCAACAATAAAGTATCGTCTTCATACACAATATCAAGCGGAATATTCTCCGGAATAATATGGTTTTCATAAGGAGGATGCGTAAGCATAACCCGAACCACATCATTGGCTTTCACTTTGTAATTCGACTTTACAGTTGCGTCGTTTACAAAAATATTTCCTTCGGTAGCTGCAGTTTGTATTTTGTTGCGAGTCGCATTTTGAATAAGGCTCATCAAGTATTTATCAATTCGCAAGGAAGCTTGGCCTTTGGGAACTTCAAACCTGAAATGTTCAAATAACTCGTCTTCTAAATCTATTGTATCTATATTATTGTTCATCAACTGGTATTTCTTCTTCTATTGGTGCTGCAAGCGTATCTGCTGCCTTTTCTTCTTCTTCATAACTCATTTTTCCGTCTCCTAAAACCAAATCAATTTTGGATGATTTCAAGACTCTATCCCCTGCTTTCAGGTTTCTTCCTTTGAAACGCATTTCCAATACCATATCTTTTCCAAGATTTGGAACATACGTAACCGATCCTTCTTCAAGTCCTAAAGCTTTCAAAGTCGGCACCGCTTCACGATATGTTTTATTTACTAATTCAGGAATTCGTACGGATGAAAATCCTGAAGTATTTATTTTTATGTATATTTTTCTTCCTACTTTTACCTTTGTACCCGGCGTTGGATCTTGCTCAACCACACTGTATTGCGGAAAATCACTTCTATAATCCACACTATCCAAAAGCACATAATCTAAATCCAACTCATCCAGTTTTTCCTCCACTTGCTCTTCAGTCAATTTACTCAAATTGGGAACTTCAATTTCATGTCCATGATCTGTTGTAAAAGTCAACCAATGCATAAACAAATAGCCCAAAGCAGCAATAATGGCAATCGCAATTAATACTTGTACAAAAAACACACGGCTGGTAAGATACTTACGTAAACTCATAAATTTATTTTTATATGCGGCAAAGATAAAGCTATTTCGTTCCAAAAAAAATGATAATTTTGTTTAATGCTTTTTGGAGCTATTTCCCGCTATCCGTTGCAATCTTTTTATCCGCCGAAAAGGCTGATAAAAAGGATTTCCACTACTATCGGGGCTAGAATCTAGTGCTAAAAACACCTTATTATTTATTCGAACAACTAAGAACAAAACGATACAAAATGAAAAACATTGCCATCATCATGGGCGGATATTCCAGCGAGTATAAAATCTCACTCATCAGCGGAAACGTCGTATATCAATTTCTGGACAAAACGAAATTCAACGGATTCCGAATCCATATTTTCAAAGAAAAATGGGTCTATGTTGATGCTAACGACTCCGAATTCCCTATCGATAAAAATGATTTTTCAGTAACTGTTGATGGTAACAAAATCACTTTCGACTGTGTTTTCAATGCCATCCACGGAACTCCCGGCGAAGATGGATTGATGCAGGCGTATTTCGAATTATTGCATATTCCGCAAACTTCCTGCGATTATTACCAAGCGGCTTTAACGTTCAACAAACGTGATTTATTATCGGTTCTAAAACCATACGGCATAAAAACCGCCACGTCCTATTACTTAAATAAAGGCGATGTTATCAATACGGATGAAATTGTCGCTAAAGTTGGTTTACCTTGTTTTGTAAAACCAAATAAAGCAGGTTCAAGTTTTGGAATTTCCAAAGTTAAAACAGCTGCTGAATTGCCAATCGCAATAGAAGTCGCTTACAAAGAAGACAACGAAATCATCATCGAAAGCTTCCTGGATGGAACAGAAGTTTCAGTTGGAGTTATTAATTACAAAGGAAAAGTAACCGTTTTACCAATAACTGAAATCGTTTCTGATAATGATTTCTTCGACTATGAAGCCAAATATTTAGGTAAATCACAAGAAATAACACCAGCTAGAATCTCGGAGGAAATGACCCAAAAAGTCAGTGAAATAGCCAAACGCGCCTACGAAGTGCTCAAAATGAGAGGTTTCTCCAGAAGTGAATTTATATTAGTAAACGGAGAACCGCATATGTTGGAAATGAACACCATTCCGGGATTAACCACGGAAAGCTTGATTCCGCAGCAAGCCAAAGCAGCGGGAATTTCATTGGAGGATTTGTTTTCAAATGCAATAGAATTGGCTTTAAATAACTAACTTCCCATTATGACCGAAATCTTTGAATGGAACCGATTATTGTACAATGATTTGCCAGAATCCTTTCTTTTAGAAGTCATTTTCCGTTCTACCATAATGTTTATAGTTTTGTTGTTGACATTAAAAGTAGCTGGAAAACGTGGCGTGAAGCAATTATCTGTTTTTGAAACAGTAATCATTATTGCTTTAGGATCAGCTGCGGGAGATCCAATGTTTTATGAAGAAGTCGGAATCATTCCACCCATAACCGTATTTCTGGTCATTATTCTTTTGTACCGATTAGTGACTTGGCTCACTGGGAAAAGTAAACGATTTGAAGAGTTTATAGAAGGTAAAACGGAATGCATTATCAGCGAAGGGAAATTTTCTATTGCTACTTTCAAAAAGGAAAGTCTGGCTCAAGATGAATTCTTTTCAGAACTCCGTTTGAAATCAATAGAGCATTTAGGACAAGTGAAAAATGCATTCATGGAAACCAGTGGCGAAATCAGTGTTTTTTATTACGAGGATAAAGAAGTCCAACCAGGCTTACCAATCCTACCTTTTTTATTTGATACAAAAAGTAAAACGATTCCCGCAGAAGGTATTTATTCCTGCACCTTTTGCGGAAATACACAAAGTCAAAAACCAGGAAATGCGGAATGCAAAGTCTGTGAAAAATTTGAATGGGTCGAAGCAATAAATACAATCAGAAAAACGTAGTTCAACCCAAAGAAAATCGATTCGATTTTAAATCTATCTGATAAAATGAGAAAAGCCATATTTCCGGGATCATTTGACCCAATCACTTTAGGACATGAAGACATCATCAAGAGAAGCATTTCTTTATTTGATGAAATCGTAATTGCCATTGGTATCAATGCCGAAAAAAAATACATGTTTTCGCTGGAAGACAGAAAGCGTTTTATTGAAGAGACCTTTAAAAACGAACCTAAAGTTTCAGTAATAACTTATGAAGGTCTGACAATCGATTTGTGCCATAAGATAAAAGCCGATTTCATCCTGCGTGGTCTGCGCAATCCCGCTGACTTCGAATTTGAAAAAGCAATCGCCCATACCAATCGTCGCTTATCAAAAATAGAAACTGTGTTTTTATTGACCGCAGCAAAAACCTCGTATATCAGCTCCAGCATCGTGAGAGATGTAATCCGTAACGGAGGACAATATGAAATGCTAGTTCCAGATGCAGTTCGAGTAAAATAGTGATAAGTATTCAGTGGTCAGTCGCAGTTTTCGGTCATTAACTGTAGATTAAAACTAAACAACAATAAAATTTGTGGAAAGCGCTGTTAAGCCGTACTTTCACCAAAAATAAAAGCCATTAAACATGAGTATAGAAAGAGAATTAAGTAAACGCAGCGGATCTAAATGTGAACTTTGTGGTGCAACAGAAAACCTAAAAGTGTATGAAGTACTTCCTATAAAAAAAGGTGGTGTAGATGAAAGCATCATGGCTTGCAGTACTTGTATTGATCAAATGGAAAATGCAGGACATGAGGATTTAAACCACTGGAGATGTTTGAATGATAGTATGTGGAGCGAACATATTCCAGTACAAGTTGTTTCTTGGAGAATGTTAAGCCGTTTACGTAAAAATGGTTGGCCTCAAGAATTGTTGGAGCAAATGTATTTTGATGAAGATACTTTAGCATGGGCTCAGGCAACTGGTGAAGGAGAAGATGATGAAAATAAAATTATACACCGTGACAGCAACGGAGTGATTCTTGAAATTGGAGATTCAGTCGTTTTAATCAAAGATTTAAAAGTAAAAGGTTCCAGCATGGTTGCAAAACAGGGAACTGCAGTGCGTAACATTCGCTTAGATCATGAAAATGCGGAATATATTGAAGGAAAAGTAGATGGTCAGACTATTGTAATTATTACGCAATACGTTAAGAAAACATAGTCAAATTAGTTTGCAGTCCAAACACTTCGGGATTAGTGATCAGTGGCTTATTTATAACAAGAAATCGTTAACAGTAATTAAATTTACAGTTAACGATTTTTTTATTGGCATAATGTATTTTTTACTGCTCACTAGAAACTGAAAACTGAACACTAATTTTCCTCTTCTTTCTTAATCACTTTTCGGGCCACTTCGATTTTAAATTTCTTGCCTTTCATTTTTTCGTCTTTAATGGCATGAAGCAAATCTTTAACTTTATTGAATTTCACTGCAGCAAATGAGATAAAATCTTTCACTTCGATTAAACCTAAATCGCCTTTTTCCAGCTTTCCTTTTTGGGAAAAGAAACCTACAATATCAATTTTATTCAGTTTATTTTTCTTCCCGCCACTGATGTAAATAGTTTGAAATTCAGGCGGTTTTGGTAAAGAAGTGGAGTTTTCAACTTTCAAAGCTTCCATTCCGTAATCAATATAATCCATTTTTTTCTCACTTTCATGAGCAATTATATAGGCAGTTCCAGAAGCCAACATACGCGCTGTACGTCCGTTTCTATGCGTAAATTCGTCTTCTTTAGACGGCAAATGATAATGAATAACATGATTCATTTCAGGAATATCAAGTCCACGAGCAGCCAAATCAGTTGTGATTAGATAACTCACACTTCCGTTTCTAAACTGGATTAGCGCGCGTTCTCTTTCGTCCTGATCCATTCCGCCATGATAATACGTGGCATAAATTCCTTTTTCATTCAATGTATCGCTGATACGTTCTGCAGCATCACGATGGTTGCAAAAAACAATAGCAGATTGTGATTTCAACGAACAAATCAAGTTGAACAAACTTCCAATTTTGTCTTTTTCTTTCGAAACCACCATTTTCATGGAAAGATTCGTTTCTTCCACGTTTTCTGGAATAAAATCTAAAATAGTTGGGTTTACAACTCTTGTATATTTTGGAATCTCAATATCTGAAGTGGCCGAAACCAAAACGCGTTTATTCAGTTTTGTTAATTTCCCAATGATAAATGACATTTGCTCATGGAAACCCAATTGCAAGGATTTATCGAATTCATCCAAAATCAAGGTTTGAATTTTATCCACTCGGAAAGTTCCTCTGTCGATATGATCGGCAATTCTTCCCGGAGTTCCAATTAAAACTGCTGGAGGATTGCTTAAATTCTTGATTTCAGTATCAATGGAATGCCCGCCGTAACATACATTTACTTTATAATCAGTTCCCATTTTTTTCCAAACCTGCTCAATCTGCAATCCTAATTCACGTGATGGAACTAAAATCAAACATTGAACCGATTGAATTTCAGGCTGTAACATTTCTAGAATGGGCAACAAAAAAGCCAAAGTTTTCCCGGAACCTGTTGGTGAAAGCAATAAAACATTATTGTCATTCAGGATCGTATCTTGTGCTACTTCCTGCATTTCATTCAGGCTTTCGATACCTAAATTCAAAAGTATATTGTTGGAATGGTGTTTCTTATTCATTTTTTCAATTTGGTGCAAAGGTAATTTTTAATTGTGAGTTATGAATTTTGAATTATCAAATTTCATTCTTTTTCAATCGGAAAATTCCTTTTATTACATTCATTTCTACAGTTATCTAAAAAAAGCTACATTTGAAATTCCATTTAAAAACCGAAATATGAGACTTTTCACATTCCTTTTTTTACTATTCTCCATCAGTTCATTTGCTCAAAAAACGAATAAATACGATACTTTTTTCGAAAAAGGCAATGGAAACCAATCGGCGTCTTATCAAGAAACAATCGCGTATTACAAACTTCTGGCGGATGATTTTCCTACTATTGAAATGCAGAAAATGGGACTGACAGACAGCGGCGAACCGTTGCACATGGTTGTTTTTAATCCTGAAAAGCAATTTGACTTTGGGGCCATCCAAAAAAACAAAGCAGTGATATTACTTAACAACGGCATTCACGCAGGTGAACCGGACGGAATTGATGCTTCAATGCAATTGTTTAGAGATTTAGCCCTAGGCAAAATAAAACCGCCAAAAAACACGGTTATTGTTTGTATTCCAGTGTATAATATTGGCGGCGCTTTAAACAGAAACTCCACTTCAAGAGCCAATCAGGACGGACCAGAAATCTATGGCTTTCGTGGCAACGCCAGAAACTATGATTTGAATCGGGATTTTATTAAATCAGATACCAGAAATACCAAAAGTTTTGTGGAAATATTTCATAAAATAAATGCCGATGTTTTTATTGATAATCACGTTAGCAATGGCGCAGATTATCAATACAAACTCACCTATATTATGACCCAACATAATAAATTGGGAACTGTTTTAGGTGATTTTTTAAATACTGAAATGATGCCGGCTTTAGTCAAAGATTTACAAAAAAAGAACATCGAAACCACACCTTATGTAAATGCTTTTCAGGACACACCAGATAAAGGTTTTGGTCAGTTTTTTGAAAGCCCACGATTTGCAACAGGTTACACATCATTGTTTAATACTATTGGATTTGTGGTGGAAACACACATGCTTAAAAAATATGCCGATCGCGTGAAAGTGACGTATGAATACATGCGTTCCGCAATCGATTTTACAGATGCTAATTACAAAAAAATAAAACAACTGCGATTGAAAAATGAAGAGCAGTATCAACCAAAGAAATCGTACACCATTAAATGGGAAATAGACAGTACCAAAACGGTTCCTTTTTCGTTTTTAGGCTATCAAGCCAGTTACAAAAAAAGTGATGTCACATCAGGAAATCGCTTATATTATGACCGTACAAAACCATTCAAAAAAGACATTCCGTACAGCAAGGAATTTAAATCTGTAAAAGAGATAATCATTCCGGAAGCGTATATCATTCCAAGGGGATTTTGGCCAGTAATCGATTTATTAAAAAGTAATACGATTACTTATACCCAACTAAAAAAAGACACCATAATTGAAGTCGAAAGCTACAGAATTGCAGATTTCAAAACGGTAAATTCAGCTTATGAAGGCCATTATTTGCACCGAAACACTTCGGTAACTTCTAAAATGGAAAAAGTGGCTTTCGCTAAAGGAGATTACGTTATTCCTACACAACAAAAAGGAATCAAATATTTATTGGAAACTTTAGAACCGGAGGCAATCGATTCTTTTTTCAACTGGAACTTTTTCGATACGATGTTGCAACAAAAAGAAGGTTATTCTGATTATGTTTTTGAAGATTCAGCAACACAAATTTTGAAAGAAAATCCAAAATTAAAAGCCGAATTTGATTTGAAAAAACAAAGCGATGTAAATTTTATCAATAATCCGGAAGCGCAACTCGACTGGATTTACAAACAGTCGGTTTATTATGAAAAGGCGCATTTACAATATCCAGTCTATCGTATTTTAAAATAAAAACTCCTTTTTTTTAAGAAATGCCCCCAAATAGTGTTGACTTTCTGGGGGCATTTCTTTTATATAATTTTTTCCTCTTCAAACAATAATTTTATGTTTTCATAGGAATTTTTTAAAGCACCTTGAATTTGTTCTGGATTTAACCAGGCTACTTTTTCGATTCCTTCTTCTAATTGTCCTTGAAGTGTACCATCAAAATTAGTTTGCATTTCGAACCAATGTGTGATTTTCAACTTATATTTTCCATTACGCCTAAAAACATGATATGTTTTTTGAAGTTTGTGAGATATTGACAGCCCATTTACCCCTGTCTCCTCCTCTACTTCACGCACAGCAGTATCCTCAATTTCCTCTCCTTTTTTGATACCGCCTTTGGGTAAATCCCATTTTCCGTTTCTAAAAATGAATAGGACTTCACCTTTTTTATTATACACCAAGCCTCCTCCCGCTTTGCAAACAGGAATTTTTGCTTTCAAAGTCTTCATAATAACGCTTTCATCAGCATGATATAAGTACGCTTTTTGAATTTTATTTTGAAAGATTTTAACTATAAGTTGCTCTATGTCAATACTTTCTAATAGAAATAATTGAAAATCTGTCTCCTTAGAGATATGATTTGTCAAAAAAAGTGGTTTGTCGTTAACAAAAACTTTATACATTTGTAGTATGATTTTTAATAAAGATACCGCCGAAAAAACAGCCGAATTTCTTTTGCAAATAAATGCAATTAAATTGAATCCAGGAAATCCTTTTACATGGGCTTCTGGATGGAAATCACCTATTTATTGTGATAACCGATTAATCCTCTCATTTCCAGCTGTAAGAAATTATATTCGGGATGAATTTTCCAAGAATATTGAAAAACAATTTGGTAAACCAGATGTTATTGCCGGTGTTGCCACTGGAGCAATAGGAATTGGTATGCTGGTAGCGGAAAGTATGGGGCTGCCATTTGTATATGTACGCCCTGAACCTAAGAAACATGGCAGACTAAATCAAGTAGAAGGTTTTTTACAAAAAGGACAAAATGTAGTCGTTGTAGAAGATTTAATCAGTACGGGAAACAGTAGTTTACTTGCTGTTGAAGCTTTGCGTGAAGCGGGAGCCAATGTCAAAGGTATGGCTGCCATCTTTACTTACGGCTTTGATGTTGCAGAAGAAAATTTCAAAAACGCAAATGTTGATTTATTTACTTTAAGTAATTATCCAAACTTATTGAATTTAGCGGTTGCTAAAAGATATATCTCTGAGGATGAAGAATTAACACTAAGAGAATGGAATTCAAGTCCGTCTACTTGGAATACTGAAGTCTAAATTAAAAAATAAAAATAAAAACCATGAACTTAGAAAGTCCAAAAGTTACTGTTCAAAAACCAGCTCAAGAAATGTTTGATTTATTGAGTGATGTTAAAAATTTTCAAAAATTAATGCCTGATAACATTGCTAAATTTGAAGTTATTGGTGACGACGCATTTATTTTTGGTTTAAAAGGGATGCCGGAAATAAAATTGAAAATGAAAGAGAAAGTGGCTCCAACCAAAGTAGTTCTGGGCGCTGCAAGTGATAAATTACCGTTTACATTGATAGCAAATATTGATGCTGTATCTGAAACTTCAAGTGATGTAAAACTTGATTTTGAAGGTGATTTCAATCCTATGATGGCTATGATGATAAAAGGTCCAATTGGAAAATTTATCGAAACTTTAGCTGGCAATATGAATAAATTGTAAAAAGTTATTTAAATAGTAACAATAAAATAATATTACAAAAGTCTTTTGGTGAAAACCAAGAGACTTTTTTTATACATAAAAGGCAACAAATGTCATTTTATCGTCTTTTTGGGTTCGTTATGGAAAAAAATTATATTACTCGTTTAATGTTAGTAAATTACTGATTATTAAATAGTTAATAATAATTTAAACTCCAGTTAGCCCCATAACCAGAGATAAAAAATAACATGATCCATGCCAATTACTGATCCCCAATTAAAGAGCAACGATTGCGGAATTAGCGCAATTAAAACTATTTTTAATATTTACGAAAGGAAAATTTCTCGAAAATATATAGAGCAAAATGTTCCATTAGAAGAAAAAGGATCACGGATTTCGGATATCAAAAACTTCTTGAATTCAAATGGATTTATGGCTCAATTCAAACTATTTGATATTAATCATATTGGAGGGAATGAGACAAGTTTACAAGAATTATTCCCTTTTATTTTACCTATTGAAAATAAAAACGGCCTACATTATATTGTGGTGAATGATATAAAAAATAACCGCCTAAAAGTATATGACCCTAGCAAAGGAAGTCAATACTATTTGTCTCTACAGGAGATGAAAAAAAAATCTTATTTCAACAAAAATCACTGGGATCTAGCAGATACTGAAGATAAAATAATAGCAATCTGTTCACAGGATTTATCAGATTATCAAATTAATTTTGAGAATACCTTAATTGAAAATGGTCATGCGGTCCTTTTCAATAAGCTCACTTACTTTAAATATTTAAAAGACAGTTTTGGTTTTAAAGACCTGCTAGCAGAAAGGAATTTTCTAACCGATTTACTAAAAAACCAAGAAATTTCCAGTGTCCCAAATAGTTTTAAAATACTGGAATTAGAAAAAGGAAAGATAAAAAACAATTCTCCTTTGATTCTTGTGGTAAAAGCAATAGAAGAAGAAAAAGACACGCTGCAATCCTATCCCGAAGAGGAAAACGGAAGTTTATATTGGCAATTATTCAAACAATTAGGGGAATATAAAAAACTTTGGTACATCTATATTTTTGCGGCTTTGTTTTCAGCAGCAACCGCTCAAATTGCAGTCTTTACCAATCAAATTATGATTGACAATGTCCTGCCAACCTATAATTTGAATACGCTGGTTTTGTTTGCTGCAGGTTTAGGAATTTATAAAATTTTCGACATTTTTACGACGGTCTATAAAAACTTTGTGGGGATTCATTTAGGAAATGCTTTAGACAAATATTTTCTATTTTCTTTCGACAAAAAAATAAATAATTCATCCCTTTCCTATATTCACTCCTACAAAAAAGGGGATTTAATGGAGCGCGTGAGTGATTCGCTGAAACTAAAAAGCTTTTTCATGAAGTTTTTCACTAATATATTAGTGGATGTAAGCGTGTCTATTTATTCGTTATGCATTTTATTTTTCATAGATAAAACGTTAACATTAATCGTATTGGGTGTAATGATTTTATTTTTTCTTTGGTTCAAATTCATTACACCTTATTTAAAGCAAAATGAAAGACTGCGCTACATTCGCAAAGCCGATTTTCTTTCTAAAATGATGGAGAAAATTGATGGAATACAGGTTATTAAAAGTTTTAAAATAGAACGTTTTCATTCCAATAAAATTTTCATAAGCATCAATGAATATTTAAAAATTCAGCTTAGAAACGGATACATTGATTTATTAAATAAAATTGTTGTTGCCCTGATAGTAATTGTTTCCACGATTTTTATCATTTTATTTTTGACAAAATCAGCTATTGAAACTCAAATAATTACATTGGGCCAAATTGTGACTTTTATAGCACTTTCTTCAAAAATATTTTCTTCTTTGAAAGGTATTTTAGATGACAATCTGACACTTCAGGAGAACGAAGTCATCCTAAAGAGATATTTGGATTTTGATGAAAAAACAAAAAAAGTCTCTAAAAAAGGAATTCAGGACTTCAACATTGAAAAAATTGAATTTCAGAATCTGAATTACGGTTATCTACCCGATGAATTTGTATTAAAAGACATTAATTTAAAAATACGAAAAGGCGAAAAAATAAAAATAGAGGGACAAAATGGCTCTGGAAAATCAACCTTCAGCAAAGTATTAACAACACTTTATCATCCCAATTCAGGCTCGATTCTTATAAATGAAAAGGATAAGAAATTTTATAATGACGATAAAATGCGGGACAAAATTTTATTAGTGACCAATGAGGATACTCTATTCAATGACACTATTCAAAACAACATAATTTTAGGAAAAGAGATAGCCGTTACAGCAATTTTGGATATGGCAAAACAAATTAATTTTTATGATTTTATAGCTTCAAAAGATGATGGACTAGAATTTATTATTAACGAAAACGGGAAAAATCTTTCCACTGGGCAACGTAAAAAAATCCTCTTGCTTCGGGCACTCTTTTCAGATGCTGAACTTATCATTCTGGATGAAGTCCTTTCAGGAATGGATCTCGAATCCAGAAATAAAATAGAAACGATTATTGATGAAGACCTTATAAAAACGTATATCATCATTTCTCACGAACCCATCACTAATATCAATTTTTCTAAAAAATATAAAATAGCAAATGGAGAACTCTTTTTATTACAACACGAAATCGATCCGGTTTATTAAAATTCTAAATCGAGTTTTGATAGCATTTCTGATAATTATAGTCTTTTTAATTTTTACCATAAAAATGAATGATACGGTAAGTTTTAAAGAAGGTCAAATCTTTTCTGATACTCCCCAACTAAAAATAAACGCACCAAATGAGGTGAAAGTTTTAAAAGTTCGAGTAAAAGAAGGTCAGGAAGTACAAAAAGGAGATACTCTTTTTGTACTTGAAAATAAAAAAACCAAATCCGATTATGACATCTTAAATACAAATGTTTCCGGAATGAAAAACAAAATAAATATTATAAATAAATTGATTTTCAATACAATCAATCGCAAAAACTCTTTAAAACAATTATTGGAAATCCAATCAAAAATATATAAAACGGATCGTAAAAAAGCAGAACAGGAAATCAGTTCTTTGAATACTAAAATAAATTTATCCTCACAACAAACTTCAATTTTAACAAATAAATTCCAAACTGATTCCATGCTTTATACTAAAGGCGCCATTTCGAGATATGAAATGACCGAAACAAAAAATAGGAATTTAGATGATCAAAAAGGACAGTTGGATATTCAATCTAACTATGATGTAAAGAATTATGATTTTGAAAATTTATCCAATAATTATCAAAAAACAAACAACGATTTGCGGCGCAACATTATTGATGTAGAGAATCAAATTCATAATTACCTGCGTGATATTGTTGAACTTCAAACACAAATTAAGGATGGAAAATCCAATCTTACTTATATTTCCGATGAGTTAGGTAAATTGCTCGTAATATCCCCAATTGAAGGAACTGTTTCTAATCTTTACAACGCCAGGCAAAATTTGGAAATTATCAATAAAGGAGATATCCTCACTATAATTGCCCCAAAAAAAGAAGCCTTTTACGCAAAAGTAATTTTAGATGAAAAAGACCTTGCCTACATAAGAAAAGGCCAAGAAATTAATTTGAAACTAGATGCCTATAATTATTATCGATTTGGTGCTATTAAAGGAACAATTACCTATGTTTCTCCATCGGATGTGGATCAAACATTTTACTGTTTGGCAAACATAAAAAAGTACAATCCAAACATTAACCTAAAAGCAGGTTATAAACTTAAAGGAGAAGTGATTATCGAAAAAATGAAGCTTTATCAATACATCATCAAAAAATTATTCAACAAAATTGATAGTAATCTTAACTAGTCATTATGAAGAATTCCATTTTTTTTGTAGTGTTTCTTATGTTTTCAAATTCATTGTTTGGACAGGATTTTATGTCTTTTGGTGATTGCTTAGATTTAGCATTAAAAAATAATTTATCCCTGAAAAGTGCAGTCGTTTCAGGAGAAATAGCTACTAATCAATATAAATCCAGCTATGGTAAATTATTACCCTCTATAAATGCAACGGTTGAAAACAAAAATTCTTGGGGTAGAGAAATAGATCCCGACACTAATTTATTTGTTGACAAAAAAATAGAAAATTATTCCGGAAATATTGGCGCATCTTATAATTTATTCTCTGGTTTTTCGACCCTAAATTCTATCAAATCAGCTAAACAGGATATGAAAATAAATGAAGTCAATATTAAAAAAATTGAAAATGAAATCACAATCGATCTTGCCCAGAAATACATCACTATTTTATATTTACAAGAAATTATTTTATCCAATCTGGAACAAATAAAATCGAGTAAAAAACAACTGGAAGTAGCTGTTTTAAAGTTTGATTCCGGAGTGATATCTGAAAGTGAAGTGTTTAAAATAAAATCCCAAAAAGCCACTGAGGAATTGAATTTACTAACCAACCAAAACACTTTAGCAGATAATTTAATCAGTCTAAAGCAATTAATAAATATTTCTTTAGAAAAAGAAATCATCTTACTAAAACCTAATTTAGAACTCTATGAAAATTTAGAAATAAATGAAAACCAATTTTCTTTGGCTAATAAAGCTGTCAAAATAAATCCTTCTTATTTGATGAATGTTTTAAAAGAAAAAAAAACACGAAATGAACTTTCCATTTCAAAGGCATTATTATATCCTTCATTAAGCATGCGTTTTTCGTATGGTTCTTTTTATACTGTCAAAGATCCTTTTGTGCCATTTAAAGAACAATTTGATTCCAATCTTTCAAAAGGACTTCGATTCAATTTATCAATTCCCATTTTTAGTCAGTCAGAAAATGCTTCAAAAATTAAAATCAGTAAACTCAACTATAAACAATCCAAATTAGAAACTCAAATCGAACAAAACCGTCTTTCGAAAGAAATTTTAAAGGCCATCACCGATACTAAAACATCCATAAAAAAAAGTGAGTCAGCCGCAATTGCTTTTGAATTTTCTAAAAAAAGTTATGAAGCCGATGCCTTAAAATTTGAATTAGGGAAGATTAACATCAATGAATTAAATATAACTAAAATGAACTTTAATAATTCCCAAGCAGAATTAATCCAATCAAAATATGAGTTACTATACAACAATGCGCTAATAAAATTCTATTTAGGCGATCCTTTTGTATTATAAATTTTATCCTCAATATAGCATTTGAATTTCCTTGATATCAAACTCAGAAATACTGTCGTCATCCAAAAGAATCTGAAGTCTACCAACCGAAGAAACCCCTTGAATAATACCCATAAAATTAGTGTTATTTTTACCTGTAAACGGCATTGGTATCCCTTTTTTATATAATTTATCCGTGTAATCAGACCATAAGATATTGGGATGCAGTTTCCATAACAGTATACTTTTCTCTATTTGATCTATAATGGAAGAAAGCAAGACTTCTTTGTCGAATTCAGATGTACAAATTACCGCTAAAGAAGACGCTTTTGGTAAATTTTCAAAATTAGTTTGATTCACATTTAGACCTAAACCGACAATAGAAATTATAGTACCATCACTTTTTATACTATTTTCTATCAAAATGCCACCTATTTTTTTATTGTATGACATTATGTCGTTAGGCCATTTAATACTAAGATCAGGAATCTTAAATGTTTCCAAAACAGTAATCACGGCAAGTGAAACTACAATATTCAGATTATAAATTTGACAAATATCCGATAAAAATCCCTTAACCAAAATACTCATTGTTAAGTTTTTACTCGCCTCAGAAGTCCAAACAGCCCCCATTTGACCTTTTCCTTTTGTTTGATTCTCTGCGGTAACAACAGTCAAGTTTTCGAGCTCTTGTTTATTCGATAACCCTTTAAGGAATTCGTTTGTAGAATCTATGGCATCGAGTTTGATTACTTTCATATACGTTTTTTTGTGAAACAGAATTTAATATTGTGTTAAGGTTCAAAAATAATCACAAAAAATGGTAACTTTACAAACTTATATAAAAATAATTCATGGCGAAAAAGACTATAAATAATGACGTCCTATTGGCGAATATCATTAAAGGGATAGAAGAAGTAAAAGGAAATGATATCACTATTCTTGATTTAAGAGAAATAGACACTGCAGTTTGTGACTATTTTGTAATCTGTAATGGAAATTCAAATACACAAGTTAACGCAATAGTCAACTCCGTACAAAAAACAGTTTCAAAAGAATTAAAAGACAAGCCTTGGCATGTTGAAGGTACTGATAATGCGGAATGGGTATTAATGGATTATGTTAATATTGTAGTTCATGTATTTCAAAAACACATCCGTGAATACTACAACATCGAAAGCTTATGGGGCGATGCTAAAATAACGACCATAGAAAACAAATACTAAAGACATATAATCCGTAGTAATGGCTAAAGAAAATAATCCAAATCCGAATAAGTTTAAAGTAAGCCCTTGGCTAATCTACACTGCAATATTATTAATTTTCTTATTTATAAGCTTTATAACCAATGGTTCAAGTCTAAACGAACCAGGACAATTGACCTCTTCTAAATTTAATGACTATTTAGAAAAAGGACAAATTGAAAAAGTTATCGTATACAATAAGACAGAAGCAGAAGTATTTCTTAACGCTGCTGCATTGAAAGATGCTGCGCACAAGAAAGTTTCTAAAGATGTTTTTGACAGACCTAACAAAGGACCACACTACACGTTTGACATTGGTAATGATCAAATATTTCAGAACAAATTGGAAAAAGCTGTTGCTGAAGGAAAATTGAAAGATTTTAACTTCTTGGCAAAAAGTAATTGGTCAGATATTCTGATTAGTTTGTTACCTATCATAATCATTATTGCAGTTTGGATATTTATCATGAGAAAAATGTCTGGCGGTGGCGCTGGTGGTGGTGGACAGATTTTCAATATTGGAAAATCAAAAGCTAAACTTTTTGATGAAAAAACAGATATCAAAACTACTTTTAAAGATGTAGCTGGCTTAGAAGGTGCAAAAGAAGAAATTCAAGAAATTGTTGAATTTCTTAAAAACCCTGAAAAATATACCAATTTGGGTGGCAAAATTCCAAAAGGAGCTTTACTGGTTGGACCTCCAGGAACTGGTAAAACCTTACTTGCAAAAGCTGTTGCTGGTGAAGCACAAGTACCATTCTTCTCTTTATCAGGTTCAGATTTTGTTGAAATGTTTGTTGGTGTGGGAGCCTCACGTGTACGTGATTTGTTCAAACAAGCTAAAGAAAAATCTCCTGCAATTATTTTTATTGATGAAATAGATGCAGTAGGTAGAGCTAGAGGAAAAAGTAATATGTCCGGTGGAAATGACGAACGTGAAAATACATTGAACCAATTGCTGACAGAAATGGATGGTTTTGGAACTAATTCTAATGTGATCGTTTTAGCTGCAACAAACAGAGCCGATGTACTTGACAAAGCTTTAATGCGTGCTGGCCGTTTTGACAGACAAATTTTTGTAGACTTGCCAGATATTCGCGAAAGAGCTGAAATTTTTAAAGTACACCTTGCTCCTTTGAAAAAAATAGAAGGATTAGATACTGAATTTTTGGCCAAACAAACTCCAGGATTTTCTGGTGCTGATATTGCAAATGTATGTAATGAAGCTGCTTTGATAGCTGCCAGAAATAACAAGACTGCTGTTGACAAACAAGATTTCCTTGATGCTGTTGACAGAATTGTTGGTGGTCTTGAAAAGAAAAACAAAATTGTTACACCTGACGAAAAGAAAGCAATTGCAATACATGAAGCAGGTCACGCAACGGTAAGTTGGATGTTAGAACATGCTGCTCCGTTAATCAAAGTAACTATTGTACCTAGAGGACAAAGTTTAGGCGCCGCTTGGTACTTACCGGAAGAAAGATTAATTGTTCGTCCAGACCAAATGCTTGATGAAATGTGTGCTACAATGGGTGGAAGAGCTGCTGAAAAAGTAACTTTCAACAGGATTTCAACTGGTGCATTGAGCGATTTAGAAAAAGTGACCAAACAAGCACGTGCTATGGTAACTATTTACGGATTGAATGAAAAAATTGGTAATGTAACCTATTATGATTCAACTGGGCAAAGTGAATACAATTTATCTAAACCATATTCAGAAGAAACGGCTAGAGTTATTGACGAAGAAATTTCATTACTAATTGAAAGTCAGTATCAAAGAGCCATTCAAATCTTAGAAGAAAATAAAGAAAAACTAAATCAACTGGCAGATATTCTAATTGAAAAAGAAGTTATTTTCAAGGATGATTTAGAAGCAATTTTCGGAAAAAGAACTTTTGATAAAAATCTTGATGAAGTAGTATCATAGTAAACACCAAAATTATTTAATTATTTTTAAAATCTTAATTCAAAAACTACTTTTGAATTAAGATTTTTTTATCTTTGGACGTTTTCAAATAATATATAGTATCTTACATAAATATGAATCTTTTTAGAAAATTTTTTGGTTCTAGCCATCCAGCATCAGAGGAAGATAAAGAAAGTGAATTTAACAGTTCCCATTCTGATAACACGCCCTCTATAGATGAAAAATTTATCTATAATTTTAAAAAAAATGGAGGTAAGTTTTTATACTGTGAAAATGCTGAAGAACTAAAAGAACAATTTGAAAACATACTCGAAGAAAATGATTGGTTTGAAAGCGAAGTTTTGTGCTATGAACCTAGTCTTTTCGGAATGCTTGACGAAAATAAACTCATATATAATAAACCTGCAAATCCAAAATTTCTTCTTGCTAATTGTGAGAATTTAATTGCTGAAGAAGGTTCTATATTATTTTCTTCTAAACAAATAAAACAGCACAAACCAAATGAGCTGCCAACTAATATCATCGTAATTGCAACTACAAGTCAAATGCTTGATTCAAAAAGTGACGGGCTTAGTGCAATAAAAAAGAAATACGAAAGAGACTATCCTACCAATATTACTACTATAAAATACTTTGAAAAAGCAAAAGTAGAAGATTTCACACAATACGGAAGTTCAGCAAAAAATCTATATTTATTGCTTTTAGAAAACCTTTAAGATGAATGAAACTCTAAAACGAGGTATATCAGGAGCTATTTATATCCTATTATTACTTGCTTCTATTTTATATTCTACTGAAAGCTTTTTTATCCTTTTTGGTGTCTTTCTTATTATTGCAGTTTACGAATTTTGCAATTTAGTTCAAATACATAAATTATTTCCAATTCTTTTTGGTACAACTTTATACACAACAGTAACTTTAGTGAGTCATTACAATCAAATCACTACAGATACTATAAATAAAATTTTCAATACTGATTTAGAAATTTCAATAAATGTCAAACAATTAGATATTGTGCTATTGGTCATTGCATTAGTGGTATCTATAAAATGTATCCTTTTTTTATTTTATGATAACATTCAAAAAATAAGCACTTCATCAAAATACCTTTATTTATTAGGGTATATTATTCTCCCGTTTGTATTTATTACTAAAATTTCATTTGGAATAAATGACTATAATCCTAAAATTATAATTGGATTATTTATCTTAATCTGGACCAATGATACCTTTGCTTATATTGTAGGTAAATCTATAGGCCGAACCAAATTATTCGAAAAAATATCACCTAAAAAAACATTTGAAGGATTCTTTGGAGGAATCGTATTTGCAGTTTTAGCAGGTTATTTAATATCAAAATACTACATCAAAGCTAACCCGGAATTTAGCGACAGATCCATTCTAATTTGGACTTCTATAGCTGTGATTGTTGGAATTGCAGGCACTATTGGAGACTTAATTGAATCTAAATTCAAGCGTATTGCAGGCGTAAAAGATAGCGGAAACATAATGCCTGGTCATGGAGGCATACTAGATCGACTAGATAGTGTTATATTTGTAGCACCAATTATTTTTTTATTTTATCAAATTTTAAACTATGTTTCATAAAGAAGGAACCCAATCGATTTTATTTGGATCAATTTTCGTAGCTGTAGTCCTTTTATTGACTGACAATTTTATTGACACCAATTGGATTAAAATGGTAATACAAATAGCCGCCTTGTTGCTATTGATTATCATATTACAATTTTTTAGAAATCCAAAAAGAACTGTGATAATCAATGAAAATCACATTCTAGCTCCCGTTGATGGAAAAGTAGTTGTAATTGAAGAAGTGTTTGAAAGCGAATATTTCAAAGATAAGCGTCTACAAATATCTATTTTCATGTCTCCAATAAACGTTCATGTTACGCGTTATGGCTTGAGTGGAATTGTAAAATTCAGCAAATACCATCCTGGAAAATTCTTAGTGGCTTGGCATCCTAAAGCCAGTGAAGAAAACGAAAGAACTACGATTGTAATCGAAAATAAAACTTTTGGAGAAATTTTATACCGTCAAATTGCCGGAGCTTTGGCGCGAAGAATCGTAAATTATGCCGAAGAAGGAATGCAGGTAATTCAAGGAACTGATGCTGGATTTATAAAATTTGGTTCAAGAGTAGATATCTTTTTACCATTAGGAACACCAATAAATGTTGTTTTGAATCAAAAAGCAATTGGAGGAAAAACAATTATTGCTACAAAAGGATAATGATTGAAAAAAATTTAGATACTCGATTTCTTGAAGCGGTAGAAATAGCCTCTAAAATGACACAGGCAGAGTTGCCACAAGATGTCCAATTGCGGCTTTATGCATTCTATAAACAAGCTACTTTTGGCACTCTGGATCTAAAGCAAACTTCTACCTATCATTTAAGAGATGCATTTAAAACTAATGCTTGGATGCAGATTAGCCACCTCACGCCAGATGAAGCCAAAGAACAATATATAGAAATGATTCATTTTCTAAATAAAAACAATATTCAATTATGAAAAAGATAGGCCTTTCAATTCCAGTTATATTTCTATTTACACTTTTACTTTCTTGTAATGATAAAAAATTAACTGAAGTGGTTGACGTTCCTCTTCCTGTTGTTGAAGAAAAAGTGGTGGTTGGTTCCCCAGATGATGTCAAGGCAGATGAGGGATCATTTCAACTTGAAAAACTTCCTTATGCTTATGATGCTCTAGCACTAAATATATCAGCAACAACCTTAGAAATGCATTATTCCAAGCATTATCTGACCTATACAAATAATCTGAATAGAGCGGTACTAGGAACTCCATTTGAAAATCTGACTATAGAAGAAGTATTAGCAAAATTAGATCCTAACGATGCTACACTGCGTAATAATGCCGGTGGATTTTACAATCATTCCTTATATTGGAAATGTATGGCACCAAAAGCTGGAGGTGAGCCAACAAATACATTAGCCGAAGCAATTGTTAAAGATTTTGGTTCCTTTGAAAACTTTACTAGTTTATTTAAAGATGAAGCTACAAAGCAGTTTGGTTCGGGTTGGGCTTGGCTTGTAGTAGACCGGTCTGGAAAACTGCAAGTGACTAGTACTCAAAATCAAGACAATCCTTTGATGCGTAATGCTGTTGTTCCCGGAACTCCAATATTAGCTTTAGACGTATGGGAGCATGCTTATTATTTAGATTACCAATACCGAAGAAAAAATTATATCGATGCATTTTTCAATGTAATTAATTGGAGAAAAGTGGAAGAAAATTACAATGCTGTTGCAAAAAAATAGCTTTCGCTTCTAATCATAAAAAAGTCTGATATAAATTTATATCAGACTTTTTTTATCCTTTTATTAATACAAAAAACTCTTTTTACAATTCATAAATGAATGATTCTGAAGGTGCGATTGTAATTTGAACTTTTCCTTCACCATTCAAAACCTGCAGCTGAACAGCACTTTTATTGTACAATTGATCCGTTATTATATAATTCCCATCTTTCAAATTCCATTTTTGAATAATATCCGAAGGAATTTTTAATTCGAAATTGCTGGTAGTCAGCCAAGAAAAATTAGTGACAACTATTAGTTTCTGCGTATCAGACCAGCGTGTGAAAGCATAAATTCCCGGATCGTAGCCTTGAGTTGTTTGACGATTCAATGTTTGAATTTCTTGGTGTTTTCCCATTAATGCCGAACTATTCAGAGAGAAATTCAACAATTTTTTATAAAAATCACGCAACTCTTTTTCATCCTGTGTCAGTTGACCTCCATCAAATTTTCCGTCGTTCATCCAGCGCTGATGACTTGGAACTCCGATATAATCAAAAATGGAAGTTCTGGAATGGGTTCCAAATCCTGCATTTTCATTCCCGGCCTCACCTACTTCCTGACCAAAATAAACCATTGTAGGCGAAGTACTTATAGTTGTTGAAACCACCATCAAAGGTTTTCCTTTTTGTGGCGTTCCAGCACATTCTGGACTTGCTAAACGCTGTTCATCATGATTGTCTAAAAAATGAAGCATGTGATGCTCAATATCTGCCATTCCGTTTTGTATGTCTGATAATCCATCAGGCAACGATCTTCCTTGAATGATATCTTTCAATTTATCATAGGTTTCTACTTTATCATATAAATAATCCATTTTACCTAAATGAATGTAATTTCTATATTCTTTAGGATTGTAGACTTCTGCTAATAAAAAAGCATCTGGATTATTTACTTTAATGGCTGAATTCATATAACTCCAAAATTCATACGGAACCATTTCGGCCATGTCAAATCGAAAACCATCCACTCCTTTTGCAGTCCAATACAACGCAATATCTTTGAATTTATCCCAAGAATCTGGAACATCTTTTCCTTTCCAAAAATCGAAATGTTCCTGATATGATTTGGTATCAAAACCAGCCGGAAGTTCCGGAAAATCTTTGGAGCCATCCGGACGAATACCGTAATTTACTTTTATCGTTTCATACCAGTCGTTTTTATCAGGTTTCGCCAAACGGGATCCGTTCCCAGTCCATTTTGCAGGGTTTTCTTCAAATTTTCCATCAATCAATGGATTCTTTTCTCCATTTAATGGTTTGTCCGTATCCGGGATTTTAAAGCGTGTATTTGGAATATAATAGAAATTATTATCTCTTTTGTATTCAACCGTTGTATCATCATCAGCACCAAAATCCCTAACACCATCTGGATTACTCCTTCCTTCGTACTTGCGCGCAATGTGATTGGGAACAATATCGATAATCACTTTTAATCCCGCTTTATGTGTTCTGGCAATCAAAGCTTCAAATTCCTGTAAACGATTCGCAGGATTTACGGCCAAATCTGGATTTACATTGTAGTAATCTTTTACGGCATAAGGAGAACCTGCTCGTCCCTTTACCACTTCTGGATCATCATTAGAAATCCCAATAGCGGAATAATCCCGAATCACAGCATGATGCGGAACTCCGGTGTACCAAACATAAGTAACTCCCAAATCCTTGATTTCCTGCAAAGCTGTTACCGTAAAATCATTGAACTTCCCTACTCCATTTTCCTCAATGGTTCCCCAAGGTTTGTTGGTAGTATTTTTATTTCCGAATAATCGGGTAAAAACCTGATATACAACTTCTTTTTTATTAGAGACTTTCTCGTTCTGTTCTGCGTTCATTTTTAGATCTTTCGTTTTACAGGCTGCAGCCAAAAGCACTACACTTATACTGGCAACAATAGTTATTTTTTTCATCATATAAAATTATTTATGCTGATTTCAATTCTTTAATAGCAAAATGAATATCAATTTTTAAATTTAATATTTTTTAAATAAAAGAAGTCTATATCGTTTGAAATTAAATAATTCTGTTTTAAAAAACCAACACTACAACGAAGGAGTTGCGGCATTTGTTGATAACTTTAAAAAGGAAAAATCTTAACTTTCGCTGCTCATTTGACTAATTATAAATAAATCCTAATATGGATTAGGATTGTTTCCTTTTTCATAAATTTGACAAAAATTAAATCCATTGAAGAAATCACTGTTTTTCCTTCGTTATTGTTTGCTACTGCTTGTCACTAATTTGGTTTTGGCGCAAGCCCCAAAAAAAATTATTGTAGAAAACTCTGATTTTGCCGATGTAAATCAAGTAGAAATTCCTGATGCATTATTGCTTATCGGAAACGTACGTGTCAATCATGACGGTGTGGTAATGACTTGTAACAAGGCATACTATTTCCAAAAGGAAAATTATATAAAGGCTTTTGGAAATGTTCAAATGGTGCAAGGAGACACTTTATTTTTGAATAGTAAATATGCGGAATACAACGGAAACGTAAAAAAAGCGTATGCCTCCGGAGATGCCGTAATGAGTTCACCAGATGCAACTTTGACCACAGAAATAATTAATTTTGACCGAAATATTCAAGAAGTATTTTACGATACGCCAGGGACAATTACCAATAAAGAGAACACGCTAAAAAGTAATTCAGGAAGATACTACGTAAAACAGAAAAAATTTCAGTTCCTGACTGCGGTTACCATCACAAATCCAACGTATGTAATTAAATCAAATCACTTGGATTATTTTAGCAATTCGGGGCATTCATATCTTTTTGGACCTTCAACAATTACCAGCAAAGACAATTATATTTATACCGAAAAAGGGTTTTATGACACCAAAAAAAATCTGGCGCATTTCCTGAATAAATCCTATATCAGATATGATGATCGGGTGATTAAAGGCGATAGTTTATATTATGACAGAAACCGGGAATTTGCATCAGCAACTCGCAATGTAAAAATAACAGATTCCATCAATCGCGGAATCGTGAAAGGGCATTATGCCGAAGTTTATAAAAAACTAGATTCGATGTACGTGACCAAAAGAGCCGTTGCCGTGAATTTTGTCGAAAATGACTCAGTTTATATCCATGGAAAAAAATTAATGGTTACCGGAAAAGAAGGAAATAGAATTATCCGAGCTTTCAATAATGTCCGATTCTTCAAAACTGATATGAGCGGAAAATGTGATTCGATTCATTCAAGTTCTAAAACAGCTTTGACAAAAATGATTGGAAATCCGATACTTTGGAACGCAGAAAATCAAATTACTGGCGATGTTATGCATCTAATAGGAAATAACACAACTCAAAAACTAGATTCACTCAAAGTACTCAATAATACATTCATCGTCTCCAAAGACACAATAGGAACTGGCTATAATCAAGTCAAGGGACAAGATCTATATGGCAAGTTTCTGGAGGGAAAGCTTCATGATGTTGATATTGTAAAAAATGCCGAAGTTATATATTACATGCGGAATGAAGCGCAGGAACTCATAGGTATCAACAAAAATAAAAGCAGCAAAATCAATCTTATTATTGAAGATAATGAGGTAGAAACCATCACATTTTTTCAACAAATAGATGGCGATATTTTTCCGGAAAAGGATTTACCAGAAAATGCCAGAAAACTGCGAGGACTAGTCTGGCGTGGCGATGAACGAATAAAATCGAAGGATGATATTTTTCCACCTGAAGAAAATGAAGACAACGACAAAATAGCAAAAGCTACCAAAACAGCTGAAGCCAAAGAGGATATTCCTATGAAAATCCGAAAAGAAACGCTGAATTACGATAAGAAGAAAGTGAAGATAAAGTGATCAGTGGTCAGTCACAGTTTTCAGATAACAGTTCTCTTGAATAAACAAATAAACGATTAAAGCAATAAATTTTGAATATCGATTTCCTAAAATACCAAGCGCAAACCTCACCCTATCCATTGGGCATGGAAGTGTCACATGCTGTAGGTTCTTATATTTACGATACTAATTCTAAAAAATACCTGGATTTTGTAGCTGGAGTTTCGGCTTGCGCTTTGGGACACCAACACCCGAGAGTCAATCAAGCCATCAAAGATCAGTTAGACAAATACTCTCACGTCATGGTTTATGGCGAATATTCACAAAGTCCGGCTGTAGAATATTGTAAATTGTTAGCCTCACTACTGCCGACTCCTTTAGACACCACATATTTAGTCAATTCTGGAACAGAAGCTATTGAAGGCGCTTTAAAACTCGCCAGAAGAACCACAGGAAGAAGTCAGTTGATTTCATGTCATAATGCGTATCATGGTAATACTATGGGTTCGATGAGCGTCATGGGATTTGAAGAGCGCAAACAAATTTTTCGTCCGTTGATTCCTGATGTTGATTTTATCACGTTCAACAACGAAGAAGATTTACAAAAAATAACGACTAAAACAGCAGGAATTATTCTGGAAACCATTCAAGGTGGCGCCGGATTTATTCAGCCACATAATGATTTCCTTAAAAAAGTACGCGAGCGCTGCACCGAAGTTGGTGCGATGATGATTCTTGACGAAATCCAACCGGGTTTTGGGAGAACGGGAAAACTTTTTGGATTCCAAAATTACGATGTCGTTCCTGATATCGTAGTAATGGGAAAAGGAATGGGCGGCGGTATGCCAGTCGGCGCTTTTACAGCTTCATCGGCAATGATGGAATTGTTGAGTCATGACCCAAAACTAGGACATATCACCACTTTTGGTGGTCACCCTGTCATTGCGTCAGCCTGCTTAGCTACTTTGCAGGAAATAACTGAGACCAATTTGATGGCCGAAGCGATGGAGAAAGAAAAGTTATTCCGATCACTTTTGGTACATCCTTTGATAGAAGAAATAAGAGGAAAAGGATTAATGCTGGCCGCAATGACTAAAAGTGCCGATGTTACTAACGAAGTGATTCTTAAATGTCAAGACAAAGGACTCATTTTATTCTGGTTACTATTTGAAGGTTGCGCCATAAGAATAACGCCTCCTCTTACCATTTCTGAAGAAGAAATACGAGAAGGTTGCAGTATCATACTTGAAGTAATGGATGGAATAATGATTGAAGAATAATGATTAACGATTTTTGATTGCAGAAGTAGTAAGAATGGAAATACACATCAAAATACCTATTCAAAACAATTAAAAAAATTGGGAGCTATTCCTGCTATCCGTTATAATCTTTTACTTTTTAAAGAAAAAGTAAAAGGATTTCCACTCTTATCAGGGCTATGGAATCCGTTTAAACCAACCCTTTTTTTGTTAATTAAATTGTTCACAACAATTCTAACTTTACCTCACAGTACAAGCACGATTCCCTAAATTTATTTAGGCCAAATTAAAAACACACAGTATGCAATTAAGCAACGAAGAAGAAGACTATAACTTATCCCTGTCGAAATTTGAGTCCATGTTGAAAACCAACAAAGTACTCTTTTTTGACTCTGAAGAATTTGAAGAAATTATCCTTCATTATCTTGATATGGGTAAGGCCGCTTTGGCAAAAAAAGCACTTAAACTAGCATTGGAACAACACCCAAAATCTACTGGACTAAAATTAGTTCAAGTGGAAATGCTTGTTTATGATGACAAACTCGAATTAGCCGAAAAGCTATTGAATGAGTTGTACGCCATTGAACCAAACAATGAAGAAATTTACATTCAAAAAGCCAATATCTGCTCTAAAAGAGACCAACACGAAAAGGCCGTTGAATTATTAAAAATAGCTTTAAAATACACCGATGATTTTGCTGATGTCTATAATTTAATAGGCATGGAATACCTCTTTATGGACAATCTTGAAATGGCAAAAGAAAGCTTTATCAAATGTTTAGAAGAAGATCTGGAAGACCAATCCGCATTGTACAATGTGGTGTATTGTTTTGAGTTTTTAGACCAAAACCAAGAAGCAATCAGCTATTTAAAAAAATACATTGACAAAAACCCATACAGTGAAATTGCCTGGCATCAACTGGGACGTTTGCATTATGGCGTTAAAGAATATGAAAATGCGATTCGCGCCTTTGATTATGCCACTTTAATTGATGATGAATTCCTTGGTGCTTTCATGGAAAAAGCAAAAGCGTATGAGCGATTAAAAAAATATGAAGAAGCCATTGAAAGCTACAGCAGAACCATCGAATTAGATGACGCAACTTCCTATGCGCTACTTCGAATGGGAAAATGTTATGAAAGACTAGGTAACAAAGCATTGGCATTAAAATATTTCAATCAAACCGTTCACGAAGATCCGCTTTTAGATAAAGGTTGGATTGCAATCACTGACTTTTACGTCCGCCAGAAAAATTACCAAAAAGCGCTATTTTTTGTCAATAAAGCATTAGCTATTGACAACCAAAATCGTTTGTACTGGAAACGTTTTGCTACTATCAACAAGCAAATGAATTTCTTTGAAGAAGCTGAATTTGGATATAGAAAAGCAGTCGAATTTGGTGATTACAGTTTAGATACTTGGCTATTTTGGGTTGATATTTTACAATTTTTAGGTGAATTTGAAAGTGCTATTCAAACATTGTTACAAGCTTCAGAATATTTTCCGGAAGAGAACGAAGTAGAATACCGTTTAGCAGGATTGTATTTTATGCTTGCGGATAATACAAAAGCAAAATTCCATTTAAGCAATGCTCTACGATTGAATTTTGACAATTATATTCTTTTAGAAGATTTATTCCCAGTAGTTTGGACAAAAAAAATGGTGCAAAATTATATTGCAAAACATAAAAAACAATAATGGTTGATACAGTTATAAAACGCTTTGGATTATTAGGACGTAACATTAGTTATTCCTTTTCGAAAGGATATTTCACTGACAAATTTAATAACGAAAACTTTGTAGGTTGCAGCTATGAAAATTTTGATATTCCAGAAATATCAGGTTTTCCAGAGGTGATTAAAAACACTACGGATTTAAAAGGATTGAATGTTACTATTCCGTACAAAGAAACGGTAATTCAATTTTTAGATAAATTATCAAAAAAAGCGGAAATAATTGGCGCTGTAAACACCATTAGAATTTCCAAAAAAGGAAAATTAAAAGGTTACAATACAGATTACTATGGTTTTAAAAAATCATTAGAACCACTATTGTTACCGCAGCACAAAAAAGCTTTGATTTTAGGAACTGGAGGCGCTTCAAAAGGAGTCGCTTTTGCTCTGGACGAACTTAATATCCCCTATACTTTTGTTTCGAGAGAAGCCAAAGAAAATGGAATTGATTACGACCTAATCAATGCAACCACATTTGACAATTACCAAATCATTATAAATGCTACTCCGGTAGGAACAAGTCCTAATGTAGATGCGTTTCCATTAATTCCCTACGAATTTTTCACAGACAAGCATATTGCTTATGATTTAATTTACAACCCTGCAGAAACGCAATTCCTAAAAAAAGCCAAACAACAGGGCGCACAAATCAAAAATGGTCTGGATATGCTTATTTTTCAAGCTGAGAAGGCTTGGAAGATTTGGAATAAATAATCTAAAAACGGAATTAGCTTCATAGACCTATTTGTATACATCAAAAACATTCTTTATTGAATGTTTTTTTGTTTGTAATACCATTATGATCTAGAGAAAAATGAACTTGAAATCGCAAAACCCTAGCCCTGATGAAAGCGGCATCCTTTTTTGAGAGCCTTTTTTGGCGAACAAAAAAGATACAGCGAACAGCGGGGAAATGCTCAAAAAAGAAAAATTTTGTAACCTAAAATGACAATAAATAAGGGGTTTTATTTTGTATTTTCATACTGCTTTACTATCTTTCGTGTTGAATCTAATTAGAAACCTTACACATTGAAAAAATGTTAGAAGAAAAGAACGATAACCTGCTTGAGGCAGATGGAAATTTAGAGCACAAAGCTGTTGAATCTAATCAATCAGTACCTGAAAGTTTAGAAAGTGCGTCAATTGAGGAGCCTAGCGATTTTCCGGCAGAGGATAATGTTGTAATTCCATCTGAGGATGAAGTTGCAAAAACAGAGCCAACTGCTGAGACAGAAAATCAATCGGCCACTGATGCAATAGCAGAATCAAATGCGGAAGAAAGTGAAGATGAAACGCTGAAAGAGCGCCATGATATACCGATGCAGGATTACGATACTTTGTCACTTGAATCACTGGTTGACGAGCTTAAAAATTTGGTTTCTAATGATAAAATAATGTCGTTTAAGGATCATATTGAAGAAATTAAAAAAGCATTCTTAGCCAAATACAATCATCTTGTTGAGGAGAAAAAAGAGGAATTCCTTACAGAAAATCAAGATCCAAATGAAGATTTTCAATACCATTCTCCGCTGAAGACTCAATTTGATAAATATTACACTCAATTTAGAGATACTAAAAATACTCATTTCAAAAGTTTACAAACGAATCTGAAAACTAATTTAGAAAACCGTTTGGCAATTGTTGAGGAATTGAAGGAGTTGATTAATCCGCAGGCAAACATCAAAGACACTTTAAAGCATTTTAATGATTTAAGAGAACGATGGAAAAATGCAGGACCGATTCCGAAGGATAAATACAATCACGTTTGGAACAACTTCCATTTTCATGTGGAAAATTTCTACGACTATTTACATTTGGACCGAGAAGCGAGAGACTTGGATTTCAAACATAACTTAGAGCAAAAGCAAAAAATTGTGGCGCGTGTTGAAGAATTGGTAAAAGAAGCCGATATCAATAAAGCGTTCAGAGAATTACAGGATTTACACCGAATCTGGAAAGAAGATATTGGTCCCGTTTCCAGAGAACACCGCGATGAAATTTGGAATAAATTTAGCGATTTGACCAAACAAATGCACGATAAACGTGAGGTTTTATTCGAAAATCAAAGAGGAACAGAACTTGAGAATTTAGAAAAGAAAAAAGAAATAATTGCCAAAATTGAGGTTTTAGCTACGGAGAAAGTCAATGCTCATGCGCAATGGCTAGCTCAAATAGAAAAAGTTGAAGCCTTAAGAACAGCTTTTTTCTCTGCAGGTAAAGTACCATCGGAAGTAAATGAGGAAACTTGGGCCGGTTTTAAAACTGCTGTCAGAAATTTTAATTCTTTCAAAAACTCTTTTTATAAAGACATTAAGAAAGATCAAAATGACAATTTAAATAAGAAAACAGCGCTTGTTGCCAAAGCTAGAGAATTACAAGAAAGCACTGATTTTGATGCTACAACACCTATCATGAAACAAATTCAGGATGAATGGAAACAGATAGGTCATGTGCCAAGAAAATATTCCGATAAAATCTGGAAAGAGTTTAAAGATGCTTGCAACCATTATTTTGACAAGTTAAAAGAGCAGAAAAACGAAGAGAACAGCGAAGAAGTAGAAGCTTTTGATAATAAAAAAGCCTATTTAGAAACTTTGAGAGAATTTCAGTTGACTGGAGACCATAAAACGGATTTAGATGCGATTAAGTTGCATATTGAAACTTGGAAAAACTTTGGAAAAGTACCTTTCCCAAGAAGACATATTGAAGGGAAATTCAATAAAATCCTGGATGCACTTTTTGAAAAATTGAGTTTGAGTAAAAAAGATACAGATATGATGCGTTTCGCCAATAGAATGGATCATTTATCAGAAAGTCATGATACTCGCAAACTTGATAATGAAAAGATTTTTATCATGCGTAAAATTGACGAAGTACAAAATGAAATTTTCCAATTGGAAAACAACATTCAATTCTTTACCAATACCAGAAATGCTAAAAAAGAAAATTCAATTGTATTAGAAGTCCGCAAAAACATCGCCATTCATAAAGAAAGTCTTGATGTTTGGAAAGAAAAACTAAAACAATTAAGAAATTTGAAAATAGAATAAATTTTGATATTATTTTAAAACTATTAGCCTCGGACAATATTAGTTCGAGGCTTTTTTACAATAAAGATTTTCTGCATTCAAATTTTAACTTTCATTTATTAGAAATAATTATAGTAATAAACAGCGAAATTTTATTTTTACAAAATGAATTTGTTTCGAAAAACACTTGTTTTTATTGGACTTTTAATAGTTTTTTTATTTGCTTTTAGTGCAAATGAAGTTCCTGTTCAAACCATTAAAATAGAAAAGTCAAATTCTTCATTGTCTGCGAACAGCATTCATTCTTCAGATTTTATACAACCTCAAGTAAGTAATACTTTTACTTCCTATCATAAAACTCCTGATTACACCATTGCAAAATATCTGGAAAATTTTCTGAATGTAATTCCGGATTTTAAAATCAGTATATTCTTTATTCGTTTTGCGAAACAAGACATCAATCGATGTGAGATGGTTTCGCTCCTGCTCTTTCCTTTCCATTTTTTTTGGTGATTTGAAACACTGATTTCGTAAATTGAAGATATAGTATCTTCCCTTTTGAATTGATTCCCTTTGGATTTCAGTTCAACATATCATGCTTTACAAATAACTAAAAAAATAAAAAATGGATACTTCCGTAACTATAATTGGACTAATATTAACTTTAATAATTGCCATTCCTCTATTCTATTCCATGAGGTCATCTTCAATTAACAAAGCAAAAATCAAAGCCATAAAAACCAAATTCAGCCAAAACAATCACTTTATTTTTGAATTGACTGAAACACAAAATAAAAAAGTTTTGGCATTAGACGAAAAAAACAAAGGATTTCTTTTAATTGATTTTAATGCTAAAGAAGAAGAAGTTGTTTCTTTTGTAGATTTAAATACAATTCAATCCTGCAAACTGATTCCAACAACGGAGAATAACACTGCTACGATTCTAAAAATTGAATTTGAATTTCAATATAAAGAAGGCAAAAAAGCTGACTATATATCATTTTACAAAATTGAGAATGATCAAATAGGTCAAGTTTGTTTATATGAAGATCATCAACTTGCCAAAAAATGGACTAAAATGATTCAGGATTGCATAGCGATGTAAACAATTAATTTATTCTGTACAAGAGGCTTTTAAAGCCTCTTTTTTTTGCAAAAGGTTCTCTCGATATGATAATTATCATTTTAATATTTGAGTGGTCGTTCTACTTTTGATTAACGTTAAATGCCTCTGCCATGAAAAATTCTTTAATTCAAAAATACAATGTTCCTGGTCCCAGATACACCAGTTATCCAACGGTTCCCTATTGGGATGAAACTGATTTTTCAGATGAAATATGGGCTGAAACGCTAAAAAAATCCTTTCAAGCGAGTAATTCTTCAGAAGGTATTAGTTTGTATATCCATTTGCCTTTTTGCGAAAGCTTATGTACTTTTTGTGGCTGTAACAAGCGTATTACAAAAAATCACGGCGTTGAAAATCCTTATATAGAAGCAGTTTTGAAAGAATGGACCTTATATTGTAAAATTCTTGGCGAAAAGCCAACTATAAAAGATATTCATTTGGGTGGTGGAACTCCCACATTTTTTTCTACCAAAAATTTAGAGGATTTAATAAATGGTATTTTTGTTCATGCCAAAAAAGCCAAAGACCATGAGTTTAGTTTTGAAGGCCATCCCAATAACACAACTCACGAACATTTACAAAAGCTGTATGATTTAGGTTTTAGAAGAGTGAGTTTTGGCGTTCAGGATTATTCCGAGAAAGTACAAAAAGCAATTCACCGTTTACAGCCTTTTCATAATGTGGCAAAAGTTACGTTTTGGGCTAGAGAAATTGGGTATACTTCCATAGGTCACGATATCATTTTTGGACTGCCCTTTCAGGAAATAGAGGATGTAATTGATACCATTGAGAAAACAAAATCATTACAACCCGACCGATTGGCATTTTATAGTTATGCTCACGTTCCTTGGATTAAAGGCAATGGACAGCGCGGTTTTAACGATGAAGATATTCCAAAAGATGATAAAAAGAGAATGCTTTATGAAACGGGTAAAAAATTATTATATGAAAATGGCTATCATGAAATAGGAATGGATCATTTTGCGTTGGAGACTGACAGTTTATATGATGCTTTCCAAAGTGGCACATTGCACCGTAATTTCATGGGCTACAGTTCATCCAAAACACAATTAATGATTGGATTGGGAGTTTCTTCCATCAGTGACAGTTGGTACAGTTTTGCACAGAATGTAAAAAACTTAGAGGACTACTATCAAATTTTAGAATGGAACAAATTACCGGTTTTTAGAGGGCATTTATTGACCAATGAAGACCTCATCATCCGAAAACACATTTTGAATTTAATGTGCCAATTTGAAACTTCCTGGGAAACCAAAGAGGGTTATTTCAATGAAATTCCAGAGGTTATACTTCAGTTGAAAGAAATGGAAAACGACGGATTACTTATAATTAAAGACAATGGAATTGCCGTTACTGAAAAAGGAAAGCCTTATGTTCGTAATATTTGTATGGCATTCGATTTACGCTTGAAAAGAAAAGCGCCGGAAACCGAATTGTTTTCGATGACAATTTAATGTTTCTCAATCTTACAAAATAAAAAAGCACGCCTAGCAGCGTGCTTTTTCTATGCTAAACTATTAGAAAATTAGTGACAGTTTGGATCAGCTTGAATAAACAAACTCATATTGGATGGAGAAATATAAGGAATTCCTAATCCCAATCCTCGTAAAATAAATAAGCAACCAATGCATACTGCTACATAAGGAATCGCCTTCTGGATTCGGTTTCGAATAGGAATTGTAAGAAATGAGTTGATATACACGACGCTGCTCATCATAGGAACGGTTCCTAATCCAAATAAAATCATATATAAGACACCCAAACTTTCACTTTGCATGGCAATGGCACCAAACAAGGCGACATAAACCATTCCGCAAGGCAAAAAGCCATTCAGTAAACCAATAGTGAACAGGGATTTATAACTTTTGTTTCTAAACTGACTTCCTAAAGCTGCTTTTATTTTTGAAATTAATTTAAAAACCGGTTTTGAAAAATTGTATTTCGCAAAAATTTTATCCGGAGTCAAAACTACTAAGATCATGGCTACACCAATAAATATAGATAAATTCTGTTGTAAACCGGCCAAGAAGAAACCTTTTCCAAGCAGTCCAAAAACAAAGCCTATTGTCGCATACGCCGTTAATCTTCCTGAATGATAAGTAATGATTTGAATTGCTTTTTTGGTCTGATTCGTTCTGTCTACAGGCAACATCATAGCAATAGGACCGCACATTCCGATGCAGTGAAAACTACTTATTAAACCAAAAATGAAGGCAGTATAAAGCATTTTTTTATTCTAATGTCGTAAAGTTAAAAGACCCTAAAGCCAATTGATGTACTTTAAAACTTTTTACTGTAAGACTAATTGATATATATCGTTTCTTTAGTCAAATACGATTTTCCATCGTATTGCCATTCCATATTAATGTCCCATCGACCGCCTGCCAAACTTTTTTTAGGTATGAGCAAAGTAGTAGCATCAGATAGTGAAATGGGAATTTCAAAATCTAATTTTTTGTTAGACGGTCTGTAAAGGGACACTTTACCTTTGATATTTTTTGGATCAAAAACTTTTGGGAATACTATTTCAATTCCGTTTGAAACATTATTTATTGTAGGCTTTTGAGCCAAATCAGCTGCATTTTGTACACGAGCCATTTCATCTCCAAAATGTGCATCATGTTTATAATATTCTTCTACAACTAACTCATTATCGTATTTTGAATCGGATTGAACCGTAAAAACAAAAAACAAAATAAAGGTCATAAACAAACCAAAAGCGATTACGATTCCTGTTCCCCAGCTTATTTTCATGATATTATATTTATTTTTTTGAAACTTGAATTGGATAATTATTAATCAAAACTACGCGGACTCAAAAAGTTAGTGGTCGCCGTTTCAATTTTTTCATCCCCATTATAAACCTCAATTTTCAGTTTTGTTTTGTCGCTATCCAATAAATTTTGGTTGATTTCAACAAATAAGGTTCCGCCATTCATTCCTTGTTTGGGTACTTTTAATTCTTGTTTTCCAACCACTTTTAAAGTCCCTTTTATTCCAACAAGTTTAAAATGAATATCATCAAAATCATTATTAGTTTTATTGATAATTTTAAAAGTATATATGTTACTGATATTTTCGCCTTTGTGTTGAAACAATTGCCCTGGTAACCTCAAAATACTAGCTTCAACATCCGAACGTAAGAACAATAATCCAATCAAAATTCCTGTTAGAATGAATAATACAGCTGAATAGCCTTTCATTCTTGGCGTAAACTTGAACTTTACTTTTTTCTCAATTTCATCTTCTGAAGCGTATCGAATTAGTCCCTTTGGCAAACCAACGCTATACATAATCGTGTCGCATTCATCAATACAAGCGGTGCAATTAATGCATTCCATTTGTGTCCCGTTACGGATGTCAATTCCGGTTGGACAAACATTTACACATTGTTTACAATCGATGCAATCGCCTTTTCCAGTAGTCGCTCTGTCTTCTTGTTTGTTGAATTTAGCACGGCCCACTTCTTTTTCGCCACGAACAAAATCGTACGCAACATTTATAGATTTATCATCTAATAAAACGCCTTGCAATCTTCCGTAAGGACAAGCTATGATACAAACCTGTTCTCTAAACCAAGCAAAAATAAAATAGAAAACTCCTGTAAAGATGAATAAAGAAACCAAAGTACTAACATGGTTTTCGGGCCCTTCTTCAATCATTAAGAGCAACTTGTCACTACTGATAAGATATGCCAGAAACACATTGGCAATGAAAAAAGAAATGATTAGGAAAATAGTCCATTTTATGCCTTTCTTTCTGATCTTCTCTGCATTCCATTCTTGTTTTTCCAAACGAATTTGAGCACCACGATCTCCTTCAATCCAATATTCTATTCTACGGAAAACCATTTCTAAAAATATGGTCTGTGGACAAATCCATCCGCAAAATATCCGTCCAAAAATTACCGTAAAAAGAATGACGAAAACGACGCCAATAATCATAAAAAGAACGAAAAGATAAATATCCTGAGGCCAAAAAGGAAATCCGAATATATTAAATCGGCGTTCCAATATATTGAACATCATGAACTGATTACCATTTATCTTCATAAAAGGATTCGCAACAAGTACAATGAGTAAAAAATAACTCACCCATTTCCTGTAATCGTAGAACTTTCCGGAAGGTTTTTTGGGGAAAATGAATTTTCTATTTCCTTCTTCATCAATCGTTCCAATAGTATCTCTAAACGCTTCGTCTGGTAATTTTGACATTTTTTTTTATTTAAAACACAAGTTCAAAATAATTATTAAGCTAAATAAAACGTGTGTTTCTAATTGTTATTTAACTGCAACAGTAACATTTTCTTCTACCCAAACCTCTCCTTCAGGAGCTTTAGCATCAGGTGGATTACTTCCTTTTAAGGATAAGATATAACTGGCAACTTTCTGCATTTCTTTAGGTTTCAGGGTTCCTTTCCACGAAATCATACCTTTTCCGTCACGTCCTCCATTTACCAGCGTATGAAATACATTTTTTATTCCTCCCCCTAAAATCCATTGGTCATCCGTTAAATTTGGTCCAATTTGTCCTCCACCGTCAGCTCTGTGACAGGCCGCACAATTAGTTGTAAAAATTTCTTTTCCAGCTGCTAAATCTGCAGGATCTGTCAGTAAGGTCACCGTTTTTTCATCCATCATATCCGGCGCAGTTTTCATGTATTCTGCAATATCAATTTTGGCTTGAGCCACTTCTTTCTTAAGCTCCATTTCCTGATTGTCAGCACCTAACACTTCAAATCGCACCATGTAAACAACTCCAAATACGATACAAGCATAAAATAAGTACACCCACCATGGCGGCAAATTGTTGTCTAATTCTTTGATACCGTCGTAATCGTGGTCCAATAACAACTGATCTTCATTATCCAACGACTCTGTTTTAGTCAATTTCTTCATCAATTTCTTGTACCATTCACTATCCTTGAAACTTAAATTATTTGCTTCATTTAATTGGATTTTTTGTTCCTCGGTCAACAAGTGATACGTAATATTATCTACTGCACTCACGGTAATTTCTATTGCTATCAAAAGGAAAAGAAACACGAATAAGAATACGGAAACCATTGGGAATTTTATAAAAGCAGGTCTGTCTCCTGAGTCAATAAAATATTCCATTGCCATAAATACAGCGAAGAAAATAACAGGTACCCTAACGTATGCTGGAATTAATTTTTTCATTTTTTAAATTTTAAAAAATTATACTATTTAGTTGTCTCTCAATGGAATTTGACTTAATTCACTAATCGTTTCTTTTTTATAGGAGAACACCCATAAACCAAGGCCCACGAAAAAGACGAAAAAAATTAATAATGATAAGATGGGATATATCGCCACACCTTCAATCGTTTCCATATTATGTTTTATTTGTTCGAACATGACTTTTATTTTTTAGCAATATCTTTTACTTTAATATCGGTTCCCAGTCTTTGCATGTAAGCAATTAAGGCAACGATTTCTCTTTCGTTCATTGGAACAAATTTCTCTCCTCTGGCTTCGGCTTTTTTCTTGCTTTCGTCATAACTTTTCACAAAGTCAGGATCATTTTTCAAGCTTTCTTCAATTGCAACAGCTTGTTTTCTTAAATCATCTAAACCACTTGCAATTTGAGCTTCAGTATAAGGAACTCCAAGCTTCACCATAGCTTGCATTTTCTTTTGAGTCAAAGAAACATCCATCGGTTTATTATCAAAAAGCCATTTGTAACCTGGCATAATAGATCCTGCAGATATACTTTGTGGATTCCAGAAGTGGTTAAAATGCCAATTGTCATTATATTTTGCTCCAACTCTTAATAAATCTGGGCCTGTACGTTTTGATCCCCAAAGGAATGGATGGTCGTAAACGAATTCCCCAGCTTTAGATTGTGGTCCATAACGTTCTACTTCGCTACGGAAAGGACGAACTGACTGAGAGTGACACCCTACACAACCTTCACGGATGTATAAATCACGTCCTTCTAATTCTAGTGGAGAATACGGTTTGACACTGGCAATAGTCGGAATATTAGATTTAACCATAATTGTAGGAACAATTTGGATAACACCTCCTATTAAAATAGCAACAGTTGCCAAAATAGTTAACTGAATAGGTTTTCTTTCTAACCAAGGGTGAAATTTTTCTCCTTTTACTCTACCTGCACTAATTTTTATTAACTCAGGAGCCTCCGCTAATTCGTCTTCAATTTTAGAACCTAATCGAACCGTTTGAATAATGTTATACACCAAAGTAAACATTCCAATTAAATATAGGGTTCCACCAATAGCTCTCATCCAATACATTGGCATAATTTGAGTTACTGTTTCCAGAAAGTTACCATACGTTAAAGTTCCGTCCGGATTAAATTGTTTCCACATAGATGCTTGTAAAAAACCCGCAACATACATTGGAATGGTATATAATATAATTCCTAAAGTACCAATCCAAAAGTGGAAATTAGCTAATTTAAGAGAGTACAAACTACTTTTAGTCATTCTAGGAACCAACCAATAAATCATACCAAAGGCCATAAATCCGTTCCAAGCCAATGCACCTACGTGAACGTGAGCAATAATCCAATCCGTGTAATGCGCAATTGCATTTACATTTTTTAAGGATAACATCGGACCTTCAAAAGTTGCCATTCCGTAACCGGTAATTGCTACTACGAAGAATTTTAAAACAGGTTCCACACGTACTTTATCCCAAACCCCTCTCAAGGTTAATAATCCGTTTATCATTCCACCCCAAGATGGAGCAATCAACATAATAGAGAAAGCAACTCCTAAATTTTGCGCCCAGTTAGGCAAAGCAGAATATAATAAATGGTGCGGTCCTGCCCAGATGTAAATGAAAATCAACGACCAAAAGTGAACAATTGACAATCTATAAGAATATACCGGACGATTTGCCGCTTTTGGGACAAAATAATACATCAATCCTAAAAAAGGTGTAGTCAAGAAAAACGCAACCGCATTATGACCGTACCACCATTGCACCAAAGCATCTTGCACCCCTGCGTAAACAGAATAACTTTTCATTCCAGAAACCGGTAATGCCAAACTATTGAAAATATGCAAAACCGCAACCGTTACGAATGTCGCCAAGTAAAACCAAATGGCAACATACAAATGGCGCTCTCTACGTTTTAAAATTGTTCCAATCATATTGATACCAAAAACAACCCAAATCAATGCAATTGCGATATCTATTGGCCATTCCAATTCGGCATATTCTTTAGAGGTACTGTATCCAAGTGGCAACGAAATTGCTGCCGCTACGATTATTAATTGCCATCCCCAGAAATTAAGATTACTCAAAAAATCGCTGAACATTCTGGCTTTCAACAAGCGCTGCAAGGAATAATAAATACCCGCAAACATTGCGTTCCCTACAAAGGCAAAAATAACCGCATTGGTGTGTAAAGGTCTTAATCGACCGTAACTCAACCACGAAATCCCATCGGTAATATTTGGAAAAAGAAACATAAAGGCCAATGTAAGTCCTACTAACATTCCTACTACTCCAAAAACAATGGTCGCGTAAATGAAGTTTTTTACAATTTTGTTATCATAATAAAACTGCTGCATTTCCATAAATAAAAAAATTAAATGATTGAAAAATTTAAAAAATTACTGTTGAATATCACAAAGTCTCCTGGCTTTCGATGTTTGACTTCTCAACTTTGGGCTGTATTAGCTCGTCGTCAAATAGCATTCTGACTGACGGCGTATAATCATCATCATATTGACCCGTCTTTACTGCCCTTATAAAAGCAATAAAGAAACCAATGGCGACTATTATACTGATGGAGATTAATAAATAAATGACACTCATACCTTAATTTGTGTTAACAAAGTTACTTTTACGTTTCCGAGTAAAACATGACAATTATCATACTTATTACTTTTGTTAAATATATGTGAAGAAAAAATCAAATCGTGCTCCATTCTATTTATTCCGAGCATAATAACTACTCATCACTGTTACAAAACTTACAATGGTTATTGTACTCAACGGCATGATGATAGCTGCAACCAAAGGCAATAAATTCCCGGTTATAGCAAATGATAATCCAACCACATTGTACAATAAGGAAAGTCCAAAACTCATTTTGATGGTCGTAATCGCATTCTTGGATAATTTTAAGAAATAATTCAATTTTTGAAATTCACTGGCATCCAAAATAGCATCACAAGCCGGTGAAAAAACATTTACATTTTCAGAAATGGAGATTCCTACATTGCTTTGCGCCAAAGCTCCGGCATCATTTAATCCATCGCCTACCATCATCACATTTTTGCCTTGTTCCTGTAAGTTTTTAATAAATTCTAATTTCTGTTCCGGTTTCTGATTGAAAATAAATTCCGTGCCTTTCGGCAAAAGTTGTTTAAGAATAGCGCGTTCGCCTTCGTTGTCACCTGATAAAACCTTGATTTGATATTTTGTGCTTAAATTTTTAAAAAGCACTTCTAATCCCTCTCTGTATTGATTATTAAAGATGAATTTCCCGTAATAAACAGTATTGATCTTAATATGAACCGATGTTTGCTGAACGTTTTTTTCTTCGATTTTTTCTACAAAATCGGCAGAACCTATCTGGATTTGGTGACCAAAAATCTGGGCTTGAATCCCTTTCCCTGTGATTTCTTCAAAATGATCCACTTTCAACTTTTTGGTATCATTTCCTGATTTACTTTGCAAAATTGGAATCGGCAAATAATCATATAACATTCGGCTTAACGGGTGATTGGAGGCCCGAAGCACATTCTTTACCAGCAATAAATTCTCATCGGAAAGAACGGTTCCTTCATAGGAAATATTCGATTTTTTATTGGTTGTAATCGTTCCTGTTTTATCAAAAACTATCGTATCCACTTTTGCTAATTGTTCAATAACTAAAGCATTTTTGAGATAAAATTTCTGTTTTCCTAATATTCGCAATACGTTCCCAAAAGTGAATGGTGCCGTCAATGCCAAAGCACAAGGACAAGCAACAATAAGCACTGCCGTAAACACATTGAAAGCAGTATTAGCATCTATAAAAATCCAATAGCCAAATCCTGCAAAAGCAATCAATAATAAAATAGGTGTAAAATAACGGCTAATACTATCGGTAATCGTTTTGTGCTTTTGTTCTACATTTTTTTGGAACACATCATTGCTCCATAATTGCGTCAAATAACTTTGAGAAACAGAATGTAAAACCTCCATTTCGATAACTTTCCCTATTTGTTTTCCTCCTGCAAAAACTTTGTCTCCGGATTGTTTTGTAATAGGAATTGCTTCTCCAGTGACAAAACTATAATCGATTTCTGCCTTTTCAGAAATTAGAATCCCATCAACGGGAATCAGTTCTTGGTTTCTGATGAGTAATCGATCGCCTTTTTCAACTTCGTAAATTGCCACACTTTCCTCTGATAAATCCGAATTGATTTTGGTAATCGCTATTGGAAAATAGGACTTAAAATCCCTTTCGAAACTCAAAAAACTATAGGTTTTGATTTGGAACATTTTCCCTAAAAGCATAAAGAATATCAATCCTGTTAAGCTGTCAAAAAAACCGGAACCGTAATCCATAACAATATCAAACGTACTTCGCACAAACATCACCACAATTCCTAAAGCAATAGGAATGTCGATATTAAGCATTTTAGTTTTGATACTTTTATACGCAGAGACATAATAACCACTTGCCGAGTAAAAGAAACTCGGTAATGCTAACGCAAAAATCAACCAACGGAAGAAGCCACGGTATTGGTCTAACCAAAATTCTTTTACTTCAAAATATTCCGGAAACGAAAGCAACATAATGTTTCCAAAACAGAAGAAAGCAACGCCTAATTTATAAGTCAAACTTCTATCTACATCATTACTTCCCGTTTCATAGTTTTCTAAACTTATATAGGGTTCATAACCAATAGAACTCAACAAATAAACAATCGTTTTGATAGAAACAACTTCTGGATTGAAGGTGATTCGGACTCTTTTTTCTGGAAAATTAACCTGTGAAGTGCTTATTCCTTTTTGAAGACGCTGTAGATTTTCCAGAATCCAAATACACGAGCTACAATGAATATGTGGAATACTAAGTGAAATAATTGCGGTTGAATTTTCTTGAAATTCCAATAATTTGGATACAATACTCTCATTATCTAAAAAATCATATTTACCATTAATATCTTGCGGGGTTGCTCCAGGGGATTTTTCAAAATCATAATAACACGTCAAATCATTCAGACTGAAAATTTCGTAGACCGTTTTACAACCGTTACAACAGAAATTTTTAGCATCAAAAATAATTTCGTCTTCTTTAATAATGTCTAACCCACAATGGAAACAGTTTTGTGTGTCCATAACTTTGCTCATTTTACCTGGAACAAAGGTGATTAATTGAATAATTTAAAAATATGATATTTGTCATATTAAAGAGTTAGTTTTGTAATTCCAATAAATCACATATACTATGAGCAAATGCGAACAATGTATCGTCAGAGAATTTAGCTCTTTAAAAGCCTTAACTAAAGACGAATTAGTTAAACTCTCCGACTGTAAAACTTCCCATATTATTAAAAAAGGTGAAGTTATTTTTGAGGAAGGTGAGAATGTAAATGGAATTTATTGTATCAAAGATGGTGTGTGCAAACTGACCAAATTGAGTGCAAACGGCAAAGACCACATTGTGAAATTAGTTACTAAAGGAGAATTACTGGGGCAACGCTCAATGATTAGTGATGAACCGGTCAACTTAAGCGCTGTAGCTCTTGAAGATATGCAGGTTTGTTTTATTCCAAAATCAGAAGTGATGGGATATTTCGATAAGAATAACCAGTTTTCAATGAATGTGATGAAAAGTATTTGCGGTGATCTAAAAGAAGCCGATGATCACATGGTAAATTTAGCTCAAAAAACAGTCAAAGAAAGATTAGCCGAAACGCTTCTTTATCTAAATGATACTTTTGGAAAAAACGAGGATAACTCTTTAAAAGTACAACTTTCAAGAGACGAATTAGCCAGCATAATTGGCACTGCCACTGAAAGTTGCATTCGTTTGCTATCTGATTTTAAAAAATTAGGTCTGATTGAATTAACAGGAAAAAAAATTGTTTTAAAAGATATCAATGCGCTAAAAAAATTAGCAGAATAGCCCGATTCATTTTACTCTTTTTTATTCATTACAAAATAATACACCGGAATTCCCAGCGCCACAATACACAATCCTAATCCTGTATTGAAGGTATCATAAATCAATAAATTGAAGCAAATTGCCGAGGTCACTATAATATAAATGGCTGGTACAATTGGATATCCAAAGGCTTTGTAAGGCCTATCCGCATTGGGTTCTTTTTTTCTAAGGATGAAAACACCTAGAATCGTCAGGATGTAAAACAACAATGACGCAAAAGTTGCGTACGTCAATAAATCCCCAAATTTTCCCGAAATACAAAGTACACAAGCCCAAATACACTGCACCCATAGCGCTTTTGCAGGAACCTGATTTTTATTCAGTTCTGTAGCTTGTTTAAAAAACAATCCGTCTTTTGCCATGGCAAAAAATAATCGTCCTCCCGAAAGAATCAAACCGCTATTGCATCCAAAAGTGGAAACCATGATTAACGCAGCCATTACAAATACACCGACATTTCCCATAATCATGCTTGCCGCCGCCGCGCCTACTCTATCATTACTGGCAAACATGATTCCGTTACTCAAACTATCAGCAGCGTTTGGTGTTCCTTGCATTGGCAATAAAGCCAAATAAGCCAGATTTGCCAAAACATAAATAACAGTCACAATCAGAGTTCCAAGAAACAAACTTCGGGGTATATTCTTTTTAGGTTCTTTAATTTCACCTGCAATAAAAGTCACGTTGTTCCAAGCATCACTGGAAAATAATGAGTTGATAATCGTTGCTCCTGCTGCACCCAAAATTGCCATTCCTGCTAATTTTGTAACCGTAATTGTTCCGTCAGGATTTACAACCGTTTTACTGGCTTCCCACATATTTGCAAAATTATTAGACAAAACATCCGTTTGTAAACCAACATACAATCCCAAAATAATCAATGCAAAAAGCGCAATTAGTTTAGCCGAAGTAAAAATCAATTGAACCGTTTTCCCGCTTTCAACACCTTTAGTATTAATATAAGTTAGCAGAATTATACTAAAAATTGCCAATACTTTTTGGTAAGAAAAAACAAAACCAGTACCAACCGTAAAAAGAGTTTGATCTAAAACAGGAAAAAAGATAGCGGCATAATTAGCGAAAGTAACTGCAATAGCTGCGATAACACCGGTTTGAATTACCGTGAAAACAGTCCAGCCGTACAAAAAAGAAACTAATCTTCCGTACGCACGTTGAATATAAACGAATTGTCCTCCTGCATTGGGCATCATTCCTGCCAATTCTCCATAACTCAATGCCGCAGCAACAGTAATTAATCCCGTTACTAGCCAAATGACCAATAACCAAGCAGCAGAACCAATATCTCTCGCCATGGCTGATGTTACAATAAAAATTCCGGATCCTATCATGGAACCAGCAACTAAACTCGTGGCATCTATTAATCCTAAAGAACGTTTTAACTCGGTTTTATTTTCTGACATTGGTAAATTAATTATTTAAAACTGAACACTAATCCCGAAGTATCGGGACTGAAATCTGAGCACTGATTACTAAAATACTGAATACTATAACTTCTTCGCTTCTTCCCAAAAAATATCCATTTCAGCTAAAGTCATGTCCATTAAAGGTTTTCCTAATTCTCCAGCTTTACTTTCTAAATATTGAAATCGCTTGATAAATTTTTTATTAGTTCGTTCCAAAGCATCTTCAGGATTTACATTCAAAAATCGAGCGTAGTTAATCATCGAAAATAAAACATCTCCAAATTCGGCTTCAATTTTATCCTGATCACCTGCTTCAACCTCAACTTGTAACTCTTCCAATTCCTCTTGAACCTTATCCCAAACCTGATGCGATTCTTCCCAATCAAAACCCACTCCTTTTACTTTATCCTGTATTCGGCTTGCCTTAACTAATGCAGGTAAACTTCTTGGAACACCTTCGAGAACAGATTTTTTGCCTTCTTTCAATTTTAGTTTTTCCCAATTTTGTTTCACTTCCTCTTCATCTTTAACCACAACATCACTATAAATATGCGGATGACGGTGAATTAGCTTTTCACAAATTTCATTACATACATCCGCCATATCAAAGTCATTCGTCTCGCTTCCTATTTTGGCATAAAAAACAATATGTAATAACAAATCACCCAATTCTTTTTTGACTTCGTTTAAATCATTATCTAAAATAGCATCGCCTAATTCATAGGTTTCTTCAATAGTCAAATGACGCAAGGTTTGCATGGTTTGCTTTTTGTCCCAAGGACATTTTTCCCGCAAATCATCCATAATGTCTAATAATCTTTCGAAAGCTTGCAATTGGTTTTGTCTTGAATTCATCAGAAATTGTTTTTGGTAAAAATAAAAAAATCCTGTTCAGAAAATAGCTGAACAGGATTAAATATTATTGTAGTGTTAAATTACTCTTTTTTAGCTTTTGCTTTTTTAGCAGGAGTTTTAAGTTCCGCTTCTGGAGTTTCTTCTGCAACGGCACCAACTTCTTCAGTAACAGCAACAGCTGGAACTTCATCAGTAACTAATCCTTTTGCCTGAAGCATATTGTACCAGTTTAAAACTTTTTTGATATCAGAAGGATATACTCTTTCTTCATCATAATCCGGTAAAATTTCTTTGAAATAAGCCGTTAGTTTTGCATTGTCTTCTTTATGAGAAAGTGCTGGACCTTTGCTTTCTTTATCAGCAATTTTTTGCATGATCTCAGCTAATGGTTTTTCGCCTTCATACGTATAAATTGAAATTTCCGACAACAAACTCACATTACTTTTCAAGTTCACTGTGATTTTTTTTCCGTCTGCCAATGATTCTGCTACAAAGCCAGTTCTTGTTTGCACTTTCAATACATATAAACCTGGTTTCCCAGAAATGGCTAATATTTTTTCTAAATTCATCTTTTGTGTAATTATTATTAAGAATTTGACATATTTATTTTTTCTTTAAAACCAAAAATCATACCAACGAAGCTGTTGCTAAATTTTATCTTCCTTTTTTGGCAAAAAATTTCATGCGGTAATCTTGGAACGTTTTTCCTTCTAAGATGTTTTTCAGTTTCTTTTGAATCAATCGTTTTTTTAATGATGAAATTTTATCCGTAAATAAAATTCCTTCAATATGATCGTATTCATGTTGGATCACTCTGGCGATTAATCCGTCAAAAACTTCTGTTTTCATTACAAAATCCTCTTCGCAGTATTCGATTGTTATGGTTGGATTTCTGTAAACATCCTCTCTCACATCCGGAATACTCAAGCAACCTTCATTAAAACTCCACTCTACACCTTCTTCTTTTATCATTTTTGCATTGATAAAAGTTCTCTTAAATCCTTTTAATGCTTTTTGTTCCGAATCTTCTAATTCTTCATCATCACTAAAAGGAGTGGTGTCGATTACAAATAAACGAAGCGCTAATCCCACTTGTGGCGCAGCAAGACCCACACCATAGGCATTATACATGGTCTCGTACATATTAGCAATCGTTTCTTTCAAGTTTGGATGTTCTGGTGAAAGAACTTCTCCTGTTTTTCTTAAAACTGGGTCGCCATATCCTATAATTGGTAAAATCATTCGTGTTGTATTAAGTATTTTCTACTGAAATTGGAATATGTTTCCTTTTCATTCAGTTTGCAAAAATAGTAAAAAAATAGACAATGAATAATCTGCCGTTAAATATTAGCTAATATTTACAATTTAAAAGAAATCACCTCCTTTATTGGTTGTATAATTCATACAAATCTTACCTTTGCAACAATACTATGATATGATTTACAAAATCCGAAAATTTACCGACAGCACTTATTTTACCAATGCTATAAAAGTCACTATTGCGGCAGTTATTCCCGTGGTGATATTTTCGTTTTTGGGCAAATTTGAAATGGGTTTTGCTATAGCTCTTGGGGCAGTTTTCACCTACCCAAGCGATATTCCAAGCAGTCTGAAACATAAAATTAACGGTGTTCTGGTAACTGCTTTTCTTGTTGCTGGGATCAATTTGCTCGTTAATATTGTATTTCCATATTCTTGGATTTTTTATCCATTTTTGGCAGTATTAATTTTCCTAATATCGATGCTTTCTGTATATGGGCAACGCGCTACAATGGTTTCTTTCTCTGGTCTCATTGCCGTTTCATTAGCATTTGCAAGCATCAATACCGGCTGGGCAATGTTGCTGCATGCAGGATTAATACTTGCCGGTGGTTTATTCTATCTGTTGATTTCGCTTATTTTTCATTACATCAGACCGCATCGTTATGTAGAGTTACAAATTGCGGAATGTATCAGGCTTACCGCCAAATATTTGAAACTGAGAGGTGATTTATGGACCTTGAATGCTGACAGAAAATCAATCATTGAAAAACAATTACACCTTCAAGTCGAGCTGAATACCATTCATCAAAACATTAGAGAAGTATTAATTAGTAGTCATACAACTTCAGGTTCTTCCAATCAAAACCGTAAAATGCTTTTGGTTTTTATTTCGTTAGTAGAAATTCTGGAACTCGCGCTATCCACAGCTTTCGACCATGATAAATTACATCAAAAATTCGATGATTATCCAAAGGTTTTACATACGTATCAAAATTTAGCTTACAATCTGGCGGCTAGCTTGAAGCAATTATCTAAAAGTGTCAAAAAAAGTACGAAATACATTTCTAAACATACTTTACTGGGCGATTTGAATGCCTTACAACTTGCCATTACAGATTATGAAAATGATTTAGGAAAAACTACTGCTTCCGAAGGTGTTTTCATGTTGACAACGATGTTGCAATATGCTGAAAAACAAGTCGAAAAAATAAAAATTGTTGAGCGTGCTTTTACAGTTACTTTTAATTCGCACGATTTTAAAGGAATCGATACTGATTTAGAAAAATTCCTGACTCCACAATATTATCCGTTGAGTACTTTGACCCAAAACCTGAGTTTCTCGTCTACTATTTTCAGGCATTCCTTGCGATTAACTATAACCTTAATGCTTGGTTTTATTATTGGAAAATTTCTACCGTTCCATAATGTTTATTGGATATTGCTGACCATAATTGTAATCATGAGACCGGGTTATGGTTTGACAAAAGAACGTTCTTTTCACCGAATTATTGGCACAGTGATTGGTGGATTAGTTGCTTTCGGGATTCTTTTCATCGTAAAAGACAACATCATAATCAGTGTTCTTTCTATTGTTTGTATGCTGTTGGGATTCTCTTTTACACAAATTAATTATAAGGTGAGCGCCATTTTTGTCACCATGTATGTTGTATTTATCTATGGAATAATTACACCTAATATTGGTGATTTAGTTCAATATCGAATCCTAGATACTGTTGTGGGTGCCACTTTAGCCTTCTTGGCGAATCACTTTTTATGGCCTTCCTGGGAGTTTTTGAACATTCCTCTCTATTTAGAAAAAGCAATTAAGGCAAACCAAGATTATTTAAAAGAAATTTCTATTTTTTACAATAAAAAAGGAAATATTTCTACTTCCTATCGTCTAGCGCGAAAAAATGCTTTTATCGAAATTGGTAATCTGATGGCTTCGTTTCAAAGAATGGTTCAAGAACCCAAATCAAAGCAAAAACAAATGCCACAAGTATACAAACTGACTGTTTTAAATCATTCTCTACTGTCTTCTCTGGCTTCATTAGGAACTTATATTCAATCCCACAAAACCACAACTGCTTCTGAGGCTTTTAATGTAGTCGTTGATACTGCCATTAAAAACTTAGACAATACCATTGCAATCTTAAAAGAAAACAATTTAGCACTCAAAGAAAACCTTCCGCAAGAAGATCTAGCAATGCGCTTTACAGAGCTGAAAAACATTCGGGAAAAGGAGTTAAAAGAAGGAATTCCTATCGATGAAGACGCGTTTCAACTGAAAATGCAGGAAGCGCAATTGGTAATTGAACAATTAATCTGGTTGACAAATTTGTCCGAAAATATTTTGAAAACGACAAAAATACTAAAGGATTCATAACGAAAAAAGGCGCTGAAATTAGATATAATCTAAAATTCAGCGCCTTTTTTATTTATATAAAATTCTAATTATTTAGCTTTAAAACCGTAGCTGTTTCTTTTCTGATTTCCTTTAATAAATCAGGATTATCATTTAATTTCTGACCAAAAGAAGGAATCATCGTTTTTAATTTCTCTTGCCATTCCGGCGTTTCAAATTGATCTTTAAAACATCTTCCAATCAAATCAACCATAATAGAAACAGCGGTTGATGCGCCCGGCGAAGCACCCAGTAAAACAGATAATGTTCCATCGGCAGTGGTAATCACTTCGGTACCAAACTCCAGAATCCCACCTTCTTTTTCATCCTTCTTAATCACTTGAACGCGTTGTCCTGCTCGTTCAAGAACCCAGTCTTTAGATCGTGCTCCTGGAACATATTCTCTTAAAGCATTTATTCTATCTTTAGGAGACTGACGTACTTGCTGAATTAAATATTTAGTAAGTGGTATATTCTTGATACCCGCGGCAACCATAGGAATAATATTGTCTGGTTTTATCGATAAAGGCAAATCCGAATAGGAACCATTTTTTAAGAACCGAGTTGAAAAACCTGCAAAAGGACCAAAAAGCAATGCTTTCTCACCATTTATCATTCGGGAATCAATATGTGGAACAGACATTGGCGGAGCACCAACACTAGCTTTACCATATACTTTGGCCTGATGTTTTGCAATCACTTCCGGATTGGTACATTTTAACCATTGCCCGCTCACAGGAAAACCACCGTATCCTTTTCCTTCTGGAACATCTGCTTTTTCTAATAATGGCAACGAACCGCCACCGGCACCTATGAAAACAAACTTGGTATATGCTTTTTTCTTTTGGCCTGAAGCCAAATCAGTAATTTTTATTCTCCAGGATTTATCTTCCCTTTGTTTTAATTTTTGAACTTCATGGTTGAAATGAATGGTAACACCTTCTAATTTTGTCAAATAACCAAAAATACTTCGGGTTAATTCTCCAAAATTTACATCGGTTCCAATTGCCATTGAAGTAGCGGCAACTGCATCAGCTTCCTTTCTACCTTCCATAACGAGAGGCATCCATTTTTTCAACTCAGAAAAATCCGTGCTGAAGACCATTTCATCAAAAAGAGGATTAGCTTGTAAAGCTTCATATCTCTTTTTTAGGTACTCCACATTTTTTTTACCCCAAACAAAACTAAGATGTGGAATGCTTTTTATAAAATTTTCTGGGGATGGAACTTTATTTTCTTGGACGAGATACGCCCAAAATTGTCTTGAAACCTCAAAAGATTCCGCAATACCGATTGCTTTTTTTGGATTGATGCTTCCATCTTCACTTTCAGGAGTATAATTAAGCTCGCAAAAGGCGGAATGTCCCGTTCCGGCATTATTCCATGCATCAGAACTTTCGGCGGCGGCAATATCTAAGCGCTCGTAAATTTCAATTTTGATATCCGGCTGCAACTCTTTAAGGATTAAACCAAGAGTGGCGCTCATTATTCCAGCTCCTATAAGAACTACTTCACTATTTGTACGTATGGTTGTATCAGGCATAACTAGATTTTAAAATGCAAAGATAATTTATATAATTGCAAAAAAAAGCATAAATTTCACCTCAAAAGTTACATTTATCAAACCTTTTCATCCTAAACACTAGTTTTTTGTCTTGATTTTAAAATCTTTTTCGGGTCAAGTAGTCCTGAAGCATTATCGTAGCCGAAATTTCATCAATCAAAGCTTTATTTTGCCGTTGTTTCTTACTCATTCCGCTATCAATCATGGATTGAAAAGCCATTTTTGAAGTAAAGCGTTCATCAACGCGAATTACCTTCATATCCGGAAAATGATTAGTAAAATGGGTTACAAAGCCTTTTATTATGGAAGCACTTTCGGAAGGTTGTCCATTCATTTGTTTGGGTTCACCAATAAGAACTGCTTCTACTTTCTCTTTGGAAAAATAGTCTTTCAAAAAAGCAATTGCAGTTGTAGATGGAATCGTTGTCAAGCCAGAAGCTATGATTTGCATTTCATCGGTAACCGCTATTCCGGTTCGTTTTTGACCGTAATCTATGGAGAGAATTCTTGGCATTTATATTTTTTTTCAAAGATAACTATTTTAATTTTCCGATTCTTAGCAACAAAGGAAAAGTCACTTTCTTATCATTTTTTTGCCAAGAAACTTTCAAATCATCGTAAATCAAGTCTATTGGGTTTTTATTATTCTTCGAAATATAATGCTGTGTCGCTGACCAAGTTTCTAGATATCCGATTAATTCTTCAAAAGTCCAAATTAAATGGTTTTCAAAACCTTTCGTAACAATTTCATCAAATGGAAATGGAATCGTTTTGTAATTTTCATCCAAATACTTTCGCTCAGTATCCCAATAAGGGCCAATTGTATTATGATAAAAATTTCGCAATATCTTATCTGAATCTACATTGGTGGAAAACAAGCCATAACCCAGAACGGCAAATATTCCATCTCGTTTTAAGATTCTATAGATTTCTTTGTAAAACGAATCAAAATCAAACCAATGTATGGCTTGTGCTACAGTAATTAAATCAAATTGCTGATTTTTGAAAAAGGTATTTTCGGCCTGAGATACTTTGTAGATAATATTTTTGCCAGGAATAGCATTATCAAGTTGGTTCTGACTAATATCAATTGCATAAACTGTTTCAAAAAATCTCGAAAGTTTATGTGCAACCTGTCCATTTCCTGTAGCAACATCAAGAGCAACTCCTTTATTTTTGACAAATGAAATCAAATAATCAATCATTTCATCTGGATATTGAGGTCTGTATTTTGAATATTCTGTTGCTTGCTTGGAGAAATTATCTTTCATCTTTTAGTTCTTTTCATTACTACTCCAAATTTATAACTTTTAAAAATATTAAATAAACAAGAAGTTAAATCTGTAACATTTTCAAACCATTTTGCTTTTTTGCTTTTGGTTAAAAATCCTATCTTTGTCAAAAATTATCAAAAAATGAATCCATTACAGCCGATTATAGAGCAAGCTTGGGAAAACCGTGCTTTGTTACAAGAAACTAGAACTACTGATGCAATCAGAGAAGTTATTGAATTATTAGACACCGGAAAATTACGTGTTGCCGAGCCAGTTGGTGAAGGATGGAAAGTAAATGAATGGGTTAAAAAAGCCGTGGTTATGTACTTCCCTATTCAAAAAATGGAAACATGGGAATCTGGAATTTTCGAGTACCATGACAAAATGTTATTGAAAAGAGGCTATGCCGAAAAAGGAATCCGTGTTGTTCCTAATGCTGTAGCGCGTTACGGTGCTTATATTTCCAGTGGTGTTATTTTGATGCCTAGTTATGTAAATATCGGTGCTTATGTTGATGAAGGAACAATGGTAGACACGTGGGCAACCGTAGGTAGTTGTGCTCAAATTGGTAAAAACGTACACTTAAGCGGTGGTGTTGGTATTGGTGGAGTTCTTGAACCATTGCAAGCTGCTCCGGTAATCATTGAAGACGGTGCTTTTATAGGTTCGCGTTGCATCGTAGTTGAAGGCGTTCATGTTGGAAAAGAAGCCGTACTTGGTGCTAATGTTTGCTTGACTGCCTCTACAAAAATTATTGACGTTACAGGTGAAACTCCGGTTGAAATGAAAGGGTTTGTTCCTGCCCGTTCGGTAGTGATTCCTGGAAGTTATACAAAATCGTTTCCAGCAGGAGACTTTCAAGTTCCTTGTGCATTAATCATTGGAACACGTAAACCTTCAACAGATTTGAAAACATCATTAAATAATGCTTTACGTGAATATGACGTAGCGGTATAAGTTATTGAAACTACAATTTTAAGTTCCAAATTCCAATCGATACTACAATTGGAATTTGGAATTTATTTTTTTCCAATTTTCCTTTTCAGATATTTCTTCTTGGTAATTTTTCTTTTGAATTGGGTTGTTTTTTCTAGAAGAATGGAGTGTAATTTTTCCTCAGATTGATTGCTTAACTTGGCGTAGGCCTTTGCCACCACTTTTACCATTGTTTTGGACAGCCACATTTTCTTGAAATTATCCATTCTTGCTTCGATAGATAAATCTTCAAACTTCATTCTATTTAAATCTATCAGATAGAAGTCATATTTCCCAGAATCTTTTTTCACAACCAAGGTATTCCCAGGCGAATGATCCAAAAATTTGACCTTTCCCTCATGCATTTTATAGGTAAAGGCCGTAAATTGCTCCAAAATCAAATTACGTTCATTAAATAATGGATCATGTATCAATTCCCGAATGGTAAAATCATAATCTATTTGTTGACATATGTAAAAGCTGTCTCCTAAAAGCCCCCAACGATTGCGATTCTCCACATAGGCAATAGGAAAAGGAGTTGGTATGTTATGGGCCAACAAATAATTGGCATAATCAAAAGAACGCTTTGCTTTGGTACTTCGAAAAAAAGAATAAATAATAGATTTTATCAGTCCTGGTCTATCAAAATATTTGATATTTACTTTCTCATCACCCAATATATTAGATTTTATTGTATTCCGAGAGCCTTTAACAATCAAATCTCCCCCAACAAAAAAACCTGCAACCAATTGAAGAATAGAATTTTCCTGATGTATATATTGGGGATGAATGATAATTTGCACGATGTTTTTATTTTATTTTGGTTTAAAAGTATAAAAAATAGTACTTTGCAGCAACAAATAGTTTTATGAAGAAAGTTTTAATTATCCAAAATAAGCGTATCGGTGATGTTTTGATTGCCTCAGTCATCGCTAACAATTTTAAAAAAAAGCATCCAGAAAGTGAAATTCACTTTATGGCTTATGATTATACTTTAGGAGTTATTCAGCATAATCCGAATATTGACAAAATCATACCCATTAACGAAAAAGAGCTAAAAAAACTGCCGAATTTACTAAAAATGATTCGTCAGATACGAAAAGAGAAATACGATATTATTTTCGATCCCTATTCTAAAACTCAAAGTCGTCTGATCTGTAAATTTTCGGGTGCAAAACAAACCATAGGCCATAAAAGTCGTAAAAAATTCGGAAACTGGGACTTTTACACACACCCCACGGAAGGATTGAAATCTTCGGACAAACTTTGCGGAAAAGCGATTGAAGATCGTGTTCATTTACTGGAATATGTAGGTGATTTTGAACCGATAGATTATGCCCCGAAATTATTTCTTTCGGAAGAAGAAAAAAAAGAAGACTGGCTCGGAAAATACAAAGACAAAAAGGTAATTGTATTGGGTGTTTTAGGAAGCACTCCACAAAAATCCATGCCCTATGAATATGTTGCCGAAATAATAGATTTTATTGCGACTAACTTTGACGTTTACATTCTTTTCAATTATTCTCCACATCAAAAAGAAGAAGCAATGAAAATTTATGAAATGTGCAAAAATAAACAGAATATCATTCTGGATATCTATGCCCCAAGCATTCGCGATTTTATTAAACTGATGAATAAATGCGATATCTTAGTTTCAAATGAAGGAGGAACGGTTCATATTGCCAAAGCCTTGAGCAAGCCAACCTTCACGATTTTCTCACCTTATGTAAACAAAGCACATTGGGCAAGTTTTGAAGACGGTAAGTTCCATCACTCTATTCATTTATTAGATGTAAAACCGGATTTGTTTAACAATTTCACTTATGAAGAGCGAAAAAGAATTGAACAAAATCCGCATGAATTATACAAACAACTTTCTCCGGAAATCATTCTGCCGCAATTATATACATTTCTTAAAAACAATCTATAAAAAAGGTGCTCTGATGAGCACCTTTTTTATTTTGTAAACTTTTCTAAATACCAATCTACTTGTTTTTGAATACCTTGCTTCAAAGTAGTTTTAGGTTCATATCCCAACAAGTTTTTTGCTTTATCAATAACAGCAGCAGTTCTTTGCTGATCTCCTTTTCGAGGTGGTTTGTTATCTATTATAAGTTGTTTGTTCATGATTACTTCAACCGCATGAATACCTTCCTGAGTAGTATTCACTTCATCTGTACCAAGGTTGATAATTTCGCCATTCACTTTAGCTTCCTTTCCAATAATTGCGGCTAATCCTTCTACAATATCTCCCACATACGTAAAACTTCTTTCATGCTTTACACTTCCTTCAAATAGCGGAAAAGGCTTATCGTAATATAGATTTTCAATCAGTTTGGTATATAACTTCTCCGGACGTTCGCGTGGTCCGTAAACCGAATATAATCGTACGGAACAAGTATTTAGTTTTCCTGTGCGTTGTAACCCCAAAGCCAATTGTTCTCCTGCCAATTTGGTTACTCCGTAAAAAGAAACAGGTTTTGCAGGTTCTGTTTCATCAACGGTTGCTTCTATTCCATATACGGAAGAAGTCGCTATATTGACAAAGGACTTAACATCTGGGTTGTATTTTAGGATTGCTTCTAAAAGGTTTTGGGTAGCATAAATATTGTTATTTACATACTCTTCCAATGTAGTGTCAGATGAAATTCCGGGTTGTGCAGCTAAATGAAAAACGTAGTCATAAGCAGTAGCGAATACATCGCCCAAATCATCATTCAAATCTTTTCTAAAAATGACAATTCCTTGTTGCGCTAAATCGGAAGCATTTAACTCCTTGAGTTTTACATCATAATAATCATTGAAATTATCAATCCCGTAGACATCATGTCCGAGTGATTTCAATTTTTCACAAAGATGTGAAGCAATAAATCCGGCCGCCCCGGTAACCAATATTCTCATCATATTACTTTTCAGATTTCTGGATACCGAATGGAGTCCATTTTATTCTATTTTGTCTCACTTCTTTTCGGATAGCTAAATTTGCCGCTAACGATTCCGGTGTTTTATAACCGCGTGAATGATCTAAATGTAAAACTATAGATTTATGACGGATTTGTTTTCCTTTTACACCAAAATTTTCAAGACGTTCCCCAAATTCTCTGTCGGGACCACCATATTTCATTCGCTCATCATAACCATTTATAGCAATCATATCTTCTTTAAAACCTGAGGAATTACAGTTATTGAAAGATGGTATTGTAGGTGAAATCAAATCTAGAATATCTCCAATCAATTTATTCACACCCAACTTTAGTGTATTGGAAAAACCTAATTTATCGACAGATTTTAACCATTTCACATCAAAACATTTTCCGGAAATAATATCATCTTTTGAAATATGTTTACTCGTCTTCATCGAAAGCTTACAATATCCACCAGATAGAAATCTTCCTTTTTCGGCATATTTAGCGTGAACTTCCACAAAATCTTTACGAGGTATGCAGTCACCATCGGTCATTAAAATATACTCATGAGAAGCTTCACTAATTGCTATATTTAATAATTCCTGGCGTCTATAGCCTAAATCTTCATGCCACAAATGTCGTATGTGCACGGGATAATTTAAAGAATAATTATCAATCAACTCCTTTGTACTCGCCCGTGAACCATCATCAGCAATTATAAGTTCAAAATCCTTATACGTTTGAACACTGTAGCCGATGAGTACTTTCTCCAACCATTCTTCAGCGTTATATGTACTGACAATCACCGATATTTTCATATTTTATTAAACTTCAAAATAATTAATATTAAATCTTACAAGAACAACATAGCATTCTTTTTTTAATTCTTACTTCTGTTGAAGCAAAATAGCAGAATACTTGATTTGCCTTCCTTTTATATTATTTGCTCTCAATATCGATGTTAACTCCTGAAAAAAAGCAACATCTAACAAATTGTTCTTATGTTGCAAAATCAAAATTAAATCATCTTTCCAAACAGAAGAATTCTCTACATTGAGTTTCACATTGACTTTAAATAGCATATTTAAAAATGAACCCAATAATCCTTTAGAATATCTAAATACATCTAAAAAAATATTTTTATTTCCATTTCTCTTGAGCCAAGACAATTCAAAACAATCTCCAGAATTAATATTCTCTTCACTTATTTTTTCAAAAATTTCTTGTGAAATACTATTATACTCCCCAGAAAGAAAAAAACCTTCTTCTCTGTTTTTAACATGCTGTTCTATAAAATCAAATCTTGGAATACTATTGCCATTTGCAAAAACAATGTAATTCGTAGCTATTGCATTAATAAAAAGACAATCATTTATATTTGACGAAAATTGTTTTATTGTATAAAAAACTTCATCTCTTATTGCATCAATAAGGTTATTAATTTCATTGCTAGTAGAAGCAACAGCAATGATTACTTCAAAATTCCTATAAGTCTGAGCATTATAACCCAAAAGCACTTTTTTAAGGCTTTCGGAAGAAATCGGAGTCGATAATATAACTGAAACATTCTTTTGCATAATGCCCCAAAGGTAACCTTATTTTAGTAAATTTGTATTTTTACAATTAAAAATAATGAACACCCTTTCCATAATAATCCCCACATATAACGAGATTGACTACATCGAAGACGCCATTAAATCGGTAGCCTTTGCAGATGAAATAATCGTAATAGACTCCTACAGCACCGATGGTACCAGAGAAAAAGCGCTTAGTTTAGGTTGCATTGTTTTAGAAAGAAAATTTGACAATTTTTCCAATCAAAAAAATTATGCTATCTCTTCTGCAAAAGGGAATTGGATTTTATTTCTCGATGGAGACGAAAGGGTAAGCAAAAAACTTAAACTAGAGATTTTATCAGTGATTAAAAATGGAAAACACTCCGGTTATAAAATCAGTTTTCCTCATTTTTACATGAATCGTTTTTTATACCACAAAGTAGATCGAGTAATCAGGCTAGTTAAAAATAAAAATATCAAATTTACTGGTGATGTCCATGAGAAATTAGTTGTTGAAGGAAGTATTGGTACTCTAAAAAATTTCATGATCCACTATACCTATAAAGGATTATCCCATTTATTACAGAAAAAAGATTCATATGCTTGGTTTCAAGCGAAAACATCTTATGAAAGAGGAAAAAAAGCAACTTATTTCCATTTAATCTTCAAACCTTTTTATCGTTTTTTTTCTTCTTATGTTTTAAAGAGAGGCTTTATGGATGGTGTTCCCGGATTAGCTTTGGCTAGCATAAATGCCTACGGTGTTTTTTCTAGATATGTTAAAATTATTTTAATCCAAAAAGGATTAAAATAATTTCAATTTACCAAAACGCAGTTTCAATTTGAATTTCAATAGATTTTCCTCTCCCTTTATATCAATTCGCATGATTTCAAAAGGATTTTTAAAGGGAAATTTATTGATTTTATTTCCTATTCTCAATCCCATTTTAATATTATTTTGTCCCAAAACTGATTTAAACAATGTTTTCTTAGGCTCTTTTTTAGGAAAATTACCATAGGGATAAGCTACAGCATTATAAACTTTTAAATCATTTTCTTCAATAATCTTAAAACATTTTTCGAAATCTTCATTAATTTGAGTCTCTGTTAAAGTTTCATATTTTTTATGTGCATAGGAATGTAATCCCAACTCAATCCAAGTGCCTAAACTTTGCAGTTTTTGCATTGTCATTATTGGCTCTTTGCCTTCATTCCATAAATCGGTTTTTCCAATATAACCAAAAGGAATAAAAAAAGTAGCTTTCAAATTGTATTTTTCAAGCAAAGGAACTGCATAAATAAACTGATTATCAGTCACATCATCAAAGGTGATAACAATACTTTTTCGAGGAATGGCAGTCAAATTTTCTAATTCAGAAAGGTGAAAAGTGGTAAAACCACTTTCAGCTAAATGACAAAGCTGTCTTTCTAGCTTTTGTACAGAAATAGTAAGTCCACTACTAACCTGCTCAATGTTAGAAATATTATGATACATTAAAATGGGTAATCGAGTCATTATACAAATTTAAATTTAGTAAATAAATGTAAAATTATTACATTTGCTTTGAATATACCTTAAAATAGAAATCAAAATAATTTGGAACCAAAAATAACTGCATTAGCAATCACATTAAACGAAGAAGATAACGTGAAAAGATATATCCAAAGTTTATCTTTTGCCGATGAAATTATTTTTATAGATTCGAATAGTACGGATGCCACAGTTGCAATAGCTAAAGAACTTGGTGTGAAGGTAATCCAAAGAAATTTCGATGATTTTTCAAAACAAAGAAATTTTGCCGTTGAACAAGCTAAAAATGATTGGGTAATTTTTTTCGACTTAGACGAAATTATCACTCCGGAACTAGGAAAAGAAATTGTCTCTACAATTTCATTACAAAACGATTTTGTAGCATATTATATAAATAGAAATTTTTTTTTTCTAGGAAAACAAATTAAACATGGTGGATGGCAGAGTGACAAATCCATTAAAATATTCAACAAAAAAAATTGTTCCTATAACGGTAATCTGGTCCATGAGTCAATCAAAACGAAAGGTAAAATAGGTTTCTTAAAAAATCGTGTCAATCATTACAGTTATAAAAGTTTTGATAAATACAATGAAAAACTAAACTTATATAGTCAACTTCAAGCAGAAACTCTGTATCTAAAAAATATACGACCTAATTTATATCATTTTTTTATCCGTCCAAATTACCGTTTTTGGTGGCAGTATATATATAGATTAGGCTTTTTAGATAAAAAAGAGGGCTTCATTTTAGCTTATGTTCATTCGTTTGCAGTATTTAAACGGTACTTGCAACTTTGGATGATGTATAGAAAAATCGAGTAATTAAACTAATAAACGGAAATAATATATTTTGCCATAACCAAATAAAATTCGTTTTCACTTAAAATTTTCAGTACTATCTAAAATTACGTTAAGGGAAATTTTAAATATATATTTAGTAAAAGATTAGAATAAAAGCTATTATTACATTTTATTAGAACAATTTTGAGAATTATCATTGTATAATTTATTTTCTAAAAATTGAATTTTATTATAAATACTGATCAATACCCTTAACAACTCTAATCGTTTTTTTTAAAATCGTTTCATTTTGTATTTTATCATTTAACTCAAAATTCTGTTTTGAATTAATTTTATGATGAATATGAAATACAATTCCAGCATATCGTATTCTTTTTGCTTTGACTCCGTTATTACCCATACGAATAACTAAATCAGAGTCTTCTCTTCCCCAACCTTCAAAATCTTCATTGTAACCATTAATTACAATAAAATCATCACGCCAATATGAGACATTGCAACCCCTAAATTTCTTAGAAATCCCATCATGAATTTTATAAAATTTCGATAGAAAAGGAATATGTAAACTTCTAGTTTTATTTTTAATTTGCTTTGAAAAGAAGTTAAAATTAATTTGCTTTTTGGCAAAAATATCTGCTACAAAATTTGGCAAAATATTAACCCTAGACCCGTATAAATAAACTCCCTTTTGAGCTGCTTTTACATGATCTTCGACAAAATTTTCATGCATAATACAATCACCATCAACCTGAATTATGTAATCTGCAGTAGTTTGTGCAATAGCCTTATTTAAAATTTTTGATTTTCTAAAACCTAAATCTTCTTGCCAAATATGGTGTATTGGCATATCCGTTTTTTGTTGAAACTGTTCTATAAGTTGTTTTGTATCTTCATTTGAACCATCATCCGCAATAATAATTTCAGTAAAAAAAACGGATTGTGCCAAAGCACTGTTTAGAACCAATTCGATTGCTTCTGGCCAGTTATAAGTCGATATTAATAATGCTGTTCTCATTACTTCTATTTTTTTTGATAGATTTTCAATAAATTTTTAGCTGATTTTTCTGCCGTGAATTTTTCAAAAAAAAGTTCATACGATCTATTCGCAAACTCCTGTTTCTTTTCTTTATTTCTCAATAATTGATGGATATTTTTTGCTAAATTTTTAAAATCTCTTACCTCACACAAATAACCATTAAAATCATGGGTTATTGCTTCAGGAATTCCTCCTGCATTAGTACTAACAACAGGGGTTTTCTTTAAGAAAGCTTCAAAAATTGTAAGGGGAAGCCCCTCTCTTTCCGAACTCATCACATACAAATCAAACTGGTCAAGAAAATCCAAAGCATGAGACTGGAAATCCGCTAAGGTAATATAACCCTCTAGTTTCAATTCCAAAATTAAACTTTTAATCTCAGGAGTCAATTTATTAGAAAACTCACCAATTTGTAGCAAATGAATATTTTTTAAATCTAAATAGTTCACTAAATAGTTAAGCGCTCTAATCAACGTAAACAAATCTTTAGCCTTCACATGATTTGCTATATTTCCAATAATAATTTTATCTTCATTTATACAAAACTGTTTTCTGACATTTAATCCCTTTTCATTACTGCTTCTGTTTAAATTAATTCCGTCATAAACCACCATCAATTTAGGGATATTCTTTTTAGTCATAGTGCTTGAAAATGATTTTTTTACAGCTTCAGAAACACAAATAACGGTATCAATATTTTTATAATTGTATTTAAATTTACTCAAAAAACTGCTGCTACTACCCATACCTTTTTTAGAAAATACAGCCTTTGTTTTTAGTCTGAACAACAAATCCGAAATCGTAAAAACAGTAAGTGAATCGCTGGTATGCAAGTGAATCAAATCCGGTTTTATCTCCCTTACTATATTTTTTAGGTAAACATAATTCGCGAATTTATTAAGCTTATTTTTTTTTGCTTGTATAAAAGGAATATCTTGAATCTCACATTCATTGTGAAGTAAAGAATTTCCAACCCCAAAAACTACATTTTTGATTCCGAGTTTAGATAGTTCCGGAATTAAATCAATCATTTGCTGTTCGTTACCTCCCCAACTTTTTGCCCCTGAAATGTGTAGTATTTTCATAATTTTTATTCGTTTATTTGCAAATATAAAACTATACCTTATATTCTAGATATAAAAATATGGAAAACATCAACGAAGAAGTTCACAGAGCCTACGAAGTCATAAAAGAAGGCGGAATCATTCTCTATCCTACGGACACGGTTTGGGGAATTGGTTGTGATGCCACAAATCCTGAGGCTGTTGCCAAAATATACAAACTCAAGCAAAGAGCCGAAACGCAAAGCATGATTGTTTTGATGAACGGTGAAAAAATGATGTACAATGTTTTCAAAGACATTCCTGAAGTAGCCTGGCAAATCATTGATTTATCCGAAAAACCAACGACCATAATCTTAGACAAACCAAGAAATGTAGCTCCAAATTTAGTTTCAGGTGACAACTCATTGGGAATCCGTATTGTAAAAGAGCCTTTTTGTTTTAAGTTGATGGAGAAAATGAAAAAACCATTGGTTTCAACATCTGCAAATATCTCCGGACAGCCTACTCCTATTGCCTTCAAAGATATTAGTCCGGAAATTATAAAAGGTGTGGACTATGTTGTAAATTTGCATCGTGAAAAAATCGCAGGTAAACCTTCGACAATCATAAAATTGACGAGCGATTCTCAGGTAAAAGTGATTCGGAAATAGTTTGCAGTATTCAGTTTCTAGTTTTCAGTTTAGCAACTTTAGACTTTAAACTTTAAACATTTTTAAAATGAGCATTAAAACTTCATATAAAGAAGCCTTAAATAATAAAATTTTCGAAGTCATCTCTCAAGCCTCACAAGAACTTAACGTTGACAGTTATGTAATTGGTGGCTTTGTCAGAGATTTACTTTTGAAAAGAGACTTTAAAAAAGACATAGATATTGTTGCAGTTGGCAGCGGAATCGAATTGGCTTTAAAAGTTTCTCAATTACTTCCTAATAAACCTAAAGTTCAAGTTTTCAAAACTTACGGAACAGCTATGTTGCGTTTTGAAGACACCGAAATTGAGTTTGTTGGCGCCAGAAAAGAATCCTATCATTTTGAAAGCAGGAATCCTGTCGTAGAAAACGGAACATTAGAAGACGACCAAAACCGTCGTGATTTCACCATAAACGCTTTGGCTTTATCTTTAAATGTTGAAAATTTCGGAGAATTATCTGATCCATTTAATGGTTTGGAGGATTTAAAAAACAAAATAATCAGAACACCTTTGGATCCAGATATTACTTTTTCTGATGATCCGTTGCGTATGTTGCGAGGCATTCGTTTTGCGAACCAACTGGGTTTTGAAATTGAAGGAAATTCATTGGAATCAATCGCAAAAAACGCAGAGCGCATTAAAATCATTTCCGGAGAACGCATTGTTGATGAATTGAATAAAATACTTTCGACAGATAAACCGTCTGTTGGATTTTTGTTATTATTCAAAACCGGACTTTTAGATATTATTCTTCCTGAGTTGACCGCGCTGAACCAAGTTGAAGAAATTGAAGGCCACACACATAAAAATAATTTCTATCACACGCTGGAAGTTGTTGATAATATTTGTCCGCATACGGATGACGTTTGGCTGCGGTGGTCAGCATTGTTGCATGATATTGGAAAAGCGCCAACGAAACGTTTTAATAAAAAACAAGGTTGGACCTTTCACGGACATGAATTTCTGGGCGGAAAAATGGCAAAAAAAATATTTGAACGTTTGCACATGCCATTGAATCACAAAATGAAATTTGTGCAAAAAATGGTGATGATGAGTTCCCGTCCAATTGTTTTATCCCAAGATACAGTGACGGATTCTGCGGTGCGCCGTTTGGTTTTTGACGCAGGCGAAGATGTTGAGAATTTAATGACTTTGTGTGAAGCAGATATCACAACCAAGAACCCAAATAAATTCAAAAAATACCATAATAATTTCGAAATCGTCCGCAAGAAAATTGTTGAAGTAGAAGAGCGCGATCAGGTTCGTAATTTCCAACCGCCAATTTCTGGAGAAGAAATCATGAAGATTTTTGACCTAAAACCTTCGAAAGAAATCGGAATGCTGAAAGAAGCCATAAAAGAAGCCATTTTAGAAGGAGAAATTCCTAATGAATATCAGGCAGCATATGATTACATGTTAAAAAGAGCCGCAAAAATCGGATTAAAGATTAACGCTTGTTGAATTAACATTTAATTGTGTTTCAAATATCTTTGTACAAATTAATTTAAAACAATGAAAAAAGAGAATAATTACGTTATCATTTGGTTATTATCAGGATGCTTATTATTGTTTATGATGGTTGTAGTGGGAGGAATTACCCGATTGACAAATTCTGGTTTATCAATGACCGATTGGCATTTAGTTACCGATACTTTTCCACCATTAACAGAAGAAAAATGGGCGCATGCTTTTGAAGAATATAAAAAATTTCCTGAGTACCAAAAAATCAATATCCACAATGATTTTACGCTAAGCGATTACAAATTCATCTATTTTTGGGAGTGGTTTCACCGTTTTATAGGACGCATTATTGGATTAGCATTTATAGTTCCATTTATCTATTTCTTGTTTAAGAAACGTCTTTCAACAGAAACGATCAAAAAATGTGTTGTCCTACTATTTATGGGCGGTTTTCAAGGATTTTTGGGTTGGTTCATGGTTCGAAGTGGATTAATTGACAATCCCGATGTAAGTCATTTTAGATTGGCCTTACACCTCACATTTGCTTTCATTACGTTTGCTTACACGCTTTGGGTTGCTTTGGATTTAATTTACCCAAATAAATCCCAAGTAATTGTTCCTTTGCGAAATCTTGCACGCGTTGCATTAGTATTTCTTGTTATCCAAATCATTTATGGTGGGTTCGTTGCGGGTCTAAATGCAGGTTTAATTCACAATCACTGGCCTTTGATGAGCGACGGACAATTCATCCACGAAAGTGTTTTCATTGAAAAAAGCACGTTGTTTTTGAATTTTATCGAAGGAAAAAGCGGCGTTCAATTCGTACACCGAACTATGGCTTATGTGGTAGTTGGACTTATTTTGGCGTTGTATTTTACAAGCCGCAAACACCTGCTTAGCGTACTACAGAAAAGAGGAATCAAGACTTTGGTGGTTATTGTATTTTTACAATTTGCATTAGGTGTATTTACTTTGCTATACGGTGTTCCGTTGTGGTTGGGATTATTACACCAAGTAATGGCTTTCTTTTTACTGACAGCAATGACATTTTCTTTGCACCGATTATCCAAATAAAATTATAATTCAATACCAATATTGCCTGACTATATTGTCACATTTCATTGCTTATTAACGTAAATGTCTAAACTTGCCGCTCAAGATAAATTTTTAGATTTATCAGATTATGGAAGAACTTTCGGGAAATTTCTCGCCAATCAATTAAAAAATACCCGTTTTACACCCATACATGTTACGTTGCTTTTTGGCATTTCCGGTCTGATAGCCATTTACTATATTTTAGATGGATCCTACTTTTTAGCTGGTTTTTTCATCTTGCTGAAATCCGGAATCGACGCTGCCGATGGCGAACTGGCTCGCTTAAAAAACACTCCTTCGTACACCGGAAGATACTTGGACAGCGTCTTTGATATCATCCTGAATTTTCTGTTTTTAATGACGATTTGTTATGTCTCAAAAACATCATTTTGGCTAACTATTTTGGCATTTATTGGTATTCAATTACAAGGTACTTTATACAATTATTACTATGTAATTTTGAGAAATAAATCCGTTGGCGGAGATACGACAAGTAAAATTTTTGAGTACAAATCACCAAGAGCTTTACCTGGAGAAACGCAAAAATCCGTCGATATTTTGTTTCGCATTTACACTATCGTTTATGGAACGTTTGATAAGATAATTCACTTTCTGGATAAAGATGCATACAAAGTAAAAACCTTTCCAAACTGGTTTATGACTTTGGTTTCTATTTATGGTTTAGGCTTTCAGTTACTAATTATAGCAATTATGTTACCAGCAGGTCTAATCAATTATATCATCCCTTTTTTCATTCTTTTTACTGTATTGATTTTTGTAATAATTGGCATTCGAAAGACGTTTTTTAAGGTGTAAATTCATCATAGAGAATATCTATATACAAAATACAAATAACAAATTACCATTATATTATCATCGAACACTTGTAGTTATAATTTAATATATATTTCGATTTAATAAATCCCCTCAATACATATTAGACAATCCCATCTATAGGAATTATACAATAGATTCACAGAATTATATAACAATCAAACAGCTTAAAATCATCAAATTTGTAAAGAACAAATAGTAATTTAAAACTTATATATTATGCCAAATTCAAAAGAGATTGAAGGAAACTGGAATGAGTTGAAAGGAAAGCTTAAACAGAAATTTGCCGATTTGACGGATGATGATTTGCTATACGAAGAAGGAAAAGAAGATGAAATGTGGGGTAAATTACAACAAAAATTAGGCAAGACACAAAAAGAAATTAAATCATTATTTGATTAATTTTTAAATCCTAAACTTACTTAAACTGTTTCAATTGTTAGAGTCAAAAAATTTCATTTTAGGATTTTTTGAGTCACATTTGAAACAGTTTTTTTTTTGTTTTAAAACTACCCAATCCAAGTTTTAAAATCGGATACTTTTTCTCTGCTGACAATCACATCTTCTTCCTTGAAAGAGGGCAAAATAACTTTCAAACGAGAGTTGCTGTACACGACAATTTCTTTGATTGCTTTCAATGGAATTATAAATTTTCTGCTAATTCGAAAAAAATCTGCAGGATCTAATTCCTGCTCTAAAAGTTCCAACGTACATTCGATTAAATAATTCCTATTGTCAAAAGTATGCAAATAGGTTCCTTTATTTTCACTGAAGAAACATTCGATTTCATCTATTGAAATCACTTTCAAATGTTGGCCTATTTTTACAGTAAATCTTTTTTTATAGTTTTTCTCAAACGGATTGGTCAACATCCTTTTGATTTGCTCAAAATCAATTGCCAAGCTTTGTAATTGTGTTTCCTGTTTTGGCAAAAGCGATTTGAATTTTGCGACGGCAATTTCCAGATCATCTTCATCAATGGGTTTCAAAAGATAATCGATGCTATTCAATTTGAAAGCCCGAAGCGCATATTCATCATAAGCGGTCGTGAAAATTACGGCGCTCTTGATCTCAACTTTTTCAAAAATTTCAAACGACAATCCATCCGATAATTGAATGTCTAAAAAGATCAAATCAGGATGCTCATTTTTAGAAAACCAATCAAGTGCTTCTTCCACGGAATGCAGCATCACTCCTACTTCAATATCTAGTTTTTCCAGTTTTCTTTGCAGTAATCTGGCAGCTGGTTTTTCGTCTTCTATAATTATTGTGGTCATTTATGTAAAATCGTTTATCTGGTTATTTAACTGATAACTGCAACTGAATCCTGAATACTCATTTTCACTCCCATTTTTCACTTTTTTCTTTCTCCATCAACTCCTTTATTTTTTTCTCTTCCCAGTTTCTCCCAAAAATCCAATTGGGTAAGAAAACAGAAAATCCGTGCGCCACTATTCCTATTCCCCAAAAGAATGCCGTGAAGAAATTCTCTAATTTGAAATAGCTTTCTTCTGGATCTAAATCTCTAATATTAATGAATACAATCAATATATTTACGGCTATATACACTATTAAATGCGTATAAAAACCTTTCAATCGCTTCACTTCCCGTTGGGCGGCTGCGTACTTATCTTCTGGTTGAAATTCTACAAACTCAGAACTATAATTTCTTTTCATTTTGATATTATTAAGTGATATTTACTTTTAAAATAAGCGCTTCAATTGCACTGAAAAAATTAAGCATTAGGTCCAATTGTCTTCTTGTCTATTTTCTTTCTCCATAAACTCCTTAATTTTTTGCTCTTCCCAATCTTTACCAAAAAACGGCATATAATTAAAGACTTTCATACCATGAAAAATCACTCCAATTCCCCACCCTAGCATTGGCCAGAAAAACCACAAATACTCTGGAGATGTCACTAAATTTATGATTACAAGAGCAATATTAAAGACAATATAGGCAGTCAAGCTCGCATAGAAACCTTTAATTTCTTCCACTTGTTTTTTCGCTTTGAAATAGCGATCTTCATTTTGATATGTATTTTCCATGATTTTTTAATTAAATTTTCCCTACGCTAAAACACCTCTGATTTTTATTTCCAAGTTTGTTTCTGCTCTTCTTTGCGCAGAATTTCCTGAATTTTTCTTTGTTCCCAATTAGAACTGTAACCAAAAACCTTGAAAGCATGCATCGTTAATCCAAATCCCCATCCGGCTGCAGAAAACCAAAACCATTGAAAATGGGGAGAAAACGTTAAATTGATGAAAATTAAAAATGGAATTACACAACAATAAGAAATCAAGTTTGCGTAAAATCCTTTGAGTTCTTCTACTCTTTTTTTGGCGTTGTAATACGCGCTATTTTCGTTATAATTAGAAGTTGTTTCCATAACTAAAATTTGTTTTGTTAGAATCGGTATTTTCACCGTAAATGTTTGTTCGTTTTGGGCAATCAAAACTTTCCTGTTGGTAATAATCCCATATCTGTTGACGATATTTTGTAACCCAACACCCTGACGTTCCTGTAAAACTTCTTTCTTTTGATAATCGTTTTGAACTGCCAGATAATCGCCTTCCACATAAATCCTGATGTGCAGTGGTCTTTGTTCACTAACCACATTATGCTTCACCGTATTTTCCAATAAAAGCTGTAAAGAAAGCGGTACGACTTTGGCTTCAGCCGAAATAGCAGTTGTTGGCAATTCATAAAATAAGCTGTTTTCAAAACGCATTTTTAATAAATTCATATAGGTTTTGGCGAAAGCCAGTTCTTCATCGACAGAAACCAGTTCTTTATCTTTTTGTTCCAAAACATAACGGTAAATCTTAGATAACGAAGTCGTAAATCGTTGTGCATTTTCCCGATTTTCTTCAATCAAGGAACTCAGTACATTCAAACTGTTGAAAAGAAAATGAGGATCAATTTGATTTTTTAAACTTTCAAACTTCGCATTTGCAGTTCCTGCGATGATTTTTTGTTCTTTAACTTTATTTTCGTTGTATGCTTTGTAGAAAGTAATTGCATGTACTGACAACGTAACAAAAAAAGTAATGATTATCGAAGCTAGATAATTGGAAGGTTTTTCATTGGCTAAGAAGTAATCAAAGGTATTTTTATTGTAGACAACTTCTTCGAAAATATGCAGTAAAAAAATAACTGTTAATGATACTACAAAAGAACCTATAAAACCCATTACCAATCTTTTTATTGAAAATCGATCTACAAAAAAAGTGTCTAATTTTACAAAAAGCAAAGCATTAGCTCCGTAAAGCGAAAACGTGTACAATGCTGTAAAGAAAAAATGAACCAAAAGCCTTTTGTCAAAATGAATTTCACTACCCATAATCACATTAATCACTTCAATTACAATAAATATAATCAGGGTTAGTTTTATTACTTTTTGAAGTTGTTTGTATAGTATATTCATTTTATTTTGCTTTTTATTCTGATGCTACAATCAAGAAAAAGTTTCTTTTCTCTTATTTACAATTTTTTTGTGCTGCTAAAGCTCTGTCCAATCCCCATTTTGGTGAAAAAGGCGTTTCAGCTTTAAAAGTAGCAAAAAGTCCAATAGCTTTTTCAATTTGGGCACACATTGGTTTAGTATCAGTTCCCCAAAATTGCGCTCCACCAATTTCAAATTCGGCTTTACCAAAAACAACTCTTGGATTTTCTGGAGCAATTGCCTGTGCTTTTCCATACAATTCCATCACCGTTCCGGATAATTTTTGTCCGTTTGTCATTGGGTCAAAAGCAATCCAAGCGGTGTGAATCATGGCTTGCATCACCAATAATTCGGCATTATTTGGATTTTTATCCATTTCTATATCCAATGATTTTTGTGCTTTTGAAAGTAACAAATTCATTTGATCTTTATCTTTGGTTCTAAAAGCAGTTGTCGTATTTACTAATGCCACGTAATAATTAGGCAACCAACTTGTTTTTTCAGCAGCAGAAATTCTTTCGAATAAATCCGAAGCTTCGGTGTTTTTTCCTTCGCCCCATAACTGGAATGCTTTCCCCATTCCTTGCTCAAATTGCACTTGAGCAGATACTAAACTACAGATAAAAAATACGATTGTGGTGATAACTTTTGTCATGATTTCTTGGTTTTAAATGGTTATTTTTTTGATGATTGAAACGTTGTAATTAATTTATACTTCAAAAGTATATTGGTTTCTATTGGTTTAAAATTTATAAATACTGAACTGTAGAATTTGATGGATGAATTGTTTTTTATTAGTTGCAAAGGGTCAAAGAACCAGAGTTAAAGTTGCTCTCCTACCTAAACAACTTTCTTTGCCTCTTTGAACCTTTGGGCCTTTATAAATTCCTCAACTGATTGTCTTTTTTATCATTGCTAATCGTCCAAAAGAATCCTACAAAGAAAAAACGATCGGCTGTAGGAATAATTTCTTTTCTGTTGTAAAAGCCTGCATTATCTGGATTGTTCGCGTATTCGTATCCAAATACATTCTGAGAACCTAAAACATTGGAAACCGAGAAGTATAAAATCTTTTGCTGTGACAGTAAATACGCCCAATTAAAACTCAAACTGTTATACGATTTCGTTTTTCCATTCATGAATTTTGTTTCGTTTGGATTGTTGTAGGAACGCCCGGAACTGAAGGAATTCGTGAAACCTATTTGTGATTTCCAGTCATTTATCCAGTATTTCGTAACGATTGATAAACTGTGATCCGCAACAAAACTTGGCGTGACTTGAGAACTGAAATTTTTATAATTTCTTTCCGTATCGATATACGAATAGGAAACCCAATATTCTAAGTTTTTGATTGATTTTCCGTCTCTCCAAAACAAATCCAAACCTTTCGCATAACCCGAACCGGAATTATCAAAAACCGAATTATACGCTGCCATTTGAGTGTCGAATTTCACTAAATTACTGTAGTCTTTATAATAGGTTTCAGCACGAAATGTTTTACCATTTTTATTGTATTGAAAATTCAAAATGTAATGTGAAGCCTTTTCACTTTCAAACTGATTGTTGCTAGAATATTTGATGTATTCCGCACTTGGAGTTTGGGTAAAATCACCATAAGCAAAGGAGAACTGACTGTTTTTAGCCATTTTATAAGCAAATGAAATTCGGGGTGAAATAGCAGTTTCGTCAAGCAAATCATTATTCGAAGCCCTTAATCCTACTTTTGCAGCCCACTTTTTAGAGAAGAAAATATCAGCTTCTGTATAAATAGCTGCAATATTCGCATCGTACCCATTGGTGAAAACCGAACCTGAATTTTCCTTAAAATCTTCATTGAATTGGGTCACAAAATAATCCGCTCCAAAGGAAAGTTTCACTCTTTCTGAAAAGCTTTTTCTTAATTTTAATTTCAAATGAGCTGCATTTTCATCATTCGACACTTTATCCGAATCTAAATTTATTTTGTTGTTGCTGTAGCCATAACTCAATCCAGAAGTAATTTGCCAATTGTTCCCAAAAACGCCTTTGTAAGACGAATTCAAATAGAAATTATTGTTGTTTAAATCCACTCTGATTTTCTCCGGTGAATTGATGCTTTCCTGATTAATATCAAATTTTGAAGAGTCAAAAGCAGCGTATACTTTCAAAATCCCATTATTGAAGTTATAACGATACACCGTTTCTCCGGACAACGATTGAAAAGGACTGTTCCAATCCACGTTTTGAGGAATTGCTGCTTGATAAGGCGCTAAATTGATATAATTCGCATTGACGCTCAACGAACTTTTTGCCCATTTTTGGGTATTTCCAATTCCTAAACCAACGGTCATCAAAGAGATTTCAGTTTTACTTTGGTCAGGCTCATCTTGTGTATTCAACAATAAAACACTCGATAACGCTTCGCCATATTCCGCTGAATATCCACCGGTAGAAAAAGACATTCCACTGAATAAAAAAGGAGAAAACCTACCTCGTGTAGGCAAATTATTTGTACTTGCGCCATACGGTTGCGCCACCCGAATCCCATCGACAAAAGTTTGTGTTTCATTGGCCTCGCCACCACGAACAAACAATCTTCCGTCCTCACCTACCGTTTGTGTTCCCGGCAACGTTTGCAAAGCCGCAATAATATTCCCCGCAGAACCAGCTGTAGTTACAATATCTAATGGTTTCAAAACAGAAACTCTCGCTTTGTCACCCGCTTCTAATGTTCCGGCCGTAATCACAACGGCATCAAGCGATGTAACACTTTCTCGTAATTTGATGGTTTTATTTTGGAAATTAGTGACATCAATTACTGTTCTTGAAGTTTCATAAATCAAGAAACTCACCACCAAAGTTTGATTTCCTTTTACAGTAGTCGTAAAACTAAAATTACCCATTTCAGTAGTTGAGGCGCCATCATAAGTGCCTTCGATAAAAACATTAGCGCCAGAAACCGGTTTCCCTTTCTCATCCACCACTTTCCCTGAAATTGTATTTTGTGAAAAAATAGTCAGGCTGAATAGTAGAATTGCAAAAGTGAAAATCGATTGAAGACTTTTCTGAAAATGATTGGATTGTTGAGTAAATGATGGTTTCATGATGTTTGATTTTGATGAAGCAAATATCTATCGCAAAAATCAGAACCAGAAAAAGTTAATACTGAACTGTTGAAATTATAGGATGAGTTGTTTAATCAATAAATTTTATGACTTGCTGCAAAACATAATTAGTGTTTTTTTCTGCCACTGATTCACTGATTTATAATTTGATTCCCTTTTTGAAATTGAAATAATTAAAAAAACAGGTAATAAATAAGGTGCTATTTATTGCCAATAATATGATTTTAATCTGTGAATCTGTGGCTGATTTTGTAAAACCGTTTGTTTTCTATTTAATTGGTATTGTTAATGATAATTTTATTACCATATAATGAAAAACCTTAAATTTGTGTACAATCAAATTTTGAAAAAATGAAAAAATCTATCTTTTTACTTGTATTACTTTGCTTTAGCGCGACAATGTTCTCTCAGGAAAACACGCCTACATTTGATGAAAAACTGGCAAAATCTCTGAATGCAGATGAATATGGTATGAAAAAATATGTTTTTTGTTTATTAAAAACAGGAACTAATACAACCGCAACTAAAGAAGAAACTCAAAAATTATTTGAAGGACACATGGCTAACATAAGTAAATTGGCAGTGGAAGGAAAGCTGGTTGTGGCAGGTCCATTTGTGAAAAATGATAAAAATTATCGAGGTATTTATATTTTTAATGCTAGCAGCATCGAAGAAGCCAAAACATTTGTGGAGACAGATCCAGCGGTACAATCGAAACTTCTGGAAGCAGAATTAACGCTTTGGTATGGAAGTGCTGCTTTGCAAGAAACACTGAAAATCCATTCTAAAATTGCCAAAACTAAAATGTAACAACATATACCGCAATTTGTTTTGCTCAAATTTATAAACTATGATAACCGAAAAAGAAAAAATGATTGCCGGAGAATATTATTTGGCAGGCGATCCTGTTTTAGTAAAAGACAGACGAAAATCTAAAAATTTACTCCACCGATTAAACGTTACTGAATATCGAATTACCAAAAAAGCGAGAGAAATAATTAAAGAACTGATTCCAAATGCGGGACCAAATCTTTATATTGAGCCGCCATTTTTCTGTGATTATGGCTATAATATCAGTTGTGGCGAAAACGTTTATTTCAATGTAAACTGTGTCGTTTTGGACTGCGCCAAAGTCACTATTGGTTCCAATGTTTTTTTTGCTCCGGGCGTTCAATTGTACACCGCTACTCATCCGCTGGATGCTGAACTGAGGAAAACACTGGAAAATGCATTGCCAATAACTATCGGCGATGATTGCTGGATTGGCGGAAATTCCGTTATTTGTCCGGGTATTACCATTGGAAATGGTTGTGTAATTGGAGCTGGATCTGTAGTTACAAAAGACATTCCTGATAATTCTTTGGCAGTAGGAAATCCGGCAAAAGTGATTCGGAAATTGAACGAATAATGAATATTGGAATTACAATTTCTCAAAACTAAATTTTCCTATCTTTGTTATAACAACTTAAACAAATCATAATGAAACATCTTAAAACATTTCTAGTCTTGGCACTTATTGTTGTCGCAAACTCTGTTTCGGCACAATCCACTTTTGATAAATGGCCTGCCATAAAAGAATTTCACGAAGTAATGTCGCAAACTTTCCATCCTGCAGAAGAAGGAAATTTGGCTCCAATAAAAGCTCGTTCGGAAGAAATGATGAACAAAGCAGCGATGTTATTAAAATCAGATATTCCAACAGAATTTAGAACTGACGCTATTTTAGCTTCAGCGGAACGATTACAACTAAAAAGCAAAGCATTGCATAAATTAGTAAAGTCTAATGGAACTGATGCCGCAATTGTGAAATCAATTACTGATTTACACGACACTTTCCATGAAATTGTGGGACTTTGTTCTGACGCAAAAAAATAAAAAACTAAAGCCTAATCAACCGATTAGGCTTTCTTAATTAAAATACAAATGCTACAACTCAATAAGATTCATCATATCGCTATTATTTGTTCCGATTATCAAAAATCAAAAACGTTCTACACAAGCGTTTTAGGACTAACAATAATACAGGAAATCTACCGTCAAGAAAGACAATCATACAAACTTGATTTGGCACTTAACGGAGAATATGTGATTGAATTATTCTCATTTCCAAACCCGCCAAAACGTCCTTCCACTCCAGAAGCGGCTGGTATGCGTCATTTAGCTTTTGAAGTGAATGACATTCAAAAAACAAGAGATTATTTAGTGAATAAAAATATAACTGCAGAAGCTATTCGTATTGATGAATTTACTCAGAAAAGCTTCTTCTTTATCGCAGATCCAGATAAGTTACCGGTTGAATTTTATGAAAAATAAGGCATTTTTGTTTATAAAAAAGTAAAAATAATATCTAAATCGCAAAAGAAAATAGTTCAACCCTTTTTTCAATTCGATTCCGATTTTGTTTCTTTAATTTTGTAATACTCAGATAATTAATTTTTCAAATGAACAATACCACACAAATTAAAAAAAATTATCGCATCATTAAAGTTCAAAAACTAGTTATTGTATCCATATTAATTGGTTTTCTATCGGCTTTTTTAGGTGTTATTTTAAAAAACACAACCGAATATTATGAAGAAATATTTTTTCATCAAACGGTAGTTAACCCAATATTTTTAATTGTTTTTCCCGTTTTTGGATTGTCAATTATTTATTTTCTGCGCGAATATTTATTCAAGAAAAAGGAAAATAAAGGCATAAAAGAAGTTTTTGAAAGCACTAATTCCAATTCAAAGAATTTACCCAGTTATAAAATCCCTTCTCATTTTATTAACGGCTTATTAACTGTCGTTTTTGGTGGCTCTACTGGAATCGAAGTTTCCACAGTTGTCGCTTCTGCTACTATTGGTTCCGTTGCGCAAAGGAAGCAAAATGTATTCAGACAATACAAAACAGAGTTAATCTGTGCGGGAGTAGCGGCAGGAATTACTGCATTATTCAGTAGCCCAATTGCCGGAATTTTATTTTCACTCGAAGTAATCTCCAAAAAAGTAACTCGAGCATTTGTATTAACAAACTTGATAGCAGTTTCAATCGCTTTTGGACTTATTTATTTGTTGGACGAAAAACCTTTATTTGCAGTACATAATATGACTTGGCATTTAAGAGCTATTCCCTACTTTGTACTTCTTGGAATTATTGCAGGAATAAATTCAGTTTATTTAACCCGTTGCGTGTTATTTTTCAAAGAACAATTTTCGAAAATAAAAGTGCCTTATTTCAAAATCATCTTCGGATCTGTGATTTTAAGCGTCTCTCTTTTTGTATTTCCACAGCTTTATGGCGAAGGATATCATGCCATCAAAACTATTTTTATTAATCCGAATGGGATGGTGTTATCACTTTCAATGGTACTTACTTTTATTGGAATTTTAGTTTTGAAACCTATTGTAACATCAGCCACTTTAGCTTCTGGGGGAGATGGCGGCGTTTTTGCTCCAAGCTTGTTTATTGGTGCCTTTTTAGGATTATTACTCGCATTGATTCTCAACACGTATTTCAATGCCAATGTAATTCCGCTAAACTTCATCATAATAGGAATGGCAGCCGTTTTGAGTGCCAGTATTCATGCGCCTTTTACAGCACTATTTCTGGTTTGCGGTTTAACCAATGATTATACGTTGTTTCTTCCAATTCTAGTAGTTTGTTTGATTTCAAAATACACTGCTAAAATGATTTATCCATTCACCGTATATTCCTATTCTCCAAGTTTAGCAAAATAATTATCGATGGCAGTTCAAAAAATAAAAAGGAGTTTCCGCAAAACCAAATACATTCTGTACAAAGAAACTTTGGTTGATTTCAAAGAACATTTCTGGGCTTTTCTCGGTTCTTTTATAGGCATTGGATTAATCGCTTATTTACAATCTCAAACACTGCCAGAATCTGATGTGGTTTATTTAATAGGTTCTTTTGGAGCATCGAGCGTATTGATTTATGGAGTAATCCAAAGTCCATTGGCACAGCCGAGAAATCTTATTGGAGGGCACTTGATTTCTGCAATTATTGGGGTTACAGTATATAAATTCGTTCCGGATATAGTTTGGTTAACCGCTCCACTTGCGGTTTCCCTGTCAATTGTTTTTATGCAAATGACTAAAACGTTGCACCCGCCCGGTGGCGCAACGGCACTGATAGCGGTAACTGGTTCAAACGAAATTACAAATCTAGGCTACTGGTATGTATTTTCTCCTGTTTTAACTGGTGTACTTATTTTGCTAGCCGTAGCTTTAGTTTTTAATAACATGACATCAAATAGACAATATCCCACTCATAAAAAATACCATCAGTTCCGAAAAAGAGTCGCAAGTGTTTTTAAAATTAAACCAAACGACTAAAAACTTTAATTTCAGAGGTAAATATTTAGTTCTAAAACAAGATTTACTTTTTTCTTTTTCTTCTAAAATATTTAGATATTGATGGATTCCTTGTTTATGTATACGCAAAAATATTATCAACAAATCGAAAATCTGAAATCTAAATTTAAAATTATATTTTACCTTTGGGCTTTCAATAAAAACAAAGATTATGGTTTATAAATTTAGAGTGATTCTAGACGCGGAAGAAGATGTTTTTAGAGACATTGCAATACTTGAGGACGATACTTTAGAAGATTTACACAATGCTATTTTCAATTCCTTTGGTTTTGACGGAATGGAAGTGGCTTCTTTTTATACTTGTGATGAAACTTGGAATCAAGAAGACGAGATTTCACTTTTTGATACCGGTGATGTTCCAGGCGAACAAAAAATCATGAGCGATTACCAATTATCCGATATTTTAGATAAGCAAAATACCAAAATTCTTTATGTGTACGACTTCATCAATATGTGGACGTTCCTTGTAGAACTTGCTGCCGTAGAAGATCAAGTTGTTGGTAATTTATATCCGGAAACTATTTTTTCTCATGGAGAAATGCCTGACGAAGCGATGGAAAAAAACTTTGAATCAGACAATGCAGATGATTACAATGATGAATTTGAAGATGGCTTAGACGAAGATGATCTGGATATGTTTGAAGGTGATGACAGTTTTGAAGACTATGGATTTGAGGAGAATTGGAATTAATTTTCAGATACAAAGATTCAAAGGCTTTTAAAATAAAGAGGTATGAGTACATTTAGAGACTTATTAATTTGGCAAAAATCTATGATTTTAGTTACGGATATCTACCAGTTAACAAATTCATTTCCAAAAGAAGAAATTTACGGTTTGACTTCGCAAATCAGGAGAAGTTCAATATCAATTCCAAGTAATATTGCTGAAGGATATGGCAGAGACGGTAACAAAGATTATTTGAAATTTTTGAATATTGCGATAGCTTCATTATTCGAAATGCAAACACAACTTGAAATATCATTCAATTTAAAATATACCAACGAAATTCAATTTAACAAAATATACGGAGAAAGCAGAGAAATAGAAAGAATGTTAAGTTCATTCACTCGAAAAATTAAAGAGCGAATTTAAAACCTTAGTATCTTTGTCTCTTTGCTCCTTTGAACCTTATAAAAAAAATGATCAACTTATATAACACACATATCGAAAATTTGTCCATTCATAGAGTGGGAAATAAAAGTAGAAACGAAGCGATTTTTTTATCGGAGCAACCATTTAATCTGAATGATGAGATTGTACCTTTGATGAAAGAATTTTTCTTTAAACCTTTTAGAGAGAAAGAAGAAAACTATTTTCAGTTTGCCCATGAAATTGATTTGGACTATAATGATATGTTCAAATTTGCAACGGAAGTTTTTGATAATCCAAGTACGATTCACGAAATTTCAAAAAAAATTACTACGCACTTATTTGAGCAGTCCAACCATCCGCACATCAAGAATGGTGAAGTTTACGTAACGTATTTAACGAACGTGAGCATTGATAATAATGTGGTGGATGCTATAGGAATTTTCAAAAGTGAGATTCAAGCAGATTTTTTGCAGTTTGAAGAAAAAGCAACGCACTTAGAAATGATTTTACAACAAGGTGTAAGTTTGAATAAGCTAGACAAAGGTTGTATTATCTTTAATTACAAAAAAGAAGAAGGATACAAAATCCTAACTGTTGACAGCAACCGTTATGATGCCAGATATTGGCTAGAGCATTTCTTATCTGTGGATGCTTTTGAAGATGAGAACTTTATAACTAAAAAATACCTTAAATTCTGTCAGAACTTTGCGAAAGATGTTGTTTTCCCAGCCGAAGACAAGAAAGAAGAAGTAATGTTCATGAACCGTTCGGTAAATTATTTTGCCAAAAACGATGAATTTGAAGAGACAGAATTTTTAAATGAAGTATTAGATAATCCAGACCTTATTCCAGAGTTTAAAAACTACAAAATGGACAAAGGAGAAAAGTACAGCATTGAAGATGTAACTACTTTTCCTATTGCGAATGCAGCCGTTTCTGATGCTAGAAAATCCATCAAAAACGTGATCAATTTAGACACACATATCCAAATTAAAATGGATTTCATCAACCCTGAAAGTGCTGAAAAATATGTGGAAAAAGGCTGGGACGAGGAAAAACAAATGTATTATTACTTAGTTTATTTCAATAAAGAAGAGAAAAGTTAGTAGCTAGTAATTAGTTCCGTGTTCAGTCGCTGTTAAAAAAACGCTACTCATAAATATCAATCTCCAATTACGAAAGTAGTTGGAGATTTTTTTTCGAAAAAAACGCAAAAACCAACCATTGAAATTTGGTTTATTTGTAAATTTGCTTCTCCAAAATAAAAGAAAATGGCTCAAATTTTTTTTAAAGAAAGTCCGTTCAAAACCATGATTTCATTTCATAAGCTCATAGAAGCCTTGGAGGAAATTGCGATTACCAATGTAGATTATCGAGCGAACTATGCCAAAGCATTACTCAAAGAAATTGAACCTTTTCCCGAATTTAGAACAGGGATTGAAAATTTGGATTTACTCCAAGAAAAGGAAACTTTAATTCAATACTTATTAGCTGATTTATTCCCGACCGCTTTAACGAACAATGAAATCAAAGCAGTTACAATTCCATTTCAGAATTTTACTTTTAATTATACGGAGCGCTTCAAAAAAATAGTAAATGAAGCAGGTGTTTCATTTGACATAGCGATTCGGGACTTTGATGAACATCAATTCTACGTGATGAGCTGCACGCTAATTTTGAATGAATTTTATGGTCAGAAAATTGATTTCAACAAACCTTTATTTTACGATATTCCCAACAAAAAAGGAATCATGAATCAGTACCGTATTTTGTACAATGCTGATTTTTTAGAAATAATTGCCACTGATAAATCACCAAAATTATCGCAAGACGACATCGATTTGTTGATGGATAATTATCACGACCTTTATTTGTGGAAAGAGAAATTTCCGGTTGAGAGCTGGATTCTAAAAGGTTTTGGAATTGCAATTCTGTTTGATGCAACCACCGAAAGTTCTATTTCCAAGTTAAAAAGTAATCTCTTGAAACCGGAAAGAGAACAAATAGCGCTACAGGAAAATTTCGAATCCATTTTTCGTTCTATTTTCAAAATAGCTGATTTAAGAGTTGGCGTAATTGTTTACAATGCAGAGGAAGATAAATTTGTAAAACCAACTTTGAATGACAAGAGCCTGAGCAGCTTTATTCTTTCAACTGAAGAAGAAGTACCTTGCAAAAACGCGCTGTTGGGTTGTTCTTTTGAAAATTTACTAGAAAACAAAAAAGCCATATCCATTTCTAATGTAGAAAAATTTGCTCGCAAACCCGGAAACCAAATATTTGGTAATCATTTATTAAGACAAAACATCCACAGTTGTATTTTTGCCCCTATTATAAAAAACGGAATGCTTTTAGGAGTAGTTGAGCTTGTTTCGGCCAGTCCGAGAGAACTGAACAGCATTAATGCCAGCAAGTTGGACTTGATTTTGCCTTATTTGATTGATACGGTGGAACGATACAACACGGATATGCAAAACCAAATTGAGGCAATAATCCAAAGAGAATATACGGCAATTCACCCCAGTGTATATTGGAAATTTCGTAAAGAGGCACAGAAATATTTTCAAACCCAGACCCGAGATTACATTTTTAAAGAAATTGTTTTCAAAGAAGTTTATCCTTTGTATGGACAAATTGATATTAAAGGTTCGTCCAATCACCGAAATGAAACTGTAAAGGAGGATTTAAAAAACCAGTTGAATGCGCTTATCCAAATTTTTGACAATCAAAAAACAAAGACGAATTTAGTTTTATTGGAACAACGAAAGTTTGAACTGCAATCTCTTCTCAAACAACTGGAATTCCCTTTGAAAGCAGATACGGAACAACAAATTCAGCTTTATATTGAAAATGAAATCCATCCTATTTTAAGAAACACCAAAACGGATTCTGCCGGAGAAATTTTGGAAAAAAATTATTTTGAAAGTCTGGATGAAAAATCAGGAATGTTTTATCATTCGAGAAAGAAATTTGATAATGCGATGTCGATTATCAATAAAAAATTAGCGTCTATTCTTGATAAAAAACAAGCCGAAGCACAAAATATTTATCCTCATTATTACGAACGTTTCAAAACGGATGGTGTAGAACACAATCTCTACATTGGATCTTCTATCGCTCCATCAAAAGCTTTTGATACCATGTATCTACATAATTTGAGGTTGTGGCAGTTGCAAACCTTATGCGAAATGGAATTGGAACACCACCAATTGAAATATTCTTTACCGTATGAACTCGATGTAACTTCATTGATTTTAGTTTTTAGTTCGCCCATTTCCATCCGATTCAGAATGGACGAAAAACGTTTTGATGTGGATGGAACGTACAATGCTCGTTATGAAGTGGTGAAAAAGCGAATTGACAAAGCCAATATCAAAGGAACCAAAGAACGAATTACCGAAAAAGAAAAAATCACGATTGTTTATTCGCACAATAACGAAGAAACCGAATATTTGAATTACATCAAGTTTTTACAATTCAAAAAAATATTAGAACCTGCAATTGAACAATTTGAAGTGGAAGAGTTACAAGGAGTCTCAGGTCTAAGAGCTATACGGGTAAAAGTCTGCAATAAAAATACGGAGCAAAATGAAAAAAACTATTCCTATCAGGACTTATTGGACGAATTAAATTAAAGTTTAACTAGTTTGAAGGCAATTACAAAAGCAACAACGGATATAATAATTCCTATCATAAAAAAATTATAAGCGACTCTCAATAAACGGTATTTTTTTTCGAGAACGACTCCCAAAAAATATAAATCTTTAATCATCGAATTATACAAATACCCTCTATCTGTCATCATTTCGTTCATTGCCCATTGATACTCATTCAAAGGCATTTTATAGAAATTTCCAAAGAAAAGCAAATTCACTTTTTGGTCTTCGATATCTTGCCTGGTAAAAACACCTTTGGTCACTTTTGGTCGTGTAGAAAGTATTGCAAAAATAATGGTAATCACACTGGACATTAACATGATAAAAGTAGGAATCATCAAATGAGAATTACTTGGACTGTCTAATTTGGGAATTAAGGTAGAAAGTGCTATTGAAATAATTATGGCATTTACAGACAGTAATATATTAGCTTTACTATCGGCAATACCACTCAAAGTAGTGTGATTATTCAATGTTACCCTAAATAAAGTATCAATCGCGCGATCTGGTTTTTCTTCCTTTTCTCGTTTTTTTAATTCTTTATCAAATTCTTTACTATTATTCAATTCCATTTTGTTCCTTTTTTTCTGTAGCCGTTTTATATTTTTCTCCTTTAATGGTTGCCAAATTTTCAAGGCAAAATCCGTATAATAGTGATGTTTATGTGTTAAAAAATCTAAATTTTCAATAACCCAATCGGCATCGGAATACGTCTTTTCACTCATGCTTTGCCATTCTAATCGCAAAGCATTGCAGGTTACTGTATATTCATCACTGGAGAGATGGTAATGATCCGCATCCCTGATTATTTTTTCAACAAGTGTTTTTGGCACATATCCATAGGTTGTTGCACGAATTAAAGCAGCCACTTTATCAATGTAAGTCGCTGATTTTCCTTTCTCTTTTAAAAAATCAGTTACAATTACTACACTAGACTCTTCATGATTATCACACCCCTTAATGTATCCCGTATCGTGAAACCATGCTGCAAGGAGCAAAATCTCTTTATCGGAAGGGTCTATATTTTCAGCATCAACGAGTATATTGACCGCCGCAACAACATCAATTGTGTGATTTAGATTATGATAGGTATATGAGGAAGAAAGTTTATCTTTGAACAATTTATCAACAAAATCTTTGGCCTGTTCTATTAGATTCATGGACATATTTTTATACTACTAAATTATGAAATTATTTTCGGATAATTGTTTTATTACTTTCAATAAAGCAGGTTTTGTATTATTGTTTACGGGACTTATTTTTCAATCATGTGCAACTCATCATGCACAATTTGGAAAAAACATCAAAAATCCGGTTACAAAAAACGCAACAGACAGTTCTAAAATTGCTCATACCTTTTATTTAATTGGTGATGCAGGTAATGCCAATGAAAAAAAAGCGCAGCAAACACTACATTTATTGGAAGAACGATTAAAAAAAGCAACAGAAAATACGACTCTTTTATTTCTTGGAGATAATATTTATCCAAAAGGATTACCCAATACTGAACTTACGAACGAACGAATTATTGCCGAAAGTAAACTGACAAATCAACTAAAATTATCTAAAAATTTTAAAGGGCAAACTATTTTCATTCCCGGAAATCATGACTGGTACAGCGGAATTAAAGGATTAGAACGACAGGCTAAATTTGTAACTGAATACCTCAACGATAAAAAGTCATTCCTTCCCAGAAAAAGCTGTGGTATTGATGATTTAGAAATAAATAAAAATCTGGTTTTAATCACTATTGACAGCCAATGGTTTCTGGAAGATTGGGATAACAGTCCAACTATAAACGATGATTGCACAATAAAAACCCGGGAAGCATTTTTTATCGAGTTTGAAAATCTTCTAATTAAAAATCAAGAAAAAACAGTCGTTCTAGCGCTGCATCATCCATTGATGAGTAATGGATCTCATGGAGGACAATTTTCAGTAGAGAAACAACTGTTCCCATTGGAACAAAAAATTCCACTTCCGGTTTTAGGTTCTGTTGCTAATTTTTTACGAAAAACCTCCGGCGTAAGTCCGCAAGACATTCAAAACAAACAATACACCCTTTTTATAAAAAGAGTAAAAACACTATTACAAAATCAGGATAATGTTATTGTAGTTTCAGGTCATGACCACAATTTGCAATACATTGAAAAAGACAATATCAAACAAATTATAAGTGGCGCGGGTTCCAAATCAGAAGCTGCAAAAGCAATTTTTCCTAATGATTTTTCTTATGGTCGAAATGGATATGCAACGCTAGCTGTTTATGAAAATGGAGCCGCAAAAGTTTCTTTTTTTGGTAAGGAAGATAACAAAGAAAAACTTATCTACGAGCAATTGGTCTTGGATGAAAAAGACGATTATAACACCAAAATTTTTCCTGCTACATTTCCAAAAACGACTACTTCAAGCATTTATACGAACAAACAAACCAAGAAATCAGGATTTTACAGATTCTTCTTTGGGAACCATTACCGAAAATATTACAGCCTGCCAATAGCCGCAGCAACAATTACTATTGACACCCTTTTTGGCGGACTGCAACCAAAACGTTCCGGTGGTGGCCATCAGTCAAATTCATTACAACTCATGGATAAAAACGGCAAGGAATATGTGATGCGTGCCATGAAAAAAAGTACCACGCGTTTCCTGCAAGCAGTGGCATTCAAGAACCAATATATTCAAGACGAATTTGAGAACACGTATGCTGACGATTTATTATCTGATTTTTATACAACCGCGCATCCTTACACTCCTTTTGCTGTGGGTAATTTAGCTGCAAAAATTGGTGTGGCGCATACTAACCCGAAACTATATTATATTCCAAAACACAAAGCGTTGAAAAATTTCAATGCTAATTTTGGTGACGAATTGTACCTTGTTGAAGAACGACCAACTGACAGCCAAATTGGCGTTAATAGTTTTGGCAATCCTATAGCCATTATCAGCACGGAAGATGTAATGAAGAATCTTCACAAGGACGAAAAATATTCTGTTGATGAAAGTGCTTACATCAAAGCTAGATTGTTTGACATGCTCATAGGAGATTGGGATAGACATGAAGATCAATGGCGCTGGGGCGAATATCACGAAGGAAATAAAATTATTTACAAACCCATTCCGCGTGACCGAGATCAAGCATTTACAAAGTATGACGGTGCTTTGCTGTTTGTTTTAATGAAAAACGTTGCATTACGACACATGAAACCTTTTAATGAGAAAATGTCAAATGTAAAATTGATGAACCGTGAACCATACCCGTTAGATCTTGCCTTTATAAAAAATGCAGATGAAAATGAGTGGACCAGACAAGCAAAATATATTCAGGAAAACTTATCAGATGCAGATATTGATGGCGCTTTTACAAATTTGCCAAATGAAGTTCAAGACGAGACAATCAAAGACATAAAGCGTAAACTCAAACTGAGAAGAAATAAATTGCATCAATCTGCTTCAATATATTATTCAGTATTGCAACATACTGTTTTGATTGTTGGAACAGATAAAAAAGACAAATTCATAATTCAGAACAAAGAAAAAAATAAACTTGAGATCCAAGTGTATCGTGTAAAAAAGGGAACAGACGAATTGCAATACACTAAAAATTTCACCGCTAAAAAAACAAAAAAAATATGGATTTACGGGTTAGACGATGATGACATTTTTGAAGTAAATGGCTCGTCAAAATCAGGAATAAAAATTCGGCTAATTGGAGGACAAAACGAAGATTCGTATCTAGTTGAAAACGGAAGAAAAATAAAAATCCATGATTTTAAATCAAAAAGCAATACGTATAATCTAGATTCTAAAAGTAAAGTTTTGTTATCTGATGACTATGAAACGAGTTTGTACGATTATAAAAAACCAAAATATAATTTCTTTTCAGCACTTCCAAATATTGGTTTTAATCCTGATGACGGTATCAAATTAGGAATTGTAAGTGGTTATATTGTCAATGACTTTAAACAAAATCCATACACACAAAAACACACTTTTAAGGCCAATTACTTTTTTGCCACAAAGGGTTATGAACTCGCCTATAATGCTCATTTTCCAAAATTAATTGGCAAATGGGATATAGATTTGAAAAGTCAATTTACAAGTCCAAATTTCACTATTAATTATTTTGGGTATGGAAATGAGACTGTTAATAATGACGAAATTTTCGGAAAAGACTTCAATCGCGTGCGCTTACGCATGCTAAAAGTTTTACCATCCATTAAAAAAGTGGGGCTCTATGGCAGCGAAATCAATTTTCAAACCAGTTTTGAAAGCATCACCATTGAAGAAACTATGAATCGCTTTATAGCAATGTCAGGAACTATTAGTCCTTCCGTTTTTGAAAACCAACAATTTGCTGGAGCAACATTAAAATACAGTTTTGAAAATTATGATATTCCATCATTTCCTTCCATTGGAATGGGATTTTCGATAGCAGCAAGTTGGAAAGTTAATTTGAACAACACCAAAAGAAATTTTCCAACTTTGGAAAGTAAGCTCAACTTCAATCATAAAATTGATGCGAACGGCAAATTAGTTTTAGCAACTATTTTGAAAGGAAAAGTATTACTAAATGGCAATTTTGATTTTTACCAAGGCGCTACTTTAGGAGGCGATTATGATTTGAGGGGTTTTAGAAACGAACGCTTTTTAGGAAACCAATCTTTTTACCAAAGCAGTGACTTACGTTGGAATTTAGGAAAAATTAAAAGAAGTATTTTACCCATGTCTTACGGCATCTTAGGTGGGTTTGATTACGGTAGAGTTTGGCAAAAAGACGATACTTCGGATAAATGGCACCAATCTTTTGGTGGCGGAGTTTGGCTCAATGGGTTGAATGCATTGACAGCCAGAATGACGTATTTTAAAAGTGCAGGTGAGGAAGCTCGATTTACTGTTGGTTTAGGATTTGGATTTTAGCTTTCTGATACTGACTTCATAGACGTTGCCTCCAACACTTTTAGTTCTTTCATCTGCAAGGAATAATGTATCGTTGTCCTTAAAAGAAATAGCTTCTTTTTGAGAAAAATGGTTTAATTGGAGTACCGTTTTGGTTCCTTTTAAAAAATTATCATCTTTAAAATTTTCAAACATGAAAATTTTATCATGGGTCAAAACAGCAATTTTAGTTTCGTCCGGACTTATAGTTGCACTAGTTATGGCACAATGATTATAATTCGTACAAGTTTTAAGTTCTCCCATCAAAACGGCTTGATGAAAGCCTGGTGTATTGGGGATTTTATATAAAAAAGCAGTACCGTCAAACCCTTTACTTCGATTTTTAGTGAAGAGATAGAAATTATTTTTAAATTCAAAAAAACCCTCAACATCATAGAACATTTCTGTTTTTTTTGGTGGAAAATCTTTTTGTTCCGGATAGGCAAATGAAATTTTATAAACAGGATTTGTGCTTTCAGTATTTAATGCGTTTTTATCGATTTTGTAAATGCTTAAATCTTTTCTTTTATTGTCATTGTTGCCAAAATCTCCAATATACAAGTTTCCTTCGGTATCTTTTGTAATGTCTTCCCAATCGATATTCTCCATATTCTCAATCGTTATGGTTTTCTCGATTCTGCCTTCTGCATCTATTGCATAAATTGAATTAGGATTACCTCTGTCTTCTAGTGTCCAAAGCAGATTCGTTTTTGGAAAAAAAACAATTCCTGACACTTCCTTCAACTTTTTAGGCAAAGAATACACTGTTGTTAAGCCTTCAGTATTTTGCTGACAAGCCAATAAAACGAAAATAAACGAAAGTGAAATATATTTTTTCATCTTTAATACCAATCAAATTTAATAAATAATAATGCTATTCTTAAGTAATCCAAAAGACTTTTACCCCCATTAAAAGCACAATACAGCTTATATTTTACCTGTCAATGAGTTGCTACTTTTAAAATTCCTAGTAATAAATTGAAAAGCGGCACTCATGATTCTTCCCATAGATTTCGCCTTTTTAAAATTCAAATCATTCGTGTATCGATACAGTTCTAATTTTAATTGATTCAGATTCTCTTGTGGAGCAATAACATCTTCTCCCATGATTTCCAATAATCGCTTAATCCGATTTTCGGCAGAAATAATTCTTTTTGCTAAAACTGATCTTTCCTCATCTTTATATTGTTCGATGGAGCTATTTTGAAGTTTTTCTTTTACCAATTTTACCATTGGATAATTTTCTTTAAAAAACTGAGGTCGGTATACTTTAAAATTGCCTTCATAACATTGCTGATCAAAGTCTATAGCTCGTATTTTATAAACTACATGATCAAAATCGTGGGTTGGGACAATTACATAATTATAAGAACGCATATCTCCTAGCAATCGGATCATACATCGTTCATTAAATTTCACAAACTCTTTTGCTATTTGTGCCTTTTCTGTTTCGGTGCAGTCTGCCAAAAGCGTTTTTATAAACACATCACCAGGAATTCCCATGATATGTTCCTCAATTAAGGTGTCTTTATAAACCAGAAAATTTATTTTATCTGGAGAAAGAATATGTTCTAATTCCAGTCCATAAACGCGTGAAGCATCCGCTTTTTTAATATAAAAATGGGTGTAATTGTCATTTAGAATGTTTCTGACTTTTATTCGAAAAGGCTTCGAATTTCCAAAAGTGCAATAATCAATTGAATCGACATTCAAAAATTTAATAATTCCCAGATTCCCATCAGAATGCAACAACGAATAGATTTTTTTCAGATTCAAATCAATCTCTTCCCTTTCAAATTCGGTGTAGTACACTCTAATCCACAAAGTATCCTGATCGTTTTTATCATAAACCGTCACAGATCCAGAAAAACGTAATAAATCATCGTAGAAAATAGAAACTTTTGAAATCCGATCAAACCGCTCTAAATACTCCAAAAGAGAATCATTTATAGGGTAAGATGGTTTTTTGAAAAGCATTACTGGCTCACTCATTTAGAAAAAAATTTAATACAAAATTACAATAAATTAAGCTGTTGGATGGGGATAATCATTAAATTTATAATTTTGGATGCCGGAACAATTCCTAGATGAAAATATTTATAATTCAAGCCTAACAAGATTCATTAACAGATTCAAATGAGGTTAAAAATAGTAATTTACTTTTCTCTCTAAATGCTAAAAAAAGCTTACTATTTAAAAACGGAAAAAACTTCTTATGGAATATCTGAATATTTGATTAATGGATACAATCTGATCTTTTAAATCTTTTTTTAGACACACTAAAATCAAAAACACAAAAACTTAACTTAGAGAAAGTTCCCATAAATAATTATAACATTATCTGAAAACATGTCATTTTTTGTTAAAAAAAATTGACGCCGATATATAAACTTTATATTTGAATCCCCACTGTATTTAAAATACTTAAAATCTACAAATGACAGATAAGCTTGACCTCTATTTCAAGGCTGCACAATCAGCTAAGATTGGTACTTGGAAAATGAATTTACTCACTAATCATGTTTTTTGGGATGCAGTTACAAAATGTATTCTTGAAGTTGCTGATGATTTTGAACCTGTCAACGGTAGTGGAATAAATTTTTACACTGAAGGTGAGAACAGAGATAGAATTAAAAGTCGTATCGAAAGTGCTATTCAGGAAGGAATTTCTTTTGACGATAAATTTCAAATCACCACAGCTAAAAATAATATCAGATATATTGAATGTATTTGCCAAGTAGAAATCATTGATGGAAAACCTGTAAATCTATTGGGTACTTTTCAAGACATCACAAATGAGCAAAATTTAATTAATGAGCTTCAATTAAATGTAGAAAAATTTTCCTCGATTTTTTCCAGCGCTAATGATTCTATTTTTATTATTGACACTTCGAATGGAGTTATAACTGATTGTAATCCAAGGTCCTCTGACCTTACCGGATATGATTTTTCAGAATTAAAGGGTTTGCACAATTCAAAACTATTTCCAGAAGAATCTAGAAAACAAGTCCGTTTTATTTTGAATTATAATTTGCACAGGAATGAATATACAGTAGACGAAACATACATAAAGACAAAATCCGGAAAATTAATACCTGTAGAAATAGCTTCGGGTAAAAAATTTCAGGTAGATAACATCACCTATCTAGTTTGTTTTATTAGAGATATTAGCGAAAGAAAAAACATAGAAAATAAATTGAATTTACTTTCACTCGCTGCCTCCGAAACTACAGATACCATAGTAATTGCAAATCCAAACGGAGAAGCTGTATGGGCAAATCAGGCTTATTTAGACCTTACAGGTTTGAATATGGAAGAAGTAATAGGGCAAAAACCTGGTTATTTATCTAAAGGACCTGAAACTGACTTACAGAGCTCCCTATTGATGCAAAAAGCGATTAAAAATAAGGAAAGTATAAAAATTACAATACTCAATTATAATAAAAAAAAGGAAAAATATTGGTTTGAATTGAATATTACAACAGTATTTGACAGTAATAATAATTTCATAAACTTTGTAGGTGTAGGCCGAAATGTAACTCCTAGAATTGAAAAAGAGCAAGAACTTAAACGTTTATTAGATGTTACAAGCAGTCAGAACAACAAATTATATAATTTTACCCATATTGTTTCCCATAATATCCGTTCCCACACCAGCAATTTATCAATGGTTATTGATGTGATTGAAAGCACTGAAAATATTGACGAGAAACTTTCCTATTTTGATTTGTTTAAAGAAGGAACCGAAAAATTATCGGAAACAATTGAATATTTGAATGAAATTATTACTATTCAGCAAAAAACAAATATTGAGAAAACTAAAATTTATTTAAAGCACGAAATCGAAAAAACAAAAATGGCATTGAGTTTAGCTATTAAAGAAAGTAAAATAACAATCACAGACACTATTCCGGACAACCTGATCGTTACTGCCATTCCCGCATATTTAGACAGCATTTTACTCAATTTATTCACTAATGCAATAAAGTATAAATCTCCGGAGCGTAACCCAACATTAGAAATAGGATATGAGATTATTGATGATTACACTATTTTAAATTTCAAAGACAATGGATTGGGGCTGGATTTAAAGAAAAACGGACATAAAATTTTTGGCATGTATAAAACCTTTCACGGCAATGAAGATGCTAAAGGAATTGGATTATTTATAACAAAAAACCAACTGGAAGCTATGAATGGAAAAATCGAAATAGAAAGCGAAGTAGACCAAGGTTCTAATTTTAAAATTTATTTAAATGAAAAATAAATTAACCTACATCATTGACGATGATAAATTAACAGTGAAATTAATGAGTATTCTCATTTCTAAAAATAAGTTTTGTGAAGAAATTCAGTCTTTTAATAATCCGCAATTAGCAATCGATAAATTGAAGCAAAATTACCATAATAATGAGATTCTTCCTGATGCCATTTTATTAGATTTAAATATGCCAGTCATGGACGGATGGCAGTTTTTAGATGAATTCATTTTATTATCCCTAAAAAAAGAAATTTCTATTTTCATCATGACTTCTTCCATAGACCCTGCAGATATCGAGATGGCAAAAAAATATAACGTCGTTAAACATTATATTATGAAACCCATAACAGCCGAAAAATTAAATGAGCTCTGCCTCTTAATTGGAGATATAAACTAATTTTAATTGAAATAGTAACAAATTCCTTTCTTATTCGTCCTATATAAAAATATAAAAGATGAACCCATTGGAAACGATACTCTCTATTAAAAATCTCAACAAGCGTTATGGTACATTACAAGCGTTGAATAACGTTTCGTTTGATATACAAAAAGGTAATGTTTACGGAATTCTGGGACCTAACGGTAGCGGAAAATCAACCACTTTAGGAATTGTTTTGAATGTGGTCAATAAAACATCCGGAGAATACAACTGGTTTGGTGGCGCAATGGAAACACATGAAGCACTAAAAAAAGTAGGTGCTATTATTGAAAGGCCAAATTTTTATCCTTACATGACTGCTAAGGAAAACTTAGAATTAGTTTGCAAAATCAAAGGAATCAACTATGCTAAAGTCAATGAAAAACTAGAATTAGTCGGTTTAGTAGACCGCCAAAATAGTAAATTCAGTACTTTTTCTCTAGGAATGAAACAACGATTAGCAATAGCTTCTGCACTATTGAATGATCCTGAAATATTAATTCTAGACGAACCTACTAATGGTTTAGATCCACAGGGAATTCATCAAATTAGAGATATAATCAAACAAATTGCCGCAAAGGGAACTACGATCCTACTCGCTTCACATTTATTAGATGAAGTAGAAAAGGTCTGCACACATGTTTTAGTTCTTAGAAAAGGTAAAATTTTATATACCGGTTTAGTCGATGGAATGTCAGCAAACGATGGTTTCTTTGAGTTACAGGCAGATGATATTGAAAATTTAATAACAGTTGTAAAAATTCATCCTGCCGTTAAGAATGTCGTGAAAGGGGAAGGAAAAGTTTTGGTTTATTTGAAAGATACTCTGGAAGCAAAAGATTTGAATCGATTTCTTTTTGAAAAAAACGTAGTATTAAATCATTTAGTTAAGCGTAAAAATAGTTTGGAAGAACAATTTTTAGAATTAACAAAAAATCTATAACAAATACCCTATAATCTTACTATCACATCTAAATCCTCATTTAAAATGAAACGACTTCTCTCTATAGAACTACAAAAAATCTGGAAAAATAAAGCAAGCCGCGTTTTGACTTTGACTTATTTTATTCTTCTAACCTTTATCGCATTAATAGCTTCTATCAAATTTGATTTGGGTATTTTCAAATTCCATTTGGCAGAGATGGGAATATTCAATTTCCCATTTATTTGGCATTTCAATACTTATATTGCGGCCATATTAAAATTATTTTTAGCCATTGTAATCGTATCGATGATGGCAAACGAATACAGTTATGGCACTCTTAAACAAAATTTAATTGATGGAATGAGTAAAAAGGAATTTATTCAATCTAAATTTCTAACTGTTGTTTTATTTGCAACAGTATCTACCATTTTTGTTTTTATAATGTCACTTATTTTAGGATTTAGTTTTTCTTCCTACACTGAATTCAGCATTATATTCTCAGATTTAGACTATTTATTAGCATATTTCATAAAATTAGTTGGTTTTTTCTCTTTCTGTCTATTTTTAGGAATATTGGTCAAACGTTCTGCATTTGCACTTGGATTTCTATTGGTTTGGAATATTATCGAGGGAATCATCAAAGGAATTTTGACCTTCAAAGTATTCCCGGAAAGCAATATAGCAGCTTCAATTATGCAGTTTTTCCCTTTAGAATCAATGTCAAATTTAATTGTTGAACCATTTACCCGATTATCAGTGGTGAAAAACTTAGGAACTCAAATTGGATTGGATAATTTTAAAAAATATGATGTGGAATTATCATCCATTATTATTGTGTTTTGCTGGACAATAATTTTTGTTTACCTATCCTTCAGACTACTAAAAAACAGAGATTTGTAGTATATTTGTAATACTATGAAATGTTTACAAATAATTTTGATATATGCCTTTTTATGTTGCTATGTTCCTGTAGCCTCCGCACAATCCATTTTGGTAGATGATACTAAAAATGCGCAACAACTTGTAGAAAATGTATTAGTAAACAGCTCTTGTGCTACAATATCAAATACTGTAGCTACAGGGGATGATTATTCCAGCAGTGCTAAAAGCTATGCCTATTTTAATGCTGGAACCAGTAATTTTCCTTTTAAGGAAGGAGTGCTTTTGAGTACTTGGAGCAGCCAAAATTCCGTAGGACCATTTGTAATTAACAGAGGCGGTGGAGACTCCCGCTGGCTAGGTGATTCTGATTTAGAACAAGCATTAAATCTAACACAAACTAAAAATGCTACTGTACTAGAATTTGATTTTACACCATTGACAAATTTCATTAGTTTCAATTATATTTTTGCTTCTAATGAATACCAAGATTATTTCCCTTGTGCATTTTCAGATGGATTTGCTTTTTTGATAAAAGAAAAAGGAAGTGCAGATCCGTATCAAAATTTAGCAGTAATACCAAATACATTAATCCCCGTGTCTTCAATGAATATTCATCCCGCTATTTCTAATTTCGATACAGGAGTTGGAGTAATAAATGGATGTTCACCCAAAAATGAAACTTATTTTGGAGGATACAACAACAATTCCAGCCCTATAAATTATAGTGCTCAAACAATCGTTTTAAATGCCCAAACTAACGTTATTGCAGGTAAACTATATCATATAAAATTAGTTATTGCAGATGATCAGAATAATGAATATGACTCAGCAGTATTTCTTGAAGCAGGAAGTTTTTTACCAAAAATTGACTTGGGTCCAGATCGATTATTATCAACAAATAATCCCATTTGTTTTGGCGAAAGCTATACCATAGATCCTAAGTTAGCATCAACTTACACTTACAAATGGTTTAAAAACAATCAAGAATTAGTAGATACCACTTCTACTTATTCTGTTACCAGTCCAGGAATCTACAGAGTTGAAGTGCAATTGACACCAAATTGCATCGCATCAGAAAATATAAAAATTGAGTACACTCCTGCAATCGATTTAAAGAATGCTACACTTTCACAATGTGATGATAATAATGATGGGATAACTGTTTTTGACTTAACTAAAGTAGATGCTATTGTAAAAAACAACATAGGGAATTTAAGCCTGGTTGTATATTACGAATCTTTAGTTGATGCTGAGGTCCAAACCAATTCAATACCAAATCCTGCTTATTATACAAATACCAGTACGAATCAAACCGTATTCGCTAGGGTTACTAATTCTTTTGGATGTGAAAATTATGCCGAAGTAAAACTAATTATTTCAAATACTACTATTTCTATACAAGATCCTATTTCAACTTGTGATGGAGATGGCATTGAGGATGGTTTAACTGAATTTAATTTAAATACTCAAGTCACACCTAAAGTATTGACAGGTTTGCCAACGGGATCTATCGTTGAGTATTACTCAAATCAAGCTGATGCTATTACTAAAAAAAATCAATTATCAAATGCTTTTGTAAATACGATTCCAAACCAACAAATTATTTATGCCAAAATTTTAAATGGTCCTGATTGTTATTCTGTAACTCCAATAACACTTGAAGTAATCCGGTTTGACCCACCAAATTTTCAAGAAGAATTTTTAATTCTTTGTGAAGGATCTACAATTAGTTTAAGTGTTGATACTGGGTTTTCAAAATACTTATGGAGTACGGGAACAATTTCAAATAGCATAACAGTTAATTCTCCCGGTGAGTATTCTGTAACCGTTACAAATGGAAATGGATGCCAACAAACAAAAAAATACAGTGTAACAATTTCTGGAATTGCAACAATAACAGGAGTAAAAACAAATGATTTTGCTGGAAAAGAGAATTCAGTAACAATAGAGTACACCGGAATTGGAAATTATGAATTTTCTATGGATGGATCTTTTTTTCAGGATAATCCAATTTTCAATGGAGTCGTATCAGGAGAGTATCTAATATATGCCCAAGACAAAAATGGTTGTGGTTTGTCACTTCCTTTTGTAGTTTACGTATTAGATTACCCGCGTTATTTTACTCCAAATAATGATAACCATAATGATAATTGGCAAATTAAAAATTTGAATACTTTGCCAAAATCGACTTTATTTATTTTTGATCGTTATGGGAAGTTATTAAAACAATTGACTTCATCAGATATTGGTTGGAATGGAACTTTTAATGGTTTAGAGTTACCTGCTGATGATTATTGGTTTCATCTCCATTTTGAAAATGGCAATAAAATAAAAGGTCATTTTTCATTAAAAAGATAAGAATTATTTTTCTATTTTTAGCAAATGAAAAAAACATTACTATTTCTTTTTACTCTTTTTTCCATAAGTTGTTTCTCGCAGTTTAGCAAAACACATTATATTCCGCCATTGACTTGTGCTACAAATTTAGCAGGAGATCATTATTTATATATTTCTACTCCAAGCACAACCGATGTTAATTTCAAAATTATAGCAAACGGTGGGAGTATTATAACTAGTGTAGTCAAGAATACTAATCCATATATTTACATTATAGGTCAAGGAGAAAATACGCAGTTATTCACTCCAAAAACTAGTATTGGCATTGTAACTAACAAAGGATTTATAGTAGAAGCTGAGGATTTAATTTATGTAAGTGTTAGGGTTAATGCTGGATTTTCAAATCAAAATAATTCATACAATCATGCGGGTGGATTAGTATCCAAAGGAAATAGTGCCCTTGGAAAAGAATTTAGATTAGGAGCAATGTTAAATCCTCTCTACGATCCGAGTCTGCTGAATTTTGCTTCAATACTGTCAACAGAAAACAATACCAAAGTCACTATCTCAAACATTCCAATTGGTACAGTTTTGTCAAACAGTCTCATTATTTCAGGAGACATAAACATTACTCTGAATAAGAACGAAAGTTATGTCTTAGCTTTAGAAAATTATAACAATACGGTTTCCAATAGCTCTAAAATGATTGGTGCCTTAGTACAATCCGATAAACCTATAGTTGTCAATTCGGGTTCTTTTGGAGGGAGTAATAGTACTGGTACAAATGGTAGAGATGTAGGTTTTGACCAAATTGTCCCATTAGAAAAAACGGGAAAAGAATATATCTTTGTAAAAGGTCTTGGTAGTAATGAATTAGAACGTGTTTTATTGATTGCTAGTACAGACCAAACTAAAGTTTTTGTAAATGGTTTTAATGGCCCAATAACAACTTTAAGCAAAGGAGAATATACCGTTATAGACGGCAGTCAATTTATTGATGGAAATTTATATGTTACAACTTCCGAAAATGTTTCTGCTTACCAAAGTATAGGAGGCGATTTATCACCTGCTAATCAAAATTTATTTTTTGTTCCGCCCTTAAATTGTGCTACACCTAATATTGTCGACAATATTCCAGCTATTGAATCCATTGGAAATACCTATTATAACGGCGGACTGAATATCGTTACTGAGGCGGGTGCTACTGTAACGATAAATAACAATCCAATTAATACCACTGCTGTTCCTGTAATAGGGAATACAAATTATGTGAGATATACTCTTTTTAATTTGACAGGAAATGTTGCGGTCAAATCTACGAGACAAGTTTATGTTTCTTATTTTGGTACAAATGGCGCTGCCACGTATGGTGGTTATTATTCCGGATTTGATACTAAACCGGAAATTGTCACTGATAAAATTACTGTATCTAATTCAGCTTGTATCCCAAATGTTGTCCTCAAAATAAGTACTTTGTCATCTTACGATACTTTTCAGTGGTACTTCAATGATAATCCAATCAATGGAGCTACTTTAAATTCATACACACCAACACAATCAGGATATTACCAAGTAAATGGGAGTATTGTAGGTTGCCCAAACTCCGTTCCTATTTTCTCAGACAAGATTCCTGTGAGCGATTGCCCATTGGATTCAGATAACGACGGTACCAATAACAACATTGATATTGATTTGGATAATGATGGAATAACTAATAATCTTGAAGCCAATATTTCGCTGTTCAATCAGTCAAATACCACCTTAAGTACTGATTACAATGCGACGATCACAGGCAGCGGCAGCGGGACCATTACTGGAAAACCACTATATGGATTTGTATCTGAAGTTCCGGCCGGAATAACAAATTCTGTATCCTATAGTTTAAATTTAACAAAAACAGAAAGCATTGCCATTAATTATATAGCACAGGATAATCCAAACCAAACTACAGATATTTCTGAATATTTAAATGCTGAAGGGGATTTTATAATAAAGGTACCTACCGATAAAACGATTACTTTGACAGATCCGCAAAATCAATTACTAGTGGACACTAACTATGATGGAATTTTTGAAAGCGGCGTAACTGAATATTCATCTTTCGAAATCCGTTTCAGACTAAAAAGCACAACTCCATTAGCTCCTGGTTTAGGAAGCTTTCAATTTTCATCCTATCTTACTAATTCAGTCACCCTGTCTCATACTAATCTTTCTGACACAAAAGTAAACAAAGCTATTTTTACAATAAGTCACATGCAAACTTATGATTCGGATTCAGATACAATTCCAGATTTATTAGACACAGATAGTGATAATGATGGGATTCCAGATACCATTGAGTCGCAAGGAAAGGGTTATACAGTTTTTTCTGGAACTGATTCCAATAAAAATGGATTAGACAATGCATTCGAACCCGGAATTCTACCAATAGATACCGATTCCGATGGAATTCCTGATTCTCTGGATTTAGACAGTGACAATGATGGTATTTATGATTTAGTTGAATCAGGCCATAATGCTAATGATACCAATAAAGATGGAATTATAGATGGCAGTCTTGTTTCTTTTGGTACAAATGGTTTATTTGACGGACTTGAGACGAGTCCAGATAGTGCCAAACTAGATTATACTATTTCTGACACCGACGCGGATGGAACTTTAAATTACATCGATTTGGACAGTGATAATGATCTTTGTTTTGATGTAACAGAAGCCGGTTTTAATGACCCTGATAATGATGGATTGTTAGGAAATTCTCCCGTAATGGTAAATTCAAAAGGTAAGGTTACAAGTGCTGTTGGCTATACAACTCCAAATAATCATTACACCATTGCCGCTCCAATAGAAATTACTGTTCAGCCACAAGCATCACCGACCTGTGAACTAGAAAACACATCAATTACACTAGTAGATAATGGCGGGAATACTTATCAATGGGAGCTTTCAACAGATGGAACTAATTGGAACCCCATTTCAAACAATGCAGTTTACAATGGTACTACAACAAATACATTACTTATTACCAGCGTTACAAATGCTATGCAAGGGTATAAATATAGAGTACAATTAGAAAAAAGTGGTAATTCCTGTGGTTTAATTTCCGCTGAAACGTCTTTGACCGTTTATGCTTTACCCATCGTAAATAGTGTAACAATTGTTCAATGTGACAATGACACCGATGGTTTTTCTGATTTTAATTTGACCGTGAAAAATGAGAACATTTCTTCTAATATAGCGACGGAAAAATTCACCTATTACACTTCACTTGCTGGTGCGGAAAGCGCAGATCCTGCACAATTAATTACAAATCCGATAACTTTTACCAATACCATAGCAGGAAGTATGTCTGTTTGGGCACGGGTAGAAAATTCAAATGGCTGTATCAAAACCGCACAACTTAATTTGATAGTTTCAACGACTCAAATTCCAGCCTCATACGTCAAGACTTTTAGCATCTGTGATGATTTAGGCGCGGTAAATGATGATGCGGATGGTATCTCTACATTTGATTTTAGTACCGTTACAACTGATATCCTAGGAATCCTTCCTCTGCAAAGTTTTCCCTATTCCATAAAATACTATAGAAATGAAGCTGATGCCTTATCTGAAAACGATGAAATCATAAATACAACAAACTATAGAAACGAGGGCTATCCCAATGAACAAAAAATATGGGTTCGTGTAGAAAATACCGCTGATAATGCCTGCTATGGTTTGAGCCCAATAGTAACATTGAAAGTAAACCCAAAACCAAATATTGATACAAATGAAGATTTTGAAGAAAATGAATTAGTTTGTTCTAACCTTCCTACTTTCTTTGTAACGTTAGATGCTGGAATTCAGGATGGTTCACCAACTACTGATTATACCTATGTCTGGTCAAAAGATAATATCATTCTGGCAAATCAGACAAGTTATACTTTAGATGTAAATCAGGAAGGTAATTATGTTGTAGAAGTCAGTTCTCTTGCTAGCTGCAGCAGAATCAGAACCCTAAAAGTCACCGCTTCAGATGTTGCAAAAATTACTAATATTGCCATAGTAGATTTATCAGATACAAACACCATAACGATAAATGTTAGTGGACAAGGAAACTATGAATACAGTGTTGATGCCCCTTCTGGACCATTTCAGGAATCTAATTTCTTTACTGATGTCGCTGCCGGAATTCATGAAATATACATTAATGACAAAAATGGTTGTGGAACGGTCCGCCAAACTATAGCCGTAATTGGCGTACCTAAATTTTTTACTCCAAACGGAGACGGCCAAAATGATTATTGGAATGTAAAAGGAGTAAATAACACTTTTAATGCTAATTCTACCATCTATATTTATGACCGTTACGGCAAATTGCTAAAACAAATTAAGGCAGCCAGTCAAGGTTGGGACGGTACGTTCACAGGACAGCCTTTACCTTCTGATGACTATTGGTATACTATAAAACTAGATGACGGAAGAGAAGCCAAAGGTCATTTTAGCTTAAAGAGATAAAACAATCATTGGGGCATGCCACCATAAATAAAAAGAGCCTACTCATCATAGTGATGAGTAGGCTCTTTCTATTTATGGCGTCGGGCTATCCACGCTACTTCGGTAGCTCGTTGCTATCCCTCATGCAAATCCCTAATCACAAGAAAATCAAAAATTCCAGTAATTGAAATTTAGGCACTAATAGCTTTAAAAATATCACAACTGATTCCAATTCTTTTTCTTACAATTCAATTGTAAAAAACTACATCACGAGCAGAGTCATAAGTCATTGACAAAATTTAATACCAATTCTTTAAATTTAGATGTAAAAAAAGCTACTAAAATTTCAGTTGAAAATACAATCGTACCACTAAAATTAAATCATAAAAAAAACCATTCGAATCAACGAATGGCTTTTCAATATTATAAAAAATAAAATTAGATTTTAAATCTTTTTCTATCTGTTTCTGTCAAATAAATTTTTCTCAAACGAATAGATTTTGGAGTAACCTCTACATATTCATCTTTTTGAATGTATTCTAAAGCTTCTTCAAGTGAGAAAATAATCGGAGGGATAATTCTCGCTTTTTCATCATTTCCAGAAGAACGAACGTTAGATTGTTTTTTCTCTTTAGTTACGTTTACACACATATCATCTGCACGAGAGTTTTCTCCAATTACCTGACCTTCGTAAATTTCGGCATTTGGTTCAACAAAAAACTTACCACGATCTTGTAATTTATCGATAGAATAAGGAATAGCTTTTCCTTTTTCCATAGAAATCAATGAACCTTTGTTACGTCCAGCAATTTCTCCTTTATAAGGCTCATATCCAATAAAACGGTGTGCCATAATAGCCTCACCAGCTGTTGCAGTAAGTAATTGGTTACGCAATCCAATAATTCCACGAGATGGAATATTAAATTTTACAATCATACGTTCCCCTTTAGTTTCCATAGAAAGCATTTCTCCCTTACGCATTGTAACGAATTCAACTGCTCTACCTGAAAGATTTTCTGGTAAATCGATTGTCAATTCCTCAATTGGCTCACATTTTTTACCATCAATTTCTTTGATAATAACTTGTGGTTGACCAATTTGCAGCTCATACCCTTCTCTTCTCATTGTTTCAATAAGAACAGATAAGTGAAGTACTCCACGACCAAAAACCATGAACTTATCGGCTGAATCAGTTTCACCTAATTTCATTGCTAAGTTTTTCTCTAATTCTTTTGTCAAACGGTCTCTAATATGGCGAGAGGTTACAAATTTACCTTCTTTACCAAAGAATGGAGAGTCATTAATGGTAAACAACATACTCATTGTTGGCTCATCAATAGCAATAGTTTGTAAAGCTTCCGGGTTTTCAAAATCAGCAATAGTATCTCCAATTTCAAAACCTTCTACTCCAATAATTGCACAAATATCACCAGCAATTACTTCTTGAACTTTTTTACGACCAAGTCCTTCAAAAGTATGTAATTCCTTAATACGTGATTTGATTATTACACCATCTCTTTTACACAAAGATATTGGCATTCCTTCTTTCAAAACACCTCTTTCTAAACGACCAATGGCGATACGACCTGTAAATGCTGAGAAATCTAATGATGTAATCAACATTTGAGGAGTTCCTTCTGATACTTTAGGAGCTGGAACATTTTCAATAACCATATCTAACAATGCTTCAACATTATCAGTTACGTTTTCCCAATGATCAGACATCCAGTTATTTTTAGCTGAACCGTAAACAGTTGGAAAATCCAATTGCCACTCTTCTGCTCCTAATTCGAACATCAAGTCGAAAACTTTTTCATGAACTTCTTCCGGCGTACAGTTCTCTTTATCAACTTTATTAATAACAACGCATGGTTTTAAACCAAGGTCTAATGCTTTTTGTAATACAAAACGCGTTTGTGGCATAGGCCCTTCAAAAGCATCTACAAGTAGACAAACTCCATCAGCCATGTTCAATACACGCTCTACCTCACCACCAAAATCGGCGTGACCAGGAGTATCGATAATGTTGATTTTTGTTCCTTTGTATACTACAGAAACATTCTTTGAAGTAATAGTGATACCTCTTTCACGCTCTAAGTCGTTGTTATCAAGGATTAAGTCACCTGTATTTTCGTTATCACGAAATAACTGACAGTGATACATAATTTTATCAACCAAAGTTGTTTTACCGTGATCGACGTGGGCAATAATTGCAATGTTTCTAATAGATTCCATCTGTGATTTTTAATGGGTGCAAAGGTACACTTTTTTTTGGTATAAAAATATATTTCTGCAATAGTTTACATATTGTTAATCGTTTAGGACCTAAATAAACATTAAAATAAGTTTAAAATCTTATTTAATAATTTCGCATTAATTATTTATATTTGATTAATGAAAAATCAATCCAATCAAATCGCAATAATTTACATTATTATTTTAATGTTCATTTCGATTATTTATTATAAATCACTCCAGAATTATACTTTTGATAGCAGTCATCAGTATTTATATTTCATAAAAGACATCTTGTTTGTACTTTTTTCAGGAACAATTCTAAAATTTATCCTGACTCACAACAACACGAAGAGCTTTGCCATTTATCAGAAATTAAAAGATACTAATCAAGAAATTAAAGAATCAAATGACAAATATGATATTGTTGCAAAAGCCACAAGCGACACTATTTGGGACTGGAAAATTCAAGAAGACAGCTTTAATTGGAACAAAGGAATCAACAATATTTTTGGCTACACAGAAAACCAGATAGGAGATAATTCTAATTGGTGGTTTGATAAAATTCATCCGGAAGACAGCATTAAAATGTCTGTTAAATTATATTCTTTTCTTGAACAAAAAACAGAAAAATGGCAGGATGAATATCGATTTAAATGTGCTGACAACACCTATAAATATGTATTGGACAAAGGTTTTCTTTTAAAAGATGAAAACGGAAAGGCAATAAGAATGATTGGCGCCATCCAAGATATCACTAAACAAAAAGAAGAAGAACAACGTCTTAAACTTTTAGAAACCGTAATTACACAATCAAAAGATTCAATAATTATTACTGAGGCGCAATCCTCTGAAGGGACAATTCCTAAAATCATTTATTCGAATCCTGCATTTTCTATTATGTCCGGATATCATTCCAATGAAATTATCGGGAAATCCCCTAGTATTTTTATAGGTCCAAATTCCGATATGGAGGAGCACAAAAAACTAATCAAAGCTATAAATGACAAAAAAGAATGTCAAATAGAAACCATTAGTTATACTAAGAAAAACGAACAATATCTCGTCCGATTTTCAATGATTCCTGTTTACAATTCTGAAAACGAACTTTCGCATTGGATTTCGATTCAAAGAGACATTTCCCAAGAAAAAAAGCAAGAAAAAGAGAAAGAAAAATTAATAATAGAATTAATTCAAAAAAATAAAGACCTAAAACAATTCTCTTACATAACTTCGCACAATCTCAGAGCGCCATTATCAAATTTAACTGGCTTACTCAATTTAATAGAAGATATTCCAATTGAAAATCTGGAATTAAAAGAAATATTAAATGGCTTCAATAAATCAACGTACTTATTAAATGAAACCATCAATGACTTAGTAAAAGTTATTGTAATCAAAGAAAACTCTTCTTTACAAAAAGAAGCTATTCAACTAGAAGAGATCTTCACTAAAGTTATTAACCAGCTTAGTTTTCAAATTGAATTATCTAAGCCTACAATAAATATTAATTTTAAAAAAGTTGCTGTTTTAAATTCAAATAAAGCTTATTTAGAAAGTATAATCCTAAATTTGATAACTAATTCTTTAAAATTCAAATCAGAAGACCGAAAACTTGAAATAAATATTACCTCAAGCAAAATTGGAAGCACAGTAATAATCATTTTTTCGGATAATGGTATTGGTATTGATTTAAAAAGAAATCGCGATAAAGTTTTTGGCCTTTATCAAAAATTCCATAAATATCCGGATAGCAAAGGATTAGGCTTATATTTAGTAAAATCACAGGTTGAAACTATGGGAGGCACTATAAATATTGATAGCGAAGTCAATAAAGGCACTACATTTACGTTAACTTTTAAAAGCTAATAAACAATGTTTAATCAAATTTTATGCATCGATGACGACCCCATAACACTTATGTTATGTAAAAAAGTTATTACGAAGTCCAACTTTTGCAATGAAATTATCACTTCACAAAATGGAGAAGAAGCACTTCATTATTTCAACACAATCAAAACCTTAAACACAAAGAATCACCCTCAATTAATCTTTTTAGATTTAAACATGCCTATAATGGGAGGATGGGAATTCTTAGATCATTTTAATAGCGCCGAGTATTCCGAATTCAATTCTATAAAGGTTGTTATTCTCTCCTCAACAATAGACCCTGAGGATTTAGAAAAAGCAAATAACTACCCTATGGTAATTGACTTTCTATCGAAACCCATCACCAAAACAATGCTTGAATACTTAAGAAATAAACTAGAATAAACCAAAATAAAAAATAATGATATAAAAAAAGCTCCTAATTATTAGGAGCTTTTTTTATATATTTAAATTTGTAATAATTACAATTTAGCTACAAGTTTCGTTAATTTAGATTTTAAATTAGACGCTTTATTATCATGTATGATATTTTTCTTCGCCAATTTATCAATCATAGATATTACATTTGACAATTTTGAAGTAGCATCAACTTTATCAGTAGCTATTCTTAATGCTTTGATTGCATTACGAGTAGTTTTGTGTTGGTATCTGTTTAATACTCTTCTCTTTTCGTTACTTCTAATTCTCTTTAGAGCTGATTTATGATTTGCCATTTTACTTTATTTTTTTTTAATTGTAATAATTGTTATAATTTATTAGTTAAAAAAGAAAAACCTCCCACAATTGTTAATCAATCACTTTGGTTTTAACTAATAAAACAACGATTGGAGACACCAACCTCTGTTTTACAAAACTTATTTACAACTAATCGTAGTCCGTAAGGGAATCGAACCCCTGTTACCAAGACGAAATCTTGGCGTCCTAACCCCTAGACGAACGGACCATTATCCCCTAAGTTTTTATCAATCTAAAACATTGAAATTGTAGCCCGTAGCGGAATCGAACCGCTCTTACATGGATGAAAACCATGCGTCCTAACCGATAGACGAACGGGCCATTTTCCCTCTAAGTTCAGGAAGACTTTAATATGCATTTTAAGAATTGTAGCCCGTAGCGGAATCGAACCGCTCTTACATGGATGAAAACCATGCGTCCTAACCGATAGACGAACGGGCCCTGCTTCTCTAATGCGGATGCAAAAATACAACTATTTTTGAGACGCACAATAGCTTGTGCTAATTTTTTTTATTTTTTTTAATATGCCTTTGCAAATAGCACTCTTCCTACTGAGCCTTCCCCAGTAAAAACACAGCTTCCCGCCTCTTCTATCCTATCTAAAGGGACACATCTGATGGTAGCTTTAGTAAGGTCTTTAATCTTCTCTTCAGTAGCTGCAGTTCCGTCCCAATGTGCTGATACAAAACCTCCTTTAGTATCCAAAACTTCTTTAAACTCTTCAAAACTATTTACTTCAGTAATATGCGTATTTCTATAATTCAATGCTTTTTCAAACAATTCTTTTTGAATTTGCGCCAATAAATCGCTGATATAAGTTACAATTCCGTCTTTTGAAACCACTTCTTTAGTCAAAGTATCTCTTCTTGCTACCTCGAAAGTTCCATTTTCTAAATCTTTTGGCCCTACTGCAATTCTAACTGGCACTCCTTTTAATTCCCATTCAGCAAATTTAAAACCGGGCTTTTGAGTGGTTCTGTTGTCGAATTTAACTGATATATTTAATTTCTTAAACGCTTTCATCAAAACATCCACTTCGGTTAAAATTGCTTCCAATTGTTCATCGCTGTTATATATAGGAACAACTACCACTTGTATTGGAGCCAAATTTGGCGGCAACACCAATCCTTGATCATCTGAATGCGTCATTACCAAGGCTCCCATCAATCTTGTTGAAACTCCCCAGGAAGTTCCCCAAACGTGTTCTTGCTTACCTTCTGCATTAGCAAATTTTACATCAAACGCTTTTGCGAAATTTTGTCCTAAAAAGTGTGAAGTTCCTGCTTGCAAAGCTTTCCCATCTTGCATTAAAGCTTCAATACAATACGTCTCTTCTGCTCCGGCAAAGCGTTCGGTTTCAGTTTTTAATCCTTTTATAACTGGAATTGCCATGAAATTCTGAGCAAAATCAGCATATACATTCATCATTTTTTCTGATTCTTCCACAGCTTCCGCTTTTGTAGCATGAGCAGTATGTCCTTCTTGCCATAAAAATTCCGCTGTTCGCAAAAACAATCTGGTTCTCATTTCCCAACGTACCACATTAGCCCATTGATTAATCAACAACGGTAAATCTCTGTATGACTGAACCCAACCTTTGTATGTAGACCAAATAATAGCTTCACTTGTAGGACGAACAATTAATTCCTCTTCTAATTTTGCATTAGGATCAACCATTAACTTACCCGGTCTGTCCGGATCGTTTTTCAATCTATAATGAGTCACAATAGCACATTCTTTTGCAAATCCCTCCGCGTTTTTCTCTTCCGCTTCAAACATGCTTTTTGGAACAAATAATGGAAAATAGGCATTTTGATGTCCTGTTTCCTTAAACATTCTGTCTAATTCAGCTTGCATTTTTTCCCAAATTGCATAACCGTATGGTTTGATCACCATACAACCTCTCACTCCTGAATTTTCGGCTAGATCGGCCTTGACAACCAATTCGTTATACCATTTTGAATAATCTTCCGATCTTGTAGTTAAGCTCTTACTCATATTGAATAGTTTGGCACAAATTTTGCATTAATAATTTTACATAAATAGTTCAGCAAAACTAACTATTTTTGCAATGTGCAACAATAAAAAACTCCATATATATGAAAACGAGTACTCTTTCCTTCCAAAACGCATCATTATACTACATTGTTGGATTTTTAAGCATCCTATTGACATCTTGCGGCTCCTATCAAAACAGCTCTTACTATGATTCTGATGGAATATATGGTAACCGTTCCAATAGAGCTGTCGATACAGAAACAACAAATAGTCCCAACAATCAATATAAAGACTACTTTGGTTCTTTGCAAAACAATAACCAACCTGTAGAAATCTTTACAGATGTTGAAAATTACAATGATTATAGTTTAGAAAACGATACATTACAAAATAACGAATCTAACTATCCCGGTTGGGGAAGCAACCCTCAAAGTGTAAGCATTAATGTATATGATACTGGTTGGGGAATGAACAATTGGTACGGAAACAACTGGGGATGGAATGGCGGTTTCGGATGGGGGATGAATAACTGGTATGGAAACAATTGGGGATGGAACGGTGGTTTTGGATGGAACAACTGGGGTTGGAACAACTGGGGTTGGAATAATTGGTATGGAAATAATTGGTATGGAAATAATTGGGGTTGGAACAACTGGTACGGAAACAACTGGGGATATTCAAATTATTACAACAACAGAGTGTACTCCCACAACCTAGGCCGAAGAGGGTCTGTATACGTAGACTCTGGGAACAGTAATAGAAATTCTGGAAATTATACAAGAACACAAAGCACTACTATCAATAGAAGAGCTGTAAACTCTGATTACAGAGCAAATAACAATACCGATTTCAGAAGAAATTCTTCTAGCAGACTGAATCGAACAAGTCCTACTTTTTCAAGAAACCAAGGACAATCACAAAACAGATCGTACAGCACTCCAAACAGAAGAGATAACACTAATAGTACTCGTAACCAAAGCAATACACCTACAAGATCGTACACACCAACTTCTAGAAACGACAACAATTCTAGATCATACAGCCCAAGCTCTAACAGCAGCTCAAGATCAAGTAATTCTAGTGGTGGCGGAAGATCATCTGGTGGCGGAAGAGGTGGCAGAGGATAATTTAATTCCTTACTATTAAGTATTAAAAATTAAAACTTTAGAAATAGATGAAAAAATATATATTTTTATTTGCCTTAGGCCTGACTATAAGCGTTGCTCAATCACAAGAGATATCTGATGCGATGCGGTATTCACAAGATAATTTGAACGGAACAGCTCGTTTTAGAGCGATGAGCGGTGCTTTTGGAGCACTTGGAGGCGATTTATCTTCTTTGAATGTAAACCCTGCAGGTTCTGCCGTTTTTTCAAATAACCAAATGACTGTAACCCTAAGTAATTTTGACACCAAAAATAAGTCCAATTATTTTGGCACCGCAACAACCGAGAAAGAAAACACATTTGATTTGAATCAAGCTGGAGCTGTTTTTGTTTTCAATGACAAAAACCCAAACAGCGATTGGAAAAAGTTTTCATTAGCGATAAATTATGAAAACACAAATAATTTTGATAATGCCTTGTTTTCGGCAGGAACAAATCCAAACAATTCTATAGATCAATATTTTTTGAGTTATGCCAATACTGGAAATAATGGAGCACCCGTTCCACAACAGTTTGTAAATAGAGAGATCGGAGAATCTATTTCAGATTTATATTCTTTTTTAGGAAGTAATTTACCAAACAATCAATACCCTAAATTAAATGGTTTTGCCGCACAACAAGCAATGATAGCATTTTATAATCAAGGTTTTATAATCGATGCTGCTGATATAAATGATCCAAACAGTCCATACATAACAAATGTTCCTGCTGGTGGAAACTACTATCAGGAAAATTCAGTTTACAGCACTGGATACAACGGAAAATTATCTTTTAATGCCGCAACTTCATACAAAGATAAGTTGTTTATCGGACTGAATTTAAACTCCCATTTCACTGATTACCAAAAGTCATCGAGTTTTTATGAAGACAATAATGCTCCACTAACTAGCGAATATACTGTTTCAAGACTGCGTTTTGACAATGATTTATATACGTACGGGACTGGATTCTCGTTCCAAGTAGGAGCCATTGCAAAATTGACGAATGAAGTTCGTTTGGGATTGGCGTATGAATCTGCAACTTGGTATAGATTAACAGATGAACTATCACAAAGTCTTTTTGCTGTAAGTGCTAATACTAGTGGGGAACTACAACCAGATGATGTAGATCCTCAGGTTATTAATATTTATGAGCCTTATAAATTACAAACTCCAAGTAAGCTAACTGGAAGTTTTGCCTATGTGTTTGGAAAATCGGGTTTAATAAGTATCGATTATGCCATGAAAAATTACAGTAATACTAAATTTAAATCTGAAAATGAATTCACAGGAATAAACAATGAAATAGGAAGCATCCTTGACACCAGCGGAGAATTAAGAATTGGTGCTGAATATAAAATTGAAGCTTTGAGCCTGAGAGCAGGATATCGTTACGAGCAAAGTCCTTATAAAAACAAAGTGACTATTGGTGATTTGACTGGCTATTCAGCAGGTTTAGGATACAGTTTTGGTTCAACCAAAGTAGACTTAGCCTATTCGTATGCTAAAAGAAATTCCCAACAAGGATTTTTTGGTCAAGGATTTACTGATGGCGCAAAAATCGATGCCATAAACAACAATGTTTCGCTAACATTAGCTTTTGAATTGTAAATTCATCCAATAAATAAAATTTTGAATCCGTTTCGTGATTATGAAACGGATTTTTTTTAGCCCTGATGGTAGTGAAAATCCTCCCGATTTTTTTCGGGAGATTGAAACATACAGCAGGAATAGCTCCACAAAAAATCTGAAAAGGAACTGAAACAAGTTCAGTTTGAATAAAAAATTGTAATTTTGCAAAATTCCCAAATTATCGGGATTCTAATGTTATGAGAACTAAGTCGTTAAAAAAGAATAAAATAAACGTAATCACTCTTGGGTGTTCAAAGAATGTATATGACAGTGAAGTGCTTATGGGCCAGCTTCGCGCGAGCGGAAAAGACGTTACACATGAAGCACCAGAAGCCGAAGAAGGGAATATTATCGTAATAAATACCTGCGGATTCATTGATAATGCCAAGGCTGAATCAGTGAACATGATTTTGGAATATGCTGACAAGAAAGAAAGAGGATTAGTTGATAAAGTGTTCGTTACCGGATGTTTATCTGAACGCTACCGTCCAGATTTAGAAAAAGAGATCCCAAATGTAGATCAGTTTTTTGGAACTACAGAGCTGCCACAATTATTGAAAGCTTTAGGAGCAGATTACAAGCATGAATTATTGGGAGAACGATTGACTACTACCCCAAAAAATTATGCATATTTAAAAATTTCAGAGGGTTGTGACAGACCGTGCAGCTTTTGCGCGATTCCATTGATGCGAGGAAAAAACGTTTCGCAAACCATTGAAAAATTGGTCAAAGAATCGGAAGGTTTAGCCAAAAATGGTGTAAAAGAATTAATCTTGATTGCTCAAGATTTGACCTATTATGGCTTAGATATTTACAAGAAAAGAGCTCTTGGAGAATTACTGGAAGCGTTGGTAAAAGTAGAAGGAATCGAATGGATTCGTTTACATTATGCTTTCCCTACCGGTTTCCCAATGGAAGTATTAGAAATCATGAAACGCGAGCCTAAAATTTGTAACTATATTGACATTCCGTTACAACACATTTCAGATTCTATTTTGAAATCAATGCGTCGTGGAACAACTCAAGAAAAAACAACAAAATTATTGAAAGATTTCCGTGCTGCTGTTCCTGGAATGGCTATTCGTACGACTTTGATCGTGGGATATCCAGGAGAAACGCAAGAGGATTTCAACATACTGAAAGATTTTGTTCAAGAAATGAAATTTGATAGAATGGGTTGTTTTGCTTATTCTCACGAAGAAAATACGCATGCATATTTACTGGAAGATGATGTTCCTGACACTGTAAAACAAGAGCGCGCCAATGAGATTATGGAATTACAATCTCAAATTTCTTGGGATTTAAACCAGGAAAAAGTAGGTCAAACGTTCAAATGTATTATCGACAGAAAAGAAGGCGGGCATTTTGTAGGTCGTACTGAATTTGACAGTCCTGATGTAGACAATGAAGTCCTTATTGATGCATCCAAACATTATGTGAAAACGGGTGAGTTCGTAATGATAAAAATTATTGAAGCTACAGAATTTGATTTATACGGAGAACCAATATAATTTTTCTTGAGATCATTTTAAACTCATTTTAAAACGCTATTTATGAAACACATTCAATCCATACTAATTTTCGCATTTGCATTATTATCCTCAAATATGATTTCCGCACAATACGGGAATGGGGGATACAATAATGGTTACGGAAACAATTACGGTAGTAATCGTCGAATGAATAGCGGAATGGATCAAACCAGAACACAGGAAAAACCAAAAGAAATACCTGTAGAAGTAACGGTTGGAAAAATAATGGAGCGACTAAAACCGGAACTCATTCTTGATGAACTTCAAGCAATTGCAATCTCTAATATCCTCAACGAAAGTATAAGAACTCAAGGTATGCTCATAAAAGCTGAAGTTAGCCAAGAAGATAAAATAAAAAACATTCAAGCTCTTTCAGAAACTACTGATCGAAAAATAACGGAATTATTGAATAAAGATCAAAAGGAAAAATATATTGCTCTGAATGAAGAAGCAAAAAATCCAAAAAAATCGAAATCTAAAAAGAAAGCAAAACAATAATTTTTTTGTTAAACACAAAAATTAATTCCTAATATGAGAAATTTTTTTTACTATTTAATTTTTGCTGTTGCTATCACTTCTTGTGCGCCTAACCCATACAAAAAAAGTGAGAAAATTTACGATTCTAAATTAAAAACATTAAAAGAGACCATCTCTAACAAAGAGCCACATCCTTTGCCAGTGATTCCTCATGTAACAATAAATTTAGACACTTTATACACTAAACAATTACATACTTATAAAGATACTCTATTCAAAATGGGATCGACTCCTTTGCAAAACGGAATTAATACCGAATGGATAGCCACCGTAAATTTTAATTTACGAAAACCTAACTTCGTTATCATTCATCATACTGCTCAAGATTCGTTACAACAAACTATAAAAACGTTTACTAAAATAGAAACTCAGGTAAGTTCCCACTATGTGATTTCTGATGATGGCAAAGTCATTCAAATGTTGAATGATTATCTTAGAGCTTGGCATGCCGGTAATGGTTCATGGGGAAAAAACACAGATATCAATTCAACATCAATAGGAATTGAATTGGATAATAATGGCTCCGAAGTTTTTTCCGAATTACAAATCAATAGCTTACTGGCTCTTTTGACAAAACTAAAAAAAGACTACAACATTCCTACTCAAAATATTATTGGACATGCAGATATTGCACCTACACGAAAAAAAGATCCAAGTGCATTATTTCCTTGGAAAATATTAGCTGAAAAAGGTTTTGGAATTTGGCCTGATGAATATCTGGAAACTGCACCAACTGATTTTAATGTAGAACAAGGATTACGAATTATAGGTTATGACACTAAAAACCTACCCGCTGCAATCACTGCATTCAAATTACATTATTTACAAACTGAAATAAACGAACTTTTAGATGAGAAAACAATAAATACGATTTACTCTATTTATAAACAGCAATAATTAGTTTAGAACATACAAAAAAACGACTTTTTGAATCAATCAAAAAGCCGTTTTAGATTTATATCATTTTCATTCAACATATTTAATAGCACTAAAATAGACTTAAAACTATTTATAAAACTTAAATAAAAAAAAACTGCCAAAATACTAAAACAGCTTCTTGGCAACAAAAAAAAAAAATAGGAATTAGAACGAATATGTTGTTGCCAGTAAAGCATAAGCAGTCAAACCTTTTGGCGCAGCATTGCTATCAGTAAAAATATCTTCTGAAGCTGTATCTAAACGAAATTCAGGAATAATAGTTAAATTTCCTACCTTATAATTTAATGATAAAGTGTTTCCAATCACATTGGTACCGGCAAGCAGACCAAGTCCTGGAGTAGCTTCTTTGGCGTCTAAATATTCTAATCTGTAGGCAAGACTCAATGATTCTTTCAAAGCAATATTTGCATATCCAACTAAGGCAAACCATTCTCCATCCAAGTCACTGTCAAAATCATTAGTAGTCATTGCATAGGTACCATTAAAACCTAAAGAGAAGGTATCACTCAATTTTTTTGTCCCTACAAAATCAAACTGTGTTTTATTTTCATCAGATGAAGGATTGCTACTTCCAGATGTTACATTAAAATAAGCACTTCCGGTGTCCCCCAAAAATGCAAGTTGTCCAATAAACGTTTTTTGTGTAGAACCTGCATCAATTGTAGATTTAAAATCAGTTGGGTTTGAAACTCCAGCCATGAAACTAAACTTTCCCCAAGTATATTGCGCTTTTACACCCGTATTAAAAAATGGACCATACGTAAATGCATAAGACATACTGTAGTTTTTATTATCTACTGCATCCAATAATTCATATCCTACGTGAGTACCAAAACTACCCGCAGTTACTTTAAATTTATCTGAAAATTCGTAAGTGAAATTTAATTGTTTAATAATAAATGTTTCTGCTCCATCATTATAAGTAAATTGAGCGGCTCTATTTCCGAAACCTAAATCGACAAAAACAGATCCTTTACCCATTTTGTGAGAAGCTTCAATAGAAGCCATCCCTAATTCAAATGAATTATGAGAATTCGTAAAACTGGTCAAACTGTTATCAATTCCTGAAAAATCATATTTATAATACGCATCCGCAGATCCGGCAAAAGTAGTTGAGGGCGCCAATGTAGTTTCTTGTGCAAATGTTAAAGTTGTTGTTAGCAATAATGCTATGGCTGCTAATTGGTTTTTCATCTTTAGTTGGTTTTAGTTAGTAATCTAGTTGGTTATTTTTTGGTCTTGGTTAATACTATTTAGAAATTCAGGAATTCGGTATTTCATGAAAAACATGTTTTTTTACCGCTTTTTTGACCTGAACTTTCCTTTGATCTGAGGCGAATTTATTAACTTTTATTTCACTAAAATTACTATTTACAACTTTTTTACGATGATTTGAGAAGAATTATCAATAACAAAAAATGAACAAAAAAAAATGGTTATTCCATATTTATACGTTATTATTTTAAAAATTCAATAATAACTTTTTAAAGACAATGCCCTAATTTTTACACAAAAATTGATTAAAATAAGTATTTAAAATTAAAAATAAGCTTTAAAAAACTAAATTTTAAATTTTAACCCCATAAAAAACATACCTTAATAAAAATAAAATAAAATTACACTTTTTCAATTTTAAATAATAAACAGCTTCAATTCAACTGCCTTTTTACAAAAAAAGTACTTAAATTCGAGCGAATTTGAACCTTATCATTACCATCATAAAAGCCTCAATAATTTTACTTTTTTATGAAAATTTTAATGGTACGTAAATTCCTTTTTTAGTACATTTAAAACATGATTCAACTACTATGCAGAACTTTTGTATTGTTATTATTTATCACTTTCTCCTCAGTATGGGTTAGTGAGCAGTTTGCTATGCTGGATAATGAGAAAAAATATGATTTTTACGAGCAATCCGATAAAAGCTCAGAAGAAAATAATTTGGAAAATAAAACAAAAACAGTTTTTATAGATACAATTGAAAGTATCAATTGTTTCGAATACTACACATTTAAAGACAAGAACATCAATTCCTCCGACTTGTTTAGAGCAAAAGAATATACTTTAAAAAATGTGACTCCTCCACCAAAGCACGTATAATCGATTACAGTATCCCTAAAAAAAATGGGCTTCACAAAAACTTCATTAAATCTATTTATATGCCAAAAAAATGAAAAATATATTTACAATACTCACGCTATCAATAACAGTGTCATTAGTGGCTCAAACACATGAAATTACCAAACATAACGGAATAAAAATGGAAGTAAATTTCATCAAAACAGCTAATAATTTAGTATACTACACCTTACCACAAAGTGCTGAAGAAAAAAGCATTAGTCAATTTGCAATTTCTCAATTACAAGAAAAATCAAAAACAGAAGTTAAAACTATATCTAAAAAAATAACACTTTCAGGAAAAGCTGATTATAATAAAGTTATTGTATTGAAACCGTCTCAAACCGAAGGCTTACAAGAATCCGGAATTATCACTAGTTTTTTAGGAAAAACAAAGGGAGAAACCAATCAATCTTTTTTAGATGAAGCAGAAAAAAGATTAAAACAAAATGCAGCTCTCAAAGGATCTCCATTTATAGTAATTGTTTCCAATAAACCAAAAAAATTGAAAGCGGTAATGTACACCTATAAATAGAACAGCTTACGCTAAATGTTTTTTAACCAAAAAAATCGAGAATAGATTTGCTTTTGCAAATTCCATTTTCGATTTTTTAAATGTATCTCTCTTTTGTTTCAGAAAATAGTAACTGCTATTCGATAATCAGGGATTTCATATTCATGAATTCTTTGATTCCTATTGTTCCCAATTCTCTTCCATAACCGGATTTTTTTATTCCGCCAAAAGGGATTCTAGAATCCGAACGTACAAGTGAATTTACAAAAACATTACCCGCCTCTATATTTCTCGCTAACTTTAAAGCATTCTCACGATCTTCGCTCCAGATTGCTGCAGCCAAACCATACCTGTGATTATTAGCAATAGCGACTGCATCATTTGAATCTTTCGCTCTAATAATTGTAGCTAATGGTCCAAAAGTTTCTTCCTGAAACGCAACATTATTTGAATCCACAAAATCAATTACAGTAGGTTGGAAATTACAATTCTCCCGCTCCCCACCTACTATAAGTTTTGCTCCTTGTTGCAAGGATTTCTCCAATTGTTTCGCCAATTTATCGGCTAAATCCAAGCGGGCTAATGGTCCCATTTGGATTCCTTCCTGTAAAGGATTCCCTTGTTTTAACAATTGAACTTTTTGAGCAAAAAGCGCAGCGAATTTATCCGCTACTTTTTCGGTAACAATAAATCGTTTGGCACAAATACAAGCTTGTCCGGCATTGAGCATTCTGGATTGCGTTGCCACTGTTGCCGCTTTCTCGAGATCAGCATCATTCAAAACTATGAAGGCGTCTGAGCCACCCAATTCCATTACTGACTTTTTAATGTGTTTTCCAGCCAATGAAGCTACAGAAGAACCTGCCATTTCACTTCCAGTTAAGGTGACTCCGCAGACAATATCTGAAGCAATTACACTTTCGACCTGAGGAATATCAATGCTTATTTGTTGAAAGATTCCTTCGGGAAAACCTGCTTCCAAAAATGCACTTTCAATAGCTTTGGCACAGCCTATAACATTTGGGGCATGTTTTAAAAGAGTTACATTACCCGCCATAATTGCTGGAGCAGCATATCGTAATACTTGCCAAAAAGGATAATTCCAAGGCATAATAGCAAAAACAGCTCCCATTGGATCATAAACAGAAATACTCTTGAAAGAGGTATCATAATATTCATCTTTCAGCATCTGTTCGGCATTTTCAGCATAAAAATCACAATTCCCTGCTGATTTTTCTACTTCAGCAATGCTTTCAGGTAAAATTTTCCCCATTTCATTCGTAATCAGCAATCCTAATTTCCCTTTATTTTCTCTTAAAACATGGGCAAGTTTTTGCATCTTACCTGCTCTTTCTTGAAAAGAAGTAGTTTTCCATTTTTTAAAAGCACTTTCTGATAATTGTAGTTTTTTATTGAGTTGTATATTAGTCAAGACTTCATGCTCTGCAAAAACTTCTTTTGTAAATGGGTTTATCGATTTAAATATCATGGTCTTTATATTTTAATGTTTTGAAAATGCAGTTTTGAAAAATTGGAACTTTTTTTATGAATTAATTAAAAAAAGGCTGCACTAAAAAGCATTTACATTTAAAAGAATTTAATAAAAGCAAAAGCTTAATTTGATTATTAAGAACAAGAAAAAAAGCTCCTAATTTAGACAACTCTCAGATTATAAAAAAACACATTCAAAGGTTCTTTCTGGGCACTACTTGCCTTTGAACTTTAAGAATTAATCTTAAAAAAAATAGTATCCAACAGCACAAAAACTTTTTCTTTGTCCAATGGCTTTGTGATGTAGTCATTAAAACCACATTGTATTATTTTTTCTCTATCCTCAAAAGAAGAATAAGCCGTCTGGGCAATAACCGGAAGTTCTGGCCTAATTATTTTTATTTTTTCAAATGCTTCATAACCGTTTAAAATCGGCATTTTAATATCCATAAAAACCAAACTAATATTAGGATTTTCAGCACAAATCTTGACTGCTTCCTGTCCATTTGAAGCACGCAAAACAGTATGTTTTTTAGATTCAATAATTTTCTTTAATAACAGGAAATTAATGTTATCATCTTCGGCAATCAAAATAATTTCATTCTCGTGATTTCCTGAAAAAGATATTTCTTTTCTTGGTATTAGCACCTTTTCTGTGTAATCCAATTTCAATGGAATTGAAAATGCAAAAACGGATCCGAATCCAATTTTAGATTCTACCGTTATTTCCCCACCCAACATTTTGACATATGCCTTAGTGATGGATAAACCTAGTCCCAATCCCGTTAACTCTGTAGACGAATCATCTTCAATTCTTCTGAAACGATCAAAGATTACTTTCAAATAATTTTCACTAATTCCTAAACCCGAATCTTCAATAATAAACTTTAAAATCCCTTTTTCTTTGTTTATAGTATATCCAAAAGCAACAAAACCTTTGTCCGTAAATTTTATGGCATTGGTAATTAGATTAACAATAATTTGCCTTAATTTAGTTTCGTCAGTTAGGATATTTCCTTGTATTTTATCTGTATTCTCGAAAATATAAAAATCAATATCTTTCTCTTTAGGAATGGTAACTTTGATAGAATTATACAGTTCTGTTATAAATTTTTCTAAATCCAGACCTTTATAATTTGGTGCAATTTGATTTGCATCAATTTTAGACATCTCAATTAAATCTTCAATAATAGAAACTAAATTAGTTCCGCTATTTTTTATAATTTTTAAATATTCCAATCTTTCCTTTTCCGTCAGATTAACATCTGCCAATAAATCACTAAATCCCATTATGGCATTCATGGGAGTCCTAATTTCATGCGATAAATTAGCTAAAAAAGAAGATTTCAACGTATCGCTTTCCTCCGCTTTTTGTTTTGAAATTTCTAATAATTTCCTTTGATTGTTATTTTCTTCAAAAAGGTTACCTATATATCCAAACTCACCCTTAGCTTTCTTTAAAGCTTTTATTGCTTTTGTATTGCCTGTTTCCAGTATGCTTTTAATTAATTTTAAAGGATTATAAACCCATCTTTTAGTATAATAAACAAAAGTCAAAATATTTATTAAAGAAGCAAAAACAACAATAAAAAGAATTTCTTTTGTTTTGCTGTACTTTAAATTGAAAGGTCTTTTAAAAAGTAATTTGCTCACCACTTCATTTTTCCAGTCCTTTAAATCCAATCCAACAGTTACAAAATCGTCCTCAGCACTGATTACATAATCAGCAGCAGCCAAACTGACTTTAGAACTACTGATACCCTCTAAAGAATTAAAAAAAGATTGGTCTAAAAGTCTGGCCATAAAAAAATAACCTGAAGGTTTTGTTTTATTTTTTTTAGGATCATTTGAAGGATGAATTGTTGCGCCAAAAACCTCAACAATTCCTTCTGGGATTCTCAAATAGAATCTTTTTAATCTAGATTTATAAAGTCTCGTCATCATTGCTTTGGGAATAAAATCAAAACTTTTAATCTTAGCTGATGTTGTTTTATTTATCATCTGTTGGTCTAATCCATAAACGCCTATATAATCTACTTCATAAGATTCAAATTCGCTTAATAGATAATTATCGTACCACTTTTGATCCTTTGTTTTAGCAAAATTGACTAATTGGTCCCAAAATGTAACATCAATAACAACTGCAGTAGGCGTTTTAGAGTTAAGCCTAAATATTGATTTTACCTCATTATTATATTGAGAATAGGTAGTTTTATAAAAACGATCCTCTTCTTTGATCGTGTAGAGATATAGTGAAGTGTAAAGTATAAAAAAGAAGACACTCGTTGATGCTATTAACAACAACAATTTAAAATAGGTGTTTAATTTAAATAATCTCTTCATGATGTGGACAAATAAAAAAGCAACTAAATCATCTTACAAGTGGTTTTGTAGGATATATCACTTTTTTTTTGCAAGCGCAAGATAAACTTTTTTTATCATAAAAAAACCCAACCGTTCAAACTAATGTAATTTATCACAAACAGAATTAATTAATTAGATATAATACTCCATAACGTAATTTGGCTATACTTAACTTCAAGATTTATCTAGTAGCGTCCATTGAAGTCTTTATTTCATTATTTGTTTTTTAAACTTTGTTTCCACTCAACCTCAATTCCAATTGATAATTATTCCAAAATCTAAAATAAGCATTTCTGCTATAGAAACTCTACCAATGATTTATAAGCACATGCAAACAAAATCATTAAATCGTTTCCTGCTTTTGGAAGTTCGTTTTAGTATCTACTATTTAATTTAAATTAGTAATTATTCGAAATTAAAGTTATAAATTCAATAGTCCAATAGAATATATTTACCTTTAAATCAAATTGTTATATGTTTATTTTTTGCGTAAATTCTATTTTAATTTAAAAACAAAAATCATGAAACTACTTATTCTTTATGGAACTACAGAAGGGCAAACCCGCAAAATTGCCTATTTTATAGAAGCTATATTACATAATGCGGGACACCTGGTTACAATTGCTGATACCACCGACGAACCACCATCACCAAAGGATTACGATGCTATTTTGATTGGTTCTTCCATACACATGCACAAATATCAATCTGCTGTGAAGCATTACATTAAAAAACATGTTGCTCATTTAAATCAAATGTCTAGTGCTTTTTTCTCAGTATCCCTTGCTGCGGCATCTGGCCTTGAAGATGAACAACGAGAAGTTCAAAAAATAACTACTGATTTTCTGGAGCAAACTGGCTGGAAGCCTTTGATGATTTCTCAAATTGCAGGCGCACTGAAATACACCGAATATGATTATTTTAAACGAATCATGATGAAAATGATTTCTAAAAAAGAAGGCGGTGCAACGGATACCTCGCAGGATTATGAATATACTAATTGGGATGAAGTGACAAAATTTGTAAATGAATTTGCAAATAAAATATCTCAGAAGTCATAATTTATTATTTTAGCTATTAAATAAACTTTTATTCTGTGTTAACAATGACATTATGAGAAAAAATCGCCACTACCTTTTTTTAATCCTAATATTGACTATTACTTATTCAGCATGTTTCGCTCAAAAAAAAGCTTCAAAAGAACCGGAATATAAATACGTTCCAGATAATCAGGAATTATACAACACCATAATTGCAATGGACAGTACTTTTTTCCACGCTTATAACACCTGTGATTTAGATATACAAGCTGCCATTTATTCAGACGGAATCGAATTTTACCATGATAAAGGAGGCTTAATGACTGTTAAGCAAGACTTAATTGATGGAACTAAAAATAATATCTGTGGTAAAGTAACCCGGGAATTAGTGAAAGGAAGCATTGAGGTTTATCCCATAAAAGATTTTGGAGCCATTGAAATTGGACTTCATAAATTTCATAACAACACTGAAAAAGAAGACACACCATCCAATCCCAGTAAATTTATTATTTTTTGGAAAAACGATAATAATATCTGGACTATCACAAAAGTGGTTAGTTTGCATTAATATTCTTTACCAAAACCAAAAAACCACCTTCATCAGGTGGTTTTTTCAATTCTTATAAAATGCTACAAAGGAATATTTCCGTGTTTTCTATTAGGAGTAATGCTTTCTTTATTTTCGAGCATACTAAATGCCTTTATCAATTTGCGTCTTGTCTCTTGCGGTAAGATTACCTCATCTACAAAACCACGTTGTGCTGCTGTGTAGGGATTCGCAAACAAATCAGCATATTCCGCTTCCTTTTCTAAGAGTTTTGCTTCATGGTCCTCAGCTTCATTAATTTCTTTCTTGAAGATAATTTCAGAGGCTCCTTTGGCTCCCATCACGGCAATTTCGGCAGTGGGCCAAGCAAAATTCATATCTGCACCAATGTGTTTCGAATTCATTACATCATACGCGCCACCATAAGCTTTACGGGTAATTACAGTCACTCGTGGCACAGTTGCTTCACTTAACGCATACAACAATTTAGCACCGTGAACGATAATCCCGTTCCATTCTTGATCCGTTCCCGGTAAAAACCCCGGTACATCTACCAAAACTAATAACGGAATATTAAAACAATCGCAAAAACGGGTAAATCTTGCCGCTTTTTTCGAACTGTTCACATCCAGACATCCAGCTAAAATCATCGGCTGGTTGGCTATTATTCCAATGCTTTTTCCTCCCAATCGAGCAAAACCCACCAAGATATTTTCGGCATAATTTTTATGAATTTCAAAAAAAGAATCTTCGTCAATAATTCCACCAATTACCTCGTGCATATCATACGGTTTATTGGGATTATCCGGAATGATAGTTGCTAATTTGGTGCGAACTTCGTCATTTAGTTCGTAAGGCAAATTGTGTGCTTTTTCTTTATTGCTTTGCGGCAAATAACTCAACAAGCGTTTCAAATCCTCCAGACATTCCACATCATTGGTAGAAGTAATATGCGCCACACCAGATTTAGTTGAATGCGAACTTGCTCCACCCAATTCCTCCGAAGTCACGGTTTCATTAGTAACTGTTTTTACCACATTCGGACCAGTAACGAACATATAACTGGTATCTTCAACCATCATCGTGAAATCTGTCATAGCTGGAGAATACACGGCTCCACCGGCGCAGGGTCCCATAATAGCAGAGATTTGCGGAATCACACCGCTGGCTTGTACGTTTCGGTAAAAAATATCGGCATAACCGCCCAAAGAACGAACACCTTCCTGAATACGTGCTCCACCAGAATCATTAAGACCAATCATAGGCGCACCCATTTTGACTGCCATATCCATCACTTTACAAATTTTCTCGGCATGAGTTTCGGATAACGAACCACCAAAAACGGTAAAATCCTGAGCGAAAATATAAACCAATCGCCCGTTTATGGTTCCGTATCCCGTAATGACACCGTCACCATAATACAGTTCTTTTTCCATTCCAAAATCAGATGTTCGGTGCGTAACCAACATCCCAATTTCTTCAAATGAACCTTCATCCATCAAATAATTGACGCGTTCTCTCGCCGTCAGTTTTTTATTCGAATGTTGCTTTGCTATTCTGTTTTTACCTCCGCCTAAATGAGCTTCGGCAATTTTATTGTTTAATGCATCTATTTTGTCTTTCATACTATTCTTTTTTTAACCGCTAATTCGCTAATTTTTTAAAATCATTATTTAATTTAACAAGCGTACGATTTTTTGATCTTCAAAATATTGTTTCAAAGCGACCTTCGCAGCGATTTCTGCTTCTTGCGCTATTTGATTTTTTAACATTTCGGCACTGTAGTAATTCTTGACAAAATGCGTGTCAAATTTCCCAGAACGAAAAGCCTCATGTTCAAAAACAAATTTTCCGAAAGGTAACGTCGTCTGAACACCTTCTACATGATAGTCTTCAATGGCCTTAATCATAATTTGAATCGCTTCTTCGCGAGTTTCTCCATAAGTGATTAATTTGGCCAACATTGGATCATAATAAATAGGAATATCCATGCCCTGTTCAAAACCGTTATCCACACGAATTCCTTCACCAACAGGCAATTGATAAACATCCAAATGACCTACACTCGGTAAGAAATCATTCATCGGATCTTCTGCGTACACACGCAATTCCATCGCATGTCCTTTTATTTTCAAGTCTTCTTGTTTGATTGCTAATGCTTCTCCTCTTGCGACTCTAATTTGCAGTTCGACCAAATCGGTTCCGGTAATCCATTCCGTAACGGGATGTTCCACCTGCAGACGGGTATTCATTTCAAGGAAGTAGAAATTATTGTTTTCGTCCAATAAAAATTCAACAGTTCCAGCTCCTAGATAATCACAGGATTTGGCAACCAAAACAGCTGCTTCACCCATTTTTTTACGTAATTCCGGTGTTAAAACCGAAGAAGGCGCTTCTTCAATTACTTTTTGATGACGACGCTGAATACTGCATTCTCTTTCGAATAAATACAACACATTCCCATGACTGTCCGCCATAACTTGAATTTCAATATGCCTTGGCGAACCCACATACTTTTCTATAAAAACAGAACCGTCTCCAAAAGCAGCGATTGCTTCACTGATGGCGCGATCCATTTGAGATTCGAAATCAGCTTCGCTTTCTACCACACGCATTCCTTTTCCTCCACCACCTGCTGAAGCTTTAATCAGTATTGGAAAACCTACTTCCTTGGCTACTACTTTTGCTTTTTCGACATCCGTAATGGCTTCGTCAAAACCAGGAACCATTGGAATATTGTATTGTTTAACGGCTTCTTTGGCCGCCAGTTTACTTCCCATTATTTTTATCGCTTTCGACTTTGGACCAATAAAAATGATGTTATTTTTTTCCGCTTCTTCAGCAAATTCCGCATTTTCACTCAGAAAACCATAACCAGGATGAATGGCATCTACGTTTAAAGATTTCGCAACTTCTATTATTTTACTTCCTAACAAATACGATTGACTCGAAGGTGCTTCTCCAATCCATACGGCTTCATCAGCAAATTTTACATGTGGTGCATTTCTGTCTGCAGCTGAATAAACTGCTACAGTTTTTATGCCCATTTTCTGTGCGGTTTTCATCACCCTGATGGCGATTTCCCCTCTATTGGCAACTAATATTTTTTTCATATTTTTACTCGAATTCAATTAACAACTGTCCTTTATCAACGGCATCTCCCATGAGCACCGAAATTGTTTTGATAACGCCATCTCGCGGGGAAAGAAAACTGTTTTCCATTTTCATGGCACCAAGAATAATTAAATTGTCGTTCTCTTTTACAGTTTGTCCTACCACAACACTTATTTCTAGAATCAGTCCAGGCATAGGCGCTTTGATAAAATTGACTTGTTTGGTTAGTCCTGTTTCGAATCCCATTTCTTTGATTAAAATATCCAAAGGATTTGAAATGGCAACGGTATACGTGTTGTTGTTGACCTTGACGGTGTAGTTTTTTTGAAGAAAATCTGAAGTTATGATTTCCGCTTGATAAGGAGTGTTTTCGTGTAAAATATGAAATTTATTAGCTTCCACACTAACTGTATCCAGTTGAGATATACTCTCCTTTTCCAAATCAAAATGGAAAGCGTCATTTACATTTACTTTATAACCAATACTCATAAGTGTATTTATTTAATTGGTTGTAAAAATAAGTAAAGAAAACGTTTTCGTAATCGAAAAATAAAAGTTTTATGCTAATTTAATATAGTTATCGTGAAATAAATTTACAACACTAATAATCCAAATTCTCTTAAGGTTTTAAATGGTTTTGAATACCAAAATAATTCAAAGTCTTCCAATTGTTCTTCGAAGTCAGTTTTTACTTCTTGAAATGTATATATTTTTGAATTAGAAACAGAAATTTTCTGCAGTATTTCTACTAGCCATTCTCCCTCAATTTTATTGGTTTGAATGGAGAAACTTTCTTTTTTATCATGAAAAGTCAAAGTCATCATTTCCCAAGAATTCCCTTTTTTGGATTTGGTAAAATGTTCCACAAATGGCTTCCCGCCTAACCAAACGATTTTGACAGTGGGTTTAGTGTTGAAATCCTCGTCTTCCTGTAAAGCGTCAAAAATAAAATCAGGAGAAATTTTCGTTTTAGGAATTTTAAATTCGAACCAATCCTGCAGTTCATAATCAAAACAGATTCCGTGCATAAAGTTGAACAAGGATTTTTTGAGTCCAAAACTGAATTTATCATGATCGATTCCTGTTGAATCCGTATAATTAATATCGTTATTTGCGAAAGTTCCAATCGCGTCGGTTTCTTTTACAACACCAAATTTCTCGGGATACAAACCGACTGGACTGTGCGCCGTCATCGCAAATTGATGCCAAAATCCAGATTGCAATACACCAACTTCAAATAATTGACGCACCATTTCAAGACTATCCACCGTTTCCTGAATAGTTTGTGTAGGATAACCGTACATCAAATACGCATGAACCATTACGCCTGCTTCGGTGAAATTTCGGGTGACTTTCGCTACTTGTTCGACCGTTACGCCTTTATCAATCAATTTTAATAATCTGTCAGAAGCGACTTCGAGACCACCAGATACTGCAATACAACCGGAAGCCTTTAGCAGCAAACATAAATCTTTAGTAAAACTTTTTTCGAATCGAATGTTCGTCCACCACGTCACTGCTAATTTCCTGCGAAGTATTTCAAGCGCCAAAGCGCGCATCAAAGCTGGAGGAGCGGCTTCATCTACAAAATGAAATCCGTTCTCACCCGTTTGGGCAATCATTTCCTCCATTCGGTCGCACAATAAATTGGCAGCAACGGGTTCGTAAATTTTTATATAATCCAAAGAAATATCACAAAACGTACATTTTCCCCAGTAGCAACCGTGCGCCATGGTGAGTTTATTCCAGCGTCCGTCGCTCCACATGCGATGCATTGGATTTACAATTTCGATAACCGAAATGTATTTATCCAAAAGCAAATCCGAATAATCCGGAGTTCCCACTTGCGATTGTTTGTAATCGTGTTTTACGGAATTATTTTTGTAAACTACTTTTCCGTTTTCTAAAAGAAAGGTTCTTTTATAGGAATTATAATCTGTCCCGAAATTTCGGGATTCAATATTAGAAATCAATTCTTCGATTGGCGCTTCACCATCATCTAAGGTAATAAAATCAAAAAACTCAAAAACACGAGCATCCGAAAGTGAACGCAATTCAGTATTCGGGAAACCTCCACCCATTGAAATTTTAATATTCGGATAATGCTTTTTGACCCATTGAGCCGAACGAAAAGCCGAATATAAATTCCCTGGAAACGGAACCGAAATCAAGAATAATGTAGGCTGAATCGTTTCCATTCTTTCCTTTAAAATAGAAAGAAGAACGGTATCAATATACGTTGGTTCCTGTTGCAAGGCTTCATACAATTCGTCAAAAGAATTGGCGCTTCGTCCCAAACGTTCCGCATAGCGACTGAAACCAAAATTCGCATCGACACATTCAACGATAAAATCAGAGATATCTTCGAGATACAAAGTCGCTAAATGCTTCGCTTTGTCCTGAGTTCCCATAGTTCCAAATGCCCAATCTAATTCTTCCAATTGTGCAAAACGCGAGGCTTCTGGCAAGAAATCTTCCTGACAAATTTGAAGTGCCAATGTTGGATTTTTCCCTTGTAGAAAAGCAATTACAGGGTCGATCGTTTTAAGATATTCATCTTGTAAAGCAAAAATACGTTTCGAGTTATCCGAAATTTGTCCAACGGTAAACTTTAAACTTGCGACTTTAAACAAATTTTCAAGTCCTTCTTTCGAAAACAATTTCAAAATCACTTCGATTCCCAAATCTGCTTGAACAGACTCAATGTTTTTGGTATTCAGAAACCCTTTGATATATGCAGTTGCCGGATACGGTGTATTCAGTTGGGTGAAAGGCGGCGTGATTACGAATAATTTGGTTTTCAAAAGAAATAAGTTTGGTGCAAAAATAAGGGATAATTTTGTTCTTTCCACAAAAGTAAAAGGCTACATTTTTATTTATTCTTTGGATTCAAATATGAAATAAAGTCATTTTTAGTTTTTACGTAATCTGTAGATATTTAATTACATTTACGGTTGTTTAAATTATTTATATGAGACAAAAATTACTCTTCCTTTTTTATTAACAACCCACTTTCATATACTCGAAAATAGAAATTAAACCGTTACAAATTATAAGCACCAAATTAAATGATAAAAAAAATAAAATTCATTATATTCTCTTTAATAATTATAGTCTTTTTTCCTAGCAAAATTAGTTCTCAAACGATACAATGGCAAAATACAATTGGAGGTAATGATTATGATTGGGGTGATTTTATAGAAGTATCAAATGATGGGAATTATCTTTTGGGAGGATATTCGTATTCTAATATATCAGACGATAAAAGTGAAAATTCAAGAGGTGAAGGCGATTACTGGTTTATTAAAATTGATGATACTTCCGGTAATTTATTATGGCAAAAAACTATTGGAGGAAACCGTTTTGACCATTTAACATCCGGAAAAGAAACAAAGGATGGAGGTTATATTCTTGGTGGCTACAGTTCTTCCGAAATATCCGGAGAAAAAACACAAAGTTCAAGAGGGAATGATGACTATTGGATAGTTAAACTTGATGCTAACAGAAATATTATTTGGGATAAAACTTTTGGTGGAACTGGAGTGGATCGATTAACATCAATAATTCAAACAGACGATGGTGGATATCTTCTAGGAGGTTCATCAGATTCTAATATCTCAGGTGAAAAAACGGAGAATTCTCGCGGTAGTCTTGATATGTGGATCATTAAAATTGACTCTTCCGGAAATATAATGTGGCAAAAAACATTTGGAGGTAGTAGTAGTGATTGGGTCCAATCTATGATAAAAACACTCGATGGTGGTTATCTATTAGCGGGATCTTCTCATTCAAATATTTCAGGTGACAAAACTCAAAATTCCAGAGGAGGAGGCGATTATTGGGTTTTAAAAATCGATAGTTTAGGAGCTATAGTATGGCAAAAAACAATCGGAGGTAATAATGGTGATTATGCGAAATCTATAATAGCGACCTCAGATGGAAACTACATTATAGCCGGTGATTCTTTCTCTACTATTTCTGGAGAAAAAACGGAGAACAAAATTAACAACTCTGATGATGCTTGGCTTCTAAAATTAAACAACGCTGGGCAAATTCTTTGGCAAAAAGTCATTGGAGGAGATGATACGGAAATATTAGCTGACATCCGAATGACCTCAGACAACGGTTTTATTCTTGGTATTATGTCATATTCAGGAATTTCAGGTAATAAAACAGAAGTGTCAAGAGGACAACGCGATTATTGGATGGTAAAACTCGATTCCACTGGTAAATTTGAATGGGATAAAACTGTAGGAGGCGATAGTTTTGACCAGACACAAGCCATAGTACAAGCCAAAGATGGAGGCTATGTAACGCTAGGGTGGTCACAATCTAATATATCCGGAGATAAAACGGAAAATAAAAGTGGGCTGCAAGATTTTTGGGTCGTTAAACTCAAATTATGTTCCCAAAATCTATCTGTAGCCAGTAATTCCCCAATTTGTCTTGGGGATACTATACAACTCACCGCAACCGGAGGAGCAAATTATGCTTGGACAGGACCAAATGGTTTTACTTCGATAGAACAGAATCCATCAATATTAAATGCAAATGCATCACAAAGTGGTCAATATAGCTGTAACATCACTGGAACTGGTGGATGTGATGCTACAAAGTCCGTAACTATTGTGATTAATGTTCAACCCTTACCTTCAGCAAATTCTCCGCAGGAATTTTGTACGCAACAAAATGCGACTTTAAGTGATCTAATTATCACCGGCCAAAATATAAAATGGTATGATTTAATAACGGGAGGTTCGGTATTACCTAAAACAACTTTACTACAAGATGGAATAAATTATTATGCATCACAAACTATAGACAATTGTGGAAGTAGTCGCATTTTGATAAATACCCAAATTTCAGCAGCTGAAGATTGTGATTTAACAATTGATGATTCATCATTGTCATATCCAAAATATTTTACTCCAAACGGTGATGGTTTTAACGACACTTGGAACATTAAATTTTCAGATTTGGAAACCAACTTAACTATAAAAATATTTGACCGTTATGGAAAATTAATCAAAGAATTAATCCAAAATAACGATTGGAACGGCACCATGAATGGATTTGAACTTCCTTCCGATGATTATTGGTTTATCGCAACAAGAACAGATGGAAATGAATACAAAGGACATTTTAGTTTAAAACGATAACAAATTATCAAAATTTATGTTCTTTTTTGCTAACCATTAACAATGAAAATAAAGAAACACAGGCTGCCGTACTTAAATAAAACCCAACATAGGTCAAACTATACTGAGTTGCTAACCAAATCGCAATCATGGGTGCAAAAGCGGCTCCAATAATTCCTGCCATATTAAATGCTAAAGAAGTTCCTGAATAACGAACCGTTGTAGGAAAAAGTTCAGATAAAAAAGTTCCTAAAGGACCGTATGTGAATCCCATCAGAGCCATTCCAACACATAAAAATAAAGTTACAAGAACTGAACTGCCGGAATTCAAGAAAAAAGAAAATGCAAAACCAAAAACAGCAATCGCGATTGTGGCGTAAATAAGCATTTTTCTTCTGCCGATACGATCCGCAATTAAAGCTGAAACAGGAATAAAAAGTGCAAAAAACACTACCGAAAACAATTGCATCAATAGAAAATCTCTTTTGGAATAACCCAAATCAGAAGTTGCCCAGCTAAGTGTAAAAACCGTCATGAGATAAAAAACTAAGAAAGTAGTAATGGCCGCAAATGTGCCAAAAATCAGTTGGTTTTTATAAAATTTTAGTAAAGTAAAAAATGGAATATTAACTTCTTCTTTCTCTTTTTTAGCGTTTTCGAAAGCAGGAGTTTCGGTAATCTTTAATCGGATATAAAAACCTACGACAACCAATAATGAACTCGCTAAAAACGGAATCCTCCATCCATAATCAAGAAAATCTTCGGAAGTCATTGTATCGGTCAAAATCAAGAAAGTACCACCCGAAAGCAACAAACCTATTGGTGCTCCAAGTTGCGGAAACATTCCGTACCACGCTCGCTTATTAGGTGGAGCATTTTCGATAGCCAATAATACCGCTCCACCCCATTCGCCACCTAAACCAACTCCTTGACCAAAGCGACACAACATCAATAATAAAGGAGCTGTAATTCCAATACTGGCATAACTTGGTAAAAAACCAATACAAACTGTTGAAATCCCCATCGTTAGTAACGCAATTACTAAAGTGGTTTTACGTCCAATTTTATCACCATAATGACCAAAGACCGCAGAACCTAAAGGTCTGGAAAGAAAAGCAATAGAAAATGTTGCTAAGGATAACAAAACGGAATTAGTACTATCTGTTGAAGGAAAAAACAATTGAGGAAAAACTAAAACTGCAGCATTTGCATAAATATAAAAATCAAAAAATTCTATAGTAGTTCCAATTAAACTGCCAAAAAGAACATGTTTTAACGAGTTTTCATTCGAATGCTTTAAATTATCTTTCATAAAATTGTTAATTTTTTTTGATAAAAATGATACTATTTTTCGAAAGTAACAAATATTATAGTTCCAATTATTATTGGTAAATTAGCAACATATAAAACTTTATTATGCCAACCGACTGTATCAGCTATCAGAATTCAGGATATTTCTCTTCTTTGATGAATGATTATTTAGAAAAAAAAACAAACTTACAATCCTTATACAACCGATTTCCAACACTTGAGAATTTTGAAGCACAAATCCAAGAAAAGCAAGTAAACTTCAATGAGAACGGTACTCTTAAAAGACAAATATTAGTTTCCACATTAGAAAAACAATATTCAAAAGTTGAAACTTCGATATTGACGAAACAAAATATTGAAGCTTTAAATAATCCAAATACATTCACTGTAACAACAGGACATCAGTTAAATTTGTTCAGCGGACCTTTATATTTTTTGTATAAAATCATTTCAACTATTAATTTGACAACCGAATTAAAAGCGAAATATCCAACCTATAATTTTGTACCCATTTACTGGATGGCAACCGAGGATCATGATTTTGAAGAAATTAATTATTTCAACTTTAAAGGTAAAAAATTCCGTTGGAACAAAGAAAGCACAGGTCCTGTTGGTCGCTTGTCTACCGAAGGTTTAGCTGAATTTCTTGAAGTATATACTTTGGAATTAGGATCTAGTGCAAATGCAGATACGCTAAAAAAACTGTTTGAAGATTCCTATCTCAATCACGATAATTTAGCCGATGCTACTAGATTTCTGGCTAATGCGCTTTTTGGCGCTTATGGTTTAGTTATTTTGGATGCGGATAATGCTGACTTAAAACGCAACTTTATCCCTTTTGTAAAAGAAGAATTGCTGCAAAAATCCTCCCATAAATTAGTTTTGGAAACTGCTGAAAAATTAAAAGAGTATACAGTTCAAGTGAATCCTCGTGAAATCAATTTGTTTTATATCGAAGATGATTTACGAGAACGCATCATCTTTGAAAATGATACCTACAAAGCCAATCACACTAAAATTGAGTTTTCAGAAACGGAAATTCTAAATCTTTTAGAAAATCATCCGGAAAAATTCAGTCCAAATGTCATTATGCGTCCCTTATATCAGGAAGTGATTTTACCGAATCTATGCTATATTGGCGGAGGCGGAGAAATTGCTTATTGGTTAGAATTAAAATCCTTTTTTGCTGCTGCAAAAGTAACTTTTCCAATACTTTTGCTTAGAAATTCTGTACTATTGGCAACCGAAAAGCAAGCTAAAAAAGCAGATAAACTAGATTTGAACTGGGAAGATTTATTTTCAAAACAGGCGAATTTAGTAAGTACTAAAACCAAAGAATTGTCAGATTTCCCAGTCGATTTAACGCATCTAAAAAAACAGTTGCAAAAACAATTTCAGGAGCTTTATGATGTAGCGAATAAAACCGACGAGTCTTTCCTTGGAGCTGTAAAAGCGCAAGAAACCAAACAAACCAAAGGATTAGAAAATCTGGAGAAACGTTTGCTGAAAGCACAAAAAAGAAAACTGAGTGATATTTTGCAACGCATCACTGAGTTGCAAAACGAGTTATTCCCCAACCAAAGTTTACAGGAACGCCAAACTAATTTTTCGGAATTTTATTTGGAATTCGGTGAAAATCTGATTCCAACATTGGTCAAACAGCTCAAACCATTGGACAATAAATTCGATATTATTGTACTTTAATCAGATAACGGTTATTTGAATGCCGAATTTGTAAAAATAATCAATAAAAAAATACTATTTTTGCACAAAATTTAAAAAATAAAAGATGGCTACTAATAGAACATTTACAATGATTAAGCCTGATGCTGTTGCTAACGGACACATCGGAAACATACTTGCAATGATTACAAATGCAGGTTTCAAAATCGTTTCTTTGAAATTAACACAATTAACTGTTGCTGATGCTCAAGCTTTTTACGAAGTACACGCTGCAAGACCTTTCTACGGTGAATTAGTTGAGTTCATGTCAAGAGGACCAATTGTTGCTGCTATTTTAGAAAAAGACAATGCAGTTGAAGATTTCAGAACTTTAATTGGTGCTACAAACCCAGCTGAAGCTGCTGAAGGAACTATCCGTAAAGCATACGCAACTTCTATTGGAGAAAATGCAGTTCACGGTTCTGATAGCGATGAAAATGCAGCTATCGAAGGTGCTTTCCATTTTGCTGGAAGAGAGCAGTTCTAATTATAGTTTCTTAGATAGTCAGATTTTTAGACTACTTATATTCTTTAAAAGTAAAACCCGCTTCAATGAAGCGGGTTTTATTTTTAATATAATTTTTAGCTCTTTTAAAATATTATTTTTATAAAAAAACTTAATATCTAACAATCGAAAATACCTAATGTAATCTAAAAATCTAACTATCTAAGAAGTCTAACGTAAGACAACATCTTTCACCACATCACGTCTTAATTCCTCATTAATCAGCGCCACAATTTTAGACTTTCCGTGACTTAATTCTTCACGCAAAACAGACGAAGTCAACTCAACATACAGCGTGCTTCCTTTCAAAACAACATTATTCGTATAACTGTTCACTCCATTACCCATTAAATTTTTCCACGCATCTTTCACGTCAATTTGATCCATTCCGGGCTGCAGTTTATTCGCTTGGATTATTTGTTTCAAAACATCCCCTATCGTACTCTGATTATTTAGTCGTTTTGCCATCGCCCAGTAAATTTATTGGTGTTGCTTTCTTATAATGATATTCTGTTTTTTCCTTGTTCAATAGCACTAATTCTTCCGCTGACACAGCAATCAACTCCTCACTCCACTTCATGTAAGGCGTAGAATAATCTAAAAAAACTTTGTCATCCGCAAATCGAACCGTTACGTTTTCATACGTATCATTCACTAAAAAAGTCCCGTCTAATTGCGGCATCACTTTCTTCCGAATCCCTTTATTATTCTTTATTTCAAAATAATCATACACTTCATTCATCCCGTATTCTTTATCCTTTATGGAATCAAAAACAACCTTTTCTACTTCCCAATACCCGTTTATTTTCGAAATGTCATCTTGGGTTATCTTTTGCTGACAAGCCACAAAAAGAAATGCTATAAAAAGAATGCTAAATGTTTTTTTCATAATACTAATTATTTTTAGGAGCTGTTTCCTGCTTTCCGCTTCAATCTTTTTATCCGCTGAAAAAGCGTCTAGAAAGGATTTTCACTGCAATCAGGGCTAGAAAATTCGGGATAAATCACGCCTATTCTAATTACAAAGTTACTCTTATTAAATTCAAAGAAAACAAAAATAGTGGAAACACATTAAACTATTTTCTATATTTTTGGTCTTAAAGGAATTAGAACTAAATCATTAGCAAGATGTCAAAAATAATATATAGTTTCCTCATCGTATTACTTTGTAGCAGCTGCAGTTCTGACACTCCTGAACCAACTCCTACTCCCTCAACTGAAACACTCTACTTTCCACCATTAACAGGAACAGCTTGGGAAACAAAATCTATTGCAAGTTTAGGTTGGAAGCAAACCGCCGTGCAACCTTTATTAGATTATTTGGCACTTAAAAATTCAAAATCCTTTATCATTCTTGTCAATGGCAGAATCGTAATGGAAAATTATTTCAACGGCCATGACGCCAATGCTTTTTGGTATTGGGCAAGCGCTGGTAAAACACTGACCTCAACTGTAACAGGAATTGCACAACAAGAAAACCTCATCAACATCAATAATAAAGTTTCGCAATACATAGGAAGCGGTTGGACGAGTTTGCCTTTAGCCAAAGAAAACTTGATTACAAACAAACACTTACTCAATATGACTTCCGGATTAGATGAAAGTACAGATGATGTTGATCCAGCAAGTCTAAAATACAAAGCCGACGCAGGAACACGTTGGGCGTACCATAATGTATATGTAAAATTACAGGATGTGATTGCGCAAGCCAGCGGTCAAACCTGGAATGCTTATTTCAACACCAAATTAAAAGATAAAATAGGAATGGATGGTGCTTGGTTTCAACTAGGAAACAATTCCGTTTACGGAAGCAATACTCGCTCCATGGCGCGTTTCGGCTTGCTAATCTACAACAAAGGAAAATGGGAAAGTAACACGATAGTGAATGAAAACTATTTAAATGAAGCAACAAACACTTCACAAAATATAAATCTGGGATACGGCTATTTATGGTGGGTAAACGGAAAATCAAGTTATCATTTGCCACAAAGCCAATTGCAGTTTAATGGTAGTTTAATACCCACAGCTCCAGCCGATATGTATATGGCATTAGGGAAAAACGATCAAAAAATTTATATTATTCCAAGCAAAAAAATGGTCGTTATCCGAATGGGCGATGTTGCAAATCCAGACAATCCAACGTTTGCCTTATCCGATTTTGATGAAGTTTTATGGCAAAAAATAAGTGCTTTGTACCAGTAAAATTACTTAGTTTTCAAACTTTTCATAAAACCCAAAACAAAGGAAACCAAACCCATTATCAATAAAAAATAATAAAAACCTAGACTTTTATCTCGGACAAGATTTGCCAATATAAATGAAATGATGCTTACTAAATAAAGATACATCGGAGGTGTATTTTTTAAAGAAGAAAAATCCATTCTAATTATTATTTAAAAAAACTATCCACAAACTCATACTTATTAAAAACCTGAAGATCCTCAATTCCTTCTCCAACACCAATATATTTTACTGGAATTTTAAATTGATCGGATATTCCAATCACAACACCACCTTTTGCGGTTCCGTCTAGCTTAGTAACAGCCAAACAAGTAACTTCAGTAGCCGCTGTAAATTGTTTTGCTTGTTCAAAAGCATTCTGACCGGTTGATCCATCCAAAACCAATAATACATCATGTGGCGCATCACCAACGACTTTTTGCATCACTCGTTTTACTTTGGTCAACTCGTTCATTAAATTAATTTTATTATGCAAACGACCTGCGGTATCAATAATAACGATATCCGCATTTTGTGCTACGGCTGATTGCAAGGTATCAAAAGCCACCGAAGCCGGATCACTTCCCATATCCTGACGAACAATAGGAACACCTACTCTATCCGCCCAAATTTGCAATTGATCGATGGCTGCGGCCCGAAAAGTATCGGCTGCACCAAGAACCACATTATAGCCTTGCTTTTTAAATTGATATGCTAATTTACCAATGGTAGTCGTTTTACCAACACCGTTTACACCAACGACCATTAAAACATAAGGTTTCGTCTGAATTGGTATTACAAATTCACTAGCTTCGCCAGTATTTGTCTCTGATAATAAAGCTGCAATTTCTTCTCTGAGGATTTGATTGAGTTCTTCTATTCCAAGATATTTATCCGAAGCCACACGGCTTTCTATTCGTTTAATAATCTTTAAGGTTGTATTAACACCAACATCGGAGGCCACTAAGATTTCCTCTAAGTTATCCAGGACTTCATCATCCACTTTTGACTTTCCGGCAACTGCTTTGGTTAACTTCGAAAAGAAATTTGTTTTTGATTTTTCAAGACCTTTGTCTAATGTTTCTTTTTTCTCTGATGAAAATATTCTTTTGAAAAAACTCATTGTATAAATAGTATTAAGAATGAAGTATTTAAGTCCAAAGAACCAATACGCTTTCTAACGGTAAATATAGAAAATAAAAAAGCTACTTCCGAATGAAAGTAGCTTTTCTATATAATATGAATGTTGATTATTTCTTTTTCAAGAATTCGTCAACTGATTCCGGTGTCATAATAGATTCTACGAATGTATATGCACCTGTTTTTGGAGATTTCACCATTTTGATGGCTTTTGACAATCTCTTAGAAGCTGTTTGTAACGATGCTACGGTTTTCTTTGCCATGATTCAAATGTTATTTAAATTTAAATAAAATTTTCAAATGTAGAACATTTGAGATTTTTATCAAAATCTCTAATTATTACTTAATTTCTTTGTGAACAGTTACACGTTTCAAGATTGGATTAAATTTTTTAATCTCTAATCTGTCTGGTGTATTTTTTTTGTTCTTTGTTGTAATGTATCTTGAAGTTCCTGCAACACCAGTAGTCTTGTGCTCAGTACATTCTAAAATTACCTGGATTCTATTACCTTTCTTTGCCATCTTGCTATTTTTTTATTTTGGAAGGGATTATTTAATAAATCCTTCTGACTGCGCTTTTTTCAAAACTGCAGCGATTCCATTTTTATTAATTGTTTTTATCGTAGATGCAGCTACTCTTAGAGTAATCCATCTATCTTCTTCTGGAAGATAAAAACGCTTTTTAACTAAGTTTACAGAAAATTTTCTCTTAGTTTTGTTCATAGCGTGAGAAACGTTATTTCCTACCATCGCTCTTTTACCTGTAAGGTCACAAACTCTTGACATTATACTTATCTTTTATCGTTATTCAAAATCAGGGTGCAAAGAAAAGAAAAATAAACCTATTAACCAACAATATTATCGTACATTTTTTAAAATTTCTTTCTGTAATAGTTCTAAACTTTTAATAACCGCTCTATCTATCACTTTTTCACGGGGTTGACCAAAATTAAATTCTTCAACAATTATTTCATTTGGCGTAGCCAATGCGATAAAAACAGTCCCAATTTCCGCTTTTGAGTCTCCTTTTGTAGGCCCGGCATTTCCAGTTGTCGCAATTGCATAATCCGTTTTCATCATCTTTTGAACGCTCAAAGCCATTGCCGAAACCACCTCTCTACTCACCACAGAATATTCGTCTATAAGGCTTTTCGGCACTCCTAAAACATTAATTTTAACAGCTGTTGCATACGAAACCACACTGCCTTTAAAATAATTTGACGCTCCCGGAACCGATGCCAATAGTGCGGCAATTTTACCTCCAGTACAACTCTCGGCAGTCGAAATGGTTTTATTTTGCTTTGTAAGCATTTTTCCAACTACTACTTCAATCGTTTCGTCTTCTTCAAAACCAACAATTATGTCGTGAATAAGCGCATCAAGAGAAGCAACATTTTCATCAATGGCAGCTTCTAATTTTTCCTTATCAGTTCCTCGTGCTGAAAGCCGCAAACGAACTCTCCCAGGACTTGGTAAATAAGCCAATTTGATGAATTCAGGAAGGTTGTTTTCCCAGTCTTCTATACGTTCCGCCACAAGACTTTCGCCCTGTCCATACGTCAGAATTGTTTTATGGATAATGTAAGGGCGTTTGTATTCCCGAACCACTTTTGGAATGATTTCATTTTCTACCAAATATTTCATTTCGTAAGGAACTCCTGGAAGCGAAATAAAAACCGTATCTTCTTTTTTCATCCACATTCCTGGCGCAGTACCCACCTGATTGTGAAGCACCGTACATTTTGAAGGAACCAGTGCCTGATCTTTATTAATCTGGGATGCCGTTCTATTCATCACGCGCTCTATAAGCTCAATTACATGCTTTTCGACTGCTTCATTAATCACTAACTCATCTTCAAAATAATCGCAGAAAGTCTTCTTGGTAACATCATCTTTAGTTGGTCCTAAACCACCTGTTATAATAACCAAATCGACTTTGTTTTGAAGCGATGCAAACGTATCTAAAATGTGTTTTTTATCATCACTTATCGAAATCATTTCGTTGATTTCAACACCAATTTTATCTAATGATTTGGCAATAAAACCAGAATTCGTATCGACAATTTGACCTATTAAAATTTCGTCACCAATGGTAACTATGGTTGCTTTCATTTTTTTGCGATATTTTTTATGGGATTGCAATTTTAAAAGTGAAGTGTGTAAAATAGCACATTCAGTTTTTTTGCGTGAGGGATAGTAGTGAAAATCCTCTCTCGTTAAAAAACGAGAGAGATTGCAACGGATAGCCCGACCCGCTTTTTCAGCGGGTCACGCCACGATATTACAAATCGAAATCTTTTTTGATTTCCTTGATAGCGTCGCTAACTTGGTTTTTTACGCTCTTAAAAGTTTCTTTGATGTCTTTCTTCTTGCCTTCCGCTTTGGTCCACGCTTCTACCTGAAGAATCTCTTCAAAAGCCACATTAAGTCCTAACAAATCAAGTGTAGGCTTGATTTTATGTGCGTATGCATAAGCATGTTTGTGATCTTTCTTTTTTATTCCCTCTTTGATTTGCAATAAATCATCTGGAACTTCAGTAACGAACAAAGTTAAAATTTCATTTACAAATTCCGGATCGTTATCTGAAAGCGCGTACACTTTTGAAAGGTTGTAATTTATAGCCATTATTTTACTTGTATTCTAAATAGTTGTTGTCCTTCTAAAAAACCTTCTAAAACATCATCTGGCTTTACTGCCGCAACTCCTTCTGGAGTCCCCGTAAAAATAATGTCACCAATTTTTAACGTAAAAAACTGAGAAACATACGAAATCAGCTCATCAATTTTCCACAACATAAGACCCGAATTACTCATTTGCACGGTTTTACTATTATTGGTTAATTCAAAAGTAATATTTTCTAATGAACTAAATTGATTTTTCGGCAAAAATTCACCTATAACCGCCGAGCCGTCAAATGCTTTTGCTTTTTCCCAAGGCAACCCTTTTGCTTTTAACTTATCTTGTAAATCTCGAGCGGTAAAATCGATCCCCACACTGATTTCGTCATAATATTTATTCGCAAACTTAGGCTCGATGTACTTCCCCACTTTACTTATCTTGACAATAATTTCAATTTCATGATGCACATCTTCCGAAAATTCCGGGATTACAAATGGGTGTTGTTTCAATAAAACTGCCGAATCCGGCTTCATGAAAACTACTGGCTCCGTGGGTCTTTCGTTTTGTAATTCCTCAATGTGATTGGTGTAATTTCTACCGATGCAGATTATTTTCATAACTTGGGTTCTGGGTTTTTGGTCTTGGGCTTTTGGTTTTTGGTTTGAAAAAATTTTACTTCCAACACCTAATTACCCAATTCCTTAATACCTATTTCGTATTCAGTTTTCTTAATTTTATTGCCGTTAAAACTTTTTTGGTGTACAACGGAAAATCAGCATTTTGAATCCAACTGAAATAACCGGGTTCTGTTTCCAGAATTTTATCCACTTTTACTCCTTTGTGTTTTCCAAAAGTAAAAATTTCTTCATTGTCTTTATCAAAAGCAATCATTCCGGCAAAATCAGCGATTTTCTTTCGTGTCGTAAACTCTGATAATAATTTCATGTCGTTTTCCAGTTCCGGATAACGGTCCAGTTGCGCTTTCAAAATTTCGTAAGTTGCCATAGTATCTGCTTCTGCAGAATGCGCATTTTCAAGCGTTTTTCCACAATAAAATTTGTGTGCCGCACCCAATGTTCGTTCTTCCATTTTATGAAAAACGGTCTGCACATCTACTGAAACCCTGCCTTTCATGTCAAAATCTACTCCGGCACGCAGCATTTCTTCTGCCAATAACGGAATATCAAAACGATCCGAATTAAATCCAGCCAAATCACTGTCTTTAATCATATTGTAAACTTGTGCAGCCAGTTCGTTAAAAGTAGGTTCATTTGCTACTTTTTCATCTGTGATACCATGAACAGCCGTTGTTTGCGGCGGAATTGGAATCGTTGGATTTACCAACCATGTTTTGCTTTCTTTGTTTCCGTTTGGAAAAACTTTGAATATTGAGATTTCTACAATTCTATCTTTTCCGATATCAATTCCTGTGGTTTCAAGATCGAAAAAGCAAATTGGTTTATTGAGTTTGAGTTCCATTTTTAAATTTTGTGTGGATACAAATATAGAAATTTGGGTTTAATTCCGTTTAAAGTTCTAGGTTTAAAGTTCCATAAAACCTCAAAAAAAGAAAACCCGATTGATTTTTAAAAATCAATCGGGTTTTTATTCTAATTATTAACTTTTAAACATCTCTGTTTACATCAAAAGCTTCTAAGTATTCAGCGACTCTTTTTACGAAACTACCTCCTAAAGCTCCATCTACCACTCTATGATCATAGCTGTGCGATAAGAACATTTTCTGGCGAATCCCGATAAAATCTCCTTCAGGAGTTTCAATTACAGCCGGCATTTTACGGATTGCTCCAAGGGCTAAAATTCCCACTTGCGGCTGATTCAATATTGGCGTACCAAAAACACTTCCAAAAGTTCCCACATTTGTAACCGTATAAGTTCCGCCTTGTGTGTCGTCCGGTTTTAGTTTTCCAGCTTTTGCGCGACCTCCTAAATCGTTTACCGCTTTGGCCATTCCTACTAAATTCAATTGATCCGCGTTTTTAATAACAGGAACAATTAAGTTTCCGTTTGGTAACGAAGCCGCCATTCCAAGATTGATATTTTTCTTTTTGATGATATAATCGCCATCAACAGAAATATTCATTCCCGGATAATCTTTTATCGCTTTCGCAACTGCTTCCATAAAAATTGGCGTATACGTCAACTTCTCTCCTTCTCTCTTTTCGAAAGCATTTTTATTTTTCTCTCTCCATTTCACAATATTCGTCACATCCACTTCAATGAATGATTGTACGTGAGCCGAAGTTTGTACAGAAGCCACCATGTAACCCGCAATTAACTTGCGCATTCTGTCCATTTCTATAATTTCATCACCACCACTTACTGATACCGGAGATGCTTTTTGAGCCACTGGAGCTGCAACTGGTTTTTGAACTGCTGCAACCGGAGCCGCAACTACAGGTTGGCTTGTTCTATTTTTTACGTAGTCTAAAATATCATTTTTAGTTACTCTTCCTTCTTTTCCTGTTCCTGAAATTGCTTCTAATTCAGCCACAGAAACTCCTTCTTCTTTAGCAATATTCTTAACTAAAGGCGATAAGAATTTTTCAGAATCAGAGAAATCTACCGGAGCCGCAACACTTTCTTTGGCAGCATCCACTGTTTTTGTCACTTCAGCAATAACCTCAGGAGCAACCGCTTCTTTTACAATTGACACCTGTTCTCCATCTTCGGTTTCAATAATTGCGATAGTTTGACCCACTTGAACTAAATCATCTTTTCCAAACAATTGTTCGACCAAAATTCCAGAAACTTCGCTTGGCACTTCACTGTCTACTTTATCAGTAGCAATTTCGAGAACTGCTTCATCCGCTTCAATTCTGTCTCCAACTTCTTTTAACCAGTTTGTAATGGTTGCTTCTGCAACGCTTTCTCCCATTTTAGGAAGTTTTAATTCAAATCTTGCCATATTGTTAACCTAAAAGGTGATATTGATTTTCAGTTTGCGAAATTACTAAATATTTCAAATATAAATTACATTAAATGTAATTTTTTACTCTATTTCTATAATCTCACCTCTCTCGTTACTATTATTACTTCCTATTAAAAAATTAGCTGTTTTAGGAATAATTTTAAAGGTAAACCCTTTATTCCTTGAAGATTCGAGAATTGCGATACATTCTTTGAAAGAAATAAATTCATTATCCAGAATAATTTCAGTTCCCCTTCCACTTATTAGCGAATACGAAATTACCATTTTTTCTGTTTTTAAATCGTGAAACAGGACTTTTTTTTGCAAAACTAAACGGAGTTTATCCGCTAATTTCTCGTTATCCGAATACAATAGATATGATTTTGGAGCGATTTTTATTCCTGATTTCCCTTGAAATATTTTTACCAAAGAAAAAAAGACAATTCCTATTTTCATAAAAAACGAAAATAATAAAGATCCCGAACCGTCTGGATTAAAATGCTTTTTGTAAAAGAAATTCATCGCTTCCTGAAACCGCTTCATATACGTTTCGTCCTTAATCGTGCTTTCTCCTTTATAATGGATTAAAGTCGTTTCATGGAAATAATAATTCGACTTTCCTTTTTGCAAAATCCGATACGACAAATCAATATCGTCAGAATACATGAAACAATCTTCATCAAATCCGCCCACTTCTAGATATAAATCCCTTTTCAGGAACATAAAAGCACCCACGAGAATATCTACTTTTCCAGTTTGGTTTTCGTTTAAATGTTGCGCGTAATACTTCCCGAATGTTCCAGAAAATAATTTGTATAAACCCGTAATTTTGGTAAAAGCAACCCAAGGTGTTGGAACACCTCGTTTACTTTCGGGCAGAAAATTCCCGGTTCCATCGACAAGTTTGCACCCTAAAATCCCTAGATTATTTTTCTCTATTGCGCTCGAAGTGACAAAATTCAAAATTTTCACAAACGTATCTTCGGCGACAACCGTATCTGGATTCAGAATGCAAATATATTCTCCTTGCGCTTGGGCTACGCCAATGTTGTTGCCTTTTGGAAAACCTACATTTTCATTGTTTTGAATGAGTTTTACGTTTGGAAAACGCTTTTTTATCATTGCGCAACTGTCATCGGGAGAATTATTATCAATTACAATGATTTCGCCGTCAATGGTTTCTAATGCGTTTTGAACACTTAAAACACACTGTTCCAGAAAATACCGAACGTTGTAATTGAGAATAATGACGGATAGTTGCATTTTTCAAAGATATATTTTAAGATGCAAAGACACAAAGGTTCAAAGTCTAAAAAATCAAAAAACATGTTTCTCCTTAGCCCCGATAGAGCCGATATCATTTGAGAGGAACGAACAAAGATAAAGGCGAAATATTCCTATTCAATAATACCAAATTTAAAATATAAAAAAATGAGTAAAGCGGGAACGATAGCCACAAATAAATTAAATTTTTCGCTCCTAAAAAACAGGCTTCCTTTTTTAGTTTTAACATTACTTAAACCACAAAAACTTGAAACTTCATGTAAATGAATTACTTTTGCAAAAAAGTTATGTTTCGCAACGCAGGCATAGCTTTCAATTTATAACTCATATCTTACAAAGTGAATTACCTTTCTGTAGAAAATATCTCGAAATCTTTTGGTGAACGTACGTTGTTTAAAGACATCTCGTTTGGAATTAATAAAGATCAAAAAATTGCCTTCATAGCCAAAAACGGTTCTGGAAAAACGACTATTATGAGTATCATTAATGGTCTTGAAGAATCCGATACTGGTCAAGTTGTATTGAGAAAAGGCATCAAAATGGCGTTTCTTTCGCAAAACAATAATTTGCAGGAAGAATTGACGATTGAAGAAAGCATTTTCGCGTCGGATAATGAGACTTTGAAAGTGATTGAAGCGTATGAAAAAGCATTAGAAAATCCGGAAGATGAAGAAGCCTACCAAAAAGCTTTTGACGGAATGGATCAGCACAATGCGTGGGATTTTGAAACACAGTACAAGCAAATTTTGTTCAAACTAAAGTTGGAAAATTTCAAACTGAAAGTAAAAAATCTTTCAGGTGGACAGAAAAAAAGATTATCACTTGCTATCATTTTGATCAATCGTCCTGATTTATTAATTCTGGATGAACCTACGAATCACTTGGATTTAGAGATGATCGAATGGCTGGAAAGCTATTTTGCCAAAGAAAATATTACGTTATTCATGGTGACGCACGACCGTTTCTTCTTGGAGCGCGTTTGTAATGAAATCATCGAATTAGACAATGGAAAATTATACCAATACAAAGGAAATTACTCCTATTATTTAGAGAAAAAAGAAGAACGCATCGCCTCCGAGAATTCGAGTGTGGATAAAGCGCAGAATCTTTTTGTGAAAGAATTGGAATGGATGCGCCGTCAGCCCAAAGCGAGAACGACTAAGTCGAAATCGCGTCAGGATGATTTTTATGAAATTAAGGAAAAAGCACAAAGTCGCCGTCGTGAAAATAAAGTAGAGCTTGAAATTAACATGGAACGCATGGGAAGCAAGATTATCGAGCTTCACAAGATTTCCAAAAAATTCAAGGATCACGTCATCATGGATAATTTCAGTTTTGATTTTCAACGTGGCGAACGTATTGGAATCATTGGGAAAAACGGAACCGGGAAATCTACTTTTTTGAATTTATTGACCGGAACTATTCCTCTTGATGGTGGAAAAGTAGTGATTGGCGAAACAATAAAAGTGGGTTACTACACACAAAGCGGAATCAACCCAAAACCGGGTCAGCGTGTGATTGATGTGATTAAAGAATACGGAGAATTTATTCCGTTGATGAAAGGGAAATTGATTTCGGCTTCACAATTGTTAGAACGTTTCTTGTTTGATGCTAAAAAACAATATGATTTCGTGGACAGATTAAGTGGTGGAGAATTGAAACGTTTGTACTTGTGTACTGTTTTGATTCAGAATCCGAACTTCTTGATTCTGGATGAGCCAACGAATGATTTGGATATTGTAACGCTGAATGTTTTAGAAAGCTTCCTTTTGGATTATCCGGGTTGTCTTTTAGTAGTTTCGCATGACCGATATTTCATGGATAAAATTGTGGATCACTTGTTCATTTTTAGAGGTGATGGTGTGGTCGAAGATTTCCCTGGAAACTATTCTGATTTTAGAGCTTACGAAGACAGTACTGATGTGGCTCAAAAAGAGGAAAACAAAGCCGAAAAGAAAGACTGGAAACAAAACAATCCAACTGGAAACCTGACGTTCAACGAGCAAAAAGAATTTCAGAAAACCGAGAAAGAAATCAAGGATTTAGAGATTCAGAAAGTAGCTATCGAACAATTATTCTCAGACGGGAAAATTGGGGAAGCTGACATTGAAAAGAAAGCGAATGAATTGAGAAACATCATCAATAAAATTGAAGAGAAAGAGGAAAGATGGTTTGAGCTTAGTGCCAAAATAGAAGGATAAAACATCTTATATTAGAGATTTATTTATTGCAAAAAAACCACCTTAATTACATAATAGTAACTTTTGGTGGTTTTTTTGCATTGATACATTAACAGAAAATTAGCACAATTACAATCATTGAGTATTGAAATAACTTATACATTTGATTATAAATTTTTAATCATTAAACAGGAAAATCAACCCAAATGAAAGTAAAAACTACAAATACACCAATCAGAAATAATTTTAAAGGTATAGAATACCTAATCCTTTTTAGTAGTATTTTGTTTTTTCAATATTCTTGGTCACAAAATATTTCAGTAAAAATAATTGATACTACTACTAAAGAACCCATACCCTATGCCACAATCAATATTGATAAAAAAGAACATTTGATTTCAAATGCAGAAGGTTTTTTTAACCTATCTGAGGTTGCAATTCAAGAAGAAAATACACTAACTATTACGTACTTGGGCTACCAAAATCTTGAAGTTAAAGTGAGTCAATTATCAAAACTAGACTATATTGTTGCTCTTACTCCTACCATTTTTGAATTGAATGACGTAAACGTAAGTCGTGAAAAACACAATCCTTATATAATTATGGCTACCGTAAAAGCCAACCTTGCTTCGAATTATACCAATAATGAAAACCCTAGTAAAGACATGTTATTCGTAAGAAAATCATCTGCCACATATCCAAATGAAATAGAAATTGATATAAATCAGTCAACAGGATTTACAAAACAAGCACTCAAAAAAGTAAACAGTGATATTCAATCTTTTACCAATAAATTACTTTCTTCACCTCCAAGAGAATATACAGATATGCTTTGTAATTTGTATACCAATACTATTAAGAAAGACAACAAAACTTTTGAAAATCACAAATTAAATGTGGTAAAAGCAACAGTACTTAAAAATGAAGGCAGTACAACCTCGTCTGATGAGTTGAAAGAAATAGGTATAAAAACAATGCTAAAACACTTAGATTCTACAAAGTATTACCGCATTAAAAGTGGACTCATTAGGTTCTCGAGATACCATTTCTTTAAGAAAAGATTTCAATAAAAAGAAAGCAAAAAATAAAAAAACAGATCAAAGTACGCTGCTTACATCCACAAAATTCAATTTAACACAATTCATCCAGAACAATAATTTAGGTAAATCTTCTGAGCATGATTTTATAAATAATCCCGAACTGTACCGTTACAAGTTTGAAGGAACTACTTTTACTGAGGATAACGATTATGCATTTGTACTTTCATTTTCACCAAAAAAAGGCAGTGCAAAATTTACAGGTAAACTCTACATTAATGAGTCTGACTATGCCGTTCTTAGAGCCGAATACCAACTTGATGAGGGAGAAAAACTTAACAATGTTAATTTAAAATGGCTTTTAGGCATTAAAGTAGCACAAAATAATAAAAAAGGAATTTTAATGTTTCGCAAAAAATCTGAAAACAAGAATTACTACTTGCATTATGCCTCTGAAGAAAATGGCAATTATTTTTATGTAAACCGACCTTTGAAATTTATTGAAATAACAAAAGAAGATAAAGATATTTTATCCCTTGACTTAAAATTTGAAGGAAACTCAATCACTAAAACTGAATTTTTAAATCTATCACATTCCCTTGTAACTGATACTGATATTACTAAAGTTGTAGAAAATGAATTCAAGCTTGTATCCCTAAAATCATATGATCCTAAAATCTGGAAAGGATACCATTCCATTGAGCCTCTAGCAGAATTAAAGCGTTTTAAAGTTAAAGAATAATTTACTCATGACTCACAATTAAACTTTCGTTACAAGACGTAATTTCAAAACAAAATGGCTTTGTACAAACCCAGCCATTCTACTAACTAACTTAAATCACTTAACAATTATTTTTACAACTTCATAGGATGAAGTAGCGCTGATTATTTTACTAAAATATATACCAGATGTTGCGGATATATAAAAATTATCTCATATACGGATAGGCAGAATTGCATTCTGTGCCAACAATAATGAGCACCCGCTCTTCGAAGCTTACAATAGTTCTTGATTATGCTGCGCAAATGTCTTTAACTTTTCGACCATAACAATGAGCTAAAAACAACGATATTACAGAATTACCACAAGTCTAACACTTTTAGTGTTTATGGAAATTTTCGAAAGTTTTATTTATAATCATAATTTTTAAGAAGGTTTTTATACATTAGCTAACAAATAAGAAAAAAATAGAAATGAAAAAATATCACCATCCTTTTGATTCATCATCAAGAAAACCTTTTAAAATAATGCCTCTATTGATACTTGTAGCCTTTATAGTTTTTGGTATATTTTATTTAGGAAAAGATTGCGCAAATTATGACAAACGTCATGCTACATCTTTAAATAAAACTAGATAGGCAGTTTTTAATGCTTGCATAGTTAAGTTCTCAAAAAAACCACAGCAGAATCTAATTCTGTTGTGGTTTTTTTGTTTCTGATCATTTTAATTCCTCCTTCGCCGGTTAGGGAATTTTTACCAAGGAATCGGATTGTAATCTTTCAAAAACTTCCCGCACCAGTGTTTTCCTGTATTGATACCGTCAAACAACGGATCCATCACTCGTGCCGCACCATCCACAATATCTAATGGCGGCTGAAAATCTTCTTCTTCCTGTTTTCTTTTAGCTAATTCTGCCGGATCTTCGTCGGTTACCCAACCGGTATCAACCGCATTCATAAAAATGCCATCTTTTGCCAAGGTTCCAGAAGAAGTGTGCGTCAGCATATTCAAGGCAGCTTTTGCCATATTGGTATGCGGATGACGGTCTTCTTTGAAAAAGCGGTGAAACTTCCCTTCCATTGCCGAAACATTGATGATGTGCTTTTTTCCGGTGTTCTCTTTCTTCATCACTTCGGAAAGGCGGTTGCATAACACAAAAGGCGCTACGGAATTTACCAACTGCACTTCAATCATCTCCGTGGTTTCTATTTGTCCCAATCGCAAGCGCCAGCTATTTGTTTTTCTCAAATCTACTTGCTGCAAATCGGCATCGAGTTCTCCTTCAGGGAAAACTTCGTTTGCCACCAATGCATTATCAAACGAATACGGAATCTGCGATAATTTGGCGGAAGCCCGCAACCCAATTCCGGGTTCTGGTCCATGCCAAGTCACTGGCATATTCTGATTAGAGGAAGCACCTGCTGTCAATACTTTTAATTCATCCAGACAATTGGTATGATCCAGTAATAACTCTTGCACTTGTTGCGGCAAAAAAGCGATGGAACGCTCTTCGTTTTCCATTAAATGCGTATAAAATCCCGCGGGACGTCTCACGGTTTGCGCCGCGTTATTAATCAGAATATCCAAACGCTCGTATTTTTGCTCTATGAAATTGCAGAAAATCTCCACACTCGGAATGTGTCGCAAATCCAATCCGTGAATTTTCAAACGATGTCCCCAATCCATGAAATCGTCTTCCTGAGAAAAACGCAAAGCGGAATCCACCGGGAAACGAGTCGTAGCAATAACGGTTGCTCCACCACGCAACAACATCAACGTAATGTGATAGCCAATTTTTAAGCGAGAACCTGTAATAACTGCTACTTGTCCCTTTACATCTGCCGTTTGAAAACGTTTGGCATAATTAAAATCTCCACAATCCGTACACATGGTATCATAAAAATGGTGCATTTTAGTAAACTCTGTTTTACACACATAACAGTTTCGTGGAGTTTCTAGTTCTAATTGCTCTTTATGGGCGAGATCATGCGAAGCCAATAATTTGGGCGCCATAAAAACACTCGCTTCACGTGCGTGACGAATCCCAGTTTCCTTTCGGGCAGTTCGGTCACGTTTTTCCATTTTGCGTTTAGCCGCAACTTTTCCGTCTTTCTTTCTGCGGGAAAGTTCGTCACGATCGGGTCTGGAAAACTTTCCTGCCGCTTTGATTAAAGCCGTTCTTTGTTCTTTAGGGATATCAAAAATTTGGTCGGTATCGGTATTTAGTTGTGCCAAAATAGCGATGCATCGGTCAATTTCTTCCGGGCTTATGGCAATTTTATGTTCTATTTGTTCAGTCATTATCGTAAAAATGGATATTATTCTTGTGCAAATTCCAAGGGCGCAAAGATAGGCTTTAAAGTGAATAATGAGTGGTGAATAGGAATTATTCAGGCACTAGACTTCTCACTATTCACTTCTCACTCCTTATGACTTTTTTGTATCTTCGCGCCTACTTTGCAACTATCTTTATGTTATTCCAAATAAAATCGTATTTACAATTCCTTTGGCACTCTAAAAATGAGCATGCTGTACATTCTCCGTTTGTGTTTAGTTTGCTGACCAAATGCTTTTATGATAAAAAATCAAAACCGGAATATGCTGCTTTAAAAAAGTACCGAAATTCGCTTTTAGCAAACATCAATACGATTGAAGTCACTGATTTTGGTGTAGGTTCGAAAATTTTCAAATCGAATACCAGAATTATTGCCAAGATTGCAAAAACGGCGGGAATTTCTCCAAAACGAGCCGAATTATTATTCAGAATCACTCATTATTTTCAGCCCGACAGTATTTTAGAAATTGGAACTTCATTAGGATTAGCAACTGCTGCACTTTCTGTAGGGTCCAAAAGCGTTGGAAGAAAAGCAAAAATAATCACTTTAGAAGGTTGTCCTAATACAATGGCACTTGCAAAAAGTCAATTTCAAGTATTCCATTTTGATAATGTAAATCCAATCGTATCAGAATTCAATAGTTATTTAGATGACCTTCGACTTTCGACTTTAGACTTTAAACTCATTTACTTCGACGGCAATCACTCCAAGAAAGCGACTTTAGACTATTTCGAATTATTACTTCCTACAATTACGAACGAAACGGTTTGGATATTCGATGACATTCATTGGTCATCAGAAATGGAGGAAGTGTGGAAAATTATAAAGAAACATCCCAAAGTGACGGTAACTATTGATACGTTTCAATGGGGATTGGTGTTTTTTAGAAGAGAACAACCTAAAGAGCATTTTGTGATTCGAATTTAACGCAAAAAAAAAAAATGACAGCCATTGCTGACTGTCATTTCTAACATTGAATTAATTATTCCTTATTCTTTAGCTCTCTTCATTTCTCCTGATTTTGCTCCCATTCTGTTCAATGTGTACATCGGTGCAAATTTCAATTTCAAACTAGCAATTTTTCTGTTGTCCTCACCTGAAAGACCTTCTTTTTCAACAGTATTTTTTCTGCTGTCAAGTGCTTCATACATCAACTTAACCTCATCCCAATCTTCACGTGAATAAGCATCTTTATTTGTTTCAACAGTATTAACAAATTGTTGATACACTCCAAGGATATTGTCTTTGTTTACCCAAGTAAAACTCATATCATCCCCTATTTTTCCTTCACCAAACAAAGCATTTCTAAGTTGTTGTTTTGGATTTGCAGCTACAGCAGCTTTAGCATTCTCTTGCATTTCAGCTTCATATTTAGCTTTCAAAGCCTCATATTTAGCAGTTGCAGCATCTAGGCGTTCTTGCGCTTCTGCGTTGTCTTTCATATTAGCTAAAGCTGCTTGAGCATCTCCGCTTCTTAATTGATACGTAGCTTCAATTCCTTGCCAGTTTGCTTTAGCATCCTCTGATGCAACATTTCCTAATGAATCAACATACGTTACATATGTATCTACCGTTTTTTCTGCTTGTTCAGCTTTTTCATCCTTACAAGATGTAAATCCAATAGCGATTACTGCTATTCCTAATGCTAGTTTTGTATTTTTCATAATTTTGATTTTGTTAATTATCTAAACAAATGTAAATAGAATTACACTATAATCAATAAACAACCAAAAATTATATAACTAATTTAAATAATTGTGAAATAAAAAATATAAAAGTGTGAATTATATAAATTGATATTGAAATTATGTAAAAATTAAAACTTGGATTTAGTGTATAAAAAAACCTTAAAACGACTGTTTTGTAAAAACAACACAAAAATTAAAATCTAGCGTTTAAAATTTGAAGCCCTTTAAATTGTAACAAATTTAAAAAATAACTACTTATTAATAATTCAAAAGTCTTTTGTACTTTTAAAATCTAATTTAATAGGACCCTACGAACAGTCGAAGGTCAAAAATAATATATTCTAATGGCAAACCCGCTAATCAAAATAACCAATATCAAACGAGATTTCGTACTTGGAAATGAAATCGTTTATGTTCTCAAAGGCATTGATTTAGAAATAAATAAAGGCGAATATGTAGCATTAATGGGACCTTCAGGATCTGGAAAATCAACTTTAATGAATTTACTAGGCTGCTTAGACACGCCAACTTCCGGGAGTTATATTCTGAACGGAAAAGACGTCAGCCAGATGAAAGATGATGAATTAGCCGAAATTCGAAATAAAGAAATCGGATTCGTTTTCCAGACTTTTAACCTTTTACCCCGAACAACTGCGCTAGATAATGTGGCTTTACCCATGATTTATGCCGGTTTCTCTAAATCCGACAGAAACAAACGCGCCACCGAAGTACTGGAACAAGTAAATCTTGCCGACAGAATGGATCACCAGCCCAACCAACTTTCCGGAGGACAACGCCAGCGTGTGGCCATTGCCCGCGCTTTAGTCAACAAACCGTCCATCATTCTTGCCGATGAGCCTACCGGAAATCTGGACAGCAAAACATCGCTTGAAATCATGAAACTTTTTGGAGACATCCACGCTAATGGAAACACCGTTATTTTGGTAACACACGAGGAGGAAATCGCTGCTTATGCACACAGAATCATCCGCTTGCGTGACGGACTTATCGAAAGCGACACTACAAAATAATTTTTTTTTAGGAGCTTATTCCGACTATCCGCTTGTATCTCTTTCTTGTTATTCTTCCTTCGTCTGAATAACAAGAAAGAGGATACCGCTTGTATCCGGGCTAGAAAATTCCAATCATGATTGCATTCAGAATTCCAAATAACACCTACCAAAAAATGAAAATCGCCATCCTAACCTGCGAAAAACTTCCCAATTTAAATCCCGAAGATCAAAAAATAATTCCGGAATTAGCCAAACATAATATAGAAGCTAGCGCCGCTATCTGGAATGACAAAACCATCAATTGGTCTGATTTTGATTACTTGATTTTTCGCAATACTTGGGATTATTTTGAAAAAGAAACCGAGTTTAAAATTTGGCTCAACCAAATAGAAAAATTAGGTATAAAAACCCTCAATCCTATTGAAATCATCAAGCAAAACATCCATAAATTTTACTTGCGTGACATGGAACAGCAAGGAATTACGATTTTGCCAACCGTTTTTATTGACAAAACTGACCATCTTAATCTTGCTGAATTGATTCCTTCTCATTGGAAAAAAGCGGTTATAAAACCAGCATTTTCGGCAGGTTCCTATCTTACCGAAGTTTTTGAAAAATCCGAAATTCTAGCAATAAGCGAGAGATATAAAAGTATTGCAGCTGAGAAAGAGCTGCTTTTGCAGGAATTCATGCCCGAGATTCAAACATTAGGAGAAACCTCTTTTATCTTTTTTAATAAAAAATTCTCGCACGCGGTGAATAAAAAACCCGTTGATGGTGATTTCAGAGTACAATCACTTTTTGGAGGAAAATATACTTTGGTTCAACCCCATCCTGAAATGATTGAAAAAGCCCAAAAAGTAGTTGACACCTTTAAGGAAAACCTATTATATGGCCGTGTAGATGGAATTCTTATTGACGACGAACTTTATTTAATGGAAATTGAATGCATTGAACCCGATTTATATTTCAATTTGAGTGAAAACGCAATGGAACGATTTGTTGCGGAAATAGTGGAATTAATACGCTAAATTTGTTTTTTTAAATAAAATAAACGGTAGATGAAAGTATATACAAAGACTGGAGACAAAGGAACAACGGCACTTTTTGGCGGAACCAGAGTCCCAAAAGACCATGCCCGAATTGAAAGTTACGGAACTGTTGACGAATTAAATTCTCATATTGGTCTGATTCGCGATCAGGAAATGAACAATCATTACAAAGAAATTCTTATCGAAATTCAGGATCGTTTATTTACTGTTGGTGCTATCTTAGCAACCCCACCTGAGAAAGAAGTGATGAAAAACGGAGAACTTCGTTTGAAAAAACTGGGAATTATCGAATCGGATATTGAATTATTGGAAAATGAAATTGACGCTATGGAAGAAGCATTGCCGCCAATGACTCATTTTGTACTTCCTGGCGGACATACAACTGTGTCATATTGTCATATTGCACGTTGTGTTTGTCGCAGAGCAGAGCGTTTAGCGGTCCATTTAAGCCACAATGAACCCGTTGCTGAAATCGCAATCAAGTACTTAAACCGACTTTCTGACTACCTTTTTGTGTTGGCACGAAAGTTGTCTCATGACTTGAACGCTGCCGAAGTTCAATGGATTCCGAGGAAGTAGTTGGTAGTTTGCAGTTGTAAGTTTACAGTTAAAAGCTGAACACTAAATACCGAACACTGAGCACTAAATAAAACGTTCTTAACTTTAACTAAAAATAAATGATTTTTTACTTGTATTTTTCAGTAAAAAATTTATTTTTGCACAAAACTAAATCGACAACAAATGTATTGGACATTAGAATTAGCATCTTATTTAAGCGATGCACCGTGGCCTGCTAACAAAGACGAACTTATTGACTACGCTATTAGAGCAGGAGCTCCATTAGAAGTAGTAGAAAACCTTCAATCTATAGAGGACGAAGGCGAGATATATGAATCAATGGAAGAAATTTGGCCAGATTATCCTACTGACGAAGATTATCTTTGGAATGAGGATGAATATTAAAAGGTAAACCAATAAAAAAGTCTCAAAAGAGGCTTTTTTTTGGTTTAAATTTACAGAAGTACACAATTAGAAATAAAAACATATCATGAGTTTCATAAACAGTATTATTAAAGTCTTTGTTGGCGATAAGTCACAAAAAGATGTCAAAGCTTTACAACCTTATCTCAACAAAATAAAAACTTTTGAGGAACCACTAAAGGCATTATCCCATGATGAACTTAGAGGTCGAACGATCTTTTTTAAAGACAAAATAAAACAAGCTCGTTCAGAAAAAGACACGAAAATCGCAGCTCTGAAACAAGAGGTGGAAAGCATTGTAGATATTGACAAAAGAGAAGATATTTACGTAGCCATTGACGCCCTTGAAAAAGAAGCTTACGATATTTCGGAAAAAACATTGATGGAAATTCTTCCGGAAGCTTTTGCAGTGGTAAAAGAAACAGCAAGACGTTTCAAAGACAACTCTCAAATAGTGGTAACAGCTACGGCAAAAGACCGTGAACTATCCGCAACTAAAAGTTATATCACTTTGGATGGTGATACTGCGATTTGGGCAAATTCATGGAGTGCTGCAGGGAAAGAAATTACTTGGGACATGATTCACTATGACGTACAATTAATTGGCGGAATGGTTTTGCATGAAGGAAAAGTAGCTGAAATGCAAACCGGTGAAGGAAAAACATTAGTGGCTACATTACCACTTTACTTAAATGCGTTGACCGGAAAAGGGGTACATTTAGTAACTGTGAATGATTATTTGGCAAAAAGAGATAGTACTTGGAAAGCGCCATTATTCGAATTTCATGGTATGACTGTTGAATGTATTGACAATTACCAACCAAGTTCAGAAGGAAGAAAAAAAGCATACGACGCTGATATCACTTACGGAACCAATAATGAATTTGGTTTTGACTACTTAAGAGATAACATGGCTCATTCGCCAGAAGATTTAGTGCAAAGAAAACACAATTACGCCATTGTCGATGAGGTCGATTCTGTTTTGATTGATGATGCTAGAACACCATTAATTATTTCAGGTCCGGTTCCGCAAGGAGATCGTCATGAATTCATGGAAATGAAACCAAAAATTGAAAACTTAGTTAGTTTACAAAGACAATTGGCGAACGGTTTCTTATCTGAAGCAAAAAAATTAATAAAAGAAGGAAATACCAAAGAAGGTGGATTCCAATTATTAAGAGCTTACAGAGCATTACCAAAAAACAAAGCATTAATTAAATTTTTGAGTGAAGAAGGAATTAAACAATTGCTTCAGAAAACAGAAAATCAATACATGCAGGATAACAAAAGAGAAATGCACAAGATTGATGAGGCATTGTATTTTGTTATTGAAGAAAAAAATAATCAGGTAGAATTGTCTGACAACGGAATTAAATACCTTTCTGGAGATACGGACTCTGACTTTTTTGTACTTCCGGACATTGGAACTGAAATTGCCGCTATCGAAAAGAAAAAATTAGACAAAGACGCTGAAGCAGAAGAAAAAGAACAATTGTTTCAAGATTTTGGTATAAAAAGTGAGCGTATTCATACCTTGACACAACTTTTGAAAGCCTACACTTTATTCGAAAAAGATGTAGAATATGTAATCATGGACAATAAAATCATGATTGTAGATGAGCAAACGGGTCGTATCATGGACGGTCGTCGTTATTCTGACGGATTGCACCAAGCGATTGAAGCCAAAGAAAATGTAAAAATCGAAGCTGCAACTCAAACATTTGCAACCGTGACGTTACAGAATTACTTCAGAATGTACAACAAACTGGGAGGAATGACTGGAACAGCTTCTACTGAAGCAGGTGAGCTATGGCAAATATATAAATTGGACGTTGTAGAAATTCCTACGAACAGAGGAATGGCCAGAAAAGACAAAGAGGATTTTATTTATAAAACGACTCGTGAAAAATTCAATGCCGTTATCGAAGACGTAACTGAATTATCTAAAGCAGGAAGACCGGTTCTTATTGGTACCACTTCTGTAGAGATTTCAGAATTGTTAAGCCGAATGTTGAAAATGAGAGGCATTGCACACAATGTCTTGAATGCAAAAATGCACAAACAAGAAGCACAAATTGTTGAAGAAGCCGGAAAACCTGGTGTGGTAACTATTGCAACAAATATGGCTGGTCGTGGTACCGATATTAAATTATCTGCCGAAGTAAAAGCCGCTGGTGGATTAGCAATTGTAGGTACGGAACGTCATGATTCGCGTCGTGTAGACCGTCAGTTACGTGGTCGTGCAGGACGTCAAGGTGATCCTGGAAGTTCTCAGTTTTATGTTTCTCTTGAAGACAACCTAATGCGTTTATTTGGTTCTGAAAGAGTGGCTAAAGTGATGGACAGAATGGGATTGCAGGAAGGTGAAGTGATTCAGCATTCTATGATGACAAAATCGATCGAACGTGCTCAGAAAAAAGTAGAAGAAAACAACTTTGGTGTTCGTAAACGTTTATTGGAATATGATGACGTTATGAATGCACAACGTGAAGTGGTTTACAAACGTCGTCGTCATGCATTGTTTGGAGAGCGATTGAAATTAGACATTGCTAACATGCTTTACGATACTTGTGAATTGATCGTTGACCAAAACAAAGCATCAAATAATTTCAAAAACTTTGAATTCGAATTGATTCGTTATTTCTCAATCACATCGCCAGTTACTGAAAGTGAATTCAGTAAATTGAGTGAAATGGAATTAACCGGTAAAATATACAAAGCTACGCTGGAATATTATACCGAGAAAACCGAGAGAAGTGCCAGAGAAGCATTCCCAATTATAAAAAGTGTTTACGAAGATAAAAACAACCAATTTGAACGCATTGTAGTTCCTTTTACAGACGGAATCAAATCGTTGAATGTGGTTACTGATTTGAAAAAAGCCTACGAAACTGAGGGAGCTCAACTGGTGGCCGATTTCGAAAAAAATATCACTTTGTCTATTGTAGATGAAGCTTGGAAGAAACACTTACGCAAAATGGATGAGTTGAAACAATCGGTTCAACTTGCGGTTCACGAACAAAAAGATCCATTACTTATTTACAAACTGGAAGCGTTCAATTTGTTTAGAGCAATGATTGACAATGTAAATAAAGAAGTGATTTCATTCTTGTTCAAAGGTGATTTACCGGCTCAGGAAAACCAACAAATTCAAGAAGCGAAAGAAGTTGCTCCGGTAGAAGATTACACGACTTCAAAAGATGAAATCGTAAGTAGCGAAGCTGCAAATCGTGAAGCTGGCCAAACGCAACAACGCCAAGTAACCGAAACTATCGTGAGAGATATGCCAAAAATTAATCGTAACGATACTGTGACGATTCAAAACGTGGCCAACGGACAAATTCAAGAAATGAAATACAAAAAAGCCGAAAGCCTAATCGCTTCAGGACAATGGGTTATCGTGAACTAATAACCGTTTCAATTCCTTACTATTACATTCCCCAATTACGAAAGTAGTTGGGGAATTTTTTTGCACCTCATTTTCAAGAGCCATACCCGCCCTACGCTGCAAGCTATTGGGTTTTAAACCCTTTTTCTAGCCGCTGGCAGGAGCTTCTTTTAGTCGCTCTGCCACCACCAGAAAAAAGTGGTTTTCAACCGGCATAGGCTTTTCACTGCAGTCGGGGCTAGGAATTTTGTGGTAAATAACTCTGTTTACGGTTTACCGTAATAATCCTGTACGCCAAGAATATATATTTGAAAATAAATGAATAGCTATTTTATTTTTATAAGTATTTTCAGCGATTTATTTATATATTTGAAAATAAATAAAATCTGACGTTTATCAGACCAATCTACCCAATTATGGGGTGATAAGTCTTATAGTGTCAGACCTATTTACTAGTCATAGGCAAGCCTACCGCAGAATCAAGAATCTAACGCACAACCACCAACTGACAAAACCAAAATAAATGACAGAATTAGAAATTCACTTAGAAAACTGTTACGGAATAAGACGATTCAAACATAAATTCAACTTTGGGCAATCGAAAACACAACTTATTTACGCTCCAAACGGAGTAATGAAATCTTCACTTGCATCCACATTGGAAGATATTGCAGAAGGTAAAGTTTCTAAAGATAGAATTTTTTCAAACAGAGTAAATCACAGAGAAGTAAAGATTGACGGAGTAGATATCGAAAAGGATGAAATTTTTGTCATTCAAAGAATGAAGTCTGCAGAGTTCAAAGAAGCCTCAACAATTCTTGCAAATGAAAAACTCAAAAATGAATACGACACATTAAACTCAAAATTAAACGTGTCCAAAAATGATTTTTTAAAACAAATTCAACCATTATTTGGGATTAAGAGCAATGTAATTGAAAGTGAAATTGAAACGGTTTTCAAACAAGAGCTTTTCAAAACGTTTGAAAGATATGACGCAGATATAAATGAAATTAAAGACCCAATATATTCAGAGATAATTTATTCAGAAGTATTTAATGATAAATCTATAAAATTCCTTGAAAGCAAAGACTTTAAATCAAAAATTAAAGATTACATAAAAGTCTATGATACTCTTGTAAATGAAAACGACTCTCTTTTTATGAAGGGAACATTTAATCATTATAATGCCGACACAGTTACAAAATCACTTAAAGACAATAATTTCTTTTCCGCAAATCATAAAGTAAAAATAAAAGAACAGGAAATAACAAATGCCAAAGAATTAGAGGAATTAATCTTTAACGAAAAAGAGAAAGTTCTTAAAGACCCTTTATTAGCAAGTACATTCAATGAAATTGACAAATTACTTAGTAGTAGTGCAGAACTAAGAAAGTTTAGAAATTACGTAGAAGAAAATCAAGAAATTATTAAAGAATTTGCCGATATATCCAACTTTAAGAAGAAACTCATATTAAACTACTTAGCAAAATTCAAAAGCGAGTTTAATGTCCTTTTAAAATTACATAATGACACATTTACACAAAGAGATAAAATCATACAGGAAGCAAAAAAGGAACAAGATGATTGGAAAAAAGTAATTGATATTTTTAAAAGAAGATTTACAGTTCCTTTTGAAGTACATATAAAAAATCAAGAAAATGTAATCTTAAATAGTGAGCCTGCATCATTATTATTTAAGTATACAGACGGCAATGGACCTGAAGACACAAAATTTTTAGGAGGTACTGAATTGCAAGAATCACTAAGTACGGGAGAGCAAAGAGTATTTTATCTTTTGAATATTATTTTTCAAATTGAGACAAGAAGAAAACTAAATAAAAACCAACTTGTAATTGTTGACGATATAGCAGACTCATTTGATTACAAAAACAAATATGCCATAATAGAATATTTAAAAGACGTTTTGGACGACCCTCATTTTTTTATGATCGTTCTAACCCACAATTTTGATTTTTATAAAACTATCAAAAGTAGATTAGGAGCTAAAATTAACTACCAAGGAAATTGGACTACAACCAGAAAATCAGGAGAAATAGAACTGACTATTGGAGAAAAAAGAGATGTCTTTCCAATTTTAAGAAGTAATTATGACATTTGTGATTTTACTTTTATTGCTTGTGTTCCATTTGTAAGAAACCTAATTGATTTCACTATTGGAGACGATAACAATAATTATTTACTTTTAACTTCATTACTCCATATGAAGCCTGAAAGAGCGGATAAAGGAATTAGTAAAACAGAAGACATAACAGTACAATCAGTTTTAGACGTTTTCAATACAACTTTTCAACAGACAAAAATAAAAGAAAATTCAACCGATAACGTTTTTGACCTTATAATTACCAAAGCAAAGGAAATCTATAATCTCGCAGATGGAAATCCCATAGACATAAAGTATAAAATCTGTATCTCAATTGGAATAAGACTTCTTGCTGAAAATTTTATGATTTCAAAAATAGTTGACCCTCATTTTCATAATCACATATTGAAAAAACAAACAGGACAAATTGTAGATAAATATCGAGCTGAATTCCCTACAGAAATAGACAACTTAGGAATTTTAGATAGAGTAAATTTAATGACTCCAGAAAATATTCACGTTAATTCATTTATGTATGAACCATTAATGGATTTGACTGACGACCATTTAAAAATATTGTATAATGATGTAAAAACATTAGCGTAAAAAAAGGCCAGCCCATAACCGCAATTTGGCGATATGTCGGGTTTAGGCATAATTTAAAGTTAGTTTTGTACTTGGAAAATTAGTCATTAATCAAAAGTTCAGGCTTCCTTAATCCGCCACATCGCCAAGTTGCGGGACGTTAATGAAAAATCAGTAGCCAAAATAGGAACTTCAAAATAATATTTTATGATAATCGGTGGAGTAATATTAGTAGCGATTTTTATATTTATCTTTTTATATATTAGAGATAAAAAATTATTAGAAACTGTTACGAAATCTCATCGAGGTACTAAAACTGAAAGAAAATTAGTTTTAAAACTTTTAAAAGCAGGATTTCCGGCACAAACTATTTTTCACGATTTATATCTTAAGAATAGAGATGGAAATTATTCTCAAATTGATTTGGTTCTTGCCACAAAAGTTGGAATAATTGTATTTGAAGTTAAAAAATATAGCGGATGGATTTTTGGAACTGGAAATCAGAATAAATGGACACAAGTTTTAGCTTACGGAAAAGACAAGTATTACTTTTATAATCCAATTCTTCAAAATAAAAAACATGTTGAAAATCTTAAAACAACGCTTACTGATTTTCAAAATATTCAATTTTTTTCAGTTGTAGTATTCTTTGGAGATTGCAAATTTAGAGATGTTAGCTTTATTCCAAACAATACTTTTTTAACGAAATCTCCAAGAGTAATAGATGTTGTGAAAAAGATTATCAAAGATAATGAACCTGTAAATTACAAAAGTAAGCGTGATGTTGTAAATATTTTATCTGCAGCAGTCGAAAATGGTAATAGCCAGAAAATTACTGAAAAACATATTAAAAACATAAAAGACATGTTAGGTGAAGAACGGATTTTTCACTAACTAAAGAATTTTCAGCTACGCAAAGTATTCCTAAAAAACATAGATTTTTCGTAAATGCTGCGCAAATGTCTCTGAATTTGCGCAATTTTTATAAATAGAAATCATATTAAAAACGTCATAAAGCGGCTGACTTTAAAAGGTCTTTTAGAAAAAGAATCCCTGAATTTATTACAAATGGATCGTGTATCTTGTTTGAGTTATTTTTGAAAAATAAGAAAAAACATCTTTTTTTGTAAGCAAAATCTATTATATTTACATGCAAAGTTAGAAAACTATTAACATTACTAAAAAAACTATTATGAAAGAATACAAAGTAGAAAGTTTAATTTATTACTCTAAATTGACTTTAGATTCAAAGCACATTGCTAATGACTCAAAAAAAGAAATTCAAGAAAAACTAGATGAATATGCCGCAAAAGGATATAGGTTCACTACATCAACATCAACAAATTTTGGTTCTGCCATTTATATTCATTTGTATTTTGAGAAAGATATTTAATGAAAGTCAGAGGAAAATAATATCCGCTTCGCAAAACACTTTTGAGAACACATAATTTTTCGTAAATGTTGCGCAAATGTCTCTGACTTTGCGCAATTTTTAGAATACACATCGATATCGATAAGCACTTAATCAAAAGAAAATACAAGATATAATTGATTCGACCGCTACCATAATAAAAGATAAAAATGACACAGATATTCAACATAAAAAATGGACAAATTTCTTTTGAAACCGATAAAGTTAGTATTTCGGACAATTCAAAGAAACATAATCTTATTATGCTAATCAGTGCAGGTATTTGGACAATATTTGGAACTTTATCGGTTTTGAGATATTTCAAAACTGGCGACCAGTTCTTACTTTGGACGGGTTTATTTATTGGAATAGGTCATTTAGTGTTTTTTATCCTAAGTTTATTTCGGTCAAATCAGAATGAAATTTTATTTAGTGATATAGAGTCAATAACTGTTAAACAACGATTTGGAAATAGTTTTTTAGACATAAGACTAAAAAATAATAAACTCAGGAGAGTCATTGGTATAGAGGATTCAGCAGAACTTGAAAATTATATCAAATCAAATATTGAGAATAGGATAAACTACTCCAGTTAAAAGCTAATGTCCCCGCTCCGCAAAGTATCCCTGAAAACACATAAATTTTTCGTAAATGCTTCGCAAATGTCTCTGACTTTGCGCAATTTTTATAACTTGAAAGTATATTAAAACATAATAAAGTGGCTGACTTTCATTAACCTGCTTTTGAATTGGAACATAAACAAGAACCGAGAAAGATGAAAAAAATACACTTCAATCACTTGACATTTAAAAATTGGACATCCGTTTTAATGTTAATCTCATTAGTTTTTATTCTTATGGGTAGTTTTGAAATTATTGACTTTGAATATAAAAGGACAAATAAAATTTTGGCTTCCATTGGTTTTTTTATCCAAGCAGCCTATTACAGTAAAATGTTTTGGTACAAAAATTATGTTGAGTGGAATAAACTGGGAATGAACATCAAAATAAATAGATTAATCAGTAAATCCATAAAATTTGAAAATGTTAAGAAATTAGAATTAGACAACACTAATTTAAAAATCATTCAGAAATCCGGAAGCGACAAAATATTCGAAATCCATAACATTGCTAGTACTGATTTAGAAAAACTCGTGAAAATAATTACACAAAATAGCGGAATCGAAAGCACCGAATTTTCTACAAATTGAAAAATCAAATAAATTACGGTTGCTAACAGCTAGAGCTCCTCGCAATAACTCAGCAAACCGTAAGAATCTAATTTAAGCGTTTGTTTATACTATCTTGGGTTTTCCTCAAAATACCGCGCTTCAATTCGATTGATGTCTTTGATGGAATTTTTGGCCCAAGCCAAACGCTTTTCTAAAATTTCATTTTCAGATAAATGCCAATCAATGTTTGAATTGCGCAATCGATTCGTGAGGTTTTGAATGATGATTGCCGCCGAAACCGATATATTCAAACTTTCTGTAAAACCTACCATCGGGATTTTAAGGAAACCATCGGCGCGTTTCAAAATTTCTTCGGATAATCCGTCTCTTTCTGTTCCAAAAAATAAAGCACTGGGTTTTGAGATATCAAAATCTTCCATCAAACAATCATTTTCATGTGGCGTGGTAGCAATGATTTGGTAGCCTTTACTTTTTAACGTATCCAGACAATTCGTAATACTGTCAAAGGTATTGATGTCGACCCATTTTTGAGCGCCCATCGCAATTTCCTTATCGATACTTTTTCCGTAGCGTTGCTCGATCACATTCAATTCCTGAATTCCAAAAATCTCACAACTGCGCATTACCGCACTGGTATTGTGCATTTGGAAAATATCTTCGACAGCAATGGTAAAATGTTTGGTTCTGTTTTCCAAGACTTTCAGAAATTTTTCTTTGCGGTTATCAGTTAAAATATTTTCAAGAAAAGCGAGATACTCTAAATCAATCATTGGGAATTATTTTTTTGCAAAAATAGTAAAAAAGACTAGCTTTATAAGCTAAGAGCATATTCTATAAAAATAAACATATAAGTAATATAAGTAATTGAATCAATGTATTGCCTTATTTTAAAGTATCAAAACCTCAGTAATGATTAAATTTGCTCTAAAAACTTATAGGATATTATTTCAAGCGCATTGCTTAAGTTCATATAAACCTATTTTATTTACTTATATGATTACTTATTTAAACTCATATGACTTATATGTTTATTTTTTTTACAATGCTTTAAAATAAATTTTATGTTCTAAGAAACTTAAACCCTTAAAAAAAATCCATTAAATGAAAAAGAAACTTGTCGTCTTGACTGGAGCAGGAATCAGTGCCGAAAGTGGCATCAAAACATTTCGCGATAGTGACGGACTTTGGGAAGGTCATAATGTCCAGGATGTCGCCACTCCGGAAGGTTGGCATAAAAACCCGGCTTTAGTGCTAGATTTTTATAATCAAAGACGAAAACAACTCAAAGAAGTTGCACCTAATTTGGGTCATCAAATTTTGGCTGAATTAGAAAAGGATTTTGAGGTGTACATAATCACACAAAACGTGGATGATTTGCACGAACGCGCCGGAAGTTCTAATGTGTTGCATTTGCATGGCGAATTATTGAAAGTCAGAAGCACCAAAAACCCAGATTATATTCTGGATTGGCAGGACGATTTAAATTTTGGCGATTTAGACGAAAATAAAAATCAATTACGCCCGCATATTGTCTGGTTTGGCGAGGAAGTTCCTGCGCTTGATGAAGCCATAACACTCACTCAAAGTGCGGATTATTTTGCTGTAATTGGGACTTCTTTGCAAGTCTATCCAGCAGCAGGATTAATCGATTTTACGAGTCGGGAAACACCTATTTTTTATATTGATCCAAAACCGATAAAAATCCCAAATCTTAGATACCCATTGGAAGTCATTCCAGAAGTGGCTTCAACAGGTGTTGCTTTTATGAAAGAAAAATTACTCAATCAATTGCAATGACAAACACAATGACAATGGCAAAAAATGAATTATAATTGCAATAAAAATATAAACTTATACTCCATAACTTATAACTTATAACTATTTTTGTGCCTTTCGAACAAACAACTAAACAATGACTACTTTAAACGAATTGAATGCTATATCGCCAATTGACGGAAGATATAGAAACAAGACTATTTCTTTGGCTCCATTTTTCTCTGAAGAAGCCTTAATCAAATACCGCGTATTGGTTGAAATTGAATATTTCATTGCTTTGTGCGAAGTGCCTTTGCCACAACTTACAACCGTAAACCCAGATGTATTTGAAAGTTTACGTAACATCTATAAAAATTTCTCTACTGAAGATGCGCTTTGGATTAAAGAAACCGAAAAAGTAACCAACCACGATGTAAAAGCGGTGGAATACTTTATCAAAGATGCTTTTGAAAAATTAGGCTTATCCCAATATAAAGAATTCATTCACTTTGGATTGACATCACAAGATATTAATAACACTGCGATTCCGCTTTCAACAAAAGAAGCTTTCGAAAAAGTATACATGCCTTCATTGATTACTTTGACTTCAAAATTGAAAGATTTAAGTATCGAATGGAAGGACATTCCAATGCTTGCGCGTACGCACGGACAACCGGCTTCTCCAACGCGTTTGGGTAAAGAAATTGGTGTTTTTGTAGAGCGTCTAGAAGAGCAAATGCGTTTGTTGTTTAATGTTCCTTTTGCTGCTAAATTTGGCGGTGCAACCGGAAATTACAATGCGCATCACGTGGCATATCCACAAATTGACTGGAGAAAATTTGGTGGTAAATTCGTAGAGGAAAATCTTGGTTTACACCACTCCTTCCCTACTACACAAATTGAACATTACGATCACTTCGCTGCATTTTTTGATGCGTTGAAAAGAATAAATACAATCATTATTGATTTAGACCGAGATATTTGGACTTACGTTTCAATGGAATATTTTAAACAAAAAATCAAAGCGGGAGAAATAGGTTCATCAGCTATGCCACACAAAGTTAATCCTATCGATTTTGAAAATTCAGAAGGGAATTTAGGAATTGCCAATGCGATTTTCGAACATTTATCGGCTAAATTACCATTGTCAAGATTACAACGTGATTTGACGGACAGTACGGTTTTGAGAAATATTGGTGTACCAATGGGACACACCTTAATCGCTTTTGAAGCTACTTTGAAAGGATTGAACAAATTGTTATTGAACGAACCAAAATTCCACGAAGATTTAGAGAAAAACTGGGCCGTAGTTGCTGAAGCGATTCAAACCATTTTACGTCGTGAAGGATATCCTAATCCGTATGAAGCGTTGAAAGGATTGACAAGAACCAATGAAGCGATTGATAAAAACGCAATTCACGGTTTTATTGCAACTTTAGAAGTTTCGGACGAAATTAAAGCAGAGTTAATGAAAATCACTCCAAGCAATTTCTTAGGAATATAGTTTAACAAAATTATTCGATTTTATAAAATCCCGTTGAAAAGGAACACTAAATTCTTTTCAACGGGATTTTTGTTGCTAAAAAAATCATAAAAAGCCGTTTTTAGCATTAATTATACTTTCAAAATTAAAGTTTTTTTATATCTTACCACAATACACAAAAACCTAAAAAAAGAGTAAACGCCTATGAATGCCGCAGAAACAGTAGCAAACGCCTCACACCATTTACAACCCTTAATCAGTGATTTAGGATTAATCCTAATGACCGCCGCGGTGGCCGTATTGTTATTTAAAAAAATCAAACAACCTTTAGTACTCGGTTATTTAATAGCCGGATTTTTGGCTGGAAACCATTTTGATTTTTTCCCTTCCATAAAAGATATTAAAAGCGTAGAAGTTTGGGCCGAGATTGGAGTAATCTTTTTGTTATTTAGTTTAGGACTGGAATTCAGTTTTAAAAAACTGATGAAAGTGGGCGGAACAGCATCAATTACAGCCATAACACAAATCCTTGCAATGGTTTCCATCGGTTATTTAGTAGGTCAATGGATTGGCTGGAAACCTATGGACAGCATATTTTTAGGAGTAATCCTTTCCATTTCCTCTACTACAATTATCCTGAAAACCTTTGACGAACTCGGAGTAAAAACCCAAAAATTTGCTGGAATCGTTATTGGTTCGCTTATTGTCCAGGATTTAGTTGCCATTTTAATGATGGTTTTACTATCAACAATTGCGGTTAGCCAACAGTTTTCAGGAAGTGAATTGCTATTGTCTGTTTTTAAATTAATATTTTTCTTGACCATTTGGTTTGTTGGCGGTATCTTTTTCATCCCAACATTACTTAAAAAAGCAAAAAGTCTTTTGACCGATGAAATGCTGCTAATCATTTCACTGGCTTTGTGTCTAATGATGGTTATTCTTGCTGCCAATGTTGGTTTTTCGCCTGCCTTAGGTGCATTCATCATGGGTTCTATCATTGCTGAAACAACGCAGGCAGAACATATTGAACATTTAGTTAAACCCGTAAAAGATCTTTTTGGAGCCGTATTTTTCGTGTCAGTAGGTATGTTAATTAACCCAGATACGTTGTACGAATATGCTTTACCAGTCGCTATTTTGACTTTTGTGGTGATTTTGGGACAGTCCATCAGTTCTACGATTGGTGCTTTACTTTCTGGACAACCACTGAAACAATCGGTGCAAACCGGAATGAGTTTATCGCAAATTGGGGAATTCTCTTTTATAATTGCCACGCTGGGAATGACGTTGAATGTAACGAGTGATTTCCTCTATCCTATTGTAGTGGCAGTATCAGCAGTAACAACTTTTACCACGCCTTTTATGGTGAAATTCTCTACTCCGTTTTCTGAATATCTGGAAAAGAAACTGCCTCGGAAATGGATTAAAAAAATTGAACGCTACAGTGCCAACGCACAATCTATAAAACTGGTAAGCAACTGGCAAATCGTGGTACGCGCTTTTCTGACACAGGTAATTATACATTCCGTTATTATAGTCGCAGTTATTTTACTTTCGTCTAAATTCATTTTACCTTTAGTAAAAGACTCACAATTTGGAAATATAATTGCTGCATTAATTACAATAGTAATACTTTCCCCTTTTTTATGGGCTCTTTCTTTACGCCGAGTTGCAGTGAAAGAAGTAGCTATTTTAAGAGAGGAACGCAAATATCGCGGTCCCATTTTGATGATGATTTTGTTGCGAATGGTGTTGACTCTTTTCTATATTGGATTTTTATTGAATATCTTTTTCTCTCCAATAATTGCATTTATAGCTTTAATTGCGGCTGTTGTCATTTATTTTGTTTTTCCGAAAAAATTAAACGCACAATATCATAAAATAGAAGATCATTTCTTAAAAAACCTTAATGCGCGAGAAATCAAAAAAGCCATTAGAAGCAGAAGCGATTTGACACCGTGGGACGGACACATGACCACTTTTGATATTGCGCCAACATCCAATATTGCCGGAAAAACATTAGAAGAATTACGCATTCGGGAGCAATTAGGTATTAATATCGCCTTCATAAAGCGCGGGGAAATCATGATTAATATCCCCAATAAAAATGAACGTTTATTTCCTGGTGATGAAATTTGTGTCATTGGAACAGATAACCAAGTCAAGGAATTTAAATCGTATTTGCATCAAAATGAAATAGAAATCCCTGAAAAAGTCACGGACACCGATATTATTTTGAAACAATTAGAGCTTAAGGAAGAAGAATTTATTGGTAAAAATATCCGCGACTCATTATTACGTGAAAAAACAAATGGTTTGATTGTGGGAATTGAAAGAAGTGGAAAACGAATCTTGAATCCAGAGTCCAATATGATTTTAGAAAAAAATGATATTCTTTGGGTGGTGGGAAGCAAAAAATTACTAACCACGTTTTTCAAAAATTAAACATTCGATAAATGCGTTAATAATTATGATTCCAAATCAATTTTATTGGAAAAATTACTTACCTAATATCTATTTAATTAAATCCTGTCAGAATAAAAGTTACGATTTTGTTTTGACAGGATTTTCTGTTTTTAAATAAAAAAATAGGTTCTAAAAAAAATTATAGTATTAGAATTAACCAATATTTTATATCTTTCAATATGTTTTAAAATTACATATTGCATTAAAAATCAAATAGATATTAAGCCTTAATTTAAAAAAATAAACAGCAAAAATATTTTTCATGTCAAAAAACAAAATCTTAATCCTATTTTCCCATCCGCTTTTTGAGAAATCACATGCGAATAAAGCCTTGGTGAAAAATATTCCCAGTTCAGAAAACATAACTTTTCATGATTTATATGAGGAATATCCCGATTTTGATATTGATGTAAAAAAAGAGCAAGCGTTGTTAAGTCAGCACGATATTATCATTTGGCATCATCCCATGTATTGGTATAGCTGTCCGCCATTGATGAAACAATGGATTGACATGGTTCTGGAACACAACTGGGCTTATGGCAAAAAAGGGACTATGTTGCAGCATAAAATTATTTTTCAGGTTATTACAACTGGTGGCGACAAAGAAAATTATTGCGAAACAGGCAGTGACAGATACACTGTTCTTGAATTATTAGAACCATTTAATCAAACGGCAAAAGTTTGTAATATGACTTATTTACCTCCTTTTGTAGTTCATGGTACACACAACATGACTAAGGAAGATTATGAAAAAAACGGATTGGTTTACGGTTATTTTCTGGACTATTTAGAAAATAATGATTTAGATACCGATGAAATTTTGCAATACTATTATTTGAACGAATGGTTTGCTACAATACTAACATAAGATGGATACCAATTTTTTATTACAAGCAATCATTTATTTAACAGCAGCGGTGATTTGTGTCCCAATTGCTAAAAAATTAGGGTTAAGTTCTATTTTGGGCTATTTATTAGCCGGAATCGTAATTGGTCCTTATGTACTTGGATTTATTGGTCAAGAAGGTCAGGACATCATGCATTTTGCTGAATTTGGAGTTGTGATGATGTTATTTTTGATTGGCTTAGAACTGGAACCCAGCAAGTTTTGGAAAATGCGGAAATTTATTATTGGAATGGGTTCGGCACAATTAATTGGAACAACGCTCATACTCTTTTTGGGATGCCTATTTTTTATGGACTGGAAATGGGAAACTACATTGGCTATTTCATTGGCATTGGCATTATCCTCTACAGCTATTGTTTTACAAACTTTGAAGGAGAAAGGATTGTCAAACACCTCTGTTGGACGTTCTTCATTTGCGGTTTTACTTTTTCAGGATATTGCGGTAATCCCAATTTTAGCTTTTTTACCGCTTCTGTCAACAGTAAATCTGGAGACGACAAATGATGCGCCACAATCCTTAATTACGGAATTTCCAAGCTGGTTACAAACATTAATTGTACTCGGAATAATATCTACAATCTATTTTGCAGGTCGTTATGTTTTTGTACCGTTATTACACATCATTGCAAAAACAAGGTTGCAAGAATTGTTTACAGCATCAGCATTATTACTAGTTGTAGGCGTTTCTTATGCCATGCAATTAGTCGGTTTAAGTCCTGCGCTTGGGGCTTTCATGGCAGGTGTCGTATTAGCGAATTCTGAATTTCGCCATGAGTTAGAAGGCGATATTGCACCGTTCAAAGGGTTGCTCTTGGGATTGTTTTTCCTTGGCGTAGGCGCATCGATAAATTTCCAATTAATTATTGAAAATCCACTTTTTATTTTTGCTTTTGGAGCAATACTGACTCTTGTAAAATTTGGAGTTTTATTTGTAATCAGCAGATTTCATAAAAAAAACATCGATCAAAATTTATTGTTTGCTTTTGGCTTAAGCCAAGCGGGAGAATTTGGCTTTGTAATTATGAGTTTTTGCATGCAGTTGAATATTGTTCCTAGCATGTTAGCCAATCAAATAATGGCAGTAATTGCAATGAGTATGGTGGCAACTCCTTTTTTACTGTTGATAAATGAGCGGTTAATTTATCCGAATTCAAGGTATAAAGAAAAAACAACCGAAACTAAAAAGGATAATGATTTTATAGACGAAGACAACCCTGTTATTATTGCTGGTTTTGGTCATTTTGGAAGTACAGTTGGACGTTTGTTGCGAGCTAATAAAGTGAAAGCAACCATTTTGGATTATGATTCTGATCGAATTGATTTATTGCGAAAAATGGGTTTCAAAGTGTATTATGGTGATGCAACACGACTGGAATTATTGAAAGCCGCAGGTTGTGAGAATGCTAAAATTTTCGTTGCTGCTATAGATAATCCTACGGTAAATTTACAAGTGATTGAAACTTTGAAAAAGCATTTTCCGAATTTAAAAATACTAACTCGTGCCCGAAATAGAAACGATGCGTATGAATTAATCGATCATAAAGTGCAACATATCTATCGGGAAACATTGTATAGTGCCGTAAACATGGGCGTTGATGCATTGGTAGAATTAGGTCACAGAAAATATTCGGCTACCAGACAAGGTCAGCAGTTTATAAAATATGATGAAATTACCACCCGAAAATTAGCCGAAAAACGTCATGATAAAATGGCGTATATGATTACCATAAAAGAAGAAATTGAATTACAGGAACAGCTTTTAAAAACTGATATCTATTCGCAAGTTGCGGCAACGAACCACAGTTGGGACAGCGAACATTTGAAAAACAACTTAGCTGACACTTCCGAATAACGATTTTCAGATACAAGAAAAAGGCATAATTAAAACCGCTAACGGAATTGATTATGCCTTTTTTATTGTTTTAAAAAACTAAAAACTATCTTGAATAATTTGGAGCTTCTTTCGTAATTGTTACATTATGAGGGTGACTTTCATTGATTCCGCTGGCAGTTATACGAACAAAACGACCGGTTTCCTGCAACGTTGGAACATCTTTTGAACCACAATATCCCATTCCGGCACGAAGACCACCAATGAATTGTTGCATACTTTCGTTCAACTCTCCTTTGTAAGGAACACGACCTACAATTCCTTCCGGAACTAGTTTTTTCACATCATCTTCAACATCTTGAAAATAACGATCTTTTGAACCTTCCTGCATCGCTTCAACAGAACCCATTCCACGGTAGGATTTGAATTTTCTACCTTCGAAAATGATAGTTTCACCTGGAGACTCCATTGTTCCTGCTAATAATGAACCTAGCATCACACAGTCAGCACCGGCAGCAATTGCTTTCGGGATATCACCCGTGTAGCGAATTCCACCATCAGCGATAACTGGAACTCCAGTTCCTTTAATCGCCGCAGCCACTTCAAGAACAGCAGAAAACTGAGGAAAACCGACACCTGCAACAATACGAGTAGTACAAATAGAACCTGGACCAATTCCTACTTTCACACCATCTGCTCCATTTTCAACTAAAAACTTAGCTGCTTCAGGAGTTGCAATATTACCTACGATAACATCTATTTGTGGAAATTTACTTTTTACTTCTTTCAACACATTCACAACACCTTGCGTATGCCCGTGAGCGGTATCAATAATAATGGCATCAACACCGGCTTTCACTAATGCTTCTGCTCTTTGAACTGCGTCACCTGTTACACCAATCGCTGCAGCAACGCGCAAACGACCATAAACATCTTTATTAGCAATTGGTTTTTGGGTTAATTTAGTGATGTCTCTAAAAGTGATTAATCCAACCAACTCATATTTATCATTTACAACAGGTAATTTTTCAATTTTATGACCTTGCAAAACTACTTCTGCTTGTTCCAGAGAAGTACCTTCAGCAACAGTAACCAAGTTTTCACTGGTCATTACCTCAACAATAGGTCTTGAACTATTTTTTTCGAAACGTAAATCTCTATTGGTAACGATTCCTTTTAATATTTGATTTTCATCTACAATTGGAATACCTCCAATACCAAATTCTTTCATTGCGTTTTTAGCATCGGCAACTGTCGAAGTTAATGGCAAAGTAACCGGATCGATAATCATTCCAGACTCTGCACGTTTTACTTTTCTAACTTTCGCAGCTTGTTGCTCGATAGTCATATTTTTATGCAAAACGCCTATTCCTCCTTCTTGAGCCATAGCAATTGCCATAGCACTTTCGGTTACGGTATCCATAGCAGCGGATACAATAGGAACATTTAGCGTTATATTTCTTGAAAATTTGGATTGAATACTCACTTCGCGAGGAAGCACATTTGAGTAGTTGGGAACTAATAGAACATCATCGTAAGTTAATCCTTCACCGATAATCTTAGAGTTGTGTGCGATCATTGCAATTGTAGTTGGAGTTTAATTGCGTGCAAATATAGATAATTTTAAGCAAAAAATCGCTATCATTTTCCAATAAATAATTAAATTGCAGTTCAAAGTCAATTCTTTGGTTCTAAATTACCCCTTGCTTTCCAACCCAGAAAATCCGTTTAATTTATTTTGCTATGACAGAAACTCAACAAGAATTAAAAGGACTTTCAAATGAGGCAGTTTTACTTTCGAGAACAAATTTTGGTTCGAATGCTATCGTGAATCAGGATAAAAATCAGTTCTTGAAATCCCTTTTTGAAATGGTAAAAGAACCTATGTTTCTCCTCTTACTCACCGCAACCAGTATTTATTTTATTACAGGAGATTACGGAAACGGAATTTTCATGAGTGCAGCAATTATATTGGTTTCCACAATTTCACTGTATCAGGAATCCAAAAGCAGAACGGCAATTGAAGCTTTAAAAAAACTGTCACAACCCAAAAGCAAAGTCATCCGCAATGGAGAAATTACCGAAATTCCAAGCGAGGAAATTGTCATAGGTGACCTCATACAAACAGAAGAAGGAACTTTTATTCCTGCCGATGGTGTTATTCTTCAATCCAATGATTTTGCAGTAAATGAATCTATTCTTACCGGAGAATCGATGGCAGTATTTAAAAATGAAACTGCCGAAAATAACACCGTATTTCTTGGAACCATTGTAACTGGTGGTTTGGCAATTTGCGAAGTAACTGCTATTGGTAACAAAACCCAATTGGGTAAAATCGGTAAAAGTCTGGAGGCAATCGTTGAAGAAAAAACCCCGTTGCAAATCCAAATGGGGAATTTTGTCAAAAAAATGTCGCTTGTTGGCTTGGTGATTTTTGTTTTTGTATGGGTTATCAATTATTACAATTCAAATAATGTTTTAGATAGCCTGTTGAAAGCGCTTACTTTGGCCATGAGCATCATTCCTGAGGAAATTCCGGTAGCATTCACCACCTTTATGGCACTAGGCTCCTGGCGTTTAATGAAAATGGGAATCATTGTAAAACAGACAAAAACGGTCGAAACCTTAGGAAGCGCAAACGTAATTTGTACGGATAAAACGGGAACAATCACTGAGAACAAAATGAGTCTGGCGCAATGGTACACGTTATCTGATGATACTATTAAAGGAAGCAACAGTGATGAAACTAATAATAATAATAATAATAGTGACATCGAATTATTGAGTCTGGCCATGTGGGCCAGCGAACCCATTCCGTTTGATGCGATGGAAATTGCATTGCACGAAGCATATTCGAAGCTAAAAATAACAGATGAACGCCCTAATTTTAAATTAGTTCACGAATATCCATTGGATGGAAAGCCACCGATGATGACCCATGTTTTCGAAAATAAAAATGGAACGAGATATATTGCTGCCAAAGGGGCTCCCGAAGCATTGATTGCCACTTCATATGTAACCGAAAACGAAAAAAAACAAATTCTATCTGCAATGACAAAAATGGCTTTGCAAGGATATCGCGTATTGGGTGTTGGTTTAGCTGAATTTTCAGGTACTGATTATCCTAAAAAGCAACAAGAATTTTCTTTTGCATTTAAAGGATTGGTTGCGTTTTACGATCCTCCAAAAGCGAATATCAAAGCAGTATTCGAAACTTTTTATAAAGCTGGAATTCAAGTCAAAATTGTAACGGGCGATAATGCTGAAACAACCGCCACAATTGCCAAACAAATTGGCTTCAGAAATGCGGATAAAACGCTAAATGGAGATGAATTAATGGCCATGGACGATGCTACACTTCGAGAAAAAGTAATGGAAACGTCCATTTTTACAAGAATGTTTCCCGAGGCCAAACTCAAAATTATAAAAGCACTCAAAGACAACAATCAAATTGTAGCCATGACGGGTGACGGTGTTAATGACGGACCTGCTTTAAAATCAGCGCACATTGGAATTGCCATGGGAAAAAAGGGAACCGAAATTGCCAAAGAAGCCGCCAATCTAATTCTAATTGACGATGATTTTTCTAAAATGATTGACGCCATTGCCATGGGCAGAAAAATATACAACAATCTAAAAAAAGCCATCCAGTACATCATTTCCATCCACATTCCAATCATCATGATTGTCTTTATTCCTTTGGCATTGGGATGGATTTACCCCAATATTTTTTCCCCGGTTCATGTCATCTTTTTGGAAATTATTATGGGACCAACCTGTTCTATAATTTATGAAAATGAACCTATGGAACGCAATTTAATGCTGTTACAACCAAGACCTTTTACCAATACTTTTTTCAAACTTAAGGAAGTTACGATCAGTATCATTCAAGGACTTGTAATTACTGCGGGACTTTTGTTTGTCTATCAATATTGTGTAGCTACAGGTTGTTCCGAAAGCGCAACTAGAACAGTAGTTTTTCTGACGTTAATTTCGTCTAACATTTTTCTGACGCTGACGAATCGTTCTTTTTATTACTCGATATTTACAACATTAAAATACAAAAACAATTTGGTCTTAATGATCATCAGCGTAACCATTCTAATTACAGCTTCCTTGTTGTTTGTACCATTATTTGCTGCTTTTTTCCAGTTCGAAAGGGTTTCGGGATTCCAAATAGGATTAAGTATTTTAGTGGGTCTTGTTTCGGTGCTTTGGATCGAAATTTACAAAGGATTTAAACGAAGAAAAGTCCAATTTTAATCTCTGAAATTTATTTTTTAGTATTCTTAAAAATAACATTCAGTCCCAGTTGAAAAGAAAGACTATTTGCCTTGGTAACATCGCTATATTCTAAAAGATTATCGGCAAGAACATAGAAATTCACAGGTCCAAAATGACTGGACAATCCCAATCCTATGTTCTTATATGAATACGAATCTAGTGTGTACGTCGCTTTCATTTGTAAAGCCTTGAATATTTTTCTTCGGTAATACGTGGTAAAAGCAACTAATGGCGTTCGTGGCGTAGACATCACAAATAACTGGGCGCCAACCGCACTTTTATAAGTCGTTTCCGGGTCATAATTAAGACAATTACAATCTTCCGGTCTTTCTTCATTAAAAGAATATTGAACCGAAGTATTGAACTTTGATGGACGCCAAGTTGTGTAATCCGCATATAACGTGTCCAAAGGAATAGCATCTTTAAATTCTTGATATCCACCTCCTGCTGAATTTCCCGAGCTGAAATTTGGAACCACACCTTCGTATTTATACGTTCCTTTAAAAGTTAAACTTTCCACTTCTTTGCTGTGTTTAATAAATCCTACATCAATAACACTGGCGGTAAGCTGTATGTTTTTCTTTGGATAATAGGTAAAACCGGCATCAAATCCCAAACCTAAATTACCACCTAAAAGGGCTCTTTTGGTAATATCTTTGGCCACATTTGGCTCATAATCTTCATCATCATATGGAGCAATTCCAGATGTATTCAGCTGTAATTGTGAATAAATCATCTGTTCATAAACTCCTGTATCTGAAGGAATCGTATAAATATAACCGGAGTTATTTGTAGAATTAGCATTGTAAATACTGGAATAAATTTTTCCACGGACTCCTAAAATAATCTTTTCGGTGATGTTTTTATGAAATCCAAGGTGAAATACGGATAGCATTTCTGCTTTGACACTCAAATCGCCCAAATTAAAGACTTTACCCAAATAGTCTCTGTTTCCATCCAAAGCTAAAATGGCAATGTCTTTAGGAACATAACTCAGCATATCGAATTCCTGATACATTCCAAACGAAATATAGGAATCACTTTCCTCTCCTGCTATTTTAAAACCTCCGTTAAAAATTTCTATTTGTTCGTTTATTGCTACTTTATCTTTTCGGGTGGTAGAAAATACCACATTGCGTAATTTCACATTAAAATCGACTCCATTATCCGCAAATAAATCATACGCCGAAAAACCGCTTGAACCTACATTGGCAGAAATCCCAGACAATAAAGGAACTCCAGCGTACCAATTGTACTTGAAATCTGCACCCGGATTTGTCATCAAAGACTGAGGAACTGAAGTAAAATTATATAAAATTTGTTTGTTTTGTGAAAAGCAATCTATCGCCAGGAATAGAACAAAAATCAGGATTATTTTTCTCATTCTACTACTAAATAAGCGGTTACACCTGAACGCAATTTTAATCTACCTGAACTATTCTCATTCAATGGAGCACCCGGCAACATCGTCAGTGTAAAAACAATTTTTGTAGTTCTTTTTAATAAGTCAAGTTGGGCATTTTCGAATATTTCAGTCTTGGTCACTTTATTTTCTGCGCCCGCGTATTCCGGGACAGTAAAATTAGTAGCATGAACCCGTTGATTATTATTGTCTAAAAATACTAAATCTACTGAATAAGCTCTATTTATGGTGTTTTCCATTTCAAAGAAAAACTCTACTTTTTTCAAATTATCTCTAAAAAAATCATCATTGAACACATCAACGGTTGGCGTGTCAAAAATGACACTTTGCTCTACTCCATCAGTAACAAATCCATTTGCTGGAACATCAAAATACGCTAAATTAGCGACAAAAACAGGCTCCAGTTTTAAATCATTCGCCTGATCATAATCTAAATCACTTGCACATGAAAAAGAAAATAATAGAAGAATTAATAGGCCTACAACTCTATTTAAAGCAGGTAGTTTCATGATTTTATAAATTAAAAGTAATTTTAGTGGATATTATACTCAACGCATCAATACTAAACTTAGTATCAACAATGTAATGAGTTCAATTGTATTTTCATTTATCTAATTTCTAATGGAACTCCCCAAACAACATTGAAGCCTCATTGTAAGCGCTTTCGAAACTCATTGGACTCATATTTGTAAATTCCTTTTGCGCCGTAAAATAGGACAATAATTTCTCCGTAGGCATGTTACCCGTAAGATCATCTGTAGCCATTGGACAACCACCAAAACCTTGAATAGCACCATCGTATCGACGGCATCCTGCTTTGTAAGCAGCATCAATTTTCTCAAACCATTTATCAGGTGTGGTATGAAGGTGCGCCCCAAATTCTATTTCGGGATATTTTGGAATCAAATTCGAAAACAAATACGAGATTACATCAGGAGTCGAACTTCCCACCGTATCCGAAAGTGAGAGGATCTTCACTCCCATAATGGCCAATTTTTCAGTCCACTCTCCTACTATTTCAACGCTCCAAGGATCGCCGTATGGATTTCCAAAACCCATTGATAAATACGCCACCACTTCTTTGTTGCTTTTAGCTGCAATTTCCAGAATTTCCTGTAAAGTGATTAATGATTCGGCTATGGTTTTGTGGGTATTCCGCATTTGGAAATTCTCAGAAATCGAAAATGGAAAACCTAAATATCGTATTTCAGGATGAACTGCTGCCAGAGTTGCCCCTTGTGTATTAGCAATAATCGCTAAGAGTTTGCTTCGGGTTTGAGACAAATCAAGTCGTGCCAAAACTTCGGCTGTATCCTGCATTTGCGGGATTGCTTTGGGCGAAACAAAACTCCCAAAATCAATACTATCAAAACCTACACGCAATAATGATTGAATGTAAGCAACTTTTCTTTCCGTAGGAATAAATGGTTTAATACCTTGCATAGCATCGCGTGGACATTCTATAATTTTTATTGGCTCCATAGGAAGCCAAAGATACTAAAACTTGTAAAGTTGCAAAATTTCTAACTTACTAAATTTTAAAAAACAACAATAATCTCTTGATAAAAATACCTTGTTTTGACAAGAAATGGTTAATTTTTTTAAGAACTGAATTACTTTTTTGAAACCATTTGAAAACCAATAATAATGTAAACTGATAAATGAATTAGAAACAACAATAAATCGAATCATATTGATTTCATAACCATTGCTTATTATTTACATCTAGTAACTAAAAAAGCCCGGAATCTAAAATTGATTTCGGGCTTTTACAAATTTTTTACAGGAACTATTCGATAGGCAAAATAAGTTCTGAAGTTATGGCTTCTAAAACCTCAAAAGCAGTTTCTGCCATCTTATTTCCTTTAGTATCCAATAATGGATTTACTTCTACAAATTCAATGCAAACCACTTTTTTAGTTTGGATAATTTGATTGATAATCGCTATGATTTCATATTGATCAAAACCTTTTGGAACTGGTGTTCCTGTCCCATAGGAAATCATATCGCAATCCATGGAATCCACATCAAAAGAAATATACAAAACTTCACAATGCGTGAGTTTTGATAAAGCTTCAGCGACACAAGTTTGCAATCCTCTATAACGCACTTCATCAACTTTATAATTCTTGATATGCAATTTTTCAATTTGCTTGTCTTCCTCTTCCTCGGTATCACGAACTCCAAAATAAATCAGATTTTCGGCTAAAACTTTAGGTCCGTTATAGCCAATATTTTTCATGCCCTCCCAATGTTGCTGTGTTTCAGCAGGGACTTCGTTATTCTGACAACTCAAATTATCATCGCCAAGCGCTGCAGACAATGGCATTCCGTGAATATTTCCAGATGGCGAAGTGTAAGGCGAATGCAAATCAGCATGTGCATCAATCCAAAACACACCAATATTTTGCTCTGGATATGCTGCTTTTATACCACTTAAAGTTCCTAATGCCGAAGAATGATCTCCCGACAATACTATTGGAAAATAATTCCCCTCTATATTTTTCTTAACTGCATTACAAACTCGGTTGCATTGCTCCACAACGTGCTCAATCCTTTTAGCAGAAGAACTTCGATTTTTATCATATATGGATTCGTTATGCGTTTTTACATCTTCAAACTCAAATTGATTAAAATAATCGCTGTTTTTATTAATTGCAGCAATTTCGATAGCATCAATTCCTAAGTCTGATCCTCTTGTTCCAGCCCCAATATCGGATCTGTTCTTTATTAATTTTATTGTTTTTCCCATTATCTGAAATCGTTTAATGCTCTCTCGATAATAGCCAAACATTCGTGTATTTGAGATTCCGTAATTACTAATGGCGGCGCAAATCGAATTTTATTTCCGTGTGTTGGTTTTGCCAATAATCCATAATCTCTGAATTTCATACAAATATCCCAAGCCAAATCAGATTCTTCATCACTGTTGACAACTATGGCGTTCAATAATCCTTTTCCTCTCACCAAGGTAATTAATGGATTTCTAGATGCAATGGCATTCAGTCCCGTTCTTAAAACTTCACCTAAGTAAGCTGCATTTTGCGCCAAATTTTCTTCTTTTACCACTTCAAGCGCAGCTATTGCAACTGCAGCCGCTATTGGATTTCCGCCAAAAGTAGAGCCGTGTTGTCCTGGTTTAATCACATTCATAATGTGATCATTCGCTAAAACTGCCGAAACAGGATATACACCACCAGAAATTGCTTTCCCTAGGATTAAGATATCTGGTTTTACTTCAGGATTGTTTTCACATCCTTTTTTACAATCGCAATTTCCACAAGTTGCTAATAATCTTCCGGTTCTGGCGATTCCTGTTTGTACTTCATCTGCAATAAATAAAACATTATGTGCTTCACAAAGTGCTTTGGCTTTTGCTAAATATCCTTCACTCGGAACATAAACTCCTGCTTCACCTTGAATAGGTTCCACTAAAAATCCAGCAATATTTTTGGTTGATTTTAAAACGTTTTCCAATGCTTCGACATCATCGTATGGAATTTTAATAAATCCAGCTGTGAATGGTCCGAAGCTTTTACGGGCAGTTTCATCATTGGAAAATGAAATGATTGTTGTAGTTCTTCCGTGAAAATTGTTTTCACAAACGATAATTTGTGCTTGATTTTCAGGAATTCCTTTAACCTCATACGCCCACTTTCTGCATAATTTCAAAGCAGTCTCAACAGCTTCTGCACCAGTATTCATTGGCAACACTTTATCAAAATCAAAATACTTGGTCACATATTCCTCAAAAGGTCCTAATTGATCATTGTGAAAAGCACGTGACGTCAACGTCAATGTTTGTGCTTGTTTAATCATAGCGCCTACAATTTTTGGATGACAATGTCCTTGATTTACAGCTGAATATGCCGATAAAAAATCATAATATTTTTTTCCGTCCACATCCCATACATAAACGCCCTCACCTCTTTCTAAAACTACAGGTAAAGGATGGTAATTGTGTGCACCATATTGATTCTCTTTTGCTATCAACGCTTCAGATTTTGAAGAAAGGTTTTGTTCTGTATGTGTCATGATGTTTCAGATTTACTGTTTAAAAAAACAAAATTACTATTTTTTTTTAATTTACCAATAAAAATAAATATTTTGACTTTTAAAAAGTGTTTATTTAAAAATATTTATCTAATTTAGGTTAAAAATAAGTCATTTTTAAATTTACAATTCAATTTACAGATGAATTTAAAAATAAATAAAAATAAGTACTTTTAGACAAACAGAAAAAGCATAATCATACAATTAAACAAATATGGAAATACTGGACGAATTCGATATTAATATTATTAAAGAATTAGAGAAAGACGGAAGAATGGCCTATTCAGCCATTGCTGCCAACTTAAAAATATCAAACACCATGGTGCATCAACGCATCAACAGATTAATGGAACAAGGAATACTTACTGGAATAAAACCTGTAATCAATGAAAAAAAGGTAGGATATGATTGGGGATCTTTTACAGGAATTACGCTGAATAAAGACCAGGATTCAGATAGGATTATTGAAGAACTGAAAAAAATACCGGAAATAACCGAGTGTTATTACATTACCGGATCGTTTACCCTTTACATAAAAATTATTGCCAAAGACCACGAACACATGCGTAAAGTTCTTTATGAAAAAATTGATACTATTCCCGGCATTGCCAAAACGGATTCAATAATTGAATTGGGTTGTGCTTTCAAAAGAAATGTAAGTCTCTAACATAATATTCCATAAAAATGAAGCACTTCAAGAACCATTTGCCACTTACAATCCTAGTTTTTTGTTTTAGTTTCTCGATGTTTTCACAAAAAATATCAAGCCAAGAAATAGAACGATTAAAAAAACTCTCGCAACAAGTCACCATTATCAGAGACAATTGGGGAATTGCACACGTATATGGAAAAACCGATGCGGATGCCGTTTTTGGAATGTTATACGCACAATGTGAAGACGATTTCAAGCGGGTAGAAATGAATTATATTGAAAAAATCGGACGCCTTTCGGAAATCAAAGGACAGTCGGTTTTGTATAATGATCTAGAAATTAAACTTTTGATGGACGCCGAAGAGGCAAAAGCCGATTATAAAAAAGCGGCACCTTGGTTGAGAAAATTATTAAACAGTTATGCGGACGGAATCAACTTTTACCTGCACAATCACCCCGAGGTAAAGCCCGCTTTATTGACTCGTTTTGAACCATGGTTCCCGTTGCTTTGGACCGATGGAAGTATTGGAGCCATAAGCACCGCTGATCTTTCAACCGGAGAATTGAAAGCTTTTTATTCTGGAAATACCGATAAAGTGGCCTACATAGAACGAGAAAAAGACGTGCAAACAGGTTCTAATGGTTTTGCAATTGCTCCATCAAAAACGGCATCGGGAAACTCCATTTTATACATTAATCCACATACTTCTTTTTATTATAGGCCAGAAATACAAATGAGCAGCGAAGAAGGATTGAACGCTTACGGAGCAGTGACTTGGGGACAATTTTTCATTTACCAAGGATTTAATGAGAATTGCGGCTGGATGCATACCTCTTCAAATGTGGATGTAGCGGATATGTATGCCGAAAAAATCGTGACCAAAAACAACAAATTATTTTACGAATACGACAATAAGTTAGTTCCGATTATCGAGAAAAAAATAACTATCAAATATTTGGAAAACGGGAAATTAATTCCTAAAATATTTAATACCTATTTTACCATTCACGGTCCAATCATGGCCAAAAGAGACGGAAAATGGATTAGCTTAAAATCGAATAATCGTTCGATGAAAAGTCTGGAACAAAGTTGGATACGAACAAAATCAAAAAGCTTTGCAGACTATAAATCAGCAATGGATTTGAAAGCAAACACATCAAATAATACTGTTTACGCTGACAAAGAAGGAAATATTGCGTATTGGCACGGAAATTTTGTTCCTATTCGGGACAAAAAACTGAATTGGTCAAAAGTGATGGACGGCACAACTCCGGCAACACAATGGAAAGGATTACACGACGTTTCAGAAACGGTACATTCCTATAATCCAATAAACGGTTGGCTGCAAAACTGCAATTCTACACCTTACACTGTAGCAGGTGAGAACAGTCCAAAAGAAGAAAATTACGTGCCGTACATGGCTCCGGACGGAGAAAGTTTTAGAGGATTAAATGCCGTTCGATTATTGAGCAAAGGTGATAAATATACCTTAGACAAAGTAATTGCTGACGGTTATGACACGAAACTGACGGCTTTCGAATTTCTGATTCCAGCGTTAATTTCTAGTTTCGAGAAAAATATCAGCATTGAAGATCCACTTTACACAGAACTTTCAGAACCGATAACACTACTAAAAAATTGGGATTATTACGCCAAGGAAAATTCTGTGGCTACAACTCTGGCTGTGGAATGGGCTTATAAATTAGATCCAATTATTCAAAAAGTGTATACTGATGAAGGAGAACTCGACCAAGTGGAAAACACCATGAATTTTACAAAAAATGCTTTTCCGGATCAACTGATTCCGCAATTGCAAATGGTGGTCAACGATTTGAAAATTAAATTTGGGACCTGGCAAATTCCTTGGGGAGAAATCAATCGTTTCCAAAGAACTTCCGGCGACATTAATCTGATTTATAACGATGCTCTTGAAAGTTTGCCCATAGGTTATGGACCGGCACTTTGGGGAAGTTTACCCGCTTATAAAAGCAATTACCAAAAAGATACTAAAAAACGCTATGGAACAAACGGCAACAGTTTTGTGTGCGCAGTCGAATTTGGACCAAAGATAAAAGCAAAATCAATACTTGCAGGCGGAAACAGTGGTGATCCAAAATCTAAACATTTTTACGACCAAGCTGAAATGTATCGAAAAGGGCAGTTAAAAGACGTTTTGTTCTACAAAGATGATGTCCAAAAAAATGCCGAAAAAACCTATCATCCGGGAGAGTAATAACTCCTCGGTTTATTATAAGAATTAAAAATACTGTTATCAATTAAAAAAATGACAGTTATAATTTCAGAATAAATTAATTGAGATATTTGTAAAAATAAAAAAAACAATATGAAAAATACTTTCTTTGCCTTATTAGGATTTCTTTTGTTTTCCAATGGCGGTTTTGCACAATTGAAAGCAGTAAAATACACAGACGGAAATCAAAAATTAAATGGATTGTCAATTGCTCCGAAAAAAGGAAGCAAAACTAAACCTGGAATCTTAATACTTCCAGCTTGGAAAGGAATAGATACGCACGCAAGACAATCAGCTGAGAAGTTGTCAAAGATGGGATATTATGCGTTTGTGGCCGATATTTATGGAGAAGGAAACTACCCGACAAACACTCAGGAAGCTGGAAAGCAAGCCAGTTTTTACAAAAATAATGTGGCTGATTACCAAAGACGCATTCAGCTTGCATTAAATCAATTAGTGAAAGCAGGTGCAAATCCAGATAATATTGTTGTGATAGGATATTGTTTTGGAGGAACTGGTGTTATTGAAGCGGCAAGAGCAGGAATGAAAATTAAAGGTGCAGTTTCTTTTCACGGTGGTTTAGGTCGTGATGCCGCAAGAGTAAATAATCCAATCACTGCAGAAATTTTGGTTTTACACGGTGCAGATGACACGTATGTTCCAGCTGCTGAAGTAGCCGCTTTTCAACAAGAAATGAGAGACACAAAAGCAGATTGGGAAATGATTTATTATGCTAATTCAGTACATGCTTTTACAGATCCTGAAGCTGGAAATGATAATTCTAAAGGTGCGGCATACAATGAAAAAGCTGCCAAACGTTCTTGGGAACGCATGAATTCTTTCTTAAAAGAAGTTTTGAAATAATTCAGAAAATATATTTTTTTCAAAAACAGTATAAGTTCTAGATTTTTGTTAGTTTTATCAATTGAAATTTAACAAAAATCTAGAACTTATACTATTTTTTTTTATGTCAAAAAGTAAAATCAGGACCGACAAAACCTGCCTCAATTGCAGGTATGTGGTTGAAAATAGATTCTGTCCTAATTGCGGACAAGAAAACACCGATACCCGAAAAACGTTTCACCATCTCTTTATCCACTTTTTTGAGGACTTGACACATTATGAAAACGCTTTTTGGCGCACCATAAAAAATCTTTTATTCAAACCTGCTGCGCTAACCAAAGAATACCTTTCCGGAAAAAGATTGTCTTATTTGGCTCCGGTCAGATTGTACATTTTTATAAGCTTTATCACTTTTCTATTGATTGCCATTTTTCCTACTGCCAACAATTCTTCAGATAAAACTCTTGAAAAGAAATCTATTATTACCACTAAAAGCAAAGCATTTCAGAATTCCTTATCCATAAATGATTCAATCAAAAAGAACCTAACTAACACAAAAGGAGATATTCAATTATTTAATTTTGGATACGAATCTGTAGAACAATTAGACTCTATTCAAAAGCATTCCCCTAAATCTGAAAAGCTTTCCGATATTAGTTATTGGATGAATAAAAAAATCCAAATCGTTAAAGAAAATAATACACAAAGCGAAATTATTGAAAAATTCATAAGCTCCTTTACCCATAATTTACCAAAAGTACTTTTTGTATTCATGCCTATTTTTGCTCTTTTCCTCTGGCTTTTCCACAATAAGAAACGCTGGTATTATTTTGATCATGGGATTTTTACCTTACATTACTTTTCCTTTTTGTTATTGCTGTTTTTGTTATTGTTTATAATTAACAAAGGATTGACACCATTTTCAGAATCGAGTCTCGTTTCTTTCATACAAATAGTAATTAATTTTATTGGTATTGGATGGATGATTTATTATTTCTATCCAGCACATCATCGTTTTTATGGTGAAACCCGCTTGATATCCTTTATAAAAAGCAGTCTGCTATTTTTTATTAACTTCGTGCTAATTATTATCATATTATCAATCTTTGCTATTTACACCTTTATTAATTTACATTAAAAAATGAAAAAAATCCCTTTATTAGGTTTAATGGTTGCTTTAACCATAAGCTGTACGACTCAAAAGGCGAGTGTCACTCATGTCGACCCAACAAAATACATGAATACAATTACCGCGGATGAACTAAAAACGCACTTGTACATTGTAGCTTCAGACGAAATGGAAGGTAGAGAAACCGGGTCTGCAGGTCAGAAAAAAGCAGGTGTTTACCTCATCGATCAATACAAGAAAAACGACATCAGCTTCCCAACTGGCGCTTCAGACTTTTACCAAAAAATTCCTGCTGCTTTCCTGAATGCCAAGCGAAATGAAAATTTACCAGATTCCGAAAACGTTTGGGCGTATATTGAAGGATCTGAGAAACCAAATGAAGTCTTGGTGATTTCAGCCCATTACGATCACGTAGGTACAAAAAATGGAGAAATTTATAACGGTGCCGATGATGATGGTTCCGGAACTGTTGCTTTACTTGAAATTGCACAAGCGTTCCAAATCGCTAAAAAAGCAGGACACGGCCCAAAACGTTCTATCCTGTTTCTTCATGTAACCGGCGAGGAACACGGATTGCACGGAAGCCGCTATTACTCAGAAAATCCTTTGTTCCCGTTAGCGAACACCATTACCGATATCAATATTGACATGATAGGCCGTCGTGACGAAGCACATGCTGACAGTAATAATTACGTATATGTGATTGGCGCAAACAGATTATCAACTGATTTAGATAACATTTGTACCATTGCAAACGCTAAATACACCCAATTAAATTTAGACTACAAATACAACGACCCAAAAGATCCAAACCATTTCTATGAGCGTTCGGATCATTACAACTTTGCTAAACACGGAATTCCATCGGTATTTCTTTTCAACGGAGTGCATGCTGATTACCACAAACCTACAGACAGTCCAGACAAAATCGAATACGATGCGTTGACCAAAAGAGCAAAATTTGCATTTGTTACCGCTTGGGAATTGGCAAACCGCACCGAAAGACCTATCGTAGATAAAAAATAGATTAAATATTTGGGCACATCCACGCTTTCACTAGCGTTACAGCGTGGTCGGGCTATACGCTACAATCTTTATACCCTGTCAGGTTTTTTTAACCCTGACAGGGTATAAAGGATTTCCACTGCTATCCCTTGTGCAAACCCCATAAAAAAAGAGCTTTGAATCACTTCAAAGCTCTTTTTTTTATCATTTATTTATTAAACCCTTTCGTCAAATTCTATTTTATCTGAACTATCAATTTTATACAAAGGCTCCTCAATAGGCAATGTAAAATAAAATGAAGAACCAATTCCTTCAATACTTTCAACCCATATTTCACCATCATTTTTTTCTAAAAACCCTTTCACCAACAACAATCCAATTCCGGCACCTTTGTTATCTTTTCTTGCTTTAGAAAGCGTACTCATTTGTGGGGTAAAAAGTTTACTTTGCACCTCTTTTGACATTCCAATTCCTGAATCCTTTATCTGAATTATTACTTTTTCCACTTCAATTTTCGCCAAAACGGTAATTTCCCCTCCAGGTAAAGAATGCTTGATGGCATTAGAAATTATGTTTTGAAAAACAGAAAGCAACATTTTTCCATCTGCAAAAACACTGATGTTGGGTTCGATTTCATTAAGGAGATTTATAGAATTTAAAGAAGCCGATTCCTTCAATGATTCAAAACCCTTTTGTACAAAATCAAAAAGTTCAATTTTTGCCGGAGAAAACACCTCCGAGGCATATTTTATTCTAGCCCATTCCACTAAATTATCCAGCATGTTTAACTCATCTACTGCAGTTTTTTGAAGCAAATCAAGCATTTCTTTTGCCTTATTGGATTCTAATCTGTCAAAATTTGTTTTCAAATACTCAGCCGTTCCGATAATTCCAGATAACGGACTTCTTAAATCATGAGAAACAATTGCAAGAACATTCTCTTTGTGCGTATTAAGGTCTTCCAGTTCTTTTACATATTTTTTTATGGCATCCTCCGATTTCTTTCTCTCCGTCAAATCTCGTAGAATTTTTACGTAACCTAACATGTCGCCATCAATTCCAATAAGCGGAAAAACCAAACCATAAGCATAAAATTCATTCCTGTCTTTACAAATATGCCATCTGTTATCCGTAGCTCTCCCCTCTTTTAATGCAGCTTGAATTTCTGATTGCGGAATACCATTTTGTACATCTTCTTCAGTAAAAATAACATCAAAATGCTGTCCTATAATTTCGTCAGCTTCATATCCAAATATTTTGGTTGAACCTGAACTCCAGCTATTAATTATAAATTCATTGTCAAGAGTAAAAATCGAATAATCTTGTAAACTATCTATTATTTGGCTGTAAAACTCGGCTGTTGGAATGTAATTACTTTTAAGAATTTTAGAATTGATTTTCTCTTTTTCCATTAAATTATGTAAATAATATTTAAAATTTTGAAAGCTTATTTTCGATTGATTTAACTATGCAATGCGTTCAAAGATACACAAAAGAAAACACGATTTCTGTAAATCACAGAATATAACCCCTAACAGAAGAATGTATGTCCGAAATCCTACATGACTTTTTTAACACCTCTCTAATACTATTTCCCTTTTACAATTTTCAAGCCAGAAAATAGCACCTACAATCCACGAGACTTTATTCCACAAAAAAAGCCTCGAATTTCTTCGAAGCTTTTGCTTTCTGGGTGGGAGACGGGGCTCGAACCCGCGACCCTCGGTACCACAAACCGATGCTCTAACCAACTGAGCTACAACCACCATTTGCTTAGCGGTGGCAAATATACGACATAAGTTTACTTTTGCAAATATTTTTTTTAAAAAATTACACGAAATTTATATCAAATCTCCTAAGCTATTGACTGCCAAATATCTTTCTACCGTAAAACCTTCTGCATGATCGACCCCAGTGAGCCTTCCTAAATCTCTAGAACGGTAATTCAGGCTCTCCAAGAAGTTTTTACTTGAAATTGGGGACTCTGGTTCCTCAGAATTTGCATCGTAAAACTGAGAACTGTAAGCCAAAATAGATTCGATTTTTTTATCGGTGAAACCAGTAATATCAACCACAAAATCCGGTTCAATATTTTTCCATTGTATGTAATGGTACACTAATTTGGGTCTCCAAGCCTTTTGTTTCTCTCCTTCTAGCACAGTTTCAATCTTCATCAATCCAGACAAAAAACAAGCATCAGAAACTAATTTACTTCCTTTTGCATGATCAATGTGTCGGTCATCAATAGCATTACACAAAACAATCTCCGGTTGGTATTTGCGAATCATTTTTATGATTTCCAATTGATGCTTTTCGTCATTGACAAAAAACCCATCCCGCATTTCCAGATTCTCACGTGCAGAAACTCCTAGGATTTTTGCAGCAGCATTGGCTTCCTGATCCCTGATTTCCGCTGAACCACGAGTTCCTAATTCACCACGGGTCAAATCAACGATTCCCACCGTTTTTCCTAAAGAAATTTCTTTTAAAATGGTTCCTGCACAACCCAATTCCACATCATCAGGATGCGCACCAAAAGCAAGTATATCTAATTTCATCTAAAATTCGTTTAATGTTTTTTTGTTTAATGTTTAAAGTTGCGAATACTACTTCAAATCCAATATTTTCTTCATAGTCATTGACTTATTGACACTTTCCCTCCATTCGTTTTCAGGAATACTGTCCTTTGTAATACCACAACCCATATATAAATGCGCTTGATTATCTTTGATTTGCATGCATCGCAAATTCACATACAAATCTGATTTTATTTCTCCTTTATTGAATCCTTCTTTGTTTAATTCGCCTAAAAAACCGGTGTAATATTCACGGTCATAGCCCTCATTTTCCAAAATAAAATTTTTAGCAACCTCTTTTGGTAATCCACACACAGCGGGTGTTGGATGCAAAACAGAAACAACTTCCTTCAAACTTGAATTGTCATTAATAACCCCTTCAATATCGGTTTTAATATGTGCTAAAGTTCCCGCTTGCGCAGTATAAGGGCTTGAAACGGAAACTTCTAAAGTCAATTCCTTTAGATTATCCAAAATAAAATCGGTAACAAATTGCTGCTCTTCCATTTCTTTTTTCTCCCAGACAACTTCTTTATCACCTTGAAGCTTTTGCGTTCCAGCTAATGACATTGTATAAAAAGTATTCGTATTAGCCTTTAGTAATCGCTCCGGTGTAGCGCCCATCCATAAGCCTATTTTTGGGTGAAACCAGCAATAGCAGAAAGCGGTGGGATAATTTTGAATTAATTTTTCGAAAATTGAAACTAAATCAAAATTTGACAAACCAACAATTTCTTTTCGTGACAAGACCACTTTTTTCAAAGTCCCTTTTGCAATAGCATCAATTCCTTTTTGGACAAGACTTTCAAAATGTTCTTTCGCTTGAATGTCTTCTGAATCTATGAAATCTGAATCTTCATTTTCCTTGAAAGAAGTAATCAGGGTTTCCCATTTTACCGATTGATTTCTAGGAATCAGTATCATCTGACTTCCTTCAAAAGGAGCAAAAACAAATCCCGTCTCTTCAAAATTCTCGGCAAAATATAAGTGGTCGTTATTTTGAAAAAAACCTATTAATTTGATGTTATTTGGTTTTCGGTATAACACAAAAGGTAGATTTTGAGCTTTTTGTTGCTTTACTTTTATAAAAAAATCGATCATATATAATGTATTAAAATATAAATTCCACTAAACCTAAAGGCATTTTGATTTGCTTAATAGTATCGAAACCATCTTGGTCAATTTGACTGAAACTGATTTTTGGCTTTAGCTAAAATTAAATTCAATTATTTATTTTCGCTTTTTCTTTTTGGCAAAACCATATTCGTCAGCTTGCAAAGTGAAATTAAATTATTGTTTTCATCCGTAATTCGTATTTCCCAAAGATGAATGCTTCGGCCCTTGTGAACAATCTTAGCGGTTGCCGTTACAATTCCGTCCCGTTTTGCTTTCAAGTGATTGGCTGAAATTTCAATTCCGCGGACTTCGCTTAGTTCTGAATTTACATAAATCATAGATGCGGCGCTGCCTACACTTTCTGCTAAAGCCACCGATGCTCCTCCATGCAATAATCCCATTGGCTGATGCACAGAAGGATTGACGGGCATTGTTGCAATAAGAAAATCTTCTCCTGCGTCCGTATATTTAATATTCAACGTTTCCATTAAGGTGTTTTTAGAAACGTGATTGCAATAATGAAGTATTTTTTCTTTGTCGAATATCATGTTTTTATCTTTAAAAATGTAAAAATAATTAAAAGATAAGTCACATAACAGTAAATACTATTGTTATTCTGATTTCGAAATAGATTTTACCTATTTTTACAAAAAATATAACCAAATGAGTCCCAAAATAGTATTGTTTTTTATTGGAATCATATTGACTATCTGTTCCTGCCGTTCTGATTTTGAGACCGTAGCTAGCACAGGAGATTTAGAATTTTCCAAGGACACGATTTATCTTGACACTGTTTTCTCTAACATCGGTTCAAGCACGTACCGACTCAAAGTGTACAACAAAAGTAAAAATGACATTACGATTCCAAGCATTAAATTAGGAAAAGGTTTGAGTTCAAAATACCGAATCTCCGTTGACGGAATGCAGGGAACAGACGGGAAAATTTTTAACAATGTGGACCTTTTAGCAAAAGACAGTTTGTATATTTTCATAGAAACAACCGCAAATAGTACTGACGCCAATGCTTCTGATTTTTTGTACACTGATCAAATTCAGTTTGACAGTGGCGAAAATCTTCAAAATGTAGAACTGGTAACACTTATACAAGATGCTGTTTTCCTGTATCCAAAGCGTTTTGCTGATGGAACTACTGAAACACTTCCTATTGGAAACGAAAAAATTGATGGATTTTATCTAGATGAAAATGACCCTGTCAACGGGAACGAATTGCAGTTTACGAATGACAAACCGTATGTAATTTATGGCTATGCTGCGGTTCCTTCAAATAAAACAGCCACTTTTGAAGCAGGAACTCGAATACATTTCCACGCTAATTCTGGACTTATTGTAGCCAATAATGCGTCAATCAATATTAATGGAACTCTATCAACAACGGATAAACTCGAAAACGAAGTCATTTTTGAAGGAGACCGTTTAGAGCCTGATTTTTCTGATGTTCCTGGACAATGGGGAACCATTTGGCTTACTGATGGAAGCACCAATAATACTTTGAATCATCTCACCATCAAAAATGCAACGATTGGATTGTTAATTCAAAACAACGATGGTACAACAGTTTCTGTAAAAAACACCCAAATCTATAACAGTAGCAACTACGGTATTTTGGCGCAGACCGCAAAAATAAATGGCGAAAATGTTGTCATTAATAATGCCGGATTAGTCAGTTTAGCCTGTACCTATGGCGGAAATTATAGTTTTACTCATTCCACTTTCAATAATAATTGGAACAGCTCGCAACAGGTGGCCGTTTTAGTAAGTAATTATATTTTGGGAGCAATTCCGGAAGCGAAAGATTTAACAGCAGCCACGTTTAACAATTGCATTATTTATGGTTCATATTCCAATGAAATGAATTTAACCAAAAAAACAGGAGCCGTTTTTGAATACCAATTCAACAATTGCCTGATAAAATTTGATAACGTATCCAATCAGTTTACAGCGAATCCCGATTATCAATTCAATACGGATACCGCACATTACAACTCGATAATTTTGAACAAGGATCCAAAATTTTTCAATATTTCACAGAACAAATTTAATATCGATGAAACTTCGGCCGCTTACGCAAAAGGGAATTCAGCGTATCTGATCCCGTTTGATATTATAGGAAACACTAGAACTTTACCACCTGATTTAGGTGCGTATCAAAGCAAAGCTTTTCCAAAATAAATAACTCTGAATTAGCGCATCCTAACTATTTAAAAATAAAAAAGAATCTTAATCGAATTAAACATTTAGTAACTTCCAATATCAATTTAAATAGTAGTTTTGTCAAAATTTTAATCCATAAATCAAATTAATTTTAAACTAAGTAATCCAATTAAACTATGAAACAAATCTACTCGCTATTCTTTTTATTTCTTTTCACAGCAGGTTTTGCGCAAGCACCAGCAGGGTATTATACAAATGCCACAGGGACTGGCTACACGTTGAAAACTCAATTGTACAACATCATTAAAGACCATACAGTACAAAATTATGCAGGCTTGTATGTTACTTATGAAACGTCAGATATTGATAATTACTTTGAAAACGACGGTTCTGTATTGGACATGTATTCCGAGAATCCATCAGGAACAGATCCTTACATTTACACTATAGCAACTACGCAAAGATGCGGAAACTATACTAATGAAGGAGATTGCTACAATAGAGAACACATTATACCACAATCTGTGTTCAATGAACAATCACCAATGGTTTCTGATGCACATTTCATCACTCCTACAGATGGAAAAGTGAACGGGATTCGGTCTAATTATCCGCATTCTGTAGTAGCAACTGCTACTCAAACTACTCTTAATGGAAGTAAACTTGGTGAAAGCACAACTGTTGGTTATACAGGTCCTGTTTTTGAACCAATAGATGAGTTCAAAGGCGATATTGCCAGAATGTATTTCTATTTTGCAACACGTTATGAAAATACTGTAGCCGGATACAATTACCCGATGTTCAATAATTCTACGGGGAAAGTATTTACCACAGCATTTTTAAATCAATTACTGGCTTGGCACAATCAAGATCCGGTTAGTGCTAGAGAAATTGCGCGTAACAACGCAATTTATGCGCGTCAAAACAACAGGAATCCTTACATTGACAATCCAAGTTATGTAGCAGCCGTTTGGACTACACAACCTGCAGATACAGAAGCTCCAACCGCCGCAACAAATTTGGCGGTAACTACTACTACATCAAACGCTATAACATTAACCTGGACAGCCGCTACAGATAATATTGCTGTTACTGGCTATGACTTGTATGTTGATAACACTTTAAAATCTACTCATACTGGACTCACTGCAACTGTTTCTGGTTTATTAGCTTCCACTAGCTACAACTTTTATTTAATTGCAAGAGATGATGAAAGAAATTCATCTGTAGCAAGTGCAATAGTAACCGGAACAACAACTGCAACCCCAACAAGTGGATCGGGAGCTACAGAGTTATTCTTTTCAGAATATGTTGAAGGAAGCGGATTTAACAAAGCGTTAGAAATTGCTAACTTTACTGGAGCAGTAGTTAATTTGACAGGTTATTCAATAAGAAAACAATCAAATGGAGCCGGAGCTTGGAGTGCAGGACTTAATCTAACAGGAACACTAAACTCAGGTGCTGTATTTGTGTTAGTAGATCCACAAATGGCTACAACGTGTTATCCAGTGGCAAATGCCAATCTATCATCAGCTCAAGAAGCATACAATGGAAATGATCCTATGGGATTATTTAAAAATGGAGTGTTAATCGATATCATAGGAAAATTTGATGGAGGATCAACCAACTTTGCAGCTGATGTAACATTAAGAAGAAAATCAAGTATTACAGGTCCAAACACTACTTTTGATAAAACTGCTGAGTGGGATTCTTATCCAAATAATACTTGTGATGGAATTGGTAGTCATTCATTGGCAACCCTTTCTAATGTTGATTTTGATACAAATGAATTCAATATCTATCCAAATCCATCCAATGGGAATGTCAAAATAAATTTTGAAAATTCAAATGAAAAATATTCTGTTCAAGTATTTTCAGTTTTAGGACAAAAAGTCTTTGAAAAAGAATACACAAACAGCTCTTCTGCTACAGTAAACAATCTTCAAAAAGGAGTTTACTTAGTTAAAATAACAAATGATAACAAATCGGTTACTAAAAAACTTATTGTAAACTAGTTTAAAAAACGAACTATTTATTCAAAGCGGCATCAATTGCCGCTTTTTTTTGTTTTCAATTTTTCAATACCATTTTAAAATACCTTCCTCAATTTTTACTTCTATTTTTTCCAAAGTAAGACTAAAACTACTTTCGTTACAATGTTCATAATTATATTAAGAAAACCATAATTATATTCACAATTTCTTAACACAAACGATATTAAAAGTTATAAATTTGCGTCAGTTCAGTGTTTTAAAAATTTAAATTTTAAGTTTTGAAAATCTGAAATTAACCCCAATAACCAAAACAAATTTAAATTATGAAGAAAATCTACTCTGCCTTATTATTGTTATTCGTCACGGTTGGTATCGCCCAAATCCCGAGTAATTATTACACAACAGCCACAGGAACTGGCTACACATTAAAAACACAACTTTATAACATTATAAAAGGGCACACTGATAAAGGATATGCCGGATTGTACACAACTTACCAAACATCTGATCGTGATTACTACTATGAAAATGATGCTACAATATTAGACATGTATTCCGAAAAACCAACAGGAACAGATCCTTACACCTATTCTGCAGGAACAACACAAAGATGCGGAACTTATAGTGTTGAAGGTGATTGCTACAACAGAGAACACATTATTCCGCAATCAACTTTTAATTCTGCCGCACCTATGGTTTCGGATGCACATTTTATCACACCTACTGATGGGAAAGTAAATGGTCAGCGTTCTAATTATCCACACGGACCGGTGACTACAGCAACTTGGACATCCTTAAACGGAAGTAAACTTGGATCAAGTACAACTTCTGGTTATTCCGGGCCTATTTTCGAACCTATCAATGAATTCAAAGGTGATATTGCACGTATGTATTTTTATTTTGCAACACGTTACGAGAATACCGTAGCCGGTTATTCCTATGCAATGTTTAATGGCACAAGTAATCAGGTTTTCACTACAGCTTTTTTAAACTTATTGATAACATGGCACAATCAAGACCCTGTGAGTTCCAGAGAAATTGCTCGTAACAATGCCATTTACGCCATCCAAAACAATAGAAATCCTTATATTGATCACCCTGAATACGTTCAGGCAATATGGAATCCAACTGCTGATGCACAAGCTCCTACAACTCCCGCAAATTTAGTGTCATCTGCAAAAACAACTACTACAATTTCGCTTAGCTGGACAGGTTCCACTGACAATACAGCTGTAACTGGCTATAATGTATATATGAACAGCGCTTTAAAAACAACAGTAACTGGACTTACCACTACTATTACGGGATTAACCGCTTCAACAGCCTATTCTTTCACTGTAAAAGCTAAAGATGCCGCAGGGAATATTTCTGCAACGAGTAATACCCTGAATGTCACAACGGCTGCAACTGGTTCGACTGCAACCGATTTATTATTTTCTGAATATATTGAAGGTTCTTCAAATAATAAAGCGTTGGAAATTTCAAATGCAACTGGCGCAGCGATTAATTTATCGATTTACAGCATCAAAAAACAAACCAATGGAGCCGGTGCCTGGAGTACAGGACTATCCTTAACCGGAACGTTGAATAACGGAAGTAAATTTACCATCATAAATAGTTTAATGGCATCCAGTTGCTATCCAATAAGTTCCGCTAATCTTTCTACAGCAGCAACTGAGATGGCTTTTAACGGAAATGATGCTGTGGGGTTATTCAAAAATGGAGTCTTAATTGACATCATTGGAACTTTTAACGGCGGAACAGCAAACTTTGCAGCGGATCAAACCCTACGAAGAAAAGCAACTGTTACTTCTCCTACGACTACTTTCAATAAAACGACCCAATGGGATTCTTATACATCTGATACGTGTAACAATTTAGGAACCCGCATCGTTGCAAAAGAGTCGAAAACAGAAACTGTTTTAGATATCGATGCAATTGTTATTTATCCAAATCCATCCCAGGGAACTTTCTCTGTCAATAATTCGAATAAAATGTATTCTATCGAAATTTATTCTATCATTGGTCAGAAAATTTACAGCGAAGAAAACAGCACCAAATCAGAAATTACGCTGCCAAACATTGCTAAAGGAACGTACTTGGTTCGCGTCAGCATCGATTCGGATTCGGTCATAAAGAAATTAATAATCAACTAATTCAAAAAGCGGCAAATTTGCCGCTTTTTTTATAGCCAAAATTTAATCTTAATTGTCTAAATTTGCACCGCAATACAACAAACTACATAACAATGATCCATTTCTTTGAAAACCAAAGCAAAACTGTTTTTGCCGTACACACGCAAAACGAAATTTCGGCTCAAGACATTTCAAAACTAAACTGGCTTTTTGCCGATTCAAATAAAATAGAAAAATCCGTACTGACGGATTTTTTTGTTGGCCCTCGCGCCACTATGATAACGCCTTGGAGCACTAATGCTGTGGAAATCTCCCAAAACATGGGAATATCCGGTATCATTAGAATCGAAGAATTTCATAAAGCAACAGCTGATTTTTCTGATTTTGACCCGATGCTTTCGCAAAAATACACCGAGTTAAATCAAGATATTTTCACTATCAATGTGCTTCCGGAAGCCATTTTGGACATCGATGATATTGCTGCTTACAATGCAAAAGAAGGATTGTCTTTAAGTCCGGAAGAAGTGGAATATTTAGATAATCTAGCGATCAAATTAGGACGAAAACTAACGGATTCTGAAATTTTTGGTTTCTCACAAGCCAATTCAGAACACTGTCGTCACAAGATTTTCAACGGAAAATTTATAATTGACGGAGAAGAAAAAGAATCTTCATTGTTCAAATTAATCAAGAAAACATCTCAAGAAAACCCGAACGATATTGTTTCGGCTTATAAAGACAACGTTGCTTTTGTAAAAGGACCACGGGTACAACAATTTGCGCCAAAAAGTGCTGACAAACCTGATTTTTATGAAGTAAAAGAATTTGATTCTGTTATTTCTTTAAAAGCAGAAACACATAATTTCCCAACAACTGTAGAGCCTTTCAATGGTGCTGCAACGGGTTCTGGTGGAGAAATTCGGGACCGTTTAGCAGGTGGACAAGGTTCTTTGCCAATGGCTGGAACGGCAGTTTACATGACTTCATATTCTCGTTTAGCCGAAAACAGACCTTGGGAAAACGGTATGACCGAAAGAAAATGGTTGTATCAAACACCAATGGATATTTTGATTAAAGCATCAAACGGAGCTTCTGATTTTGGAAATAAATTTGGACAACCGTTGATTACAGGTTCTATCCTAACTTTCGAACACGAAGAAGACGCACGCAAACTAGGTTTCGACAAAGTGATTATGCAAGCGGGTGGAATTGGGTATGGAAAATTAGACCAAGCGATTAAGAAAAAACCACAAACAGGTGATAAAATTGTTATCCTTGGTGGTGAAAATTATAGAATTGGAATGGGTGGAGCTGCAGTTTCTTCAGCTGACACAGGCGCTTTTAATTCAGGAATTGAATTGAATGCGATTCAACGTTCGAACCCGGAAATGCAAAAACGTGCTGCCAATGCCATTCGTGGTTTGGTAGAAAGTGATATTAATCCAATTGTATCGATTCACGATCACGGAGCCGGAGGACATTTAAACTGTCTTTCGGAATTAGTGGAAGAAACAGGCGGATTAATTGATTTAGACAAATTGCCTGTGGGAGATCCTACCCTTTCGGCAAAAGAAATAATTGGTAACGAATCTCAAGAAAGAATGGGATTGGTTATCGCCAAAGAAAACATCGATTTATTGCAAAAAATCGCTGACCGTGAGCGTTCCCCAATGTATCAAGTAGGAGACGTAACCGGAGATCACCGTTTTACTTTCGAATCAAAATCAACTGGCGCTAAACCAATGGATTTTGCGTTGGAAGACTTTTTTGGAAGTTCTCCAAAAGTAGTGATGACGGACAAAACAATTGAGAGAAACTATACTGATGTAACATACGACGAGAAAAATATCTCCACCTATTTACAGCAAGTTCTTCAACTGGAAGCGGTTGCTTGTAAAGACTGGTTGACCAATAAAGTAGACCGTTGTGTAGGTGGTAAAGTAGCCAAACAACAATGTGCCGGTCCATTGCAATTGCCATTGAATAATTGTGGTGTAATGGCCTTGGATTATCAAGGAATAGAGGGAATTGCCACTGCGATTGGGCACTCGCCTATTGCTTCATTAATTGATCCGGTGGCAGGAACAAGAACTGCTATTGCTGAATCTTTATCAAACATTGTTTGGGCTCCAATAAAAGACGGATTAAAAGGAATTTCACTTTCGGCAAACTGGATGTGGGCGTGTAAAAACGAAGGCGAAGACGCTCGTTTATACGCTGCAGTAGAAGCGTGTTCGAATTTTGCAATCGAATTGGGAATCAACATTCCAACCGGAAAAGATTCACTTTCCATGAAACAAAAATATCCAAATGAAGAAGTAATTGCACCGGGAACGGTAATTATTTCAGCAGGTGGAAATTGTACCGATATTAGAAAAGTAGTAGAACCCGTTTTACAAAAAGACGGTGGTTCTATTTATTACATCAATTTATCCCAAGATGATTTTAAATTAGGCGGTTCTTCGTTTGCACAAACATTGAATACTATTGGAAAAGAAGTGCCAACAATTAAAGACGCTGCATTTTTTAAAAGAGCCTTTAATACCGTTCAAGAATTAATTTTAGAAAACAATATCCTTGCAGGACACGATATAGGAAGTGGTGGTTTGATCACGACTTTATTAGAAATGTGTTTTGCAGATGTGAATTTGGGAGCAAAAATAGATTTCTCTCCCGAAGCATCGGGATTCGAAGAAAAAGATTTGGTTAAAATCCTATTTTCTGAAAATATTGGAATTGTCATTCAAGCGAAATCAGATGCTGAAGTAGAATCTAAATTAAACGCAAATAATGTTTCTTTCTATAAATTAGGAACTGCTACGAATGAAGCAACTTTAGACCTTGGCCATTTGACTTTTGACATAAAAGAATACAGAGATATTTGGTTCAAGACTTCGTTTTTATTAGACCAAAAACAATCGAAAAACGGAACGGCTCAAGCGCGTTTTGAAAATTATAAAAACCAAGCTTTAAATTATACTTTCCCTGCACATTTCACAGGAAAAAAACCAGTTATAGACGCTTCTCAAGCAAGACCAAAAGCAGCTATTATCCGTGAAAAAGGAAGTAACTCGGAGCGTGAAATGGCGAATGCGATGTACTTGGCTGGTTTTGATGTCAAAGATGTTCACATGACTGATTTGATTTCTGGTCGTGAAACATTGGAAGACATTCAGTTTATTGGTGCTGTGGGAGGATTCTCGAATTCGGATGTATTGGGTTCTGCCAAAGGTTGGGCAGGAGCATTTTTATACAACGAAAAAGCAAAAACCGCTTTAGACAATTTCTTCAAACGTGAAGACACGTTATCAGTGGGGATTTGTAACGGTTGTCAATTGTTTATGGAACTCGAAGTGATTAATCCCGAGCACGAAGTTCACGGAAAAATGCTGCACAACGAAAGCCATAAACATGAAAGTATTTTTACATCGGTTACGGTACAAGAAAACAATTCGGTTATGCTTACTTCATTAGCGGGAAGCACACTTGGAGTTTGGGTTTCGCATGGAGAAGGAAAATTTAACTTACCCATGGGTGAAGAAAATTATAATATTGTTTCTAAATATGCCTATGAAGGCTATCCTGCTAATCCAAACGGCTCTCATTTTGACGTTGCGATGCTTTGCGATAAAACAGGACGTCACTTGGTTATGATGCCACACATTGAGCGTTCTACGTTCCAATGGAACTGGGCACATTATCCAAAAGATAGAGATGATGAAGTTTCTCCTTGGCATGAAGCTTTTGTCAATGCCAGAAAATGGATGGATAAAAAATAATTTAACCTGTTTTTTTAAATTTATAAAAGCGTTCACCTAACAGTGAACGCTTTTTTACTAAAATTCATTCAATAAATCTAATTCAAAGAAATCGATTTCGCTGAATACCAATAATTTAATTAAAAATAAATATTTAATTTAAATAAACCAAAATTTATTGTTAATTTTTATTTAATTTGCAATAAATTACAATATTTTAGATAATGATAAATATCACTCGCCTTTTTGATTTTCCATATTATCAACAAGAAAATTTCAATATTCCAGATGCTTTGGTCACTAAGTACAACGGAGTTTGGGAAAAAACATCGACAACCGAATATATCGACAAAGCCAATACGATTTCAAGGGCATTGATTCGGATGGAGATTCAAAAGAATGATAAAATTGCCGTAATTTCAACTAATAATAGAACCGAATGGAATATTATGGATATTGGTATCTTGCAAACAGGTGCACAAAACGTCCCTATTTACCCTACCATTTCTGAAGATGATTATGAATATATTTTAAATCATTCTGGTGCTATTTATTGTTTTGTATCTGATGAGGAAGTCCTTAGAAAAGTAAATTTAATTAAAGATAGAGTTCCTTCGCTAAAAGAAGTGTATTCATTCAATACAATTGAAGGGACTAAAAACTGGACTGAATTACTTGTATTAGGTAAAGATCAAAGCAATCAAGATGTTGTTGAAGACCGTAAAAACAATGTAAAACCTGAAGATTTAGCAACTATAATTTATACCTCAGGAACAACTGGAAGACCAAAAGGAGTTATGCTTTCTCATCACAATATTGTTTCTGATGTTTTAAGTAGTGCCTCTAGAATCCCATTTGAAGCAGGTAGCAGTAAAGCGTTGAGCTTCCTACCAATATGCCACATTTTTGAAAGAATGATTTTGTATTTATATCAATATTATGGTGTTTCGATATATTTTGGCGAATCAATTGATAAAGTTAGTGATAATATCAAAGAAGTAAAACCAACCGTAATCACTGCCGTACCAAGACTTCTAGAAAAAGTCTATGATAAAATTTATGCAAAAGGAACTGAATTAACCGGGATTAAAAAGAAATTATTCTTCTGGGCAATTGATTTGGGGTTAATCTATGAACCTTATGGAAAAAATGGTTTGTGGTATGAGTTTCAACTTAAAATTGCACGAAAACTTATTTTTAGCAAATGGAAAGAAGGTTTGGGTGGAAATCTAGATTTGATGGTTTCTGGAAGTGCGGCTTTACAGCCAAGATTAGCCCGTATTTTTGCAGCCGCAGAAATCCCAGTTATGGAAGGATACGGTTTAACAGAAACGTCTCCTGTAATCTCTGTTAACGACATAAGAAATCGAGGTTTCAAAGTAGGAACTGTTGGAAAAGTCATTGACAATGTTGAAGTCATTATAGCCGAAGATGGAGAAATCCTTTGCAAAGGACCTAACGTGATGATGGGATATTATAAAGATGAAAAACTCACAAATGAGGTAATTACCGATGGTTATTTTCATACTGGTGATATTGGAATATTTGACGAAGAAGGATTTTTAAAAATCACAGACCGTAAAAAAGAAATGTTCAAAACATCGGGAGGTAAATATATTGCACCACAATTAATTGAAAACACGATGAAACAATCCCGTTTCATTGAACAAATCATGGTCATTGGTGATGGACAAAAAATGCCTGCTGCATTGATACAACCCAGTTTTGATTTTATAAAAGAATGGGCGGTTATTCACGGAATCGACATCGGAAAAAGCAATGAAGAAATAGTCGCTAACGAAAAAGTAATCGAAAGGATTCAAGTTGAAATTGATAGCCTAAATGAAAAATTTGGTAATTGGGAAAAAATAAAACGTTTTGAACTTACTCCAGATTTATGGTCGGTTGAAGGTGGACATCTTACTCCTACCTTAAAATTAAAACGAAAAATAATAATGGATAAGTATATTGATTTATTTCATAAAATCTACATCTAGATTTAAGAAAAAACCTAGTTAATACTCTTCATTCAACTTTTGAAAGCAAGGGAAAAACAATTAAAAACGAAAAAACCACGAATTGATATTCGTGGTTTTTTCGTTTTATCATCAATTAATTTTCTACTTTATTGTTACGATTATATTTAAATTCTAAATACAATAAACCCGCATCATTCCTAATCACAAATTATATCTAAAATTTATAAGACTTGATTCTTCCAACAGGGAAATAAATTAGTCTTTTTTCTACGTTCTATCAGTTATCCTTAAATTATATGAAACTACTTATAATTACGAAAACTCGTAGTCTCACTAATTAAGTTATAAATCTTAATTAGTGTCCAACACCCATTTTATGTGAGGCATAGAAGTGGCATCCTTTTATATAGTCCCGATGCGTCGGGACTATATAAAAGATACAACGTACAGCCCGACCCGAAGGGACAGACCCAAAAAATAATTAGTCATAAAAAACAGTATAATCTTCTGTATTTCAGCAGAGTTTTTTTATATTTAATACTTTTTAACAAAAAAATGTTTAAATATATTATGCGTGCATAGTATTTTTTATTATATTTGAAATCGATATAGTTATTTATGAAAGACAAAACAATAGATTACATTTTACGTGCAACCTGGCAAGCAGTATCACGAATGTATAATGAAGAAGCATCTAAATACGGTGCAACCATGGCAACAGGTTTTGCTTTGTTAAGTATGGATAAAGATAAAGGAACGCCTTCTACATCTTTAGGACCAAAAATGGGAATGGAGGCCACCAGCCTTACTAGAACCTTGAAATCTATGGAAGAAAAAGGGCTGATTATTAGAAAGAAAAATCCTGTGGACGGCCGAGGTGTCTTGATTTACCTCACTGAATTTGGTAAAGAAAAAAGAGAGTTATCTAAGAATACGGTTTTAAAATTCAATGAAACTGTAAAACAACATATTTCCGATGAAAAACTCCAGCATTTTATAGAAGTCTCGGAAACAATCAACGAATTAATTTTAGACAAAAATATATTTAATCAAACCGAAAAAATAGAAAATGAAACGCACAATTAAAAAAGTTGCAGTGATTGGATCCGGAATTATGGGATCAGGAATTGCCTGTCATTTTGCCAACATTGGAGTTGAAGTCTTACTTTTGGATATCGTTCCAAGAGAGCTCACCGAATCCGAAGCCAAAAAAGGACTTACTTTAGAAAGCAAAATTGTAAGAAACCGATTGGTCAATGAGCATTTATCCAATTCATTGAAATCGAAACCATCCCCTATTTACAATCAGAAATTTGCCAGCAGAATTACTACTGGAAATACAACTGATGATATGGCGAAAATCGCAGCAGCCGATTGGATCATTGAGGTTGTAGTGGAGCGTTTGGACATCAAAAAAATGGTTTTTGAACAAATTGAAAAATTCAGAAAACCAGGAACTTTGGTTACTTCAAACACCTCAGGAATTCCAATTCATTTTATGAGCGAAGCCCGAAGTGATGATTTTCAAAAGCATTTCTGTGGAACTCACTTTTTTAACCCTGCGCGTTATTTAAAATTATTCGAAATCATTCCTGGTCCTCAAACTTCAACAGAAGTTTTGGATTTCCTAAGTGATTATGGTTCCAAATTCTTAGGGAAAACTTCGGTCGTGGCCAAAGATACTCCGGCATTTATTGGAAATAGAGTTGGTATTTACGGGATTCAAAGTTTGTTTCATTTGGTAAAAGAATTGGGACTTACTATTGAAGAAGTGGATAAATTGACCGGTCCGGTTATTGGTCGTCCAAAATCGGCTACTTTCAGAACTGTTGACGTAGTTGGATTGGATACTTTGGTACATGTTGCCAACGGAATCTATGAAAACTGCCCAAATGACGAGCAACACGAGTTGTTCAAACTTCCGGACTTCGTCAACAAAATGATGGAGAACAAATGGTTGGGAAGCAAAACGGGTCAAGGTTTTTACAAAAAAGAAGGAAAAGAAATTTTGTCTCTTGATTTAGATACTTTAGAATACCGTGCTGCTAAAAAAGCTTCTTTCGCTACTTTGGAACTGACCAAAACGATTGATAAACCAATTGACCGTTTCAAAGTTCTGGTAAAAGGTAAAGACAAAGCAGGAGAATTTTACAGAAAAAGTTTTGCAGGAATGTTTGCTTACGTTTCGAACCGAATTCCTGAAATATCAGATGAGTTGTACAAAATTGACGATGCGATGAAAGCCGGTTTTGGATGGGAAAATGGTCCTTTCGAAATTTGGGATGCCATTGGTGTCGAAAAAGGAATCGAAATAATGAAAGCGGAAGGTCTTCAACCTGCTGCTTGGGTAACTGATATGTTAGCTTCAGGAATTTCTAGTTTTTATACTATTAAAGAAGGTGCTACCTATTTCTATAATATCCCAACAAAATCACAAACTAAAGTTCCAGGTCAGGATGCATTTATCATACTGAACAACATACGCGAGAGCAAAAAAGTGTGGAGTAACAGCGGAGCAATTATACAAGATTTAGGAGACGGAATCTTGAATTTAGAATTCCAATCTAAAATGAATACGATTGGTGGTGACGTTTTACAAGCTATCAATAAAGCGATTGACTTATCTGAAAAAGAATATCAAGGATTGGTTATTGGAAATCAAGCAGCGAATTTCTCTGTTGGAGCTAATATCGGAATGATTTTCATGATGGCAGTCGAGCAAGAATACGATGAGTTGAATATGGCAATCAAAATGTTCCAGGACACCATGATGCGCGTACGCTACTCGGGAATTCCAGTTGTGGTTGCACCACACGGAATGACTTTTGGCGGTGGTTGCGAAATGAGCTTACATGCTGATAAAGTTGTTGCTGCAGCGGAAACGTATATGGGGTTAGTAGAATTTGGTGTTGGAGTAATTCCTGGCGGCGGTGGATCTAAAGAAATGGCTTTAAGAGCCTCTGATTTATTCCATAAAAATGATGTAGAATTGAATGTTTTACAAGAATATTTCATGACCGTTGCAATGGCAAAAGTATCAACATCTGCTTACGAGGCTTTTGATTCTGGACTATTACAGCACGGAAAAGACATCGTTGTAGTGAACAAGGACCGTCAAATTGCCGAGGCGAAGAAACATGCTTTATTAATGGCAGAAGCAGGTTACACACAACCGATTCGTAGAAATGACGTAAAAGTTCTTGGGAAACAAGCATTGGGAATGTTCTTAGTAGGAACAGACCAAATGCAAGCCGGAAAATACATTTCAGAACATGATAGAAAAATAGCTAACAAACTAGCTTACGTAATGGCTGGTGGAGATTTGTCAGAACCAACATTAGTAACAGAGCAATATATTTTGGATTTAGAACGTGAAGCTTTCTTGTCACTTTGTACAGAAAGAAAAACATTAGAAAGAATTCAATTTATGCTAACCAAAGGGAAACCGCTTCGTAATTAATTATTTTAAATTATAAATGTTGATTTTTAAAAGTTTCGTACAATTTAAGTCAACAGTAATTTAAAATTTATAATTCAAAATTTAAAACAAATATGAAAACAGCCTATATAGTTAAAGCATACAGAACAGCCGTGGGGAAAGCTCCAAAAGGCGTGTTTAGATTTAAACGTCCTGATGAATTGGCCGCTGAAACGATTCAGTTCATGATGAATGAGTTGCCGCATTTCGACAAAACTCATATTGATGACGTCATGGTAGGAAATGCAATGCCAGAGGCAGAACAAGGATTAAACATGGGACGACTAATCTCTCTAATGGGATTAAAAGTGGAAGATGTACCTGGTGTTACCGTAAACAGATATTGTGCATCTGGTTTAGAAACAATTGGAATGGCAACTGCCAAAATTCAGTCTGGAATGGCTAACTGCATTATTGCAGGTGGTGCAGAAAGCATGAGTTTTATTCCAATGGGTGGTTACAAACCATCTCCGGATTATGCTGTAGCAAAAGAAGGAAATGAAGATTACTATTGGGGAATGGGACTAACTGCAGAAGCAGTTGCCAACAAATATAATGTTTCTAGAGCTGACCAAGATGAGTTTGCCTTTAACTCTCACATGAAAGCCTTAAAAGCACAAGCTGAAGGTAAATTTGACAAGCAAATTGTTCCAATTACAGTAGAACAAACTTTTATCAATGAAAACGGAAAAAAAGAAACTAAATCTTATGTTGTAAATAAAGATGAAGGACCTAGAGCAGGAACATCTGTCGAGGCTTTAGCAGGGTTAAGACCTGTATTTGCAGCCGATGGAAGTGTAACTGCTGGTAACTCTTCTCAAATGAGTGATGGTGCTGCTTTCGTTTTAATTATGAGTGAAGAAATGGTAAAAGAGCTTAATTTAGAACCAATTGCTCGTTTGGTAAACTTTGCTTCGGCTGGAGTTGAACCAAGACTTATGGGAATTGGTCCTGTGAAAGCGATTCCAAAAGCATTGAAACAAGCGGGATTAACGTTGAATGATATTGATTTAATTGAGTTAAACGAAGCGTTTGCTTCACAATCATTAGCGGTAATTCGCGAATTGGGACTAAATCCAGATATTGTAAATGTAAACGGTGGAGCAATTGCATTAGGTCATCCACTAGGTTGTACAGGAGCAAAACTATCGGTTCAATTATTTGACGAGATGAAACGCAGAGGCAGCAAATACGGTATCGTAAGTATGTGTGTTGGAACTGGTCAAGGTTCAGCAGGTATTTACGAACTTTTGTAGTCATAGATTTCCATCCGTTTATTGAGGATTTAGATTATAAATAAAAACACATAAAAAAATAAAAAAATGGCAGATACAATTGAAAAAAACGTAACCCGTGGCGGTCAGTTTTTGGTTAAAGAAACAAAGTGCGAAGATATCTTTACTCCAGAAGATTTCTCAGAAGAGCAATTAATGATGCGTGACTCTGTAAAAGAATTTGTAGACAAAGAATTATGGGCACATAAAGATCGTTTTGAGAAAAAAGATTATGCCTATACAGAAGAAACCATGAGAAAAGCAGGAGACTTAGGACTTTTAGGAGTTGCAGTTCCTGAGGCTTATGGCGGATTAGGAATGGGATTTGTTTCCACAATGTTAGTTTGTGATTATATTTCGGGAGCAACGGGATCTTTCTCCACTGCTTTTGGAGCACATACCGGAATTGGAACGATGCCAATCACTTTATACGGAACAGAAGAACAAAAACAAAAATACGTTCCTAAATTAGCTTCTGGCGAATGGTTTGGTGCATACTGTTTGACAGAACCAGGCGCAGGATCGGATGCTAATTCTGGAAAAACAAAAGCCGTTTTATCAGAAGATGGAACACATTACAAAATCACAGGACAAAAAATGTGGATTTCAAATGCCGGATTTTGTTCTTTGTTTATCGTTTTCGCGCGTATTGGCGATGACAAAAATATTACTGGTTTTATCCTTGAAAACACTCCAGATAACGGAATTTCAATGGGTGAAGAAGAGCATAAATTAGGAATTCGTGCATCTTCTACACGTCAGGTTTTCTTCAACGAAACAAAAGTTCCTGTTGAAAACATGTTGTCTGAAAGAGGAAACGGTTTCAAAATTGCCATGAACGCTTTAAACGTAGGCCGTATCAAATTGGCAGCTGCTTGTTTGGATGCACAAAGAAGAGTGATTACAGGTTCAGTGAAATATGCTAATGAAAGAATCCAATTCAATACTGCGATTTCTCAGTTTGGTGCTATTCGTTCAAAACTAGCAGAAATGGCTACTAGTTGTTATGCTGGAGAAAGTGCTTCTTATAGAGCTGCAAAAGATATTGAAGATCGTATTATTGCTCGTGAAGCTGAAGGAGTTTCACATCAAGAAGCAGAATTAAAAGGAGTTGAGGAATATGCAATCGAGTGTTCTATCTTAAAAGTAGCGGTTTCTGAAGATGTACAAAACTGTGCCGATGAAGGAATTCAAATTTTTGGTGGAATGGGATTCTCAGAAGATACTCCTATGGAAAGTGCTTGGAGAGATGCGCGTATTGCACGTATTTACGAAGGAACAAACGAAATCAACAGAATGCTTTCTGTAGGAATGTTGATCAAAAAAGCGATGAAAGGTCATGTTGATTTATTAGGTCCTGCAATGAAAGTTTCTGAAGAATTAATGGGAATTCCATCTTTTGACACACCTGACTATTCTGAATTATTTGCTGAGGAAAAAGAAATCGTTAGAAATTTGAAAAAATCATTCTTGATGGTTGCCGGAAGTGCTGTTCAAAAATTTGGCGCAGACCTAGACGCTCACCAACAATTATTGATGGCAGCTTCAGATATGTTAATAGAAGTATATATGGCCGAAAGCACCATCTTACGTACTGAAAAACTGGCTAAAAAAGAAGGAGAAGATAAAGTACAAGAGCAAATTGCAATGGCAAAATTGTATTTGTACAAAGCGGTAGATATTGTGAATCAAAAAGGAAAAGAAAGTATTATCTCTTTTGCCGAAGGCGATGAACAACGTATGATGCTAATGGGATTACGTCGTTTTACAAAATACACCAACATGCCAAATGTAGTGGCATTGAGAGAAACAATTACAGCAAAATTAGTAGCTGAAAATGAATATTGTTTCTAATAAAAATTAGTTTTTAGTTTTTTTTTAAACCGCCTTGTTCCTGAAAACAAGGCGGTTTTTTTATTTCTACAAAAGTTTATAATCTATTTTTTCTCAAAACGCATCATTACAATGTCTCCCATTTTGAAATTCAGCGTTTTTCCATCTTCAGAAACAGAATAAGAATCTATTTTTTGAAGGGTATTCATGTAAACATTCTCCCCTTCTCCCGGACAAAACATTTTAGTTACCATCATCGGTTCTTTGAAACTAATTTTATTTCCATCAGCATTCAATGTTCCGGAATAACTGTTACAACTATTTTTCCCGGATACTCTGTTCTCTTTCAAATCAAAAGTAATAGTTGGGGCATCATTTGGATACAATCCAGAAAAGGCGATTCGTGGTCCTGATATAAAATTCAATTCCCAAGCACCTTGCAATGCAGCTTTTTGACTATTAGCCGTTTTTAAGGAATTACAAGAAATAAGTACCGAACAAAATAGTGTCAGTGACAAAATTATTTTTTTCATTTGTTTTATTTTAATATTTATGCAGAATTTGTTTATTGACCAGAATTAAATTTATTATTTTTCATCTTCAGGAATGACATCGGTCTTTTTCTTCTTTATCTCTGTAACCTCTACTTTTATTCCAACAGCATAAGCATTTGGAATAATTTTTTTGCCATGGGCATTGGCATACACTTTAGTAAATTCGGCTCCAAAATATAAGATTATAGCTGAATAATACACCCAGATTAAAATAATTATTACGGATCCGGCCGCACCGTAAACAGTAGCAACGGTTGAGCTTCCTAAATAAAAACCAATAGCAAATTTCCCTATCATAAAGAAAAAAGAAGTAAAACTGGAACCTATCAATGCATCTCGCCAAGCAATATGTACATCAGGCAACGTTTTGAAAATAATAGCAAACAAAATAGTTGTAGTTACAAATAATATTAAAATATTAAAAACATAAAATATGTAAACCGTTGTATCTGGAAAATAAACTAATAATCGGGTATTGACTATATCCATTACGGTATTTACCATCAAACTGACCATTAACAAGAAACCAACTGAAGCAATCATAGAAAAAGACATTAATCTGTTTTTAACGAATTTCATAATTCCTTTATTCGGTTTTGCCTTTAATCCCCAAATAGAATTGATGGAACTTTGTATTTCGGCAAATACACCCGAAGCGCCTACTAATAACATAATTCCCCCCAGTATTGTTGCAAATGTAACACTGTCAGACAATTCAATATTCTTGATGGTTTCCTGAATTTGGACAGCAGCTTCGTTACCTACCATTCCGTTAATTTGACCAAAAAATCTTCCTGTAACAGCTTCTCTTCCAAAGAAAAAACTAAAAATAGATAAAATAATAATCAATAATGGAGGTAATGAAAAGATAGTATAATAGGAAAGTGACGCACTTAATTTAAATCCGTTATCATCATCAAATTCATTATAAGTTCGCTTTAATAAACCCCAACTCAAAACTGCTATTTCTTTATGTTTCATTACTGTTACTATTTTTAATATTTTATTTTCAATAAAAAACCTAACTCTTACACTTGTTTTTAATAATTGAAAAGTATGGTTAACACCTTGAATTATCCCCAATGGCATTGCTTTCAAAATTACAAAGATATTATTTACCAAATAGAAATAGATTTTATAAAATTCCTTTGCTCTTTGTATATTCTAAACATAATAGAAGCAAAAACCTAACCAAATTTTAAGTCTTTATTAACCCATTCCTATCATTTAATGTTTAAATTTATATTCTATTTTAATAACCTTTTTAGGATAAATTTTCAAATTATGGAAAATAACAATACACGAAGAAATTTTTTAAAACAAACAGCAATACTTTCAACAGGAACAATTATTGGTTCTAGCTTATTTAATTCAGTATTAGCTGCTGAAAACAATTTGAAAACTGAAAATCAAGTCTTGGAACCGGAAAATTTCGACTTTCAAGAAAACTACAGCCTTCCAAAATTACCGTATTCGTATGATGCTTTAGAGCCACATATTGATAAAGCTACAATGGAAATTCATCATAGTAAGCATCATCAAGCTTATGTGACGAATTTGAATAAAGCCATAGAAACTTTGGACAAAAATTTAGTGGAACATTCAAAATCATTGGAAAATATCTTTGAAAAAATGTCCAAATTCCCTGAAGCGATTCGTAATAATGGTGGTGGGCATTACAATCACAGTTTGTTCTGGAGTTTAATGAAACCAAACGGAGGTGGTACTCCAAAAGGTAAACTAGGAGATGCTATAATGAGTACTTTTGGTTCTTTTGACGAATTCAAAAAGCAATTTAGTGATGCTTCCATGAAACGATTTGGTTCAGGTTGGGCTTGGTTAGTGGTACAAGACGGAAAATTAGTGATAGGTTCTACAGCAAACCAAGACAATCCATTGATGCGATTAAGAGGAAAAGGACTAAAAGGAAAACCTGTTTTAGCATTGGACGTTTGGGAACACGCGTATTATCTTAAAAATCAAAACCGCAGAGCCGATTATATTGCTTCTTTTTGGAATGTAGTCAATTGGGAAGCCGCAGAAGCTTTATTCAATTCTTAAATACTTGTAAAAGCCCTGTTTTATTTATAATTTAGGGCTTCCAATTTTATTGCACATTATATATCCAAATATCATTTTTATCACAGCAAATTCTCATTAATTACATTGAAAATAGTTTCTGATTGCGGGTATTTTTTATCAAAAATTATAACAATTAAATTTATCTTGTTTAAAACCAAAAAACTATACTAATTAATTGCAGTATCTGTGCTAAACTAAAAAACACCAGTTAAAACTACCGCAAAAAAGTATAGCTTTGTACCTTCAAATTAAAGCAATGATTAACCCTTCGGCATCAGGTTGGATAGATAAATTTTTTATTGAACAAAAAATTTTAGAGAAAACAGTTTCTAAAACTACTGATACATTTTATCAAAAAGTTAGAGAAACAGGATTTATTTATGGTCACATAATCACATTTGATACCATAAATACAATAGAAACCAAAGGTTGGTTTAAAGAAGAGATTTCTAAAGTAGCGCTATTAAATACATTATATAATATTTTTTGTTTGACCAACAATGATAATAGTTCTGAGAATTTCATTAAACAAGCTGTTGCTTTTTACGATGAAATGCACCCGCAAGGATTTAACATATTTAAAAAAATTCTACCAAAAAATTCTATCTCATTAACCTTAGAAAAAATTATTGACGAGCGCGTTCAAACTAACGAAAGCATCATCAGTAAAAATTTCTCCCATTTGGTAACAAATGCATTACTATTTATTGATGTCTTAGCCTTTCGCCAATATTTAGTCCATGAGGTAATTCCAGAAAAATACCTAAAAAGAATTGAAGAAACTATTGTAAATATAGTAACACTTGCCTTAAAGACTAAGTCAAAAAAATCGCAATATGACGATCTGTTAATTAAACTGTTTGAAGCTTCTATTCGATACAGCAAATTCTCGAAAGTTGCTATTCAGGGTTTGGAAACACTTCAATTAGAGTATTTCACAAATGAATTAGAGAAATATTATTTGATAGATATTGCCGGCATGGCTTTGTGGAGTGATGGCGAAATTGAAAACAATGAGGCTTATTTTTTACATTCTTTAGCCGAAAATTTATTGGTTCCGGATATTTTTGTCATACAAAGCATCAACAGCACGAATGAATTTATCACGAAACACAAAAAAGATATTCCTTATTTCAATTATTCCAATCCTGTCAAACATTTTTATGATCAAACGACTCAAAGTGTTGTGACATTAATAAGCCGTAATAAAAACAGATTAATTAAGGAAATAATTCAGAGTAAAGAGTTAATGGTCTTATTAGCACATTCGACTCGCAGAGATTTAGATGAAAAAGAAAAGAAAAAAGTAAAAAAACAATTACTGGAAATTTGTAAAACGATTCCATCATTGACAATATTCTTACTTCCTGGAGGAAGTTTACTATTGCCTATTTTGATCAAATTTATCCCTACCCTTTTACCCTCTGCGTTTAATGAGAATTTAGATCTGGAATAAAAACAAAAAAATCGCCCTAAGGCGATTTTTATTAAAATTTCAATTGGTACACTGCATCCAAATCTTTTTCGGAACTGATGTTAACATCTAAATCCGTTACAAAACCGGAATTAAGTCCGTAAGCCCATCCGTGTAAGGTTAGATCCTGTCCATTTCTCCAAGCCGCCTGTACAATTGATGTTTTGGCTAAATCAAAAACCTGTTCTTTTACATTCAATTCTACAAAAGTATTAAAACGCTCTGTTTCATCTTTGATAGAATCTAAATACGCACTGTGCAAACGATATACATCTTTTATATGTCGAATCCAGTTATCAATAATACCTATAGAATCATTTCCCATTGCTGCCTTGACACCTCCACAACCATAATGTCCACAAACCAGTACATGTTTTACTTTCAAAACATTTACGGCATAATCCAGTACACTCAACATATTCATATCACTATGTACTACCATGTTGGCAATGTTCCTATGCACAAAAACTTCTCCGGGTTTTGCCCCGACAATTTCGTTTGCAGGAACCCTGCTGTCTGAACAACCAATCCATAATAATGGTGGTGTTTGACCTTTAGCAAGATCCTGGAAATAATTTGGGTCGCTCGCTAAAGAACTTTCAACCCATTTTTTATTATTCTCTAATATTTTTTTATAAAAATCGCTCATAATCTTTGTGTAATTATTTTATTAAAATAAACGTTTACTAATTCTAATGCAACGTAAAGGAACTGTTTTTCAACTTAAATTCTTTAATTAGTTGCTGTTTTCTTGTTTAAGAAATTCTTCATCCTTAACTTCTTTTTTAACCATAACTCTTTTAGCAGCATCATAATAATGCTCAATAGTTACATGATTTTGTGTATCAATACTATTTTCCAGATGATAGGCTTTTTTAAATCCTTTCAGCTTCACTTTAATATTGTTGTCTAAAGCTCTTGTAGTTTTAAACTCATGGATTAAATCCAAAATATCATGCGCAATGTAAACCGTATCTTTTGCATCAATGATGACTTTAGAATTTTCCGGAAGATGATTTAAGGTTTGTTTGATAGCAGCTTTATTCAAGAAAGAAACTTCTTGAGCTAAATCAATATGTATCACATCACCATCTGCATATTGTTCTTTTCTAAAAAAGTAAGCTCTCTTAAGATTCCCTTTTAAAACAAAAATAATACTGATGATAATTCCCAAAGTAACTCCTTTCAATAAATCCAAAAATACAACGGCTAATAATGTGGCAATAAAAGGTACAAACTGATATTTCCCTTTTTCCCAAAAATGTTTGAATGTTGCCGGTTTAGCCAATTTGTAACCTACCAGAATTAAGATAGCTGCCAAAGTAGCCAGGGGAATTTTATTCAGAATCACTGGAATTGCAAGCACACTCACTAACAACAGCGATCCATGAATAATGGTAGACATTTTAGATTTAGCTCCCGAATTGCTATTTGCAGAGGAACGCACAATTACAGATGTCAATGGTAAACCACCTAAAAGTGAACTCACCATATTACCAATTCCTTGCGCTTTTAATTCCATATTCGTGTCAGTGTACCGTTTTTGTACATCCATTCGATCGGCAGCTTCTATACTCAATAATGTCTCAATAGACGCTACAATTGCTATGGTCAATGCAACCACCCATACTTTAGGATTCATTACTCCAGAAAGATTTGGCGTAACAATAATTGCTTTAAATTCCTCGAAAGAAGATGGAACTGGTAGCGAAACTAAATGTTCTTTTCCTATAGCTAATGCACTTCCGCTAGCAATAAAAATCTCATTCAAAATAACACCCAAAGCCACCGCAATTAAAGCTCCTGGAACTAATTTCAATTTTTTCAAGAAAGGAACTTTATCCCAAGATATCAAAATCACCATTGAAACCAATGTAATAACTATTGAGCCAATTTGGATGTAATCAAAAATACTAAACAGTGTAGAAAAGGTATTACTCCCATCAATTTGTGAAAATGCTTGATCCCCCTCAAAGTCATTGTCATATCCAAAGGCGTGTGGCAATTGCTTCAGAATAATAATAATTCCGATACCTGCCAGCATACCCTCAATAACATTCGTTGGAAAATAATTAGAAATACTTCCTGCTTTGACAAATCCTAATATTAATTGCACCAAACCAGCTATGAAAACTGCGGTCAAAAAAATATCAAAAGCGCCTAAATCCGTGATTGCCGTAAGAACAATAGCAGTTAAACCCGCAGCTGGACCGGAGACACTTATGTGTGAAGTACTTAAATAACCTACTACTATTCCTCCTATAATTCCTGAAATAATTCCTGAAAATAAAGGAGCGCCTGAAGCCATTGCAATACCTAAACACAATGGTAGCGCGACCAAAAAAACCACTAAACCAGATGCAAAATCGGATTTAAGGTTAGCAAAAAGATTATTTTTTTTTGACATAATACCTAACTAAAATTGAATACAAAGATTTTTTCGCACAAAGAAATGCGACAGCAGATTTTAAAAAATTTAAAATCGTAGTTTGTATTAAACTTCGTTGGGCGGTGGAATGAATATAGAAGAAGTAATTTTATCGTGCTTTGATAAATTCTCTGAAAGAATAATACTTGAAGGCAATTCTGATGGTATAATTATATCTAAAGAATTATCTAAATAAAAAAAAGTCTTAATTTCTTTGTGTGCATGTTCTTCTTCAGACAAACTGTAGAAAATAGAAATATCAGAACTTTTCTCAATCACAGTAACTATTGTTGGAGTGACAAGAAATGCGATAAATATAATTAAAAATATTTTAGAGATTATTTTCATTGTCGCAAAAATAGAATTAAGTTCATTAGAAAAAACATTAACTCTGGTAAATTTAAAAAAAAATTAACATTCAAAAAAAAACCAGAATAAAATCTTAAGATTCTTTCTGGTTTTTTCTATTTTGCTACTAAAATCATAAGGTTTCTTCCAACCAAGCCTGCATCATCCAAATTGTTTTTTCCTGTTCTGATATAAAATCACTCATCATAGAATTTGTTCCTTCATCATTAATTTCACCAGATTTATTAAGAATTTTTCTTTCTAATTTTAGCAAATGTGACAGTGAAGTAACAATTAAATGAACCGCTTTCTCGTCATTAGAAACATTCTTTCCTACGACTAATTGATTATTTTTTATGTAATCCTCAAAGGTATGTAGCGGAGTTCCTCCTACAGTCAACACTCTTTCAGCAATTAAATCAATTTTAATTTGGGCATCCGTATACAATTCTTCAAATTTAACATGTAAATCAAAAAAACGTTTCCCTCTTATATTCCAATGAATTCCTCTTAAATTTTGATAATACACTTGAAAATTAGATAACAAAATATTCAATTCACTTACAATCAATTCTGATTCTTTAACTGGTAATCCTAAAATATTTGTTTTCATAATTTATTATTTTAAACAAAATTACGCAAGAAAACACCACTTTACACTATAAGTCAAATTGATTGTTTTTATATTTGCATCAGATATTACTATAAAAAATGACAATAACTCAACTAAAATATGTTTTGGCTGTAGCCGAACACAAAAATTTCACTCTTGCGGCCGAAAAATGTTTTGTCACTCAACCTACATTGAGTATGCAAATTCAGAAAATCGAAGAAGAGCTAAGCATTCAGATATTTGACCGATCCAAAAAACCGATTCAACTTACTGATATTGGTCAAAAAATAGTCAATCAAGCTAAAAATATCGTCAACGAAGCTGATCGTATTCAAGATATTGTTGAACAGCAAAAAGGATTTATAGGCGGTGAATTCCGATTAGGAATAATCCCCACCATCATGCCTACTCTATTACCAATGTTTTTGAATAATTTCATTAAAAAGTATCCAAAAGTAAAGCTCATCATCGAAGAGTTGAATACGGACGAAATTATTACAAAACTTAACAATGGTCATCTGGACGCCGCCATAGCAGCAACTCCGTTATTAGAAGATAAAATAAAGGAAATTGTATTGTACTTTGAACCTTTTGTGGCGTATATCCCGGAAAGTCACCATAATTTTCAAAAAGAGGAAATCGAAGTTTCTGATTTAAACTTAGACGAAATTCTATTACTACAAGACGGGCATTGTTTTCGTGAGGGAATTTTGAACTTATGTAAAAGTGCCGGTAAAAATGAAATTAATCATTTTCAAATACAAAGCGGAAGTTTTGAAACTTTAATAAAATTAGCCGATGAAGGCCTAGGAACAACATTACTTCCTTTTTTACATACATTAGATTTGAAAGAATCTGACAAAATAAAATTACGCCATTTTAAAGAACCTAAACCAGCACGAGAAGTCAGCTTGATATTCCCAAAAAGCGAATTGAAAATTCACATAATCGATGCCCTTCGAAATACAATTGCCGGAGTTATAAAAGGAGCAATTGTTTTTCAAAATGTCCAAATCATCAGCCCAATCCCAAAAAAATAAAAAAAGGAACCTATTATAGGTTCCTTTTTTTTTTATGAATTTACGATTAGTAAACATTGTTTTAATTCTGGTTTTCCAATTGTGAAATTTAATAACCATTCTCGCAATTGCTCTATCTCGTATGGTAATAATGTTTTAATTGCTTTTTCTAATTCTTTACAAAAAAGCAGTGGATCAAAACTTACTCTTTCTAAAACTGATTTTGTATAATCATACATGATTTTCGACATAATAAATGAAGATATTAAGTTAGCTTTTGATTCTAAATTGATGTAAAAATACATTTTTTACACATACCGAATAATTATTTAACGAAGTTTTTAGTTTTTTATTTCATTGCTATTTTGATGCATAAAAAAGTAAAAAACTAGACCTTTCTGGCTCGAAACATTTCTCTTTTGCCTGGTGGACCTGCCAGTTTTTCGACAGTAAAACCTACTTCTATCATACTTCTTTTCACCACTCCCCGAGCTGCATAAGTAACTAGTACTCCATTTTTTTTGAGCGACTTATACATTTTTTCGAAAATTGCTGTACTCCACAGTTCCGGTTGTACTCTGTAACCAAAAGCATCGAAATAAATCAAATCAAATTTGTTTTCATCGTCAATTTCTTCAAAGAATTGTTTCCGTTTAGTCAATATAAAATCATTATTGAGAACAATTTGTTTGTCCCAATTACTCTCATGCATTCTATCGAAAAGCACGCTTTCCTCAGTCGCATTTAATTCAGATACATAATTCATCATCAAAACTTCATCTACTGAAATGGGGTATGCTTCTACTCCAACATAATCAATCGTTTGGTGCATTTTCTTGGCCTCTAATAGAGTAATAAAAGCATTTAGGCCAGTACCAAATCCTATTTCCAGAATAGAAATTTTTTGGTTTTCAAATAATGAAAGACCATTTTTAATAAAAACATGCTTTGCCTCTTGAATAGCACCATGTTTTGAATGATAGCATTCGTCCCATTCTTTTATTTGTATGGTTGTTGAACCATCAAGCGTTTGGATTATTTCTCTTTTCAAAATTATATTTTCAGGTTGTATTACTTACGCTATTTACTAGCCAAGCCAAATTTAATCAAAACTAATACGTTTGATTGTTAAAACACATATTTATTATAGATATCCTATAATTGGGCTTATTTATTTTTGATTTCCTAAATCATCAACAAATCTTAATTAAACACTATAATTAATATTATTTTGACAAGTAATTTGCCGATTTTTATTTAATTTTGCAAACATTAAACGTCATTTTTTGGAAATCAAATTCTTTTAAGCACAAGCTTATCCATTTAAAAAAATTAAAAACAATACTTCACTATGAGTGCAACTCAAACTAACAAAATTGAAATTATAAAAGCTCCTACTTCAAAAATAAATGAAGTAGATTTTGAAAACTTAAGCTTTGGTTCCGTTTTTACGGATCATTTATTTGAATGCGATTTTAAAAATGGGGAATGGCAAAAACCGGTCATTAAACCTTATGCTCCCTTTCTATTAGATCCGTCAACAAGAGTTTTTCATTATGGACAAGCTATTTTTGAAGGAATGAAAGCATATAAAGATGATAAAGATGACGTTTGGCTTTTTAGACCTGATGAAAATTACAAACGTTTTAATAAATCTGCTGTGAGAATGGCAATGCCAGAAGTTCCAGAAGAAATATTCATGAATGGCCTAAACCAATTGTTGAAATTAGATGAAACTTGGATAAAAAAAGGAAAAGGAAATGCCATGTACATCAGACCATTTATGATTGCTACTGGTACTGGAGTAATTGCTAATCCATCTAATGATTACAAATTCATGATTATTTTATCTCCGGTAACCTCTTACTATTCTGGTGATGTCAGGGTGCTTATTGCGGAACATTTCAGTAGAGCTGCAAACGGAGGAATTGGAGCTGCAAAAGCTGCCGGAAATTATGCTGCGCAGTTTTACCCAACTACTTTAGCAAATAAAGAAGGTTTTCAACAAGTAATTTGGACTGATGATGCAACGCATACCAAATTAGAAGAAGCGGGTACTATGAATGTCTTCTTTAGAATAAATGATACTTTATTTACGGCTCCTACAAGCGAAAGAATTCTTGATGGTGTGACTAGAAAAACACTGATTGATTTAGCAAAAAGTGAAGGTATAAATGTAGAAATTCGTTCGGTTTTAGTCTCTGAACTTGTTGAGGCTGCTAAAAACGAAACCTTGAAAGAAATTTTTGGAGCAGGAACAGCTGCTGTAGTAAGTCCAATTTCTGGATTTTCCTATCAAGACGTTTTTTATGAATTACCAAAAATTGAGAACTCAATGGCTTTGCAACTAAAAACTAAATTAGAAAATATCCAAAACAAATTAGAAGAAGATACTTTTGGATGGACTGTTAAAATATAGATTTTAAGTATTAAATAAAAAAGCGATTCTCATTCTGAGAATCGCTTTTTTATTGCCTTTATATTTATTGCAACTATGCTATTTGAGATCTATTATTTAATCTCTAATATTTTTGAAAAATCTGGTTTGAAATAATTAGGACCTTTCATCACTTTTCCATCTTCCCGATAAATTGGTTTTCCGTCTTCGCCAAGCTTACTCATATTACTGCGTTGAATCTCGTCGAAAACTTCTTCAATTTTGTGTTGTAAACCGTGCTCTATAATGGTTCCACAAAGAATATACATCATATCACCCAATGCATCGGCAATTTCTATTAAGTCATTATTTTGTACCGCTTCGAGGTATTCTTCATTCTCCTCTTTCATCAAATTATAACGAAGTGTATTTTTACTTTCGCCCAAACAGGCTTTAGGTGTTTCACTATGTCCAATTTTGAAAGCAGTATGAAATTCCTTAACAGAGTCTATTTGTTTTTGCATTTTTTTATTTTGTTAAATGAAAAGGCAAATTAGCAACTATTTCTAAACTATTACCTAAATTTGCCTGAAATAATTTAATCTATGTTTAGTCAAGGTCAATTAGTGTTTGCAGGCATATTTTTTGTTGCATTTGTTATTGCTGCAATTTATTCCTATCGAAAAGATATCAAAATACATAATGAGTTTTACAAGGGAAATTACAAAATTGTAATAGGATTTGTAGTTTTTATTGGTATTTTATTCCTGATAAAAATATTTTTTAAACGTTAGTTTTATCTAAATAAAAAAACCAATTCCACTTTACAGTAGAATTGGTTTTTTTATTTAGATATCGTGATTTTATACCAAAATTCTTGTTTCTGCATAAAAATTTGAATTTTAAGACTTTGAAAAGTAAAATTTTGAAAACTTGAAATAATTAAACTTCTGTTTTTGAAACAAAATTGCCATTATATTTATTTAACACTTTCCGCTACTTGTAAATTAAATCTTTAACTTTACAAAAATTAATAAACCTGTGTATTATGAGGATTTTAAAATATTTATTTCTTTTACTGCTACTAAGTTTTGTGGCTTTATCCATTTTTGTAGCAACCCAAAAAGGGGATTTTACCGTTGAAAGAAGTAAAATAATAAATTCTCCAAAATCCACTGTATATAATTACGTCAATGATTACAGGAATTGGGAAGATTTTAGTTCATGGATTACAGAAGATCCAGAAATAAAAATAACTTATCCTAAAAAAACAATTGGTCCCGGAGCTTCCTACTCTTGGGAAGGAAAAGAAGGAATAGGTGAGGTAAAAACTCTTTTTGTAAAAGAAAATGACAGCATTTCACAAATAATGAATTATGATGGAACAGAATCTTCTGTGTTTTGGAGTTTTAAAGACACATTAGGTGGAACAAAAGTAACTTGGAAAACAATCGGAAAAATGAGTTTTTCCATGAAAGTACTTACTACTTTCAATGGTGGTATAGACCGAATCATAGGAAAAATATATGAAAAAAGTTTAACAAACCTTGATAAAACACTTGATTTTGAAATAAATACTCATTCAGTGAAAGTAAATGGATTGGCAAAAAAACTTGGGACCTTCTATTTGAAACAAAGCTTTACCAGTAAAATTTCGAGTGTTACAAAAAATTCAAGAATTGTATTTCCTAAAATAATTACTTTTTGCAAACAAAATAATATCGAACTGAATGGAAAACCATTTATAATATACCACACCTACGATTTAGTAAACGGACTTACAAAATTATCCTTTTGTGTACCAATAAAAAGTGAAATTTTTACAAGTTCCGGGAGCGATATATTAGCAGGAAAACTAGAACCATTTGATGCTGTTAAAACAACTTTGACTGGAGATTATTCGCATACTAAAAAAGCATTAGATAAAACAAAAGAATATATAAATGCTAATAAAATCATAACCGATCCTACATTTTCACATCTGGAAAGTTATAATATCAGCTTGACAGAAATTAAAAACCCTTCAAAATGGATAACTGAAATTTACTTTCCAATAAAACCAAAAGTAATTCCTGTTAATAAATACATTCCAGCTGCTATCCAGAAAGCAGAAGCTGTAAAAGCACCTGAACCTGTTATAAATAATACAGAAGAAGAATCTGAATTTTAAAATTATTCCCAAACGAATTAAACCTTTTTGATAAATTCCATTCTAACTTATAAATAATAATTTTGCAAGAAGAACAGGAATTTATAAAACAATTATTACACCCTAAAACGCAAAACCAAGCGTTTCAGAGGTTGATATTGGATTATCAAAGACCCCTTTACAATCACATCCGTACTATCGTTTTGAATCACGATGATACAGATGATGTTTTGCAAAATACTTTTATTAAAATATTTCAGCATCTTAAGAATTTTAAAGGGGACAGTAAACTCTTTTCCTGGATGTACCGCATTGCTACCAATGAAGCCTTAACTTTTTTGAAACAAAAATCAAAAATAAGTGGTATTTCATCTGAAACTTTACAAAACAAAACTATTGACAATCTGGAAGCCGATGTCTTTTTTGATGGAAAAGAGATTCAACTAAAATTACAAAAAGCAATCGCATTACTACCTGAAAAGCAACAATTAGTTTTTAAAATGAAATATTTTGAAGAACTGAAATACGAAACTATTTCTGAAATTTTAGGAACTTCCGTTGGAGGATTAAAGGCCTCTTATCACATTGCAGTCAAAAAAATAGAAGCATTTGTATCCACTAATTAAACCTTTTTGCAAGAACAACGTCTAAAGAGAATATGAAAACATTTAAACTAGAAAACGAGCCTAAAATTAAAACTGGATTTAAAATTCCAGAGAATTATTTTGATGATCTTTCCATAAAAATAATGGAACAATTGCCTGCGAGTGAACCTAAAGTAATTTCTATTTTCAAAAAAAGAAAAAGTTTAATTTTGATGGCTGCCGCAATTTTGATTCTTGCATTGATGATTCCAATTTTAAATAATTTATCCACAACCAAAAAAGAACTGGATTCAACAACTTTAGAAAATTATATAACATATCAATCTAATGTAAATCAATACGATTTGATTAGTGTATTGGAAACCGAAGACATTACAAACATGAATACCAGTATTGTTTTAGAAGATCAAGCAGTCGAAGAAGTTTTATCTACAAATTCAAATTTAGAAAATCTTATTTTAGAATAAATAATAAACATGCTTTTAAGCTATAATTAAAAACAACGAAAATGAACATTAGAAAATTATTGCCAATATTATTGCTATTTTCTTTCTTTAACTTTTACGCTCAAAGCGAAAGTATGAAAGAGAAAAAAGAGCAAATAAAATCTTTAAAAGTAGCTTTTTTTACTACTGAGTTAGACTTAACGACCAATGAAGCAGAAAAATTCTGGCCTCTCTACAATACCTTTGATGACAAACAATTTGAATTAAGACATCAAAAAATGAAAGCTTTTATGAAAAGAATGCGTGATGGCTCTTTAGATCGAATAACCGAAAAAGAAGCTAATAATTTTTTAGCTCAAATGGAAGATACCGAAGAAGAGTTATATCTACTTCGAAAAAAATTCATGCAAAATTTGAAAGTAATTTTTCCAGCCGTTAAAATCTTAAAACTTAGAAAAGCAGAAGAAGATTTCAATAGGAAATTGCTACAACAATATCGTAACAAAGGTCAAAAAAAATAATATCTTTTATTTTATTAGTTCAAAAAAAGAGACTCTGTATTCAAAATTAATACAGAGTCTCTTTTTATTTAAAATTGATACACTATTAGCGTAATCGTTCTAAAATCTTTTTATTTATCGCTTTCACCAAAGCCGGACCTTCATAAATAAAACCAGTATACAACTGAACCAAGCTAGCTCCTGCGTCTAATTTCTCTAATGCATCTTCCGCAGAATGGATTCCTCCTACTCCAATAATCGGGAAGGCTTTATTGCTTTTTTTAGATAGAAATCGGATAACCTCAGTAGAACGTTGCGTTAATGGTTTCCCTGATAATCCACCTATTTCTGTTTTATTATTAGATTGCAATCCTTCTCGAGAAATCGTGGTATTAGTAGCAATAACCCCTGCAATTTTAGTTTCCTGAATAATATCAATAATATCAAGTAATTGCTCATCTGTCAAATCTGGAGCAATTTTTAAGAGAATTGGCTTTTGCTTTGGCTTTGCCAAATTCTTATTCTGTAATGTCTGCAACAATTGTGTCAACGGTTCTTTGTCTTGTAATGCTCTAAGATTTGGCGTGTTTGGGGAACTTACATTCACCACAAAATAATCCACATAATCATATAATGCATCAAAACAAATTTCATAATCTGAAGTGGCTTCTTCGTTTGGTGTCAACTTATTTTTACCAATGTTTCCACCTATTAAAACGCCTTTATTTTGTTTCAAACGCTCCACCGCTTCCTGAACTCCGCCATTATTAAAACCCATTCTGTTGATAATTGCGCTATCTTCTTTGAGACGAAACAATCTTTTTTTAGGGTTTCCTTCCTGACCTTTTGGAGTAAGCGTTCCTATTTCGATAAAACCAAAACCAAAATTGGACAGTTCTTTATACAACTTGGCATCCTTATCAAACCCGGCAGCCAAACCCACAGGATTTTTAAATTTCAAACCAAAAACTTCCGTCTCTAATCGTGTATCATTTACTTCGTAAAGCAATCTAAAAAGGCTAGTAAAACCAGGTATTTTAGACAAAAATCGAATCAATGAAAAAGTAAAATAATGAACTTTTTCCGGATCAAACAAAAATAGAAATGGACGAATGAGTACTTTATACATGGTTATAGTGTTGTTAGTGCAAAAATAGAACTATCTAATCGATAATTAAATATTTTGAAAAAAAATTATACATCACATTTGATTTGGCTTCAACCAAAGAAGAAATAACAGAAATAAACAGTAGTTAAATAAAGCACAAAACCCCTTGAACAATAAAATTTAATTCCTTAATTACCAATTATTTAAAACAAAAATTTACCGTTTTAAATTTCTCAAAAGAAAATAAGGAATGATTTTTAAATGATTTTTCTTATCTTGTAATAAATAAATTAGTGTTAGACATTAATCTTCACCAACTTAAAACACATAATCATGGATATAAAATTATTTTTCACCGTAGCATTGCTTTCTAGTTTTCAACTTTTCTTTGCTCAAGAAACAAAAACTGACACGATAAAGTTAGCCTCAAAAACTACCATAACTACGGTTACTACAATCAAAGACACCATAAAAGTAGCTGCAGTAGTTGCTGCAAAATTAGCGACAACTGAAGAGAAAGAAGCATTGAAAAAAGAAGCTACAGTTCTTAAGGACAAAATAAAAGAGGAGAAAAAAGCACTAAGAGAAGCTAATAAAATTGAAAAAGAGAAAAAGGCTTTTGAAAAAAAACAAAAAGCTTTTGACAAACGACAAGACAAAATTCTTTCAAGTGAAAAATCAATTAGTAAGATAAAAACAAAAATCTCAGATGAGGAAAGAGATTTAATCAAACTCAAAGAAAAATTTGAACAAAGAAAATCAAAAGGAAAGCTTAGTTCTACTGAAATTGAAAAAGAAAATATCAAAATCAGTAAGAGACAAATAAAAATAAATAAGCTGGAAGGAGATCTAGATAAAGCAGAAGAAAAGCTGCATAAAATGAGAGATTAAATGGAACCACCTTCGGGTGGTTTTTTCATATAAAAAGGTTTGTTTCACTCCAAAAACAGCATTGTTTATTGCAGTTCAAACAATGTAATTATTATTTTTAATTTGCAAAATTTAGTTACCGTTTAACTTCAATATGCTCCTAAAAAAATGTTTATATTTGCATCAAAACAAATTAAAATGCAACATATAATTGACCGTTTCATCAGTTACGTAACTATTGATACTGAATCTGATCACAAATCAGAAAGTACTCCAAGTACAGCAAAACAATGGGATTTAGCCAATAAACTGGTTGAAGAACTTAAAGCAATTGGAATGCAAGACGTGACAATTGACGAGAAATCATACATCATGGCTACTTTGCCAAGTAATGTAACACAAGAAGTCCCTGTAATTGGATTTATTTCTCACTTTGACACTTCTCCTGATTTTACCGGAGCCAATGTAAAACCTCAAATTGTATCGAACTATGATGGTAAAGACATTGTATTAAATGCAGAAAAAAATATTGTGTTATCACCAAGTTATTTCAAAGATTTATTGCTATACAAAGGGCAAACTTTGATCACTACTGACGGAACAACACTGCTAGGTGCCGATGATAAAGCCGGAATCACTGAGATTGTGACTGCAATGGAATTCCTGATCAACAATCCTGAAATCAAACATGGAAAAATCAGAGTTGGTTTTACACCAGACGAAGAAATTGGTCGTGGTGCACATCATTTTGATGTAGAGAAATTTGGAGCGGATTGGGCGTATACAATGGATGGCAGCCAAATAGGTGAATTAGAATATGAAAATTTTAATGCGGCTGGCGCCAAAATCACTTTCAAAGGTAAAAGCGTTCATCCTGGCTATGCCAAAGGAAAAATGATTAATTCTATGTTGATTGCCAATGCCTTTATAAACGAACTGCCCGCTGGAGAAACTCCTGAAGAAACTAAAGGATATGAAGGATTCTTTCACGTGCATCATTTGACTGGAAGTATTGAAGAAACCGTTTTGGAATTAATCATTCGCGATCATAACAAGAAAAAGTTCGAAAAACGCAAAGAACTAATCGAAAAAATCACCAGAAAAATCAATAAGAAATTTGCAAAACAATTTGGTGAAGATATCGTTATCACAGAGATTAAAGATCAATATTACAATATGAAAGAAAAGGTTCTGCCTGTGAAACATATTGTGGATATTGCTGAAAAAGCAATGAAAGAAATAGGGATAAAACCGCTTATAAAACCTATTCGTGGTGGAACTGATGGTTCTCAATTATCGTATAAAGGATTACCTTGCCCAAATATTTTTGCTGGCGGACACAATTTTCATGGAAAATATGAATATGTTCCGGTAGAAAGTATGCAAAAAGCGGTTGAAGTAATTGTAAAAATAGCGCAATTGACAGCTACAGAAGATTCATCTAAAAAATAAGTTATTTGGAATCCTCAAAGACGACTCATTCTTGGGATAAAAACAACCGTTGGTCAGAAGAATTAGAACTTCTAAAATCAATTATTATCAAAACGGAACTCGTGGAAACAACGAAATGGGGTGGTATTGTTTATGTCTTGAATGGTAAAAACGTACTCGGAATTGGAGGATTCAAAAATTATTTTACAATTTGGTTTTTTAATGGTGTTTTATTGCAAGATAAAAAAAAGATCTTAGTTAATGCACAGGAAGGCGTTACTAAATCGTTGCGACAATTGCGTTTTTCATCAAAAGAAGAAGTCGATGAAGCAGCAGTTTTAGAGTATATTCATGAAGCGATTGCCAATGAAAAACAAGGAAAGAATAGTAAGCCTCAGAAAAAAGAACCTATTGTTTCTGAACTTCTTCAAAAAGAATTAGATGCTGATGCCAATTTAGCAGATGCTTTTCTAAAATTCTCTCCTTACAAACAATATGAATTCTTAGAATATGTTGAAACTGCAAAACGAAAAGAGACTAAACGTTCTCGAATTGAAAAAATTAAACCGATGATAAAAGAAAACATTGGTTTAAATGATAAATACCGATAAAAGTAAGTCCCAATCCTGAAGTTCAGAGTTGGGACTTTTTAATTAAACCACATTAGAATAATACATTCTACGTTCATAATCATTTATACAATTTCTTTATTTTTAAAAGAAAATACATTCTTCCTTGGATGCTATTTGTTGTAAACCGAATAAATTACCTGAATCGTTCTGAAAAACTTAACATTGACCAGTATATTAAATCACTATATTTACTTACAATCACCTAACAATTTAGTAACACCAGAACAACTATTGGTTTAATTGAATAAAAGCTAAAACTATAAATTATGATACAAAAGAAAGAAGCAGAAACTGATCCAGTATCTCCGGCAAAACCTGAAATTGACAAGCCAATTAGAGCTCCAAGAACTAAAGTAGTTAAACCTATAGTGGAACCCGTTGAAATTATTCAACCTGTAATTGAAGAAGTCATAACAGAAACTATTGAGATTACTACTATTAGTCTAGACGAGAATAGTGACGTTTTAAACAAGAAAAAAAGTAAAAAGGAAACTAAAAACAAAGTAAAAATGAAAGACAAAGACAAGAAAAAGGCTAAAAAAGCCGATGCAAAAGAGAAAGCAAAACAAAAAGCGAAAGCAAAAGCCAAAAAGGCAAAAAAAGCCAAAAAGGATAAAGCTAAGAAAGCAAAAGTTAAAGCCAAGATAAAAGCTAAAAAAGCCAAAGCAAAATCAAAAAAAGCGAAGAAGAATAAAAAGAATAAAAAATAAGGATATTTTTTATCCAAAAAAGTCCCAATCCGAATAATCGGTTGGGACTTTTTTAATTCATTAAAATGAGAATTATTTTTTGTTCAATACAGCACTCATTTCCATCGAAATAGCAGAACGTTCCATTTTCAATTTTCCTGACATCGTTTCAACAACAACAGTTGTATCCGCTAACTCAGAAACTTTACCGTGAAGACCACTTTTAGTAATGATTTTATCGCCTACTTTCAAGGTGCTTTCAAATTCTTTTTCTTGTTTTGCTTTTTTCTGTTGTGGTCTGATCATAAAGAAATAGATCACCACAAACATTAATATAAACGGTGCAAATTGAGTTAATTGTTCCATAATTTAAATTCTTTTTTATTTATTAATTACATTAAACCACGACCAGCTTTAATGATTCTTTTACTGGCTTCCAGTTCTTTTACTAAATTGTCTAAAATTCCGTTGATAAAAATACTACTTTTTGGCGTAGAATATTCTTTAGCAACTTCTAAATATTCGTTAAGAGTTACTTTTACGGGAATGGATGGAAATTTCAAAAATTCACAGATTGCCATTTTCAGTATAATTGTGTCAATTTCGGCAATTCTTTCAGTATCCCAGTTTGGTGTTTTATCAAGATATTCTTTAGCTAATTCCGTTTCGTTTAAGACTGTTTTTCGGAATAAATCTTTAACAAAATCCTTATCTTCATTGTCTTTATACAATTTTGGTACTCTAAAATTATCATCTTCACCAGATTTAATGGCTTTCAATTGCTTGATAATATGCGTATTCACTAATGGGATATCATCAACCCAAGTTAACTTATCATCCTCTAAATATTCATATAATTTCTCGTTTGGAACAATTACATCCATGAATAAATCAACGATAAACTGTCTGTCTTCTTCAAATGTATTTACTAGATTACTCATGTAATCCGCATACAATTTACTTGCTTTTACGTCATTTAGAAGCAATAAAATATAATCGTCGTTTAAAGACCAATTATTGATTTTACGGTTTTCCAGGGCAATACTTAATGAATTGTTTTCGGCAAGGATTTGAAAGATTCTGTTTTTGATGAACTTTTCGTTGGGTTTACGTTCCTCAGGAGTTGCAAGATGCTTCAAACTTGATTTATGTAAAAAGACCGTCTCTGTTTTACAAATTTCAATCAAGGAAGAAAGCATTATAAGGTATAAATCTTGAATATTGTCGATACTGTAAAAAAGGAATTTTTCTTCTTTTTCCAGATTATCTGAACCGCTTTGATGCATCGCATAAATGGATTGCATTACTTTAACGCGAATGTGTCTTCTATTTACCACCTTGTAAGAACTTTTATTAATTAGGGTGCAAAAATAAGTATTTCATTTTTTAAAATAAAATATATAATCGCTTATTTTAAAGATTTCAATCGGCAGCATTCAGTGAATGGTAATAAATTGTTCACTGAATGCTGATAACTGAGCACTATTTTTATTTTTTACTGTTTTCTATTTTTCTTTGGTTGATGCGATTTTGAGCAATTGTCAAAGCAGCATGATGTGTTGTCATCTTGTTCGCAATAGCAAAATCAAATATTTCTAATGTTGTGTTATAAATATTTTCTGTTTTACGCATGATTTCTGCTTTGTCATAATGCGCCAATTCAGCATACACATTGATAATTCCACCTGCATTAATCAAGAAATCCGGAGCATAAAGAATGCCTCTTTCTTGTAAAATTACACCGTGAACATTCTCATCAGCTAATTGATTATTGGCAGCACCAGCAATTACTTTTGCTTTAATTTTATAAACAGTATTGTCATTTAACGTTGCTCCCATGGCGCAAGGCGCATAAATATCAACATCTGCACTGTACAGGTCTTCTCCTCTGAAAATTTCTGCATGGCACTTCGCTCCTACTTCATTCAGTTTTTCTTCATTGATGTCAGCAATAGTAACGATTGCTCCTTCTTTGGTCAAATAATCAACTAAAGTTTCCCCAACATGACCAATTCCTTGAACCAATACTTTTTTACCACTCAAAACATCAGAACCAAATTGTTGTTTTGCAGCCGCTTTCATTCCTAAATATACTCCGTAAGCAGTAACAGGTGACGGATTTCCAGAACCTCCTCTTGATTCCGAAATTCCAGTAACATAAGGTGTCACATCTCTTACAATATCCATATCTGCGGTTTCCATTCCTACATCTTCAGCGGTAATATATCTTCCGCTTAAACCATGAACAAATTCACCAAACTTACGCATCAACTCCGGAGTTTTTTGCGTTTTAGCATCTCCAATAATAACTGCTTTCCCTCCACCAATATTCAATCCTGTAATTGCTGCCTTATAAGTCATACCGCGAGAAAGACGCAATACATCGTTTAAAGCTTCCCATTCGTTTGCATAATTATACATTCGTGTACCACCCAAGGCAGGACCCATAACCGAATTATGAATACCAATAATTGCTTTTAAACCTGTATCTTTGTCATTGCAAAATACAATTTGTTCGTGATCATCAAATGACAATTGACCAAAAACGGGATCCATTTTTTGAAGTTCCTTTCCAGTTGTGAAAGCTGCATTCATAGTGTAAGTTTTTATAGTGATAAATTATGAATTCGTCAAAAAGACAATTCAAATTTAAACAAAAAATAAATATGTATTGATTTTTTGTTTAAAAATTATCAAATCAGCAATTTAACACGCTAATAATTCATCACTGAAATTATTAAAAAGTAAAAGTATTTTAAAAATAAAATCATTTCAACATAGAATATCTTAAAAAATGAAAGAATTACGTTATTTAAACAAATATTTCGTCAAATACAAATACAGTTTCTTACTGGGAATTATTTTTACCATTATTGCACAAATATTCATGCTTTTCACACCTAAGTTGATTAGCAAATCATTCAAGGTTATTGAGGCTTTCGCCAAAGATAAAACCATAGCCAAATCAGTTATACATGAAGAATTAATTTCGAATATCCTATTGATTATCGCTACCACAATTATTGCCGGCTTTCTTACTTTCTTAATGAGACAAACCTTAATTGTGATGTCACGCCACATAGAATTTGATTTAAAAAATGAAGTATTCCGTCAATATGAGAATCTTTCGCAGAACTTCTACAAACAAAATCGTACAGGAGATTTAATGAACCGAATAAGCGAGGACGTTTCAAAAGTAAGAATGTATGTGGGTCCAGCGGTGATGTACACCATAAATACCGTCATTCGTTTTGCAATAGTAATCGTCTATATGTATAATGTATCGCCAATACTGACTTTATACACATTGCTTCCTTTACCGCTTTTATCATACGCAATTTTCAAACTGAGTTCCGAAATCAATGTAAGAAGCACCATTTTCCAACAATATTTATCTAAAGTTTCCAGTTTTTCGCAAGAAATATTTTCGGGAATCCGCGTGATAAAAGCGTATTCTCTGGAAGACCAACATCAAAACAACATGGTGAATTTAGCAAACGAAAGCAAAAGCAAAAGCTTAAATTTAGCCAAAGTACAATCTTTATTTGGTCCTTTAATGTTAGCACTTATCGGTATCAGTAACTTAGTGGTAATTTATTTTGGAGGTTTAATGTACATCGATGGAACCATCAAAAGCATTGGAACTATCGCCGAATTTATTTTGTACGTGAATATGCTGACTTGGCCGGTAGCCTCTTTAGGTTGGGTTTCTTCTATGGTGCAAGAGGCCGAAGCTTCACAGAAACGTCTCAATGAATTCCTTAAAATTGAACCCGAAATAAAAAATAAAAATCTGAATAAATCAGTGATAGAAGGATCTGTTTCTTTCGAAAACGTAAGCTATACTTACGAGGACACTAATATCAAAGCGTTACAAAATATCTCTTTTACCGTAAAAAAAGGAGAAACGTTAGCTATTCTAGGAAAAACAGGATCTGGAAAATCTACCATTTTATCCCTAATTTCCAGAATGTATGATGTAACCGATGGAAAAATAACCATTGATGGAAGCGAAATAAGCAACGTGAATCTTTTTGATTTGCGAAACAGCATTGGTATCGTTCCACAAGATGCGTTTTTATTTTCAGACAGTATCAAGAATAATATTATGTTTGGTAAAGAGAATGCGACTATGCAAGAAGTGGAATCAGCAGCAAAAAGTGCAGTTGTTCATGATAACATCATTGGATTTAATAAACAATATGAAACCGTTCTGGGTGAAAGAGGAATTACACTTTCCGGAGGTCAAAAACAAAGAGTTTCCATTGCCAGAGCCATTATCAAAAACCCTCCTATTTTGCTTTTCGACGATTGTTTGTCAGCCGTTGATACGGAGACAGAAGAAGCAATATTGAATAACCTACACGAAATTTGTAAAGACAAAACAACAATAATTGTAAGCCACCGTGTGTCATCAGCTAAAAATGCTGATAAAATTATAATTATTGAAAAAGGACAAATCATCCAACAAGGTTCTCATAATCAATTGATAAATCAAGAAGGCTATTATGCGGCTTTGTATTTGAAACAACTTTCAGAAAAAGAAATGCTATAATTGTTGTATAATACATATTTTTTATAGATTTTTGGATACTAGTTAACAACCATAAATTGATAGAAAGGATTATGAGAGAACATGACATGTTAGAAAAAGAAGAGATTTTTTCTAAAGTTTTAAGAGCTGGGAGAAGAACCTATTTCTTTGATGTGAGAGCGACAAAAGCAGATGATTATTACATTACCATTACCGAAAGCAAAAAATTTACTGAAGAAGATGGATCGTTCCATTTCAAAAAACATAAAATCTACTTATACAAAGAAGATTTTGCTGCTTTCGCAGAAATTTTAGGAGAAATGACATCTTACGTTTTGAACCACAAAGGCGAAGAAGTAATCTCAGAAAGACACCAAAAAGATTTCAAAAAAGAATATGCATCTGAAAAATCAGATGATGAAATTATACCGCAAACATCAACTTTTACAGATATAGAATTTGATGATATTTAATTTTTAGTTACTTACTTACCAATAAAAAAGTCCAAAAGTCATTTGATTTTTGGACTTTTTTTATAGAAAAATCAATTGACTTTTGATTCTGTTTATACGAATTTACAAACTACCCAATCCGCAATCCATTTTCAATTTTAAAATCAGGAGCCAGTAAAATCACATCACCTTCGGCTCCAACGGCTCCTAAAACCAAGCACTCACTCATAAATTTCCCAATTTGTTTTTTAGGAAAATTGACCACGGCTACGATTTGGCGGTTGAGTAAATCTTCTTTCTGATAACGTTTGGTTATTTGCGCCGATGTTTTTCGGATTCCGATTTTGGAACCAAAATCAATCGTTAATTGATACGCCGGTTTTCTGGCTTCGGGAAAATCATTTATTTCTAAAATGGTTCCAACACGCATTTCTACTCTTTCAAACTCATTCCAGCTAAGGTTTTCCATGTTAGTTTTTTTTCAATTAAAGTACTGAATAACAAACCTATCAATTTTACAACTATTTATACTATTTTCATTATACATTTTTTGTCGCGATTACTAAGGAAGTGCCTATAAAGCAATGAAAAATACAAGCATAAAAAAATCCCAAAACTCTCGCTTCGGGATTTTATATTTTATACTAATTAAACTTTACAATTCTAATTTCGTAAATCGTAAATTATTTTACTTCCATTAACTCAACGTCAAAAATCAAAGTTGCATTTGGTGGAATTGCTCCTCCAGCACCGCGGGATCCATAACCTAAATGAGAAGGAATAACAAAACGTGCTTTGTCACCTACTCGCAACAAGGCAATTCCTTCGTCCCATCCTTCAATAACCTGACCTTGACCCAATCTGAATTCAATTGGTTTTTTTCTTGGATAAGAAGAATCAAAAACTTTCCCATTCTCTAGTGAACCTTCATAATGAACAGCAACCGTTTTTCCGCTTTCTGCTTTTTTACCCTCACCTCTTTGAATGAATTGATAACGCAAACCGCTTTCTGTTTTTTCGAAACCAGCCGCTAATTTTTCCATTTCAGCTTCTGCCTCTGCTTTTAAAGCTGCATCGCGTTTGTTACGAGATCCCTTGAAAGTAATAAAAGCTTCAATTGCATTCCAATTTTTAGCTTCTTCGCCTTCTCTGATAATTTCTAAAGACTCTAAAATATCTCCTTGTTCAACAGCATCTACAACATCCTGACCTTCTACAACATGACCAAAAACAGTATGTTTATTATCCAACCATTCTGTTGGGATATGGGTAATGTAAAATTGAGAACCGTTTGTTCCTGGTCCAGAATTGGCCATAGCCAAAACTCCCGGACGGTTATGTTTTAAACTTGGGTGAAATTCATCATCAAATTTGTACCCTGGATCTCCAGTTCCTGTTCCTTGTGGACAACCCCCTTGAATCATGAAATCAGGAATTACTCTGTGAAATTTTAATCCGTCATAAAATTTAACCCCTTGTGGTTTTACTTTATTTTCTAAGTTTCCTTCTGCCAATCCTACAAAGTTCCCAACTGTGCCCGGAGTCAAGTCGTGTGTAAGTTTTACTAAAATAGCACCTTTAGTAGTGTTGAATTTAGCATATATTCCGTTTTCCATTTTTTTTAATTTTTGTTAAAGCGCAAATTTACGAATTAAATTAGACAATTTGAAAATTCTCATTAAATGGATTCAGTTAATTGAAGACCATTTATTAGTGATTGTACTGAGCCATTTTGGCAAAAAAGACTTTAAATAGTTCCCTCTTCTATTTGTAGAAACTAATTGTGTTTTACCCAAATGAGTTCGGAAGTCTTGTAACCAAGATCTTTCGCCGTTTTTAAATATGCTTCTTTTACCTCTTGTGGCATTGTTTTATCCCGTGAAAGCAACCACAGATATTTCAGACTTTTACCTGCAACCAAAGCATATTTATAGTCTGAATCAAGTCCAATAATGTTATATCCCGAATAAAATGGTCCAAAAAAAGAAACTTTTAATTTTCCTTCCTTTGAATCACCTGCAAACTTCACTTTGCCTGTAGATGCTACATCTTTGTTCTTTATGTAATTATACCCTCGATTTACCACCTTAATCGTTCCATCCTCGTTTAATGAATATTCAGCGGTTGTATTGTTTAAATTTTTTTCGAAAATAAAATCCAGCCGTGCAATTTCGTACCAGTTGCCTAAGTATTTATCTTTATCAAAATCTTGAATTACCTTAGCGCCCTTAGGTATAGAACTGCAGGAATTCATAACCAACAGACTTGCAGAGAGCAGTGTTAGACTTCCTAAAACTCGAATTTTATTTTTCATCATCTTTCATTGAATATCAAAATTCAGAAATAAAAAATTGTAAATCAATACAATTTAGAATACTTTAGGATTTGCTAAAACAAAACAAACCTCTACATTAGTAATAGCAGCTTTTGTTTGTGGCGCTATGCTCCCTAAGTCTTTATAATAACGAAAATGTTCTAATTCAACTAAACCCTAGCCCAGATTGAAACAACATCCTTTTCTTGATTTCTTTAAGCAAGAAAAGATAGCGTGTAAAGCTGGAAATAGCTCCTGAAGAAAAGTTTAATCGTTGAATTGGGTATTTGGTTATTTGAAAACCTCAGCATCTTTGTACCTTTGCAACTTTCAAACTAAGATTTAAAATTATGCGCATCGATATTGTTACCGTTCTCCCTGAATTATTGCGAAGTCCGTTTGAGGCTTCGATTATGAAACGTGCTATAGACAAAGGATTGGTAGAAGTTCATTTTCATAATCTGCGGGACTATACGACCAACAGACAGAAAAGCGTGGATGATTATCCCTATGGCGGTGGTGCAGGAATGGTGATGACTGTACAACCTATTGATGCTTGTATTACGCATTTGAAAAGCGAAAGAACCTACGACGAAATCATATATATGTCGCCGGATGGGGAAACCCTAAACCAGAAAATGGCGAACACGATGTCGATGTATGAGAATATCATCATCCTTTGCGGACATTATAAAGGTGTGGATCAACGCGTGCGCGACCACTTTATTACGAAAGAAATCTCTATTGGTGATTATGTTTTGTCTGGCGGTGAATTAGGAGCTTTGGTATTATCAGATGCATTGATTCGATTGATTCCTGGCGTTTTGAGTGACGAAACCTCAGCATTGACGGATAGTTTTCAGGATGGATTGTTGTCAGGGCCTATTTACACACGCCCGGCGGATTACAACGGATGGAAAGTTCCAGAGGTTTTGACCAGCGGGAATTTTGCCAAAATTGACAAATGGCGCGAGGATATGGCATACGAACACACAAAGAACAGACGACCGGATTTGCTGGAAGATTAAAAATTTGTTTAAAGTTTAAAGTTGGTATTCTAGAACTTCTAAACTTTAAACAAGAAATACTTTAAACTTTAAACTTTTTTATTTACTTTTGCGCCCACATTAGTTCAACCTCTGGCGAGATCCGTGAATGTTGATTTAATACAACCCATAATTAAAAAATATCATGGCAGATTTAATGAAATTCGTTCAAGACGAATTCGTAACAAGAAAAGAATTCCCAGTTTTTGCAGCTGGAGATACTATCACCGTTTACTACGAAATTAGAGAGGGTGAAAAAACTAGAACACAGTTTTTTAAAGGAGTTGTTATCCAAAGAAGAGGTTCTGCTAATACAGAAACTTTCACAATTCGTAAAATGTCAGGTGCTATTGGAGTAGAGCGTATCTTCCCAGTAAACTTGCCAGCTTTACAAAAAATTGAAATCAACAAAAAAGGTGCAGTTCGTAGAGCTAGAATTTTCTACTTCAGAGAACTTACTGGTAAAAAAGCTAAGATTAAAGACAAAAGAAGATAGTCAAATATTTCTTTACTATAAAGGTCCCAACACTGTTGGGACCTTTTTTTTGGTTCAAAACTAATGCATTCAATATTATTCTTTAAAATTTATAGGAATTAAAAGCATTTCAAGTGCTTCCTATTTGATAATTTATAAGGAATATCATTTTCATATTCTCAATTTGAACAAGCAAAAACAATAATTTAATAATTCAATTTATCCTACTAAAAACTTAATGAAAACGCATTTTCTTTTACGATATCGTTTTATTACCTTTGTAGCTAGGTTTAAAAATAAGAATTACATATATCCATACACTATGACAAAAATTAAAGTAGCCAATCCAGTGGTCGAATTGGATGGCGATGAAATGACACGAATTATTTGGTCCTTTATTAAAGAAAAATTAATTCTGCCTTATTTAGATTTAGATATTAAATATTATGATTTAGGAATGGAAAGCAGAGATGCAAGCAATGACCAAATCACTATTGACTCTGCTGAAGCAATAAAAAAATACAATGTTGGTATTAAATGTGCTACGATAACTCCAGATGAAGACCGCGTTAAAGAATTTGGTTTAAAAAAAATGTGGAAATCTCCAAACGGAACAATCCGTAATATTGTAGGTGGAACCGTTTTCCGTGAACCAATTATCATGAAAAATGTACCTCGTTTAGTACCCGGATGGACTCAGCCTATCGTTATTGGTCGTCATGCTTTTGGAGATCAATACAAAGCAACGGATACTGTCATCAAAGGAAAAGGAAAACTAACCATGACTTTTGTTCCTGAAGAAGGAGAAACTCAAACTTGGGAAGTATATGACTATAAAGGAGACGGAGTTGCAATGGCAATGTATAATACTGACGAAAGTATTTACGGTTTTGCACATTCATCATTTCAAATGGCTTTGACAAAAAAATGGCCTTTGTATCTTTCTACAAAAAATACTATTTTGAAAGCCTATGACGGACGTTTCAAAGATATTTTTGAAGAAGTATATCAATCTACTTACAAAACTCAATTTGTTGAAGCAGGTATCGTTTACGAACACCGATTAATCGATGACATGGTTGCTTCTGCAATGAAATGGAGCGGTGGATTTGTTTGGGCTTGTAAAAACTATGATGGTGATGTTCAATCAGACACTGTTGCACAAGGTTTTGGTTCATTAGGTTTAATGACTTCAGTATTGGTAACTCCTGATGGAAAAACGCTAGAAGCGGAAGCGGCTCACGGAACAGTTACACGTCACTACAGACAACACCAACAAGGAAAAGCAACTTCTACCAACCCAATTGCCTCTATTTTTGCATGGACAAGAGGATTGGAACACAGAGGTAAACTTGACGAAAACCAAGCATTAATTGATTTTTGTCATGCTCTAGAACAAGTATGTATTGATACTGTTGAAAGCGGAAAAATGACTAAAGATTTAGCGATGTTAGTAAAACCAGAAGGATTAACTGCAGCGGATTACTTGACTACCGAAGCTTTCTTGGCAGCAATAAAAGAAAATCTAGATGCTAAACTAGCTTAATTCTTTTTCTACATTATATTCGAAAGGCAACCCGAAACGGTTGTCTTTTTTTTATATTAGCAATACCTTAACAGTTGTTATATGACAATTGCTATTCAATTTAGTGTACTTTGCGTTTTTTCATTTCGATAAAATTTAAACAATGACTCCAAAGAAAATTATTACCTTTTTAGTTGTATTACTGTCCGCATTCTCGTCTTTCGGACAAGAGAAATTCACGCTAAGCGGAACTATTATTGACGCCAACAGCAATGAAACTTTAATAGGTGTCAACGTCGTAATTCCAGAGCTAAAAACTGGTGTAACAACTAATGAATACGGGTTTTACTCCATTACTATACCAAAAGGAAATTATACGGTTCAAATAAGTTATTTGGGTTATCTGACTATTTCCGAATCGATATCTCTCAACCAAAATATAAAAAACAATTTTAATTTATTTAGTAATGAAACCGCTTTGCAAGAAGTTATCATTACTGATAATAAAACAAAAATTGATATCAAAAAACCCGAAATGAGCGTTAATAAACTCTCCATTTCAGCTATCAAAAAAATGCCAGTTGTTCTGGGTGAAGTAGATGTTTTAAAATCTATTTTGTTACTTCCAGGTGTTACTAATGCTGGAGAAGGCGCTTCTGGATTTAATGTTCGTGGTGGCGGAGCCGACCAGAATTTAATTTTATTAGACGAAGCAACTATCTTTAATTCATCACATGTTTTTGGATTTTTCTCTGTTTTTAATCCAGATGCTATCAAAGATTTAAAATTATACAAAGGCGGAATTCCGGCTCGCTACGGCGGAAGAGCGTCTTCTGTTTTGGATATTTATCAAAAAGATGGTAATAGTAAAGGCTTCCATGTCAATGGAGGAATCGGATTAATTTCCAGCCGTATTTTGGCCGAAGGACCATTGGTTAAAGACAAAGGATCGTTCCTTATTGGCGGTAGAAGTTCGTACGCACACTTATTCCTGAAGCTCTCTGAAGAACAAAAAGACAACTCGGCTTATTTCTATGATTTAAATATGAAACTGAGTTATAAATTAGATACTAATAACAGTCTTTATTTATCAGGTTATTTTGGTCGCGATGTTTTCAGTCTCAATAAAAGTTTTACCAATATCTATGGAAATGCCACTTTAAACTTACGTTGGAATCACCTGTTTTCAGAAAAATTATTTTCAAACTTATCGCTTATTTACAGCGATTATTATTACGGTTTAGATTTGGATTTTGTAGGTTTCCAATGGGATTCCGGCATTAGAAACTACAATATTAAATACGATTTCAAGAATTATATTTCGGATAAATTCAAATTGAATTACGGTGTAAACGGAATTTATTACGAATTCAATCCGGGAACCATTAAACCATCTGATGAAAACTCCGGAATAAATTTTGCTCAATTGGATAAAAAATATGCTTTCGAACCTGCGCTTTACATTAATGCTGATCACGAAATCTCCGATAGAATAGCACTTTCTTACGGACTTCGTTACAGTATGTTTTACCGTTTAGGACAATCTACCGTGAATATTTATGCCGACAACAATCCTGTAACGTTCAATTCAGAGCTACAGATTTATGAAAAAGCAACTCCAATTGGCACTAAATTTTACGACAGAAATAAAGTTATGCAAAGCTATAATTATTTGGAACCGCGTTTTTCATTGGCCTACCAAATCAATGACGAGCAATCCATAAAAGCGAGTTACAACAGAATGGTACAGTATTTACAATTGATTTCGAATACCTCATCGCCTACTCCACTTGATGTCTGGACGCCAAGTGATAGTTTTATCAAACCACAAATTGCGGATCAGGTCGCTTTAGGTTACTTTAAAAACTTTAACGACGATATGTATTCTCTTGAAATAGAAACCTATTACAAAGAAGTTCAAAACCGATTGGATTATATTGATGGCGCTGATTTGATTGCCAATAAAGCCATTGAACAAGTAATCCTGAATGGCCAATTACGATCGTACGGTTTAGAAGTCATGTTCCGAAAAAACGAAGGAAAATTTAATGGCTGGATTTCGTATACATTATCCAAATCCGAGCAACAAACTCCGGGAAGAACATCAGTAGAAACAGGAATCAACAACGGCCAATGGTACAACTCCGTTTATGATAAATTACATAATGTTGCGATAACTACATCGTATAATTTGAATGAGAAATGGTCTTTCGGAGCTAATTTTGCCCTGCAAACCGGACAGCCGGTAACGTATCCTGTTGGGCAATATGACTACTTAGGAATCAATGTTCCCAGTTATGGATTGAGAAATGAAAACCGGCTTCCGGCTTACCATCACTTAGATATCGCCGCAACATTAACTCCAAAAAGCAACAAAGACCGCCAGTGGAAAGGCGAATGGGTTTTTAGCATTTACAATTTATACAATAGAAAAAATGCGGCTTCTATCAATTTCAGACAAAACGTAGATACTGGAACCAATGAAGCTGTAAAAACTTCGATTTTTGGTGTTGTTCCTGCGGTGAGTTATAACTTTAAATTTTAATCTTAGTATTCAATAACAGAATAAAAAATAAAATCATGAAAAAAATAACACTATATCTGGTACTTTTCATCGCTATTTTTTCGGCAAGTTGTGAAGATGTTGTCGAAGTAGATTTAGACAATGCGCCGCCAAAATTAGTTATTGAAGCAGCAGTCAATTGGAAAAAAGGAACTTCGGGAAATCAACAAAAAATAAAACTGACTACCACAACAGGATTTTATAGCACAGAAATCCCAAAAGTTTCCGGAGCAACAGTTTCCATAAAAAACAGTACTAATGTAGTTTTCAATTTTTCCGAAATTGCAAACACTGGAGAGTATACCTGTACTACTTTTATTCCAGTAATCAACGAAACCTATACGCTGACAGTCATCAGTAAAGGTAATACGTACACCGCAACCGAAACATTGAAACCCGTTGCACCAATCACAAAAATTGTTCAAAACAATCAAGGCGGTTTCACTGGAACTGATATTGAAATTAAAACATTCTATCAAGATCCAGCGGGTGAAACCAATTATTACCTCTACAAATATGTGTATTCGAACCAAATAAAATCAAATTTTTATGTAGATCAAGATGAGTTTTTTAACGGAAACGAATTTTTTAGTATCTCACAAAATGACGATCTTAAAAAAGATGATACAATTGAAGTCACGCACTTCGGAATTTCAAAAGCATACTACAATTACATGAGTGTTTTAGTGAGTATCGCAGGAAATAATGGCGGTGGACCGTTTCAATCACCGCCAGCAACCGTAAGAGGAAACATTATCAATACCACGGATACAGCAAATTATCCTTTGGGCTATTTCTCCCTTAGTGAAGTCGATGTTAAAAATTACACGATTGAATAATTAGGAGCTAATCCAGCTGTTCATTATAACCAAAAAGAGGTTCTAAACAGTTTTCCAGTCCGTATAATGAGCTTCCTTTGGTCGCTCTTCTAATGCCGGAAAACTAAAGTTTACAACCTATTTTGGTTTTCATTGCCATCTGGGCTAATACGTGAGGGATAAAACGAGAACTTTTATTTACTTTTACATCATAATTCATAACGTATAATCGACCATGTCTTCACACCATATCGTTCGCGACGACCAAGAACCCGCTCTAATAATTGCCAACGGCGCTTCGTGTAACCCGGAACTATTGGGTCAATTATTGGAATGGTCACCGCTTGTGGTCGTATTAGATTCGGCTATGGTTCGCGTGATGGAATTAGACATCAAAGTCGATGTACTTTTAGGAGATTTCGACCGAGGATTTGATCCTGAAATTTACAAAACATCTCAATACCCAATCGAAATTATTCATACACCGGACCAGAATAAAACCGATTTAGAAAAGGCTTTTGACTATTTAATCGAAAGAAAAATTCCTGCCGTAAACGTCGTTTGGGCCACTGGAAGAAGAGCCGATCATACGATTACCAATCTGACCAACATCACACGATACAGAAATCTATTGAAGATTGTTATTCTGGACGATCACTCTAAGGTATTTCTGTTGCCTAAGAAATTCGAAAAATGGTATACGGCGGACACTCCTATTTCATTAATTCCCATTGGTCACGTGACTGGAATTCATTCTGATAATTTATTCTATCCATTGAAAGATGATAGTCTGACCATTGGTTATAGAACCGGAAGCAGCAATTATGTTATCAATGACGGCATCGTAACAATAGAACATGACGAAGGTGATTTATTGATGATGGAATGTCTGGATTAGCATTTATTGTATATTCAACAAAGCATTTCTCACAATCTCATAATGACTCCAAGGAATAAAATGATTCGCTTTTTCGATCGTTATTGTATCCATTGATTTTGCATTGACAAACATTCTTTGCATGAAAGCAACATTATTATATGGTACCAAAGCATCTTTTGTTCCATGAATAATCGTAACATTACAAGTAATTTTTTTCAGCTCTGGCTCTAAATCGACTAAATCCTTTTTCAGCCACCACAACTCATCATTAGAAGGACGTAATGCTCCGGGAATTAAATATCGTAAAGGCGAAACTTTGATAACCGTTCTCCATTTTTCCGGGTTTTCAGCTTTCGGGTCTAATGATCCTGCCAGTATCACCAATCGTTTGAACCATGATGGATTATCAACGGCTAATTGCGCTACAACTGGCCCACCAACAGAATGTCCTACTAAAATTAGCGGCTTTTTATTATCGATTTTTTTGATAAACTCCGATATTCTTTGCGATTGTACTTTTAAATTTTGAGCATCGCCAAAATCACTGTATCCAAAACCCGGTCGGTCAATAGCAATCATTCGGTATTTTTTAAGCAATAAAGAATCCTGAAGGTATTCCTTGAAAGCATTCCAACTGCCAGGTGAACCATGCACAAAAAACAAAGTCGGGTTTTCCGCATTTCCAGTTGCTACATAATGTATTTTATAACCATCAAAAGCAATTGTTTTATCCTGAAATTCTGTTTTAGAAACAGCGAAAAATTTTTTAGTTTCCTTATTTGAATATCGCATCGTCATACAAGATTGGCACATTATAATATACAAAACCATCAAACTGTAAGCTATGTATCTTTTTTTGAAATGAAATGAAGCGGGCATAAAAGTCATTCTGATAGTATTTTTTATAAAAGTAACCGTTTTTATGGTTCGAAAAAAACGCAATATTCTAATTTTATGATTTATTTTTCATCTGTTCATTAGGTCTAAAACGTCTTTAACTATTTACAAAATAGTTATGCCTATATTTGCATCGAAATAAAGAAAATGAAAGCGAAAACGATTACCGAAAAGACTAATTTACATCCACGAAATCTGGATAGATTTGGATATAATTTTGAACAATTAATAGAAAAATCTCCTGAATTAAAACCTTTTGTTTCTGCTAATAAGCATAATCCAGATGCTTCGGAAGAAACCATTGATTTTAGTAATCCTGATGCCGTAAAGTCACTCAACAAAGCGTTATTATTATCACATTACGACATTCAAAACTGGGATATTCCTAAAAATTATCTTTGCCCGCCGATTCCCGGAAGAGCAGATTATATTCATTATATAGCAGATTTATTAGCTTCAAGCAACAACGGAATCATTCCTGAAGGGGAAACCGTTCAAGGTTTGGACATTGGTGTAGGTGCGAATTGCATTTATCCTATAATTGGTAATTCAGCTTACGGATGGAATTTTGTAGGAACCGACATCGATTTAAAAGCAATTGAAAATTGCAGCGCCATCATTGAAGATAATCCAAAATTGATTGATGCCATCAGTTTACAGCAACAAACGGAATCGCGTTTTATTTTTAAAAACATAATCACTCCCGAAGACAAATTTACATTCACTATTTGTAATCCTCCTTTTCATGCCTCACAGGATGAAGCCACGAAAAGCACGGTAAGAAAAATCAACAATTTAGAATCCCGAAGCGCAACGAGCAAAGTAACTAAACCTATTTTAAATTTTGGCGGTCATAATGCTGAATTATGGTGTGAAGGCGGCGAATTAGGTTTCGTTACCCAAATGATTTATGAAAGTGCTAAATATCCAATGCAGTGTTTATGGTTCACAACTTTGGTTTCTAAAAAAGAAAATCTTTCCAGTCTTTACAAAACACTAAACAAAGTAAGTGCGGTCGAGATTAAAACGATTGATATGGCTCAAGGCCAAAAAACAAGCCGAATTGTAGCTTGGACATTCTTAAGTAAAGCACAACAAAAATCCTGGAAGTTTTAAGTTTTTCTAAACTTTTTTTTCTTGAATTCCGTTGTACCTTTGCAATCAGCAATTTAAATAAATGAATTTTCAAGTAGTATCCGATTACCAGCCGAAAGGCGACCAACCACAAGCAATTGAAAAATTGACTCAAGGGATTATTGATGGTGATAAATTCCAAACTTTATTAGGAGTTACCGGATCCGGAAAAACATTTACGGTGGCCAATGTGATTCAGGAAGTACAAAAACCAACCTTAGTTTTGGCACACAACAAAACGTTGGCAGCACAATTATACTCGGAATTTAAACAGTTTTTCCCGAATAATGCCGTGGAATATTTCGTGTCCTATTACGATTATTACCAGCCAGAAGCTTTTATGCCTGTAACTGGGGTTTTCATCGAAAAGGATTTATCCATCAATGAAGAACTGGAAAAAATGCGAATGTCAACCACTGCCTCGTTGCTTTCAGGGCGAAGAGATATTTTGGTAGTAGCATCTGTTTCCTGTTTGTACGGTATTGGAAATCCAATAGAATTTCAGAAAAATTTGATTCCAATTGAAAAAGGACAAGTCATTTCTCGTACCAAATTATTGCATCAATTGGTACAAAGTTTATATTCCAGAACCGAAGCCGATTTTAATCCTGGAAGTTTCAGGATAAAAGGTGATACTGTAGATGTGTATCCAAGTTATGCGGATGAAGCCTACAGAGTTCATTTCTTTGGTGATGAAATAGAAGAAATTGAAAGTTTTGACACCAAGAATTCCCAGGTTCTTGAAAAATTTGACAAGCTGACCATTTATCCGGCCAATATGTTTGTGACTTCGCCAGATGTCTTGCAAGGAGCCATTTGGGAAATCCAACAGGATTTAGTAAAACAAGTCGATTATTTCAAGGAAATTGGAAAACATCTCGAAGCAAAACGACTGGAAGAACGAACCAATTTTGATTTGGAGATGATTCGTGAACTTGGTTATTGCTCAGGAATTGAAAATTATTCTCGTTATCTCGATGGTCGTTTACCAGGAACGAGACCTTTCTGTTTACTCGATTATTTCCCTAAAGATTATTTAATGGTGGTAGACGAAAGTCACGTAACACTATCGCAAGTTAGTGCGATGTATGGCGGAGACCGGAGCCGTAAAGAAAATTTAGTGGAATATGGTTTCCGACTTCCCGCTGCAATGGACAATCGTCCTTTGAAATTTGAAGAATTTGAAGCCATGCAGAATCAGGTAATTTATGTTTCGGCAACACCAGCGGATTACGAATTACAAAAAACGGAAGGCGTTGTTGTGGAACAAGTGATTCGTCCGACAGGATTATTGGATCCTATTATTGAAATCCGACCAAGTTTAAATCAAATTGATGATTTAATTGAAGAAATTCAGGTTCGGTCAGAAATTGACGAACGCGTTTTAGTGACGACTTTAACCAAAAGAATGGCGGAAGAATTAGCTAAATATTTAACCAAAGTTAATATTCGTTGTCGTTATATCCACTCTGAAGTAGATACATTAGAACGAATAGAAATCATGCAAGATTTGCGAAAAGGAATTTTTGATGTGTTGATTGGTGTCAATTTACTTCGTGAAGGTTTGGATTTACCCGAAGTTTCTTTGGTAGCCATTCTAGATGCAGACAAAGAAGGTTTTTTACGAAGCCATCGTTCGCTTACGCAAACAATTGGTCGTGCAGCAAGAAACCTGAACGGAAAAGCGATTATGTATGCCGATAAAATTACGGCCAGCATGCAAAAAACCATCGACGAAACGAATTATCGCAGAACTAAACAAATTAATTACAACACTGCAAATAATCAGACTCCACAGGCATTAAACAAAAAAATAGAGAGTGCCTTTACTAAAAATCCTTTGGCCGATTATGAGTTAGGCTTAACGTTAGATACTGCTGCAGAACCTGAAAATTTGTATTTACCAAAACCTGAAATTGAGAAACTCATTCGGGAAAAACGCAAATCTATGGAGAAAGCAGCAAAAGAATTGGATTTTATGCAAGCTGCCAAATTACGTGATGATATTAAACGACTACAAGGACAACTGACCTAATTTTTTTTTAAATGAAATCTTAAAGTCAACACAAAATATTTTTTGATTTTAAATGACTTTTAAATTCATTTTTTTGGTGTAAAAACTTTTAAATCCAGTAAAGTTCTTTAAATTTGAGTGTAATTATTTTCTGATTGTTTCCTGAAAATTCATCCATTCAAATGAAATATCGCTTACTCATTTTTGTTTTATTCGGATTAATTTCATTGGCCTCAGCGCAATCTTCAAACGAGGATATTAAGAGCTTTGAAATAGAAAACAATTCCGATATCATAAAACCAAATCTGCTGTCCAATCACCCGCTGGGAATGTACATTTCCCGAATAAACCATAATTTTAAAGTTCGCTCTCCTGAGAAATTTTCCTTTTCATTAGATGTTTCAAGTGGAAATGTGATGTTGCCTTATGTAAAATCATACGAGTTAACAAACCCAACAGATCGAGAATACGCTGCCAATTTTCCTTGGCATGACCGAGAATTTAAATTTGACCTTAATACTGTTCCTGCCCAAACCAAAAAATTCATCGCCGATGGAGTGATCCGATCTTACAAATTCACGTTTTCCTTACCTTTAACTGCGCATCATGAACTTAATTTCGGCGTTCGTGCGTATTCATTAGACAAAGGAAAATATCCCTTTTCAGTCTTTACGTCTGATGAATCTATTGAGTGGTTTCACAGTACTATTGCCGGAGGTGAAGATCCTTTCTCAAGACGCTATTATGGATTAAACCAAGCGAAAATTTCCTATCGAGACGAAAATAATAATTTCATCACAATGAATAATGGCGACTTCAGAATACCGGGAATTGAGATAAATTATTTTTACTATCCGCAATTAAGAATGAACAAAAGCCATAAAATATACTTGAATTTCGGAACTCATTTAGGAATCAATATTTCGAGATATAATCCAGTGGCTGATATCGGAATTTCTTCATCGGCAATAAAAAAGATTGTTGTGAGAGACAAAAATATTTTAAGTATTGGCGTAAGTGCCGGCGCATTGAGACAACGATTTATTCAGTTTGGCGACAGAGTAAACATAAGCAATCAAACTTTTCTGTACAGTTTTGATGGACTTATTGATTACAAAAGAAAACTCAGCAACAAAAATTCGATTTCATACGGAATCAATTATGCTTTTCAGACATCCTACAACAAGAAGAAAGATTTTGACCATATTATTTTGACTGGAGAAAGAATTAAAACACATTGGCAACAAACTTTCTCACACTTGTATGAAAGTTTAGAAGGCTGGAGTTTTATTTGCACCTACTCTGTCAAGAAATTTTCTTATTACATATCATTACGAGAAGATTTGCGTTTGGATAATGCTCCTGATTTACAAACTAGTTTTGGAGTAAAAATGTCTTTTAAAAGGTAACCATAAATATTATTACGCAAATAGGTTGAGAAAACAACTAATTATGTTGCTCCTGAAAAACATTCAATAAAACTTCGCCATCTATTATCGCATTTGGTGCTTCATTCATCAACTTAAGAATTCGTTTTGTAGCTAGAGGATTAAGTCCCATTTCAAGTGCTATTTGTTGGATTGCAACTGATTCTTTTTGGTGTAAAAGTCCGTCACTATACATCAACAGAGCCAATCTGTAAAATTGTTGAATACGTAAAAACTCAGATTTGATCGGAATTTTTGGGAGTTCCTGATGAAATAAATCTTTAAAAACACTCTTCTCGAAACCCAGCTCATTCGCTACAATTGCTAAAAATTCATATTCCCTTTTATGCAAATGTCCGTCAACGGTAGAAAAAGCAATCATCTCTAAAACTAAACTCCTCTTTTCTTCGAATGTATTCATCTAATTATTATTTTTAGCTAAAATATTGTTTTTAAATCAAAACACAAAAACTAATAATGAATCGACTAAAGTTCCTACTCCTACTCTTCTTTTTTACTATACTAAAAATTACTGCTCAAGGCGAAGAGACAAAGAAAAGTAAAGCTTCAAAACAAGTTCCCACGTTTACTATTGAAGCACCACAGCTTCAAACTACAAAGAAAATTTGGGTGTATTTACCCCAAAATTACGTGACTTCTAAAAATAAATTTTCGGTAATTTATATGCATGATGCGCAAAATTTGTTTGACGCTAAAACATCCTATTCGGGAGAATGGAATGTGGATGAAAAACTAGACAGCCTAAAAGCGCAAGTTATTGTTGTAGGAATCGAACATGGAAATGACAAACGAATCGATGAATTAACGCCTTTTAAAAACGAAAAATACGGAGGCGGAAAAGCAGATAGCTATTTAGAATTTATCGTAAAAACATTAAAACCTCACATAGACAAAACATATCGAACAAAAACCAAAAAGAAAAATACGATTATTGTGGGAAGTTCCCTTGGTGGTCTTAATTCATACTATGCCATTTTAAAATATCCGAAAGTATTTGGAAAAGCAGGTGTTTTTTCGCCTTCTTTTTGGTTTACCAAAGACATATATAATTTAACTGAAAACTCTAAAAAGATAAAATCTAAAATCTATTTCCTGTGTGGAGATGCTGAAAGTGACGATATGGTTTCGGATTTGAACAAAATGGAATATTTACTAAATTCTAATCGATGTTACTGCCTCAATTTAAATAAAAAAACAATTGTAAAAGACGGAAAGCACAATGAAAAACTATGGCGCGACGGTTTTGTCGATGCAATTTTATGGCTTGGTTTCTAAAAAATCCTATTTCAAATAAATACAACAAATAGTAAAATTACACCTCAAATGGAACTAATATTAAGAGAATACGAGCTCAAATTAAAACATACGTTCACGATTTCGAGAGAATCGATTGACTCTCAGCCTTCTTTGATTGTGGAATTAAAAAGTGACGGTTATTCCGGTTTTGGCGAAGCAACTTCCAATCCATATTACAAAACAACCGTTCCGGTAATGATGCAGGATTTAGAAAAAATTCGGACCATAATCGAAACCACTACAAATGAAACTCCTGAAGATTTCTGGGCAAAAACACACCCGTATTTAAAACACGATATGTTTGCGCTATGCGCTTTGGATATGGCATACAATGATTTTTATGCTCGCAAAAAAGGAAAGAAATTATATGAATTGTGGAATTATACCACCGACAAAAATCCATTGACAGATTACACGATTGGAATTGCATCCATCGAAAAAATGGTTGCTAAAATGAAGGAGTTGCCTTGGCCGATTTATAAAATAAAATTGGGAACCAAAGAAGATATTGCCATTGTCAAAGAACTTCGGAAACATACCGATGCCATTTTTAGAATCGACGCCAATTGCGGTTGGGGCGTTGAAGAAACCATAAATAATGCTGTGGAATTGAAAAAATTAGGTGTAGAATTCTTGGAGCAACCCATGAAAGCTGACAATTGGGAAGGACACAAGGAAGTTTTTAAACATTCGGTTTTACCGATTATCGCTGACGAAAGTTGTATCATTGAAGAAGACGTTGCGAAATGCCATAATCATTTTCATGGTGTGAATGTGAAGTTGGTAAAATGTGGCGGACTGACACCTGGAAGACGAATGATTCAGGAAGCCAAAAAATTAGGGCTGAAAACGATGGTGGGCTGCATGACCGAATCAACAGTAGGAATATCAGCCATTGCGCATTTATTGCCACAATTGGATTATGTAGATATGGATGGCGCATTGCTTTTGGATGAAGACATAGCAACTGGCGTAACCATAGATTTTGGAAAAATAAGTTATTCAGAACTAAACGGAACCGGTGTAACTTTAATTTAAAATCAATTGAAAGTGAACCAATTCTAAATCTAAAATTGTGGTCCAATTGCTTTTAAACCGTACATTTGTAAAAAATTAGAATATGATGACAAATAACGATATCTTTAAAAAACTTCGCGTAGCTTTAATGTTACGTGACGATCAAATAGTTGAAATATTAGAATTAGTAGATTTTAGAATCACTAAATCAGAATTGGGTGCTTTTTTCCGTGACGAAAAACATGAAAATTATATGGAATGTGGTGACCAAGTGTTGCGCAACTTCCTAAATGCATTGGTAATTCACTTGCGTGGAACAAAAGAAAATCCAAAAAACCCAAATGATGTTTTAGCCAAACATAAAGCTCAAATTCCTGCAAAAGAAGGATCTAAAGACAGACCCGAGTTTAAGGCAAAACCAAGAGACGAGGAAAAATCAAGAGGTGACGAAGCACCTTCAAAATCAAGACCTGCTACAAAAAACACTTCAAAAAAACAATATCCAAAAGGAAATTCAAAAGTCCAAGTAGTAGAAAAAGTTAAATTCAACTTCGGTAAGAATAAAAAATCATAACAGTGAAAACAGCATTAATTATTGGAAGCACCGGTTTAATAGGTTCAGAACTATTGAATTTACTTTTAGATAGCAATGATTATCTTAAAGTGATCACTTTCGTAAAAAGAGATACAGGAATAAAGCATCGAAAATTAACGCAACACATCATTGATTTTGATAAGCCGGAAACCTACAAAGATTTAGTTGTTGGTGATGATTTTTTTTGTACCATTGGCACAACAATCAAAAAAGCAGGAAGTAAAGAAGCTTTTAGAAAAGTAGATTTTGAATATCCACGTCAGTTTTCCGCTTTTGCATTGCAAAACAAAGTCAAACAATTTTTGATTATATCTTCCCTCAGTGCTGATGCAAAATCCGGAAATTTCTATTTGAAGACAAAAGGAGAAATTCAAGATTTTCTTAAAGATTGTAATTTCGAAAGCGTTGCTGTATTGCAACCTTCACTCCTATTAGGAAACCGAACTGAATTTAGATTGGGAGAAAAAGTGGGTGCGTTTTTTATGAAAACACTTTCCTTCTTATTCCTTGGGAACTTGAAAAAGTACAAACCTATTGAAGCTAAAACAGTAGCGAAAGCACTTTTGAAAATTGCTCAAATAAATAATAAAGGTTTCAAAATATATGAATCGGATGTGATCCAAGAAATTGGAAACTAATACAATATCAAAATCCTGAATGAGAGTTCAGGATTTTTTGTATATTTAGTTTATCAAAATGAATTTACACCTTCAAATATGAAATGCCTGCTAACCTTCTCCATATTATTTTTTACAACACTATTTTTTGGACAAAAGAATAAAATTGAACAACCAGCCATGTTTTTTGATTCAAACTTTCTTTCGATAAATTCAATGGAATATATCGACCCAAATGAAATTGAATCAATAAATGTTGTCAAAAAGGATACTACAATAAATGGTGTTTTGTATCGTGGCCAAATTAACATTACTTCCAAAAATCCTAAGAAATATGATTTTATAAGCTTGGAACAAATTAAATCTGAATTTACAAAAATTAAAAGTAACGATGTCATATATATGGTAAATGGAGCATTTATAAAAGACAATATTGATACTTTCAAATTAGACCGAAACTATATTTTAAAAGTTGAAGTTACTAATTCAGAAGAATTTTATAATCTAAAAGAGGGTAATGCCAAATTTGACATTATCAACATCTTGGGTAAAACCAAAGAAAATTTAGAAAATAAAAATAAGATTTTATTAAGAGGTCATGAAGCAATAGGAGTTAAATAGATTTCCTTTTTTAAGGGTTAAACCCAATTTTAAGAACTACAACTTAACATAGAACATCCTACTTTATCTCTGGCCCAATCGGGTCTTTTGGCAAACCACTTTTGAAAATTTGGTTGTTCATCATACGGCTTTTTTAGCATTTCGAATAACTCGTTTAGCAAAGAATAATCTTCCTTATCTGCATCATCAATACACAATTGTGCCATGTAATTTCGCAGCACGTATTTTGGATTAACTAAATTCATCTGCTCTTTTCTTTCTGTATCTGAAAGTGTTTCTTCATTGATTCTAATGCTGTACTTCTCCAACCAATCGTGCCAATGTTTCAAAATCGTTTCATCCAAATCGTTTTCATTGTAAAAAGCCTCTTTTATGGAATTGAAAGCTGTTTCTGCTGAATCTGTTTTAGTTACAGAACTTAAATTTCTGAAGAAAATAGTCATGTCAGTTTCTACCTTTTCAAGCAATTGAGTCAAACTTTGAATCAAAATAATATCTTGTTCTTTTTTGATTTGTAACCCGAGCTTATTTTGCATCATATTCAAATACTCTTTTTCATAATCCGCACTAAAAGCATCTAAAATAGTTTCCAGCGGTTTCGCTTCCTGAATTAAAGGATACAACGCATTCGCCAATTGATACAGATTCCACAGCGCAATTTCAGGTTGATTGCCAAAACGGTATCTTTTATGTTGGTTATCGGTTGTATTAGGCGTCCAGCCGGAATTATAATTTTCCAACCAACCATAAGGTCCATAATCAATTGTGATACCGTGAATAGACATATTATCGGTATTCATAACGCCATGAACAAAACCTACGCGTTGCCAGTGCACAATCATATTCAGCGTTGTTTGAGTAACTTCTTGAAAAAACGCCAGATATTTTTCTACACCCTCTTTTTGAATATGAGAAAAATGATGTTTGATAGTAAAATCAGCCAGTAATTTGAGATTAACATGATCTTCACGCGAAGCAAATAATTCAAAACTACCGAAACGGATAAATGAAGGAGCCACTCTACAAACGATAGCGCCTTTTTCATAAGCAGGATTACCATTATACAAAACATCACGCAACACTTGATCGCCAGAAAGCATCAACGAAAGCGAACGCGTGGTAGGAACACCCAAATAATGCATCGCTTCGGCACATAAATGCTCTCGAATGGAAGAACGCAGTACGGCAAAACCATCTGCAGTTCTGGAATATGGTGTGGGCCCTGCTCCTTTTAGTTGTAATGTGTACGACTTATTTTCATGAACTACTTCAGTAAGATTGATAGCGCGACCATCTCCTAATTGTCCGGCCCAATTCCCAAATTGATGTCCAGCATAAGGCAAAGCATAGGGCTTAGTGCCAGGATAAATAGTACTTCCTGAAAAAGTATTCAAAAAATCAGCTGAAAGCATATCTTCCTGAGAAAGACCAATAGCATTAGCCACTTCAATTGAAGCATGAATTAGGGAAGGATTTGAAGGTTTTTTGGGTAATACAAATGAATAACAAGCTTGATGAACTTGTCTTGGAACATTAACTTGATTGGTATCAGCAGGTAATTCGTCAGTGAAATTATTTTGTATCTGAAGTTTCATAATTACTTAAAACATTAAAAACAAAGATAATTGTTGTAAACCAGAAAACTTTACACTTTCAATTATTATTGTGATTTGTTCAATCACAAAATTTATTTTATTCCAAAAAAAAAATCCTGTTCGCCGTAGCAAACAGGATTTTCAATATATAACATTTTTTCTAATTAAGAAAGTGCTGCTTTTACTTGATCCGCTGCTTCTTGGAATTCAACAGCAGATAAAATTGGCATTCCTGAATTATCAATTAATTCTTTTGCAATAGCTGCATTTGTACCTTGTAAACGAACAATGATTGGCACTTTAATTGCATCACCCATATTTTTGTAAGCGTCAACAACTCCTTGTGCCACACGGTCACAACGAACGATTCCACCAAAAATATTAATTAAAATAGCTTTTACGTTTTGATCTTTTAAGATAATACGGAAAGCAGTTTCAACACGTTTTGCATCAGCAGTTCCACCTACGTCAAGGAAGTTAGCAGGCTCAAAACCAGCATACTTAATTAAATCCATAGTTGCCATTGCTAAACCAGCTCCGTTCACCATACATCCAACAGTACCGTCAAGATCTACATAGTTTAATCCTACTTCTTTTGCTTCCACTTCGATTGGGTTCTCCTCACGAATGTCACGCATATCAGCATATTTCTTTTGTCTGTATAAAGCATTATCATCGATATTTACTTTAGCATCTACAGCCATAATTTTATTGTCAGATGTTTTTAAAACCGGGTTGATTTCAAACATCGAAGCATCAGATCCAATATAAGCATTGTATAAAGAATCGATGAATTTCACCATTTCTTTGAAAGCATTTCCAGAAAGACCTAGGTTAAAAGCAATTCTTCTTGCTTGAAAACCTTGTAATCCAACAGAAGGATCTACTTCTTCAGTAAAAATTAAATGAGGAGTGTGTTCCGCAACTTCTTCAATATCCATTCCACCTTCAGTAGAATACATAATCATGTTACGACCTGTAGCTCTATTCAATAAAACAGAAACATAAAACTCAGAAGTTTCACTTTCACCAGGATAATAAACATCTTCAGCGATTAAAACTTTGTGTACTTTTTTACCTTCAGCAGAAGTTTGAGGTGTAATCAATTGCATTCCGATGATTTGCTCTGAAATCTCTTCAACTTGTTGTAAATTTTTGGCAAGTTTCACTCCACCGCCTTTTCCACGTCCACCTGCATGAACTTGGGCTTTTACAACATACCAACTTGTACCAGTTTCGGCAGTTAATTGTTTTGCAGCAGCAACAGCTTCTACAGGGCTATTAGCAACGATTCCGCGCTGAATGCGAACTCCGTAGCTAGCTAAAATCTCTTTTCCTTGATATTCGTGTATGTTCATAATATAGAATTTGTCTGGCTTCTGAATTTCTTTCAGAATAAAAGTGCCACAAAAATAGCAAAATTAAACTTAACTGTTATTTTTTTTTTAATTAAATGTAGGTCAAATTTTTGTTCCAAGAAAGAATGGCTAAACCAATGTCAAAATATAAAAAATATAAAAATTAATTACAAATTTGTTATAAATAATCACGATTAATGATTAGCAAAATATTTCTTTCAAAATCAACGCTTTAATCAGTATTTTGTCATTTCCATTTTATCGAAAAATCAAATCGGATGTGTTTAAATATCATTATTGAGATTTATTCAACATTTTTCTATTAGAACTGTAAAAACAAGCCATTTTTAACCTTTACACCTATTATATGTTACTAAATCTTTAATTTTGTAGAAAAAAATTTAAGCATGAAAGTTAAAGAACAAGGCCTTTATTTGCCCGAATTTGAACACGACAATTGCGGAGCAGGATTCATTTGTAATTTAAATGGAATTAAGTCAAATGATATTATACACAAAGCACTGGATATTCTAATCAAATTAGAACACCGGGGCGCTGTGAGTTCAGATGGCAGAACTGGAGATGGAGCAGGAATATTATTTGATATCCCACATGATTTTTTTAAGAAAGTTTGTGAATTTGATATCCCGGAAACTAAGGAGTATGCCGTAGGAATGGTTTTTATGCCAAAAAGTAAAAATCAAGTTGTTTTTTGTAAAACTACTTTTGAAACTTCGATACGCGATCAAAATCTAGAAATATTAGGATGGAGAGACGTTCCGGTAGACGCAACAAATTTAGGACGAATAGCCGGCGAGAAAGAACCAACAGTAAAACAAGTATTTGTAGGTAAAAATGGTTTAGACCTTACGGAACAACAATTTAACGCTAAATTATTTGCAGCGAGAAAAATAGCAGAACATGCGATTCGAAATTCAAGAATTTCAGAAAGTCACATGTTTTATTTTTCCAGTTTCTCAACTACTACAATAATATACAAAGGATTGTTGATGCCGGAAGATATCAGCAGGTATTACACGGATTTATTGGATGACGATTTGGTAACCCGATTAGCTTTGGTTCACCAACGTTTTTCTACCAATACATTTCCATCTTGGGAATTAGCACAGCCTTTCCGTTATATGTGTCACAATGGTGAAATCAATACACTTCGTGGTAATATTAGCCGCATGCGTGCTCGTGAAGAACTGATGAAAAGTGATGTTTTTGGTGATGATATCAAAAAATTATTCCCAATTATTTTAGAAGGAAAATCAGATTCTGCTTCAATGGATATGGTAATTGAACTGTTATTGATGACTGGTCGTTCTTTGCCGGAAGCCATGATGATGGTCGTTCCTGAAGCTTGGGAAAAACACCAAACGATGTCATCCGAGAAAAAAGCATTTTATGAATATAACGCTTGTATCATGGAGCCATGGGATGGTCCGGCTTCTATTCCTTTTACTGATGGAAACGTTATTGGTGCTTTATTGGATAGAAATGGATTACGTCCTTCACGATATACATTGACTAAAAGTGGTTTCGTAATTATGTCTTCAGAAATTGGTGTTCTCGACATCAAACCAGAAGATGTGATACAACACGGTCGTTTAGAACCCGGAAAAATGTTTCTTGTAGATATGAACGAAGGGCGAATTATTGAAGATGACGAAATCAAAAATGCTATTGTTACCAAACGTCCTTACAAACAATGGTTGGATGAAAATTTAGTACAATTGGCTCAAATACCATATACTGACAATCCAATTCCTGTTGAAAACATAGATTTTGAAACAAGACAAAGACTCTTTGGATACACGTTGGAGGATTTAAAAACAATCATAAACCCAATGGGAGCTCAAGGCACAGAAGCATTAAGTTCCATGGGAAATGATACTCCGTTAGCTGTTTTGTCAGATCAGCCACAGCTTTTATACAACTATTTCAAGCAGTTGTTTGCTCAGGTTACCAATCCACCATTGGATGGTATCCGTGAAGAAATTATTACTGATATCAGTTTAGCGATTGGTGGAGATTATAATATTTTTGACATTGTTCCAAAGCATTGTAAAAAACTAAAAATCCAAAATCCAGTTATTTCAAACGAGGATTTAGATAAAATAAGAAACATTGATCATGCTGATTTCAAATCAGTCACTATTTCTACATTATATGACATAGAAAAAGGAGTAAACGGATTAGAACGCGCTTTAGAAAGAGCGGTACAAGCGACTTTCAAAGCAGTTTCTGAAGGGTGTAATATTGTAATTATTTCTGACAGAGGTGTGAGTGAAAAAATGGCTCCAATACCAATGTTACTGGCGTGTTCTTACATTCATCATTCGCTTAACATTCTAAAAGTTCGTTCTAAATTTGGAATCATAATTGAATCCGCAGAACCTCGGGAACCACATCATTTTGCCTTATTATTTGGTTACGGAGCCAGCGCAATCAATCCTTACATGGTGAATGAAATAATTCACAACCAAGTAAACGAAGGTTTTATTACTGGTGTAAAAGCGGATTATGCCATCAAAAATTATAACAAAGCTATTGCAAAAGGGATTCTGAAAATCATGAATAAAATTGGTATCTCGACGTTACATTCGTACAGAGCGGCACAAATTTTTGAAATTTTAGGATTAAACAAAACATTCACTTCTAAATACTTTCCTTATACTCCTTCCCGAATTGAAGGAATTGGTCTAATGGAAGTCGAAAAAGAAATCAAGAAAAGATACCAAAAAGCATTTCCAAATTCAAAAGTGAGTAATTTGCTGCCTTTAGAAATTGGAGGAATTTATAGATGGAGAAGATCGGGAGAAAAACATATGTTTAATCCAACGACGATTTCTAAACTACAACAAGCAGTACGTTTAAACAGTCCTGAGAGTTATAAGGAATACTCTAAAATGGTCAATGATCAAAGTGAAAACTTGATGACTATCAGAGGTTTATTTGAATTCAATAACTTAGATCCTATTTCAATTGATGAAGTGGAACCTTGGACTGAAATTGTAAAAAAATTCAAAACTGGTGCCATGTCTTATGGATCTATCAGCCAAGAAGCGCATGAAAACCTAGCGATTGCCATGAACAGAATTGGTGGAAAAAGTAATTCTGGAGAAGGTGGAGAAGATCCAAAACGTTTCCAAAAAGACTTAAATGGAGATTCCAGAAACAGTGCTATCAAACAAGTAGCTTCTGGAAGATTTGGGGTTTCTATCAACTATTTGACAAACGCCAAAGAGATACAAATAAAAATGGCTCAAGGTGCAAAACCTGGAGAAGGTGGTCAATTACCCGGAGAAAAAGTAGTGCCGTGGATCGCCGAAGTTAGGAATTCTACGCCTTATGTTGGATTAATTTCACCTCCGCCGCACCACGATATTTATTCTATTGAGGATTTATCACAGTTAATTTTTGATTTAAAAAATGCCAATCGTGAAGCTAGAATTAATGTAAAATTAGTTTCTGAAGTAGGTGTTGGAACAATCGCTGCCGGAGTTGCTAAAGCAAAAGCCGACGTGATTTTGATTTCAGGATATGACGGAGGAACTGGAGCTGCACCTTTAACTTCACTGCAACACACCGGTATTCCATGGGAACTTGGACTTGCCGAAGCACAACAAACATTAATCTTAAATGATTTAAGAAGTCGTGTAGTTTTAGAATGTGACGGACAATTGAAAACAGGACGTGATGTCGCAATTGCTGCATTACTTGGAGCTGAGGAATTTGGTTTTGCAACCGCGCCTTTAGTTGCATCTGGTTGTATCATGATGAGAGCATGTCACTTGAATACTTGTCCAGTTGGTATTGCAACGCAAGATCCTGAATTGAGAAAAAATTTCAAAGGAACGCCGGAACACATCATCAACTTCATGTATTTTATTGCTGAAGAGTTGAGAGAAATCATGGCACAACTTGGATTTAGAACACTTAAAGAAATGGTGGGACAATCTCAAAAATTGAATGTCAATAAAGCCATCAAACATTATAAAGCAAGTGGATTAGATTTATCTACAATCTTATATAAACCAGAAAAAGCTAAAGAAGTTCCAAATCACAATACAACTACACAGGACCATGCTTTAGAACATGTACTTGATTTTGAAATTATAAAAGCGGCTATTCCTTCTATTTATAGAAAAGAAAAAACAAGAGTTACTTTTGACATCAAAAATACAGACCGTTCAGTTGGCGCTATATTGAGTAATGAAATTTCAAAAATATATGGCGCTCAAGGTTTACCTGAGGATACCATATTAGTTGATTTTACAGGATCAGCAGGACAAAGTTTTGGTGCTTTTGCAACTAATGGTTTATCATTTAAAATTCATGGAAACTGTAATGATTATCTAGGAAAAGGGCTTTCTGGAGGTAAACTGATTATCAAAGTACCACCTGCTGCAACTTTCAAACCAGAAGAAAATATCATCATTGGTAACGTTGCACTTTATGGAGCAATTACTGGTGAAGCATATATAAATGGTATGGCCGGAGAACGTTTTTGTGTGAGAAATTCTGGAGCAACAGCTGTTGTAGAAGGGATTGGAGATCATGGTTGCGAATATATGACTGGAGGAACCGTCGTAGTTTTAGGAAAAACAGGAAGGAATTTCGCAGCTGGAATGAGCGGTGGTATTGCGTATGTTTTTGATCCAAATAAAAAATTCGACGCTACCTTATGTAATATGGAAATGGTTGCTTTTGAAACATTGGAAGAAGAAGATTTTACAAAACTGAGACGTTTGATAAAAAATCATTCTATGTACACCAACAGCCCTTTGGCAAAAAGGATTTTAGAAGATTGGGAAAACCAACGCGGCCATTTTATCAAAGTAATGCCAACAGATTACAAAAAAGCATTGCAAAGATTAGCCGAAGAAAAACAAATTGAAGAACTACTAGCACTATAGTTATGGGAAAGATAGGAGGATTTAAAGAATATAATAGAACTGACGAAAGTAATATAGTTGTTGAAGAACGTGTTTCAAATTACAATGAATTCACAATTACATTACCTAAAGATAAAATCAAAGAACAAGGATCCAGATGTATGGATTGTGGTATTCCTTTTTGTCACAGTGCTTGTCCATTAGGAAATTTGATACCAGATTTTAATGACATGGTGCATCAGGAAGAATGGGAAAGCGCCTTGAAAATACTACAATCAACCAATAATTTTCCAGAATTTACTGGTCGTTTATGCCCTGCTCCATGTGAAAAATCATGTGTGTTAGGAATTATTAGCGAGCCTGTAGCTATCGAAAATATTGAAAAAAATATTATCGAAAGAGGTTTTGCTGAAGGTTGGATCAAACCACAAACATCAGAAGTTAGAACAGGAAAAACAGTCGCTGTAATAGGTTCTGGTCCTGCTGGTTTAGCGGCTGCACAACAATTAAATCGTGCAGGACACACCGTTACTGTTTTTGAAAGAGACAATGCCATTGGTGGATTGTTACGCTATGGGATTCCAAATTTCAAATTAGAAAAAGGAATTATAGACAGACGCGTTGCTGTTTTAGAAGCTGAAGGAATTACTTTTAAAACGAATGTAAATGTTGGCGTAAACTATAGTATTGAAGAATTGAACACTTTTGATTCTATCGTATTATGTGGTGGCGCAACAGAAAGACGAAGCTTACCAACCAAAGGAATAGAAAGCAAAGGAGTCGTTCAGGCAATGACTTTCTTGACACAACAAACGAAATCTTTATATGGTGAGGAAATTCATGATCAAATAATGGCGACCGGTAAAGATGTGATCGTTATTGGTGGTGGAGATACTGGTTCTGATTGTGTGGGAACTTCAAACAGACACGGTGCAAAATCAGTTACTAACTTTGAGATTTTACCAAAACCACCAATTGGAAGAAGTGAAACTACTCCTTGGCCATTTTGGCCATTGCAATTAAAAACTTCCTCTTCACATGAAGAAGGTTGTAATAGAAACTGGTTAATCAACACCAAAGAATTCATTTCTAATGAAAGTGGCCAACTCGTAGGTTTAAAAACCGTTGAAGTGGCTTGGAAAATGACACCTGGACAAAGACCTGAATTGATAGAAAAAGAAGGTTCTGAAAAAATTTGGCCTTGTGATTTAGCTTTATTAGCACTTGGATTTACAGGTCCTGAAAAAACATTAAGTGATCAATTGGGATTAGAAATTGATATGAGAAGCAATTATAAAGCAACTAATTATCAAACGAATGTACCGCATATTTTTACTGCTGGGGACATGCGAAGAGGACAATCATTAATTGTTTGGGCAATATCTGAAGGTCGTGAAGCTGCAAGAGAAGTCGATAAATACTTAATGGGTTATACCAATTTACCAACTAAAGGAAATGGCGATTTACCCAACTTGTAGCTCCTGATACCAATATATAACCCTTGATAGAAAAATTTTGTCAAGGGTTATTTTTTTTTAAAAAATTTCAAATAAATGTTTAATTTATAACTTTTTGTTAGAATTTGTTAGAATTCATCCATTAGCTTGTGGGACTAAATAAAGAGTAATAAATTTGCTCAAAATTAATAATCATGCAATCAAAAGACTTAGTACAATTAGCAGAACAATTTGGCAGTCCATTATACGTTTATGATGCCGAAAAAATACAATCTCAATACAACAGATTAACTAAAGCTTTTTCAAAGGTAGAAAAGTTGCGCATCAATTATGCAATGAAGGCTTTGTCGAATGTTGCTATACTTCAGTTATTGAAAGAAATGGGTTCAGGATTAGATACTGTTTCCATTCAAGAAGTATTATTAGGACTACATGCAGGCTATGAACCAGAAAAAATATTTTATACTCCAAATGGTGTTTCTCTTGAAGAAATTGAAGAAGTTTCAGCTATGGGAGTTCAAATCAATATCGATAATTTATCCATATTAGAACAGTTCGGAACAAAATATCCAAATGTTCCAGTATGCATCCGAATAAATCCGCACGTAATGGCTGGTGGAAATGCAAATATATCTGTTGGTCATATTGATAGTAAATTTGGTATTTCGGTACACCAATTACCTCATTTAGTTCGTATTGTTGAAAATACAAAAATGAACATTGTGGGTATTCACATGCACACAGGTTCTGACATTTTGGATATCGAAGTATTTTTGTATGCTGCTGAAATATTATTTGATGCCGCCAGAAACTTCAAAAAACTTGAATTCCTAGACTTTGGAAGTGGATTTAAAGTGCCTTATAAAAAAGACGATATCGAAACTGATATTGAAGAATTAGGTAAAAAACTATCAAAAAGATTCAATGCTTTTTGTACCGAATACGGAAAAGAATTAACTTTAATATTTGAACCAGGGAAATTTTTAGTAAGTGAAGCAGGTTTCTTTTTGGCTAAAGTAAATGTCGTTAAACAAACTACTTCAACAGTTTTTGCGGGAATAGACAGTGGTTTTAATCATTTGATTAGACCAATGTTTTATGGTTCACAACATCATATCGAAAATATATCACATCCAAAAGGGAAAGAGCGCTTCTACTCCGTAGTAGGATATATTTGCGAAACTGATACTTTTGCTAATAACAGAAAAATTGCAGAAATAAAAGAAGGTGATATTTTATCTTTTAGAAATGCAGGAGCTTATTGCTTCTCCATGGCTTCCAATTATAACTCGAGATACAAGCCCGCCGAAGTTTTATGGATGAATGGTGAAGGCCATTTAATCAGAGCACATGAAACCTTTGAAGACTTACTTAAAAATCAAATTCCGTTACCCGTTGCTGTAACATCAGTGTAAAATAAAAAAATCCCATTCGCTACTAATGCAAATGGGATTTTTTAATGATATGCAATACAATTATTTCTTATCAAGCATCGTGTCTAAAACTTCAGATTCTGTTCCATTAGGAAATGGAATCTTCAACATTTGTGAAAGCGTTGGTGCAATTTGAGTTATATATTTTTTAGCATGCAATTCTCCTTTTGGAACCTGCCAGCCATAAAAAAGTAAAGGTACGTGTGTATCATAACTATTAGGTGAACCATGTGTAGTTCCAGTGGCTTGATATTGCATATAACCCGTTTTATCAAGTATAACAATATCACCATTTTGTTTTGGATCATATCCTTTAGAAATAAAACTCAAAAAATAATCATCTCCTGACGAAGCTAAAATTTCTTCTTCAGTATACACCCTTTTAACTTGTTCTTGCGTCATCAAAAAGTCTTTGAAACTTTGTTTGACTTTTGTCAATTCTAAGCCTTTTTGCTTAATAATTTCTTTATTAAAAAAAAGATTAAAGTTAGAATAATCCAAAATCAAATCTGCACCAAAGCTTTCATTTGAATGTTTTTTTAATGCCTCAACAATGTCTTTCGAGGGAATATTTTTTACATTGTATTTGTTATCTTTTAGATAATTAGGATTCTCAGCTCCGGCATGATCAGCAGTCAGAAAAAGCAAATAATTATCCTTTCCAACCGTTTTATCTAAATAATTTAAAAACTGAGCCATAGTTTGATCTAAACGCAAATAAGTATCCTGTAACTCCATAGAACGAGGTCCAAAAGTATGTCCTACATAATCTGTTGATGAAAAGCTAACAGTTAGAAAATCTGTTATTTCATCTTTACCTAATTCTTCTTTTTCAATGGCTTTCATAGCTAATTCCGCCAAAATATCATTTCCAAAAGGTGTAGTTCTCAAAACGTCTGCTCCTTTTTCTTTATACATTTTACTTAAATCGTATGGAAAAACGGGTGCGTTAGCTTTATCTAATTTTCCTTCATAAGGATTATCGTCAGGAAGACTTTCATTATAAGTAGCTATTGGCTTCAATAATTCCCAACCCTTATTAATATAATTCATATATCGTTTTTCTTGGTTGAATTCCGTTACCCAATTCGGTAATATTGTGCCATAAAAAGTACTTGAGATAAAAGCTCCCGTTTTGCTATACCAAAATGCCCAATTAGCAAAATGACCCGCCGGCAAAATTGCACCACGATCTTTAACACTTAATCCGATTACTTTTCCTTTAAAATTTGTTGCCATTCTCAACTCATCAGTAATGGTAGTACTTAGCAAATTTTTTGGAGACATAGCTCCCTCCTTTTCTATACCATCCCCTACTGTTTTAACAGAAGCATCATCAGTACAATACATATCCTTTCCAGTAGCTTTATTGAACCAATCATTCCCTACAATACCATGAGTGGACGGAGTAGTTCCTGTGTATATACTCGCATGACCCGGAGCCGTATATGTAGGTACATAATTGTAATGCATATTGTGAAAAGTATATCCATTATTCATCAATCTTTTAAAACCATTTGCAGAAAAATCATCTGAAAAACGATATAAGTATTCCATTTTCATTTGGTCTACCACTATACCTACCACTAGTTTTGGGCGTTCTTGAGCTTGTGAGTTTAAAGACATAATAAATGTCAAAAACAAAATAATTCTTTTCATATTATATTTTTATATTTAAAACAAAAATACAACATAAAGTTTAATCAAACTCTGAACAAACATTTTAGGATAATAAATTAATCTATTCTTAACTTAATCAAAAATACAGATTGCCATATATGGATAGTTTTGTAGCTATTTAAGAGAGATTTTGTTCGACAAATATTACAATAGAAGAAATATATACCTATATAAAATTTATATGAATGAAAAAAAAATCATTTTATTACTTGATACATCTACTTATGTTAAGCAAAATATGAAAAAGAGGTTAAAAGATAAATTTTATATGTATGAGTTTCATAGGTCATTACAAACTGGATTATACACAAACAATCCTAATCAAATTCATGTTGAGGATTCTTTAAAGAAAGACGACCAGCCGAGAGGTTGTTCAAATACTTCGGAGAGTTGTAAAACAAAAAAGCCTATCTTTTCAGATAGGCTTTTCAAAGAAAGGCGACGACATACTCTCCCACATAACTGCAGTACCATCTGCGCAGGCGGGCTTAACT
>NZ_RBXA01000002.1 GCF_003634755.1 Flavobacterium limicola | reverse complement strand
AGTTAAGCCCGCCTGCGCAGATGGTACTGCAGTTATGTGGGAGAGTATGTCGTCGCCTTTCTTTGAAAAGCCTATCTGAAAAGATAGGCTTTTTTATTCCTACTTTTTCATTATAAGAAATTGTACTGGTACCTTAGCTCAGATGGTAGAGCAATGGACTGAAAATCCATGTGTCCCTGGTTCGATCCCTGGAGGTACCACACAAAATGCTCGGATGGTGAAATTGGTAGACACGCTGGACTTAAAATCCAGTGAACAGCAATGTTCGTGCGGGTTCAAGTCCCGCTCTGAGTACAAGAAACTTCATCTGGCTAACGCTGGCTGAAGTTTTTTTATTTTTACGATAAAAATACTTTGGGATATTTTTTTAATAAAAAACCAATGTTAAGTTTAAATTATAGAGTCTTTCATTTCTTTAAACGATCTTATTCATTAAGTTGAATAGTATTTTTTTTAAATAAAACGTTTTTAATATTCAATATTGGTAGGTTTCCTCTTTTATATCTAGTATTTTTAGCTTAAATTTCCCATTTAATGAAACTAAAAGTAATTATAGTTGACGATGAATCTCATGCACGTAGTTTTTTAAAGAAACTATGTCTCCATTTATACAATGATATAATAGAAATTGTTGATGAATGTGACTCTGTTAAAAAAGCAGTTACTTCCATTAAAAAATACAATCCAGATATAGTTTTCTTAGATATTCAAATGCCGGAGGAAAATGGGTTTGAACTTTTTAAGTATTTTGAAACGATTACATTTGAAATTATTTTTACAACAGCGCATAAAGAATATGCTTTAAATGCGATTAAAAATAGTGCTTTAGATTATCTCATTAAACCGATCAACATTTCCGATTTTCAATTGGCTATTGCTCGTGTTGTAAAAGCAAAATCTCATAAAACTGATTTTGATCGTTATAAATTACTAGCTGAAAATATAGTTAATCAAAATACGGGAAAAGAGAGAATAGTTTTTCCTTCAAAAACTGGTTTTGAAGTAGTTCAAGTCAATACAATTGTGTTTTGTAAATCAGATGGTGCTTATACATCAGTTCATACTTTGGATAAAAAATATTTTACTTCTAAATCTTTTAAAGAAACTTGCGAATTACTTCATTTATCAAATTTTTTGAGAGTTCACAGAAGTTTTCTAATTAATATCAATTTTGTAGTTAGTTTCAAGTCTGATGAGTTTATCTTGGAAATGATCACTGGTGATAAAATTCCCGTTTCAGATAAATCATTTACTAAAAAAGAATTGATTGATGCGATTTCTAAATAAGTTAATCCTTTTTTTCAGCCTTCTGTTTTTTCCAAATCTTATTTTAGGGCAATATTTTCCTTCCAAGAATTATTCTACTGCAGATGGATTACCTAATAATGCTGTTCGTTCTTTGTTTTTGGATTCAAAAAATATTTTGTGGATTGGAACTGAAAATGGTGTTTCCAGGATGGAGAATGGTTCATTTTCTAATTTAGATGAAACTGATGGTTTGGGGCACAATAGCTGTTGGGATATTAATCAAGATAGAAATGGGAACATGTGGTTTGCCAGTTATGGAGGAGGAATCAGTAAATTTGATGGTAAAAAGTTCACTGTTTTCACAACAAAAAATGGTTTATTAGCGGATAAAACCCGAAAAGTATTTCCTTTTAAAAATAAAATGTACGTAGGTACAGAACAAGGAGTTTCGATTATTGATATTAATACTAATAAAGTAGTCACTCCAAAAGTGCCACCTCACAAAGAGGATTTTATTAGTATTTCTTTCTTCGAATATAAAGACGAAGTTTACTTTGCTACTATTTTTGACGGTTTGTTTAAAATTGACGAATCTGGCTCATCTCCAAAAATTATCCCTATTTTTTTGCATAAAAACACCTATGAAGTAGCACTTTTTGGATCAACACTTTACAGCAGTAATGAAGGGTTTATAGATAAATTTTTTATTAATGATATTTTAAAAGGCAAGTCATCCTCAGTAAAATTTGGTAAATCGATGGTTTGGCAATACGCTAAAGATAAGAGAAACTCAATTTTTGCAGCGGCTTGGGGAGTTTACAAGCCAGATGGCGGGCTTTATAAAGTTGAGAATGACAAAATGCTTGATGTTTCGGAATTTTATGGAATAGATTCTAAAATTTTGCTAAATGTAGTGTACGATAAATCCAAGGATATATTATATGTAGGTTCTAATGATAAAGGAATTTATGAAGTTCGCTTAGACAAAATAATTGATTATAATTTATTTGATTCTAAATCAGTTATAGATTTTGAAAATTTAGAGAAACAGAAATTAATTTTGCACAATAGAGGTTTGACTATTTTAGATTCAAATAAGAAAATTTCAAAAATAATTTCACTTGAGGATTTTAAGAATTTCGAAGTAAATTTTTTAAAAAAAGGGAATAAAGTTGGAACTAAACAAGGAATTGAGTCGAGAGATTTTGAATTAGATTTTACTATCCCAGCCAGCGGTATTGAGTTTTATGAAATTGTAAAGAACAATAATTCTTTTTGGATAGGAAGTAATATAGGGATATTTGAAATCAACAGTTTAGGAAATATTATAAATTACTTGCCTAAACATAGTTTGAAAATTGGTTTTACATACGATGGTAAATTTATAGAAACAATAACTTATGCAGGTACCAGGCTATATGACAATGTTCATAGTCTGGTAAATAAACATTTTTCAAAGTTCGAAAAAAACACTCCTCAGTATATTGTTAAGATTCTTACTAACAAAGATAAAACGTATTTACTTTCTGTTTTTAATGGATTATATGTCTATAAAAATAATCAGTTTCATTCTTATTTGGCGGAGAAAATTTGGAAAGAGAAAAAGTTTAAACATATTACAAGTAACAATAAAGGACAACTTATTTTGGCAGCAGAATTTGGAAATGTTTTTATTGTTGATGATTCAAAAGCTTTTAAAATTTTAAAAACTATTTCTAAAAAAGAGATTGTAGGTAACACGATTTTGTTTTTAGAATCGTACAAAGATTTTATTCTCATAGGTACTGAAAAAGGAATTAACCTCTATAAAGATGGAGTTGTTCGATTAATTGACAATGAACAAGGGTTAAAAGATGCTACGGTTACCACTTCACGAATTTTTGACAATCAACTGTGGTTAGGGACTAAAAAAGGATATTATATCATTGATTTAAATCGATTAACAGCGCCGCAAATGACCGTTTCGGAGATTGCAGTTTCATCCATTGCAATAAATAATATACCTATCAGTTCAGGTAATTATAAATGGTTTCGTTTTAATTCCAAAGAATTAATTTGTGACTATAAAGACAATTCTTTTTCTATTGATTTTATTCCAAAAGGACATGCTTTTCCTAATAAATTAAAATTTCGATATCGTCTAAAAAGCACTAATCGATGGAGTCCATATAGTGAAAAAACAAACTTATTTTTACCTTACTTACCTTATGGTACCTACAATTTAGAAATAGAAGTTTTTGATTCCAATGCAGGAAAAGCCACTATTTTTAAATTATTAAAAATTCAAATTAAATCTCCATTTTGGATGACTTGGTGGTTTATTGCTCTAGTTGTATTGGTTGTATTTAATGTTTTAGTGTATTTGATTTTTAAATCTAAAAAGAAATCCAGAGAAAAGGCTGTGATACAAAAACGTATTGCAGAAACTAAACTGGAAGCATTATTAAGCCAGATGAATCCTCATTTTACCTTTAATGCGATGAATGCTATTCAGGATTATATTATCAGTAATGACATTGATAACTCGTTAAAATATATAGGAGAGTTTGCACAGTTAATTCGGAAAACATTGGAAAATTCTTCTAAACAAACGATAACTATTGAAGAAGAAGTGGAGTATTTGAAGTCCTACATCAGTATTGAAAACATGCGTTTTGATAACCGAATTGTAACGGAATTCCATATCGATGATAATGTGGATGTTTATCATTCAAAAATACCAACCATGTTGCTGCAGCCTTTTGTTGAAAATGTTTTTGTTCACGCATTTAACGCTTTACATCCTGCTCCAAAACTGACAATCTCTTTTGAAATGTTGTCTAAAAACGTTCTGGAATGTAAAATTATCGATAACGGAATGAACTTAAAAGCTTCTAAAAAAAGTAAAATACATCAGTCGAAAGGCATTCAGTTAACTAAAGAAAGACTTTCACTGCTGCAAAATTCTAATGTAAATCCGATAGATATTCAATTTACAGAAAATAATGGAACGACCGTTACCATAAGACTGACGGTATAATACTTATAAATGAATATCCACTAAGACTCTTATCCAATTTTGGATAGGAGTTTTTTGTGTTTAGAAACCAATTGAGCGCTTTCATAGCCTTAAAACCACCTTTCATAAGACGTCTTTATTGTGCTTCTATTAATTTTATATTTTTGTTTCAAAGTAGATAAATTAAAGTCTAAATCGCATGCAAAAGTATTATTGTGAAAATTGTGGTTCCAAAAGTAATAGTATTTTAAGTCTTACAGAAAAGTCCTGTTATCGGCATCCACTTGGAAGTGGTAATGGTAAACATGTAGTTTATCAAGGTTCTGAAAAGGCGCAGTACTCTTGTAGATACTGTGGTGCAACATCTTCTTCGATTTTTAGTTTGACAAGCTTTCCGTGTCCGCAGCATCCAAATGGGAATAATGAGGGCAGGCATTTGCCTTTCTTTTAAAAAATTACTCCATTGTAAATTGAAATATAACAATTGTAATTATGGATTCTATTTTTTTGCATCTGCAAAATTTCAATCTTGTTTCTTATGGCGCTTTTGGCATAGTATTGATGAGTTTCATTATTGAAGCTAAATCTAATTCGCCCTACAAATCGCTTTTGATTTCTAATATTGGCTTTGGAATATACAATTTTAGCTTATTGACCGTTTCAGAAATTGATTTTCCAATATATTTCATTCTCCTCAGTTTTTTGATTTGCTCTTGGTTCTTCGTTTTAAAAAATATTGAAGAGGAGGAAGATGAGAATAGAGGCTATTTGAGAGATTATCATAATATTAGTATAGCTAGTTTTAATGATACTGATGATGAAAAAAAAAATATAAATCCATCACTTGCAGATAATACTTTATTTCGTTTTTTAAGTGTTTTGAGTAAAAAATCATCAGGTGTAAGTGAAAATAAATTTTTCTTATATGTGGCTCAGTTGTTAGAAAATGATGTGATTTATTACAAACATCCTCAGAGAAAATTAGTGCAAATATTTACTTATATTTTATTGACTTCCATTTTGGTTTCATTTTTCTATATTTAGAAATTGTATCAATATAAAATTTAACTTTTGTTCATTTTTATTATTCATTGTATTTGGTCAAAATTTTTTACTTTAGTTTAATTTTTAATTAACCTCCATCCAGGTAAAAAACTTTATCTATGAAAAGAAGATCTTTTTTAACAACTGCAACTTTAGCTTCCGTAGGCCTTACCACACTTGTGATTACAGGCTGTACTCCCAGTTCCAAAAAGGATGAAAATGCAGCATCATTTGAAGATTCTAATGCTGCATTTGAATTAGATGAAGAAACCATAGACAGTTTACGAAAAAAATTAGTTTCTGGAAAATATACTTCGGAACAATTAGTACATATATATTTAAAACGTATCGAGGCTATTGATAAAAATGGACCTCAATTAAATTCGGTTATCGAAATTAATCCGGATGCCGTTTCAATTGCCATTGAATTGGATAAAGAAATGAAATCAGGAAAAAGCAGAGGTCCTTTGCACGGCATTCCAATTTTAATAAAAGACAATATTGATACTGGAGATAAAATGCAAACCACTGCTGGAGCTTTGGCAATGGAAGGAAATATCGCTACAAAAGACGCTTTTGTTGTAAAAAAATTAAGAGAAGCCGGTGCTATAATTATTGGTAAAACCAATTTGAGCGAATGGGCTAATTTCCGTTCTACTCAATCCTGTTCCGGATGGAGCAGTAGAGGCGGACAGACAAAAAACGCCTATATTTTAGATCATAATCCATGCGGCTCTAGTGCAGGTTCAGGTGCTGCCGTTTCTGCTAATTTATGCGTTGTCGCAGTAGGAACGGAAACTGATGGTTCTGTGGTTTGTCCAGCTTCCGTTAATGGTGTTGTCGGTATAAAACCAACAGTAGGTTTGGTCAGCCGGTCAGGAATTATTCCTATTTCAAAAACGCAAGACACAGCAGGACCGATGGCTAGGACAGTAACCGATGCTGCTATTTTATTAGGAGCAATGGCAGCAATTGATCAGGATGATTCTGTAACCGTTGAAAGTAAAGGAAAAGCTCAAAAGGATTATACCACTTTTTTAGATATAAACGCTTTGAAAGGCAAGCGTATTGGAATTGAAAAAAAACCACAAGGAAATAATAAATACATAAATGCACTTTTAGATGATGCCATTAATCTTTTAAAAAAACAAGGTGCTGTTATTATCGAAATTGACTATTTAGATAAAATTAATGCTTTGGGTCAAGCCGAATTTGAAGTTTTACAATACGAATTTAAAGATGGAGTGAATAAATATTTGGCTACAGCGAATGCAAAAGTAAAGACTTTAAAAGAGGTTATCGCTTTTAACAAAAATAATGAAGATAAAGCAATGCCTTATTTCAAGCAAGAAACACTGGAAAGTTCTGATGCAAAAAAAGGATTGGATGATAAGATATATGTTGATGCATTGGCAAAAAGTTTTACTGGAAGTAAAAATATTTTAAATACAGTTTTCAAAGAAAATCAATTGGATGCCATTTGCGGAATTACAATGGGACCAGCGTGCAGTATTGATATGATTTATGGAGACCGCTGGGGATATTCCTTGACGACTCCTGCTGCGGCGAGTGGATATCCGCATATTACTGTTCCTTGTGGAATGGTTTATGATTTGCCTGTTGGTCTATCTTTTTTTTCAACACCGTATACTGAGGATAAATTAATAGGATTAGGTTTTGCTTACGAACAAGCTTCTAAAAAACGAATAAAGCCCGCTCTAAAACCTTCTTTTTTATAAAAAATTATACTATTTATTATTATTTGAATAGAGCGTAATTCAATTTTACGCTCTATTTTTTATAACGCTATAAGTCAATTATGTTCTGCTAAACAATAAGCTTTGGATTTTGTTTTAATTATAAATACTAGGCGTGCATAGTATATTTTGCTATATTTGTTTTAATTAAAAATATAAATAATGACAAAGCCTACGCTAACTTCCCTTTTGAATATTAATCGCCCATTGATTATGGCGCCAATGTTTTTAGTTTCGAATACTAAAATGGTTATTGAAGGAATGAAATCGGGTGTTGCGGGTTGTATTCCGGCATTAAATTATCGCACATTGGAGGAATTGCGTGCTTCAGTCATTGAACTCAAAGCTGCTAAAGTTGCCGGCGGAAGTTTTGGATATAATTTGATTGTCAATAAATCGAATATCAAATACAAAGATCAATTAGCGGTATTGTGTGAGGAAAAAGTAGATTTTATAATTACATCTTTAGGCTCACCGGAAGAGACTATCAAACAAGCTCATAAGGTTGGAATTAAAGTCTTTTGTGATGTTACCGACTTGGATTTTGCCAAAAAAGTAGAAAGTTTAGGTGCTGATGCTTTAATAGCTGTCAATAATCTGGCGGGTGGACATCGAGGTAATCTTGGTCCAGAGGAGTTGATTAAAGAATTAAATTTAAATACAACATTACCTGTTATTTCTGCTGGTGGTGTTAGTATTAAAAAAGAGCTAGAAAAGATGTTATCCTATGGTGCAGTAGGAGTATCTGTCGGAAGTCCTTTTATTGCTTCATTTGAATCTGGAGTTTCGCAGGAATATAAACAAGCGTGTGTTGATTATGGTGCAAAAGATATTGTTTTGACCGAGAAAATATCGGGAACACCTTGTACTGTTATTAATACTCCTTATGTTAAAAAAGTGGGGACTAAGCAAACTTGGCTAGAACAAGCATTAAATAAAAATAAAACTTTAAAAAAGTGGGTAAAAATGATTCGATATATGATTGGATCAAATGCGGTCACTAAAGCGGCTACCGAAGTTACGTATAAAACTGTTTGGGTTGCTGGGCCAACTATTGAAAACACCACTGAAATAACTTCAGTGTCAAAAATAGTTGATAAATTATGTTTATAATATTTTACTTTTTTTTTGAGACCATTTAAGCAAATATAATTTGACTAAATGGTCTCTTTTTTGAAAACAGTATTGTAGTAATTACAAATTTCATTAATCGGGCATTCTTCACATTTGGGTTTTGGTCTACAAATTTCTCTTCCTAAAAATGAAATAGCCATTCCAATTTCGTCCCAAATTGCTCTTGGCAACACTTGCATGAGTTGTTTTTCCGCTTTAATACCGTCTTTGGTTTCTGCGATTAAACCAATTCTGGGAGCAACACGGATTACATGCAAATCGGCGATTATACCTTCTGCAGGAACTTTTGCTTCTCGCATGATGACATTGGCTGATTTTCGTCCGATTCCCTTTAGAGCAACTAAACTATCCATTGTAAGCGGAATATTTTCGTCTTTTTTAACGATTTGAGCAATTTCCAGTAACCATTTCGCTTTATTTCCAAAATTCCTAACATTGGAAATATAGGGGATTAATGCATCAAAATTTGATACGGACAAGCTTTTCATATTGGGATATGCTTCAAACAAAGCAGGAGCTATTTTATTTATATGGGCATCAGAATCTTGTGCCGATAAAACTACCATAACCAAAAGTTGATATAAATTATGATGTTCTAAAGGATGTTTTCGGCCTTTATATTTTGTTAGAATAGGCTCTAGTTTTTTAGCCCAATCAGTTGAGTTTCCAAATAAGTCCATAGCATTATTCTTTAAAGTCTACCGATAACGAATTCACACAATAGCGTTGCCCCGTTTTTGTTGGTCCATCATCAAACACATGTCCTAGGTGACTGCCACAATTAGCACAAAGTATTTCGGTACGTTTCATGCCGTGCGTAACATCTGAAATATATTCAACTTTTCCAGGAATTGATTCATCAAAAGAAGGCCAACCGCAATGTGCATCAAACTTGGAATTGCTTTCAAACAAAGGTTCTCCGCAGGCTCCACAACAATAAGTTCCTTTTTCATAATGCAAATTGTAGGCTCCGGTGTGTGGATATTCAGTTCCTTTTTGACGAAGAATTCTGTAGCGTTCTTCTCCCAATTGCTCTTTCCATTCTTGTTCTGTTTTCTCTAAAGGATATTTCATGATTTATTAATTTTATTAAAAAAATTATTATTGTTTATCTCTGGCTACTATTATTCTAAATTCACTATTTAGTTTTAATAATTGTAAATCAGTTATTTACTCTGAATAAATTGAATTGTTCTTTCAATTACTTTAGAGTTACCTAGAATTTTTCGATGTCCTAATCCGTTAGTTAATAGTAATTCTCCGTTTTTGAGGTGTTTGTGAATGTGTATTCCTGCTTTTACAGGAACTTCTGGATCATCGTTATCATGGATTACTAATACAGGAATAGTAGTTTCATTTGCAGCTAAAAAAGCAGAATAGCTGTTCATTTTTTCTCCATATTTTTTTTCGAAATGCAAGCGCAAAAGAGTGCTTATATTTGGTTTCAATTCTAATTTTGTCACAAAATCATCCATAATATCTTCTACAATATCTCCACTGCCAATTACTACCGCATGATTTACTTTGAGTCCTTTTTTTATGGCATTCAAAACGGACATTCCTCCTAATGAATGGCCAATAGCTGCTTCAAATGGTCCAAATTGTTTGTCTATTTCTAAAATTGTAGCGATAAAATCAACCATTATAGTCGTTTTTCCGGGAGATTTTCCGTGTGCCGGTGCATCAAAACTAATAGTTGAATAACCCGCTTTAAGTAATTCATCCGCTATTTTGAATAATTGAGTGCCTCTTCCAGACCATCCGTGAACTAATAATACTTTCTTATCGCTTTTTCCATAATTATAAACCATCACTTCTTTATTAATTGACGGAACAGAAATCAGTTTTTGTACGCTTTTGCGGTCCATTTCCAATTCTCTTTTTGGAATTTTGTGTTTTATTGGAGTAACAAAGAGTTTAGCAGCAAATAAGGTTATTAGTTTTGGCGATATAAAAGAGATTAATTTACTGGTTAATAAAATAATTTTAGGAATTTCTAAGGATTGTGTATGTTTAGAAGTTTTTTTTGTCATTTTGATAAATTTTCAAGCGGGTTATTATTTTGTAATTTTTTTACTAAATTTAGAAAAACATAAAAGTAGTATTTTTTAAAAGGTTTTAATTGGTATTCATACAAAAGACTGAAATAATAAATATTTAGAATTGTTTAAAAAAAATTGTAAACATACAATTAACTGAAAATATCAAAATTTCATAGATGGAAATATTTCATATTAGCGCAGAGTGTTATCCCGTTGCAAAAGTAGGAGGTTTAGCTGATGTTGTTGGCGCATTACCAAAATATCAAAATAATGCTGGACATCTTATAAGAGTTGTAATGCCTTGTTATAACACAAAATTCATAAAGGAAAATAAGTTTGAATGTATTTATTCAAATACTATAACATTAGGAAGTTTTAATTTTCCTTTTAATATTCTCAAAGAAAAAATAGACAAATTGGGATTTGAATTATATTTGGTTGAAATTCCAGAATTGTTTGATAGAAAAGACGTCTATGGGTATGAAGATGATATCGAACGTTTTTTATCTTTCCAAATCGCGACATTAGATTGGATTGGAAGCAGAAATGAAGTTCCTGATGTTATCAATTGTCATGATCATCATTCTGGTTTGATTCCTTTTATGATGTTGTATTGTTATAAATACGAAAAATTACGAAATACTCCTTCTATGATTACCATTCATAATGGTTTGTACCAAGGACAGTTTGGTTTTGATAAATTGTATTATTTACCAGAATTTGATTTGGTTCATGTCAAAGTTTTAGAATGGGATAATTGCATCAATTCATTGGCAGTAGCCATAAAATGTGCTTGGGCTGTAACTACAGTTTCCCCTAATTATCTGAATGAAATTAATTATTCCGCAAACGGACTCGAATCCTTGTTTAATCTGGTGCGTTATAAATCCAAAGGAATTTTGAACGGAATTGATATAGAAGTTTGGGATCCGGCCAAAGACGCTATGCTGTCAACCAATTATTCGATTAAAAATTTTGAAAAGGGGAAACAGGAAAATAAAGAAAAATTGTGCAACCTTTTTAATTTAGATCCAACAAAACCACTTTTTAGTTTCATTGGTAGGTTATTAGAAGAAAAAGGAGGCGATTTATTGCCACATGCTTCAGCGCTCGCTTTATCTGAAAATTTTCAGCAAATTAATATTTTAATTTTAGGTTCAGGAAATACAGCTATTGAGAATCAATTGAACGACTTACTATCTGATTATAAAGGGAATTACAATACTTTCATTGGATACAATGAAGAATTAGCACACTTAATTTATGCGGGTTCTGATTTTTTATTAATGCCTTCAAGAGTGGAGCCTTGTGGTTTAAACCAAATGTATTCCTTGCGTTACGGAACAATACCTATAGTGCGACGAACGGGTGGATTACGGGATACAGTCATTGATTTTGGCGATGATGGAAACGGAATTTGTCATGACCAGGCAACTGTTGGAGATATTTGTTATTCGATTCAAAGAGCTGTAAATTTATATAAAGACAAAGAACATCTCAACAAAATTATAAAAATAGGAATGAACACAGACCATTCTTGGGAGCGTGTTTGTCAGGAATATATAGAAATGTACAAACTAATAAGTAACAAGAAATGAAACCCAAAAAGAAAAATGTTATTGCAATTATTTTAGGTGGAGGACAAGGTTCCAGATTATATCCGTTGACAGAATCAAGATCAAAACCAGCTGTGCCGATTGGAGGCAAATATAGACTGGTTGATATTCCGATTTCAAATTGTATGAATTCAGACATTTACAGAATGTTTGTACTGACTCAATTTAATTCGGCTTCCTTAAATGCACACATAAAAAATACGTATAACTTTAGTATTTTTAGCCACGCTTTTGTTGACATTCTTGCTGCTGAACAAACTCCTGATAATCCAACTTGGTTTCAAGGTACGGCTGATGCTGTAAGACAATGTATGCCTCATTTCTTAAACCATGATTTTGATTACGCTTTGATTCTTTCTGGAGATCAGTTGTACCAAATGGATTTCAACGATATGGTAGAGGAACATATCAAGACAGAAGCTGATATTACCATTGCAACTTTACCTGTGAATGCAAAGGATGCACCTGAATTTGGAATATTAAAAACAAACTCTGAAAGCTGTATTGAATCTTTTATAGAAAAACCAGCTAAGGAATTGTTGCCAGACTGGGAATCGGATGTAAGTGAGCAAATGAAGAGCGAAGGCAAGCATTATTTGGCTTCAATGGGAATTTATATCTTCAACAAAAAATTGTTGGTAGACATCATGTCAAATAAAGAAACCAAAGATTTTGGTAAAGAAATTATTCCGCAAGCGGTAGGTCATAAAAAGATATTAAGTTACCAATATGAAGGATATTGGACTGATATTGGTAATATTGATTCCTTTTTTGAGGCTAATATTGGACTTACTGAAGACTTGCCAAAGTTTAATTTATTTGATGATAATAATAAAATTTATACAAGACCAAGGTTATTGCCACCTTCAAAATTCCAAAAGACAACGATTGATAAATCATTAATTTCCGAAGGCTGTATTTTGAATGCTAAAGAAATAAACCATTCCGTGATTGGGATCCGATCCAGAATAGGCGAGGGAACCATTATTCAGAGTTGTTATGTGATGGGGAATGATTTCTATCAGAATATTGATGATATGAATGAAGACCTTAAAAACGGCAGACAATTAGTAGGAATTGGGGAAAGATGTTTCATTAATAATACGCTTGTTGATAAAAATTGCAGAATTGGTAATGATGTGTATATCAATGGAGGGAATCATTTAGAAGATTTTTCTAATGAATTATACGCCATTAAAGATGGAATAGTTGTTATTAAAAAAGGAGCAATTATACCGGATAATTACATCATAAAATAAATTTATAAACTGTTTTTTCTTAAAATAATATTCTGTTTCTTATAAAAAGCAGAAGCATACAATTGTTATATGAGCAAAGTTATCTCGCATTCTCTTTTTACCGATTTTGATATCGATTTATTCAAATCAGGGAAACATTTCCGACTGTACGAAAAACTAGGCGCACATCTTATAACGGTTGACGGAGTAGATGGTGTTTATTTTGCAGTTTGGGCTCCTACTGCTCATTCAGTATCGGTGGTTGGCGATTTCAATTTTTGGACACAAGGCGAACATCAATTAGGAGTTCGTTGGGATTCATCCGGTATTTGGGAAGGTTTTATTCCAAATGTCAAAAAAGGGACAACTTACAAATATAAAATATACTCTAACAACGGAGGTATTGTAACTGAGAAAGCAGATCCTTTTGCTTTTTACTGTGAAAAACCACCGCATACGGCATCGGTAGTTTGGGATTTAGAGTATCAATGGAAAGACAAAAACTGGATGGAAACCCGACAAAATCATAATGGTTTAGACAAACCTTATTCAGTATATGAAGTACATTTAGGTTCTTGGAAACGCCACGCTGAAGAAAATCGTTTTTTAACCTATCTGGAATTTGCCGAGGATTTAGTAAATTATGTAAAAGAAACTGGTTTTACTCACGTGGAGTTTATGCCAATTATGGAATATCCGTATGATCCTTCTTGGGGATATCAATTGGTAGGATATTTTGCGCCGACTTCCCGTTTTGGGAATCCGCAAGAATTCATGCATTTAGTAGATAAATTACACGAAGCAGGAATTGGAGTAATTCTGGACTGGGTTCCATCTCATTTTCCAGATGATGCCCATGGTTTAGGTTTTTTTGACGGATCTAATCTTTTTGAACATCCTGATCGCAGAAAAGGATATCATCCGGATTGGAAAAGTTTAGTTTTTAATTATGGACGAAATGAAGTTCGTTCCTTCTTAATCAGTAATGCCTTATTTTGGTTGCATCATTATCATGCTGATGGGTTGCGCGTTGATGCTGTAGCTTCCATGTTGTATTTAGATTACTCCAGAAATGATGGTGAATGGGAACCTAATATTTACGGAGGAAGAGAGAATTTAGACACGATTAGTTTCCTAAAAGAATTTAATGAAGCCGTTTATCTAAATTATGAAGGAGTACAAACTATCGCCGAGGAAAGTACTTCGTTCCCAATGGTTTCCCGACCTACATCCATAGGTGGATTAGGTTTTGGTATGAAATGGATGATGGGTTGGATGCATGATACTTTGGAATATTTTCAAAAAGATACGGTATATAGAAAGTACCATCAAAATGATTTGACTTTCTCGATGACCTACACCTTTTCTGAGAATTTTATGTTGCCACTTTCCCATGACGAAGTGGTATATGGAAAAAAATCTATTGCTGGAAGAATGCCAGGTGATGAATGGCAGAAATTCGCGAATTTAAGATTACTCTATGGCTATATGTTTACGCATCCCGGAACTAAATTGTTGTTTATGGGTAGCGAATTTGGACAAAGCAGTGAATGGAATTTTGAAGGAAGTTTAGATTGGCATTTGTTGCAATATCCTTTTCATGAAGGAGTTAAACTATTGATTACAGATTTGAATAGATTGTATAAAAAACAGCCTGCCTTGCATGAAAAACAATTCAGTCCGGAAGGTTTTGAATGGATTAATTATTCCGATCATCAAAATGCCGTGATGTCTTTCATTCGAAAAGGAAATGACCCAAAAAATGATGTAATTGTAGTTTGTAATTTTACTCAAGTGGTGCGTACTAATTATCGAATTGGTTTACCTAAAAAAGGAAAATTGACAGAAATTTTTAATAGTGACTGTTCAAATTATGGAGGAAGTGGCGTTTCAAACGCTAAAGAAATAGCAATTGAGGCTACGCCTTATGATGGAAGAGATTATTCTGCGGAGTTGCTTTTACCTCCCTTAAGTGTTACCGTTTTTAAAATTTCATAAGTATTAAATTGTTGAATTTTGAAGTAATAATATAAATGGTTTTCATTTATAATGGAAACCATTATTATATATAACGGATTTTTTATTGAAACATACTATAACGTTTTCGTAAATAAACCCCACATATATAACCGTTTACAAAGTGATTTTGTAAGTTTGAGTTCTTGAAAAAGATTAAAATTAATACCATAAAAGATGATTACAAATACAGAATTAGAATATAAAGGCGATTTATATCCCACAAAAATAGTTTCTTTTGAGCATGAAGTAGACTCCATATTTTTTCATACCGATAATAGTGTCATATTAAAAGTAACTGTATTAAGAGATAGTTTAATCCGGTTTAGATTTACAACAAAAGGGTATTTTAGCAACGATTTTTCTTATGCAGTTGATAAAAGTCATTCTCATGGATATAATTTTCTTGAGGTCTCTGAAGTAGAAGACTATTATCAGATAAAAACCAGTAAAGTAAAATGTAGAATTCAAAAAATAGATATGAGGTTGTCTATTTTTGATTTAGAGGATACTATTATCTTAGAAGATGAGTTGGGATTTCATTGGGAAGAAAGCTATGAATACGGTGGAAATATCGTAAAAATGAGTAAATCTTCCAAGGACGGAGAATGTTTTTACGGACTTGGCGATAAAGCAACCCAAATGAATCTTAAAGGTAAGAGACTGGAGAATTTTGCAACAGATCAATATGCTTTTCAAAAAGACCAAGAACCTTTATACAAGGTAGTTCCGTTTTATATTGGATTACAAAACAAACAATCATACGGTATTTTCTTTGATAATACCTTTAGAACCTATTTTGATTTTTGTCACGAACGAAGAAATGTAACCAGTTTTTGGGCTGAAGGAGGAGAAATGAATTATTACTTCATTTATGGGCCTGAAATGCAGGATGTTGTTACAACCTATACACATTTAACGGGTAAACCAGAATTACCGCCACTTTGGGCACTTGGATATCACCAATGTAAATGGAGTTATTATCCGGAAAGTAATCTAAAAGAAGTTGCTGCCAAATTCAGAGAATTGAAAATTCCTTGTGATGCTTTGTATTTGGACATTGATTATATGGAAGGTTTTCGATGTTTCACCTGGAACAAAGAATATTTTCCCGATCCTAAAAGAATGGTGGCTGAATTAGCCGAGGACGGTTTTAAAACTGTGGTAATTATTGATCCGGGAATCAAGATTGACAAAGAATATTCAATTTATAAAGAAGCTTTAGAGAAAGATTATTTCTGTAAAAGAGCTGATGGTCCTTACATGAAAGGGAAAGTTTGGCCAGGAGAATGTAATTTTCCGGATTATACAAATCCCGCAGTTAGAGAATGGTGGGCAGGATTATTCAAAGAATTGATTTCAGATATTGGAGTAAAAGGTGTGTGGAACGATATGAATGAGCCTGCAGTTATGGAGGTTCCTAATAAAACGTTTCCTATGGATGTACGTCACGATTATGATGGGAATCCCTGCAGTCATAGAAAAGCACACAATATTTATGGTACGCAAATGGCGAGAGCAACGTATCACGGTGTGAAACGATTTGCGTATCCAAAAAGACCTTTTGTAATAACAAGATCAGCATACGCGGGAGCACAACGCTACACATCTTCCTGGACCGGGGATAATGTTGCCACTTGGGAACATTTGTGGATAGCTAATATACAGGTACAACGAATGTCTATTTCAGGAATGGGGTTCACGGGTTCTGATATAGGTGGATTTGCAGAACAACCTTCGGGAGAATTATACGCACGTTGGATTCAATTGGGTGTTTTCCATCCTTTTTGCAGAACACACTCTTCTGGGGATCACGGCAATCAGGAGCCTTGGGCATTTGATGAAGAAGTTATTGATATAACCAGAAAATTCGTCAATTTGAGATATCAATTATTACCGTATTTATACACCATGTTTTGGCAATATATTGAGGAAGGAATTCCTATGTTGAAACCATTAGTATATTATGACCAAGATGATATTCAAACGCATTACAGAAATGATGAATTCGTTTTTGGAAATCAAATATTAGTTTGTCCAATTTTAGAGCCAAATGCTGTAGGCAGAAGAATGTATATTCCTCGTGGACAATGGTATAATTATTGGACCAACGAAGAAATTAAAGGAGGAAAAGAAATTTGGGTCGACACTAAATTTGATCAAATTCCAATTTTTATAAAAGCGGGAGCAGTAATTCCGAAGTATCCTGTTCAACAATATGTTGGGGAGTTAGAATTTGAGGAGTTAACATTAGATATTTACTACAAAGAAGGAAAAGAAAAATCAGTAGTTTACGAAGATGCGCAAGATGGGTATGATTACAAAAAAGGGAGATACAGCTTCTTATCGTTTCAAACAACCGGTAAGGAGAAAGAATTGATTATTCAGTTGCACAAGGAAGGAAAATACGATACGAATTATTCGAAATATAAAATAAATCTTATCGGATTACCATTTAAAGTTAAAATGATTGAAATTGATAATGTGGAAGTATCATTTGATAAAAATAACTTAGAAATATATAGTTATTTAATTGTTAATAAGGAGTTTACCTCTTTGTATATAATGGGGGAATAACAAAAAAATTGATACATTTACATTTAATTATGTAAATAAAAAAATGGATAATAATAGTATTTTTGTATAATATTTAAAATCTATAATTATGAAAAAGCATTTATTAGTAGGGATTTTTGCAGCAGGATTGGTTTATTCTTGTGCAACGAATCCTGTAACAGGTAAAAAAAATTTTAATATAGTTTCAAACACTGAATTGTTTCCAACTTCTTTTCAACAATATGGTACTTTTTTGAAGGAAAATAAAGTGATTACTGGAACTGCTGATGCTAAAAAAGTAGAAACAGTTGGACTACGAATTAAAGCTGCGGCTGAAAAATATTTAACCTATTTGGGTCAATCACAATATTTACAGGATTATCGTTGGGAATATAAATTAATAGACAATAAAGAGGTGAATGCATGGTGTATGCCAGGAGGAAAAATTGTTGTTTATTCAGGAATTTTGCCAGTAACATTGAATGATTCCGGTTTGGCGACTGTAATGGGGCATGAAGTTTCTCATGCATTGGCAAATCATGGTGCGCAACGTATGAGTGCCGGACAAGCTCAGGAGGTACTTGGCCAAGTTATAGCTGTTGGAACATCTGGTAAAAGTGAACGAACGCAGCAAATATGGGGTCAAGCGTATGGATTAGGATCTCAGTTTGGTGTAATGCTTCCTTTTAGTAGAAATCACGAAACTGAAGCTGATAAAATTGGACTTACTTTAATGGCAATTGCGGGGTATAATCCTGATGAATCTATTATTTTTTGGCAAAGAATGGCGGCACAATCTTCAGGACAAGCGCCACCAGAATTCTTAAGTACGCATCCATCTGATGTTACCAGAATTGCAAATTTAAAAGCATTGATTCCAGAAGCAAAAGCATTAGCTGCTAAAGTTGGGGTCATTAGAAGATAATGTTTTAAAATTATTACATTTTTATAACATTTAATAGGGCTATTCTCAAAAAAGAGTAGTCCTTTTTTTATTAATTTTTTTTCAAGCGAATGATTCTTAGTAGTTAATGATTTGTTAATGTCGAATTATTTAAATTTTGAATAATTCTAAGCAAAAAATAAATAAATTCGCATCACAAAAAATTAAACATGGCAGATTTATCTAAAGGGAGTAAAAAATTATTAAATGCTTGGGCTTTTTATGATTGGGCAAATTCAGTTTATCCCCTGGTGATTACCTCCGCTGTTTTTCCTATTTTTTTTGAAGCCTTATTTTCTGAGCGAGATCATTATATAGATTTTTTGGGATTTAGTTTTAAAAATTCTGCATTAATTAGTTTTGTTACTGCGACGGCATTTTTGGCAGTAGCAATAATTTCTCCTTTCTTATCTGGTATTGCAGATTATATAGGCAATAAAAAATCATTTATGAAATTTTTTTGCTATTTGGGTGCTTTATCTTGTATAGGTTTATATTGGTTTAGTTTAGAAAATATATACATCAGTTTACTCTTTTATTTTTTAGGATTAATAGGTTTTTGGGGGAGTTTGGTGTTTTATAACTCCTATTTGCCGGATATTGCTTTTGCTGAACAACAAGATGAAGTTAGTGCTAAAGGATATTCTCTTGGTTATGCAGGAAGCGTTATTTTATTGATTATTAATCTGGCAATGATTATGATGCCAGAATATTTTGGGATATCGGGAACCAAAGGGGAAGCAGCCATGAAAGCCATGCGTTATTCTTTTGTTATGGTTGGTATCTGGTGGATTATATTTAGTCAATACACTTACTATTTTTTGCCAAAAGGGAATGTCAATGCAAACCAAAAAGTGACACACCACGTTATTTTTAATGGTTTTAGAGAATTAAAAAAAGTATGGGGTTTGCTTGATGAAAATATTATCTTAAAGAAATACCTACTTAGTTTTTTTGTTTATAGTATGGCTGTACAAACAGTAATGCTAGTTGCTACCTATTTTGGAGCACAAGAAATTGCTTGGGAATCTAAAAGCGAAAGCACAACGGGGCTAATCGTTTGTATATTGTTAATCCAGTTGGTGGCAATTATTGGTGCAGTTCTAACCTCCAAAGCTTCCGAGAAATTTGGAAATATCCCTACGTTAATAGTAATTAATTGTTTTTGGGTTATTTTATGTATTTTAGCTTATATTATTGTTTCGCCTATACAGTTTTATATTATGGCAGGTTTTGCAGGATTAGTAATGGGAGGAATTCAGGCTTTGTCCCGTTCTACCTACTCTAAATTATTGCCTGAAACCGAAGACACTGCTTCATTTTTTAGTTTTTATGATGTTGCCGAAAAAGTGGGAATTGTTATTGGAATGTGCTTCTACGGAGTCATAGATCAAATTACGGGGAGTCCAAGATTTGCGACTGTATTTTTGGCAATCTTTTTTATAATTGGTATTATTTTGTTGAAAAGAGTTCCAAAAAAAGGCGTTTAAAATTAATAAAACACCTTTTCTTCTAATTTACTTTTTAAAAATTAAGCTTTCGAGATTGCTCCTGAGCCATTTACTTTCGTATCCTTTTTCTTTGGATTCCCCGTGTATTCAATATCTCCTGAACCAGAAACTCTGGCGTGAAGGCTTTCATTGCAAAAAACTTTACTGTCTCCTGAACCGGAAACGGTAATCTTTGCGTTTTTAGCTTTCAAATTACCGGCATCAATATCACCAGAACCGTTTAAATTACTACTGAAATTTTCCGTTTTCCCTGTTAGAACTATATCTCCTGAACCACTTAAGTTAACATCAAAGTCATTTGCTTCAACATCTAAATTCATATCACCTGAACCCGTTAATTTAGCTGAAAATGATTTCGATTTAATGCTGTTTTTAGTTATCACATCGCCTGAACCAGTCAAAGAAACTTGATTAATGCTTTCGAAAGGGACAATTATGATAATTTGACTTCCTTTGCTGGTACTGATATATTTGTTCTTTTCAGTAGAAATTTTTAATACTTGATCGACAACTTCAACTTTGATGTAAGGCAATAAATTTTCTTCGCCTTTTATAGTAATGTTTCCTTCTTTTCCCGAAACTAATTCGACATCAAAAAAACCTGTTATTGCAATTCCATCATAAGAAGCTGTTGTTCTTTTTTCAGAAATTACTTTGCCGTTTCCTTTTATTTTTTGATTGGATGACCATTGAGCATTAGCCATTGTCGTTAGTAATAGTGAACAACTAATAAATAATTTGATTGAATTTTTCATAAGTAAAGATTTAAGATTATTGTTTTTTTACTAGTATTACATTTCCGTAATCTGAAATTATAGATACATTATTTACTCCTTTTTTCTTGTAAAAACCACTGTATTTTTTCAAGTTATACGAGTCTTCTTTAGAATTTATTTCTAATTCATTGTCATATTTAAAATTGGCATATTTTACGGTCACATTAAAATCAAAAGCATAATTAGCATCAAACCCAATGTTTAATCCGGTGTAACCCGCTGCAATAGTTACAGTATTGACTTTTGCATTTATAGTTCCAATAGTTACATTGCTGTATTTTGTGGACAGTTTTAAAGTATTGGATAATTCACCAACTTTAAGGGTTAAATAATTACCGGTTGCATCTAACGATTTTACATTCTGAATTTTAATATTCCCGTATTTACTGATGTATTTAACGACATCACTTTCTTGAATATCAACATCCGTATAATCTGAAGCCAAATCTAGTTTTGTGACTTCTCCAATTTTCAAATTTGAATACTTTGCCCCAATGATTGCATTCTTTAAAAATGAAATAGTCGAGTTAGAGCAATATTCTGCTTGTATGTTACTGGAGTTTCCGGATAATCGACCTAATGTTATTTTGCCGTATTTGCATTTAATTTCAGCTTCACCGAATAAGTCTGATGTATTGATATTTCCGTATTTATTATGGAGTTTTACACTTCCGTTTTTTGGAATTTTTAGCGTATAATTAATCTGAAAACTATTGTTTTTGCCATTACTCTTATAACTCGAGTTTCCTAAAATGGTTTTTGCAGTAATCATCCCTTTCAGCGCAATTATATCAACATCAATGTCGTTGATGCGTTGGTTGACCCAATTTTCGTTATCACCACTCACTTTTATGACTATATCCAATTCGGTTTTATCTTCGTCCCAAGTTGTTACTGAGATATTGCCGTATGAGTTATCAATATAAAGACCTGCATCTGAATTGACGAAATAGGCTTTTTTTATGATTTTTTGTTTGGTATGAATATAATCAGGATCATTGGAAAATCCTAAAAATGGAATTAAAACGACTAATAAGAGTAGTTTAAATTGTTTTTTCATCAGAAATATTTTTTAATTTTTTATTGTTTTCAATGTGTAACAGTACATTTTGTAAAAAAGAAATTCGTGTTTGAAGATTGCTGATCATCGCATTAATAATTTGCTTACTTTCTCCATTTGTTTCTAATTCCTTAATTATTTTTTCATAATCACTATCCAATGTTCTCATTTGCTTGAGTGCATCGGAAATTATTTTTTCATTTTCAGGTGATTTTTTTTCTTTTATTTTTTCTAATTCATTTTCAATTAAAACAGTGAAAATGGAATCTGTTTGTTTAGTTTCTCTGGATGCAAATCGCAATTCTTCTGTTTTTTTAGGAGTATTGTTGAATATTGAAAGCCCTAACATAACAACTATAGAAGCAGCGATACCAATAGAGGCGAAACGTTCCCAATTCGATTTTTTGGATTTTAATTTTTTTACAAATCGTTCCTCATGATGATTTTCAAGAGTCTCGATATCCCATTGATTTTCAAATTTGTCAAATAATTTGTCCAGTTTTTTATTTTCCTTTTTCATATTTCCTCTAGTTTTTTTCTTAAACAATCTTTGGCTCTACTCAGTGTAGTTCTGCAATTGGCATAACTTATATTAAGTATTTCACTAATTTCTTCTTGGTCATAACCTTCAATAAAAAATAAAGTTAAAACCATTCTGTAATTGTATTTCAGGGAGTTAATGACCTCTAAAATTTGTTTTACTTTTAGTTCATTGAAGTTTGTAATTTCAGTTAAAGCAGATTCCTTTTCTTCAATTTTATAAAGTGTGGTATCAAAATCTTCTGGTTTGAATTGATTGTTTTTTTTGTAAAAATCAATACTACAGTTCACGACAATTCTTTTTAACCAAGCACCAAAAGCAACTTCTTGTTTATAGTCGTTTATTTTAGTGAATGCTTTTAAAAAACCCTCTTGCATTACATCTTCAGCAAAATGGACATCTTTGACAATCCGAAAGGACACATTATACATCGCTTTTGCATAGCGATTGTAAACCTCACACTGTGCTTTTTGATTTTTTTGCCTGCAAAGCAAGATTAATTCTTCGATATTATAGTTGGTTAAACTCAAACAGCTGATTTTAGTTTATTATAAGGACTTGTTATTTTTGCATTTGTTACAGTTTTTAAAATTAAACTATATTTTTTCTTATGATGTCTTCCGAATTGTTTTATTTGGCTATTATTTGTTGTGTCTAAAATATCTCTTTCTAATGGAAAATTAGGATGAAAGATTATATTTTGGCACAGAGATTGACTCTTTTACCGTTATGCAAATAATGAGGATTAAACTTAGATTTTATATAAAAAGACTATTTTGAAACCTTATATTTGTTTAAATAATGAATTTTTTAATGACAAAAAGACTTAAATAAAATATGTCAAATCATAAAATACTTACTATTGACAATCTGTCACTTCAGGAATTTGATTCGGAAGCAGATTTAATTCCACTTTTGACTCCCGAGGACGAGGAGGAAATGAATAATGAGGCATTACCGGAATTATTGGCTATTTTACCTTTGCGAAATATGGTTTTATTTCCTGGAGTTGTGATACCAATTACTGCGGGACGTGATAAATCTATCAAATTGATCAATGACGCCAATGCTGCCGGTAAAACGATAGGAGTTGTTGCTCAAATCAATGAGGAAGATGAAGATCCAACCAAAGATGATATTCATAAAATAGGTACTGTTGCCCGTATTTTACGCGTGCTAAAAATGCCTGATGGGAATGTAACGGTAATTCTTCAAGGTAAAAAACGTTTCGAAATTGATGCTGTTATTGATGAAACGCCCTATATCACCGCGAAAATCAAGGAAGTTCCTGAAAAAAGACCTAAGAAAAATGATACTGAATTTGTAGCGATTCTGGATTCAATCAAAGAATTAGCCATTCAAATTATCAAAGAAAGTCCAAACATTCCCAGTGAAGCTACTTTTGCCATCAAGAATATTGAAAGCCAATCATTTTTAGTCAATTTTGTGACTTCTAATATGAATCTTTCTGTTAAAGAGAAACAAGATTTGTTGGCTATTAATGAATTGAAAGAAAGAGCTTTAGAAACGCTTCGTTATATGAATATTGAGTTGCAAAAACTCGAATTGAAAAATGATATTCAGTCTAAAGTTCGTTTTGATTTGGATCAACAACAACGTGAATATTTTCTGCACCAGCAAATGAAAACCATTCAGGAAGAATTGGGTGGTGTTTCTCAGGAAGAGGAAATGGACGAAATGTTGCAAAAGTCTTTGACCAAAAAATGGGATGAGAAAACCAAAAAACATTTCGATAAAGAATTGTCTAAAATGCGACGCATGAATCCGCAAGCGCCTGATTTTGGAATACAAAGAAACTATTTAGAGTTGTTTTTAGAATTGCCTTGGAACGAATATTCCAAAGATAATTTCGATTTAAAAAGAACTCAGAAAATATTGGACAGAGATCATTTTGGTCTTGAAGACGTGAAGAAAAGAATGATAGAACATTTGGCAGTTTTAAAATTGCGAAATGATATGAAATCACCAATTATATGTTTAACAGGACCTCCGGGAGTTGGTAAAACTTCAATTGGACGTTCTATTGCAGAAGCCTTGGGTAGAAAATACGTTAGAATTTCCCTTGGTGGATTGCGTGATGAAGCGGAAATTCGCGGACACAGAAAAACCTATATTGGTGCGATGCCAGGACGAATTATTCAAAGTTTGAAAAAAGCGGGAACTTCGAATCCAGTTTTTGTTTTGGATGAAATCGATAAATTATCTAACAGTAATCAAGGTGATCCATCTTCGGCATTACTGGAAGTTTTAGATCCGGAACAAAACAATTCGTTTTATGATAATTTCCTTGAAATGGGATATGATTTATCTAAAGTGATGTTCATTGCTACTTCTAATAATATGGCTGCCATCCAACCTGCGTTGAAAGACAGAATGGAAATCATCAAAATGTCAGGTTACACAATTGAAGAAAAGGTAGAAATTGCGCGTCAACATTTGTTTCCAAGACAACTGAAAGAACACGGTTTGACAACTAAAGATTTGACTATTGGAAAGAAACAATTGGAAAAAATCGTTGAAGGATACACGCGTGAATCTGGTGTTCGTGGTCTAGAAGCTAAAATTGCACAAGTAATCCGTAACGCAGCCAAATCAGTTGCAATGGAAGAGGAGTATAATAAAAAAGTAACGGACGAAGATATCATAAAAACACTTGGTGTTCCAAGATTAGAGAGAGACAAATACGAGAATAATGATGTTGCCGGAGTGGTAACTGGTTTGGCTTGGACATCTGTAGGTGGTGACATTCTGTTTATAGAATCGTTGCTTTCTCCTGGAAAAGGAACCATGACTATTACCGGAAATTTAGGTACGGTCATGAAAGAATCTGCTACAATTGCTTTAGAATACATTAAAGCGAATGCAAAACTTTTAGGATTGGATTCCGAGATTCTTTCTAAATATAATATTCACTTGCACGTTCCGGAAGGAGCTACGCCAAAAGATGGTCCAAGTGCAGGAATCGCGATGTTGACGTCATTAGTTTCATTGTTTACACAAAAACGAGTGAAGAAAAACTTAGCTATGACAGGGGAAATCACATTACGTGGAAAAGTCTTGCCAGTTGGTGGAATCAAAGAAAAGATTTTGGCGGCAAAAAGAGCAAATATCAAAGAAATTATTCTGTGTCATGAAAATAAGAGTGATATTGATGAAATAAAACCTGAATATCTTGAAGGACTTTCTTTTCATTATGTAAAAGAAATGAGCGAAGTATTAAAATTTGCTTTGACCGATCAGAAGGTAAAAAACGCTAAGGATTTGTAATAAATTACAACACCTAAATACCAAAAATCCAAATTTCAAAACTTGATTATCAAGAGATGGAATTTGGATTTTTTATTTGCAATTACGAGTTTCAAAGTTGCCATTTATTGTATTTATAATTTTATCTTCGCAGTTGCGTTTTTATTTTACACCAACTGCACTTTAAAGCATGTTAAAAAAACTTCAACTATACTGTTTCCTTATTATTTGTGCTGTTTCTTACAGTCAGATAGGAGGGAAGTATACCTATCAGTTTTTAAATTTGGTTACTTCGCCAAGACAGGCAGCTTTGGGAGGAAAAGTAATCACGATTTATGATGATGACGTCAATCAGGTTCATTTTAATCCAGCAACCATAAATGCTGAAATGGACAATCACCTGGCTTTAAATTATGGCAGTTATTATAAAGAAGTTACTTATGGAACCGCTTCTTATGCGTACACATACGACCGGCATTTGCAAACTTTTCAGGCTGGTGTAAATTATGTCAACTACGGTAATTTTGAAGGTTATGACGAAAATGGTCAGCCCACATCAGAGTTTACAGGAAGCGAAATTGCACTTTCTTTTGGGTACGCTTACAACATTCCTTACACCAACATTCATATTGGAGCCAGTGCAAAACTGATTTCTTCCAGTTTAGAAACCTATCATTCTTTTGGAGGAGCGCTTGACATTGGCGCTTTGTTTATTGATGAAAGAAATGATGTAAATTGGGGTTTGGCGATTAGAAACATTGGAACTCAGTTTTCAACGTATAATGGTACGAATGAGAAACTGCCGCTTGAAATCATAGCTGGAGTTTCACAGGAATTGGAAAATGTACCTATTCGTTGGCATCTTACTCTGGAAAATTTGCAACAATGGAATATTGCTTTTTCAAATCCAGCCAGAGCAGAATCTTCATTTGATGGAGAATCCACCGAAGAAAAAGTATCTTTCGTTAATAATGCTTTGCGACACGTAATTGTGGGTGTTGAACTCTTTCCTAAAAAAGCGTTTAATCTTCGAGTTGGATATAATTTTAGAAGAGCTGAGGAATTACGCCTTGTAGAACAAAGGAATTTCTCAGGGGTTTCATTGGGATTTGGACTTAAATTAAATAAATTGAAATTCAATTATTCGTATTCCAGATATACATTAGCCGGAAATACAAGCCTTTTTGGATTGACAATTAATTTTCAATAATGATTTTAATATAACATAGAACTTTAAATTTAAAATTTTGAATAAAAAAATTACTATCGCAATTGATGGTTTTTCTTCTACAGGAAAAAGTACATTGGCTAAACAACTTGCTAATCATTTAGGATATATTTATGTTGATACAGGAGCGATGTATCGTGCCGTGACGTTTTTTGCTATGCAAAACGGTTACATAAATGTGGATTCTTTTGATAAAGAAGGCTTAATTAATAGTTTGCCAAATATAAAATTGCAATTCAAATTCAATGCTGATTTGGGTTTTGCAGAAATGTATTTAAATGATGTGAATGTTGAAACCGAAATCAGAACGATTGAAGTTTCCAGTTTTGTAAGCAAAGTAGCTGAAGTTTCTGAGGTTCGTGCCAAATTAGTGGAACAACAGAAAGAAATGGGAAAAGATAAAGGAATTGTAATGGATGGCAGAGATATTGGTACTGTTGTTTTTCCGAATGCAGAACTTAAAATATTTATGACCGCCAGTGCAACCACCAGAGCACAAAGACGTTATGATGAATTGGTTGCGAAGGGTGATACTGTAACATTTGAAGAAGTTTTGGCAAATGTGGAAGAGCGCGATTACATTGATACGCACCGTGAAGATTCTCCTTTAGTCATGGCTGAAGATGCTATAGAAATAGATAATTCACATTTGAATCGCGAGGAACAGTTCAAGCTTGTTTTAGAATTGGTAAATGAAATCACTAAAACGATATAATTATTTGCAGATCTCATTTTTAATAGTAGATTTACGCCCTGTTAATTTTTAAAAAATAAATAACAATTCATCTCATGGGAATTAAAAATAGATTGGTAATAATGAGCTTTCTTCAGTTTTTTGTATGGGGAGCTTGGTTGATTACCATTGCGAATTACTGGTTTGGAACAAAAAACTGGGAAGGAACTCAGTTTGGGTTGGTTTTTGGAACAATGGGAATTGCTTCTTTATTTATGCCAACACTGACCGGAATTATCGCTGACAGATGGGTGAATGCTGAAAAATTATACGGTATACTTCATATTTTATATGCTGGGGTTCTATTTTATATGCCACAAGTGACCAATCCTACTTCCTTTATATATGTAATGCTTTTGGCAATGTGCTTTTATATGCCAACAATTGCATTGAGTAATTCTATTTCTTATACGGCGCTTAAGTTAAATAACAAGGATGTAATTAAAAACTTTCCCCCCATTCGCGTTTGGGGAACAGTGGGGTTTATTGTTGCGATGTGGATTACCAATTTGACTGGGAATAAAGCAACGGAGTATCAGTTTTACATTGCCGGTTTAGCAGCAATACTTCTTGGAATTTATTCTTTTACGTTACCAAAATGCAAACCGCAACGCTTATCGAAAGAGAATGCATCTGTAATGGAAACATTAGGATTAGAGTCTTTCAAGTTGTTCGCTGATTATAAAATGGCTTTGTTTTTTGTTTTCTCTATGTTTTTAGGAGGCGCTTTACAGCTTACAAATGCTTACGGAGATGTTTTCTTGGATGAATTTAAGCATTTTCCAAAATATGCAGATTCATTCGTTGTGGAATATTCAACGATTATCATGTCAATTTCTCAAATATCGGAGACTTTATTTATTCTTGCGATTCCTTTTTTTCTGAGACGTTTTGGTATTAAACAAGTGATGTTAATTAGTATGTTGGCTTGGGTATTGCGTTTTGGATTATTTGCGTACGGAAATCCAACAAGCGGATTATGGATGATTATTATGTCTTGCGTGGTCTATGGAATGGCATTTGATTTCTTTAATATCTCAGGATCATTATTTGTGGAAACGAATACAGATCCTAAAAATCGTTCTTCAGCGCAAGGATTGTTTATGATGATGACTAATGGTTTTGGAGCCGTTTTGGGAAGTTTTACTTCCGGATGGGCAATTGATAAATATTTTACAAAATCATTTAGTAACACTACAGATTTGGCTGGTTTTCTGGAAACAGAAACGACGAATCCAAAAATGTTGGAATTTGTTACTGGTCAAGGGAATTCAATTGCAGCCGATGGATTGTTTAGCAAAGTTATTTTAATGAAAGACTGGCATACGATTTGGCTGGCTTTTGCTATTTATGCGTTGATAATTGCAGTTGCATTTGCTGTTTTATTCAAACACAAACACAATCCTTTGGATGTTGAAAATATAAGTCATTAAAAAGTGATAGAAAAATAAAAAAAACCGATAACTGAAAAATAGTTATCGGTTTTTTTTTGTGTTGAAAAACCAATTGAAGTTAAATAGCCCCGATTGAAGCGGCATCCCACGCTTTTGGGCGTGGATACAGCGGAAAGCGGGAGTAGAGTTCCTAAAAACCCCAAAATGTTCTGCTCCTAATAATCAACGGATTATCGAAACATAAATATTTTGTTATTTAATATAAATGTGTTACTTTTGCAGTCCTTTTGGTGAATAAGAGTTTCCTTTAGGGTTCAACTAATTATACAAACAACTTCTGCTGTTTTCTACCACATTAAGAAACTCGAGAGAATACAGAATACAAATTTTTAATCAGCATGTCTGAACAAGTAAAATCACAAGAAGAGTTTTTAGCAAATTTTAACTGGCACAACTTTGAAGAAGGTATTGATGCAGTTGATCAAAAAAACTTACAAGAATTCGAAGAACTAGTTTCAAAAACATTTATCGCTACGGATCAAGAAGAAGTGGTAGACGGAACAGTTGTTAGAATTACAGATAGAGACGTTATCGTTGATATCAACGCAAAATCGGAAGGTGTTATTTCATTGAACGAATTCCGTTACAACCCAAACTTAAAAGTAGGTGATACTGTTGAAGTATTAATTGACATCCGTGAGGACAAAACTGGTCAATTAGTTTTATCTCACAGAAAAGCACGTACTATCAAATCATGGGATAGAGTTATTTCGGCTAACGAAACAGGAGAAATCGTTAATGGTTTTGTGAAATGCAGAACTAAAGGTGGTATGATCGTTGACGTTTTCGGAATTGAAGCTTTCTTACCAGGATCTCAAATTGATGTTAAACCAATTAGAGACTACGATGTATATGTAAACAAAATGATGGAATTCAAAGTGGTAAAAATTAACCACGAATTCAAAAATGTTGTTGTTTCTCATAAAGCGCTTATTGAAGCGGATATCGAAATCCAGAAAAAAGAAATCATCGGTCAATTACAAAAAGGACAAGTGTTAGAAGGTGTTGTTAAAAACATTACTTCTTATGGTGTCTTTATTGACTTAGGTGGAGTTGATGGATTGATTCACATTACTGACCTTTCTTGGTCAAGAATCAACCACCCATCTGAAGTTCTTGAATTAGATCAAAAATTAAATGTTGTAATCCTTGATTTCGATGACGAAAAAACAAGAATACAATTAGGATTGAAACAATTAAACGCTCACCCTTGGGATGCTCTAGATGCTAAATTAGCAATTGGAGACAAAGTAAAAGGTAAAGTAGTTGTAATCGCTGATTACGGTGCTTTCATCGAAGTTGCTGAAGGTGTTGAAGGTTTGATCCACGTTTCTGAAATGTCTTGGTCTACTCATTTACGTTCTGCTCAAGATTTCGTAAAAGTAGGTGATGTTGTTGAAGCTGTTATCTTAACATTAGATAGAGATGACCGTAAAATGTCATTAGGTATCAAACAATTGTCTCAAGATCCTTGGACTGATATCACTGCTAAATACCCAGTAGGTTCTAAACATACAGGTATCGTTAGAAACTTTACAAACTTTGGAATTTTCGTAGAATTGGAAGAAGGAATTGATGGATTAATTTACATCTCTGACTTATCTTGGACTAAGAAAATTAAACACCCATCTGAATTTGTAAACGTTGGTGAAAAACTTGACGTAGTAGTATTAGAATTAGATGTTGAAGGACGTAAATTATCTTTAGGTCACAAACAAACTACTGCTAATCCTTGGGATCAGTATGAAGATTCTTTCGCAGTTGGAACTATCCACAATGGTGAAATTTCTGAGATTGTTGACAAAGGAGCTACTGTAGAATTCGGAGATGATATCGTTGCTTTCATTCCTACTCGTCACCTTGAAAAAGAAGACGGAAAGAAATTGAAAAAAGGAGAATCAGCTGATTTCAAAGTAATCGAATTCAATAAAGAATTCAAAAGAGTTGTTGCATCTCACACTGCTATCTTCCGTGAAGAAGAAGAGAAAAATGTGAAAACAGCTACTGAAAATACTTCATCTTCAGCATCTACAAATAATGCTTCGGCAGCAACTTTAGGTGACAATAATGATGTATTAGCAGCATTGAAAGCTAAAATGGAAAAATCAGAGAAAAAATAATTTCTTGAAATTTTTTGAATATAAAAAGCCCCGCAATTTGCGGGGCTTTTTTTTGTTTAAAAATGAACAATCTCTTTTTATTTCATTTTTTTGGAGCAGAACTTCCAGCTTGTAAAAACTGATCCTCCCGCTGTACGGAGTATCTTTTTGATGCTGAACTACTTTTATAATAACAAATTTACATTAAATTAAATATGTATAAAATTGATTTATAGATATTTGTAAAATAATTTTATTTTTTTAAAACCAAAAGCAAACTAACTGCGTAAATGCATTTATATAACTTTAATAATAGATTTTATGAAAACTAAAAAATTTTTATCGATTGCATTATTTGCATTAGTATTTGGAGCAACTTCTTTCGCTCAAAAAAGTGTAATGGTTGGTGGAGCTGCGATGTATCCAACTAAAAATATTGTTGAAAATGCAGTAAATTCTAAAGACCATACTACACTAGTTGCAGCAGTGAAAGCGGCCGGTTTAGTTGAAACATTACAGAGTAAAGGACCATTCACCGTTTTTGCCCCAACAAATGCCGCGTTTGATAAATTACCTAAAGGAACAGTGGAAACATTATTGATGCCAGAAAACATGAAGATGTTACAAACTATTCTTACCTATCATGTTGTTGCAGGAAAAATGAACGCTTCGGATATCGCCAAAGCTATTAAAATGGGCAATGGAAAAGCGACTCTAAAAACAGTTAGTGGCGGAACTTTGACAGCTTGGATGAAAGGAAAAGATTTATATATTACGGATGAAAATGGTGGAAAATCTAAAGTTACAATTGCTGATGTGAACCAATCAAACGGAGTTATTCATGTTTTAGATGCTGTTGTATTACCAAAAAAATAATTTTTTATAGAGGTTGAAATTTCTTGATCTTAAGGGCCCTGTAATTATTTGCAGGGCTCTTTTGTATTACGTAAAATCCTGATTCTAATTTTGGAATCGGGATTTTATGTAATATGCTTATTATTCAAAAATTTAAGTGATTTCAATTTAAAAAAAAAACATGTAAAATTGTATGAAAATGTTTATTTTTGGTGAAATGAAACATTTATGATTATAAAACTACCTTTTATTAGAGTTAAAGACTTTTATTGTTTTTTTTCTTTTCTTCTTTTTATTTTTTGTACCAATGATGCCTATGCACAATGTTCCGGAATTGCTGGAAATGATGACAATAGCTTAACTATTTGCGATATTACAAACGTATCTAGTACAACTATAGATTTGAATTTGCAATTAGGTTCACATATTACTGGCGGAACTTGGAAAGATGATGATAGATCAGGAGGATTAAATAGAACGACAGGAATTCTTAATGCGCAGTTAATTAAGAAAAGTGGTGTCTATAAATACACGTATACTGTTTCGGATGGATTAGGATGTACAGATACGGCAGTTATAACCATAACAATTGGTGGATATACAGGAGTGCCGGGTGCCAATGCTTCAATTTGTAATACCAAACGAGCTTATAATTTATTTGAGGCTTTTAATGGTGATTTTCTAGCTCCTCAACTGGGTGGTACTTGGGTTGGAAATACAAGTAATGTAGGGTTAAACAATAATATACTAGATGCTTCAAACTTAAATCCGGGTAGTACTTACGAATATACATATTCAATACCCGCTATTGGTTCTTGTGCAGCACCTCCAGAGGTTAAAATTTTTTTGACAATTTATCGTTCGCCACAACCTGGAACTCCTTATGATTTGAATTTGTGTTCCAATGAACTAAGTGCTTACACCAATTTAAATTTAAACGATCAATTAATAGGGGAGGACATTAACGGGATTTGGACTGAAACGACAACAGATGAAATCGACAATAACGATGATACTGATTCCACTATTAACGTCCAAAATATTTATAATACCAAAGGACCTGGGACATATCGTTTTACTTATACCGTATTCACGGATAATAATGTTTGTGAAGATCAGTCATCAAGTGTGGATATTACCATTGAAAAACAACTCGATTATACAGGAGCAACTTTAATAGTCAATGCACCCATTTGTGAAAATGAAATTGCAGTAACGGCTTTTTCAGCCACTTTGAAAGATGTTGTGAATATTCCAGATGGAAGCTATAGCGTTACGTATACTATATCAGGTATTGGATCGCCAATAACAACTATTCAAAATTTTTCAAATAATGTTTTGACTTTTCCAATTGCTTCTACTAATTTTTCTGTTCCCGGAAATTACACTATCACGGTTACAAATATTGTCAGTGGCACATCACTTAATATTTGTAATAATATAATTCCTTTAATTTCGGGAGTGATTAAAATTAATCCAATTCCTAAAATCAATAACGCTACACTTACTATTGCTCCAGTTTGTCAAACTTCTGACGCCTTAGTAGAATTTTTTGGGACTTCCAACCTTACTAATGGAAATTATACTATTGTTTATAATTTATCTGGAAGTAATGTTGCCACTGCACAATCGACTGTTATTAATGTTAACGGTGGACTCACTTCATTTTTTATACCAGCAGGTTTAATTCCAAATATTGGTACTACAACAATTGCAATTACAAATATCACAAACCTTACTACCGGCTGTACCAGTATGGCAACCTTGTCTAAAGATTTTGTAGTAAAAGCATTGCCTGATGTCACTAAATTAGTTGTTACTATTGAAGATGTTTGCCAAAATAAACCTGTCACTGTGGAACTTTCAGGATTAGGGAATTTAACATCTATTTTTTTAAGCTATACTCTTTCAGGGGCTAATAACAGTGCTTCGCAAATGGTAACCTTAGCAGTGAATTCAGGGAAAGCTAGTTTTGTAATGCCTGTAACAAATTTTCCTAACACAGGCAGTACTTCATTTACGATTACTGACCTTACTAATGTAAATAATGGTTGCTCAGCAATAATAAATCCAAATTCTAAGAGCTTTTTAATAAATGTAATACCAAACAATCCAACAGTTACGAATCAGGAATTTTGTAAAGTTGATAACGCTACTGTTGCCAACTTAGTTCCAAATGGTTCGCAATACCGATGGTATAATTCATTGACAAGTACGACTGCTCTAAATAATAGCGCACTGTTGGTATCAGGTAATTATTATGTAAAAGAAATAAATTCTATTACAGGATGTGAATCCGGGCTAGAAATGGTAGCAATTGTAATAAATGAATTGCCAACACCAATTTTAAATCAAGATGGTGAAAAATTTTGTGGATTAGATAATCCTACAATTCAAAATTTATCAGATAATGTTGCTACTACCGGTACTTTAGTTTGGTTTGATGCCGCAGTAAGCGGAAATCAATTGTCTGCCAATACATTGCTTCAAGATAACCGTATCTATTACGGATTTGATTCTACGACCGCTAATAATTGTTTGTCAACAAATCCATTACAAGTTACTGTATCCCTTACAAATTGTGATGCTACGGCTGATTTCTTTATACCTGATGGATTTTCACCAAATGGGGATGGCGTAAATGAAACATTTAGCATTCCGGACATTGATTTTTTATATCCGAATTATACATTGGAAATTTTCAATCGATATGGAAATTTGATGTACACCGTAAATAAAAACAAACCGGATTGGGACGGGACAGCATCGGATTCTAGTACTGACATCAATGGAAAAGCACCAAATGGAGTTTATTTTTATGTTATCAATTTTAATAAAGGTAACACTTCACCTAAACAAGGACGACTTTATTTAAATCGTTAATGGTTCTTTACAAGTTAAAAACAAATTTTAAATGAAAAAAACACTACTATTTTTAAGTTTTTTCTTAATTATAATTAAAGCATCAGCACAACAGGATCCACAATACACACAATATATGTACAATATGAGTGTGCTAAATCCGGCGTATGCAACAGGAGTTGAATCCACTTTAAATCTTGGAGCTTTATATAGAACGCAATGGGTAGGAGCTGTTGGTGCCCCAAAAACATTGACTCTTTTTGCCCATATGCCAGTAAATAAAAAAGTTGAAATTGGTTTCTCATTAATTTCGGATGATATTGGAGACGGTGCTAAAAAAGAGAATAACTTTTTTGCAGATTTTGCTTATTTGTTAGAATTCAATAATAATCATAAATTATCTCTAGGATTAAAAGCGGGTTTCACGTCCTTAACAACTAATTTTAATGGGTTTGTTTTTGAAAGTGGTAATGCATCAACGGATTTAGCATTTTCTGAAAATATTAATGATGTCATGCCAAATATTGGTATCGGAGCATTTTACTTCACGGAAGAGTATTATGTAGGTTTATCAGCACCTAATTTGCTTGCTACAAAACACATTGAGGAACGTTCAGGAATTAACTCTTTTGGCTCAGAAAATATTCATGTATTTCTAACTGGAGGTTATGTTTTTGATATCTCGCATTCATTCAAATTTAAACCATCTTTTATGTCAAAATATGTTAAAGGCGCACCAATTTCATTAGACCTTTCTGCTAACGTTCTATACAATGACCAATTTGAATTTGGAGCTGCATATCGATTTGGAGATTCAGTAAGTGGTATGATGAATGTAAAAGCAACGCCTAACATCAGAGTTGGATATGCCTATGATTACAATACGTCTAATCTGGGGCAATTCAATTCAGGAACACATGAAATTTTTGTATTGTTTAATTTGGATTTATCTAGTAAAGGATATGATAAATCGCCAAGATTTTTCTAACATATAAAATATGAAAAAAATAGTACTGATTTTAATCGTATTTTCAATACAATTAATAAACGCCCAAGAACAAGATTTAAAAAGAGCCAATCGTTTTTTTGATAGAACTTTTTATAATGAAGCTATTCCATTATATGAATCCATTATTCGAGAAAACAGTTCAGTAACGGTTGTTAAGAACCTGGCAGATAGTTATTATTACACAAATGATTTTGCAAATGCACAGCGCTATTACAAACTATTGATAAATAATTATAGTAAAGATCTAGAAGAAGGCTATTATTTTAAATATTCCCAAACTTTAAAAGCTACTGGAAATTATAAAGCTGCAAATTCAGTAATGAGAAATTATTTTTCTTCATTAACGGATCAAAAATTTTTAATTGACTTTGAAAAAGGTCTAGTTAACCTAGAAAATGTTTCTGCTATTGGTGATCGATTCGAAATAAAAAATTTAGTGATAAATACGCCAAATTCTGAATTTGGAGCAGTGTCAGAGAAAGGTGATTTAGTGTTTTCGGGAGTAAAAAAGAAAGCAGGTTTATTTGATAAAATGTATAAATGGAATGGTGAAACGTATTTGAATTTAGTTTCAATTCCTTTGAAAAATATAAATTCCAGTGATTCAATTGTAAATTATTTTTCTAAAGAAATAAATACTTCCATGCACGAATCTAACGCTGTCTTCACCAAAGATGGAAAGACAATCTATTTCACTAGAAATAATTATAAGAAAGGAAGAAGAGGAAAGAATAAAGACAAAATTTCAAACCTTCAAATTTTTAAGGCTCAATATATTAATGATAAATGGACAAATATAGTTTCGTTATCATTCAACAGTGAAAATTATTCTACAGAACATCCAGCATTGAGTACTGATGAGAAAACTTTATACTTTGCATCCGACATGCCAGGATCACTAGGATCTTTTGACATTTTTTCAGTATCAATAAGTGGTGATGTATATGGTAAACCTCAAAATTTAGGAAATCTAATTAATACTTCCAAAAAAGAACAATTTCCTTTTATTTCAAAAGACAATAAATTATATTTTTCGTCCAATGGACATGAAGGTTATGGATCGTTGGATGTTTTTGTTTCGCAGTTGCAAAATAACGTATTCTTAAAAGCAGAAAACGTAGGTTTGCCTCTGAATTCTGGATATGATGATTTTGCTTTTTACATAGATTCAGAGTATAATGAAGGTTATTTTTCATCCAATCGATTAGGAGGAAAGGGTAGTGATGATATTTATTCTTTAAAAGAGGTAAAGAAATTACTAATAGAGGATTGTAAGCAATTTATTTCCGGTATCATTTCAGATGTAGATACAAAATTACCATTAGAGAATACTGTAGTTGTTTTACAAAATTCTGATGCAATAGAATTGCAAAGAATTGTAACCTCTGCAGACGGTGCATTTAATTTTACAGTTTCTTGTGAAACAGAATTTAAAGTAAATGCATCCAAAGAAAATTATACCAACAGTTTCAAGATAGTTGCTCGTAGCAAAGAAAGAAATAAGAGGAATGATGCCTCAATGGAATTAAAATCCATGGAAGAAATTAAAAGAGCAGCGCAATTGATTCTTGATGAACAGAATAGAACAGAATTAGCTGCCATAGCCTTGCAGAAAAAAGAAGCAGTTTTAGCGCAGGAGCAAAGCAAAAAAGATCTTGTAATAGCTGCCAAAAAAGATAAAGATTTAGCCGAAGCTAAGAAGAAAGAAAAAATAGAAGCAATTGTAGCAAATGAAAAAGATGTAGTAAAAGAAAAAAACAGATTAATTATTAAAACAGATCCGATCTATTTTGACTATAATTTGTGGTATATCAGGAAGGATTCAAAGCCTATTTTAAACAGAGTTGTTGAATTAATGAAAAAATATCCTGAAATGGTTGTTGAAATTGGTTCGCATACAGATAGCAGAGGTAATAATACGTTCAATATGAATTTGTCTTCCAGAAGAGCGCAAGCAACAAGAACTTACTTTCTGGAACAAGGTGTCCCTTCCAAACGAATTCTTGCTAAAGGATATGGGGAAACTGTCCAAAACATAAAATGTATTCCTGAGGATTCTTGCACTGAAGAGCAACATGAGTTAAACAGGCGTAGCGAATTTGTAATTAAAAGCATGTAAAAACAAAATCCCGATTCTAATTTTAGAATCGGGATTTTATATAATATAAAAAATAGAAATTATCTTAAACTTGCTCCAAGTTCAGTTTCAAAATTCTTTTGCAGTTTGCTCATAATTTTGTCAATTTGAACATCCGTCAACGTTTTTGAGTTGTCTTGTATAGTGAAACTCAATGCATAAGATTTTTTACCTTCGGGAAGATTCTGTCCTTCGTATACATCAAATAAATCGATATCTTTTAGTAATGATTTCTCGGTTTGACGGGCAATATTATAAATGCTTTCGTACGTAACATTTTGATCTACTAACAAGGCTAAATCTCTACGAACTTCAGGGTATTTCGGAATTTCAGCGTATTTAATTTTCGTAGAAATTTTCTTTAAAATTACATCCCAATTAAAATCAGCATAAAATACTTCTTGCTTTATCCCAAAATGTTTTAAAATAGATTTTTTTACTACTCCTAATTCAACAATCGTTTCATTACCAATTTCAATAGCTATTCCTTCAGAAAAAATATCAGAAGTTTCCGGAGTATTTTGTATTTTTTCTAAACCTAATCTTGAAAGTATTCCAGATACATATCCTTTGAACAGAAAGAAATCAGACGTTTTTTGTACGCTAGTCCAGTTTTCTAGATTTCTATTACCAGTAAGGAATAAACTCAAATGTTTTTTTTCCTCATAACCGGCAAGATAGTTATGATACGTTTTTCCAAATTCAAATAATTTTAAATCGGAATTTTTACGATTGATGTTATACGATACAGCTTCCAATCCTGAAAATAACAAAGATTGACGCATCGTGGATAAATCTGCACTCAACGGATTAAGTATAGTCACATTATGTGATGGATTCAATTGCTCTGAAAGCGCTACATAGGAAGCCGTAGTCAGTGAATTTGCCATCATTTCATGAAAGCCCTGAGAGTTCAATTGAGTGGCAATCGTATTTTGAATTTTGTAATCTTCATTTCTTGGCGCATTAAAAACAGTAGCATTAAGTTTTTTAGAAAAATTAATATTGTTGTATCCGTATACTCTCAATATTTCCTCGATTACATCAATTTCTCTTTGAACATCCACACGGTAAGAAGGAATAGTCAATCCCAATCCCGCATCTGAAACACTATTAACTTTAATATCTAATGATACTAATATTTTCTTGATAGTATCTTTTGGTATTTCTTGGCCAATAATTTTTGCTACGTTACAAAAGTTTAAAAAAACAGAAAAATCTTCTATTTTCTTTGGATACATATTCATAACATCAGATGTAATTTCTCCACCTGCCACTTCTTGAATCAATAAAGCAGCACGCTTCAATGCATATTCTGTAATAGTTGGGTCAATTCCTCTCTCAAATCGGAAAGAGGCATCAGTATTTAATTGATGTCTTTTAGCTGTTTTACGAATGCTCACTGGATTAAAATAAGCACTTTCTAAAAATATAGAATTAGTACTTTCAGAAACTCCTGATTTTTTTCCGCCAAAAACACCTGCAATACATAAAGGACCTTTTTCATCACAAATCATTAAATCTTCTTCGTGTAAGGTTCTTTCAATATCGTCCAGAGTAACAAATTTAGTTCCTGCAGGAAGAGTTTGCACTACTATTTTTCCGTTAATTTTTGAAGCATCAAAAGCGTGGAGTGGCTGACCTAATTCATGCAAAACATAATTGGTAACATCAATAATATTGTTTTTTGGATTTAATCCAATGGCTTTCAATCTGTTTTGTAGCCAAGCAGGAGATGGTTTTACTTCTATTCCAGAAATAGTTACACCGCAATATCGGGGAGCAAGTTTTGGTTCTTTTAAATCGATATCAATTTTCAAAGTTCTTTTGTCAACTCTGAAATTGCTTACGGATGGCGTAATCAATTCAACACTAACGCCGCTTTGTAACATTCCTGCTCTCAAATCACGGGCAGTTCCCAAATGACTCATCGCATCAGCACGATTAGGTGTTAATCCAATTTCGAATACTTCATCATTCTCTATTTTGAAAACGGTTGCAGCAGGAGTACCCGGTGCTAAAGAATCGTCTAAAATCATAATTCCGTCATGGCTTTCACCAAGACCTAATTCATCTTCTGCACAAATCATTCCGTGACTTTCCTGTCCGCGAATTTTTCCTTTTTTTATTGAAAAGGCGACTCCTTCTTTGTCATATAATGTAGTTCCAATAGTAGCTACCGGAACTTTTTGTCCTGCAGCAACATTATTGGCTCCACATACAATTTGGACAGGAACGCCAGTACCTAAATCTACTGTAGTTATTTTTAATCTGTCGGCATCTGGATGTTGAATGCAAGTAAGTACATGTCCTACAACGATGCCTTCTAATCCGCCTTTCACCGATTGGTATTTTTCAACAATTTCAACTTCCAGACCTAAATCAGTTAGCAATGCTGCTGTTTCTTCTGATTTCCAGTCTATTTTAATGAATTGTTTTAACCAGTTGTAAGATATTTTCATCTGTTAATTTTAATGAGATTGCAAATATAAGGATTGCAGGTTGGAGTAAGAAACAATTTTTTTGGTTTTTTATCACTGATTTGGGATATTGAGTGTTCATACAAATATTAAATTAATAATGTTAAATATAAAAAAGTGTGAATTAAATAATAAAATTAGGTTAAAAAAACAGAAATGAAAATTTAATGCTATTAGTTGGATGAATTGTGCTATTCTGATGAGAAATAGGGAGCTAAATTTGATAAAATAAAAAAGATAACGATATGGATAACGTAGTGCAAAGACCTGAATTTAAGGCAAAATATGATAATTATATTGGAGGGAAATTCGTTGCACCAGTCAAAGGTGAATATTTTGATGTAGTTTCTCCAATTGATGGAAAAGTATTTACACAAGCGGCACATTCAAGTAAAGAAGATTTAGATATTGCTGTTGATAAAGCATATGAAGCTTTTCAAACTTGGGGGAAAACATCTGTTACGGAGCGTAGTAATTTATTAAATAAAATTGCTCAGGTCATTGAAGATAATTTAGAATATCTTGCAACTGTTGAGACTATTGATAACGGAAAAGCCATTAGAGAGACTTTAGCAGCAGATATGCCTTTAGTGGTTGATCACTTCAGGTATTTTGCAGGAGTAATTCGTGCAGAGGAAAGTTCTATCACTGAATTGGATTCTCAAACGGTTTCCATTGCTTTGAGTGAGCCATTAGGGGTTATTGCTCAAATTATTCCTTGGAATTTTCCAATCTTGATGGCTGTTTGGAAACTCGCTCCGGCATTAGCAGCTGGAAATACCGTAGTTTTAAAACCGGCAGAGAGTACCCCAATCTCTATTTTAGTATTGATGGAATTGATTGGCGATATTCTTCCTCCTGGAGTCATAAATATTGTCAATGGTTTTGGAGCAGAGCTTGGAAGAGCTTTGGTAACCAATAAAAAAGTTTCAAAAGCCGCTTTTACAGGTTCAACGCCAACCGGTCGTTTAGTGATGCAATATGCTACCGAAAATATTATTCCGGTAACCTTAGAATTAGGTGGGAAATCTCCGAATATTTTTATGAAATCTGTTGGTGATGCTGACGATGATTTCTTCGATAAAGCGATTGAAGGAGCGGTAATGTTTGCTTTAAACCAAGGTGAAATTTGTACGTGTCCTTCACGATTATTGGTTCATGAGGACATTTATGATAAATTTATTGCCCGAGTAATTGAAAGAACGGAAGCAATTAAAATGGGAAATCCATTGGATAGAACCACGATGATGGGAGCGCAAACTTCATTGGTGCAAAAGGAAAAGATTCTATCCTACATAAAATTAGGAAAAGAAGAAGGTGCCGAAGTTCTAACTGGCGGTGAAGAGAATCATTTAGAGGGAAATTTAGCTGGAGGTTATTATATCAAACCAACCCTTTTCAAAGGGCATAACAAAATGCGTATTTTCCAGGAAGAAATTTTCGGACCAGTTTTGGCTGTAACTACTTTTAAAACAACAGAAGAAGCGATAGCTATTGCAAACGATACGATGTATGGTTTGGGAGCTGGACTTTGGACACGGGATGCACACGAGATTTATCAGGTTCCAAGAGCGATTCAGTCAGGTCGTGTTTGGATTAATCAATACCATTCTTATCCTGCAGGAGCACCGTTTGGAGGGTACAAACAATCCGGAATTGGTCGTGAAAATCATAAAATGATGTTGGGTCATTACCGTCAAACCAAAAACATGTTGATTTCTTACGATAAAAAGAAATTAGGTTTCTTTTAGAAATAAATTAAAAATCAAAAAAGGTAAGTTGTACAGCTTACCTTTTTTTATAAACAAAATATTATGCCATCAAAAACAATGAAGGCTGCCCGTTGGCATGCTGCAAAAGATATTAGAGTAGAGGAAACTGAAATCCCTACAACAGGTTCAAAACAAGTTAAAATTGAAGTACAGTTTGCAGGAATTTGTGGTTCAGATCTTCACGAATATACACACGGTCCCATGCTGATTCCAGTTGAGAAACCGTATCCCTTAAACGGTCATCAAGGCACAACTACTTTAGGACATGAATTTTCCGGAATTATTTGTGAAATTGGGGAAGAGGTGAAGCATCTAAAAATAGGAGATCGAGTAGTGGTGGAGCCTATTTTCAAAAATCCGGACAGTCCGTTTATAGCTAACGGTGAATACAATTTGTCTGAACCGCTTGGTTTTATCGGGTTGACTTCTAATGGCGGTTTTGCAAAATATACGGTTGTCGAAGATTATATGGTGCATAAAATACCGGATTCAATGAGTTTTGAGCAAGGTGCTTTGGTAGAACCTGCAGCAGTTGCCGTTTATGCTGTTTTGCAAAGTGGTTTGAAAATGGGACAATCCTGTTTGATTTATGGTGCTGGGCCTATCGGACTTTTGTGTGTTCAGGCTGCTATTGCTGCCGGAGCAGCAGAAATTATTGTTGTTGATATCGCTGATAAACGTTTGGAAAAAGCCAAAGAAATTGGCGCAACAACTATCATCAACGGTAAAAGTGAAAATATTCCGCAACAAATTAAAGACTTGATTGCTGGTGGTGTTGATATTTTTCTTGATGCTGCAGGTGTTCAAGCCTCATTTGATGGAGGAATTGCCAGTTTAAAAAATGGAGGAACTGCTGTTTTAGTTGCTTTGTTTGGAAAAACGGTAACACACGATGCTTTTGATCAGGTTGTTCGCGAAATCACAATCAAAGGAATTATTGCCTACAGAAATATATTTCCTCAAGTGATAAAATTGATTGATCTTGGACGTATGCCGGTTGAAAAATTAGTAACGAAAAGAATTACATTAGACGAAATTGTTACGGAAGGATTTGAAGTATTGGTTTCGAATCCATCTCAAGTTAAAATTTTGATTGATATTAACGGATAGCATAAATCCCCAAATTAATTTTTATAAAAGTATACAGCCATAATTTTAACTAGTTATGGTTGTATTTTTAAAGAAAAAACTATGATAAAAAGAATTGATGCCACAGAAAAAGCAGTAGAATTAATCAAAATTTTACAGGAAAAGCATGGAGATTTGATGTTTTACCAAGCTGGAGGTTGTTGCGAAGGAACGCAACCGCAATGTTTTGAAAAAGGAGGTTTCTACCAAAGATTGGGTGATGTTTGTATTGGTACAATAGAAAATACGGAATTCTGGGTAGACAAGGATTTATTCGAATACTGGAAACATGCTCATTTTACTTTGGATGTTATTGATGCGTTTGGGGTTGGAGGATTTTCATTGGAAACACCTTTGAAAAAAACATTCCGAATCGAATATCGAATTTTCACACCTGAAGAAGAACTTTTGCTTGAACCTGTAACGTATATTGAATAAATCTAATTGATTACGTACAATAATTGGTATTGTTTTGGAGTAATTCCTTCATGTTTTTTAAATAAACGAATAAAGTAATTGCAATCTTCAAATCCAGATAAGTAACAAACTTCATTAATTTGTATCGAAGGATTTTTGAGTAATTGTTTGGCACATCTCATTTTTTCACCAATTACAAATTCGATAGGACTCATTCCTAATTCTCTTTTGAAGAAACGATAAAAGGAAGTAGTGCTCATACATGCTTTTTCGCTCAAATGTTTCATACTGAAATTTTCCTTTAAATTCGACCGAATGAATTCGACTACTTGTGTAATAGGATTTTTTGGATCCGTAAATAAACCGTCATTAATTGCTTTGGCAGTTTGTGTTTGAATAATACGAATTAATAGCTCTTGTAAAGTTAAATCAGCCAAAGCATCTTTTGTAATCGACGTACTCATACATTCTTTGATTAACTTATTGATCGTCGTAGCTAATTCGATATTATTATAAAAAAAATAATTGTGGTAGTTCAATTGCCAGAATTGGTCGTTTCCCTCTTTTGGATAACGTTCATTCAAAAAATGTAAAGTATCGGTTATCTTACTTTGGTCTATCGCCAATGCCAAACATTGTGTTGGATTATTTTTTGAAGCCTCCGGAAAATCAATTTTCATTTCCACATTCGAAGGGATCACAACAGTTTCTCCAGGTAAGTAAACGAATCCGGGGTCATCAAAAAGGTGCATTACTTTTTTACCACGTAACATACTGGTCACCACAAAATCATTAAATTTTAAAGGAACTAATGTGGAAGATTCATAAGTCTCAAATAGATTAAGCTCGCAGTGGTTTAGGGAATAAACAGTTCTGTTTTCAACTAATGTTTTCAACGATTTCTCGTCAGATAAATGAGGTGGATTTATAAAAGCTCGGTTACTGTTCATAGTTTTAAACTTAAAGAAAGGTAAAGTTTAAATTTAATGAAAATAATTGTAACCCAAACATTGTTTAACAAAATTAAATCAATTCCTCTACATGTTTTTTGATGTTTATTGCAATTTTATGGGTAGGTAAATCGTTTTCATCAGTGCCAAAAGGATCTTCAATTTCCTCTGCAATCAACTCTAAACTAGCCAAAACATAAAAAATAAATACGACTACAGGAACAACATAATAGCCTAAACTAAAGGAGTATCCAAACGGTAAAGTCATCACATAAAAGAAAATAAATTTTTTCAAAAAAGCACTGTATGAATAGGGAATAGGGGTGTTTTTTATTCTTTCACAAGCTCCGCAAATATCGGTAAAGGATTTTACTTCCTCGTTTAAAATAATCAGTTGATCACCTGTTATTTTTTTGGAATTGTATAAATCATTAATTTTTTGAAATAATATTTTTGCAACCTGATTCGGTCTGTGTTTGTGATGATCAATCTCTAAATCAACATCATCAAACAATTGTTTACTGGTTTCATCATCTTTCAAATGTTTATTTAAGATGGAAGCGTAGCTGGGAATTAATTTTCTGAAATAAGCTAAATCTTTTTCATCTGTTAAAATCACAGAAAGTTTAATGGCAAAATTACGGCTGTTATTTACTAATGCACCCCACATTTTTCGTCCTTCCCACCAACGATCGTATGCAGTATTAGTTCTGAAAACCAGCAATAATGAAATCACAAAACCAAGCATTCCGTGCATGATTGTAATATTCTTTACATAACTGTTCTCCGCTAATTTCCAATATTCAACTTCTAAATAACCTATAATTCCGGAATAAAGCCCTATCGCCAACATTATTGGCAGTAATGTTCTAAAAGTGTCCGCTTTGTGAAAGCGAAATATGAAAGTGAACCAGTCTTTTGTATTGTATGAAACCATTTAAGATGCTTTTTTTAACAAAAGTAAATTAAAAAATAAGATTTCCCGCCAATTCACGTAATGCGATTTCAGATAATTTTCCTTGAAATTGAGCATTACTATATCGTACTTTGGCGTTCACATAATTCAATTGTGCAGTTCTGAATTCTAAAGTAGTTATCGTTCCAATGCGGAATTTATCTAAAGTTATGTTCAAATTTTGTTTGGCAATTGATTCATTTTTTTCTTCCAAAGCAATCAATTCTAAATTCGTCAAATAGGTTTGATAAGAAGTTGCCAACTGTGAGTTTAAAGCTAAATTTTGCTGATCAATATTTAATTTGGAATTTTCAATTTGAATCTTGGCGATTTTCTCATTTCGGTTTTGTGCAAAACCATCAAAGATATTAAGTGAAGCGCTAAAACCATAGTTCAAACCTCTGGATTGCGATTCTGCCACGAAACCAAGACTTGATTGACTTTCTGAAAAATTATAGGAAGTATTCACACGAACAGTAGGATAACGTGCCGCTTTAATTTGCTTTAATTCCAATTCAGCCACTCTTTTATTGATAATTTGTGCTTCTAATTGTGGATTTTGTTTTTCGGCTAAGGCTTTTAGTTCTGGCAGTAATAATAAGGAATCTACTTCAAGCTGATCAATTACTTTGAAATCTGTAGAAACATCTCTGGCCATCAATTGATTTAATAAAATTTTACTGTTGGCATACAATTCCTTTTGTCTTAACAACGCAACTTGATCCGTATTCAAATCCACTTGTGCATTCAGAACTTCTAATTTTGAAGCTTTTCCAATGGTAAATCTGTTTTGTGCCAATGTCAATCGCTGGTTAGAAATAACGATGGTTGTATCCAAAGCGGATAATTGTTGTTGCTGTTGAACCAAATCGTAATACGCAGCATTCACGTCGCTGATTCTTGTGATTACGGTTAATTTAAGTTGTGCTTCGCCTAGTTTTTGTAACTCTTTCAATTGATCCATTCTAGCAAACATTCGCATTCCATCAAAAATAGTCCAGTCTAATCCTACGCCATACGTTAAACTATTGTTTTTAGCATTATCTAATTCGGTTTCAGTACCATCCTGACGTGTTTGTGAACTATTCTGAATACTGTTATTATCAACTACATTAGCGGTCACAGTAGGCAACATTCCAGCGTTTCCAATAGCAACATTTGTTTTTTGAATGGTCAAATTATTGGTAGCAATCTTTATTTCGTAATTGTTTTCCAAAGCTATTTTTACAGCGCTTTCTAACGTCAGCACTTCCTGCGCACTAGCTGTTGCAGCGCAGAACAAGATTAGTATAAAGCTTTGAAAAAGTATTTTAGTATGTGTCATAATTATATTTTTTTGACTCGGATTAAAGAATCTCTTTAAATCTTTGTAATCCAAATCATCAACGTTCCATTAAAATTAGTTGAAATCTTTTTCATATTCTTCAATATGATCAAATTCAGGATAGTGTTTTCTCGCTTTGGACCACATCAAATACATCGCTGGAATAACGAATAATGTTAATACCAATGAGAAAATTGTTCCACCTACAATTACAACTCCCATCCCAATTCTGCTCGTTGAAGCCGCTCCAAGAGACATTGCAATTGGCAATGCTCCAAGTGAAATAGCCAAACTCGTCATTAAAATTGGTCGTAATCGTGCTTCAGAAGCTTCTAATATGGCTTCTAATTTTGGTTTGCCTTGTTCCCGCAGCTGATTCGCAAACTCGACAATCAAAATTCCGTTTTTTGTTACCAAACCAATAAGCATTACAGTTCCAATTTGGCTGAAAATATTCCACGTCTGGTCAAACAACCACAAGGAGAATAAAGCTCCTGCAACGGCCATGGGTACGGTTAGAATAATAATGAAAGGATCGATGAAACTTTCAAATTGCGCCGCCAAAATTAAAAATATTAACAGTAAAGCCAATCCAAATGCAAAAGCAGTATTCGAACTACTTTCGACAAAATCCCTGGATTCTCCACCTAAATCAGTAGTAAAGGTGTCGTCAAGAACTTTGGCTTTTATTTCGTTCATCGCATCAATTCCATCGCTGATACTTTTGCCCGGAGCAAGTCCAGCAGAAACAGTGGCCGCCATATACCTGTTGTTGTGGTATAATTGTGGGGGATTACTTTTTTCTTCGATGGTAACCACGTTATCCATTTGAATTAATTGTCCCATATTATTTTTGACAAACATTGAGGTTAAATCCAGTGGTTTTGAACGGTCTTTTTGGTCAAATTGCCCAATAACCTGATACTGTTTTCCATTTCTCATGAAATAACCAAAACGTTGTCCGCTTAATGAAAGCTGTAACGTTTGTGCAATATCAATCACTGAAATTCCTAGACTTTCCGCTTTTTCTCTGTCAATGGTGACATTAACTTCTGGTTTGTTGAATTTTAAATTCACATCGCTGACCGCAAAAGTTGGGTTTTTAGCAACTTCATCCATGAAAACAGGAATTTTTTCTTCCAGTTTTTTAAAGTTTGGTGCTTGAATAATGTATTGAATCGGCAAACCACCACGTCGGTTTACGGCGATAGTTGGTTGCTCAATTACAGATGTTTTTGCATCCGGATATTGCTTCGTCCATTTGGTCAGTTTCTCTGCAATTTCTTTTTGGGAATCGGTTCTTTCATTTGGTTGTACCAATGAAACTCGAATAAAACCACTATTTACTGACGAAGATCCGAAACCTGGAGACGTAATTACCAAGGCAACCTTTTTGCCCGGAATTGAGTCATCAACTAATTTTGATACTTCTTGCATGAAGCGATCCGTGTACTCATAAGAAGACCCTTCGGGAGTTGACATTCTAAGTACAAAACCACTTCGGTCATCATACGGTGCTGTTTCCTTTTGCAAAAGGTTGAAGAACAAGTAAATTAGTCCAAAACAAGCAATTAGAATAGGGAAACTCAACCATTTTTTCTTCATAAAACGGCTTAATGCACTTGCATATCCGCTATTAAGTTGTTGAAAGTAAGGTTCTGTTCTAATGTAGAATTTTGATTTTTTTTGTTCGCCACCTTTCATTAAATAGGCATTCAACATTGGCGTCAATGTCAACGATACAAATGCCGAAATCAGTACCGCAGCACCAATGACGACGCCAAATTCCCTAAACAGTCGCCCGACAAATCCTTCGAGGAAAATGACAGGAAGAAAAACTGCTGCTAAAGTGATAGAAATCGAAATTACAGCAAAGAATATTTCGTTAGATCCTTTGATTGCTGCCTCGATAGGCGTCATGCCTTCTTCCACTTTTTTGAAAATATTCTCGGTGACCACAATTCCATCATCAACCACAAGTCCAGTTGCCAGAACGATTGCTAATAATGTCAATACGTTTATAGAGAAACCAAAAAGCCACATGATAAAAAAAGTAGCGATTAACGAAACAGGAATATCAATCAATGGTCTAAAAGCAATCGCCCAATCCCTAAAGAATAAATAGATAATCAAGATTACCAGAACAATAGAAATTCCTAATGTTTCTGCTACTTCAATAACTGATTTTTTTACAAAAATAGTATTATCAATGGCGATATTCAGTTTGATATCTTTCGGTAAATCTTTTTTTAATTTTTCGAATTCCTTATAAAAAGCGGTAGAAATATCTAAATAATTAGCTCCTGGAAGTGGCACAATGGCTACACCAACTAATGGCGTTCCAGATTGCGTCATTTTGGTTTCGGTATTTTCTGGTCCAAGGCTTGCTAATCCTACATCGCTGAAACGTACTACTTTTTCACCTTCAGTTCGGATAATAATATTGTTAAATTCTTCAGCAGTAGAAAGGTTTCCAACTGTTTTTACCGTCAATTCAGTATTGTCACCAGTTAGTTTTCCCGAAGGTAACTCTACATTTTGTTTGTTCAATGCATCTCTCACTTCCGATACAGTACAGCCGTAAGAAGCCAGCTTTACAGGATCAATCCACAAACGCATCGCGTATCTTTTTTGTCCCCAGATTTGAACACCACTTACGCCAGGAATAGTCTCTAGACGCTGCGAAATTACATTTTCGGCATAATCACTTAGCTCTAACGCATTACGTGTATCACTTTGTACGGTCATAGAAATGATGGCATCACCATTTGCATCAGCTTTGGAAACTACCGGCGGAGAATCGATATCCTGAGGTAGGTTTCGTACGGCTTGCGATACTTTATCACGGACATCATTAGCAGCATCTTCCAAGTTTTTATCTAAATTAAACTCAATAGTAATATTGCTGCTTCCTTGCGCACTGGAAGAAGTTACATTTCTAATTCCGTCAATGGAATTGATTGCTTTTTCCAGCGGTTCCGTAATTTGGGATTCAATGATGTCAGCATTTGCACCGGCATAATTTGTACGAATGGAAACTTGTGCAGGATCAATCGATGGAAATTCTCGAACTCCCAGAAAGGTGTAGCCGATTAATCCAAATAACACTATGGCTAAATTGATTACTATAGTAAATACAGGTCTTCTAATACTTGTCGTGGATAAACTCATTTTTTTTGAATTATGAGTTATAAATTATGAATCATGAGTACTGTGTAAACTCATAATTCATAATTTATAACTTTTAAAATTATTTTATTAGAACTTTTACAGGAGTTTCGTTTTTTAAAGACATAACACCGCTAGTGATTACAGTATCGCCGGGTTTCAAACCAGAAAGCACCAGAATAGAAGCATCTGTTCGTGTGGCGGTTTCTATCATTACTTCTTTGGCTTGACCATTACTGGAGATAAAAACTTTTTTACCGTTTTGAACTGGAATTACAGCTTCTGTTGGGACTACGATAGCGTCTTTTATAATGTCTAAAGGTAATTCGACATCTGCAAATGTTCCCGGTAATAATTTTCCGCTTTTATTTTCGGCAATCGCGCGAACTTGTAATGTTCTGGTAGCAACTGCCACTTCAGGTTCGATTGCGTATACTTTGGCGGTATATTTTTCATCAGAACCAGCGACTTTAAACGTTAAGGTTGTATTTGTTTTTACCTGACTGGCGTATTTTTCAGGAATCGAAAAAGTAATTTTTAATTTTCCGGTGTTCACTAATTTTGCCACTAAAATAGCTGGTGTGATATAGGTTCCCGGTGAAATAGAACGCAATCCTATTCTTCCTGAGAAAGGTGCTCTAACAGATGTTTTTGCGATTTGTGCTTTTATCAACTGACTTTGGGCTTGTGCCGATTTTAAATCAGCTCTGGCCAAATCATATTCTTCTTGACTGATGGCTTCTTTTTGCAGTAATAATTTGGCTCTTCTTTCATTTTCTGAAGCCAATCCTTCTCTTGTTGAAGTTTGTCTCAATTGAGCTCTTAACTCTAAATCATTGACTTTAAAAAGCACTTGTCCTTTGCTGACATTACTACCTTCCTGAAAATAAATACCTTCTACAATTCCCGAAACTTCACTGCGGATTTCTACTTGTTCATTCGCTTCAATAGAACCGGAAAGAGACAAGTTATTATCAAAAGTTTGATATTCAACTACGATTCCGTTTACGCTCATCGATTTGCCTTTTCCTTTTGGGTCTTTTGAATCTTCATTTTTACTTTTGTTTTCTGAGATTCTGTAACCGATAAATCCAATGATTCCAATTGTTAGCACGGCATAAACTAGGTATTTAATTTTCATGGGTTTAATATAAAGTAGGATTAGTTTTCAATAATTTTAGTTAAAACAAATTTAGGTTTTAGAAACGGGAATTGTGATATTCTTAATTTTTATTTAACGTTTGTACATACAAATATTAACAATTGAAAAAATAATTGCCGTATAAATTCATAAAAATCTATATGATTTAGCAAATAGGACTCCAAAAAAAACAAATGGTTTAATCAAGAATTGAAAAAATAATATTTTTTTAGGAAATAAGTTAAACAGCATCTTTTTGAAACATATAAGACATGTAAGTCTTATAAATTTAATTACTATTAAATGAAAAATAGTTAAAACAAATAAATTACTGATTTATAGTAATTTAATTAAAGTATTGAATTTTCAATGACCAGTATCTTGAATAAACTTATATGTCTTATATGGTAAAAAAATTTCCTGCCAGATATTGATCTAACTAATATAATTCCAAATGTTTTTCTTTTTGGTCATTTCGATAAAAACAGCTCTCAAAGCAGCATGTTCTGGTTTTTGCATCCCTGCATCATCTTTTAGAAGTTTTAATACATAATTTCGGGCTAATGCCAATGTATCTCTGTCTCGAACCAAATCGGCAATTTGTAGATTAAGTACGCCGCTTTGTTGCGTTCCCATTAAATCTCCCGGACCACGAAGCTTCAAGTCGACTTCGGCAATCTCGAAACCATCGTTCGTTTGTACCATCGTTTCCATTCGGGTTTTACTGTCGGAACTCAATTTATGGCTCGTCATCAGGATGCAATAACTTTGCTCAGCACCACGACCCACTCGACCGCGAAGCTGATGCAGTTGCGATAACCCAAAACGTTCCGCACTTTCAATAATCATCACACTGGCGTTAGGAACATTCACGCCAACTTCAATTACGGTTGTAGCGACCATAATATTGGTTTTTCCTTCCGAAAAGCGTTTCATTTCGGCATCTTTGTCCGCCGGTTTCATTTTTCCGTGAAGTATCGAAATGGAATACTGCGGCAACGGAAAATCTCTGGAAACACTTTCGTAGCCATCCATTAAATCTTTAAAATCCATTTTTTCCGATTCTTGGATTAACGGATACACAATATAGATTTGGCGACCCAAAGCGATTTCGTCCCGAAGGAATTTCCAAACTTTCAAACGGTTGCTGTCAAAACGGTGTACGGTCTGAATCGGTTTTCGTCCCGGAGGCAGTTCATCAATCACTGAAATATCTAAATCGCCATACAAACTCATCGCCAAAGTTCGAGGAATAGGCGTGGCGGTCATCACTAAAACGTGTGGCGGAATAACATTTTTCTTCCACAATTTAGAGCGTTGTTCTACGCCAAAACGATGTTGTTCATCAATTACAGCGAGTCCTAAATTCTTGAATTTTACTTTGTCTTCGAGTAAAGCATGCGTTCCGATGAGGATGTGTAATGTTCCGTTTTCCAGTTCTTCATGGATAATTCTGCGCTGTGCTATTTTGGTGGAACCGGTTAGGATTCTGATATTTATATTTAAGGTTTCGGCTAATTCAGATAAACCGATAAAATGCTGGTTTGCCAAGATTTCCGTAGGCGCCATCAAACACGCTTGGAAACCATTATCAAGTGCCAAAAGCATGCTCATAAAAGCTACAATAGTTTTCCCGGAACCCACATCACCTTGCAGTAATCGGTTCATTTGGGCGTTGCTGCCCATGTCGGTTCGGATTTCTTTGATGACTCTTTTTTGGGCATTGGTCAGTTGAAAAGGCAAATGATGCTGATAAAAATCATTGAAATTTTCGCCTACCGTTGCAAACGGATGTCCTTTTATTTTATGTTTCCGAATAAGATTCTTCGTGATTAATTGCAATTGAATAAAGAACAATTCTTCGAAGATTAATCGGAATTTGGCTTTCGCCAAAACTTCGGTGCTTTTTGGAAAATGGATGTTGAATAAAGCCGCTTTTTTAGGAATCAGTTTCAATTCGTTGATTAAATAATCTGGCAAAGTTTCCGTAAACAACGCTTGCGTTTCCAGGAACAATTGTTGCATCAGTTTATTAATCACCCGGTTTGAAATCCCACGATTTGTCAAGGTTTCTGTCGAAGGATACACGGGTTGCATGGCTGAACGCAGACTTTTTTCATGCTCGCTCAGCAATTCAATTTCCGGATGCGCCATATTGAAAGTACTTCCAAAAGACGTGCATTTCCCAAAAATCACACACATTTCATTCAGTTTTAAACTCTCCCGAATCCATTTGTGACCTTGAAACCAAACGAGTTCCATTTGGCCCGTATCATCTACAAAAGTCGCGACCAATCGTTTTTGGTTTCTGCCAAATTCCACAGTTTTGATGTTGATGATTTTACCGATAATCTGAACCTCGGCAATGTTGTTTTGCAGTTCGTTAATCTTGTAATACCGCGTTCGATCAATATATCTGTTTGGAAAAAAATTAACCAAATCCACATACTTATAAATCCCCAATTCCTTACGCAGCAATTCGCCCCGATTGGGACCAACGCCTTTCAGGTATTCGATGGGAGTGAGTAGGAGGTTTTGCATTTAGATTTTTTTGGGCACAGATAAAACGGATTTGCAAAAGCAAAAACGCAGATTAAAACGGATTTTTAATTTGATGGAGCGAAGATAGTTTTTTGTTTGGAAATTTGGAAATGGGAATGTTTGGAAATGGAGTAAGAAAATTTGTATATTTGAAAAATAAAAACACTTCAGATATTGACAACTCATCTTGCATTGTTTAGCCTTATAATATAAATATGTTTTGATTTTAAATAACTTACATTTAGTGTTATTGAAGTAATTAAGATTTGAAAAAATTAGAACCTTAACATTATCGATATCCTCTGCAGAAAGTATCTATATTTAATTTGAGCGTTAAAAAAAAGAAAATGGAAGAATACAGTAATATTTTAGTTGTTTTTTTTAGTGGGTTAGTCCCAATTTTGCTAACATTATATTTAAATGAACGAGTGAAAGGAAGTGTTAAAAATTCCTTTGATGAAAAACTTGAACAACTTAAAAAAGAACATTCAAAAGAACTAGCTCAATTTCAAATGGAACTTAATAATTTGAAATCAAAAGAAAATTATAAGTTTACTAAACTCCACGAAAAAAGATTTGAAGTTTTAGAAAAAACTTATTACTACATTAATGAAACTTCGCAATTATTAAAATTGTACGTTTTTCCCCTTAAAGGAACATTAGCAGGTAAGACAAAAGAAATGTTAAGTGAAGATTTTGTCAAGTCAATTGACCAATTTGAAATGCACTTTAAATATAATAGCATCTATTTTGATGAAACAATCGAAAAACTTTTAAAAGATTTTTTTAATCAATCAGTTCTGATTTTCGCCACATATGGAAAAATTGAATCAGTTGATGATAATTTGCATTCAATTAAAGAATTTAATAAAAATTTAGCACCAATAAAAAAACAGATTGAAATTAAGTTTCGTGAATTATTAGGGGAATAATTCTTAGTATAAAAAAAATTATAAAAATAAAAGTATATGACTCACCTTTGCTTACTCCGTGGTATCAATGTTTCCGGTCACAGTATGATAAAAATGGAGGCGCTAAAAACGACTTTGGAAGCCATTGGCTTTCATAATGTTCAAACCTATATTCAATCTGGGAATGTTTTCGTAGATACCGAAGAAGAAAATCCTGCGGCTGTTGGTTTCAAAATAAAGCAGGAAATTTTCAAGGCTTTTGGTCATGAAGTGCCTGTTGTGGTTATTGGTTCTGCAGATTTAGAAGCGTGTTTCAAGAACAATCCTTTTTTGAAGGAAAAAGATATGGATACTAAGAAGTTATATGTTGCCTTTATTTCGACCACATTGCAAAGTACCAGTATGAATGATTTGAGAATTAGTCAATTCAAACCGGATGAAGCCAGTATTGATGGCAACAGAATTTTTATAAAATATGCTGTTGGCGCCGGAAAAACACGTTTCGATCAAAAATACATTGAGAAAAAACTGAATGTTATTGCAACAATCCGCAATTGGAATACGGTTACGCAATTGCTTAAAATGTACGAGGAAAGAGAATAAGACTTAAGTCTAGTTCAACCGCTAATTCACTAATTTTTAAATGGTACTATCCATTTGAAATTTCCGAATTTGCGTTGTTTTTAGAGTCAAAGCAAGGATGTTTCAGAATCTATTTGTAACTTTTTTTACTTTAGAAAAAAATAATTATAATTTGACGCAACCTTTTGCAAGAAATTGCGTCTAATCCATAGCAACAAAATTTTCCGCATGAAAACACCAATCATTATCTTTATTTTTCTTACTGTCCTTAATTCCTGTTCAAAGGATGATGGTGTAACAACAGATAGCACTGGTTATCACGGAAAATGGAATTTGGTTGCGATGTCGGGTTCTATTCCTAATTCTGAAACTACAGGCGCAGCAATGGAATGGCAGGAATTTTATTTTTTCAATACTAACGGAACATTTACAAAATCTAGAGAAAGTAATTCGGTTAAAACTTCCATTTCTGGAACCTACACGACTACAATTCAATCAGACGGAACATCTTTTGAACTAACTTATCCCAATGACAGCGAAATTATAGGTAGCTGTTTTGGAAATAAAAAAGAAATATTGCTTTTGAATGCGAATAATTCCTTGTCCAGTACATGGAGTTATTGCGATGGTCCCGGATTAGAATATAAAAAGTAAATTATAAGTGCTTATTAAACATTTTCATAAGGTTTAGTTTTGGTTAATTTTAGGATTGTGAAGCACTTTTGCTAAAGAGTACTCGGGAGTTGCAAAACTTTTGATGCTCTTTTTCTATTTTAAGTTCAGAAGTCAATTAGTCATTTTATTAAAAATAGTAGATGCTACACAAAAATATATAAATTTACAAACCAATTAATTGTTGTAAAATGTCGTTTTTATTATTCAAAACTCTAATATTTCAGCGCTATGTCCTTAAAACTTTCTTTTGCTTTTACTGTACTTTTTGTTTGTGTTTCAATTGCTCAAAACGGTATTCCAAACGATTATTTATCCGCTCAATTTCATAAAGAAAAAAGAGAAGCTTTACGTGCAAAAATGCCGAATAATAGTGTTGCAGTTTTTTTTAGTAATCCAATTCGGAACCGAGCCAATGATGTAGATTTCATCTACCATCAAGATCCCGATTTTTATTATTTGACAGGATATAAAGAGCCGAATTCAGTTCTGGTAATTTTTTCAAAAAATCAAACCAATAAAGAGGGAAAGTCATTCAATGAATTATTATACGTTCAGGAAAAAAATCCAAGAGCGGAGCAATGGACTGGAGTTCGCTTGGGAACTGAAGGTGCTAAAAAAAGAGTTGGGTTTTGAAAATGCTTTGAATGGAGTAGTATTTTTAAATTCTGGGATTGATTATGCCGGTTTTGACACTGTTTTCTTTAAGGAATTTGAAGAAGATACTCGAAATTCAAAAAATGAGAAAGCAGATTTATATAAGTTAATTGGAGCGTTTAAATCCCAGATTGGCTTTAATGAAAAAGTGAAATCTCAAATGGATTCGAATGTGCAAAATGAAATTAATACCAAAAAAAGTGTTTCTCAAAAAAAAGCTACTATAAACACCAAGTCTATTTTGACGTTTATGGCGGGTTTACGTGAGAAAAAATCCAAAGAAGAGTTGGTTTTGCTAACAAAAGCCGTTCGGATTTCGGCGATGGGACAACGCGAAATTATGAAAGCGATTCATCCGGGAATGTCTGAGACAGAAATTCAGGGAATTCACGAATTTGTATATAAAAAATATGGCAGCGAGTTTGAAGGGTATCCATCAATCGTGGGAGCTGGTAATAACGGCTGTGTGTTACATTATATAGAAAATAGCAAAATGAAAGTTGAAAACGATTTGGTTTTAATGGATTTAGGCGCGGAATATCATGGCTATACTGCTGATGTAACTCGAACAATTCCTGCTAGCGGAAAATTTTCTACTGAGCAAAAGCTAATCTATGATTTGGTTTATGAAGCTCAAGAAGCGGGAATTGCTGCTGCAAAAGTGGGGAATAGTTTCAAATCTCCTGATGCTGTGGCTCGTAAAATAATTAGCGGCGGTTTAATGAAATTAGGAATCGTTAAAACAGAACAAGAATCCAGAAAATATTTTCCACACGGGACCTCGCATCATATTGGGTTAGATGTTCATGATCCAGGTTTGTACAATGCTTTTGAACCAGATATGGTCGTTACTGTAGAGCCTGGAATTTACATTCCTATTGATAGTGATTGTGATAAAAAATGGTGGGGTATAGCGGTACGAATTGAAGATGATATTTTAATTACAACAAATGGACCCGTAAATTTATCTGCGGAAGCACCAAGAAAATCAAATGAAATTGAAGCTCTTATGAATGAAAAAAGTGTTTTGGATACATTCTTGCTACCAAGTTTAGATTAATGATTTTATTTTAAATAAGTTAAACTTAGTTACTATTTTTTAAATTTTTTCTGCAATTCCAAACAGGACTATTTTAAAATAAATAAAAGGAGTTTTTTATATTTTCAGAATGGAAAATTAAATGGAGGACAGCTGATTGTATAGTATTAAAATTTACATAAAATCGGAGTTTTTTTAAAGTATAAAGTTGGAAAAGAGGTACTTTTGCATACCGAAAACAAGAAATATCAGTACTTTTTAAGAAAGGATAAAACGCAATGTTGAATCCAGTATTGAGTAATAAGCATAAAAAATACCACAAGAATGATTGTACCAGAAAAGTATATCAAAGAAGAAGAAAGAATTAAATTATTGGAATCCTACTCTATTTTAGATACGCTTCCAGAAGCAGATTATGATAATTTGACTTTGATTGCATCTCAAATATGTGGAACCCCAATTGCTCTAATCACATTTCTAGATGAAGAACGACAATGGTTTAAATCCCACACAGGATTAGATATTTCAGAAACCCCAAGAGATTATTCTTTTTGCGCCTATGCAATCAATGATCCAAAAAATATTTTTGTCATCCCAGATGCAAGAAATGACATTCGTTTTCATGATAACCCAATAGTTGTAGGTCAACCGAATGTTATTTTTTATGCGGGTGTACCGTTGACAAATGAGGATGGATTGCCATTAGGAACTATATGTGTAATTGATCACAAGCCAAAGGTTTTGACTCCAGCCCAAATACGTTCTTTAAAAGCACTTTCTGAACAGACAATGAAATTATTGGAATTAAGATTGAATAAATTGCAACTAGAAAAAGCAATGAAAGCATTGGAACAAAAGAATCAAGAGCTGGAGCGATTTGCTTATATCGCTGCGCACGATTTAAAATCTCCTTTGGCAAATATATCTGGGTTGACTGACTTTTTTATTGATAATTACAATGAATCTATTGATGAAGATGGAAAAGAAGTCATTAATCTAATTAAAAGTTCTTCGTCTAAGTTAAGAGAAATGATTGACAGCCTCTTATCATACACCAAATCTAATGCTACTGAAAAAGACAATAATTCTGAAATTCAACTTTCGATATTAGAAAAAGAACTTTCTAATCTTTTTGTATTCAATAATAACTGTTCTATTTCTTTTAAATCTAATGTAAGTTCTCTTTACACTAATAAAACGGCATTGGAGCAAATATTGATAAATTTGGTTACTAATGCCATAAAGTATAACGATAAAGAAAACATACAGATTGAAATTGAAATAATTGAACAAAATGATTTTTACAAAATAGTTGTCGGTGATAATGGACCTGGAATTTTAAAAGAAGATCAGAAAGCTATTTTTGAAATTTTTGAAGTTGGTTCAAAAGTAGATCGATACGGAGTAAAAGGAAATGGAATAGGTTTAGCAACGGTAAAAAAAATTGTGGAGGATTTAGGAGGATCAATTGCAATTGAGTCTGAGATGGGAAAAGGATCAAAATTTAAGTTCACACTGGCTCGCGCAAAAGAACTAGTGGTCTAAGTTTTTTCTTTTTAGAGAAACTATTTCGATACCAAATCACAATACCAAAATCCGAAATCAAAGGCATCTGAAGAACTTGTATCGCAGGCGGTATCTGATGAATCTTCTTTTTCTGGTTTTTCATATTTTCGGTACACGATTTCGCCGATTTCAAAAGCAATTGGTTTTGAAAAAATGGGACCGTCAAAAGTGAAGGTATGAAATTCACCGTTCTCGCCACAAACATCTACATTTTCAGGTAAATCATTGATGAAATTTTGGTCAATCACACGACCTACAAAGCTTTTATCCAAGAATCGTTCGTTGACACAAACCACAATCGTTTTAAAACCTAAAGCTAGGAATTCTTGAATGATTTCGTGAGTTGGGATTTTCCAAAGCGGAAAAATCCCTTCAAAACCCATTTCGGCTAATTTATCTTCACGGTATTTACGTAAATCTTCCAGAAAAATATCACCAAAAATAGAATGGGTTACACCTTTGTTTTTTAGTTTGGCCAATGTTTCTCGCATAACGTTTTCATAGGCTTCCATGGTTGGCATTTCAGGAATTTGCATGATTTCAAGTGGTAATCCAATGCTTTCGGCTTGTTGTTGCAATAATTCAACTCTTACACCATGCATAGAAATACGCTGATGTTGTTGGTTTACACTGGTTAATAAACAGTTAATTTCGAATTCAGAATTTTGTAATGTTTTATATAAGGCAAGCGCAGAATCTTTGCCGCTGCTCCAGTTAAATAACGCTTTCTTTTTCAATGTAATTTTCTTGTAATTTCTGGAGGTAAACTTACAAAATTAGTCGGATTAGTTTGGAAAACCTTTGTAACTTTGGAAATCGCTGCATTAAATACCCTAATAATGAAATACCTTTTCTTTTTTATTTCGACGTTCACATTTGCCCAACAAACCCAATTTGTTGATTTTAAATCGGTTTTGGGAAAAATTGTAGTAAATCCAAGTGAAAAAACAGTTTCTGGAGATGTTGATTATGTTTTTGAGATTTTGAAATCCATTGACACGATTAAAATTGATACACAGAATATGGAGTTTTCAGATTTGAAATTGAACGGGAAATCCATTAAATTTCTCAATACGCAAAAACAATTACAAATTATTTTTCCGTTCAAAAAAGGAAAAAACAACCTGACTTTTCAGTATTTGGCTAAGCCAAAACAAACAATGTATTTCGTTGGCTCAGCAGCAAATGATAATTTACAAATTTGGACGCAGGGACAAGGAAAATATACCAGTCATTGGTTTCCGAGTTTTGATGATGTGAATGAAAAAGTGGTATTCAATTTGAATGTTGTATATAATAAAAACTATCAGGTAATTTCAAATGGAATTTTGAAATTTAAATCAGGACTTGATGGACTTTCGGTTTGGCAATACCAAATGCAAAAGCCAATGAGTTCCTATTTATTGATGCTTGCCATCGGAAAATTTGAAAAAAACAGTCAAAAATCTAAGTCCGGAATTCCTTTAGAAATGTATTTGGAACCAAAAGACGGTGGCAAATTTGAACCAACCTATAGAGATTCAAAACGGATGTTTGATTTTTTAGAAAAGGAAATAGGAGTAAAGTTTCCTTGGGAAATATACAAACAAGCGCCAGTTAGGGATTTCTTGTACGCCGGAATGGAAAATACATCAGCAACACTTTTCAACACGCGTTATGTAGTCGATTCTACCGGTTTTGAGGACAGAAGTTACACTAATGTAAATGCACATGAATTAGCGCATCAATGGTTTGGGAATTTAGTCACTGCCGAAAGCGGAAAACACCATTGGTTGCAGGAAGGTTTCGCGACCTATTATGCGTTGCTAGCAGAAAAGGAAATTTATGGAGAAGATTATTTTTATTCCAAATTATATGAGTCTGCATCTCAATTAAAATTCGCTTCCCGAACGGATACGATTCCAGTTTTAAATGCCAAAGCCAGTTCGTTGACTTTTTATCAAAAAGGCGCTTGGGCACTTTTTGTTTTACATGAAGAAATAGGAGATAAGGCGTTTAAAAAAGCGGTAAAAAACTATTTGAAAAAACAGGCATTTCAGAATGTGAATACAGCAGATTTCTTTGATGAAATCAAAAAAGTATCAGATTATGATTTGGATAATTTTAGTAAAGTATGGCTTGAAACTACGGTTTTCAATACGCAACAAGCCAATGGTTTATTGCTAAAAAATAAAGCAATTCAGACGCTGTTTGAAGTTGATAAATTGAAAAATAAACCGTTATCAGAGAAAAGAGATTTTCTGGAAAAAACAATGCTATCTGACGTTTATTTTTCTGTAAAAGAAGCGATCCTAAATCAATTGAAAAATGAAAAATGGGAGGATAAAAAGAGTCTTTTTATTTTAGCTTTAGCAACTAAAAATGTGCAATTACGTCAAACAGTTGCTGCAGCATTGAATGAAATTCCGGAGAGTTTCAGAACGCAATATGAAACTTTATTTGAGGACAAATCTTATCAAACACAAGAACTGGTGCTCTATAATTTATGGAACAATTTTCCAGAGCAGCGCATTCAATACCTTGAAAAATCAAAATATTGGATGGGTTTCAATGATTACAATTTGAGGACTTTGTGGCTGTCTTTAGCACTTTCAACACCAAATTATACGGTTGATAAACAAGCTTTGGAAACCGAATTAATGCAATATTCATCAATTGATTATGAAGCGAATACTAGGCAAAATGCTTTGGAGAAATTGCTTGCTTTCAAAATAATAAATGATATTGTTTTGAAAAACCTTGTAAATGCTACCACGCATCACATGTGGCAATTCACTAAATTTGGTAGAGATAATATTAGAAAACTACTTAAAAATCCGGAAATGAGAGTTTCTTTCGAAAAAATTGTCCCGGATTTAAATGAAGCTGAACAATTTCAATTGAACCGATTATTGAAAGAATAAGTTTTGAATCAAAAGGGATTTAACAAACTTATATGTTTACCACATTTGGCTCACTTCATTTTTGATGTAAGCTAAAGCCGCATTGCTAGGAGATTGCTTTTCCATTAAATCACTTAAAAGTACCTCACGCAATTTATCGGCATTGTCAACACGATCACTCATATTCGCTTTTCGAATCATTTGAATAGTACTGTTTTTTGCCGTGACAATGATTGTCCAGCATTCGTCTGACATATATATTTGCTGCGTTAAATTATGCTCAAATTCCTGTTCGATTTGTGCAATTATCAAATTTTCGTAATCGTTTTTATCATTAGAAATAGGAGCAATCCGAATCAATAATTTAGTGGGATTGATACGTTCCATAAATAAAACCATTCGTTCGTAGGCCTGTAAACGCAGTGGTAAAGCGTCTTTTTGAGCTTCTTTTTGCAACAACCAGCGTCTGGTATTTTGTTGGTCTTTAAAATAAGAATTGAACAAATAATAAGCTACTCCTCCGGTAATTAATGAAGGTATAGTATAAGCCAGAATTTCTATGATTTTTGCTGAATCCATTTTGATATGAAAATTTAAAAAGCAAAAATATACTTTTTTGAGTACAAATCAATTTCTATTTAATAGCAATAAATGAAACCGAATAGTATTTTTGCTCCTCGTAACAGCATTACTTAAAATTGAATATCATAATGGAGACTTATGTTCTGGTTTTACTTTGTTTAGCGGCCTTTGCTGCAGGATTTATTGACGCAATTGTGGGTGGTGGCGGATTGATTCAAACACCTATGGGATTGATTTTGTTACCCAATCTTCCTGTTTCAACCGTAATTGGAACCTTAAAAGTTCCTGCTTTTAGTGGTACTTCCTTTGCAGCATATCAATATCTGAAAAAGGTAGATATGAACTGGAAACTATTGTCAATTATGATGCTTTTGGCCTTTCCTTCGGCATTTTTGGGTTCTACTTTATTGACGTATGTGAGTAATGATTTCATGAAACCGTTATTACTGGTTGTTCTTTCTTTTTTAGTGATTTATACGTACGCCAAGAAAAATTTTGGACAACACATTGAAAAAAATCATTCCCCAAGAACTCAAATTTGGAATGCTATTGGAATCAGTTTTATAGTTGGGTTGTACGATGGATTTATCGGACCGGGAACCGGAAGTTTTTTGGTAGTGGCTTTTATTGCTATTATGGGTTTCGATTTTTTGCACGCTTCTGCAAATGCTAAAATGGTGAATCTGGCGACAAACTTTGGTTCTATTTGTTTGTTCATTTTAAAAGGAAAAATCATTTGGGCAATAGCATTGCCAATGGCTGCCAGTAATGCTTTGGGTGGTTGGATAGGTGCAAAACTAGCCATTAACAAAGGAAACAGCTTCATTCGGATTTTCTTTTTGGTTGTGGTTGTGGGGACTTTAATCCGTTTTGCGTATGATGTGTTTTTTAAATGAGTACAGTTGTCAAACATATAAGTCAGATAAGTTTTTAGTTTAAATTAAAGCAATTAAAATCACTATTCCATTTAGGCAAAACATAACTTCACAAAGAGCGATTTAGCTTATATTAGCACTAATATCAATTATTTGAAAAATAAGTTTCTTTAATTTATATGACTTATATGTTTAGAATTAAATTCTGTGTATTATAAAATATATTTCTAAAAAAGGGCATAAACTTACTGCTATTTCTTATCTGGTTCAACAAATAAAGAATGGTTTTTTAGCTTCATTTAAAATTACGCTTTTCCATCTTTAATGCTTATTTTTGCATACAATCCTATAAAAATTTCCATGCACAAATATATCGATCAACTTAATGAAGCCCAACGCGAACCCGTTCTCCAAAAAGACGGACCCATGATAATTATTGCGGGTGCAGGTTCCGGTAAAACGCGGGTGTTGACTATTAGAATTGCTTATTTGATGAGTCAGGGTATCGATGCGTTCAGTATCTTATCGCTTACATTTACCAACAAGGCGGCCCGAGAAATGAAAAAGCGTATCTCTGACATCGTGGGTGCGGGTGAAGCAAAAAATCTTTGGATGGGAACATTCCACTCGGTTTTTGCTCGAATTTTACGCTCGGAAGCGGAACATCTTGGTTATCCTTCCAACTTTACCATATATGATTCTCAGGATTCGTTGCGTGCCATTTCCGGGATTATCAAAGAAATGCAATTGGATCGCGATGTGTACAAACCCAAACAGGTTTTAGGAAGAATTTCAAATTTTAAGAATAGTTTGATTACCGTAAAAGCGTATTTCAATAATCCAGATCTTCAAGAAGCAGATGCGATGTCTAAAAAGCCTCGAATGGGTGAAATTTATCAAAATTATGTGGACCGCTGTTTCAAAGCAGGTGCTATGGACTTTGACGATTTATTATTAAAAACCAACGAATTACTGACTCGTTTTCCAGAAGTTCTGGCCAAATATCAAAACCGTTTTCGTTATATATTAGTAGATGAGTACCAAGATACGAATCACTCTCAGTATTTAATCGTTCGGGCTTTATCTGATAAATTTCAAAATATCTGTGTGGTAGGTGATGATGCGCAAAGTATTTATGCGTTTCGTGGTGCTAACATTAATAATATTTTGAACTTCCAGAAAGATTATGAAGGCGTGAAAACCTTTAGATTGGAACAAAACTATCGCTCCACAAAAAATATTGTGGAAGCGGCAAACACGATTATTGATAAAAATAAAGTTAAACTGGACAAAATAGTTTGGACTGCAAATGATTTTGGTCCAAAGATAAAAGTACATCGCAGTTTAACAGATAATGAAGAAGGCCGTTTTGTAGCCAGTACCATTTGGGAACAAAAAATGCAAAATCAGTTGCCTAATGGCGCTTTTGCTATTTTGTACCGTACCAATGCACAATCGCGTGCGATGGAAGATGCGCTGAGGAAAAGAGACATTCCGTACCGAATTTATGGCGGACTTTCATTTTACCAAAGAAAAGAAGTGAAGGATGTTTTGTGCTATTTGCGATTGGTTATCAATCCAAAAGATGAAGAAGCTTTGGTTCGGGTAATCAATTATCCAGCACGTGGAATTGGGAATACAACGATCGAAAAACTGACTATTGCAGCCAATCACTACAAGCGCTCGATTTTTGAAGTCATGCAAAACATAGAACGAATCGACTTGAAACTGAATTCGGGAACCAAACAAAAACTGTTGGATTTTGTTACGATGATTCAAAGTTTCCAGGCTATAAATGAAAACCAGGATGCGTTCTATCTTGCTGATCATGTTGCCAAAAAAACAGGATTGATTCAGGAATTAAAAAAAGATGCTACTCCGGAAGGAATGGCTAAAATTCAGAATATTGAGGAATTATTAAACGGAATCAAAGATTTCACCGATGGCCAAAAAGAAGTAGATGGAGCTCGTGGTGCCTTATCTGAATTTATGGAAGATGTGGCTTTAGCAACCGATTTGGATAAAGACACTAGTGATGAAGATCGCGTGGCGTTGATGACCATTCACTTGGCAAAAGGATTAGAGTTTCCTCATGTTTTTGTGGTAGGAATGGAAGAAGATTTGTTTCCGAGTGCCATGAGTATGAGTACGAGAAGTGAACTCGAGGAAGAACGTCGTTTGTTTTATGTAGCTTTGACCCGAGCAGAACACCAAGCGTATTTGACGTATGCACAATCACGATACCGTTGGGGGAAATTGACCGACAGTGAACCTTCCCGTTTTATTGAGGAAATCGACAGTCAATATCTAGAATATATGACACCTCCTGAAAATAATTACAGGTACAAACCGATGATTGACAGTGATATTTTTGGAGATGTGGATAAGTCCAAATTGCGTCTGGCAAAACCAGCGAATGGAATTCCTCCGACCAAATATAGTTCAGATAATGAACCAAAAGCAGAGATAAATATTCGTAAATTGAAGCCTGTCAGCAATAATGCTGCTTCAGGAAGTGCTAATTTATTTGATAATAAACTCGTTGCCGGGAATATAGTAATGCATGAACGTTTTGGTAAAGGCGAAGTTTTAAACCTTGAAGGAGTAGGAGCAGATAAAAAAGCCGAAATCAAATTTGAAGTTGGCGGAATCAAAAAATTACTGTTGCGTTTTGCTAAACTGGATATTATAGGATAAAAATTTGTATCAAGTTTAAGGTTTAAATTTGTCAGTTAAAAGAACTTTAAGCCTTAAACATTTTAAACTTTAAACTAAAGTAAAATGGCTCAATTTATAAAAATATACGAAGACAAACCCAATGAAGCTGCAATTGCTAAAGTGGTTAAGGTTCTAAAAGAAGGTGGTTTGGTGATATATCCAACGGATACCGTTTACGGTTTGGGTTGTGATATTACCAATACGAAAGCGTTGGAACGAATTGCAAAGATAAAAGGAGTGAAGCTCGACAAAGCTAATTTTTCCTTCGTTTGCCATGATTTAAGTAATATCTCTGATTATGTGAGACAAATTGACACAGCTACTTTTAAAATTTTAAAAAGAGCGCTACCAGGACCATATACTTTTATTTTACCGGGAAATAATAACTTACCTAAGGAATTCAAAAAGAAAACAACCGTTGGAATCAGGGTTCCTGATAATGCTATTGCTTTAGAAATTGTAAAGTTGCTTGGGAATCCTATTGTTTCTACCTCAATTCATGATGATGATGATGTGATAGAATACACCACTGATCCGGAACTTATTTTTGAGAAATGGCAAAACTTGGTTGATTTGGTTATTGATGGAGGTTACGGTGATAATATAGGATCTACTATTATTGATTTATCGGGTGACGAACCAATTGTAGTTAGAGAAGGAAAAGGAAGTTTAGATATTTTGTAAAATTTAAATTTTTGGCAAAATATTTGCTGAATTAATATTAATTTTTATATTTACCTAAAATTAAAATACTTACTGATTATTAATGATATACACATGCTATTCTTAATTATATTTAATTGGTTGTTAAAGAAAAATTAAGGATACATAAAGGGCAGGTCAATTGACCTGCTTTTTTATGTAAAAAAAGTAATGATTATAAAAGATAAAATTCTGACAAATTAGAATTTAATTATTATGTTTGCCTCCAATATAAATCGAATGATATATCGACAACCTAATAATAATTATACATTGCAATTATCAGTATTTAAAAACGGTAAAGCAGCTATTTTAGCTGTTTTTATTTTAATAACAATTTCACATTCAAACGCACAAGAAAAACCAACCGTAGCAAAAAGTCAATTTAAGATAAATGTGTTGCTTCCGGGATTTGTTTACGAGCATGGTTTAAGTAATAAAAACACGCTTTACTCAGAATTGAGTTCAGGTTACGGATATACATCAAATGGTTTTGGTAATAACTGGACCTTCTATCCTTATATTAATGAACAGTTTCGTCATTACTATAATTTAGAGAAAAGAGCTGAAAAGGGAAAAGTTACTTCCCATAATTCAGGAGGATTTGTTGCTATGTCCGCTATTTATAATTTCAGATCAATTTCTACGAATGATAACTTTTTATCCGAAAATGCATCGATTACTGTGGCACCGGTTTGGGGTTTTCAACGAACATACAAAGGGAATTTTAATCTTGATTTGAATTTAGGTGTTGGTTATAATTTTGACAAAAACGACAGTGATTTAGTACCGGTTTTAAACTTTACTTTGGGTTGGGTAATTGGTAAATAGTTCCTTTAAATGGTTACTAAAAACAGAAAAGCTCTTGTAATTACAAGAGCTTTTCTGTTTTTATATTCTATCAAGATTATTCTTCTTCACCATCATTTTGTTCTGATTCATTTTCAGAATCCTCTTTATCATCAGAGCCAATTTCGAAGAAACTAAAAATAGAACCTCCGTAACTTTTCTGGAATGAAAAGTGTATCATGTGATCCAGTTTGGTATATTTTGAATGTTCGATTACCATCATTCCATCTTCATTAAGCAATTCTTTTTCGAAAACTAATAAGATAATTTTCTCAAAAGTTTTTTGGTCCAAAGCATACGGTGGATCTGCAAAAATAATATCGTAGGACGTTTTACATCTTTCTAAATACGTAAAAACATCACTTTTTGTAGCGGCAATATTAAAATCATATTCGGCAGCAACTTGCTTGATGAATTTCACACAGCCAAAATCACCATCAACAGAAGTGATTGGCGTACTTCCGCGAGAAGCAAATTCGTAACTGATATTTCCTGTTCCTGCGAATAAATCTAATATTTTAAGTCCTTCAAAACTGAAATGGTTGTTCAAAACATTGAATAATGCTTCTTTAGACATATCGGTGGTGGGACGAACGGGTAATCCTTTTGGTGGAAAAATGCGTCTTCCTTTGTATTTTCCTGAAATGATTCTCATGAGTTGAAAAGTATAAAATGATTTCTGTTTTCGGCCTCAGAAAAATAATTGTTCCATCGTAAATCTTCCACATCTATGAGGGAAACGTTGCGAATGTATTTGTAAGCGATTTTGAAATAATCACTTTCGGTATCAATATTTCCGATTAGTTCCAATGGAAAGTTTTCGGGATTTAAGTTCAATTGTTCAGCCGTAAATAAGATGTAATACAAGAAATCTTCCGGCGTGTTATAATCGAAAGAATTGAAAAGTAATAATTTTTGGTTCTGAACCACGATAATTTCAAAATGACCTGTATTAATATGTACAAACATTTTTTTCTCATCCTTATTTTTGGAGGCAACCAAAAGTTTTGACACCAAAATACTATTCGCATGTTTGTAATCGAAAGCACCAAATTGGTCAATGAAAAAATTATTGATATTCACATACGGAATATACACCACATTCATTTGATAGTTTGGAATTTCATCAAAAGCGAAAAAATCGGTTTCAAAAACTTTAGTGTTGTATTGCAAATAACTGCCTAAAAAGTTCTCGTCAAATAACGGTTCCGGAACAAACGTTGAAAGATTATTATTGTGAATCACCAAAATTTCATCATAGGAATCCTTTAATTCTGGATGATTGTTGAAAGCATCAGCAAACAAATCTTCAATTTTTGTAGCCTTGTGAAAGGTATCAAAATGCACTTCGTTGAATGAAATTACAGTATTATTTAGCGTGTCAAAACAACAAAAAGAAAGTCCTGTCAAGGAAACTTGAATGGAAAGTTTTTTATATTTTTTTTCGGCTATGTTCATAATAAGATTGCTTTTTCTCAACAACGCAAACTTACAAATTTAAAAATCAATTTCATTATGAATATCAATCACAGTGGCAAAAAAACAATAACAGTATTTGAAAATTGAAATTGCTATTGACCTTGAAATTGAAAAAACATTCTTTACTTTGCAGTCAAATAACACGAAATGAATTCCTCCCTGTTTTATAGTCTTTTGCAAAAAAAATTCCCTTTTCAACCCACTTATAAACAGGATATTTTTTTTCAAAAAATCGCTATTTTTTTAACTGAAACCGATAATAAAACCATTTTTGTTTTAAAAGGATACGCAGGAACTGGAAAAACAACCGTTATTTCTACGATTGTAAATAGTTTATTAGACATTAATAAAAAATATGTTTTGCTGGCGCCAACGGGACGCGCGGCTAAAGTAATTGCCAATTATTCGAATAAACCCGCTTTTACTATTCATAAAAAAATATATTTTCCAAAGAAATCTTCTGGTGGCGGCGTTTCATTTACGTTGCAACAAAACAAACATAAGAACACGATTTTTATCGTCGATGAAGCTTCGATGATTTCGGATACTAATTCGGATTCTAAGTTATATGAAAACGGTTCTTTATTAGACGATTTGATTTCGTATGTGTATTCAGGAACCAATTGTAAGATGATTTTGCTGGGTGATACCGCTCAGTTGCCGCCGGTGAATTTAGATATCAGTCCCGCACTGGACATTCGCACTTTGGGAATGAATTATGATAAGGAAGTGGAACATATCGAGTTGGACGAAGTCATGCGTCAGGAAGAAAATTCCGGTATTTTGCATAACGCAACGGAACTTCGGGAATTATTGAAGGATTCTTTTATAGATGAATTCAAATTTGATGTCAAGAAATTCAAAGATATTGTTCGGCTGACCGATGGGTATGATATTCAGGACGCCATCAATTCCGCCTACAGTAATTATAGTATAGAAGACACCGCTTTTATTGTTCGTTCCAATAAAAGAGCGAATCAATATAATGAGCAAATCAGAACCAAAATCCTCGATAAAGAAAGTGAATTATCAACTGGCGATTTTCTGATGGTGGTAAAGAACAATTATTTTTGGTTGAAAGATTCGGATGAAGCGGGTTTTATTGCCAATGGTGATATTATCGAAATACTGGAAATTTTCAATATCAAAGAATTGTATGGATTTAAGTTTGCCAAAGTAAAAATTCGAATGATTGATTACCCCAATCAGATTCCATTTGAAACGGTATTATTAATGGACACCATAAAAAGCGAATCGCCATCGTTGACCTATGAAGAATCAAATAGATTGTATCAGGAAGTGTTGAAAGATTATGAAGGCGAAACGAAGTACAAACAATTCCAAAAAGTTAAAGCCAACGAATATTTCAATGGTTTGCAAGTGAAATTCTCGTATGCAATTACCTGCCACAAATCACAAGGCGGTCAGTGGAATACGGTTTTTATAGAACAGCCGTATTTGCCGGACGGCATCAATAGAGATTATATTCGCTGGTTGTACACCGCTATGACCCGAGCAAAAAATAAATTATATTTGATAGGGTTTAAGGATGAGAATTTTGTAGAGTAAGTTTGATAAACATATAAGACATAGAAGCTAAAATCAAAGAAAAATTTAAATGACCTTATATAACTTATATTGTTCAATAATTTTAAAATAGTTTGGTCATGAATACTTTAAACGATTTACATAAAATTTCAGGTTCTTTTTTGAATACCGAAAAAATGCCAGTACTGTTTTTAGGACACGGAAGCCCAATGAACGCCATTGAAGAAAATCAGTTTGTGACTGGTTTTCGAAATTTGGCAAAAACGTTACCGCAACCCAATGCTATTTTATGTATTTCAGCGCATTGGTTTACGAACGGAACAAAGGTTACCGCAATGGAAATGCCTAGAACGATTCACGACTTCGGCGGTTTTCCGCAAGCATTGTTCGATGTGCAATATCCTGCAAAAGGAAGTCCAGAATTAGCATTAGAAACCAAACAATTGTTGACTCCGGTAGAAGTAGAGCTGGACGAACATTGGGGTTTGGATCACGGAGCTTGGAGTGTTATTAAACATTTATATCCCGAGGCGAATTTTCCCGTGATTCAGTTGAGTATTGATTATACAAAATCTGGACAATATCATTTTGATTTGGCTCAAAAACTAAGTGCTTTGCGTACCAGAGGAATCTTGATTGTAGGCAGCGGAAACATTGTTCATAATTTGGGATTGGTCGATTATCGCAATTTCGAAAAAGATAATTACGGTTATGATTGGGCAATTGAAGCAAGATCAACAATTAATGATTATTTATTGGACGGGAATTTTCAACCATTGATTGATTTTGAAAAACAAAGCAAAGCGTTTCAATTAGCGATTCCTACGCCGGAACATTATTTGCCTTTGATTTATACTTTAGGATTAAAAGGAAAATCCGAAGAACTCAGTTTGTTCAATGATAAGTTATTGGCGGGTTCTTTGAGTATGACTTCGGTGAAGATTATGTGAATTTTGTGAGAATAAAGGTTATATTTGATTTTAGAAACTACTATTATTAAAAAACAAAATTACAATTAAACATGGCGAAACCAAGAATTTTCATAAGTTCGACTTTTTATGATTTAAAATATATTAGAACAGAAATTGATCAATTTTTAGAAAGCTTAGGTTATCAGCCTATAAGAAATGAAGAAGGAGATATTCCATACGGTAAAGATGATGCATTGGAGGAATATTGTTATAAAGAAATTCAAAATATAGATATATTAATATCTATAATAGGAGGACGATTCGGCACAGAATCTAAAAGTAAAGATTTGTCAATTTCAAATTTAGAATTGAAAATAGCTCTTCAAGAAAACAAACAAGTTTATATTTTTATTGAAAAAAATGTACTTTCTGAATTTGAAACTTTTTTGCTTAACAAAGAGCAACCTATAAAATATAAACATGTAGATGATGTTAGGATTTATCAATTTATAGAAGAAATAAAGGCTTTACCAAATAATAACAATATTAAAGGCTTTGAAACAAATTCGGATATAATATTTTATTTGAAAGAGCAATTTGCAGGTTTATTTCAAAGGTTTTTACAAAATCAGTCTAGAATAAAAGAAATAAGTTTAATAAACAAGTTAGACTCAACTTCTAAAACATTAAATCAATTAGTAAATTTTTTAAGTCAAGAAAATAAAGAGAGTGCCGAAGAAGTTAATCGAATTTTAATGATAAATCATCCTTTAGTTGAGGAAATTAAAGAATATCTAAGAATCGATTATCTATTTTATATACAGGAATTGTTAGATGTAGAAAATCTATTAAAGGCTAGGTCTTTTAATGGAATTAATTCTGATGAAAAATATTGGAATTTTGAACATATTAGAAGGAATAAAAAACAAAAAATTTCAATTTCAAGAGAGATTTTTGATGAAGATTTTAAGTTGAAATTTTATAAGAAAACAGAATGGAAAAAGAGTTTTGTGAAATTTATTGAGGAGGAAGATGAAGATGATGATTTACCTTTTTAAGGTTAATTAAAAATGAAACTAAGAATTTATTTGTTACAATTCTCTTTATACATCCAAATCAATAAAAATTAAAAATACTTTACGATTTAATTGATAAATAAAAATGAAAATAATAGCAGTCATTCCCGCACGTTACGCTTCGACACGATTTCCCGCAAAACTAATGCAGGATTTGGGAGGTAAAGCGGTCATTTTAAGAACCTATGAAGCAGCCATAAACACGCAATTGTTTGATGATGTCTTTGTGGTAACAGATTCAGATTTAATTTATGACGAAATTGTTTCTCACGGTGGAAAAGCCATCAAGAGTATCAAAGAACACGAATCAGGAAGTGATCGAATTGCGGAAGCAGTCGAAAATTTAGACGTTGATATTGTAATCAATGTACAAGGAGACGAACCATTTATCGATGCGGAACCTTTGGCAAAAGTGATTGAAGTTTTTAAAAATGATTTGGATAAAAAAGTAGATTTAGCTTCTTTGATGCGTGAAATCACTAATGAAGCCGACATCAATAATCCGAATAATGTAAAAGTGGTCGTGGATCAAAATGGATTTGCTTTGTACTTTTCACGTTCGGTAATTCCATATCCAAGAGAGAAAAATGTAGGTGTTCGTTATTTTCAACACATCGGGATTTATGCTTTTAGAAAACAGGCATTGTTGGATTTTTACCATTTACCAATGAAATCTTTGGAAGCATCCGAAAAACTGGAGCAATTGCGTTATTTAGAATTTGGAAAACGAATCAAAATGATCGAAACTTCTCATATCGGAATTGGAATAGACACTCCGGAAGATTTAGAGAAGGCCAGAAAGATGTTGTAATTATTCCAGATTTTCATGATCGAAATAGCCTTTCGTTTTTACTTTGGTGGAGAAGAAATTCAAGAAAAGCACAATGAAAAACAGAAACAATAACGCTTGTGTAGTTACTAGAAATTTCCCTATTGGTGTAATTGGATGGTAGTCGCCATAGCCGATGGAAGAGGAAGTTACAATGCTGAAATAAATCGAATCAAACCAATGGAAAAACGGTTTGTTCATGTAATTTCCAACAGAATAAAAGACAGCATACGCAAATGCAATCTCTAAATAGTTAAAGAAAAGCAGCAACATGGATCTCTTGTATGAGCGTGGTTTTGAAAATAAATCAGATGCAAATATAAGTGTTGGAATGTAAAAAACAGTTTCCAAAAACACATACACAAGAATCCAAATAAGCCATTCTTGGTTTTGCCATTGATTTATTAATATTACTATTGGAAAAATCACTTTTAATAAAACATAAAAGTCTAACGCTAAATCTTGATATTCAACACCTTTCTTGCTAGCCCAATATTTAATGTAAATTCCAGGGAAAAGCAATTGGGAAGATGCTAGTATTAATCGGACTATTTTTTCAATTCCATTGTCTTCCTGATGATCGTTATTCCAAATGGACTGAATATTCTGTATCCGTTTTTGAATAGGATTAAATTTAGGTTGAGCGCCTTTTGACGTTTTTCCAAGAAGCAGTTTTTTTAAAATTTTTTTCATTCCAGCAAAGTGTTAAATAGCGCCATGTAAGTGTACAAAATAATTGTGTTGCTTTGCCAGAATTCTATTGTAAATTTTTATAAAAGACTTGTACTATTTAAGTTAGTTTTTCAATTAAAATCAACTCGTTGTGAACTTCTAATCTGGGAATGGTTTTTATTCGAAATTCACTTCTGAAGAACTCGGATACGTATTTTTTATTTCTTATATTTTGACTTTCATTCAGTAACATGGTATTGAAAAGAATAAAACCATGACTTTTTAAAAGAAAACAAATTCTATTGATGAAAAAAGTTTCAAATAAGAAATTTGGCATTGTGGTATCTTGAAAAATATCAATAATAATTAAATCGTATTTGGTTTTGGTTTTTAGAACAAATTCGAAAGCATCATCAATTACAATTTCAAGATTTTTTACTTCGTCTAACTTGAAATAGGTGTTTGCTATTTTAATTATTTCGGGATCGATTTCAACTCCGGTAATTTTTCCATTGTATTTTATTTCGTCCACTAATGTTTTGATAACGCTTCCGCCGGCAACTCCCAGAACAAGAATATGTTTCATGGGAACTATTTTTTCAAAACCTATGTTTTTTAATCCTAATCTCAAAATGCGTTGCAAACTACCATACGAATAATTGGCGTTTTCAGAATCTAAAACTAATTCGCCATTTGCCCAAGTCACCTCAATCGATTTACTCAACGAAGATTTTGTTTCATAAATTTTTATTGGAATGAGATAACTGAATATTTTTTTAATCATTGGTGGCGGTTTTACCCAAAAATAAGATTTAAATTATTTATTTTGTACGAAATAAGAAAGAATGAAGAAACAATTTTACAAATGGATATTTTTCAGGCTCATGGGTTGGAAAATAGTTGGAGGAATTGACGCAAATATTAAAAAATGTGTCATGATGGTGATGCCGCATACAAGTGCGCATGATTTTTATTTGGGCATTTTTACCAGAGGAATAACCGGTTTAGAAATGAACTGGGTTGGTAAAAAAGAATTGTTTCGTTTTCCTTTCGGATTTTATTTTAGATATATGGGCGGCGAACCACTGGATCGTTCTGGAGGTTTGAATAAAGTGGATTCTATCGCTGCTATTTTTCAAAGGAGAGAAATTTTTCGTTTGGCGGTTGCCCCTGAAGGAACCCGTGAAAAAGTAACCGAATTAAAAACAGGATTTTATTATATTGCTTTAAAAGCAAATGTGCCCATAATTCCTGTTACATTTGATTTTGGAAGAAAAGAAGTGAACTTAGGAAATCCAGTTTTACCTTCTGGCGATATCGAAAGTGATATGGTTATTTTGAAGAAACATTATATAGGTGTAAAAGGTAAAATCCCTGAAAAAGGATATTCATTTGAATAAATAATATTGTAAAATAAATTCAGTTTCTTTTGAAATAATTGAAATAGGAAAATAATGCATGCGAACCCCATTTCGAAATTCCGGAATGTGGTTGTTTATTTTTAATCGGGAACATAACTTTTAAAAGTTCCATTTTTATAAAAAATTACGATTTTATCTATTTCAGCAGAATCGTATTCTTTAGCGCTATTTTGATTTTCTATTTTTTTTGTTTCCAATGCAGGAATCGGATTTGGAATTTTTATTTCCGAAAATAAATTTTCAGGAATTATTTTAGCAGAAGTTGGAGTAGGAATATTATGTTTTACAACTTGCTCAACGTTGTTTACTGTTTTATCGAACTGCTTCGAGTTTTTAGGAAAAGTTCCTTTTCCGTTCAATATCCAATACAAATCTACATCAGGAAAAACTTCTAATATTTTAAGAATAAAATCCAAGCTGGGTTTGTTTCTTCCTGAAAGTAGGTGAGACAAACTGGAGCGCTGTACCCCAATTTTATCCGCAAAAGAAGAAGCATTCAAGCTGTAGTAATCCAGTATGATTTCTAATCTTTTTATAAAATCCTCGATGTTTACCATTGTAAATTATTGATATAAATTATCTATTTACAAATGTAATCAAAACCTACCAGAATAGCAAAATTACAAGTGTAAATAGTATTTATTATACTAATTATTATAAAGTATAGAATAATGTAATTTGCTTTAAATATATGATAATTAATATTTTGACAGCTATTTAATTATTAAGTGACATTTGTCAACTACAAGTACTAAAAAGACTAACTTAAAAAATAAAAATGTGTTTACAGTATTGAAATATTACTAATTTTATTTGTTTACAAATGTAAATATAAAGATGTTTACTTTTGTAAATCAAATAAAACAGCATGGATTTAGAACAATTATTCAGTCAATATAAAGAAGAAACTATTCAGGGTCGTTACATCACTTTAGTTTCTATTGAACCGTTATTGCAAAAATTAAACACCAATAATCAACTTCAAATTATTGGGAAATCAGTTCTAGGAAAGTCGATTTATTCATATGAAATTGGAGAAGGTAAAACTAAAATTTTCCTTTGGTCACAAATGCATGGTAATGAAAGTACGACTACAAAGGCACTATTTGATTTTTTGAATGTGTTGCAAAGCGGTTCGCAATTGGCACAACAATTATTAAATACTTTTACTTTTTGCAGTATTCCAATGTTGAATCCCGATGGCGCAACATTATATACCAGAGAAAATGCTAATAAAGTTGATTTAAATCGCGATTCGCAAGCACTTACGCAGCCAGAAAGTAAGGTTTTAAGAGAAGTTTTTGAATCTTTTAAACCGGATTATTGCTTTAATCTTCATGATCAGCGTACTATTTTTGGCGTAAGCGATACGGGTAAGCCGGCTACATTGTCATTTTTGGCGCCTTCTTATAATGAAGAAAGAGAAGTAAACGAATCTAGATTAAAGGCTATTAATTTGATTGCGAGTATAAATGAAGAGCTTCAGAAGTATTTACCGAATCAAATTGGACGTTTTGACGATTCTTTCAATATAAACTGTATTGGTGACACGTTTCAATATTTGGGAGTTCCAACATTATTATTCGAAGCGGGTCATTTTGCAAACGATTATCAAAGAGAGGAAACGCGTAAATATGTTTTTATGGCGCTAATTTCAAGCTTTACTATACTTAGCGAAAACGATATAGTTAGCAACGGAATTAACAAATATTTGAATATTCCTCAAAATAAAGTCGTTTTTTATGATTTAATGTATAAAAACATCAAAATAAATTATGATGGTATCGAAATAATCACCAATTTTGCAGCACAATACAAAGAAGAGTTAATTGAAAATCAGATTTGTTTTAATGCTTATGTTTCACAGATAGGCGATTTAGAAAATTATTTTGGTCATTTTGAATACGATGCTGAAGGAGCACTTTATAAAGATGATTTTGATTCAATTCCTAAATTAAACCAAAAAGCTGATTTTTATTTAGATAATAACATAAAATTTGTTAACGGAATGATAAAAATATAATATTTTTGTCTTTTTATTGTTTTTATGTATATTTTTATACTTTGTTAAAGCAATTAATAATATTAATTTAAGAGTTATGAGTAAATTTCGTTTAGATGAAGTAGATCACCAGATTTTAGATATGTTGATAGACAATACAAGAGTTCCATTTACGGATATTGCAAAAAAATTATTGATTTCTGCAGGAACTGTCCATGTCAGAGTTAAAAAAATGGAAGATGCCGGTATCATAATGGGATCGTCATTAGTGCTTGATTATGACAAATTAGGATATTCTTTTATCGCTTATGTTGGTGTTTTTCTAAACAATACGTCTCAAACAAAATTTGTTTTGGAACGAATCAATGAAATTCCTTTTGTAACGGTAGCTTCTGTTACTACTGGGAAATTTAATATTTTTTGTAAAATTAGAGCAAAAGATACTAAACATGCTAAAGATGTTATCTTTATGATTGACGATATTGATGGAGTTTACAGAACTGAAACGATGATTTCACTTGAGGAAAGCATAAATGATAAGAAGCGGTTGATGCATACTATTTTCAAAAATATGTAATTAATCTTGAATGTGCTATATATAAATATAACCTCAAGTTAATTCTTGGGGTTTTTTTATGAGAAATTAACTAAACCAACTACAACTAGACTATGTACACATTACCTAAAATTGAACGTTTCAACCAGGATGTTCTCTCTAAATACAACATTTACAATAGTGTATTTATTACATTGCCTTTTCAATCTATAGATAACACGGGAGCTCTACTGCCTTTGTTTACAGATATTTGCGATACAGGATTCAAAAAACAAGAAACTCCAAAAGAGATTGTGGATTTTTTTGCTGGAAGGTATTTGCACAATGCTTCGGAAGCAGAGAAAATTGATATCATGTTTCGTTTTATCCAATATATCGAACGTCAGATTGTTTTGTTTGATGCTATTGAAGATGCTGCTTTTCCGGTTGTTAATAATATGGAGGGAAGAGGATCGTTGAGAGATATTAAGGAAAAATCAGATGCAAAAGATAAAGAAGACGAATTGGTTGATTTTCTGGAAGATTTCAATGTTAGAACGGTTTTGACTGCACATCCGACACAGTTTTACCCTGGTGCTGTACTTGGAATTATCAATGATTTAACAGAAGCGATTCGAAAAAATAATCTACTCGACATTAAGCAATTACTGGCTCAATTAGGTAAAACTCCTTTTATTCAAAACGAAAAACCTAATCCTTTCGATGAAGCAGTAAGTCTGATTTGGTATCTTGAAAATGTATTTTATCATACTTCCGGTGAGATGGTGCACTATCTTCAAAAAAATATTTTTAACGGAAACTCTATAAAAAACCCTTTGATTAAACTTGGTTTTTGGCCCGGTGGTGATCGTGATGGGAATCCATTTGTAACAACCGAAATAACTTTGAAAGTAGCGGAACGCTTGCGAACTTCGATTTTGAAATGTTATTACATCGAAATGAGGGATTTAAAAAGAAAACTAACTTTCTCTGGTGTAGATACTTTGGTTACTGAACTGGAACAAAAACTTTATAGGTCTGTGTTTTATTCCAAAGGAGAAATTTTCATTACTCTTGACGAATTTAAATCGCAATTGAGTAAAATAAAACAGATAATTATCGACCAACATCAATCGTTATATTTAGATGAATTGGATGCGCTTTTGATAAAAGTAAATTTATTTGGGTTTCATTTTGCATCTTTAGATATTCGTCAGAATAGTAAAATTCATGATGCTGTCTTTAATGACGTTGTTGAATTTTATCTGAAAGCTGATCCTGATGTTTTTCCGAAAAATTATTTTGAATTAAAAGAAGAAGATAAGCTAAAGGTCTTATCGAATGTAAGCGGAAATCTTAATGCGGCTGTTTTTCCGAATGAGATGACTCGTTTGACAATCGAATCCATTCAAGCGATTAAAACAATTCAGGAAAATAATGGTGAATTTGGTGCAAACCGATACATAATAAGTAATAATGAAAGTGCACTTAATGTGATGGAAACTTTCGCATTATTCCGTTTGAGTAATTGGGAAAATCCCACAGTTGATATTATTCCGCTTTTTGAATCGGTTGATGATTTGCAAAATGCGCATGAAATCATGGAGAAATTATATACAAATCCTGCTTATGCAAAGCATTTGTTGGGTAGAAATAATAAGCAAACCATTATGCTTGGTTTTTCTGACGGAACAAAAGATGGAGGCTATTTAATGGCGAATTGGAGTATTTATAAGGCAAAAGAAGAACTTACTGCGATTTCCAGAAAATATGGTGTAAAAGCAATTTTCTTTGACGGTCGCGGTGGACCTCCAGCCCGTGGTGGTGGAAAAACACATAAATTCTATGCTTCATTGGGTCCAAATATTGAAAACAATGAAATTCAGGTTACAGTACAAGGACAAACGATTAGTTCTAATTTTGGAACTTTAGATTCCTGTCGTTATAACTTGGAGAATTTATTAAGTGCTGGTGTGACCAATCAGGTTTTTAGTAAAGGACAAAATGAATTGACCTTGGACGAAAAAAATATATTGGATCAATTGGCAGGATTTGGTTATGAAAAGTATTTGAGTTTCAAAAACCATCCAAAATTTATTCCTTATTTAGAACAAATGAGTACGTTGAAATATTACGCTAAAACGAATATTGGAAGCCGACCATCCAAAAGAAGTAAATCAGAACATTTAGATTTTGCTGATTTACGTGCGATTCCTTTTGTGGGTTCTTGGAGCCAATTGAAGCAAAATGTACCAGGATTTTTTGGTGTAGGTACGGCGCTAAAACATTTTGAGGATACAAATCAATGGAGTAAAGTCCAGGACTTATATGATAATTCATTGTTCTTTAAAACCTTGTTAGAAAACAGTATGATGTCATTGGCCAAGTCGTTTTTCCCATTAACAGCTTACATGAAAAAAGACCCACAATTTGGTGCTTTTTGGCAAATTATTTATGACGAATTTTTAGAAACAAAACGATTGCTTTTGAAAATTGCTGGTCATAAAGAACTGATGGAAAATTATCCTGATGGTAAAGCATCAATACAAATAAGAGAGCGTATTGTATTGCCATTGTTGACAATACAGCAATATGCTTTATTGCGAATAAATGAATTAAACAAAGAGTCTCAACCAGATGAAGCGTTAATAAAAGTGTACGAAAAAATAGTGACTCGTTCTCTTTTTGGAAATACAAATGCTAGTAGAAACTCTGCTTAAACGATAAAAAAAATGATGTCAACACAATTGCCAACAAATGAATATGCTCCTTTTTATGCTCCTTATGTAAACGCTTTGGGAGACGTAAATTTGATAGAAGAATTAGAAATTTCATTGCATGATTTTATCCGTTTTGTTCAAAATATCCCAATGGATAAATTTAATTATAGATATGCAGAAGGGAAGTGGGATATCAAAGAAATTATTCAGCATGTAATCGATACCGAGCGTATTTTTGCGTATCGCGCCTTGCGTATTTCCCGAAATGACCAAACGTCTTTGCCAGGTTTTGATGAAAATGATTATGTAAATAATACTCAAGCTACCAATAGAAGTATTCAAGATTTGCTAACTGAATTTTCAGCCGTGCGACATTCGAATTTGTTTCTTTTCAAAAGTTTATCTGAAGAACAATTAAAGAGAATTGGAACTGCTTCGAATGCAGCTATATCCGTTCGTGCCATCGGTTTTATTATGATTGGGCATCAAAAACATCATCAAAAGGTTTTTCAGGAAAGGTATTTATAATTTATTGAAAACCGGCTGACCAGATTTTTAGCTTGTTTTCAAATGACATAGTATTTGCAGGACTTGTAGAAGGCATCACATAATACGTGATGCCTTTTATTTGTCCAAATTTCTTCAGAAAGTATTTATGACTTTCTTTTCCATTAAAAATGATTGTAGTAATTTCTGGAAATTCTCTAAACAAGCTTTCAAAATCATTTTCCTTTTGATTTTTGATATGGATGTCCAAGCTTCCTTTTCTTTCGCAATTTTCTAAAACATCCCAAAGTCCAATTTTATTCGTTTGGAGTAATAGTATTTTTTCTTCGAAGATTTCAGATATTGGTAAATTATCCAGCAGCGTGTACATTATTTTCCAGAAATGATTTCTTTTGTGTGCATAATATTCCTGCTTTTCCAATGAAGCAATTCCGGGCATTGTACCTAAAATTAAAATTTTTGTTTGCGAATTTACAAAAGGAGGAAATGAATTAATCATATTAAGGTTTTAAATTACTGCATTTTCTTTTTCTAATATTGCCAATGCCAATCGGATTTTTCCGTAATCTATTTTTTCTTCAAAATAATCAAAATAGGGCTTCAAGGCATTTGGTGATTCCAGTATTATTTGTGCTTCGGCAATTTGCGAAACTTCTTCTTTTGAGATAAATGATTCTAAATCTATGTCCGCTCCGTCAACATATAGTTTCGCTAAATGGGACATAATCGTACTTAATCCTAATTTTCTTTTTTGAGCAATTTCCTCAACAGTCAATCCATTTTTAAAAAGTTCCAATGTTTCTTTGTAGGTTGTGGCTTCTTTTTTCTTTTTAGTACCTTTTGCTTTTTGGAAATCTTGAATAACTTTTATAAAAGCATCGCCATATTTTTCCAATTTTGCTTTACCAACGCCATCAATTGCGAGTAATTCGGTATCACTCATCGGTCTTTCGGTTTCCATTTGGCGCAAAGCCGCATCACTGAAAATTACATAAGCTGGAACGGACTCTTCTTTAGAAATTTCGTAACGCAATTTTCTCAAGGTTTCAAAAAGTGAATTTGCTACTGATTTGCTTTTTGTTTCTTTGATTTCTTGCTTCTCGATATTGATTTTCTGAACCGTCGTCAGTTGTACTTTTTCGCCTTCAAACAATACTTTTTTAGCTAAAGAAGTAAGTCGAATTTTATTTTGCTTATGAAAAGCAATCTCACAGTACCCAAGATTTATCAATTGTATCAAATATTGATTCCAGTCATACCATGAAAGATCAACACCAACGCCATACGTTTTTAGGTTTTGGTATTCTTTTTCATAGATGTAAGCATTTTTAGAACCGCGTAAAAAGTCAATAATTACAGGCAGTGGTTCGGTTTCCTGTAACCGAATAATTGCCGATAATGCTTTTTGAGCAATTATGGTTCCGTCGAAAAAAAGCGGCGGATTTTTGCAGATATCGCAATTTCCACAATTCTCTGTAACCAGTTCACCAAAATAGGAGAGCAATATCTTTCTGCGACAACTCAACGCATCGGCATATTGTTTCATTCGCTCCAGTTTTGCCAGTTGTACTTCGGCGTTTAAACCTTGAGAAGCAAATTTTTGCAATTGAATCACATCACCATAACTTTCGAACAATACGGTTTCTGATGGTAAACCATCTCGACCTGCACGACCAATTTCCTGATAATAACCTTCAATGTTTTTCGGCAAATTGTAGTGAATCACCCAACGCACATTTGATTTATCAATTCCCATCCCAAAAGCAATGGTTGCACATACTACTTTGCAATCATCATTGATAAATTCATCTTGTGTTTTTGAGCGGATTTTATTGTCTAAACCAGCGTGATAAGCCTTAGCACTAATGCCAACTTTTTGTAATTTTTCGGACAGTTCTTCTGTTGTTTTTCTGCTTAAGCAATATACAATTCCAGATTCGTTTGGTTTTTCTTTGATGAAATCTATTATTTGTTTAACTCTGTCCAAAGCGGGACGTACTTCTAAACTTAAATTTTTTCGATCAAATGAAGCTACAAATAGTTTTGGATTTTTAAGATTTAATTGTTCGCTAATATCCTTACGTGTAGCTTTATCGGCAGTGGCAGTTAAAGCTAATATTGGAGTATAAGGGAAGCGGTTTTTTAGATATCCAAGATTTGTATAAGCTGGTCGGAAGTCATGTCCCCAAGATGAAATGCAATGCGCTTCATCAATAGCGATAAGACTTATGGTCAAATTATTGAAAATATTGTCCAAAAATGACAAGCTTTCCGGAGCTATGTAAACAAGCTTAATTGTATTCGATTTTAAGCTTTCGATATAAAATTGACGTTCGTCTTCGGTTTGACTGCTGTTAATAAAACAGGCTTCAATTCCGTTTGCTTTCAATCCATCGACCTGATCTTTCATCAAAGCAATCAGCGGGGAAATTACGATTGTAATTCCGGGAAAAAGTAATGCTGGTAATTGAAAACAAATTGATTTCCCACCACCTGTAGGCATAATTGCCAATGTGTCTTGTCCAGAGAGAACACAGTTTATTATTTCCTCTTGGTTGGGTCTGAATTTTTCAAAACCAAAGTTTTCTTTGAGTTTGGCATATAAAATTTGCTGAGTCATTTTGGCGTATATTTAGAAGTCTAAAGTTATAAAAAAAGGAACTCGTGAATGAGTTCCTTTTTATAAGTATATTTAAAACAGGATTAATTAATCCTCATCTTCGTCATCATCTTCATCTGAAAAATCTTTTTCATCAGCATCTTCGTCATCCTCATCATCTCCTGAATCAGAATCTGGTTTGTCGATAGCATCGTCTTCATCGTCGTCGTCAATATCATCATCTAAATCAAGACCTTTGATAGGTTCAACAACTTCATCGATAAGGATTTCATCATCTTCATCATAATTTTCAATTCTATCAGCAAGTTTAGTGCTCACTTTTACTAAATAAATAGTGTCTTCAGTTCTTACTTCAACTGCTTCAACCAATTCATTTTTAGCGTTTCTAAAACTAATAATGTTTGAATCATCATAACCATCTGGAAATTTGTCCACCAATAGGTTTAAAATTTCATTGGTAAGTTTTGCGTAATCAACAATTACTCTTTTCATAAAAATATTCTATAGATCTAATAAATAAGCGAAAATTAAAGGTGCTACAATGGTAGCATCTGACTCAATAATAAACTTAGGAGTTTTAATGTCTAATTTACCCCAAGTAATTTTTTCATTTGGCACCGCTCCAGAATACGAACCATAACTGGTTGTTGAATCTGAAATCTGGCAGAAATAGCTCCAGAAAGGAATGTCATGCATTTCCATATCTTGGTACAACATTGGTACTACGCATATTGGAAAATCTCCTGCAATACCCCCACCAATTTGGAAGAAACCTACACCATTAGTACTGTTTTTCGGATACCAGTCTGACAAGAAAACCATATATTCGATACCGGATTTCATTGTAGAAGCTTTCAAATCTCCTTTAATTACATACGATGCAAATATATTTCCCATTGTACTGTCTTCCCATCCCGGTACAATAATAGGTAAATTTTTCTCAGCAGCTGCATACATCCAACTGTCTTTTAAGTCAATTTCATAATATTCTTCAAGAACACCTGAAAGTAACATTTTGTACATAAATTCATGCGGAAAATATCTTTCGCCTTTGTCATCTGCATCTTTCCATATTTTGTAAATATGTTTTTGCAAACGACGGAAAGCTTCATGTTCCGGAATACAAGTATCTGTTACACGATTTAAACCTCTTTCTAATAAATCCCATTCGTCTTGCGGAGTCAAATCACGATAATTTGGAACTCTTTCATAATGAGAATGAGCAACTAAATTCATGATATCTTCCTCAAGATTTGCTCCAGTACACGAAATAATATGTACTTTATCCTGACGAATAATCTCAGAAAATATTTTTCCAATCTCGGCAGTACTCATAGCGCCAGCCATGCTCACCATCATTTTTGCACCATTGGCTAATTGTTCTTCGTATGCCTTAGCTGCGTCAACTAAAGATGCAGAGTTGAAATGCAAATAATGCTTTTCTATAAACTGACTGATTGGTCCTTTGCTCATTTTTTAAAATTTAAATACTTAGAAATCAAAACGTTAAAATTATAATCTCAAATTTAACGAATTTTTATATTGAATAATTGAATCGTTGGTAATTTATTTTTTGTCGTAACCTAATATTTTCAAAACGTCTTCAGAGGTTTGTTGCTCTGAAAAAACCTCAGTGGCTAATATACCGTTTTCGTCTCTGTCTATTAATATATGTTTAGGCTGTGGAATCAAACAGTGGTGTAAACCACCGTAGCCTCCAATGGTTTCTTGATAAGCACCGGTGTTGAAAAATCCGATGTACAATGGTTTCTCTTTATTGTATTTTGGCAAATAAATAGCATTCATGTTTTGTTCGGAGTTGTAATAATCGTCGCTGTCGCATGTCATTCCTCCTAATAAAACCCGCTCGTAAGTATCGTTCCAGCGATTTACTGCCAACATGATAAAACGTTTGTTGATTGCCCATGTATCCGGCAAAGTCGTAATGAAAGAAGAATCAATCATATTCCACTTTTCTCTGTCATTTTGTTGTTTTTGATATAAAATCTGATAGATTGCTCCACCACTTTCTCCTACAGTATAGGAACCAAATTCAGTAAAAATATTAGGAACATCAACTTCGGCTTCATCACAAGCTATTTTGATCTGATTGATGATTTCGTCAATCATATATTGATAATCGTATTCAAATGCCAGTGAGTTTTTTATTGGAAAACCACCACCAATATTTAATCCGTCAAGAGAAGGACATTCTTTTTTTAATGCCACGTAAACCTTGATACATTTTACTAATTCATTCCAGTAATAGGCATTGTCGTTAATTCCCGTATTGATAAAAAAGTGCAACATTTTCAGTTCCAATTTCTTATTTTCCTTGATTTCCTTTTTGTAAAACGGAACAATATTTTTATATCCAATTCCTAAACGGGATGTATAAAATTCAAATTTAGGTTCCTCTTCAGCCGCAATACGAATTCCAATTTTAAATTTACTTTTTATCTGACCTTGCAATAAGTCTAATTCTTCGTAATTATCAATAATTGGGATGGTGTTTTTATGACCATTATTGATTAGTCGCGCAATATTATCAATGTATTGGTCTCTTTTGAAACCATTACAAATTACATACGTACTTTTATTGATTTTACCGTTAACCAAAAGGTTTTCTACTATATTAATGTCAAAAGCAGATGATGTTTCAATATGAATGTTATTTTTGAACGCCTCGTTCATAATATATTCAAAATGAGAACTTTTAGTGCAATAACAATAATAATATTTTGCCTCATATTTGTTTTTTTCCATCGATTTACGAAACCAACTTTTGGCTTTGTTGATGTTGTTTGAAATTTGAGGTAAATACGTAAATTTTAATGGCGTACCATATTGCTCTACCAGTTTCATCAAATCGATATTGTGAAACTGAAGATTATCTTTGTTTAATGTAAATTCTTCTTGGGGAAAATAGTAGGTTTGATTGATTAAATCAGAATATTTTGTATTCATTAGATTTTGTGATTATAGATTAGAATATTGTAAAATAAAGGAACCTATAATTCAAACCCGAATATTTGCATATACGATCTGAAGCTTCTCGTGGTCTGCTTTTAAGTATTGGAAAACATCAAAACTAAAGTTTCCTTTAATAGAATAAAACCGCTTCAATATTCTCAGAAAAGACATATTGTTTCGGGCTTTATTAGAACTATAATTTGGCTTGTTTTGACTTTTTTTCATTGGTGCAAATGTAAAAAATATTATATACGCAATGCAATGCTTTTTATAAAAAATAATTAAGATTTATAATCCTTAAAAGCTCTAAGAATTAATTCATTTTCAACTGATTGATTGATTTTTATTTTTCCGATACCTTCAATTAATGCAAACTGAATGTTACCGTACTCATTTTTTTTGTCGTGAATCAGTAATTCCAAGATAGGTTCAATATCCTTTTCCTCAAACATGATGTCGTCATATATAGACTTGACACAATTTTTTATTTCAGAATATTCTTCTTTATTGATAAGTTTTTTATCCAATGAAATAAAACTTTCTAATATCATTCCAACAGCGATTGCTTCACCGTGCAGTAAAGTAGTCTTATTTTCATTTTCCAAAAAGTAGCTTTCAATGGCGTGGCCTAATGTATGACCAAAATTTAATGCTTTTCGGATATTTTTCTCCGTAGGATCTTGAAGTACAATTTCATTTTTTATTTCAACCGAACGGAAAATCAATGCATCAAAATCAGCAAAATCTATAGATTTTAAATCTAAAAATTGCTCCCAATATTTCTTATCATATATCAAACCGTGTTTCAACATTTCGGCAAGACCGGAACGCATTTCATTTTGAGGCACCGTTTCAAGATATTGGGTGTCTATAAGTACCATTAATGGAACATTTATAACCCCAATTTGGTTTTTTAAATTTCCTAAATCAACTCCGTTTTTACCTCCTACAGATGCATCAACCATTGATAGTAGCGTAGTAGGAACGTGAATAAAATCGACTCCACGCTTGAATGTTGAAGCAATAAATCCGCCTAAGTCAGTAACAACACCACCTCCTAAATTGATTACAAGAGTTTTTCTATCGGCACCGAGTTCCGTTAGTACATTCCAGATTTGGACGCAAGTCTCAATATTTTTATTTTCTTCACCAGCATCAAATTCTATAATTTCAATAGTAAGATCAGTTTCCAGATACTGTAGAAAATTAGGTAAGCAAAACTCATTAGTATTGCTGTCTACAATTATAAATAGGTTGGAGTATTTATTTTCTTTTAAATGAAGGTTTAATGCTTCGTATCCTTTTTCGTTGAAATGTATTGGGTAACTATTGGCTTGAATTGATTGCATTTTGTTTTTTGTAGTTATTTGCAGAGTTGATTTAGTAGTTGTTCTGTGTTAGGGTATTTTTTGTTAAAAGCGATATTTAAATAATTGCATCCATTTGTTTTATCCTTTATTTTGAAATAGCATCCAGATAATAAATATTCTGTTTTACCATCATTTAAGCTTGGATTATTTTCTATTTTTTTTAAATAATTTATTGCAATTTGAGGGTTGTCGAGACGGTAATAACAAACCGCTATATCCTGCAAAATTACTACTTTTTCTGGATTTTCCTTAAATGCTTTATTGTATAATACAATTGCTTTTTCAAATTGCTGTGCATCACCCATTTTTTTTGCTTCTAACATATAATTTATTTTAGCGGCAGATTCTGCGGGGAGTCCATCAATAAATATGTTATTTATGCTGGTAGATTCTTTACGTTTTATTAATCTTGTTTTTCTATTCAAAAGAGTAGTATCGATAGGATATATTTTTAAACCTTTGTTGACAAAAGCAATTATTTTATTATTATCGTATTTAGATATTGATAAAGCAGAGGCGGTATTCTTCCAGTTACTGGGCATACTTCTGTATTTGGTGAATAATTCGTGAATTTTGAATATTTCTGAAGTATCTTTTTTTATAGATGCCATCCTAAGGGCATCTAAATAAAAATTAGTTGTTCGCGGTCTGGAATAAAAAGCTGTTTTTATATATTCGTAAGCGGTGTCAAAATTTCCATTTATTTTTTCAATTTTATGCAAATACCAATTTGATACACCTAAATAAGGATTTATTTTGTTGGATAAATAAAAGTATTTTTTTGCATTTTCATACTTTTCTTCACTAAAATAGGCAATTGCTAAATGCTCATAAAAAGGTTCTGAATAGATTCCTACATTTGGTAATTGAGGTAAATTTCGCAATATGTCATCTGATGTTTGACCTTCCTTTTTATTGTATTTGATTGCATATTCTAACTGATATGCTTTTAGAGTTAGAAAGGTAATATAAATGGTAATTAAACAAATTATGATAATGCCAACTGAAAATCCACTACTTTCTCTAGTACTAACCATCCCATCAATTTTTATAGTATTTGCTATAGTTAATGCTAAAACCAAAACAAAACCAAGTTGCATTGTAGGTCTGTACAGAGGGAAATTAAAAAAGGCATCTATGAAGTATCCAGTTAAAATTAATAAGGCTAAAAGTGCTATAATCTTGTTATTTGAATCACTTTTATTTAAAATCGTTTTCATGTTTATAAAAAATACAATTATAAATAATGACAAATAAACTAATCCATTAAAAATACCGGTCTCTGCCGCTATTTCCAAAAAATCATTGTGAGCATGTGAAGAAACATATGCCTCATCAATTGTTGTTTTTTCATAAGGTATGCTTTCTATTTTCCAATTTCCTAAACCAACTCCAGTAACAGGAAATTTGTTTATTATATTTAGTGCATTATCCCAATATGTTAATCTGGCACTTACTGACGCTTCATTGGTATTAACAATTTGAACAACTCTACTACCAACAGATTCATATCTTCCTGAACCTTTATTGAAGGAAAACAGAATATTCGCTAACAGAAAAGCTAACAACATTGGAATTAGCAGGTATACAACATTGAGAACTGTTTCTTTTTTTATAGAATATAGTTTTAAATAAAATATGATAAATAGTATTATTTCAAAAAACAATCCCAAATATGCTGCCCTCGCACTAATTAAAAAAATGGTAAATGTTGCTAAAAATAAGGAGGAAATTAAAAACCATTTTTTCCAATTTGAATAATAGATGGCCCCTATTAAAAGAAAAGGAATTTTTATATTTAAACTAGCTGCAAATATATTTACATTTCCGGTATTTCCCTTAAGATTGGCTAGTGCATTAATGACAAATCCTGAATCTTTTAATATATCACTAAGTTCAATTACAGTTTGAAGTATGACACTGATACCTATAATAATAGAAATTCTAAAGATTAAGTGTAATCTATTATATAGAATAGCAAACAAGTTTAGAAACATAATAAAAACAACCAATATTTCGATATAGCTTACGACAGTTAACGATATATTTTTAGTTGAGAAAAATGAAATTCCACTTAAGAGAAGGAATAAAATATAAATTTTAAGAAGATGGCTTTTTTTTAAAATTAAAATGAAACTTTGATTTAAAAAACTAGGGTTTTTAAATATAAAAAGAGCAATAATCAAATTTAAAATTGAGATATAAAAGTATTGTGTTCCGATAATTTCAATACTCTTAAAATCAGGTAAAAAATCCATTAATAAGTAACAAGCAAAAAATAACAATGACATAAAATCATAATATACATTATTTTGAGATACTACTTCTGAGTTCAGATTAATACTCGCATTAATTTGTTGTTTCATTTTTTTTAATTTGTTATTACTTCAAAGCAAATCTATAGATTATTTATTTTAATTAAAGATAGTTTTTTCAAAATGCGAAAATTTAATAATAATCGTTCGGAGTTTTGTATTTGCTAAATGTTAATTTGATTGAGATCCTATTATTGTCAGATATCTAATAAAAAGGAATGATCCCATGTTTGCACATTTTGTTTACAAACCATCAAAAACTCTCGTATTCTTTCTATAAAAAGGTAAAAAAATCGAAAATTTATTTATCTGAATTTTTGAGATGATTATTTTTAACATGATTTAAAATGCCATTTTCATTTTTTAATACTAGTTTTTTAAAATAATATTCAAAACTCTATATTATATTTGTACAAAAATTTAACAAATAATGGAAAAAATATTCAATAATACGCAAGTAGCCTTTTCATTAAAAAGTGATACGGAACTTGATAGAGCTTATTTTCTTTTCAAAATGATTGCTAATCAGCCACTAGTTCGCATTGGAACTGCGGTTACAAATTTTGCTTTAAAGGCTAATCTTCCTGTTGAGGGTTTGATTCGCGCTACTGTTTTTGACCATTTTTGCGGAGGTGTAAATGAAGTAGATTGTCTTTCAGTGGTTGATAAAATGTATACTAAAGGTGTTTCATCGGTTTTGGATTATTCTGTAGAAGGAAAAGAAGAGGAAGATCAGTTTGATGCTGCGCTTGAAATGACTTTAAAAACAATCGAATTTGCCAAAGAACGTCAAGCGATTCCTTTTGCAGTTTTTAAACCAACCGGTTTTGGTCGTTTTGAATTGTATGAGAAATTGGGTGAAAAACAAACATTAACTCCAGAAGAACAAGCGGAATGGAATAGAGTAGTAGCCCGTTTTGATTTAGTTTGTAAAGATGCGCATTCTAAAAATGTTGCTCTTTTGATTGATGGTGAAGAAAGTTGGATGCAAGATGCAGCGGATGATTTAGTCACCGAAATGATGCGCAAATACAACAAAGAAAAAACAATTGTTTTCAATACGTTGCAAATGTACCGTTGGGATCGTTTGGATTACTTGAAAAAATTACATGAGCAAGCCAAAAAAGACGGATTCTTTATAGGAATGAAATTAGTTCGTGGTGCATACATGGAAAAAGAAGTTGTTCGTGCCGAAGAAAAAGGGTATTCATCGCCAATATGTGCTTCAAAAGAAGCTACAGATGAAAATTATGATGCAGCAGTTCTTTATATGGTTAACCATTTAGAAAACATGTCAATTTTTGCAGGAACGCACAACGAATCCAGCACCTATACTTTGATGGAATTGATGCAACAAAAAGGAATTAAAACAAACGATGACAGAATCTGGTTTGGTCAATTGTACGGCATGAGTGATAACATCAGCTATAATCTGGCTGCTAATGGGTATAATGTAGCAAAATATTTGCCTTTTGGTCCTGTTAAAGATGTGATGCCATATTTGATTCGTCGTGCTGAAGAAAATACTTCAGTAGCGGGGCAAACGAGTCGTGAATTAGAGATGATAAAAGCAGAACGTAAAAGAAGAAAAGGGAAATAAAGTCCTCAATGTTCAGTTTTTAGTATTCAGTAACATTTAAGTCCATAAAAAAAAACTCCATTCAATAAGCTGAATGGAGTTTTTTTTATGTAAAAATGAACAATAAAATTTAAGAATTGCTGAATTGTAAATTACTTAAATTTTTATAAATACCATTTTCTAAAGCTATTAATTCTTGATGTGTTCCTTGTTCTGTAATTTTTCCTTTATCCAAAACTAAAATTTGATCAGCACTACGAATTGTTGAAAGACGGTGTGCAATTATAATACTGGTTCTTCCTTGCATCAAAATTTCTAAAGCTTCCTGAACCAGTTTTTCGCTCTCACTGTCTAATGATGAAGTGGCTTCATCTAAAATTAAAATACTTGGGTTTTTCAATAATGCTCTGGCAATGGCAATACGTTGTCTTTGTCCTCCGGAAAGTTTAATTCCTCTTTCTCCCACAATTGTTTCAAATTTCTCAGGAAAACTTTCAATAAAATTATACGCATTAGCTTGTTTTGAAGCGGTAATAATTTCTTCCTCGGTGGCATTTGGTTTTCCATAAGCAATATTTTCTCTGATGGTTCCGCCAAATAATATCACATCCTGCGGCACAATACTCATGTTTCCACGAAGGCTTTCTAAATCAAAATCATAAATATTTTTTCCATCAACTAATATTTCTCCTTCATCAATATTATAAAAGCGTAATAATAGGGAAGCGATAGTTGATTTTCCAGTTCCGCTTGGACCTACAATTGCTATTTTTTGACCAAAGTTGGCCGTAAAACTAACATCTTTCAACACTTTGATTTCTTTTCTCGAATGGTAACTGAACGCTACATTTTTGAAAGTGACATTTCCTTTTATCTTTTGTGTTTCCGAAACGTCCTGAACTGAATTAATTTTTTCAGGTGTTTCATCCAATAATTCAAAAACACGTTCAGTTGCACCAATCGCTTTTTGAATTTGGGCATAAAGTTCAGCGATTCCTCCAAAAGAAGCTCCTACAAATGTAGAATACAACACAAAAGAAATTAATTGTCCTACGCTCATTTCGCCGCTGATGCTCAATCGAACGCCGTACCAAACTACGGCTACAATGGCTCCAAAAAGGCAAAAAATTATGAATGAAGCAAAGTACCCTCGGTATTTACCACCTTTAATAGCTATTTTGACAACTTCCTTTATTTTTCCGTTGTAACGAGCAATTTCGTACCACTCATTGGCGAAAGCCTTGACAATACTGATTCCTTGCATGGTTTCTTCAACAACTACTTGACTTTCGGCAACTTTATCCTGAACATTTTTTGAATATTTCCTAATAAACCGCCCAAAAATAACAGCAGCAACTGCCACAAGCGGAACTACAGATAACATCAATAATGTCAGTTTGATACTTTCGTTTGCCAATAAAAGGACGCCACCAATAATTAGAATAAATTGTCTTAGGAATTCGGCTATAGTTGATGTTAAAGTATCTTGTATTTGGGTTATGTCAGAACTGATTCGGCTATTTAATTCTCCAACACGTTTTTGCGAGAAGAAGGACATGGGTAATTTTACCAAATTACTGTAGAGTGATACTCTAAGATTGGCTAAGGTATTTTCAGTGAAATTGACAAATAAATACAATCTAAAAAACGAAAAAATCGATTGCAGAAATAAGATTATAATCAAACCTCCCGCAATCATGTTTGCCTGAGAGTTGTCTTTATTTTTTACACAATCGATAAGCATTCCCATTAATTTAGGAAAGGCAAGAGCAGTGGCTCCTGTAAATAATAAAAAAATTAAACCTACATAAAATTTCCAACGGTGATTTCCTGCATATTGAAATATTACAGTTGCTTTTTGGAGTGAAGTTGCAGTAATTTTTGATTTTGGTAAATCGTTTTCTTTGAACCTGGCCATTATCTTTTGTTTATAGCGCAAATGTAAGACTATAACGAATCAATACAAAAAAATAGAAGCTATTCATGAGAAACATAAAGTGCTATGATAGAGTGTGAAAGCAAATAGAGTCAATATTTTATTGATTTTTTTTACTATTTTGCTTGCAGATACGATTTCTAGCCGTATATTTGTACTCGCAATAAGGAAATGAAAATGACTTTATTGTTAAGGGCGATTAGCTCAGCTGGTTCAGAGCACCTCGTTTACACCGAGGGGGTCGGGGGTTCGAACCCCTCATCGCCCACAAAACTTCTCAAGAAATTGAGAAGTTTTTTTTTGTCTTTTTTTTTACAAAAAAAAAATGATTTTTGGGAATTCATACCATTTGTCCCATTTTTAGAAAGATGCTGAATATTAACAAAATACACCTTAATTTTTTCCGTCTTTTTATTTTCGCATTTAGTTGAAATTAATGATTTAAATAAGTTCATCAATAAAATGGTACTAATTATTCAAATGTTATTCGTTATCCAATAAAAGTCTGATTCATTATTATATCTTTATCACCATATATTATGGATACAACTTTAGAACTATTTGGCGCAGTTTTCGGTTTTTTGGCCGTTTATTTTACTATCAAACAAAATATCTGGTGTTGGTATTTTGGTTTAATTCAGGTGATACTATATTGCTTTGTTTTCTATACAGCAAAATTATATTCAGATATGATTTTGCATTTTATTTATATATTTCTGCAAGTATTCGGCTGGTACAATTGGAAGTATGGGGGTTCCAATCAAAGTGCATTACGCGTAACATTGGTGACTAACGCAACTTTTTGGATTGGTTTATCAGTTGTAGCATCCCTATTTTTAGGATATAGTATGCAATCAAAAACCGACGCGTCCTATCCTTATGCGGATGCTTTTATAATGGTTGCAAGCTTAGTTGCTCAATATTTGATGATAAAAAAAGTAGTAGCTTCATGGCTATTTTGGATAGTAGTCGATGTGGTTGGCATTACGATATATTGTTATAAAGGTTTATACTTTACAACAGTTTTGTATGTGCTTTTTTTGATTATGGCTATAATTGGTTACTTGGAATGGAAAAAAGCATATAATGAAGAATTTGCGTATGAGAGACGAACATAAAATTGGATTGACATTGGGTAAGTTTGCCCCTTTTCATAAAGGTCATCAGCTATTAATTGAAACAGCTATTAATGAGGTTGATGAATTGATAGTGCTTATTTACGATGATCCTATAATAAATATTCCTTTAGCAACTAGAGCTGGTTGGATACGTGAAATATATCCAAAAATCACTGTCATTGAAGGTGTAAATTCGCCTAATGATAGTGGTTATACTGCTGAAATTATGAAAATTCAAGAAGAGTATGTCTCCTCAATTTTAGGTAATCGCAACATCTCACATTTTTACTCGAGTGAGCCTTATGGTGAGCACATGAGTACGGCCTTGAATGCCATAAATCGGCAGGTTGATGTTAGTCGAAATATCATCCCTATATCCGCTACAGAAATTAGAAAAAACCCTTTTAAAAGTAGAAAGTTCATTGATCCTAAAGTCTATATGGATTTGATTGCGAAAGTGGTATTGCTTGGTGCACCTTCAACTGGTAAAACAACTTTGGCAGAAAAATTAGCACTCCATTTCGATACGCAATGGATGCCTGAATATGGAAGAGAATATTGGGAAAATCATCAAGTAAATAAAAGACTGACCTTAGAAGATTTATTAAAAATAGCTGAGATTCACAGCGAAAGAGAAGATGCTTTGGTGTTACAATCAAATCAATTTTTGTTCTCTGATACTAATGCTATTACTACCTATTTATTTTCACTGGATTACCATGGAAATGCCCTTGATGAATTGAAAAATTTAGCAAAAGTTGCTGAAAGCAGGCACGATATTATTTTTGTTTGTGATACAGACATTCCTTATGACGATACGTGGGATAGATCTGGTGATGTAAAAAGAAAAATATTTCAACAAAAAATTATTGAAGATTTAAACACTAGAAATCTTCAATATTATATGCTTAAAGGTACCGTTGATGAAAGAATCGAACAAGTGTCAAAAGTATTGTCTGCTAGAGAAAATAGTAAATTTTAAGTAACTTAGAACAAAATAGAACCATGTCTGATTTAATAAATAGAACCATGGGATTTTTTAAGAAAGTCCCAGAATCACCTACGAATCCGCAAGATACTCATAATGGCAATACTAAATTTAGAATAGAAGATCTGTATTCCAGCGATGCTCCTCAAAATGAATCTAACGATTCAATTGCCCTTGATGAAAAATTGCGTCAAGCTTATTTTTGGATCACGAACACAGCCATCATTAGTCCGTATTATGATATCGAATTCAATGACGGTGATCCTAAAAAGTTTTTATTTGGAGACAGTAAAGTACCTGTTTACTTACCTACCGACCAAAGCTACTCTAGTTTTGTTCTAATGCCTTTACTGAACTTAGCGGCAAGAGGAAAATGTCTCATTGTGGGCGGTCCTGGTCGTGGAAAAACAGCTACTTCGGTGTTGATGGGATTGTTGGCGGGATATGATAACAAGGACGTATTGCGTGCCATTCAACACGGCCAACCTCAAATGACAATTTCAGATTTATTAGGGCATCCATTGCCCTCAGATATGGTTAAGGCCGAAAAAACTTCCGACATTAGAATTGCATGGCGAAAATGGTTGGGCATGCGGGTAAAAATCATTGATGAATACAATCGAATTCCAACGAGAACACAATCGGCGCTATTAACGGTCTTGGCAGATAATTATGCTGAAATATTCGATCAGATTTATGAATGTCCAGATGGCGCTTGGTATCTTACCGCCAACGATGATGCTGGCGGAGGAACGTACCAAGTTATTGAGGCCTTAAAAGACCGGATTGATATCGTGATTAGAGCGATGCATTTTAATACGCGGTTTATTGACGATTTATTGCAACGTATTGAACTCAATTTTAAACCAGAAGCTATAATTCCCGAAGAAATTATATTTACAGAAGAGGAACTAACTACCATAAATAAGCAGATTAGAGGTATAAAAATTGAGCCTCAATTACGCAAACGCATCGAGTTCTTTTGTCGCCAGTTTGAATTTTTTGAGCCTGCATCCAATCGATTGGAATATATGACCAAAGACACCGCAAAATTGTCCGGTATGGATATGCGTTCGCTTTTTAGAAAAGAAACTGGAAAGGATCCAATTAAAGATTTAGGTTCGCAAGCGAAAAACGGTTTATCGGTTAGAAAAATAATGACTTTATTGATGTTTTCTAAAGCATTGGCCTATTTTAGAGGTAATAAAAAAGTAGAATTAGAAGATATTAGACAAGTTTTACCATTCGTTTTACACGATAGTTTGACACCACATCTTGAATCACCATTTTTTGATCAAGTGGGTAATGAAGTGTATAGAGTGGATCGAATTGTATGGTTGCGAAATTTGTTTGATTTGTCTTGTGATGAATATGTGAGTCAAGATTTAGATCGAAATGATCCGGTTGATGCATTTGAGGCGGAATTTAAAAAAGGTCTTGAAAACATATCATCAAAAGAAATTGATAGTCGCCTTTTAAATATTGAGAAGCAACTACAGAAATGGTCGGAAGAGAAAAAGTTGTACGGGTACAGAGCAGATGATATTTTGAAATTAAAGTATCTACATCAACGTTATACCAATTACAAAAGATGGCTACAATGGAGAAAATAAGTCTTCCACAACTTATTATAGAATTAAGCGATAATAGTGCGTTGTACAATCAATGGTACAATGAGAGCGAAATGAAATACGGTAATTTGCCTTCTCAAACTCTTGCCAGTTGGATGGTAGAAGTTGTTGAGCCTATTGTGGAAGCAACTGTTGCCCTAAATTCGGCCCCAGAAAAAATTCATGAAGTAGTAAAGGCGCTGTATCTGGAATCATTGAAGTTAATTGGAAGTGGGTTGGCAATCCGTTATGAAGATGAATACAAAGCGGCTTGGTTGTTAATGGCACAAATGCCCAACTTAGTAGTGAAATTTCCAACAAAAACCATTTCATTGTTGAATGATGTACTTTTAAACCTTCATATGTATGCTCCAGAAAAAACCATGTATTGGTGCAAACTTATCGAGTCCAGTAGTGTAGAGATTAAAACTATAGAAGATTTTAAAATTGCGGGTCGTATGTATGCATGGAAATGTGGTTTGGCACATTTAAGAGCTCGTTTAAAAGCAGATTTTGCCGAGCTTTCTGAAAATCTACAACAAAACATTTTACACAACTTAGGTTCAGATAAAAATACCTACGATTTTTTTGAAAAACCATGGCCAAATACAAACACCAAATTTGAAGGTGTACAAGGCGGTTTTAAAGGTACAACTGGCTTTTTTGAACATCCGCCAATGCTGGCACAAATAGGAGAACATATATTTGTAACCGATTCAAAAAGTAGTTATGCACTTTTTGCAGACCAATTTGGCAAGGTTTTAATTCCAGCCAATTCTGTTGATGCAACATACATTGTATCAAATTCTAAGCAATTAGAAACCTCGGAAAAATGGATTGAAAAAATCAATGCGGAAATGGATGTAAGCACTATTTCATCTGTTGTGACAACAAAAGAAACCTTGGTTTTTACGTTGCAAAACTCCTATTTTTTATACTTATTCAGTCTTGAAAATGCATAATCAAACCGAAATAGAACAAACATTAGCGTTGTGGAGATCACATTGGAAACAGGCAAAGTTGGAGTGGAATCCTTTGTTGCGTTTGCAAGAACCTATTTGGTGTTTATCCCATCAGGACGCCAAAAAAGAAGGGCTTTCAGGCAGTTTTGCAATGATTCGATTAACAGATCATCGTATCGTGATTAATTTAGAAGAAATTGTAGAACGCGGTATTTCAGATTATGCGATTGAAATATTGGCACACGAAATTGGTCATCATATTTTTACACCAGCAAATTTATATGATAATGCTATTTTATTGAATCGAATTCGTTTTGCGCTGCCGGGTATTGAAGATAGAGCACCTATGGTATCCAATTTATATGCAGATTTTTTAATAAATGATAAATTACAACGCATCAATAAATTAAGAATGTCAAAAGTGTATCAAGCAATTAATTCAGAGGATAATTTTTCTGAGTTTTGGACACTGATGATGCGTACTTATGAATATTTATGGCGTTTAAATCGCGGCGAATTAGCAACAAATTTATCTTTTCACAGTAAAAAAATAGATGCCGATGCTTCATTATTAGCCTCTTTGGTCAGAAGTTACTCAAAGAACTGGATTCACGGTGGTGGTCGCTTTGCAGTGATGGTATATCCGTATTTAATGGATGACAAAACCTTTCAAGATGCACGCAAAAAAATTTTAATACTATTGGATGCAGAAGATGCAGGTGTGGGAGCTATGGATATTTCTGGTATGACCGAACTCGATTTAGAAGGTTATGATGAGATAATTGATATGCGAAAAGAAGCCTTAGGTTTACTAGAAGACGAAGGTGATAAAAGTGACAGTTTAGGTTCAGAAAAAAATAAATTGGGTGGTCAAGGACCAAAAAATGGATATATGGGTCCGGGAAATTACATTGATTTGATGAAACAGGTCAATCCAAAAGCAGATGAACAGCGTTTGATCAATGCCTATTATAAAGAAATTGCTTTACCTCATTTAATTGATTTTCCTGTCGAAATTTCTGAAAATGTGTCCCTAGATTTACCTGAAGGATTGGAAACTTGGGATATTGGCGACCCCATTGAAGAAGTAGATTGGTTGCAATCTGCCATATTATCACCCGCACTTATTCCAGGATTAACCACTCAAAAGAGAACGTATGGATCTGATTCTGATAACGCCATTTCAGAAAGTCCATTAAATGTTTATATTGGGATCGATTGTTCGGGATCGATGATGAATCCGAAACAAAATTTTTCATGGCCAGTTCTTGCAGCTACAGTTATAGGATTGTCCGCTTTGCGGGCGGGAGCATCCGTAATGGGATGTCTTTCTGGTGAGCCTGGAGATTATTTGGAAACGGATGGTTTTATTACAGACGAAACAGATTTACTAACAACCTTAACCTCTTATTTAGGTACGGGCTATGCCTACGGAATTGAACGATTGCGAAAACCATTTGAACAAGAATCTACTAAAAAATCGCATATTGTAATCGTTACGGACAATGATATATTTAGTATGTTAGATTCTGATACGCAAACCAAACAAACACATTGGGAATTGGCCGAACTAGCATTAAAAAATGCAGGCGGTCATGGAACTATGGTTTTACATTCTCATCCAGATTACAACAAAGATTTTGTAATTCGATTAAAAAAAATGGGCTGGAAGGTATACTATGTTACAAATGAAACGGAACTTTTAAAGTTTGCATCTGAATTTTCACAACAAAATTATGCCTATGTCTAAATATGATGTTTTTGAGTTAGTGACTCATTTAAGAAAATGTCCGGATATTTATTTAGAACCTTCTTCTCTTATTGAAAATGAAGGATTAAATTCGATTGCTTTAGTTTGTGATACCTATAGAATTGTGTGCAACGATTTTTTGAAAAAAGAATTTAAGAAACCGAGCGATTTTAATTTAGCGTACATCGGCGATAACCATTGGCGTGCAATTCATATTTCGATATGGTTACTGAGTCATCGAAACTTTATAAATAGTGCATTAATAGAAGATAAATTATATAATTTTTGGTTTGAAGAATTAAGTGAAGCTTCGTTATATGTAAAATTTAAGGAATGGATTAGTGATGATGAGCGTGCGGAAGAAATGGTACGCTTGTTATTAGACTGTTGTGAAATTATTCCTGATGGCGAAAATCAGGATGAAGCAGCGGATAAATTATCCTCTTTAAGTAGTACAGATCGACAGAAAGTTTTAAAACAATCGTACGAAGCACATGAAAGAATAATGAATATCAAAAGAGAGATGGCCGAAAAAAAGGCCCGAGAAGCTGCAAATACGTATGGACGAGAGTAGTGATCCACAAATAGCATTAACAGACGCGGAACGTTTTCCGTTGCTTGACGATTTAAGTTTTTTAAATGCACTTAAACAAGATGCGTATGCCCCAAAATTTAATTTTAAAAGTGGTGATCGATTAAATGCACTACATCTTTCAAAAGTTAAGTCTTATAAAAATAAATATTATGATAAAAAAATATTTTGGAATGAAGGACAAACTCCTATTTGGCTTAATGACTATTTAAAATGGTGCCATACAACAGTACCTTTTTATCAAAATAAAGATATTGCTTTAGATTCGTTTCCAACCATTTCCAGAGAAGATATCAGAAAATATCCTCATTTATTTGTATCTAATGAAGCTAATTTAGAGGAGCTATTGGTGTATTATACTTCGGGTTCTACGGGACCGAAGTTAGATGTTCTCTTTGACGCCGTTTCTCAAGCCAGTTGGTTGCCACAAATAGAGTCTGTACTTAAAGATTTTGATATTTCAATAACAGAAAATAAAAACACAACAGCCATTGCTTTGATTTGTGCCCAAGAAAAAACATTGACGTACGCCTCTTTATCAACTTATTTAGAGGGAGCTGGCATTTTAAAAATAAATCTCAATCCGTCAGAGTGGAATCAGCCTGATGATGCCAAAAAATATCTTGAGAAATACAATCCACAAATCCTTACTGGTGATCCAATAGCTTTTATGGCATTGTTGGATTTAAAGCCTCAATTGAATCCAAAGGCGCTGGTATCGTCCGCTATGAAATTAACAAAAGGCACAAAAAACAAATTAGAAAATTATTTTAGATGCCCTGTCATAGATCTTTATTCGATGACAGAATGCAGGAATATAGCTTACGCTGCGGAGATGGGGCATAAAGCGATTCGACCCGATTTATACTTAGAAATTTTTGATGAACATGAAGATGTAAAACTTCCTTATGGAGAAAGAGGCGAATTAGTGATTACTGGAGGCAACAATCCTTTTTTACCATTAGTACGCTATAGAACAGGAGATTTTTGTAGTTTAAAAATAGAAAATGGCATCCCGTTTTTAGTTGACTTAGAAGCTAGAAATCCAGTTGTTTTTTTTACAAAATCAAACATAAAAATCAATAATATCGATATATCTAATCGTTTGTCAAAATTGTCTATAGCAGGTTTTAAAATGCATCAAAGAAAAGATAAACTAATTCAGTTTGTTGGATATTCTAATGACATTACTTCGGAAGAAATTATTGAATTATTAAATATAATTTTTAAAAATGATATTGATATCCTTGTAGATATTCACAAAATATCTCAAAATAATACTGTAGAAAAGTCTCAGTACTCTTCAGAGTTGATTACCAATAAATAGTTATAAAAGAAAATTATTATAAATTATAAGCCTCTAAAGTCATTTGATATTGGAGGTTTTTTTATGTAATAATAAATTAATCTAAAGTATGCGAAAGTTTTGTTCTTTATACTTTGGGAACTTTTTTGTTTTCCTTTCATTTCCAACTTTGCGGTTACTATTTACTTATTTTTCAAACGCCGACCCCTCGGTTCATCACCCTCATAAAGCACAATTTCAGAATGTAGAAATTGTGCAGCGTCTGCTGAATCTTTCACTTTAACAGCGCTGCGCACTAACATTTCTGATTCAAATTCTGTTAATGCACTTTCTCTTATTCCAATTTTTCTCCATTGTGAAGTGGTACTGCATCCTCTTGTAATTCCTCTGGCTAATGCCAGTGCATCCAGTAAGGCTTGATTTGCACCCTGTCCTTTAAATGGACTCATAGGGTGAGCTGCGTCTCCAATTAGAGTTATTGGTCCGATTTTTTGTAGCAATTCTGATGTAAGTAATTCACGATCATAGACCGGATAGCCTGAGATTTGGGTTTCCAGTGTTGCTAATAAAATTTCAGGTACAGGGCTGTGCCAATGTGTTCTACGACAGGCTTCTTCCTTGAGTGCTTGAGGTCCTTCAGCACTTAACGATTTTGCTTCATCTTCTGGCATTGGAAAACTAAGTTGCCACATTACGGAGTCTTCAGTATATGGCATCATGTATATTCGCTCATTACCATTTGCGGTTTGAAATACAGTAGCCGAGTCCAACAATGAACTTTGAAAATTTTTAAGATTACTCAAAGGACAAATACCCAATATAACAATACAGCCAAGGTAACGTAATGGAGTTATTTCTTCACCAATCATTAGTTTTCGCACAGCGCTACGAATACCATCCGCTCCAACTACAAGATCGGCTTTAGCATTTTTAATTTTTCCATTCACTAAAAAGCTTAAATCAACACTTTCATCTTTACATTCTTTCAAATCTAATAATTGATGTCCCCACTGTATCGCTTCATGTCCGCCAAGCTGTTCCAATAGCGCTAACCGTAATGATTGTCTCGCAATGTGTACATTTGTGCGTTTTGCAGATTTTTCCGTATTTGGCTTTATCCACTTTCTGACGCCCCATTCACCTACTATTTTTCCAGCAGTAGTGTGTACTAAATGCCTTGTTGAAGTCACTCCATCTTTCAAAGAGAAAATACCTAAGCCTTCAATGGCTTTACTGGCTTGTTGTAAAGTGAGTCCGTAACCCTGAGATCGAGCATTAAAATCGGTATCGCGCTCATATAATATGAAAGGAATTCCTCGGTGTAAACAAGCTATAGCTAACGCAATTCCGCCAATACCACCGCCAATTATAGCAATACTAGGGTATTTTTCTTTATTAATTATAGGAGGAATAACTGACTGAATTAAACCTGATCCAGAACATTTTAAACAGGTGTGTTGGTGTCCTTTTGGTGGAATAGGAGCTATTCCTTTTTCATTATTTTCTTTAAATTTATCTACTTCCAGCTGGTATTGAAGTCGCGCTTTTTTGGTTAGTCCCCGACTTTTCTTGCCTCTACCTTGACAGTCCAAGCACATGATCCAACTCATTTCTTTATTTTCCAATTTTGTAATTAATTATTGATTTAACTAATGCTGGTCTTGTTTAATATTTTCTATGTAATTTAATATCAAAAATTTACAATTTTCAGTTTGAAAATTTATTCACTTTAAGTCAAAAGATTAGAAGCACAAAATTACCTTTTTCAAATTTAAATTGAAAGTATATTACCCTGCTAATACATTGAATTTTTTAAAATTCTGCCAGTTAGGATTACACATTGGCATCCTAGAGTTAAACGCTATTAACGATAGTAGATTTAACTCTTTTATAAAATCATAATTTAAGATTTATAAAATTATATAAATAGAGTTATGTATGACGGTCTATTAAAAATTTTGACAGGAATAAGATTGGATTTTTTTCAAGGGAAACTGAAAAAAATTAATCTAATGTCAAAGCACCTAGAATTTCTTCAGACATAAAAGGTCCACCGGGATACTTGGCAGTATAATCCAAATTCATCCAGATTTGACCACGCTCGTCAACGTGATAATGAAGTTTTTGATCATTGCTTTCGTTGGCAAATAATACATTTTTGATTAGAAAATTGACTTTTTCTAAATCAGTAAGAGATCCTATCAGTATTTCTGGGTAAATATGTCCAGTAGTATGAATTAATCGGGGAGTTCCACCAATAGATTTGATACTGGCAGCCATTAATATGGAATGATCATCGCAATCTCCAGAAAAATAAAGCAGTGATTCTGTAGCCGTAGCAATATAATCACGTGCTTTTGGATCGCTTACGTAGTTCCATCGGCTATTTATTTCCTTGAAAACGGCAAAGCATTGTATGATCGTTCTATAATCAGAATATCCTTTTATGTCTTTAAAATGTTTCGTAGTAGCCATAACCGCAAAATTCCTGATTTTTGGATTTTGATATTCGATGGCATTGATAATTTTTGATTTATTGGGAAACGGAAGCAATTTTGCAATGATAATATCTTGTGGATATGGATTGTCAGACATCGTGTACATTATCGAATTATAATCTTCAAAAACGCTGTTAAATCCATAGTTTCCAATTGTAGAACCGTACACTAAAACCAATAAATACAAAATAATACAAAAGAGGATAATCGTTCGCAAGAACCGAAGGATAATTTGAATTATTACAATCATCACCAAAAACAGCACTACCCGGTCAATATTAAGAGGCCAATTTGGGTTGATTAAGTTTTGATGCAAGATGATAAAAACCGGAATGGCAATTAATATGTTCAGAATAAAAATAATAACGTCGTCCCAAGGTTTTTTGACCTGGAATCGCTGTTTTATACCCTGAAAATTAATTTCTTTTATTTTTATCATAGTAAAAATAAAAACAGTAATCTAGACTGTTTTTACAATATCCTCAAAAGTACCTTTTTTATCGATAATTTTAAGTTGAAAAAGTTGATTTTGAACTTTGTTTAACATTTCTACTGATAATGGCTTTTGTGACCATTGTGTTAATGAAAGCCATTCTTGAATATCTTCCATTTTTTGATGATACTTTAAAGCCAACGTTTTATCAATATTCGGAATTTCTTTAAAATCTTCTGTAGTTTGATTAATGATCTCCAGAATTTTTGAAATAAGAACTGGATTTTTTTCCAAAACTTCTTCTCGAACTGCTATTACAAAACAAGGCCAAGGAGTAGGGCAATCAGCAATTCGTCGGAAAACACCTTTGTCAACTAATGGTTTCGTCATAAAACGTTCCCACATAAAATAATCGGCATTTCCATTTGTCAACGCTTCAACAGCGCCGTCGATAGTGTTTACGATTTCAAATTCCAGATTATCAGTTTTCCATCCTTGATTGTCAGCATTGACATACGCCATTAATTGAGAACCAGAACCCAATCTGGAAATGGCAACTTTTTTGTTTTCTAAATCAGCTAACGTCTTATAATTAGAGCTTGCCGCTACGTGAATTCCCCAAATTAATGGGCTTTCCACATACACCTGAACTATTTTGCTTGGATTTCCTGCAACGATATCTTTTACAATTCCTTCGGTTAGGATTACCGCAATATCAGTTTCACCATCACGAAGCATTTGGCACATTTTTCCAGTTCCTTCGGGAACATCTGTCCATTGCAAATCGATATTTTCTTTTTCAAAATCTCCATTTTCTATGGCTAAATGCCAAGGAAGATTGAAATGTTCTGGAACTCCAGCTATTTTTATTGTTTTCATTATAGGTTAGGATTTTCTAATTCGTACCAATTCCAAGAAACACCATCTTCCAGATATTTTTCAGTCATTTTCAGTCCAATTTTTTGTAATATTCTGTTTGATGCGATATTATCTGTGTGTGCTGCTGCTTCCATGATTTTGATTTTCATAACATTAAAACCATAATCCAGCCATGCAAAACTGGCTTCACTGGCATATCCTTTTCCCCAGAATTTCTCGTTCAACCGATAGCCAATATCATAGAAATGAATTTTATTATTCACCAATTCGGTGTTATATTTTAATCCGGCCCAACCAATTAATTCTTCGGTTTCTTTCAAAATAACAACAAATCGCCCAATATTATTTTGAATATATTGCGTTCTTACAGATTCGATATACGAATGTACTTCGCTAATATCCGTCAATGGTTTGTTCCAAAGATATTGATGAACTTTAGGATTACTGTCCATTTCAAATAAAGCTTCGTCGTCTGAAAATAGCATTTCCCTTAAAATCAAACGGTTGGTTTCTAAAATAAGATTCATATTTTTATTTAAAATTTCATGGTTAACGATTTAGCCCTAATAGCAGTGAAAATCCTTTTTCTTTTTTCTTTAAAAAGGAAAAGATTACTTCACCATACTTTTATTTTTATTTGAGCTCAGTGAATTTCATTTGCAACGTGTAGCAGGAAATAGCTCCTAAAATTACACGTTAATATCTTTAAAATTATTCAATCTTGCATACCGAATCATATTAGTAAACGACTCCTCATCTAGTTTTGGTATTTCCAGAATGGATTCCAACAAAGTGGTATCGTATTCATTCGCAGCTGTTGTGAAATAAGGGCTTAAGTGTTTTCCAATACTTTCATAATACAATTTTTCGATTGTGTTTTTGTATTTAAAGTCTAACGAATTTTGTATCAAAGTAAAATTAGAGTAACCAACTTCCTTCATGATCAACCGCAATCCATTTACCATATTGAAACTTGTATTATGAACAATATTAAGCTGTTCTATATCGTCTCTTTGAAATGTGTTTAAAATCACTTTTGCGACATAATCGACAGGAATAATATTCAAAACGGTGTCTTCATTGACGATAAAACGCACATTTTCTTGATTTCCTTTTCGTTGGGAAGTGAAGTGAAAGAATTTAGCCAAAAGATAAAAAACTATATATTTCGATATAAAATACGGATTTTCTGTTCCTAACATTTTGCCTCCAATCACACTTGGACGCAGAATTTGAAAAGGCAAATTTATTTTTTTACATTCTTGAGCTATAAAATTTTCCGAGTGGAATTTAGCATTCTCATAAGCATTGCGATGCTCCGGTTCGAATCCTAAACTATGAAAATCATTGTCAATTAATCCTTTTCGGTTTCCCGATGAAAAAGCAGTCCCGATGTAAACAAACTTTTTTATGAAAGGATTAAAAAGATTGAAAATGGATTTTGTGATTTTGGTGTTTTCGTCAAAAATCTTTTCGCGTTGTTCTTCATCGGTAGATAAATTAACGAATCCCGCCGAATGGATAAAATAAGCATCTTTTATTTGGCTTGAAAAAGTGTCCTGGATAACAGCCAAATCAGTATCAATGATTTCAATGTATTCGTGCAGTTTTGCGATTCCTTTGTCTTTTATAATTTTTGGCGTATAACTGCTGGATAAAAGTTCGTTTATGCGATCTAAAGCAGATTTTTTTCCTTTATTTCGGGCAATTATAAAAAGTTTTCCATCCATTTTAGTATTGATGAAAAGTTCCAGAATTTCGTACATGATGTGAGATCCCAGAACTCCTGTTGCACCTGTAAGTATTATTTTCATTAGCGTTTTGTTCTAAAAACAAATGTAGTTTTAAAAAAATTAAAAGCACTTTTTTAAAACTACAAATGGGTACGGTTTTGAAAATTAATTTCTCTATCCTAAAGCAATTTTTTCTAATGTATACGCAATCAATTCATCAACGGCTTTGTATGGATCTTCACTAAAAGTTCCGGAAGCACGATTCGCAATTATAGCGTTTAATGACAATGCTTGATGTCCTAAAAGTGCCGAAAGTCCATAAATTGCTGCGGTTTCCATTTCTAAGTTTGTGATTTGGTTGTCACCAAATTCAAAATTATCCATTTTAGAATTCAATTCTTCATCTTGAATATTTAAACGCAACACGCGACCTTGTGGACCGTAAAAACCACCAGCAGTTGCGGTAATTCCTTTGTGCATTTTGTCGCTTTCAACGATTTTTTCCAGTTTTTCGGAACAAGCGATTACGTATGGTTTACCTTTTCGTAAATCCCAATTGGTGTGTTTCACAAAAGCATCTTCCATTTCCAGATTCGAAACTTCGTCAATCAAATAGGAGCGGAGCATGTTATCCAATCCTAATCCGAATTTAGACAACACAAAACTGTCCACAGGAATATCGGCTTGTAAAGAACCCGAAGTCCCAATGCGGATGATGTTTAAAGAAGTTAGTTTTTCTTTTGGTTGGCGGGTTTCCAAATCAATATTGACCAAAGCATCTAGCTCATTGATGACGATATCGATATTATCAGGACCAATTCCTGTGGACATTACTGTAATTCGCTTGCCTTTGAAAATCCCGGTTTGGGTTTTGAATTCTCTTTTTTGTGTCGAAAATTCAATGCTGTCAAAAAATTGTGTGATTTTCTCCACGCGATTTTGATCTCCTACAAAGATGATATCGTGTGCAATATGTTCTGGTTTTAAATTCAAATGGTATACGCTACCGTCTGGATTTAATATTAATTCTGATGATTGTATCATTATTTTTTTTGTTTAATGTTTAAGGTTTCAAGTTGCTCAACTGAATGCTAATAGCTAAACTCTGAACACTTTTTCTAACCTCCAACACGTTTTACTTTAAATCCTTTTTCTTTTAAAATAGTCATTATTTTATCGCGATAATCGCCTTGAATGATAATGGAATCGTCTTTGAAAGTTCCGCCAACGCTCAATTTTGTTTTTATTTCTTTGGCCAAAATTTTAAAATCTTCGTCGGTTCCTTCATAACCTTCAATTATAGTGGTCGCTTTTCCTTTTCGTTTTTCAAATTTGCAAATCATAGGTTCTTTTTGAACATATAATTCGTGCGCCACTTCTTCAATAGCTTCCTCCGGCGATGGCTCGTGATCTGGAAAAAGGTTTTTTAATTGGTCTTGTAAATCCATAACAGTCTATATTTTGAACGCAGATAATGCTGATTTAAATTGGTAAAAAACAAAAGACATTAAGCATAAACTTAATGTCTTTTAGTATTTGACGTAAATTTAAGTTTTATTTTTTAATAAGGCCTAAATCTACTAAACGTTCGTATAAATAAGCTCCCGCGGTGATATCTTCGAATTTTTTTGGATTTTCAGCATCAATACAGTTTTCCAAACAATCCAATTTCATGTCACTCACCGGATGCATAAAAAACGGAATAGAATAACGTGAAGTTCCCCATAATTCTCTTGGTGGGTTTACCACTTGATGAATGGTCGATTTTAATTTGTTATTAGTATGACGCGATAACATATCACCCACATTAATTACTAATTCATCCTGTTCAGCAATGGCATCAATCCATTCTCCGTTGTGATTTTGTACTTGCAATCCTTTTCCTTGAGCACCCATCAATAAAGTAATCAAGTTGATATCACCGTGAGCAGCAGCACGAATTGCGTTTGCTGGTTCAGATGTGATTGGTGGGTAATGAATAGGTCTTAAGATTGAATTTCCGTCTTTGGCATACTGGTCAAAATAAAATTCATCTAAACCAAGGTGTAAAGCCAAAGCTCTCAAAACATAAACTCCTGTTTTTTCTAGCATTTGATATGCCTCTTTACCTACAACATTAAAACGGGGAAGTTCTTTAACTTCTACGTTTTCTGGATACTCTGAAGCGTATTTTGAATCTTCAGACACATATTGTCCAAAGTGCCAAAATTCCTTCAAATCACCTTCTTTTCTGCCTTTGGCATGCTCTGTTCCAAAAGAAACATACCCTCTTTGTCCGCCAATGCCAGGGATTTCATAACTGTGTTTTGTTTCTAAAGGTAAAGCGAAAAAATTTCTGATTTCACCATACAATTCATCAACCAACTGGTCGTTTAAAAAATGCCCTTTGAGTGCTACGAAGCCAATATCTTCAAATGCACTTCCGATTTCATTTACAAATTTTTGTTTACGTTTCGGGTCGTCCGAAAGGAAATCACGCAAGTCAACACTAGGAATGTTTTGCATACTTTTAAATATTTTTTAATAACTTGAAGGTCAAAAACCTTGCAGATACAAATGTAAAGAATAATTTTATATCTGAATTTTAAAACTTATAAACAATATAAAAAAATATAACAAAATAATACTAAACTGTTATATTTTTTTATCTTTGAACCATACTATAAAACCGAAAAAATGATCTTCGATAGAAAAAATCTTACTGACAATCAATTACTAGATTTATATAAAAGAATACTCAAACCAAGACTTATTGAGGAAAAGATGTTGATTCTTATTCGTCAGGGAAAGGTATCTAAATGGTTCTCTGGAATTGGTCAAGAGGCTATTTCTGTTGGTGTCACAGCAGTTTTAGATTCGGATGAGTACATTTTGCCAATGCATAGAAATCTTGGAGTTTTCACCGGAAGAGATATTCCGTTGTACCGTCTTTTTTCACAATGGCAAGGCAAAGCTAATGGTTTTACCAAAGGTCGTGATCGCAGTTTTCACTTTGGAACCCAACAATACAAGATTATTGGAATGATTTCGCATTTAGGTCCGCAATTAGGCGTTGCTGACGGAATCGCATTGGCCAACAAACTAAAGAAAAACGGAAAAGTAACCGCTGTTTTTACTGGTGAAGGAGCAACAAGCGAAGGCGATTTTCATGAAGCGTTGAATATTGCTTCGGTTTGGGAATTGCCGGTGATGTTTGTCATCGAAAATAATGGTTATGGATTATCAACTCCTACAAACGAGCAATACCGTTGCGAGAACCTTGCTGATAAAGGGAAAGGCTACGGAATGGAAAGTCATATTGTTGATGGAAATAATATACTTGAAGTGTTTAATTTGTTATCTGAATTAAAGACTTCGATGAAAGAAAATCCACGTCCGGTCTTATTAGAATTCAAAACCTTCAGAATGCGCGGGCACGAAGAGGCGAGTGGAATCAAATATGTTCCTCAAGAGTTGATGGATATGTGGGCGATTAAAGATCCAGTAGAAAATTATAGAAATTATTTGGCAGAAAACGGAGTTCTTACAGCTGATTTTGATGCTGCTTTACATGCTGAAATAAAGAAGGATATCGATGAAAGTCTGGCTATTGCCAATGCTGAACCGGAAATTGAAGCTACTTTAAGTGAAGAACTAAATGATGTTTATAAACCGTATGTATTTGAGCAAGTTAATCCTACAGAAAAAAAAGAAAATATTCGTTTTATAGATGCGATTTCTACCAGTTTGAGACAATCAATGGAGCGACATGAAAACTCAGTAATCATGGGTCAGGATATTGCTGAATATGGTGGAGCTTTCAAAATTACAGATGGTTTTGTAGCACAGTTTGGCAAAGAGCGTATTATCAATACACCCATTTGTGAAAGTGCAGTGGTTTCGGCAGGAATGGGATTGTCGATTAATGGATACAAAGCGATTGTGGAAATGCAGTTTGCTGATTTTGTTTCCACAGGATTTAATCCAATTGTCAATTTATTAGCTAAATCTCATTACCGTTGGTTGGAAAAAGCAGATGTTGTAGTTAGAATGCCTTGCGGTGGCGGAACACAAGCGGGACCTTTTCACTCGCAAACTAATGAAGCTTGGTTTACTAAAACTCCGGGACTAAAAGTGGTTTACCCAGCATTTCCTTTTGATGCGAAAGGATTGTTGAATACTTCCATAAACGACCCGAATCCTGTTTTGTTTTTTGAACACAAGCAATTGTACAGAAGCGTTTACCAAGAGGTCCCTACCGATTATTATACGATTCCATTAGGAAAAGCGGCTTTGTTGAAAGAAGGAAATCAGGTTACAATTATTTCGTTTGGTGCGGCAGTGCATTGGGCTTTGGATACTTTAGCAAAAAATCCTGATATTTCTGCAGATTTATTGGATTTAAGAACCTTACAGCCTTTGGATACGGAGGCTATTTTCGCCTCGGTAAAGAAAACGGGAAGAGTGATTATTTATCAGGAAGACAGTATGTTTGGAGGAATTGCCAGCGACATTTCGGCTTTGATAATGGAAAACTGTTTCAAACACTTAGATGCTCCCGTAAAACGAGTAGCAAGTTTAGATACTCCAATTCCATTTACAAAAGCATTGGAAGATCAATATTTGCCAAAAGGTCGTTTCGAAAATGACCTGAAAGAACTTTTGGCATACTAATAATTAAAATTATAATTGGGTTATTTTTAGAGTTTTAATTCTAAAAGTAACCTAATATCCAATAGATAATTATAAAAATTAGAATTGTGCCAAAACAGCCACCGCCTAATTTTTTGGCGCCGTAACCTGCAAGAATTGTTTTAAAAAATCCGTTCATAACTTTAAAATTTAAGTATTTATAAAAGTAAACTTTATTTCTAGAATAACAAATTTTAGTCCAATTCGATGAAAATTTTCTTGATCAAAGCTATTTCCTCTTCATACATAGTTTTTTTTCTGGTTGCAAAATAGAGCGTATTTTTTAATGGTGTTTTCCCTTCCCAAATCAGTTTGATCGTCCCATTATCAATTTCTTTACGGCATAAAAAATCAGGAACAACAGCCAATCCTTTGCCACTGCTCAAACAACGTACTATAGAGTTTATATTTGGAACTATATAATTAGGTCTGAAATCAGGATGTTTATTGAAATTTAATTGCCAGAAACGGCGTAAATGCTCCATATCTCCGGTAGTTCCGTACCATTTTTGTTGCTTTAACCAAAGTTCAATTTCTTGAATATTTTCCTTTTTTACTATAGAATTGAATTCTAAATCGTCAATTTCGCTTCCACCTACAAGTACAATAGTTTCTGAAGAAAATGCCTGATATTCAATTGCGTTTGTAACGACCATTTGGGGCGTGATAATCAAATCGAGAATTCCTTTTTCTAAATTTTCTACCATTTCAGGATATTCTCCAAACTGAATAATAACATTAAATGGTAACGTCGAAATATACTGTTCTAGTGTGATTTGGAATGTTTCAAAACACATTCCCACACTTATCGTTGGCGTATTTTTCTCGGTGCTTCTTTGAAAATTTTTCTCGGCCTCTTCCAGTTTGGTTAATGCTTCAATTATAAAATTGTAGAGCACTTTTCCTTTTTCGGTGGGAACCATTTTCCGACCTGTTCGGTCAAATAATTTATAGCCTACATAAGTTTCCAAGGAACTCAAATGCAGACTCACGCCAGGTTGTGAAATAAATAATTCTTCCGCAGCACTTGTTAAAGTTCCTGTTTTGTAAACCGCTTTAAACGTTCGATACCATTCTAAATTCACCATAACTATTATAATTATGATACAAAGGTATGAATTATGTTATTTTAATAATGGAAATTCTCGTTCTAACTTTGCACCATCAAGTTAAAAAATGCAAATCATGACAAAAATATTTATAGTTAATGGCGGACAAAAGTTCGGCCATTCCGGAGGACGATTTAATGAAACCATTTCGAATGAAACTTTGAATTTTTTCAAAAGCAATAGTGAATTTGAAGTAAAAACAACGAACATCAATGATGATTATATTCCTGCTGCAGAAGTGGAGAAATTTGTTTGGGCTGATGTAATTATTTATCATACGCCAATATGGTGGTTCCAGTTGCCACATGGATTTAAAAAATACATTGATGTTGTTTTCACTGAAGGTCATGCCAAAGGGATTTACAAAAGTGACGGTCGTTCAGCGGAAAATCCGACAATCAATTACGGAACAGGAGGAATGCTTCATGGCAAAAAATATATGTTAACCACCTCTTGGAATGCTCCAAAAGAAGCTTTTACTTTACCGGGAGAATTTTTCAATCAGCACAGTGTGGATGAAGGACCATTATTTGGTTTTCACAGAATGAACGCTTTTACAGGTATGAAACCGTTACAAAGTATTCACTTTCATGACATTGAAAAAAATGCAAATGTTGAAAATGATCTTAAAGTGTATCAAAACCATTTAACACAACTATTTTTAAATTAAATATGGCAATCAATCTAACAGTTATTCTAAAAAGTAAACCGGAAAATACAGTTATAGTAAAATCGCTATTACTGGAATTAGTTGAAAAATCAACTCAAGAAGCGGCTTGCGAACAATACGATTTGCATCAAAATTGTGATGATGCCAATACTTTTATTTTTCATGAAATTTGGGAAAATCAAAACGGTTTAGACAGCCACAATCAGCAATCTTATATTCAATCTTTTTTTGAAAAAGCAAAAACATTGTTGCAAGAAACTCCAATTGTTTTTAGAACGGACAAATTAGCGTAATAATTGAGGGTATTATTCTTTGATATTTCAATTTTTAAAAAATATAAGTTAACAAAAAGGAGGTTTTTAACCTCCTTTCGTCATATAAAGTCTTATCGATTAATCAATTTTGCTTTTTCTTTAATAATAGTGCTGATTTTTCGGTTTTCAATTTTGCTTTCAAGCCAAGAAATAATATCGAGATAAAGGAAAGCTCTTTTTTCATAGGTGTTTTTTTCCAATTCTATAAAGCGCGCTCTCATTTTTACAAATTCCTTTTTAATATCTGTTGGATATATGGAGTTTAAATTCTTCAAAAACTTAATGATTTCTTTTTGCACTTCATGTAAATCATTCATTTTGATTAGGAATTTATAGGTGTTCTTCAACTGATTTTCCAGATAATAATCTTTGCCTAATTCGTAATGCGCTATCAAACAAAGTATTCTGGCAAAACACATCAAATCTTCTCGCATCGAAAGATTTTTGTTGTTTATGATTTTCTCTAAATAAAAGATACACTCCGCATATTTTTCGTTCCCAAAATAAATTGACGCAAACTTATAATAGAACAACATTTCGTGATGTTCATCAAGATGGTCCGAGTGAATTTTTAATTTATTTAATACTTCAGGAATTAAGTATTCGCTTTCGGCAAAAGTACCTTCCAGAATATGGTAATTCAATTTATTATTATAGACATATAAAAATGATAAAGACGCAATGTTATCATTCACCGGGAAATGGGAATCTTTGATAGTATCTTCCAGCAACTCTAAATACTTTTTAAATTTAGATTTGTATTTCAACATGTATAAAGATTCTAATAAATAATGATTTCCTTTTAGGAAAAACACAGGATTTAAATGAATCATACTTTGATTATCATAAAACAGCGTCACCCATTTTAAAGAATATTTATAGCAGGAAAGAAAATCCTGTACCAGAAAACTCCTCCAAAGATTGGCGTTATAAAACCAGTATTTTTCCCTAAATCCGAATTTTTTCTCATCAAATTTAGAAATGTGCTTATGGAAATAATCGTCTATATATTTGTATTCTTCGTCACTTTTTACATAACCTGTTTTAAGCATTATCCCATACAATTGCAGGGATAAATTAGATAATTTACTAGAAATGGTATTTCGATAATTGAGTTCTTTAGCTTGAATAACCAATTCATCTGCGCGTCCTTGAATACTTCTGGTGATGTATTGTGATTCAATAAGTTTTTCGAATTCTACAATTTCATAAGCCATCAGTTTTTCGTCATTCTCCAAAGCTAAAATTTTTGTTTTATCCAAAATTTTTAAACTCTGCTTGTATAACCCTTTATTGTACAATATGGCAGCAAAATCAATTTGTTCTCTTAGCTGATACCGAATGTTCTGGCTGGGAATATTCAATCGGATGCTGACCAAAATTTGCTTATACAAATATGATTTTAGATTCGATAATTGTACTTTTTTAATGATACCACTTTTAAGAATAAGCTTTTCATCATAGACTTCTGATTTGTCTAAAATATTGAATAATTCGATGAATTTTGTATTGGAACTGGTTTCTAATCGGCTTGCAAAAATCTTGAATTGTCTTTTTTCAGATTTTGAAAGGGATTTAATTAATACAAACAAGAAATCTTTTTGATGGTTAGCCATTGTAGAATATAGTCTCTTAATATTTTGTTTTTCAGTATATTACAAAGTTTTTAATTGCTTTATAAGCAGTATATTTCATTAAATTGAGTTTTAGAATAAAGTAATGAAAGATATTTTTGTTATCAAGTTGTGAAATTACATTAAATAAATGAAAATGAATAGAGAGAAAGTTCAAATTTTTGATACCACTTTGAGAGATGGCGAACAGGTTCCAGGATGTAAGTTAGATACCAATCAAAAACTCGTTATAGCAAATCGACTGGACGAAATGGGTGTTGACATTATTGAAGCTGGTTTTCCTGTGTCAAGTCCAGGTGATTTTTTATCTGTTTCAGAAATAAGTAAGGTTGTTAAAAATGCTATTGTTTGCGGATTAACAAGAGCAGTGAAAAATGATATTGATGTTGCGGCTCAGGCATTAAAATATGCAAAAAGACCTCGTATACATACTGGAATAGGAACTTCGGAATCACATATTGTCCACAAATTAAATACAACAAGAGAAGATATAATTGCCCGAGCAAAATTTGCCGTTTCTCATGCCAAATCGTATGTTGAAGATGTAGAATTTTATGCTGAAGATGCTGGTAGAACGGACAATGAATTTTTGGCTCGAGTCTGTGAAGAAGTGATTAAATCAGGTGCAACTGTACTTAATATTCCGGATACAACAGGATATTGCTTGCCGGAAGAATATGGTGCAAAAATTAAGTATTTAAAAGAAAACGTCAAAGGGATTGAAAACGTAATCCTATCGTGTCACTGTCATAATGATTTAGGAATGGCTACAGCAAATTCAATTGCGGGAGCTGTAAATGGAGCTAGACAAATAGAATGTACGATAAATGGAATAGGCGAAAGAGCCGGAAATACTGCTCTTGAAGAAGTGGTGATGATTTTCAAACAACACCCGTATTTGAATTTAGATACCAATATAAATACACGTCAGTTGAATGAAATGAGCCGATTGGTTTCTGAAAGTATGGGAATGATGGTACAACCCAATAAAGCGATTGTTGGTGCTAATGCTTTTGCACACAGCTCCGGAATTCATCAGGATGGGGTGATAAAAAACAGAGCAACTTATGAAATCATGGATCCTCTAGAAGTAGGTGTCAATGAATCTTCAATAGTGCTAACAGCCAGAAGTGGTAGAGCAGCATTGGCATACAGAGCTAAAAAAGTTGGATATGAACTTACAAAAGTACAATTAGATGTGGTTTATGTTGAGTTTCTAAAGTTTGCCGACATTAAAAAAGAAGTGCTTGATGATGATATTCATCAAATAATTGAAGCCTGTAAAATGAATAAGGAATTAATCCTTAATTAAAATAATTTGATTTCCAATAAAATCTAAATCCTACTATTATGAACTTAAAAATAGCAGTCCTTTCAGGAGACGGAATAGGTCCGGAGGTAATCTTACAAGCAAAAAAAGCATTGTATGCAGTAGGAGTGGTGTTTGATCATGAGTTTGTTTTTGAAGATGCTCTGATAGGCGCTATTGCTGTTGAAAAGACCGGTACACCATTACCAGAGCAAACATTAAATCTATGTTTGAATACAGATGCCATATTATTTGGAGCTGTTGATGACTCAAAATATGATGCTGTTTCAGATTCGAAATTGCGTCCCATACAAGGATTATTAAAATTGAGACAAGCGTTAGGATTATATGCTAATATAAGACCTATTAAGCCATACAACGACTTACTAGATTTGTCGCCTTTGAAAAGAAAAATAATCGAAGGTGCTGATTTTATTATTTTCAGAGAAATTTCGGGAGGTTCCTATTTCAGTGAAAAAAAAATCAATGAAAAAGGGACTTTAGCCTCTGATTTATGTGAATATTCGGAAGAAGAAATTATTCGAATCAGTCATTTGGCTTTCAGAACAGCTCAGAAAAGAAAAAAGAAATTGACTTTGGTTGATAAAGCCAGTATCCTTGAAACCTCAAGATTATGGAGAAAAGTAGTAACTGAAATTGCTGAAGGATATCCTGATGTAACCTTAGAATTTCTTTTGGTTGATAATGCTGCCATGCAAATAATCATTAATCCAAAACAATTTGACGTCATTTTGACCGAAAATTTATTTGGTGATATTCTATCGGATGAAGCGAGCGTTATTACAGGTTCAATAGGATTATTACCATCCGCATCATTAGGAAACTCAAGCGTACTTTTTGAGCCTATTCACGGCTCTTGTCCTGAAGCCAAAAGAAAGAATATTGCCAATCCTATTGCTTCAATAGTTTGTGCAGCGATGCTTTTGGAACATTTTGGTCTTCATATCGAATCTCAAAAAGTATACGAAGCGGTACATAAAGCAATCGAATTAAATGTCGTCACAGCCGATTTGAATCCGTATTCAAAATTTGGTACCAATGAAGTGGGAGACTTTATTTCAAATTACATTTTAAGTAAAGATGACTTATATTTTAAAAGTGACAATGTCTACATTGGCCAATCGACCATAGTATAAAAATAAATAATTGATGTTGCCTGTAATTTTTCAGAAAAACATATTACCTACAAACTAACATAATAATGGAATTAAATAAATACAGCAAAATAATCACGCAAGATGAAACACAACCAGCTTCTCAGGCCATGTTGTACGGAATTGGATTAACTGAAGAAGATCTTAAAAAAGCGCAGGTAGGAATTGTGAGTATGGGTTATGATGGAAACCCTTGCAATATGCACTTAAATGATTTGGCTAAAGATATTAAGACAGGGGTCTGGACAGTAGATTTAGTTGGTTTGATTTTTAATACGATTGGTGTCAGTGATGGTATTTCAAATGGTAATGATGGAATGCGTTTTTCTTTGGTTTCTCGGGATGTAATTGCAGATTCTATTGAAACAGTTATGGGAGCACAGTGGTATGATGGAATGATTGCTGTTCCGGGTTGTGATAAAAATATGCCAGGAGCGCTAATGGCTATGGGTAGAGTCAATCGCCCTTCTATTATGGTTTATGGAGGTTCTATTCACCCAGGAAAATGGAAAGGGGAAGATTTGAATATTGTTTCTGCTTTTGAAGCATTAGGAAAAAAATTCAACAACACTATTACACCTGAAGATTTCAAAGGTGTGATTCAAAATGCTTGTCCAGGTGCAGGTGCTTGTGGTGGAATGTATACAGCAAACACTATGTCATCAGCGATTGAAGCTTTAGGAATGAGTTTGCCTTACAGTTCTTCTAATCCTGCTTTGAGTCCAGAAAAAAAACAAGAATGTGCTGATGCTGGTAAAGCCATCAGAATATTATTAGAAAAAGACCTCAAGCCTAGAGATATTATGACTCGTAAAGCATTCGAAAATGCAATTACAATTGTGGCTGTCTTAGGAGGTTCTACAAATGCAGTGATGCACTTAATTGCAATGGCACATTCAGTAGGTGTTGATCTTACCTTAAAAGATTTCCAAGATATTAGTGATAAAACACCATTGCTTGCTGACTTGAAACCAAGCGGTAAATACTTGATGGAAGACCTGCATAATGTAGGTGGTGTTCCAGGAGTAATGAAATATTTATTGAAAGAAGGTTTCTTACATGGAGATTGTTTAACGGTAACCGGAAAAACAATTGCTGAAAACTTAGCTTCTGTTCCTGATTTGAACGATGGACAACAAGTGATTCATGAAATCCAAAAAGCATTAAAAGCTACTGGAAATATTCAAATTTTATACGGAAACATTGCTTCGGAAGGTTGTGTAGCTAAAATTAGCGGCAAAGAAGGTGAGTTTTTTGAAGGTACAGCAGTAGTTTTTGAAAACGAACATGATGTAATTAAAGGAATTAGAGGTGGCGAAGTAAAACCAGGAAATGTGGTTGTTATTAGATATTGTGGCCCAAAAGGAGGTCCGGGAATGCCTGAAATGCTTAAACCAACATCCGCAATTATGGGAGCTGGCTTAGGAAGTACTGTCGCTTTAATTACTGACGGACGTTTTTCTGGAGGTTCTCACGGTTTCGTAGTAGGGCACGTTACACCAGAAGCCTATGAAGGCGGAGGAATTGCTTTAATAGAAAACGGTGATGTGATTTCAATTGATGCTGTGAAAAATACTATCAATATGAAAATTTCCGATGAAGAATTCGCAAAACGTAAAGCCAATTGGAAAAAACCAGAATCACCAATTAAACAAGGAGTATTACTTAAATATATGCGTTCGGTCACAAGTGCCTCTGAAGGATGTGTAACCGATAAATAATTTTCAAAAAAAGAAGAGATAGAAACAAGATATTTAAAATAGATGTTTCTAATTCTAAAAAACAATAAACGTACCCATGGGAACAAATAAAATTTCCGGCGCTGAAGCCGTTATTAGATGCTTATTAGAAGAAGGAGTAGATTTGGTTTATGGCTATCCAGGTGGAGCTATAATGCCAGTTTACGACGAATTATATAAATTTAAAGATCAATTGCACCACGTTTTAGTGCGTCATGAACAAGGAGCTACACATGCTGCACAAGGTTTTGCAAGAGCAACTGGAAAAGTGGGAGTGGCTATTGCAACTTCGGGGCCGGGAGCAACAAATTTAGTCACAGGAATTGCTGATGCGCAAATCGATTCGACTCCTATGGTTTGTATTACAGGACAAGTAGGGAAACATTTATTGGGATCTGATGCTTTTCAAGAGACTGATATTATTGGAATTTCGACTCCGGTAACCAAATGGAATTATCAAATTACCGAAGCATCTGAAATTCCAGAGATTATTGCAAAAGCATTTTATATTGCCAGATCAGGTCGTCCGGGTCCAGTATTAATAGATATTACAAAAAATGCTCAGTTTGACGAAATTGAATTCAGCTATAAAAAATGCACCAGTATTAGAAGCTACAATCCGAAACCAGTTTTAAATCTTGATAAGGTTAAGGAAGCAGCTGAAATAATTAATACTGCTAAAAAGCCATTTATCATATTTGGTCAAGGCGTAATTCTTAGTGAAGCGGAAGCTGAATTAAAAGCTTTGGTTGAAAAATCAGGAATTCCGGCAGCTTGGACTATTTTAGGACTTTCGGCAATGCCAACAGATCATCCATTAAATGTAGGAATGGTGGGAATGCACGGAAATTACGGTCCTAATGTTTTGACGAATGAATGTGATGTTTTGATTGCGCTTGGAATGCGTTTTGACGACCGTGTTACGGGAAATTTAGCTACTTACGCCAAACAAGCCAAAGTAATTCATTTTGAAATTGATCCTGCAGAAGTAGATAAGAATGTAAAAACTACTGTAGCAGTTTTGGCTGACCTAAAAGAGTCTTTAACAGCTTTACTTCCTTTAATTAAAAGTAACTCTCATGAATCTTGGCACAATGAATTTAAAGAGAAATATGAAATAGAATTAGAAGCAGTAATCAATGACGAGTTAAAACCAAAGAGAGAAGGAATTTCTATGGGAGAAACGATTGAAATGATTAACAAACATTCTAAAGGAGATGCCATTATGGTTTCGGATGTGGGACAACACCAAATGTTTGCGTGTCGTTATGCCAAATTCAATTCGACAAAAAGTAATGTGACATCAGGTGGTTTAGGAACTATGGGATTTGCTTTACCTGCTGCTATTGGAGCCAAAATGGGAATGCCAAATCGTGAAGTGGTAGCCATCATTGGTGATGGAGGTTTTCAAATGACGATTCAGGAATTAGGAACTATTTTCCAGACCAAAGTTCCTGTGAAAATTGTGGTCTTAAACAATGAATTTTTAGGAATGGTTCGTCAGTGGCAACAATTATTTTTTGACAAAAGATACGCTTCTACTGAAATGATCAATCCTAATTTTATAGCCATTGCTGAAGGCTATTATATCAAAGCTAAAAAAGTAACCAAAAGAGAAGATCTTGATGCTGCCGTTGCCGAAATGATGGCTTCAAAAGAATCGTATTTCCTAGAAGTTATGGTAGAAAAAGAAAATAACGTATTCCCAATGATTCCAACAGGAGCATCGGTTTCGGACATTCGTTTGTCCTAAAATAGTTTAAAGTTTAAGGTTTAAAGTTGTTGGAACCTGAAAATAATGTTGCACAACTTTAAACTTTAAACATAAAAACTTTAAACATAAAAAAATGGAAAATAAAACATTCACCATTTCTGTTTATTCAGAAAACAACGTTGGCTTATTAAACAGAATATCTGGAATATTCTTGAAACGTCATATCAATATTTTGAGTTTAAATGTATCCGAATCTGAAATCGAAAATGTTTCAAGATTCATCATTGTAGTTAATACAACTGAAAAATGGGTACAAAATATAGTAGGACAAATCGAAAAACAAATCGAAGTAATTAAAGCATTTTATCATATTGATGAAGAAACTATTTTCTTGGAAAATGCATTATTCAAAATTGAGTCGAGCTTGCTTTTTGATGAAAAACAAATTCAGAATATAATCAAAGAAAGCCACTCCGAAATAGTTACAGTTGCAAGAGACTTTTTTGTGATTTCAAAATCAGGACAACGTGCTGAAATAGAATCGTTATACGAAAAATTGAAACCTTTTGGAATCATGCAATTTGTGCGCTCCGGAAGAATATCGGTTTCCAAAGCAAAAATGGAGATTTCAACATTATTGGAAGAACTTAAACAAGAACCGGTTTAATTTTCAATTAGTAAACCTATCAATTATAAAATTTACAATCATTAAATAATAAAAAATGGCAAATTATTTCAATTCATTACCACTTAGATTACAATTAGAACAATTAGGCGTTTGCGAATTCATGGATCAATCTGAATTTGTAAATGGAATAAAAGCTTTAGAAGGAAAAAAAGTTGTCATTGTAGGTTGTGGCGCACAAGGTTTGAACCAAGGATTGAACATGAGAGATTCTGGTTTAGATATTTCTTATGCATTGCGCGCAGATGCAATTTCAGAAAAAAGAGCTTCGTTTAAAAATGCTTCTGATAATGGATTTAAAGTGGGAACGTATGAAGAATTAATTCCAACAGCTGATTTGGTTTGTAACCTTACGCCAGACAAGCAACATACTGCTGTAGTTACCGCAATCATGCCTTTGATGAAAAACGGATCAACTTTGGCTTATTCTCACGGTTTTAATATTGTTGAGGAAGGAATGCAAATTCGTAAAGACATCACTGTAATTATGTGTGCGCCAAAATGTCCAGGATCTGAAGTACGTGAAGAATATAAAAGAGGCTTTGGTGTACCAACTTTAATCGCGGTTCACCCAGAAAACAATCCAAACGGCGAAGGTTTTGAACAAGCAAAAGCGTATGCAGTTGCTACTGGTGGTCACAAAGCTGGAGTATTGAACTCTTCATTTGTAGCCGAAGTAAAATCGGATTTAATGGGAGAACAAACCATTCTTTGTGGAATGTTACAAACAGGTTCTATATTATGTTTTGATAAAATGGTTGAAAAAGGAATCGAGCCTGCTTATGCTTCAAAACTAATTCAATACGGTTGGGAAACAGTAACTGAAGCCTTGAAACATGGTGGAATTACTAATATGATGGATCGTTTGTCCAATCCTGCAAAAATTGAAGCGTATGAATTAGCAGATGAATTAAAAGACATCATGCGTCCGTTGTTTCAAAAACACATGGATGATATTATTTCTGGTGAATTTTCAAGAAATATGATGATTGATTGGGCGAATGATGATATCAACTTATTAACTTGGAGAGCTGCAACTGCAGAAACTAACTTCGAAAAAACAGCTCCAACAACAGCCGATATTTCGGAGCAAGAGTATTTTGATAATGGAGTATTGATGATTGCAATGGTAAAAGCAGGTGTAGAATTGGCTTTTGAAACCATGACTCAAACAGGAATTATTGAAGAATCAGCGTATTATGAGTCTTTACATGAATTGCCTTTAATTGCAAATACTGTAGCCAGAAAAAAATTATATGAAATGAACAGAATCATTTCGGATACTGCAGAATATGGTTGCTATTTATTTGACCATGCTTGTAAACCGTTATTGACTGATTTCATGAAAACGGTCGATACAAATATAATTGGAAAACCTTTTTCAACTTCAAATGGAGTTGATAACGCGGTTCTTATTGCCGTAAATAAAAGTATTCGTCAACATCCAATAGAAGAAGTAGGGGAATGGTTGAGAGAATCGATGACCGCTATGAAAAAAATAGGATAATAAAACAGGAATTACCACACATGAGGGTGTGCAGGGATTAGCACTATATCATTTGATTTCATAATATCTTGGATTAGTTAAAAAATATTAAAAAAGATAAATGGATATGGATGCTTGTACATTCACTTAACTTTAAATACCAATAAAGTTAAGTGAAGTAGTCCCTATAAAAAAGATTGGGAAGTAGTAGAAATATCGATGTTTATTTTCTAAATAAATATGATAAAAAATTAGTAGTAGCATTCCTTGATTGGAACCAAATAGTTTTGGTTGATTATTGTTCAAAAAATCATCGTATATAGTACTAAATTAATTGTTGTTAAATTTTGTTGATACAGAAGGTGAGGTGGATTCAAATCTATCTCGCCTTTTTGTGTTTTGTAAATTTTGTCAAAAACAGCAAGAATTAAACAAATTACTATTAAAAGTGCTTTTTTATTTGAGAATCTATTTTTTTTTGCAACTATTAATAATTTAAATAGTTTTAAGAATAGAGAGAGATTTAATACTTTTATAAAAAATTATAACATGAGCTACTACAAAATTGAAAATCTAGAACAATATTTTAAACATTACAATAAATCAGTTCGTGAACCTAGAAAATTTTGGGGTAAAATTGCAGAAGAAAATTTCACTTGGTACCAACAATGGGACAAAGTTGTTGAGTTTAATATGGCTGATGCCGATATCAAATGGTTTACGGAAGCAAAAGTTAATATTGTAAAAAATTGTATAGACAGACATCTTGCTAAAAGGGGAGAAAAAACAGCTATTATTTTCGAACCAAATGATCCTTCAGAAGCAGCATTACACATAACTTATAATGAATTGCACCAACGCGTTTGCAAAATGGCAAATGTTTTGCGTGAACAAGGAATAAAAAAAGGAGATAGAGTTTGTATTTATTTACCAATGATTCCTGAATTAGCGGTTTCAGTATTGGCTTGTGCCAGAATTGGTGCCATACATTCTGTAGTTTTTGCAGGATTTTCATCTACAGCAATAGCGACTCGTATCAATGACAGTGAATGTAAAATGGTTATCACCTCAGATGGAGGTTTTCGTGGAAACAAAACCATTGATTTAAAAGAAATCGTTGATGAAGCATTGGAAAAATGTACTTCTGTCGAAAAAGTTTTAGTGGCCAAAAGAATTCATTCTGATATTACTATGAAAGAAGGACGTGACCAATGGTTACAAACGCTATTGGATCAAGCATCAGATAATAATGTAGCTGAAATTATGGATGCTGAAGATCCTTTATTTATACTTTATACTTCCGGTTCAACTGGAAAACCAAAAGGAATGGTGCATACTACAGCAGGTTATATGGTGTATACGGCTTATACTTTTAAGAATGTTTTCAATTATGAAGAAAATGATGTTTTCTGGTGTACCGCCGATATCGGTTGGATTACCGGACATTCCTATATCCTTTACGGACCATTATTGAATGGAGCAACAACCGTAATTTTCGAAGGAGTCCCTTCATATCCTGATTTTAGTCGTTTTTGGGAAGTTATCGAAAAACACAAAGTGACACAGTTTTACACTGCGCCAACTGCAATTCGTGCTTTGGCAAAAGAAAATATAGAATTTGTACAAAAATATCCATTGAAGTCACTTAAAGTAATCGGATCTGTAGGTGAACCAATTAATGAAGAAGCTTGGCACTGGTACAATGACCACGTAGGTGATAAAAGATGTCCTGTTGTAGATACTTGGTGGCAAACTGAAACAGGAGGAATTATGATTTCGCCAATTGCTTTTGTAACTCCAACAAAACCAACATACGCTTCGTTACCGTTACCGGGAGTTCAGCCTGTTTTGATGGATGAAAAGCGCAATGAAATCGAAGGGAATCAAGTTACAGGAAGTTTGTGTATTAAATTTCCTTGGCCGGGAATTGCCAGAACCATTTGGGGCGATCACCAGCGCTATAAAGACACGTATTTCTCTGCTTTTCCAGGTAAATATTTCACCGGTGACGGAGCCTTGCGAGATGAAGTAGGATATTATAGAATTACCGGTCGTGTGGATGATGTAGTAATTGTTTCAGGTCATAATCTGGGAACTGCACCTATAGAAGATGCGATTAATGAGCATCCAGCTGTGGCTGAATCAGCAATTGTAGGTTTCCCGCATGACATCAAAGGAAATGCTTTATATGGTTTTGTTATTCTTAAAGAAACTGGAGAAACCAGAAATAAAGAAAATCTTACCAAAGAAATCAATCAGCATATTTCAGATCATATTGGGCCTATAGCGAAATTAGATAAAATTCAGTTTGTTTCTGGTTTACCTAAAACCCGCTCCGGAAAAATCATGAGACGAATTCTGCGAAAGATTGCAGAAGGAGACTATTCGAACTTTGGAGATATATCAACCCTGTTAAATCCTGATATTGTTGAGGAAATTAAAAATAATAGAGTATAATTAAATTAAAGCGAAGGTTGAGAATCAATTAAATGATTATCAACCTTTTTTTTCTGCGCAAAAAAAAGATAAATTAAATAAAACGAACCAAAATGAAGCATTCGGTCCAAATTATTTAAAACTACATTATTTAAAAAATAAGTTCCAACAGCTGCAAAAACATCATTAAAAATGAGGGCAAAGCTTCCAAAAAAGTAATAGTATGCTTTTTTATCTCCAAATTTGCTTAAGTATAATACGGCCGTAGCGCCCAAAAAGAGAGTAATAATACCATTAAAAACTAAAATTATATTTAAATATTGATCTCCAATGGTAGAGATCAAGATATATAGAATTAGTAGTAAAAACAAGCAATTTAGTAGTAAGATAAATAGCGTAAAACCACTAGGTATTGAGTATAATTTTCTGCTTTTAATGGAACTATAGCCTAAATTAATCAAAGATAAGTAACTAAAAAAAGACGCTACCATGGCTGCTCTAAATAAGTGTGGTGAATCTTCCCAAAACAAGATCAATAGCTGATAAATATAAAAAAAAGAGACGAATAAAATATAATTTAAAGTGAGTTTATTGCCATTATTTATTACCACATAGGCAATAAAACTTGGTATTATAAAAGGCTTAATAAAAATAACTAGACTGGGATCAAAAAGAATGCCTGCACAATAATAAACAGTCAATAAAATTACAGTAATTGAAAGCAATACTCTACTGATTATGTTTCTTTTCATAGTGAAACAAATCTAATGCTTTAATTTTTTTATTACAAAATTTATCTAAAAATTTAGAGTATTTATAGCACTTTATAATTCTTAATTCTTAAGTTTACCACTATGATACAAAATTCAATAGTTATTGTTGGTGGCGGTTTAGCAGGACTTATTGCAGCAGTCCACCTTAAAAATAATAATTATAATGTTGTAGTAATTGAAAAAAATGACTTTCCAAAACACAAGGTCTGCGGCGAATACATTTCAAACGAAGTTTTACCTTATCTAAAATCACTTGGTTTAGACATTAAATCGTTGGATCCTAAACACATTGACAAACTTTCCTTTTCGTTAGTTTCTGGAAAATCAGTAAATACAGTTTTGCCTATGGGCGGATTTGGAATAAGTAGGTATCGATTAGACAACTATTTATACAACGAAGCAAAAAATCGTGGTTGTTTAATTGTTCAAGAGACGGTAACTAATATTGAGTTTTTAGATGGAAGATTTACAATCATCACCAATTTGAATACTTATACTGCACCTATTGTACTTGGAGCTTTTGGAAAACGTTCTAATGTAGACCAAAAAATGAATCGGGATTTTATTAATAAGAAATCATATTGGTTAGCGGTCAAAGCACATTATTCGGGAGATTTTCCAAATGATTTAGTTGGTCTTCATAATTTTAAAGGTGGATATTGTGGTGTTTCTAAAGTAGAAAAAGATATGATTAATATCTGTTATTTAGCGGATTACGATACTTTTAAACAGTTTAAAAATATAGAGGAATATCAAAATAATGTAGTTTATGAAAACCCCCATTTAAAAGTAATTTTCGAAAAAAGCAATTTGCTTTTTAAAAAACCGTTAACCATAAGCCAAATATCTTTCGAAAAAAAACAAGCCGTTGAAAATCATATTCTAATGATTGGCGATACCGCTGGATTAATTCATCCATTGTGCGGAAACGGAATGGCAATGGCAATTCATAGTGCTAAAATTGTTTCCGAATTAATTCATAAATATTATTCGAATGAAATCAAATCCAGAAGTGAGTTAGAAGAAAAATACATTTACGAATGGAATGTAAACTTTAGAAAAAGACTTAAAATGGGTCGATTATTATCGAATCTTTTACAAAAGCAAAAACTTTCAGCAGTATTGATGCGTTTATTAATTATATTTCCGTTTTTACTGCCTAAAATCATTAAAAAAACGCACGGAAAACCAATCATACTCGACTCATAAATGGCGATAAATACTAAATATAGAACTGATAAACCGGAAATCATGGATGATTTTGCCATGGAAGGCGAAATTTTGCGTGATGCTTTGGATAAAATAGCCAAAATCAATCAGCTTTTAGGAGGAAATCAGTTAACTTTAAAAGGAGTACAAGAACTGATTCAGGATTGTAAAAAAAGGGAAATTGTAATTGTGGACGTAGGCTGTGGCAATGGAGATATGTTGCGGACTTTAGCTGATTTTGGAATTAAAAACAACCTAAATTTTCGTTTGATAGGCATCGATGCTAACAATTTTACAATTTCGCATGCACGAAAATTATCAGATAAATACGCTAATATTAGTTATCGTTGCGAAGATATTTTTAATGAATCTTTTGAGGAATTAAAGTATGATATTGTTTTGTGTACTCTGACATTGCATCATTTCAAAAACGATGAGATTGTACAATTATTAAAAGTTTTTTATAATAATGCATCCATCGGAATTGTAATCAATGATTTACATAGAAGTGTGATTGCTTACCGTTTATTTCAAGCTTTATGTTTCGTATTTCGATTGAATGATATGTCTAGAGAAGACGGATTAACTTCAATTTTAAGAGGTTTTAAAAAAGAAGAATTGACAGAGTTCTCGAAAAAATTAAATTTTAAAAACTATAAAATTCATTGGAAATGGGCTTTTCGTTACCAATGGATAATTTCAAAAATATGAGTGTAAAAATCAAAACCGTAACCAAACAGTTACCTAAATATTCCAGAAATACAGATGAAATTATTCCTTTCTTGGATGCTTGGCTCGTTGGACAAGACGAGCGTTTCATTAGAAAAGTAAAGAAAATTTTTGAAGGTGCCGCAGTTGATAAACGGTATTCTATTATGGATCCAATTGAAGTATTTACCAAAACTTCATTTGAAGAAAGAAACGATATTTATGTTCGCGAAGTCATCGATTTGGGTGAAAAAGTTTTAGAAAAAGCCTTAAAGAAAGCCAATTGGAAGCCTGAGGATTTAGATTACATCATTACGGTAAGCTGCACCGGAATCATGATTCCGTCATTAGATGCCTATCTTATTAACAAATTAAAATTGCGCCAGGATATCGTTCGGCTTCCCGTTACTGAAATGGGTTGTGCCGCCGGAATTTCGGGGATAATTTATGCTAAAAACTTTTTGCAGGCAAATCCTGGAAAACGTGCTGCTGTAATTGCAGTAGAAAGCCCAACTGCAACCTTTCAATTAGATGATTTTTCAATGGCAAATATAGTAAGTGCTGCAATTTTTGGCGATGGAGCAGCTTGCGTTTTACTTTCATCACATGAAGACGATGAAGGTCCGGAAATTTTAGCAGAGGAGATGTATCATTTCTATGATAATATCCACATGATGGGTTTTAAACTCACTAATTCTGGTTTGCAAATGGTATTGGACATTGAAGTTCCAGAAACGATTGCTTCTCATTTTCCCGACATTATTCATCCATTTTTAGAAAAAAACAATTTAAAAATAGAAAATATTGATCATTTGATATTTCATCCAGGAGGAAAGAAAATTGTCCAAACTGTTGAAAGTTTGTTTTCTAGTTTAGGTAAAAATATAGACGATACTAAAGAAGTTTTGCGTTTGTATGGAAATATGTCAAGCGCAACGGTTTTATATGTTTTAGAGCGAATAATGGATGATAAGCCTAAAAAAGGAGAAAAAGGATTAATGCTGAGTTTTGGCCCGGGTTTTTCAGCCCAACGCGTTTTATTGCAGTTTTAAATCATTATTCAAAATATGACTAACCAAGAAATTATATCGAAATTACCATATTCTAAGCCATTTTTGTTTGTGGATGAAATCGTCCAAATCGATGAAAATGGAGTAGAAGGAAACTATACTTTTGATGAAAGTCTTGATTTTTACAAAGGTCATTTTAAAGATAATCCAGTAACTCCAGGAGTTATTTTAACGGAAGTTATGGCGCAAATTGGTTTGGTTTGTTTAGGGATTTTTTTATTAAATGATACATTTAATAAAAATACATCAATCGCCTTAACATCAACAGAAATAGCGTTTCTAAAACCTGTTTTTCCTAAAGAAAAAGTGACCGTAATTTCAAAAAAAGTATATTTTAGATTCGGAAAATTAAAATGTAAAGTCATTATGAAAAACGAAAAAGGAGAAGAGGTTTGTACAGGATTAATTGCCGGAATGATAGTTTCTAAGTAAATGAAAAAACGTGTCGTAATTACTGGTCTTGGTGTTGTTGCTCCAAATGGAGTAGGACTTAATGCGTTTACTCATGCCATCAAAAATGGAATTTCGGGAATCAAGCACGACGCCGAATTGGAACGATTGCAATTTTCTTGTCAAATAGCAGGAAAACCAGAAATTCCTACTGAATTAGCTTTAAAATATTTTTCTGAATTAGAATTGCGAAATTTCAATTCTACGGGAATTTTATATGGAGTAATTGCCGGAATTGACGCTTGGAAAGATGGAGGATTATCCTTGGAAAATAATGAAGAACCGGATTGGGATAGCGGAACTATTTTTGGCACAGGAACATCAGGAATTGATAAATTTCGGGAAAGCATTTATAAAATAGATGATTTTCAAACGCGAAGATTGGGCAGTACTGCCGTAGCTCAAACGATGAACAGCGGCGTGAGCGCTTATCTGGGAGGGAAATTAGGATTGGGAAATCAAGTGTCTACTAATTCTTCGGCTTGTACAACAGGAACGGAGAGTATTTTGATGGCGTATGAAAGGATAAAATCTGGTCATGCCAAACGCATTTTAGCAGGAAGCACAAGCGATTCAGGTCCTTATATTTGGGGTGGCTTTGATGCTATGAAAGTCTGTACTTTTAAACATAATGAAAATCCTGAACAGGGCTCAAGGCCAATGTCTGCAAATGCTTCAGGATTTGTTCCTGGAAGTGGAGCAGGAGCTTTGGTTTTAGAAGATTTAGAAAGTGCATTGAATCGAGGTGCTAAAATCTATGCTGAAGTTTTAGGTGGAAATGTAAATTCTGGCGGGCAACGTGGTTTAGGAACGATGACTGCGCCAAATCCTATTGCTGTGCAGAAATGCATTCAAAATGCTTTGGCAAATGCAGGAATTACTGCCAATGATATCGATGCAATCAACGGACATTTGACAGCCACTTCCAAAGACAGTTTGGAAATTCAGAATTGGAGCGAAGCTTTAGGACGAAATGGAAAAGATTTCCCATACATAAACTCTTTGAAATCAATGGTAGGTCATTGTTTGTCAGGTGCGGGAAGTATAGAAAGTGTGGCTTCGGTATTGCAATTGCATCACGGATTTGTTTTTCCGAATATCAATTGTACCGATTTACATTCTGAAATTACAGCAATAATTGATGAATCGAGAATACCACAACAACTGATTGAAAAAGAATTAAATATAATTGTAAAGTCCAGTTTTGGTTTTGGAGATGTGAATGGATGTGTGATTTTTAAGAAATACATTTAATCAAAAATTTATAGCTAATCTCGAATTGAAAACAGTAACAAAAAGTAAAAAATTATGAATAAAGAACAAACAATTGAAGAATTAAAGAACATAGTAAAGCCGTATATTCAAAATCAAGAAGCTTTTGATGGCCTTACAGAAGATACTGATTTTATAAATGATTTGAAAATCAATTCTGCTAATTTAGTAGATGTGATTTTAGATATCGAAGAGAAATATGACATTGTAATTGATAATGAGGCTATGGAACGCATGGTTAATGTAAAAGCAGCAATGGAAATTATCGAGAATAAATTGTCAGAAAAAAATTCGTGAATTATCAGTAAAAAGTTAGTAAAAAATGATTGGAAACGACATCGTGGATTTGGCTTTAGCCAGAAAAGAAAGCAACTGGCAACGCAACCGATTTTTAGATAAAATATTTACTAAAAACGAGCAACAAATGATTTTGAATGATGCGAACCCAGAAATCATGGTTTGGAATTTATGGTCTAGAAAAGAGGCGGCCTATAAAATCTATAATCGGGAAACAGGAATTCGGGGCTTTTTTCCTTTACAACTGGAATGTTTTTACGAAAATGGAACTTTGGGAACCGTTTCCATTAGAGGAAAAACATATTTTACCCAAAGCAAAATCGAAAACGATTCAATTTATACGATTGCAGTTGTCGAAAAAGAGTATTTCAAAAAAATTAAAAGCATTAATCCTGCTGTTAAAATTTTAAAAAAAAATGGAATTCCTTTTACAATTGATTGCAATTCAAAGATTGAAAAACCCGTTTCTATAACCAATCATGGAAGATTTTGGGAAGGAATAACTTTATTGGATTAAAACTTATTACACTTTTTGAGCATAATTATTTTATTCCCAGTCTTGATTTTAATTTTAAAAATAACAAAGCGGTTTTATAGGCATCCTCAGCAGCTGAATTTCGGTCACTAACAGGAATGTTATAGGCAACACAAAGTTCTTCTAGAGAAAATTGTTTATCATTGATGTCATGTAATTTCCTGTGCATTACATCGATATCCAGCGCCTCATTTTTTAATCTTCCACAATCTAGTCGTTCTAAGGCTGCATTGATCATTTCAACATCAAAATCAACGTGATGTCCTACTAAAACAGAGTTTCCAATGAATTCAATGAACAATTTTATGGCTTCTGGTTCGCCTAATTTTTTCATTTTACTTTCAACTAAAAATTCATTAGAAAGTCCATTATCATGGAAAAATTTATACTGCAATAAAACAGCCTCAAAATTATCTCCTATAACGATACTATTATCAATTATGGCAAAAGAGCCAATTGATAAAATAACATCTTTATCCGGATTTAAGCCTGAAGTTTCTGTTGATACAACTACAAAGCGAGATGATTTCTTCTCAAATTTAGAAATATAGGTTTTCCAAAAATCAGGATATTCTTTGTTAATATTTTTTAACCAGTCTAACATAATTATGAAAATTGAGTAAGTTGAAATTTACTTTTTATTAATTCTTCCAATTCTCTCATAGGGAGCAAAGCATTTTTCAATTTTTCTCTGTCAATTTTTGATAATTCCTCTAAATTTATGAATTGGCCTGAATTATCATTTTTTAGACCTTCTAAGGTTCGGAATTTTGATAAAGTCAAAAAAGCTTCTGCACAATTAAGATAGATTTCAGCATGTTTTGGGTCAATAATAGACAGTTGCTTGAATCGTTGAAACGTGTTGTTAATTCCTCTTATGTCAAAATTTAAAGTAAATAAACGAGCACCGTCAATCAATGGCATTAAAGCACGTGTTTTGATATCAAATTTATCTTTATTCGGACCTTCTTCTTCTACATTAAATTTTTTGAAAAAAGTCAATGGAGAGTTTTTTCTCAAAGCGTCATTTCCTAAGAAGTCAAAGAATAAAGTATTGTTTTTTACGTTTTTAAATACTACATTTCCAATAGCATCTTCAATTTTTTGTTCGCCAAAAGTAATTTCGTAATCAAAGAAAATACTGCTTAAATCATTACTGTTTTCACCTGGAGTGTTCATCCAACTGTCATATTGTTTTGTCCAATCAGTCAGTGATTTACACCAAAGCATATTGCTTCCCATATGTCCGTTTGGACATAATTCATAACCGATTTTTTCAAGAGTAGCAGTAGTTTTTTTTCCAAGTTTAAGGAAATAGTCTTTTACGTCACGATATTTGTCAGCAGCCACATCTTCAAAAATCAAAATACTGTCTTGATCAGTCAATAAAAGTTGTTCTTTTCTTCCTTGACTTCCAATGCTTAACCACGCAAAACGGGCAGGAGGTGAACCTAAATCTAAAATAGATAATTCTACGGAACGTTTAATTATAGCCAGATTAATTTCGCTTGCAATATTAAAAACGTGTGATAGCGGAATATTTTTGGAAATAGATGTCTGAATCAAATCTGTTAAACGATCTCGTATTTGTTTTAGTTCTTTTGGTGATTGGCAACGTTTTATTTCTTTTATTAAGACTCCTGGATTATTGGCTTGAGCCACAATCAAATCGTGTTCGGATATGATTCCTTTTACTTCAGATTTATCAGTTCCGTCCTGAGTTACACATAAATGCGTCACATTGTGTTTTAACATTAGTAATTGCGCTTCTGCAAGAGAAACATTCTCCACGACAGTAATAACCGGAGAAGACATAATTTTATCTACTGAAACGGTTACCGGATACCTGCCAGTGGCAATTTTCGAACGCATATCTGTATCAGTAATAATGCCCAACGGAATATTATTATCACATACTACGATGTTATTTTTTAAAGATTCAGTCATTAATTGAGCGACATCTTTTATAATTGCTGTAACATTTGTTTTTAAAGGAGTAGTATTGTAGACTAAAGATTGAAAATATTGCATTTCCGATTGCTGATCCGAATAGAATACATTGTCAGAAATTAATTTTCCGATTAAATTTTCTTTATCCTTTGGATTGCGAGTGTTTACGGCAAAACTTTCCAATAAAAAATTTAAAACCTCAGAATTATTGGCTACAAAAGGGCGAAAAGTGCTTATTGGAATAGCATAAACGATACTTTCTTCTCTTGCTTTGGCAGTCATCATATAATTGTTTTTGGCAAAAAACGGACGCAATCCAAAGATGTCTCCTGCAAAACACTTATTGAGTAAGGTTTCCTCGGCATCTGCAATAACAGACAGGTTAATAGTTCCTGAAGCCACGACATAAAAACTATCGTGCAAAAGATCATTTACTTGAAACAATATTTTGTTTTTTTCCAAATTTACAACACGAATATTTGTAGCAATTTCAGATAACTCTTCAAATGATAAATGATTAAATGGAGAGTATTCTTTTAAAAAATCAGCAATGTGCTCAGCAATTGTATTCATAGTTTGTAAATAAATAATCTATAGGGTTGTAAAAATAACAAATTTAAAAATTATAACACAGCCATTAATGCAGCAAAACAATTAAATTATACAATACTTAATTTTTTCATAAAATAAGTATCGATTTTAATAAACTAAATCAACTTTTTTTACTTTTATTTTAAAAATTAAAACATTTTAAATCATGAAATTACTTAGAAAAATACATTTTTCGCTTTTTACATTATTGATTGTAAATTTTATGGCTGCACAAGGAAAGCCTTCCAGTAGTAAAGAAGTAGCAACCGGAAAAATTAATGGAGCTAAAATTACAATCAATTATGGTAGTCCATCAGTTAACGGAAGAGAAATTTGGGGGAAATTAGTGCCATTTAATCAGGTTTGGCGCGCTGGTGCAAATGATGCAACAACTTTTGAAACTGATAAAGAAGTCACAATTGAAGGTTCAAAATTACCAGCTGGTAAATATTCTTTTTTTGTTATTCCAAATGAAAAAGAATGTGTAATCATTTTCAATAAAGAAGCTAAACAATGGGGCGCTTATAAATACAAAGAAAAAGAAGATCAATTAAGATTTACAGTTAAGCAAAAAGTTGCTAAAGCAAAAGCTGAAAAATTAGTTTACGTTATCGAAAAAAATACGGTTTCGTTAAATTGGGATAATTGGACGATACCATTTTCAGTAAAGTAAGTAGATAGATTTTTATAATTTTATAAACAGCATCGAAAATAGTAGATGCTGTTTTTTTATGGTAGATGTATTGGTTTTCAAAAATTCTATTTTACATAATATAAATTATAGTTCAAATTATATTCACCATAAATCAATTAAGTTTTTGTATTGGAGATTATTTATATATTTAACCAATGCTTAATTGGTCATCGACAGTTAATTGAAATAATATTTCTCCGTTCAAATCAACATTGTTATAAGTTCCATCAACTTGTAATTCTACAAATTCTAATTTCATTGCTTGCCAATGTACTTGGTTTTCAACACTAGCATGAACGTAAATTTCATTTGAAAACTCGCCATTTCTAATAATTATTTGCGGATTCCAATCTGTTCTAACATCAAGTTTTTCAGCAACAAATTTAGAAGCTTCCATTGTGCATTCCATAAAATCAATTTTACCATATGTATTATGCATAATTGAAATTCGATTTCGTAAAAATCTAACCATTGCATCAGAATTTCTTTCAAACATTGAAGAAACGTCTATTGTTGATCTTCTTCCTTGATTTCTCAAGTTCTTAGCTCCATGTTTAATAGAATCAGCTAAGTCATGAAGTATCTCGTAAGCTCTGTTTTCTTGAGCCAAGTCATAAGGCTTTGCTTGTATCAAAGATTCGGGTAAATGCTTTATTGAGATTGTTAACGCATTTGCAGAAGTTATAAAGTCATTTATAGCAGGATTCATAGATAACGGTGTTGAAAATTTGTTATTAAGAATTTCCCATGGTTTTATTACTTCAGAAATAAATTTTACAGCTTCTTCTTTCATAAAATTTTTCGATTAAGGATTGAAAAGACTTATTTTAATACCTAATATAGATTTTTACTAAATACTTGTTTACCATTTTTATATAATTGAAAAAAGTTTTTACTTTTTCCTTTCGTGGAAGATACTAAATTACCGTTTCCTGCATCATAAGTAATTTCTTTTCCTTAGAATGAACTAAAACTGCAAACATTGTAAATAATAAAAAAGTAATTTTTTCATAGTTTTTATGTTAGGATTATACGTACTAAAGTTTTTCAAAGATAATACCAATAATTTAAATCATGCTTTGTCAATTGTTATATTTTAAAAAAAGACACGAATAATGAATGAGAATACATTATTCGTGTCTTTTTTAAATTAAACTGTAACTATAATTTTCTTAGATGCTTTCAATGTACTACATCCATAATAAGCAACTACAGCCAAGCATATTAAAGGCAAAATAAAAGAAAAATTAACTTCTGGAATAAAACCAAATAATTTAATATCAGCAAAACCAGAACCGCCTAAATCTAAAATACTCCCTTGTAAAACAGGCATCAGTGCGCCACCAACAATAGCCATAACTAAACCTGCAGAGCCAATTTTTGCTTCGTCTCCCATATCTTTTAGTGCTATACCATAAATTGTTGGAAACATAATCGACATGAAAATAGAAATACAAACTAGCGAAATTAGTCCTGGCATTCCTTGAAATACAATTGCTCCAGCTGCACAAATTACTCCGCCAATACCAAAAACCATTAATATTTTTGATGGATTTATAGTTTTCATCAAACCAGTTCCAATCCATCGGCCCATTAAAAATAAAATCATGGCCGCTATGTTGTAATATGTGGCTGTTAATTCTAATCCAAATGTTTTGTTGATGTTGTCTACATATTGAAAAATAAAGGTCCAACACATAATTTGCGCACCAACATAAAAAGCTTGCGCAATTACGCCGTGTTTGTAATTTTTATTGACAAATAACTTTTTAAATGATTCAGATACAGACATTTTATCTTCTTGTGCAGTTTTAGGCATTTTTGTTAAAATAATAATGATTAAAATTACTAAGACAAAAATTCCTAATCCAATGTACGGGATACTTATAATATCTAAATCATTTTCACGAATACTGGCCAACTCACTTGAAGTTAAAGCTTTATACGCTTCTTGTGTATAGTCATCTGATTTTATTTCTTTAATCACTAAAAACTGCGCCATCACTAGTCCAGTTATCGCTCCAATTGGGTTAAATGCCTGCGCTAAATTCAAACGTTGCGTTGCGGTTTCTTTATTTCCAAGGAATAAAATCAAAGGGTTTGAAGTGGTTTCCAGAAATGCTAATCCACAAGTAATCACCCATAATGAAACAAGGAAAAAAGTATAACTTTGATAATGTGCGGCTGGATAGAATAAAAAAGCGCCTGTTGCATATAAAATAAGACCCAAAATTATTCCCGATTTATAACTGTATTTTCTAATGAACAATGCCGCCGGCAATGCCATGAAGAAATAACCAAAATAAAAAGCAAATTGTACTAATGAGGCTTGTGTATTTGAAAGTTCTGGCATCACTTTTTTGAAAGTTGAAACCATCGGAGTTGTCAAATCATTAGCAATTCCCCACAGCGCGAATAATATGGTTATGATGATAAATTGAAAAGCGAATTCCTTACTGACTACAGGGATTTTTTTGAATTGATTCATTGTTGGGTTGGTTTAATTGGTTAGTTATAAATAGTTACTGATTCCTTGATTTTCGTTTCTATTTTATCAAATCCAGATAAAAAATCTTCTATTTCAGATGGAGAAATTACTGGGTTTGCACCTTCGCTTTGAGCCACAATTGCGCCTACGGCACTGGCAAAATTAATGGCGTATTGTGGGTCTTCTCCATTCAACAACATTATAATTAATGAAGCTAAAAATGAATCTCCTGAACCCACAGTATCAACTACATTTACTTTGAAACCGCAATTGTGATAAAAAGTATCATTACAATATAAAACTGCGCCATGAGATCCAAGAGTAACACAAACAGTATCAGTGTTGGTTTCCTTTGCAATGAATTTAATATTTTGTTCTAATGACTTTTTATTTGAATTTAAATCTTCGCAAATTTCATTTAACTCATCATCGTTAAACTTAATGAAATCAGCTTCTTGTAATAAATCCAAAACATTTTTCTTGGTGTAATGCGGCACTCTTAAATTCACATCAAATATTTTATATTTGGCTACAGCTAAAAGTTGTTCCAATGTATTTCTGGAAACTGAATCTCTTGAAGACAAGCTTCCGAATACAAAAAAATCTGCATTTTTTACGATTGAAATATTCTCATTTGAAGTTTCAATTTTGTCCCAAGCCGATGGATAATTGATATCATACGATGCATTTCCTTTTTCATTCAAAATAACGTTAACTAAGCCAGTTGGATAATTATCCTTTACTTGAACAGCATCGGTGTTAATTCCTGAAATATTCAAATACTCTATTAATTCTTTTCCGTTTAAATCGTTCCCTACTCCACTGATAACGGAAACCTCCCCTCCTAGCGAACTTAATCTTGAAGCCACATTTAGCGGAGCTCCACCAATTTTTTTATGCTCCAGAAAAACATCAAAAAGGATTTCTCCAAAACAAACACCGTTTAATTTCTTTTTCATTTGTTGTGATTTTTTGTAAAAAAAGCATTGAATAATTACTTTTTTTAGGTTTTAATTATAGTTAATTCGTATACCATTTTTCGACCATTTTCTTCATAAAAGCTAGACTGCCTTTGGCGAGATCTTCTGAGTTGTATTTAGAAGGTCTCCACAAAGAAGTTGGGCCAACCAATGCTGTGATTTCTGAAGAAAAATTCTCCAAAACCAGCGGACCTTGATAGTTAATGGCTGCTAAAGCTTTAAAAAAATCATCCCAATACACGTTGCCTTCGCCGGTCATACCACGATCACTTTCTGTTATATGTACATGTTTCAAACGGTTTCCTGCACGAATAATGGGATCGTAGAAATTCCGTTCTTCAATATTCATATGAAAAGTATCCAGGTGTAATCCTATGTTAGGTTTTCCTATAGATTCAATCATATCCAAAACTTCATCTGCTGCCGTGAATACATAACTTTCGTACCGATTAATGGGTTCGGGAGCAATTGTGATATTTCTTTTGTTGGCATAATCGGCAACTTCGGTAAATACTTGTTGAATGATGATTTTCTCCTCTTTGGTACAAGGATTTCCCGTAAATGTTCCTATGGCGGAATGCAAAACACCTCCTAAAAAATCACCGTCCATGTCAGCTACTTTGTCAAGAGCTGATTTTATTTGTGAAGCGGCTTGTTCCGGAAAGAAAGGAATGTGACAGTTTGCGGGTAGATTCAACGTGCAACGACCTAAAATGCGATTATCGTCAAGTAGTTTTTTTGTTGTTTTAGCATCGAAATCTAATGAACTTGGTAGGATAATTTCAAGCATATCAAAACCATATTCAGCGGTCTTTTCTATCGCAAAACGACCTCCTTCGGCACTCCATCCGGGGATAAATGATAAAATTGTTGTTCCAAAAATTGGCATATCTATATAATTTAAATTTATTTATTAAAATAACCACCATTCCGTTTTTACTCCAATAAAAGAGCCCCAACGTTTTTGGTTCACTTGTAAAAAAGGTGAATAGTTATTATTGCTAGCGTAATCGTTGTAGTGTGCTAACGTGGCTATAAGTCTGATGTGTGGACGGCTCCAAGGGTCTTTTTTTCCTAATGGTACAATGGTAGGAACAAAAGAAAATTTCCACATATTGGCTTCTGAATTATCACCATCTTTTCTTACGGCATAATGCACTTCTTCAATCAAGTGCAACCACTTCGTTACATAAAAGAAGCTTCTGAAACCAACTACGAAATCTGTTTTTTGATTGTACAACTGATTTCCGTTGAAGTATTCGTCCGTATTTGTACTGGCAGAACCGCCTTTGCTTTTTGTGAAAACGCCATATCCGTTGATACTGAATTTTTGCGAAAGGTTTAACAGAAAATGTTCCACTATGGTAAAGGAATACGCATTTGTATATTTGCCTTCAGAATCTGGGGCTCCGTAAGTTGCCCAGGTAAAAGTGTTTCCATTGTCACCTCCATTTGCAATTCCGGAACCATATCGTAAAGAAAGTTGATTGAATGAACCCGGTAAAGCAGTTTTGAATGGATTATTGTATTTAATTCCAGCTACCCAGCCGTTATCCGATGGATAGTTTTTAGAAGCATTTTTTGAGTTGGCAGCAACATAATGAAACTCCCCCAAAAGTTTAATTACATTATCATTTTTTAAGTGAATACTGTGTTCGCCAATCCAAACCATACGTTGGCGAATAGCAGGATTTGTTGCGCCGGCAACGGTAACTTCATAATTATAAGGATACACATTTGTTGAATCAGCAGAAGCTGGCATCAACATGGTTAGTTCTGTGTTTTTATGGCTTACGCCAAAACCTTGCGCGGAATGATCATCAAAATAAAAGTAATCACTGATATGAATGTCATCATAGCGACGAAAACGGGATCCTGCCCAAGCGGACCATTTACTTCCCATGATATTTCTGGCTTCAATATAAGCTTCGGGAAGAATAAAAGTCAACCCATTATTAGAACGGGAACTTACATTTCCCACAAACTGACCATTGGCAGAATACATTCCCAAACGCATTTGAAACGTTACGTTTGTGCTGTCTTTACCGTCAATTTTTGGAGAAAAGTGTATTGCAGGTAATATATCGATATAGTCCGTTTGTTCTAAACGTCCGCCTAATGATCCTTGGCCGGAAAGATTCAAAGGTTTCCACATATTTCCTTCACCATTTGGCGAAAGCCCAACCCCGATTCGACCCGTTGTGCCTAATGAAAAATTCGAATTAGTTATAACCACCTGTGAATAAATTGGAATGAACAGTATTGAAAATAGGAATATAAAAAGTGCTTTTTGCATAGAAGTTTTATTTTAAAAAATGGCTCAAATAAGTTTTTGGTGGTTTTAAATTTTATGAACGGTAACTATTATATACTTAAATTTTATTTTTTTATGCTCTTAATATATCAAATACTTGAATCTATTTCAGGTCAAAAATTTGATTTTACAATATTATAAAAGCTTTTTAATATTAAGCGTCATTTTGATTATTATTTTTCAAATGTATTATTTTTTTTTAATTAGCAATAAAAAAAACTTAAAAATTATCTATATATGGCAAATATTAGCATAATAATGTACTTTTTTAATAAATATGAATTTTTTTGTTATAAAATACATATAACGTAATAGTGACGTTTTATTACAAAAGTAATTCGTGTTTTAGAAAATATTTAATTATAAATAAATCATTAGTTTTGTAGTAGGAAAAGATGCTGCGTAACATTGCCTCTTTCAAAAATTATTTATATTCTCACTCTTTATTATGTCTAAAATAATTCCAAATATATCTGTAGACTGCGTCGTTTTTGGTTTTGACGGCACTACCAAATCACTTAACGTATTATTGATAAAACGCTATTTAGAATCTAATGAAAATCACGAGCCGTTGGTTAACGATTATGTTCTTACGGGCTACCATACATTTGAGCAGGAAACCATAGATGAAACTGCATCCAGAGTTTTGAAGGAGTTAACAGGACTTGATAATGTTTATAAAAAACAATTTAAAGTTTTTGGAGATCCAAATCGTTTGATGAATGAAAAAGATATTATTTGGGCTCAAAATGAAAATTTTAACCAACGTACCATAACAATTGCGTATTATTTTTTATTGAAAACTCAAGACGTAAATTTAGAAAATAACAAATATGAAGCGCAGTGGTTTCCTGTCAGTAATTTACCGGAATTGGGATTTGATCACAAAGATATTATCAATGAAGCCTATGCTGATTTAAAAGAAAAAGCACTATATAAACCTATTATTTTTGAACTTTTGCCTGATAAATTCACTTTCAATGAATTGCAGGATACGTATGAATCTATACTGGGAAATGAAATGGATAATCGAAATTTCAGAAGAAAACTGCTGACGAAAAAGTATATTATTGCCTTGGATGAAAAGCAAGTAGGTGTTTCAAAAAGACCATCCCAACTGTTTATGTTCAGCAAGGATGTGTATCAAAAAATTTATAAGGAATCTTATTTAATCAATATTTAAATTGCTGTTTTCTTTTTAAAGATTGATTGATTTCAATTTGTTATATAAAGCAGGAAAGTGTCTCGATTCGGATGTTAATTATTTACCTTTGCAAAAAATTAAAAAATCCCAATTTTCATGAGCGATTCCGAAATGACACAAACAAGATATATCAAATTGATCCTGATTTTAGGCTCATTAACAGCTTTAGGTCCTTTTTCAATAGACATGTATTTACCGGGTTTTGCTGGGATTGCAAAGGATTTAAATACTTCGGTTGCTAATGTTTCGATGACTTTATCCAGTTATTTTATCGGAATTTCCGCAGGACAATTGCTTTACGGACCTTTATTAGACCGTTTTGGTCGAAAAAAACCTTTATTTATAGGATTGTTAGTTTACATATTTGCGTCATTAGGTTGCGTTTTTGTAACTGATATTGATACTTTTATTGGATTACGATTTATTCAAGCTGTTGGTAGTTGTGCTGCTACAGTAGCTTCTGTTTCTATGGTTCGGGATTTGTTTCCAGTAAAAGATATTCCAAAAGTGTTTTCTTTATTAATGTTAGTTGTTGGGCTTTCGCCAATGCTGGCGCCGACTATTGGTGGTTACGTTACCGAAGATTATGGTTGGCATACCGTATTTTTTATATTGATGTGTATGGGAATTGTAATTCTAATTGCAGCCCAAATCGTTTTACCAAACAGCTATTTGCCTGATACTTCTATTTCTTTAAAACCAAAACCTATTATCAGCAACTTTATTAGCATTCTCAAAGAGCCTCAATTTTATACGTACGCTTTTGCTGGAGCAATCGCATTTTCTGGATTGTTTACTTACGTAGCAGCCTCTCCTATTTTATTTATGGATATTTTTGAAGTTGATGCAAAAACGTATGGCTGGATATTTGCCTTTATGTCTTTAAGTTTTATAAGTGCCAGCCAATTAAATTCATTGTTATTAAGAAAATTCAATAGTGAACAAATGATTCTAGGGGCTTTAGTTTTACAGGCAGTAATTAGTGTTTTATTTCTGATTTTGGCAATGAATGAGCTTTTGGGTTTATATGAAACTATTGCAATATTGTTTTTATTTCTGGCTTGTTTGGGTATCTCAAATCCCAATACTGCAGGACTTACACTTGCTCCTTTCTCAAGAAACGCCGGAAGTGCCTCCGCATTGATGGGTGCGATTCAGTTAGGTTTAGGTGCTTTAGCATCTTTTGCAGTCGGCGTTTTTGTAAAAAATTCTATGTTACCAATGGTTTGGATTATGACGGTTTCTACAATTCTGGCATTGATCATTTTAATTCTGGGGAAACGAAACATAAAAAAAACTATTACAACTTCTGGTGATGAAGAAATTGTAATAGTTCATTAATTGTTCACAAAAGAGAATGAAATTTGATTAATTCATTCTTTTTTGTTTTTTAATTGGTTTCTCTGTTTTTGAAAGTGCTTCATTTTTTGTCTGAAGTAAATGATTGGCTAACAACTTTTCTATCAATTCATCTTTAGTCAAATGATGAAAAACAGTTTTTATTTTTTCTTTAAATTCTGGAGCAACATCATGATTGGGTTTTGTTTTAAAGATTTGCTTAGCCCATAATAACGTATTGTTTTCTTCGATGCTGGCAACAGTAGGTTTTTTGAATTCTTTAAATTTTATTCCCAACTCTTTTTCAAAATCAGCGATTTCAACTACTTCTTCCGGTTGTAATACCGTCAAAGAAAGCCCCTTTGCTCCTGCTCTAGCTGTTCTACCACTACGATGTACGTAAGCTTCATAAACGTCCGGTAAATGATAATTAACCACATAAGAGATTTCCTTTACGTCAATTCCTCTTGCGGCTAAATCTGTAGCTACTAATATACTGATATGTCCTTTACGGAATTGCTCCATGATTCTATCTCTAATTCCTTGCGATAAACTTCCATGCAATGCACCCGAAGAAAATCGGTTGATAGCTAAGTTTTTAGCTAATTTATTGACTGCAGCTTTCGTTTTACAAAAAATAATTCCGCGTTCTCCTTCTTTAGAATTCAAGAAATGCATTAAAACATCTAGTTTTTCAATGGGATCCACCACAATATATTCATGGTCAATTCCTTGATTTCCTATTGTTTCCATGTTGGCACTAACTTGGATCACATTTTTGTTCAAATAGTTCTGAATCAATTGTTTTATAGTTCCTGGCATGGTTGCCGAGAATAAAAAAGTCTTATGCGCAACAGGTAACTCAGCGATTATTTCGTCTAAGCTTTCTTTTAATATTGTAACCATTTCATCGGCTTCATCGAGCACGAGAAATTTGGTTTCCTTTAAGTTTATTGCTTTGCGCTGAATCAAATCGATTAAACGTCCCGGAGTTGCCACAACAATGTGAGTAGGCAATGAAAGTCGTTCTATTTGTGGTTTGATTGGAATTCCTCCACAAGTTGCCGCAATAGAAACTTCGGGTAAAAATTTAGCAAAAGACTCTAAATTTTTAAATATTTGTTGTCCTAGTTCACGAGTTGGAACCAAAATAACGGCTTGTACAACTGGTTTATCAGTATCTATTAATTGCAAAATAGGCAATCCAAAAGCAGCTGTTTTTCCTGTACCTGTTTTAGCAAGTCCAACCAAATCCGTAGTATTTGATAATAATAACGGAATTGTTTTTTGCTGAATTTCTGTTGGTACAACAATTTTCAATTCGGTAATCGCTTTTAATATGGGTGCTAAAATTCCTAAATCAGAGAATTGTTTTGGCATTTTTTTTGGATTTTATATTTTTATAAAAAATAGTTGTTTTGTAAACGTAATTTTTAGCCCTGATGGAAACGGCATCCTGTTGTGGTCTCGTTTTTTTTTTACGAGACCACAACAGATATAGTGTACAGCGGGATTAGCTCCTTGAAAAAGAATTATTAATCTTCATCCGGTTCGTTCATGATTTTTTCACGATATTTTTTCCCAGTTAACAATACTAACTTTAATTTGTAATCGTCAACAAGCCATTCTCGGTAATTTTTACTGCATTGACTCAAACATTTAGAATAGCGTTTGATGCGACAATCGATATCATCATCTAACAGTTTACCTAATATTTTTGCCTCTTGTAATGTATCTGAATTGTCTACACACATGGCAGCGTGTTGTTCTAGCGATTTGTCAAGCACTTCTTTGGAGCGCAAATTTTGTTTAATAATGAGTTTGTGTTCTTCATCTACATCAAAAGTTACAACTTCCGTTTTGCTGAATTTAGCACGAATATCCGGCGGCATGCTGTATTTAAAATACAATTCAATTTCAGTATCGTCACGTAAATTTTCCAGATAAAACTCTGGTGATTTAAAAATGTGCTGCCAGTTTACAGGCTCGCTCCACAATCCAAATCGGGCTGCATTATTTCCTAAATCGATAACATTAAAGGTATCTTTATTAGGTAATTTTCTGGAACCACGACCAATCATTTGATAGTATAATGTCAACGATTTTGTTGCTCTATTTAAAATTATAGTTTCTACTGTTGGCTCATCAAAACCGGTTGTAAGAATCCCTACTGATGTTAGAATGGCATCAGGCGTATGCTTGAACCAATGTAAAATATCCTTTCTTTCCTCGTTATTACTGGTGTTATCTAAATGGCGAATGGCATAACCAGCTTCTCTAAAAGTTTCATACACATACAAAGAGGTATTGATACCATTATTAAAAATTAAGGTTTTCTTACCCAAAGATTTCTCCGTATAAGCATGCAACAATTTTTCCTGCATGGCCATATTTGTATATAAATCATCAGATGATTTTACCGTATAATCTCCGTTGATTCCCACTTTCAATGACGTTAAACCCACATCATAGCTATACGTAACTGCCTTTGCCAAAAATCCATTTGCAATCAAAGAACTTATGGTGTCTCCTACGATTAATTCATCGTAGCTTTCGTGCATTGGCAATTTAATATTTGAACTTAAAGGTGTTGCGGTAACTCCTAATATAAAGGCATTTTTGAAAGAGCTCAATAATTTGCGGAACGAATTGTAATGCGCCTCATCGATGATTACTAATCCTACATTATCCAAATGAAGTTTTTCATCATTGATACGGTTTTTCAAAGTTTCAACCATGGCTACAAAACAAGAATAATCGTTTTGGTCTGGAAGTTCTTTTACTTTACTGTTTATGATTTTATTTTTCACGTCAAAACCCTTCAACATTTTTGAAGTTTGCTTACACAACTCAATTCGGTGTGTTAGAACAACTACTTTTTTCTCGTGTTGTGATAAATAACGGCGTACTATTTCCGAAAAAACTACTGTTTTTCCACCACCGGTAGGCAATTGGTATAACAAATGGTGTTGTGGTGGTGCATTATCTATGCGTTCAAAGATGGCATCGATATCGCCTTTTTGGTACGCATAAAGTTCTTTTTTGTCTTCGATTTCTATTTCTAAAGTGTTTTGGGACATTGCTTATTGTTGGATTTTTGCAAAAATACACCTAAAAAACAGTTTAATTGTGATTTTTAATTAAAAAAAAAACGATTGATTAAATAAAATTGAATTATGAAACTATTCAATATTCAAATCGCTCAATAATGGCATTGAACTCGGGTTCGTTGTACCATTTCTGCACAATGGTTTCATCGTGTATGGCAATAATTCTTGGCTTGAAATCATTTAGAATTCCGTTTGAAATCAAGAAAATTACTGCTTGTTCAAAAGAATTTAACATACTTTTGAAAAACAAATCTTGTTTTATATCATGTTCGGATGAGAATGTTTGCGCAATTTCAATATTGTACAGCATGACATCAGCAATTACAAAGGGATCCACTCCTAAAACAAGGAAATGCTTGATATATTTTTGAGCAACAGAACGACGCATTTTCGGTTTGCTGCGTCTTCCTGCCTTTTTGAAAGGATAATATTCATTGGAAATTTTGAGTTTGCATTCCTGCAAAAGCGTTTCTTCCTTTGGATTAAAAACAAAATTATAATAGACTTTTACGGGACTGAATTTCTCGTACAATTCGATAATTTGTTCTTCGAGTTGCTCCTTATTTAGTTCAGCTAAGTATTTTTTTAAATCTCGTTTACTCATTATCAAAGTTTAAGGATACAAAAGTAATTTACTTTAGGAATCAATGTGCTAAAAATCAAACTTAATACTTAATTTTGGCACATTAAAACTAAATAAATTCAAATGCTTAAGATTTTTAAAATTACTGCAATAATAGAGGGGATATCTGCTTTACTATTGTTTTTCTTTGCTATGCCAATGAAATATATTTATAATGACCCTTTTTATGTTAAACATATTGGTATGGCGCACGGAATATTATTTACTTTATACATTGTCCTTGCAACAATTTTAAAATTTAAAGAAAAGTGGGATTTTAAAAAATATTTTATAATTTGTATTGCGTCAATTCCTCCATTTGGTACTTTTTACATAGAAAGAAAATACCTGAAAAATGTATAAATACATAGAAAAAATATTCACTTTTCTATACCCTATATTTAGAAAATGGGGATTTGGAAACAGTTTAGCTTCCTATTTTAGTTTAGTGCTGAATATTGTTGTTTTGTGCGTAATGGCGTATATCATATACGTGATTTTTAGACTTGTTCTAGTTACAATCATGGCTGTAATCGCACAGAAAACCAAAACCAAATTTGATGATTTGCTGGTAACCAACAAAACCGCGAAATATATCGCACACTTAATTCCGCTATTGTTTATTTACAAATCAGTACCAATTATTTTAGACCGATTTGAATATTGGGAAGGCTTTTTTGGGAAATTGGTTGGAATCTATATCATCATTCTGGTTTTATGGATTATACGTACGATATTCAATGCTTTACGCGATTATTTAAAACTAAAACCGAGATATAGCGATAAACCAATAGACAGTTTTATTCAGGTAATCATGATAATGCTTTGGGTTATTGGGATAACCTTAATTATTTCAAAATTATTTGATATTGATAAAAAGGAGCTTTTAACCATTTTAGGAGCAGTTTCGGCGGTGATAATCTTGATTTTCAGGGACACTATTTTAGGTTTTGTTTCTAGTGTTCAGGTTTCTATTAATGACATGGTTCGAATTGGTGACTGGATTACGATGGATAAATTTGGAGCTGATGGAGATGTGATTGAAATCAATTTAGCGACTGTAAAAGTTCGAAATTTTGACAATACCACAACCACAATTCCTACGTATAGTTTAAGTTCAGATTCATTTCAAAACTGGCGTGGAATGCTCAATTCTGACGGTCGTCGTATCAAAAGACACATTCTGATCAAAACAAGCAGTATTCGTTTTTTAGAAGAGGCCGAATTAAATGACTTAAAAAAAATTCATCTTATTTCGGATTATATTGACACCCGAAAATTAGAAATAGACGAATATAATTCCAGTAATAAAATTGACAAGTCCATTGCTATAAATGGACGAAATTTGACTAATTTAGGATTGTTTCGAAAATATATAACTGAATATCTTTTCCAATATCCCGGATTAAATCAAGATATGCTTATGCTTTGCCGCCAATTACAATCTACGTCGCATGGTGTTCCGCTTGAAGTTTACGCATTTTCCCATGACAAACGATTTGAAAATTACGAGTACATAATGTCTGATATATTTGATCATATCATTGCTTCAGTGGGATATTTTGACTTAGAAATTTTCGAAACAGCCACTGAGAATGAATTTCCTGGTTGATAGTGTTTTTTTTAATTAAAATTACAAAGACGTTTCTAATCCAATTTTCAAAAACTACAAACGATCTTTTACATATTCAATAGCTGTTTTGCCATGCGCTTTTGGTTTTCCATCGGCATCCAAATTGACCATTGTAGTATGATCTATTGTAATAATTGTTTCGCGGGTCATCATATTTCTTGCCTCGCACTTGAGCGTGAGTGAAGTATTCCCAAATTTTATAACATCAATTCCAATTTCGATAATATCACCCTGTCTTGCCGAACTTCTAAAATTGATCTCAGACATGTACTTGGTGACAATTCTGGTGTTTTCTAATTGAATAATTGTGTACAAAGCCAATTCTTCATCAATCCAAGCTAATAATTTACCTCCAAATAAAGTTCCATTTGGATTTAAGTCTTCTGGTTTTACCCATTTTCTAGTATGAAATCTCATAAATTTTTTATTTATAAATGTAAAAATAAGCTATTCCTATCGCATTTTTTTTTATTTTTAATGAAAAAATAATGAACATGCGGGATACTTTTTTAAAGGAATTTAGAGGACAAACAATAGGATCTGTAACAACTCAATCCTCATCTGATGAATCATTTCAAAATGAGGTACTTCGACCTATTTTGAAACTTCAAAATGACTTGTTTATAGCTTCATTTATTAATTATGTTAGTAAAAACAAAGCTGATTTTTATGGATATACTATCGAAAAAAAATTGTCAGTTATAGAAAATGCAATCCAAAAAGATAGCAAGTTTAGAAATACTATGAAAGGGATAATCATAGGATTATTTACCTCAGGCGAGTATGCAACTTATATAAAAAATTCATCTGGTATCAACAAAAGAATGATGAGCATGTTGGTCGAAAGATTGAAAAGCCAAGTGCAACTATTTGAAATGAAACCTTCGTAAATTAAAAAATTGTTTATTTATAATAAGTTGTTACTTTATAAAATATAAAGGCTGTATTTATAAGATATAAATACAGCCTTTTACTCCACTTATTGGATGGTTTTATTCCGTTATATTAAAACCAGCAACATAAAAGTTTTTATCTATTTCAAATTTTTGATTTTCAACTGTGACAGACATGGTGTTCCATTCCGTTTTTGGTTTGATCCATTCTTCTTTGTCATTCAAAGTCACTTTTACAGCCATATTAAAATCCGGAACACAATTAGTCCAACGATACCCCAGTTTGTTATCCTTAAAATAATATTCTAATGTTGGGATTCGAATATCTCTTAAATACTGATTGAAAAACGGGTTTAAATCTATTCCAACTTGTTGACTTAAATAACCCTCAATTTGTTCTGTTGTTACCGTTTGATGATAAAAAGTACTGTTTAATCCTCTTAATATAGTTCTCCATTTGGCATCGTCATTTACAATTTGGCGCAATGTGTGCAACATATTACCGCCTTTATTGTACATATCGCCAGAACCTTCTTGATTAACACCATATTTACCTATTATTGGAATGTCATTTTGAATGCCTTTTCTTATTCCTCTTACATATTCAAATCCAGCGTCCTTACCATAGTAATATTCTACAAAAAGACTTTCTGAATAGTTAGTAAAACTCTCATGAATCCACATATCAGCAATATCTTTATAGGTGATATTGTTTGCAAACCACTCATGTCCGGATTCATGAATAATGATGAAATCAAATTTCATTCCCCAACCGGTTCCGCTTAGATCTCTGCCTCTATATCCATTTTTGAAATCATTTCCATACGTTACGCAACTTTGATGTTCCATCCCTAAGTAAGGTGCTTCTACCAGTTTATAACTGTCTTCATAAAACGGATACGGCCCAAACCAATGCTCAAAAGCTTTTAACATACGCGGAACTTCTTTAAATTGTATTTTCGCCTTGGCTAAATTCTCTCTTAACACATAATAACTACAATCTAAATCTCCTTTTTCTCCTTTGTATTTTTCCGAAAAAGATACATAATCACCTATGTTTATATTTACACCATAATTATTGATGGGATTTGATACGTACCAATTATATGTTTTTGTACCATCTTTTAGTTGTTTTACGCTTTTCAAACGTCCATTGGATACATTGACCAGGTTTTTCGGAACATTTACGCTGATAAGCATATTGTCCACTTCATCATACATGTGATCTTTGTTAGGCCACCAGACGCTGGCGCCTAATCCTTGACAGGAAGAAGCTATAAATGGATTTCCATTACTATCTTTTTTCCAGGTTATTCCTCCATCCCAAGGCGGATTTACTGCTACCTTAGGTTTTCCTCCATAAAATACAGTTAGCTCTTTTATGAGTCCTGGTTTTTGAGAAGCGACCAATTCAACAAAAAAAGCATTACCTTCTCTTTTGTATTTTAAAACCTTGCCGTCCTGAACTACTTTGTAAATTTCCATTGGATTCTGCAAATCAATCTGCATAGTTTTGTATTCCTGAACAACTTGATATTTTATAGTATTTGAACCTGAAATTGTGCTATCCAAAGGATTTACTTTTATATCAAGATGATAGTTTTTTACGTCCCACCAGGCTCTTTCTTTTGTGATGCTTCCACGCAAAGTATCTTGTCGTGTAAAAGATTGTTCTTGCTTTCTAAGTAAACCTTGTGCATTTGCGCCATTAAAAACAAGAAATGAGAAACAAATAAAATTCAAATATTTTTTCATGATTAATTCATTTTAGACAAAAATAAACTTTATAACTTAAGAAATATAATCCCAAAAAAGTTATTTTTCAGGATAGGTTTGAACATGTTTCTGTAGCAATTTATTTTCTTTTCCACGAATTTCCATAATTAATTTATTCTTTTTAAAATCAAATTTTAAAAGTCCAAAATTTATTTCTTTGACGAATAAATAGAAGTATTTTTTTCATGTGAGGATACTATTGAATTCTTGAGGTTTTAAAATTTTATTTTTGCGAAGATATAAAAAACCACCTGTTAAAGGTTTAAGTAAACTTTAATAAAAAAGCGATTATCCCTTTTGAAATAATCGCTTTTTTAATTAAAATTTTGATACTCTATAAATTTTCAATGAATTTAGTCAATAAGTGTACACCATAGCCAGTTGCATGATTGCTTTTAGCAAATTCATCTTCATTAAATGTCACACCGGCAACATCTAAATGTGCCCAAGCAGTATGTTTCTGAGTAAAAAATTCCAAAAATTTGGCTGCGCTTATGGCTCCGGCTACCGTTTTTCCGTTAAAATTTTTTACATCGGCAATATCGCTTTCAATGTCCTGTTTATAAGCCTCCCAAAGCGGTAATGGCCACAAACGCTCTCCAATTGCATCTCCGTTTTCTTGTAGTTTCTTAGCTATTTCTTCATTATTCGTAAACAAAGCACCACACTCAGAACCAAAGGTACTAATACTGCTTCCAGTAAGTGTTGCTATATCAACAATATATTCTGGTTTAAAATTCTTGATTAAATACGATAATCCATCGGCTAATACAAGTCGCCCTTCTGCATCAGTATCGATTATTTCTATGGAATGTCCGCTGTAACTGTGAATTACTTCACTTGGCAAGAAGGATTTAGCATCAACAGAATTTTCGGCGCAAGGGACAATCGCGGTAACTTTAACGGGTAATTGCAAATCCGCAATCAATTGCATGGCGCCAAGTACTGCCCCGGCTCCTGCCATGTCGCACTTCATGTGAAGCATCCCAGATGTTTTTATATTTATACCACCAGTATCAAAAGTGATTCCCTTCCCAACTAGTCCAATATGTTTCATAGAATCCACTTCCTCTTTTGGGGTGTAATTCATAATTATAAATTGGGGTTCGTTTTCACTTCCTTTTCCAACTGCTAAAAAGGCTCCCAAACCTACTATTTTTGAAGCTTCATAACCCAAAACCTCTACTTCAAATCCATATTTTTCACCGGTATCTTTAGCCCAGGTCGCCAGGTATTTTGGGTTAACCGTGTTAGGCGGCAAATCGACTAAATGATGGGTTGCTAATTGTGCTCGGGCAATTTTGATTCCTTTGTTGGCTGCAGCCAAATAATCCTTTTCAGAAACTAAATTTAAGGTAAAATCAGGATTAAGAAATGGATGTAGCGTTTTATCCGACTTAAAATGACCTAAATCATACGTTCCTAAAAGCAGTCCTGAAATCATAGATTCTACTTGATTATCATCGAATTGTTGGGGTATAATTAAAGCAACATTAGAACTAAAACCTTCTTTTTGGTTTGAAGAAATACGACGAAAAATAGTCTTCAATGCTTTATAATCTATCGTTTTTCCCAGGCCAATAAAAACGTATGTATTGTTATTTTTTTCAGCAAGATAATGTGTGTCTTTTTTACCAAAAAAAACTTTTGATGTTACTTCTACTTCATTATAAATTATAGGAACAATACTTTTTTCATAGGTTTCGAAAACCGGAATCAAAATAGTGCCTGAAAAATTGTCTACGCTTGTTACTGTATTTGTTTTCATTTTTATCGTTATCAAATTGAAAAAAAGATAAATTTCAAAGTTTTATGAAATTTATCAAAATATATAGTAAATATAGTGGATTGCCATTGGAAATAAAAGAAAAAATAAAACCCAATAGCAAATGAATTTCCTATTGGGTTTTTTAAATGAAAATTAAAATAAATTAATTTTTCTTCTGGCGACTTTTCAAAACTTCAACAACATCATCTAATTTAAAACCTTTGGCTTGCAATAAAATAAGGTAATGAAAAAGCAAATCTGCACTTTCGCTCAAAAACAAATCATCATTGTCATCTTTTGATTCGATTACGACTTCTATCGCTTCCTCGCCTACTTTTTGGGCAATTTTGTTTATGCCTAATTTAAATAAGGAAGCCACATAACTTTTCTCAGAATCCGCATTTTCTTTTCGAAGTTGAATGGTATCTTCTAAATCTGAAATAAAACCATATTTTCCTTTATTTTCGCCATTCCAGCAAGTATCAGTTCCTTTGTGACACGTTGGTCCTTCAGGTTTCACCTGAATCAACAACGTATCATCATCGCAGTCGTTTTTAATGTCAATCAGATTCAAAAAGTTGCCGCTTTCCTCGCCTTTTGTCCAAAGTCTTTGTTTGGTGCGACTATAAAAAGTTACTTTTTTAGTATCAACCGTTTTTTGATATGCTTCAGCATTCATGAAGCCCAACATCAAAACCGTTTTGGTTTCGCTGTCTTGAATTATGGCTGGAATTAATCCGTCTGTATTTTTTGAGAAATCTATGTTCATATTTTTAAGTATTAAGTCGTAAATATTAAGTCGTAAGTACTAAGTTGTAAAATATTAAGTAGTTTAACCTTAATAATTCATACTTAAAACTTATTACTTAAATACGTACTTCGATATTGTTATTTTTAAGGGCTGTTTTTAATGTCTTGATTTCAATTTCTTTAAAATGAAATACGCTCGCGGCCAATGCTGCATCTGCTTTTCCATCTAAAAAAGTATCTACAAAATGCTGTATGTTTCCCGCACCACCGGAAGCAATTATGGGAATATTTACTAATTCCGAAAGTCTAGCCAAAGCTTCATTAGCAAATCCGTTTTTAGTTCCGTCATTATCCATTGATGTGAATAAGATCTCGCCTGCTCCACGTTCTTCGACCTCCTTTGCCCAATCAAATAAATTCAATTCGGTTGGCACTTTTCCTCCAACTAAATGAACAATCCATTGACCATCAATTTGTTTGGCATCAATTGCAACAACTACACATTGACTTCCAAATTTCTGTGCCAAATCATTAATCAACTGCGGATTTTTTACTGCTGATGAATTAATCGAAACCTTATCCGCACCGTTTTGCAACAATATTTCAACATCTTTTACAGATGAAATTCCACCGCCAACAGTGAACGGAATATTAATAGTTGAAGCGACTTTACGAACCAAATCAACTAAGGTTTTTCTTCTTTCTTCCGTTGCCGAAATATCCAAAAAAACCAATTCATCAGCACCTTCATCCGAATATATTTTGGCTAATTCTACGGGATCGCCGGCGTCACGCAAATCTACAAAATTTACACCTTTTACTGTTCTTCCGTTTTTTATATCTAGACAGGGAATAATTCTTTTTGTTAACATCTAAATTAAGTATTAAATTGTAAGGATGAATTATTAATTTTTTTTGATATTGTTTTTAGAAGTAATAATTATGCTTTTTATTAATTTTAAAACTTCTACACCATCGTTATTTAAACTTAAAAATTCTTCATTTGAAATATAATTTGTTGCTTGTAAAAGTTCAAGCCAATATAATGTTTCGTCAGCTTCTTTTTGAGAAATACCCATTTTATGAATAAAATCAGCTTTGCTTTCTGCATTTTTAGCCTCTCTAATATTTGCGCCTACAGAAGTGCCTGAACGTAAAATTTGTTTACTCATTACATATTCACTTCTACTATTTAAAATTCTATATAAATTAACAATTCTAATGGCAAAAGAAAAACTTTTGATTTTTATTACGTCTTCACTCATATTTAATACTTAATAATTCATACTTAAAATATAGTTTTTCAATTGTTTCAATGATATTCGTCCTTCGTAAATTGCCTTTCCTATTATTGTTCCTTCACAACCCAATTCAGCAAGCCTCGGTAATTCATCAAAAGTAGAAATTCCTCCTGAAGCGATCAATTTTATTCCTTTAGCTTCCGACAAAATTTTAGCGTACAAATCAAAACTGGGTCCTTCCAGCATACCGTCTTTGGCAATATCCGTACAAATTACATACTTTATTCCTTTGCTTTGGTAGTTTTGTATAAAAGGAATTAAGTCTTCATTAGAATCTTCTAACCAACCTGAAACTGCTACTTTTTCATTGTTAGCATCTGCTCCTAAAATGATTTTATCAGAACCATATTCTGCAATCCATTTCTCAAACAGCTCTCTATTTTTAACGGCGATACTTCCACCGGTAATTTGATTGGCACCACTTTCGAAAGCGATTTTCAAATCGGAATCCGATTTTAATCCACCACCAAAATCAATTTTCAATTTTGTTTGAGTAGCTATTTGCTCCAGTATTTTATAATTCACAATCTGGCTTGATTTGGCTCCGTCTAAATCAACCAAATGCAAATATTCTATTCCATGTGCTTCAAATGATTTTGCTACTTCCAGCGGATTCTCGTTGTAGATGATTTTAGTATTGTAATCGCCTTTTGACAGACGAACACATTTTCCTTCGATGATATCTATTGCGGGTATTATTCTCATTTATTTATAATTTAAAGATTTAAAAATTGAATTATTTAAAGATTTACATTGTTAGTTAAAGAAATTTTTGACTCTCTAATTTTTCAATCTTTGAATTTTTCAATTCTTTAATTTTAAGAAATTTGCCAAAATTTGTTCTCCAACGTCACCACTTTTTTCTGGGTGAAATTGTGTTCCATAGAAATTATCTTTCTGCAAAGCTGAAGCATATTCAACTTCATAATTCGTTGTAGCAATGGCTTCAGAACAATTTGGAGCATAAAAACTATGCACTAAATACATAAATTCATTTTCATTAATTCCAGTAAATAAAGGCGATTTCAAATTGTAAATTTGGTTCCATCCCATCTGTGGCACTTTAACTTTTGGCGTGAATTTGATCACATCAACATCAAAAATTCCTAATCCTATGGTATTCCCTTCCTCTGATTTGTTGCACATCAATTGCATACCCAAACAGATTCCCAAAACGGGTTGTTTCAAGGTTGGAATTAACACATCAAGACCGCTGTCAATAAGCATTTTCATTGCAAAACTAGCTTCGCCAACCCCTGGGAATATCACCCGGTCAGCAGCCTTAATTTCTGTCCAATCGTTACTCAAAACAGCCTCAAAACCTAACCTTTCAATAGCGAATTTTATGCTTTGAATATTTCCTGCGCCGTAATTTATGATTACTATTTTCATTTTAGTTTTGTTTCAAGTTTAATGTTTAAAGTTGCTCGGGTTAACCTGAAACTTTAAACTTTAAACAATTTTACAACATTCCCTTCGTACTTGGCAAAATCATCTTTTCCGTATCACGTTTTACGGCTACTTTTATTGCTTTTGCAAAAGCTTTAAAAATGGCTTCAATCTTGTGATGCTCGTTCGTTCCTTCTGCTTTGATGTTGATGTTAGCTTTAGCACCGTCCGAGAATGATTTGAAAAAATGATAAAACATCTCCGTAGGCATTTTACCCACCATTTCACGTTTGAATTCGGTTTCCCAAACTAACCAGTTTCTACCTCCAAAATCAATCGCAACTTGTGCTAAACAGTCGTCCATTGGCAAACAAAAACCATAACGTTCAATACCCAATTTATTCCCTAATGCTTTCGCAAAAACTTCTCCAAGTGCAATCGCTGTATCTTCAATTGTGTGGTGTTCATCGACTTCTAAATCACCTTTAACAAGGATTTCCAAGTCCATTTGTCCGTGACGTGCAATTTGGTCTAGCATGTGATCAAAGAACGCAATACCTGTTTCAATTTTGCTTTTTCCTGTTCCGTCAAGATTTAAATTAATGAAAATATCCGTTTCATTCGTTTTTCTAGAAATGGTTGCAGAGCGTTCTTCTAATTTCAAAAACTCGTAAATGGTTTTCCAATCAGTAGTTTGCAAGGCAATAACCGAATCCAATTCGTGTCTTTTAGACGATATTTCATCACCTCCCAAAGCTTCATCTTTGTTAATGAAAATCGCTTTTGAACCTAAGTTTTTGGCTAATTCTACATCTGTTATTCGGTCTCCAATGACGAATGAATTCTCTAAATCATATTCTGGATTATTAAGATATTTGGTCAACATAGCAGTACCAGGTTTGCGAGTTGGCACATTTTCGTGTGGAAATGTTTTGTCAATTAAAACTTCTTTGAAAACAACACCTTCATTTTCAAAAGCTTTCATGATCAAATTGTGAACCGGCCAAAAGTTAATTTCCGGGTGAGAATCAGTTCCCAAACCATCTTGATTGGTTACCATTACCAATTCAAAATCCAATTCTTTAGCTATTTTTCCAAGATATTGAAAAGCGTTTGGATAGAATTCTAATTTTTCAAAGCTGTCTAATTGGTAATCATGTGGTTCTAAAACCATGGTTCCGTCACGGTCTATAAAAAGTATTTTTTTCATTAAAAAAAGTTTAAAGTTTAAGGTTTAAAGTTGTTTTAACACCTCAATTAATTTCATATTTTCTTGTTTAGTTCCAACAGTAAAACGCAAACAATTATCGCATAATGGTTGGGTGGTGCGGTTCCGGATTACAATTCCTTTTGCAATCAATTCAGCGTATCTTTTATTAGCATCATCTACTTTTACCAAAATAAAATTAGCTTCGGTTGGATAAATTTTTTCAACAAATTTAACATCAAGTAATACTTTAAGTAATACTTCTCTTTGTGTTATAATAGAGTTAATTTCAGATTTTATTTTTTCCGGATTGTCCAACCGTTCTAAAGCTCTTTTCTGAGTCAATTCATTTACATTATAAGGTGGTTTTATTTTATTTAAAACCGAAATTACTTCCGCAGAGGCATAACAAATTCCCAATCTGATTCCTGCCAAACCATAAGCCTTTGATAATGTTTGGGTAATAACTAAATTTGGATATTCATCCAATTCATTGATCCAACTATCTTTCTTTGAAAAGTCAATATAGGCTTCATCAATCACTACTAATCCTTTGAAATTTTGCAAAAGATACGCTATACTTTCATCCGAAAAGGAGTTCCCGGTCGGGTTATTTGGAGAACACAAAAAGACGATTTTAGTGTTTTCATCAACAGCTTCTATAATTTTTTCAATTTGCGGCTGAAAGTCTTGTGAAAGCAATACTTCTTTGTTTTCTACAGCATTAATATTAGCTAAAACGCCATACATTCCATAGGTTGGTGGCAAAGTAACTACATTGTCCGTTTTTGGTTCGCAAAAAACTCTGAATAACAAATCCAACACTTCATCACTTCCGTTTCCTAGCAAAATTTGATTTGTTTTGACGTTTCTTTGTTTAGCCAAAACTTCTTTCACACTCAATTGTTGTGGATCCGGATACCTGTTCACACCATTTTCAAATGGATTTTCATTGGCATCCAAAAAAATCATGTCAGCCGTATCAAAATCCTCAAATTCATCACGAGCCGAAGAATAGGGTTTCATTTCCTTAACGTTTTCTCTAACCAAATTATTTATGTCGAAATTATTTTCCATCTTCAATCGCTTTTAATCGTAATGTAACTGCATTTTTGTGTGCTTGTAATCCTTCAGCTTCTGCCATAATTTCGATGGCTTTACCGATATTTTGTATGCCTTTTTGAGTTATTTTTTGAAAAGTCATCGCTTTGGTAAAACTATCCAGATTTACTCCGCTGTAATTCTTTGCATAACCATTTGTTGGCAATGTATGATTGGTTCCGGAAGCATAATCACCTGCACTTTCAGGGGTATAATTCCCTATGAATACCGAACCTGCGTTTTGAACACCATTGCTATAAAAATCATCAAATTCTGAGCAAATAATAAAGTGTTCCGGTCCGTATTCATTGATTAATTCTAAGGCAATTTTATCGTTTTCTATAAAAATCAATTTTGAATTCGCAATCGCTTTTTCTGCAATAGATTTTCTTGGTAAAGCTTCCATTTGCATTTGAATTTCAGTCTCTACAGCATCAATTAATTTCTTGGAAGTAGAAACTAAAATTACCTGACTATCCGCTCCGTGTTCTGCTTGGGATAACAAATCTGAAGCTACAAAAGCCGGAACTGCAGTATCGTCAGCAACAATCAGTAATTCCGATGGACCAGCCGGCATATCGATTGCGACACCAAATTGTGTAGCTAATTGTTTTGCCACAGTCACAAATTGATTTCCGGGACCAAAAATTTTATATACTTTAGGAATCGTTTCTGTTCCAAAAGTCATTCCTGCAATAGCTTGAATCCCTCCTACTTTTAATATTTTTGTCACACCACATAAATTTGCAGCATACAAAATCGCAGGATTTACAACTCCCTTTTTATCGGGTGGCGAACATAAAACAATTTCATTGCAACCCGCAATTTCCGCAGGAACAGCAAGCATTAAAACGGTAGAAAATAATGGAGCAGTTCCTCCAGGAATGTACAACCCTATCTTTTGAATAGGTCTTTTTTCCTGCCAGCAGTTCACTCCTTCAATTGTTTCTACAGCAACTCTATCCGTTTTTTGCGCAATATGGAATTTTGAAATATTAGACTTGGCTAATTCGATTGCTTCTTTCAACTCTGGGGAAACGGAAGCAATTGCCAAATCAATTTCAGCTTTAGAAACTTCGATGGTATCGATTTTTGCTCCATCAAAAAGCGATGTGTATTTTGCAACTGCAACATCACCTTTCTTTTGAACTTCACTAAAAATTTCTTTTACAGTGGCTTCAATATCATCAATAGTTTTGGTAGGACGCTCTAAAATTGAGGACCAAGATTCTGCTTTTGGATTGTATATTTTATTCATTTTAATTTTATTCAAAATTTAAAAAATAGAATTATTCAGTTCTTAAACTCATAATTCACAACTTGTAATTTAAAATTCTTACAGTACCATTTTTTCAATTGGACAAACCAAAATTCCTTCGGCACCAGCTTCTTTCAGTTGATCAATAACATCCCAAAAAGTATCTTTGTCGATTACAGAGTGAACGCTGCTCCATCCTTCTTGTGCCAAAGGCAAAACCGTCAAACTTCGCAATACAGGAAGAATTTTACCAACTGCCTCAATTTTGTCATTTGGTACATTCATTAAAATGTACTTCGATTTTCTTGCTCTTAAAACAGATTCGATTCTGAATTTTAACGTATCAATAATTTTTTGAGATTCAGGACTTACTTTTGGAGAAACAGCTAAAACCGCTTCACTTTTAAAAATAACTTCAACCTCTTTTAGATTATTCTTGAATAAAGTACTACCACTGGAAACAATATCAACAATGGCATCAGCTAGACCAATGTTTGGAGCAATTTCTACCGAACCTGAAATTTGGTGAATGTCGACTGTTACGCCTTTAGAATTAAAAAAATCAAGCACTGTTTTAGGGTATGAAGTCGCAATACGCATACCATTTAAATCTTGAACAGATTTGTAATCAAATGCTTTTGGGACAGCAACAGATACTTTACATTTTGAAAAACCTAATTTTTGAATTACTTCAATATCACCACCTTTTTCGACTAATAGATTATCCCCAACGATAGCAATATCTACAACTCCATCAATCAAATATTGAGGAATATCTGAGTTTCTTAAATATAAAACCTCTAACGGGAAGTTGGATGCTTCGGCTTTTAATTGGTCGATTCCGTTATCTATTGAAATACCTGCATCTTTTAAAATTTGAATGCTGTCTTCGTTTAAACGTCCTGATTTTTGAATTGCAATTTTTAATGTACTCATTTTGTTTTTTTTGTTTTTGTTTAAAATATTTTGATTGAGTACAAATATTGGGCAATAAAAAACCCGTTTGATGTACTCAAACGGGTTTTTAGAATATGATGATTTACACACATACCATTAACACATCGCTTGAGAGCAATAATGAAAATGATGATGATGCAATTGATTTGTAAACATGTGTTTTATTTTTCTCTGCAAATATAAAAGCTTTTTTAATTAAAAAGCAATTAATACTTTAACTTAATATAGTTTTTTTGTTAAAATATTTTTTTATTCCTTTTCCTCCTCATTTGTTGGATTGATTTTCTCTTTACTACTACCCACAGCAGTACTATCAGTTCTAATTTCAGTGTGACGAACTTCGCCTCCAGTTGTACCCGTTTGTTGTGCAAAAAACACGGCGATTATTGCAACTACTGTCGCGATATAAGAAACAAGCTTTGCTTTTGGTTTGTTTTTCAAATTAGAATAAAGGCCAAACAATGATGTAATTGCCAACGCATATAATACAATTGCTAATTTTTCAGCCATTTCTTCGTGTTCATGAATAATTGCTTTTCCTATTCCTGGGAAATCTTCCACCATTTCCTCTGCTCCTTCGCCAGTAGACATGCTAAAAAAGCCAAACACAGCTGCAATGACAAATAATACATAAGCTGTATTTTGTACAGACTTGTTCTTGAGCACTAATCCTGCGATTAAAATTCCGAGTCCAAGGATAGTTCCAATAATTGGAAAATGGTTTACAACCAGGTGTAAATGGGCATCATTCATAATTTTTTATTTAAAGTTAAATTGTATTTAATATTCCCTACTATGTTAATTTTTTTATCCTGCTAATGAAACTCCAATCAAGGAACCTATTCCATAAGTTACAGCTGCAGCCAGCAATCCAAAAGAAACTTGTCTAAATCCAGAAAATAAAATGCTTCTTCCTGTCAATAAAGTAATTGCGGCACCTATTCCAAAAAGGCCAACAACACTGCTTCCTACACTTAATAAAATGGCATTTTTTCCATCTAAAAACATAAAGGGATATAATGGAATAATAGCTCCAATGGCAAAAAGCACAAACGAAGCTGTTGCTGCTTCCCAAGCTGACCCTCCTAATTCTTCTTTGTCGATTCCCAATTCCTCTGTAATAATGGCATCAATTGCTGTTTGAGGATTTTCAAAAGCTTTGTCAGCCAGTTTTTGTGCTTCGACAGCATTCATTCCTTTGGCCTGATACAATAAAACTAATTCTTTTTTCTCTTCTTCGGGAGAAGCTTCCAATTCTTCTGTTTCCAAATCAATTTGGCGCTGGTTTAATTCTCTGGAACTTTGTACCGAAAGCCATTCGCCCAAAGCCATTGAAATTGCTCCTGCCAAAAGTCCTGCAATACCGGTTAACAATATCGTATCATTAGAAACGGCTGCTCCGGCAACTCCCATGACCAAACTCATATTAGAAACCAATCCATCATTAGAACCTAAAACGGCGGCACGCAAGGCATTTCCACCTACTGATTTATGCCTGCTTTCAAATTTAGACAATAAGCCTCCGGAAACATTCAAAGCAGCATTATTGTTTACCGCTTCAATAATGTTAAGATGATTGTGCTCAAAGCCTGTTGGTTTCTCTCCGCTTTTAAGTTTATTTTTAATTGAATTTACTGCAAACTGCTTTTCAATACTGGAAAGATTGCTAATAATAGAACTGTAACCAAAGATTTTACCCAACTTCAATTGGAATTTTGCTCTTCCTGAAGGCAAAGGCATTTTATAATTTGGTTCCAAAGTCAACACTTTATCAAACATGTGTTTCGCGTGTCCTTTTTCAATTTCACCCAAACTCAACAATACTCTTGAAAGATTATCATCCGATTGAATAGCAGCAATGCTATCATACAAAAAGGCAGTATCAACCTCTGTTTGCAACTGATCTTTAAGTTTTTTCAAGTCCATTTTATTTACTTTTTAATTAATTAGCCAAATCGAAAACACCTTTTGTCAAAATTCTTGAAGAAGCATTAATTACAGTATTTGGAAGTATTTCGACAAAATTTTCAGACTTCTCGCCTATTGTAACGCTTACTTTCTTGAATGAATACCCGTTTTTTTCATTGTCCAATAAAAGTACGAAATTTTTGTTGTTTTCAGTAACCAATGCTTCAGAAGGAATTGCTAAACCTTTTTTAGAATCAATGATTATTTCAGCTTCAACAAACATTCCTGTCAATAGCTTTTGCTTTATCGCATCGTCTAAATGCCCATGAATATTAATTGTTCTCTCATTCCCTTCTATTGATTTTCCAACCAAATGTACTTCGGCATTAAAAACATCTTTTGAAGCTTCAGGAACTTTAAAATGTATTTTTTGACCAATTTTTACATTCAAAATATCTTTTTCAAAAACGGCCAACTCTAAATGCAAGTGATCCGTATCTACAATTTCAAGAATCACATCCGAAGGTGCTACATACATTCCCACATTGGCATTCATGATTACGATATCACCCGTTATTGGAGAAAAAATAGTGATTGTTGAAGTCAAAATTCCTTTCTCTACATTTCTAGGATTAATGTTCAAAAGCACTAATTTGGCACGTAAACTTTGATGCATTGCTTTGGCTCTTCTGTAGTCGCTTTCGGCTTTTAAGTAGTTTTTTTGCGAAGTTATTTTTTCATCATACAACTTTTTTTGTCGGTCATATTCTGATTTCAAGAAATTTAGTTGCTCAGCCACTTCCATATAATCTTTTTGAATATCAAGAAATTCGGTATTTTGTAGCGTTAACAAAGCCTGTCCTTTTGTGACTTTATTTCCAACCAATAGCGTTGTGGATTTCACATAACCACCCATAAAAGTATTTACCTTCGCTCTGTTTTGTGGTGGTACGTCAATTTTTCCAGATGCTTTTACCGTAACATCAAAATCCTGTTCTGTTGGAGTGGCAATCTCCATTCCTGAAGATTTGAATTGAGCAGAAGTTACAGTTATCAAACCATTGTCTTTTTGTTCCACCTCTTCTGTTTTTGATTCTTTACAAGAAAATAAAACAAGAGATAAAGCTATTATATAGAGAGATTTTTTCATTAGTTGTATTTTAAAAATTTAGGTATTGTAAATCTAATTGGGTTTGGTTGAATTGCAAAATAGTATCTAAATAGTCCACTTGAATTGTTGTGGCATTTTCTAAACTTTGGATGTATTGGAAAAAATCAATTTCACCGTGTTTATAACTGTTGTTCCCTACTTTTATAATCTCATCCGATAATTTTTTTCCGTACAGATTGTAATAGTTTATCGCTTCCTGATGTTTGGCTAATTCGTTCTTTTTTTGATTGATGTACTTCTCTATTTTTACTTCCTCATTTTGCTTTTGTTGTTCCCAACTTTGTAATTCAAGTTGTGCAACTTTACTTTTAGCAACTTGTCCCGAGAATAAAATCGGTACTGCTAAACCAACTTGAAAACCATACAACGACTGTGATAAACCGTTATTTCTTCCTTGAAAATAATCCAAGTTAATATCCGGTAGCCAATGTTGTTTTTGTAACTCTATCTGGCTTTTATAATTTTTAGTAACACTTTCTAAATAAGTAGTATAAAATGATTTACTTGTTGCATCAGTAAAAGTATTTAAAGGTGTAATTGAATTGCTTTTTATTGCGATAATTTCATCGTTTTGAAGCAAGGATTGCAACAGTTCGTATTGTGCTTTTTTGTCATTCTCAATTTGCGAAAGCTTGGTTCTTATTTGTCTAAATTTAGCTTGAGCAGTAATTTTTTCCAGATAATTAGTTTCTCCTAATTCAAAACGTCTGTCGCTTGCTTTGGAGAAATTTTGGTACAAACTATCCAAATATTGATATAGTTTTTCTTGATGTTGCAAATAAACGATATGCTGATACGATTTAGAAACAGCTAAAGAAAGTTTGTTTTTTTGAATATCAAAATTGGCTTTTTCCCTTTCATATTCAGAAGAAAATACTTTTTTCTGCGCTCCGTAAACCGTTGGAAAAGAAAAACGTTGCTGTACACCAAATACTCGTAAAGGCTCGTTATTCAGTGCCAAATTATTTTGATCGTAACTGTAATAAATATTAGTTTTATCAAAAGTATTTGCCGTTTTGATATTGGCTTTTGTTTTATCCACTTGCAATTGAGCCGCTTTAATTCCTTTATTATTTTGAATTGCTTTCGACAATAAACTATCCAATTCCGGATTAGTATTTTGGGAAAAAGCCCACGAAGAACTCAACAATAACAAAATGATATAAGTAGCACTTTGATGCTTCTTAAACTTCGCTTTTTTGAAGGTTTGACTATCAAAAACCTTATATAAAATAGGCAGCACAATCATCGTCAAAATAGTTGCCGTAAACAATCCGCCAATGACTACCGTTGCTAATGGTCGTTGCACTTCGGCTCCAGCCGAAGATGAAATTGCCATAGGTAAAAATCCTAATGCGGCAGCCGAAGCGGTTAATAAAACCGGACGTAATCTATCGGTAGTTCCTTTTAAAATTAATGCATCGATGTCTTTCATGCCTTGGTGTTTGAGTTCTTTAAAATGTTCGATTAGGACAATTCCGTTTAATACTGCAATTCCGAAAAGCGCTATGAAACCAACACCTGCCGAAATACTGAACGGCAAATCACGCATCCACAAAAATAGAACTCCACCAACTGCTGATAAAGGAATCGCTGAATAAACCATTAACGCTTCTTTTACGGAGCCAAAAGCAAAATACAAAAGGATAAAAATCAAAAATAATGCGATAGGAACTGCAATCATCAATCGGGCTTTGGCGCTTTGTAAATTTTCAAATTGTCCGCCATATTTCACGTAATAACCGGCTGGTAATTTAATTTGATTGTCCACAATTTTCTGAATATCGGTCACTACACTTTGCAAATCACGATTTCGAACGTTGATTCCCACTACAATTCTTCTATTAGTATTGTCTCGAGAAATTTTTGCGGGCCCTTCGGTATATTCGATAGAAGCCAATTCACTCAACGGAATTTGTTCTCCGTTTGGCGTTGGAACATATAAATTACGCAAATCTTCAATATCATGGCGGTTTGCTTGATCCAAACGGATTACCATATCAAAACGCTTTTCTCCTTCAAAAACATTTCCAACGGTTTTTCCGGCAAAGCCCAGCGCAATCATTTCGTTCAAATCGGCAATATTTAAACCGTAACGAGCAATTTTCGAACGATCATAAACGACTGACATTTGTGGCAAACCTTCTGTTTTTTCGATAATAATATCCGATGCGCCTTCTACTTTTGCAATAGCATTTTTGATTTCATGCGCTTTCTGTGCCAAAATATTTAAGTCTTCACCAAAAACTTTAACTGCCACATCTGATCGGGTTCCAGAAATTAATTCGTTAAAGCGCATTTCTATCGGTTGCGTAAATTCGATTTCCATATTCGGAATTTGTTTTTCCAATGCTGCTTTTATTTTATCTGCCAATTCATCTTTGGAGGAAGCCGAAGTCCATTCTGATTTGGGTTTCAATTTTACAATAATATCACTTTCTTCCATAGACATTGGATCTGTAGGCACTTCGGCAGCTCCAATTCTGCTGACAACTTGTGTGACTTCCGGGAAGTTATTGAGGATTATTTTTTCTATTTTGGTCGTTATCGCTATTGTTTTTGTTAAAGATGTTCCCGTTTTTAAAACCGGCTGAATCACAAAATCACCTTCGTCAAGCGTAGGAATAAATTCTCCTCCCATGGTTGCAAATAATCCCATGGCCAGCAATAATAATCCTAATGCGCCATACATTACTTTTTTAGTATTGCTTACCGCCCAAGTAATAATAGGCAAATACCAGGAATTCAGTTTATGGATTAATTTACTGGACATTGAATTTGGATTTTCTTCTTTTGGTTTTAAAAATAAAGAAGAAACGACCGGAACATAGGTGAAACAAAAGATCATTGCACCTAATAATGCAAAACTAAACGTCATCGCCATCGGTTTGAACATTTTACCTTCAATTCCAGATAAGGAGAGAATTGGAATAAAAACAATCAGAATAATCAATTGGCCAAAAATAGCTGAATTCATCATTTTGGAAGCACTTTTATAGGTAATTTGATCAATTTCTAACTGACGTTCTTCCTTATTGAGATTCACTAAATGAGTTGATTTACTGGCTATTTGAAATGCAATAAACTCAACAATAATTACAGCACCATCGATGATAATTCCAAAATCAATAGCACCAAGACTCATTAAATTGGCATCAATACCAAAAATATTCATAAACGAAATAGCGAACAATAAACACAACGGAATCACAGACGCCACGACCAATCCGGAACGCCAGTTTCCTAATAACAAAATGACAACAAAAATTACAATTAAGCATCCTAAAATCAAGTTTTCGGCAACGGTAAAAGTTGTTTTCCCTACTAATTCGCTTCGTTCCAAAAATCCATTAATATAAACCCCATCAGGTAATGTTTTTTGGATTTCGGCAACTCTATTCTTAACATCATCAATTACCTGTTTAGAATTTCCGCCTTTAAGCATCATCACTTGTCCCAAGACTTTTTCGCCTTCGCCATTACCTGTAATTGCACCAAAACGGTTGGCATGACCAAAACGAACTTGTGCTAGATTCTTGATATAAACGGGCAATCCATTAGCATTTGCAACAACAATATTCCCAATATCTTCCAGCGAATTTACTTTTCCTTCGCCTCTGATAAAATAACTTTGGTTCACTTTTTCGATGTAAGCGCCACCGGCAATACTATTGTTTTTTTCCAGTGCTGTAAAAACATCAGCTGTTGTGATATTCATCGCTTTCAACCGTGAAGGATTGATGGCAATTTCGTATTGTTTTAAAAAACCGCCCCAAGTATTAATTTCTACAACACCTTTTATTCCCGATAATTGACGTTTTACCACCCAATCCTGTATGGTTCGTAAATCAGTAACGGAATAATTGTTTTTAAATTCTGGTTTAACTTCTAAAGTATATTGATAGATTTCTCCAAGGCCTGTAGTGATTGGACCCATTTCCGGCGTCCCAAAACCTTGTGGAATTTTCTCCGAGGCAGTTTTTATTTTCTCCGCAATAAGTTGTCTTGGAAGATAGGTTCCTAAATTTTCATCAAAAACAATCGTGACAACAGATAAACCAAATTTTGAAATAGAACGGATTTCTTTGACACCAGGCAAATTAGCCATTTCAATTTCAACAGGATAGGTGATAAACTGTTCGATATCTTGCGTAGAAAGGTTACGAGAAGTGGTAATTACCTGAACTTGGTTGTTCGTAACGTCTGGAACTGCTCCAATGGATATTTGGAAAACAGAAAACAAACCAAATCCGAAAACTCCCAAAGTAAAGAGTAAGACAATCAGTTTATTTTTTAAGCTAAAAGCAATAATTTTTTCGAGCATTTTTATCTTATTTATACTTCAAAAGTAAAGTTTAAAGATAAGGATTTCCTTAAGAACTACTTAAGGTCTGCTTCAAATAAACTTAAAATTACAGTGGTTCCAATATTTTCCTTGCTGCTAATTGCAATTTCAATATTGAGTAAAGAACATAATCTTTTTACGATAGACAATCCTAAACCTGTTCCTTTTATTTCTGGATGATTAGTGGATTTTGAGCGGTAAAACTGATTGAATATTTTTTCTAAGTCCTCAACGGGTATTCCAATTCCAGAATCAGTGATCTGACATTCAATTTTAGAATCCATAGTTTTTATTTTAACTTCCAGATTCCCGTTTTGATTCGAATATTTTAATGCATTCGATATCAAATTATTAATCACTATCGAAAACAAATAATTATCGGTTTCCAAATAATAATCCTGCGAAAATTCAGTCGAAACAGTGATTTTTTTGGATTGAATTACAGTAGAATATCGAGCAATTGTATCTAAAAATAAAGCATTTAGATATACTTTCTCCGTTTTTAAGGTTTGCTTTTGGTTTTCAAATCGAGCCAATAAGAGCAACTGATCTACCAAATGATTCAACCGATTAACCTCTGTGACACAAAAATTAATTTTTTCTTCATATTCTGCGTGATCTCTAGGTTTGCGAATCAAGACTTCCAAAGTTCCTTTGATTACCGTTAATGGCGTTCTTAATTCGTGTGAAGCATCTGAAGTGAATTGCTTTTCTCTTTCAACAGCAGTTTCTATCCGGTCTAATAAATTGTTGATGGTTTGTGATAATACAAACAATTCATCTCGATTTTGCGGTAACGGAATTCGGGAAGTAAGATTATCTTTGGTAATAATATTAGAAGTTGTGATAATGGAACTAATCGGTTTTATGCTTCTTCCAGCGAAAAATCGCGCAATAAAAAATAACAATATCAGAATTACAGGATAGGCAATTATCAATACTTCCGATAAATTGTTGAGTACCATCGTAGCATCTTCCAGTGACATGGCAATTATGATGTAGCCAATAATTTTTGTTTTTTGATAAATAGGAACTTGAATTTGACGGATAGCGTTATCGGCTAATTTGGTATCAAAAAGTTTATTTTCCGCATTTTCTTTGTCAAAAGTTAAAGTAGATTTTTTAAGATTAGGTGATTTTTCAATCACATTTTTATTTTGATCTACAAACTGGATAAATACCGGATTTACGTCCAGTGTATTGTGCTCCCGTTCCTTCCATTCTTCCTCATGAATCAAATGAAAACTATCACCAACAATTACAATTTCAGTAAGATGTTTGTCAACTTCACTCGTAATATCGTTATTGACATGGCTGTAAACACTGAATTTAACAATAGAATAAATGATAAAAAAAACCACAAAAATCAATAATGCTGTGGTAACAATATAGTTAGAAGCAATTCTATTTTTAAAGGAAAGTTGTTGCATTTTTATTTAATCGTTAGCAATATACCCTACACCACGAACTGTTTTTATGTAGTCTTGTTCAATTTTTAAATTTAATTTTTTGCGAATCGCATTCATAAAAACATCAATAACGCCGGTGTCATATTCAAAATGAATGTCCCAAACATCCTCAATAATCTGAGTTCTAGTACACACTTTTCCTTTGTTTTTTACCAAATACGTCAATAGTTCAAATTCACGCTGCGTCAATGCCACTTCAATTTCATTTACTAAAACGCGGTGTTGTGGAATATCAATTTTGATGGAACCAAGGGTCAGAATTTCATCTTCATTTTGGTTTCTGAAATGAATTTTGATGCGTTCTACCAATTCATCAAAACTAAAAGGTTTCTTGATGTAGTCATTGGCACCAGCTTTCAATCCTTCAATTGTTTCTTGAACGGTATCTTTTGCTGTCAGAAAAATGATTGGAGTCGAAGTATTTTTTAATCGAATGGATTTACAAAGTTCTAATCCAGTCATTTTTGGCAACATCCAATCCAATAAAATTAGATCAAAATTTTCCTTTTGTGACAACTCAAACCCTTTCAAACCATCCGAAGCGCTAGTAATTGTATAGCCTTCTTCCTCTAATCCTTGTTGCAGAAATTGAACAATTCCAGCTTCGTCTTCTACAATTAATATGTGCATTTTTATCTTTTTGTAAATTTAGGTTTTATTGCATCACAAATTTGAAAGCAATGGAAGCAATATTAGCATTCAGATTATCGCTACGTTTGTAATGGTTGAATCTAAAATCAATGTTTTTCAGACCAAATTTCCAGATTTTACCCGCAGTAAAAATATCGGTGTAATTTACGCCAAAACCATATTGATTTGCATCAAATGTTGCTAAATCAGCATCCGAAGTATAAAATTTTTCTGTTGACAAATGGGTTTCATATGGTGCATAATATTTAGAAGCCGTTTGTGTATAATAACGATACATTGGAAAAACAGTAAATTTTTCCGATAATTTCACAGGAAGTTCAATACTCGCCGTATGCGATTGAATGTTCCAGTTATCAGAATAAAAACGATAATAGGTTCGCACTATAAATCGCTCATTGATGTAATAATTTAAACGTGCTCCAACGGGAAGTTTAAAACGAGAATCCGGTAATCTTTCGATATCGTCTGCTAATTTGTAGACTCCAGCATTACTTGTACTTTCGTAATTGCTTATATATTGCGATTGTCCAATATAAAAATTCGCTTTATCAGCAAAATAAATACGGTGATAAGGAGACGACAATAATCCCTGCTGCTGCAATACATCAAAGAAAACAGAAACTTGTAATTTCTTGGTTAAAACCTGAGAAAGCCCTAAAGAAGCTGAGAACGAATTTCGGTTAACCGCATTTACTGTTTGAAACGCAGACGGCAAATAATTGGTTGTCGAAACTCCGTTTTGATCCAAAACCGATACTCCGCTAAAATAGCCTTGATTTAAAAAATTAGAACCATATTTTGAATATTCGTGCAGTTCAGTAGGATAAATAGGTCTCCATTGGTCCAAATATGCATTTACTTTCAAGCTCAATTCCGTATTTTTTTCATTAAAAAGACTCGCGATTCCTCCGCCAAAACCAACAGAAGTATAATCATATTCATTTGAAAAAGAAACATCTGTATTCCAAATAAAATTCCTGGAATCACTGCTGTGACTGTAATTTGCAACTACAGAAACCAGCTGATCACTTTTTGAAGCACCCGAAGAAGCTTGCCAAGGAGTTCCGTAAGGTCCAGTAGCCACCGCTTTATTTCCTGCTATTCTATCATCGTCACCGTCTTCGCCACCACCAGAAGCTCCAGTGGAATTAAATGGATTTATATTACTGGAAGATGCTGATGAATAGGCTGAAATTCCTAAATCAATAGTCAAAACATCATCATCATTCAAAGGCATTGCAACGACAATATTGGAGGCAACATCGGTAAGTTTCTCCGAACCAATTCCACCTGAAACGGCCGATCTTGATCCGTCTTGATTGTAATAACTGGCTAGAAAGTCAACTTCAGTACTTTCTAGCACTCTTTTTTTGAAAACTGGCTCTTTACCGTTTTCTTGCGAAAAAGCAGTTGCAGTAATTAGGATAAAAAGAGATAAAATTTTTATTTTCATTTTCTAATGGATTGAAATTTACAATCTGAATTGATACTTTAAATTAATTGCAACCGCAACCGCCACCTGATTTTCCCCCATTGGCACCTGCAGCAGCTTCACGATATACTTGAAAAGATGTTTCATACCGTTCTGCCGTTCTTGCGGAAAGCTTCATATCAGGATCATTTATTTTCTCTTTTTCATATTCTTTTACGGAGCTGCACGATTGCAAAATCAAAAGTGTAAAAAACACAAAGGCTATTTTTTCTTTCATAATTGTATTTTTTATTAATTATATTTTTTGATATCAATTCCTTTCGAAGAATGAATTTTGCCTTTATCGTCAACAATAATACATTCAAGCCCTTTAATTTGATTGACAAGATCCAACCCCACTTCAACTCCAAGCACAAAGATTCCAGTTGCCATTGCGTCAGCAATTTCTGTTTGTTTTGCAAAAACAGACACACTCACAATGCCGCTCGCCGGATAACCTGTTCTGGGATCAATAATGTGCGAATATCGGATTCCATTAAAATTTACATACTTTTCATAACTGCCGGAAGTTTCCACTGCACTGTCAACTATTGGAAAAGTGGCAAAAATTTTATTCTTATTCAAAGGATTTACAATTCCAACAGTCCAAGGTTTCCCATCTGGTTGTTTTCCCCAAGCATTAATGTCGCCCGAAACATTTATAATTCCTGAAATACAGCCTTTAGAAAATAATAAATGTTTCACTTTATCAGCAATATATCCTTGTCCAATTCCACCCAAACCTAATTTCATTCCTTCTAATTTCAAAAAAATGGTGTGTTCTTTTGGATTTAGAATAATATTCTTGTATCCAATTTTTGCTACTGATTTCTTTATAGCTTCTTCAGTTGGCATTGCTTTCATCGAACCATCAAACTTCCATATTTTGTCCATCGAAGCATACGAAATATCAAATGCTCCATTAGTAATTTGGGAGATTTTTATCGCTCTTTCGACCAATTCAAAAACTTCGGTATCGACTTTTACGGGTTTTAATCCTGCATTGCGATTGATTTCTGAAATTTGCGTCGTTGGAATCCAATCGGAAATTAAATTTTCAATTCTTTTTACTTCGGCTACAGCCAAATCAATATATTCGTTGGCTTTTATAGTGTCTTTTGCAACAGCAGTAACTTCAAAAGGACTTCCTAACATAAACAACTTTCTCTTGTGCGTAATTTGAGAAGTTGCTACTACCGTTGTAAATAAAAAAACTATGAAGAGTATTTTTTTCATTATTTTTCAAAGGAACGAATTATTTGAATGTATTCTTGCGGAGTTACGTTTTTGTAACCAGTGATTCCTAATATACTTCCCGATTTATCTAGAAGCACCACTAAAGGAAAATTTCCTGATTTGTTGTATTGCTCAGCTAATTTTTTATTGCTGGCAGTTAGTTCTGCTGATAACAAATTTGATTTCTTTTTAGGAAAATCAGCTTTATAGATTACCCATTTTTGCTCAGCCTCCTTTTTAAAATCTTCCGATTTCCAGATTGTATTTTCTAGTTTAATACAAGGTGCGCACCAATCTGATCCTGAAAACACAAGAAGAATATTTTTGTTTTCTTTATTGGCTTGCGCTTTTGCATCATCAAAATTCGTTTTCCAATTTTGAGAATAGCCTAAAGTTCCTATGAAAAGAAACAGAATTATAATATATTTTTTCATTGCATTACCGTTTTATATTTTAAGTAAAATTATTCATTTTGTACCAAATTAAATCTTTATTTCCCTGATTTTAAGCTAATATTAATTTTGATAAAATATTAAGCAATTCTTAAAAAATAGCGACAAAAAATATGCATACTTTTGTTTTTAAATTTATCATTATGAAATTGTTACAAAAAGTCTCTCCATTCTATTACTTATTACTGTTTTACATTAGCATAAGTTTTATTGTAAGAGTTATACTTTTCTTTCATCCCATAACACAAGCATCATTTATTTGGGTTGATACGCTGTCTTTATTTGTATTAGGGTTAATTTCCGATATATTTATATTTGTTTTAGTTAGTGGATTTTTATGGCTGTATCTTATTTTTATATCCAATGCAAAATATTATAAGCCCTACGGATATCTAATTTTTGGATTGTTGATTGCCTTATTGCTTTACGTTGCATTTGGAAACACTATTCTCAACGAATATGGAAGTGCTTTACCTAAAATTGTAATCGCTTTCCTGTCCATAAAAACGATTTTATTCGGGTTATTACTTTTTTTACCAAAATATAGAAACCAAATCAGGTTTTGGTTATTTTCATTCGTCATTTTCCTTTACGTCGTTTTAATTCTGCAAAACGCAATCAGCGAGTATTTCTTTTGGAACGAATTCGGGGTGAGATATAATTTCATCGCAGTAAATTATTTGGTTTACACCAATGAAGTAATTGGAAATATAATGGAATCCTATCCTGTTATTCCGTTGTTTTCAGCGCTGTTTATTATTGCAGGACTTGTTACTTATTTCATTGTAAAAAAATCAAAAAACTATATTGAAAGTATTCCTATTTTTGTGGAAAAAGTCAAAATTTCAGGAGTTTATCTGCTACTTTTTGGATTATCATTATTGGCAATCCCTGCTTTATCCGCCAAAGAAAATTCCCAAAATATATTTGCCAATGAATTGCAAGCAAACGGACTGTATAAGTTTTACATGGCATTTATGAAAAGTGAATTGGATTATTTTAAATTCTATAAAACAGTTCCTAATAACGAAGCGTTTGCGCAATTAAAACAACAAATTCCTTCCATATCAGGGGAAACGACTTTAAGACAAATAAAAAATGAAGCTGTCGAAAATCATAAAAATGTCGTTCTGATAACTATCGAAAGTTACAGCGCTGAATTTATGAAAATGTATGGAAACGAGGGAAATATCACTCCGTTTCTTGATAGTTTAGCAAACAAAAGTTTAGTTTTCACCAACCTTTATGCCGTGGGAAACAGAACGGTTCGCGGTCTTGAAGCCGTAACTTTGTGTTTTCCTCCTACAGCAGGCGAAAGTGTGGTAAAACGAGAAGATAATAAAAATAAATTTTCTACCGGAAGTATCTTTAAGCAAAAAGGCTATGCTGTAAAATTCATGTATGGTGGCGATTCCTTTTTTGATAATATGGGAGATTTCTTTTCAGGAAATGGTTATGAAATTGTAGACAAAAAAACATTTGAACCCAACGAAATCACTTTTGCTAATATTTGGGGCGTTTGCGATGAGGATATGTACAACAAAGCCATCAAGGAGATGAACAAAGAAGCAGCGGCAAATAAGCCGTTCTTCAATCACATTATGACCGTGAGCAATCACAGACCATTTACGTATCCCAATGGGAAAATTGATATTGCAGGTGATGCAAAATCTCGTGATGGCGGTGTAAAGTACACGGATTATGCGATGAAAAAATTCTTTGAAATAGCCAAAAAACAGCATTGGTTTACCAATACCGTTTTTGTAATTCTAGCCGATCATTGTGCTTCGAGTGCAGGAAAAACAGAACTTCCAGCAGATAAATACAGGATTCCAGCAATGATTTATAGTCCTGGTTTTGTTGAACCGAGGAAATATAACAATCTAATGTCGCAAATCGATGTAATGCCAACCGTTTTTGGGCTATTGAATTTTGATTACCAAAGTAAATTCTTTGGTCAGGATGTTTTAAAACCAGATTACAAACCTAGGGCCTTGATAGCTACTTATCAAGATTTAGGATTGATTAAAGACAATGTTCTGACGATTATTTCGCCAAAACAAACCGTAAAACAGTTTCAATTGACTTTGAAACCCAATCAAAAAGTAGCTTCTGATTTTCAAATATTTTACGATGAAACACCACTCACAAAAAAAAGAACGGATTTAGTGAACGAAACGATTTCCTATTATCAAACAGCCTCGGATATGTTGAAGAAAAAGAAATACCAAAAAATTAATTAGCAAAAAAAACGGGTAAAATTGAAGTTTCACCCGTTTTTTATTTGGAAATATAGCGTTACTCTTTTTCGTTTGATAAACCAAAAAGATCTCCTTTAGCATACGTCTTCATATCTTTTTTTAGAAGTTTGCTGTTTCTCTTAGTTAACGCTGGAGTATCAAGACCACTTAAATCGGGTTTACCCGCATTAACCCATGCAGTATACCAAAAACTTGCCGTAACTGTAATGGCTTTTCTCATTTGTTGTTGAACCATTCCGTTCATATCAGCATGCAATTGTTTGGCATACTCATCAGAATACATGGTTCCTCCGTATTTATTTTTTACAATTTCCCCACTAGCATCAGTCACAAATATTTTATTTTCAGGTGTCGCAGTTCTTAATTTTTTATCTATCGCTAATAGAGGCTCTACTAAACTATGAGTATCAAAAATCATGTCCCATGTTGCTTTTTCTACATTTTCAAGATAAACGCCTTGAGGTACGTTGAACTTATAATCCTTTGCAAACAATTCCGGCAAACGGCTTTCCCATAAAGAGTGAATTCCTTTTTGGTTGGTATTTTGCCCGTCGTGATTATCAGATGTGTGCAATGGCATGTGACCATCAGCAATATAATGTCCTAAATCACCTGCAATAAAAAGTATTTCATTTTTCCTTTTTTCCTTAAATGCTTTGGTAAGTTTCACCATTAAATCTTGAATATGCCAAGGTAAAATTCCGTTTTTGGTCAAGAATTTTTCGTCGTATTTTAGCTTCGCTTCGTCCATAGTCTTAGGAAATGTAGCCACATCTCCAAAGTTTTCCATATCAAAATAATGACGTGGTGGTTCCATTTTATCATTCAAAACATTTCTTCTTAAATCCGGAACGGTAGATTCCTGTGTAATGAAATCAATATGATTGTAAAAAAAGGTTTGCAATGGTTTTGGCAATGCCATTACTGCCGCTCTATTGATTCGTTCGTGACCGATAACGCCCCATGACAAAAGAAAAAGTGCAACTCCAAGAGTAGATAAAGTGATTAGTGTAGGTCTAATTTTAAAATTTTTCATTAAATTTATTTTTTTGAAGTACAAATGTATTTCTTTAAATCGTTATTAGAAAAAATTGGGTTTAAGATTCTGTTAATTAAATAAGAAAACTTACAAATATGTTTCGACATCAAGGAAAAAACAGAACTTTTATACACAATCTTCGTTTAGCCACTTTATTATCTTTTGTTGCCGGAATTGTAAATGTTACGGGAGTTTTATCGATACAAACATTAACAACAAATGTTACGGGACATTTCGCCTATTTTGCCGAAGAAATCATGAAGCGGGATTACGCAGCCGCAATCACCTTTTTTGTATTCACTATTTTCTTTTTGTTGGGCGCTTTTACCTCTAATTTTTTAGCCGAATTGATTTCGAAAAAACATCCCAATTTATCTCATGTCATTCCTATTTCATTAGAAATGATTATTTTGATTAGTGTTGGGATTTTCGGAGCACAATCATCATTGTCCAGCACAGAAGGAAAATGGATTGCTTTTTCGATGCTTTTTGCCATGGGAATACAAAACTCTTTGGTAACAAAAATTTCTCAATCTACTGTCCGAACAACCCATTTAACTGGACTTTTTACTGATTTAGGAATAGAGCTGTCGCAATTGTTCTTTTATAAAAAACCCGAAGAAAACAAGAAATTAAAAACCAGTATTTACCTCCGATTATCGATTATTATTTTCTTTTTTTTAGGCTGTATTTTGGGTGGTTTTCTTTATAATTTACTGGAAATGAAAACACTTTTTGTTGCTGCAACCTTTTTGTTGTTTGCGCTTTTGTATGATTATCTCCGATTGCAATTTCATGTGATTAAACGAAAAACCTTTCATCATAAAACTATTTTAGATAAATAATCGAGACTAAAGTTGCAATTGCAATAAATGTCCAGAGCAAGATTCCCTGCGCAAGTGGTTTTAATCCCACTGATTTCAAGACATTCCTATTTAGTCCGGCACCAATCAGAAACATAGTTATTGTTAAACCTATCTTGGCAACTGAAACAAAATGTGGTCCTATAATATCCATTTCTGGCAAATAGATATTGGCAATCATTGCCAGAATAAACAATCCGATAAAGTAAGGAATTTTTATTTTTCCAGATTTATTTTTAAAAATAATTGCCGTAATCAATGCTACAGGAATAATCCATAACGCACGGGCTAATTTTACTGTTGTGGCTATTTGCAAGGCTTCGGGGCCAAATTTACTCGCTGCTCCTACCACAGAACTCGTGTCATGAATAGCAATGGCGCACCATAATCCAAACTCTTTTTGTGTTAAATCCAACCAATGACCCACGGCCGGAAATAAAAACAGCGCTACCGAATTCAGAATAAATATCACTCCCAAAGCAACTGACGTTTGTTTTTCATTCGATTTAATTACGGGAGCAATAGCAGCGATGGCACTTCCTCCACAAATTGCAGTTCCACAAGAAATTAAATGCGATGTTTTAGTATCCGTTTTAAACCATTTTCCTAAAAAAGTTCCTAAAACTAAAGTACTCACAATAGAAATAATTGTAAACAAAAAGCCTTCTTTTCCTGAAGAAACAGCACTGTGAACATTCATTCCAAATCCTAAACCAACTACTGAAAACTGCAATAGATAATTGGTGGCTTTGTGATTTAATTCTAAAAAAGGATGCCCAAAAAGATTGGCTACAATCAATCCTAATACTAAAGCAATCGGCGGAGAAACAAAAATTGTGGTACAAAACAATAGCAAGACAACAAAAATAAGTTGCTGCAAAGGGGCATTTACTTTAAAAAAAATAAAAGATTCTTTTTGAATGACTTTTTGATGCGTTTCCAATGTAAAGTTGTTGAATTATTACAATACAAAGGTCAGTAGATAAATTTATTTATGCCAATCGCAAATTATAATCCGCTATAACTTTAAATTATAATGATTGGAAATGTTTTGGATAAACAAGTCCGATAGCGAATCCGTTTTTCCTTGTAACGTAATGACGTAAAAGAAACGTTCAATTACTAAGTCTTTAATATCTAAAATAGCTAATTCATTGTTTTGAAGTTCTTTTTTTATCGCATGAATCGATATAAAAGCCACGCAATCAGAGTTTATCAAATAGGATTTTATACTTTCGGTACTTCCTAATTGCATTTCAATTTGTAGTTCTGATAGTTTAATTTCAAATGGTTTTAACGCATGTTCAATAACTTCAAGTGTTCCAGAACCTTGTTCCCTCATTAAGAAATGCATCTTTTTAAGATCTTCCTGAGTCACTTCATCAAGACTTACTAACGGATTGGAACTCTTACAAACTAAAACCAATTCGTCTTTTAAAAACTCGGTATATTTAATGGATTTATTTTTTGATTGCCCTTCAACAATTCCTATTTCAATTTCCTGATTTAGTAAAGCATTTTCTATTTGTTCGGTGTTTCCATTAAGTAAACTCACTTTTACATCCTGTAATTTTTGATAGAAACGAGCTAAAAGTGGCGGAATTATATACTGAGAAATCGTTGTACTGGCGCCTAATCGCAACAATCCGGAACGTTGATTAATAAGCGTGCTCATATCAAAATCAATCTCGCGATATACTTCAAAAATGTTTTTGGTGTGTTTTAATAATACTTCACCAGCAATTGTCAATGCGATTTTAGAACCATTCCTGTCAAACAGTTTTATTTTATATTGCTCTTCTAATTCCTGAATATGTTTTGAAATCGCGGGTTGCGTAATGAACAATTCCGTTGCGGCTTTGGTAAAACTCAAACGATTGGCAACAGTATAAAATACTTTCAGTCTAAAATCCATGTTGTTTAATTGTATTACAGTAATCCGTTATATTTTCGAACAAACCATTCGGTTGCCAACAAAATTGAAATTAAAACCAATAACCAAATCCAATCAATTAAAGGAGTTTTAGTAACAATATTCTTCTCTATCGCTTTGTATTCGTCATTTTCTAAAAGCGTTTTAATCAACACATCAACTTGGTCTGGGAAAAAAGCTTTTCCTCGTGTTTGCGTGGCTAATTGTGTCAATTTCTCCACATCGGGATTGACGAATTGCTTTTCGATATCAAAATCAAGAATTTCAAAACTACTGGAATAGGTCGTTTTTGAGTTTAATTCTTTTACAGTAAAAGTATAAGAACCCGCTTTCAATCCGTCAAGATTGACTTTATAGGAATTATTTCCTTTTAGTAAATCGTAATTTTTAGTTTGCTTCGTTTTAGTATTGGTCACCGCAATTGTCAAACGGGCTTTTTCATCAAACTCGTAATTTTTATTGAAAAATTGAGTGGTTATTGCAATGGCTTCACCTGAATTATAGAAGCTTTCATGTTCAACCACCAGTGATTTTTTAGAATTATTAGAAGCCAAAAATTGAATAATCTTATCGATGAAAACATCATATTTTTCAAAGGATTGATTGTTGTCATGGGTTTGCAAACGCCATTTCCAACTGTTTTCTCCTAAAAGATAAGCGGCTCTTTTGCCCTGATTTTCGGCAAAAGCCAACAAAGGTGAATTGGTATCTATAGTTCTGATTTTGGACGAAAGTAAAACAGACACCGCTCCTTTTGTGGTTACGGTTCCAAAAGCATTTTGCAAAGGCGGTAAATTTTCAAACCCGATATTATCAGCTGCAAATAAATTAAACTGCCCATTAAAAACCGACAAATAATCTTCTTTTTGTCCGCTCATTTTAAAGTTCAAATTATCCTGTTGCTGATTCAGAAAATTAAAATCGGTGTTGTTTCCTGTTATGATAAACGTATTGATTCCGGCAGCTCTATTACTCTCAAAAATAGTTTTAAACTCGGTTGTTGGTTGATATAAAATCAAAACATTATAATCTTGCAATGTTTTGATTTCATTTGGTTTAACAATCGTTACTTTACGCTGTACATTCGATTCAATAGCTCTTTTCATCGCGCCTAAATCAGGATGATTTATAGCTGAAATAATAGCAATATTTGTTTTTTGGTCAATGACTTCAACCGCAAAATTCTTAGCGTTATTATACGTGTTTTTTTCTTTTTCTTTTGATGATATTGTAGCTTTAAAAACCTGTAATCCTATTTTATCAGCTGGTAAAAGTATGTTTATAGTTGCTGTTTTTTTGGAAGGTGAAAAGGCAATTGATTGTTTACTTAATACCGAATTACCTTGTGAAATAACAAAATCAGCTGTGATATTTTTAGTTCCTGAATACTGCAAAAAAGCTTCTACAGGAAATTTATTTTTGTGAAAAGCATATTTATTAACGTTCAGTTGATTGATTTTGAAATCTAAAAAAGTTGTCGTATCACCTACAATCACAGGATATACTTTATTTACAGCATCAAAACTGTAGACATAATCATTACCCGAAGTTTGATTTCCATCTGTAATCAAAACCGTTGGATATATTGCATTTTTATAAATGCTTTTAAGATTTTTGGCAACAACATCAACATTCGTTTGGCTTCCTTTGAAATCAAATGTTTCCGTAGGTTCAAAGTCATCAGAAAACTGATACGATTGCACATCAAATTTCTCTTGTAAATCAGAGTTTGATTGTATTCTTTTATACAATTCTGATGCTTTTTCATTGGCATTCAAAAAAGAAATAGAACTCGAATTATCAACAACAATCGGCAAAGGCGTTTTTACCGTTTCAAGCGTATTTTTGGTTATTATTGGATTAATCAACAACAATAAAATTCCAAAAATAGATGAAAAACGCAAAAAAGCCAAAAACCAACCGACTCTCGATTTGTTTTTGGCTTTGTAGATATATTGAAAAAACGACAAACCAGCAGCTATTAGTAAAGAAAGCAGTAATAATAGTAGCGTGTTTGTTGTCATTTATTCTTTATTAAAAGATTGAAGGATTTAATGATTAAAAAATTAATTATGTAGTTCAAAAATCTTTAAATCTTTAAATCTTTAAATCTTTGAATTTTACAATCTTTCAATTAAATTTTAAGTAAGCATTCCTCCACAAACATTCATAACCTGTCCCGTTACATAAGCGCTCATATCCGAAGCAAAGAAAAGACACGCATTAGCAACGTCTTCAGTGGTTCCACCACGTTTCAATGGAATTCCGTCTCTCCATCCTTTTACAACATCTTCGTTTAATTTAGCCGTCATTTCCGTTTCTATAAAACCCGGAGCAATTACATTACAACGAATGTTACGAGATCCTAATTCTAATGCTACTGATTTAGAAAAACCAATAACACCCGCTTTAGAAGCAGCATAATTAGTTTGTCCAGCATTTCCTTTTACTCCCACAACAGAGCTCATATTGATAATTGAACCAGAACGTTGCTTCAAGAACGTACGTTGAATGGCTTTAGTCATATTAAAAACCGATTTCAAGTTAACATCAATTACTTGATCAAAATCGCCTTCAGACATACGCATCAAAAGATTGTCTTTGGTAATTCCGGCATTGTTTATTAGAATATCAACCGTTCCAAATTCAGCTATAACCGCGTCTACAAGAGTTTGCGCTTCATTAAAATCCGCAGCATTCGATTGATAACCTTTGGCTTTAATTCCAAGAGCATTCAATTCATTTTCAAGAGCCAAAGCAGATTCTACTGATGAACTATATGTAAAGGCAACATTTGCACCATGTTTTGCAAAAACTTCAGCAATTCCTTTTCCAATTCCTCGACTCGCACCAGTAATTATGGCAACTTTTCCTTCTAGTAATTTCATATTCAAAAATTAGTTTAAATTTTATTTGGAGCTATTCCTGCTATTCGCTTCAATCTTTTATGACCGCTATCGCTTACATAAAAGGATTTTCACTACTATCAGGGCTATCTTACACTCGTCAAATATATAATAATTCCCTTTTTAAAAAAAATTCAAAAGCAATAACAGTCAAAATTCAACTCTTAAATTTTAAAGAATCGCTTTGTCCATTTGTCCCAAAACGAACTGTAAATAGCCACTAATGTAAAAACTAGTAAAAATAAATGATACCATGCATTACTAATTAAGTCAAAGAAATCTAATTTCCCGTTAGCGTAGCTCAATATAAGCAATACTTGAGCGCCATAAGGTAAAATTCCTTGAATTATACACGAAAAGATATCCAGAATTGCAGCTGTTTTTTTAGGATTTAAATTGTATTCATCGTTAATTTCTTTAGCAATTGGTCCTGTAATTACAATAGAAACCGTATTATTGGCAATAGCTAAATTAGCAAAACCTACAATAGCGCCAATTCCTGCTTGAGCTGATTTTTTACTTTTAATTCTTTTTTTAATCTGAACTAATAAATAGGTTATTCCGCCCGCTTTATCTACCATGGCTGCTAAACCACCTGTAAGCATTGACAATAAGAAAATATCAGTCATACTGGTAAAACCCTCGTATATCTTTTGAGTGAATTCCATAAACGTAAATGAACCACTAAAATATCCAATAATACCTGCTAATAAAGTACCAATAAGCAATGTTGAAAATACATTAACACCCACAACCGCTAATACGATTACTAAAATATAAGGTACAATTGCTATCCAGGAAAAATCACTTTTTGCAATGGCAACAGTCACAATATCCGAGTTCAAACCAAGATAAAAGAAAACCAGAATAGTAAAAACTGCAGCAGGAAAGGCAATGAACAAGTTGATTTTAAACTTATCTTTTAGATCACATCCTAATGATTGCGTTGCTGCGATGGTAGTATCAGAAATCATGGAAAGATTGTCTCCTAACATAGAACCACCTAATAAAGCGCCAGATATAAGCGGTAATGAAGCGCCACTTTTATCAGCTAATGCGACAGCGATTGGACCAATCGCTACAATTGCACCTACTGAAGTTCCTGTAGCAGTTGACAAAAAAGAAGCAATCAAGAAAATCCCTAACGGGAAGTAAGCAACGTCGATAGTATTTATTCCAAGATTCACTACAGCGTCAACTCCGCCCATTGCTTTACTTACCACTGCGAACGCTCCCGCTAGCAAGTAAATTAAACACATGGTCATGATTTTACTTTCGCCACAACCTGCGATTAACGTTTCAACTTTATCCTCAGTTGAGGATTTGAATAATAAAAAAGCGGCGATTATACCAACTAAAACAGCTACTGGAGATGGGAAAGCATAAAAATCATTCAAAATAATTCCCGCTCCCAAAAAAGTAAAAATAAAAACAAATAAAGGAATCAAGGCAAAGGCATTTCCTTTTTCTTTAGAAAATAAAGTCATAAAAATAATTTTAAATTAAAAATTATGACGAAAAACAAAGCTAAATATGGGAATGTAAACAACATTTTTTCCAAAGGATTTGGCTTATCGTTTTAGCACCTTGCTTGTTGTTGCAGGTTGCTATCCTATTGCAGGATTCGTGATAACGGGTGCAAAAGTAAATAATTATTTATGAAATGTTTTGAATTTCACTCAAAAAAATAATAAAACAAAAAAAAGCGCTAAATGGATACATAGCGCTTAATTATAAAATACTGAAAAACAGTTGTTAACTTTTAGAAAGCTACATTCCATTTTGGTAATCTTCCATTTTCATCAAGAAAGTTTTGCAAAACTTGTCCTTCTACGAACGTTGGAATCACTTTAGTTTCATCATTGAATGTTTCATACCAAACCACTTCAAGCGTGCTGATATCTTCAATTTTCATTTGTGCTGGCCAAGAATATTTTCTTCCTGTTTTTGCAAATTGGTGTCCTTCAACGATTTTATCTTTCAAACCACCATTTTTAATTTTCAAAGTTCCATTATTTTGAACAGTTCCAGTGGAACCAACCATAATTAACTCTTTTTCATCCCCAACTGAATACACTAAAAATACTCCAGAACCTTCTGATGCGTTGCAAACTTCTGCTAAACTATCTTCTGTAGTAAATGAAAACTGATTGGTAACTTTGAAATTTTTTAATTCTTTGTACATATTATTTTATTTTTATTTGAACTGGTTTTGACAAAAAAATACCCCACAAAATCGTGAGGTCCATTAGAAACCATTCGTTTATGTTTGTTCTTATTACAATTGAATCTGCAAAAACAGAAATATTTAATAAAGTGCAAAGATATTTCTTTAATTCAATTAATAATAAAAAAGCCCCACAAATTGTGAGGCTTCTAGAAATATTTAATTAGAGCTTTGATTAACCTAAAACTTCTTTTACTTTTTTACCAATTTCAGCTGGAGAATCTACTACGTGAATTCCACATTCTCTCATGATTTGTTTTTTAGCTTCAGCAGTATCATCAGAACCTCCAACGATTGCACCAGCATGTCCCATTGTACGTCCTGGAGGAGCCGTAACTCCTGCGATGAAACCTACAACTGGTTTACGGTTACCATCAGCTTTAATCCAATGAGCAGCATCCGCTTCTAATTGTCCACCAATTTCACCTATCATTACAATACATTCTGTTTCTGGGTCATTCATCAATAATTCAACCGCTTCTTTTGTAGTAGTTCCAATGATTGGGTCTCCACCAATACCAATTGCAGTAGTGATTCCTAATCCTTGTTTTACAACTTGGTCAGCTGCTTCGTACGTTAATGTTCCAGATTTAGAAACAATACCAACAGTTCCTTTTTTGAAAACAAAACCTGGCATAATACCAACTTTAGCTTCACCCGGAGTAATAATTCCAGGACAGTTTGGACCGATTAATCTTGCGTTTCTTTCTTTAACATAACTATTTGCTTTTATCATGTCAGCAACAGGAATTCCTTCGGTAATTGCAATAATTACTTTTATTCCAGCATCTGCAGCTTCCATAATTGCATCTGCAGCAAAAGCCGGCGGTACAAAAATGATAGTTGTATCAGCACCTGCTTGTTCTACAGCATCTTTTACAGTATTGAAAACTGGTCTGTCTAAATGAGTTGTTCCCCCTTTTCCTGGAGTTACACCACCAACAACGTTAGTACCGTACTCAATCATTTGAGAAGCATGGAAAGTTCCTTCGCTTCCTGTAAAACCTTGAACAATTATTTTGGAATCTTTATTAACTAAAACACTCATGATATATTTTTTATGTAGTTTTTAAAATGGTTATGCAAAAGTATAAAATAGTAAGCACTAATCAATCTTCAGCATTCAGTTTTTTGACACTAAATTATGATAATTGACTCATTTGATACCCTCGAAATAATTTATTGTCTTTTATTTGCCAAATAACAATAAAATGTGCCAATAACATCTCTTCTCTTGGATTCTCAATCGTTTTCACAAAATGAGAATACCGAACTGAAATTAAATCATTTTCAGAAATAATATGACTAATACGAACTTTAGAACGCACATACGCCTTGCTCAAATCATTGGATAAACTTACCAAAGAATCATAATTCAATTGAACTAATCCTTTGCTACTGTTCCATTCTACAATAACTTCAGGATGCAAAAAATCTTTTAGGACCTCGCTATCGATGAGAGCATCTGATTTGTAAAATTGCTGAACGATTTCTTTAGCAGACATATTACTTTAGTTTATTAAGAATTTCTGGTATCTTCTTGATATTAGCCAGTTGTTTCAATTTTTCTCTTGATTCTTCTATTGGAGTACCAAAATAGGATTTCCCACCTTCAACAGATTTTGTGACACCAGTTTGTCCCATAATCACTGCCTTCGCTCCTATTGTTATTCCGCTGGTCGTTCCTACTTGTCCCCAAATAGTAACTTCGTCTTCAATAATCACACAGCCTGCAATTCCGGTTTGAGAAGCAATTAAACATTTTCTTCCAATAACAGTGTCGTGTCCAACATGTACCTGATTGTCAATTTTTGTGCCTTCGCCAATAGTGGTATCTCCGGTAACTCCCTTGTCAATAGTACAGAGTGCTCCGATTCCAACATTATCTTTGATGACCACTCTTCCGCCGGAAAGTAGTTGATCATATCCTTCAGGTCGTTTCTTATAATAAAATGCATCAGCACCCAGAATAGTTCCTGCATGAATGATTACATTGTCACCAATAACGGTATAATCATAAATTGAAACATTTGAATGAATCAAACAATTCTTTCCAATAACAACATGATTCCCGATAAATGCATTTGGCTGTATTACAGTTCCTTCACCTATGAAAGCTGAAGTAGCTATTGATACATTCGAAAATTGAAATGGTTTGAAATAGTTTGTCAATTTATTGAAATCACTAAAAGGATCTTCAGAAATTAACAATGCTTTTCCATCCGGACAAGCTACGTTTTTATTAATTAAAACAATAGTTGCTGCAGAATTTAATGCCTTGTCATAATATTTAGGATGATCCACAAAAACAATATCTCCAGCTTCAACAACATGAATTTCATTCATTCCTGAAACAGGGAAATCAGCAGCACCAACATATTCACAGTCGATGATACTTGCAATTTCTTCTAAAGTGTAAACTTTTTGGAATTTCATTTATTTAGTATTCAGTATTCAGTAATCAGTGTCCAGTATATTTGATTACAGAACACTGATTACTGTAAACTATTCTTTAACTCTTTCCATGTAATTACCGGAAGTCGTATCTATTTTTATTTTGTCCCCTTCATTTATAAACAAAGGAACATTTACAGTTGCACCCGTTTCAACAGTTGCTGATTTTGTTGCATTTGTAGCAGTATTTCCTTTGATTCCAGGCTCTGCATAAGTAACTTCAAGAATTACAGATGCCGGCATATCTACAGAAAGAGGCAAATCAGTCTCTGTATTGATACTTACCATTACATTTTCTCCTTCTTTCAATAAATCCGGGGAATCAAGAATGTTTTTGTTTAAAGTAATTTGTTCGAAAGTTTCTGTATTCATAAAATGAAATTGATCACCTTCTGGATATAAAAACTGAAATTTATGATTTTCAACTCGAACTTCTTCGATTTTATGACCTGCTGAAAACGTATTATCCAAAACTTTTCCATTGGTCAAACTTCTTAATTTAGTTCTAACGAAAGCTGGACCTTTTCCTGGTTTTACGTGAAGAAATTCAATGATTTTGTAAATATCGTTGTTGTATTTAATACACAATCCGTTTTTAATATCTGATGTAGATGCCATTATATTGTTTATTTTTTATTACTATTTTTATTTTTTGGTAACTGAAATTACTTTATTTTTAGTAGTTCCCAGAGTATCCTTTCATTACTCCTCTTGATGAATTTCTGATAAAATCAATAATTTCGTCTCTTTCAGGCGTTGCTTCCATTTCTGCTTCAATAATCCCCAAAGCTTGAGTAACGTTATAATTTTTTTGATATAAAATTCTATAAATATCTTGAATTTCCCTGATTTTTTCAGATGTAAAACCTCTTCTTCTCAATCCTACCGAGTTGATTCCAACATACGACAAAGGTTCTTTTGCTGCTTTTGTATATGGCGGAACATCTTTTCTAAGTAAAGAACCGCCTGAAATCATGGCATGGTCTCCAACACTGATAAATTGATGTACAGCTGACAATCCTCCAACAATAGCATAATTACCAATAGTCACATGTCCTCCCAAAAGAACACCATTAACAATAATAGCATTATTTCCTACGTGACAATCATGAGCAATGTGTGCTGTTGCCATAATTAAACAGTTATCACCAATCACAGTTTGTCCCGAAGCGATTGTACCCCTATTAATGGTTACACATTCTCTAATGGTACAATTGTCTCCAATAATCACAAGTGAATCTTCTCCGCCAAACTTTAAATCTTGTGGAACTGCTGAGATAACCGCTCCTGGGAATATATTACAATTTTTTCCAATTCTTGCTCCCTCCATAATCGTAACATTGGATCCTATCCAAGTACCGTCTCCAATAACAACATTGTTATGAATAGTTGTAAACGGCTCAATTACAACGTTTTTGGCGATTTTAGCACCTGGATGAACATAGGCTAGTGGTTGATTCATCAGCTATTTTTTATTTTTATATTTTATCAGAATAAAACCAGAATTTTATCTATTTCAAATGATAAATTCTCGTTTTAAATCTGAATCTATTGTTTTTTTGCAATTTGCGCCATTAATTCCGCTTCAGCAACTAGTTTACCATTTGCATAAGCATTTGCTTGCATGTGACAAATCCCTCTTCTGATTGGCGTTATTAAATCACATTTAAAAATTAAGGTGTCACCAGGCAATACTTTATGTTTGAATTTGACATTATCAATTTTCATAAAATAAGTCAAATAATTTTCTGGATCAGGAACAGTACTTAATACTAGAATTCCTCCTGTTTGTGCCATTGCTTCTACTATCAAAACTCCCGGCATAACTGGTGCTTCTGGAAAATGACCAACAAAGAAATTTTCGTTCATCGTTACATTTTTCATTCCTACCACATGTGTTTCTGACATTTCAATAATTCTGTCAATCAACAAAAATGGTGGTCTATGAGGGAGAACCGCCATGATTTTATGAATATCCATTAATGGTTCCTGGTTCAAATCATAAACAGGAACATAATTTCTTTGTTCAATTTTTATGATTTTTGCCATTTTTTTTGCAAACTGCGTATTCACGAAATGCCCCGGTTTATTGGCAATTACTTTACCCTGAATTCTTGTTCCAATCAAAGCTAAATCACCTACCACATCAAGTAGTTTGTGTCTTGCAGCTTCATTAGGATAATGCAAGGTGAGATTGTCTAAAATACCATTAGGTTTAACTGTTAATTCATCTTTTCCAAATGCAATTTTTAAACTCTCCATAGTAGATTCAGATATTTCCTTATCTACATAGACAATTGCATTATTTAAATCACCACCTTTTATCAAACCGTTTTCTAACAACGATTCTAATTCGTGTAAAAAGCTGAAGGTTCGAGATTCTGATATTTCAGTTTTAAAATCAGCAATACTTTTCATGTTTGCATTTTGGGTTCCTAAAATTTTAGTTCCAAAATCAACCATTGCAGTTACACAATAATGATCGCTTGGCATTACTAAAATTTCGCTTCCTGATGCTTCGTCAGTAAAAGAAATAACTTCTTTGACTACATACACTTTTCTTTTTGCATTTTGTTCTTCGATTTCCGCTTTTTCCAGAGCTTGAACAAAATACTTAGAAGAACCATCCATTATAGGTAATTCAGAAGCATTTAGTTCTATGATAACATTATCCAAATCGCAACCAATCAATGCCGCCAAAACATGTTCCGGCGTTTGAATTTTCACCCCAAGTTTTTCTAAATTGGTACCCCTTTGTGTATTTACAACATAATTTGCATCAGCTTCAACAATAGGTTGCCCCTCCAAATCTACCCGAACAAAAGTAAAACCATTATTTACTGGAGCAGGTTTAAAAGTCATTTTCACTTCTTTACCTGTGTGTAATCCAACTCCGGTTAGTGAGATTTCTGTTTTGATGGTCTTCTGTTTAACCATTTTTTCCATTTTTTTGGTTTAATATTTCTTTTTTTAATTCTTCAATTTCCGCAACAATTTTTGGTAAATTCTTAAAATGAACATACGATTTACTAAAATTATTGTACCCAAATGCAGGACTTCCTTGCAAGATCTCATTATCTTTTATATTCCTTCCCACACCTGATTGCGCTTGAATTCGGACATTATTACCAATTGTCAAATGCCCTGAAATCCCAACCTGACCGCCAATCATTCCGTTTTTTCCAATTTTTGTAGAACCTGCAACACCCGTTTGGGCCGCAATAACAGTATTCTCTCCAATCTCAACATTATGAGCTATCTGAATTTGATTGTCAAGCTTTACTCCTTTTCTAATAATTGTAGATCCCATTGTAGCTCTGTCAACTGTAGTACAGGAACCAATATCTACATTGTCTTCAATGACTACGTTTCCTATTTGTGGAATTTTAGTGAATGTTCCGTCTGGATTTGGTGCAAAACCAAAACCATCTGAACCTATTATTGCTCCAGAATGAATGGTGCAATTATTCCCAATTATAGTTTCCGAATAGATTTTTGCGCCAGCGAATAATACCACATTATCCCCTATTACCACATTATCTCCAACGAAACAATTAGGATATATCTTTACATTTTCACCCAAAACAACATTCTGCCCCACATAACTAAAACTACCAAGATATAAATTATCTCCGTATTTCACACTTTGACAGAGAAAAGAAGGTTGCTCTATTCCACTTTTATTCAATTTCACCTGATTGTAAAATTCCAATAATTTAGAAAATGCCGCATACGCATCTTGTACTTTTATCAGTGTAGTGGTTAATTTTAATTCCGGAACAAAAGTATCATTAACGATTGTTACTGAGGCTTTTGTAGTATATATATAGTTCAGGTATTTAGGATTGGATAGAAAAGTAAGTGATCCCTCAGCACCGTCTTCGATTTTTGATAATCTAAAAACTTCAGCCATGGGATTCCCAACAACTTCTCCTTCTAAAATCCCTGCTATTTGTTCTGCTGTAAATTTCATCGCGACAAAAATATAAAAAAATAGATTTTAAATGGTGTTTTTATAACAGTTGTTTTGGGAAACAGATATAATACTTAGTTACCAATTTAGATAATGATTTCAAATTCAATTGGTCAGAGGCATCTACAACATCTTCAATTGTTTTATCTTTATTCAAAATCCGTATCGGTTCAGCTTCTTTACTATATGCCTGATTTTTTATTTTTCCTTTAAATATAAAGTAATTAGTTTCCAATAAACTAATATGATGCTCTAATGCAAATCGTTCTTTCAGAGGCTGTAATTCTTCTACTGTAACTTTTTCGCTGGTTAATTTTATTTTTAATAAATCTCTATTAACTATCATTTTACTCAGTGAAGACAATATAAAATCATCTTGTTTTTGCCAAGATTTTAAAGCGCTTATAATATCAAAATCATCTAATTGTGCAAAAAGATCCAATGTTGATGTGTCAAAAGTATCTATAGTAACTTTGTTCTCCATAAAAAAAGAGAGCGGTGCACTACATGGCAAATGAACTCCTTTTTGAGTTAATTCCTTAGCTCGTTTTAATATTTTTGTCAAAATAAGTTCAGCTACTAAACTGGTTTTATGCAAATAAACCTGCCAATACATTAAACGTCTTGACATCAAGAACTTCTCAACGGAATAAATTCCTTTTTCCTCAATAACCAAAACATCATCCACAACATTCATCATTTGAATTAACCGCTCTGAATTGACATTACCTTCTGAAACTCCGGAATAAAAACTATCCCGTTTCAAATAATCCATTCGATCCATATCCAATTGGCTGGAAATTAGCTGCAGCATAAATTTTCGGTCATATTCACCCTTAAAAACCTGAATTGCTAAAGTCAGTTGCCCCTTAAATTCTACATTCAATTGGTTCATAAACAATAACGAAATGGCTTCATGGTGCACATCCTCAACAATACTTCTTTCCATGGCATGCGAAAAAGGACCATGACCAATATCGTGTAATAAAATAGCAATGTATAAGGCATTTTCTTCCTCCTGAGATATAAGAATTCCTTTAAATCGCAAAGCATCAACGGCTTTTTGCATTAAATGCATACAACCTAAAGCATGATGAAAACGTGTATGATTGGCTCCGGGATATACTAAATAGGAAAGTCCCATTTGGGAAATACGTCGCAAACGCTGAAAATAGGGATGCTGAATTAAATCATAAATTAAGGCATTAGGAATGGTAATAAACCCATAAATGGGATCATTGAATATTTTTAGCTTATTGATTTGACTCACTATAACTTTATTTTTTGGTCAACAAATATATGCAAATTAGATTTTATAATTAAAGTTTACTGATATGGTAATCATTACTATAAAATAAAATGCATTTTGCCTAAAACAATGTGGTTGTTTGACCTATTCATTGAAAATACTTTCTTATGCATATGCTTGACAATCATTTATTAATCTATTGCTAAAATAGCATAACCGTAATTATCAGACCAGCCGGATGACAATGGTAATAATTTTCGGGTATGGGCTTCTCTTGTCATTCCAGTTTTTTCTAAAACGCTTATGGAACCTATATTTCCCACGGCACAACCCGCTTCAATCCGATGCAGATTAAGTTCACTGAAACCAAAACGGAGAATTTCTTTTAAAGATTCTGTGGCATACCCTTTGTTCCAATGGTCTTTGTGGAATTTAAACCAAACTTCAGCATTTTTATACTTCACTTTCCCCAAATTGATTCCAATTAATCCAATAATTTGGTTTCCGGCATTTAATTCGACCGCAAAAGTGAAATGTGTCGTAAGTGCTTTATTGTTTTCAAAAATCCACTTTTCTAAAACCCGTTTTGTTTCTTCGATATCTGATGGAATTCCTAAAGTATTGAATTTATCTGTTTCTTTCAAAGAATGCAATTCGTGAATATAATCCAAATCCAATAGCGTGATTGGTCTTAGTACTAATCGTTCTGTTTTGAGAATTAGGGTATTCATTTTTTTTTATAATACTAAAACAGCTTATATATTCTGTGAATAGGGATCATAACACCTTGCTTTAAAATAACATTTTTGTCTGTAACAGCCCAAACCGTAGTATCTACAACTTTTTTGGATTCGCTGTCTTCAAAGAAAATTTTAAGTTTTGAATGCTCTAAATTACCTAATGATAATGCTCTGTTAATTTCGCTTATTCTTATTTTTATTTCGTCAATGTCGTTTAGAACATCTGTTTTGGGAAATTTAAGAAGCGCAATATCTTCTTTATCAATGATTTTGAAATCTTCTGTCATAATGGTAAAAATTTAATTAATAATAAATTGCAGTACTGTGGCAATACAAAAACTTGACCAATTTTATTCGCCATAATACTACATTACAAAAATAAAATCTCCACGATTTGTTACTGCCAATTTTATATTAATTTTTTCTCGGCTCAACGTCTTATTTTCTTAATGTTATCAGTGTTAATAAGTCAAAAAATAAAACCCGAATTTAAATAATCCCTATTTTTCGGATGCTCAATAAACTCACCATTTTTTTCCTAAGTAATTCGAATCTAAATTAATTTACTCTAGTTTAAAAAAACCACCATTTCAAGAATGAAATTTATTGCTTATAACATAATTGATTAACAGATTTTTAGAAATGCTGAAACAATACTTTTAACAATATTTTTTGATGATTTTGTCGTTCTCAAAAGTCTCTTGATATTCTATTTGGTCGTTTTTATCATACCGATTAAAAGAACCGCTCGCCTTCCATCAATTCATTGCTAAAAGTGCCATTTGCTTTCACTTTTCGGTTGTCGTGGGATACAAAATTCTTAAAGCGTTAAAAATAGCTTGATGCGTTATCGTGGCGTTGTCCTCCGGTGGCAAGTAGTCAAAATTTACTTGTATTGTCTTAGATTTGTACTTTTTAACTTTTATGTTAATAGATTTGCATCTACTTCCATAACATGCGAAATCTCACTTGGTGCAAGTCCTTCTTTTCCAGCTCCTATGTAAATTTCAATTTTTTTATTGAAGTTTTCTTAATAAATAACTGAATTTTGATTCCTGTTTCTTCAAAACCACTGCTGTTTGTACCGGCAGTGGTTTTGTCTTTTATAATAATTGTTCTTTTGATAATTAATCCAAAACTTTATTTCAGTTGGATTGGAATCCAAATTTCCTCTTCGGAATCTGGATCGTTATTCTTGTATTTTTGTCCTAATAATTCAAAATGCATTCTGTCATCCAGAACATATTCTGAGTTGGGCAACCAAGTTCCGAAAATATACTCAAATGTTTTTGAAGCAGTCGTGACATCTCCTTTATGAATAAAAACTGCGTACAATCCTCCAGGCAAAATAATTGGTTCCATACCTTCTGGAATTTCATCGAAATCCGCTACAGCAATGGCGGCCCATTTTTCGAATTCAGTATTGGGGTTAAAAGCTTTGAAATAGGACGCATCATATTTTTGCATAGAATACAAATCGGTTCCAATACTATTTTGAATTTCCTTTCGTCTGGGCATAAAACTTTTCCACAGTTCAGCTGTTTTATTATTGGATAATGAAAGTGTAATTCGTTTGCCAATTAATTTTTTCTCTGGTAATATTTCAATTCTGGGATTCATATAACGTTGCTTTTTTAGATTGAACAAATGACTAATCAGTTGATAAAATAGCGTAACCGTAATTATCAGACCAGCCGGATGACAATGGTAATAATTTTCGGGTGTGGGCTTCTCTTGTCATTCCGGTTTTTTCCAAAACGTTGATGGAACCTATATTTCCCAAGGCACATCCCGCTTCAATCCGATGCAGATTCAGTTCATTGAAACCAAAACGGAGAATTTCTTTTAAAGATTCTGTAGCGTAGCCTTTGTTCCAATGGTCTTTGTGAAATTTGAACCAAACTTCGGCATTTTTATATTTCACTTTTCCCAAATTGATTCCAATTAATCCTATAATTTGGTTTCCCGTAATTAATTCGACCGCAAAAGTAAAATGGGTCGTAAGTTCTCTATTGTTTTCAGAAATCCACTTTTCTAACAGCTGTTTTGTTTCTTCAATATTTTCTGGAATTCCTAAAGTATTGAATTCATCTGTTTCTTTCAAAGAATGTAATTCATGAATATATTCCAAATCCAATAGTGTGATTGGTCTTAAAACCAATCGTTCTGTTTTGAGAATTACGGTGTTCATTTTTTATTTTTTAAAATTACTACAGTCAGTCCAATTATAAAAGTGCCTTTTACTTTTCCGTGCGCATCGGATACAAAATTCTCAAAGCGTTAAAAATAGCTTGATGTGTTATCGTGGCGTGGTCTTCCTGTGGCAAATAGTCAAAGTTTACTGTAATCGTTTTCGATTTTGTACTTTTTAATTTTTCTGTTAATAGATTTGCATCAACTTCCATAACATGCGGAATCTCAGTTGGTGCAAGTCCTTCTTTACCAACTCCTACGTAAATATCAATTTTTTTATTGAAGTTTTCTTGATAAATAACTGAATTTTGACGCAACAAAGAGCCATTATCCCACCACAAACTGGGACTTATGATGATGTACTTATTGAATAAATTTGGTTTTTGAAGTAAAATTTCGGTGGCCAAAAGTCCGCCTAATGATTGTCCAATAATGGTTTTTGAATCATTTGTTTTGTATTTTTTTTCAATATAGGGCTGTAATTCCTTTTCTAAAAATGAAATAAAATTTGCCGATTTCCCCGCAGTTGCATATCTTTTTTGGTCGGCTTCGATGGTGGTTTGATATGTAAAATCTCTTTTGCGATCCACATTTGCAATTCCAACAACAATTGATTTTGGAACTCTATTGATCCACGAAAAGCTGTTGAATTGAAAAAGCCCAACAACGTGAATAAAATCCTCATCTGCGGAACCATCCAATAAATAGACTACCGGATAAGTGATGGTATCATTTTGTTGATATTCTTCCGGTAAGTAAATATTTAGTATTCTTTTTTCGGATAATACTTTTGAATGTATTTCTTCGATGCTTCCCAGAACAAAAGGTTTACTATTCTCTTTTGGATTGTTATTTTGCGAATTTGAAGCTGTAGTAAAAAAGAGCACTATTAAAATCAGTATTGGTTTCATCCTTTTGTTTTTCTTCGAATATTTTAAAAATGAATGTGTGACATTCATTTATATAGTGCGTTTATTTGTAATTGTATTCAATTTTGTTTGCAGTCACGAGCGCGACGCTGACGCTGATAGGAAAATAAATTGAAGCTGTAAACATTTGTTATTTATAAATAGTTATTAATATCAGACCTAACTTGACTAAGATAAGTTTTTTGTATATTGAATAGTTCTGAATAATTGTCTTTTAATATTTTTGAATATTCTTTAATTTTATTCATTTTAATATCAATCTGTTATTTTGAATCTAATTCCTGTGGAATTAATTCAAATATTTTTTGATTAATTTCAAAAGTATTTTTGTTTATTTCCATTGCACGATTTTCATTAAAATCATAAAATATATTAATGTGATGATGCTCAAAATGAGGAAAAGCTTTTAATTTTTCAGAATAAAATTTAACTTCTTTCTCAATATTTTCAAAAAATTCATTTTGGTTAGCCTTTCCCAATTCATACATTTCAAATTGATGACGAACTAAATTTAAGAAATTCAAATTTTCCAAATAAAATTCAGAAGCTTTTTTTGCAGCATTTAGCTTTTCTTTCCAAAAAAAGGTTTTTAGTTCTTTGCTATATCTTCGATTCTCAATAAATATTTGAAAAATATTTCTACCAACCCAACCTAGCAAAGCAAAAACTGTAGCAATTGCTGTTGCAGATTCTGTAGGATAATCTTTTAGTAGTCTAGTTATATCCACTTTAATTTTAATAAGTTAATATTTAATTTTTTTACCATTTGAATTTTAGCAACTTATAAATCATAATAAAAAAAACCAACCCAATCCACATGAAATTGGCTCTCTTAGTCTAAAAAATATCAGATTATTGTTATTCCCAAATATATAATAAATTCATTACAAATAATATAATCCAAGTTAGTTTCCAGAAAACTCTTCATCTCAAGCGTAGTAATAAACCCCAATCATTCTCGCAAGTGCGTGAGGGATGGAAGCGGCATCCTTTCTTTTTTTCTTTAAAAAGGAAAGATACAGCGTACAGCCCGACCCGGACGGAGTTTACGGAGGATGGGGCACGCCCAGAACCAAACTTAAAACAAAATGAAAGGGAATTGTAATTTTGTAAAATTCAGCGAAAGTGTGTTAAAAAATTATCATAATATTAGCAGGTAGCCGTTGCAAAAAAATGTAATTTGGCGCTTTAATTTAGTACGTTAGAACACTTGTTGATACAATTATGGATAAAATAAAAATACTTTGGGTTGATGATGAAATCGACCTTTTGAAACCACATATATTATTTCTGGAAAAGAAAAATTACGAGGTAACAACCTGTAACAACGGGCTTGATGCCATTGGGATTTTTGAAGAAAATAATTTTGATATTGTTTTCTTGGATGAAAATATGCCCGGAATGAGCGGCTTGGAAACGCTGTCAGAAATGAAGGAGAAAAAATCTTCGGTTCCCATGATTATGATTACGAAAAGCGAGGAAGAATACATTATGGAAGAAGCCATAGGTTCTAAAATTGCTGATTATTTAATCAAACCCGTGAATCCAAACCAGATTTTGTTGAGTTTAAAGAAAAACTTGGATCATTCCCGATTGATTTCGCAAAAAACTACGCTGGATTATCAGAAGGAATTTAGAAAAATCACTATGGAAATGGCTATGGTGAATTCCTATGAAGACTGGATTGAGTTGTACAAGAAATTGATTTTTTGGGAACTGGAATTGGAGAATATCGATGATCAGAGCATGATTGAAATTTTGGAATCCCAAAAAACAGAAGCCAATTCGCAATTTGGAAAATTCATTGAGCGCAATTACGAGGATTGGTTTGCTCCAAAAGCAGATAAACCGGTACAATCGCACACGTTATTCAAAGAATTAGTACTTCCTGAACTCAAGAAAAAAGACAAGCCCATTTTGTTTGTCGTGATTGACAACCTGCGTTACGACCAGTGGAAAACTTTTGAAAGTGTGGTGGGAAATTACTATAAATTGGAAAAAGAGGTGCCTTACTACTCTATTCTTCCTACGGCGACGCAATATGCGAGAAACGCGATTTTCTCTGGTTTAACGCCACTGGAAATGGAAAAACAGTTTCCGCAATACTGGAAAAATGACCCGGAAGAAGGCGGAAAAAACCTTTTTGAAGCAGAATTTTTAACGGCGCAATTGAAACGTTTGGGTTTGAATATCAAGGAAGATTATTTTAAAATTACCAGTCTTGCCGGCGGAAAAAAATTAGCCGAAAGCTTCAAAGCCTTAAAAGATAATGATTTAGTGACCGTGGTATACAACTTTGTAGATATGCTTTCACATGCCAAAACGGAGATGGATGTGGTAAAAGAACTGGCCTCAGATGATAAAGCGTATCGCTCGCTAACGTTGAGTTGGTTTAAGAATTCCCCTCTTTTAGAAATTATTCAACAAGCCCAAAAAATGGGTTTCAAATTGATTTTGACTACCGATCACGGGACGATAAATGTAAAAAATCCATCGAAAGTGGTAGGTGACAAAAATACCAGTTTAAATTTACGTTATAAAACCGGGCGCAGTTTGACGTACGAACACAAAGATGTTTATGCGGTTAAAGAACCAAAAAATATTGGTTTGCCTACCATAAATATGAGTAGTTCTTATATTTTTGCAAAAAATGATTTGTTCTTGGCCTATGTCAACAATTATAATCATTATGTGAGTTATTACAAAAACACGTATCAGCACGGTGGAATTTCATTGGAAGAAATGATTATTCCGTTTTTAGTTTTTAACCCGAAATAAAAAAGTAGTCAGTCTCAGTTTTCAGTGTACGGCAAGAACCTTAAACTTTAAACTTTAAACAATTTTATAAGAATGAATATCATTTTTTCTATTGACCAACTCGAAGAAGTGGCGCAAAAAATAATATCTGAAAATCCCAAAAAAGTGATTCTTTTTCACGGAGAAATGGGTGTTGGAAAAACAACTTTGATTAAGCAATTGTGTAAAACACTTGGTGTAACTGGCGCTACAAGCAGTCCAACCTTTTCTTTAGTTAATGAATATGAAGCCGATGATAATCAGCTAGTTTATCATTTTGATTTTTACAGATTAAACAAAGAGGAAGAAGCTTTGGATATGGGTGTTGATGATTATTTATATTCCGGTAATTGGTGCTTTATAGAATGGGCGGAGAAGATTCCAAATTTGATTCCCGAAGTACATTCGGTTATCACTATTTCGCTGCTCGCTGATGGAAAACGTTCTTTAACTTTAAGTTAAAAGTAATTATGAATGTAGACAATACTATTGAAATCATACCTTTTTCTCCAGCTTATAAAGAAGCTATAAAAACTTTAAATCTGGAATGGTTGCAAAAACACTTTAGGGTTGAACCCAAATATGAAATTGTGCTTTCGGATCCGCAAGGTCAGATAATAGACAAAGGCGGAATGATTTTTTATGCAAAATATAAAGATGAAATCGTAGGAACAGTTTCCTTAATAAAAATTGACGATACGACTTTCGAACTGAGTAAAATGGCAGTTACAGATGGTGTACAAGGATTAGGAATTGGTAAGAAACTAATGTTGCATTGTCTTGCTGTTGCCGAAGCAAAAGGAATGGAAAAACTGATTTTATATTCGAACCGGAAATTACTGTCGGCTATTCATTTGTATGAAAAATTTGGTTTCGTAGAAGTACCATTGGAAGATGGCGTTTACGAACGAGCCGATATTAAAATGGAAAGAATCATTCGGTGAGATTCTGTTACATTACAAATGAATTTAACACGATTGAATTTGTACTGTTTATAAAACTTTTTACGTAAATTGTACCCTTAATTTAACAACATCAATGTCAATAACTATAACGCCATTCACAAAACAACAGCTTTTGCCACAAGAGGAAAAACTGGAGATTGCAAGACAAAAAAGCGAACTTTTTATTGGGATTCCAAAAGAAACGAGTTATCAGGAACGCCGAATTTGTCTTACCCCAGATGCTGTTAACTCGCTTACTTATCATGGCCATCGCGTAATGATTGAAGCGGGAGCGGGATTGAGTTCGAGTTATACCGACAAAGAATATTCTGACGCAGGTGCCGAAATTACTAATGACACAAAAAAAGTATTCAGTTGCCCCATGATTTTGAAAGTGGAACCCGCCACACTTGCCGAAATTGAAATGATGAACCCGCAAACAATTCTGCTGTCCGCCATTCAATTGAAAACGCGCAAGAAAACGTATTTTGAAGCGTTAACGAAAAAGAAAATTACCGCACTAGCTTTTGAATACATCAAGGACGAAGACGGAACGTATCCTGCGGTGAAATCCTTGAGCGAAATTGCCGGAACAGCATCCATTCTTATCGCTGCTGAGTTGATGATTACCAACGAATTTGGAAAAGGATTATTATTCGGGAACATTACCGGCGTCCCTCCTACTGATGTGGTCATTTTGGGCGCAGGAACCGTTGGGGAATTTGCCGCTAAAACCGCAATTGGTTTAGGCGCAAGTGTCAAAGTTTTTGATAATTCTATTACCAAATTGCGACGTTTGCAAAATAATTTAAACCAACGCATTTTCACTTCCACCATACAACCAAAAGCGTTACTAAAAGCGTTAAGACGTTGTGATGTAGCCATTGGCGCCATGCGAGGCAAAGAACGTTGTCCCGTTATCGTTACGGAAACCATGGTAGAACACATGAAAAATGGAGCCGTAATTGTGGATGTAAGTATTGATACCGGCGGTTGTTTTGAGACTTCGGAAGTGACTTCACATGAGAAACCTACGTTTATCAAAAACAATGTTTTGCATTATTGCGTGCCGAATATACCTTCCCGATATTCTAAAACGGCATCGCTTTCCATAAGTAATATTATATCGCCTTACCTGATGAAAATTGCTGAAGATGGTGGCATTGAAAGTGCTATTCGTTGCGATAAAGGATTGAAAAATGGCGTCTACATGTACCACGGAATCCTCACTAATACTTCCATAGGCGAATGGTTTGATTTACCTTATAACGACATCAATTTAATTGTTTTTTAAGAAAACTTTCTTCTACCTTTGCCAAAAATTTAATTCATGAAGTTTATACATCGTTTTGCCTATTATCTAGTAGGTTTAGTAATAGGACTGTTTTTTGTAGCGTTAGTTTTCAGTGGTAAAGATACCCGTTGTAACTATTTTCCAAATGCAAGAGTTTTAAATGATTTGAGAAACAAACCGTTTTATTATTCGGATAAAGCTTCAATGATTTTGGCTGAAAAATGGATTGACACTGCCGATATTAAAAACACATTGCAATTTGGTGACGTAGATTTTGACAACAGTAATATCGAACTTAAAAAAGGAAAGTTATACATCATCGAAGGAAAAACAATCAAAAACCAAGAGGTAACTTTGAAAGTCATTAATTACACTGATAAAGCTGTTTTAGAAGATATTATAAAAAAATAGGCATTTTAATTAGTTCTATTTACGGTTAATTTTTTCAAATAAAACTATTTTAATTTGGGCGTGACCCCTACAGATTACTCCGTCGTTCCTCCTCGCAACTTCGGGTCGTGCTGTACGTTCCCGCTTTTTTTGGAGGCTCAAACGCCTCTCAAAAAAGAGCTCCACTTCCATCACTCACGCAAAGCAGGTAAAATACCAATTTACGCTTTCAAAAAACACAATTAATCTACTGAAATCCAATTAATTAATTGTAATCCGTTTTGTTTTAAATATGCATTCGTTTTACTAAAATGCTTGTTCCCAAACCATTTTCCTTGATTGGCGCTCATTGGCGAAGGATGCCCGGATTCTAAAACCAGATGTTTGTTTCGGTCTATTTTTAGTCCTTTTTTATGGGCGAAATTACCCCAAAGCAAGAAAACAACATGCTCTTTTTCTTCCGAAATTTTCTGGATAACTGCATCCGTAAAAAGATTCCATTTCAAGTGTTTATGACTATTCGCATTGTCTTCTCTCACGGTCAGCGAGGCATTCAACAACAAAACGCCCTGCTTTGCCCAAGCTTCTAAATTACCGGAAGTGGGCATAAAAATAGTTTCCAAATCATCACTCATTTCCCGGAAAATATTGCGTAACGAAGGCGGAATTCGAACACCATCATTCACAGAGAAACACAAACCATTGGCTTCGCCCTTGCCGTGATAAGGATCTTGACCAATAATAACCACTTTTACATCTTTGAAACTGCAATAATTAAACGCAGCAAAAATCAAGTCTTTCGGAGGATAGCACGCATGATTTTTATATTCTTCATCAATAGTTTCCATTAATTCCTGAAAATAGGGTTTCTGGATTTCATCTGATAAAATGGATTGCCAAGTGGGATTGAGATTGATTTGCATAGTTAAATATTAAAAAGCAAAGATACAGAGAGAATATTTTTTTTGAATCATAAAAAGGATAATAAACATTCATTAATTCTTTGTGAAAGTCTATTAAATAGTCTTAACTATTAGCTATTTTTGTGTTGAAAAGAATTATACGATAAATGATATCCATCACTGAAAAAACATTACAAGATTTACAATTTCCAACGGTTCTCGAAACCATTTCGACCATTTGTAATACTGACATTGGAAAACAAAAAGCATTAGAAATAACCCCTTTTAAAGACAAGGAAACATTGATGCAAGCATTAATGCAAACCTCAGAATATGTTTCGTCTTTCCAAAATAACAATGCGATTCCCAATCATGGTTTTGATGCTATCACGCATGAAATAAAATTTCTGGCCATCGAAGACAGTTTCTTGGAAGTGGGCAGTTTTAGAAAAATTGCTACCATTTCTTCAACGGTAAATTTCCTGTTGAGTTTTTTGAGAAAATTCGAGGATTATTATCCAAATATAAACGCAAGAGCAAACCAAGTCGAACTGACCAAAGACATTATCACGATGGTGGACGAGGTAGTCGATAAATATGGCGAAATTAAAGACAATGCATCACCGGATTTATTGAACATCCGTCGCAGTATGAATGCTGTTCGCGGAAAAGTCAATCAAAGTTTTGGTACAGCATTGACTCAATACAATGCTTTAGGATATTTAGACGATATCAAAGAAAGTTTTGTGCAAAACAGGCGAGTTTTAGCAGTTTTAGCAATGTATCGCCGTAAAGTAAAAGGATCCATTTTGGGCAGTTCCAAAACAGGAAGTATAGCCTATATCGAACCCGAAGCTACTTTACAATATTCTCGTGAATTGAGTAATCTTGAATACGAAGAGAAAGAAGAAATTACCCGAATTTTAAAACAGCTATCCAATTATATTCGCCCATATTTGCCGCTCTTAATCAAATATCAGGATTTTCTTAGTGATATTGATGTAATTGCTGCAAAAGCAAAATATGCAAATAAAATCAATGGAATTTTGCCAACAATTACAGAGGAACGCCGCCTTTATTTTAGAGATGCTTTCCATCCAATTCTGTATTTGAACAACAAACAAAAAAACGAAATTACGCATCCGCAAACTATTGAATTAAATCAGGAAAGCAGAATCATAGTGATTTCAGGGCCTAATGCGGGAGGGAAAACTATTTCGCTAAAAACCGTAGGATTACTACAATTAATGCTGCAATCCGGAATGTTGATTCCAGTGCACGAACGCAGTGAAACGTTTTTATTCGATCGAATTTTAACAGATATTGGTGACAATCAATCCATTGAAAATCATCTAAGTACATACAGTTACCGATTAAAGAACATGAACTACTTTCTAAAGAAGTGCAATAGAAAAACCATGTTCCTTATTGATGAATTTGGTACAGGTTCAGATCCAGAATTAGGAGGTGCTTTAGCCGAAATTTTCTTAGAAGAATTCTATCATCGAGAAGCTTTTGGGATTATTACAACGCATTATTCAAATCTAAAAATTCTGGCGAACGAATTGCCTTTTGCCACCAATGCCAACATGCTTTTTGATGAAAAAACATTAGAGCCATTGTATAAATTAGTTTTAGGTCAAGCAGGAAGTTCTTTCACCTTTGAAGTGGCTTTGAAAAACGGAATTCCTTTCAGCTTAATCAATCGAGCGAAAAAGAAAATTGAAGTTGGAAAAGTGCGTTTTGATAAAACCATTGCTACCCTTCAAAAAGAACGTTCTAAAATGGAGAAAACTTCGCAAACGCTTAAAGAAGAAGAAACAAAAGCGCGTGAAGAAGGCAAGAAAATGGAAACTATCAATGTAAAAATCAAGCAAAAACTGGAAAGCTATCAAGAATTGTACGATAGCAACCAGAAAACCATTTACATTGGCCAAAAAATTGAAGACATTTCGGAGAAATATTTCAACAATAAAAACAAAAAAGAGCTCCTTGGCGAATTTTTGAAAATCATTGAAATCGAAAATTCAAAGCGTAAGAAAGCCACAACAAAAGAGACAAAAGCTCTGATTGAAAAGAAAAAAGAAGTCATTCAAGAAGTTACGGTTCAGGTTGAAGAAATAAGAAAAGAAAAGAAAGAAAAGAAATTGAAAGTTGTGGTTGAAAAACCAAAACCAATCCTAAAAGTAGGCGATCGCGTGCGAATGTTTGACGGAAAGGCAGTGGGAACGATAGATTCTATTGAAAAAAATAAAGTAACAGTGAACTACGGCGTATTTACTTCAAAAGTCAGTCTGGAAGCGCTGGAATTTGTGGAAGCCGGGAAGAAGTAAGGAGTGTTCAGACGAAAATAAATTTCAACTCCGTTAATTATTTTAAATGTTAAATTTTAAATTATGCTCAATATTCCTAAAGGCAAAAAAATAATTCTCTTTGACGGCGTTTGCAATCTATGTGATTCCGCGATGCAAACGATTATTAAGCATGATAAAAAAGATGTTTTCCGGTTTGTAGCCTTACAATCTGATTTGGGTCAAAAAATAATCAAACACTTGGGAATTGACACTCAAAAAACAGATAGTATTATTTTGTATCAACCTGGTTTTGCGTACTACTATAAATCTGAAGCTGCCTTAGAAATTGCTAAACATTTGGGAGGAATATTTTATTTTGCTTCATTATTTTCAATATTACCCACTTCTTTCAGTAACTATATTTATGATTATATCGCTAAGAACAGGTACAAATGGTATGGAAAAAAGGAAACTTGTCTGATTCCCACAAAGGACCTACAAGCTAAATTTTTAGATTAAACACCCAATCATGATAATTATCATGCCTTTTATTTTGCAAGAATAATATATTTGAAAAATCTTAAAAATAAATGGATCATGAAAGACACCACACTTTTTTCTTGGGATAACGGAACTTTTATAATGGTTGTCGTATTCGGATTAGTTATCGTAGGAATTATTTCGGCAGTTTTCATTATGATGAATTCCGACAGAAAAAAATAACAGCATAAAAAAGAGGATGCCTTTTTGGACATCCTCTTGCTGCTATTATCTATAATTAGAAAAACTAACTTCTAATTAATTTTCTATATTTCAATCGTTTTGGAGTTAAATCACCACCTAAACGTTTTTTCTTGTTTTCCTCATAATCAGAGAAACCACCTTCAAAATAATATACTTCAGAGTTTCCTTCGAAAGCTAGAATGTGTGTACAAATTCTGTCCAAAAACCATCTGTCGTGAGAAATAACTACCGCACAACCTGCAAAACTCTCCAAACCTTCTTCTAATGCACGAAGTGTATTGATATCCAAATCATTCGTAGGTTCATCCAGTAAAAGTACGTTTCCTTCTTCTTTCAAAGTCATCGCAAGGTGCAAACGATTACGTTCCCCTCCAGAAAGCATAGAAACTTTCTTGTTTTGTTCTCCACCACCAAAATTAAATCGTGACAAATAAGCTCTTGAATTTACTTGCTTTCCGCCCATCATAATCAATTCCTGACCGTCAGCGAAGTTTTCCCAAATTGATTTATCCGGATTTATGTTCGAATGTGCTTGATCTACATAAGCGATTTTTACCGTATCCCCAATTAAAAATTCACCTGAATCTGGTTTTTCTTCGCCCATGATCATTTTGAAAATAGTAGATTTACCAGCACCGTTTGGCCCAATAATCCCAACAATTCCTGCTTGTGGCAACGTGAAATTTAAATTATCATACAGTAATTTATCTCCAAATGCTTTAGCAACATTTTTAGCTTCAATTACATTTGTTCCTAAACGCGGACCATTTGGAATATAAATTTCCAGATTTTCATCCAATTGTTTTTGGTCTTCGTTCAATAATTTATCGTAGTTCTGCAAACGCGCTTTTTGTTTCGTTTGACGTCCTTTGGCACCTTGACGAACCCAGTCCAACTCACGTTCTAAGTTTTTTCTACGTTTTGACGCTACTTTTTCTTCTAATGCCATACGGCTTGATTTTTGGTCTAACCAAGAAGAATAATTCCCTTTCCAAGGAATACCTTCACCTCTGTCTAATTCCAAAATCCAACCAGCAACATTATCCAAGAAGTACCTGTCGTGTGTTACTGCAATTACAGTTCCTGCATATTGTGCTAAATGTTGTTCTAACCAAAGTACACTTTCAGCATCTAAGTGATTCGTAGGCTCATCCAAAAGCAAAACATCGGGTTGTTGCAACAACAAACGACATAAAGCTACACGACGACGTTCTCCACCGGATAAATTCTTAATTGGCGTGTCACCTTCTGGAGTACGTAATGCATCCATGGCGATTTCCAGTTTGGTATCAATTTCCCAAGCTCCCAATGCATCAATTTTATCTTGCAAAAGCGCTTGACGATCCATCAATTGCTCCATTTTATCAGCATTTTCATAGACTTCAGGTAAACCAAAACTATCATTGATTTTATTGAATTCATCTAAAACTGCCATTGTTTCAGCGACACCTTCTCGTACAATTTCAATAACCGTTTTACTATCATCTAAAATAGGTTCTTGTTCTAAATAACCTACTGTATAACCAGGTGCAAATACTACATCACCTTGGTAGTTTTTATCAACACCGGCAATAATTTTTAATAAGGAAGATTTTCCAGAACCATTTAATCCCAAAATACCAATCTTAGCTCCGTAAAAGAAACTCAAATAGATGTTTTTAAGTACTGGTTTATCTGCTCCTTGATAGGTCTTGCTCAGTTTTGACATTGAGAATATCACTTTTTTATCGTCTGCCATTTTTTATAGATTTTCAGATTATTATACTTTTAGATAATTAGTTCTTATCTAATTTTTTCAATTTTAAATTCGTAATTTTTGATAAACTAAAGTCTTCCCTTGAGTGAACTAAACACCCACGCATTAGCTAAAAAGCCAACACCTACTGCTGCGAAGCCCCATCCTGCTACATCATCATATCTAAAAGCACCTAATGCAATAAGCAATAAGCCCATGATTATCATTATCAGAGTGGCCCAACCCAGAATCGTATTTTTATTCATTGACATAATTGTGGAGTTTATTTTAATGATCCAATTCCGAAGCCTCGGAACGGGAGTGCAAATATCGGAAATTTTTGCCCTTTAATTAAATATTTTATAAAGCATTTCTCGTAACAAATCAGATTGGGACATCGCATTTGCGCCAACTCCTTTACTTTTGACATCAATGTCTCTTAAAGCACCTACAATTTGACTGACTTTCTTCATTGGATAATTTTTCAAAGCTACATCATACTCTTTCAAAAAGAATGGATTTACACCAATAACTGCTGCTACATTCTTGGGATTTTTGTCTTTCAAACCATGGTATTTCAATAATTGAATAAAGAAACCAAAAACCAGACTCGTCGTTACCACCATTGGATTATCTTTAGGGTTCTGGGCAAAATTTTCAGCAATCGTATAGGCTTTTAATTGGTTGCGTTCGCCAAGTGCTTTTCGCAATTCAAACACATTGAAATCTTTGCTGAACCCTATATTTTCCTCAATATCCTTTGGAGTTATCGTACTTCCAACTGGCAAAATAATTTGTAATTTTTCGAGTTCATTGTTTATTTTACTCAAATCTGTCCCAAGAAATTCCACCAACATGGCATTTGCTTTTGGCTCAATCGAATATTTTTTGCCTGACAAAACACGTTTGATCCAATCTCCTACTTGATTTTCATATAGTTTTTTACTTTCGTAAACGACACCGTTTTTCGCTAATAACTTGGTTACTTTTTTGCGTTTATCCAATGTTTTGTATTTATAGCAAAAAACCAAAACCGTTGTTGCCATTGGATTATCCGCGTAACTTTCCAGTTTATCTATGCTTCTGATTAAATCTTGGGCTTCTTTTACAATGACCACTTGACGCTCCGCCATCATAGGATAGCGTTTTGCAGTCGAAATAATATCTTCTATAGAAACGTCTCTTCCGTATAAAACCGTTTGATTGAAGCCTTTTTCCTCTTCGGATAAGACTTTTTCTTCAATATAATCTGATAATTTGTCAATATAATACGGTTCTTCACCCATCAAAAAGTAGATGGGTTTGATGTTGCCGCTTTTTATATCATTTACAATTTTTATAACCTCGTCCATTCCTTTTTGTTTAAAGTTTGAAGTTTAAAGTTTGTCGCTTCGAATGAAATTTTAAACTTTAAATTTTAAACTTATTTAATACTTTTGCTTTATGCAAAAACTAAATTTCCAACTTTATAACTTTCGGTTCAAAAATAGCGAAAATAAAGTCTCCATTTTTGATGAAATCAGGAAAAAATTTATCATTCTTACTCCCGAAGAATGGGTTCGTCAGCATGTAGTTCAGTTTTTATTGGAAGAAAAAAAATATCCAAAATCATTGATTAATGTCGAGAAAGTTTTAAAAGTCAATGGCTTGCGCAAAAGATACGATGTCGTGGTTTTCAATCCTGATGGCTCCATTTTTATTTTAATTGAATGCAAAGCGCCTGAAATCAAAATTGCACAAGCTACTTTCGACCAAATTGCCCGTTATAACATGACGATGAAAGCCCAATTCCTAATGGTAACCAATGGATTGAATCATTACTTTTGCCAAATGGATTTTGAAAATGAAAAATATCAATTCCTCCAAGAATTGCCAATGTATAAAATAATCTAAATGAAAATAGCAGTTGTCATCCTGAATTGGAATGGAATCTTATTGCTCGAAAAGTTTCTTCCATCTGTAGTTAATTATTCTCCACAAGCTACAATTTATGTTGCTGATAATGCTTCAACTGATGATTCTATTTCTTATATCAAAGCTTTTTTTCCATCGGTACAAATTGTAAAAAACGAAAGTAACCTTGGTTTTGCAAGTGGCTACAATGAAGCTTTAAAACACATTGATGCTGAAATATATGCACTAGTAAACTCTGATATTGAAGTAACAGAGAATTGGCTACAACCCATTCTTCAGACTTTCGAAAATGAACCAAAAACCGCTATCATCCAACCCAAAATATTAGATTATAAACGTAAAGAATACTTTGAATATGCTGGTGCTGCAGGTGGATTTATTGATCAATACGGATACCCTTATTGTCGTGGTCGAATTTTTGATACTTTAGAAAAAGATACTGGACAATATGATGACAATTGTGAGATATTTTGGGCTTCAGGAGCTTGTTTTTTTATCCGAAGTTCGGTTTATAAAACACTAAATGGTTTTGATGATGATTTTTTTGCGCATCAGGAAGAAATTGATTTGTGTTGGCGTGCCTTTAATAAAGGATATAAAATTAAATACAATTCTGGGTCGGTGGTGTACCATGTAGGCGGTGCCACTTTGCAGCAAGGCCATCCAATGAAAACCTACTTAAATTTTAGAAACTCCCTATTGATGCTTACCAAAAACCTTCCTAAAGAAAAATTATACACGATACTTTTAGGCAGAATGATTTTAGATGGAATTGCAGGAATTCAATTTTTAACTCAAGGTAAGTTCAAGCATTTTTGGGCAATATTAAAAGCTCACGGTGCATTTTACACCCTTTTTTCCATCACTTATAAAAAAAGAAGTAAATTTCAAAATCCTCAATACTATAATACAAAAAGCATCGTTTACTTCTATTTTATTAAGAAAATCAGTGTTTTTAACGATTTATTTGGAATTAAATAAATTTTAAAAAACTAACTTTGTCATTAACATTTTAATCAAATTATTACAACTTATGAAAAAAATAGTTATTGCATTATCAGTATTGGCTTTATTAACTTCGTGTGTCTCTAAAAAGAAGTACACTGATTTAGAAGCCAGAAACAAAGAAACTCAAGATTTATTGAATACAGCTACTGTAAAATTAAATTCTTGCTTAGAAGAAAAAGCAGGATTAACTGCAACTGTTGCTGGTTTGAAAGAACAAAATCAGGGTTTAATCAGTACCTCAAAAGATATGACAATATTGTCTACTAAAGGGGCCGAAAATATTGAGAAAGCTTTAGAATCTATAAAAGAAAAAGATTTAAAAATTAGTAGAATGCAAGATGCATTAACTAAAAAAGACAGTGTAACATTGGCTTTAGTAACTAGTTTGAAAAGTTCAGTAGGAATCTCGGATCCGGATATTGAAATAAATGTTGAAAAAGGAGTTGTATTTATCTCAATTGCTGACAAGTTATTATTCAAAAGCGGAAGCTATGAAGTAACAGACAAAGCAAAAAGTGTTTTAGCCAAAGTTGCAAAAGTAGTAAATGACAAACCTGATTTTGAATGTATGGTTGAAGGACATACCGATAATGTTCCATACAATGGTAAAGGAGTTTTACTAGACAACTGGGATTTAAGTGTAAAACGTTCTACTTCTATTATTCGTGTATTGACAGATCAATTAAGTGTAAATCCAGCACAGTTAATCGCGGCAGGAAGAAGTTCTTATATTCCTTTGGTTGAAAATGATTCTGCTGAAAATAAAGCTCGTAACAGAAGAACGCGTATCGTAGTTTTACCAAAAATAGATCAGTTTTATGATATGATCGAAAAAGAAATGAAAAAACAAAGACCATAATTTTTGTGAAAAATTTTTATTAAAAGAGGTTGTCTAAAAAAGACAACCTCTTTTTTTTTACTAATAAACAGAGTTATGTAGTCTCCTTTTTATCATTAAATAAAAATATCGTAAAATTATTTTACGCACTAAAAAAGAATATTTAATCTTTCTTAATTAGTACATGTTACTATCCATTAATTTATCTAAAATCATTCGATACATTGGAGTTGGAACAGCATACTTCAAACCTTCTTTAACTACAAATTCAGTTAAGGAATTCACTTCTATCTCATGTCCAGCCAACAAATCCCTATGCATAGATGATGTGTTATCTTGTGGTGATTTTTCGAGTTTAATGATCGTTTGAACAATAATATCATTTGGTAACGCTAATCCTTTAGCGAGAGCGACAGCAGTAATTTCATTGAGAAGTGAAATGTAAATTGTTTTGTTATCCGGATTATTCAAAATCCCACCAATATTCTCATTCAAATAAGAAGTTGTCGAAGCCAAAGCAGAAATAAAAATGAATTTTTCCCAAACTGTTTCTTCTATATTTTCAACAAGATAACTTTCGATGCTTGCATTTTCAAAAATAGATTGGAGTTCCTTTAATGAAGAAATTGAAGTATTTTTAGAACCAAAAAAAAGCTTTTCATAATGGCCTATTTTCTTTATTATTCCAGGTGATTCAATCATAGAAACAATATAAACGCAGCCTTGCAAAACTTTATTTTCAGGAAACATATTTAGTATGCGTTCCGTTGCATCAACTCCATTATATAAAGGTAAAATTATAGTTTTCGAAGTAATACAGTCTTTTATAGACTCAAAACTAGTTTCAATATCATAGGTTTTAGTGGCACAAATTAAGTAATCCAGTTTACCAATCTTTTCTACATCATCCGAAAGCAATTTTGGAAAAACAATCATTTCACTTTCATCCAAAATAATTTTTAAACCATTCGCAGCAATGGCCTTTTTAGTTTCGCCACGAGCAATAAAAACAATTTCGATTGTATCTGAGTAAGCATAAGCTTTGGCTAATAATCCCCCAAAAAAACCTCCTACTCCACCCAATCCTAAAATCCCAATTCTTATTTTCATATGTACAAAATTTAATTTTTAGCTGTCATATATGGTATCGCCTTTTATTTATTGGTGTTTGCTTACGCAAACTTGTTGTTATTGGCGATTTCATAACTACTAGTTAAAAATTAAACCATTAAGAAATTTAGAAAATTAAGCCTTTTGACTTAATGAAACTTAATTTCTTAATGGTTTTCTTTTAGATTTTACAATCATTCCTTTTATTAAATTTTTTAATAAAAAAATGCAGACCTATAAGCCGGATTCTGTCTCCAATAAATTAGAGCCTTATCATTTATCTAGATCCCGCATTACTGCGAGACTCAAGCTATCTACCCTTCAGCAACGGACGAGAAGCCCTTAAATGCTGATATACTTGATATTTCACCGCATAGAGTTTACCTGGTTTCACTACAGCATTACCTGTACATACTTTCTGTTGCACTTGTCCTAATCTCGTCCGTAAAGACGAGACCGACGGGTGTTACCCGCTATGCTTCCCTTTGGTGTCCGGACTTTCCTCCCTCTTGATTGCTCAAAACGGCGATAAGGCGGTCTGCAGGGCAAATTTACACTATTTAATTCTTTTTTTCATTTACTGTTGCTTACTTTAACAAGCCTTTTACAATCAATTCATAATAAAATAGTTACCTTTAGTACATAACTAAAAAATCTCTATTATGTCAAATATATATCATTATGCCACCGTTTCTAAAGCCTTAGACGATTTGAATGAGATGGGATTTACCTTTGATTTTAATCTTCATGAGGAAGATATTGTAAAAAATCCAAGCCACTATGAAATTCAACATATTTACCGTTACGAGGGTGACACCAATCCAGATGACGAGGCAACAGTTTATGGCATAAAATCAACTTCTGGCAAAAAAGGAGTATTTGTAGCGGGATATGCTGCAAATTCTGATAACGGTGCAGCAAAAGTATTAATTGATCTAACCATCAAAGGGAGAAACAAATAAATCCTTTTCTAAAAGAACTTAAATCAATTAGTTTTTCAGGAGCAATTTCCAGCTATTCGTTGCAATCTTATACGCCGAACCCCGGCGAATAAGGATTTTCACTACAAACGCAGTTCACTGAACTCCAATAAAATTATAGTACTGTGAAGTAATCTGGGCTAGGAGATTTGGGAAACAAAAACCATTCTGAAAATTATAAAATCTTTCAATCCTTAAATTTTTGCATCTTTAAATTAAAACCTATATTTGCTTTCGAATAAAATTTCTATGGAACAATTTGTTGTATCGGCCCGTAAATATCGTCCTCAAACTTTTAAAGATGTTGTAGGACAAAAAGCCATTACTAATACTTTATTGAACGCCATAGAAAGCAATCACTTAGCATCAGCATTATTATTTACAGGACCTCGTGGCGTTGGAAAAACAACTTGCGCTCGTATTTTGGCTCGTAAAATTAACCAGCCGGGATATGACGATCCCAATGAAGATTTTGCCTTTAATGTTTTTGAATTAGATGCCGCATCCAACAATTCTGTTGATGATATTAGGAATCTTATTGACCAAGTTCGGATCCCACCACAAACAGGACAATACAAAGTATACATTATTGATGAGGTTCACATGTTATCTTCGGCAGCTTTCAATGCTTTCTTGAAGACACTTGAAGAACCACCTAAGCACGCCATTTTTATTTTGGCAACGACCGAAAAACATAAAATTATTCCAACGATACTTTCTCGTTGTCAGACATTTGATTTCAAAAGAATTACCGTAAAAGATGCCAAAGAACATCTTGCCGAAGTAGCCACCAGTCAAGGCGTAGTTTTTGAAGATGACGCTTTGCACATTATTGCTCAAAAAGCAGATGGCGCCATGCGTGACGCTTTGTCTATTTTTGACCGAGTAGTTTCTTTTTGTGGAAAAGATTTAACACGTCAGGCCGTAACGGAAAACTTGAATGTGTTGGATTACGAAACGTATATCAACATCACTGATTTGATTTTGGAAAACAAAATCCCAGATTTATTAATGGCGTTCAACGAAATTCTGGCAAAAGGTTTTGATGCGCATCATTTTGTATCTGGATTGGCTTCCCATTTTAGAGATTTATTAGTTTCTAAAACACCTGCTACTTTAACTTTATTAGAAGTTGGGGAACAAGCACAACAAATGTATGGCATGCAAGCGCAAAAATGCAGTCAAGACTTTCTTTTGAAAGGAATTGACATTGCAAATGATTGTGATTTGAAATACAAAGTAAGTCAAAACCAACGACTTCTTGTTGAACTTTGTCTGATGCAACTTGCCTCTATCACTTTTGATGGAGAAAAAAAAAAGTTGAGCAATATATAATTCCTCCTACTTATTATAGAAAAAATGATTATTCAATAACGGTTCAACCGAAAATTGAAGATTGTAAACCTGCTATGCCAGTTATAGATTCTGTTCCATTAAAAGAACCGGATACTACAAATGCTGTTCAATCAATTCCAGTTCCTACTCCAGCAGCAAAAATAAACATTCCGCAATCCGATGGACCAAAGGTTTCTGCGTTTTCATTAGCCAGTATTCGTGCAAAAAAAGCATTGGAAGAAAGCAGTAAAGGAATCGTCAAAGAAGTGCTTCATTTGCCAACCGAGCCTTTTACAGAGACTGAAATGTTGTTGCAATGGAATAGATACGCACAACGTTTAGGAGATAAAGGCTATAGAATTATGGAATCTTTGTTACTTATTAACGATCCACAATTAAACGGAACCGCCATCACAATTGAATTGCCTAATGAAGGATCAAAATTAGATTTCGAAAAAGAAATACATGGACTTTTAGGACATTTAAAAGGGCACTTACACAATCATGACATTACAATTGAGGTTATTGTAAATGAAAGTATCGAAAACAAAAGAAGTTTTAATGACCAAGACCGCTACAACAGATTATTAGAAATAAATCCAAATATTGAGCTTTTACGCACAACATTTGGATTAGATTTAGACGCATAATCGGAATTAATATTAGATTTTTCCGTAGTACATTGCTTTTACAATTCCATCCGAAAGACCTATTTTAGGTACATAAATATTTCGTGCTCCACTCCACTTCATCGCATTCAGATAAATTCTTGTCGCTGGGATAATTACATCGGCACGATCCGGATTCAGACCTAATTCAGAAATTCTTTGTTCATAAGTAAGAGAATTCAAAAAAGCATATTGCGAATTCATATAAATATAGGAAAGTGGTTTTTCTTGCAATTTTCCAGACATTTTGAAAATTTTATTAATATTTCCACCAGATCCAATCAATGTAACTTCGTCGTATTCTTTAGTATTTACTTTTATCCATTTTTCGATTTCATCCCAGACAACATCGCAAACCATATCATTCAATAAACGAACGGTTCCTGCTTTGAACGATCTTGAATTGATCATTTTACCATTAGAAAACAGTGTAAACTCGGTACTTCCACCACCAACATCCACAAAAAGATAGGTTTGATCTGTTTTTAACAAATGATGTAAATCAGTTGATGCAATTATGGCTGCTTCTTTTTTCCCATCAATAATTTCTATTTTTATGTCTGCTTTTTTCTTAATTAATGCTACAACTTCCTTTCCGTTATAAGCCTCGCGCATCGCTGAGGTAGCAAAAGCCATGTAGCGCTCCACTTTATGAACCTTCATCAACAAGTTGAAAGCCTTCATAGCATCACACATTCTTTCGATATTTTCCTCCGAAATTTCACCAACTGTAAAAGCGTCCTGCCCAAGACGAATGGGTACACGAACCAAGGAACTTTTATTAAACTGAGGCTCTTTGCCCTCTTGTTCCACAATATTAGCAATCAACAAACGCATGGCATTGGAACCAATATCAATTGCTGCATATTTTTTTATTTTAATCATCTTCGTTTTGATTCGTTTTATTTCTTATTTATTGTTTGATTATTTTGTTAAAGTTCCCCTTTAATCATGAACAAACAATTATACTTTTTCTTCTTTATTTAATACTGAATCCAGCTTTTTTTGGTAGTATTTATAAGTCTCTAATTGTGCTCTAAAAATAGGATTATGATTTCTAGGGCGATACTTGTTATCTAATTTATAAGAGTGAAAACGAGCCTTGACATTTCCTTTCCAACCAATATCAAAATTATCAATCAGCTCGTTTTTTATACCTTGATCATAAATAGGACAGGTTACTTCGACCCTTCCGTCCAGATTTCTGGTCATAAAATCAGCTGATGAAATATAAACTTCCGTTTGGCCGGCATTGCCAAAAATATAAATTCTAGAATGCTCCAGATAATTATCTACAATACTAATTGCCTCAATATTATCACTCATTCCGGGGATTCCTGGAATCAACGAACAAATCCCTCTGACTTCAAGTTGAATTTTCACACCTGCTCTACTCGCTTCATATAATTTATCAATCATTGCAAAATCAGATAAGCTATTCATTTTTAGCTTAATATGTGTTTTCCTTCCTGCTAACGCGTGTGTAATTTCTCTGTCTATTAACTTGACAAATCTTGTTCTGGTATAATGTGGAGAAACAATAAGATGTTTGTAGCGATGAACCCTGTAATTGATGTCAAAGAACTCGAATATCCGCATGATATCTTTTAAAATCTGTTGATGACTGGTAAAAAGAGTAACATCGGTATATACTTTGGCAGTAGATTCATTGAAATTTCCTGTTGAAATAAAGCCGTATCTTTTTATTTTCTCATTTTCAATTCTTTCAATAACACAAATTTTGCTGTGCACTTTCAGGCCTTTTATTCCAAAAATAAGTTCAATACCTTCCAATTGCATTTGTTCTGCATAGGAAATATTGGAAGCCTCATCAAAACGAGCTTGCAATTCGATTTGAACGGTAACTTTTTTTCCATTTTTGGCCGCATTTATCAGCGAACTGATAATTTGAGAATTTTTTGCCAATCGATACAACGTAATTTTTATCGAAACTACTTTAGGATCTAACGCCGCTTCCCGCAAAAACTTAGTCAAATAGGAAAAGGATTGATAAGGCGCGTTTAATAAATAATCTTTCTCGCTTATTTTTTCGAGCATGCTTCCTTCAAGACTTAATCCCGGAATAGGAAGTGGATCGTTTGTTTGATATAATAAGTCATATCTACCAAGATTTGGAAAATCCATATAATCCCTTCTGTTGTGGTATCTTCCGCCAGGAATAATGCTGTCAGTAGAAACAATTTTCATTTTGTCCAAGAAAAAATTCAGAGTATCTTCTTCGATTAATTGGTCATAAATAAAACGTACCGGTTCTCCAATTCTTCTGTCTTTTACACTTAATGATATTTTTTCAATCATACTTTTACTTAAATCACTATCGATGTCAAGTTGCGCATCTCTGGTGATTTTTATCATGTGAGCCGAAACACTTTTGTAATCGAAAATATTGAAAATATTGCTCAAATTATGTCTGATTACATCGTCAAGAAGAATAATATACTGTTTTTCGTTTTGGGAAGGTAAGACCACAAAACGGTTAATCGTTTTTGGGATTTCGATAACTGCATAACAAACTTCAGAGTTTTTATTCATTACCAATTTAATAGCTAAATATCCTGAAGTATCTTTTAATACTGGAAATTCAGCTAAATCATTTAAGATAATGGTTACCAATTCAGGACTTACTTTTTGAATAAAAAAATCTTTCAGAAAAATTTCTTGTTCAATAGTAATGTCATTTTCCGTGATGATGAATATATTCTTAGTTTCGAGTTCCGTTTCAATATTGTTTAATATTCGTAAACTCTCTGATTGTTGCTGGATAACAATTTCGGTAATATCTTTTACTAATTGTTGTGCAGAAATTCCACCAAGGTATTTTTCGCCAGATATCCCAGTTAGACTTAATCGTCTGATAGCTGCAAATCTAACCCTAAAAAACTCATCTAAATTATTTGAAAAAATACCTAAAAACCGTAACCTGTCTAATAATGGGACTGAATTGTCACCTGCTTCTTGAAGTACTCGCGCATTAAAAGCCAACCAACTTTTTTCTCTATCAATATATTTATGTTCTACTACTTTATTCATTTTAAATCTTTGGGAAATATTATTTTTTCTATTTTACCTTTTTTAATTTTTTTCCAATCATCAGTATCAAATTTCAATGACACAAAACCAGCTGTAGGAACATTTTCAATAAAAACATCTCCAAATTTATTAACAAAATTTGTAATTGCTCCATTGTGCCCGAAAAGAATAACACTTTCGAAAATATTACTGCATGATTTGATGATTTTTTCTAACTTCTTTTCTTCAAAAGTATAAAGGTCGTCTTTGTAAACGATACATTCAACAGGATATGAAATATTTTGAGCAAAAATTAACGCAGTATGTGTCGCCCTTCTTGCACTACTAGTCCAGATTATATAGGTTTTGGGAATGTAATCACTTATGTGTGAAGAAACAATATGTGCGTCTTGAATTCCTTGAGTTTTTAAAGCGCGATCCTTGTCATGCAAGGGAGATTCCCAACTTGATTTTGCATGCCGTATTAATATTAAGTTTTTCATAATGAAAAATAAATTTGAAATCAATTAGCAAATCGTTCGAAATAATCAGATACAATTTACAAAACAAAAGCTAATCCTTAAACCTTTTATCATTATTTTATGAAAGTAGCACCTAAAAAATTAAAAAGGTATCAACCAAAATTTTAATGAAAATTTTATAGGATTTCAAAACCATAATTTTCAATAACTTACATTTTATTTAAATAAATATTTAAGTAACTAAATTTAAAAAAAATGAAATAATTTTGGAAATAAATGTCCTTATAATTGCTATATATCGGTCTAATTTAAATAAATTGAACAATAAAAAGCTTGAAAATTGATTCTTAAAAATCAGTAGAAAAGAATTCAAAACATGATCGTTTTGATATTCCGAATGTGAGTAGAAGTGTAGTTGATAAACTATAACAAAACAATCTGATAAACATTAAAAATCAGAATTGAATCTATTATAAAATTAAACTAAGACCATGGTAGATCATTTCATAATGTTTAATAGTATAAATAAAAAAGACTATCATTGGGGGATGATAGCCTTTTTCAATTAAAAAAAAATTATATTTTAACAAAAATATTTGTGTAATATTTTCTTCCATTAACTGGGTTTTCTCTTATAGAAATACCAAAATGAGTAAAATTTCCTTCTATATTTTCTTTATGTCCTAAACTTAGCAACCAAGCATCTATAACTGCTTGAGGTGTTCTATAATTATATGCTATATTTTCACTTACACTTTTAGCTCCTAATGCTTTAATAATATTTTGAGACCGATCTGCAAAATTATCGTGATTTACAATGTTATTTTCAATCATATAATCATCATGCTCTTCCGCTTTATAAGACAAGTGATTTATTTTTTGTAGAGCATTTAATCCTACACTTATTCTATATTCGTTAATCAAATTCATTGTTTCCAATTCAGATGTAGTATAAGTATAATTTTCAATTACTTCAGACTTAATTTCTGCTGTAGCTGTATCAGAATCAGACGAACATGAATTCATCATAAATATTACTAAAGAAAGTAATACTACACGGAGTAATTTTGTTTTCATAATTGTAGTAGTTTAAGTTTAAAGTAGATTGTGGGGCAAACTTCTTTAGGATTTAGACTTGTATTTTTTTATTTCACAATTAAAAGTATGAATAATATCGTTTAAGTACCTAATAATATCGATGAAATACATAAAAAAATAATTAATATATGTTTTTTCTTATATAAATATTAATAAAAATAGTGATTAATTGGAAATACTGTTTACAACATTAACTAAATAGAAATGTAAACCGGATTTTTCAAAAATACACTTTGTTAAGGTGCTAAGAAGTAGGTTAAAAGTTTTATAGCTTTGTAAACTTGAAATAAATTTAAAACTAATGTCAAAAGAACCATTACGATCGGAAAGAAATTGTCTTAACTGTAATCACGTGGTTGAACAGCGATATTGCCCTAATTGTGGGCAGGAAAACGCTAAAGTTCGCAAAACTTTTTATCACTTGTTTGTTCATTTTTTTGAAGACTTTACCCATTATGAAAGTAAATTTTGGAGAACCATCATCTATCTCATATTCAAGCCTGCAGCTTTAACTAAAGCTTATGTGTTGGGAAAACGTTTGTCCTTTTTGCCTCCTGTACGGCTGTATATTTTCCTCAGCTTTATTACTTTTTTTCTCATATCGCTGTTTCCGGATGAAAATTCTAAGGAAATAGTGAAAGCCGATAAAATTAAAATAAAAACAGAGAATGTACCTTCTCTTGACTCATTACATATTGATGAAAAAAGTGTCGATGGGCTTACCAAAGTAGGCTTGATTTCACAGAAAAACAACGATACAATTAAAAAGATACTCCAGGATACTAAAGATATTAATCCCAAAGAAATTACAGATTTTGGATATAAAAATACTAATGAACTGGATTCAATACAAATTCATGGTACTGAAAAAGTAAAAGTAAGTCCAACTGAATATTGGTTTCTCAAAAAGTGGCTGGCGGTAAAAGAAGAGAATACAAACGAGGAAATAATAGAAAAGTTCAGTCAGTCCTTTGCTAATAATCTACCTAAAGTATTGTTTTTATATATGCCGGTTTTTGCTCTTATTTTATGGCTTTTTCATGATAAAAAAAAATGGTACTATTATGATCACGGCATCTTTACATTGCATTTCTTTTCGTTTTTGCTGCTATTAATATTATTACTGTTTTTTATAGATAAACTCTTTTCGTTATCTGAAAGTTCAATTATTTTAAGCTGGATTCATCTTGGGATTAAATCCATGGGTATTCTCTGGATGTTCTATTATTTTTTTCCGGCACATCGACTCTTTTATGGTGAAACTTATTTCATTTCTGCTTTTAAAAGTACTTTGGTGTTTGTAATCAATTTAATAATTATCAGTATAATAATGGTTTTATACGCATTGTACACCTATATTAATTTAAACTAAAAAATCTATTTTTATAAAAATAATAAGCTTTGGCAATTAAAAACTATTCTATAAACCACTTTTAAAATCACATAATTACGGTTACTTTTGTAGTATGGATTCTTTTACTCAAATCGCTTTAGGAATTGCGATAGACGAAGTATGCGCTGGCAAAAAACTTAAAAACAAAACGGTTTTATACGGTGCAGTTCTGGGCACAATTCCCGATTTAGATGTTGTAGTAGGAATCTTTTTAAATCCAGTAGATGCAGTCCTGATACACCGTGGTATTAGTCATTCTCTTTTTCTTTTTTTGTTTTTATCGCCTATTCTGGGTTGGATTATTTCAAAAATAGAAAGAGACAAAATTAACTTCATTCAGGCATCAGGCATGGTTTTTTGGTGTTTATTTACCCATGTGATATTGGATCTATTTACTTCTTGGGGCACACAAATATTATGGCCTTTGGACTATCGGTTTGCGTTAAAAACCATTTTTGTAATTGACCCGCTGTACACTATTCCGTTGGTCATTTCGTTGATTACGGTCTGGAAAACAAAAGACACCATACTTCGTAAAAAATACATCATCAGAGGATTATTCATCAGCAGTTCCTATTTGCTTTTATCCTGTTTTATAAAAGTATATGCTTTGAACCAATTTGAAAAAGCGTTATTAAAACAAGGAATCGAGTATTCTGAAATTATTGTAAAACCTACCGCTTTCAACCTCATTTTATGGAATGCGAATGTTGCAACTCAGGAAAATTACTTATTAGGGGACTACTCTCTTTTTGACACACAGCCTATTTCCTTTACTGCTTACAGCAAAAATAAAATTTTAGAATCGCAATTAAATGGTAATTCGGATTTTGAGAAACTGAAAAAAGCCAGTGAAGGCTGGTATATCATTTCTCAAAAAAATCAATCTTTATACTTCAATGATTTGCGCTTTGGATTGTTAAATGACAACCCAAAAAACCCGCAATTTGCTTTCAGTTATCAATTTATTAGAAACAACGATGATTTAAAAGCAGTAGAAGTCCCTAAAAATAAAAGAGACGGAAAGCGACTGCTACAAAAAATAGTGATTCGATTGAAAGGAAACTAGAAGTTTTTTATAAATATCAATCACTCTTCAACCAACCTGTAATGCTCATTCGGGTATTTTGGGTAACCAAAACTTCATGAACTAATTCGTCACTCTTAAAGAAAACGGTTTTACCCTGAGTGGGCGAAATTTTTTGATTGTTATCCAATTGATGAATCAGTAATTCACCGCCGTCACTTTCTTGCCAATTGCTATTCAAATAGCTAATCATCGAATATTTCCGACTGGGATTATTTTTGAATTGATCCAGGTGCTTTAAATAAAAATCACCCGATTCATACAACGAATAATGAAACTCATAACCCGTAATTCCGGCATAACAACTTTGATTCAAATAAATAATAAAGGCTTCTATTTGGGCAAAAAATTCATTTTCGAATGTATTATTGTGTTTTTTATCCAACCAATAAATAGAATCACTACGTATCGCGCCATCATAAGAAACTTTCTCTGAATTGCCAATTCCAGCTTCCATCAATAGACTTTTTTGGTTTAAAACAATCAAATTTTGTTTTAAATTGTTGGCCAAATCGGTACTCAAAAAATGTTCAGATATTCCTACTTTATTTTCAATGTAAGAGGCAATTAAATCCTCAAAGCTATTTTCCATGACTTTTACATTGACTGAAAATACAGCCAACGGGACAAGGTAGACTAATAAAAATCGTTAAAGACTGATTCTGAAATAAATAAAAAATTTAAATGCTAAACTAACAGCTATAGCGAGAAAAATATAAAAATACAGTTTCAATTTTAAACACAAAAGTCACTTAAGAAACTACAAATGTTGATTTCTTAAATGACTTTTATGGTAAAAAATAGTACGTTCTTTATAGTTTACTAATAAAGCTACCGTAAATATCCTTGAACTGATAGCCTTCAGAAAAGCGGTCTTTGCTCAGTTTCTTGTATTCAACCAATCCCCAAAGAATAAATTCCTTCATGAAAAATTTATCTTCTTTTTCCAATTGCGGTTGGTACTTTTTGATTAAAATTTCAAGCGGAACAATACTACCCAAAATCCTTTCGTAATCTTCATCAGAACAATCATCTAATAATTCGAAACCGCTTTCGGCAAAAAACCATTCAATGATATCCGTATAGGCATTTTTGACGCCTTCTTTTTCTAATTTTTCAATTTTTGGAAAATAAGCAGGAAAGAAAGTATGAATCGCATCGCCCAATAAATGTTGCGCTACAGCGGCAGCTCCCTCCTGCTCTCCTTCGTAAACCAACTCTACTTTTCCGGTTATGGCAGGAATAATTCCCATAAAATCGGATAAACGTAGAGTTGTTTTGTCTGCTCCTGATTTCAGTGCTCTTCTTTCTGCGGTACTTAATAAGTTTTCGAAAGCAGTAATGCTCAATCGTGCACTCACACCACTTTTGTTATCAATATATTCGCTTTCTCTAGCTTCAAAACTGATTTGTTCCAATAAATCCCTTGCCAATGAAGGCACGTAAACCATATCATTTTGGGTTGCATCCAGTTTTGCTTCCTGTTCAGTAATAGTTCTGGCGATTTTAATGGTTTCCGGATAATGTGTCAAGATTTGGGAACCTATTCTGTCTTTTAAAGGCGTTACAATACTACCACGATTCGTATAATCCTCTGGATTTGCCGTGAAAACAAATTGCATATCGAGTGGCATTCGCAACTTAAAACCACGAATTTGAATATCGCCTTCCTGCAAAATATTGAATAGCGCTACTTGGATTCGCGCCTGTAAATCAGGTAATTCATTGATTACAAAAATACAACGATTCGCTCTCGGAATCATCCCAAAATGTATCACACGATCATCCGCATAAGACAGTTTTAAATTGGCTGCTTTTATTGGATCGACGTCACCTATTAAATCCGCAACGGTTACATCCGGCGTAGCTAATTTTTCGAAGAAACGGTCGCTTCTGTGCAACCAAGAAATTGGAGTTTCATCGCCTTTGGTTTCAATAATGTCTTTTGCAAAACGGGAAATCGGTTGCAACGGATTATCATTAATTTCGGAACCAGTCACAAACGGAATGTATTCGTCTAATAATTCAATCATTTTGCGCGCCAATCTGGTTTTGGCTTGACCACGAAGACCCAGCAAATTGATGTTGTGACGTGATAAAATAGCTCGCTCTAATTCCGGAATTACGGTGTTTTCAAAACCATGAACGCCATCGAATGTTGGTTTTCCAGATTTTATTTTTTCTCTAAGATTAGAACGCAATTCATCTTTAATGCCTTTGCTTTCATAACCTGATTTTTTTAATTCTCCGAGTGTTTTTATATTTTCTATTTTCATTTTTTTACTTTATTGTTATTTATTGGATCAACTGAACACTCAAATCTGAATACTGACCACTTATTTAATTCTCTTTTTTCGATTAGTTTCATAATCCTCAAAAATCATTTCGCCCAGTCCTTTTAATCCGGTATAAAATGCTTTACCCTGATTTGATTCCGTGAATTTATTTACGAATTTTTGCAGATACGGATCATTTGCAATCATAAAAGTAGTGATTGGAATGTGCAATTTTCGGGCTTGTTGCGCCTGATTGTAGCATTTATCAACGATGTATTCGTCGAGCCCGTTACTGTTCATGTAATAGGAACCGTCTTTTTCGCGAACACAGCTCGGTTTCCCATCGGTAATCATGAAAATTTGCTTGTTGGTATTCCGTTTACGACGCAAAATATCCATGGCTAATTGTAAACCTGCAACCGTATTCGTGTGATAAGGCCCCACTTTTAAATACGGTAAATCCCGAATTGCTATCGTCCAAGCATCATTACCAAAAACTAAAATATCTAACGTATCCTTTGGATAACGGGTCGTAATCAACTCGGCAAGAGCCATTGCTACTTTTTTGGCGGGTGTAATTCTGTCTTCACCATACAAAATCATACTGTGGCTGATGTCAATCATCAAAACGGTACTCATCTGAGATTTATACTGTGTTTCTTCGACAACCAAATCATTTTCGGTCAACATAAAATCCGCTACTCCATTGTTAATTTGGGCATTGCGCAAACTTTCTGTCAGAGAAATTCGTTCGAGTCCGTCACCAAAATGAAACTCCCGAAATTCACCGGTATGTTCGTCACCGTTTCCGGAATGTTTAGTTTTGTGATTCCCGCTTCCGGAACGTTTTAGATTACCAAAAATGTTATCTAAAGCTTGCTGTCGAATTGCGCGCTCCGTCTTAGCAGTAATTCCAATTCCCGAAGTTCCATCTTCTTTGAGTTCGTCGCGGATGTAGCCTTTTTTCTTTAAATCTTCTATAAAATCATCGATTGTGTAGTGTTCATCGGTGAGTTTATATTCTTTATCTAATTCTCGCAACCAATCGATTGCTTCATCAAAATCTCCTGAAGTGTGCGTAATTAACTCTTTGAAAATACCAAAGAGTTTATCAAACGGAGATTGAAATGGGGCTTCGTATTGCTTGAAATAAAATCCTTTTTTATTGTCATTTTTCATAGACAATAAAATTACATTAATAAAAAATGTACTCTGTACAAACGTTTATTAATTTTTAGTTAAAACAATACTGTGAAAAGGATACTGTAAAGCTAATTAAAAAATTGTCCATCTACATAGAACCAACTTCCATTTTCGAGTTTGAAAGTCGAAAGTTCATGATGAATTTGTTTTTGAAGTTTGCTGTCCAAAAAATAAGCTTTGAATTCCACCGTATTTTCTGTAGCATTTATAATCTCTAATTGAAGCCATTGATTTGAAGTTGCCCAATTTAGAATGTCGGATTTCGAATAGTATTTCCGTTCTGAAATATGTGTGGTTTTCAACAAATAATCGGCTTGATGAGTTGCATAAGCCGAATATCGGGAACGCATTAAGGATTCAGCCGTCGGCGCTTTCTGAATGCCTTTTATAATTGGTTCACAACAATCCTGAAAAATTTTATGGGAACCGCAATAACACTTATTTGTCATTATTTTTTGATAATAATCGTTTAAAGAGATTCTGTTACCTGACCATTAAGTCCTACTATTCGTTGATGCAGCTGATTCAATAATACTTGATAGCGGCTTATTTCCATTAAATCTTCATCTTCCTCAGCAAAATCAAGTAATTCATCCAATTCCTCGCTAACTTCAGCTAATTTATTTTTAGCTTCTTTGGCATTTTTCTGTGCAATAAAATCAATTATTTCCTGAACACCACTTTTTACTTCGTCAAATCTATTTTTTTCCATGATATGAGTTTATATTTTATTCTTCTGAAGCCTTATCTTCATTGAATTTTTTAGTGATTTGTTTTAGTTTTTCCTTTCGCAAAAGCACGGCTTGTTTGACTTTATCCTGTGCTTTGTGCAACTTATCATTGTGTTTTTTAATATTTCTTTCGTTATTTCTGCTCATACTTTTTACTTTTAAATAATCAAATCCGTTATATGATTCAATAATTACTGCAAAGTTCGCTTTAATTATTGAAATTAAAATTATTTTTAATTTGATAATTTATTATTTTTCACACTACTCTCTTTAATTGTAAACTTTATTTCTTCAAATCGTATCTAAAATTTCTTGTTTCTAGAGATACTTTCTTTACAATAATCACTATTAATTCAAAAATGAGAATTTAAAAAATTTAGAATATAACTATAATCTTAAAATAGTATGTTTATATGTATATAATTTTTTTATATATTTAATTTTTTTATATATTTATTTTTTGAATAATGAATTTCTAGAGAACGTACCTTATATGTAAATGAAGTCTGATAAAAAATACCCTAAATTCATTAGATGGTTCTTAAAGAGACCAAAAACAACAGGCTTTATAACATTTCTATTCTTAAGTTATGTAGCATGCTTTATAGTTTCGCAGCAATACAAATTAATAAAAGAAGATGAACAACGCGAAATGAATAACATACTTAATGTTGTTCATCAAAATATCGAACAAGCGCTTAAAAACTGCTACACAACCACTTTAACTTTAGCGTTAACTATTAACGACAAAGGCATTCCTGAAAATTTTGATTACGTAAGCGAGAAATTAATGGAATCAAATCACAATATTAATGCTGTTCAATTAGTACCAAATGGAATAATAAAATATATTTATCCATTAAACGGAAATGAAGCGGCCCTAAATTTAAATATTTTAACTACACCCAATCTTAAAAAAGAAGCCTTAAAATCAATTGCTAAAAAAAAGATGTATTTTGCAGGACCTTTTGAATTAAAACAAGGCGGATTAGGAATTGTAGGTAGATTTCCAGTTTTTCAAAATAATAAATTTTGGGGTTTTTCAGCGGTTATCATCAAATTAGAAAATTTTTTAAAAGCTTCGGGAATTAAAAACGTAGATGATTCAAAGTATTACTTCCAATTTTCAAAATATAATATAGAGGAGCAAAAAGAGATTTTCTACCTGACCAACAAAAGTGATTTTTCAAAAAATTATTACATTAGTACGGATATACCAGATGGTGATTGGAAAATCTATTTAATATCAAAAAATAAGAATTATCTTTATTCTCAAATTTTTATTCCTGGAATTATAGGAATCATTCTTGCTGCACTTTTTGGCATTTTAATATATACGCTTTTAAAAATACCGCGGGAATTACAATCGTTAGTAACTACTCAAGCGACTAAACTATTGAATTCTGAAATAAAATTTCAAGCTATTTTTGATCAAGCAGCAGTAGGAATAGCGCACATAGACTCGTTTACAGGCGATTTTATTGAAATCAATAATCAATATTGCCAATTATTAGGATACTCTCAACAAGAGATGAAGGAGAGAAATTTTCAATCCGTAACCCACCCGGAAGAATTAGAAGAAGATTTAATGAACTTAGAAAAACTTCGAAATGGAAAAATCAAAGACTATTCTATGGAGAAGCGGTATTTTACAAAATCAGGTGCTATTGTTTGGGCAAATCTTACCGTATCACCACTATTCAAAAAAAATAAAAAAGTTTCTACTCATATCTCAATTGTGGAAGACATTTCTCTAAAAAAAGAAAGTGAAAAGTTAATTAAAAAAAGTGAAATTCGTTTCAAAAGCTTATTCGAGGACTCACCTATTCCTTTGTGGGAAGAGGATTTCTCTGAAGTAAAAAATTATTTGCAAGAATTAAATCTAATTTATGAAAGTCCGGAGACTGTTGCTATTTATTTCAAAACACACCCTGATGTTGTAGAAAAATGCATTTCCTTAGTAAGAATTATTGATTTAAATGCAATGTGTCTAGACCTTCATAAAGTTAAAACAAAAAAGGAATTAATTTTAGGACTTTCGCAAATCATTGACAAAGATTCTATTCCAGATTTCACTAAACAACTGATTGCCGTAACACAAGGTCAAAAGCAATTGATTATTGATACTAAAATAAAAAACAGTCAAGGAGAATACCGAGATGTAAATTTAAGATGGAATGTCATTCGTGGCTATGAAAAATCATTAGGACGAATCATTATTTCCACTGAAGACATTACAGATCGGAAATACTCTGAAAAAATAATTCTCAATTCGCAAAAAAGAGTTGAATCGCTTATCAATACTATTGACGGGATTGTTTGGGAATGTGATTCTTCTAGTTTTACTTTCAATTTTATTAGTCAAAAAGTAGAAAACATATTGGGATATACTCCTGAAGAATGGTTGGAAAATCCAACTTTTTGGCAGGATCATATTTATTCAGAAGATAGAGAATGGGTGCGAAATTATTGCATGATCAAAACAAATGACAATCTAGACCATGATTTTGAATATAGAATGGTTGCAAAAAACGGTTCGATTGTTTGGCTTAGAGACATTGTAAATATTGTCATTGAAAATGGTAAAGCGGTAAGTTTAAGAGGCATTATGATTGATGTCACCAAAACTAAAGAAGCAGAAAAAGATTTGAATGATTCCTTTAATTTAGTAAAGGAACAAAATAAAAGACTACTAAATTTTTCCTATATAGTTTCTCATAACTTAAGATCACACACCAGTAATATTGCTTCTATTGTGGCTTTGATTGAATCCTCTGAAACTGAAGAAGAAAAAGAACAGCTAATTGAGTTATTAAAAACAGTTTCATGTTCACTCAACGAGACGATGCTTCATTTAAATGAAGTTATCAATATAAGAACAAATATAGGTTTAGTATCGGAACTACTAAACTTAGAGCAATATATCATCACGGTAAAAAATGTACTTTCTGAGCAAATCGCATCCCATGAAGTGATTATTTTAACAGAAATACCAAAAGACACAATGATTAATTATAATCCGGCCTATCTGGAGAGTGTTCTTTATAATATTATCTCTAATTCCATTCGTTACAAACATCCGTCGCGTAAAGCCATTATAACAATTAAATTTTTAATAGAGAATGACATGAAAGTTCTTCAAATTTCGGATAATGGGATTGGGATTGATCTTGTCAGAAATGCAGATAAAATTTTTGGAATGTACAAAACATTCTCTAACAATTTAGATTCAAAGGGAATTGGATTGTTTATCACAAAAAATCAAATTGACGCCATGGGAGGAAATATAACTGTGGAAAGCGAGCCTAACGTTGGAACTACTTTTAAAATCTATATTCAATGACAAAAAAAATAATCTGGGTTATAGACGATGATGCCATTTATCAAATTATTGTTAATAAAATTATTCAAAGATCCGAAATGTTTTCAGCAGTTTTTTCTTTTAAAAACGGAAGAATAGCAATAGACGCTTTACAGGAGACATTAGAAAACGAAACCGCTCTTCCGGATATAATTTTATTGGATATCAATATGCCAATAATGGACGGATGGGAATTTATGGAAGAATTGGCATTGATGAAATCAAAGTTTAATAAACAAATAACCGTATATATTGTGAGTTCGTCTATTTCAATTGAGGATAAAAACAGATCAAAAACCTATGCTGACATTTTAGGTTATTTATCAAAGCCAGTTACTATAAATGATTTAGTATTAATAGCTTCTAATGATTAAATATCTCAACTAAAAAATCATTAATATTTAAAAAAAACTTTTTTGATATCTTCCAAAGGTTTATTGGTAAAGATTAATTGATCAATAATTTTTTGTCTCAAAACATCTAAATCTTCGTAGTCAAAATACTTTGCCCATGAAGTTAAGTTAAATAAATTTCTAGCCTGTTTGATTCGTTTAGTAGTTTCAAAACTGGTTCTCAATATCGCTTTCTTATCATAATTTGGATTATTTTTATGCTGATAATTAACTATTTTCTTTTTGTAATCTGCCTCTAAATAATACAGTTCTTCCAAAGCATTATCAGGATAAAAAGCATCCCAAGAAGCAAAGCCCAATTTAATTTTAGAATCAGTTGCGGATTCTAAAGGTTCTAAACGCCATTTGCTGTTAGCCAATCGGCCCCAATGATTGGAAAATCGATACATTCCTAGTTTAGTATAATAATATTTACTTCCCGATTTACTGTCAAATTGAATTTTCAATCCAGATATTGAATCAATAGAAACTTCATGAAAAACACAGAAAGTATTTTTAAATGAATTTGGATTTGGTCTAAATATTTTTTCCATAGTACAAAAGTAATCAGAAAGCTCAAAACATAGCAAAAGATTCAATAATTGATTAACTTTGCAAAATAGAATTACATAAAACTAAATTGATTATGACAAAGTCTTCACAAGAACAAATGTTACAAAAAGGAGTTTACACTGGAATAATGGAAAAAGATGATAACAATAATTATTTTTGTGGTGAATATCTTTTGGATTATAAAATGGCTACAAAATATGCGGTTGGTGATTGGATTACGATAAAATCAATAATAGAAAATCCTAGCGATATCAGCTATAATAAATATCCGAAAAAATCGAAAAACTTTGATAAAGCGAACAATAAACCCCAACAATAAAACGCTCAAAGGCTATTTTATCTTTAAATAGTTAAACATTGAATACTTTTTTTTGAATATTTTTATGTCTTAAACAAAAAAAATAAAAAAAAGTGTACCTTTGCAAAAAATTTGTCGATTTTAAAATCAAATTACATTGATTTTATATTAGAAGACAAGTAGTTACCTTATTTATGAAAAAAATAGTTGAATACCGCAAACTGCTAAATGTAGACAAAACTGCAGAGCTTAAAGATTTGAAAACAATTTATCGAAATGCGATGAAAGAATCACATCCTGATAAATTTTCAGGTGATGAAGATGGATTGAAAGCTGCAGAAGAGAATAGTAAAAAAATTATTGAAGCGTACCATTTCTTGGTAAGCATCAATCCTGAAACTATAAAAGCAAACTTACCAGAATACACTGAGACAATCTCAACATCTACAATTTCTGATTACAAGTTTGTTGAAGGTAGATTGATTATCAATTTTTCAAATGGAAGTGTTTATGAATACATTAGTGTTCCTAAAGCGACTTATGTAAAAATGGTAAATGCTGATTCTCCTGGAAGATTTGCAAAAAGACATATCTTGAATTCATTTACTTGGAGAAAAACAATCAATCAAGACTAGTTTTTATTTAAGCATCAAACATATTTGAGCACTCTTTTTTAAGAGTGCTTTTTTATTTCTAATCATTTATAATAGGTATTTATACGTAATGATCAAATGCAATAAATGGAATAAAACAGTATTATAATATTACTTATTTTTAGTATTTTAGCATAAATTATATGCTATGAAAGACCTAAGTGTTCTGTATCAATCTCAATATAAGAAAGCAAAGGAAACTCTTGACATTCTTGAAAAACAAAGAGCTCAAATCGATTTTAACTTGCAGTCTAATCCTATTTGCTCCATTTTACACAAAGAATTAAGAACAATAAATTTAGACATAAAGATAACTGCAAATGAACTGGAGCATGCTGAATCCGCTATTGTCAAATACAATTTTTTAATGCAAGACAAGTAATCTCTTTAAATAACTTATTAGACTATCAAGAAATTTCATTTAGTAAGTTGACTAAATAAAACTTTGTAGATAACCTTCACCCCTTTTTTTTATTTATACATCCTTGAAAAAATAAGAATTTATTATTTTGGATTCAATTATATTTTCAAATTGAATCTAATTTCAAAAAAGAACTTTCTAAGCATCCATAAAATTTACACAATAACACTTCCTACTGCTCATTTATTGAAATAATTTCCAATACAACACATATTATACACAAATAATACTAAAATTATAACAAAAATTTAGGTTGCAATTTTATTTGTATTTTATATTTTTTAAATACTTTTGCACACTTAACTCAATTAACTAATTAATAATGAAAAAAATATTTTTTTTACTTTCGGCAGCTGTTGTATTGGTATCATGTACTAAAGATAAATACACTATTTCTGGAATCGCAACTGGAATTGAAAATGGTAAAACCATCATTCTTGAGACTCAAGATGCAAATGGAATGGGTCTAATCGCTGTTGATACTGTAAAAGTTGAAAATGGTAAATTTGAAATTGAAGGAAAAACTACTGAGCCTTCTTTTCATACATTACAAGTTGAAGGTGTTCAAGGTAAAGTGCCTCTTATCTTAGAAAATGGAGATATTGAAGTTGTCATCAACAAAGATAGCATACAAAAATCTAAAGTTTCAGGGACTTACAATAATGACGAATACGTAAAATTCAATGACGAAATCACTAAAGTTCAAAAGAAACTAATGGATTTCCAAAATAGTAACATGCAAGCAATGAATGCTGCGCAACAAACAAAAGACACTGTTGTTATCAACAAGTTGATGCAAGAATTTTCTAAGATACAAGAGGAAGTTGGTGTAGCTTCAAAAGCTAAATATATTTCTTATGCTGAAACACATCCAAAATCATTCATCTCAGCTTTGATTATTCAAGGTATGTTAAATGACCAAAGTGCCGATGTTGCAAAATCTGAAAAGTTATATAATAGCTTAGAGGAATCATTGAAAAAAACAAAACCAGGTTTAGCAATCAAAACTAAACTAGCTGAAATGAAAGCACCAGCTTCTGTTGGAGCTGCTCCTGCTGCATCAGCTCCAGCTGGTGACGCTAAATGAAGATCAGATTTTTCAGGTCCTAATCCTCAAGGGAAAATAATTTCTCTTAAAGAAAATTTAGGAAAGGTTACAATTGTTGATTTCTGGGCATCATGGTGTGGTCCATGTCGTCAAGAGAACCCGAATGTTGTGGCGCTTTACAAAGAGTTACACAGTAAAGGTCTTAACATTGTTGGTGTATCTTTAGATAAAGATGCGAAAGCCTGGAAAGATGCTATTGCAAAAGATAAACTAACTTGGAATCATGTTTCAAATTTAAAATTTTGGGATGAACCAATAGCAACTCAATATAAAGTTCAATCTATCCCTGCCACTTTTATTCTTGATGCATCAGGAAATGTAGTAGCACAAGATTTAAGAGGAGCTGAACTTAGAGCCAAAATTTTAGAGCTTTTGGCAAAATAAAGATCTTCTTTGATAGAAATAAAAAAAATCTCCATAGTGGAGATTTTTTTATTTTATTCAATACCAATACTTTAAAAATAATAGTGAAATTAAGTGCAAATATAGTTTGGAAACTTCAAAACTGTTCCTATATTTGCACCCGGTTAGCAAGATAGGCAATGCTTATTGAGACTTGGGGAGATACTCAAGCGGCCAACGAGGGCAGACTGTAAATCTGCTGTGTAAACTTCGCAGGTTCGAATCCTGCTCTCCCCACTAAAACTCTTCAAGCAATTGAAGAGTTTTTTTTATTCACACTAATTGATATTTTCATCATTTTGTATTTAGGTAATTCAAAAAAAAATTCCATCTTATTTTATCTAAGATGGAATTTTTTTGAATACAATTTTTAGTTTATTTATTCTAAAATAAAACTTACTGTTACATTAGCAGTAATGTTGATTTCTCCTACTGCAAGTGTTTCTCTTGTTGTATCAGCATCACTCCTTTCCATTGTTTTCATAGCAGCATACATTGGTTGCGGATAATACGTTTGTGAATTATCAGATATTGTCATACCGCGTCCTACTTTTTGTCCCAAAACGGAAACATAGTCTTCGGCTTTCAGTTTTGCCTCTTTCATCGCTAATTTTCTAGCCTCAGATTGATATTGCGCTAATTTTGAAGATTGAAAAGTAACATTGTCAATTCTATTAATTCCTTCATTTACCAATCCTTCCATCAGTTCATCATATTTTGATAAATCCCTCAATAGAATTTCTATGGTTTGAGTAGCATTATAGCTGTGTTTCTTTTTTTCATAATCGTATTGTGGATTCAATGAAACACGTTGCGTTTTATAATCTGCCGGTGCCAAGTTCATTTTTTTAATAAACTTTAAAACAGCATCAATCTTTTCATCATTTTGTTTTTTTACATCTTTAGCATTATTCCCTTTTGTCTCAACAGTTACTGCTATAGTAACTTGATCAGGAATAACCTTTACTTTACCTTCTCCGTTAACATTTATTTGAGGAATTTGCTTCACTTCCTGTCCATAAGACATAGAAACAAATAGAATAGTCAGAATCAATAGTGCTTTTTTCATTTTTATATAATTTAATTGTTTGTACTAATTCCTTTTCAAAAGTTATGCCATTATAGTTTTCCCATTTTTTCCATCACGAAAAGAATGATTATTGGAATAGCCAATAATATCACCATCAAAGTATGATCTACTAACAAAGTAGGTTCTTTTAGTAAAGTAATCAAATAACCTCCTACAGCACCTCCAAAATGAGCAGTATGACCAATATTATCATTCTTAGCCTTCATTCCGTAAATAGAATACAATAAGTAAAGGATTCCAAAAATGTAAGCAGGCATTGGAATAATAAAAAAGATGCCCAACATCATGTCCGGCTGTAACAATATTGCTGAATATAAAACGCCCGTTACTGCTCCAGAGGCTCCTACTGCCCTATAACCATAATCATTTTTATGAAAAACCATCGTCAATAAACTTCCAAAAATTAAACTTCCAAAATAGACAAGTATAAAGGAAAAATCACCTAAGTAACTAATAACTACTGGAGCAAAAAACCAAAGTGTCAACATATTAAAAATCAAATGGGCCATGTCAGCATGAAGAAAACCAGATGATAACATTCTAATTTGTTCTCCTGAGCGAATACTTCCAATATGGAATTCGTATTTTCTAAAAAAAGAAAGGTCATTAAACCCTTTGTAACTAATTAAAACATTTACTACAATTATTGCTATTAAAACGGTATTCATAAAGTATATTTATTGTGAATTGTAAAGATAGTCATTCTCAAATACGGATGCAGTAAGCTACCAAAATTTATATCTTTCTACATTTTTGACTTATATTTGCAAGAAAAATAACAGCATGCAATTTCTTGTTTTTATCTTAACCTTTCCGTTTTTATGGATTATTTCCATTCTTCCATTTAGGGTTTTCTATTGGTTCTCTGATTTCATCTATTTAATTGTTTATTATATCATTGGCTATCGCAAAAAAACCGTTAGGGAAAATTTAGCTTTGGCATTACCGCATTTTACGGATGAAGAACGACTCATCATCGAAAAAAAATCATATCATCATTTGTGTGATATGTTTATGGAAATGATTAAAACAATGACAATTTCATCAGAAGAAATGAACAAAAGATTTACAATAACAAATCTGGAAGTCATTCAAGAATATGAAAAAAAAGGAAAAAGCATTATGCTTATTGCCTCTCATTATGCAAGTTGGGAATGGTTGATTACATTGAATCAAAAAATATCTTTTCGAGGAGTAGCGGTTTATAAAAAATTAGCGAATAAATATTTTGATAAGCTCGTAAGAGACATTCGCTCTAAATACAACACGGAATTAGTACCAACCAGTAAAACAATTCCTTTGATTTCCGATAATCAAAAAAAAGGTATTCATTGTGTGTATGGCTTAGCCAGTGATCAATCCCCAAAAGCAGACCGAATATTTCATTGGAAAAGTTTTATGGGTATTGAAGTTCCAGTACACACAGGACCTGAAATGCTGGCCAAAAAATATGACATGACTGTTGTTTTTGCAAAAGTCAAAAAGGTAAAAAGAGGATATTATGAACTTACAATAATCCCAATTAGTGACAATCCAAACTCGATTCCTAATTTTGGTATTACAGATGCGTACATTAAGGAAGTCGAAAAACAAATTCTGGAAGCTCCAGAATATTATTTCTGGACGCACAAAAGATGGAAACACAGGCGATAGTGTTCAGTCGCTGTTTTCAGTTAAAAAAATCACTAATTCAAAAACATACGCTTTTGAATTAGTGATTTTTTTTATTTTTAAAAGTTAAATTCTGTTATAAAGAAAACCAGTTTTTAACCAATTCATCCTCTAAAGGTTGCGCGTTCTTATTTACGAACTCATTTGTAGAAGGATTATATGCGTAATCTAAAGCCCAAGTTTTATTGTTTTCAGCCAATGCTTTTATTCCGTTACAAACAAATTCAATTTCAGCATTTGTAGTTGTAGGATGAATAGACATTCTAATCCAGCCCGGTTTTTTGATTAAATCTCCAAGCGTAATCTCGTCAATTAATTTATGAGAGGTTTCCTGATCTACATGTAATAAAAAGTGTCCGTAGGTTCCCGCGCAACTGCAACCGCCACGAGTTTGAATTCCGAATTTATCATTCAGTAATTTCACACCCAAGTTAAAATGTAAATCTTCCACAAAGAAAGAAATGACCCCTAGCCTATCATGATGCTGTCCTGCAAGAATTTTAATATTGGAAACATTCCCTAATTCCGAGAAAATATAATCTACTATTTCGTGCTCTCTTTTTAAGATATTTTCAATCCCCATTTGCTCTTTCAACTGAATAGCCAATGCGGTTTTTATGACCTGAAGAAAACCAGGAGTACCACCATCTTCCCTATCTTCAATATTATCGATGTATTTGTGTTCTCCCCAAGGATTTGTCCAACTTACGGTTCCTCCACCAGGATTATCCGGAACTAAATTTTGGTATAATTTTTTATTAAATACTAAAATGCCACAAGTTCCTGGTCCGCCAAGGAATTTATGTGGCGAAAAGAAAATAGCATCCAAATAACTTTCAGTATCTTCAGGATGCATATCAATTTTCACGTAAGGACCTGAACAAGCAAAATCAACGAAACAGAGTCCGTTATGTTGATGCATTATTTTTGCCACTTCATGATATGGCGTTCTGATTCCCGTAACATTCGAACATGAAGTAATAGAAGCTATTTTAAAAGGTCGTTCTTTATATTTTTCTAATAAAAGTTCCAGATTTTCTATGCTGAACAATCCATCTTCCGTTGAAGGAATAACTTCAACATCAGCAATTGTCTCCAACCATGATGTTTGATTGGAATGGTGTTCCATGTGCGAAATAAAAACAATTGGTTTCTTTTCGGCTGGAATAGTGATGAAATTTTTTAAATTTTCGGGTACTTTTAAACCTAAGATTCGTTGAAATTTATTGACAACACCCGTCATTCCTGTTCCATCAGTAATCAAAACATCATCAGTACTTGCATTTACATGATGTTTAATAATGTGACGAGCCTGATGATACGCTTTAGTCATGGCAGTTCCTGAAACAGTGGTTTCTGTGTGCGTATTGGCCACAAAAGGACCAAATTGATTCATTAATTTTTCTTCAATAGGACGATACAAACGACCACTCGCCGTCCAATCCGTATAAATAATTTGTTTTTGTCCATAAGGAGATTCAAACTCTTGATCTATTCCGATTATGTTATCGCGAAACTGTTGAAAGTATTGCTCTAATTGTGTTGGCGCTTCTTTGGTAATCATTGTACGTCTAATTTGAGTCCAAAGATATTGATTTTTACTAAATAGTATTTTTCAAATTTTGTTAATACTGATTTTAAAAAAATTTGTAAACATCTCTCAAATGTAAAGTAGCTGACAAAGTGTGATTTTGATTCGTTTTATATTTGATTAACAAATCAAAAAACATTGTCACCATGAAAAAAATTGTTTTTGCACTATCTATTATATTGTTAATACTTTCATGTGAAGTTGAAGGCGATTTGACCCGTGATATTGAGTTAAGCTCTCCAATTACTGAAAATACTCCTCCTATTGCTACCGGTAATTTCATGCCAACCTCAGGAATTAAAGTTAGCGGTTCGGCTAAAATTTATTTGAATGGAAATCAGAATGAAGTGCGTTTAGAAAACTTTAGTATTTCCAGTGGTCCCGACTTAAAAGTATACCTATCAAAAAATGCTACACCTACAAACTTTGTAAATCTGGGCAATTTAACATCTTCTACAGTGTATTCAATTCCAACACAAGTAAATGTTTCTAGCTATAAATATGTGCTTATTCACTGTCAACAGTATAGCCATCTTTTTGCAGTAGCGCAATTGTCTCAAAATTAAAATCTAATTTATGAAAAAACTACTGCTAATAATCGCTCTTGGAATGTTTTCTAATTCCTTTTCACAAGGATGTAGCGATGCTGGAATTTGTTCTATTGGAAACAGTTTTCAAACGACAGATAAAGAATTAAAAAACGGCATTGAAATAGGTAGTATTTTTGGTACAGGCGAAGCAGATGTCACTTATATTTCTCCTTACATCACCTACACCAGAACTATAAACGAACAATTGTCACTAAGTTCTAAAATTACGTATTCTGTTGCAAGGGGCAGTTTTGGTGAACGAGGCGCTTTTGGTGATGCTTATTTGATAGGAAATTACAATTGGAAACCAAAAACGAATACACAATGGAGCTCACTTGTGGGTTTCAAAATCCCTTTTACGAGTTCAAATCTTAAAATAAATGAGTTTTCACTTCCTTTAGACTATCAATCTAGTTTGGGAACTTTTGATTTCATTGCAGGCCTTAATCTTAATTATAAAAAATGGGATTTTAATACGGCCGTTCAAATTCCTGTTTTCAATAACAATAAAAATTCGTATTTCAAGGAATTTTCTAATACAGATGATTTTCCTTCCACTAATTTATTGGAAAGAAAATCAGATGCTTTGTTTCGAACCACATATACGTTTCAAACCGCTAATAAAAAATTCACTTTTAAACCCAATGTTTTATTTATTTATCACTTAGGAGAAGATAGTTTTGAGAATGCTTTTGGACAAAGAGAAACGATAAAAAACTCTGATGGTTTGACCATAAACGGAAACATAATTGGCGCGTATGCAATTAATGTTAAAAACAGCATCGAATTATCTCTGGCCACACCATTTGTAGTTCGAGAGGTTCGCCCTGATGGACTAACTCGGGGATTTACCGCTGGAATAATTTACAAAGTCTCTTTCTGAAAATAGGTTAATCCTCTTTGGAAAAATATAGAAAATGCCCAAGAAATATTCTTGAGCATTCTTTTTAAAAAACAAATCAATTATAATATTACTTTTATTTCCCTCCATTGGCACGAAGATCTGCAATACATTGCGCATCTAATTGTGGAGCTGAACCACCTGAAACCATATTCCCAATTCCTCCTCCAATTTCAGATGACCAATACATTAAACACGTTTTTTCAATACAATGTTTTGGATGTTCTGCGTCTTCGTGATTGCTTTGCAAAGCCGTGCCAAGATTAGTCAATCCTAATATGTGCCCGAACTCATGAGTGATTACGGTGGTTTCTAATAAACTTCTGTTGGGTTCAAATGGGCTGTCACTAAGACCTTGAATGGTTTGCTGGAAAATAACAAAAGAAGTATTTCTATAAGCCGTTCCCAGAATAACTGACGTATCAGTGTCTTTTGAAGATTTTCCATCTGCAAAAAATGCCCAAACCGCTATTTCATCAGTATTATTGTATTTAGTTCTGTTTACATCTTCAATACTTGTAATCTCCTCATTAGTATAAGGTGAATTCCCCGGAGATGCTATAGAACGTTTTATAATACGAATTCCGTTTGGCTTGTATGTTCTTGCTGTAAGAAAGTTTACAAAATTATTAATAGCTGTAGTACTTGGTTCAAAACCGGCTACATAGACTACTTCAATAACCATGCTCTTGAACTTTTTATCAGACAATAAATCGTTGGAAGAACTTCCTGTTTGTTGTTTATTCGTATTAGGATTTATTGCAACTGGATTATTTAAGGGATCATCTTCTTTTGAACAGGATGCTACTGAGAGGAACAAAACAATTGCGAGTAATGTAAATATTTTTTTCAAAGTTTTTTTAAATTAGGAGTATTGATACTATCTTAATATAACATAAATTATATGTTTTTATTCATTTACGAAAACTAACGCCTTTTGGATTAAAATTATTGTCTTCAATAATTTTAATCCAAAAGGCAGACCATCATATCTCAAACGAAAAAACCCTTTCAAATGCTATTCTGAAAGGGTTCTTTTTATATAAAAATGCGTGATTATATTCCAGCCACTGCTTTTATTTCGTCAATGATTCTAAGCGCCAAAGCATCTGCTTTTTCTTGTGAAGCCGCTTCCGTATAAATACGAATAATTGGCTCCGTATTCGATTTTCTCAAGTGAACCCAATTTTCAGCAAAGTCAATTTTCACACCGTCAATTGTGGTAATGTCTTCGTTTTTATATTTTTCCGTCATCGCAACAAGAATAGCATCGACATCAATTTGTGGTGTCAATTCGATTTTGTTTTTGCTCATATAATATTCAGGATAAGAAGCACGCAAAGCAGAAACTGTCATTTTTTTGTTGGCCAAATGCGTTAAAAACAGCGCCACACCCACCAAACTATCACGACCGTAATGCAGCTCAGGATAAATGATTCCGCCGTTTCCTTCACCACCTATTACAGCGTTATTCTTTTTCATCAACTCGACTACATTCACCTCGCCTACGGCACTAGCCTCATAGCTTCCGTTATGAGCATTTGTCACATCACGCAACGCACGAGAAGACGACATATTCGATACCGTATTTCCTGGTGTTTTACTCAATACATAATCGGCGCAAGCCACCAAAGTATATTCTTCACCAAACATTTCACCGTCTTCGCAAATGAAAGCCAAACGATCCACATCAGGATCCACAACAATTCCTAAATCCGCTTTTTCTTTGACAACCAATTCGGATATATCAGTCAAATGTTCTTTCAATGGTTCTGGATTATGAGGAAAATGACCATTAGGTTCACAATATAATTCTACTACTTCAACGCCCATTAATTCCAATAATCTTGGGATAATAATTCCACCCGAAGAATTTACACCATCCACAACCACTTTAAATTTAGCAGCTTTAACGGCATCAACATCTACCAAAGGCAAATTCAAAACCTCGTCAATATGAATGTCCATATAAGCATCGTTAATCATAATTTCACCTAAATCATCCACATCCGAGAAATCGAAAGCTTCCGCTTCAGCAATTTCAAGAATTTTTAGTCCTTCTTCTCCATTCAGGAATTCTCCTTTTTCGTTCAATAATTTCAAGGCATTCCATTGTTTTGGATTGTGAGAAGCGGTAAGGATAATTCCGCCTTCGGCTTTTTCTAAAGGAACAGCCACTTCAACAGTTGGTGTTGTCGAAAGCCCCAAATCAATCACGTCAATTCCTAAACCAATTAAAGTATTTACCACTAAATTGTGAATCATTGGTCCTGAAATACGAGCATCACGACCTACAACAACAGTAATTTTTTCTTTACCAATATATTTTTTCAACCAAGTTCCATAAGCCGAAGCAAATTTAACGGCATCAACAGGCGTCAGATTATCACCTACTTTACCTCCTATTGTTCCACGAATTCCCGATATTGATTTTATTAATGTCATTGATTATTATTTTAATTTTTGAATTATAAATTTTAAATTGCTCACAAATATAATAATTGACGGTTTATAAAAGTCAATAAGAATTCAAAATTCATCATTTAAATTCCTAAATTAGGCGAATGAATTTTCTAGCACACATCTATCTTTCCGGTGACAATGATTTAATCAAAATTGGCAATTTTATGGCCGATGGAATTCGGGGGAAGCATTTTGAAAGTTATCCTTTAGAAATTCAGAAAGGAATTATTCTGCATCGTGCCATTGACACTTTTACTGATGCACATCCCATTTTCAGGCAAAGCACCAAAAAACTACATGAGAAATACCATCATTATGCAGGTGTAATTGTGGATGTTTTTTACGATCATTTTTTAGCTAAAAACTGGAATACATATTCTGATGAAAAGTTAGAAGAATTTGTAGAACGCTTTTACCAATCTTTGCACGACAATCACAGTATTCTTTCGGAGAGAACTAAGGGAATGATGCCTTATATGATTGAACACAATTGGCTGGTGAGTTATCAAACGATTGAAGGAATCCATCGGATTTTAACTCAAATGGACCAACGCACCAAAAACGAATCTAAAATGCGTTTTGCCACTCAGGAACTAACTGAATATTACTCGGAATTCGAAGCTCATTTCAGAGAGTTTTTCGAGGAATTAATCGCACATTCAAATACTAAAATAACCATTTTATGAAAAAAATAATTTTCCTACTTGCCTTAGCTGTTTTGGGTTGTAAATCGAATGAAAAAACGGTAGAACCTACTGGTTTAGTGACTTCAAAAGCTATGGTCGTTTCTGCTCGTGAAGAAGCTTCGCAAATTGGAATGGAAATCATGAAAAAAGGCGGAAACGCTTTTGATGCGATGGTTGCCACAGAATTGGCTTTGGCGGTTTCACATCCACAGGCGGGAAATATTGGCGGTGGTGGTTTCATGGTTTTCAGAAAAGCCAATGGCGAAACGGGTGCTATCGATTATAGAGAAAAAGCACCTTTAGCAGCCTCAAAAGACATGTTTCTTGACGAAAAAGGAAATGTAATTGAAGGAAAAAGCACTGCAACTGCTTTGGCATCGGGAATTCCGGGTACGATTGCCGGAATATTTGAAGTCCACAAAAAATATGGTTCTTTACCCATAAGTGAAATTCTGGAACCTGTAATTGCTTTGGCCGAAAGAGGTGTTATTGTCACTAAATTTCAAGCTGAAAGTTTGGCTTATTATAGAGCTTCCTTTAAAAAAAGTAATGGTAAGAATAGTTTGTTTTCCAAAGCATATAAAGAAAATGATACCATAAAATATACTGCACTAGCAGCAACATTAAAACGAATTGCCCAAAACGGTCGGGATGAGTTTTACAAAGGAGAAACTGCCCAAAAGTTAGTTTCTTTTCTGGCTAAAAAAGGGGGAAATACTACAATTGAAGATTTAAACAGTTATAATGCAAAATGGCGAACTCCAATTACTTTTCAATATAAAAATTTAAAAATCACTTCGATGTCTCCTCCAAGCAGTGGCGGAATTTGTCTTAATCAAATCATGAAAATGATTGAGCCTTTCAACCTTTCGCAAATGGGACACAACAGCGTAAAAACAATTCAAGTAATTACAGAAGCAGAACGACGAGCGTATGCCGACAGGAATTACTTTTTAGGCGATCCTGACTTTGTAAAACTTCCAGTAAAAGAATTGCTAAGTCCATCTTATTTAGAAAAAAGGATGAATGATTTTTCATTCGATCAAGCTTCTAAATCTTCGGATATTGCACATGGAAAAATTAAAGGATACGAAAGCAACCAAACCACGCATTATTCTATTGTGGATTCAAAAGGAAATTCAGTTTCGGCAACGACTACTTTGAATGATAATTATGGTTCCAAAATATATTGCGACGAGTTGGGTTTCTTTTTAAATAATCAAATGGACGATTTCAGCGCCAAACCTGGAGTTCCCAACTTATATGGACTTACTGGAAGTGAAGCTAACAGCATTGCGCCGGGAAAAAGAATGTTGAGTTCCATGACGCCAACGATTGTAGAAAAAGACAACAAACTTTTCATGGTTGTAGGAACCCCGGGAGGTTCCACCATTATCACATCGGTGTTGCAAACGATATTGAATGTGTATGAATTTGATATGAGTATGCAAGAAGCGGTAAATGCACCTCGTTTTCACCATCAATGGATGCCTGATGAAATTACTTTTGAACCCAATTCTTTCGATAAAGAATTATTGAATGGTTTAAAGAAAAAAGGATATATCATTAATGAAAAAAACAAAGAAATCATTGGTGAAGTAGACGCGATTTTGATATTACCAAATGGAAAACTGGAAGGTGGCGCTGACAAAAGAGGCGATAACAAAGCCGTTGGTTTTTAAATTTATACTATTTCGAATGAAAAAAATTATTATTCTATTGAGTGTTTTGTCAATTGGTTGTAAAACCCAAAAAAATATGATTCAGCCCACTGGGGAAGTTGCAAGTCAGGCGATGGTGGTTTCCGCAAGGGAAGAAGCTTCCAAAATTGGAGTTGAAATCATGAAAAAAGGCGGAAATGCTTTTGATGCGATGGTTGCTACCGAATTGGCTTTGGCTGTAGCCTATCCGTTTGCAGGAAATCTGGGAGGTGGCGGTTTTATGGTGTATCGAAAAGCAAACGGAGAAATTGGTTCTTTGGATTATCGAGAAAAAGCGCCATTAGCTGCAACTAAAGATATGTTTCTGGACGAAAAAGGAAATGTCATTAAAGGAAAAAGTACCGAATCTCCTCTTGCCATTGGAGTTCCCGGAACAATTGCCGGCGTTTTTGCAGTTCATAAAAAATTGGGTTCATTACCAATTGAAGAAATTCTAAAACCCGTAATTGCATTAGCCGAAAAAGGAGTTATTGTTACCAAAAAACAAGAAGATAGATTAGCTGCGTATCGAGACAAAATCATAAAAGTAAATGGCGATAAAACATTATTTGCAAATGCTTTCAAAGAAAATGATGTCATTCAATATCCTGCGCTGGCAACTACCTTAAAAAGAATTTCAAAAAATGGCAGAGATGAATTTTACAAAGGAGAAACAGCTAAAATATTAGTCAAATACCTTCAGGAAAAAGGAGCAATAATTACTTTGGAAGATTTGTCCAAATATGAAGCCAAATGGAGAATGCCGCTTACTTTTGATTACAAGGATTTAAAGATAATCTCAATGCCTCCACCCAGCAGCGGCGGAATATGTCTGGCTGAAATATTCAAAATGATTGCGCCTTATGACTTGGCTAAAATGGGTCATAATTCTACCGAAGCCATTCAAGTTATTGTAGAAGCAGAAAGAAGAGCGTATGCCGATAGAAGTTATTATCTGGGTGATCCGGATTTTGTGAAAATTCCTTTAAAAGCTTTAATGGCAGATAAATATTTGAAACAAAGGATGTCGAATTTTAGTTTTGAAAAAGCCACCTTATCATCGGATATTAAAGAAGGAAAAGTAACGTATAATGAAAGTACGGAGACCACCCATTATTCAATTGTAGATCAATTTGGTAATGCGGTTTCATCAACTACAACATTGAACGACGGGTATGGTTCAAAATATTATTGTGATGAATTGGGCTTTTTCCTTAATAATGAAATGGATGATTTCAGTGCCAAACCAGGTGAACCCAATATGTTTGGATTGGTGGGAAATGAAGCTAACAGTATCGCGCCACAAAAAAGAATGTTGAGTTCCATGACGCCAACAATTGTGGAGAAAAAAGGAAAATTATTTATGGTTGTGGGTTCTCCGGGTGGTTCTACAATTATCACATCGGTATTGCAAACGATATTAAATGTTTACGAGTATCGGTTGAGTATGCAGGAAGCTGTGAATGCACCTCGTTTTCACCATCAATGGTTGCCGGATTTAATCACTTTTGAGCCTAATACTTTCGACACTAAAACTTTTGAAACCTTGAAATCTAAAGGATATCTTATCAATGAGAAAACGACTCCCGTAATAGGAAAAGTGGATGCCATTTTGGTTTTACCAAATAAAAAACTCGAAGGTGGTGCTGATTTTAGAGGAGACGATAAAGCAGTTGGATTTTAGAGAATTTATAAGATTTTAGAGAATAGAAAAAAGAAAATTTCAGAAGCAGATTTTATGTTTACTTTTAAATTTTGTTTTTTGACATTGCCATTGAATTTTGCCATTGAAATTTACTATTTATGAACTTTATACTTGCCTTAGAAAACGTTTTTGAAGCAAATCAAAATCCTGAAAATGCTTTTGCCATGACAAAATACATGAAGAACAACTTTCCTTTTTTTGGAATAAAAACCGAGGAACGAAGACGCATTTTTAAGGAAATTTGGAAAGAAAACAAACAAGAAGTTACAGCAAATGCCAGAGCAATTGCATTAGAATTATATAGAAAACAAGAACGGGAATTTCAGTATTGCGCTATTGAAATTTTAATAAAAGAACTCAAAGGGAATTATAAAAAGGAGGACATTCAACTAATTGAAAAACTGATAACCAACAATTCTTGGTGGGACAGCGTGGATACCATTTCAAAGTACATTTTGGGCGAATATCTAAGAGAATTTCCATTGGAAACAGAAAATGTAATAATACGATTTTCAAATTCAACGAATATGTGGTTGAACCGAAGTGCAATTTTATTTCAATTGGGATACAAACAAAAAACCAGCGCTGATTTATTATTTTCCGAATGTTTAAAGCATTCGCATTCTAAAGAATTTTTTATTCAAAAAGCAATAGGTTGGGCGTTACGGGAATATGCAAAATCAAATCCTGAAGATGTTCAAGAATTTGTAAAAACCAATACTTTAAAGCCATTAAGCAAAAAAGAAGCGTTAAAAAATATGTGTTAGGATTAAAATAATAGTAGTTTTGTAGCCCTCTTAAAAAGTATCATGTTCAAAAAAGTAATAGCCAAACTAGAAGTAATAATTGCCGTAGCACAGTCTATATTGACTCCAAAACAGTTTATATTCTTATCTGCCGTTTTGGTTGGAATCTCCTCTGCATTTGCTGTAATAGTTCTGAAAACTTTTGCGCACTGGGTATTTTCTTTTGCTACTTATGTCAGCGGAATTTTAAAATTGGGATTTCTTAATAGTATCCTGCCTATAATTGGTATTTTACTGACTGTTTTAGTAGTTAAAAAAGTTTTGGGAGGAACCATTCAAAAAGGAACTTCACAAATTTTATATGCTGTTGCAAAAAAAGCGAGCATTATTCCAAAAAAACAAATGTACGCTCAAATTGTAACGAGCTCATTAACGGTTGGTTTAGGTGGTTCTGCAGGTTTAGAAAGTCCGATTGTAATTACAGGAGCCGCTTTTGGTTCAAACTATGCACAAAAATATAAATTAAGTTATAAAGACCGAACTCTACTTATAGGTTGTGGAGTTGCAGCCGGAATTGCAGCTGCCTTTAACGCACCAATTGCCGGAGTGTTGTTTGCTATTGAGGTATTATTGGTGGATGTTAGTATTGCTGCATTTACACCGATTATGATAGCGGCAGCTACAGGAGCTTTAGTTTCAGTAATTGCATTAAATGAGGAAATTTTGCTTTCGTTCAAACAGCAACAAAGCTTTGATTATCATAACATTGTTTATTATATTCTTTTAGGTTTATTTACCGGTTTCATCTCTGTATACTACTCTAGAAATTTCCAAAGAGTAGAACATTTTTTTGCAAGACTTAAATTATCACCTTATAAAAAAGCATTATTTGGTGCTTCAATTTTAGCAATACTTATTTTCATTTTTCCGACACTTTTTGGAGAAGGATATGAAAGTATCAAAACTTTATCTGAGAACGATCCCGGAAAATTATTAGAAAATACATTATTCAGTAGTTTTCGCGATAATAGTTGGGCACTTTTACTTTTTGTAGGTTGTACGATGATGATAAAAGTTTTTGCGACAGGAATTACCTTAGGAAGTGGCGGTAATGGTGGAAATTTTGCTCCTTCGCTGTTTTTGGGTTCGTATGTTGGTTTCTTTTTTTCCAAATTTTTAAATCTCACAGGACTTACTAAATTACCCGTTAGTAATTTTACTTTGGTGGGAATGGCAGGTATTTTGAGCGGTTTATTTCATGCTCCATTGACTGCGATATTCTTAATTGCTGAAATTACCGGAGGATATAACTTGATGATTCCGCTTATGATCGTAGCATCAATCAGTTTTGCAATTTCAAAACGTTTTGAAAAACACTCTATGGATGTGAAAAATCTAGTGCAAAAAGGGCATGCCTTTACCAGCAACAAGGACACTAATGTACTTTCTACACTAGAGACAAGTACCATTATACAAACTGATTTCCTAACCGTTACTCCTAATGAGAATTTAGAACGATTAGTTGATTTAATTTCTCATTCTAACCAAGTGATATTTGGAGTAGTTGATTTGGAACAAAATTTATTAGGTATTGTTCATTTTAATGATATCCGAGAAATAATATTCAATAATTACCGCGTTAAATATACATTAGTCAAGGAAATAATGCTGAAACCTGTTGAAACAATTTCACCGGACGACAGCATGGAAATGGTCATGAATAAATTTGAGAAATCTAAAAAAGCATTCTTACCCGTTATTAAAGACGGAAAATATTATGGATTTATTTCTAAATCTGTTGCACTTGAAGCTTACAGAACCAAACTAAAATCCATGACGATTGAATAAATTTTTAATACTTCTTTTAACATAAACTTCTAAACTGTTGTATCGAAAGAATAAATCAAAATGGTAACTTTGCTTTTTTGCAAAAATTATGCTAGACAAAGACAATACCATTGAAGTTCAAGGCGCTCGCGTTCACAACTTAAAAAATATAGATATTTCCATTCCTCGTGAAAAACTGGTTGTAATTACCGGTCTTTCGGGTTCCGGGAAATCCTCCTTAGCTTTTGATACCATTTATGCCGAAGGGCAACGCCGTTATGTAGAAACTTTTTCGGCGTATGCGCGTCAATTTCTGGGTGGTTTAGAACGTCCCGATGTCGATAAAATTGACGGACTTTCTCCAGTAATTGCTATTGAACAAAAAACAACTAGTAAAAGTCCGCGTTCCACCGTCGGAACTATCACTGAAATTTACGATTTTTTGCGTTTATTGTATGCTCGTGGCGCTGATGCATACAGTTACAATACGGGCGAGAAAATGGTTTCCTATTCTGATGAGCAAATCAAAGATTTGATCATTCAGGATTTTACTGGAAAACGCATCAATATTTTGGCACCAGTTATTCGCGCTCGAAAAGGACATTATGCGGAACTTTTTCAACAAATTGCTAAGCAAGGTTTCCTTAAAGTTCGTGTAAACGGTGATGTGCTGGATATTACTTTAGGGATGAAACTCGACCGTTACAAAACACATGATATCGAAATTGTAGTGGACCGAATGGTTATTGAAGATACTCCTGACAATGAAAAACGTTTGGCAGAAAGTATCAATACAGCCATGCATCACGGAGAAAATGTGTTGATGGTTTTAGACCAAGATTCTAATGAAGTTCGTTTTTTCAGCAGAAATTTGATGTGTCCAACTACGGGAATCTCCTATCAGAATCCAGAACCAAACTTATTCTCTTTCAATTCACCAAAAGGGGCTTGCGACCATTGCAACGGTTTGGGAACAGTAAACGAAATCAACCCAAAGAAGATTATTCCAAACCCAAAATTATCAATAAAAGCGGGAGGTTTTGCTCCATTAGGAGAATATAAATCATCCTGGATTTTCAAGCAATTGGAAATTATTGGTGAAAAATATGGCTTCAAATTGACAGATGCAGTTAACAACATTCCTGCTGAGGCGATGGAAATGATTTTGAATGGCGGAAAAGAAAAATTCACCATCAATTCTAAAGATCTTGGCGTTGCCAGAGAATACAAAATTGATTTTGAAGGGATTTCGCATTTCATCAAAAATCAACATGATGAAAGCGGTTCAACAAGCATAAAACGTTGGGCCAAGGAATTCATGGACGAAATAAAATGTCCGGTTTGTGAAGGTTCCCGTTTGAAAAAAGAAGCACAATTCTTTAAAATTAATGGAAAAAATATTACCGAACTGTGCGATATGGACATTTCGGATTTGACCACTTGGTTTCTTGATTTAGACAACCACTTATCTGATAAACAAAAGCGTATCGCTACTGAAGTAATCAAGGAGATTAAAGATCGATTAAACTTTTTGATGAATGTAGGTTTGGATTATTTGGCTTTAAGCCGAAGTTCCAAATCACTTTCCGGTGGCGAGGCCCAACGCATCCGTTTGGCAACACAAATTGGCTCACAGTTGGTTGGTGTTTTGTACATCCTGGATGAGCCAAGTATTGGTTTACACCAAAGAGACAACGAAAAACTAATTCATTCTCTGGAGCAATTACGAGATATTGGAAACTCTGTAATTGTGGTGGAACACGATAAAGACATGATTGAACGCGCGGATTATGTAATTGATATTGGACCAAAAGCAGGAAAATATGGAGGCGAAATCATCAGCAAAGGAACGCCTGCCGAAATCCTGAAACATCATACTATTACCGCCATGTACATGAATGGTGAAATGAAAATCGAGGTTCCAAAAAAGCGTAGAGAAGGAAATGGAAAATTCCTGAAACTGACCGGAGCAACAGGAAATAACTTGAAAAATGTTTCGATAGAATTGCCTTTGGGCAAAATGATTTGTGTGACTGGAGTTTCAGGTAGTGGAAAATCTACTTTGATTAATGAAACGCTCTACCCTATTTTGAATGCGTATTATTTTAATGGAGTCAAAAAACCACAACCGTATAAAAAAATTGAAGGATTGGAGCATATCGATAAAGTGATTGATATAGACCAAAGCCCGATTGGTAGAACGCCCAGAAGTAATCCGGCAACTTATACCGAAGTATTTACCGAAATCAGAAATTTGTTTACGATGACTTCTGAAAGTATGATTCGGGGATACAAAGCAGGCCGATTTAGTTTTAATGTAAAAGGCGGTCGTTGCGAAACCTGCGAAGGATCTGGTGTGCGAACGATTGAAATGAACTTTCTGCCAGACGTCTATGTAGAATGTGAAACCTGTCAAGGGAAACGTTTTAACAGAGAAACACTGGAAATTCGATACAAAGGAAAATCTATTTCAGATGTGTTGAATATGACCGTGGATGAAGCGGTTCCGTTTTTTGAAATGATTCCGAAGATTTATAGAAAAGTAAAAACGATTCAGGATGTTGGTTTGGGTTACATCACATTGGGCCAACAAAGCACAACGCTTTCCGGTGGTGAGGCGCAACGCATCAAACTGGCAGGAGAATTGTCTAAAAAAGATACCGGAAATACGTTTTATATTCTGGACGAACCTACAACCGGATTGCATTTTGAAGACATTCGAGTGTTGATGGAAGTGATTAATAAACTGGTTGATAAAGGAAATACAATTTTGATTATCGAACATAATATGGACGTAATCAAACTTGCAGATTATATTATTGATATTGGTCCTGAAGGTGGAAAAGGCGGCGGACAGCTTATTGCCAAAGGAACTCCTGAGGAAATTATAAAAATTAAGAAGAGTTATACGGCGCAATTCTTGAAAAAAGAATTACTTTAGTATTCCAGAGCCTAGCCCAGATAGAAGTGGAAATCCTTATGAGCCGGGGTTCGGCGATTAAGATTGAAACGAATAGCTGGAAGTAGCTCCAAAAAAAATAAGATTATAAAATAGAGAATATGAGATTAGAAGATTTTGATAATGACGAGGATAAAGTTATCCAAGACCGATTAAAAAGAAAGACGTGGAATGAGATTAGAACCAATGATAGTTGGGCGATTTTTAAAATTATGGCCGAATTTGTAAACGGTTATGAAAGTATGGGACGCATTGGTCCTTGTGTTTCTATTTTTGGTTCCGCACGAACCAAACCTGAAGATCCTAATTATTTATTGGCAGAAAAAATTGCATACAAAATTAGTAAAGCTGGCTATGGCGTGATTACTGGCGGCGGTCCTGGAATTATGGAAGCCGGAAATAAAGGTGCACATCTTGGCGGCGGAACATCAGTGGGATTGAATATTGAATTGCCTTTTGAACAGCATTTTAACCCGTATATCGACAACGACAAGAATTTGAACTTTGATTATTTCTTTGTTCGAAAAGTGATGTTTGTCAAATATTCCCAAGGTTTTGTAGTGATGCCGGGCGGTTTTGGTACTTTGGACGAAATGTTTGAAGCAATGACCTTGATTCAGACAAAAAAAATAGCCAAATTCCCTATCATATTGGTTGGAACCAGTTTTTGGTCGGGCTTGATTGATTGGATTAAAACAGTATTAGTAGAACGAGAAGGCACCGTTCATGCGGAAGATTTGAATTTGTTTAAAATTGTTGACACCGAAGATGAGGTCGTTGATGTTCTGAATACCTTTTATAAGAGATACGATTTATCACCTAATTTTTAAAAAAAAGAAGCTGCCTCAAAAACAGCTTCTTTTTTTTGCTTAACTTTAAGGACATTAGAACAATTATATCTAATTATAAGTATATTTATTTTTTTTTAATAAATTAATACCGAAATTTGAAAGCATACCTTAAAATTACAATTTATTTTCTTGTTTTATTAACTTCAGGAAATCAATATGCGCAACATCAGTCCAAGATTAGAGCAGAGCTTAATGCTGAAAATAAATCATTGATTATTAATCAGGAAATTATTTTCATAAATCAGTCCGATGATACGTTAACATCGATCGTTTTGAATGACTGGAATCATGCATTTTCCAATAAAAACACACCTCTTGCCAAACGATTTTCGGATGAATTTTACAGGGGTTTTCATTTAGCCAAAGATGAAGAACGTGGCAGTACAATAAATTTGATTGTTAATGATGGCACTCAGCAGTTTTTATTTTGGCAAAGAACAGTAAAAAACCCTGATTACATTGTTGTCCAATTAAAAAATCAGTTACTTCCAAACCAGAAAATTACTCTTTACCTTTCGTATATCAGCAAAATTCCCAGTGAAAAATTCACGAAATATGGCTACAATAACAACAGCACATTTAACCTAAAAAACTGGTATCTTACTCCTGCGCGTTATGAAAATCATACTTTTATAAAAAATAGTAATAATAATCTGGATGATATTGCCAATGGAGTTTCTGATTTTGAAATTAATCTTAAAATCTCAAAAAAATTAGAAGTCAGCTCAGACTTAAATAGCGAAAAGACAACTGGAAATAATGACTTTTCACATTACAGATTATCAGGAAATAATAGAACTGATTTCAGTCTTATTATTGAACCTAAATCCAGTTTTGAGAGTTACAAAAATAGCTCTGTTGAAGTGCTGACTGATTTAAAAAACAATAAATTAGATACTACTCAAAAAGCAATTGTAATTGACCGAGTTATAAATTTTACTAACGATTTAATTGGAAAATATCCTCATGAAAAAATCATTGTTTCTCAAACGGATTATGAAAGAAATCCTTTTTATGGATTAAATCAGCTTCCTTCATTTATAAGTCCGTTTCCGGATGAATTTCTTTTTGAAATTAAGTTTCTAAAAACCTATCTAAAAGAATATTTAAAAACGAGTTTGCATCTGGATCCCAGAAAAGACAATTGGATTTATGATGGGATTCAAGTCTATGCGATGATGAAATATATAGATAAAAATCACCCAAAAACTAAAATGGTTGGTAGTCTTTCTAAAATTAAATTATTGAAAAGTTTTAACTTAGCTAATATTGATTTCAATGATCAATACAGCTATTTCTATATGTTGATGGCTCGTAAAAATCTGGACCAACAACTAGGTAGTCCGAAAAATAATTTAATCAAATTTAATGAACAAATCGCCAGTAAATACCGGGCAGGATTAAGCATTCGCTTTCTGGATGATTACTTGCAAAACGATGCAGTTGATACTAGCATTAAAGCATTTTATAAAAAAAATCAGCTGACACAAGTGTCAAAATCCGATTTTGAAATGTTATTAAAATCAAATACAACTAAGGATATCAATTGGTTTTTTAATACCATTATTAATTCAAGAGACATTATTGATTATAAATTTTCGAGTGTAACAAAAACTAAAGACAGCATTACTTTTTCAGTGATAAACAGAACAGGAGCTCCTATTCCTATTCCAGTTTATGGTACAAAAAAAGGTAAAATTGTATTTAAGCAATGGTTGGACATTGAAGAATGTGACAGCACTTTTACATTTGAGAGAAAGGAAGCAGATAAAATTATTTTAAATTTAAAAAATGAAGTTCCGGAATACAATTTAAGGAATAATTGGAAAAAACTTGGCGGTTTTTTTCCAAACAATCGTCCTGTAAAGTTTGTGTTTATGAAAGATTTAGAAGACCCATATTACAACCAAATTTTGTATGTACCCACATTATCTTATAATTTATATGATGGTTTGACTCCTGGAGTTCGATTGCACAATAAAACTATTTTAGACAAACCTTTTATTTTCGACATTAATCCTTCCTATTCTTCTAAATCCAATAATTTATCCGGATCAGCTTCTTTTGTAGTAAATCAAAATTATAGAAACAGTGCCCTTTATAATGCCCGATATTCGATGAGTGGCTCTTACTTTCATTATGCGCAGGATGCCACTTATCTTAAATTAAATCCTACAGTACAATTGCGAATTAGAGAGTCAAACTTTAGAGACAATAGAAAACAATTAATCTTATTCCGCCAAGTAATTGTGAATAAGGAAAAAAGTGCTTTTGTTACTGAGAATTCCCCTCAAAATTATTCCGTTTTTGATGCTAGATATATCAATACAAAAACAGAAGTAACCAATCATTTTAACTTTAGTTCTAATGTCCAAGTTTCAGGGAAATTTGGAAAAGTTACCGGTGAAATTGAATATCGAAAACTATTTGAAGACAATCGCCAAATTAATTTACGCTTATACGCTGGAAGTTTCTTGTATAATAAAACGCAATCGGATTTTTTCAGTTTCGCATTAGACAGACCAACAGACTACCTATTTGATTATAATTATTTTGGAAGGTCTGAGAGCACGGGACTTTTCAGCCAACAATTTATATTGGCAGAAGGAGGCTTTAAATCGAAAATTGTCACACCTTTTGCGAATAGATGGATCACCAGTTTAAATGCAAGTTACAGTATCTGGAATTGGATTGAGGTATATGGCGATGTAGGTTTTATAAAAAATAATAGCCAAAATGAAAAATTTGTATATGATAGCGGAATTCGTCTCAACTTAGTGACTGACTATTTTGAATTGTATTTTCCGATATATTCAAATAATGGATGGGAAATTTCTCAAAACAATTACAATGAAAAAATTCGTTTTATAGTCACTTTCTCACCTAAAACATTAATCAATCTTTTTAATCGAAAATGGTTTTAATCTAATGTAATTATGAATATTAATTGTATTATTCTTATTAAATCATATGTAAAATTACATATAGCAAAAAAATAAAGTTCTTTTTAGTAGAATAAATTGAAATAATTTAATTCTATTTTTATAATCAATTATGAAAATCGCTAGTTTTTAAGTAAATTTGCCTCACAAAGTTATACTTTTCAATTATGATAAAAGAAAAAACCAGTACTGCATTGACATTTGAAGATTTCAAAATCGAAGTTTTGAATGATTATAAGATAGCTATAATAAGTAGGGAATGTAGCTTATTAGGGCGTAAAGAAGTATTGACCGGAAAAGCTAAATTTGGTATTTTTGGTGATGGAAAAGAAGTACCACAACTAGCCATGGCGAAAGCTTTCAAAAATGGTGATTTTCGTTCTGGATATTATCGCGATCAAACTTTTATGATGGCCATTGGAGAATTAACAATCCAACAATTTTTTGCCGGATTATACGGTCACACTGATATTGAACAAGACCCCATGTCAGCCGGAAGACAAATGGGTGGTCACTTTGCCACACATAGTTTAAATGAAGATGGTTCATGGAAAGATTTAACAAAGCAAAAAAATTCTAGTGCTGATATTTCTCCTACAGCAGGACAAATGCCAAGATTATTAGGTCTTGCTCAAGCATCAAAAATATACAGACAAGTTTCAGGAATACCAAATGCTTCCAATTTTTCAATTGAAGGAAATGAAATTGCATGGGGAACTATTGGAAATGCCAGTACATCTGAAGGGTTGTTTTTTGAAACCATAAATGCTGCAGGTGTTTTACAAGTTCCTATGGTAATGAGTGTTTGGGATGATGAATATGGAATTTCTGTTCACGCCAGACACCAAACTACTAAAGAAAATATATCCGAAATATTAAAAGGATACCAAAGAGAACACGATACCAATGGTTTTGAAATTCTAAGAGTAAAAGGCTGGGATTATGCGGACTTGATTGCCACTTATGAAAAAGCGGCCGATATTGCCCGAGAAAATCATATCCCTGTATTGATTCATGTAAACGAATTGACGCAACCTCAAGGACATTCCAGTTCAGGTTCTCACGAAAGATACAAAAACGCAGACCGATTGGCTTGGGAAAGAGATTTTGATTGTATTCGTCAAATGAAATTATGGATGATTGCGATTAATATTGCTTCTCCAGAAGACATTGATGCGATTGATGTACAAGCTAAAAAAGATGTTTTAGAAGGTAAAAAAGCCGCTTGGAATGCCTTTATAGAACCTATCGTTGAAGAGCAAAAAGAACTCGTTGCTTTATTGCAAACAATAGCTGAATCTAGTAATAATAAGGAGACAATATTAAAATTCATTGCTGATTTAAGCGGAATAAAATCTCCTTTGAAGAAAGAAATACTGGTTACTGCCCGTAAAGTATTGCGTTTAATCCTTAATGAAAATGGTAAACAAGAATTATCGCAATGGATTACAGACTATACAATTAAAACCCAAAAGAATTTTAGCAGCAACTTATTTTCAGAAACCGATTTAAATGTGTTTTCTGTTGAAAAAGTTTTACCGGTATATCCTGAAGATGCTAAAGAAGATACTGATGGACGAATGATTTTACGCGATAATTTTGACGCTATTTTCACTAAATATCCTGAAACATTAATTTTTGGAGAAGATGCAGGAGCTATTGGTGATGTAAATCAAGGTTTAGAAGGAATGCAGGAAAAATACGGAGAACTTCGCGTTGCCGATGTTGGAATTCGTGAAGCTACCATTCTAGGTCAAGGAATTGGAATGGCTATGAGAGGCTTACGCCCAATTGCCGAAATTCAATATTTAGATTATTTATTGTATGCCATTCAAATCATGAGTGACGATTTAGCTACATTGCGATACAGAACTGTTGGAAAACAAAAAGCACCACTAATCATACGTACTCGAGGACACCGTTTAGAAGGCATCTGGCACTCTGGCTCCCCTATGGGAATGATCATAAATGCCATACGAGGAATTCACGTTTTGGTTCCTAGAAATATGACACAAGCAGCGGGTTTTTATAACAGTTTGTTAGAATGTGACGAACCAGCTTTAGTGATCGAATGTTTAAATGGGTATCGATTGAAAGAAAAAATGCCGTTGAATTATGGCGAATTCAAAACTCCAATTGGGGTTATAGAAACTTTGAAAGAAGGAACTGATATTACATTAGTTTCTTATGGTTCGACTTTACGATTAGTGCAGCAAGCCGCTAAAGAGCTTCTTGAAGTTGGGATTGATTGCGAAATTATCGACTTACAATCTTTGCTCCCATTTGACATCAATCAAGATGTAGTAAAAAGTATAGCTAAAACAAATCGTTTATTGGTAATTGATGAAGATGTTCCTGGTGGTGCTTCGGCTTATATTTTGCAACAAATAATTGAGCAACAAGATGCCTACAACTATTTAGACAGTAAACCTCAAACGTTAACTGCAAAAGCACACAGACCGGCTTATGGAACAGATGGAGATTATTTCTCTAAGCCATCAACCGAAGATATTTTCGAGAAAGTTTATGCAATGATGAACGAGGTGAATCCCTCAAAATATCCAAATTTATATTAAGAATTAATACTATAAATTGAAATCCCAATCTTTACGATTGGGATTTTTTTTTTAAAATAGTAAAACGTTTTTCTCTTTTAAAGATTTAAAATAGTAAATTGTCAATCAATTAATGGGCTAATAACCTTAAACAAAAATAAATATGAGAAAAACAGCATTACTTTTAGGAATATTGTCAATGATTGTAATCGTTTCTTGCAAGAAAAAAGAAGAAACTCCCATGCCAACACCAACTGAAACATCAAGCGAAACAACAACTACTGAAGCTGCAGCAGTTTCTGGAGAAGCAAAAGATAGTACATCTATAAAAGTTAGTACTGATGGTGTAAATGTAACAACCAAAGATGGAGCCAGTAAAACAACTGTAAATGTTTCCGGTGGTGAAGCAAAAATTGAAGTTAAAAAATAACAGAAACTATTTTCTTAATTAAAAGTTATAATGCCAGCATAAGTTATTTATGTTGGCTTTTTTTATTTTAAATTTAAACTTTATAAAAATAATCGAATATGAAGGTTTTAGAAACAATTTTAAGGAACATACAAAATGTCAAAGTAATAGACAAATCCATTGACTACAGTCAATACATTCCTTTGAATTTATCAATTACAAACGATGTCCTTGCCAAAGAAGAAATTGCTGATTCATCTCATTTTGAAAAATACATTGAAAACTATTTAACCGAAAACAATGCAAAAGTAGCTTTTGGAGGTTATAATGAAATTAGAAATTTATACAAAAGAAGTACTGTTTTTAATGATCCTAAAACAGAAGAACGCAATATTCATATTGGTTTAGATTTATGGATTAAAGCAGGGACTCCTGTTTTGGCAGCACTTGATGGATTTATTCACAGTTTTAATTACAACACCGGCGTGGGTGATTATGGCCCTACTATTATTATAGAACACAAAATAGAAAAACAACGTTTTTATACTTTATACGGGCATCTTTCGTTAGAAAGTATCAGCAATATAGAAATTGGAGATATTGTTGAAAAAGGAATGCAAATTGGGACCTTAGGAGATGCATTAGTTAACGGAGATTATGCCCCACACTTGCATTTTCAAATAATAGAAGAAATTTCAAATACGTTTGGAGATTATCCTGGGGTTTGTAGCAAAAGTGATTTAGATTATTATTTAAAAAACTGTCCGGATCCTAACTTATTATTAAAAATAAAATAGATTATGAAAAAATTAATTATTGTCATGACAATCCTTTTACTCATTGGATGTAAATCAAAAAAAGGCACAACTGCTCCAGAACCAGAAAAAGCAAAAATAGTGAAACTAGCATTATCTGAAATAGATAATAGTCAAAAGAATAAAGCTTACGAATTAGGAAAGAGAGTTTTGATGACTTGTAATACCTCCAAGTTTAAACCTTTTAACGAAAGTGAGGCGACACTATCTGTAATTAAAAATACAACGGAGGAGAGACTGACAAAGACCTGTACTCGATTTCGTCAATATTACGGTACCTTTATTGATCTTCAGTTAATTGAAGTTTATAAAAATAATACCGATGGCACAACTGTTTTTCGTTACAAAGCATTATATACAAAAAAAGTAGCAAATAAAGAACTTCGTGTTTTACTTAATCAAGAAAATAAGGTTTCATCGATTAAATCATTGGATTGGGTTGACTCATTCAATTAATTTTTAATTTTAACTGATGTTTAAAGTTACCCGTTAATCGTATTTTAAATAAACATAAATTTATTTAAAATACGATTTTTTTATACAACTTCCTAACTAATTGCTCTTAATAGAACTCTAATTTCCCATATCTTAAAATCATATTTAGAATTATAATAAACTGCACAAGATATGTTCAAGGGAATATCCTATCAAAGATAAGTAGGTTTTTACATAGTAACAGAAAATATATCCTGAAGAAAAAGAGATTCCTAAAGCGTAATATTGGTATTTTACATAAAAATTGGAGCCTAAAAAATTAAAAAATAATACAAAATCAAAGCAGCAAACATAAGCGTAATATTCTAAAAAACAAATGTTTAAAAATCAATATTCACCAGACAAACAGGCATACTTAGTCAAATACAGTTTTTCTTTAATAACCATTTCTACTTAAAAAAGCAAAGTATTGTGGACTAATTTTTTAATTATATAATTAATTTGTAAAATTATATAATGTATCTTTAAACCGAATAAGTATTTTTGTCCTAACTGTAAAAGAAATATATTTGAAACTATACATAAAATACATGGTAAGTAATCGCTGTAAAATGGCGGTAAAAGAAGAATTAAAAAAGCTCAAATTACACTTTATGGTTGTTGATTTGGGAGAAGTCGAAATCATGGAAAACATTTCTATGGAGCAACGACAAAAATTAAAAGCTGCTCTCTTAGATTCAGGACTTGAATTAATGGATGATAAAAAATCCATGTTAATCGAAAAAATAAAAAATGTAATTATTGATATGGTTCACCATTCAACTGAAAATATTAAAATTAATTTTTCAGATTATTTAAGTCAAAAATTAAATCACGACTACACCTATTTATCAAACTTGTTTTCAGAAGTACAAGGTACTACCATTGAACAATTTATAATTAGCCATAAAACGGAACGCATAAAAGAATTGATTATTTATGGAGAATTGAATATAACTGAAATCGCTTGGAAAATGAATTATAGTAGTGTAGCCCATTTATCCAGTCAGTTTAAAAAAGTTACCGGACTCTCCCCTTCTCATTTTAAACAATTAAAGGATAAAAGACGCAATCCTATTGAAGAAGTTGGAAATTTAATTGAGGAAAAATAAGAGCATTTAATTGACCCATCCGTTTTTAATAAAAAAATAGAAATTATAAATAATCAAGTATCAAAATACGCCAGAAGTCTAATTGAAGCAAGTCTAGACCCTTTAATTACAATAAATACCGCTGGGAAGATTACGGACATGAATGAGGCAACTGTGAATATTACGGGTGTCAATCGAGAAAGATTAATTGGTACTGATTTCTTTGATTATTTTACTGAGCCCCAAAAAGCCAAAGAACTATATCAGGAGGCCTTTACAAAAGGTTCAATAACTGATTCTCCACTTACACTTCTCCATAGAAAAGGAAAACTAACAGATGTCTTATTTAACGGTTCAGTTTATAAAGATGATCACGGAAATGTTTTGGGTGTAGTGATAGTGTCAAGAGATATTGCTGGGCAAAAATGGGCATTAGATCTAAAAATTGCTAACAAAGAATTAGCGTATCAAAACGATGAAAAAGAAAAACGCGCAGCTGAATTAGTCATTGCTAACAAAGAATTGGCATATCAAAACGATGAGAAAGGAAAGCGAGCAGACGAATTAATTATCGCCAATAAAGAACTTCTTTTTCAAAATAAAGAAAAAGAAAATCGTGCTGCAGAGTTAGTTATTGCCAATAAAGAACTTCTTTTTCAAAACAAAGAAAAAGAAAAACGCGCAGACGAATTAATCATTGCCAACAAAGAGCTTCTTTTTCAAAATAAAGAAAAAGAAAAACGGGCAGCTGAATTAGTAATTGCCAACAAAGAACTTCTTTTTCAAAACGATGAAAAAGAAAAACGGGAAATTGTAAATAAAGAACTTAAAGAGCTTAGTAACACCGCAAAATTAGATTCGCAATATACTCTAAGTTTAATCGAAGCAAGTCGAGATCCTTTGGTTACTATAAATACCCAAGGAAAAATTACCGATATGAATGAGGCAACTGTAACTATTACAGGTATGTCTCGTGAAGAACTTAAAGATTCTTATTTCTTCGATTATTTTACAGAACAACAAAAAGCTCGTGAAGTATATCAGGAAGTATTTGAAAAAGGTTCCGTAGCCGATTCACCGCTTACTCTTCGCCATAAAAACGGGAAACTGACTGATGTATTGTTCAACGGTTCTGTTTATAAAAATGAAAAAGGAAATGTGATTGGTGTTGTTGTTGTTGCAAGAGATATTACAGATCAGAAAAAAATCGCTAATGAGTTAATTGAGGCACGGGTTTTTGCTGAGCTAGCCACTGAAATTGCTGAAGGAGCAAAAATAAATGCTGAAAATGCGACTTTTATAGCTGAAAATGCGGTAAAAGCAAAACAGCAATTTTTATCCAATATGAGCCATGAAATACGTACACCGATGAATGCAATCATTGGATTTACCAAAGTGGTTTTGAAAACAGACTTGACAACAAAACAAAAAGAATATTTAGATGCTATTAAAATGAGTGGCGATGCATTAATTGTACTTATTAATGATATTCTTGATTTAGCAAAAGTAGATGCAGGCAAAATGACATTTGAAAAAACACCTTTCAAAATGAAATCTTCTATAGCTGCTATGCTCCATTTATTTGAAACAAAAATTCAGGAAAAAAACTTACGATTGATTCAGGAATATGACAATAAAATTCCAAAAATTCTCATAGGTGACCCCGTTCGTTTGCATCAAATTATTTTAAATTTAGTCAGTAATGCTGTAAAATTTACAACAAAAGGAAAAATTACAGTCAGTGTCGATTTATTGCATGAAGATACTGATAACGTAATTATTCAATTTTCAGTAACGGACACTGGAATTGGTATTCCAGAAGAAAAAATAGGGAAAATATTTGAAAACTTTCAACAAGCATCCAGCGGAACTTCAAGATTGTATGGTGGAACAGGGTTAGGACTCGCTATTGTAAAACAATTAATAGAGCCGCAAGGTGGAACCATTCGTGTAAAAAGTAATCTTAATGAAGGTTCTACCTTTAGTTTTACGTTAGGTTTTCAAAAAACCAATATTGATCCAGAATTAGAAAATGAGATAATGGAATTAGATTCTGAAATAAAAAATATAAAAGTATTGGTAGTTGAAGACATTCCTCTTAATCAATTGCTTATGAAAACACTATTAGATGATTTTGGTTTTGCCAGAGATATTGCCGAAAATGGTAAAATAGCAATCGAAAAACTAAAAGAAAATGATTATGACATTGTACTAATGGATTTACAAATGCCAGAAATGAATGGGTTTGAAGCTACAGAATACATTCGTAATACAATGAATTCAAATATACCAATCATCGCATTAACTGCTGATGTGACAACCGTTGATTTGGCTAAATGCAGAGCTGTAGGAATGAACGATTACCTTGCAAAACCTGTAGATGAAAAAGTATTATACAGCAAAATTGTTGGCGCGTTAAAAAAGCCAAAACTTGCCAAAGTTACTACTGCACTTAATAAAAAAAGAGAAGAGGAAGAGATTGCAAAGAAAAAAATAAAGTACACAGACTTAGTTTATTTAAACCAAAGAACAAAATCGAATCCTACATTAATGATGGAAATGATATCTTTATATTTAGCACAAACGCCTCCTCTAGTTTCAACTATTAAACAAAGTTTAGCAGAAAAAAATTGGACGTTATTGGGTTCGGCAGCACACAAAATAATTCCCTCTTTTGCAATAATGGGGATGAGTCCTGATTTTGAAAACATGGCGAAAAAAATTCAGGATTTCGCAATATCACAAGAAAAAACAGATGAAATAGATGATTTGGTGCTAGAATTGGAAAACATTTGTTTACAAGCATGCATTGAATTACAAGAAGAATTTAACACAATAAAAAATACAATATGATGAATGACAACAACAATAAAGTAAAAATATTTCTGGTAGATGATGATGCATTGTTTTTGAAATCTTTAGAAATTGAATTTATGGAAAATGCTGATTTTACGGTTGAAACCTATTCAACAGGAGAACTCTGTATTGCCAATTTATCCAATAATCCCGATGTAATAATATTAGATTATCAACTTGATGGTATTGTAGCAAATGCGATGAACGGTCTTGAAACATTAGATAAAGTAAAAGCTTTCAATCCAGAAATTCCAGTTGTAATGTTATCTTCTCAAGATAAAATTGAAGTGGCAATAAACTGTATGCATCACAAGGCATTTGATTACGTAGTGAAAAGTGAAACTGCTTTTGTTCGCTTGCAAAAAATAATTACTGCTATTTTTAAATACCAAAAAATGGAAAAGGAACTAAATTGGTACATGGATCGTATGTAATCCATTTTACAATATAATTTTGTTTAAATTGAATCTATACATTTAAATTAATCACCCCTGATTTGGTAAAATTAAAATCAAAATTGTTAAAAAAATATGCGGTATAAAGACACCTCAGATTTAGAAATTTCATTGTTATTGGAGGCTATCTTCAGGAAATACGGGTATGATTTCAGAGAGTATTCCCAAGCCCATATCAGGCGCAGGATTATGAACAGAATGGCGGTATCTGGATTCGAAGATGTTTCTCAAATGCAATCTAAGGTTTTAAATGATGAAACTTTCGCTTCTGAACTCTTACAGGATTTATCAATAACAGTAACTGAAATGTTTCGGGACCCTATTTTTTATAAGTCATTACGAGAAAATGTCATCCCTATTTTGAAGACTTATCCCTTCATAAAAATATGGCATGCAGGCTGTGCTACAGGAGAAGAAGCTTATTCCATGGCTATTCTTTTGCAGGAAGAAGGCTTGTATGACAGAACAACCATTTATGCTACAGATTTTAACCAAATGGCTTTGAACCGGGCAAAAGATGGGATTTTTTCGAATAAAATGATTAAAGAATACACTTCCAATTATCAAATGGCGGGTGGAAAAGAATCCTTTTCGAGTTATTATACTTCCAATTATGATAACGTTATTATGAATCAATCCTTGAAAAAAAATATTGTTTGGGCTAATCATAATCTGGTGACTGATAGTGTTTTTGCAGAAGTAAACTTGATATTATGTCGGAATGTGCTGATTTATTTTGATAAAAATTTACAAAATAAAGTCCAGACTCTTTTTTATAATAGTCTCATTAATGGTGGTGTTCTTTGTTTGGGCTCTAAAGAGAGTTTACGTTTTTCAGATTTGTATGAACAATATTCTGAGTTAGACACAAAACAACGAATATTTAAAAAGAAATATTAAAAATGCAATATGAAGCAATTGTAATAGGGGTTTCTTCCGGAGGAATGAATGTGTTAAAAATTATATCCTCATCCTTACCGTTACATTTCAATATACCAATTATTATAGTGCAGCATTTAAGTGCTCATTCTGATAGCCATTGGATAAAACTTTTAAATGAAAAAAGTCATCTAAATGTAACAGAAGCGGATGAAAAAGAGAAAATTAAAAAGGGCAACATTTATATTGCTCCACCTAATTATCATTTGCTGATTGAAAAGGATAAAACTTTTTCCCTTACTATAGATGAGCGTGTAAATTTTGCAAGACCTTCTATTGATGTTTTATTTGAATCAGCAGCCGAAGCGTATACAAATAAATTAATTGGAATCGTGCTTACAGGTTCTAATAGTGACGGAAGTAAAGGAATTAAGCGTATAAAAGACTGTGGAGGTTTAGTCATTATTCAAGACCCAGAAACAGCCGAATCTGAATACATGCCAAAGTCAGCAATTGCTACAATTGTGCCAGATTATATTTTACCATTGGAGGATATCATCGAATTATTAATACAATTAGATCAACAAGAAAGATAAAAACCTAAACTTTATAAATAATAGCATGAAAATGAACTTAGGAAGAAAAATCGTAATAGGATTTATTGCTTGTGCAGTAGTACTTTTAGGAGTTGCAATGTTTTCTTTTAAAAACAGTGAAAAATTTGTTGCTTCAAATACTTTGGTAAATGTTTCCAATCAGGTATTGTATGAATTCGAACAAATATTATTGTCATCTGTTAATGCAGAAACTGGCGTTCGAGGTTATGTAATTACAGGTGATGAAGATTATTTGAAACCGTACAACACCGCTAATTCTAAAATCAATGAGAAGCTTGAAAAAATAAAGAAAATAACGCAAGACAATCCCATTCAGCAAAATAAAATCGAGAAACTTGCAAAAGTGATTAAATTGCGATTTGACATTTTGAATACATGCGTAAACCTCCGTAAAAATGATTTTGAAAAAGCAAGAGCGTTTATCGCTTCAGGCGAAGGCAAACAAATTCAAGATGAAATAAGAAAAATAATTAGTGAATCACAAGAATTAGAACGTTCGCTTCTTACTCAAAGAACACAAGATAGTAAGGAAGATGCCAGTAAGTTTAATATTGTTTTTGCGGTTTTATTGCTCGTTATTGTATTGATTCTTATTGTTGTCTATTCCATAGTTGCCACAAATTTAAAAGCGCTTAAAAATTCTGAATCGGAAACCGCCAGCAAAAACTGGTTGCTTACCGGTAACTCAGTACTTAGTGAAAAGTTAATAGGAGATCAAAGTATAGAACAGTTGGCAAACAATACCATAAGTTTTCTATGTTCGTATCTGAAAGCTAATATTGGTGCCGTTTATCTATTTAATGAAAACGAAAATGAGCTATTGCTTAGTGGCAAATTTGCTTTTTCATCTGCTAATGACACTAAAGTTAGTTTTAAATTAAATGAAGGATTAATTGGTCAGGCTGCCTGGGAACAAAAACAAATTTCATTAGCGTATATATCTGATGATCAAATTCGGATTACTTCGTCCGTATTAAACGCAAAACCAAAACATTTGCTGATTACCCCTTTTTTGCTTGACGGGAAAACCATAGGCGTAATTGAAATAGGCAAGCTTACCGAATTTAATGAAACCGAAAAAGAATTTGTAAATGTTGCTATGAGCAGCATTGCTATTAGTGTATACACGGTTCAACAAGCTGAAGAAAAAGAAATAAGAGCCGCGGAGTTGGCTGTTGCCAATGGAGAACTCGCCTACCAAAACGAAGAAAAAGAAAAAAGAGCTGCAGAGTTAGCGATTGCAAATGAAGAACTTGCTTATCAAAATGAGGAGAAAGAAAAACGAGCTGTAGAGTTAAGTTTTGCGAACAAAGAGCTTTCAAATCAAGCGGAAGAACTCCAAATACAGCAGGAAGAATTGAGACAGCTGAATGAAGAATTAGAACAACAAGCGCAAAATCTTAAACAACAGCAAGAGGAATTACAAATGACTAATGAAGAATTGGAAGAACAGACTCAATCATTAGAGGAGAAAAATAAAGAAGTTCAAGCTTCCAAAAATGATATTGAACAAAAAACCAAACAACTGGAGATTAGCAGCAAATATAAATCGGAATTCCTCGCAAACATGTCGCATGAATTAAGAACACCGCTTAATAGTTTGCTTATTTTATCCAAAGATTTATCAGAAAACAGAAAGAAAAACCTAGATGAAGTTCAGATTGAAAGTGCGGAAATAATTTATAAAAGTGGTCATGATCTTTTGGTATTAATTAATGAAGTATTAGACCTCTCCAAGATTGAAGCAGGGAAAATGGCTATAAATATTGAAAAAATAGCACTGAAAAATTTTACAGATAATCTTCTTCGCGATTTTAAACATCAGGCGGAACAAAAAGGATTAACGATACTTTGCAAATTGGCAGCTGGTTTACCCGAATTTATCCACACTGATTCACAACGTTTGAACCAGATACTGAAAAATCTTTTATCCAATGCTATAAAATTTACCGAAAAAGGAAGTGTAACTATTAGTATTGACCCAAATACAGAGACTACTTTGAACATTTCTGTTAGGGATACAGGAATTGGAATATCAGAAGACAAACAATCAGCCATATTTGAAGCTTTTCAGCAGGCCGAAGGAGGAACCTCCAGAAAATATGGTGGTACAGGATTAGGACTTTCTATTTCACGGGAACTTGCCAAATTACTGGAAGGAGAAATAATAGTAAAGAGCCATTTAGACAAAGGATCTACTTTTTCACTCATTATCCCCTTGGAAATATACCCTGTACAAGAGCCTGAAACTGAAAATCAGGTGAAACCTATTTCGTATACACCACGCTCACAAAATGATATCAACTATCTGAATCATCCAACCATAGAAGACGATAGAGATACAATGAACATAGATGACAAAATAGTACTCATTATTGAAGATGATCGTAATTTTGCTACTATACTTTTAAAACAAGCCAACAAAAAAGGATTTAAATGTTTGTCGGCTTCTTCTGGAGAAGATGGTTTATTGCTTGCTGCAAAATACAAACCTCAAGCAATCATTCTTGATATGGGTTTACCAGGAATCAATGGAAAACAAGTATTACATGAACTAAAAATAAATCCTTCTGTAAGACATATACCGGTGCATATTATATCGGCAAATGACCGTTCGCTAGAACCTATCAGAGAAGGTGCAGTAGAATATCTTATGAAACCGATATCTAAAGATGGTCTGGAGGAAGCTTTCATCAGGATTGAAAATTTTGTGAATAGAAAAATAAAAAACTTATTGATTATTGAAGATAGTGAAAATTCCAGAAAAGCAATGAAAGTACTCATTGGCAATGGTGATGTAAAATGTTATGAAGCAGGAACAGGAAAAGAGGCTTTAGAATTGTTTGAGCACAATCACATTGATTGTATCATTCTGGACATTGGATTGCCTGATATGACTGGCTTTGAACTGATCCATAAACTGGGAGATGTAAAAGCTCATAACCTACCCCCCATTATTGTTTATACCGGAAAGGAACTTACAAAAGAAGAAAATAATCTGCTTCACAAATATGCGGATAGCATTATTATAAAAGGGATAAAATCCGAAGAACGCTTGCTGGATGAAACTGCTCTCTTCCTCCACCGAACAATCACCAATTTACCAAAATCACAACAAATGATGATTAATAATTTGAATGATAAAGAAGCTATATTTCATTCCAAAAAAATATTATTAGTTGATGATGACATGCGAAATGTTTTTGCCTTATCTAAAATATTACAAGAACGCGGAATGGAAGTCATAAAATCAGAAGACGGCAAGAATGCATTGAATATGCTGGAAGTACATACTGACATTGATCTGGTATTAATGGATATAATGATGCCGGAAATGGACGGTTACGAAGCAATGAAACGAATACGATCTCAGATAAAATTCAGAAACTTACCTATAATTGCCCTTACGGCAAAAGCTATGAAAGACGATAAACAAAAATGTATTGATGCAGGTGCCAACGATTATATCACTAAGCCTATTGATGTAGAACGTCTGTTATCATTGATGCGCGTATGGTTAAGTAAATAATAAAATAACATCAAAAAGGCGGTACATCCCCAATCTCATTTAAGTTATATTTTTTTGTTGGTATTTTAATATTCTTTAGTAGATACTCAACATTCAAACTTTTATTTTACAATTAAAAATGAAAATAAATAGCCCTGTTAAAATTTTATTGGTCGATGATTTGCCTGAAAATTTGTTTGCCTTAGAAGTAATACTTTCTAATGAAAATTATTTATGTGTTAAAGCAAATTCTGGAAATGAGGCCTTAAAAATTCTGTTGCATCAACAAGATTTTGCCATCATATTAATAGATGTGCAAATGCCGATGATGGATGGATTTGAAACCGTAGAATTAATTCGCCAAATCGACAAACTGAAACATGTTCCGATTATTTTTTTAACGGCCAGTATGGATAATTCTCTACAAATTTTCAAAGGGTATCAGGCTGGGGCTGTTGATTATATGATTAAACCGCTTTCGCCTGAAATATTAAAAGCAAAAGTGGCTGTTTTTGTCGATTTACATACTAAAAATCAAGAATTATTAGTTCAGGCAGAACAACTGAAAAAACTGAATACCGATCTTACAGACCAAAAATTACGTTCTGACTATTCTCTTAGCCTTATTGAAGCGAGTCATGACCCTTTATTTGCAATTAGCCCCGAAGGGAAAATCACGGATATGAATAATGCATCGGTAGAGGTAACTGGTATCGCACGTCAGGAATTAATTGGATCCGATTTTTTTGATTATTTCACTGAAACGCAAAAGGCTCGTGAAGTGTATCAAAAAGTGTTTGAAAAAGGATTTATTGCGGATTGTCCGTTAATACTTTGTCATAAAAATGGTAAATTGATTGATGTATTATTCAATGGAGCAATATATAAAGATGATAAAGGGAATGTGCTGGGAGCAGCAATTGTTGCCAGAGATGTGACCAATAAAAAAAGGATTGAAACCGAATTAATTGAAGCTAAAATTTTTGCGGAATTAGCTACGGAAATTGCTGAAGAAGCAAAAATAAATGCTGAAAATGCCATGAAAGCAAAACAGCAATTCTTGTCGAATATGAGTCACGAAATCCGTACGCCGATGAATGCAATCATCGGGTTTACAAAAGTGATTCTGAGAACCGATTTGACAGAGAAACAAAAAGAGTATTTAAATGCAATTAGGACAAGTGGTGATGCATTAATCGTACTCATTAATGATATACTTGATTTAGCAAAAGTAGATGCGGGTAAGATGACATTCGAGAAAAAGCCTTTCAAAATGAAATCTTCCATTGCTGCCATGCTTCATTTATTTGAAAACAAAATTCAGGAAAAAAAATTAAAATTAGTTACGGATTATGACTGTAAAATCCCTGAAGTTTTGGTTGGAGATGCGATTCGTTTGCATCAAATCATTTTAAATTTAGTCAGTAATGCTATAAAATTTACATTTAAAGGAAAAATTACGGTAAGTGTTGATTTATTGCATGAAGATGATGATAAAGTAATACTCAAATTTGCTGTAACAGATACAGGAATTGGAATCTCCGAAGAAAAAATAGGAACAATATTTGAAAATTTTCAACAAGCAACAAGCGAAACGTCCAGATTTTATGGTGGAACTGGGCTAGGTCTTGCTATTGTAAAACAATTAATAGAACCACAAGGTGGTACTATCCGTGTAAAAAGTATTGTTCATGAAGGTTCTACATTTAGTTTTACATTACCATTTCAAAAAACAAATGTTGTTGTAGAATTGGAAAATGAGTTGGCAGAGATCGATTCGGAAATGAAAAACATAAAAGTATTAGTAGTGGAAGATATTGTTCTAAATCAATTGCTCATGAAGACACTTTTAGATGATTTTGGATTTGAGCGAGACATTGCTGAAAATGGGAAAATAGCTATTGAAAAACTCCAAGAAAATGACTATGACATCATACTAATGGACTTGCAAATGCCAGAAATGAATGGGTTTGAAGCTACAAAATATATTAGAAATACAATGCATTCAACAATTCCTATTATTGCATTAACCGCTGATGTTACAACGGTTGACGGAGATAAATGTAAAGCTGTGGGAATGAATGATTACATTGCCAAACCAGTTGATGAAAGAGTGTTATATAATAAAATTATTGGAACATTAAAAAAATATAAACTTGATAAAAAAGAAAAAATTAGTACTAATCAAGTTGAAAAGATAAAATACATTAATTTAGAATATTTACATCACAGAACTAAATCAAATCCAAAATTAATGATGGAAATGATAGCATTGTATTTAGTACAAATTCCACCATTAGTACAAACGATGAAACAAAGTCTGGCGGATCAAAATTGGTCTTTATTAGCAGCTTCGGCACATAAAATGATACCCTCCTTTTCAATTGTTGGAATAAGTTCCGATTATGAAAACATGGCGAAAAAAATTCAAGAATTGGCAACAGCTCCGGAAAAGTCAGAAGAAATACATGAGTTAGTGCAGCAACTTGAAGAAGTTTGCCTCCAAGCCTGTACCGAATTACAGGAGGAATTTGACACAATTAAAAATAGTTTGTTATAAAAGGCAATAATAAAATTTAGGAAATAATTTGTCCCTTTTTAAAATTCTAAAAAAACAATTTCTTGTTCCTTGGAAGTGTTAAGCCTCTTTATATAAAAATAAATATTTAAGATCTTTTTGAAAATACATAATAGTTGTTACCCACGAATTTTTCTATTGACTTTTTGAGAAAATCTTTTAACAAACCTAAATTTACTTAGATATAAAAAAAATTCTGTTCATTATTAGTAACATACAATTGATCACTTCAAATTTTGGATTTAATATTTTTTTCTAAACTGTGAATGATATAACTTTTATTAACAATTGTATAACACTTTGAGCGTACAATCAAAATACATTTGTAGTGTAATTATCACTTCTGCAAAAGGAGCTTTAATTATTTAAAGTGGATATCTTTAAACCAATGTGCGTTTAAAAACATCCGCTAAAAAAAGTATAAACCTTAAAAAAGAAAAATCATGAATCTTAAAAGAATATTTGGAGCATTACTTACTGCTCTTGGAATAGGTGGACTTATTTACACTGCAGTTATATTTGCAAGTACTTCAGGCGAAACAACGGATATTAAAGCGCTAATCATTTACGGAGTATTAGGTATACTATTCTTTGTTTCAGGAATTAGCTTAGTTCGTACAACAAAAGACGAATCATAAATTATATTGCTGCCTGTATGATTCTATTTATTTAAAATCAATTGAAACAAGCAAGCACAATAAATTGATTACAATCTATAACTTCCTTCTTATAATATAAAAGGAAGTTTTTTTATTTCCATAGCAATAGTTTTTTTTGCATTACCGAACTTAAAATACCAAAAAAAACCGCTCCATTTTTTTTACTCACAGCAGTTTGTTTTATAACCTACAAATATTCCTGTTTATTTCCAGAGTCTTTTCTGCTAATACTCTAATTTCATTTCATAATAATCCTGAAATTTATCAGATTAATAGAATTATTTTTATCAAAATCCTTTAAAAACAACTACTTACCTATCACCTATTAGAAGTTGTATCGCTTAAATCGTTCCTTTTTTTTTAGTAAATCTAAATGGCCTGAATACTGTAATCAGCATCGAAATTGTAAAGATTTCCTCCTGATTGATTTCAAAAGCTTAATTTGACAATATGTGAAAGATGTAATACATATGATTAATTGTGTAATACTTTAAAAGTTTTATAATCTCAACTTTACAATATCCAATTAATGTTCTTCAATAAAATAAAAAACAAATGAAAAGTACCATAACCAAAACTGATAAAAATATCACGCTAGAAAAAGGGAAAGGAAATTCAAATGAAACATCTTCCGAAACTAGCGAAGGCTGTCGAAATATTTTTGTAGAGGAATTAAAAGAAATTTACTTTACAGAAAAAGCACTGATAATCTCGATTCCCGTATTGATTAAAAATGCTGTCACTGATGAACTAGCAGAAGCACTCAAAGTGCACATGCAATTTACAATAGACCATATCAAACGCTTGGAAGAATTTTTCAATTCCATTGGCGAAAAAGACATCATTTTGCAATATGAAGCAATGTACGGTTTGGTTACCCCACAAAAAAAACAAGAAATTACAATTAATCCTTCTAAAAAATAAAAAATGGCTATTCAAACTGTTAATCCTTACACCAACAAAGTAGTACGCTCTTTTGAAGAAATGACTGATAAAGCTGTTGATATGTTGGTTGCGCAATCTGCAAAAACATTCAATTCATGGAAAGAAACTAATTACGAGCAACGTGCTCAAATATTGCACAAAGTAGCTTCTTTGATGCGTGAAAAAAAAGAGCATCTAGCTAAAATAATAACACTGGAAATGGGTAAATTAATTGCTCAAGCCGAAGGTGAAATTTTATTGAGTGCGGACATTTTTGACTATTATGCTACTAACGCTGCAGAATTTTTAGCAGATAAAGAGTTAAAACCTGAATTTGGAAGTGCCTACGTTCGTTGTAGCCCCATTGGTGTAATATTAGGCGTTGAACCATGGAATTTTCCGTTTTATCAAGTGGCGCGTTTTGCTGCTCCAAACCTTATGGTTGGAAACACGGTTCTTGTAAAACACGCATCAATGGTTCCTCAATGTGCCATTGCTATTGAAGATTTATTTAATGAAGCCGGAGCACCCAATGGTCTTTACACTAATCTTTTGATTTCTGGAAAAAGAGCATCTTCTTTGGTTGCAGACAAAAGAATAAAAGGAGTCTCTCTTACCGGAAGCGAGGAAGCTGGTGCAAGTATAGCATCAGAAGCTGGAAAATATTTAAAAAAATCAGTACTGGAATTGGGTGGTATCGATGCTTTCATCATTCTTGAAGACGCCGATATTGACAAAGCTGTTGAATGGGCAATTGTAGGCAGAATTAATAATAATGGAGAATGTTGTGTGGCGTCTAAAAGATTTATAGCTGTAGAAGCAATTGCAGATGAATTTATTGAAAAATTCAAAGAAAAAATGTCCAACTTAGTTGTTGGTGACCCGATGAACTCCACGACAGAACTAGGGCCGATGAGCAGCGAAGAAGCTGCCGTACACATTATAGATCAAATTAGGAAATCAGTTGATGCTGGAGCAACCATTTTGCTTGGTGGAACTCGATCTGATCTTCCAGGTGCTTTTGTACAGCCTACTATTTTAACCGATTTGAAGCCAGAAATTCCTGCTTATTATGAAGAAATATTTGGACCTGTAGCTTCTTTCTACAGAGTCAAAGATGAACAAGCGGCAATAACTTTGACAAATGATTCCAGTTTTGGATTAGGATGCTCCATATTTACTCAAGACATAGAACGTGGTAAACGTATCGCTGATAAAATTGATACTGGAATGGTATTTATCAATCACCCAACCTGGACCCAAGCTGATCTGCCTTTTGGAGGAACTAAAAATTCTGGTTACGGCAGAGAATTATCTGAATTAGGAATTCAAGAATTTGTAAACAAGAAACTCATTCGTATTAGCGGGCTTTCGGATCCACTTTAGAATAATTTAGGAACAAGATATTAGCCAAAATTCATATTACGGCATAAAATATATAAATAAAAATGACTACAAATCAAATTGTATTGGCCTCAAGACCAAAAGGGATACCCACTCTGAGTAATTTTAGAAATGAAAATGTAAAAATGCCCGAAATTAAAAATGGAGAAATTTTAGTAAAAGTAATATACTTTTCTGTTGATCCTTATATGCGTGGCCGAATGAATGATATACAATCATATATAGAACCATTTCAAATTGATCAGCCAATAAAAGGTGCCGCCGTTGCAAAAATAATAGAAAGTAAATCTAATAAATATAAACCTGGGGAAGTGATTGTTGGTATGCTGCCTTGGAGCCAGCACTACATTTGTTCCGAAAAAGAAATTAAAAAAATTGATACTTCTATTGCACCGTCAAGTTATTATTTAGGTGTTTTAGGAATGACAGGACTAACCGCTTATTTTGGTTTTATGAAGATTTGTAAACCTAAATCCGGAGAAACAGTTGTAATATCCGGAGCAGCTGGAGCTGTTGGTGTAGTAGTTGGACAGATAGCCAAAATTCAAGGCTGCAGAGTCATTGGAATAACCGGTTCCGATGAGAAAACAAATGTATTAAAGGATGATTTTGGTTTTGATGAAACTATCAATTACAAAACTACGAAAGATATCTCTAAAGCCATTGCTAAAATATGTCCTGATGGAGTTGATATCTATTTTGACAATGTGGGAGGTGACATTTCTGATGCTGTTATTGCAAATATTAATTTTCAAGGACGTATCGCTTTATGTGGACAAATATCGCTATACAATGCTATTAAAAAACCCATAGGACCCCGCCTCCAACCTATATTACTGAACAGAAGTGTACTCATGCAGGGCTTTATTATCAGTAATTATCAAAGTGATTTTCCTGAAGGTATAAAACAGCTGTCTACATGGGTCAAAGAAGGTAAATTGAAATTTACTGAAACTATAGAACTTGGTTTTGACCAATTACCAAAAGCATTATTGGGATTATTTAAAGGAGAAAATACCGGAAAAATGATTGTTGAATCACAAATGCATTAAATTTAAAAGACTTATTTATTGAGAAATACATTATTTTTAGCTATTTTAAATTTAAATAAATTAATTATAATTATCTTTATATCAATACTTTAAGACTATAAAATATGAAAACATTAAAATTATTCTTATCTAAAAAAGTTGGGGATTTAACATTAAAAAACCGAATTGTAATGGCACCAATGACAAGATGCCGAGCTATTGGGAATATTCCTAATGAATTGATGGCCGAATATTACAAACAACGTTCCGATGCCGGATTAATTATTACCGAAGGAACTTCTCCATCACCAAATGGGCTTGGTTATGCCAGAATTCCTGGAATATTTAGTAAGTTACAAGTAGAAGGTTGGAAAAAAACAACCAAGGCCGTTCATGAAAACGGTGGCAAAATAATTGTTCAATTAATGCACTCCGGAAGAATAAGTCATCCATTGAACATGCCTAAAGAATCACAAATTCTTGCTCCTTCTCAAGTGAAAGCCGCTGGACAAATGTGGACCGACTTGAAAGGCTTACAAGATTTTTCAATACCAAAAGAGATGACTGCTCAAGATCTTTTACATGCTAAAACTGAATATGTAGCAGCCGCTGAAAATGCCTTATTTGCAGGATTTGATGGTGTCGAATTGCATGGTGCCAACGGTTATTTGTTAGAAGAGTTTCTTTCCCCCATAAGCAATATCCGTACGGATCAGTATGGTGGAAGTATTGAAAATCGGTGCCGTTTTGTGATTGATGTTGTTGCCGCTGTTGCACAAGCCATTGGAAAAGAAAAAACAGGCATTCGTTTATCACCCTACGGTGTAGCCAGCGATATGCCTCATTATCCAGAAATCCATGAAACATACGATTACCTTACTAAAGAACTAAATAAACTGGACATTGCTTATGTTCATCTTGTGGATCATTCCGCTATGGGAGCACCTGCTGTACCATTGGAAATCAAGAAACTGATTCGTCATAATTTCAAGAATACTTTGATTCTTTGTGGTGGTTATGATAAAGAAAGCGCTGAGGCAGCCATTGAAAGTGGGCTTACTGACCTTGTCGCTTTTGGACGTCCTTTTATTAACAATCCTGATTTGGTGGAACGATTTAAAAATGACTGGCCTTTATCAGAAGATCTTAAAATGGATTTATTTTATTCGGCAGATGAAAAAGGATATACTGATTATCCAATTCATAAAACACAGTAATAGAATTATCACACCTATTAAACGTTGAAATATTTATATCTTACTAAACAAATGGTGTGTGAATAATGCAACTTATTTAATAAATTTTATAATTTTTTTTGGATGAATAAAATGAACTTTGTAATGTAAAATTTTAGTCTTAATTGCATTACACTGTTTTGAAAATTCAAAAAAAAAGAATTAGACAAAATCGTATTTAAGCACAAATAATTAAACAATAATAAAATTCAGAAATTATGAAATTACAAATAGGAATTACGCAAGAACATTTAAAAAACAGCATTTCAATTCTTTCTTCAACTTTAGCGAATGAAATGACTTTATACATCAAATTAAGAAAATTTCATTGGAACGTTTCAGGCGAAAGCTTTATGGAACTTCATAAATTATTTGAAGGTCAGTACACCCAATTAGAAAAATCTATTGATGAAGTAGCGGAACGCATTAGCAAATTAGGCGGGAAAACAATTGGAACAATGAAAGAGTTTTCAGATTTAACAATACTTAAAGAATCACCAAATCATTATCCTTCCCAAAAAGATATGATTAAAGAATTATTAGAAGATCATGAAACTGTTATTGTTCATTTAAGAAAAGATGTTGATGTTTCTGCAGAAGAAAATAAGGATGCTGGAACAGCTGATTTCCTAACTGGCTTGATGGAAGCACACGAAACAATGGCATGGACACTAAGAAGGTATTTAGAATAATTAAGACGAAATAAATAAAATGGAAAAATCAGAAAACGAAGTTTATTTAGCTTCTAAAAGTTATTGTAAAGTAGGTAAAATAACTCCTAGAGTCTATAACGAAGAAGATATAGCAAGTACAGAAACCAGTTTTGAAAGTTTTGACGAAACATTATGTATTAAAATGCTTTAGTTAAATAATTATGCTAGGTAAAATTTCCATTCTTTAAACTAAACTTTAACATGAAAAAATTAGAGAATAAAGTAGCGATTATAACAGGTGGAGCTGGAAGTATTGGTGAAACAACTGCAAAACTTTTCTTAGAAGAAGGTGCAAAAGTGATGTTGGTTGATTTAAATGAAGAAATACTTAAGGAGACTATTGAAAAACTAAAACATAAAAATGTCAAATATTGTGTAGCTGACGTATCAAAATCTATAGACGTAGCGAACTATGTTAATGAGACTGTAAAAGCTTATGGAAAAATAGACTTATTTTTTAACAATGCCGGTATTGAAGGTGTTGTCAAACCTATTACTGATTATCCAGAAGATATTTTTGACAAAGTTATTGCTGTTAATGTAAAAGGAACATGGCTGGGAAACAAATATGTTCTACCACAAATGAATGATGGCGGAAGTATTATCATGACCTCATCAGTAGCGGGAATAAATGGAAGTCCGAATGTAAGTGCTTATATCACCAGTAAACATGCTGTAGTAGGAATTATGCGAGCAACAGCTGTTGAAGCAGCACCGAGAAAAATTCGTGTAAACACTGTTCACCCTTCACCAGTTGATAACCGAATGATGCGTTCTCTGGAAGAAGGTTTTTCTGCAGGAAATGCTGCTGCAGTTAAGAAAAATTTGGAGGCAACGATCCCACTAGGTCGTTATGCTGAAGCAATTGAAATTGCAAAACTAGTCGTTTTTCTAGCCAGTGATGATAGTCAGTTTATTACTGGAACTACCCAAGTAATTGATGGAGGATTAAGTGTACAATAGATTTAGTAATGAAAGTTGGAAAAAATAACGTTTGGAATTAAAAACTCTAAACTGTTCAAAATAAGAATACAGTTCAAAAATGAACTACTAAAAATAATAAGATTAGGTTGGGTTTTTTGGTTAGGAAAAGGCTGTTGGCAACAACAGCCTTTTTTATGGAAATAAACTACTTATTTTTATTCCTTTTTTAACAAAAACCGTTTCAAATTCACCTTCAAATTAAGTACTATTTCAACATTTTTATGAATATATTTTGAATCATCATATCAAGATGGCGTCACTTCAATCTCATTATTGTAAATTCATTTAGTAAAATTCTTTTTAAATATGTGAATTTTATAATTTTTATGTAAATTTATATAAACATTTATTAAAATAAATACCTGAAATTTAGATTATTATAATTTATACTTAAATAAGTAACTAAAAATCTTCAGCTGTATTATCTAAAAAAGTTCATTATGAAAACAACCAAAAAATTAGGTGTCTGGATGGATCATTCCATTGCTTATTTAATGGAATTTACATCAAAACATTTTGAAATAGAAACCATTGAATCAAAGCTAACAAATCAACAGAAAAACATAAGTTTAGCTGAGTACGAAAGTTTAATAAAAAGTAAAGAAAAAAAACAGCTTTCTGATTATTATAAGAAAATAGGAGAAACCATAAAAAATTATAAACGTGTCATTCTCTTCGGCCCCAGTAATGCAAAAGTAGAACTGTTTGATTTTTTGAGTGAAGATGAGCGTTTTTTAAAAATTAAATTTGAGATTAAAAATACCGATAAAATGACGGCAAATCAGCAACATACTTTTGTAAAAGAATATTTTTCATAAGCATAATTCCAACTTTATAAAATAACTTTTAAATAAATAATAATAAACATGAAAACAAAAACCATAGGAATCGTATTGATTATTTTAGGAATAATAATGGTACTATACAATAGCTTCAATTTCACAACCACCGAAAAAGTAGTTGATATAGGTCCAATAGAAATAAATAAAGAAGTGAATCATCCAATGGCCTGGTCACCAGTAATTGGTATTGTACTTGCCGTAGGAGGTGTCGTTTTGATTGTGACGAGCAATAAAAAAAGTGCCTAAATTCAGTAACTGAAGCTCCTATTTTTCATCTGTGAATAATGTAACATTTTAAAATAGTTATATAACTCATTTTACTGCTAATATTATGAATTTTGTATGGTAAATACATTTAAATAAAAACCATAATGACAATTCAATTCAATTCAATTAGTAGCAAATTATTCACGGGTGTTTTAGTACTTATCATGGCGTTATCTTTACATTCTTGCGGAAAAAATGTTTCTTTTCAAACTTCTTCGATAGTTCCAGCAGCAGAGGGTGATGTAAAAGTGAATAAGGATAGCAACAAAAATTATTTGATTAAAATAAAAATATCAAATTTAGCAGAAGTTTCCAGATTAGAGCCTTCAAAAAATGTATATGTAGTTTGGATGGAAACTGATGAATCTCTGATCAAAAATATTGGACAGATAAAAAGCGATACCGGATTTATGTCGTCAAAACTTAAGGCTTCATTTGAAACGGTTACTTCATTTAAACCATCAAAAATATTTATTACCGCTGAAGACCATGCAGATGTTAAATCTCCTGGAATGCAAATGGTTTTATCAACAAACAGATTTTAGATTTTTTACTCAAATTATTAAATCAATTAATAATTTGAGTAATTTTTATAGGCTATTAAAATAATTATAAGTGTCAATTTAATTCAAGTGTAAGATGAATACAGCCAAATCAATTGTAGTATTAAACAATCTTATTGAGATCAATAACGATAGAATTGAAGGTTATGAAATAGCCACAAAAATAACGGAAGAAAATGATTTGAAAAATTTGTTTTCTGAATTTCAAGAAACTAGCATAAAATGCAAATCCGAACTTGTTGAAGAGGTTAAAAAAATGGGAGGAATTCCTATTGAAAAAACTAAAATTACAGCACGTTTATTAAAGTTTTGGCATAATTTCATGGCTACTCTCAACTATAGAGAAAGAGAAGATCTTTTAAATTCATGTGAATATGAAGATTTTGTAATCATAAAAAATTACAGGGATACTGTGTCAAATAATATTGAACATCTTCCCTATGAGTTACAAATAAAACTTAAAGCACACCAACTTTTACTAAAAGCAGACCACGATAAAGTAAAAGAATTAGGAGATTTAATGCTTGTCTAATCGAAAAAAACATCAGTAGACAAAACCTTTAATCCCTTATGAATGAATAATACTACTATTAATTTTATAGTTTTTTGGTATTGTATCTCTGATAAATCATAAAAAAATCAATTGAAATTGTTCTTATGATAGTATGTTTTTGATTCCTGAATTCTACAATAAGAATATAAATAATTTTAGGACTATTTTTTAATTGAATAAAAAGACAAATAGGCTAATACATTATAATCCTTACAAAATAGTAGCATACAATTGACTCGTTAGTTTATTCAAAATCCATAAACATCTAGCATACTCTTTAATTAAAAAACAATATAATGACAAATGAATAATATAGTAGCAGCTAAAAAAGAGAGCGTAATTAATTATATGAAAGATATTTTTAATGATGTAGGAAACGTGACAATATTTGCATTACGTTTTTTTAAAGAAGTCGTTAAGCCTCCTTATGAAATGAAGGAATTCATTAAACAATGTTATGTTATTGGATATAAATCTTTGCCATTAGTTACTATTACAGGTTTTATAATGGGATTAGTACTTACACTTCAATCCAGACCAACATTAGCTAAGTTTGGTGCAGAATCCTGGTTACCAAGTATGGTTGCCCTTTCTCTAATTCGGGAAATAGCTCCCGTAATTACCGCTCTAATCTGTGCAGGTAAAGTTTCTTCCGGTATTGGTGCTGAATTAGGTTCTATGAAAGTGACGGAACAAATAGATGCAATGGAAGTTTCTGCTATAAATCCCTATAAATATTTAGTAGTAACACGGATTTTGGCTACAACACTTATGATCCCACTTTTAGTGATTTATGCCGATGGAATTGGTATTCTTGGAGGATACGTGGGCATAAATATTCATAGTGATGTTAATTTTCATCGTTACCTAGCGCAAGTTTTAGAATCAATTACCTTTTTAGATATCTTTCCAGCGACAATAAAAACTTTTTTCTTTGGCTTTTTCATTGGTATGATAGGCTGTTATAAAGGTTTTAATGCGGCCAACGGGACAGAAAGTGTTGGTAAAGCCGCTAATTCTGCTGTAGTAACTGCTTCGCTAACTATATTTATTATTGATATGCTTGCGGTACAATTAACTGATTTATTTTTCTAATATGATACCAGAAAAAATAATACAAGAAACTACTCCAGTTTCTAAAACGGATACTGCAGTAATAGAAATAAAAGAACTCTATAAATCTTTCGGGAAAAACGAGGTTTTGAAAGGGGTCAATCTTACTGTGAAAAAAGGAGAAAACTTGGTCATTTTGGGAAAATCAGGTTCTGGTAAATCAATTACCATAAAATGCATCGTAGGATTATTGGCTATAGATAAAGGTGAAATAAACGTATTTGGTACTGATATCACTAAACTAGATAATGCCGGACTTAACGAAATTAGGGTCCGAATCGGATTTTTATTTCAAAATGCAGCTTTGTATGATTCTATGAGCGTTCGGGATAATCTTGGCTTTACTTTAAAACGACATGCAAAAGATTTATCTTCAGAAGAAGTAGAGAATCAAATTAAAGAAATTTTGGAAAGCGTTGGTCTGAGTGAAGCCATTGATAAAATGCCTTCGGAATTATCAGGTGGTATGCGCAAAAGAATTGGGCTTGCTAGAACTCTTATTCTAAAACCAGAAATCATATTATATGATGAGCCAACCACTGGATTAGATACTATAACTTCAAGAGAAATCAGTGAATTAGTATTGGAAATTCAGAAAAAATATAAAACATCATCTGTAATAATTACACATGATATGGCTTGTGCAAAACATACCAGTGATCGACTGATGATTTTAAAAGACGGTATCATCCATGCCGAAGGGACTTACGAAGAATTAGAAAAAAGTGACGACGAATGGGTACGTTCTTTTTTCATATAACCAATAAAAAATAAAAAATGAATAAAGAATCTGGATACCAATGGAAATTGGGAATGTTTGTAATTATAGGATTAGTCCTTTTTGTAGGAACCATTTATTTTGTTGGAAAACAAAAAAATTTATTTGGATCCACATTTGAATTGTATTCAAAATTTAACTCGGTCAACGGGCTTGAGATAGGAAACAACGTTCGATTATCAGGTATTAATATTGGTACTGTTGAAGAAATTGAATTTCTAACGGATACCTCTGTGGTTATTAAATTAGTTATAAAAGACGAAGTTCGTCAATACATCAAAAAAGATGCTTTTGCCAGTATTAGTTCGGATGGTTTGATGGGCGACAAAGTCCTCACAATTTCTTCTGGCAAAAATTCTTCGAACATTGTTGTAGAAAACAATGATTATATCGCTTCAAAGAAAGCCGTTGAAATGGATGATTTAATGAATGGGATTAAGAAGAGTGTTGATAATGCAAGCGTTATAACTTCTGAAATTGCCAAATTCAGTTACAGCATGAATAATGGAAATGGTGCTTTGTCTAAATTGGTTTCCGATGAAGAATTTGGTAACAGTATAAAAAACATGATTGGTAATCTTGAAAATAGCTCGACTGAATTCAAAAAATTCACCGTTAAAATGAACGATGGAAAAGGAGCGTTATCAAAACTGGTGAGTGATGAAAGAATGGGAAAAGTTATTGATTCTTCTTTAACGAATGTCAAATCAGCTACAAAAGGACTTAATGAAGTCATAGAGGCTGCCAAACATAATTTTTTGTTGAGAGGTTTTTTTAATAAAAAGAAAAAAGAGGAAGAAAAAAAGGCTGAAGAAGCTTTAGAATTAGAAGAGGCTGAAATGAAGAAAGAATTAAAAATAGATATTGAAAATGATTCTTTAAAATAATTTTTATTCTAAAAAATATTTAAAAATGGATACGTCTTTTTTTAGAACCTTCAAAATGTGAATCCTATAACATAATTCGGAAGTTCTATAATAATTCTAGATAAAGTGGTTAATATCTTTACCTAGTTGAAAAAACTTAAAACTAGAAAAATGAAAAAATTAAAAATTATTCTATCCTTTATCATGCTTGGATTATTAATAACTTCATGTAACAATGATGATGATCAAACCGCCAAGTATCCTTATGCTGTAAGACTAACTGATGCTCCAGGTCCTTATGATGAGGTAAATGTCGACATACAAGGAGTAGAAGTTATGGGTGAGGATGGTAAAACTGTCATACTAAATATAAAGAAAGGTATTTACAACTTACTTGAGCTTTCTAACGGAGTTGATGTGTTAATTGCAACCGACTCATTAGAAATGTCTAAAGTAACTCAAATTAGACTTATTTTAGGAACTGAAAACACGGTAGTCCTTGACAACGTAACATATCCTTTGAGTACTCCAAGTGCACAACAAAGCGGTTTGAAACTTCAAGTGAATCAATCTCTTCAAGAAGGAATATTATATAGTGTTCTTCTTGATTTTGATGCCAACAAATCAATAGTTAATCTAGGAAATGTAGGATATCAATTGAAACCGGTCATCAGAACTATAGAAAAAGCAACTAGTGGTTCTATAAAAGGCATGATTACTCCTGAAGTTATGGCTGTTGTTGAAGCAAAATCAACTACAACCCTACTGTCCTACTCCACTAATGTAAATGAAAATGGTGAATTTATGGTTATGGGACTTCCTCCAGGAGTTTATACCATAACTTTAACTCCCACTTTACCTCTATTACCTGTTATAAAAACTGATGTTGTTGTAACAGCTGGTCTGACAACAGACATCGGAATTTTAGTAGGTCTGTAAAAACAAAATACGGATTACTTTCAAAACGCTCCTTTCTCTAAAGAAAAGGAGCGTTTTCATTAATAGAATATCAATCTAATAAATTAAAATTACTATGAAAACTGAAAAAGAACTCAATGAAGCTATTCTCAAAATTACTTCCAAAATAAATAATGAATATCCTGAATTATCAAAATATTTATTAGAAATCCCAATAACGATTCCGGAGGTGAGTTCTCCAGAAATAAATAATAAAATTCTAACCGATTATTATGAAACCCTAGAGAATATTCTTAAAAAATACATTCCAAACCATAACTAGATTTGGAACTGAAAAAATAAAAGCCTCATTATCTTTATGCATTATTTTAAGCTTCTTCTTTTGAATCCAATAAATTTTTGAAAATTTTTGTTGATTTTAATAAAATCTGTGAATAAAACAAATTTTTTATAAAGTTATACAAGAGATTTTATCTCCAAACTGACCAACTTTGTAAAAGTGAAAATTATTTCACATGCAATGAACAAAAAAAATGAATACAATGGAGCTAGCGGGAAATTGGGGAGAACAAAAGGAAAAACTGAAACAAAAATTTGCAGCTTTGACTGAAAATGATTTATTTTTTTCAGATGGTAAGAAAGAGGAAATGATTGAAAAACTTAAAGTCAAATTGGGTATAACTAAAGAAGAATTACTTAAAATTATAGAAAAACTTTAAACAATCCCCTTTTACCAACAATTTACTAATTTAATAGTAGTTCCAATTAAAAAAAATCTTGGTTAACAATTACAATTTTATTATCTTTAATACATTATAACTAATTAAGCAAAAGCTATTTAAAACAAATTCTCTTACGAATTTTATCAAAAAAAATATAAAAATGAAAAAAATAATTTTTACACTTGCCATCACAACATTTATGGCTGGAACAGTTTTAGTAGGTTGTCAAGATTCCTCAAAAAAAGAAGAAGCTGCTAAAGATAATGTTGAAGAAGCAAGAGATAATCTTAATGATGCAAAAGAAGAATTATCAGATGTAAGAGCCGCTGCTACCGAGAAAGAATGGAATGATTTCAAAGAAAGTACGGATGCTACTATTAAGCAGAATGAAATGCGAATAGCAGAAATGAAAGCTAATATGAAGAATACTGGTAAATCAATTGATGAAGCCTATGCTAAAAAAATTGAAGAGCTAGAAGAAAAAAATAAAGAAATCAAACTTAAAGTTGAGACTTATAAAAATGATGCCAATAGCGATTGGGAATCTTTCAAAGAAGAATATAAACGTGATATGGATGGACTTGGCCAAGCATTAAAAAACTTGACAGTGAACAATAAGTAGTGAATTATAAAGGCGAGTTTTGAACTCGTCTTTTTTATTTTATATTGTTTACTATGGTAACAATCTTTAAAACGAAACAATTACAACACGTTGAGGTGTGAATAATATAAATTTAACTAAAAGTATTGTAACAATGTAGCGCTGTAAGATGTTGATATTTGTATTATAATAATTCAATAAAAAACAAATAAAATGAAAAATTCAAAAAAACTAATTTTCGCTTCATTAGTATTAAGCTTTATGTCTTTTACAGCTGTTCAAGCTCAAGAAAAAACTGCCTCTTTTGGTTTTAAAGGAGGACTAAACTTCTCAAATCTATATACTGATAATGTAGATGATAATAATGTATTAACAGGTTTCAACGCTGGGTTGTATGCTAAATTTCCTATTAGTAATAATATCGCGATTCAACCTGAAATTAGCTATACTACAAAAGGTGCTGAATTAGTTTACAATAATGCATTTGTACAAGGAACTGCTAAATTCAATGTAAACTATATTGAAGTACCAGTTTTATTAGTAATGAATATTACAGATAATTTTAATGTACATGTTGGTCCTTACGCTGCCTATATGGTAAGCGGAAAAACTACAAATGATTCCAATTTTAGTAGTTCCGAAAGCGAATTAGACACTAATGATTTCAATAAGTTTGACGCTGGTCTTGCTGGAGGTTTAGGGATTGATTTAGATGTAGTAAACTTTGGGGTACGTTACAATTATGGATTAACTAAAATTGGAAAAGACGATAGTTTTATTTCTTCAGACGCAAAAAACAGTGTTTTAAGCGCATATATAGGTCTTAGACTAAACTAAAAATTAATCATTAAAACTAAAAATCATGAGCAACCTTCTTTACACCATCGCAGTAATCTTAGTTATTTTTTGGGCAATTGGATTCTTCGCATACAGTGCAGGATCAATTATTCACATCCTTCTAGTCATTGCAGTTATAGCAATTCTATTTAGACTTATCTCAGGTAGAAAAATTTAATTCAATCACAATTGAAAACTTTAATAAAAAAATAATTAAAAATAAAAAATAATGAGCAATCTTCTTTATACCATAGCAGTAATATTAGTCATTTTTTGGGCTATTGGATTTTTTGCATTCAGCTTAGGATCAATAATACATGTTCTACTTGTTATTGCTGTAATAGCAATATTATTTAGACTTATTTCAGGTAGAAATATCTAATAAAATAATCAATTAATAAAATAAATAATTATGAAAGCAGATAAAATAATATTAGGAGTTTTAGGCGGAGTTGCCGTTGGAGCATTATTAGGAGTATTGTTTGCACCTGAAAAAGGCGATAAAACGAGAAAAAAAATAATGGATAAAAGCAATGACTATGCTGATGAGTTGAAAGACAAATTAGATACATTATTAGGTTCAATTACTCAAAAATACGAGAAAATTTGGAAAGAAGGAGAATCTTTAGTTTCTGAAGGAAAATCAAAGTTTTACGATGCAAAAAATGAAGGCGAAGCTTTACTTGCGGAAGGAAAATCAAAATTTTACGATGCAAAAAACGAAATAAAAAATACGAATATCTAATCTGATATTTAATTTTTAAAATTTCAATAAATAAGTACGTTTACAAATTATATCATGGAAAACAACGCAACAACAATAGAGATGCTTTTTAAACGAGCAGAAGATTACACTAGAACAACAGTAGAATTGACAAAGTTACATGCAGTCGATAAAGCTGCTGATGTTATGTCTTCTCTAATATCTCGATTGGCCGTTTCTATTGTTTTTGCAATGTTTGCCTTGTTGGCAAATATTGGTCTTTCCTTATGGATTGGAGAATTAGTTGGAAAACTGTATTATGGTTTTTTTATAGTATCTAGTTTTTATTTACTAATTGCTATTATTCTTTACATATTTAAAAATGAGTGGATTAAAACACCTATTAGCAATTTTATGATTGTTAAAATGCTTAAAAAAAATTAATATGAAAAAGATAAACCAAACAGAAATTCTTAAGGAAACTATCTTATTAATGAAAATGAAACAAGCTGACGAATTAGTACAACTTAAAGATCAGTATCATTATACCATTGAAAGTTTAAAACCTTTGAATTTAATCAAAAATGCTTTTGGTCAAATGGCTACAACTTCTGAATTTAAAGGTAATATCCTCAGTAATGTTATAGGGATATCAACAGGATACTTGGCTAAAAAAGTATTATTAGGATCAACCCATAATCCAATCAAAAGAATATTAGGAACGTTATTGCAATTTGTAATAACAAATGTTGTTACCAAACATTCCGATAAGTCTACAGATGAAAATTCACAAAATATTTAATTCTGATTTTATTTCTGGAATAAAAATGCTAAAATGAATTAAACAATTCATTTTTTTTTCTTTAACTAAAATAAATTCACTTGTAATACTCTTGTAAATTCTTTCGTTTAATAATATCAAATAAAAAATTTAATTTGAAAGTACATGGACAAAAGAATAAAAAAAGAGGCATTACTTATTGTTAATAATGAACTTGTTTTTCAAAACATAGAAAAAGAAAAACGAGCAGCAGAATTATTAATAGCCAACAAGCAACTTGTTTTTCAAAACCTAGAAAAAGAAAAACGAGCCGCTGAACTATTAATTGCCAACAAAGAACTTGCTTTTCAAAACCTAGAAAAAGAAAAACGAGCTGCAGAACTATTAATAGCCAACGAAGAACTTGCTTTTCAAAACCTGGAAAAAGAAAAACGAGCTGCAGAACTAATAATTGCCAACGAAGAACTTGCTTTTCAAAATCAAGAGAAAGAGAAACGAGCTGCAGAACTACTAATTGCGAACGAGGAACTTGCTTTTCAAAACCTAGAAAAAGAAAAACGAGCTGCTGAACTACTAATTGCTAACAAAGAACTTGCTTTTCAAAACCTAGAAAAAGAAAAACGAGCTGCTGAGCTACTAATTGCTAACAGAGAACTTTCTTTTCAAAACCAAGAGAAAGAGAAAAGAACGGCTCAATTAATAAAAGCTAATTTAGAACTCAAAAGAGCTAAAGAATATCAAAGTGAATATACCAATGGATTAGAGGAAATTATGTTCATGACTTCCCATAAAGTAAGACAACCCATTTCTAATATTTTAGGCATTTCTTACCTCCTGAATCAGCCTTCAAATTCACCCGAAGAATTGAAAGAATCCTTATTTTACATGAAACAATCTGCTTTAGCTCTTGATATCTATACTAAAGAACTAACTATTTTTATTTTCAACTTGAAACAAAAAGGAAAAAAAATCAATAAAATTGAGAATTAAAACTTTAATTTTTTTGTTCTATTCCAAAATACAATTCTGTATATTCAATCTTTTATTTTGACTATTTATAGTCTATTTTAATTACCCTCTACATTTTTTCCAATTACACCTTTCTTTCTAAAGTAGTGCTCTAAAATATATTTTTAGAATAATTACTTGCCTAATTTCCCAATTTTTTCAGAAAGTACCTTAACTTTTGTTAATACAATAAAAGAATAAGTTACTGATTTTTAATCAACTACCAACTATTCAATATTTGAAAGGAGTGAATTATACAAGTTATGTTTTTAATTGTATAATACTAACCGACGATAATAAACCAACCTTTGTTTTACAGAATACTTAATCCCCTAAATAAAAAAAAATGAAAACAAAAAAATTACTATTAACCTTTGCAATACTTTTTATTGCACTAGTTACCGGTTGCGCGAAAGATGATTTCCAAGAAATCGATGGCGTATGTCCAGTTGTGACATCGACTAGTCCAAATAATGGAGATATAAATGTACCATTAGACCAAACTATTAGTGTAATCTTTAATGAGGAGATGAATGCATCAACTTTTAACGAAAGTTCTTTCACACTACAAGGAACAACTTTAGTTGATGGAACGGTATCTTTTAATGGAACAACAGCAACATTTGATCCAACATCACCATTGTTAGCCAATACAACCTACACTGGTAAAATTAAAACATCGGTTAAAGATATGATGGGAAATGCATTACAAGTGGACTATGTTTGGACATTTAGTACCGGATCTACAGTTACACCTATGGTAATTGATACAGATCCTTTGAACAATGATACTAATGTGTTCCTTAATAAAGTGGTTTCGGCAGAATTTAATATGCCTATGAATCAAGCTACTGTAAACGCAACCAATTTTACCTTAAAACAAGGAACTACTTCAGTTGCAGGTTCAGTTACTTTCGACGGAACAAAAGCCTATTTTACCCCTAGTAGTCCTTTAACTACTAATACAGTGTATACTGGTACAATCACAACTGGTGTAAAAAATGTACAGGGAACATCACTAGCAAATAACTTTGTATGGACATTTACCACTGGTACTACTACTGGACCTACAGTAATAAACACTAGCCCTACTAATAATGCCTCAGGAGTTGCCCTTAATACTATTGTTACGGCTGAATTTAGTATGCCAATGAATGAAGCGACTATTATTAATAATACTACATTTACTTTAAAAGATGGGACAACAACAATTAATGGGACTGTTACTTATTTAGGTTCAACTGCCACATTTACTCCTAATAATGATTTATCCCCTGGAACTACTTATACTGCTAAAATCAGTACAGAAGCTAAAAATCCAGCTGGTGTATCATTAGCAAATGACTATGTTTGGAACTTTAGTACAAGTTCAGCTTTAGTTGGAAATACTGTAAATCTTGGATCAGCTGAAAGATTTGGAATCTTATCAGGTGTTGGAGTAAGTAATAATGCTGGATTCAGCATTATTAACAATATGGATGTTGGTATCAGCCCAGGAGTTCGTTCTTCAATTACAGGATTTCCTCCTGCAGTTATAGTGAATGGTGCAATTTATGCTTCTGATGATATTGCTCCTGTAGGAATTGCTGCCATGCTAACACAAGCAAAACTAGACCTTACTAATGCTTATCTTTTTGCAGAAGGAGCTTCTTATAGCGCACCAATTACTGTTTCTGGAGATCAAGGTGGAAGAACACTTGTTGCCGGTATTTATAAATCAACATCTACACTTTTAGTACAAAATGGTGATTTAACTCTTAGCGGTAGCGCAACTGATGTTTGGATTTTCCAAGTAGCATCTGCATTCACAACTGTTGGTGGAGCTGGTGGAAATATAAAACTTAGTGGTGGAGCTCTTGCAAAAAATGTCTTTTGGCAAACCGGAAGTTCTGCAACTATTGGAGACTATACTACATTTGAAGGAAACGTATTAGCCTTACAATCCATAACAATGGGCGCATATTCAACTGCAAATGGTAGAATGCTTGCTCGTAATGGAGCTGTAGTAATGACTCACACTAACAAAATTAATAAGCCATAAAAAAATGAAAACTAAAAATAATTTCAAAATAGGATCATGCGTTGCATGGTCCTCTAATAAACTGACTATCAAAAGTGTTGCAATAATTACTTTGACATGGTTAAGTGTTCAAACACCTTTACAAGCGCAAGAAGCACAAGCAGTTAAATATGCGAAACCTTCTTGGTACTTTGGTGTTGCTGGTGGAGCTAATTTTAATTTTTACCGTGGTTCAACAAATCAGTTGAATGCCGGTTTCACACCTCCAGCTACTTTTCATGATGGAGATGGTGTTGGGCTTTTCATTGCGCCACTTTTAGAATATCGTCCAGCTGATTCCAGATGGGGAGTTATGTTACAAGCAGGTTATGATAGTCGTAAAGGATCTTTTGATCAAGTGCTTACCGATTGTGACTGTCCAGCAGATTTATCTACTGATCTTAGTTACATCACTGTGGAACCAAGCGTACGTTTTGCTCCATTCAAATCTAATTTTTATCTTTATGGGGGTCCTCGTTTAGCTTTTAATCTGGATAAATCATTTACCTATCAACTAGGTATTAATCCAGCATTTCCTGATCAAGCGCCTTCTCCTGAAGTAACGGGTGAATTTAGTGACATTGAAAAAACTATTTTATCAATGCAAATTGGTGCAGGATATGATATTCCACTTTCTTCAGATAGTAACAAAACACAATTTGTATTGTCTCCTTTTGTTTCTTTCCAACCCTATTTTGGTCAAAATCCACGCTCAACAGAAACTTGGAATAACACGACCGTAAGAGCTGGTGTTGCGCTTAAATTCGGACAAGGATTAAACGTTCAGGAAGCTACTGATTTGTTAAAAGATCGTGAAGTGCAGTTCTCCGTAAATTCTCCTAGTAATGTTCCTGGAGAGAGAAGAATGACTGAAATTTTTCCGCTTAGAAATTATGTTTTCTTTAATGAAGGATCAACAGAAATTCCAAATCGTTATGTTTTATTAACGAAAAATCAAGTGAAAGACTTCAAAGAAGATCAATTGGAAACATTTGCTCCAAAAAACTTATCAGATCGCTCTAAACGTCAAATGACTGTTTATTATAACGTTCTGAATATTCTTGGAGACCGTATGCAAAAAAATCCTTCAGCGACAATTACTTTGGTGGGTTCCTCTAATAATGGCAATACAGATGGTCTTACTATGGCAGAATCTGTTAAAACCTATTTGGTAAATATATTTGCAATAAATGCAGCTAGAATTACTACAAAAGGTCAAGACAAGCCAAATATCCCATCAGAACAACCAGGAGGGACACAAGAATTAGTGTTGCTACGTGAAGGAGATCGTAGAGTTTCTATCGAAAGTAATTCTCCAGATTTATTGATGGAATTTCAAAGTGGTCCTGATGCTCCATTAAAACCAGTACAAATTATGGCATTGCAAGAAGCGCCTGTTGAAAGTTATGTAACCTTCAATAATAAAGGAGCTGGGGAAGCATTATCATCTTGGTCATTACAAATAGCAGACGAAAAAGGTAAAGTACAATCTTTTGGACCATACACTCAAGAAGAAGTTAAAATTCCTGGAAAATCAATTTTAGGTAGTCGTCCAGAAGGTGATTATAAAGTAAAAATGATTGGCCAGACTAAAAGCGGTAAAATTATAGAGAAAGAAACTCCGGTTCACATGGTGCTTTGGACTCCTGCAAAAATGGAAGAAGGTATGAGATATAGTATCATCTATGAATTTAATACGTCTAAAGCAATTACGATGTATGAAAAATACCTTACTGAAGTAGTTACGCCAAAAATTCCTGTTGGAGCAACCGTAATTATTAAAGGCCATACCGATATTATTGGTGAAGAAGTTTACAATCAGGATTTGTCATTAGCACGTGCAAATGATGTAAAAAACATAATCCAGAACAGTTTAACTAAAGCCGGTAGAAACGATGTTAAATTTGACGTGTCAGGTTATGGTGAAAATGAAAACAAATCTCCTTTTGAGAATAAAACTCCTGAAGAGCGTTTTTATAATCGTACGGTAATAATTGATATTATTCCTGCCACAAAATAAGTTGGAATAACACAGCATACCGTTTGATATGTTATAAAAGAGGATAGAAACTTAAAAGTCTATCCTCTTTTTTATTTAAAATTTAGAATTCAGTGAATATATCACGCTGAAAATCTCTTTTATCTTTCAAAATTAAGAATCAACTAGCATTTTATTTTTCTACATTACCTTTTAAAACCTAAATTTTAACAAAAAAATTATTATTTTTACTATTCACTTTATGTAAATATGAACGCAAACGAAAAAACCATTATTAAGTTCTATACTGCTTTTGCCAATGCTGACGCTTCAACAATGTGTGAATGCTATGATTCCAAAATTGAGTTTCGCGATCCTGCTTTTGGTTTATTAAAAGAAAATGATGTTTGCCAAATGTGGAAAATGTTAATTGAAAAAAGTAAAGGAAATATCAAAATTGAATTCTCAGATATAAAAGCAGATGAATACTTTGGTTCCGCACAATGGATCGCTACTTACAACTTTAGCAAAACCAATAGAAAAGTAGTAAATATTATTCGTGCGCAGTTTCAGTTTAAAGATGGATTAATAAAGAAACATACAGATAATTTCGACATTTGGAAATGGTCCAAACAAGCTTTTGGAATTACAGGATATTTATTAGGCTGGACTGGTTTTTTCCAACAAAAAATACAACAACAAGTACTATTATCATTGAAGAAATACAAAGAATCTAAAAATGCTAATTGAAAGTTTAAAAATACTTTTCAACCGAGATTTGAATAAGTTAAAAACCGAAATTGAGTTGTACCAAAATGAAAGTGATATTTGGAAGATTCAGAAAGGAATAGCTAATTCAGCCGGGAATCTCTGTTTACATTTGATAGGAAATCTTAATATATACATTGGAGCCGAATTTGGAAAAACCGGATATATCAGAAACCGAGCACTCGAATTTTCACTGAAAGATATTCCAAGAGCAGAATTAATACAAAAAATCGAAGAAACCATTGTTGTCGTTAACAATGCACTTAATATCATCTCAGAAGAAGAATTAAAAATGGAATTTCCATTTTTAGTTTTCGAAAATAAGACTTCTACTGAGTTTATGCTGATCCATTTGACCACGCACCTAGCCTATCATCTGGGACAAATCAATTACCACAGACGATTATTGGAATCTTAAAATATTCGTAATATCCGGCAATTTTATACCTTGTTACACGTTTTAAATTTATACTTTAACTAAAATAAAGAAGAGTAAGAAATAACGATTATAATATAAATTTGTATGTTACGATCTTCTAAAACACCAGTTCCATTTCAATCCAGCAGGAGATTTTCTGTTTTAGAAGTACTCCAATTTATAGTCTTGGCTTCTTTAATTCTGTACTTTGGCAAAACACTATTTATTCCGTTAAGTTTTTCGTTACTCATTGGTTTCATTCTATATCCAATCTGTAAATGGATGGAAACTAAAGGAATTAATAAAGGAATTGCAATTGTTATTTCTATTTTAGGTGTCACACTTTTGGTGGGAGCTGTACTTTATCTATTATTTGCACAGTTCTCGGAATTCTTGCAAGAATGGCAATCTTTAAGAACCAAACTAACCGAAACAATAAAACAATTGAGTCTTTTTATTTCAGAGCGATTTGATATTAGTTTGGAAAAACAAAATGATTTCATCAACAATACACTCAACAACTCTGGTTCGCAAGCCCTTTCAATCGTTCGGAACACCGCTTATTCTCTGTCTGAATCAGCATTTTTTCTAATCATGATTCCTGTTTTCTCAGCATTAATACTTTTCCATCGCCAGATGTTATCGAATGCTTTATATGAACTTTTTCCTCCTGAAAGAAAAAATACGATTCATGAAATCCTTGTTGAAACCATTCATGAATATTACAATTTCATCAAAGGAATGTTAGTGGTATATTTAATAGTTGGATTATTAAACAGCATTGGACTTTGGATAATTGGAGTGCCAAATCCCTTTCTATTTGGTTTTATTGCCTCAATCCTCACTTTTATTCCTTATGTGGGCATCATGATATCGTCCTTGTTACCCATTGCCGTTTCCTGGATAACATACAATTCTATTTGGTATCCATTAGCCGTTATAGCAGTTTTTTCTATTGTTCAAGTACTCGAAGCATATATTATATTTCCTTTTGCAGTAGGAAGCCGCTTGAAAATAAACACACTCGTCATTATAATTGTGGTAATTGTAGGAGGTATTATTTGGGGCGCTGCAGGAATGATTCTGTTCATTCCGTTCATAAGCATAATAAAGTTGATTGCGGACCGCACACCAAGTTTAAAAACATTATCCGTTTTATTGGGAGATGGCGAGCAAAAGACAACTAAGAAATAATCTCTTATAATAGGTCAAAATCAAACGCCCAATTCAACTCTTTTTTGTACCATAATTGCCCTTCTGAAACTTCCAGCGGGCAGTCAAAATTATTGGTATAAAGTGCTCCAGTTCCTAATCCCTGAGGCATCAAATTGTGTTGTAAAAAGGTCCATTGTGCAATCGCATTTAACCCAATATTACTCTCTAACGCCGAGGTAATCCACCACCCGATTTCATGCTTTTCAGCCAATGTAATCCATTCCTGTGTGCCTCGAAAACCACCTACAAAACTAGGCTTCAAGATGATGTATTGCGGTCTGATTTTCTCTAATAATTTCTCTTTTTCTTCTAATGCAAACACTCCTATTAGCTCTTCATCCAAAGTAATAGGAAAAGGACTGGTTTTACACAGCTCTGCCATACTGTCAGTATGGTTTTTTTGTATTGGTTGCTCTATACTATGTAGTTTAAATTCAGATAGTTGTATTAATTTATCTAAAGCTATATTTTCATCAAAAGCACCGTTCGCATCAACACGAATTTCGACTTGCTCCGGAGTGAAATGTTCCCGAATAAAGCGCAATAATTGCAATTCTTTATCGAAATCTATCGCTCCTATTTTGAGTTTTATGCATCGAAAACCCTCAGCCAGTTTTTCTTCAATTTGCTCTTTCATAAACGACTCCTCACCCATCCAAACTAAACCATTTATCAGTATCGATTTTGTTCCATTTGTAAAGTCCGAAGGAAACAACAAAAATGGACTTTCACTCACTAAAGATTGGAACGCCATTTCGACTCCAAATTGTATCGAAGGGAACTCCAATAACACTTCCCAAAGCTGATCTTTTCCCAAGTTAATATTGTCGCAAGTCCATCGCAATTTTTCTTCATAATCCGGTCGGTCATCAATACTTAATCCGCGAAGGATTCCGCACTCGCCTATTCCTTTTTTACCTTCTTGTTCCAAGACGATAAACCAAGTTTCCTTTTCATTCATAACCCCGCGGGAAGTTCCTGATGGTCGTTTGAAATTAAGAATGTATTTGTGGTAGGTTGCTTTCAAAAGTTATTAAGTATGAGTTATGAATTGTGAGTTGAAACAAACTCAATCAATTTTAATACGGTTGAATTAAAACATCTGTAGGAATGTTTAATTGCTCGTGCAATTGACGGATCATTTCCAATGAAAGTTTTCGTTTCCGATTTAAGATTTCACTCGCACGACTTTTAAGACCTATAATATTCGCTAAATCATTTTGATTGTATCCCATTTGCTCCATTCTGAATTTTATGGCTTCAATTGGGTCGGGCATGCCTATAGGAAAGTGCTCATTCTCGTATTGGTCAATTAAAATCCCAAGCACTTCTAATTCGTCGCCTTCAGACGAGCCTTTTTTAGCGTCAAAAATAACTTCAAGTCTTTCGAGAGCTTGATTATAATCGTTTTCTGTTTTTATAGGTTTAATTTCCATTGTAATTAAATTTTGTTGGCGTCAATTTTATCATATTCTGCATGCGTTCCAATAAACCGAATCCAAACCATTTGATGATCAAAATTTATTTTAACTATTAATCGGTAATTATTTCCTTTTATATTGAAGACAAACCGATTGTTATTTAAAATACTTGCACTTGGATATTGCTGTTTTATCATATTTGGATTTTCCCATTCTGCTTTGCTAGTTTCCTGAAACCAAGATTTTAATTGCTGTTCACAATCAGTATGCACAAGCCAGAAATCCCTTAATATTTTTTTCGCAATTACTCTCAAATTCTATTTATTTTACAAAGATACACAAAAAGTTCCCGTTTTGGGAATTTATTTTTTTAACAATAGAATTATAAGCTTAAATGTCTGATGTAAAAAATCGCTTCTTTAAAACATATAAGTCATTTAAGTTTTAATCTATTTATCCATCAACTTCAAAACTCTTTCAAAGTTGTTAGAAACTATTCCCGCTTTTTTGAAAGCTGCAAAATCTTGTTTTATTTTTTGAGTCCAACTTAAACTATCCGTTACATTTTGAGATTGATACTTTTTGTAAATAGCTTTCGCCGAAGCATAATTATCATTCAATAAATAGGCGTGCGCCAAATTTAGCTTTATCAGCAACTCCGTATCATCAAGCTTCTCGCCTTCTTTTAGGAATTTAATCGCTTTACCGTATTGCTTCGTCAACACATAACTACTTCCTATCGAGTTGTAATCCAAGGAAGTTGCTTTTCCATCATTGATTATAGTAGTCAGTTTCACAATAGCCTCTCCTTGTTTTGCTTGTTTTGCTAATACAGCGGCTTGTTTGCGCAAATCGTCATACACGCTTTTAGAAAGACTGCTTTCGCCAAAACAACTGTTACCAAAATCCTTGAACGCTTTAGCACGCTCTACAGCCAATAATTTTTGGAATTCCTTAAAGGTATACTTGGATTGAATTTTATCGAGAATACAAACGCAAAAATCATCTGAATTGGTCATTTTTTGAGCCAAATTGGAGGTTTTGCATTGATCGATGATTGCTTTTCTGTTTTCAATTGTCCAGCCACGACTGAGTTTATTATCGACCCATGGCACGACTTCCAAGATGATTTTTTGGTTCATAATCCAGTTTTTACTTTCGAAACCAAACCATAAATTCCCTGAATTGGATTGCATACAAGCCGATTTCTCTGTAGAAAGTCGCTTGGCGTCTTTACTTACTGGTGTGTCCTGAACCAAACACGCATCATCCGTTTTTCCGTTTTCTTTGTATTTTACAGCTAATTCAGCGCTAGAGAAAACAGCATACTTGCATTTGTCATCTCCTGAGATTTTTGACAAGATAAAAACCGCTCCTGCTGAACCTTGACTAATTCCCGTTGGGTCCGGAATTGCTTTTAAAACCGAAACTAAACTGCCCGCCATTTGCTGATTTTTATCCAAAAGCGTTATTCTGTAAACAACTTCTGTAGTTCCTTCGGGGAAATCTTGGGTCTTTATGATGATTCTGTCTCTTGCGGAAACCGATATTTCTTCAGTTGTAGCACGGGTTTTATCCCAATAGCCGTCTTTTTGAGAGAAAACGGTATTTGCAGTAATTAGCAACAAAAATAAAACGATAAAATTCTTTTTATGCATGATTGACTTGGAATTCTTTAAAATTTAAACACAAAGTTTTAGCAAAGTTGATAAAGTGTTACAGCAACGATTAACCTAGCCCTGATAGCAGCGGTATCCTTTACTTGCTTTTTTAAGCAAGTAAAGATACAAGCGAATAGCAGGAGATTGCTTCGAAAAACTCGCAATGACTTTACAAGTCTATGGAACTTCCTATTTCCAGTAGCATCAAATCTTTTCCTTTGTTGAAAAATTTACGAATAGATTCCTCATGGTCAATTTCGATATAACCGAAAGTATCGAAATGGTAACCCAGAATTTTATCGCAGTCCAAGAAATCAGAAGCGATTATGGCATCTTCGACATCCATGGTAAAATTATCGCCTATCGGCAAAATTGCTAAATCAAGTTTAGTGCGCATCGGAATGAGTTTCATATCCATTGTCAGCGCCGTATCACCAGCAATGTAGATGTTTTTATGTTCGCCTTCAATGACAAAACCACCCGGATTCCCCCCATAACTGCCGTCTGGAAACGAACTGGAATGAACGGCATTTACATATTTTAGTTTCCCAAAATCAAAATTCCAACTTCCTCCGTGATTCATGGGATGTGATTGAAACCCTTTTGCACCATAATAACCTGCAATTTCAGCATTGGAAACAATTACCGCATTGGTTCTTTTGGCGATTGCCTCCACATCCAGAATATGGTCTCCGTGAGCGTGGGTAAGCAAAATATAATCTGCTTTTAAAGTGTCAATGTCAATGTGCGCTGCATTTGGATTAGCCGAAATATAAGGATCTACAATAATGTGTTTTCCTCCAACTTCTATACTTAATGACGCATGACCGTAAAATGTTATTTTCATATTTATTGATTTAAAATGGAATAATTCCCTACTTGATTATTAATTTATCTGCCGCCTAAAAAAGTATTTACAATGATATCCGAAAAAAAGTAAATCATACCTAACGACAATAAAACCGAAAGTGCAAAAGTACTCAATGCAAGTTTTTTTAATTCAGGATCTAATTCCTTAGCGTTTTGATTTTTATAGACCGTATTTAAATGCTTTATTAAAGGTATGTAAGCCAATAAAAACAAATATTGATCAAAGTGAAAATCGTCAATAATAGCAAAAATCAAAACCAAAACCATCGCCGTTACAATCAAAATGTAATGGTATATTTTAGCTTTGGCTCCGCCAATTTTTACTACAATCGTATTTTTATTTGATTTTCTATCCGATACTTCGTCTCTCATATTATTCAAATTCAAAACACCCACGCTCAACAATCCAATAGCTATTGCAGGCAAAACCAACAACGCATCCAATTGTTTCGAGTATAAAAAATTCACTCCTAAAGTACTTACCAATCCAAAAAATACAAATACAAATACATCGCCAAATCCACGGTAGCCGTAGGCGGTATTTCCAACCGTGTATCGAATAGCAGATACAATGGAAAGAATTCCCAATACTAAATAGAAAAAGGAATACCATAGATTTGTATCTCTAAACGCATAATAAATCAACAACATCGCCGAAAGCAACGTCAAGGCTGATGTCATTATAATGGCTCGTTTCATGGCTTGTGGAGTAATCACACCGCTTTGTATCGCCCGTTTTGGCCCTACCCGATCTTCATTATCTGTTCCTTTCATGCCATCACCGTAATCATTAGCAAAATTGGACAGTATCTGCAATCCTAATGTTGTCAATATAGCAAATCCAAACAATCGCCAATTAAAGACCTCTGTTGGCGTTAATATACTATCTGTTGGGTGTGCCAAAGCATACATGCTTCCCACTATTATTCCAGAAACAGATAAGGGTAAGGTTCTTAATCGTGCGGCTTCAATCCAATGTTTCATATTTTTTTATTTAAAAATTTGCAGTTTAAAACTTAAGATTTGTTGCACAGACAACTTTAAACCTTACGCTTTAAACCATTTTGTTACATCCAATTGCTATCGGAAGTTTCTATTTCGTACAACCAAAGATTGACTTGTTGTTTTACTATTGAATAATTTGCTAACTGAAAAGCAATATTTCCTCCTGCAGTATGCAATGTTATGGAACCAATATTCAACTTTTTATGCCAGAAAAGCTGCGAAGTTGTAATTGCTTGTATTTTACTGGGCTCAATAATATCATTGCTGATGTCCCAAGCGCCACTTTGCTTTATTATAAAATTCTCGTGAATGAATAATCGGTTATTTTTAAATTTAAAATACTGGATTAATCCAATAACAACTACATACACCGGCACCACATAACTATATTCAAAAATTATAGGCTCAAGCCAATATCCAATCCCTAAAAATCCAAACAAAGTTAATCCTATTGAAAGAAAAACAGAAAAAATAAGTTTACGAAAATTAGGCTGAAGCATTACTCCTTTTTCAGGAATTTGATGAAACAATAATCTCAATATCGAATCTCTCTCTGCTTCACTACATCCCGGAATTTCTATAATCGACTTGCGTTCTTCTGTTTCACCGCTGGTCGCTTGTTTGATTTTCAGTTCTAAAATTCCCATTCTCTTTTGGAAATAATTCCTTTTAACGGTCGTAATCTGCACTTTTTCAGGTTTGATGATAGTACTTTTTGTATTCAACAATCCAAAAGATAATAACAAAGATCCTTTTTGTCGGGTTATTTTGTAATCATAGTATTTGAAAACAGTACGGATTACATTCACAACCAAAACCACTACAAACAATAGTATTATCGATGTTAAAATAGTTTGCAGCACTAAGTTTTTATCGATATATGAACCTACTTTTTCTTCATAAACTTTGCTTTCGTCTCCAAAATTTTGAAAATTCTCATATATTGTACTAAAGAAAATCACCAATAAAGCGATACTTCTCCCGTAATTAGAAGTTATTCCAACTTTCAGTAAACTCAAAAAACTGATTTTAATAAAAGGATGCGCAGCTTCAAATAGTTTTTGCTCAGTTTCCTCCAATGACGTTGTTTCAGTTCCAATTGTAGTCCTTAGTTCTTCATTTTCCAATAAACGAAATTTCAAGTCCAAAGCCAATTCATGCGAAATCGCTTTGATAGCGCCTTCTTTTTTATTGCTTCCGGCTGTATCCACATCCAATTCATAAACCCCAATTAACTTTTGAATAAAAGACTGATTGATATTTACCTGCTGGATTTTACGAAGCTGAATAGCAGTTTTAGTTTTATTGAAAACGCCTTCTGTAATGATAAATTCGTCGTTTTCGGTATCCAAAAAGAAAGTAAAATTCAGGTATTTCAAATAAGAAATAACCCCAATACTTACAAAAACGGTAAGCATTCCAAGGAAAAAATACAACTTATTAACCTCGTCAAACTTAAAAATCCAAATCACAATCATAGGCCACAAAGCTCTGGCGTATTGCTGAAGCGTATAAAAAAACATCACCAAAATCCCTATTGAAGATTGCCTTTGTGGCTGACTAAAATCGGCTCCCATTACAATTGCTTTTGTATTTTGCCCATCAACAATTGTTTGATATTTTCAGCTTGTTCTTTTTCGATTCCCGGAATTTCAATATCACTGGAACTTCCACCGGCAGTAAAAATTTCAATTTTGGTCAGACCAAAATAACGTGAAATTAACCTTTCATGCAAAGCCACGTGCTGTACTCTATTATAAGGAATTACAATTGTATTTGTAGCAATTATTCCGAACCTGAAAAGCACATCATGCTCTCGGAAAGCAAATCCTTTTTTCTTAAATCCAATAATAGAAAATGCTACCAACAAAACTGAGAATACAGGAATTACAATTCCTATAATCAACCAGACTCTTCCTAAAAACAATTCGGGTTTAAACAACGAAATCAATATTGGAACAAGAATAAGTATGCCAATAAATAACGCCAAATTAATCAATACCACCCTAATGTATTTAGGATGCAAATTCGTAAAAGTGACTTCCTCAAATTTTGGAAGTTGGCGCGTATCAATCGTTTCGTTTGTGAAATTTTCCATTTATAAAATTTAGTTTAAAGCGTAAGGTTTAAAAGTTTTAAAGTTCCTTTTCAAAACAACTTTAAACATTAAACATCAAACTTTTTACGGCAACCATTTTTTCTCAAAATTCGGTTTTCTTTTCTCTAGGAATGCATTTCTTCCTTCTTTAGCTTCTTCAGTCATATATGCAAGTCTTGTAGCTTCACCAGCAAAAACTTGTTGACCCACCATTCCATCATCGGTAAGATTCATCGCAAATTTCAGCATTTTAATTGCCATTGGAGATTTTTGCAAAATTTCCTGTGCCCATTCATAAGCGGTATCTTCTAGTTCAGCATGCGGAATCACAGCATTTACCATTCCCATATCCATTGCATCCTGAGCAGAATAATTGCGTCCCAAGAAGAAAATCTCGCGTGCTTTTTTCTGTCCCACCATTTTAGCCAAATAAGCCGAACCGTATCCACCGTCAAAACTCGTTACATCGGCATCCGTTTGTTTGAAAATAGCGTGTTCTTTACTCGCCAAAGTCAAATCGCACACCACATGCAAACTGTGTCCACCACCTACAGCCCAACCTGGAACTACAGCGATAACTACTTTTGGCATGAATCGAATTAAACGTTGTACTTCTAAAATGTTCAAACGATGTTGTCCATCATCGCCTACATAACCTTGATGCCCGCGAGCGTTTTGATCGCCACCGCTGCAAAAAGAATATACGCCGTCTTTAGACGAAGGTCCTTCGGCAGAAAGTAAAACGACACCAATGGACGTATCTTCTTGTGCATCGTAAAAGGCATTATACAATTCAGCAGTTGTTTTCGGACGGAACGCATTGCGCACATCTGGTCTGTTGAACGCAATTCTGGCAACGCCATTGCATTTCTTATAAGTGATATCTTCGTATTCTTTAGCAGTGATCCAATTCATCGTAATCAATTTAAAATATTTCAGTGTAAAAATAAATCATTTTTTACATTTTATCTATTCTATTTGCATAACCTTATGGTAATCCTTCTCTGATTAAAGGCTTTAAAATGTTAAAAAACAATAAAAAAATAGCATTTTAACAGTTGCCAATTCAAATTATTTTTAATTTTAGAACAAGCTAATCAGATGAATACAAATTCTTTATCTTGATTAATTATTGATTCTTCACTGATTTATTAACCTAAAAAAAGAATGTATTGAATGCAATTAAAAATGTTGTCGCTCCTTTTTCTACGGTAATAACTTATAAAAATATTTTCAAAGCCCCGATAAACGAGCTAATGATACTAGCATTTGCCCCAGCAGTAAAAAATAAAAAGTAACACCTACGGTTAAATTAAAGAGTTATTTTCTTGTCCTTGCAAAAGTGAGACATTAATAAACAATTGTTTAGAAAATTATCTTCCAATATATAGAAAACCAACGGCCTTATTGTGAAATTATTTCTTAACTCTTAAGCAAGTGATTGTACATTTAAAGACAAAACTATCTTTTAAAGTACTTACGCTTAAGTTAATATTTTTAAAATAGTATCAAGCATACTATTGCGCTTAGAAGCGGATAAAGCTACTTTGAACTTCAAATTTATTTTAATGTTGCCAGAATTTAATATTCTAAAACAGCATTAAAAAGAGAAAGACTAACCGTTACGATTAGTCTTTCTTTTTTTTATTCCTTAACCAAGTAAATTCCGTCTTCCTTGATTTCGATTAATTTCTCTCGATATAAAGCTCCTATCGCTTTCTTGAAGGTTTTTTTACTCATTTTCAAAACCGTTTTAATGTCTTCCGGATGTGAATTATCAGTCAAACGCAAGAAACCTCTACTCGCTCTTAACTCGTCTAGAATTTTCTCTGCATTTGGCTCAATACTTTGATAGCCTTGAACTTGCAATGCCACATCAATCTTATTATCCGGACGAATTGTCTTGATATACCCTCGCATGCGGTCTCCCGTGCGAATCGCATCATCATAAACTTCATCTTTGTACATCAAACCTTTGTACTTTTCGTTGATGATAACGTTAATTCCTAATTCAGTAATATGAGAAACAATTAAATCTACTTCTTCCCCTTTTTCAACCGTTAGGTGATCATTTTTTAAAAACTGATTCAATTTACTGGAAGCCACCAAACGATTAGTTTTCTCGTCCATATAAAGGTACACCAAGTAGCGTTTTCCTTTTTCCATAGGGCGTGCCTGCTCTTTAAACGGAACCAAAATATCTTTTTCCATTCCCCAATCCATAAAAGCACCAATCTGATTGGTATAATTCACACGCAAAAGTGCAAATTCATTTAATAATATATAGGGTTCTAACGTCGTGGCAACGGGTCTTTCTTCGTGGTCAAGATACACAAAAACAATCAACTCCTCACCTATTTCAAATTCGTTTGGTACGTATTTGTTAGGCAACAGAATGTCATGAATTCCTTCGGGATCTTTTTCTGGATTTCCCAGAAACAAACCCACTTTGGTATCGCGTAGTATGGTAAGCGTATTGTATTTTCCTATTTCAATCATTTTCTTTCAATTTCTAAAGCGCAAAGGTACGAAGTTTGAAAATAGTAAATTAAGAAACCGTCCACAAAAAAACAAAGCCTGAATCCGATGATTATTTTCTTTTTTAGGAGCATAACTTTCCGTTATTTCATCACGAATTGTCCCGCTGTCCGCAGTATCCACGCCCAAAAGCGTGGGATACTTGCTTCTATCGGGGCTAGATAAGGACGTTTTGTTTATTTAAATTTGCATAATCAAAGTTCAAAATTTCAATCCTTTTAATTCCTTTAAATCTGAAATGTCTTTCTTTTCCATCTCTCATAAAGCATTTAGCTTTAATATATTTATTTTTTTTAGAATCTGAATTTTCATCAACTAATCGATGATCTAGAAACTCACATTCTGAAATTGTTCTTGTTGATAAAACACCTTTTTTTGACCTATATTTTATCCTGAATATTTTATTTGATTTTTTTGGAGTTTCAATCTCTTCTTTAAGAAATTGTTTTATTTTTTTTGCAGACTCCAAATTACCATAATAAGGAGCGTAATCTTTAGAATATAAATCTAAAGAGTTTTCTTTTTCAAATTTAAAATCCAACAGCTTTAAAGTTTCATTCTTATTTGTTAAAAAATCAAAATACTCTAACTGATAATAACAATGATTGAAACTGATTTTGATTGGTTGACCAATTGTATTTCCAATATTATAAAATTTTAACTTAGGATTGTTAAATCTCATGAATTTATTATCTCTTATAAAACGTTGAATTACATCAATTAATTCTAAATCATGATCAATAACTAAATCCAAAGATTCGGGTGTAAAAAACTCTTCTGAAAAGGAATTTGTCAAAGGATTAAACCATCTACATTTAATTAAAATTTTAGCAAAAATTCTTTTTGCAGTTCCAGTTTTCTTGTCAAAATTCGATTCTTTTAACTCATCAGCTTTTTTAGCTCCAATAATAACCATAACTGGAGGTAAAAAACTCAAACATGCAGTAATTTTATAATGATTTTTATCTGAATAATTGTCATAGCTAAAACTAGATTTTTTCTTTCCTAATTCAATTTCCCAAGATTTTAAAATAACATTTTTATTAATAAATTCATTTATATCACTTTCTTTGTTTATTACAATAGCTTTTTCCAAAGGCAAACTCTGCACTTCTTCATTACTGTTTATGGGACTTATCTTCTTTATTTGATCTATTAAAAACCAATTACTTTCATATTTATGTGTTTTATTAGAATAAAAAACGCATTTAATTTTACTTGCATTTGATTCTTGAACACCAGACTTTTCATCAAAATCAAGTGTCTTTTTATAATCATTGTACACCTCTATAATCACCATTAATGGTGGAGTCATCGTTGCATCAGCAGTAATAAGTATTTTATTATTTGTAGAATAATAAGGATGATTTTTTAATGTAACTATTTCTCCGAGTGCAAAACTTCCCATAACGAATATTTTTTAGCTAATATAATAAAAAAATACTTACATTTGATGGCCTTGTATGATAAGCTGAAATTTACATTTGGATAGGACTATAAATTTCTAAAGTTTTAATGACTTTATGAAATTACTAGATAAAATTTATTTTATTTAGGAAGTGGATTATAAATTTCTGTGGCCTTCAGAAGAAGAACCAGAATCTCTGCTAATATAAGCAATTTAGAGCTAAATGTCAAGTCTATTGATGTCATGTCTACTATAAAGTTATTATTACAAATTATACAATGACTCATTAATTGGGTACTAGTCTGGCTCGCAAGAGAAGTATGTAAAACTAAATCATTATTGCTAGAGCAAATCATCACAAGGCATTTTTTAATATGAATTCTACAAATAAAGAGACATCAATTCCAATTTGGATAAAAGCAAAAGGATACATGCACCTCACTCCTAATATAAATGTTATCAGTAGTTGGCGTGAAATCAAATCTAAAATTGAAAACCAAAAATTCATTGAAAAATATGCATTTTATCCACTTATTCATTCCATAATAAAAGAAAGAAAATACAAAAAAATTGACACCAAAAAGTTTGAGAAAAAGAACGATAAAATTCGTTCTCATAAATTAAAAAGTATAAAAACAGGAAAAACAGAAAGTGCTGCAAAAAACAGACCTCTGCACTACGCCTCTCATTTCGACGCCCTAATTTACGCATACTATGCTTCATTACTTCAAAAAAAATATGAAGAAAAATTAGACTCCTACTTTGGACTTTCAGAATGTGTTACAGCTTACAGAAAAATAAAAATCAATCCAAATTTGCCTGATGATGCAAAAGGAAATGGAAAAAGCACTATTCATTTTGCAAAAGAAATTTTTGATACGATTACTGAAAGGTCAAAAAAGGAAAATATCGCTGCTTTAGCATTTGATATAAAAAGTTTTTTTCCATCACTTGATCATAAAAGGCTAAAACTTATTTGGGAAACTATTATTGATGTTGAAGAACTGCCAAAACATCATCTTAATGTTTTTAAAGCATGTACTAAATTTAGTTATGTTCTATTAGATGATTTAAGAATTTATCAAAAAAATAAAGGTAAAAAAGCAGGGTTTGACGAAAAAAAATTGTCTAATATCAGAAAAACAAAAGGTTTTAAATGTTTTTTTGAATCAAACCAAGATTTTAGAAATCATATAAAGTCAGGAAAACTAAAAATACATAAATTTCCATTTAGAAATAAAGAAACAAAAGAGATAATGGGTATTCCGCAAGGATTACCCATTAGTGCAGTTTTGGCGAATATGTATCTCTACTATTTCGATTTAAGTATTCTTGAAAACTTAGTAAATAATAAAGGTTGTTATTACCGTAGGTATTCCGATGATATTATTGTAGTTTGTAAAGTTGAACAAATAAATGAGGTAAAAGAATTTGTAGAATTACAAATGAAAGAAAATATAGTAGAAATTAGTAAAGAAAAAACTGAAACTTTCATTTTTAAAAATATTCAATTTAATAAAGCTAAAGAAGTAAGATTAACATCTATAAAAATAAATTCTGATGGTACAGAAACATTAGAAAGCCCATTAACATACTTAGGATTTGAATTTAGAGGATACAATACTTTAATAAAGTCTACTAATATTGCTAAGTTTTATAGAAGAATGAAAAGCATAATACGTAGAAGATCTAGAAGAGCAATATTAGGAATTCAAAAAGATCCTTTTCAACAAAAAGCAATCTATATTAATCAAATAAAAAAATTATTCAAAACTATTCCGAAGAAAAAAGATAGTGATAATGAAAACTCACAGTTAATTCGTTCAAGAAAAATATTAGTACCTAATCATAAGGGAGAATTTAACTTTGAAGAAGTTAGAACAAGTCCTAAGAAACAGAGTAACTATTTTTCTTATTTAAAAAGAGCTTCCAAAATTATGAATGAAGATAAAATCGAAAAGCAATTAAGGAAATCTAAGCATATTTTATATAGTTCTATTGCTAAGTATTTAAATAAATAGCATTTTTTATAAAACATATCAACTATGAAAATGAAAAACTTTAATAAAATGATTTAAACAAATCCTAAAATCCTGTTTCGCTTATACTTTCTTTTTCTTTTTTACTAACTTTGAGAAAACTAAAAAAACAAATTAATGAAACCAACCTCAATTCTCTGTTTGTTCCTACTACTATTCATTTCTCATACCAATTACGCACAAACCACAGTCGATGACCCCGAAATAAAAAAAATGGTTGCCGAAGTAAAATCGGAAAACATGGAAGCTACAGTTCGTAAACTCGTATCTTTTGGAACCCGACATACATTAAGCGATACCAAAAGCAACACCCGCGGCATTGGCGCAGCCCAACGCTGGGTAAAATCAGAATTTGATAAATATGCTTTGGCATCAAATGGAAGACTGACTTCTGTGATTGATTTTTTCACCATCAAAGCCGATGGAAGACGTATTGCCACCGACAGCCAGTTGGGTAATGTGATGGCAACTTTAAAAGGAACTGACCCTACAGATGACCGTGTATTGATTATAAGCGGCCATTTAGATTCCCGTGCTTCAGATGTAATGGATGCTAAATCAGATGCACCAGGTGCTAATGATGATGCTTCCGGAGTTGCAGCGATGATGGAACTTGCCCGAATTATGAGCCAAAGAGAATTTCCTTTTACCTTAATTTTTGTCGCTGTTGTTGGTGAAGAGCAAGGATTGTACGGAGCCAAACATTTAGCCGATGTTGCCAAAGATGGAAAATGGAATGTAATTGCGATGATCAATAATGACATGATTGGAAACAGTTTATCCAGCGGTACTTTATTGCGTGATAATACTAAAGTTCGCGTTTTCAGTGAAACAATTCCATTTTTAGAAACGGAAGCAGAATCAAAAATGCGTAAATCTACCAATCGTGATAATGACAGTCCATCCCGACAATTAGCCCGTTACATCAAAACAGTTACCAATCAATATGTAGAGCAACTGGATATTAATTTAGTGTATCGCAACGACCGTTTCTTGCGTGGAGGCGATCACACTCCTTTCAGTCAAAATGGATTTACAGCTATTCGTTTTTGTGAAATGAATGAAAACTATGACCACCAACACCAAAACGTGCGTAAAGAAAATGACATTCAATACGGTGATTTAGCTGAATTTATGGACTTTGAATACATGAAGAAAGTAACCTGTTCTAACTTGGCTACATTCAGCAATTTGGCTTGGTCCCCAAAAGCACCTACAAACGTAGGAATTGAAGTGAAGGATTTGACTAATTTCTCTACTTTAGTTTGGACCGCTCCTGAAGGAAAATCGGTTTATGGTTATAACATTCTGATTAGAGAAACATCCTCGCAACATTGGGAAAAAACAATTTTTGTCAAAGACACTAAAGCTGAAATCCCTTATTCTAAAGACAATTTTTTCTTTGCTGTACAAGCTGTAGATGCATTAGGACATTCTAGTTTACCGGTTTTTCCAATACCAATTCGCTAAAAAAGCGTTCAATACTAAATAAAAAAAGCGTTTGCCTGAGGCAAACGCTTTTTTTATGGATACTATTTACAAATTAAGTATTAATTGTAAACGCTTTCTTTTTTAAAATGAACAGCCAGTAAATAATAAATTACCACCCTGTATTTATTCCTGTTAGAACGACCGTATTTTTCCATAACGGCATCTATTGCAGCATCTAATTCCGGTCCGTCATTAAGTCCTAATTTCTTGATTAAGAAATTGTTTTTTACCGTATCTAATTCGGATTGCTGACTTCCGGCTACCGTTGCCGAATCAGCATTATAAATTGACGGCCCACAACCAATAGTTACTTTTGTCAACAAATCCATGTCTGGACTTACACCACATTTGTCTTTTAAATCAGCGGCGTACTTTACAATTAATTCTTCTCTTGCACTCATAAATTAAGGTTTTGTTATTGATTAATAGGTTTTTATATAATCAAATTTAAACAATAATTCATCTCATTTTACGAATTTGAAAAAAATATTAGACTAATTCTTTAAAATATTGCAGTAAAATGCTGTCATTTTTTAATGTGGGCGTGAAAACTTCCAAAATACTTGGTTTTTCATTTTGAGCATACAAAGCGGTCAAACTTGTTGCTAAACTCGCTTCGTCGCTGGCAATACTATATTCAAAGCCATACATTTTAGCCAAATGTTCCGCAGTTAAACAATGAGAAGTTTCAAAGAACGTATTAAAAACAGGACTTTCTTCGTGTCCTGGTAAAATCCTAAAAATTCCGCCACCACCATTATTAATTAGAATAATCTTAAAGTTCTTTGGGATATAATTGTTCCATAACGCATTACTGTCATATAAAAACCCAATATCTCCTGTTATAAAAACAGTTTGTTTATCATCTCGTCCTAAAGACGAGACAGCCGCACCAATAGCCGTAGAAGTACTTCCGTCGATTCCGCTGGTACCGCGATTGCAATATACTTCAATGGAAGGATCAATATCTAATAATTGTGCGTAACGGATTGCTGAACTATTGCTGATTTGCAATTGACTGTTAATCGGCAAAGACTGCATCACTTTTTCGAAAACTTTAAAATCCGAAAAAGGAATTTTGTCTAAATAAATATCACTTTTTAGCTTTCGCAATGCTTTTACTGCGTCTAATTGCTCGAAATAATTACTTTGTGTTGATTCCGTAAGTGGCAAGAAAGTGTCAAAAAATACATTTGGGTCAACTTCAAAATGTTTGGTCAAAGCGCCAAATGTATCATACGCTCTCCAAGAATCAATATGCCAATGGTGTTTTGGTTTGTATTTTCTTAAAAAAGCCTTGATTCGTTTTGAAACGACCATACCGCCAAAAGTGACTAAAATTTCCGGACGAAAATTTTCAAAATCTTCATTCGTAAAAGGCGTAATTATCGTGTCTATATTATTGATAAAAGTATCATGATGCAAGTTAGAAGTCGTTTCGGTCAACACTACAACCGACTCATCTTTGGCGAAAGCCTCAATTATTTTTTCATTGATTGCATTTGGATCATTCACCCCAACCAGAATCATTTTTTTGGTTGAATTGTTCCAAATCGTTGCGTATTCTGAAACATCTTCAATGGAAATCGTCTGAGTAGCATTTGCGAAAGCGACAGTATTCACTTCGACTGAAAGCTCCGAAACGGTTTCGTATAAAGGTTCTTCAAAAGGCGCATTGATGTGAACTGGACCTTTTTGAGTGATAGCCATATTGATGGCTTCGTTTATTTTTAAATCATTTTCGATTGAAACATCCTCATGCAAATTAGCATTGTAAAGCGAATGGTTTTCGAAAACATTTTCTTGTCTAATCGTTTGTCCGTCGCCAATATCAATTTTGCTTTGCGGTCTGTCCGCCGAAATCACAATCATAGGAATCTGGCTATAAAATGCTTCCGCATAAGCCGGATAATAATTCAATAATGCAGAACCGGAAGTACAGACCAAAGCCACTGGCTGCTTGGTTTGCTGTGCGATTCCCAATGCAAAAAAAGCGGCCGAACGCTCATCAGCAATACTGTAACATTGAAAGGCGGGATTGTTTACAAAACCAATTGTAAGCGGGGCATTTCGAGAACCCGGAGAAATAATTATGGTAGTGATTCCTTTGGCCAAACAAATTTCAATAATGCTTTGTGCTAAAGGTATTTTGGGGTAAATCATTGTGTAAATTTTCTGAAATACAAAGTTACAAACTTGCAACCCTTTTTCCTTTATTTTTAACGGTTATTTCTTAATTTTGAAGCAAATAATCAACACATGGAAATTAAATTACGAGCTTACAAAACGGAAGACACACAGGCAATTTTGGACATCATTAATTACAATATTTTGCACTCCACAGCGCTGTATGATTACAACCTCCGAACCTTTGATCAACAAAAAGCCATACTCGAAGAAAAAATTGGAAAAAACTTCCCGGTGATTGTAGCGGAATTAGATGGGACAGTTGTTGGTTTTGGAATGTATAGTGAGTTTCGTTTTCGCGAAGCCTATAAATTTACTGTAGAACATTCAGTTTATGTAAATCAAGACCACCATGGAAAAGGTATTGGAAAAATTCTGCTGCAGGAATTAATCCGTCTTGCTAAGAATCAAAAATTACATACGATGATTGCCGTAATTGACGCTGAAAATCAAAGCAGTGTAGAGTTTCATGAAAAATTTGGTTTTAAAACTGTAGGAATCATCAAGGAATCCGGTTATAAATTTGATCGTTGGTTGCACTCTGTGTTCATGCAATTGATTTTAGAATAAAACGAATTTTATCATCATGAAGTTCATTTTGTGCTATGTTTTGACTTTATGAATTTTATAACTTTAAGACTTGCTACTTTTTAGTATATTTGCGCAACTAAAAATTTCATGGATTATACCTTACTTTCATCTCCTTTACAGGGATTTACCGACTTTCGTTTTAGAAATTCCCAAAACAAATTATTTGGAGGAATTGACACTTTTTACTCTCCTTACATTCGCTTAAACGGAAAAATGGTTATCAAACCGTCTTACGAACGCGACCTGCTTCCGGAGAATAATCTTGATTTAGAGGTAATTCCACAAGTGATAACAAACGATGCCGATGAATTTTTATTTGTGGCCAAATATGTTCGAGAATTGGGGTATAAAGAGCTAAACTGGAATTTAGGTTGTCCTTATCCTATGGTGACCAAGTCAGGTATGGGTTCCGGCTTAATAAGTAATCCCGAAAAAATCAACAATATCCTTCACAGAGCACATACTGAATCTGACATTATTGTGTCTATGAAAATGCGTTTGGGTTACGACAACAGTGAAGAAATTCTTGATGTTTTACCTATTTTAGATACCTATCCTATTAAGAATATTGCGATTCATGCACGTATTGGGAAACAACTGTATAAAGGTGGCGTGAACTTAGATGCGTTTCAGCATTGTGTTGATAACACCAAACATAAATTGTATTATAATGGAGATATTACATCGGTGGCTAAATTTCATGAAATGCAACAACGCTTTCCAAGCATTGACCATTGGATGATTGGTAGAGGATTAATTTCGGATCCATTTTTACCAAGCATGATAAAAAACAATACTTCAGAATATCCTGCAAACAAAATAGAATTGTTCAGTGCGTTTCACGATACTTTGTATGCTATTTATAGTGAATCTCTTTCTGGTTCAACCCATATTTTATTGAAGATGTATCATTTATGGGAATATTTTTCAGCTACGTTTTCAAATCCCCATAAGGTTTTAAAGAAAATAAAAAAAGCCCAAAGCATCCGAAATTACGAAGCTGCTGTTGCGGAAATTTTCAAAAATGAAAAGTTTTAATTTGTAGATTTAAAAATAAAAAAAAGCGATTTTCAGTTTCCCGAAAATCGCTTTATTATTTTATTACTTCTTGATTATGCTTTAATCCAATTCAATACTTCTGGATCTGTTACTAAAGTTCTTGGAGCAATTACTTTTTCCAATTCTCCTTTTTCGTTGATTAGATATTTTTGAAAATTCCATTCTACAGTTGAATCTTGTAATCCATTTTTAGATTTCTGAGTCAAAAACTGATAAATAGCAGCCATATCATCGCCTTTTACAGAAACTTTATCCATCATTGGGAAAGTGACTCCATAATTCATTTGGCAAAAAGTTGCAATTTCTTCATTCGTTCCTGGCTCTTGTGACGCAAAATTATTAGCCGGAAAACCTACAATTACTAATCCTTTGTCTTTGTATTCTTTATAAACTGCTTCAAGGTCTTTGTACTGTGGTGTTAATCCACATTTTGAAGCGGTATTCACAATCATGATTTTTTTACCTTTCAAAGAAGCAAAATCAAAACTTTTACCTGATAAATCTTCTACTTTGAACTGATAAATCGTTTCTTTAGCAACTACTGGTGTACCCATTTTATTTTCAGATTTTTGTGGTTGTGCCTGGTTTTCACAACTAAATAACATTAAAGCGCAAGTCGCTATGTATACTAGATTTTTCATGATTGAAATTTTTTATAAAATTAGATAAAAATTTGTTTTATCAAAGCATTTTTTAGTTAAACAGTAGTTAAATAAAAAAGAAAACCTGACACTATGAAAATGCCAGGCTTCTAAACAAATAAACAACAAATCTTAATGTGGTATTTAAAATGTATAGGTAATTTTTCCTTTCATGAAGAAAGGCGTTCCTGGAGTAAAATGAATTTCTTCAACACTTTCAGGCTCATTTTGAAGCCTGGATTCAGTAGCAAATTGTGTTTCGTTCCAAGCCGTATCAAAAATATTCTCTACTGCAATTCCGAAATTGATATTCTTATATTGATAATTAACATTTAAATCGGAAATAAAATAACCTTTGGCAATAATAGAATTATCTTCATTCGCAGGGCGATTTTTTAAGTAACGATAGCGAATTCCTCCTGAGAAACCATTCACTTTTTGGAAACTTAATCCTCCAGTAGTAGTGAAATCTGGCGCTAGCGGAATGTAATCCTGACCTTTTGGTTCATCAATGCTTCTGGCATACGTATAATTTGCATCCGCATCAAAATATAACCAATCATTCAATTGGTAACGCAATCCAAGCTCTGCTCCCATACGTTTTGATTTTCCGCTTGGCTCAATAATTCCGGCATCTCCAACGTAAACAAACTCCTGTTCTAAAAACAAATACCATAAAGCTGAATTCACAATCAACTTAGGAAATGGTTTCCAAATGGTACCAATATCAGTTCCTATTGCCGTTGGTAAAATTTGTTTTCCACTGTTTTGAACAACAACACGAGCATCATTCGAATGGAAACCCATTCCTGATTTTACAAAAAATTGCAAGTTGTTATTTTGCGAGTAAATGAAATTCAATTTTGGAGAAAACTTAACTTTTGATTCAGATTGTGTTTTGTAATTCTCCATCAATTTATCCTGATAATTGAACTTGAAATAATCCAATCTAATGGCTGGATTAATCATTAGTTTTCCAAAATTGAATTCTGAATTCAAATAGGTAAACAAATTTGATTCATCAATATCTCCTAATTTTATATTTTCAAGAACCGTTCTTCTGTTTAAAGTGTGTGAAAGCTCAGTATCTGTTGTCGCATCTGCACGAAAACCAGCTCCAAATTGCAACAAAACATCTGTATCATTTATTTTCGTCTTCTTATTCAACTCCGCATTCATTCCATAGATATCGCGATTTTCTTTCTGTTTAATTTGGTCCCCATTAATAGGATCATCCAAAAAGAACGTAAAATTAGAATACAATTCAAATTGGTAATTCGAATAAAAAGCATTGGCTTTTAAGAATGTATTTTCATCAATTGGTTTGCTCAAACTCGCATTAAAATTAGTTCGTGATGTATTCCCTCCTTCGGTATCATCAACAGCTCCAAATCTCGAAATCGTTCCGTTATCGACCAAACGCTGCGGAATTTGTCCCGAAGCATCCCATTTGCTTGAAAAGCGAGAAGCCAAAATTGAAAACTTGCTGTTATCCTTCAAAATAGCGGAATATTTCCCTAACAAGTTTATTCTATTAAAATTTTGAGGAGAATCAAACGGACCATCTGTCAAGATATATTCTGTGGCAATGTAAGCACTTTGTGTTTTTTGGTTGCCCAAAAGATTAAAAAGTCCTACCGTTCTCAGCGTGTTAAATTGTCCTACTTCTACGCCAATACTACTTTTTTCTATTTTATCTTTAGTTTGGAAGGTAACGTATCCTGCCGTTGCAAAATCCCCTTTGTTAGCATAATACGTTCCTTTTCCAAAATCTATTTTTTCTACCGTTTCCGGAATAACAAAATGCAAATCTGCATAACCTTGACCATGTGCGTGAGACACCATATTTACTGGCATTCCGTCTACTGAAATGGCAATATCAGTTCCGTGATCAATGTCAAATCCTCTCAAAAATATTTGCTCTGCTTTTCCTCCGCCGGCATGTTGCCCGATGAATAATCCAGGAACTTTTCTAAGAATTTCCTGAGACGAATTCACTGGAGTGGTTTCTAAATCTATTTTCGAAATGACATTCATAGCCGATAGTTTCGGTTGAATTACGATTTCATTCAATCTAAAAATATCATCTTCAATGATAATTGTATCATCAGAGGAAACAACAGTATAATTAGTTTTTTTATATCCTAAGGCTGTTATTTTAAGAATATCACCAATATTTGTTTTGTCAATGCTAAAAAATCCAAATTCATTTGTATGTGCATGACTTTCTGAACTTGTGTTGATTAAATAAGCATTCTCAACTGGATTTCCATCCTTATCTAACACTTTTCCTTTTTGGATTTGGCCGAACGCAGCTACTCCAAAAAGAGTAACTAACAATAAAATAATATTTTTCATACGCTATAATTGATTTACCTTTTTCTCGAAATTAGGACCCAATTCATACAAACTGGATAGTAATTCTTCCTTAATAGGTTTCGTTTTGAGCGCTAAATTATTTGATTTGTAAATCATTGCCAAGTGGTATTGTACCTTTGGCTCAAAGGATTTTCCAACCACATGATTTTGAGCAATTTCTAATGCTTTTTTATTTTCTCCCACATTTAAATATGCCCAAGCCAATAAATCATAAGAATCAGCTGTAGGTCTGTGATCAACTTCAATTTTAGCAATTTCTAATGCTTTTTGAGCTGTTTGTTTATCATCAGCATAAATTAGAGCATTGTATTTGTTGTACATTGCACCATAATTATTCTTTTCCATCATAGAAAAATAGGCATTTCTATTTTTCATTTCCTCATTTTTATTTCCTTCAAATTGGGCAATTTGAGATTTTAATAAATAAAAATCAGGTGTATTATGAATTGCTGCAATAGCATCAATAATTCTATTAGCCTCGTTTATATTTCTTTCTTTAGAAAAAACAATCCATGCAATTCCTTTTAAAGCATATGAATAATTAGGATCTAGTGCTAATGTTTTTAAATAACTGTCGTAAGATTCCTTGATTCTTCCAGCATGTCCATAAAAATCACCCAAATTAGAATAGGACCAGATTTTTAGCACTTTATTGTCTTCTTTTTCAGCAATATCTCTTGCCTTTTCCATGAAAGTTATCGCCGTTTCTAAATCGCCTTTGTGATCGTTCCATTTAGCCAAGCGAATCAAATAATCAAAACTATTCATATCTCTTATGGCATTCAAATTTTTAACCGCTTCCGGATAATTTCCCAATTCCATTTGAACATCGAACAGTAATTTTTGAGTTTCTTTTTTTCCTTCGCCTATGGCTAATGCTTTATTGGCTAGTTCAAGTGCTTCCTTAAACCTATGTTGTGAAATATAATTTCTTGCCAATGATCGAACGGTTGAAACCCTTGAATAATTGTATGCTTCATTTGATTTAGTCAATAAATCTTCAGATTTATATAAGTTTTTGATATCTCCAGTATATTCAAAAAGTGTATTATAGTTTGCCGCAAGTTGACTTAAATAACTGATTTGGTTTGGTGCAGCGTTATATTTTTTCTGCCAAAAATCAATTTCTTTATGAGCAAAAGACAACGATTTATTATCTTTTAAACTCAAGTATTTAGAATAGTCTTCTTTGCTGGTAATTTCTTTTGATGTGGTTTCACATCCCAATAAAAAAAGGGTTGTGAGCACCATAAAAGATAAGGTTTTTAAAGTTTTCATACTCTAATTATTTTGTTTGTTTGTTTGTTTGTTTGTTTGTTTGTTTGTTTGTTTGTTTGTTTGTTTGTTTGTTTGTTTGTTTGTTTGTTTGTTTGTTTGTTTGTTTTATTAAAAAAACAGAGCGAATAGTATTGTTGTAAACGCTCTGTTTTTTTTGTAATTCTACCAAGCAGAAGCTAGGTAAGGGAAAGTTGTTCCAAATGCTTTATCATTTGCATTTACATTATCTTTAGTCAGACCTGGATTAGAAGTTCCCATCGGTCCACCGAAAATCAATAATAATTCAACATCTATTACGTCATCTGCCAAAGCTCTTCCTGTCAAAACATTAGTTCCGTCAAAGAAAGTTGTTGGCGCTGTTTTAGATACTCCTAATACATCTGTAGCTAAAAGACCAGTCAACTGAGCAGCAGTTTGTCCTAGAGCATTTGTAGTATACGCAGGATTCAAAGCCAATAATCTGGATTGAAAAATAGATTGGTATTTAGCTCCCATTGCCGATGGAATGGCAGCATTGAAATCATCTTTAGGTTGTCCTGAAGCAACGAATACTGTGTTGATTGCTGGTCTAGCCATTTGATCTTGCTGAACATAAGTTCCTGAAAAATCAAGGCTTACACTAGAATCACCGTTTGAATCGTCATTATCACAATTTACTGAAACAACTGCAGCTACTAGTGCGATTGTTATAATTTTGAATTTATTTGTTTTACTCATGATGTTTATATTTTAAATTTTTTTCGAAATCGAAAATCTTCGATTTCATGTTTTTGCTTTTTTTAATAAAATTAATTATTGTTTTTTCTTAGTTTCAGCCCAAACACCAACAGTACTTGATGAACCCAACATTGATTTTGGAACTTCAACAACTATAGACATTACATTAGTACCTGCAAATGTGTCTGTTCCCGGATTATTAAATCCTGTAGCTGTTCCACCAAGAATTGCTTGAAAGCGACCTAAATCAAAAAAGAAAGGATCGTCTCTTGGTCCTGCGAAAAATTTCATTCCGTTTTGCTCTGCTGTTAAAGCAGCTGTACCATATTTAGATATAGTAACACTTCCTGAGGCAGCAGCAGTTTTAACGGTACTTGAAGTTCCAGTTGTTCCTGGAGCTACAGGTCCAAAGAAATACATTTTGTCGTCTCTCTTAATTGCCTGAATAACTAAATCTTCAACATTGTCACCATTATTGTCAATGTTTATTTCCACCATCACATTATCTTTGAATGTGGCAGCACCAGTAGCATTAGGACTTAACAATCCTTGAGTGTTTACTGCAAATACTAAATTACTTGTGTTTTGCCCTTGAAAAGCATAAACATCTGTAATATCACCTGCGTCTCCTGACATTGTAGCCGGTGCATCAATGTGATCCGCTGCTACTAAAATTAAGCCCGAAACCGCCACTAGCGACAGACCTAAAAGCATTTTTGTTTTTTTCATTTTGTTTTAAATTAAAAGGTTATAAATGCATTTACGGGATTGTTTCCGATTTGGTTTTTTAAATACTAAAAAAAAATTAAAATAATACACAAAAAACTGATTATCAATATTTTAAAAACTTAAAAAAATTCAAATTATTTTTATTTTGATGTTGGCAACTAGATAATCTGTTATTTTTAAATAAGAATGTATAAATTTGTAATAGTTAAATAAATAAACGTATGAGTCAAGAAGAATTATTAGTATTAATTTACAAGAAAGACGAAAGAGCATTTACACATCTCTATGATATGTATTCCAAAAGTTTATTTTCGGTTATTAATGTTCTTGTAAAAAATAGAGAAGAGGCCGAAGATGTGCTTCAGGAAGTATTTGTTAAAATTTGGAAAAACATTGATTCCTACCATGAAAGCAAAGGAAGATTTTATACTTGGATTCTAAATATTGCCCGAAATACTTCTATTGATAAACTACGTTCTAAGAATTTTAATAACAGTCAAAAAAACCTTTCTACTGATAATTTCGTAAATCATTTTGAAGACAGTTCGAAACTGTCGGATAAAGTGGATACTATAGGTTTACAGGAATTTGTAAAAAGACTGAAACCAAAATGTATTCAAATAATTGATTTACTGTTTTTCAAAGGCTATACCCAACAGGAAGCTTCGGACGAATTGGTAATTCCTTTAGGAACGGTAAAAACGCAAAATAGAAATTGTATTAACGATCTACGAAATTATTTGAAAGTATAATGGAAACAAAAGAATATATTGAATCAGGAATTCTGGAACTTTATGTTTACGGTTTATTAAGTGAAACCGAAAACGAGGAAGTTACAGCTATGGCAAAAAATAACCCGGAAATAAATGCTGAAATTATAGCTATTGAAAAAGCGATTGTTGCACTATCATCTAGCTTTTCACCATTTCATTCAGTAGCTAATTTCGAAAAAATTAAAGGGAAATTAGAGCTGAAACATGCCGAAGTCATACAATTAGAACCTCGTAAAAACAGGTCTCAATACATTGGATGGGCAGCAGCTGTGTTATTATTGGTAGGTATTGGATACCAATACAATCAGTTGAACCAAACTAATACTCAAGTGGCGAATACTGAAATTGAAAAAGCAAAACTAGAGAAAGAGTTTAATGTCTTGAAATTAAAAAATGCGGCTAACGAAACAAGTTTAGCGGTTGTCAGAGACATTAAAAATACGGTTGTAGCTCTTGGAGGACAAGCAGTTGCTCCGGAATCTTCGGCTAAAGTGTATTGGAATCAAGATACCAAGGTTGTTTATATTGATGCAACAGGCTTACCAGAACCACCGGAAGGAATGGTGTATCAGGTTTGGGCATTGAAATTAAGCCCGCTGACTCCTACAAGCATTGGATTATTGGAAGACTTTGATGCAAATGAACAAAAATTATTTGCTGTAAATAATGCAAATGAAGCCGAAGCTTTTGGAATTACACTTGAACCGAAAGGTGGAAGTTTGACTCCTACAATGGAACAATTATATACGCTAGGAAAAGTCTAAAACTCTTTTCTTAGATACTAAAAAAGGTTCAACTTTGCGGTTGAACCTTTTTTAGTTTAAAAGTCTCTTATATTAATTAAGTCTTTTATATTTAAAAGTCACTCCACTAGTATCTTCGCTTAGATATTGAACGGCATAATAATTTCCACTATTTGTATGGTATATTCCAACGAAATCTGTTGGAGGTGTATCTACATTAAAACAACTCAAATTTGGATCACCAATATAATCACAATAATAATAATTAGCTATATCTGCTGATGTAAGATTATCAAAAGACTTATCATAGACCATTGCCATATCTGTATATTGATTATTCCACCACATTCTTGCACGTACTGTTCCCCCTCCTGCCGCAAATACAAGATCGTAATTTGAAGTTACAATATCAAAACAAGATCCACCACAAAGAGAACCTGCTTCCAAGTCAAAATATTCCTCAAATGGTATAGTTACTTGTGTAAAAAGAGTGATACTGGATGTTTTTGTTAATTTTATTTCTCCGTTTACACCTACTCCACTACTGGTACCATTAGCCCCATTTTTATTAACATAATTAGGTTTTATATTTGTTATTTCACCATTTTTGGTTACTACTGTAACGGCATTTATATTTAAATCAGCACTTATCGTATTGGATAAATGAGTAGCATCTGCATCCTGAGTAGCTGTTATTGTTGATACACCCGCAGCAACTATCGTAACTGTTGTACCACTAATTCTGGCAACATTGGTATCACTACTTACGTAAGAAAAAGCTCCGGTACTATCGGTATTAGGAGGGGTAATTGTAAATGAACCATCATATAAAGTTTTTGATAGCGGATTAAAACCACTTAACAAAGCTGGAGAATAAGGATTTGGCGTACTTCTTTCGTAACTAAATCCGCCGCCGCCGCCAGCAACCCAAGAAACTAATTTTAAATCAATATAAATATTATCCTCTATTAGGTGAAGTACAAAATCTTGCCCCACATTACAAGGTAGACAGTAATCCATTCCTTCACTAAACATTGCATCTCGCCAATTCGAAAAAGTTAATGAACCAAAATCAGCCATAGTGCCTTTAGACCATTCCGTAGCTAAAGGAGAGATATTATTATTATTATAGTTAGATTCTTGTGTAATATTAAAAAGTCCTCCACTGTAAGCTCTTGTAATTGTGACTTTATCAGTTAAATAATCTTGATTTTCTGGCAACATCCAATCAGATCCGGTACTTTTTTCAAAAGTAATTTTTGGCCCATTCCAAATTACGGGAATTGTGGTAATTTTAATTGCTCCTGATGGATTACTTACTAAAATGGTGTTATTTCCAGAAACCACAACGTAGTAATAACTAGTGCCTAAATCAGTACTTAGAGGTGTATAAGAATTGGTCGTAGCACCATTAATTAGTGTTCCGCCAGTATTGCTATTATTTAAGTTTTTGTACCATTGGTAAGTAATACTACTTCCAGTGGCTGTAACATTTAAACTGTTTGCGGAACTATTTTGAATTACTGTTTGATTACTATTGGAAGGCTGAGAAGTAATTTCAATACCTACACGAACATAGCCAGAAACATTGCTGGCACAAGTGGTTGTAGCGGAAGAAATAACTGCATAGTAATATAAAGTTCCTTCTGCAGCCGTACTTGGTGTATAACTCGTATTCGTTTCCCCTGGAAGAATTGTCCCCCCAGTATTTGACTTTACAGTATTGCTATACCACTGGTATGTTGCATCAGGATCGCTAGACAAAACACCAAGACTGGTAGGCGTACCTCCCAATATAACAGACTGGTTGTTGGAGCTAGGTTGAGTAGCCAATGTACAAACACTGTAGTAAAGTCCTTGTTTGTATTCAATTGTCTGGCGTGGATTGGTTAATACCGTTGGAAATAAGATTAACTCACTCACATTACCATTATAAAATACTTGTCCTCCAGTAAAAGTCTGATTGGCACCAATTGCTACCGATGTCACCGCAGAAAAAGTCCCGGTGTTAAGATTTGCAGTACCATCAATGGCTCCATTGGCATATAAATTTATTTGTCCAGTTATTCTATTTCTAGTCCAGGAATGTAACCGTATTGAATTATCGTTTACGGTTGTATTTCCTGCTATAGAATTATCCGACGGACCGTTACCTGCAGTGAATTTATTATTGTAAATGCCATATGCAAAGTCTGTAGTGCCACCGGGCTGCTCAGAACCAAATATACCATTCATGGTAAACCAGCTTCTAGCAAGGCCACTCCTATTATTAAAACTGGAGGCATTATAAACAAGACAACCTGTTAAATCATTATTAAATACAGTGGAATTAACTACTAAAAATTGCGATCCTGAAAAAATTATTGTTGGAAATCCATTTGATCTTTCAATAACTCCTGTAGTTATAATTTTTGGTTGATTTAAAAGTGCATTTTGAATTGCATTGTTTCCATTACCACTTTGGTCATACCAAATCGTCAAAAATCCATCTCCTGAACCAACGAATGATGTTAATGAATTTGCATCTAAATTTCCATTACTATCAAAACCGATATTTTGAGTAGTATTGTCAGTACTGCGTCTTACTTGTATGGCACTATCAAGGTAAGAGCTGCTCAATTTTCTCAAACTATAAGCTCCGGCGGCAGGTGTAGCACTCGTAAGCCCCAAATTGTCCAACGTGTTTTGAGAATACACATCAAAACTAGCAAAAATCAAAAAAAAGAGAACTATTTTTTTATAAAATCCCATGATATACCTGTATTGAAAGCTATTCATTAATAAAATAATCAAATTGAATTCTGTCATTTGCAGACAAGGAATACGAACCATTATTAGAGGGAATATAAGTTAATGTAGTTCCAATCCAACTATATGCTGAGTTACTAATCCTAATACCATTCACATACATTTTCACTTTACTATTAGGTGATGGAGTTTGAGATAAAGAAAAAGTCTCTACAGATTCAGTTAAATTAAATTCATCGGCAATTTCCATTACTACATCTGCTCCTGTTGAAACACTTCCATTGGCCATCAAATACTGCGAAGCGGTTCCACTTGGTGTTTTGTATCCAGTAGCCGTAATTACAGCACTTGTATTTACATTGGTTACAGCGGTGTAAGAACCACTTCCGTCAGAACCTAATTGAATAGTATTAGAAGCCGTTACTATGGCATTAGCACCGATGGCAACCGAATTTGTAATACCGTCAGAACTTACATCTGCACCATTACCAATAACAGCATTTGAATTTTCGTTAAATTTTCCTCTTCCTACTGTAACTCCATTAATAGTTGCATCTGAAGTAAAAATTTTAGTTCCCGCAATGATTTGATTCGTTGTTAAATCAACAAAATTTGTACTTGTATTTTCACTCATATCGGCAATAGCACTTGTAACAAAATTCGTTGTAGCAATTTGTGTTGTAGCAGTTCCAGCTGCAGGAGTTGGAGCGAAAGGTGTTCCCGTAAATGTTGGTGATTCCAAAGGTGCTTTTGAATCTAATAATGTTTGCGTTATGGAATTCGAAGTTGCAATATTTACATCCACATACGTTTTAGTCGCTTTTTCGGTTGGAAATTTAACATCCGAATTCGAAGTAAAACTTCCATCCGTACTTTTATTTATTGCATCCTCTTTTAAATTCAATGCTAATTTTGAAGCATCACTAATTGGTTTATTCAAATCGGTGGTATTATCTACATTTTCAAGTCCCAAATTAGTTTTAGCACCAAGAACTGTAATTGCATTTGTTCCTCCATTTTCTAAGGCCACAACACCTGTAACATTCAAAGCATTTGTTGACGAATATGCGAAAGGAACTGAGCTAAAAGGTTGATTGCTAATTTCTATAAATGAAGAACAGTCTCCACTAAAACTTATCCCAATCACCAAATTCTTTTCTACTGAATTCCAAGAAATTTTTTCAAAGGAAGTGGCATATCCTGCGGTTTGTGTTCCAGTTCCAATGATTAGATTAACCATTCCGTATGGATCTGTTTTTGTTTTAATAACTTCCTGATATTCAATATTTGAAAACTCATCAACAAATTTAAATAACATACAAATATCCTTACTCACTAAAGGTGAATTTGTGTTAGTTATAGTAGCTGCTTTTCCTTCTGTTGGATTTAGAATTAAAGCTTGGTAGGTAATACCATTGGTTTGCGCAAAACTCTTCGCACATAAGAAAAATATAAAAAGTAAAATTATTTTTTTCATGGTTCAATAATTTTTAGTGAAATGAATTTTAAATTCGATTAGTATAAAATGATAACTTTTCTTTAGCGTTATAAATAATATGTCTGGTTAAAAAAACAATATTATTAAAACCTGAAATGATTTTTAAGCCCTTCTTCCTTTTCTTAAATACGTGGTAGATCCTATGAATTCCAATTGAATTACTTCATTACTGTTTTTTGAGAAATGATTAAAACATAAAAAAAAGGAATGAAATCTAATTTGATTAAATGGATTCGTTAGAGTTAAATAATTAAAATTAATGTAGAAATTAGAGGTAATTAAATTTGCTTTCCCAAATGAAGTTTGACATACATCAGTATTCAAATTATTTTCTAAATTCCGGTAAACTCCTTTAGAAAAAACTTGACAAGTTGCAATAAGAGTAATAAACAAAAAGTATTTTTTTATCATATTTTGATGATTTTAGTGAAATGAGTAAAATTTGAAGTGCTTAATCGTACTAAATATTCTGAGCTTTGCAACAAAGGAAGTGTGATAGTCAGAATCAAACCATCAGGTTTTTTCTTTTGTTGAAATACTAATCGTCCGCCTAAATCAAATACATTTATATTTATTTCTTCCATAATGACTTTTGAAAATTCAAAGTTCACTGTTTGAACAAATGGATTAGGAAAAGTTTTGGTTTTGATTGTTTCAACTGTATTTGAAGCAATATACTTCCCCCAAAAACTTTGTTGAAAACCGTGCATCACAACATAGTTCTTGTTTGAAGTTCCAGTGAGACTTTGCTGACCAATTGTTTGGGATATCACCGTTCCATCTGACAAAATTTTAGAAGTACCTTGTGATGAAACCATTTGATGGTGTAAAACTTGGCCGTGAAAGGTGACCGTGAAAAGTATAAGTAAGTATCTCATGAAATTTATTTTAAACAATATTAATCTAAAATAATGTATTTCATCGATAAAATATGCATTTAAACGACAATTTAATTAATTAGTAAGAACTTTTCAGTTTTTAGTAACTCTAAAACTCTTGTATGAAAAGACGAAATGGCGAAATAATTGTAATCCGATGCATTAATTACGAATTCTAAACTTAAAAAATGCATTCCAAATTGAATGTGAGTAATTTTTCAATTTATAGTAACTTAGTAATTCAACTTTAAAAAAAAAATGTAATTTTAAATTCAGAAAAAATTAACAAAAATGCTTTCAAATTTACTTTTCATTATCACTGGATTAATTGGATTAATAACTACTTTTTTAATTTTTACTAATTATAAATCCAATAGAATAATGAACTTATACATCATTCTATTTATACTTATTATTTCTTTGCGTTTTTTCGTATCCGGTTTGACCAATTTCATTTTTGATTCCAATTTCAGAACAACTTATTTCAAATATTCAAACTTCTCACTGGTAGTAATCCCTATTTGCTATCTGTACTTTAAAAATTTATCTGAAAATAACAGGAAACTAAATTTAAAGGAGCTTTTACATTTTATATTTCCTTTAGCACTATTTTTTGCTATGATTAATCGAGAGCATTTCGATTTTGATGCAAAACAAATAGAAATAATATTATATGGGCTCTTTTTTATTTTTGCTGTAACGTATATTATTTTATGTTTTCAAATGTTAAGGACTACCATTTGGATTAGAAAAGGAGACATAAAAGTGATTCAGCAACAAAATAAATTAATAAATAAATGGACACTTTTTTTATTTATTGGACTAATACTCTCCATATTCAGGCTCTTCATATCAATTTCAATGGAAATCTATTTTGGTGAAAGCATTAAAGGACACAGTTATCAATGGATATCTGCCCTGATTTGGTTAACCATTTTATTTAAAATACTAAGTTCTCCAGAAATTCTTTATGGTTATAATGTGCTGCACCAGAAGATTAATGAGAATAAAAATAATACTTTAGTCTTGCATGATATTTGGAAGAAGAATACTACTATTGAATTGAATAACGAACAGCATTTGGCTCTTAAAGAAAAAATAGATTCAAATATTATTGATTATATCAAGGAAATTGAGTCCATTTCACTGAAATATGAATTGTTTAGAAATTCAAAACTTACAATCTCAGACTTAGCAAATAGTCTAAAAATTCCAAAAAGTCATCTTTCGTATTTATTTAAATACCACTCAACAATCTCGTTTTCTGAATATAAAAAAGTGATTCGAATCCATGACGCCATTAATCAAATTGAACAAAACTACCTAAAAAATAACACTTTAGATTCATTATCAAAAAAGGTTGGATTTACATCCTACAACCCTTTTTTTACAAGTTTTAAAGAAATTGCAGGCGTATCTCCATTAGAATATTTTAAAATGAATAAGGTTGATTTTGACCAATAAAAAAGCAATTTCATAAATCAATATGGTGTTACTTTTATGTGAATTTTATTTCTCTAAAAAAGAATAATAAAATTACAACGAACAAATTTTCTTATAAAACTAAGATTTTTTATTATGTGTCATAAATCTATCACTTTTTATATATTATTTATTCATCACGATTTATAAATCTCTAAGGAAATAACTATTTTTGCAATCTAAAATTTTAGTCATGCCAAACAAAAAATACAAAATAGCGGTCATTCAATTGAATCTTAATGATATTGCCGAAAACAACTTGAAGAAATGTATCAGTTGGGTTCGTGATGCCGCAAACCTTGGTGCCGAAGTGATTTCGTTACCGGAATTATATAGCAGTCATTATTTTTGTCAGAGCGAAGATGTAGATAATTTTGCTTTAGCAGAACCATTGTACAGTACTTCATTTATTGCTTTTAGCGCTTTGGCAAAAGAATTAGGCGTAGTAATTATTGTTCCTTTCTTCGAAAAAAGAATGGCAGGAATCTACCACAATAGCGCGTACATCATTGACACAGACGGTTCAGAAGCTGGATTGTATCGTAAGATGCACATTCCGGATGATCCTCATTTTTATGAAAAATTTTATTTTACTCCCGGTGATTTAGGTTTTAAAACTATTCCAACCAAAAAGGGAAAAATTGGAACACTAATTTGTTGGGATCAATGGTATCCTGAAGCAGCTCGTTTGACAGCTTTGCAAGGTGCTGAGGTGTTGTTTTACCCAACAGCAATTGGATGGCATCCACAAGAAAAAGAGCAATATGGTGAAAACCAACATGGCGCTTGGATGAGTGTTATGAAAGGTCATGCCGTTGCAAATGGTGTTTATGTTGCAGCAGCAAACAGAATTGGTTTAGAACAATACTTGCCAGATACGGCGGGAATTCAGTTTTGGGGATCCTCGTTTATTGCGGGACCACAAGGCGAAATTTTGGCGCAAGCCTCACACGACAAAGAAGAAATCCTGATTGCCGAAGTAGATTTAGACTTACAAGAAAATGTGCGTCAGAACTGGCCTTTCTTTAGAGACAGAAGAATTGATGCTTTTGGTGATATTATAAAAAGAGCAATTGACTAATGATGAATACTACCAAAAATAGAAGATTCCCTGCAGAGTGGGAAAAGCAACAAGGGATTTTATTGTGTTTTCCTCACAACGGTAAGGATTGGCCAGGAAAATACGAAGCAGTTCAATGGGCTTTTCTGGAATTCATTAAGAAAGTAGCCACTTTCGAAACTGTTTTTTTAGTGGTTGCCGATGAAAACCAAAAAGAAAAAGTCAATTCGATGTTGGAAACAGCTCATGTTGAACTAACTAACGTTTCGTACATCATTCATAAAACCAATAGAAGTTGGATGCGTGATTCGGGTCCGATAATAGTAAAAAACGGAACCGAAAGAGAAGCTTTGAACTTTAATTTTAATGGTTGGGCCAAATATAAAAACATTCAATTAGACAAATTTGTTCCTGCCAAAGTGGGTGAATTTCTGAATATTCCTGTTACTCAAGTCATGTACAAAGGAAAACCGGTAATTGTAGAAGGTGGTGCGATTGATACTAACGGAAGAGGAACTTTATTGACTTCAGAAGAATGTCTGATGCATCCTGATATTCAGGTTCGGAATCCAAATTTCACCAAAGCAGATTACGAAGCAGTTTTCAAGGAATACCTTGGAATTACAAATGTGATTTGGCTAGGCGAAGGAATTGAAGGCGATGATACGCACGGTCATATTGATGATTTATGCCGATTTGTAAATGAAGATACGATTGTAACTATTGTAGAAACAGATCCAACGGATCATAACTACAAACCATTACAAGACAATTTAAAACGCTTGCAAAACGCAAAACTGGAAAATGGAAAATCACCTGTAATTGTGGTTTTACCAATGCCAAAACGTTTGGAATTCGATGGCTTGCGATTGCCAGCGAGTTATGCTAATTTCCTCATTTTGAACAATTGTGTTTTGGTTCCTACTTTTAACGATAGTAACGACCGAAAAGCGTTAAACATCCTTGCAGAATGTTTTCCGGACAGAGAAATCATAGGGATTAGCGCTACTGATTTTATTTGGGGTTTTGGCACTTTACATTGCCTAAGCCAACAAATTCCAGAGTAGCTTTAGAAAAAATTGGTACTATAAAAAAAGACTTGTAACATTAATTGCTACAAGTCTTTTTTATTTTAATTGTATTTCTATATACTATTTATCTCTGGTAAAAGGTATTTTTTGTCCTTCAGGAACTGTCATGTCAAATCCATTTAAACTGTCATTAAATTCAAACTTAAGCCCAGCTTGTTTCGATTCGAAAGTGTTTTTCCCAATTGGTTCCACCGTAAAACTTGGATAATTCGTTATCAAAACATTTAACGCACCATTTTTCTCTGAAAATGTAATTTTTAACGGCGCCATTTTTGTAGAAAAAACTCCTAAATAACCATCTAGAATTACATCTTTTTCAATCAAACCTTTATCTGCAGTCCAAGTATTATTTGCTGTATTGGTATCCGGTAAAACATGATCAGGGTCTAATGTAATGCTCTCAATTTCTTCTGTAGAATTGTGTTTGAAAGACCAAGCTTTGTTTCTTTGCCAAACTTCAACTGGTAACTTAACACGCGTTAGTTGCCCGCTTTTCGTTTTCACATCTAAACTTACCGGCATTGCCATTTTTTCTAAGTTTTCAATCGAAATTACAACTCCTTGTTTTGGATCATTTTTAACGTATTTAATCGAATTAATTCCTTGGTCTAATCGCCAATTGTATTGGAACCAACCTCTCCAAAACCAACTCAAATCTTCTCCAGCAACATTTTCTATTGTTCTAAAGAAATCGTCTGGTTGTGGATGTTTGTATGCCCAACGCTCAATATAAGTTTTGAAAGCTAAATCAAAACGCTCTGGTCCAAGAACTTGTTCACGCAAAATCACTAATCCAGAACTTGGTTTAGAATACGCCAAAAGACCTATGTTTTTTTCCTTCATATTATCTGGCGAACTCATTATAGTTTCAAGATTCGGACTTGTATACACTTCCGCTCTTTGATGCATATCAACCGGCTTTTCTTTGTACTCGCCATTATTAAAATCTACAGAACTTAATGAATTAATAAAAGTATTAAAACCTTCATCCATCCAAGCAAACATTCTTTCGTTTGAACCCACAATCATAGGAAACCAAATGTGTCCAAATTCATGATCTGTAACGCCCCATAAATCCTCGCCTTTAGACTCCCAACTACAAAAAACAATTCCTGGATATTCCATTCCACCCTCGTTTCCTGCAACATTTGTAGCCGCTGGATACGGATATTCTAACCATCTTTTAGAGTAATTTTCTATAGAAGCTTTCGTATATTCAGTCGAACGTCCCCAAGCTGCTTCACCTGCACTTTCAACTGGATAAACGGAAACAGCCAATGATTTTTTTCCGCTAGGCAAATTGATTTTTGCTGCGTCTAAAATAAATGCCGCTGAAGATGACCAAGAAAAATCGCGGGCATTTTTAATTTTATAATTCCAAGTTTTAGTAGTTGCTGAAACAATTTTTGATGAATTTTCAACTTCGGCAGCAGTACGGATAAAAACCGTTTTATCACTTTGTTTTGCTTGTGCCAATCTACTTTGCTCCACAGTTGAATACACCGCTGTAGGATTAAGTAATTCACCTGATGCAACCACAATATGATTCGCTGGCGCTGTAATACTCACATCAAATTCACCATATTCTAAGTAAAATTCCGATGCCCCCAGGTAAGGGTTCGTATTCCAACCACGTACATCATCATAGACACACATACGCGGATACCATTGCGCGATGGTGAAAATCTTACCATTTTTAGTTTCTAAAACTCCCATTCTGTCTGATCCTTCAAAAGGTGCTATGAAAGAAAAGTCGATTTTGATTTTAACAGAACCACCTTTTGGGTTTAATCCCTGCGGAAGAAAAACCTGCATTCTAGTATCCGTAATGATGTACTTAGCTTCTTTTTCAGTTGCTACACCTTTTACAGTTGTGATAAGTTTCACCGATTTTATTTTATGACCACCATCAAAAACTTGGCCTTGAGCCCCATTTCGGCTTCCTGTCAAAGGCACAACAGAATTTCCACGAGAATCTGCTTTGAATAAATTCTGGTCTAAATTCATCCAAACAAAAGCCAATTTATCTGGACTGTTATTCGTATAGGTTATGATTCCTGTACCTGAAATTTCGTTGTTTTTTTCATCCAATTTTGCCGTTAATTTATAATCGGCACTGTTTTGCCAATATTCAGCTCCAGGCTGACCACTTGCGGAACGTGTACTTGTTCCATTTTTTGAATAAAAATGTGGAGCAAAAGCATCATGATAATCGTATTTTGAAACTGCATTACCAGATGCATTTGTTGGGGTTTGTTGCGCCCAAACGGACGTAACTCCCAATAATAAAGTCAAATGTAAGATGACTCCGAATCGAATATTTTTCATTTTCTTATGATTTATATCACAAATTAATGAAAAAAAAGAGGATTTTGAACTATTGAAATAGAATTGATTCCATTTAATTTCAATAAAATCAAGCTTAATCTTTATTAGAATCAAAAATTATAAAATATATTTACGCCACAAACCTATTATTAAATTAATCCGAAAAGATAATTTTGACAACTACGATAAAAAACGGTAATCTCTCTGCTGAAATCAAACATTTTGGCGCTGAATTAATTTCATTAAAAACAAATCAAAATAAAGAATACATATGGGAAGGAAATCCGGAATTTTGGGGCAAGCACTCTCCTATTTTGTTTCCAATTGTTGGGACTTTAAAAGATAATTCCTTTTATTACAATGGAATGGAATATCATTTATCGCGACACGGATTTGCAAGAGATATGGAGTTTGAATTAATAGATGTAACGCAAAATAGTGCTACTTTCTCTATACAATCTTCTGAAGAGACCTTAAAAATATATCCTTTTGAATTTGAATTACAGCTGATTTATACATTAGAGGAAAACAATTTATCGATTGCCTATAAAGTTATTAATAAGGGAAAATCAACTATGCCTTTTTCTATTGGAGCACATCCCGCTTTTGCTTTGCCAAATCACTTTGAAAATTATGCAATAGCTTTCGAAAAAGAAGAATCTTTAGAATATTATCTTTTGGAAAATGATTTAATTTCAAATCAAACGAAGAAATTAGAAGTTCAGAATAAACAAATTCCGCTGAATTTCGAATTATTTAAAAACGACGCTTTAATTTTTAAAGCATTACAATCCAAATCATTGACTATTTTAGAAAATAAAAATCCAATCCTAAAAGTCAATTTTGAGGATTTTCCAAGTTTAGGAATTTGGACCAAAATGAATGCGCCATTTCTATGTATCGAACCTTGGTTTGGCTATTCGGATACCAATGAAAATTCTGGTAATCTCTTCGAAAAAGAAGGCATTCAAATTTTAGAATCAAATGCAATTTTCCATTCAAAATTCACTATTGAAATACTTTAATTAAAAAAATTAAATATGTTAATAATAAATTTCAGTCCATTTCCAAATTTAGAAACGGAACGCTTGTTTTTAAGAAGAGTAAATTCTAATGATATAAAGGAGATTTTTGAATTGCGATCTAATCCCGAAACTATGAAATACATCCCAAGACCATTAGTCAAAACGGATGAAGACGCCTTAGAACACATTGCAATGATTGACAGTAAAATAGATAGTAACGAAGGTATCAATTGGGCTATTACGTTGAAAGACAACCCCAAACTTATTGGAGTTATTGGTCACTACAGAATAAAACCCGAAAATTATCGCGCCGAGTTAGGTTATATGTTGCTTCCAGAATATCATGGAAAAGGAATCGTTTCCGAAGCGGTGAAAGAAGCTGTAAAGTATGGATTTCAGGTGATGAAATTAAATTCACTAGAGGCAATTATAGATCCTGATAATTATGCTTCTGCAAAAGTTTTAGAAAAAAATGGGTTTGTCAAAGAAGCGCATTTAAAAGAATATGAATTTTATGAAGGGCGATTTTTGGATACAGTAATTTATTCTATTTTGAACAAATAGTGTCTTTCATAAATACGTATTTTCCTGTTTCTTTTTAAAACATTAAAAATTAAAACGAGAATTTTATAATTCAATTCTATCTATATTTGTCACCGAAAACTACGTTCTGTACTCAAAAAGCAGTTCGCTACTATAATTTTATGAAAAAAATATTTATTCTTACTATCCTTTTCTTTTCTATTCATTCCCAAAGTCAAACTTATGTAAAAGTAAATGCGATGACTACAATCTTTACCATTCCTAATGTCGGTATCGAAACCAGTATTGGGGAAAAATCAACATTTCAATTTGATGTTTTGGCTTCTTTTTGGAAATCAGTAGACGGTAAACCTAGAGAATTTTACACTTTTACACCTGAATATAGATATCATTTTAAAGAAAAACACAATGGATTTTATGCCGGTGCGCATATTGGTGCAAGTATTTTTAATTTTCAAAAATGGAATTACTTGAATACTGATTTGTATGAGAAAGGAATGGGTTATTTTATAGGCTCAACAATAGGATATCAAGTAAAAATCAATGATAAATTCATGCTAGATTGTTTCTTAGGCGGTGGATGGCATCAAGGATTTTATAAAGGATACGATATAAGTACTGGAGAACGTTACGAAAAAGTAAAGAATTATAACAAAAGTGGTGAGTGGCTTCCTTACAGAGGGGGCGTGATGGTTTCTTACAAATTAAATTAAATCAATTTTGTGATTTAGGCAATGATTTTATATACAAATCTTCTACTTGCTTTCTTGCCCAATCCGTTTTTCTTAAAAAAGTCAAACTGGATTTTATACTTGGGTTATCTGTAAAACATTTCACTTTAATGAGTTCTCCCAAAGTATCAAATCCATAATGATCCACTAGCTTTTCAACTATTTTTTGAAGTGTGATTCCGTGAAGCGGATCTTTCGATTTTAAGTTTTCCATTTTGCAAATATATAAAAACGGTAAATACTAATTTTTTAAATTCATTCAAATGAAAAAATTTCTCTTACTACTTGCCTTTTTATTTTTAAATATCAGTTTTGGGCAAAGCAACACTACAACCTATTACTTCATTCGCCATGCGGAGAAAGTTCATAATTCTCAAAATCCAGATTTATCTGAAAAAGGTTTGAAACGAGCGGAACTTTGGAACAAAATATTTTCGGAGATTAATTTTGATGAAATCTACTCAACGGATTACAAAAGAACTCTGCAAACTGCAAGTCCAACAGCAACAACAAAGAAAATTGAGATTAAATTGTATAATCCCAAAACAATAAACATTGAATCTTTCAAAAAAGAAACATTAGGAAAAAAGGTTTTGATTGTGGGACATAGTAATACCACAACAAAATTTGTCAATGATATTATCAATAAGCAATCATTTTCTGATATTGAGGATGAAACTTTTGGGAATTTGTATATTGTTACAATAATTGATGGAGTAATCAGCTCCCAAGTACTGAAATTACATTAAAGTATTGTAAAATCTTTAATTTTTGCTACCTTTGAATTCTATGTTAAAAACAATAAATATATTCAATAAGAGAGCCAGGTTCGACTACGAAATAATCGAAACATTTAATGCTGGAATTGTTTTGGCTGGTACCGAAATCAAATCTATTCGATTAGGAAAAGCAAATATTACCGAGAGCTTTTGTGAATTTAGCAATAATGAACTTTTTGCGATAAATACATATATTGAAGAATACACTTTTGGAAATCAATTCAATCACAAAGCAAGAAGCGAACGTAAATTACTTTTGAAGAAAAAGGAATTAAAAGGTTTGCTAAAAAGTGTTCAAGCCAAAGGACTTACAATAGTTCCTTTGAAGCTTTTTACCAATGAAAAAGGATTAGCTAAACTACAAATTGGCCTTTGTAAAGGTAAGAAAACCTATGACAAACGCGAATCTCTTAAAGAACAAGATACAAAACGCGATCTAGACCGAATCAAAAAATCATTTTAAATTAAAAGAAATTGGGGATTAATATTTTTATTTTAAAAAAAATGACTAAATTTGTCAAGACAATTTAAAACATTTTTAAAATGAAAACACTACTCAAAAATGCAAGAGAACAAAAAGGACTCAAAACTAGAGAAGTGGCGCAACTTTTAGGAATTGATCAAGCCCTAATCAGTAAGTTTGAAAGTGGAACCAGAAAACCCACTAGAGAGCAAGTTATAAAATTAGCATCTCTACTAGAAATACATTTTGAAACAATAATGGTCGCTTGGCTTAAAGAAAAAATTCTTTATGAAATTGGTCAGGATGAATTTGCTCTAAAAGCATTATTAGTTGCGGAGCAAGAAATTAGATATCAAAGTAAAACTTCGAAGAAAAAATTATCTACTACACTTCAAAAAATTTTAGATGAAATAGATACATTGAAGATAAAGCTAGATGGTTTTCGTCAGTATGACAGCTATCGAATTGCTCAAGCTCTAGAGCTAGAATATACTTTTGAAAGTAACCGTATCGAAGGAAATACCATGACGTTGCGTGAAACCGATTTGGTTATCAATGAAGGTTTAACGATATCAGGAAAAAGTATGCGAGAACATCTTGAAGTGATTAATCATCAAGAAGCGATTGCCTACATCAAAGATTTAATGCAAAGGAATAGTTCCATAAATGAACGTGAAATATTATCCATTCATAATCTTATTTTGAGGGGAATTCACCCTGAAGATGCAGGTCGTTATCGAAAAGTACAAGTGATGATTCAAGGAAGTAGCCACATGCCACCACAACCTTTTTTAGTCGCTAAAGAAATGGAAGATTTTTTTATTTGGTACGAAACTAATAAATCAATTCTTCACCCGATAGTTTTAGCTGCAGAAATGCACGAACGTTTAGTGACAATTCACCCATTTATTGATGGAAACGGCAGAACTTCACGTTTGGTAATGAACCTAGTTTTGTTGCAACATGGCTATATAATTGCAAATATCAAAGGAGATTATGAAAATAGAATGCGCTATTATCAATCGCTGGAAACAGCGCAAACTAAAAATAATAAAGAAGATTTTTTGTTATTCATTGCTCAAATAGAAAAAGAAAGCTTAGAACGGTATCTAACTATTGTTGGTCAATAAAAAACCAGTCTCGTTATTTAAACGAGACGGGTTTCTATTTTAATTTTTATCTTCTAATAAAGGAACAAATCGAAATTCTCCAAACTCATGTTTTTCGAATTGTGTTTCATTTTTTCTGATTAGCAAAGTCATAATTTGCACCTCTTCCCCTAACGGAATAACGAGCCTTCCTCCTATTTTTAGTTGTGCCATCAAAGGCTGTGGAATAAATGGTGCACCTGCTGTTACGATAATACTATCAAAAGGAGCATAACTTGGTAATCCTTTATATCCATCTCCAAAAGAAAGATGTTTAGGACGAATGTTAAGCTTTGGAAATAAAACAGAAGTTTGTTTAAACAATTCTTTTTGTCTTTCAACGCTAAATACTTTGGCTCCTAACAAACATAAAACAGCTGTTTGATATCCAGAACCTGTTCCTATTTCTAAAATTTTGTGTTCTTTTTTAACTTCTAATAATTGAGATTGAAAAGCTACAGTGTATGGTTGCGATATCGTTTGACCAGCTCCAATAGGAAATGCTTTATCTTGATAGGCATAATCTTCAAAACTGGAATTCAAAAATAAATGTCTTGGAATCTTTTTTATCGCCTCCAAAACACTTTTATCAGTAATCCCTTTTTGCTCTAAAACGCTTACTAATTGATTCCGAAGTCCTTGATGCTTGGCTGTGTCTTTCAAAGTTTACTATTTTATTTTGGTAAAAATAGAAAACAATTTCTGAATTCAAATGTTGGATTTTAAATTTTAAATTAACTGAAGAATTGTCCTGCATCAATAATAGATTAATCATTTTATTCCTATTTTTGTAAAAATTACATCATTATGCTGAAAATTGGAGTATTAGGTGCTGGTCATCTGGGAAAAATACATTTGCGTTTATTACAACAATCTGATAAATATGAATTAGTTGGTTTTTATGACCCAAATCAAGAGAATGCCGAAAAGGTTTCAAAAGAATTTGGCTATAAACATTTTAGCACAATTGCAACTCTAATTCATGCCGTTGATGTAATCGATATTGTTACTCCAACTCTTTCTCACTACAAATGTGCCAAAGTAGCCATCAAATCCGGCAAGCATGTTTTTATCGAAAAACCCATTTCAAATACGGTGGAAGAAGCCGAAGAAATTATCGCCTTAGCTAAAGAATATAATGTTAAAGGTCAAGTTGGGCATGTGGAACGTTTCAATCCTGCATTCATCGCTACCAAAAACATGATTGAAAACCCTATGTTTATTGAAGCGCATCGTCTTGCTGAATTTAATCCTCGTGGAACCGATGTTCCTGTGGTTTTAGATTTGATGATTCATGATATTGATGCTATTTTGAGCGTGGTAAAATCAAAAGTAAAAAATATTAGTGCAAGTGGTGTTTCAGTTATCAGCGATACACCAGATATTGCCAATGCAAGAATAGAATTCGAAAATGGTTGCGTTGCCAATTTAACCGCAAGCCGAATCTCGATGAAAAATATGCGTAAATCTCGTTTTTTCCAGAAAGACGCGTATATCTCCGTAGATTTTTTAGAAAAGAAATGTGAAGTAGTCAAAATGAAAGATGCTCCTGAAGTACCTGGAGATTTCGATATGATTTTACAAAATGCTGAAGGCGTAAAAAAACAAATCTATTTTTCTAATCCTGATGTAGAACAAAACAACGCAATTCTTGACGAATTAGAATCTTTTGCAGATGCCATAATCAATGATACAGAACCTGTTGTAACATTAGAACAAGCAACTGAAGCACTAAGAGTTGCGTACCAAATTATCGATTGTTTTAAAAAATAAATAAAAATGTACCTAAAGTTTAAAGTAGCTCTCGAAAACTATAGATTTTAAACTTTTAAAATTTAAACTAAAAATATGAAGACAATAGCCGTAATCGGAGCAGGAACAATGGGGAATGGAATCGCCCATACTTTTGCACAAAGTGGTTTCACCGTAAAATTAATAGATGTTTCTGAAAAATCTTTGGATAAAGGAATGGCAACTATCGCTGCAAATTTAGACCGAATGATTGCAAAAGGAAGCATTACTCAAGAAGATAAAGGTAAAACGATTACCAATATCATAACCTATACGGATATTAAAGACGGTGTTGTAGGTGTAGATTTAGTAGTAGAAGCTGCCACAGAAAATGTAGAATTAAAACTAAACATTTTCAAGCAATTGAATGAAGCTTGTTCTCACAATACGATTTTAGCAACCAATACTTCTTCTATTTCTATTACTCAAATTGGAGCGGTTGTGGCGCATCCAGAACGTGTTATCGGAATGCACTTTATGAATCCGGTGCCAATTATGAAATTAGTAGAAATTATTCGAGGATACAACACTTCGGATGAAGTGACGAAAATCATCATGAATCTTTCCGAGAAATTAGGAAAAACGCCTGTTGAAGTAAACGATTATCCTGGTTTTGTTGCCAATAGAATTTTGATGCCAATGATTAACGAAGCTATCGAAACATTATACAACAAAGTGGCCGGTGTTTATGAAATTGATACGGTTATGAAACTTGGAATGGGACACCCAATGGGACCTTTACAACTTGCTGATTTTATTGGTCTTGACGTATGTTTAGCCATTTTAAATGTAATGTACGACGGTTTCAAAAATCCAAAATATGCGCCTTGTCCATTACTTGTAAATATGGTTCGTGCAGGAAAAATGGGCGTGAAATCCGGAGAAGGTTTCTACGATTATTCTGAAAGCAAAAAAGCAGAGAAAATTTCTAAACAATTTATATAGTCTCTATGTTTAAAAGTCGTGAGTTTGAAGTTAGTTACTTTAAATTCTCGGCTTTTGACTTTTGACTTTTGACTTTTGACTTTTGACTTAATTATGGCTAAAATAGTTCCTTTCAAAGCAGTTCGCCCCACTCGTGATAAGGTTTGCCTTGTTACGTGCCGTTCGTATGAAGAATATATAAATGCGGAATTGGCGGCACAATTGGACTTCAATCCATTATCATTTTTACACATTCTAAAACCTGCTTACACCAATCAGGAAACTGTGTCTTTCGAAAAAAGATACCGACAGGTACATCAAAAATATGAGGATTTCAAAAATGAAATAATTCTTGTAAAAGACAAAAAACCTGCAATTTATATTCATAAAATTGTGACCAAAACACATTCTTTTACTGGAATTATTGCTGGAACAAGTGTAGCTGATTATTGTAATAATGTTATCAAAAAACACGAAGATATTATTGCGTTCCGTGTTCGATTACTCAAAGACTACATGAAATATTCTGAGTTCAATACAGAACCGGTTCTGATGACGTATCCGGATAATAAAACGATAGAAAATTGGATTTTTAATTGTACCCAAAAATTAGCTGATTTTGAATTTTCAACTACCAAAAAAGAAATTCATTACTTGTGGAAAATTGAAGATACTTTAGAAATAAATTGGCTTCAAAACATTTTCGAAAAAACAGATAGTCTTTATATTGCTGATGGTCACCATCGCACGGAAGCACTGAAATTATTATCCGAAGAAAATGATGATCCAGAAAATACAGCCAAAAATCATATCCTTAGCTATTTAATTTCTGAAAACAACGTAAAAATATATGAATTCAATCGCTTGGTAAAAGATTTAAACGGTTTTACCAAAGAAGATTTTTTAAAGGAATTAGAAAATAATTTTATTGTTACAAATAAATTTCAGCAACCTTTTCAGCCTTCTCAAAAGCATCAATTCGGAATGTATCTTGACAATACCTTTTATAGCTTGATTTTAAGGAAAGAAAGTGAAGTTTTCGATACCGTTTTGGAATGCTTAGATGCACAAATTTTATACAAAAAAGTATTGTTACCTATTCTTGCCATTGAAGATCTACGTAATGATGAACGAATCGAATATCTTTCAGGAAAACAATCTGTATTAGAAGTAAAAAATAAAATTGACCAAGGAGAATTCGAAATCGGTTTTATATTATTTCCATCCAATATAGGAGAAATAAAAGCTTTGGCTGATGCCAATTTAATAATGCCTCCAAAAAGTACGTACATTGAACCAAAGTTTAGAAGCGGATTAGTCGTTTATGAGCTTTAACACATTAAAATCAAAACATCAAAATGGGAATAGCGAATAATTTACTCCAAATAAAATCCACTTTACCGGAACACGTAACCTTAGTTGCGGTTTCAAAAACTAAACCTGTTTCAGATTTAATGGAAGCCTATGAAGCTGGTCAACGCATTTTTGGAGAAAACAAAATCCAAGAAATGGATGAGAAATGGGAACAAATGCCCAAAGACATTCAATGGCACATGATAGGTCACGTTCAGACGAATAAAGTCAGATTTATGGCACCATTTGTGAGCTTGATTCATGGTGTAGATAGTTTGAAATTATTACAGGAAATCAATAAACAAGCACTAAAAAACAATAGAATTATAGATTGCTTACTACAAATTTATATTGCGGAAGAGGAAACTAAATTTGGATTAGATGAGGAAGAACTTGCTTCACTCCTATCCTCGAGTGAATTTCATGAAATGAAAAACATTAGAATTGTTGGATTAATGGGAATGGCGACTTTCACAGACAATAGAGATCAAATCAAGAAAGAATTCCTGCATTTGAAAACAATTTTCGACAAGACAAAAGAACCAAAAACTGAAAACTGCCAACTGGAAACTATATCTATGGGAATGTCCGGAGATTTTCAACTTGCAATTGAATGCGGAAGCACTATGGTTCGAATAGGAAGTAGTATCTTTGGGGGACGAAATTAATTTTTGATTAACGCTTCTTAACATAGCGAGAGCGGACTGGCGAAGCATTTTAGATGTTTCTTAAATTGAAACATTAAACATTAAACAAAAAATTTGTACGCAATACTCGACATAGAAACCACTGGAGGACAATTCAACGAAGAAGGAATCACTGAAATCGCCATCTATAAATTTGATGGACATGAAATCGTGGATCAATTCATCAGCTTAGTCAATCCGGAAATTCCAATTCAGCCTTTTGTGGTCAAACTCACTGGTATTAATAATGCCATGTTACAATCGGCACCTAAGTTTTTTGAAGTTGCAAAACGCATCATCGAAATGACAAACGATTGTATTGTCGTTGCTCATAATGCCTCTTTTGATTACAGAATCCTTCGAACAGAGTTCAGACGGTTAGGATACGATTTTGAAGCCCAAACCCTTTGTACGGTTGAGTTATCAAAAAAATTATTACCGGAACAGCCATCCCATAGTTTAGGAAAGTTAGTTCGCGCCCTAGGAATCCCAATGGCAGACAGACATCGTGCAAGTGGAGATGCATTAGCAACAGTCAAATTATTTAAAATACTTTTAGAAAAAGATTTAGAGAAAGAAATTGTAAAAGATTTTATAAAGCTGGAAATCGAAAAAGGAATTGCGCCAAAATTACTGGATATTGTAGCAAAATTACCTGCCAAAACTGGTGTTTATTATATCCACAACGAAAAAGGGAATTTGGTTTACATTGGTAAAAGCCGAAACATAAAAAAACGCATCAATCAGCATTTTACAGGAACTTCTACGAAATGTAAAAAGATTCAAGCCGAAGTTTTCACCGTAACGTATGATGAAACCGGAAGTGAATTGATTGCTTTATTGAAAGAAAGTGAAGAAATAAAAATCAATAAACCCATCTATAACAGAGCACAGCGAAAAAGTATTTTTCAATTGGCTTTGTATGCTGAAAAAGATAAAAATGGTTACATCAATCTGAAACTTCAAAAATCAGATGGTCGAAAAAAAGAAATTACCTCTTTTACTTCGCTGCAGGAAGGCAAAAATGCACTGTTCAGAATCACTTCCCATTACAATTTATGTCAGAAACTGACCGGATTATATCATACTAAAACAAATTGTTTTCAATATAGTATAAAAGAGTGCGACGGCGCTTGTATTGGTATGGTTTCACCTAAAGAATACAATGCCAGAGTGCTCAGTTTTATCGAGAAAAACAGTTTCGAAAATCAAAACATGGTCTTGATTGATAAAGGAAGAACCATCAGCGAGCGATCAGCAGTTTTGATAGAAAACGGAATTTACAAAGGGTATGCTTTTTATGATTTAAACTATCAAATCAACAACATCGAAATACTGAGAAACATCATTATTCCGATGCAAAATAATCGTGATACCAAAAATATTATTCAAGGTCACATCCGAAAAAATAAGACCCTAAAAACCTTGAAATTCTAATCGATTGTTAATCGAATAAAAATTATGCAAAGAATAAAGTCGAAATTTGACGCTTTCAGACAAAAAACGAATATCGTAATTTACGGAACCAATACAGCTTCCGGACGATTATTTGATTTGGTACTTTTAGGTGTTATTTTACTCAGCGTTATAATTGTTATGCTGGAAACTGTAAAAGGTTTCGACGCTAAATACCATCTTGAACTTATAATTTTAGAGTGGGTTATCACCATATTTTTCACTTTAGAATATCTGCTTCGAATTATATCCATAAAAAAACCCTGGAAATACATATTTAGTTTCTATGGGATAATTGATTTGATTGCCACAATACCCATGTATTTTTCGCTGTTTTTTGTTGGAACAAGTGTATTAACGGTAGTCAGAGCCCTGAGATTATTGCGATTATTCAAGATTTTAAAACATCCGCAGTTCTCAAGTCAGTCCACACACCTAAAAGAAGCCTTGATTGCAAGCAAAGGAAAGATCTTGATTTTCATTTATTTTATGCTTATCAGCAGTATCATCATCGGCTCCGTAATGTATGTAGTCGAGGGAAAAGAAGGCGGTTTCACTAGTATTCCAATCAGTATTTACTGGACCATCGTCACGCTCACCACCGTTGGATACGGGGATATTTCGCCCATAACACCACTGGGACAAGCCATCGCTTCGGTAGTAATGATCATGGGTTACGGAATAATTGCCGTTCCTACCGGAATAGTTTCAGCTGAATTTGCCAATAGCAACCGCAAAAAACCAAGGTCCGAGAGAACCAATCCTTGTAATGAATGCGGTACTGAGGGACATGAATTTAATGCAAAATACTGTTTCCATTGCGGAGCAGAACTATAATTAATTAATTAATTGGAAGCAATTCCAGCTGTAAACTGCAACTCCTCATTATTTCAGTTGTTTTTCTAAGGCATAAAAGGAGCTTCCTCCAGTCGCTCTTTTACACCAAGAAAAACTAACTTCCATAACTCCGGGGTTTCCGTTTCCATCTGGGCTAAAAAAATATGAAATACTTAATCACTATTGTTGGACCTACAGCTATCGGAAAAACTTCCCTAAGCATTGTTTTAGCCAATTATTTTAACTGCGAAATTCTTTCCTGCGATAGCCGACAGTTTTTCAAGGAAATGACTATTGGAACAGCGGTTCCCAATGAATCAGAATTAGTTGCCGCAACTCATCATTTCATCCAAAACAAATCCATCTTCGAAAATTATACCGTTGGCGATTTCGAGAAAGAAGCTATAGCAAAACTTGACAAATTATTCTTAACCAATGATTACGCGATTTTAGTTGGCGGTTCCGGATTGTATGTTGATGCCATTTTAAAAGGTTTTGATGAATTTCCGGAAATTGACGCATCAGTTCGTACTGAAATAAATACGAATTATGAAAAACTGGGAATTGGATATTTACAGCAAAAACTCGAAGTTTTAGATCCTGATTATTTCAAAACTTTAGCTGCCGAAAATCCTCAAACTTTACAAAACCCGCAACGAATGATGCGTTTTGTAGAAGTCTGTTTGGGTTCCGGAAAACCATATTCTTCTTTTTTAAATCAAAAGCAAAACAGTCGCAACTTCACGCCTATTTTAATTGGTCTGGAAGCCGACAGAAAAGTCATTTACAACCGAATCAATCAACGCGTTGACATTATGATGAACGAAGGTTTACTAGCCGAAGCCAAATCGTTATTTCCAAATAAAGAGTTGAATGCATTACAAACAGTGGGTTATCGCGAGTTATTCAGTTATTTTGATAGAGAAATTTCATTGGAATTTGCCATCGAAGAAATAAAGAAAAACACCCGACGGTTTTCTAAACGCCAACTGACTTGGTTCAAAAGAAATGAAAACACCAAATGGTTTGATTTTGAAACTCCGTATGAAACTATTGTTGAATACATCAATTCAAAAAAGTAAACCAAAAATCAATATTTATAAAATAGAAATTCATAATTCATAATTCATAATTATTTATATGCCTATCTCTCCAAATTTCACTTCCATATTAAGCAAAGATTGGGAAATCAATTTTACACAATGCGCACCAAACGGTTTTTTAAAATATACTGACTTATGTAATATACTGCAATTAACGGCTGCTGCACATTCAGAAGTAGGTGGAATCAGTTTTTCGGATATGCAGGAATATGACCAAGCTTGGGTTTTGAGCAGAATGCGTGTCGAAATAAATAAATTGCCAAAATGGGGAGATATTGTAACTGTAAAAACATGGATCAATTCCCTGGAAAATTCCCGTTCCGTTAGGGCGCTGGAAATGCACGTAAATGGCGAAAAAATTGTGGGTTCTGAGACTTTTTGGGCGGTTTTTAATACTAAAAAGCGTCGGCCGGAAGGATTAGCGTTACCATTTGAACATTTTGAATTGTATCCGGAAAAAAGAGCTACTCTTGAAGGTTTTTCTAAAATAAATTTCAATAATGAAAAGGAAATTGTTTTTGAAAAAAGCGTCTTTTTATCGGATTTAGATATTGTAAATCATGTCAATAATGTCAAATATTTAGAATGGTGTTTGGATTTGGTAGATGAAAAATTAATTCTGAATCAAAAAATCAACAGTTTAGAAATGAATTTCTTAAAAGAATTATCATTAAAAGATAAAGTCATCATTCACGAAAGTATTTCAGAAAAAGAAACCGTTTTTAGTATTACAAAAGAAGATAAAACCAGTTTTGCATTACAATTGAACTGGAAATAAAGCACACTATTTTGCTCCAAAAAAAAAAGCCTCAATTTCTTGAGGCTTAAATCTATTTATTCTGCTACTTTGTTCTTAACCACTAATCTGAATCCTTCTCCGTGGATGTTCAAAATTTCTACATCTTCATCCAGTTTTAAATACTTTCTCAATTTAGCGATGTACACATCCATACTTCTGGAAGTAAAATAGTTGTCATCTCTCCAGATTTTTGTCAAGGCTAATTCTCTTGGCATCAAATCATTTTCGTGAAGAATCAACATTTTCAATAATTCATTCTCTTTTGGAGATAATTTTATTGGTTCTTCATTGTTAAATGTTAAAAAACGAAGTTTTGAATTCAAATGGAATTTTCCAATATTAAATTCAAATTGTACTTGTTCAGCTTTTGTATCCGATGATTTTCTTTGAATAATTGCTTTGATTTTCATCAACAATACTTCAGAATCAAAAGGCTTGTTCAAGTAATCGTCAGCACCTGCTTTATATCCTTTCAACACATCCTCTTTCATTGATTTTGCTGTTAAAAAAATGATTGGCACTTCATTATTTTTTTCTCTGATTTCTTTAGCTAATGTATATCCGTCTTTGTAAGGCATCATTACATCAAGAATACATAAATCATAAGTATCTTTTTTGAATTTTTCGAAGCCTTCCATACCATTTTTGGCCAAAGTAACATCAAAATCATTTAGCATTAAATAATCTTTTAAAACTGCACCAAAATTAAGGTCATCTTCGACTAGAAGTATTTTTTTATTTACATTTTCCATATTCTAATTTATTAATGGTAATTTTATTATGAAGGTACTCCCTTTTCCCTTTTCACTTTCAACATATACTTGACCATTATGGTCGTCAACAATTCTTTTTACGTACGCTAATCCTAAACCGTGTCCTTTCACATTATGAATATCTCCGGTATGTTCTCTGTAAAATTTTTCAAAAATTCTTTTTTGAGCAATTTTACTCATTCCCAAACCTTTATCTTTTACTTTGATAATAATCATGTCTTTGATATTTTCAGTAAAAATCTCAATTTCTGGAACGTTTGGAGAATATTTTATAGCATTCTCCAGAATATTAACAATCACATTGGTAAAATGAACATCATTAATTAATACTGTAGTTCTTACAGCATTGAAATGACAGGTTATTTTTCCTTGTCTATCTTCTAAAATCAAATTCACGTGATCTATTGCATCTTCAATAATTTCATGAATATTATTAGATTCTTTAGTAATATCTAATTCTTTCTTTTCTAATTTAGAAATTCGTAAAACATTTTCAACTTGTGCATGCATACGCTTATTTTCGTCCTTAATCATTTGGAGGTATCGCAGAACTTTCTCTTTATCATCAATTATTTTGGGATTCCTTATAGCATCCAAAGCTAAATTAATCGTTGCAATAGGAGTTTTAAACTCATGCGTCATATTATTAATGAAATCATTCTTGATTTCAGAAATTTGACGTTGCCTGATCAACTGATTCAATGCACTTGAATAGGCAATCAGAATAATAAGCGTAAAAACAATAGAAAGTACGGTTATACTAACCAACTCTGATAGTAAAAATTTCTTTTTAAGTGGAAATGTAACCAACAATTCGTATTTACTACTACCTTCATTATCAATGAAAACTGGAATAGAATAGGTAGCTTCTTTATCATATTTAAACTCATCTGATTTAATTTTAGTAGCTAAATTATTAGTATAAATACCAAATTCAAACTTAGTTTCAATGCCATACTCTTCTAATTCTTTCTTGATAAGTTTCTGTAAAACAGGCACAGAAACACGTTCCTCAAGTGGCATGGCTGACAATACATCTTTAGCTGAAATTTCAAAAAGAGCATTGTCTAAAATATCTAAATTTCCTGATTTTTCAATTCTAACATCTGGAATCAAACTTTGATTTACATCTGATTTATCAATGGAATTATCATTATAAACCTCTGTAGTTCGCTTAGAACTAAAACTTTTAAATTTTTCGGTATCAAATTTTTTATCAAAGAACGTTGGAGAAATATTGTAATCTTCAGAAATTATACTATTAGAATATATGATAGTTTTATTTGTTCTAGGATTTTTTTGAACATAATAAAATTCTAATATATCATCCTTCTTAGGAACTTTTCCAGTACTATCTTTATAATGATTTATTTTATCATAAAAATTATATGCTTCTTGCTTTTGAAGTTTATCGGCCACATTACCAATTACTTGCTTAACATGAAATTTAAATTGCTCATCATTGTTTTTAAATGAAGAATTAAACCAATATACCTGAACAAGAATAATTCCTATCAAGGATAAACTCATCAACAAAACAAGTAATCTAAAAAAAAGTTTATTCATCTAAACAAATTTAGTATTTTAACAATATATTAAATAATAGATTAACCAAACATTAACACCTAAGCTTGTTTTTGTTTAATCTTTAAAATTTTAAGAATTCGATCAACTTCTAACTTTGTAGATTCAATAGCGACATTTTCAATCACGAAATCGCTTTTTGAAATTCGTTTTTCATCGGTCCACTGAGCATTTATTCGTTTCAAAACAAGTTCTCGTGTCGTTTTATCTCGCTTGATAACCCTTTGAATCCTTGATTCTATTGGTGCTGTCACAGTTATAATTATATCACAGTCTTTATAACTCCCACTTTCAAATAATATAGCAGCCTCATAAATAACATAAGGAGCTTCTAGATTTTGTAAAAGCCATTGCTCAAAATGTTTTTTTACAGTAGGGTGAACAATACCATTGAGTTTCTCTAAACTTTCAGGATTATTAAATACAATTTTTGCCAATTTTTCTCTATTTAATATCTCATTTTCAAAAACATCAACACCAAATAAATCTTTTATAGCTTCCATAATATCTGCTGATTGCATGATTTTTCTGGCTTCATCATCAGCAATATAAACTGGAATTCCGTATGATTTAAAAAAATTTGCTACAGTCGTTTTTCCACTGCCAATACCACCGGTTAAACCAATAATTTTTGTCATACTATACTTTAAAAAATAATTCTGGAAAGGCCTCTTGCGGTTTTTGTCTCAAAATAATTACTTTATAATAAGAATACATAAAACCCATTCCATATCCATAGAATTGTTTCCAAATTGCAATTAGTGACAAATAACCTATTTTAATACTTTTATTCTGATAAGATGACACCAAAAACAGTACCAAAAAGTAAATGAAATACAATTGAAGCAGGTAATCAAAATTAAAAATCAATAACAATACAATTGAAGTAAAAAATCCAATAATGAAAACCGAAGGAAAGAAAAAAGTAAGTTTATTATATTTTGGATACCAACTATTTAAAATCGGTCGTGCTTTGCCAAATTTATTTACCTGAGTTGAAAACTTATCCCAATCGATTCTTCGCTTATGATATACAAATGCTTTTGGAAAAAGTTTGGTCTCAAAACCCAAGTTCCACAAACGAATTGACAAATCAGGATCTTCACCCGGATGGATGTTTCCAAAACCTTTGGATGCTTCAAAAGCTTTGCGAGACAATCCCATATTAAAACTCCGAGGTTGAAACTTATCAATTTTTTCAGAACCACCTCTAATTCCGCCAGTGGTTAAAAAAGAAGTCATCACAAAATTAATTGCTTTTTGTATGTCCGAAAAACTATCTAAAGCTCTATCTGGTCCTCCAAAACAATCCACATAATTTTGTTTTAAAGCCTTATCAACTTCTGACAAATACTCCTCCGGAATAATACAATCCGAATCGAAAATAATAAAATAATCTCCTCTTGCATTTTTCATTCCATAATTTCTAGAGTCACCCGGCCCAGAATTTTCCTTGTAATAATAGGAAATATCAAGTCTATCACCGTATTTGCTGGCAACATCCTTACAAATTAAAGTAGATCCATCTTCTACTAATACAATTTCAAAAATTTCTTTGTAAGTTGTATGGGACAAACTTTCTAAAAGTTCATCAACTTCGTCTGGCCTATTATAAACTGGGATTATTAAGGAAAATAACATAAATTAGAATGTGGTATTATTATTATATTTCAAGTGTTGAAAATTTTAACAAATATAATCTTTATCCATAAAAAAACCATCAACTATTAATTGATGGTTCTATAAATATTTTTTAATAAAATAGAGGATTATCCAATACTTTCGATGTTTACCACTTCATTAGTATCTGCTTTATAATCTACTCCCACTACGTCAAAGCCAAATAGATTGTAAAAATCTTTCCTATACCCTTCTAAATCACCTATTTCAGATAAATTTTCAGTTACAGCTTCAATCCACAATTTAGCCACTTTTTCTTGAACGTCAGGGCGCATTTCTAAATCGTCAATACGGATTCTTCCTTTTTCATCAACAGGAACTTCATTTCCAGTATATAATCTTTCTTGGTACAAACGTTGAATTTGCTCAATACAACCTTCATGAATCCCTTCTTCCTTCATTATTTTATACAATAAAGAAATATACAATGGAATAACTGGAATTGCTGAACTTGCTTGTGTTACTAATGCTTTGTTTACTGAAACAAATGCTTTTCCGTCAATCGCAGCAAGGCTGTCAGTGATGGCAAAGGCAGTTGCTTCAAGATGATCTTTGGCACGACCAATAGTTCCTTTTCTATAAACTGCTTCTGTCAATGATGGCCCAATATAAGAATAGGCAACAGTTGTAGCGCCGTGAGCTAATAGATTTTGAGCTTTTAATGCATCAATCCACATTGCCCAATCTTCACCGCCCATAACGGCAACAGTATTTTCAATATCGTCACCACTACAAGGCTCAATTGAGATTTCTGATACTTTACCAGAATGAAAATCAACCGTTTTATTGGTAAAAGTACTTCCGATAGGCTTCAAAACAGAGCGATGTAAAACACCGGTAACCGGATGCATACGAACAGGAGAAGCCAAACTATAGATTACTAAGTCTACTTGCCCTAAATCAGCTTTTATAAGATCTAATGTTTGTTGTTTTACTTCATTCGAAAACGCATCTCCATTGATACTTTTTGCATATAAACCTGCTTTATGCGCTTCCGTTTCGAAAGCAGCAGAATTATACCAACCTGGTGAAGCTGTTTTTCCTTCTGTTGGCGGTTTTTCAAAAAACACACCAATTGTAGCAGCATCAGAACCAAAAGCACTTGTAATTCTGGAAGCCAAACCAAATCCAGTTGAAGCTCCAATTACTAATACTTTTTTAGCCCCGTTTATAGGTCCTTTTGATTTTATGTATTCTATTTGATTTTTAACATTTTGTTCGCATCCTTTTGGGTGAGATGTCGTACAAATAAATCCTCTCATTCTAGGTTCTATAATCATACTCTTGGTTATTCGTTTTTTTATTTATTCGTGTAATCGTCTTATTGTTGATGCAAAAATCTTGTTTTCAAAAGTAAACAAATATAAAGTAAAAAATTAGTTCAGCAAGGCTTTAGCGTGATTTAAGGCCGAGTCCGAAACAATTGTTCCAGATAACATTTGCGCGATTTCGACAACTCTCTCTTCAATACTTAATAACTTCAATTCAGATTGTGTATCGTCCCCAACAGTCGATTTAAATACTTTGAAATGTGCATTTCCTTTAGCTGCAATTTGAGGTAAATGAGTAATGGCAAAAATTTGCATTTCCTGACTCATTTCTTTCATGATTTCACCCATTCTGATGGCGATTTCTCCAGAAACACCAGTATCAATTTCATCAAAAATTAAGGTTGGCAATTTTGAATATTGTGCCAATATCGCCTTAACAGCAAGCATAATCCTTGACATTTCTCCGCCAGAAGCCACTTTTTTTAGTAAACCAAAATCAGTTCCTTTATTGGCAGAAAATAAAAACTGCAGTTCATCTTTTCCATTTTGGAAATAGGTTTCAGTAGTATTTATATCAATATTGAAGCGAACATTTGGCATTCCTAAAGTTTCTAGAATGGTAATCAATTTTTGAGATAAAACCGGAATCGAATCCAACCTATTGTTATGAATTGTAGTCGAAAAAGCATCTAATTCAACTGTTTTTTGTCCAATAGAAATTGTCAGAGCCGCAATTTCTTCTTCCGTGTTACCTAATTCTAAAACTGAATTTTCTAGATTAGCTTGAATTTCCAATAGTTCATCAACAGATAAAACCTGATGTTTCTTTTGCAAAGTAAAAATAACCTGAAGCTTTTGACTGATTAAATCCAATTGTTCCGGATCATTAATCAGTTTTTCGGAACAGCGATTCATTTCATCCGAAATATCATCAAACTCAATTGTCAAGCTTGTAATCCTTTCTAACAAAGAATGATATTCCGTCGAAAAAGAGGCGATTTTTTGTAATGAAACCTTAATTTCATTTAAATTATGTAAAACTCCAATTTGTTCTTCATTGGCTATTGCCAAAGATTTATCAATCGATTCTTTTATAATCTCAACATTATTTAATTTTTCAAAATCAGCCTCAAGAGTTTCTTGCTCACCAGATTTTAATTGTGCTGCGACTAATTCATCCAATAAAAAAGTGTTGTATTCCTGCTCTTTCTTAGATTCACTTTGTCGTTTCAGCAAAGAATTTAATTTGGATTTATCTGATTTGTAGATTTTTAAAACCGATTGATATTCCAGAATTGTTTCTTTATTATTGGCAATTGCGTCAATGATTTCAAACTGTACATTTTCATCTGAAAGTTCTTGGGTTTGCTGTTGCGAATGAATATCAATCAAGAATAAGCTAAGTTCCTGCAATTCCTGAAGATTTACAGGACTGTCATTTATAAAAGCTCTTGATTTTCCTGAAGGAAGAATTTCACGTCTGATTATAGTATCATTTTCATAATCTAAATCATTTTCCTCAAAAAAAGGAAGCAAATTATACTTAGAAATTTCAAAATGAGCTTCAATGATACACTTTTCATCTTTGTTTTTTAAAGAAGTCAAGTCAGCTCTTTTTCCTAAAACCAGTCCTAATGCTCCTAAAATTATTGATTTACCAGCACCGGTTTCACCTGTAATTGTTGAGAAACCTTTTGAAAAATCGATAGTCAATTTTTCTATTAAAGCATAGTTTTTTATCGAAAGTGACGTTATCATTTTTATTTATTTTTTGTGATGATGAGCTGGAATTAAACTAAAAATTGGAAAACAATTAATATTTTATCAACGCCCATTTACTTGAATTTAAAGGAGATATTTTATTCAGATTATCGACTAAATCTGAAATTGTAATACTAGGTCCACCAGAGAATACAGAAACGATTTCATCTGATTTAGCATCGAAAAAGACACGGGTTAAAAAAGCATTGGGTCTTGAAGCATTTAGTTTAGCTAAGTCCATTAATGATCCTTTTATTTTTTCTTTAGAAACTTTTAAATCCTGACTCATTAGATCTAAACCAGTATGGTAATCAAACATGGTTTGTCTGATTTGCTTGAATGGAGGCGATAAAATATCATTTATCAAAAAATACCTAGTTTGGTTCCCATCAGCTTGGCTCCATCCTTTTGATCCACCTTGTTGCGCTACATTCGAAATATTTTGGGCTATTTCAAAACTTGGGGTACCAGATTCAGTAACAAATGTGTCTGCATCCATTCCTAAAATTACATACGTGTAAAATGCAAGTACAGAAACTAAATTAGAATCAAAGGAAGTTGGATTAAATATTAGATTTTCAAACTCTGTATATCTAAAATTAAAGTCTTTATCATTATAATTTAATACGGGAGATGAATAAGAGGAATTAAAAATAGGTCTGGAAGACTGTACTTGAATTGTGGCTGTAAATTGATCCGAACTATTACCAGAAATAGTGATATACATCGAACAATTAATTTTTTCGTTTTGCTTAAGTGTCTGACCTGTCCAATCGGTTTTATTTACAAACTCACTTATAGAAGTTTCTAAAGTTTTAAAAATTTGTTGATTTGTGACACTCAATCGTTGTGAATCAACCGTTACTGTACAATTTAGTTGTTGTGCTTGAGCAAATCCAAAAATAAAAAGCAGCAAAAAAGTAAATATTTTATTCATCTGTAGATTTTTATTATTTTGGTTTTATCTAAATCGCAACTATATGTGAGGTGAAATTACAAAATACTATATTCTTTTATCAAAGTAAACTACTATTTTGTTAAGGATATCGTCTGCTACTGCTTCTTTCGATTTTAATTGCATAGGTTCAATATTGAAAAACTTATCGATAAAAGTAACCTTATTGGTTGGCTTTCCAAAGCCCGCTCCTTGATCTTGTAGCGAATTTAAAACTATCAAATCTAAGTTTTTTTTCTGAATTTTTAGTTTTGCATTTTCAATTTCATTTTCTGTTTCTAACGCAAAACCTATCAAAAACTGATTTTTCTTTTGTTCGCCTAAAGAAGCTAAAATATCTTTCGTTTTTTCGAGTTCTATTGTGAAATTATCAGCGGCTTTTTTTATTTTTTGTTGGGCAACGTTTTTAGGTTTGTAATCTGCAACGGCTGCAGCTGCAATAGCAACATCCACGTCGGAATAAAACTGATGACAAGCCACATACATTTGTTCAGCTGAAACTACTGAGATAACATTAATTAGTGGATTTGAAACTTTACAATTTGTAGGCCCAGAAACCAAAATCACCGAAGCACCTAAATTCGCAGCGCTTAAAGCGATATCAAAACCCATTTTACCTGAAGAATGATTGCCTATAAAACGTACAGGATCTATTGCTTCGTATGTGGGACCGGCAGTAATTAATATTTTTTTTCCTTTAAGAGGTAACTTGCTATTTAAATCTCCTTCAATAAAAGCTACAATGTTTTCAGGTTCTGCCATTCTTCCTTCACCGGATAATCCGCTTGCCAATTCACCGCTTTCAGCAGGAATTATGACATTGCCAAATTGAGTCAGAGAATAAAAATTAGCTATAGTTGAGGGATGCTTATACATGTCCAAATCCATCGCAGGAGCAAAATATACCGGACATTTTGCAGACAAATAAGCTGCGATCAAAAGATTATCACAAATACCATTTGTCATTTTAGACAATGTATTGGCTGTAGCAGGAGCAATAACCATCAAATCAGCCCAAAGTGCTAATTCAACATGATTGTTCCATTTTTCATTCTCGTCGTCTTGATTATAAAAACTGGAATGTACAGGATTTTTGGACAACGTAGATAACGTAAGAGGAGTTACAAAATCCTTAGAAGCAGGTGTCATTATCACTTGGACATGTGCACCTGCTTTTATGAAAAGTCGTACTAATGATGCTGTTTTATAGGCTGCAATTCCACCAGAAATTCCAAGTAGAATTTTCTTACCGCTTAAAACTGACATAGTAACTATTATTTATTTGAATCTCTGTGGTAAATTTTACCATCTAACCATTCCTGAACTGCTAAAGCGTGTGGCTTAGGTAGTTTTTCGTAAAATTTTGAAACCTCAATTTGTTCTTTGTTTTCAAAAACTTCTTCAAGACTGTCATTATATGTAGCAAATTCTTCCAATTTCTCAGTCAATTCTTTTTTAATTTCAGAATTGATTTGGTTTGCTCTTTTAGCCATAATGGTTATCGCTTCATACACATTACCAGTAGGTTCTTCAATAACATTTTTGTTGTATGTTATTGTATTTACTGGAGCATTCGTCTTTTTTAAATCCATGACTTTATTTATTTAGTAAATTTTTGTAAATCTTTATCTATTCGAGCTAACATTTCGTTTGCTACTTTTTTGTATTTAGTTTCAGCATTAAATTTTATCAAATTTGATTGTGCAACTTTAGCTACATTTAATCGCTCTTCCATTTTTGAAGGAATACTATTAATGGCCAATTGATAGGCTGAATCTAATTTATAATACAATGCATCTTCTTTGTAAGGCGTTCCAGGATAATCAGCAACAAAATTATCTAAAGCTACAATAGCCGATTTATAATCTGAAATTGTATTATACCCTTTAGCGTTCTCAAATACTTTTTTCTCAATTTTTTCACTCAGCACTTTTACTGTTGCATTCGCTTCTGCCAAATACTCAGAATTGGGATAATTATCAATAAATGATTGTAATTTATCCAATGCTTTTGTAGTATCCGTTTGATCTAAACTATAAACTGGCGACAACATGGAATAACTTTTTGCTCCAAGATATGCAGCTTCTTGCAGTTTTTCACTTTTTGGATAACCCGAAACAAAACTTTCAAATTGATATCCTGCTAAATAATATTGTTTTGTTTTGTAATAGGATTGAGCAAACATATAAAATAATTTTTCCGCTTGAGGTTTTCCTCTATAAGCAGGAGCAATTTGTTCTAAAATACGAATTGCTTTGGTATATTTACCAGCATCATATAATTTAGTGGCCATTTCAAATTTGACAGCGACATCTTCGGTTTTTAATGCTTTCTGGTATTCGTTACAAGAACTGAAAACAGCAACAAGAAGCAATAGAGATAATATTTTTTTCATTTTTTTACTTTTTTTATGATTTCTTGATTGAAACAACCTACGAAATCATACCGAAGTTTCGGTGGCAAATTTAGTTATTAATTTAGCGACTTCAAAATATATTTTTGTTTAAAAAAAGACTGTTTTTTTACCCTTGTTTATTGACTTTTTTAACAAACTGATCAATCCTGCTTGCTAGCGAATCATCCACTTTTACTAATGGTAAACGCACTGTGTTTTCTGAAATTCCCAGTGATAGAAACACTTGTTTGATTCCAGCTGGATTTCCTTGCTCAAAAATCATATCGATACAATCCGCTAAAAGATATTGAGATTTGAAAGCTTCATCCACTTTGCGATTCAAACCTAATCGAATCATTTCAGAAAATTCTTTAGGAAAACCTTGACCGATTACAGATATTACACCTGATCCACCTGCTAAAACCATTGGTAAAGCAATCATATCATCGCCGGAAATCACAAGAAAATCTTTTGGTTTGTCTTTCAATAATTGCATCGCCTGAACAAGATCTCCTGCAGCTTCCTTAATAGCTACAACATTTTCAAAATCATTTGCCAAACGCAAAACAGTTGTAGGCAGCATATTACTTGCAGTTCTTCCCGGAACATTATATAAAATTACCGGAATTGGGGAGGCTTCAGCAACTGCTTTGAAATGTTGGTAAATCCCTTCCTGAGTTGGTTTGCTATAATATGGAGAAACAGAAAGTATGGCTGTAAATGCAGATAAATCTCTTGTTTTTAACTCTTCAACAACTTTTGATGTATTGTTACCTCCTACTCCCAAAACTAGTGGTAAAGCACCATTATTAGCTTCGATTACAGTACTAATAACTAATTCTTTTTCGTCTAGAGACAAAGTTGCATTTTCTGCAGTTGTTCCCAGTACGACAAGATATTCAATTCCTCCATCGATAGAAAAATTTACTATTCTTTTTAATGCTTCGGTATCAATTGAAAAATCTTCTTTAAATGGAGTTACTAGAGCAACACCAGTTCCTATTAATGATTGCATATTAGATTTATATTTTGTTTAATAATTTTAAATATTTAAATAATTCACTTATGAAAACGCTGTAATTATTGATTTCCGTTTTAATTATAAAATGATTTAATCTTTTGTCTATTGAGGAAAAGCCAACTTTAAATTTTGCTTTTGAATTATTCGTAATTTGCAATAGAATTGCTTTCTCTAAGTTGTAATAACTGATTAATAAATCAAATTTTTCATTGATAAAATCATTTATCTCAACCGATGCAATTTGTCCACTCCATTTAAGTTCTCCTGCACTAAATGTAGTATATTTTATTACTTGATTTTTCTTTACTACATCACAATAAACCATTGTTTTTATATTTTCCGGTAAAATTCCGTGTGCTATTAACGCTGCAATCAATAGTTCCGTTGCTGTAAAATCACTGGCATCAACAAGCAAACCAACTGTTTGTATAGTATCAGCAGAAACATTAGTTTTTAAATTTTGCAAGCTATTTTTTAATGTTTTTTTTACAAAAAAATTCTTTATATAATTTAAAAACATATTACTTTTACTTGATTACAAAATTAATTAATTAAGTCGCATTTAAAATGGTAAATTTAAAAAAGTATAACGACGTTTCTAAACTTTTTGTTATATTCTTAACATTTTTATTTGTTGCCTCTTGCAGCAAACAAAATTACGTCACTAAAATAGAAGGAAAACGAATCCCTATTACTGAAAAGGAAAATCAAGTTCCTGCAATTGAAAATTTTATAAAACCGTATCGTGAACATATCAACAAAGATTTAGATAGCGTTCTGGCGTATTGTCCTGAAACATTGGATAAAAGCACGGGTAAATGGCAAACAACAATTGGTAATTTGATGGCTGATGTTACCTTAATGAGAGGGAATCTTGTATTTCAAGCTAGAGAAAAAAAGAAAATCGATATTTGTTTACTTAACAGCGGCGGAATTCGTTCTATACTTCCAAAAGGAAATGTAACAGCCAGAACTGCTTTTGAAATCATGCCTTTTGAAAATAGTTTAGTGGTTATTGCATTAAAAGGTGAACAAATTTTTGAAATGGTCGACTTTTTTATTGCTGAAAAGAAACCACATCCATTATCAGGTGTAACCTTTACTATTGATAAAAATAATGTTGCCAAAAATATTTTAGTTCAAGGGAAACCTGTTCAAAAAGAGACCATTTATTATGTGGGAACTAATGATTATTTGTCTAATGGTGGAGATAATATGAATTTCTTCAAAAAAGGAGTTCAGAAATTTGATTTAGAATACAAACTACGAAATATCCTTATTGATTATTTTAAAGAAGTGGATACCATTCCTGTGATAAAAGATGTTAGAATCACGGTTGAATAAGTAATTAGAATTTAGTTAACAAAATAGTTTTAGAAAACGGAAAGCCCTAGCCCTGATTGAAGCGGCATCCCACGCTTTTTTTTGCGTGGATACAGCGTAAAGCGGGAAATAGCTCCAAAAAAATATAAAATGAAAAGAAGAGAATTTATAGAGAAAACAGCTGCTGGTTCAGCATTAATAGGTTTAGGTGTGTCATTGAGCAGTTTTGAGTCATCAAAAACCAGACAATTGACGGTTTTACACACGAATGATGTACACAGTTATATTGATCCTTTTCCAGCGGATCATCCCAGAAATGCAAATATGGGTGGCGTGGCGCGAAGAGCAGCCTTGATTGAAACGATCAGGAAAGAAAATCCAAATGTATTATTGCTCGATGCAGGCGATATTTTCCAAGGAACGCCTTATTTTAATTATTACGGGGGAGAATTGGAGTTCAAATTGATGAGTATGATGCAGTATGATGCGTCTACAATAGGAAATCACGATTTTGATAATGGTGTGGAAGGTTTGCATGCGCAGATGCCGCACGCCAAATTTGAGTTCATTTCCGCCAATTACGATTTTAAAAACACCGTAATGGATGGTTTTGTAAAACCGTATAAAATATTTCATAAAAACGGAATAAAAGTTGGTGTTTTTGGACTTGGAATAGAGCTTGCAGGATTAGTTGACAAAGCAATGTACAAGGAAACCGTCTACAATAATCCTGTTGAAACGTCTCAAGATATGGTTCGGATTTTAAAGAAAGAACAGCAATGTGATATCGTAATTTGTTTGTCGCATTTAGGATACAAATATAGAGACGAGCCTACTAAAATTTGTGATTTAAAATTAGCCGAACTGACTCAGGATATTGACTTAATTATTGGTGGTCACACTCATACTTTTCTGGATAAACCTACAGTTGCTAAGAACCTTGTGGGCAAAGAAGTTTTAGTAAATCAAGTAGGTTGCTACGGTATTAACTTAGGTAGAATAGATTTTTATGTAGACAATAATAAAGCTAAAGCTTTTGAAGGAAAATCGATTATAGTGTAGCTATAATCGATTTTTTTATGTTGAAAAAAATCAGCTAATTTGTTCGATACTTTCTTTTTCATTGGCATTCAATTTTTCGGCATCAATGACAAATTTGTAAAAAGCGAAATAACTTGTTACATACAAAATCATTCCCAATGGTCTAAAATAAGTTGGGGGCAGGTTATTTAAAAAAAGTTTCTCGATAAAAACGGTAAAATATAATCCTACCGATAGTACTCCAAAGATTGACAGCCAAGGTGTATTTGTAGTTTCATTCATAAAATAATTTGATAAAATAACTCCTCCAAGAATGGATACTAATATATTTTGGACTAACAAAGCGTAATAACTTCCCTCTGGAATTCCATCCGAAATAGAAAGCAAATAAGAAAAAATAAATATAAAAGGAATTACTGCTATAAGTATTGGTATAAAATCTTTGACCTTATTTAGCTTAACAATATAAACAATCAGTAATGTTCTATGAACTATAATTCCGGCTAACCCCAACACCAAAAAAAGTTGTGATTCTGAAATAATAAATATACTGGTAAGCAATAAAAAAAAGATAGTTATAAAAAAATACTCATTTCTTTCCTTGGAGGTAATCCAATAAAGATAGATTAGGATTGCGGCAACTATTGGTCTAAATGCAAACAAGATTATTTTGAATGAAAACAATTCTGCTAGAACTTCCACTATTGCAAAAGAAAACAAAAAACATACTAATGTGTTTTCCTGTATAAGATTATACTTTTTAGTCAATAGCCTCATCCGTTTCATTTATTAAATTCATAAAATCATCTTCAGAGATTATGGAAATATTTAGTTTATTGGCTTTATCTAATTTAGCAGGCCCCATATTATCGCCCGCTATAAGATAATCCGTTTTTACCGAAATGGAACTCCCCACTTTTCCTCCATTATCTTCAATTGCTTTTTTCAAATCATCTCTAGAAAATTTCTCAAAAACACCTGAAACTACAAAGGTTTTACCGGAAAGTTTATTGGTTGCATTTGGATTTATTTTTTCAATAATTTCAAATTGTATTCCATGTTGTTTAAGTCTTTCAATGATATTCCGATTTTCCTGATTATCAAAAAAATCAAGCACACTTTGCGCAATTCTTTCTCCAATTTCGTCCACTAAAATTAAATCCATCAATGTAGCCTGACTCAATGCATCAATACTTTTATAATGTTTTGCCAATTTTTTAGCTACTGTTTCTCCAACAAAGCGGATTCCAAGTGCAAACAGAACGCGTTCAAAAGGAATATGTTTTGAGTTAGCGACACCGTTTACTAAATTTTCAGCAGATTTTTGAGCCATTCGTTCCAAAGGAAGAATTTGCTCTACTTTTAATTCATATAAATCAGCATAGTTATGAACCAATCCGTTATTGAAAAGCAAAGCTACTGTTTCGCCTCCAAGACCTTCAATATCCATTGCTTTTCTGGAAATAAAATGCTGGATTCTCCCGATGATCTGAGGTGGACAACCATAAAAATTAGGACAATAATGGTTTGCTTCGCCTTCGGTTCTAACCAAAGCCGTATTACATTCTGGGCAATTTGTAATGTATTTTGTTGGCTCTGTATTTTCTGGACGTTTGCTTAAATCAACAGCAATAATCTTAGGGATTATCTCTCCTCCTTTTTCTACAAAAACAGTATCTCCAACCCGAATATCGAGTTTCTCAATTTGATCTGCATTGTGCAAAGAAGCGCGTTTTACAATAGTTCCGGCTAATTGTACAGGCTCTAAATTAGCTACTGGAGTTATAGAACCCGTTCGTCCAACTTGGTATGAAATAGAATTTAATTTTGTAGAAACCTGCTCTGATTTGAATTTATAAGCAATTGCCCAACGAGGTGATTTCGCAGTAAAGCCCAACTCTTCCTGATAATGAAAAGAATTAACTTTTACTACAACTCCATCGGTTTCATAAGGAAGATTATGCCTGTGCGTGTCCCAATAATCAATGTATTGAAAAACTTCATCTAAGTTATGAGCCAGTTTTGCTTCTTTAGGTGCTTTAAATCCCCATTGTCTAGCAGTTTCTAATCCCTCAAATTGCGATTTGAAAGGAAGATTATTTCCAATTAAAAAATACAACAGACAATCCAAAGGCCTTTTTGCAACTTCAGCGCTATCTTGTAATTTCAAACTTCCTGAAGCTGTATTTCTCGGATTCGAATAAGGCGTTTCGCCAATTTCAATTAATTCCTGATTCATTTTTTCAAAACCTGCAAAAGGCAAAATAATCTCACCCCGAACATCAAATTTATCAGGGAAATTCCCTTTTAATTTTAATGGAATAGACTTTATAGTTTTGATATTATTCGTCACATCATCGCCTTGAAAACCATCACCTCGCGTAACTGCACGCTTTAATTTTCCGTTTTCATAGGTAATACTGATAGAAGCTCCATCATATTTTAATTCACAAGTATATTCTAATGGAACATCGCCAAGAACTTTGTGAATGCGTTTTTCCCAATCGATTAATTCTTCTTTGGAATAGGAATTATCAAGAGAATACATTCGGTGTTCATGCGGTACAGTTTGGAAGTTTTTCGTTATCGTTCCTCCTACACGCTGCGTAGGTGAATTTTCGTCAAAGTATTCTGGATATTGACTTTCAAGCTCTTGAAGCTGTTTTAATTTCAAATCAAATTCATAATCAGAAATTATAGGTTTATCTAACACATAGTAATTATAATTGTGCTGATTTAATTCTTCCCTTAATTTTTGAATCGTATTTTGAATATCCATAGAAAATAAAAATTGGCTATTTTAGTTTTGAAAAAGTGTACTAAAATAACCAATTAAAAATAAATAGCAATACAATTATGACGCTATAATAGTATTTATTTGCTGGTACAAAAGGCCGTCACTTAAAAACGAACCTTGTTGTATCAATTCGAAAATTGAAATATTACGCTCTTCGGTAAACTCTTTTTTCCCCACTTTCATTTCAATAGTATCCGTAAACATATTATCGCTAAGCCATTGTAATCCATCCTTTGTTAAAAAATCAACCTCAGGAACTAACGATTTTAAAATTATCGATTGAACATACGTGTCAAAACAATGAAAGAGAAAAATATGGTTTTTAGAAAAATGTTCTAAATACGTTGCTTTAGAAAGAACACCTTCCCAAATCAAGTCTGAAAACACGTCTAGTTCTTGTTCCGCAACTTCTGGTTTCTCAGCTTTTATTTTATCCCACTCGGCTTTATCAATTGCTTGAGTAGCTAAAAAAGTACTGAATTCTTGGTTCAATTCCTCAAATTGCTCTTTTGTTAATCTTGAGTATTTCATTTGTGATGAATTTATTTCAGCATCTTATTATTTAAAATGCTCTTTAATTTATGAATTAACGAATCTGAAACAGGTTCAGTTTAAACAAAAAAAAATCCCGACTTCCATCGGGATTTAATTATATAAATTTAAAAAATTTATGCTTTTTCAGCAACAATTTCGTAATCTAATTCAACGATAACATCTCTGTGTAAACGAACACTAGCATTATATTTACCAGTACGTTTAACGATTCCGCTTGTGATGAATTTTCTTTCGATTTGTTGTCCACCTTTAGCTAAAGCTTCAGCGATATCAATATTCGTGATTGAACCGAATAATTTTTCACCACCTGCTTTTGCAAAGATTTTAATTTCGATAGCTTTCAAAGCTTCAGCTAATGCTTTTGCATCTGCCACCACTTTAGCTTCTTTGTGCGCTCTTTGTTTTAGGTTTTCAGCTAATACTTTCTTTGCAGAAGAAGTAGCTAAATGTGCATGACCTTGTGGGATCAAAAAGTTACGACCGTAACCGTTTTTTACCGTTACAATATCATCTTTAAAGCCTAAATTTTGAACGTCTTGTCTTAATATAAGTTCCATGTTGTTGTCCTTTGTTATAGAAGTTAGGTTTCATGTTTCAGAAAACCAACAACTGAGTTTAATTATTATTTTAGTAAATCCGCCACATATGGCATTAAAGCTAAGTGACGTGCTCTTTTCACAGCAACTGAAACTTTTCTTTGGTATTTTAATGAAGTTCCTGTTAAACGACGAGGAAGAATTTTTCCTTGCTCATTTACGAATTTCAATAAGAAATCAGCATCTTTATAATCAATATATTTGATACCTGATTTTTTGAAACGACAATACTTTTTAGTTTTGTTTGTTTCTATGTTCAAAGGCGTAAGATATCTGATATCCCCGTCTTTTTTTCCTGAAGCCGATTGTTGTAATGTTGCCATGATAATTAAGCTTTTGTAGATTTTAATTTAGTTCTTCTTCTTTCAGCCCAAGAAATAGCGTGTTTGTCAAGACTTACAGTCAAGAAACGCATAACTCTTTCGTCACGTCTAAATTCAGTTTCAAAAGCAATAAGAACTTCTCCAGCTACTTTGAATTCGAAAAGGTGGTAAAAACCACTTTTTTTGTTTTGAATTTCGTAAGCCATTTTTTTAAGGCCCCAGTCTTCTTTCGACACCATTTCTGCTCCTCTACTAGTAAGAAAATCTTCAAATTTGCTTACTGTTTCCTTTACCTGAACTTCAGATAAAACGGGATTTAAAATGAAAACAGTTTCATAATGATTCATAAATGTATATTTATATGTTAATTTGGGTGCAAAAGTAGTTAATTATTTTCAAATTCCAAGCACCAATTGTATAAAAATTATTTTTGAGTAAAAAAACTCAATAAATTTGTTCCGTAAAAAAAATAAAATTATATTTACTTACCCGAATTTAAAATATCAATGTTATGAAACTAAATTGTGTCGTTGTCGATGATAGCTCAATCCAAAGGATGATCATAGCAAAATTAGTGAATAATCATACCAATTTACACCTAATAGGTGATTTTTCCAATGCAATAGAAGCTAAAAATTGCATGTCAATAAATAATGTGGATCTAATTTTTCTAGATATAGAAATGCCTGTAATAAGTGGTTTTGATTTCTTAGATGGTTTAAAAATAAAACCACAAATTATATTTATTACATCAAAAGCAGAGTATGCAATGAAAGCTTTTGATTATGATGCTACTGATTATCTTCAAAAACCTATAGCTGTTGATCGATTCAACGCATCAGTAAAAAGAGCTATAGATTTATTTTCTTTAAGGAAAGAAAATAAAGAAGAAGAAGGCGAACACATCTTTATAAAGAGTAATCTAAAAAAATTAAAAATTTTCACCTCAAAAATAAAATGGATCGAAGCTTTTGGCGACTATGTTAAAGTAGTTACTGAAGATGACAGCAACCTAGTTCTTTCAACCATGAAATCCTTTGAAAATGATCTGTCTAAAGAAAAATTTATTAGAGTACACAAATCGTACATTATAAATATAGACAAAGTAGAACGCTTCAATAGCAAATTTGCTGAAATTGGGATTACTAAAATTCCTTTAAGCAGGAATAAAAAAGAAGATTTAGTAAAAGCGTTGTCTTTTGCTTAAAATTCTGAAATATAAATCTCAGATCTATTACACTCATAATGCCTAACTTTAGACAAATTCTAAAAAAAGTGGCTGAATATATTATACCGATTTTTATAAATAAAAAACCTCTAAAGCCAAAACTTTAGAGGTTTTTTCGTAAGCTTATATTTATACTAGCTCTATAAAATTAGCAAAATTGAGAATTAAAACTTTAGCAAAACTTCGTAGTCATTACTGCAGGAAAAACTTTATTTTCATCAAATAACCTCCAGTGTAAAGCCAAATATCAATTCCATAACCAAAATTAGTTTAATTCATCACGTACAAATTGAAACGTTATATTATCCGTTATTCCGAAAACGTTTGAAACTTCAAACTTTGCCCCTATCACCTTTGCCACCCGAAATAAAATTGATAAATTAGCCCAGTCAAATTTTATATAAAAAAACACAATGAAAAATACTGCGCTTACGCATATACACGAGAGTTTGGGAGCAAAAATGCTTCCGTTTGCCGGATACAATATGCCTATTTTATATGAAGGAGTGAATGCGGAACATGAAACGGTGCGCAATGCCGTGGGTGTTTTTGACGTTTCTCACATGGGTGAATTCTTGATTACCGGGCCAAAGGCATTGGCTTTGATACAAAAAGTAACTTCGAATGATGCTTCAACTTTAACCATTGGAAGGGCACAATATTCTTGTTTGCCAAACAATGAGGGTGGAATTGTAGATGATTTGATCGTTTATAAAATGAAAGATGAGCAGTATTTATTAGTGGTAAATGCTTCAAATATTGACAAGGATTGGGATTGGATTTCGGCTCATAATGATTTGGGTGTGGAGATGAAAAACCTTTCAGATGATTACTCATTACTAGCTATTCAAGGACCGAAAGCGGTTGAAGCCATGCAGTCCTTAACCTCAAAAGATTTATCAATGATTCCATATTACCATTTTGAAGTGGGTGATTTTGCTGGTATCGAAAACGTAATTATTTCGGCTACAGGATATACAGGTTCTGGAGGTTTTGAGATTTATTGTAAAAACTCCGAAGTTGAACAAATTTGGAATAAAGTTTTTGAAGCAGGTGCAGCTTTCGGAATCAAACCAATTGGTCTTGCGGCTCGTGATACGTTGCGATTGGAAATGGGTTTTTGTTTGTACGGAAATGATATCAATGACACCACTTCTCCACTTGAAGCTGGTTTAGGATGGATTACGAAGTTCACTAAAGAATTTACGAATTCTGAAAACCTGAAAAAACAAAAAGAAGCTGGAGTCACTAAAAAATTAGTCGCTTTTGAAATGCAGGAACGTGCAGTACCAAGACATGATTATGAAATCATAGATGCTTCAGGAAATGTAATCGGAATTGTAACTTCGGGAACAATGTCACCATCGATGAATAAAGGAATTGGTATGGGTTATGTAACTACAGAGCACAGCGCTTTAGACCGTGAAATTTACATCCGAATTCGTAAAAATGATGTTCCTGCAAAAGTAGTAAAACCACCTTTTTACAAGAAATAAAACAGATGAAGAAACTATTACTTGTCTTTTTGTTGACTACATTTTCACTTTTAGGTCAAAATGATACAAAGACTTGTGAAATACTTTCTAAAATAAATAATCTTATCCAAAGTGAACATTATCAACCAAAGCCGATAGACGACAGTTTATCGGTTTTCGTTTTTGATCGTTTTATTGACGAACTCGATCCTTCAAGAAATATTTTTCTGAAATCAGAATATGATATTCTTTCCCAAAAATACCGTTTGAATATTGATAATTTGATACAAGATAAAAATTGTACTTTCCTATCTGATATTTCGAAAATTTATAAAAATGACCTTTTAAGAAACAAAGCCATTTTAGAAAAGATTGACAGAGAAATATTTAATTATGAACTAAAAGATACGATTCGGTTTTATAAAAAAGCTTTTCCAATCTACATGTTAGATCCCCAAGTGGAGAAAGTTTGGAGAAAAAAAATAAAATATGAGGTTTTAGATGATATCGCCCAAAAAAGCAAAAATCTAGATTCTATTAGAGCTAATTTCAATAGTTTGGCAACACTTTCTAAAAATACAATAATCCAAAATGAACTTTGTAGAATAAATAGCCTTTTACAAAATGAATCTGGTTTACAAGAAAGTCTTTATAATCATTTTTGCAACTATTTTGATCCACACACTTCCTATTTTAGTGACGATTCAAAATCAAATTTTGTAGCTTCATTATCAAAAGAATATTTATCAATAGGACTAAATATTAGCATAAATGAAAAAAGTGAAATTATTGTAGATGAATTAAATCCAAATGGACCTGCATTTCATAGTGGAAAAATAAAAAAAGGAGATCAAATCATTTCGATTTCAAACCTAAAAGAAACGCTAGTAGTTTCCTGCACAACACTAAAATCTATATCCAACATGATTCTTTCAGAAGTAAATAAAAAAATTGTACTAACGCTAAGACACAGTTCAGGGAAAAACTTCGAAGTACTTATTGAAAAACAAATCATAAAAGACGAAGAAAATACTGTTTACAGTTTTATTATAGAAAAAGAAATCAAAATAGGATACATAAAAATTCCAAGTTTTTATTCCGATTTTGAAGGTAATAGTGGCAAAGGCTGTGCTCAGGATGTTGTCAAGGAAGTGATTAAATTGCAAAAAGACAATATCAAAGGATTAGTAATTGATTTAGTGGACAATGGTGGTGGATCCATGGAAGAAGCTATAAAATTAGCTGGAATGTTTATTGACTATGGTCCAATTTCTTTAGTAATTGATAATAAAAAATCACCTCTTGTAATTGACTATCCTTATAAAGGAATGATTTATAAAGACCCAATTGTAATTCTTATAAACGGAAATTCCGCATCAGCAAGTGAGTTTTTCGCATCGATTCTTCAAGATTACCATCGTGCATTACTGATTGGCAGTACTACTTTAGGTAAAGCTACGATGCAAACCATTGTTCCATTAGAAGAAAATGATACTGAAAATTTTCTGAAAATAACGATTAATAAATTTTACAGAGTGACAGGGAAAAGCCATCAAAGTTTGGGAGTTATTCCAAATGTATTATTACCCGAAATATACGAGACAATCTTCCAAAAAGAAAGTAACTTTTCAACGGCTTTTAAAAATGATAGCATCGAAACTTTTATTAAATTTAAACCTCATGCGAGAAATAATTTGATCCAAAAAATATCAGAAAAAAGCAGACTACGAATAACTAAAAACTCATACTTTAATACTATTCGAACTCTCAATAAAAAAATTGATGATTTAGTCAACGAACAAAAGAAAGAATTACCAATGACAATCGATATGATTTTTGAAGAACAAAATAAGATCAGTGCTTTGTGGGAAGAAATTAATTCTTTTGATTCCGAAAGGATTGATTTGAATGTATACAATTCTAATCTAAATGCATTTCATCTCTCTATCCATCCATCAGAGAATCTCAAAAATCAATTTCAATTGAATGCATTAAAAACAAATCATTATTTGAATGAGGCAATTACAATAATTAAAGATTTTAGCTCTTTAAAATAAATAATAGTATCAATTTATTTTTAATCAGATAAAAGAGTTTAATTTGATTTTGGTAAAATAACTAATAACTGTATTTTTGCAGTTCAAAATAATAAATAGAAATGGGAAGAGCATTTGAGTTTAGAAAAGGCAGAAAAATGAAACGTTGGTCAGCAATGGCCAAAGCATTTACCAGAATTGGTAAAGATATTGTAATGGCTGTTAAAGAAGGTGGACCAAATCCTGATGCCAACTCCAGATTAAGAGCCGTCATCCAGAACTCTAAGGCAGTAAATATGCCAAAAGAAAATGTAGAACGTGCAATTAAAAAAGCAACCGATAAAGATACGGCCAATTATAAAGAAGTTTTATTTGAAGGATATGCACCTCATGGAATCGCAATTCTAGTTGAAACTGCTACTGATAATAATAACAGAACTGTTGCTAATGTTAGAAGTTATTTTAACAAATGTAATGGTACAATGGGAACACAAGGTTCCGTTGAATTCATGTTTGATCACACCTGCAACTTTAGAATTCCTGCAAACGGAATTGATCCTGAAGAACTAGAGTTAGAATTAATCGATTTTGGCGCTGAGGAAGTTTTTGAAGATGAAGACGGTATCTTGATTTATGCTCCTTTTGGCAGTTTTGGAACCATTCAAAAAGAATTAGAAAACAGAGGGCTGGAAATTCTTTCTTCTGGATTTGAAAGAATTCCGCAGATTACAAAGAAATTATCGGAAGCAGAAATGGCGGACATCGAAAAGCTAATTGAAAAACTGGAGGAAGATGATGACGTAATGAACGTGTATCACACGATGGAAGAAGCTTAAACTTCGTTACAATTATACGTAAAACTCTAGCTTTGGCTGGAGTTTTTTTTGTTTCACAATTTATGATCTAACTATATAAATTCTTTCATTTCTTTCATTTCTTTCATTTCACTTTTCTGAAGTTTTTAAGAAACAAATCAATAGTGTATCCATACGATTTTTAATCAGCTTTTGCCTTCAAATTATTGCATAAATACCTTTTAAATAACGACCTTTAACTAAAAATAGAGGATTTAGCAAACGAGTATTTTTTAATATCTTTTTTACTGCTACCAAGTTTCTTATATTTGCTAACTTTTGCGAAATGCAACGCCTCAAAAACAAGCGAAATATAAAACCATTAGAAACACAATTATTTTTTGTGAAGATTTTCTACAAAAGATGATTCTTGATTGAATGAGTTTAGTTAGAAAGCAAATTATTCCCAATACAGAATATCGTTCTAAGGAACGCTTAAAATTATAACATATATGACAAACAATATTCTAATTGAAAATCAATATAAAAGAACCAGTTTATTTGAAAAAGAAAATGTAGACTATTTAGTTCGCATTTTAAAAAGATTTAATACCGTACCTAAGATAAATAATATCAATATTATCACGTCAACTAGTGCGCCCACTATTTTCAAAATTGTTCCTAACAAATCAATTATAATTGGTTCCTCTTTTTTGAATAAACCCATTTTAGCATTAGTCTATTTAAGATATGGAATCGAATGGCAGCTATGGTACAAAGCTTTAAATACCGAAAAACAGGATGTAGTTTTATGTGATAGTGCAGCTCTTGAAGTAACTCGGATATTTTATAATTTACTCCCTAAAGATGATAAAGAAAAATTAGAAAATCTTGATTATATTCTAATTAATTTAATCAAAAATGATATTTCTTTAAATACTGAATCTTCTTTAATAAATGAAAAACTCCAATCTTTTCATGGTTTAAAAAATTCAAACACTGAAATCAAAGAATCTTGGAAACCAATTATCGAAAATCTTGCAAAACCCACAGAATACATGTTGATGTCTGGCGGAGATCTTAGATTGAATATCGATGAAATTCATTTACTAAACAAATACGGATGTCGTCCATTCCCACGACCTGATGCATTTACTTTTGCTTCATCTACGGCTTCCAGCGTTTCTAATTTTGCTTTTGACAAAACAGATAAAGTGAGAAGTATATTAATTAGAAATAGCTTGAAAAAAGGTTTTCAAGATACTACGATCGAGTTTTCTGAATTGCTAAAAAATAACCTGAGACACATATTTAAATTAAATGAGGAATGTGAAATAATTTTTTCACCATCAGGTACTGATTCCTCTCTTCAAATAGCAGCCATAACGCAAATTATTTCCGATAAAGAAATTACACATATTCTGGTTGCCTCTGATGAAACTGGCAGCGGTGTGGCGGCGGCCTTAAAAGGGTATCATTTTGAAAATACTACTGCTTTAAATTATCCAATTAAAAAAGACACTAAAATAGAAGGTTTTAGAGATGTTGATTTAATACAAATCCCTTTTAGAGATCAAAATGGAGCATTAAAATCGTCTAATCAATTAGATGAGGAAGTATTTGATGCCATTATTAGGACCAAAAATCAAGGTAGGCATATAGTATTACATACTATGGACCAGTCAAAATTAGGGTATCAATCTCCCAGCGACGAATTTATTAAAAAACTAAATACACTTGAAGATTTATCAATTCAAATAATTGTAGATGGATCACAGCTAAGATTAGATCCAAAAGACATACAAAATTACTTAAACAAAGGATATATTGTGACCATTACGGGGAGTAAATTCTTCACTGGTCCTCCGTATTGCGGTGCATTAATTTTACCTAAAAATGTCAATAAATTAATTCAATCTGTAAAAAACACATTACCCAAAGGCTTAAACCAATATTATAATCGTTCTGATTGGCCGACTTCCTGGTTTTGTTCCAATGAATTATCTGACGGCTATAACTATGGTTCCTATATGCGCTGGAATGCTGCCGTAGTTGAAATGGACAGATATTATAAAACACCTATTTTATATCGAAATATGGGTATTGAGATGTTTTGCAATTTTGTAGATGACTCCATAAAAGAGGCCACTTTTTTACAGCCTATTTACGGGGACGAAACAAAAACCAAGAGTTACAGCAGTAAAGAATTTGGAATAAGAAATATCCGCACCATTTTTCCTTTCTTTATTTTTAAAAACAATGAAGTCTTAACTGTTGATAAAGTAAAGAAATTATACACTTTATTAAATTCTGATTTATCTGATCAGTTTGAAGGTTCTTCTTTAGAAATCATTCGACTTGCTGCCCAAAAATGTCATATTGGTCAAGCAGTTAATGTAAAATATACTACAGAAATTGAAAGTGCAATATTAAGAATTAGTTTGGGTGCCAGAGTTATTTCTGAAAGTTGGGTCAACAGAGATATTAGCCTATTTTTTAGAAACATAGAATTACAAATGAGTCAGATTACAATCACTATTAAAAAAATTGAATTGATACTTAATAATTCTGAATTATTGGATTAAATAAAATTGTTCTTCTTAATGTCAATAAAAAAGTCCCATTCGTAAAAGCAGATGGGACTTTTTAATTTATAATTTTCAAATTATTTTATCATTTCAATTTTTTGAACTTCTTCTTCGTTGATGCTGTCAAAGAAACCCTGTTCGTTCATCCAATCATCGCTAAATACTTTACTCATATAACGAGAACCGTGATCCGGGAAAATTGCGATTACATTACTGTTGGCGTCAAATTCACCTTCTTCAGCATATTGTCTTATCGCTTGCATTACTGCTCCTGAAGTATATCCAACAAATAAACCTTCTTTTCTGGTGATTTCTCGGGCAGCATGAGCGCTTTCCTCATCCGTCACTTTCATGAACTTATCAATAATATCAAAATCCGTTGCAGATGGAATCAAATTTTTTCCCAGACCTTCTATTCTGTATGGATAAATTTCATCATTATCGAATTCTCTGGTTTCATGATATTTTTTCAATACAGAACCAAAAGCATCCACTCCAAGAATTCTAATATTTGGATTTTGTTCTTTTAGGTATTTTGCAGTACCTGAAATAGTTCCTCCTGTACCACTACAAGCAATTAAGTGTGTAATTGCTCCGTTAGTTTGTTTCCAAATTTCCGGACCGGTAGACTTATAATGCGCATCAATATTCAACTCATTGAAATACTGATTGATATAAACCGAACCTTTCGTTTCTTCGTGCAAACGTTTGGCTACGTTATAATAAGAACGCTCATCATCAGCAGATACATGCGCCGGACAAACATACACTTTAGCACCTAAGCTGCGAAGCATATCTATTTTATCTTTAGATGATTTAGAACTAACAGCAAGAATGCAGTTGTAGCCTTTTATGATACTTACCATTGCTAAACTAAAACCAGTATTACCGGAAGTTGTTTCAATTATGGTATCACCCGGAGATAAAATACCTTTCTTTTCAGCTTCTTCAATTATGTATAATGCTATTCTATCTTTTGAGGAATGTCCTGGATTAAAAGCTTCTACTTTAGCGTAAAAATTTCCTTCTAAATTTTCAGTAACTTTATTTAGCTTAATAAGTGGAGTATTACCTATTAATTCTAAGACATTATTATAAGCTGTTATTTCTTTTTTCATAAAAAAATAGTTAGTCGTGGCAATTTTACATTAAACACGAATGTTGCAAATCTAACAAAAAAAATCTAATTAGTTTTTAATTCCTTCTAAATCTAATAAAAAACTATATTCTTTTGCTAATTCCTTAAGAGCTTCAAATCGTCCTGAAGCACCACCGTGACCGGCATCCATATTCGTATTAAGATATAAAACAGTATCATTTGTTTTTAGGGTTCGTAGCTTTGCAACCCACTTAGCAGGCTCCCAATACTGAACTTGAGAATCATGAAGTCCGGTAGAAACAAACATATTAGGGTATTTTTGAGCCTTTACATTATCATAAGGCGAATACGACAACATATAATCATACGATTTTTTCTCATTTGGGTTTCCCCATTCATCATATTCTCCAGTTGTAAGCGGAATCGTATCATCAAGCATCGTGGTAATTACATCGACAAAAGGCACTTGAGCAATTACTCCATTATATAGTTCCGGCGCCATATTGACTATTGCTCCCATTAACAAACCTCCTGCAGAACCACCTTCGGCGTATAAATGCTTTGGTGAAGTATATTTCTCCTGGATTAAAAATTTAGAACAATCAATAAAATCAGTGAATGTATTTTTCTTTTTCAATAATTTTCCGTCCTCATACCATTGTCTTCCTAAATCTTCGCCACCGCGAATGTGCGCTATTGCAAAAACAAAACCTCTGTCCAAAATTGACAAACGTGTTGATGAAAAATAAGCATCCATTGTCACTCCATACGAACCATAAGCATAAAGCAATACCGGATTATTCCCGTCTTTTTTCAATCCTTTGTGGTAAACCATTGAGATTGGGACTTTGGTTCCATCAGTTGCTGTAGCCCAAACACGCTCTTCGATATAATTATTTTTATCAAATTTGCCTCCTAGAACTTGTTGCTCTTTCTTGATTTCTTTCTCCTTAGTTTTCATATTAAAATCAATAACCGAAGATGGTGTTGCCAAAGATTGGTAACTGTAACGCAAAATATCAGTATCGAAATCCACATTTGTCGTTGTGTAAGCACTATATGTTTCACTCCCAAAAGGCAAATAATACTCTCCTTCTCCACTCCATGGCATGATGCGAATGTGATTCAAACCATTCGAACGTTCTTCTACAACCAAATAATTGCTGAAAATCTCAATATCTTCCAGTAGAACGTCTTTTCTATGGGCGATTACATCTTTCCAATTTTCTTTTGCAGTAGCGTTTTCAGGCGTCTTCATCAACTTGAAGTTAGTCGCTTTGTCCTTGTTGGTCATGATGTAAAAAGAATCCCCAAAATGAGAAATACTGTATTCTAATCCGCGCACCCTTGGTTGAAAAACCACAAATTCTCCGTCTGGATTATCTGAATTTAAAATTCTATATTCAGTAGTTAATGTACTTCCAGAACCTATTACAATGTATTTTTTGGACTTTTCTTTACCTACAGAAACGTTGAATGTATCGTCTTTTTCATTGAAAACCAACACATCATCGGCAGCATCTGTAGCTAATTTATGTTTGAAAACTTTATCAGAACGCAACGTAACTTTGTCTTGTCTGGTGTAAAATATCGTTTTATTATCATTAGCCCAAACTGAACTTCCGGTAGCATTTTCAATCTTATCTAAAAGAATTTCTCCTGTTTCTAAGTTTTTGATTTGTATTGTATAAATACGTCTTCCTACGGTATCGATACCAAAACTTGCAAATTTATTATCCGGACTTACGCTCAAACCTCCCAATTGAAAATAGCTTTGCCCTTTGGCCAAGTCATTACAATTGAATAAAATTTCCTCATTAGCGGTAAGACTTCCTTTTTTTCGAGAATAAATAGGATAATCTTTTCCGGTTTCAAAACGCGTAATATAATAATAACCATTGTATAAATAAGGAACCGATTGGTCGTCTTCCTTGATGCGGGCTTTCATTTCTTCGTATAATTCTTTCTGAAAACCTTTCGTATCCGCAGTCATAGCGTCATAATAAGTATTTTCCTGATTCAAATAATCAATCACTTCCGGGTTCTCTCTGTCGTTTAACCAAAAATAATTATCAATACGTTTTTGATTGTGTTTTTCTAAAGTTTTTGGAATTATTTTAGCTATTGGAGTCGAGATATTTTTTGACATTTGTTGTGCTTTAATTTTAGTAATTGATGCTGCAAAAATAATACAAAGACAACTTAAGACGAGTTTATTTTTCATTAATATTTTATTGATTATGACTATGCAATATAGTAATTTTGTAAATCAATTAATTTAAAAAATTAAAACATGGATTTAATGGGAATGATGGGCAAACTTAAAGAGACCCAACAAAAGATAGAAGACACAAAAAAACGTTTAGATACTGTTCTAATTGACGAGCAAAGTACCGATACTTTATTAAAAGTTACTTTGACTGCCAACAGAACTATAAAATCAATTACTATTGACGACACTTTATTAGAAGATAAAGATCAATTGGAAGATTATTTAATTTTAGTATTGAATAAAGCAATTGAAAAAGCGACTGATGTGAATCAGAGAGAATTGGATGCCGTAACTAAAATGGATATGCCAATGATTCCTGGTATGGAAGATTTGTTTAAATAAAAAAGTTTAACGTTTAAGGTTTAACGTTTTTTGATAGCGATAAAAACTTTAAACCTTAAACGTTAAACAAATTCCCTAAGTAGATTTACACTAACTTTTGTAAAGTTTCCAAAACATAAGTGTGCATCACTTCTTTATAATCAAGATGCGTGACTATTCTCAGTTTTCCATGGCCCATCGAACTAATTAAAATATTTTTTTGTTTCAACAATTCAATTAAATTATTCTCGATACAATTGGGAACCAAAGTGAATATCAAAATATTAGTTTCAACGGGTTCTACTGATGCCACCCAGCTTACGTTTTTCAAAACTTCAGCAATTTCTTTAGCTCTTCTGTGATCATCCGCTAAGCGTTCTATATTATTATCCAAAGCATAAATTCCAGCTGCCGCCAAATAACCTACTTGGCGCATTCCGCCTCCAAATATTTTTCTGACACGCAATGCTCTGTGAATCGTAGCTTTATCACCTAATAATACTGAACCAATAGGCGCTCCCAAACCTTTAGATAAACAAACTGAAATGGTATCGAATAATTTCCCAAATGCTTTTGGGTCTTGATTTTTGGCTACCAAAGCATTCCAGATTCTGGCACCATCCATGTGAAATTTTAAATTATTGGCATCACAAACTATCTTTATTTTTTGCAAATCTTCCAATTCGTAGCATGCGCCGCCGCCTTTATTGGTAGTGTTTTCAACACAAACTAAACTCGTTAACGGACTGTGGTAAAATTCCGGATCATTAATCGCCCCGGCCACTTGTTCCGCAGTTATCATTCCGCGATTTCCATCTAATAAACAACATGAAACACCACTGTTAAAGGAAACTCCACCACCTTCGTAATGATAAACATGGGCATATTTGTCGGCAATCAATTGTTCTCCCGGTTGTGTATGTAATTTTATCGCCGTTTGATTGGCCATAGTTCCGGAAGGAAAAAAAAGTCCCGCTTCCATTCCGAACATTTCTGCAACCTTTGCTTCAAGTTCAATAACCGTAGGATCTTGTTTATAAACATCATCACCTACTACGGCATTCAACATGTGAACCAACATTTCGCGTGAAGGTTTTGTAATCGTATCGCTAACTAAATTTATTTCCATATTATTTTTTTATTTTTGATAAGGAGAAGACACGACTTGTCCCTGCGTAAAATTTTTCTATTTTTGTGCCACAAATTTACACAATACCGTTTGTTAATTCCAACTAGTTCCGTTAAAACTAAACTAATTGTAGTACAGAGCGGCATTTTTGATAAATATTGAAAACAGACCTATTAAATTAATATAATTTTATGACAACTACCGAACAAATTAAAGGTATTGTAGAGCGCCTTGGTGCGTTGAGGAGGTATCTTTGACGTTGATGCCAAGCTAATTGAGATTTCAAACGAGGAAGAAAAAACTTTTGCGCCAGACTTTTGGAACAATGCCAAAGAAGCTGAACTTATTGTAAAAAACCTTCGAAATAAGAAAAAGTGGATTGAAGATTACAATAAAGCGGTCGAAATGACTGAAGAATTGCAACTCGCCTATGATTTTTACAAAGAAGGCGAACTTACCGGAGAAGAATTAGACGAACAATACATCGCTACGCAAGCGCACATTGAAGCCATCGAATTCAAAAACATGCTTTCGGACGAAGGGGATACATTGAGTGCCGTGGTACAAATAACTGCTGGTGCCGGTGGAACTGAAAGTTGCGACTGGGCCGAAATGCTGATGCGTATGTACATGATGTGGGGCGAAAAATATGGCTACAAAATCAAAGAGCTAAATTTCCAAAAAGGAGAAGCTGCCGGTATCAAAACCGTAACACTCGAATTTGAAGGTGATTATTCTTTTGGTTATTTAAAAGGAGAAAATGGCGTACATCGATTGGTTAGAATATCACCTTTTGACAGTAATGCCAAACGTCATACCTCATTTGCGTCAGTATATGTCTATCCACTTGTAGATGACAGTATCGAAATTGAGATAAACCCTGCTGATATCGAGATTACGACTTCGAGATCCAGCGGTGCGGGAGGGCAAAATGTAAATAAAGTAGAAACTAAAGTACAATTGTTTCATAAACCAACCGGAATTCAAATACAATGTTCTGAAACACGTTCGCAGCAAGACAACAGACAACGTGCCATGCAAATGTTACGATCTCAACTATACGAAATTGAGCTAAAAAAGAAACAGGCACAGCGCGCGGATATTGAAGCTGGAAAAATGAAAATAGAATGGGGTTCTCAAATCAGAAATTATGTGATGCAACCCTATAAATTAGTCAAAGATGTTCGTACCGGATATGAAACCAGTAATGTTGATGGCGTTATGAATGGAGAAATTGATGAATTCCTGAAAGCCTATTTAATGATGATGGGACAAAAAGAAGAATAAATTTATCCTACAATTAAAAAATATCCTACAATAAGCAAATCGCTATATTGTAGGATTTTTTTATTACTTTTGCTTTAAAATCACTCTTTATTAAATGAAAAAATTACTTCTTCTATTTGTTTTGTTATCCTCCATAACTTTTTATGCTCAGGAAAAAGTATATTTTACCGAGCACTTTAAAGAATTACCATCTGCGGAGAATGCAACTTATTATACTATTTATGAAGACAGTCCAGAAGAAACATTACGAACAACGTACTACCTAGATAATACCCTTTTTTCTAAAGATCATTTTTCCAATTATAAAAAACGAATTTTAAACGGTACATCTGAAAAATGGTATAAAAACGGCAAAAAAGAAATGCTGGCAATTTATGTTAAAGGCAAACAAGAAGGTATTCAGACTCGTTATTTTGAAAATGGCCAAATAAAACGTACCGAAAATTTTAAAAATGGAAAATTTGTTGACGGGAACTGTTTTAATGAAAATGGAACTGAAATAGAATTTTTTACTTACTATATAAAACCAGAATTTCCGGGAGGAATGAAAGCTTTTTATGATTACATAGCAAAAAATTTTAAATTGCCAAACAACTCCAAAGGCCTAATAAAAATAGCTTTTGTGGTTGAAAGAGATGGAACTTTAAGCGATTTTAAAATCATTGAAGGAATCAATTATGACATGAATGTTGAAGCAGTAAGAGTTTTATTTAATAGTCCCAAATGGATTCCGGGAAAAGTGGACGGTAAGGATGCACGTGTAAAATTTGACTTGCCAATTACCGTAAAATAATTTAGTATCTTGATCGTCTCAATATTTTTTTTAAACCTAAAGCCATTCAATCAAGGAGACTCCTATCCCAACAGTCGTTTGCAAATTATTATAATCAATCAGCGTTTCCCCATATCCATGAGAAACTAATAAATATCCCTTGAGATTATTTTTTATGGGATATGACCAGGAAAATGATGAATTCCCTCTTGCTTTTGAATTAAAATTCAAATTATGACTGCCAATAAAAGAAAATATATTGCCATTTTTGGTATAAATCACATTCACATCACCTCGCCCAACATATTCAGAAATATCCGGATTATCGTCTTTCGCTGCTGGCATACGAAACCAAGGCCTAACATAGATTGTCCAGTTCTTACGTTCCAATCCGGCATGAAGAATAATTCTGTTCCAACTTCTTGAAAATGGTTCACTTTTCCCATTAGATTGGTGATTTAATGCCACTCCAATCATTCGGGCTTTAAAACCCAAAAAATTAAATTTAACAGGAACATTCAGAATCAGTTCTGGTTCGTAATTAACTTCTCTAAAAGGTCGTGAAAGATCATTATTGTATATTTGCCAATGTGATATTTGTGTGTAAGCAACCCATAAATCACCATGGCCCCAAAAAATACCTTGTAAAACTTTGGTCTTAAAACTCAACTGAAATTTAGTCTCAATATTATCATAATCAACCCCCGGTGGAGCTACATAATCAGGATCCACATTTCCTGAAGAAGGTCTCTCATTCGGATTATTTGTCCATCGAATGGGTAGAACATACATAGGCTTGTAAGGAGTTACTAAAAATGTTCCTCTAACAGAAGTGGTATCTAATTCCCAACGTTCAGTCAAATCCCGAAGTTGTGTCTTACTATTGAACAAGGCCTGAAGTTGAGCATTCGCAATGAAACAAGAGCATAAAACTAAAAAGAAAGACAATTTTATTTGAAGCAATTTCATAACAAATACTGTTTGTATTAAGTTGCAAATGTACGCTATGAGTAGTCTATTATGTTATAGAATTGTATTCATAACTTACATAAATACTACTTTTACTCCTGTTAAAGAAATGTGTAGCATTAGGAATTTTAACACTAAATCCTTTTATTTGAAAATTATTAAATAACAAAACCCAATCTATACTTAATGAAATCCTACACAATTCAAGAAATAAATGAGATTCTAAAGGGAATTATTGTCGGGAATACTTCCGAAAATATTACTGCTCCAGAACAATTAGAAATGGCTTGTACTACTGAAATTTCATTTATTGGTAACAAAAAATATGAGAAATTTTGGTCAACATCCAAAGCTTGTGTGGCAGTTGTCAACGAGGATATTGCTATAGAACCCGGGGAAAACAGGGCTTTTATAAAAGTTAAAAATGCCGATTTAGCCATGTCTCAAGTATTGGAACTTTTTGCACCACCAACTCCATTATTTACTATTGACATTCATCCAACCGCTGTAATTGATACAACTGCAACTATTTGCAATGGTGCCCGAGTTGGTGCGGGATGTTATATAGGACCTAAAGTTATTATTGGAGATAATACGACAATTTATCCAAATGTTACTATTCTTGATGAATGTACAATAGGAAAAAACACTGTAATTTGGTCAGGAACTGTTATTAGAGAACGATGTCATATTGGGAATGATTGTATCATACATCCCAATGCTACAATAGGTGCAGATGGTTTTGGTTTTCGACCTGATCCTCAAAGAGGTTTGGTGAAAATTCCACAAATTGGAAATGTAATTATAGGCAATAGTGTCGAAATTGGTGCCAATACCTGCGTTGATAGAGGAAAATTCAGTTCTACCATTTTAGGAGACGGCTGTAAAATTGATAATTTGGTTCAAATTGGTCATAACAGCAAATTGGGGAAATTCTGTATTATGGCTGGAAACAGTGGACTTGCAGGGTCCGTAACTTTAGGTAACGGAGTAATTATTGGCGGAAGCGCTTCTATAAAAGACCACACCACTATTGGCGATGGTGCCATTGTAGGTGCTGGTTCAGGTGTTACAGGAGATATTCCCGCAGGAAAAACCATGTTAGGATATCCGGCTGTAGAAGCTCGAGATGCACTGAAACAATGGGCAATTTTGAAAAGACTTGTAAATGAATCCAAACATAAATAATTATTATTTTTTATTAAATTCATAAAAAAACAGCAGGTAACTTCTGTTTTTTTGTTTTAATATCAAAAAAAATTCCGTATTCTTTCTAAAGCAATCAAATAATAAAATTTATTTAGTTTGATTTTGTATTTTAGCACAAATTTTTTAACACTATTTCATCATGGATTTGAACTTCAACAAAAACGAGGATCACAATAAACTTTTACTTTCCGCATTGCGACAAAAATTAAGCGTAGTTAAATTAGGTGGCGGTGAAAAACGCATCCAAAAATTACATACCGAAGGCAAAATGACGGCACGTGAACGTATCGATTATTTATTGGATCCAAAGGCAAAATGTATAGAAATTGGGGCATTTGTTGGTGAAGGAATGTATGCGGAACATGGTGGTTGTCCCTCCGGTGGAGTTGTTGTAAAAATAGGATACATCAGAGGAAAACAATGTATTGTTGTTGCCAATGATGCTACCGTAAAAGCGGGTGCTTGGTTTCCTATAACCGCAAAGAAAAATTTGCGTGCACAAGAAATCGCAATGGAAAATCGGCTACCAATCATCTATTTGGTAGATAGTGCTGGAGTTTATTTGCCTTTACAAGATGAAATTTTCCCTGATAAAGAACATTTTGGACGTATTTTTAGAAATAATGCCCAAATGAGCAGTATGGGAATTACCCAAATTGCTGCCGTAATGGGAAGCTGTGTTGCCGGTGGTGCCTACTTGCCAATCATGAGTGATGAGGCCATGATCGTAGATAAAACAGGAAGTATTTTCTTAGCGGGAAGTTATTTGGTCAAAGCTGCCATTGGCGAAAGCATCGATAACGAAACTTTAGGCGGTGCAACAACACATTGTGAAATTTCGGGTGTTACAGATTATAAAGCCAAAGATGACAAAGACGCATTAGATAAAATAAAAAATATAGTTGACAAAATAGGTGATTTTGACAAAGCCGGTTACAGCAGAATTAAAGCAGAAAAACCCGCATTAGACGAAAAAGAAATCTACGGCGTTTTACCAAAAGCTAGAAATGAACAGTACGACATGATGGAAATTATCAATCGTCTGGTTGATAATTCTGAATTTGAACCGTATAAAGACGGTTACGGTCAAACCATTATAACCGGTTATGCCAGAATTGACGGATGGGCAGTGGGAATTGTTGCCAACCAACGAAAAGTGGTGAAAACTAAAAATGGTGAAATGCAGTTTGGAGGCGTAATCTACTCCGACAGTGCGGATAAAGCCACTCGTTTTATTGCAAACTGTAATCAGAAAAAAATTCCTTTAGTATTCGTTCAAGATGTTACCGGTTTTATGGTAGGATCTAAATCAGAACATGGAGGAATTATAAAAGACGGTGCAAAAATGGTGAATGCAGTATCTAATTCAGTTGTACCAAAATTCACAGTAATTGTGGGGAATTCATACGGTGCAGGAAATTATGCCATGTGTGGAAAAGCGTATGACCCAAGATTAATTTTTGCCTGGCCAAGTGCTGAATTAGCCGTTATGGGCGGAACACAAGCTGCAAAAGTATTGGCACAAATTGAAGCTTCTTCGCTTAAAGCAAAAGGCGAATTGGTTGATGAAACTAAAGAAAAAGAATTGTTTGATAAAATAAAAGCAAGATATGACGAACAAGTGTCTCCATATTATGCTGCTTCACGATTGTGGACAGATGCGATTATCGATCCTTTAGATACTAGAACTTGGATTTCAATGGGAATCGAAGCGGCGAATCACTCCCCAATTGAGAAAAAATTCAATTTAGGAGTTATTCAAGTTTAACACTGATTATCAAATACTTAAAATATTAATTTGTAAATTTATGGCTGCTGTACAACTCTTTTTTAGTAGTTGTACATCAGCCTCAATTTATTATATTATACTCAATAAATCTTAACCTAATTCATTTTATTAATTTAAAATTATAAAAAAATGAAAAAGATTTTGATTGTACTATTTAGTCTATTGTTACTAGTAAATCCTTTAAACGCACAAACAAAATTAGAGAATGATACTTCTAAAAAGAAAAATAAATCTATTTATCTAGAATCGGGCATCAATCTTTCATTGCCTGTACACATTCAGATGTATCGTTCCCACCGTCTTGCAATTGGATTTAATGTTAGAGCATGGAAAAATATTTCAAAAAAAAGCGAGCTGGGCATTAAAATCGATTATGATTATCGATTTATAAAAAAAAATACTAGAATATTAACCCCTGAAAGCACATTGGAGGAAAGAGCATTGCATAGTAACTTTAGTTTATTTTGTATAAAACCTAACATACAATTTAATTTAAACTCTAATTGGTACTTGGGTGCAGAATCAGGTGTTGGCTATGCGCTTTCGGATGAAGACGGTCAAATAGGACTTGGCTTTGTATCCGAATATTCAAAAAACCAGCAATTTGGAATATGTTCGGGTTTATATCTGGGTAAAAATTTCATCGTTGGCAGCAAAAAAAAAGTATTTGGAGTATCCTTGGATTTCACTCAATTTTTAGCACAATGGCACGCAGAAAATAGTCTTGGTTTAAAAATAAAATATCGCTTCATAAACTAATTCTATCGCAAAAAAGTTAGCTTAAATCAAAAAACCCCAACTAGCGTCTAACTTTTTGGGGGCAGTCTATTCGTTATGAGATGCTTTTAAAGATAAATACGTTAAATGCTTTCCAGAATCTCTTTCCGTTTTATCTTTCCGTTTTCGGTTTCAGTAAATTTTTCTACATAAAAAATTTCTTTTGGTTTTTCATATTTGTCTAAACCATCAAAAATGTTGTCATCTAATGATTGATTTTTACCTTCTATTATCAATACTAATTTTTCGCCAAGATCAGAGTCTTCTACTCCACTTACAAAAAATCTTGAATGAATTTTATGGGATAATTTAGCCTCTATTTTCTCTGGAATTAATTTGATTCCACCACTATTTATCACGTTATCCATCCGTCCTAAAAAGACAAATTGGTTTTCACCTACTAGTTCTACTAAATCATTGGTGACAATAACTTCATCTGAAATTGCTGGTGCATCAATCACCAGACAATTTCTTTGGTCTTTAGCTATTTTAATATTAGGCAAAACTGAGAAAGCCGTCTCACCTATTTCTTTTGCAGCGATATGAGTAATTGTTTCCGTCATCCCGTAGGTTTCATAGACCTTCGTTTTCAATTTAGAAAGCTCATTTTCAAGTAAAGCACTCATTTTAGCTCCTCCGATAATTAGCTTTTTAACATTTTTTAATGCAGTTAAAGAATTTTGAGCTTGTAAAGGTACCATAGCTACAAAATCATATTTAGTGCTATTCTCTACTATAGGATTTGAACTTGGTGCCACAAAATCAATATCAAGACCTAGAATAAAGCTTCTCACAAACATCATTTTTCCAGCTATATATTTTGTTGGCAAACAATGTAATGCTTTGTCTCCCGGATTCAAATCAAAAAAATCACCCGTGGCAATTGCTGAATTGACCATTGCTTGTTTATCTATTCGGATCAATTTTGGAGTTCCTGTTGTACCTGATGTATTCAATTCCAGATATGATTTATTGTCAAACCAATCGAGTATAAAATCACCCACAGCTTTTTCAAACTCTTCACCTTCTTTGATAAAGCTATACGCCACTTCGTATAAATCATTTCGATTCAAATGAAACCCATTAATTTTAAAACGATTATGTATATTTTGGTATGTTACGGTATCAGTCATGATTTAGTTAATTTTAAAATTAGTGAAAGATTATTTTACTTGGATTTTTCCAGTTAATTTTTCTTTCCAGTTGGTCCAGTTGTATTTTTTACTAAAGATAAATAAAAGTATTGGGTAAATTATAACAACTGGAAGAATAACATCTAATCCTGCTGAGGGATCTGAAATATCCTTAAAAATAGAATGAGTCTGAAAAGCGGACCAATCTGAAGTTACTAGCAAAGCTCCAATCAAATTATTAGCGGCATGAAATCCCAAAGCAAGTTCCATTCCCTCATCCATAAGTGTAATGATTCCCAAAAACAATCCAGTTCCGATGTAATAAACCAAAATTATAGGGCCAATTTTAGCAACTTCAGGATTATACCAATGCATTCCACCAAAAATAAGAGAAGTCATTAGTAGCGGAAACCATTTATTTTTAGCAAGATTAGCAAATCCCTGCATCAAATAGCCCCTAAAAATATATTCTTCGGAACTGGTTTGAATAGGAATAAGTATTATGCCGATTAAAGCCAAAATAGCAAATGGAACAGGTTTAAAATTGATCACAAAATCACTTGGGTTGTAATAATAAAATATCAATGTGGATACAATTGTAAATGCGGCCCAAATTAAAAATGAAAATACAATTCGGTTCCAATCAACTTTATTCCGAGAAGTTGTTACGGAAAGAATCGTTTGATGGTGTAAATAACGCACTACCAGAATGATCCCAAGCATAATAAAAACAAACGAAATCATGATCAAAAATAAAGTAAAGTTTGGTTCAAAAAAACGCATGATTGCCTCATTAGATGCAGGATAGGGTTTTCCATTTACAAATGTTTCATAAAGCAAAGTCACAAGAAGCGGAATCTGTCCCAACAATGAAGTGAAAATGATTATTACAGAACCTAAAATATACTTCCAAAACTTATTCTCTGATTTCAAACCTTGTTCTATAAACATGTATTTTTAGTTTAATTTTATACCTGATTAGTTTAACAAGTGTTATTTTTGTTACACTCAAAATAATCCTTTAATCACAATTTGCATTAATCAAAATACAAAAAAAATATGATACAAATATACCATAATTCCCGCTGCGGAAAATCTAGAAATTGTTTAGCACTTTTAGAAAATGCAGAAAAAGAGTTTGAAGTAATCAATTATTTGTCAAAACCTCCTTCTTTTGAAGAATTATCCAATATCATTCAAAAACTAAAAATGAAACCTATTGAATTAGTTCGCCAAAAAGAAAAAATTTGGATAGAAAATTTTAAAGACCAAAAAATGAATGACGAACAAATTATTCAAGCCATGATATCTAATCCTATTTTGATTGAAAGACCTATTGTTATTGTGGGAAATAAAGCAATTATAGGAAGAGATTTAGAAAAAGTAGCCGCTTTTATTTTATAAAAACTTACTTTTTTAATTAACATTAATTTGTGATTTGTAGTATTAAACCAAATCCTACTTTTGCAATCTAAAGGTTGTAACCAAAGTTTTTTTAAAATGAAAAAAATAAAATCTGTTTTAATTCTTGTTATCTTTTTTAATGCCCTATTCAGTTTTGCTCAAGAAGCTCCAAGCCAAAAAATTAAAATTACTGGTAAAGTAATTGAAAAAATTAGCAAACAGCCGCTTGAATATGCAACAATTACTTTTTTGATTCCAAACAATCCAAAACCAGTAGCCGGAGGAATTACAAACCCAAAAGGAGAATTTAGTATTGATATTAAGCCAGGTATTTACGATATTAAAATTGAGTTTATATCTTTTAAAGTGAATGAAATAAAACAAAAAACCTTTCAGGAAAGCACTAGTTTAGGCTTAATTAGTTTAGAAGAAGATGCCAATCAATTGAATGAGGTTATCATTCGTTCCGAAAAAACAACGGTTGAAATCAAATTAGATAAAAAAGTATACAACGTAGGAAATGACCTTATGGTAAAAGGAGGAACCGTAAGCGATGTTTTGGATAATATTCCATCCGTTTCCGTTGATGTTGAAGGAAACGTAAGCCTTCGCGGAAATGAAAACGTAAGAGTACTTATTGACGGAAAACCATCGAATGCGATTAATATTGCTGAAGCATTACGATTAATTCCAGCTGATGCGATTGAAAAAGTAGAAGTAATTACTAATCCGTCTGCGCGTTATGATGCCGAAGGTGGTGGAGGTTTATTGAATATTATATTAAAAAAAGGGAAAAATCAAGGACTTAACGGAACATTTATTGCTTCTGCAGGATACCCTGAAAATTATGGTTTAAGCGGAACCTTAAATTATAAATCAAAGAACTTCAATCTTTTTACAACACAAGGTTACAATGACCGTAGTAATCCTGGAAATGCATTTACAAATTCAAGATATTTAAATAAGGATAATACAACTCGAAATTATGTAAATGAAACGAGAGAAAACGAAAGAGACAATAAAGGGTACAATGGAAACTTTGGAATGGAATGGTATTTAAGCGAAAGCGTTTCATGGACTAATACTTTCAACTACAGAAAAAGTAATGGAATCAACGTGGATAACGTTTTCCAGAATAACTATGATGCAGGTTTTAATTATGACTACACTCGTAACCGTATCAATTTAGAAAATAGCGACAGTGAAAACGTAGAATTTGCAACTAACTTCACTAAGAAATTCAAAAAAGACGGTCATAAATTAACAATTGACGGTTCGTTCTCTACAAATGATGACATCAATGATGCTTTGATTACAGACACAGCAACAAACACAAGTGTAGTAAAATTTGACAATACCATCAACAATCAAACTCAAAGCAGAAATTTACTTCAAATGGACTATGTTTTACCTTTTGGAAAAGGAAGTCAGTTTGAAGCAGGTTACCGTGGTGATTTCTCGGAATTACTTACAGATTACAGAGTTGACAATGATGGCGTAATCAATGAAAACTTCACGAATACATTAGAATATAAAGAAAAAGTAAATGCGATTTACACTCAGTACGGAGTGAAAATCGATAAATTTTCAGCTTTATTTGGATTGCGTTTTGAAGATTCTAATATTGAAATCAATCAATTAGCAACGAACGATTTCAATACTAAAAAGTATAATAACTTTTTTCCAAGTGCGTTTTTCACTTATGAAATCTCAGACAAAAGTAGCGCTTCTGTAAGCTACAGCCGAAGAATTCAAAGACCAAGAGGAAGAATGTTGAATCCGTTCAGCAACTTATCCAGTAACATCAATATTTTTGTTGGAAACCCAGATTTAGATCCAGCATTTTCAGATGCAATTGATTTTGGTTACATTAAAAGATGGGAAAAACTAACTTTCAATACTTCCTTATACGTAAATAAAACAACTGATGTTTTCCAATTTGCAAGAAGAGAATCAGGTGATTTTGTTGTAGATATAATTGACGGTGAAGATACAGTTGTAAATGGAGAAGTAACACAAATTAATGGTGGTCAAGATACTCGTACACCTATTATCATTAGTTCACCTATTAACTTAGCTACAGAATACAGAGTAGGATTTGAATTCACATTAAACTATTCTCCATACAAATGGTGGAAATTAAACAGTAACTTCAATTTCTTCAGAAACGAAACTCAAGGAGATTTTACTTATACTGATTTTAAAAATAATGAAATTGTACAAAATTTTGATAACGTAGCAACTTCATGGTCTACAAGATTGACTTCAAAAATCACATTGCCATACAAAATTGACTGGCAAACTAATGCAACGTATAACGGTCCGCAAAATAATGCACAAGGAAGAAGCTTAGGTATTTTTGCAGCAAACATTGCATTCAGTAAAGACGTATTAAAAGATAAAGGAACACTTTCATTCAACGTGAGTGATGTTTTCAATTCAAGAAAAAGAATGATGGAAACTTTCCTTCCGGGAACTGTTGATTCTTACAGCGAAATGCAATGGAGAGTAAGACAATTTAATTTATCATTCACCTATCGTTTTAACAAACCTAAAAACGAAAGAGAACAACCTAAAAGAAATCAAGGGGATAATGAAGGTGATTATCAAGGATAACAAAATTAAGGACTCATGAAAATGGGTCCTTTTTTTATAAATCATTTAATCCAATAAAATTAAAAAAGTATAAGCATAAAAAAAAAGGGCCCATAAATGAGTCCTTTTTTTATTTAACAAAAAGATTAAACTGATTGTTCTTGCTTCTTTTTTGCTCTTTTCTCCTTGTATGCTTCCCAACTTGCTCCACCTACCCAATAGGATACGAAACCAACTAGAAAAAACATCAACCAAAATCCTATAGTAAGAATGGTTAAGAAAAGTAAAAAGCCTAAGTACTGTGAAAATTCAAACATGTTTTCCGGAATTTTGAATGTAGCCACAAATGTAAGTTTAATTCCTTTTCGTACCAATAAAAAACCATAAAAACTATCAATCAATTTTTATAAAAAAGGAATTATCCGTATTTTTGAACTCAGAATTTGGAGCTGTTTCCCGCTGTTCACTATAATCTTTTCTTTTTTAAAGAAAAAAAGAAAAGGATTTCCGTTGCCATCGGGGCTAAAAAGTAATACACAACATAATTATTCCTAAATAACAACAAAATGAAATTCAGAATAGAAAAAGACACCATGGGTGAAGTGCAGGTTCCAGCTGAAAAATATTGGGGCGCACAAACAGAACGTTCAAGAAATAACTTCAAAATAGGTCCATCAGCATCGATGCCAAAAGAAATTATTGAAGGTTTTGCTTATCTTAAAAAAGCAGCGGCTTACGCTAATTGTGATTTAGGAGTTTTACCAGTCGAAAAACGCGACGCTATTGCTGCAGTTTGTGATGAAATCTTGGCGGGAAAATTAGATAATGAATTCCCATTGGTGATTTGGCAAACTGGTTCAGGAACGCAAAGTAACATGAACGTAAATGAAGTTGTTGCTAATCGTGCACAAGTATTAAAAGGATTCAACATTGGCGAAGGCGAACAATTCATTAAAGCAAATGACGATGTAAATAAATCGCAATCTTCAAATGACACGTTCCCAACAGGAATGCACATTGCGGCTTATAAAGCAGTTGTAGAAGTTACTATTCCCGGAGTTGAAAAATTAAGAGATACACTTCATGCAAAAGCAGTTGAATTCAACAATGTTGTAAAAATAGGTCGTACGCACTTGATGGATGCTACTCCACTTACATTAGGACAGGAAATTTCAGGATATGTAGCGCAATTGAACTACGGCTTGAAAGCGGTTAAAAACACATTGGCACACTTATCAGAAGTGGCTTTAGGAGGAACTGCAGTAGGAACAGGATTAAATACTCCAGAAGGATATGACGTAAAAGTAGCAGAATATATCGCTGAATTTACTGGACATCCATTTGTAACTGCCGAAAATAAATTTGAAGCACTAGCCGCACACGATGCCATTGTAGAAACACACGGTGCCTTAAAACAACTGGCCGTTTCATTGAATAAAATTGCCAATGATGTGCGTATGTTAGCTTCTGGACCACGTTCCGGAATTGGAGAAATCCTTATCCCTGAAAATGAGCCTGGATCTTCTATCATGCCTGGAAAAGTAAACCCAACGCAATGTGAAGCATTGACTATGGTTTGCGCACAAGTGATGGGGAATGACGTAGCAATATCTGTTGGAGGAATGCAAGGACATTATGAATTGAACGTTTTCAAACCATTGATGGCTGCAAATTTCTTACAATCAGCGAGATTGCTTGGTGACGCTTGCATGTCTTTTGACGAACATTGCGCTCAAGGTATCGAACCTAACTACAAACGCATCAAAGAATTGGTTGACAATTCATTAATGTTGGTTACGGCTTTGAATACTAAAATTGGATACTATAAATCAGCTGAAATTGCTCAAACTGCACATAAAAACGGAACAACATTGAAAGAAGAGGCGGTTCGTTTAGGATATGTAACTCCAGAAGATTTTGATGCTTGGGTTAAACCCGAAGATATGGTGGGAAGCTTGAAATAATTATTTTTCAATGATGAATTATTAATTATAAGTATAAACCAAAAAACCCTGCAACTTACATTGCAGGGTTTTTAATTTATTTTAAATAATTGAGCTTCTTAAATGAACTTATATGACTTGTATGGTTTAAATGTATCAAAATACTAAGTTAATTTTAGTTAAAAAAAACATCCGAAATTCTACTACTTATTAATAGCATCCATGACTTCCTTCATGATTCGAATGCTTTTCAATTTGTCTTCATGATTAAAAATTGGGCTGGTAATCATCACTTCATCGATACGGGTATATTCAATAAATTGCTTCAATTCTGTTTCTAATTTCTTTTTACTTCCTACAAATGAACAAGCAGTCATTTGATTGACATGAAAATGTTCTTCTTCGCTCATAATTCCATCTAACGAATCAACTGGCGGCTGCAATGGCTTTCTGTCATTCCGAATCAAATTCAGAAACATTTGAGTCAAACTAGTTGCTAATTTTTCAGCTTCTTCATCGGTTTCGGCAGCTATTGCGTTTACACATGCCATTGTTTTAGGTTGATCTAAATATTCCGAAGGTTCAAAATTATCTCTATAAAACTCAAATGCCTGATGCATTTGTTTTGGTGCAAAATGTCCTGCAAAAGCATATGGCAACCCATTGGCAGCAGCCAAAGCAGCACTATCCATACTGGAACCTAAAATCCAAATGGGAACTTTAATTCCTTCCGCAGGGAAAGCACGCACTTTTGCAGTAGCATTATCCTCTGAGAAAAATTGTTGTAGCGAGGCAACATTTTGAGGAAAGCGTTGTGATTGTTCGAAGAAATCTTTCCGAATCGCTTGCGCGGTTAAACCATCCGTTCCTGGCGCTCTTCCTAATCCTAAATCAATCCGGTTGGGATATAAAGTTTCAAGGGTTCCAAATTGTTCCGCAATTATAAGTGGAGCATGATTGGGTAACATGATTCCGCCTGAACCTACGCGGATATTCTGGGTTTCACTGGCAATATAACCAATCAAAACAACTGTTGCCGTACTGGCTACATGCGCCATATTATGATGTTCGGCTAGCCAAAATCTGTTGTATCCTAAACTGTCAGCTAATTGCGCTAAAGCTTTTGTTTTTTGTAATGTTTCGCTTGCATTACTATTTTCGGTGATTATTGCTAATTCTAATATGGAAATTGGAATATTTTTAGTCATTATAAATTTCTAAATTTTGAACAAAATTAGGCAATTACGGAATCTCATTAAATTTTGAGGTGTTAATTGATTTATAATATTTAAAACCATCCAAAAATTGGAATATAAATTTGATTAAAAAAAGGTTTCCCAAATATCAGGATAAAGCAAAAAAAATCCCGTCTCTATTACAAAATGGAAACGGGATTTTTTTTGCAAAACAGTGAGTATAATTAGTTCTTACTCCACTCTGCAATACTGTCTTTATTCATTTTTACATAGTCTTGGTTTTTAGCAATTTCAGCCGCTGCAAGAGATAATTTTGCAGTTTCGATTGCTCCTTTTTTATCTCCAAGTTTAGCTTGAATCAATGATTTCAATCTGTTGTACCAAAACGGTTTGTCTTTAGACATATCTAACGCTTTATTTACATAAACCAATGCTTTTGCATTATCACCATTCGATTGGAATAAAAATTGAGCTGCTGAAAAATAATCTGCAGCAGTTGGTCCTGCTAATGCTTTCTCAATATTGGCAGTTGCTTTTTGTTGAGTAGGAACTTCAAATTTTACAGCTGCATACGAGTTCTCCCAGTATATTTCTAAAAAGGCAAAATTATTATCTAAACCACTAATTCCGATAGTGAATGTTTCAACGCTCTTATTTAAAGTCTCTGGTTTAACAGTTGCTCTAAGGGCTACATTTTCTTCTTTCCACTCTTCTGGATTCCCCCAGTTATCAGTAGTTTTATAAAATATTATTTCCCAACTTTCTATTTTTGGAACTGTATACAACGAATATTTTCCTTTTTTCAAGGTTTTACCATCAATAATAACATCGTCACTAAAAGATACGGTTGTATTTTCATTAGCTCCGGTTCTCCATACTTTTCCGAAAGGGACTAAATTTCCAAAAACGGCTCTTCCTCTGGCACTTGGTCTTGAATAATTAATTTCTACAGCTGTCAAACCTACTTCTTGTATGATGGTAGATTTTGGACTGGATTGAGGTGTTTTTACTTGTGCCTCAATAGTGAAATTTGCTATAATAATGGCAAATGCAATGATTATTTTTTTCATGTTTTAAATTTTTGTGTCTTCAAATTTACAAATTCAATGGCTTTCAAATGTTAATTATTCCTTAATTTAGAATCAATATTGGTAACAGCTTCAAAACCCAATTCGTTAAAATGATTAATTACAACATCAGCTTCCGATAAATCTTGTGCCTCAGAGTGAATACTGTTGTAACCCACACAGAAAATTCCGGCAGCTTTCGCCGCTTTTATTCCATTTGTACTATCTTCAATAACGATACATTTTTCTTTTGGTGCAATTGATAAACTTGCGGCATGTTCAAAAATTGCAGGATGTGGTTTTGATTTAGGAAAATCTTCACCGCTTACCACATGCGTAAAATACTCATGCAATTTAAACCTGCTAAAAACACGTTCAATAGTAACTTTGGATGCCGAAGAGGCCAAAATCAATTGCATGCCATTTTGATATAATTCTTTAATAAGATTTTCAACACCTTCCAATAATTCCAAATCAGCCTTACTATCAAAAGAATCATTAAATATAGTCCGTTTTCTTTGAATTAAATCCTCTACTTCCTGTTCTATAACAAAAACCTCTTTCAATTTCTGAAACGTATTTCGAGTAGAAAAACCGGTAAATGAAGTATACATATCTTCCGTAACAGTAATATTCAACTCATCAAATTGTTTGAAATAAGCATAACGGTGTACGGGTTCAGTATCGACAATTACACCATCCATGTCAAAAATTACGGTTTGTATCATTTTTTTTTAGATTATTAGACTTTATAGTTTTAAGACTTCTTAGATTTTTAGAACTGAATACTAAAAAACTGAATTCTGAACACTATTTTTTAAGTAAATAGCGAATAACGGTTTCTGCAGCGTACAAACCAAATAATCCCGGCATGTAACTATTTGTTCCGTAAAATGATTTTTTAAAATTAGATCCATCTGTCATTTTCAAACTCGATTCGTCCTGAATCTCAGAAGAAAAAACCACTTTCAGTTTATCAATTTTCACTTCTTTTAATCGTCTTCGGATGGTTTTAGCAAAATAACAATTCACGGTATTCGTGATATCCGTTACTTTCACTTTGGAAGCTTCCATTTTCCCACCAGCGCCCATACTGCTGATAATTTTGACTCTTTTTCGCTTGGCACCAATAATCAAATTCAACTTTGGAGTCACGCTGTCAATGCAATCCAAAACATAATCAAATTCCTCTGAAACAATTTCGAAAGCACGTTCCGGCGAAAGAAATTCCTGCACCCGAGTCAATTTCAATTCCGGATTAATGTCCATTAATCGATCACCAACAACAGTCACCTTAGGTTGTCCCACGGTCGAATGTAAAGCAGGCAATTGTCGGTTTATATTGGTAATATCAACTACGTCACCATCAACAATAGTCATCGTTCCCACTCCTGCTCTTGCCAAAAATTCAGCCGCAAAAGAACCAACGCCACCCAATCCTACGACCAGTACATTTGCATTTTTTAAATTATCTAAACCTTCTTTTTTGAATAAAAGTTCGGCTCTTTCTGTCCACTCTGCCATTGTTTTTTGTTTAAAGTTTAATGTTTTTGAAAAATTTTGAAATCAAAAACTTCATTAAAATTTGCATTCACTATTTCCTGTATTTCTTTAATAGAAATTCCTTTGTATTTTGCTGCCAATTCATAAACTGCTTCAATTCCTTCTTCAACCGTATCCGTTTCCAGAAAAAATCGATTATCAGGAACGCTTTTAAAAACAGCTTCCAGTTCTGAATTGAGTAATAAATATTTTCCAAAGGAAATATAAAATCCATTGTCCAGTAATTGTTTGGCGACTTGTATATTTTTCGAAAATCCATGAATCAATATTGGTACTGAAATATTCATTTTTTTCTTAATTGCAATCAATTCCTGAAAAGCCGCAACGCAATGTATTACCACTGGTTTTTTATGTTTTTGTGCCAAAAGCAATTGCTTTTCAAAAACCATTTGCTGCAATTCCATCGAGATTTCAATGCGTTTGTCTAATCCGCATTCGCCAACAGCGAGACAATTTACCTCTTGTAACTTACTTTCCATTATCGCCAAGTCAGCTTCTATTCGTTCTTCAACGATAAACCACGGATGAATCCCGATCGAATAATACGGAATTGTTGCATCAAATTCCTGAGGATATTGATTCACTAATTCCAACACATTCGGTTGATTAGTCCATTTATGCGTATGCAGATTAAAGAATTCCATTAGTCGTGAAATTTTTTAACTCCTGCTTTTATTTCTATATCCAAATCATTTTCCAAAGGAACTTTTGGACAAGAATATTTATGATTATAGGCACAATACGGATTGTATGATGTATTGAAATCAATCACAATCGTATCTCCTTTTGGAATTCTTAAATCGATATATTTCCCGCCAATGTAGCTTTCCTTGCCTGAAGTCAAATCGGAAAACGGCAGAAATAAATAGTCTTTATACTCCTTCTTTTTGGAAAGTTCAATGTTTTTATAGACATTTAGTTTAAAATCCCGACCATCAATTGTAAAAGAAAGTTCGCCATATTTGACATACAATGGCTTTCTGTCCGTAGACGTTTCCATTTCAAATGGCTTCTCTTTTTGTGTTCTTACAAACTTAGCCACCACAAAAAAAGTTTCGCTTGCAGGATAAAAGTCAAGTGTTTTGAAAACCGCTAAATCTTCCGCAGTCAACGGACTTTTCTTGGCATCCGCATATTCTTCGTTCAATTCGGTTTGGAATTTGGCTACAGCCGAAACATCAAATTTTTCTTGGCCAAAACCTAAATTCAAGTGTATTAAAAACAACAAAGTGAATAGCGTTCTCATGTTCTTATTTTTATGCAAAAATAGTTTAAAAGTTACTAGGACACAAAGGCGCATCGGAACAAAGTTTTCTACCTTTGCAAAATAATAACTCATTGTATGTTTCAAACAGCTTTTCAACGTTACATTAATAATTTCAAAGGCTTCACCAGAGAAATTTGGATACTTACCCTAATTACTTTTATCAATCGGGCTGGTACGATGGTTTTGCCGTTCTTATCAAAATATTTGAAAGAAGATTTAAGTTTTTCCTATGCACAAGTCGGGTGGATTATGGTCGCTTTTGGTTTTGGTTCTATGCTTGGTTCGTGGCTTGGCGGCAAATTATCTGATAAAATAGGTTTCTATAAAATCATGGTTTTCAGTTTGTTCACCAGCGGAATACTGCTATTTTTAGTACAATACATTCGTACATTTTGGGGATTATGCATTGGTATGTTCGTAATTATGACCGTTGCTGATATGTTTCGTCCCGCCATGTTTGTCTCTTTGGCGACCTACGCCAAACCTGAAAATCGCACCAGAGCATTGACTTTAGTTCGACTAGCAGTAAATTTAGGTTTTACTGCAGGACCGGCTTTAGGTGGTTTAATCATTATGAATTTAGGCTACAGCGGATTATTTTGGGTTGATGGAAGCTCGTGTATTATTTCGATATTAATTTTCACGTTATTAGTAAAAGAGCGCAAAAAACCAGCCGATTTAGACTCCGCAAATAGCGAAACCGAAATACCTACTTCCGTTTTCAAAGACAAGATATTCTGGATTTTTCTCTTTATCTGTTTTATTACGGCAATGCTTTTCTTTCAGCTTTTCACCACTTTACCCTTATATCACAATGAAAAATTTGGTTTAACCGAGTTTCAAAGCGGACTTTTATTATCCTTAAATGGGTTGCTGATTTTCTTCCTGGAAATGCCAATTGTGAGTATTAGCCAAAGAAAAAACATCGATAAACTCAAAATTATTCTTTGGGGTTCGTTACTGATGTCTCTAAGTTTCTATGTTTTAATGCTCAATATGTGGGCAGGAATCCTAATCGTCAGCATCCTTTTTATCACTTTTGGAGAAATGTTCATCTTTCCTTTTTCCAATTCTTTCGCTTTAAGCCGAGCACCAAAAGGTCACGAAGGGCGCTACATGGCTTTGTTTACAATGAGTTTCAGCTTAGCGCACATTGCAAGTTCTAAAACTGGACTGGAAATCATTGCGGCATTTGGCTATCAGGCAAACTGGTTTGTCATGGGAACTTTAGGGATTTTATCAGTCGCAGGCTGTATCTGGCTGCAAAAACTCGTTCAAAAAGAACAAAACTAATTCCATTATCATTCTTTGGGCGTGACCCTATAAAAAAAAGGGGCTTAGCAACAACATCGTTACTGGCCCCTTTTCTTTATAGCGTCGGGCTATACGCGCTACTTCGGCAGCTAGCTTTTACCCCTCACGCAACCTCATTTTCATAATTATTTCTCTGATTAAAAGATCTTACAGTTTCCAAAAGCTACTGTTAGAAGTTAAAAAAACTATAAAAATAGTTATTAAACTGCATTTATAGTTGCGTAACTATAAAATTAGTTGTAAATTTGATTTAAATAAAAAAATCATGCAAAAACTGACTAATAAAGAAGAAGAAATCATGCACATTTTATGGAAGCTCAAAAAAGCATTCGTAAAAGAAGTCCTTGCAGAAATAACAGAAGATCAACCGCATTACAACACACTTTCAACCATTGTGCGCAACCTCGAAGAAAAAGGTTTTGTTTCTCACAATGCCTTTGGAAACACGCACCAATATTATCCTATAGTGAGTTTAGAAGATTATAGAAAGCGCTTTATGAGTACGGCAATCGATAATTATTTTGACAGTTCTTATAAAAATATGGTATCGCATTTTGCAAAAGAAGAAAAAATTTCCGCAGCTGAATTACGGGAAATTTTAGCCATGATTGAAAATCAAAAAGAGGAAATATAAACTACATAGTAACAACAATATTTATGGAAGCATTCTATATTTTTCTTATCAAATCCAGTGGATTAATTGCGCTGTTTTATTTGGCTTATCATTTTATGTTGCGAAAAGAAACCTTTTTTACCAGCAATCGTTGGTTTCTGTTACTGGGTTTATTTACTTCCGTTCTTTTGCCGTTAGTCGTTTTTACGAAAATAATCTGGGTCGAACCTACTCCTATAAATTATGATTGGTCATAATTACCTATAACTACAACTGTAAATGAAGACCATACAGAAGAATATATTTATCTTGGATTAGCAACACTCTACTGCGTTGGTGCATTATTTCTATTAACTAAATTTGCTTTTGATTTTTACAGCTTACAAAAAGTATTTAAAGGAAAAATAATAAAACGTCAAGCCGATTTTAAATTTATTGACTTACAAGACAACCTCGCTCCGTTCTCTTTTTTTAACACTATCGTTTACAACTCGTCATTATACAGCATTTCCGAACTAGAAAATATTTTGGAACACGAAAAAGTTCACAGCGAACAAAATCATACTGTTGATGTATTGATTTCAAGACTGTTTTGTATCCTTTTTTGGTTCAATCCATTTATTTGGTTGTACAAAAAAGCGATTTTACAAAACCTGGAATTCATTGCCGATAACGAAGCCACGAAAAAAATATCCGACAAAAAAGCGTATCAGTTAACGCTTTTAAAAATAACAACACACGAAAATTGTGTTGCCATTACTAATCATTTTTATCAATCATTAATCAAAAAACGAATTGTTATGTTAAACAAAAATCAATCAAAAAAATCGAATTCCTGGAAGTACACGCTTGTTCTGCCGGCTTTAGTAGCATTTGTAATGTTTTTCCAAATAAATGTTGTTGCGCAAGAGAAAGCAGAAGAATTTACCGTCGTAGCCAATGGCACAAAGGTAGAACTTCATGTCGCTTCAAATTCAACGGAGGAAGAACTAATTGCTGAAAAAGATTTTTTTAAAGAAGAATATAATTTGGAAATGAATTTTTCAAATATTAAATTAAACAAAAACAAGGAAATTGTTGCCATTAAAGTTGAATTGAAAAACAAAGAAGGAATTAAAAAAGTGAATCAAATTAATGGGAAATCACCTATTAAACCTTTTAATATTTTTGCAGAAAAGGACAATGAAAATAAAATAAACTTCGGTTTTAGTGCTAATTTAAAAGACAATCCACATCTAAAAAATCATTTTAATCATATAAATGCTATAAAAGACTACAAAAAGGAAGTGCCACCAAATCTTGATGTTAAAGAAATTCCAATACCCCCAACGCCACCACACACAAAAGAAGCCAAAATAAATAAAGTCATTTTACCCAGTTTCACAAAGCAGCGTTTGGATTTGGCAAAGGCCAAGAAATGGCAAATGGCAATTATTGGTTTTAGGTACTACGTAACGACGCGTGCGCTAGATTAATACGTAATTGCAGCAAAAATTTCATTTCCTTTGATTTTTACCCTTCCATTTAAGAAAGCTAATTCCATCAGGAAATTGCATTGCACGATTTCACCGCCCAATCGTTCCACCAATTCACAAACTGCTTTAGCCGTTCCTCCGGTTGCCAAAACATCATCGTGAATTAGGATTCGGTCCCCTTTTTGAATTGCATCGGTATGAATTTCTAAAGTATCGGTTCCATATTCCAAATCATACGTCGCCGAAATCGTTTCGTAAGGCAACTTGTTCGGTTTTCGAACTGGAATAAAACCAACATTCAATTCTTGTGCAATCAACATTCCAAAGAAAAATCCACGACTCTCTACTCCTATTACCTTGTCAATTTTCTTATTTTTTAAGGATGAGAGCAATATTTCAAGGCATTTATTCCTTGCTTCGGGATCAATTAGCAACGGAGTTATGTCTTTAAATAAAATTCCTTCTTTGGGAAATCCCTGAATATCACGTATATGATTCTTTATCGGCATATTTTTTTGTTTTTTTATAAATTTAGACTTGCAAATTACACATTTATACTTATATTTGCACCCGCAATAAGGCGCTTAATAAGCACTCCAATTGTAAAAAATGGCCTTGTGGCGCAACTGAATAGCGCACTTGATTACGGCTCAAGAGGTTACTGGTTTGAATCCAGTCAAGGTCACAAAAAACCCTAAACATTATCAAAATGTTTAGGGTTTTTACATTTATAATTTATTTACAACGTCGCCATATCGATAACAAAACGGTAACGGACGTCGCCTTTTGTCATTCGATCATACGCTTCGTGCACATTTTTTATATCAATCATTTCAATTTCAGAAACAATTCCGTGTTCCGCACAGTAATCTAACATTTCCTGAGTTTCAGGCAAACCGCCTATTAATGAACCTGCAAGACTTCTACGTCCTCCAATAAGACTAAAAGCATGGATTTCATAAGGCGTTGGTGGTACTCCAACACAAATATGCACTCCGTTTACTCTTAATAAAGATAAATACAAATTCAAATCATGCGGAGCAGAAACCGTATCTAAAATAAAGTCAAAAGAACCCGCAACACTTGCCAGTTGCTTTTCATCTTTGGTAACTATAAAATTATGAGCCCCTAATTTTCTGGCATCTGCTTCTTTGTTTGCTGATGTACTCAAGACGGTAACCTCAGCACCAAAAGCAACGCCAAATTTTACTGCCATGTGACCCAACCCGCCAAGTCCTAAAACAGCTAATTTGTGTCCTTTTCCTACTTTCCAATGTCTCAATGGTGAATATGTAGTGATTCCGGCACATAATAAAGGCGCTACAGCAGCTAAAGGCAATTTATCTGAAATATGTAAAACAAAATCTTCATGTACTACGATAGTATCCGAATACCCGCCGTAAGTAGGAGTTACCCCGTCTTGTCCCAAAGCATTATAGGTATCTGTTCTTCCTTTTAAACAAAACTGCTCTAAACCCTCTTTACAATTTTCACAAGTTCTGCAGGAATCGACCAAACAACCTGTTCCTGCTAAATCACCTACCTTAAATTTCTTTACGTGACTTCCTACTTTGACTACCTTCCCTACAATTTCATGTCCGGGAACCATCGGGTATATTGCTCCTCCCCAATCATCTTTTATTTGATGAAGATCACTATGACAAACTCCGCAAAACTGAATATCAAATTGCACATCATGCGGTCCTAATTCTCTTCTTTCGAAATTCCATGGAGCTAAATCCGACTTAGCATCCTGTACTGCATATCCCTTCGTTGGTATCATATTTTATAATTTTTTTATAAAATTATGAAATTTATTCCAGCTTGCATTTTAAACCTATTGCATAATTCCCACTTCTTATTATTTTTCTCCAAGTTCAAATAGTGAATACATTTACCATTAATTATAAGTGGTTCCAAATCAATATTAATTCATACTTCGCAGTATTCCGCCACTGGCCTCTTTGATATACTGAATAAACATAAATGCCTTAGGATCTAGTTTTCGGATTTCTTCTTTAATTCGGAGTAATTCTAGTCTGGTTACCACGGTGACAATGATATCACAATCTAATTTCACGTCAAATTTATCCGGCAAATAACCTCTTTCACCTTTAATGATGGTGATTCCTTTTCCAAATTTTTGGACAATTAATGATTTAATCAAATCGCTTTTAGAAGAAATGATATGCAACGAAGTATATTGTTCTAAACCATGGGATATATAATCTAAAGATTTTACAGCTGAAAAATAAGTGACAATAGAGTACAAAGCAGTAGAAATTCCAAAAGACCATGCAGCTGCAAGAAATAATAACGTATTCAAGGCAAAAATGACTTCTGAGACATTAAGTCCAATTTTTTTGGTAGTCAATAACGCCAGAATCTCAACTCCATCTGCTGTAGAACCGCTTCGGATACACAAACCCATCCCTACACCAATAAGACAGCCACCAAACAATGCAATTAAAAGCGGATCTGAAGTCACGGGATCCACATCTAAAAAAGTCATACTGACAGCAATTAACAAGAACGTCAAAAAACTTTGTAATGCAAATGTTTTACCTAACATTCGGTTTCCAATGACTAAAAAAGGAATATTAAACATTAATACCAAAACTCCAAAAGGCCATTTTGTAATTTCATGAACCAATATTGAAATGCCGATAATTCCACCATCTAAAAATTTATTAGGTATCATAAAACCTTTTAAAGCAAGGGTTATCAAGGCTACTCCTACTAAATTTAAACTAATATTTTTAAAACAAAATATTTTTTTCCAATTGATTGAATTTTGATCAGTAATCATAATGATCTATTTTAATTACTATTCTTTGGTTCTACTAAAGTAACAAATAAACTTCAATTTACTGACTAGTAATAACTTAGATATTTATTTGATTTGGTTTTTTGTACATGTATTCTTAATTTTCTATTTTGGTCTTTCTAAGATAGTTTCGGTCACTATTTTATTCCTGTCGGATTTCCATTTCATAATTATATAAAAATGGATAATTACAGTAGTGATGCATGCATAGTAAACTGATGTTGATCTTGAAAAAAATATTAAATTTGATATTAAAATAAGCCCCTTAACTACTAAATATCAATATATTAATTAAGCTGCCTCATTCTATAATGGTCTATTTAAGTTACTATTTAATAAATTTTAAATATAATAATCATGGGCAAAAAAGTAGTAATCGCATTGACTGTTCAAGCCAGCAGTCTTTACGCAATGAGCAATCCATCACAGGAGGATATTGATAACGCTTGTTCCTTAACTGACGATAATGCAGGAAGATCTCCAAACGGAACTTTGAAAGACTTTTTATCTAACGTATACCTCAACCAAGATGTCAGATGGATTGGTGTGACAAATGACAAAGGCTATTCCGTTGCCATTGATAGTATTTTTAACGAACCGGAATCCCGAGATTTGAATTTCTTTGATGTCACGACCATTTACGGTATCGGAGGAAGATCTGGAAACGCAACTGCTAAGATTAAAAATGATTCAAATTTGGTTCATAAACTCGACAAATACACTATCAATTTTAGTGTGTATGCCGATGGAAATTCTTCTAAATCATTTCACATCGATCCAAAATTAGCTGCAAACCCATGATACTTTTAAGAGATTTTAAATATTTTGTCAAAATCTTATTTTCTGTATTTTTTATATTTTTCCAGTTTCTAAGTTTATTTGCACAAAATCAAAAAGTGGCTGATAGTCTTGTGAAGATCTATCATAAAAATAGCCTGGTGAATTCTGAGAAATTAGAATTACTGAGAAATTTATCTTTTAATGAAGTCAATAATCTCGAATTGTCACTAAAATATGCCGATGAACTTATTGCGCTGTCCCAGTTAGAAAAAAACTATTTGTACCTCCATCGCGGATATTACCAAAAAGGGAATAAAAATAGACTCAGAGGCGATTTAGACAAAGCCTTAAATGCTTTTTTCAAAAGTGTTGAAGCAGCAATCAAAGCTAAATTTATTATTGGCGAAGGTGTAGCTTATATGGCTATAGCTGATGTGTATTCGATTATGGGAAATGCTGATAATGCCGAAATTTATTATAACAAATCAATCCATTTATTAAGGAAGACCGATGATTCTATATCTTTAGCCAGTGCATTATTAAACGCTGGTGACGAATATTCGAAAAACAAAAAATACAATTTAGCTTTAAAATATTTCAAAGAATCAAGTATCATTTTCGATAATGCCGATTATTTAATTGGCACTGCTTATAGTCTGGGTAATATTGGAATGATACATGCAAAACTCGGCAACAATAATCTTGCGAAAACCTATATTAGTAAAGCCATAAAAATTCTGGAAGAACTAAAAGATTATTATGCCATTTCAGAATACCTGACCTACATGTCCGACATTTATTTAGCTTTAAATGATTGGAAAACTTCTCTCAGCTATGCCAAACGAAGTCTGGATTTAGCTCAAAAATATGGACTCAAAGAACAAATCAGCAATGCTAACCTGAAACTGTCACAATTGCATCAGAAAACCGGAAACATGGCTGCATCATTCGCATATTACAAGAATCATATTGCATATAGGGACAGTTTAACGAACTTAAAATCAATGCAACAAATGGCAGATATACGAACGAATTATGAAGTTTCACAAAAGCAAACTGAAGTCGATTTACTCGAAAAAGATTCGGAAATCCAGAAATTAAAAGATAAAAGACAACAAAACATCATATACATAACAGCAATTTCTTTATTCTTAGTTTTGGTAATCACAATTGGTTTTTACCGACGCTATAAATTTGTAAAAAAAACGAACAGCATTATTGAAGAAGAAAAAAATCGTTCTAATAATTTATTGCTGAATATTTTGCCGGAAGAAACGGCTCTTGAATTAAAGAAAAATGGAAAAGTACAAGCTAAAAAATTCGAATCGGTGACGGTTTTATTTACTGACTTTGAGGGATTCACACACTATGCAGAAAAACTGCCTCCTGAAAAACTAGTAGAAAGCATCGATTACTATTTTTCGAAATTTGATACCATTATGGAAAAATACAATCTTGAAAAGATAAAAACCGTTGGTGATGCTTATATGTGCGCGGGTGGTTTACCATTTCCAACTGGAGATCATGCTTATAAAATGACACTCGCAGCACTCGAAATTGCCCGGTTTGTGAATATATCCGAAGAATTAATCACACAAAACCAAACTCATTTTAAAATCAGAATCGGTATTAACACAGGCCCTTTAGTAGCCGGAGTGGTTGGTATCAAGAAATTTTCGTATGACATTTGGGGCGATACCGTAAATATTGCTTCTCGTATGGAATCGAATTCGGAGCCAGGAAGAATTAATATATCGGAACATACCTATCAGATTATCAAAAATGACTTTGATTGTGAATATAGAGGTGAAATTGAAGTCAAAAATAAAGGAATGATGAAAATGTATTTCGTCAACGATCCTATTGCGCAGTAAAATTAAACCTTGGAAATGAAACACTTTTAGTAAATCTCAAAAGTATTTTTATCTTCTAAAGAAGTAAAATTCCATAAATTGGGGGTTTTTACTATCTTTAAAAAAAATATAATGAAATCACAATCCTATAAAAATCACATTCGCTATTATCCACCGCATCATTTTGTTTATTATCCAATAATCATGACATTGCTGGCTTTCAGCATTTATTTTAGTTGCACAACTGAAGATTCTTTAATTTGGATATTTATCAGCGCTGTTTTTGTGGTGCTTTTTTGTCTGGCTTTCATGCTGCGCCAGCATTATGCGTTGACTTTGCAAAACCGAATCGTACGTTTAGAGCTTCGATATCGCTATTTTTCCATTACAGGAAAAAGACTGGAAGAATTTGAACATCAATTAAATGACGACCAACTATTTGCGTTGCGGTTTGTCCCAGACGATGAGCTTCCGTTACTTACGCAAAGAGCGCTGAATGAAAATCTCTCGGGAAAGGAAATTAAAAAAGCGATTCAGCATTGGAAAGGCGACTATGAAAGAGTTTAAATCTAAAATAATACTCTAATTTATCCTAGATAACGATTGAGATTTTTGTTTCTTTGTTCCGAAAAACAGCACTAAAAGCTGAATTTAAACCCCATAAATGGCAGAATATTTTTTAGATATTGAATACCAAAACATAACGTACCTAGAGGAGGAAGTCAATTTCAAGGAATTCGAATGCTGTACGTTTACTAACTGTAATTTTTCTCAATGTACCTTTGTAGCAGTTACTTTTATTGACTGTACTTTCAATGATTGTATTTTTAGCAATGCCAAAATAAATTATGTCGCCTTTAGAACTGTAACTTTCAATCGCTGTGAAATCAAAGACGTGAATTTTGCCATGTGCGATAAATTAATTTTTGAAATTTCTTTTAACGATTGTGTTTTGGATTTCTCCAAATTTTACACCTTAAAAATAAAAGGAACATCATTTACCAATTGCAGTATTATTGCTGTAGATTTTGTGAGCACTGATTTGACCGAAGTCGCTTTTGAAAACTGCGATTTATACCGTTCTGAATTTGCAAAAGCAATTGCCAACAAAGCTGATTTTAGAACCAGCTATAATTATACAATTGATCCCAAAACAACAAAATTAAAAAAAGCCGTTTTTGCTTTAGAAGGTTTGAAAGGATTGCTATACAAACATGAAATCATAGTAAAATAATACTTTAAGAAATTATTTTCCCATCTTCCATAGTAATAATTCTATTGGTTTTTTGGGCAAAATCGTTGTCGTGGGTAACTACCAGCAAAGTCTGATTTTTCTCTTGAGTCAACTTATTAAAAATATCAAAAACCAAATCACTGTTTCTCTTATCTAAATTCCCTGTAGGCTCATCCCCCATTATAATCAATGGATCGTTTATCAAAGCACGTGCAATTGCAACCCGCTGTTTTTGTCCTCCACTCAATTGATTGGGCATTTTCAGCGCCTGATCTTCCATGTCCAGTGTCTTCAAATGTTCCATGGCGCGATGCTCTAATTCTTTATCTGAATATTTAGCTAACTTCATTCCCGGAAGCATTACATTTTTCAGCACATTATATTCAGCCAGTAAATAATGGAACTGAAACACAAAACCTATTTTTTCATTTCTGATTAAAGCTAATTCTTTGTCTGTTTTCCCCGTAACAAGTTCGTTGTGAATAAATATCTGACCGTCGTAATCTGTGTCCATCGTAGAAAGTAAATACAACAACGTCGATTTTCCACAGCCGGATTTGCCTACGATAGAAACAAACTCACCGTGATTAATACGCATTTCAATTTCTTTCAACACCTGAAATCTTACAGGGTCGTAAAAATATTTACTTAGTCCAATTGTCTCTAAAACAGCATTATTTTCCATCTTTATTTTCCTCTGATGATTTCTACCGGATCTACTTTACTGGCTTTTAAAGCAGGGAAAAGTCCGGCAATGGTCGTTGTAAACAATGCAAAAGTAATCCCGATAATATAAAATAATGGATTGTAATTTATAGGATAGGTTTTCACCGTAGGTAACGAAGCGGTTTCAAACGGAATAACATCAATAATTGATGAGAAAACATAGCCAAACAGCAAACCAAACAATCCTCCGGCAAGTCCAATAATTACAGAAAGCGAAACAAAAATCCATTTCACATCATTCCCGGAAAATCCCGTGGCTTTCAAAATCGCAATGCTGTCCATTTTTTCATAAATCATCATATTCAGAATATTATAAATTCCAAAACCGGCAACAATCAGCAACACCACTCCAACGGAATAGGAAATGATACTTCGAACCGTACTTCCGGTTTCAAACTGAGAATTTGCAGTTTGATAATCTATCGTATCCAGATTAAAGGTATTCTGAAACTCTTTTGCAACAGCAGGAGCAGCAGTCATATCATACAAGTTAAGCTGAATGTCCGTGATGTAATTTGTGGGTTCACCCAGATTTTTTTGGGCTGTCGCCAAAGAGGTATAACTCATCACATTATCGATTTCAGCAATTCCAATTTCGGAAATACCCACAATTTTAAGCGAAGCCAAATTTCCTTTAGAAGTAGTAATCTTGATGATATCTCCTTTGGTAAGCAACATTTTGTCTGACAAACCTTTCCCGATAATAATACTGTTATTCTGAAGCAAATCAGCTACTTTCCCCTCAATGATATAATCGCTGATTTTAAATAATTTATCTTCGGACAAAACATCAATTCCATTAATTATTCCTGAGATTTCAATCGTCCCCGAATTAAAAAAAACGGGCGAGGTCACTTTTGGCGCAACATCAATAACACGCGGATCTTGTTTTAAAACTGCCAAAATTGTTTTACTGTTGTAAATGGATTTTCCTCGGTCTTTCGGTTTAATGGAGCGAACAAAATTGGTCTTTTTCTGGAATTCGTCTGATATAGAAACCGGTTGGTTTTCTGAAGGTTTAATTTCATTGTAAAGCAACACATGAGGCGTTCTATTGAGCATTAAGCCATCCAACAAATCATTCAAACCATTCATAAAACTAACCAAAGCAATGAACATAGCAATACTAAACGTTACTCCAATGGCAGCGACAATCGTTTGCTTCAATCGTGCTCGAAGCAAATGCAAAGCAATGTTTAATATGAGTTTAAAGTTCATTATTTGGGTTTATAAATCGTTTCTTCGGCCGCTAAACCTGACAGTATTTCTACTTTTTGATAATCGCTTAAACCGGTTTTCACTTCCCGCTTTTCGTCATTATTTACTAAGACATATTTGCCTTCCATTAAATATGTTTTTGGAATCGTGATCACGTTCTTCTTAATCTGAATGATAATATTGGCTTCGGCAGTAAGATTTGGGTAGAGTTTTTCGGGTGGTTTTATAAAATGCGCTTCGATTTTAAATGTTCGGGAACGTTCGTTCATTATCGGGTAAATTTTATCAATAACGGCATCAAAAACCTGTCCTTTGTAACTATCCATGGTAACCAAAACTCGTTGTCCCGTTCGCACGCGAACCATATCATTTTCGTCCACTTCCAGTTCCAATAAAAATGAATTTTCCTGACCAATTATTGCCAAAGGAGTTTGAGGCGTAATTAACGTTCCTTCTTTTACCAGGACATCAAATAATTTTCCTGAGAAGGCGCTTTTGACACTAAAATCACTCTGGGATTTCTGATTGATTTTTAGATTTACAGAATTTCTGCTTTGATCATTCTTCAATTGGGCTTTGAGTTGTGCCAATTGTTTTTTAGCCGATTCGTAATTAATTTTGGAACTTTTAAACGCTAATTCGACTCTTTCAAAATCAACTTCCGAAATTCCACCTTGATTCCTGATGTTTTTATTTCGGTTGTAAATGGATTCGTCCAAAGTCAATTTGTCTCTGCTTGATTGGACTTTCATTTCCATTTCAGCAATTTTATCCTGAATATAACGACTACTTTCCAGACTTAATTGATACGCTAATCGAGCATTCTCCGTATTCAGTTCCGCTTTATCACTTTCCAATTCAAATAATGATTGGCCTTTACGGATTGATTGACCAGCGATAACATTTACTTTTTGCAGTGTACCATTTACGGTGGCAAAAACCGTGTACTGCCCATCCGCTTTTATAACTCCGGAAGCATATACCGTTTCAGTAACTTCTCCTACTGTTGGTTTAATTCCTTCTGCTTCTTTTTTAGAACAAGAAAGCAAACTAAGGACCAATAAACAAAATAGGGATCGTAATTTCAAACTCATTTCACTTCTTATTTAACTTTATAGTTATTGAAAATTCTTTCTATAAATATACGACAATATCCATTTTGAAGCTACTTTACGCACTGCAAAATTTGACTCTAAAACATATTTCAAAGTAAATAAAAATTTGAATTTCAATATTTTAAATAAAAAAAAACTTTAAATCAAAGAGAATTTAAATATTTTTTTTAGATGAAGTATTATATGGGATTTAAGTTATGGATTGTATTTTACCCGTGGATCGTTTCATTTTTACCATAATTAGCAATAACCGATTCTTCAAATTCTAACCATTCTCTCCAACGTTTTTCTACATCAATTCCTACACCATATTTCCTCGCATAGGTTATAAAAGTGGTATAATGTCCCGCTTCACTTTCCATCAGATCTCTATAAAAAACCGATAATTCCTCATCGTTGATATTCTCCGAAAGCACTTTGAAACGTTCACAACTTCTAGCTTCTATCATTGCAGAAAACAATAACCGTTCCACTAAACTGGATACTCTGCTTCCGTCGCTGCTTTTTTTCATGTACAAATACAATTCGTTTACATAGTCATCTTTGCGTTCTCGACCTAATTTCAATCCGCGCTTGATGATTATATTATGAACTTGCTCAAAATGATCGATTTCTTCTTTGGCCAAAGCCAATAAATCCTTCACTAAATCCTGGTACTCTGAATTATTTGTAATAATGGTAATCGCATTTGTAGCTGCTTTTTGTTCGCACCAAGCATGATCCGTCAAGATTTCCTCGATATTTTTTTCTACAATATTCACCCATCTGGGATCGGTTGGTAATTTTAATCTTAGTACAGACATTGATAAATTTTGTTTAAAGTTTGAAAAAAGTTTAAGGTTTAAAGAAAAAGGTTTAAAATTAAAATTGAGAAACCAATGTAACATTCAAATACCTAATAGTATTTAATAACTGTTGATTCCAAAACTTTAAACTTTAAACCTTAAACCTTAAAACAAAAAAATTAATATACGAAAATAGCTCTTTCGCTCATCATTTCGTTTACTTCATTAGCAACCTCTTCGATAATATCTTCATCAGTATGGTTCATTAATACTCTGTCAATTAATGCAACAATAGTTTCCATATCTTCCTCCACAAGACCACGAGTGGTAATTGCAGGAGTTCCTACACGGATTCCTGAAGTGACAAATGGTGATTTATCATCAAAAGGAACCATGTTTTTATTTACTGTAATTTCTGCTTTTACCAATGCATTTTCAGCATCTTTTCCAGAAATATTCTTATTTCTTAAATCAATCAACATCATGTGATTATCCGTTCCGCCAGAAATGATTTCATAGCCTCTTTTTACAAAAGCATCCGCCATAGCGTTAGCATTTTTTTGTACTTGTAAAGCATACGTGAAAAATTCATCTTTCAAAGCTTCACCAAAAGCAACTGCTTTTGCCGCAATAATATGCATTAATGGACCACCTTGATTTCCTGGGAAAACAGCCAAGTCTAATAAAGAAGACATCATTCTGATTTCTCCTTTTGGCGTGGTTAAACCAAATGGATTTTCAAAATCTTTACCCATCAAGATTAATCCTCCACGAGGACCACGTAATGTTTTGTGAGTTGTAGTAGTTACAATATGGCAATGAGGCAATGGATCATTCATCAACCCTTTTGCAATAAGACCTGCAGGATGTGAAATATCAGCCAATAAAATAGCGCCAACACTATCAGCAATTACTCTAAAACGCTCAAAATCCATGTCACGGGAATAAGCCGAAGCTCCAGCGATGATTAATTTTGGTTGTTCTCTAGTAGCTATTTCTTGAATTTTATCATAATTTAATCTTCCTGTTTCCTTATCTACACCATAAAATGAAGGAGTATACAAACGTCCCGAAAAATTAACTGGTGAACCATGCGTTAAGTGTCCTCCATGAGACAAATCAAAACCCAAAATTTTATCTCCAGGTTTAATACATGCATGATAAACTGCAGTATTTGCTTGTGAACCAGAGTGTGGTTGCACATTTGCATAAGCAGCACCAAATAATTCTTTGGCCCTGTCAATTGCAATTTGTTCGATAACATCAACTACTTCGCAACCGCCGTAGTATCTTTTGCCAGGATATCCTTCAGCATATTTATTAGTTAGAACAGAACCCGCAGCTTCCATTACTTCATCACTTACGAAATTTTCCGAAGCGATAAGTTCTAATCCGTGTATTTGTCTTTCTTGTTCTTCTAGAATAAGGTCAAAAATTTGTTCGTCGCGTTGCATTTTTTTGATTTTCGTTAATTTGATGCAAAAATACAAAAAAACGTTTGGTTAATAGTTAGATTATAATATATTTGATGAGTAATTTTTTAACAAAATAATTAACATCAATATGCCAATAACAGCCAACGATATTAAAAGAAAATCATGGTTAGAAGTCTCTTCTGATAGCGATTTTCCTATTCAAAACATTCCTTTCGGTGTTTTTCTTACAAAAGAAAACATAGTAACGGTAGGTACTAGAATTGGAGATTTCGCAATCGATTTGGGAGCTTTGCAACAATTAAATTATTTTGAAGGCATTGAACTGACGGATGACATGTTCATGCAGGATACTTTGAATGATTTTATTTCTGACGGTCAAAAAACATGGCGCTTGGTTAGAAATAGAATTGCCGAAATTTTTGATGAACAAAATTCAAAATTACGCGACAACACTAAAGACAAAGATATTATTATATTCAAAATGGAAGATGTAGAAATGCAACTACCCGTTTTAATAGGTGATTATACAGACTTTTACTCCAGTAAAGAGCACGCTACTAATGTAGGAAAAATGTTCCGTGACCCTGAAAATGCATTGTTACCAAACTGGCTTCACATCCCTGTAGGATATCATGGCAGAAGTTCTACCATAGTTCCATCAGGAATTCCAGTTCACAGACCCATGGGACAAACGTTACCAAATGGAGAAACTACGCCGGTTTTTGGGCCTTCTCGTTCAGTCGACTTTGAACTGGAAACAGCCTTTATCACTACGGATGTCAATATTATGGGTGAAAATATTCATGTGACTGAAGCCGAAGATTACATTTTCGGAATGGTTTTGTTGAATGACTGGAGTGCTCGTGATATTCAAAAATGGGAATATGTACCACTAGGACCATTCTTGGCAAAGAATTTTGCAACTTCAATTTCACCTTGGATCGTAACTATGGATGCTTTAGAACCCTTTAGAACCAAAGGTCCTAAACAAGAACCAACCCCACTTCCCTATTTACAGCAAAAAGGAAAGCATTCATTTGACATTAATTTAGAAGTTGCTATTCAGCCTGAAAATTCAGAAGCAACGGTTATTTCTCATTCGAATTTCAAATATATGTATTGGACTATGAGTCAACAATTGACACATCATACCTCTAACGGTTGTCGTGTGAATTCTGGTGATATGATGGGATCAGGTACAATTTCAGGTCCTACTCCAGACAGTTTTGGTTCGATGTTAGAATTAACTTGGGGTGGAAAAAATCCAATAAAATTGAAAGACGGTACGGAACGTAAATTTATCAACGATAACGATACTGTAATCATGAAAGGACACTGCCAAAATGGTCATGTTCGCATTGGTTTTGGTGAAGTTTCCAGTAAGTTACTGCCACCTTTCGTTAGAAAATGAAAAGAATAAACATAAAGTCTCAAAACCTAACAATTGTATTATTTTTGTTAGGTTTTTTTATGGGATTATTTTTTAAATTCCAAGATTAAAGCCAATTATCCTGTTTAAAACAGATGAAGTAGACTCAACAAAAATTATTTATTTAATAGTAACGCTTATGAAAAAAATTACTTTTTTATTATCCCTGTTTGTATTGATTTCCTCTTGCGGTGTGAAACAAACCAGAAATTCATTAACCTCAGGCAATTACGATCAGGCAATTGATAACGCCGTATCCAATTTGCGAACCAATAAAGATAAAAAAGGCAAACAGGATTATGTTTACATACTCGAAGAGGCTTTCGCCAAAGCAAAAGATCGGGATTTGAATGCCATTAATTTATTAGCAAAAGATGCTAATCCCGCACAATTGGAAAAATTGTATAATACCTATTTACAATTGAATTCCCGTCAGGAAAAAATTAAACCTTTACTTCCTTTGAAACTAATTAAAGAAGGACGAAATGCAATTTTCCCATTTGACAATTATAATGATCAAATCATTAACAGCAAGAATGCTCTGTCTGCTTATTTATATACCAATGCCAAAAAATTAATGGCTACTTCTGATAAAATGAATTTCAGAAAAGCATATGATGATATGGACTATTTAAATCAAATAAATCCAAATTACAAAGATGTTTTGCGATTGATGGATGATGCAAAATTCAAAGGTTCTGACTATGTTTCGGTTTACACCAAAAATGAAACGAACATGATCATTCCGGCTCGTCTTCAAAATGATTTATTGGATTTTAGCACGTATGGACTCAATGACAAATGGACTGTGTACCACAGCAACAAACAAAAAGGAATCAGCTATGATTATGGAATGGTAATCAATTTTAGACAAATTTATATTTCGCCAGAGCAAATAAAAGAAAGAGAATTTGTAAAAGAACGTATCATTAAAGACGGTGTCAAAAAACTAATTGATGCAAACGGAAAAGAAGTGCTGGACGAAAAAGGAAAGGTAGTTATGGTCGATAATCTTAAAACTGTAACGGCCCGAATTTACGAATTCAGACAATTTAAGTCTTGCCAAATTACAGCTAAAATTGACTATATTAATTTTAGAAGCAATCAATTATTACAATCTTTCCCAATAAGCAGCGAATTCATTTTCGAAAATATTTATGCCACTTACAAAGGAGATCGACGTGCTTCTGACGATAATTATTACTCTTATTTTGACAGAAAACCAGTAGCTTTTCCTAACAGTGAACAAATGGTTTATGATACTGGAGAAGACTTAAAAGCTAAAATTAAAGATATCATTAGTCGAAATAAATTTAGAAACTAATACCTTAAACCTAACTACATTATACAAAACTCCTTGATAATCAAACTATCAAGGAGTTTTTTATTTGTAATAAAACACACAATACATTAAAATTTTGTTAGAAAATACAAAAGTTGCATTGTGTTATAAAAATAAGTGTACTTTTGCACCAATGAATAAAACAAGTGTACATATAACTTCTTTGTCACGGACAAACAGACCTACTACTTCTCCCGAAGTACGGATGCTATCTCTATAGTACCCAAAAGCTGTTTCGTTTTATTATTCATTTTTCATTTTTCCGTTTTGAAATCAACCTTATTTCCTATTGGATTTTCATATCCAAAAACAACTATATATTCATCACTATCACATTGTAGTTCAATTTATTGCACAACAATTAACTGGTTTGATATTATAGCCGATTTTGGCATAGAGTTATTTCAATTACAAAATTACAAATCATTTTATAACTCAAAAACTCAGCTTTTGAAATGAATATTTCTATTATAACAACTCAGGAAGAACATTATAAGTATTCGCAGGAAATATGCGATACTATTGAATTATCAGCCTTGTTGAGAGGAACTGGTATTGCCAAAAGAACTCCTGAATACATTCAGAAAAAAATGGAAAGCAAAGATGCCGTTATCGCATTAGACAACGGAAAATTTGCTGGTTTTTGTTATATCGAAAGTTGGGAACACGGTAAATATGTGGCGCACTCAGGATTGATTGTTCATCCTGATTACAGAAATTTAGGTTTGGCAAAACAAATCAAGTCTAAAGTATTTGACTATTCTTTGGAAAAATACCCTGATGCTAAAATATTCGGAATCACAACTGGATTGGCAGTAATGAAAATTAACTCTGATTTAGGTTATAAACCAGTTCCTTTTTCGGAATTGACTACAGATCCTACCTTTTGGGCAGGCTGTAAAACCTGTACCAATTTTGAAATTTTGCAAAGCAAAGAAAACAAGATGTGTTTGTGTACCGGAATGTTATATGACCCAAAAGAAAAACCGAAAGATCCGCCAGAACATCCATTTAACATAAGAGTTCTCAATAGATTAAAATCAATTAAACAAGCCCTGTTCTTAAAAAAATAATATCCTTTTTATTCTTTCTTTATCGAAAATAGAGTTAGGACGAGAAAAAAAACAATGATCATGAAAAAAGTAGTATTAGCATACAGCGGAGGATTAGATACCTCATATTGCCTAAAATATTTAAAAAACGAAAAAGGATATGAAGTCCATACTGTTCTTATAAATACTGGAGGATTTGATGAAGCTGAACTAGCCGCTATTGAAGAAAGAGCTTACGAATTAGGAAGTGCGCAACATGCAAATCTTACAATCGTTGATAAATATTATGATAAAGCCATAAAATATTTGATTTACGGAAATGTATTAAAAAACAATACCTACCCATTATCCGTAAGTGCAGAACGAGTTTTTCAAGCTATTGAAGCGATTAAATATGCAAAATCTGTTGGCGCTGAAGCAATCGCTCACGGAAGTACTGGTGCAGGAAATGACCAAATTCGTTTTGATTTAATTTTCCAAACCATTGCTCCCGAAATTGAAATTATCACTCCTATCAGAGATTTGAAATTATCAAGACAGGAAGAAGTTGATTATTTATCTAAAAACGGAGTTCATTATTCTTGGGAAAAAGCACAATATTCCATTAATAGAGGATTGTGGGGGACCAGTGTTGGAGGAAAAGAAACATTGACCTCAAATCAAGCTTTGCCAAGTGAAGCCTACCCTTCTCAATTGCAAAAAGATGGTGAAGAGAAAGTTACACTGCAATTTGAAAAAGGTCAATTAGTAGGAATCAACGGGACATTCGATACACCGACAAAAAACATTGTTGCTCTTGAAAAATTAGCCAGTGCGTATGCAATTGGTAGAGATATCCATGTTGGTGATACGATAATCGGAATTAAAGGAAGAGTTGGTTTTGAAGCTGCTGCGCCTTTAATCATTATTAAAGCACACCATTTATTAGAGAAACATACGCTTGGTAAATGGCAACAATACTGGAAAGAACAACTAGGAAACTGGTACGGAATGTTGTTTCATGAAGGACAATTCTTGGATCCTGTAATGAGAAACATCGAGGCTTTCCTAGAAGACACCCAAACGACTGTGAACGGGACTGTTATTGTTTCGCTAAAACCATATCACTTTACATTGGACGGAATTGAATCAGAGAATGATTTGATGAATACCGGTTTTGGACAATACGGAGAAATGAACAACGCTTGGACATCAGATGATGCCAAAGGATTTATCAAAATTCTTGGAAATGCACAAAATATATTTTCATCTGTAAACAAACTGACACATGATTAATATTGGAATAATTGGTGGTTCAGGTTACACTGCGGGAGAACTCATCAGAATATTGATGTTCCATCCCAATGCTTCACTTGATTTTGTTTACAGCACAACAAATGCTGGAAAACCGCTTCATGTTGCGCATCATGATTTGATGGGCGATATCGAAATGAATTTTACCGATACTGTAAATTCAAATGTGAATGTTGTTTTCTTGTGTTTGGGTCATGGAAAATCAAAATCGTTTTTAGAGCAAAATCAATTTGCGAGTCATACCAAAATCATCGATTTAGGAAATGATTTCAGATTGACCAAAGACAAAGAGTTCGATAATAAAACTTTCGTTTACGGTTTACCCGAATTGAATAAAGCGGCAATCAAAAACGCTCAATTTATCGCTAATCCAGGTTGTTTTGCAACAGCGATTCAACTCGCATTACTGCCTTTGGCGAAAGCCAAAATATTGACTACTGACGTTCATATTAATGCCACAACAGGAAGCACTGGAGCTGGAGTTTCACCTTCGGAAACGACGCATTTTAGTTGGAGATCGAACAATATGTCGCATTACAAAGCTTTTGAGCATCAACATTTGGGCGAAATAAACCAAAGTGTCAACCAATTACAAGCGGATTATAATAATGAATTGATTTTTGTACCCAACAGAGGAGATTTTGCCAGAGGAATTTTTGCAACATTATACACAACAATTGAAGAAAATTTGGAAGATGTAGTGGCCAAATATGAAGCTTTTTATAAAGACCAACCTTTCGTAACTATTACCACCACCGGAATCAATATGAAACAAGTGGTTCAAACGAATAAATGTATTATTAGTTTAATGAAAAAAGGAAATCGGTTATTGATTACTTCAGTAATTGATAATTTAGTAAAAGGCGCTTCTGGACAAGCTATTCAAAACATGAATTTAATGTTTGGATTGGATGAAACCAAAGGATTGCATTTGAAACCAAGCGGATTCTAAAAATTTGGTTCAAGTTTAAAGTTTAAGGTTGCACACGTAACTTGAAACTTGAAACCTTAAACCATTTAAACAAAAAAAGAAAATGAACTTATTTGACGTTTACCCATTATACAACATCACTCCTGTAAAAGCACTGGATTGTACTATTACAGATGAAAAAGGAGTAGAATATTTAGATTTATACGGTGGTCATGGAGTAATTTCCATTGGACACACACAACCGGATTATGTTGCCAAATTAAAAAATCAATTGGATAATATTGGTTTTTATTCGAATGCGATTCAGAATCCATTGCAAGTAGAATTAGCAGAAAAATTAGGGAAACTTTCAGGATTGGAAGATTACACGCTATTCTTATGTAGTTCTGGAGCTGAAGCCAATGAAAACGCCTTGAAATTAGCCTCTTTTCACAACAATAAATCGCGTGTAATTGCTTTTGATAATTCCTTTCACGGAAGAACTTCGGCGGCAGTTGCGGTTACAGATAACAAAAAAATTGTTGCGCCAATCAATGCTCAACAAATCGTTACTTTTTTACCATTAAATAATATCGAGTTGGTAGAAAACGAACTAAAAAAAGGAGATGTTTCTTCTGTTATAATTGAGGGAATTCAAGGAGTTGGTGGTTTAGACCAAGGAACAACTGAATTTTTTCAGGCATTAGAAAAACTATGTGCCGCTTATGATGTTGTATTGATTTTGGACGAAGTACAATCCGGATATGGAAGAAGCGGAAAGTTTTTCGCACACCAACACCATAACATCAAAGCAGATATTATTTGTCTGGCAAAAGGAATGGGTAACGGATTTCCTATTGGGGGAATCATGATTTCTCCAAAATTCACAGCGAGTTATGGATTATTAGGAACTACTTTTGGAGGAAACCATTTGGCTTGTGCCGCTGGAATTGCTGTTTTGAATGTGATTGAAAGCCAAAAATTAATGGATAACGTAAATGACGTTTACGCTTATTTTTTAGAAGCAATCAAACAAGTTCCTGAAGTGATTCAAGTAAAAGGAAGAGGATTAATGTTAGGTGTAGAATTTGATTTTGACGTAAGTACACTTCGTAAAAAAATGATTATCGACAAGCATATTTTTACAGGAAATGCAAATAATAAAAACTTATTAAGAATTCTTCCACCATTGACAATCAAGAAAGAAGCAATCGATACCTTTATCATAGCTTTAAAAGAAGCATTGGCAGAATTGAAATGATTTTTTTTAAACATGTAAGTCATTTAAGTTTTAAAAAATGAATAATATCATTTATAAATTCTCTGATTTTTTTATTTTAAGCAAATAAATATTAACCTAGAACTAAAAATTTACATGACTTATATGTTTAGATTTTCCTTCTAAAATAGTAAACCAAAAACTAATGAACTACTTATTACCAATAGAAAAGCGAAATGCAGTTTTAAGTCGCATGGCCGAACTTCTTGAAGAAGAAAGAGCCAATCTTAAGACTATAAATCAACAGGATATCAATAATTATTCTGGAGATGATTTGGCCATGGAAAAACGTTTATTGGTTGATGATGCCAAAATTGACGGGATGATTTTATCCATGCAACAATTAGCAAGTCAAGAAGATCCTATTGGTGTGGAGCGATTTAATTTCGACCATGAAAACGGAATGAAAATCATCAATAAAACAGCAGCTTTTGGAACCATAATGATTATTTATGAATCCAGACCTGATGTTACCGTTGAAGCTGGTGGAATCGCTTTTAAATCCGGAAATAAAATTCTATTGAAAGGCGGAAAAGAATCCTTACTATCCAATTTAAAAATTGTGGAATTGTGGCATCAGGCTTTAACAGCAAATAATGTTGCAACAGAATGGGTAGAATACTTGAATTACAATCGGGAAGAAACACAGGCATTTTTAGAGAAGCCAACACAAAAAGTAGATTTAATCGTTCCTCGTGGTGGTGAAAAATTGATTGCTTTTGTAAAAAAACACGCCACTTGCCCAGTGATTATAAGTGGTCGAGGAAATAATTTTGTGTATGTAAATAAGGAAGCCGATTTAGACCAAGCACTTGATGTTATTATTAACGGAAAAACCTCAAACATATCAGTTTGTAATGCTTTAGATAAAGTTTTAATTGATACTAATCTTGAAAATTGGGAAACTTTTGCTATCAAAATAGTTGAGGAATTACAACAAAGAAACGTTACGGTTTTGGGAGACGAAAGTATTTCAAAAGCAACAAATATTCCTCAGATTGAATCGGATTTAATTTGGTACGAAGAGTTTTTAGATTATAAAATTGTTATTGGAACAACCAATTCGAATCAAGAAGCAATTGACAAAATAAATAAATATTGTGGCGGACATTCGGCTTCGATAATCACAAAGAATGATGCAATTGCTCAGGAATTCATGGGAAATGTTGATACGGCAGCCGTTTATCAAAATGCCTCTACCCGATTCACTGATGGAGGACAATTTGGTTTAGGAGGAGAATTGGCGATAAGCACGGACAAATTACACCAACGTGGACCAATTGGTTTGCAACATTTAGTTACTAATAAGTGGTATATTTACGGAAATGGACAAATCAGGTAAGAAAAGAATTTTATTAAAGTTAGGAAGTAACACGTTAACCAAAGAAACAAATCACATTTCGAGAGGAAAGATTGAGGATATTGGGATGCAAATAGCCGCTTTACAAGATGATTACGAGTTTATAATTGTAAGTTCCGGTGCGATTGCTGCAGCTAAACAATTTGTAAAACTGGAAAATCAAGACAAAGATGTTTTTGTGAAACAAGCATTAGCTTCTATTGGTCAGCCTCATTTGATGCGGATTTATCATGAAAACTTCAGCGATTTAGGATTACTGATTTCGCAGTGTTTGCTTTCTTATTCTGATTTCGAAAAAGAACAGTCCAAAGTAAATATCGTGAACACCATCAATGTGTTGGTCAAAAATAATTACATACCGATTATCAATGAAAATGATACCGTGGCTACGGATGAGATTCGGTTTGGTGATAACGATAAATTAGCCGCTTTAACGGCCGTTTTATTAAATGTTGACATTCTGATCATCGCTACCAATACAAACGGGATTTACACCAAAGCATCCATTAATGATGCCGTTCCCGAAACCATTTCTTTGGTAACCGATTTGAAAGTATTGGAAAAAGAGATTGGTGATTCAAAATCCTCGCATGGAACCGGTGGAATGCAATCTAAAATTGAAGCAACAGCAATCGCTAAAGCCGCGAATATTGAAACCTGGATTGTCAATGGGTTGGAAGACAATTTTATTTTGAAAGCTTTAAAAAACGAAATACCTTTTACTAAAATTCTATAAAGAAGGGACACAGATAAAACGGATTCGCATTGCGAAGACGCTGATTAATACAGATTTTTAAAATGGATTTAAAACATAAAGAATTAACGGATGGAATTTTAAAAACTTTTTATGAAGTGTATAATGAATTGGGCTATGGCTTTTTAGAAAAAGTATATCAAAATTCAATGTATATAGAATTGAAAAATAAAGGATACCAAGTTGAAGCTCAGAATAAAATTAAAGTTTACTATAAAGGAACTGAAGTTGGAGAATATTATGCAGATTTAATAGTAGAAAATCTAGTGATATTGGAACTAAAAGCAGTTGATTATATTGTAAAAGATTTTGAAAACCAAATTTTAAATTATTTAAGAAGCAGCGATTGTGAAGTAGGTCTACTTTTAAACTTTGGAAAGAAACCTGAATTCAGAAGGAAAATTTTTGAAAACAACAGAAAATAAGAAATAATAAAAATTCGTTTTTATCCGTATCTTCGCGATAGCGAATCCGTTTAATCCGCGTCCAAAAACCTAAAATATAATTACAATGAACTACATCTCCATACAAAACATAGATTCGCTCGATAAATGGGTGAAACAAGCATTGAAAATCAAGAAAAAACCACTAAAAAACAAAAAACTGGGTAAAAACAAAACCTTAGGAATGTTGTTTTTTAATTCCAGTTTGAGAACGCGTTTGAGCACGCAGAAAGCAGCTTTGAATTTAGGAATGAACGTCATGGTAATGAATTTTACCAATGAAGGTTGGACACTTGAATTTGAAGATGGAGCCATCATGAACTCCGGTGCTTCGGAACACATTAAAGAGGCGGCAGCAGTGGTTTCTCAATATTGCGATATTGTTGCTATCAGAGCTTTTGCCGAATTGGTAGACAAAGAAAAAGACAATGCCGAAATCGTACTTTCAGGTTTCTTAAAATATGCTACCGTTCCAGTAGTAAATATGGAAAGTGCCACGGGACACCCGTTGCAATCTCTTGCAGATGCCATTACTATGGCAGAATACAAAACAAAACACAGGCCAAAAGTAGTTTTGACTTGGGCACCACATCCTAAAGCTTTGCCTCAAGCTGTGCCTAATTCTTTTGTGGAAATGATGCAGTTACAAGATGCTGATTTTGTTATTACGCACCCGGAAGGCTATGAATTGAATCCTGAAATTACTAAAGATTCCAAGATTGAATACGACCAAAACAAAGCTTTCGAAAATGCCGATTTTATCTATGCAAAAAACTGGAGCAACTATAAGGAGTATGGTCAGATTACAAATTCCGACCCAAACTGGACTGTAACTGCCGATAAAATGAAACTGACCAACAATGCTAAGTTCATGCACTGTTTGCCGGTAAGACGTAACGTAATTGTAACCGACGAAGTGATTGACAGCGAAAATTCAATTGTTATCGAACAAGCCAACAATAGAACCTATGCCGCACAATTAGTTTTGCAAAAAATATTGGAAAATGGAAAATAAAAAACCGGTAACGATAATAAAAATTGGAGGGAACATCATCGATAATCCAACGGAATTATCACAATTTCTATCTGATTTTTCTAGGATTGAAGGCTATAAAGTACTCGTTCATGGCGGCGGAAAATCAGCTTCCAAAATGGCGGAAAGCATTGGTTTAGTACCTCAAATGATTGATGGAAGACGCATTACCGATGCCGCTATGCTTGATGTAGTTGTGATGATTTATGCAGGTCAAATCAACAAAAATATCGTTGCTCAATTACAAGCAAATTCCACCAATGCAATGGGTTTTTCCGGTGCTGATGGGAATTTAATTCAATCCGATAAAAGAAACCACCCAACAATCAATTATGGATTTGTGGGCGATGTAAAAAAAGTGAATACACAATTATTAGAAACGTTACTTTCAAATGATATCGTTCCCGTATTTTGCGCTATCACACACGATGGAAAAGGACAATTATTAAATACCAATGCGGATACGAATGCCAGTGAATTGGCGATTGCTTTATCAGAAGTTTTTGATGTCACTTTGAATTACTGTTTCGAAAAACCCGGTGTTTTATATGATGCAGAAGATGATTCTTCCGTAATTGAAAACATCAATCAAGAATTATATACCAAATTAAAAGCCGAAAAAGCGATACATTCAGGCATGATTCCTAAATTAGACAACTGTTTCAATAGTTTATCTAAAGGAGTTCAAAAAATAAAAATTGGTCATCACAGAATGTTACAAGACAAGACCGCATTGTACACTACAATTACACTATGAAGAGTATAGAAATCCTTACACAAGAAGCCATTGCGCTATTAAAATTGCTGATTGAAACGCCTTCCTTTTCAAGTGAAGAAGACCAAACAGCGCTTTTAATCGAAAATTGGTTTAAACAAAATAATATCCCTTTCGAAAGAGAGAATAATAATATTTGGGCTTTCAATAAACATTTTGATAAAGCCAAACCAACACTTTTACTCAATTCGCACCACGATACCGTAAAACCGAACCAAGGTTATACCAATGATCCTTTTGAAGCCATAGTGAAAGACGGTAAATTATTTGGATTGGGAAGCAATGATGCGGGTGGTTGTCTGGTTTCGCTTTTAGCCACTTTTGTACATTTTTATTCGAATGAAAATCTGCCTTACAACATTGTGATGGTCGCTTCAGCCGAGGAAGAAAGCAGCGGAAAAAATGGATTAAACAGCGTATTGAAACATTTACCGGAATTGGAGTGTGCCATTGTTGGTGAACCAACCCTGATGCAATTGGCCGTAGCCGAAAAAGGTTTATTGGTACTCGATGTCATCGTAAAAGGTACAGCCAGTCACGCCGCACACAACAATCCAGACAATCCTATTTACAATTCGATACCCGCTATTGAATGGTTTAACAGCTATCAATTCGAAAAAATATCGGAGGTTTTAGGTCCCGTAAAAATGACCGTAACACAAGTCACAGCCGGAAAACAACACAACGTAGTTCCCGCGGAATGTCATTTGGTTGTCGATATCAGGGTGAATGATCGCTATAACAATCAGGAAATTTTAGATACCGTAAGAAAACATTTAACTGCTGAAATTAATCCGCGTTCGATGCATTTAAACGCATCTTCGATTCCTGTTGCACACGGATTAGTACAGGCCGGAATTGCCCTGGGAAGAACCACGTATGGTTCGCCTACCCTTTCAGATCAATCGGTTTTGAGTTGTCAATCCTTGAAATTAGGACCGGGAGAAACCCTGCGGTCACACTCGGCAGACGAATTTATATTTATAAACGAAATAGAAGAAGGAATCCAGTTGTATATCAAAATACTAACTGATTTTTTCAAACAATAAAAGCCATCCTGAGCGCAGTCGAAGGAGGAGCTAATCCCGCTATACGTTGCAATCTTTTATTTTTTAAAGAAAAAAATAAAAGGATTTCCACTGCTATCGGGGCTAAAAATCTAACAGTCTAAAAATCTAATTATCCACAATATGAAACTTTGGGAAAAAGGAATACCAACCGATAAGCAAATTGAACATTTTACCGTTGGAAACGACAGAGAACTGGATTTAGTTCTGGCAAAATATGATGCATTAGGTTCTATCGCACATGCAAAAATGCTGGGACAAATTGGTCTTTTAACAGACTCTGAAACCGTTTCTTTGGTTTTGGCTTTGGAAGAAATAATAAAAGATGCTGAAAACGGTAATTTCGAAATCGAAGACAGCTTTGAAGACGTGCATTCCAAAATTGAATATTTACTAACAGTAAAACTTGGGGACGCCGGAAAAAAAATTCATACCGCCCGTTCTCGTAACGACCAAGTTTTAGTAGACGTTAATTTATATCTGAAAGATGTCGTTAAAGAACTAAAAGAGCAAGTAAAAAGCCTTTTTGATTTACTGATGGAATCAGCTGAAAAACACCAAAATGTTTTGTTACCCGGTTATACGCATCTTCAAATTGCGATGCCCTCTTCTTTCGGAATGTGGTTTTCTGCTTACGCCGAAACTTTGATTGATGATATTACGATGTTGAATGCCGCTTTGAAAATTGTGGACCAAAATCCATTAGGTTCAGCCGCTGGTTACGGAAGTTCGTTTCCTATCAACAGAACATTCACCACTCAGGAATTGGGTTTTGAAACTTTAAAATTCAATTCGGTAGCGGCACAAATGAGCCGTGGAAAATCAGAGAAAACAGTCGCTTTTGCTATGAGCAGCGTGGCAGCAACTTTGGCAAAGTTTTCTATGGATGTTTGTTTGTATATGAGCCAGAATTTTGATTTTATCACTTTGCCTTCGCATCTTACAACAGGTTCGAGCATTATGCCGCACAAGAAAAACCCAGATGTTTTTGAATTGATTCGTGGGAAATGCAACAAAATTCAAGCGTTGCCATACGAAATAACATTAATCACCAACAACCTCCCAAGTGGCTATCACAGGGATTTGCAATTGTTGAAAGAAGGATTGTTTCCAGCCATTCAAAACCTGAAAGCCTGTTTGGATATCGCAATTTTTGCAATTAAAGATATTAAAGTAAAAGACAATATTCTTGCGGATCCAAAATACAATTATTTGTTTACCGTTGATACTTTAAATGAAATGGTAGTTGCAGGAATGCCTTTTAGAGATGCATATAAAGCCGTTGCCGAACAACTTGAAAATGGTACTTTTCAATCTCCAAAAGAAACTAAACATACACACGAAGGAAGTATCAACAACCTTTGTTTGGATGCCATAAAAAAGAAAATGGACGATTCTTATTAATTCAAGACCAAAATAGTTGTTACAAAAAAATCCATTCGCTTCAACGAATGGATTTTTTTATATTTTAAATTTAGGTTAATTATTTTAAACCTTTTTACCTAATTCTTCCGCATCAATATCACTGTGCGAAACATTATAAATAGCTTTTCCTTCTTTAATTAAAATCAATTGCGGGGATTGATGCGTCACTCCAAAACGATGCGCTATTTCATTAGAAATATCACGATGTGCTATTAAATCTAAAAAATAAGGCGTAACTTTATCTGAGATATTAAACTCATTTTCAAACTGTTTCAGCGCCATCCTACTTACACTGCATCGGGTACTGTGTTTAAAAATAGCTACAGGCTTTTCATTCGAAATAGCAATAATTTCATTCAGTTGCCCTAAATCAGTTAGTTCATTCCAGCTGATTTTGTTTTCGTTTAAATCCTTGTCGTCTGAACTATTAAACATATTTTTAAAAAAACTCATAATTGTCTTGTTTTAAGACATTTTGACTTTCAAACATGATAAAAATCATGAAATTTCTGTCAATTTGTCTGTATTATTGTATTGGAATATAAATTGAATATTGATTCGCAAAGTTAATCAAATAACCACAAAACAATAAAACATCATGAACATAAATAAATTCACAATCAAATCGCAGGAGGCCATACAGCTTTCGCAACAATTGGCACAAAGCCAAGGACAGCAACAAATTGAAAACGAACATATTTTCAAAGCAATTTTTGAAGTCGATGAAAATGTGGCGCCTTTCATCTTGAAAAAATTAAACGTGAATGTTCCTTTATTTCTTCAAATATTAGACAGCACGATTCAGAGTTTCCCGAAAGTTTCCGGTGGCGAAATAATGCTATCCCGAACCGCTAACACAACTTTGAACGAAGCCGAAATTATCGCTAAAAAAATGAATGATGAATTCGTTTCTGTAGAGCATTTAATTTTGGCGATTTTTGATTCTAAAACTAAAGCTGCCCAAATATTAAAAGATCAGGGCGTAACCGGAAAAGGCCTGAAAGCCGCAATAGAAGAATTGCGAAAAGGAGAAAGAGTAACTTCGGCATCTGCTGAAGAGACCTATAATTCATTAAATAAATACGCCAAAAACCTCAACGAACTAGCTCGATCCGGAAAACTGGATCCTGTTATTGGTCGTGACGAGGAAATTCGCAGAGTATTGCAAATTCTGAGCCGTCGAACTAAAAACAACCCAATGCTAGTGGGAGAACCTGGAGTGGGGAAAACTGCTATCGCTGAAGGTTTAGCACATAGAATCGTAGATGGAGACGTTCCTGAAAACCTAAAAGATAAAATTGTGTATTCTCTTGATATGGGAGCATTGATCGCCGGTGCCAAATACAAAGGAGAATTTGAAGAGCGATTGAAATCTGTGGTGAAAGAAGTTACTTCTGCCGAAGGTGATATTGTTTTATTCATTGACGAAATTCATACTCTAGTGGGTGCCGGAGGTGGTGAAGGCGCTATGGATGCGGCAAATATCTTAAAGCCTGCGTTGGCTCGTGGAGAACTTCGCGCTATTGGAGCAACTACGTTAGATGAATATCAAAAATACTTTGAGAAAGACAAAGCACTCGAAAGACGTTTCCAAAAAATAATGATTGAAGAACCAGATACTGAAAGCGCCATTTCTATTTTACGTGGAATCAAAGAAAAATATGAAACGCACCATAAAGTCCAAATAAAAGATGAAGCTATTATCGCTGCTGTCGAATTGTCGCAACGCTATATCACCAATCGTTTTCTTCCGGATAAAGCCATTGATTTAATGGACGAAGCAGCTTCAAAAATACGCATGGAAATCAATTCAAAACCCGAAGAATTGGATGTTTTAGATCGAAAAGTAATGCAGTTGGAAATTGAAATCGAAGCCATTAAAAGAGAAAAAGACGAAAGCAAACTGAAAATTCTAGGTATGGATTTGGCTAACCTCAAAGAAGACCGCAACGAAATCTTTGCCAAATGGAAATCAGAAAAAGATGTTGTCGATAATATTCAAGCGGTAAAAACCGAAATTGAGGATTTCAAATACGAAGCCGAACGCGCCGAACGTGATGGTGATTATGGAAAAGTAGCCGAAATTCGTTATGGAAAAATCAAAGAAGCACAGGAACGTCTTGACATTTTACTGAAAGAATTACAGGAAAACCAATCCGGAACTTCGTTGATAAAAGAAGAAGTAACCCGAGAAGATATTGCCGAAGTCGTAGCCAAATGGACTGGAATTCCGGTTATGAAAATGCTTCAGGGCGAAAGAGAAAAACTGCTGAAACTGGAAGATGAATTGCATCACAGAGTTGTAGGACAGGAAGAAGCCATTCAGGCGGTAAGTGATGCCGTACGCAGAAGCCGTGCCGGATTGCAGGATATGAAAAAACCGGTTGGTACGTTTCTTTTCCTTGGAACAACCGGAGTTGGTAAAACCGAATTGGCGAAGGCCTTAGCCGAATACCTATTTGACGATGAAAATGCGATGACGCGTATCGATATGAGTGAATACCAAGAACGCCACAGCGTAAGCCGATTGGTAGGTGCACCTCCGGGATATGTGGGTTACGAAGAAGGCGGACAATTGACGGAAGCCGTTCGTAGAAAACCATATTCTGTGATATTATTGGATGAGATTGAAAAAGCGCATCCGGACACGTTTAATATCTTGCTACAAGTCTTGGACGAAGGACGTTTGACAGATAACAAAGGACGTCTGGCCGATTTTAAAAATACAATTATCATCATGACTTCTAATATGGGAAGCCCGATTATTCAGGAAAAATTTGAAAATCTAAAAGGAAGTGTAGAAGCTGCAACCGAAGCTGCAAAAGTTGAGGTTCTTGGATTATTGAAACAAACGGTGCGTCCGGAATTCATCAATCGTATAGATGAAATTGTGATGTTCACGCCATTGACCACTGAAAATATTTCTCAAATTGTAGGCTTACAACTAAAAAGTGTTATTAAAATACTCGCACTTCAAGGCATCACCATGGACGCAACTCCAGAAGCTATTGCTTATTTATCTGAGAAAGGATATGACCCACAATTTGGCGCCAGACCGGTGAAAAGAGTCATTCAAAGAGATGTCCTCAATGAATTATCCAAAGAAATTCTGTCAGGTAAAATATCAACAGACAGCATTGTTTTGATAGATGCTTTTGATGGAAAACTGGTTTTTAGAAATCAAACGGAGTTAGTTTCTTAATCGGAATAATTTAAAATTAATGAAAACATCAGTCAAAAGGCTGGTGTTTTTTTATGCCATCCTGTTTTTTAGAATTAACCCGCCAGATTAAATTGCTGTTTTATAATCAGTATCCAAAAAAATAAAAATGCGTTCCAACATTAATTTGTAGCTGCAATTTCACAAGTAGGAAAATGCAGAATTGGAAAATTACACGAATTGGCTATAAAACAGAGTTCATTCGCTTTTTTGTGCAAGCCAATCGCCTCCTCTATTTTATCTTTGTTAGTAATACCAACTTTAGGATTGAGTTTAATGGCAATAAAACGACCGCTTCCGTCAGCCGAAACTTCCAGAGTTGCCTCCGCTTCGTCTGTATATGACACTACATCGATATCATTTTGTTTACAAACATATAAGTAAGACATCATGTGACAAGAAACCACACTGCTCAATAACAGGTCTTCAGGGTTATACAAAGCGGAATCTCCTTTGAAAGCTTTGGCAGCCGAAACATGAAGAACAGCCTTGCCATCAATGGATATAGAATGACTTTTAGTATATTTCGACGTTTCCTTTTTAGAAAAAAGCCAATCTAATTTAGCTTTAAATACATGGTTAAAACCCATAATTATTTTTATTTCAAAAGTAAATAAAAACAGTATACTACTGCAGAAAGGTTTGGATGAATATTAACTAAAAATTCACCTCTTTTATAAATAGAGTAAATAAAAAAAGTTTTAGATTCGCAGGAATAAACAAACAAAGCGCCAAAACGGAATTTCGTTCATAAAAAATAGTTCAGCGCAGTTACTAAAACAATCAAAATGGCATCAGGTTTTTTCGCATTATTAGATGATATCGCAGCAATTATGGATGATGTTGCAGTAATGAGTAAAGTGGCAGCTAAGAAAACGGCTGGTATTTTAGGTGATGATTTAGCTGTAAATGCAGAGAAAGCCTCTGGATTTATCTCCTCAAGAGAACTACCAGTATTGTGGGCAATTGCAAAAGGCTCCCTGCTCAATAAAGTAATCATTTTGCCTATCGCCTTTCTGTTGAGTGCATTTTTACCGGTGGCTGTTATCATAATCTTAGTACTTGGAGGACTTTATTTGGCCTACGAAGGTGCCGAAAAAATATACGAATACTTCTTTCCGCACGAGCATGCAAAACACGAAATTTCGTTGGAACCGTTGACTGAAGCACAAATTCTAGCTTTTGAGAAAGAAAAAATAAAATCAGCCATAGTAACTGATTTTATTTTATCCGTAGAAATCGTAATTATTGCATTGGGAACTGTAATTGGCAAACCCATTTCATCACAAATAATGGTTGTTTCCATCATTGCACTCATAGCAACCGTGGGCGTTTATGGGATTGTAGCACTAATTGTACGTATGGATGAAGCGGGTTTAAAACTGATTCAACTGAGTTCTAAGGAAGGAAGTTTCACAAAAAAAGTAGGTACAATTCTGGTACAAGCCTTACCAAAAGTCATCAAGAGTTTATCTGTTATAGGAACTATCGCTTTATTATTAGTGGCAGGCGGAATATTTGTACATGAAATTCCGTTCCTACACGACTTACTACCCCAAATACCGTCCATCATAACCGAATTTTTAATAGGACTTATATTTGGTGCTGTTGTTTTAGGAATTGTAACACTATTCAAAAAAATCATTGGCAAAAAGTAAACCAATCAAAAGGAAGATATTCAAGCTTCCTAAAACTTTCAAATAGTAAGAGAACATCAGTCGCAAAGCTGGTGTTTTTTTATGCGCATTGTTTTTCTATGAGCAGATAATTTACAAGGTTTCCAGTACGAGTTGTCCCGCTGTCCGCAGTATCCACGCCCAAAAGCGTGGGATACTTGCTCCCATCGGGGCTAATTTAGTACTATTTGATTTCCTAAATTCTATAGAAAAAACAGAAATGACTACAACTGAACTAGGAAATATATACCCTTCATAATTGTAAAGGCATTCAATAAAGAATCCTTTTGATAATTTGTAAGAAAATTTTAATATATTTGAGAAAACATAAATCGAAACAAACTTTCGCCAATCTACCCGTATTTAGGTGTATATACGAAGGTTTGTAGCGCTTATACATTAGTTGGCAGTAATGTTAGCACAGACAGAGAAATAATACTTTATTAATAGAACAATATCTTAATGATTAAAGACTACTTTGATTTAAAAAACGAGTATTTTCTAGACTTTCTAAATGATTTATTTGGAATTAGAAAAACAAAGAATTGGGATGAAATTGCTAAAAATGTAACTTTAGAAAAAGTAAAAAGAACATACAAAGTTTTTGCAGAAGTATTTCCTAGAAACTATGACTATTTAGGAGAGCTTGAAAAAACGAAAGATACTTTCTCAACTATTCACTTCGGTAATATTAAAGCAAGTAAGATAATTGATGAAGTAGTACGATTTTCATTGTATTCGGATAAAATAATTGTGTTTCATCCTCTCCAAAACCCATCAATAACAAATCAAAAATTTGATCCGCGAAAAAACCCAAAATTATGGCTTCAAGATTTTTTAGAGGCTTTGTATTTTTATATTATTATTCAAAAATGGGTAAAAGCAGGAGTTGTAAAATTAATTATAAATCCTTGCGATTATGATACGGAGTTAAGTGAAATAATTAGAAGTCAAGCTACAAAAAGAGTATCAAATTTAGAGGATCAACTATTATATGGTAATTTTGACAAGCAGATAATGTATGAAACTCTAGCAGAGATATTAGGGGGTAATTTTGTAAATAAAAGCAAAACTCACATTGTTGAATCTCTAATAAAAATGCAACAACCAACATTTACAGAAGATGAGGCAATTGAATTTGCCGAATTTATAATTAATTGGAAAAAAAATATAAATCCCCTTTATAATAAATTAAACATTCCACTCGAGGGAGATATGCTAAAGGCAACAAGAGGTGGTGGATCCCTTGAATCTATAATTAAAATATCAGAAATTACAAATGCAAATATTTATACTGCATCAGAATCTAATTGGAATCAAATAAAAGATTTTGGAAAAGATGATTTCTGGTTAAAAGCCAATAAATTATACTCGAATATGCCATTAACTTTTTTAAATAATGTTGATACAAATTTTGCTCTTGAATTAAGGAAAGAAGAAAAATTATCAGGTGTAAGACGCCAATTAAAAAAAATTTATTCAGAACTAAATGATATTAGTATTGAAAACTTAAATGAGCAAAAGGTTAAAGAATTGCAAGAAGAATTTATTGATGAAGTAAAAATAGCTGAAGCAGAATGGATGGATATAAGAAAACAAGCTGAAAATTCAAGAAGATATTAGCTTATAGCTAGCTTAGGGACTCCGCTTATAGAAAATAATTTATCGATGATTCCTTTAGCTTTTGGTTCAATTGCTTGGCTTTATAGAACTGAAAAAGAAATGATGCAAAAAGAAAAAATACAAAGGCAAAAAAACTCTGTTTCGGTATTTGTTGATTTAAAAAATCAGAAGCAAAGTTTTTTTACAACATTTAAAAATTCAATATTATAATAAAACACAACTGCCAACAGCCATTTTGAGCTAGCTGGAGTTTAGTGGAATTACCGTTTCGCATCAAGTTTAGAATAAGCCGAAAATTGAGCGTTTACGAACTTCCAGCCATCTCAAAGTGGCATAACGTTATGCTGTAATTGCATCACTAAATAATCAAATTATCTAACTCGAATTACCAGAAAAAAAGATTTCATGAACACAATTCATAACACAACTGTTGATGATTTTGAATTTATTTGTCAACTTTTTGATGAAGCAATACTTTATCAAAAGAACAAGGGTTTTCCTGTTTGGAATGGATATGACAAAAATGTATTAAAAGCTGACGCTAAAAATAAACTTCAATTCAAAATTGTTGAAGAGGATACAATTTTATGCGTTTTTAGTATTTGTTTCAATGACCGAATTATATGGCGTGAAAAAGAGAAAGAAGACGCTATTTATTTACATAGAATTGTGGTTAATCCAAAATATAAAGGACAAAAACAATTTGAAAAAATCCTTTCTTGGGCTAAAGAGTTTGGAAAACAGAAAAACTTAAAATATGTAAGAATGGATACTTGGGGTGATAATCAAAGTATTTTGAATTACTATCAAAGTTATGGTTTTAAGTTTATTGAAAACTATACAACGCCCACAACAGAAAACTTGCCAATTCAACATAGGAATTTATATTTGGCATTACTTGAATACTGCATTTAAAAATAAAAGCAATAATACACCAACAACTATCAAAATGGATTTGGCAATAGACTAAAGGGAAAGATGATTTTGTATTTGGGATGATTTGGCAAATCCGCTTTGGTACCAGAACCTTAGCTGTAAGTATAAAACGATATTCAAACAAAAAACGAACAAACAAAATATTGACAGGAAAAATGACAACCGAAAACACTTTAACACTTTTAAAATCAATTCATAGCGACCTAAAAGTTGTAAAAGAATTGGTTTATGACAAATGTGGGTTTGATTTCACAAACTTGAAACAGAACACAGAAAGTAAACAATACGGCGCATGCACTTTTGAACTTAACGGAAGAAAAATTCAACAACGAATTTCTAAAATTACACCTAAAAAAGCAGGTCAATTTGTAACGGTGTGGAAACGAAACAAAGATGGAATTACTGAACCTTTAGACAATTTTGATTTTGTAATTATCACAGCAAGAAATAACGATAATTTCGGACAATTTATTTTTCCGAAATCGGTGTTGGCTGACAAAGGAATAATAACACGAAACGGAAAAACTGGAAAACGTGGAATTAGAATTTATCCAACTTGGGATTTTGCAATAAATGAACAAGCGAAAAAAACACAAACTTGGCAGACAAAATATTTTATGATAATTAAAAGTGACAACGCAACTGACTTTGATTTAGTAAAGAGATTATTATCACAAACAAACGAAAATAATTAACGAATAATAACAACGAACTGCTAATAAGGGTTTGGCAAAAGTGAGGCTTTAGTTACTAGGCTGAACATTTGTACTTTCTAAAGCCCACCTTCGCTGAGCTCAAAAACGTTAGCTTATGTTATGCTGACGACTGCATAATTAACAACATGAAACAAAATAAACAATGACAAACAAAGACTTTTCAGAATTCACTGACCAAGAATTATTAGACGAAGCAAAAAAAATGAAATCATTTTCGATTACTAATGCCTTGATTATTGGATTTTTAGTGGGAATAATATTTTACAGTATTGTTAAAAACAGTTGGGGGATACTTACATTAATTCCTTTGTATTTTATCTACAAAATGATTAATGACCCTAGAAATAAAAAAAGAAAAGACTTGGAAGAACTTTTGAAAGTAAGAAATTTGAAATAATCAATAATTAAGGTTGAATACGTTTTAAATTGATTTTAGCCAGATTAAAATATAACTATTTAGTGTTTTTTTTTGAATTAGTTATGAACTTATATAAAAGCTGAACTCCAATCAAAATGAATCGCTTATCACGGAAACCCATCCAAGCAAATGCATTCCACTTGTGAACACTAAAAAATTGAACAACAATTAATTTTAATAATCACGAACGTGACAATTGCACTAAAACTTGGAGTGATGGAAAAGCGCTCCAAATAAAAAAATTAGTAGCCATTAAAACAATTTATAAATCCTGTGAATTGGAATCATCACACCTTGTTTCAACAGCACGTTTTTGTCTGTAACAGCCCAAGCGGTAGTGTCTACAAATTTTTTGGATTCGGTATACTCAAAGAAAATTTTAATTTTAGAATGCTCTAAATTCCCAAGCGATAACGCTCTATTGATTTCACTTGTTCCAATTTTTATTTCGTTAACATCATCAAGAACCTCTGTTGTTGGAAATTTAAGAAGAGCGATATCTTCTTAATCAATGCTTTTGAATTCGTCTGTCATAATTGTAAAAATTAAATTAATTATAAAACATAGTAATTTAGCAACGCAAAACTTAACTCATTTATCAGCTATACTACTATATATACATTACTTAGAAGCTCGTGAACATGAAAAAAGCAAACAAATATAATTTTTTTATAAGCGCAAGCAGGCTTATTACTTAAAGAAATCGTTTTAGACTCCCTTTTATTGTGGCGCTTAATTTCCACCACCAAAGGAAATCCATCTTCAATCTCTTTCCGTGAAGTCACCAGTTTAATTTCTATTTTCATGTTTGTGATTTGTTCGTGAAAATGTCGCAAAATGTTGCTTTTTGTTGTGGTAAATGTAGGAAATTATAAAATACAAAAATCACTAAACGCAAAAAACCCACTGAATCCAGTGGGTTTTGTTGTGAAGGCAGAAGGATTCGAACCTTCGACCGCCTGCTTAGAAGGGAGGATAAATTTAGTTTCCTATGCTTTCTTATGTGTTCTTTTCCTTGATATACAACGCATTACAACTTATTTTGTTTGCCTATTTCTTTCTTTTATTGTAGTTTTGAGTGCAAATGTTCGACAAATGTTCGACAAAAACTTAAACTAATATGACATCCAGTAAATTCACAATCAGGAAAAAACCTAACAAAGACGGTAAAAACACAATTGTTTTAACTTTGGTAAAAGACAGAAAAAACACTTTGATTTCAACAAAATACTCTTGTGATCTTGAAGATTGGAGTTTTGAATCTGACAGATTAAAAACTTCAAACAAAAAGCATAAAATTATTAATGGCTTTATTGAAAAAACCAATAAAAAAGTTGAAGATTTCATTGACGAAAGAATAAAACTTGATGAAGATTATTTATTAAGCGAACTTGTAAATGAAATAAAAAGAGATGATCCAAAGTCCAACACTTCCGATTACTTTGGCTTTCATCAAGAAATTACGGATGAATTTTATGCCTCTGAAAAAATTGGCACTGCGGATATATACAAAGAAACCTTAAAGTCATTGCAAAAATTTTCGAAAAGCAATACTTTAAAATTTACTCAACTGAATTTTGAGTATTTACAAAAATACGAATCCTTTTTAAGAAGTAACGGTGGAACTGATAGTGGAATAAGTATCAGAATGAGGACAATCAGGGCAGTTTTGAATAAAGCAATTATGAGAAAACAGATTCCTGAACGGATTTATCCATTTAAAGACTATAAAATTTCAAAATTAAAAAATGAGGCTAAACGAGATTATTTATCAGAAATGGAAATTGGGCTACTTCTAAAAATAGACGTTTCAAATAATGCAAAACAACAATTTGCAAAGGATATGTACCTTCTTAGTTTTTATTGTAGAGGTATGAATTTTATAGACATTACTTGTTTGAACACCTCAAATATCTTTGATACTCAAATGTCATATACTCGAATAAAAACAGGCGTCCATTTGGAATTTGAATTACCTCCCCTTCCAACAGAAACTCTTGATTTTTACAAAAGTAAATCTTACGGAGATTATTTGCTACCTATCTTAAGGGAAAAAGGTTTAACAAAAAAGCAAATTAAATATAGAGAAGAAAAAATATTAAAAGAAGTCAATAAATCGTTGAAAGAAATTGCCAACCTCGTAGGTGTGAATAAGAATATTACTTTTTATACCGCAAGACATTCCTTTGCAACCTATTTAAAATTTAATGATATACCAATTGACGCTATTAGTGAAATGCTTGGGCATACCGATATAAAAACAACACAAGCATATCTGAATAAATTACCCAATAAAAAATTAGATAAAATAGCTAATGATGTTTTTAAAAATTCAAAAATTTTGTAAATAAAAAAACTTATTTTTATACTATAACCTTTAAAAAGAAAAAATGATAACACAAGAACAAATTAACATTTCAATTCAAGTAGTAACTGAAATCGAAAAATACCCAGAAAGTGTGCTTTTTTTATTAGATAATATCGCTGATGATAATTGTCAATGCAATGCCGATTTGCAATTCGTAAATGAAACCTTAAAAAGACACAAAAATCTTCTGTTAATGCTTGATATTGCAGAAAGTCGCTATGATTTTATTGTAAACGCTGTTTTTCATTACAGGATCTTATTACTCGAAAACAAATTAAATCAGGTAAATGATTATATTAGTCGAGAATTGGCCCAAAGAGACATAATAGACCTTTTCAAATACTATAATAGTATTAAAATTGAAATACCGGAATCGTATGTATTCTAAAACTTGTATTTATTGCTAATACAGCCTTTTTCCAAAAAATAATTTATATAGGACAACAAATTATTTTTTTATTTTCCTAGCTATTGAACCTCCGCCCCAAATATTTCTGCCGCCAATGTGATTTATTGTATTATGTTTATCATATGCAACTAAGTCAATAATACCAACTTCTTCATTATGATGCCAAACAAATCCAAATATTCTTCCTTGTTGTTTGCCTGAATTCTTTTGAAGAATATCGTTTTTTTGTTTTTCTAACATTTCTAAAGGATCAATTATATTTCTTCCCTCAGAAATAATACCACCATTTTCAGCAAATCTTCTATTTTGAATCATCAATATTTCCTCTATTTTTTTTGGGTTTTTTAAATATTCCTTTCTCAAATTTGCTCTACAAATTTCAAATTGAACCTTATCAGGACTTTTAAAAAATACAGATTCTAGAGAAGGAGCTCTAAAAGCTCTATATTTACTGAAATCAGGAACAATGGCCGATAAATTTAAACCTTCAAAATGGATGTTCTTTTTGATATATGGGATATCATTTTTTACTGTTCCAAGAAGTTTTTTTTCAACATTACTGCTTTGAACATTAAGTATTAGTTCTCCTTTGGAACCGTTTTTTATCCAGTTTTCTGCTTGATTTAAATAGATTAAATTGGTTCTATGAGATTCCGAGTTAATTATTTTTTTATAAGCTATAACTAAATCAGGATTATTATTGAATTTTAGAATATTTGATTTGAAAAATTTTGATTCATTTACAAATAGCGAAGCTTCATGATTTGAAAGGTTATTTAAAACGTTTTTTAAAATAGCTTTATTAAAACCATTTTCTATTACTGCATATTCAATTTCTTTTTTTGTTAAAGATTTAATTACTGCTTTTGTTCCAGTTTCTACAGATGTTTCAATAGTTTCTTTAGCAATTGTTTTACCAACAGTTTCTATTACTTCTTCACCTGCCTTTTTACAGCTAGAAAAGATAATTAAAAATAAAAGAAAGAATGCTAGTTTTTGTGATTGTAATAATTTCATACTATTCAAATTGAAGTGAAAAATAATTCGGTATTTAAGTTTAGGTCATCTAAAATCATAATTGATGTTTTATCAAAATGGGATGAAAAGTTTGCTTCAAGATTTGTATTTATTTCATTTTCAAGTTTTATTTGTTTTTTTGGAAAATACCAAATAGAGACGGCTAACAACACAACACCAAGAAATGTTTTTAAATTCTTTGCAATATTGCCTGATTCATCATAAATTTCATTATCTCTTTTTTCATAGAACAAATAGCTTCCCAATGCCCCAACAATAGATAATCCTGCTGTAATTGGTGATTTCGCAGTATGTATTAAATCAAAGAAAAAAACAACTCGCTCTTCATGTGCTCTTAGTTCATCCGCATAAAATAATTTTATAAGAATATGTCTTACCAAAGCGAACGTAAATAAACCTAACAATATTTCAAAAAACCAAAGTCCAAAATTATCGACTAATGTCAAATTAAATTGACTGATGATAGGTTCAATGTTGATGTTATTTTTTGGTTTAAATTTAAATTGGTTTAAAGATATATCTTGAGATCTATCGGTCTTTATTTTTTCAAGTTTCGCTATATAATCATGTTTTAAAACTAAAAGAGCTTGATAATTTTTAGCTATGTTTTTAATTTCATTTTCAGCTTTTTTGATTGAAAAATAAGAATTATAAATTCCTTCCCATTTTTGTTGAAGATCTTTTTTATAAACAGGTTTTATGTAACTAATATCCCAGTTAGAGAATTTTCCCCAAAAAGTACTTTTAGTATGTATCCAAGATATTTGACCTAAATTTTTCCAAAATCCTTTCGAGAAGAAACTAAATTGATAACTTGACAACTCTTCTGTTTGTCTTTCTATATAGTAAGGAATATAGCTTTTTAACTTGTTTTGAATAATTTCATTGTTATTAAACTCATGCTTTTTTATGTCATTAAGTTTTAAGTTAGAAATTTTTTTGGTTTCACTTTTAATCCAATCACCTTTAACAAAATCGCTCCTTTTTTTTTGATTGTTATCTTTGATAAAATCATCTTTGCCATCTTGTGAATAATCTTCAAAAATATCTTTAAGCCTTTCTTCACCATCTTCATTGAGTTTTATCAAACCTAAATCTACACCTAATATTACTTCTTCAGGCCATTCTAAAGCATTTGAAAGCGTTTTAATTGGTAATTGTTCATTTACTAAAAGAAAGCTTGTGGTTTCGGAAGGAGCTGTTTCTTTTTTTTTTTCATTTTTTGAACATGAAAACGAAGTAATTAGAAGAACTAATAGAGATAAGCTTGGAAGTATTTTTTTTGTCATTTGTGGATATTCTTTAAGAAATAAATGTAAGATTGTTTTGTAATGTTTTAGGATTATGATAAATATCAAATACCTTTTGCGCTTTCTATTTTAAAACCAGGAATATAAAAACAGTAGCGGTTTTACGATTTTTATAACTTGATTGAATTTATTATTGCTTCAAAATATTGATTGATGTCATTTCTCCACAAATAGTTGGGATGATAAGTTCTAAAAATATTTTTACGCTTATTATACTGTAGTTCTGCAATTTGCCTGGTAGAAAAACCTTCGTTTAAATGTGAAAATTGAACACCTTTTAATATTTTCGAAATATTGGTGTCATAATTTGGTCCCGATATGAATAAAATAATATCTGGATTAAGAATTTCTATTTCCTTTTCTAGAACCTTAAAGTTACTTAGTTCCGTACTGTAAATATGGTTTTGAGGATGATTTTGGTCTCTACCGGAAGCCCCAATTTTCACTACATTATTCCATACGTAAGATATTTTTTTATCAGGAAATTTATTCTCAAGTAATGAACTAAATCTATTTATACCATTCCAAAAATGACCTCCATAAGTATTTACAGCATATCCTGAATTGTAGAAGTCATCGTATATTTCTAGAATTTCATCAATGTTTCCTGTAAAGTTGTTTCCCCAGTCATTAGTTTCTTGACCAAGAATCATAACTTTCACATCAGATTCTAAGTACTTTGTTTCATCAATACTAAGTAAAAGTGGGTTTGTGGGTTTTTGATTTAAATCTTCATTATTCAAAATTTCATTTAATTCTTTTGTTAAATTCGGCCAGTGAATTGCATACAATTCTTGCAAACGTTTATTCATGATATATTGTTTAGTTAAAATATTACACAACATGTATAAACCCGGTATAAGTAGTGTGCATACCAATAATTTGTAAAGCTTAGTACTAATTTGTGACGGGTTTCTCCTTTTCAAATACATGCAAAAACCACTACAAAAAATAAAAATAGTCATACTGTTGTGGACTAGTTGTGCAAATTTATATTTTTATATTTTTATTAGTTTACGGTTTCCCGTAATTGATTTTTTTATTACGAAATAACTTTAAAGCATTTGTTATGATTTCTTATTTTAGTTTTACTGCCAGATTTTTTATAGCTTCACTTACTTTCTTTTGTACTACTTTTCCATAGCTTTCTTGAGTGATTGTCATGCTGGAATGTCCCAATAATTCTGAAACGATTTCCATTGGAACATCATTATAAAGTAAAACAGTAGAGGCAAATGTTTTTCTGGCCGTATGGTGTGTAATTCTTTTATCGATTTCTGTAATAATTGCAATTTCTTTAAGGTAGGCATTGAATTTTTGATTGCTTAAAGCTGGGAATACGAAATTACTCTCTATTAAATATTTGTCGATAATTTCTTGTGCTTTTGGAAGTAACGGAATGGAGATTTGACGTTGTGTTTTTTCTCGCTTCATCTTGATCCAATTCATGTTGTCGAAACCTATCTGGATATTTTTTATTTTAAGATGTGCCATTTCATTATAGGCTAATCCTGTGTAACAACAAAAAATGAATAAGTCCTGGATTATGCTTAATCTTTTTAATTGGAAAGTGGAATCTTCGATGATTTTGAGTTCTTCATTAGTGAGGAAAATAACTTCTTTGTGTACCTTTTTTGATTTATATAATATAAATGGATCTCTGTCTAAATAACCTTCTGAAATAGCTTGTTTGATAGGTGTTCTAAGCCTTTGAATGATTTTGTTAATCGTGATTTGCTTTATGCTTTTCACGGTTTTTAAATAGTAGTCAAAATCATCCAGAAACCGTAAGCTTAATTCTTTTAAAGGAAAGTCAGCTTTTTTAAATTGCCATTTTATGAATGCTTCTAAATGGTTTCCAACATAAACGAATTTTTCGTAGGTGTTTTGTTTTATTTCTATGCCTACCAGTTTGTGGATCCGCGATACATATTTCCTGTAACAAGATAATATGTACTCTTCCTTTCTAATTGGTATGCCTTTGTATTCATTAAAGATATTATCTAGTTTGCATGGAATTCCCTGAAGTTGAAATACCAAAACAATATTGCAAATCTTGACTTGAATACGCTCTAATTGAGCATTTATATATTTGTGGTTTGGCTCTAGGATTGTTACTTTTTGAAGTTTGCTTTCCCAATATTTTGGGTTTACAAGAAGCCCAGTATTAAATTGCTTTCGTTCTTTGTTTAATGTTATTCTACAATTTACTGTACATAAGCCTCGTTGATTGGTTCTGGCTGCATTTATTATAAATAGAATTGTGATTTTTTCGTTGTGCATTTTATTTCGGATTTTATTTTATTAATTGTTGCAGATTTTTTTTAGGAAATATCTTTCTATTGATTAATGAGTATATTCGTGAAGCCTTTTAGGACGATATAGAGCTTCGAGTGTTCAAGATAAATATAGAAAGTATTAAATCCATTTACCTATTGGTAACATAATTAACCAATAGAAACTGTTCAAAATAATTACAATCCAATATGGAAATCAATTTAGAAAATAAAGAATTTCAAAATGCTCTGGAATTAATTGAAAATACCAACCAAACTTTTTTTTTAACTGGAAAAGCGGGAACCGGAAAATCTACTTTTTTAAAGCATATTATTAAAACAGTATCTAAAAATTTTGTAGTAATAGCCCCAACTGGAATAGCAGCTGTAAACGTAAATGGCGTTACAATTCATTCTTTTTTTTCTTTTCCTTTAAGGCCAATATTACCTGATGATGATGACATTAAAACATTTTCAAAAGGTTCTGAAAAAAGATCTGTAATAGAAGCTATGGATACTCTTATTATTGATGAAATATCTATGGTTAGGGTAGATATAATTGACGCTATTGATTGCTCATTAAGAAGAAATAGTGGTAATCCAAATTTGCCTTTTGGTGGCAAACAAGTTGTTTTCGTTGGTGACGTTTTTCAGCTCGAACCTGTAACGTCAAGTAAAACAGGTGAGTATGAAATAATAAAAGAAATATATGGGAATCCTTATTTTTTTAGTGCCAAAGTTTTTAAAAAAATAAACTTCTGTACCGTAGAACTTTTAAAAGTTTACAGACAAACAGATCTGGATTTTATAAACCTTTTGGACAAAGTCAGAATCAAAGAAATATCGCAAATAGATTTAGATAAAATAAATACTCGATTAATTTCTGATAAGGAATTGATTAATAATGAATTTACAATAATGCTCTCCACGACTAACGATATAGCCAATAGAGTTAATCAACAAAAATTGATTGAAATCAGCAGCAAGTTATTTAATTATAATGCAGAAATATCGGGTGTCTTCGATGAAAGTAAATATCCTACAGATATAGAATTAAACTTAAAAGTTGGTGCCCAAGTAGTTTTTATAAAAAATGATTCTGAAAAAAAATGGTTTAATGGTACAATAGGTAAAATAGAGAAACTTGAAGACAAGAAAATAATTGTTAAACTCGAAGATGGAAACACACATGATGTAGAGCCCGTGGTTTGGGATAACATAAAATTCCAGTATAATAGAATACTAAATAAAATTGAATCTGAAGTTATTGGTACTTTTCAGCAATATCCTTTAAAACTGGCCTGGGCTATAACAATCCACAAAAGTCAGGGTTTAACATTTGATAAAATAATCATAGATTTAGGTCGGGGGGCTTTTGCAAGTGGTCAAGCTTATGTTGCATTAAGCAGGGCAAGAACAATCAAAGGTTTATTCTTAAAAAGAAGAATATTTACTACAGACATTATAGTTCACAACGAAGTGAAAAAGTTTGCAAAATCATATAATGATGAAACAGTAATTGTAGAGAGTATTAAACAGGGTAAAGAGCTTGCGGAAAATAAAGATATAGTAAAAGAAATTTTTTTAAAAAACCCAAAGTTATTTGTTGATTTGATTTCAAGATATTATTCTTTAAATGATAAACTAATTGAAAAATATAAAGATGTTTGGAGTTGGCATAGTTTAGCTATCTTTAATAATCAGCCTTTGAGTGTTGAATCGATTGAAAAGTTTAAAGATAGTTGGGAATGGGATACTTTAAGTGAAAATAAAGCACTTCCTTGGTCGCCTGAATTAATCGAAAAATTTTCAGATAAATGGAATTGGAACAGATTAAGTTTCAATGAGGCACTTCCTTGGTCCATCGAATTTATTGAACGATTTTCAGATAAATGGGATTGGGAAGGATTAAGTAGCAATGAGGCTCTCACCCGGTCACTTAAAGTTATTTTAAGTTATGAAGACAAGTGGACTTGGGAACGATTAAGTTATAATGAAGGTCTACCCTGGAGTTATTTTATTATTTTACTATATTCACAAAAATTAGATTGGAAAAAACTAAGTGAAAATAAAGCTATTCCTTGGGATTGTAAATTAATTGAGGAATTTAAGGATAATTGGGATTGGAGCGAATTAAGCAGCAACAAAGCTCTCCCATGGTCTATTGAATTAATTGAAAAATTTAAAGATAATTGGAACTGGAATAAATTAAGCAGCAATTCTGCTCTTCCATGGAATAATAAATTCTTTGAAAAATACTTAAACGAATGGGACTGGAGCGGATTAAGTAATAATGTTAATATTTTGTGGACAGAACAATTCATTAGAGAGTATGAAGAAAAATGGGATTGGAGACTTCTGAGTTTTAACAAATCGTTTCCGTGGAATATAGAATTTATTGAACAATATATAGATAAATGGAATTGGCTTGGATTTAGCAGTAATGAGAATCTTCCGTGGTCTATTGGTTTCTTTGAAAAACATGAGGATAAATGGCTTACTGATGAAAAAGATTGGCGTAATAAAAGAATTTTTATGTTTTTAAGCAAAAACACTTCACTACCATGGTCAGTGAAATTTATAAATAAATTTCCAGAAAAATGGAAACCTTCTGAACCTATATGGAAAACTTTACAGCCTTATGTTGATGACAAAATGATAGAACTAATTTGTAATGAAAAAGAAAAAAAATGCACAAGATAGCACTGGACTAAAATTACATAAACGTTGGTATAAATATTAGCAAAGTGCGAACACTCTTTTTTAATTAGATCTATTCAATACATAATCTACTAATCTAAAATATCATCCGGTTTATTGATTAAGGGATCAACCCAATCTGCTTTGTTAGTTGCCCAATCTATCCATTCTAATTTTTCAGGAGTTAGATTATTGATATTGATTGCCTTTTGTTTTACAGCTTCAATATATTGTCTAATTATGAGGGTTTTGTTATATTGTTCTGAAAGTTTAACTAATCTATTAAATTTATCAACTTCTTCGTCCCTGCGTTTTTTAATTTCTGCTTTACGTTTTTCCTCTTCTTCTCGTTTTAAATTCACTATTCGAGAGTGCTCTTTCCATTCTTTCTCTTTTTGGGCTTCGATTTCAAGTTTTGCGACAATTCTTGCCAAGTATTCTTCAATTTTCACTTTGCCATCTCTCCATTCTTTTTCACAAGAGTATTTCCCTATTTTGAAAATAAATTCGCCTATCGGTTCTAATGCTGTACCGCTATAAGGAGGTTTTGCTGGGACTCTTTTAGATGCTTCTCTTAAATCTATTTCAATAAAAATCCCATCTATAAGTACTCCGGTATCACTATATTCTTTAGAAATTGTATGTCCTCTATATCTAATTAATTTCGTAAAAGTATCCATAAATCGTAATGCTCTTTCCCGATTACTTTTTTCAACCCTGATAGGATATTTAATTCTATTGTCTTCTCGATATGAAGTGAATGAAATTTTACCTTTCCAATATTGTTTGGTTTGAATGGTAAGAATATCTGGTTTTGTTATTTCATCAGGAACAATTAATGGAGCATTAGGATCATTCTCAATTTCTTTGGTTCTTATAGTTAACGGTGCTTGATCAACGTTTATAGAATTGCCTTCTTTCCTTATCGTTAAAACGATTTTATCAACCCCACCAAAGACTGGATTCAGTTTTTCTTTTGTGAACTTTTTATTGAATTTTAGTTTTGACCAATAACTACCATCAGGCATTGGGATTTCAAATTGTTTACACAATTTTTTTATTCCGTCATTCGTGTATGCATATTGCTGTGTCAACTTTGAAAGTGTTGTTGACCATACAATGTCATATAATTCTTTTCTAGTTAATTCGATGGTTTCCATAAAATACCTCTTTAAAAAAGACAATTAAAGGTACAATATGTTGATTAAAAAATGAAATTAGCGAAATGAAACAAACAAAGATGTCAGTTTAGTAATACTTAAAATAAATGAGGATTTCGTTCAGATAAATGAGCTAATGATAGCATATATTAGAGGAAAAATTAAAAGAAAATTGGTTGACTACCAATGAACACTTCTACAAACCCAAAAACATTTCTTTCTTCGTCATTTACTCCTAAAGGCGTTTCAAGATTAACTAATTTGCTCTTATAAAAATTTGCGATTTTTGAAAAACCATATGTTTTACTAAAAATAATATTATTCTCACTCAAATTATTTAACTCTCTTTTTAAAACTTTCACATCTGAATTATACTGATTTAACCATTTTAAATATTGTTTATATAAATAAATAACATCAATAAAATTTTCAGATTTTACAAATGAATTCAAGTTTAACTTTTCGATGTAATTTTCTAAATCCTTTACGAGCGTTTCAAAATCTTCATTGTTTCCTAGATAATGAAATATATTTAAGAGTAATAACTTTTTAGTGTTTTGGTGACTTGTCGTCCAATTGTAGTTTAAAATAGCAGCAATACTTAATAATTTCAATCTTCTTTTTTTCTCAATCCAAACTGAATTTTCTTTATCGTCTTTGATTTCAATTTGCTTTGTAAGTAGTAATAAATACGAGGCTAAACCATCTTTTAGATAATCATTTATACAAAGATAATTACTTTCGTTACTCCAAAATCTATGTGAAAAATATGAATGTGTCAGTGTTTGACTTGCAGTTTCATCAATATATTTAATTTTTACCGAAATATTGTTTTTCAGAAAATCCTTGATTGGATTTACGCTATTTTCATTTATTGTAAAACTAACCTCGTTTTTAAGATTCCCTACTTGCTTTTCAAGTCTTTGAATTGTAAATTGTTTTTCAATTTTGGATAAAGCATCAATATCTGAATACTGTAATTTTAATAATGATCTATTCTCAAAATAGCTTTCACTTCTCTTTTTCAAAATAATATGAAACCCAATTAAAAGTGCATTTAATTGATGTAATGTAGCTAAACTGTTTGCCTCTGGAAACTTTATAATTTTTAAATGATTTGACTTTTGAGGGTATAATGCATTTGTAATTTTTTCTACTGTTTTTTCAATTTTACATCGAATTCTAACACCGTCATCAAATGGAACATCAATTCTTTTACTTGAAATACTTTTATCTTCATCGTCTAAGCCATCTACACCAGCAGCTAACGCAGCATCTTCTATACTTTCAGAAACATCATCAACTGCATTTGTTTCAAAATTTAAACTATTAAGAAACTCCTCAATCCTAGAAGTTGTATAATTATTAAAACTTTCGTTCCCAATTAAATTAGCACTGTTTTTATTGAATTCTTCTTCTGATATTGCTTCTACATCTTCAATAGCTTCTTCTTCTATTTGATTGCTTTTAACCTGTCTTAAACTTCTGTTTTCACTGAAATCTGACTTTAAAGAAATGAAATCGATCAATTCTTCTAATTCAAAATCTCCGAAAAAGTCAGAATTTAATAATGAATTGAAATGAGCAATTCTAGCATCAGGATTGGTATTTAATAGAAATGCTTTTTGATGAATTAAGGCATAATTAGATATTCTTTCAGATGTACTAAAAACTGCTAATCTAAATGGCTTAACAAGATTATTGTTTTCAATATTTATGATGTTTTTTTCATTTAAACAATCAATATCTTGATTAAAAATATTTAATCCGTTAGCATCTTCAACACAAACATTTACTTTGTAATTAAGTTTATTTTCTGCGTATATAGTTATCTCATTTCCATCAACTTCAACATTCTTTATAAAAGCTAAAAAATTAAATTTTTCATTTTCATTTGATGCAATTTGACCTTTGAAATCATAATCTTGAATTAAATAATTTCCCTTGTTTGGGAAATTTACACCCAATTCTTTAAAGTAATCCTTGGGCTTTTTACTATGTGACAGAATAGATGTTTCGGCATTAATTGAAATATTACCATTTGCACCGAAAGCTTCACTTGTTGCGTTAGCACTACCAAAAACAAAATAGGTTTCGGTTTCATATTCGAATTGAATTGCTTTAGCATGCAATCTATTTTTACTATACTTTTCAACTCTTTTTAAATCATTCCAATCTGAAAACTCAATTTTATATTTATTGTCATATTTATATGGAACAGAACCATACAAAGGATCTACAATACAATGAATTTTATCCGGTTGAACATCTTGAATTAATTTATTTAAAAATGAACCATTTGTATTGTAGTATGGCGATAGTATTTTTATGAATTTTGGTTTCTTTGGTAACCTCTCAACTATTGATTTATAAATACTTTCTTCTTGATATGTAAATAGCATTTCGAAAGTTTCGTCTTTATTTACAACCGTTTTGCTACTATTATCATTATCTAATAAATTATTAAACCAATTTGAATTTTCTTTTATCCAGTTTAATTTTAACAAGTTCGTTCCAAATACAAATGATTCGAGTTTCTTTAAATATGATGCTGTTTCTTTAAAAAATGGCTCTGTTGTTTTATCCGTTTCTGTAATATGAAAACTTCCCCAAATTTCTTCGTTTGAACTTAGCCCGGAACTTGTCAGATTTCCTGAGCCAATTGCTAAAAACCCTTTTGTTTTACCTACTGCTACTAATACTTTTGGGTGAAATGCTCCAATCATTTTGACTGGTGTAATACTATATCCTGCTTTGGCATCTAATAATTCGCTACCTACAAAACTATTTATTTGATTTTCAAATTGGAATGCATCGACATAAATATTAATATTTGTTATACCTGCTTGTCGCAATTTGGGTAAAACTCTTTGCTCAAAAAATATAAAATCGAATGAAAAGCAAGTAATAATACAGCTATGGTATTTTCTTTTATCCCCTCCTAATAAGTCTAAAATATTATGTCTATTAATCATCATTAAAGCGAATTGAAAAGTTCTAAGCCGATTGTTGTTAAGTTTTTTTTATCTTCTTTTATGAGCTGCAATTCCCTTAAAAAATCAATCAATGTATTTAATCTTGGGGAAGAATAAGCATAATCAACATCATCAATAAAACGTATTAAACCATCTTCTCTAATGAATTTTTCTGTTGATTGTGTGTTATTCATTTTCTTAAGTGAAACCCATTGATGCCTAATTATTACATACTTCTTTAAAAAATATTTCACATACTCTTTTAATAATAATCCATCATTACTCTGTAATGTAACTATTGCTGAAAGGAAACTACTATTTGAATTTAAGTTATACTTTTTAGTTAATCGTAAAAGTCTTTCAATGTCCTCATTATTATTGATTATCAACTTTTTAACTAACAAAATATTATACCCTATTTTTTCAATATTATCATTAGTTCGTTTTGTTTCATAGACAACTTCTTCCTCCAATAAATCAATATCAATTAGTTCTTTGAAAGTTTGGTTATTATCAATATAACTTTCACTTTTAAGAAACTCTACTACTTGATTTGCAATTTTATCAATTAGCATTTCTTCGTCAATCCAATTGCCATTACTTTCCTTATTCAGAATTTTTAAAAATGTTGATAAGGAACCGGTACACGCCATATGCCAGAATTGCTCTAACTGATAAAAGTACCATAATGAGAATGTTTCATCAATTTCATCATCAATCAACCCTAGTGAATGATAAGCATCTAATGGTAAAACGTTATCTAAAATAATTTCTTCATCAAGAGTTACCGTTTCCAGTAAAAGTTGAATTGTCTTCTTTCTGAATAAATTAGAATTTTCTAGTTTTGGTTCGTCATTCCCTGTGATTAACTGCCAAATTAAATTATGCTCAACTGTATTTGTTGGGATTTTAAGCATATTGAAAGGAATTGTAAGCTTTTCTAGTTCGGATTGATTAATAACTCCTTTTTTCATTATCTCAACAAACAACAAAGCTATTTCTGAACCTAAATTTTCTTCAAATGCTACTGCTAATTGATGCCCTGATATTTTGTTTTCTATATCAAATTCCGTTCTAATAAAAAATTCACTATTAACATCAAACTCTCGAATTAAATTGAGTTGTTTTAACGAACTGACATAATTTTGTCCAAAAATACCTCTTGGGTTTTTCCAATAGGTACCATCTTTAGAAACCTTATCTTCACCTGTTCCTTCAGTTAAATCAAAAGATTGTTGTGATTTATTATACATTGCCTGCGCTTTAGTAATACCACCAATACCTTGTACACCATTTCTGGCTGCTAATAATGATAAAATAAATTCGGCTCTACGCAAATGGTCAAACTGTTCTTTCTTGCTTGGCTTACTGATGTACTTTGCATAACAATGGAAAAACCAACAGTAAAAAGAATAATATCTAATACGGTCGGTTACATTGTTTAATCCTGGTAATAATAAATCAAAAGTTTTACCACCAGTATTTAAAAGTCCCAAAGGATCCTGCCCAACAATATGAACTAATGGTTCTCCCAAAAATGGTGCTGCTATTTTAACTTTCTCGAATTGTTGAACACTCATATTATTAGTTTATTTTTCATTTCCTATTACATTACAACTCTTTTTTAAAATTAATTAAATTTATGAAAGAGCGTGTTCTAGTTTTTCTTTCCATTTTTCCCAATTAGGAGATAAGAGGTTTTGCAAATCAAAAAAGTTTTTGTTGTGATTATGATGAATCAAATGACATAATTCGTGAATAACAACGTATTCTATGCTTCCTTTCGGAGCTTTTATCAATTCTGTATTTAGTATTATTTTGCCTGATTTAGTGCAACTGCCCCAACGTTTTTGCATTAATCTTATGTCTAAAAAAGGTTTTTCAATTTTAAACTTATTGAATTTTTCTAAAGAACTATCTAACAATTCTTCGAAATGAATGATAGCTTTTTCCTTGTACCATTCGTTTAGTTTTTTTTCTAAATATTCTGGATTGGTTTTTTTAGTTTTCATAATCATTGAACCTCTATAAATCTTTATTTCATTTATTGTATCTTCAATGATTTGCAACTTATATTGTCTTCCTAAATACAAATGTGTTTCACCATTAACATATTTACGTTCTGGCGTATTTGGTCTATAACTACAAAAAAATGCTTGTTGCTTTAATATCCAATTGGCTTTGGATTTTACTTTTGCATTGATGTCAACTAAGCTACTTTCATTAGGCGCAATGACAGTTACCACACCAGTAGGCAATACTTTTATCCCTAATGATTTTCTTGCAGCAAAAGATAGATTATATTCAATGCTTTTGCTGCCATAGTTGACTTGCTGAACAGAATGTAACATTATACGTATTTTAATTTTGCAATTTTAATGACTTCCTCTATTAACTCATCAATTTTCTCAAAGGAGAATTGTGTGTCGTATTGCCGTTGTTTTTCGAAAAGTAAATCATCTAATTTATTTTTCAAATCTTTCTCAATCTCCGTATTGGTTTGCCAATCGATAATTAGGGTGCCGTTTTCATACACAATATTCTTGATGCAATCTTCTACTTCTAGTGCTGTACTTGCCTGTACTTCTTTGGGTTCAGGAGTATTACTGAAACTGTTTTCTAAAATATCAGTTATCAGATTATAAAATGCCACTGCATTTGGTTTTTCACGAATACTTGATGGAACATTATTTTGTTTTCCGGTAAGAAATTGGTTTTCGTATTCTTTGGCTTTTTTCAAGTATAGCGCTTCATCAATGCGGTGCTGATGGTAATCATTTATGGCTTCCCTTATTAGAACCGATAAATTTTTATAGAAGATGGGATCTTCATTCATCTTAACGTTAATGGCTTTTTCTGTACGTGTTGCAATATGATCCGCTTTAGCCGCTTTGCTCGTCATTTTTTCTAATTCGGCTTCTCTTTTTTCTCTATCAAAAATATTTACCAGTTCCGTTATTTTTAACACTTCGCCTTCTGTTGTAATGTGCTTGTCTATTAACTTTTGCACTTGTGGTTCAAAAGCTGCGAAATCCAAATCGTCAAAATATCTTCGCTTCACGTCAACTCTTAATTGCAAGAAAAATTTAGCGTCTTTTTTGTATTTGTCAATGGTTTTTTCGTTTTCAATATCGTTAAATTCAATTGATGCCATTGCTAATTTGAACAAACGTACAAAAGCTGACAGCTTTTCATAAAAAGGATGTCTGATACTCTCATCACTTAATAATTCGGAATAGGCTTCGGCATCGTATTTGTTCTTGATGGTTTTAAAGATGTCCCATAACTCGCTGTGCGCTTGTGGCAACTTCTCTATTTCCTTATTGATATTTATCAGCGTTCCTGTTAATTCTTCGTGTTCAAAGTCACTCAATCCACTATAGGTTTCCAGCGCTTTATCCAGATTTTCCAGATTACCGAAGTAATCAATAATGAATCCATATTCTTTTCCTTCTGACACTCGATTTACCCTAGCAATAGCTTGAAGCAAGGTGTGTTCTTTTAAGCTTCGCGTAATGTATAATACTTGATTATTTGGAGCGTCAAAGCCCGTTAAAAGTTTATCCACCACAATAATTATTTCCGGGTTTTCCTGTTTCTTGAAAGCATTGATTACTGATTTCTCATATACTTTTTGCTTTCCATATTTATCCATCATTGCTTTGTAAAACTTCAACACTACATCTTCATTTTCTTCAAAAGCATCTTCGTAATTTTCTCTTGTATCGGGTGGAGAAATTAATACTTCACAACTTACTTTGCCAATTTCTTTTATGTATTCTCGGTATTTTATAGCTGTAGTTTTATTGGGAGCCACTAATTGTCCTTTAAATCCAGTTCCTTGAATGTTGTCGACAAAATGTTCGCTAATATTCCAAGCTCTAGCATAAATCACCTGATCGGCTTTGTTGAGTTGATTGGTAGAACTGTATTTTCTTTTAAGTGCTGCTTTTCCATAAGGGGTGAGTGGTTCTGAAATCTTGTCGAAGAAAGTATCCAACGGTTTTTCGTTTACATCGATTAAATTGTGTCTTCCTTCGTACAGCAATGGCACCACTGCTTTGTCTTCTACGGCATCTGTAATAGAATAGACATCAATAATGCCGCCGAATTTATTAGCAGTACTTTTTTCTCTCTTCATTAATGGTGTTCCCGTGAACGCAACAAAACAAGCATTCGGGAAAACCTTTTGCATTTTCACATTAAACGTACCATATTGGCTGCGGTGTCCTTCGTCAATCAAGACGAAAATATTAGGAGAAGTAAACCCTTCTTTAGCCTGGTTTATGGCTGCTTCAAATTTGTGAATCAGGGTTGTGATTACGGCATCTTTCGGGCTATTGATAAGATCTACTAAATCTTTTCCTGTAACAGCTTCTATGACATCGACGTGGCATTTTTGGAATGTTTCCGTGATTTGAGTATTTAAATCAATCCTGTCGGTAACCAGAATGATTTTCGGGTTTTTTATTGTTTTTTGGGTTGCAATTAGTTGTGCCAACATTACCATTGTCAGTGATTTTCCACTTCCTTGGGTGTGCCAAATCACACCACCTGTTCGTTTGCCATTAGCATCAGGAGCACTGATTCTTTTGAGTGTTTCCTTGATGGCAAAATATTGTTGGTATCGCGTTATTTTTTTGATTCCATCATCATAGACGATATAATTGAAAATTAAGTCTAACAGTCTTGATTTTTGACATAAACTGAATGTTAATTTATCCTGTTCAGTTATGATTATTTCTTCTTTTTCCAGTTGATTAAAATACTGCAACACATTGCTGAATCGTTGTTTGAAAATGGCAGTTCGTTCCGTATTGGGTAGTTCACTATTTTTTAGTTGTCTTATCGCATCGCCATATTGGATTCCTTCTTCTTTGGTTCTAAAGATCTCTTTCCACACGCTCCAAAACTCTTTTTGTGTAGCTGTGGTGGCAAATCTTGCTTCGTTTACCGCTAATGACATTACGAGGTTGGAATATTGGTATAATGCTCTTATTCCATCTTCTTGTTGGTTGCGCAAATGTTGTGATATGGCTTCATCCACCGGTTTTTTTATCACATTGCTTTTGCATTCTATTACCACCATTGGAATACCATTTACGAACAAAACAATATCCGGGCGATAGGTGTCGTTTCTTTCGCTGCGCAAAACTGCATACTCCTCTGTAACGTGAAAGCTATTATTTTCAATATTTTTCCAATCGATGTACTGAAAAGAGAAACTTTTTTTATCGTTTTGAATTGTTTGTTCCAGGCTTTTACCCAAAGTAATTAAGTCATAAAATGCTTGATTTGCTTTTATAAATCCATCTTGAATTGGTAATTCTCGCAAGGCAATAATTGCCGCATTGATGTTACTTTCTGAAAAAGCAAACTCTTTGTCCTTGTATTGAATGCTGTTTATTTTTTGCAGTTGCTCTTTTAAAATTGGTTCAAGCAATACATTACTGGTTCTGCCTCCCCGTAGTTCCATTGCTTCGTCTGGTGATAAATATTGATACCCCATTTTTATGAGTAATTGCAATGCCGGGATTTGACTGATGTGGTCTTCTATGTAGGATGGTAGCATAACAGTTTTTTTTTATTTTACTTTTTTGGATTATTGAGGGCTACTTGATTTAGAATAGGTTCTTTCTTCTTGAATTCTAATTTTGAGTGAACCTACTTGACTTCTTTTTAGTTTGCATTATCAATAACCCAACTAATGAATTCGTTTTTTAATTTTTCCGTTTCCTTTTGATTAAGATTTTTTTTAGTGAAATCTATTACTTTAGTTATGTTTCCAGATTGATTATTTTTTTTAGTTGAAATCAAATTAAAAGTAGAAGCAGTTGTAGCTACTATCTCAAAATGATATGTATATTTTTTACCTATACCAATTAAATCAGAACGACTATCTGTTGTCCAATATCCTGAAAAATGTAATTTTTCAAGTTTCCTTCTCATTTCAAGAGCAGAAGAATAACGTAAAGATGGGTCTGTATTTAAAGCTTTATTAATAATTGTTTTTAATCGAGAAGGCACGAAAGGTTGGTACTTATTACTATCCGGAATTTTTCCTTGAGCTTTTTTATCATCATAAATAATTTCCCCAAGAGAAATAAATTCATTTTTCAAACTGCTAATACCATTAAGCAACCTATATGCCGTACATCCAACTTGATAAATATCCGAATGAATACTTATTACTGGTGAAGTTCCTGTACTTTCTGGTGCTCTATGAACTATGTATGAGTTTTTTGGAGTAACTGGCAAAACACTAGCGGAAAAACCAGCAATACCATAATCAGCAAGGACAGCATTCGATTGGTCATCCATTAAAATATTCCCTGGCTTAATATCATTGTGATAAAAACCATTGTTGTGTAAGTATTCTAATCCAAATAAAATATCCTGCAAAACTTTTAAAGTTTGAGGTAAAGGAAGAAAATTATGATTGTTCAAATAATTAGTTACATCGCCATTTTTATAATATTCCTGCGAAATAAGAGTAAAAGTTATACCTCCAACTGAAGTTACATCAGCATAATGTATAGGTAACAAGTTTTTATGATTAAATTTATTTCCTATTCTTGCTTCGTCGAGAAGTTTAGCAATTGGCTCATATTTTGGTTCTAAAATTTTCAAGGCAATTTCTTTACTAATGGAATTATCAAACGCTTGCCAAACATCACCAAAATTACCACCTAACTTTTTTATTAGTGTAAACTTATAAATATCATCCCCTATATTGAAAGTCATTATTTTAAATTTTTAATAGAAGCCGCCAACGCATCAGCAATCTGACTATCCCAGTTAACACTTGTTTTTGAAACTTTTGTTTCTACAAAGCCAACGACTTCTTTACCTTTTGTGCCAAGCGATGTATATAAATGTGATGAAAATGGAGTGTTATTCGCTATTGAAACTATTGAAGCTATACAATCCATAAACATAACAGGTTTTACACTACTATATCTTGTCGGAACATTTTCATTTTGCTTAATCGCAAAATGGTCGAATGGTCCATATTTATCAAAAAGTCTTTCGTATTCACTTTTTATCCATTGATAAATCTCAAACTCTGTTTTAAGTGATTTTGGCAAATCTATTTTATTTTCATCATTACAATTAGTAAAAACATAATTTGATTTGTCTCCTTCTAAAATGCAAAATCTAATTTTTGTTGGCGTGTTTCTAATTCCTAATACTTTCATACGTTATTTTTTTTATTGGACAAAAATTGGAAATGTTACTTTTTCAGTTGTCAAATGTCCTCTTAAAATTTTACACTCAATATAATGATGTCCTAAATATGTTGCATCTACAATACATTCTGTTTTATTATCAAAATACTTGTCAAAATCAAGGTTTAAATGTTCAAGATCCTCTGCTTCTTTACCAGAATTTCTTCCGAACCATTCTATACTTTCAAAAGGTGTTTTTATAAATGTTCTATTATCTCTTAAAAGTTTAAAATATATTTTCTTGTCTTTTGGAATTGACTTAGAATTAGGAAAATATCTTTCTCTATTTGTTCCATCTTCGTTAGAGATAAAACATTCAATAACGATTGATTTTTCTTTGATTTCTAATATTTCAGAACCGCTTGTTTTCCATACAAATGGCAATGATGTTAAAAACTCGTTCCAATTAAAAACAAAAAATGGATAAGTAAATTGAGTAGAAATATTATAAACTTTTTCTTTGCTTTCTTGATTTTCAAAATAGGTATAAAAGTCTGATTTTAGATCTAACAGCTTCTTTACATTACCGCCAATTAATATTGAATTATCATACGCTTTGGCTTGTAGTTTAGCAGCCATATCTGTATGCAAACTGGTTGTTGTAAGTTCCTCACAACCTGCTATTCCATAATAAGACCAAAGTACATTGTCATTATCACCATAATCAATACCTGCTCTAATTTTTATTGGTTTTAAATCATATTGTTTCATAATATTAGCTAAATCAACAGATACAAATTGAGTTAAAATTGAAACAGCATTTAAAGCGTTAATTGCAGCATCATTTGGAGTTTTATCTTTTCTAACAAATTGAATAAAAATACCATCACCTTGTAGTCTGTGAATATGTCCGCCAAATTGATTGGCAACTTCAATAGCCAAAGTCAAAAGACTATCTTTAATCAACCGCACTTCAAGTAATGAATATTTTTCAATCAATCTTGTAGATCCTTTTATATCAACAAAAACTGAAACACAATGATGATGAATATAATCTGTTGATTGTAAAGCATCAAAATCGGGATGAGGACCAATTGTGATTTTATCAAACGAATCATTATTATTACCAAAATGTTTTGTCAAAAATGCTTTATCATATTTGAATAATACTTTTGGACCTTCAATTGTGGCAGGCAAATTTGGCATTCCTAATCCAACATGATTTTCAGCAGAAAAATTTTGAGCTTTAAGTAAATTCGAACTAAATGTTCTTTGTTCTTTGATATAATCTGGAGTTACTCTAACTTTTTTAGAAAGAATGTCATCAAAATCCGATAAATAATTTTCAAATAATTTCATAATTAAAAAATTAAAATTGTTGCTAATAAAATTAATAGGACTACAAGTTCGGCATAAACAAATTTCATTGCTATTTCTAAAAACCAATATTTACTTTTTAATCCTTTTGCTAAATAAAAAGCTTGGATTGCCATATCTTCTTCAACGTTTTCATCAGTTTGCTTTAATACAGATTTATGATATTCTTTACCATCTGTAAATTCTGCCACCGAATTAAAGAAAATGTGAGAATGATAGCTATCCTTACTTGAATTTCCTGATAATACAAAAGGATAAACAGCTCTTAAAACAAAAAATGTTGTGCAAATACTTAATATTACTAAAATGATTAAAATAACATTGAGATAAACCATATCACTTTCACAAACAATAAGTTCTTTGAATTTACTGTAATTAGCTATAATTATTCCGCATAAAAATGTATTTATAGCCAATAGAAAATTTCCTTTCGTATTTGCTCCAGTAATGTAATTATCAAATCTTTGAATAATTAATTTAGTTTGATCTCGTTCGTTTGTCATATATTGTTATTTTAAATTTTTACTCTCACTTTCCCCGTCAACAACTGTTGCATTAATCCCTTTTTTTGTAATTGCAAGGTTTGTAGTTTTTGTTGGTATTGGTTGAGTTCTTCTGTTGCTTTGTCGAGAATTATTGCTATTTCATTTTGCTCTTCAATAGATGGATACGGAATATTTAAAGTCGCGAAATCACTAAAACTAATTTGTTTACCGTCACGAATACCATAAATAATAGTATTTAATCGATTGATAAAAGTTTCTGTTTTGAAGTAAACTTTATAGAATTTTTTTGAAATAGGAATGATTTCTTTTAAAATAGTGTACGCTGGACTTACTATCCCTTCATATTCTGAATATTCTATCCCCCCTTGAAACGAACGTAAGCTTATTACATAATCACCAACTTCAACTTTCTTATATGTACCTAATGAATTTTTATCATATTTAATATCAATATTATTCATACTTCTAGGAATTACACCTCTTTCCTGCGTAGCTGAAAGAATTTCCAAATCTCCGTTATGGGTTTTATCTGTATTGTTTCTAAAGATTTTATTTCCTTTCTTTTCGACCCACTTACTTCCCTCAAACCCTTTAACTCTCATTTTACCTGTAAGTAACTTTTGAGTCAGTCCTTTATTTCTAACTTTCAACTCCTCAATAATCTCTTTACAATTATCAATCGCTTCATCCCACGTTGATAATATTGACGCTATTTTTTGTTGTTCTGGGAGTGGAGGGAGTGGGATTTTGAGTTTTTTTAATTCCGAAGGATAAATATGTACAACCGAATTTCCTTGTCCAAAAGTTCGCTTTTGTTTTCTAGAACTATCCATTTCTAAAATATAAGAAATCGTTTCAGAGTTGTTATTATTAGGTTTGAAAATTATTGTATCACCACCAGCATAAGCTATTTCATTACCAATATACACAACCGCTTTTCCAATATCATCAATAGTTTCTCCCGAACCTGCAAATAAAATATCTCCTTTTGAAATTTCTTGGCTTTCATTTGCAACCTCTTCACTTATATATGATTTGAACTCTTTAATTACAAAATGATGTGTTGTATAAATTTCTCCATATCTAATACACGGCAAACCGTTTTCTAAAACTTGTGCCTTTAGTATTCCTTTGCCTTTTGAAAAACTTCCTATTTCCCCCAATTTCTTAACCTCCCAATCACTTGGAATTAAACCAATGGCAGTTTGTTTAAAACCGTTTGGTATTTCAATATTTTGTGCTTGTATTGGCATTGTAACGGTATCGTTCATATTAGTTTAACTTTTTATTAAAAAATTATTGATTTTTCACCGAAGCTTTAATTCTTTCGAATAATCTTGATATCATAGTTGATGTAATGGTGTCAATTTCAGTATCTGTCAATGGTTCGGAGTATAATTTTTTGACAAAATCATTCTGATCGGTATTGTTACCATGATCGTTTATTACATAATTATATTCATTGAAAGTGACGTATAAATCACAATACGAACTAAATGTATTTAAGCCATCATTTTTGAAACCGCTGTAATGCACACTAAGTTTAATGTCATTAACCCTTTCAATATTGCCAGCTACCATTACCTCTAAATCGTCTTTGCGTTTTGTGTGGTCAATTATTTTTTCAAATAAACTGTCAAAATTTTCTAGATGGTCTGCTTTTGGATTCCTTGAATTAATTCCATTTGTTATTCGCTTTTTGGTAAACAAATCGTCAAACTGTCTCACCTGAACTAGTATCTTTTCAAATAATTTTTTAAGACCTCTCTGATAGATTTCAGCAATGGCATAATTCGAAACAGGAAACACTTCGTCACTTTTAACCAATTGTTTTTTCCAAAGTGAGATTTCTTTGTTTATATCGTCAGCTTCGGTAATATCGATACCCTCAACGACATCCAGAACAATTTGTTCAGAACGTTCAATAAGCTTGGCACAATATTCGTAAAACAAGTCTTTTGAGCCACCATAACCCTGAATGTCACTAATGTAATTGTAATAGATTTTGCGGTCGTTTTCATTAATCCAAAAAGGGTTGTATCCTAAAGAAATTAAAATAAGGTTTGTCAGGATACGTGCTGTTCTTCCATTGCCATCATAAAACGGGTGAATGTTTAGATACTCCAAATGAAACTGTAAGGCCACATCGATTGGATGTGGTGCATTTTTCTTATTAGCCTTAATCGCATCGATATCAGCATTGGTTCGGTTTAAAAGGTCATGCATTTTATCCGGTACTTCCGTTGGAGCCACAAAATCATATCTTTCCCCTTTTGTATTGTAAATCATATTAGCATCCTGTTTCCACCGCCCGATTTTATCCTTTTTTGATTCATCCTCCTCGTGCATGATTGCTTTGTGGATATCGCAAATTCTTTTTTCGGAAAGTCTTAATTCTCCTTTGCCAATGCGTAAAATTTCGACAATTACTTGGTCGTGACCTTGCATTTCCAAGATGTCTTTTAGTGGCTTATCATTAACCGTAAGATTACCTACCATTACACTGCGTGTTTCTTCAATGGTAAGTGTATTACCTTCCATACTATTAGAATTAAAATTCCATTCTAGTCTGAATTTGTAATTGATTTTCTTTTTTTGCTCAATAGTCAATTCTCCAAAGGCTGCAACTCTTGCTTTTATAGTATCGATTGTAGCTTTTATGTTTTTATAACTCATATTTTTAATAGTTTAGAGATTGGTTTTCTTTTTTTAATATTCGATAGGTATCAAAAAGACTAGATTAAATTCAACTCTTTCAAGTAGTTTTCCATTTGATTTTCTACTTCGGTTAGTTGTTTTTTTAGTTCGGTAATATTGGTATGCGTGGCTTTGATATCTACTTCTTCCTCTTCCTCAAATGTATCTACATAACGTGGAATATTCAAGTTGTAATCATTTTCTATAATATCAGCAATAGAAGCACGGTAACTGTATTTGTCTTCTGTAACAGTCCCTTTTTCAGTAGATAGCGGTGTAGCAGCTTTGAATGCTTTGAAAGCTCTTACAATATGCTTAATGTCAATTTCTCTTAATTTATTTTGATTTTTTCCACTCTCAAATTCTCTACTGGCATCAATAAACAAAACATCTTTATTTCCTCCTTTTCCTCTGTTGAAAATTAATATGGCTGCTGGAATTCCAGTGCCAAAAAACAGATTTGCAGGTAAACCAATAACGGCTTCCAACAAATTTTCATCAATTAATTTTTTACGAATTTGTCCTTCGCTACTACTACGGAACAATACACCGTGTGGCACAATTACTCCCACTTTACCCACATCTTCATAGGTGGTTTCTATCATGTGACTGATAAAAGCATAATCGCCTTTGCTTTTTGGAGGAACGCCTCTATGGAAACGGTTAAACTGGTCTGATGCTGCAGTATCGGCACCCCATTTGTCAAGCGAAAAAGGGGGATTTGCCACCACAATATTGAACTTCATTAAGTTGTCTTTCTCCAATAGTTTAGGATTGTTGATGGTATCACCCCATTCTATTGTGGCACTGTCCTGTTCGTGCAAAAACATATTCATACGACATAAGGCCCAAGTGCTTCCATTGTTTTCCTGACCATAGAGTGAATAGTTTTTACCTTCTACTTCATTGGCTACCTTTATCAATAAAGATCCCGACCCTGCAGTGGGATCGCATATTCTGTTTCCGGGTTGAGGATCAACTAATTTGGCTAATAAGGTACTTACTTCACCTGGCGTGTAGAACTCGCCTGACTTCTTACCACTTTCCCCAGCAAATTTTGAAATTAGAAACTCGTAGCTATCGCCGATGATATCGTTTCCTTCTAAATGGGAGGGTTGCAAATCAAGAGCGGAAAAATCAACCAGCAAGTTTTTCATAATGGCGTTACGCTGTTTGGTTTGACCAAACACCGTTTCGGAATTAAAAGATATGCTACGGAACACCATAGCTAATTTGGAACGGTTTGCATCCTCTAAAGCCGTTAATCCAATATCGATAATTTCACCGATATTTGGCTCATTACGGTTTTGATACAGGTAATCGAAATTGCTTATTTCAGGCAATATAAAACGCTCTCTTTGTAATTGGCGTTGCACCATTTCTTCATTATCAGGATATTTAAGGCGGTATTGCTCCACTTTGTCTTTCCAAACATCGGAGAGGTATTTAATAAACAATAATGTAAGGATATAATCTTTGTATTGCTCACTTCCCATTACCGGCCGTAAAGTATCACAGGCTTTCCAAACTATATTGTTGATGTCTCTTTGTGTAATTATATTCTCTGCCATAGTCTCTGTTTTTAAAACCTTTACTTTTTATTATTATTTACTAAATCATTTAATGATGCAATATCATTTTTTTCTAAATATGTGCCTAAATGCATATCACTCCTTACATTTAAATCAATGTTATACTTCTGTTCGATAGTCCCGATATGTGTATCGCTTCTTTTTTGTCTTAATTGTCCATCGTCGTTTCTACTTCTTTCCCCTTTCATTCCAGGAGCATCATTTTTTACTTTAGCCATTTTAAATCTATTTTATGATTTTTGAAATTGTTGTTTGAAAAAGTTTTTGTTTTTCTCTGATTAATGCATCTGTAATTTGAATATCCTTAAAATATAATTCTTGTAACGCTACCACTTTTTGTTGTTGTTCCAGTGACAATAAATTTAATGTAAAATCTGCCAGTTCATTTTTGCGAATGGAGGGAATTGTACTTCCGGCACCTGACTGTTGAAAGTGCAATAAATTTTTAGGAAGATTTAAAACCGAAACCAAGTAGGCTGGGATAATTCTAGTTTTATCAGGTCTTAAAACAAAAAAGATAGAAGATGCAATAGCATTTCCAAAATCTTCTTTGTATAATGTGGCAAAAAAACGAAACCCTTTTGCCACAAAAAGCACATCTCCATCTTGTAATATATTAGCCATTGATTTTGGATCTTCTTCTAAAAAGGTATCATTCTCCCCAATATATTGACCAAATTCATTGAAATGTTTGGCTTGAAAATATGGAATAGTCCCGTATTTACTAGGTTGCCCGTAATAACCGAACTGAATATTTGCTATTTCTTTTATCTTAACCTGCATTTGATTATATTTGTAATATTATTCATTTCTGACACAAATGTAAGCAAAATAATGAAATATGAAAATTTATTTAATTGTATAATTATTCAAAAATAATTTTTTTTTATAAAAATGATATAATTTTAGATATTATATTGCTGGTTTTAATAAGGTATTTCACTTCTATACTGTTGCAGTAATTTTGCATTTTGAATAAATTTTAATAAATCTTGGTATTTAGTACCACTAATACCCGTTATCATAGTTATGCCTTCACTATTGAGTTTCTATATACAGAATTATAATTATTATTGAATAGTTTTTTTTAAATACTATATACAATAGTACAAAAAATCAATAGAAGACAATTGAGGAAAACCATAAACGGATGAGTTATTATCTATAAATTATAAGAAAAGAAATAAAAAAGTATAGGGTAAGCAAGAGAAGATCTATATAAAATTATTGGATTGGTGCAATTTCAAAAGTAATTACAGACAAAATTTAATTATATAGCAAAAAAAAGGGGTTCACTTTTATTAAAAAGTCAAACCCTATTATTTTTAACTTAAACACTTTATGAAGAGTGTCTCATAATTTATAACCTCCTTTTCCTTCTAATAAAAGGATTATTTTTTTTGTTCTTTTTATCAACGTCACTAATAGAATCATCATTATAAGTAATTTCAGTTTCTTGGGTTACTATAACATCCGTAAACAGGTCCTTAATTTCATTTGGAATTTGTTTTTCTGGAATACTATCTTTTATGGTATTTAGGTTCACTATTTCAAATTTTAATTTTTCAATTCTAGGAAAATTATTAATAGCGATTGCTCTACAGTATTCAAATTTTAATGTATCCGATTTTGATAAATCATTGAAATTCAAATCTAAAGATTTCTTAATTAATTGTATGGTTTCAGGTTCTAGATAATCAACATTTTTTCTGAACAATACAAAATCTTTTGGTGAACTATTTTTATAATCAGAAATATATAAATTATTGTTGTCCAATAATACATTAAACCCCAACTCTATTAAATTACTTATTTCATCAACTTTTTTTGCAGGATTTAAAATATTGTTTCTATATTTTTTATAAAGTGTTACAGTACTATTTTTTTGTTTTTTTTTAGTATTAATACCAAATAATGCAGTTAGATTTTTTGCATTATAATTTTCACCAATGTTCTCTCCAGAATATTTATACCCTGTTTCTATATTAGTAAAAGAAACACCAACTAAATTATTATTACTGTCTTTTTGATAGTTAAACTGAAATCCTTTTTCATTTAAATTTTCAGCAAAATCTTCGACTGTAATTTTGTCATAATTAGTAAAAACTTTATTAATGACATCCTGAATAATTCTTTTTTTCAATTTATGATATTCTTTATTACTTTTAAAAAACACTTCCAAATTTTGGACTGTTGGTTTTAAATACAACGAACTTGCTTTTATACCTTTTTGTTGTTGTTTAAAGTCTTTATTTAAATCATTAAAAATTATTCCTTCATAGGTAACAGGTTTCCCTTCTATTTCATTTATTCCAGAAATATGACTAATATCTAAACTGTTTAGATTTAAATAATCTTGAAATTCTTTATACGTTTGCACCCTGTAGGTCTTTAACGCAAATTTCAAATGAAAATTTAATTTATCTTTTAAATTTGTATTAATCTGTATTTTTTCATCAATTACAGTTTTTGCAATATTTTTCGTTGAGCTAATTTGAGTTAAATTATATTTTATTTCCAATCCTCTAGTTATTTCCTGGCTTTGTCTATAATCGTTAGCTTTTGAAACGCATTTTCCATTTACGTCTATTTTACTAGTTACTACGTGCACGTGAGGGTGCAGTGTGTCTTCATGCTTGTAAACTATATAAGGGTGATCTTCATCAAATCCTACTCCTAATAAATATTCTTTCGCTATGTTTCTTAATAAATCATCGTCGATAACATTAATATCGTTTTGTGTAAAATTCAAAGAAACGTGAAAAAATTTATCTTTTCTATTACTATTATTTCCATAAATTGATATCATAGATTCTGCTATTTTTACATTGTCCATGAAAATATTTCCTACTGCTAAAACAGACGCTTCTCCTTTATCAATTTTTTTTTGATTATATTCTAGTAATTGTTTTAAAAAACTTCCTTGAGTTATATTAGCTATCATGTAATATTTTTTTTTGAATTACATCCATTAAATAAATCATTTTTTGAATATCACTATTAGATAATTCCTTAATCGAATTTGCTTTTTTTACTATCTGATTCAAATTAATTCCAATTTTATTTAATTCCTGGTTATATTTTGGATCTTTATCAGTACTAATATTTATGGAATTATTTAAAATCGCCTGTAAAATAATGTCCTTTAAAATCTTATTTGAATACAAAGACTTGCTTTTTATCAAATTAAATTCTTCTAAATTGAAGTTTAATTTCATTCTGTACTTTAATTTTAGATCTTCTTCTTTCCTGGGTGCTCCTCCTTTAAATGTCATATAAATATAGTTTAGTGTTAAAAAAATTCGAGTTTACGTGGGATTTTAAATTCTTGGCTTCTTAAAGGCCCAAAAAAAGTACCTTGCTATGTTTTTTTTTTGAACATAATTATTTTGAAATTATTTATTTGTATTTGTATAAATGTAAATGTGTAAATGTGTAAATGTGTAAATGTGTAAATGTGTAAATGTGTAAATGTGTAAATGTGTAAATGTGTAAATGTGTAAATGTGTAAATGTGTAAATGTGTAAATGTGTAAATGTGTAAATGTGTAAATAAGTTAATTAATAAATTAATTAACTTATTTACACATTTAATAAATAACTAATTATTTAATTATTTATTAAATGTGCTTTTTAAAACACACTTCTTCTATCACAAGAAAATCAAGGTCAATTTTCTTAAAGGAAAAAAAGAATAGTTAATTGTTCTTTTAATGATTAATAGGAACTTTACTTTTGTGATTGCAAATGATTCGTCGTTAATAATAGTATGGGCATTATATAGGCTTAGCTGTTTCGAAATAATCTCATTTAACTTTTTCATTGTTTTTAATTTTGTGGGGTTAACTTTTAATTTAACTTCAGAAGTAAAAAATTAATTTGTTTTTTTATATTTCTTCATACCTAGTTACCTGGCCTAGTAATAGCAAGGGAAGTAAGTTATTTTCATGTTTTTTTTTATCTTACCTAACTTACCTAACAAAATATTTATAGTTTCTATTATTTTTACTTTAACTCTTTAGGTAAGTTAGGTAACTATAGGTAAGAACATTTTTATATTAAGTTACCTAGAAAAATCCTAGTATTTGAAGGACTTCAGAATATTCAAGGTAACTATGTAAGAAGGAATCATCTTTTTCTATTTTTTTAATTTGAATCGTATAATGGCAAAGAAGTAACCATATAACCATATACTTGCCTTTCCTTATCTTTAATTCGCTCAAATCCTAGTGAAATCATTGCTTTACCAATAGAAATATGATTTAATCGCTGGTATTTAACTGATAAATGATGCATTATATCACTTGATGTCATAAATTGGTTATTGGTGTCATTTTCAGGAATTTTTAAATACTTACTTATTACTTCATGTTCCACAGAAAGTGTTGTGTATTTTGAGTTGCGTTTTTCGTTTTCCTGAACATCTTTAAAAGACAATTCACAATCGAAATCACTATTCGCTAAAGCGTATGCTTGTGCCCAAACTTTATTAATGTCAATTTCTGTTTTATAAGCAAAATTTATGGGAGAGGTTAATTCGAAACACAACCACCTTACAGATCCTGTTTCATCGTTGAGGAACGTAGCCATATTTGTGCTTCCAATAAATGAGCATACACGAGGCAAAATACTGTTTTTACGGTCATAAGGAAGGCGCTCGTTTATTGACGTTTTTGAAAAATATGATTTTAACTGATTAATCTCTTTTTTTGAAAGTACGGCGAGTTCGTCTAGGTTTATCAAAAAATTCTTTGCTAATAAAATACGTGCATCTTTATCATTAGAGAGATCTTCCGCAATGTAGTTTGCTAAAGCCGGAGGACACATAAAACGGCAAAACGTACTTTTTCCGCTACTTTGCCCTTTATGAACGAGTACAAAAGCTTGTTTATTGAAATAATCATCTTTAAAAACGCATTTTACGGTTCTAACACACCATTTTAAAAAATGATACTCAAACTGATTTTTATCATAAATAGAAACATAACTTGCCAACTTTTGTATATGATTTTGACCATCCCAAGGTGACAAAGACAGGAAAAAATCTTTAATAGGGTTGTAATCATTTACATATCCACTTCGCAATATCGCCAGCAAATTATTTATAGATATCTTAATACCTCTTTTTTGCAACTCAATATATAATGAACTTTCATTAAATGATTTATATTGAATTTCTTTTTTTGATTTACACTCAATCTCGAGAGCAATTTCATTATATCGAAAGTCATATCTTTTAGACAAATAATTTTCGGTTAAATCAAAGATATTTGGTACAAATTCCTTTTTTTCTTCTTCTGGATTTTCCATGTTTACACAATAGGTATTAATTGTGTATATTTGCGTACACAATAGATTAAATGAATAAATAGCACACAATAATCATAGTCGTTATCTATGTTTATTGTGTTTATTTTTTCCAATGGTTTTGTTGTGTTGAATTTTCGTCCAAATTAGTTTCACTAGGATTGCGTAGTAAGAAAGCTTCAAGATCTTCTTTTTTGAAGTAAATCAATTTTCCTAGAGGTTTAAAGAACCTAATTTTTTTATCGGAAGTTAATTTATAAAGGTATGAGGGCTTTAACCCTAAAAATTCAGCAGCTTCTTCTGTAGAAAGAATAGTCTTTACTGCAAGACTTAATTTTGAAATACTATTCTCTATATTGAATAGTTTTTCTTCGATTTGTAAATTACTCATAAACATTATTTTTTATGCATTCCTTTACTTAGGAATGCACTACAAAGGAATGTATAAGAAATGCGGGGTGAAATAAGACGTAAAGACTTACGGCTTTAAAACGACTTTAGTTATTTTTCATCCAAGCCCCAATGTTATCAGGTTTTAAAGGATTTTCTTTTATATCGTGATCAAATTCATTGAAGTCAAAATATTTGTTTACAAATAGACAAACTTCTTTTCTTTCAATTTTTATTAATTGATTTTGGAATAATCTATTTAGAAAAGTCAAAAGCATTTGTCTATCTTTTTTTTTTGTTTTTACGACTGGTTTCCAAATAATTTTTTGAGTTGGTTCTTTCAATTGCAATAAGTCTTTGAATTGTGATAATTCAATTTCAAAATAATTCGATTTCAAAGCAAAGTCAAATTCTTTTGAAATTAAATTATCATCCTTTATGGAACTTGCTTGAAGCTCATTTAAAATCTTCTCGTAAGTAGGTATGATGTTTAAGTCTTTATAATAATCGTTTTTAATAGCTTTATTAGGAAGTAAGCGAAGCAAAAGCATAAGAATTATACCAGTAATAAAAAAAAAACTATTAATATAATAATCTGCATTAGCAAAAAAAAAGTATTCTTTATTATATGATTTAATACTAGTAATTGAGAAAATGTATGAAATTACAAAAAATGCAAAATACCAAGTTTTCATTACAGCTATTCTATTAATAGATTTTGAGTTTATTTCTGTTTTGTCTCCAAAAGATTTCTCAATTATTACATCAGTAATTTTAGAAGTATTCAAATATATTACTGTTTCATAAAGTAGAAACATACTAAGCACTATTTTATAAATAAGATTTATATCCATATTTGAGATTTTAAAACTCAAACATAAGAAAAAATAATTATAATTAATGTTCTTTTTATTTCCCTTAACTGTCGAAAGATGTTCGGCAAATGTTCGACACAGGACACAAAAAAAGCCCTTACATAAATGCAAGGACTTGATTATCAAAGTGAAGGCAGAAGGATTCGAACCTTCGACCGCCTGCTTAGAAGGCAGGTGCTCTATCCAGCTGAGCTATGCCTCCATTGCTCATGAAAAAAATATAGTCGGGGTGGCAGGATTCGAACCTGCGGCCTCCTGCTCCCAAAGCAGGCGCGATAACCGAGCTACGCTACACCCCGAGAAACAAAATATAAAGCGGAGGGACAGGGACTCGAACCCTGGCACCGATTACTCGATGACAGTTTAGCAAACTGCTCCATTACCACTCTGGCACCCCTCCAAGCTCAAGGAAACGTGTCCTGTTTTGCGGTTGCAAATTTAAGACATCTTTAGACTTCTCACAAGTATTTGAGGGCTTTTTTTTAATATTTTTTATCATTTATATAAAAACACTTCACAATCAAACATATAGATTAAAAATAAATTTTAAAAAAGATAATCTCAACATCAAAATATGAAATTGTATAAAAAAGATTAAATTTGCTACATAAACCAACATTATGAAAGTCATGAACAAAAGAGTTGTTATCGTTTCTGCCGTTAGAACACCTATCGGAAGTTTTATGGGGGGATTATCTACAGTTACTGCTCCAAAATTGGGTGCAGTAGCTATAAAAGGTGCTTTGGACAAAATAAAATTAGATCCAAATTTAATTGATGAAGTATATATGGGTAACGTAGTTCAAGCTGGCGTAGGACAAGCTCCTGCTCGTCAAGCAGCTATATTTGCAGGTTTACCTAATACAGTTGCTTGCACCACAATAAATAAAGTTTGTGCTTCAGGAATGAAAGCTGTTATGTTGGGGGCGCAAGCTATTCAATGTGGCGATGCCGAAATTGTAGTTGCTGGTGGAATGGAAAACATGAGTTTGATTCCACATTACATGAACTTAAGAAATGGAACAAAATTTGGTCCAGCAACCATGATAGACGGAATGCAGAAAGACGGACTGACTGATGCTTACGATAACAGCGCTATGGGAGTGTGTGCTGATCTATGTGCTGCAGAATACAACTTTACTCGTGAAGACCAAGATAACTACGCAATTCAATCCTATGAGCGTAGCGCGAAAGCTTGGGATGCTGGAAAATTTGACAATGAAATTGTTGCTGTTCCTGTTCCACAAAGAAAAGGAGATCCCATCATAGTTTCTAAAGACGAAGAATTTACAAACGTAAAATTGGATAAAATACCAGCATTGAATGCTGTATTCACAAAAGACGGTACTGTAACTGCCGCCAACGCATCTACAATAAATGATGGCGCAGCAGCCGTGGTATTAATGAGCGAAGAAAAAGCTTTAGCTCTAGGCCTAAAACCGCTGGCATACATTAAAGGTTATGCTGATGCAGCACAAGAACCAAAATGGTTTACTACAAGCCCTTCAAAAGCAATTCCAAAAGCATTAGAAAAAGCAGGAATAGCAATTAGTGATGTTGATTATTTTGAATTCAATGAAGCTTTTGCAGTAGTAGGCTTGGCTAATTCTAAAATTTTAGGTTTAGATGACAGGAAAGTAAATGTAAATGGTGGCGCAGTATCTTTAGGGCATCCCCTTGGTTGTTCCGGAGTAAGAATTATTGTTACATTAATCAACGTTTTAGAACAAAATAACGGAACTATCGGTGCAGCTGCAATTTGCAATGGTGGTGGTGGTGCCTCGGCAATTGTTATTGAAAAAGCATAACTAATACTAAATTTAATGAGTTATAGGTTTTCGAACTTATAACTCATTTTTCTTAACTCCTAAATCAACCTAAATGTTTGGAATTTGTAATCTAGCAATGATCCCACTCCGCTTTGAACCTAGTGACAAAAGTGAAATTGTTTCTCAAGTTTTATTTGGGGAACATTTTGAAATTTTAGAACAACTCAAGCAATGGTCATACATCAGAATGCAATATGATGATTATGAAGGCTGGATAGACTCTAAACAATTACAACCGATTTCAGAGTCCAGCTTTAAGCAATTGTCGTCAGAAGCTATCATTTTAAATTCAGATTTGATTGAATATGTTACTGCTCCAAACAACTTATTGATACCTATTCCTCTTGGGTCTTCATTAGCATTTATCAATCACAATGAGATAAATATTGCTAATTTTGATTTTGAAGGAATTAAAACCAGTGGTGAAAAAGCTAAAACCAACTTAATCAATACAGCCTTTATGTATCTAAATGCTCCTTATTTGTGGGGAGGAAAAACACCTTTTGGTATTGATTGTTCCGGATTCACTCAAATGGTATATAAGCTAAATGGCTATAAATTACTCAGAGATGCTTCGCAGCAGTCAACACAAGGAGAAGCATTAAGTTTTATAGAAGAAAGCGAACCTGGAGACTTAGCTTTTTTTGACAATGACGAAGGTAGCATTATACATGTAGGAATTATAATGGCCGACAATTATATCATTCATGCCAGTGGAAAGGTTCGAATTGACAGATTAGATCATCTTGGGATTTACAATGCCGAAATAAACAAACACACTCATAAACTCAGAGTGATAAAAAAAATTATTTAAATCGGCATCGTTATTATTAATATCTCCAAATTATATGCGTGCTTTTAAAGCATTATACTCAGCAGTCATATCCAGTGCTCTATATAAATTTAATAGTAATTTAGAAATATCTTGATCCTTAGGGATTTCTGCATTACCTTTTTCTAGATAAGAAATAGCCTTTTTAATTAAATTATCTTTTTTAATTATCAACTCATCATAAATTTTCATATCACTAGCTGATGTACCTAGATTACTCATCTGATCCATTATCGCTTTTTTCTCATCAATTTTCAGATAGGCCAAGTTTAAATAGGAATCAGGATTTTTGGGGTCAATCTCTAATATTTTACTATTAAACTTCTCTGACTTATCTAAATCTCCTTTTTCAAGATACATATAAGCCATATTTGTGTATATCTCAACTTTCTTAGATGGAGATTTTTGCATTCTTGGCTTTATATGAGTTCCTGCTTTTACACTCAAATCTCTTGATGCTCCAGAACTAAACAATTCTTCTTCATTAGTTTGCTTATTAACAGCATAATAATCTAAACCCTTCCCTGAGTATTTGAGAACATCTAATTCTTCATAAAGCTTTAAAGCTTGATTATAATCTTTCGCATCTCTGTAATAAGATGCTGCATAATATAAATTTATAGTATCTCTTTTATTAGTCAAATAAATAGTATGCATTTTACTTGCCCCTTCTGAAAATCTTTTCGCCTTAGCATCAGCAATAGCACTATTTAGTAGATCTTCTTTTATTTTTTTTATAGACTCTAATGCAGTAACTGAATATTTAAATTTACCCGATGCCTTTTCAGCTGCAATCAACTCTTGATAAGCTGTAACTGTTAGAGCAACATTTTTAGTTGGTTCAATATTTTTTTCTACTAAACCAGTCAAAACTTTAGCTTTTAAGTTATAAAATTCAGACTGATCAGATGCTTCTGCATTAAAAATTAAATACTCAGCACTATTCAATATGCCTATCGCCTGCTGAAATTTACCACTATTAAACTCTGTTTCAGCTGCTTTTATTTGATTTTTTTGAGCAAAAGAAGCTATTGAAAAAAATAAAAAATAGATAATCGTTAAGTAGTTCTTTTTCATATTAATATAGTTTTTGGTTTTAAGGTTAGAATATTGGTTCTTTATTAAGAGTATTAATGTCTAAAAGCTCTATTTTATATTAAAAATTAAATATTTTACATTTCTAAAAATATAATTTAATTTCTATTTTACAAAAAAAATAGTAACAATTATTTAATTTAACAGTATCAGATATATAAAATACTAATTACCAATGTTTTAAAAAATCGTATTATTACATTGTGTTAATTATTATTCTTACTAAATAATAAAAAAGTTATAATTCAAAAAATAAAAAACCCTCCCAAAGTAAAAACTTTTGAAAGGGTGAATCAATATTTTAATTTAACAGTTATGTTACTTTTGAAAACTATATTATAACTTTGCTTTTAAAGCTTTATATTCTGCTGTCATTTCTAAAGCACTATAAACTCCTAATAGTGTTTTAGAAACATCCACGTTTTTAGGATCTAGTTCAACTGCTTTTTCAAGATAAGGAATTGTTGCTTTAAAGAGTTCTTCTCTTTTCTTTTTCAATTCATCATAACGCTTCATGTCTTTAGCAGAAGTCCCCAATTTATTCATTTCATCAATAATTACTTTTTCATTCTCTAACTTCATTGCAGCAAGATTGATGTAAGCATTTGTATATTTTGGGTTAATTTCAATAACTTTTTTGTAATATTTTTCAGCATCTGCTACATTCTTAGCATTTGCACTTATTACTCCCAAGTTAAAAATCAAATCAGCATCATTTGGATTTTTTTGTAATACTTCAGCGATTAGCTTTTTGTACATTTCAAAATCCTTTGTTTCTAAATAAAGATTAGCCTCGGTCAAAGTCAAAGAAGTGTCTTCAGGATTTGCCATTCTAGCTTCAGCAATTGCTTTTTTTGCCTCTTCAGTTTTTCCTTTTTCAACTAAAATCAAAGCCATGTTTTTGTAGATTTCTCCTCTTTTTGAAGGAACAACCTCAGTTCTTGGTTTTTCGTGAGTTCCTAATTTAACCATTTTGTCTCTTTCTTGAAGTGTATTAAAAAAGTCTTCCTGACTAGTTAATTTGTTCACTGCAAAATAACTAGTTCCTTTTCCAGAATAGTTCAACGTTTTCAAATTATCATACAATTCAAGCGCTTTGTCATATTCTTTTGCATTTACATAAGTAGACGCTGCATAATATAAATTTATGGTGTCTTTTTTATCTAACAAATAAGCATCATATAATTTTTTAGCACTATCAGAGTGTTTATCAATTTTTGAATCTGCAATTGCACCGTTTATCAATTTGAATTTAATATCTGTAATTGAAGCTGCTGCCTGAGTTGAGAATTTAGATTTTCCAGAAGCTTTCTCAGCACCAATTAAATCTTGATATGCTTTTGCAGCAAGAGAAAGATTCGTATCAGTATCAACATTTTTATTTGCCAAATCCAATAAAGCATTTCCTTTTACAAAGAAAAACTGTGCTTTCTCAGCATCTGTTGCATTAGTTATTAAAGACTCCGCTTCCATCAAAATGGTCACTGCTTCTTGAGATTTACCACCTTTCAACGCTTTTTCAGCCGCTTTTATTTGATCTTTTTGAGCAAAAGTAGCTACTGATATCAATAATACTGATGCTAGTAATACATATTTACTTTTCATAATATTCTATGTTTGTTTAATAATTATTCTTGTTCTCTTTTTTATTTATGCTTCATCATCAGAATCATCCTCTTCAGTGTCCTCGTCAATTTCATCCTCTTCAGAATCGTCTTCATCCTCTTCCGTACCTTCGTCCTCAAGAACTTCTAAGACTGGCTTCACTCTTTCAATAGCTTCCGTTTCGATAACATTTCCATCTTCGTCAACAACTACTTCTGCTACATCGTCTTTCATTACTTTGGTAACTGCTGCAATTGAATCTTTACCTTTCAGATTTATCAATTTAACCCCTTGGGTAGCACGTCCCATTACACGTAAATCTTCAATAGCCATTCTGATTGTTAATCCAGATTTATTAATAATCATTAAATCATCAGCATCAGTAACTGCATTTATCGAAATAAGTTTTCCGGTTTTTTCTGTTATATTAAGTGTTTTTACACCCTTTCCTCCACGATTAGTAATTCTATAAACATCTTCACCATCTTCATCAACTAATTTGGTACGTTTACCATATCCATTTTCAGTTACTACTAAAATTTGTGAATCATTAATATTTTCCTTATCAACAGTAACCATGCCAATTACTTCATCACTATCATCCTTAAGTGTAATTCCACGAACTCCGGAAGCTGTTCTTCCCATCGGACGGGTTTTAGTTTCTTCAAAACGAACTAGTTTTCCAGATTTTACGGCCAAAATAATTTGACTTTCCCCATTAGTTAATTTCGCTTCCAATAATTCATCGCCTTCCTTAATAGTGATTGCAGCAACTCCATTTACTCTAGGTTTAGAATATTTCTCTAAAGATGTTTTCTTAACCTGACCTTTTTTAGTTACCATAATAAGGTTATGGCTTTTTATGTAATCTTGATCTTTTAAATCTTGCGTACAGATAAATGCTTTTACTTTATCATCACTTTCAATATTTACCAAGTTTTGAATTGCTCTTCCTTTGGCTGTTTTACTTCCCTCTGGTATTTCATAAACACGCATCCAGAAACATTTTCCTTTTTGGGTAAAGAACATCATATATTGATGATTCGTTGCCACAAACATGTGCTCTAAGAAATCTTGATCTCTTGTTCCTGCACTTTTTTGTCCAACTCCACCTCTATTCTGAGTTTTGTATTCCGTAAGATTAGTACGTTTGATATAACCAGCATGTGAAATAGTAATTACTACATTTTCATCGGCAATCAAATCTTCGATACTTACATCACCACCAGAATATTCAATTTGAGAACGACGCTCATCACCGTATTTATCACGAATTTCAGTCAATTCTTCCTTAATTAAAGCAATTCTCAAGTTTACATCCGCTAATAAAGCTTTCAAATGCTCTATTAACTTCATGATTTCGTCGTATTCTGTTCTTAACTTATCTTGTTCAAGACCTGTTAATTGACGCAAACGCATTTCTACAATAGCACGAGATTGAATATCTGATAATTTGAATCTTTCGATTAATTTTTCTCTTGCCTCTTCAGTACTTTTCGAAGCTTTTATTAAAGCAATTACTTCATCAATATTATCCGAAGCAATGATCAAACCTTCTAATATATGTGCTCTTGCTTCCGCTTTTTTCAATTCAAATTGCGTTCTGCGAGTCACTACATCGTGACGGTGTTCGATAAAATAATGAATCAAATCTTTCAGATTCAACATTTGCGGACGCCCTTTTACGATGGCAATATTATTTACACTAAACGAAGATTGTAATTGTGTAAATTTATAAAGTGTATTCAAAACTACGTTTGGCGTAGCATCACGTTTTAAAATATAAACGATACGCATCCCGTTTCTATCCGATTCATCACGAATATTCGCAATTCCATCAATTTTTTTGTCATTTACTAAATCAGCTGTACGCTTGATCATGTCAGCTTTATTGACTTGATACGGAATTTCGGTAACAATGATGCACTCACGACCATCAACTTCTTCAAAACCAACTTTGGCACGCATCACAATACGCCCTCTACCTGTTTTGAATGCTTCACGAACGCCTTCATATCCATATATTATTCCACCAGTAGGAAAATCCGGGGCTTTAATATGCGTCATCAACTCGTCAACCTCAATATCATTATTATCCATGAAAGCTAACGTACCGTTGATTACCTCAGTTAAATTGTGAGGTGGCATATTAGTCGCCATACCTACTGCAATTCCCGTTGCCCCATTTATTAATAAGGTAGGAACACGCGTTGGCATAACAGTTGGCTCTTCTAACGTATCATCAAAATTTAATTTAAAATCAACCGTTTCTTTATCTATATCTGCCAATATTTCTTCCGAAATCTTACGCATTCTAGCCTCTGTATAACGCATTGCTGCAGGACTATCGCCATCCACAGAACCAAAGTTACCCTGACCATCTATTAATAAATAACGCATACTCCATTCCTGAGCCATACGAACCATGGCATCATAAACTGAGGTGTCACCGTGAGGGTGATATTTACCAAGAACTTCCCCAACAATTCTTGCGGACTTTTTGTGGGCTGATCTAGAGTTAACTCCTAAATCATGCATTCCAAATAGTACTCTTCGATGTACTGGTTTCAAGCCATCTCTAACATCTGGAAGCGCTCTTGATACAATTACTGACATCGAATAATCAATGTAAGCCGTTTTCATTTCATCTTCAATGTTAATAGGAATTAACTTTTCTCCTTCAGACATAAGTTGTTATATTAAATAATTATATTAGTTTCAAAACGTGCCAATATACGCTTTTTTGAAATTTTAAAACCAATTTTAAAACACTTATTTCAATGATTTATTAACAAATTAAACTTAGTTTTTCGTTAATAATTTAAGGTAAATTTAACTTTAATATTATGATTATTTTTGTCTCTTAGCTGACACGACTTCTTATAGGAATGGTTTTTGTTTTTCTATCACTAATTCACTAAATTTACGATATCAAATATATATTATGGATGATAATTTTTCACCAAGAGTAAAAGACGTTATTACTTACAGCAAGGAAGAAGCTTTGCGATTAGGGCATGACTTTATAGGAACAGAACACTTAATGTTGGGTATTTTAAGAGACGGAAATGGTAAAGCAATTCAAATATTGAATAATCTGGATGTTGATTTAGACCACTTACGTAGAAAAGTGGAAATCCTAAGCCCTGCCAGTCCAAGCTTAGAAGTAAATATCGAAAAGAAAAACCTACACTTGACAAGACAAGCAGAAAGAGCCTTGAAAACTACTTTCCTGGAAGCTAAAGTATTTCAAAGTTCTTCCATCAGTACTGCACATCTATTGTTGTGCATATTAAGAAACGAAAACGATCCAACAACCAAGCTATTGAATAAACTTAAAATTGATTACGACGTAGCCAAAGAACAATATCTAAACATGACTCCAAACGAAGAAGATTTTATAGAAAACTTGCCACGAAACGAATCGTATAATGACGATTCAGGACAAGATGACAGTCTCAAAGAAGGAACTTTTAACAATCCAGCCAATAAATCAAATAAAAAATCTAAAACACCAGTTTTAGATAATTTTGGTAGAGATTTAACAGAAATGGCCGAAGAAGGAAAACTAGACCCTGTTGTAGGACGCGAGAAAGAAATTGAACGCGTTTCTCAAATTTTGAGCCGTAGAAAAAAGAACAATCCATTACTTATTGGAGAACCTGGAGTGGGAAAATCAGCTATTGCCGAAGGTTTAGCGTTACGAATTATTCAGAAGAAAGTATCTCGTACTTTATTCAATAAACGTGTCGTAACTTTGGATTTGGCGAGTCTGGTTGCCGGTACAAAATACCGCGGACAATTTGAAGAACGCATGAAGGCAGTTATGAACGAATTAGAAAAAAATGATGATATCATTCTTTTCATAGACGAAATTCACACTATTGTTGGTGCCGGTGGCGCAACAGGTTCTCTTGATGCTTCTAATATGTTTAAACCAGCATTAGCTCGTGGAGAGATTCAATGTATTGGTGCAACTACATTAGACGAATACAGACAATACATAGAAAAAGATGGTGCATTAGAAAGACGTTTTCAAAAAATAATTGTGGAACCTACATCAGTTTCCGAAACAATTACAATTTTGAATAATATCAAAAACAAATACGAAGACCATCATAATGTTACCTATTCACAAGAAGCAATTGAGGCTTGTGTAAAATTAACGGATAGATATATGTCTGAACGTTTCTTGCCGGACAAAGCTATTGATGCGTTAGACGAAGCAGGTTCAAGAGTTCACATTACCAATATTGAAGTTCCTAAACAAATTTTAGATCTCGAACGTCAACTAGAGGATGTACGGGAATTGAAAAATGTTGTAGTGAAAAAACAAAAATACGAAGAGGCTGCCAAACTTCGTGATGACGAAAAGCGTATTGAAAAAGACTTAGCTATCGCCCAAGAACAATGGGAAGAAGACGCTAAAAATAACCGAATTGAAGTTACCGAGGATAATGTTGCTGATGTTGTTTCTATGATGAGCGGAATTCCTGTTAATCGTATTGCGCAAACAGAAAGCAACAAACTGGCTAAACTTCCAGAACTAATTGAAGGAAAAGTTATTGGACAAAAAGAAGCGGTAATGAAAATTGCTCGTTCTATCCAAAGAAATCGTGCCGGATTAAAAGATCCGAATCGTCCAATTGGTTCTTTTATATTCTTAGGACAAACTGGTGTTGGTAAAACCCAATTGGCTAAAGTTTTGGCTAAAGAATTATTCGATTCTGAAGATGCATTGATTCGTATTGACATGAGTGAGTACATGGAGAAATTTGCGATTTCTCGTTTAGTTGGAGCTCCTCCGGGATATGTAGGATATGAAGAAGGTGGTCAATTAACAGAAAAAGTTCGTAGAAAACCATATTGTGTTGTTTTATTGGATGAGATTGAAAAAGCGCATCCTGATGTTTTCAATATGCTATTGCAAGTTTTGGATGACGGTTATTTGACAGACAGTTTAGGTCGAAAAATTGATTTCAAAAACACTATAATTATCATGACTTCAAATGTTGGAGCCAGACAATTAAAAGATTTTGGACAAGGTGTTGGTTTTGGAACTGCTGCCAAAGTAGCTCAAGCTGACGATAATTCGAAAAGCATCATTGAAAACGCATTGAAAAAAACTTTTGCTCCTGAATTCTTAAATAGAATTGATGATGTAATTGTTTTCAATGCTTTAGAAAAACATGATATCGATTTGATTATCGAAATCGAATTGAAAAAATTATTTGCACGTGTTGCTGAATTAGGCTACCAATTGAATCTTTCTGATAAAGCAAAAGCTTTTATTGCAGAGAAAGGTTTCGATAGACAATTTGGCGCAAGACCACTAAAAAGAGCCATTCAGAAATATGTTGAAGATGCGCTTGCCGAAGAAATCATCACTTCGAAAATTAGTTCTGGAGATGAGATTTTCATGGATATTGAAGATGGCGCTCAAGAATTAACTGTGCAAGTTCATAAGGCAGGAGAACCAACAAACCTATAATTATTAAGCAATTATCGTGTAATAAACCCGTTACGTTTTTATAACATAACGGGTTTATTCTTTACAGCAAATACCCTTTTTTTAAAAACAAATATTTACATTTGAGTTTTAAAAAAAAGATTTAATAAAATTAATTTATGTCAGATAACAAAGTTATTCTAGGTAGTGAAGAATGGTGTTCTTTTCCAGAATTAGGAATTCCTACTATTAAAGCCCGAGTGGATTCGGGTGCAAAAACATCTGCTCTACATGCTATAAACATTGCTCCATTCATTAAAAATGAAAGCAATTGGGTAAAATTTGACATTAACCCGATTCAAAATAATTTAAAAACGGTAATTCATTGTGAAGCGCCTTTAATTGATAAACGAATTGTTAAAAGTTCCAGTGGTTTTAGAGAACAACGCTATGTAATTCAAACAAATCTACAAATTGGAAGTTCTCAGTGGCCAATAGAAATGACATTGACCAATCGAGATTCTATGGGTTTCAGAATGCTTTTAGGTCGTGAAGCTATGAGTGGAAGAGTTCTAGTTGATCCCGAACAAAAATATCTTTTGGGGCAACCTACAACTGACACATTAAAAGAATTATATAAAAATTCGGAAAAAGCGAGTTCTGGTTTACGAATCGGACTTTTAGCCAGTAATCCTGAATTATACAGCAACAAGCGTATCATGGAAGCTGGTGAAATGCGTGGTCACGAAATGCACTTCCTGAACATCAAGGAATGCTACATGAAACTGGATGCAAAAACACCAGAAATTCATTATCGTGGCGGAAAAATACTAAATCAATTTGACGCCATCATACCTAGAATAAGGCCTAGCATCACTTTTTACGGATGCGCATTGACACGACAATTTGAAGCCTTAAAAGTGTATTGTTTGAATTCATCGAATGCCATTACACAATCACGCGATAAATTGTATTCATTGCAATTGTTATTAAACCACGGTGTAGAAATTCCTACGACTGGTTTCGCTAATTCTCCTTTAGATACTGATGACTTGATAAAAATGGTTGGAGGTTCTCCTTTAATCGTAAAATTACTCGAAGGAACCCAGGGAAAAGGAGTCGTATTAGCTGAAACGAAAAAGGCAGCAGAAAGTGTAATAAATGCTTTCAAAAGCTTAAATGCCAATATATTAGTTCAAGAATTTATCAAAGAAGCTAACGGAAAAGACATTCGTTGTTTTGTAATTGATGGAAAAGTTGTTGCCGCTATTCAGCGTGAAGCAATGCCAGGCGAATTTAGAGCCAACATCCATCTTGGAGGTACTGCATCAGTTATAAAAGTAACCGCAGAGGAAAAACGTATTGCCATAAAAGCTACGAAAGCTATGGATTTGAAAGTAGCAGGTGTTGACATCATTCGTTCTTCTAAAGGGCCATTATTGCTTGAAGTAAATTCATCACCAGGATTAGAAGGAATTGAAGGAGCTACCAATAAAGATATTGCCGGCGAAATGATCAAAGCAATTGAAAAAAACTTCAAACAAAAAACAGATTTAAAATAGCATTATGCTAACCTTTAATTTGTAAAAAACTTACCGAAGTTTTGGTTATTGTTGAATTTAAAAACAAAATAGTAAACCTAAAAAAATGAACGAGTACTTTGCTATAATTCTTCGCAGTAGTGCCGTTTATTTTTTTATGGTTATCGCTTTGCGACTTTTTGGCAAGAAAGAATTGTCTCAACTGAACACTGCTGATGTAATATTAATTCTGCTCATCAGCAACTCCGTTCAAAATGCAATGGTAGGAAATGATACCAGTTTATGGGGAGGCTTAGCGGCGGCTTCAGTCCTTTTTACTATTAATTTTATTTTAAAAAAATTAATGTTTAAATATCCTAAATTTAGCGATTTCATGCAAGAAAAACCAGAAATCCTGATACACGATGGAAATCTTGATTTTAAAACTTTAAGCAAATTAAATATCACATCTGATGAATTGAAAGAAGCCATGCGCGAACATGGAATCGAATATTTTAAAGATGTAAAACTCGCAATGTTAGAAATTGATGGAAATATCAGCATCATTTCGGGCAATCAAAATTTAAAACAAACCTATCACAAGCGCAAACACATCCACAAAAGTTTAAGCGGGATAAACTAAAGGAAATAGTGATCTCAGATCAATTTTCGTTATTTTTAGATTTAAAAACACTTAATATGTCGAATATAAAACTAATAATAGAAGAGCGCCCGAGTAATATTGGCAACTTTATGGTTGGGCGATTGCTTCCCTTTCGAGAAAAAAGAATGGTTGGGCCATTTGCCTTTATTGATCACATGGGACCTTCTTGCATGAGCGAATACGAAAATTTAGATGTTCCGCCGCATCCGCACATTGGGCTTTCCACGTTGACATATCTGTTTGAAGGAAGCATTATGCACCGAGATAGTTTGGGAACGGAAATGGAAATTAAACCCGGACAAATCAATTGGATGACTGCAGGAAAAGGAATCGTCCACTCAGAACGAACTCCGGAGTATTTGCGAAGTTCTGATAAAATGTTGCACGGACTTCAAATTTGGGTGGCATTACCAAAAGAGCTGGAAGAAATGGAACCTTCGTTTTTTCACGTTCCTGAAAACCAAATTCCAGAATGGGAAATAGACAACATCGCTTGTAAACTGATTGCGGGAGAAATACTTAGCAAAAAATCTCCTGTCCCTGTTTACAGTCCGCTTTACCTCTTAGAATTAAAAAGCACCACGCCACAAACGGTAATAATTGGCGAACATTTATATGGCGAAAGCGCTTTGTATATTTTAGAAGGCAGCATCGAAAGTGAAGGAAATGTTTTTGGTCCAAAGCAAATTCTGATTGCCAAAGACAGTAAACTCTGTACTTTTGACATGGCAGCAAACACCACAATTTATATTTTTGGAGGAGAACCCTTTCCAGAAGAACGAATTATCTATTGGAATTTTGTCGCTTCAACCAAAGAATTGATTGAACAAGCCAAAGAAAAATGGTTGTTACAAACGTTTGATAAAGTTCCTGGCGAAACTGAATTTGTTCCACTTCCGGAGCAAAATAAAAAATATAAATAATGGGTAAGATAACAGCAAGCATTGGTACTGAACTTTACAAAACGGAAATAGAATCCGAAACAAATTTGATCATTTCTGATGAACCTGAAAGTAGCGGAGGAAAAGATTTAGGCTTTGAGCCAAAAGAACTACTGGCTTCTTCCCTAGCCGCTTGCACGTATATTACTTTGCGCATGTATGCCAACTGAAAAGGATGGAATTTAACCGATGTAAAAGTTGAAGTCACTTTTGATACTGATTCAGTGGAAAACAAATTCAAAATAATTCACAACATTCAATTAGTCGGAGCTTTAGACACTTATCAAAAAGCCCGATTAGTAAACATTGCAGATAAATGTCCGATACACAAAATTTTAACCAATCCTATCGAAATAACAACCGCAATAAACTAGAAAGCTATGACAATTGAACATTTCAACGAAACAAAAAAAGGTCATTTTAAAGCAATTGCTAATGAAATTGAAGCCGGAAGAATGACCTACACTTGGGCAGGAACTGATAAATTTATTATTGACCATACCGAAGTAAACCCTGATTTTGCCGGACAAAGCGTGGGCAAAAAAATGGTCTTGGAAGCCGTACAATATGCAAGAGAAAACAATCTTAAAATTTTACCTTTATGTCCTTTTGCGAAAAGCGTATTTGATAAAACTAAAGAAACACAAGATTTATTGTTTTAAATAAATAGAAATTTTGGAGCATAAAAAAAACCATTCTTACAATGGTTTTTTTATGATTTTGATTTTAGCATTAAATAAAAATACTAAAGAAATAGTAAATGATTGCTGCTAATATTGCTGAAATTGGAATGGTTAAAACCCAAGCCCATAATAAACTTACGGTCATTCCCCATCGTACGGCTGAAACTCTTTTAGTAAGTCCAACTCCAATGATAGATCCAGTAATTGTATGCGTTGTACTTACAGGCACTTTAAAATGCTCTGTAAAATATAATGTCAATGCTCCAGCAGTTTCTGCGGCAACACCTTCAAAAGAAGTCACTTTCGTGATTTTTGATCCCATTGTTTTTACGATTTTCCATCCTCCGCTTAAGGTTCCAGCTGCAATAGCAGAATAACATGCTAAAGGAATCCAAGCCGGCATTTTGAATGCACCTTCATCATTAGGTAACACTACATCTAACCAAGCCGGTAAAGATTCTTGAGCTACACCACTAGTGTTAATATAAACTGCAACAGCTGCTGCAATAATACCCATAACTTTTTGAGAGTCGTTTCCACCGTGTCCTAAACTAAAGGCTGCAGAAGATAATAATTGCATTTTTTTCAACCATGCCGTAGCTTGATTTAAATTTAAACTACTAAATATCAAACAGAATGTGCTTATGGAAAGAACAATGAATGCTACCAAAAACCATTTAATATTGTGTGCTTCAAAAGCAACACTCCAAAAATGGGAGTCAAAACGTGGTTTTTCAATTTGATCGTAATAAATCATTTGGCTTTCTACAAACCAAACAGTCAATACCATCAAAGAAGCAGTAAAAATCTTTGGATAAATACTCTTTTTAGAGGCATTAAGAAGCCATATCGACATCAAGTAAGATATCAAAGCTCCTAACAATGGTGCCAATATAATAAAAGCAACAATGATTAAAACCCCTGAAGGCATTCCACCATCTTTTCCTGCTTTATACCAAGAAACTACGCCAAAACCTGCATGAGCAATTGCTGCTCCGGCAAAACCACCAATTAAGGTATGAGAGGAACTGGAAGGAATTCCTTGCCACCAAGTAAATAAATTCCAAATAATTGCAGCGATTACACCTGCAAGGATTACAACTAAATTAATATCCATTGTGTTAGCCGTTTTTGCAACAGTATCTGCCACACCAAAACCAAAAACCCAATAGGCCAAAAAGTTAAAAAACGCTGCCCAAACTACTGCTTGAAAAGGACTTAATACTTTTGTGGCAACAACGGTTGCTATAGCATTGGCTGCATCATGAAAACCATTAATGTAATCAAAAATTAAGGCTAGAACTATAATAACTATAAGCAGAGTAAATTCCATAAATTATAATTTCAGAATGAAATGGATTAAATTAAGAGTGTTTTACAGAAATTGATTCTAAAACACTGGCCACACTTTTACATTTATCCGTTGCAGTTTCTAAAACTGACAATACTTCTTTGTATTTGATAATGTTTTTGGCATCCGTTTCATTTTCAAATAAATCAAGAACTGCTTTATCATAAACATTATCTGATTTATTTTCTAACTTATTAATTCGAAGACAAGCATCTGTGATGTTCTTCATTTTTTTCAAATCTCTCAATTCTCTTACCGCAACATCAATGTTCTGGCAAGCTTCAAGATTAATTTCGGTCAGTTTTCTGATAGATTTTGTAATTTTATCCACTTGATACAATCTCATTCTACTCGCAGCACCATGAAGATTACCGGCAACATTATCTATTGACGTTATTAATGAGTAAATATCTTCTCTATCAAACGGAGTAATAAAATTTCTACTCAATTCAAGATTAGTCTGACGAGCTATATCCTCCCCTTTTTGTTCTAAGACATCAATTTTTTGAAAAAGAGCCTCACGTTCCTTTAAAGGAAGATTTACAGCTTCGTGCAAATTTGTTGCAATATCAATTAAGTTGCTTGATGCTTCTTCAAAAAGTGGAAAGAACTTTTTGTCTTTAGGAACCAAAAATTGGAAAAAATTATTTATGTTCATTTTATTTTAAATTTAGAAGTGCAAAATTAGTTCATTATTTTACGCTAATGTTAAGCTATTGTTAACAAATCGTCTTCGATTTGAAAACTGTTTAAAAAAGAAACTGTCTTTTCAATATCATAATGCAAAATTCGGTCCTCTTTAATCAAAGGAACTTCTTTTCGATACGCATTTAAAAACATTTCAATAAAATCACTGGACTGCAATGGTCGTCTGTATTCAATGGCTTGAGAAGCATTCATTAATTCGATTGCTAAAATTCGTTCCAAATTATCCAAAACACGTAATGCTTTCGTAGCGGCATTTGCGCCCATACTTACATGATCTTCCTGCCCGTTACTGGAAACAATACTATCAACGCTGGCGGGAGTTGCCAGTTGTTTATTTTGGCTGGCAATACTAGCAGCTGTGTATTGTGGAATCATCAAACCAGAATTCAATCCTGGATTATCTACTAAAAATGCCGGAAGATTTCTTGTTCCTGAAATCAATTGATAGGTTCTTCGCTCCGAAATACTTCCCAATTCAGCTAAAGCAATGGCCATAAAATCTAAGGCTAAAGCCAAAGGTTGTCCGTGAAAATTCCCTCCGGAAATGATTTGGTCACTTTCAATAAAAATATTAGGATTATCTGTAACTGAATTGATTTCAGTCTTAAACACTTTTTTGACATAATCAATCGCATCTTTTGAGGCGCCATGTACTTGTGGCATACATCGGAACGAATACGGATCCTGAACGTGGTTTTTTGGCTGTTCGATAATTTCACTACCTTCCAAAAATCCTTTTATGCGGTTGGCTGTTACAATTTGTCCTTTGTGAGGTCGTATAAAATGGATCAATTCATTGAAAGGTTCAATTCTTCCATCAAAACCTTCAAGTGAAATTGTTCCTATCAAATCAGCCAAATAAGAAAATTTGCTGACTTTCATCAAAATATGCGCTCCATAAGCACTCATAAACTGCGTTCCGTTCAACAAAGCCAATCCTTCTTTTGACTGCAAAACAATCGGTTCCCAATCAAAATGTTTCAAAATTTCGCTGGAATGCACTTTTTTCCCTTCAAAATACACCTCGCCTTCTCCTAATAAAGGTAATGATAAATGTGCCAAAGGTGCTAAATCTCCCGAAGCTCCCAGTGAACCTTGCGTGTAAATTACCGGCAGAATGTCATTATTATAAAATGCAATCAAACGTTCCACTGTTTGCAATTGAATTCCGGAATGTCCATAACTGAGTGACTGGATTTTAAGCAACAACATCAGTTTCACAATTTCGATTGGTACTTCCTCTCCCGTACCGCAAGAATGCGATTTCACTAAATTTTCCTGAAGTTTTGATAGATTCTCGTTGGATATTTTTACATTACAAAGTGATCCGAAACCTGTATTTATACCATAAATAGGATCCGAATGCGAAGCCATTTTTTTGTCTAAATAATCACGACATTTTTGAATATTTATTTTCGCCTCATCAGACAAAGCCAATGATTTATTATGAGAAACAATTTCCTCCAGTATTTCCAGACTAAGTAATTCAGTACTAATATAATGCGTATTATCCATTTTGATAGTGTTTAAAAGGTAAAATTGAATAAATCTTTATAATTACACAACATTTATTGCTAATAATTTAAACTTACTCGTTAAACAAAACCAAAAATTAGATTTCATGCAAATATTCTTATACGCTTACAATACTTTATTTGTAATTATCATATTTGTTCTCTTTATAAGTAAACAAATCTTTTACGTACCAAAACAAACTTATTCTACACAATTTTAATTTGATTATTAACGAATTACATCATTCATACCTGCTAAAATTATACTTCAATACTTATAATTATTTGAAAAATTTAGCGAATATTACGAATAGCTTTATTAGAGACTTGATATACCATACAATATTTCATAATCCGCAAATAGCCTCTACTATTTTCAAATATTCGTAAAAACGCTATTGAACGCTTTATTTTTTTATAAAAAACTGTACTTTTGGAATATCAAAATGGTAAACAATAAAGCTACATATCACTCTTCGATAACAACTCAAATCTGGGTTGGCACTGCTGTTACGTTTACTACAACAACTACAACTACCCCTTTGGGGTAAACATTCTACATATAATCCTATTTATTATATTTTTTTCTCAAGAAAAGAAAGTACTTGGGTATATAATAAACATTACATTTTTCAAAAAAACAGCACACATCATTACATCGCCCACATTCCATTAATCTAGAAAATGGCAATTTCCTATTACATTAAAACAAATAACTTCGTTATGAAAGTATTAAAATTTGGCGGAACTTCCGTTGCCAATGCACAAAATATAAAACTGGTTTTAGCAATCGTTAGCGATAAAGCAAGAGAAGAAAAATTAATCGTTGTGGTTTCCGCTTTTAGCAAAATTACTGATTTGCTTCAACTTGCTTCGCAAAAAGCGGCTGCCGGAGACGAAAGCTTCAAAGATATTCTTGCCGAAATCGAGAAAAAACACCTAGATGCCTTAAAAGAACTAATTCCTGTAAGCGAACAAAGCAGTCTTTTGAGCCACATCAAAAGAATCGTCAATCACCTGGAAACCTTATTGGATGGATGTTATCTTTTGGGTGAGTTATCTTCCAGAACTTCAGACACAATTTTGAGTTTTGGCGAATTACTGTCTTCGTATATCATCGCAGAAGCTTTAAAACAAAATCTAAAAAACAGCAGTTATAAAGACAGTCGTGAATTGATCAAAACCAATAATCATTTTGGAAAAGCTATCGTGAATTTTGATGTTTCCAATGAATTAATTGTAGACTTTTTTGCTTCGAATGAGAATCAGGTGGTAGTGATGCCGGGATTTATTGCTGCTTCGCTTGACGGTATCAATACTACTTTAGGTCGCGGTGGATCGGATTACACAGCCGCTATTATTGCAGGCGCTCTTGATGCAAATGACTTGGAAATCTGGACTGATGTCAACGGAATGTTTACTGCAAATCCAAAAATTGTAAAACAAGCGCAGCCTATCGCTTACATTTCCTATCAGGAAGCGATGGAGTTGTCTCATTTTGGTGCCAAAGTTTTATATCCGCCAACAATCCAACCAGTATTGAGAAAAAATATTCCAATTCTGATCAAAAATACTTTTGAACCAGCAGCTGAAGGAACGTATATTTCCAATGAGGTTTTTGCGCAATCTAATCCCGTAAAAGGAATTACACATATTGATGCAATCACATTGATTACGCTTGAAGGCTCTGGAATGATTGGTGTTTCCGGTTCTTCCAAAAGGCTTTTTGAAGTTTTATCCAACAAAAACATCAACGTAATTTTCATCACTCAAGCCTCATCAGAGCATTCTATTTGTATTGGAATTCTAAATTCTGATGCTGATGTGGCGGAAGAGGCCATCAACAAAGCTTTTGAAGTGGAAATTTCACAAAATAAAATAGAACCTTGTATTGTTGAAAAAAACTTATGCATTATTGCTTTGGTAGGCGAAAATATGAAAAATCATCAAGGTTTGAGCGGTAGAATGTTCAGCACTTTAGGTAAAAACAACGTCAACATCCGAGCGATTGCACAAGGTGCTTCCGAAAGAAATATTTCGGCAGTAATCAACGAAAGAGATGTTAAAAAAGCATTAAACACTTTACACGAAAACTTCTTTGAAGAAAATACCAAACAGTTGAACTTATATGTGATGGGCGTTGGAAATGTGGGAGAGAAATTCATCGAGCAAATTCACCAACAAAAGAAATTCCTAAAAGAAAATCTAAAAATAAACCTGCGCGTTATTGCATTGTCCAATTCCAGAAAAATGTACTTTGATGAAGATGGAATCGCTTTAAAAGAATGGCAGTTCTTATTAGAAACTGGAGAGCCAGCTGACAAAGAAAAGTTTATTTCTAATGTAAAAGAACTCAATTTACGCAACAGTATTTTTGTGGATATCACTGCAAATGAAAGCATCTCTAAAACCTACGAACAGTATTTGAAACGCAATATTGCCGTAGTAACTTGTAATAAAATTGCTTGTGCTTCTGAGTACGACAATTACAAAAAACTAAAAAAATTATCCAGACAGTTCAATGCACCTTTCCTATTTGAAACTAATGTGGGTGCGGGATTACCAATTATTGATACCGTAAAAAACCTAATTGCCTCAGGTGATAAAGTGAATAAAATTCAAGCGGTTTTATCCGGAAGTTTGAACTTTATCTTCAATAATTTTGACGAAAAAAATACTTTTCATGATGTCGTAAAAGAAGCAGGAGTACAAGGATTTACAGAACCGGATCCTAAGATTGATTTAAGCGGAATTGACGTTGCCAGAAAGATATTAATCTTGATTCGTGAAAGTGGCTATAAAATGGAAATTGACGAAATTACAAACGAATCGTTTATGCCTGCAGAGTGTTTGAATACGACTTCAAATGAAGCATTTTTCGAATCTTTACAGACACATGCCGCTCATTTTGAAACTATTTATAAAGAAGCGTTAAGCAAAGAATCTCGTTTGAAATACGTAGCGCAATTCGAAAACGGAAAAGCAAATGTTGGTTTAAGATTCATTCCTAAAGATCATCCTTTTTACAATTTGGAAGGAAAAGACAATATCGTATTATTCTTCACAGATCGTTATGTAGACCAACCTCTATTAATAAAAGGTGCCGGTGCCGGAGCTGCGGTTACCGCTTCAGGAATATTTGCTGATGTAATTAGAATTGGAAACGTATAAAAATAGTTTAAAGTTTTAAGTTCTACAACTGGAAACAACTTTAAACCTGAAACTTCAAACCTGAAACAAAAAAAATGAACGAAATAAAAATATTTTGCCCCGCCACAATCGCTAATCTTTCCTGCGGATTTGATGTACTTGGACTGTGTTTAGAAACTGCTGGTGACGAAATGATTATTCGGAAATCAGATGTGAAAGGGATTCGCATCACTAAAATTGTGGGTGCCGACTTGCCTTTGGAAACCGAAAAAAATGTGGCTGGAGTATCAGCTTTGGCGATGTTGGAAGCCATTGAAACGGAATTTGGATTCGAAATCGAAATCTACAAACACATCAAAGCCGGAAGCGGAATTGGAAGCAGTGCCGCAAGTTCAGCGGGAGCTGTTTTTGGAATCAATGAATTACTCGGACGACCATTTACACGAAAAGAATTGGTTTTATTTGCTATGCAAGGCGAAAAATTAGCCAGTGGAAACGCTCATGCCGATAACGTTGCTCCTGCCCTTTTGGGTGGATTTACGTTGGTGAGAAGTTCGAATCCTTTGGACATTATCAAAATAGAAAGTCCATCTGAATTGTATGCTACGGTGGTTCATCCTCAAATTGAGTTGAAAACTTCGGATGCACGTTCGGTGTTGAAGCAAACAGTTTCCTTGAAAAGTGCGATTACGCAATGGGGAAATGTGGCCGGACTAATTGCCGGATTGTATACCAAAGATTATGACTTAATCGGGCGTTCATTACATGATGAAATTGTGGAACCGTTGCGAAGTGTTTTGATTCCCGGATTTGATTTAATCAAGCAAACGGCTTTAGAAAACGGGGCTTTAGGTTCCGGGATTTCGGGCTCAGGTCCTTCTATTTTTGCCTTAAGCAAAGGAAAGGAAACCGCTGATAAAATTGCAAAAGCCATGAGCGTCGTGTACGACGAAATGAATTTACCCTATGAAATTCACGTTTCAAAAGTGAATGATGAAGGGATGAAAATTATTTAAGAATTATGATTAATGATTTTTGACCCGAGCGTCAGCGAACTGGCGTAGCATTTCTAATGTAACTTCTGTTGCGGAAATCTTAAATCAAAAATCGTTAATCTTTAATCAAAAATCATAATGAAATATTACAGTTTAAACCATAACGCACCCAAAGTTTCTTTTAAAGAAGCCGTAATACAGGGATTAGCTACTGATAAAGGTTTGTATTTTCCGGAAACCATAACGCCTTTACCTCCTGCTTTTTTTGACAACATCGAAAATTTAAACAACGAAGAAATTGCTTTTGAGGCGATTCAACAATTTGTGGGAGACAAAATTCCAGCAGACACTTTAAAACAAATCATTGCCGAAACGTTATGTTTTGATTTTCCTGTCGTGGAAGTCGAAAAGGACATTTATTCCCTTGAATTGTTTCATGGCCCAACGATGGCTTTCAAGGACGTAGGCGCGCGATTCATGTCGCGTTGTTTGGGTTACTTTAATAAAGATAACGCCAATAGTAAAAACACGGTTTTGGTAGCGACTTCCGGCGATACTGGCGGTGCTGTAGCCAGCGGTTTCCTTGGTGTAAAAGGCGTGGAAGTGATAATCCTATATCCATCCGGAAAAGTGAGCGATATTCAGGAACGACAATTGACCACTTTAGGTCAGAATATTAAAGCGCTTGAAGTAGACGGCGTTTTTGATGATTGTCAGGATATGGTCAAAAAAGCGTTCTTGGACGAAAGTTTAAAACATAAAAACCTGACTTCGGCGAATTCGATAAATATTGCGCGTTGGTTGCCACAAATGTTTTATTTCTTCTTTGCGTACAAAGCATTAAAGAAACAAAACAAACTGTTAGTTTTCTCTTGCCCGAGTGGGAATTTTGGAAATATTTGCGCGGGTATCATTGCCAAAAAGATGGGATTGCCAATCGAACATTTTGTAGCTTCCACAAATGTGAATGATACAGTTCCACGGTTTTTAGAAAACGGAATTTATGACCCAAAACCTTCCAAAGCGACAATTTCGAATGCGATGGATGTGGGAAATCCAAGTAATTTTATCCGAATTCAGGAAATGTACCACAATGATTTAGAGCAATTCAAAAAAGATTTTTCTTCGTTTACGTTCTCTGATGCAGAAACGATTGAAGCCATGAAAACCATTTACAATACCGATGGCTACATTGCTGAACCTCACGGAGCAGTTGGATATCTGGGTTTGAAAAAAGAATTGCAAAACCATACAAATGCGATTGGTATTTTCTTGGAAACTGCCCACCCAATAAAGTTTTTGGATACGGTTGAACCAACATTAAACGTAAAACTGCCGATTCCAACACAAATTGAAAGCGTATTAGGAAAGGAAAAAGTAAGAGTAAAAATTAAAACGTATGAGGATTTGAAAGCGTATTTAGCATAAAAATTAACTGCATTTTTTAATATACAAACCGACTGAGAAGTGATTTTTAGTCGGTTTTTTGTGAGTAATTAGTCTATTTATAAAGTAGTTCTAAACTTGTATTTTGGAACAAAAAAACAATTCTACGCATTTTAGACTTCCATTTTAAATATATAATTATGAGTATTTTACAGAGAAGCAAAACAATAAATTCTATCACAAAAAAATAAAATTCCATATCTGAAAATATAGCTTGAATATGATTTAAATTATACCTAGTTTTGCAAAAAAATTGAGTTATCTCTATTCAGGTCTTTTGCGAGTGAAAAAACAAACCTGAACCCCATTAAAAAAACAACTAAGTATTTAAGAAACTGTTTGAATCTTAACTAAAATCAACAGATTAAAAAATACTTCAAAAAAACTACCTGATAAAGTAGCTTCCCATATCAACATAATTTATTAAAAGAAGGAGAAAAAAGTTTATGACGGATCATAGCATGAATGCTGTTAGTTTTGAAATTGAATTGTTAGATAAGCACAAAGATTACAGGAATCAATATAAGTCAAATGATTTGTATTGGGGCGTAGGAATCGAGAATGAATGTTATTTAGAGTTTGAAAACCATCGTGTGGTAGACAAAGATTTTTTGCTGACTAAAGGACTTCATGAAAAGTATAGTGTCAATCATTTTAAGAATTACAAAGAAAACATATATCAGAATTCATTACTAAAAATATTATCCGATAAAGAATATTATTTGCCGGTATTGATGAACTCCCATTCGTTTACAAAAACGGACATCAACAACCAGCACAAGACTTTTGACCCGATAGACAATGAGCCAAATCCTGAATATTCAGGGGAAAGTATCTTTGAAATATTACAAAAAAACAATCCTTATTTTATAGACGAGCTTCAAAAAGAATTCATTTTTGACGGTGACACAGTTGAATTTGTTACGCAAAAATTTTACAAAACAGATATTGACTCGGCCATTGCTGAACTAGCAACAATAAAACAAGGTTTCATAAACAACTTACAAAGCGCCTTTGATAAAGATAAAATCTTTACGGAATATGGCGCCATAAAAATATGTTCTAAAAACCATCCTTTTGCCATATTTATTTCAAACAACACTAACTATTCTGTTTTTAATAATATGACCTATCACTTCAATTTAACTATTCCTACTGAGTTAAATAAGGAAGGTGAAATTAAGGACAAAATAGGTTTTATAAAAAAACACCAGAGAGCCATTCGATTATTCCAATGGTTGAGTCCATTATTTATGATAAAATTCGGTTCTTCTGATTATTTATCGCATAATGACAGCAGCGTCAATTTAACAAAAGCATCACAACGATGTGCCATGTCAAGATACATTGGGGTAGGAACGTATGACACCAATGTGATGAAAACCGGAAAAATCGTCCAGATGAATTTTGACGAACATCCGATGCATGAGAATCCAATGTGGTGGGTGAACCGTTATTCTGAAATATCGGATTATGAAAAAATTGATAAAATTGGGCTTGACATCAATTTTCACAAGCACAAAAATCATGGCATTGAGTTTCGAATATTTGATTATTTCGACGAAAAATACCTGCAAGAGGTTTTAAATTTTCTCGTTTTTATTATGGATCATGCCTTATTAAACGAAATCGAAAATCCGATTTGCGATTTGGAATGGAATAATTTTGTGTACGAATCTATTATCCACGGCAAAGAAACGCAGGTACCATCAAAATTCATCAGCCTTTTAGAAAACATATTGTCTATTACGATAGAATCAAATGATCCTTTAGAAATTTACGATCAAATATTCAGCAGTTTACACGCTACCTATTATGAAAAAGGCTTTTGTAGTTCTTTACTAATTAAAAAATAAGCATGCATCACAAATGCAAGGTGTCTTTTTAGAATAACCGCTATATAATTACCCTTCTTGTTGACAGTAGCCCGCAAGAAGGGTATTTATTTATATGTTTTTTTACTACTCATGGTAATAAAAGATAGCAGCCGCATATCCTTTTTCCGGATCTTTATTGTCCCACCAATCTTTTCTGATTTCTGAGAAATAATTATAATTATCCGCTCCTGCTTGGGACTGCAACGGATAAATGACTTTGCCGTCTTTCCTGAAGGCTTTATCAGTATCCGTTTCCGGAACAACCACTACAATATGTCCTGATTTATTCAGGATAAATCTTTTGGCACAGATGATTCCTACCCCTCCAGTAGCATTTACTTTCTTTTGAAGTTCATCAACATCCTCGATTCTTTCCCAACCAAAATCACTCCCCGATTGTAAAAACCAATCATAGATATAATTGGAATAAAAAGGCCTTACCGTTTCATCAAAAACCAATGCTACTTCGTTCCCTTTCTCCAGTTGCTCGATTGCGGTATCAGTCCATCTCAATCTGGGGATATAGACCTTGGCAAAAAAACAATAATCAAAAGTATAAATATTACAGTAGGTATCCGACGCGTCTTTCTGATATCGGAAACTTTTTGAAACATCTAGCGCCTTGATGATGTTTTGAATTGACGTAAGTTTAGACTCCAGACTCGTTAAATCTCTAAACGGAATTGAAGGATCGCCAATAGGTTTGTATGTTTCCTCTTTACTGTCCAGACTTGCTTTTGTACCCGGTTCAAAATTGGGCACTTCAATATCCATATTTTTTTGATTCGTTTCATCAACAAGCTCGATATCTTTTGAAAACACAAAACCCTCTTTTTCAGTGTTTAAAAGTTTTACTTTCCACCAATCTGAGGCTGTTTTCTCAATTAATTTAACGGTATGTCTAAAAGGTATTTGTATTAAAATTTTGGAATTATCCTGCGTTGCCGGAAAATCTCTGAGATTTAATGACGGAGTAGCGACTCTATATTTCATACTAATCAGTTAATTATACATGATTCTACTGCCAAAATACTAAAAAACAACCAAGAAAGCATCACAGTAAACCATTATTTTTTAGATTTTTTTTAAACTAATTCTAGCAAACAATAGCACCAAACAGCAATAAGGAGTACTATTTAGCCTTAGGATAAAGGGAGTGTAGAAGTTAAGATTTAGAAGGAATTGAAAGTGTTTTTGGTATTGGATTTAAAGGTATATTCTAGAACACAAATCCTCTTATGGCTTGGAAATATGTATTCAAAAAATACATTTTATTCGAAACTAAGAAGAAATCATTGTAGCATTTCAATATACCTATTAAAAACCAAAACGGCTGAAAAAATTTTTCAGCCGTTTTGGTTTTTATCACAATTTATTAAACTTAAACTTTTGTCCGCCAACTGATGCCTCGTACATGAGTCCGCCTTTTTGCATGGTAAACACCATCACGCCATCCGTGTATTTTACATTTGCGGAGGCGCCCTCGGTTACCGCTACTGCGGAAGCTTGTGCGGAAAACTCGAATCGGCTTTCTTTAAACCGGTCCATTTCATTTTTTGTTTCAAAAAATATGACCTCCCGATACGCTTGTCCACCGGCCTGAAATCCTATACTCACTTGCGACAACTTGGCCATGCCCACTCTCTTGTTCTGTTCGTAGGCTACTCCGTTACCAGCCGCTCCTCCAATACCCAATCCTCCCTTGCCTACATTAGGAAAAATAACATAACCGTAGGCCTTATCAAAAAGTGCTTTCATCAGCGGGTCACTTTTAATGAACTCAGCCTTTGCAGTCTGGCTGTCCGCAATAATTTTATTCTTTTTGGCAGTCGATTGCCCATACATTGGCGCTATGCTTAATAAACAAGCCAAAACTATTACCCAAATATTATTTAAATTTTTCATAATTATACCTATTAAATTGTTTGTTTAATTTCTATATCCAAAGTTAAAAAAAATTATCATTAAAACCATATAATATTGATTATCAGTATTTTATTTATAATTAAAATTAAATCCTAACGCAAACGCTACTTGTTTCTATGACAATTTAGACCGAAACAAGAACCAGATAGAAATGCTATGGTGTATTCCTTTTTTCTACCTTTGAAAAAGACAAAAACACAAGACAAATTCGCATGATTACAAAAGCAATACTGGAGAACATTTCACAATTAAACACCTTAATCAATTCAGCCTACCGCGGGGAATCTTCTAAAAAAGGATGGACTACTGAGGCGAACATTTTGGAAGGACTCCGAACTACTGAACAAGAACTGACTGAAGTTCTTCAAGACCCTAAAAATACGATTCTAAAATTTACGGACAATAACCGCATTATAGGTTGCGTATTATTGGTAGAAAAAGAGCAGCAATTATACCTTGGCATGCTGACCGTTTCCCCGGAATTGCAAAACAGTGGCGTAGGGAAACAATTATTGCAACAGGCAGAACTTCATGCTCAAGCATTAGGATTACCAAAAATTGTTATGACTGTAATTTCCGTTCGGGAGGAATTAATTGCTTGGTACAAACGCAACGGTTATATCGATACTGGCGCAAGAGAACCCTTTCCGGCAAGTGATGTTCATATTCCAATTACGGAAGAGTCTTTGGAATTTATTGTTATGGAAAAAGTATTTATTGATTTTAAATAATTGATTTATAGTCGATTATGTTTTTTGAAATAAAATTAATTAACTTTATTAATTCATTTTCGTTCCCAACAAAAAAACAATAATAACTTCAATCTATTAGTATTCCTATTATCAATTTATAAATCTTAAATCAAAATAAGATGGCAACTACTCCCAAAACACTTGTTATAAAAGATTTAGAAGAAAAATCAATTTTGGTTTCCAGAACATTTTCTGCACCGCTAGAAAAAGTTTGGCGTGCCTATACGGAAAGTGAATTATTAGAACAATGGTGGGCACCAAAACCTTGGAAAGCTGAAACCAAAACGATGCAATTTTCGGTTGGCGGTCATTGGCTGTATGCCATGGTGGGTCCTGAAAATGAAAAACATTGGGGACGCATGGACTACACTGCCATAACACCGCATTTGAGTTTTGAAATTAAAGATAGTTTTTGTGATGAAGAAGGAAACGTAAATTCTTCGTTGCCGGTTGCTACAGGAACTATTGTTTTTACACCAACAGCATCGGGCACTTTGGTGGAATTCAAGATGTTTTATTCCAATGAAAAAGAGATTGAAACCATGATTGAAATGGGTTTTGAACAAGGTATTACCGCTTGTCTTGAGCAATTGGAAACGTTATTTCTAGAAAATAAAATATAACAATCTTCTATGAGAAGATATAGATTTCTAAGTTTCTTCGGGCGGCTCGCGTAAGGGATTGTGGCGGCATCCTTTATTTTTTTTCTTTAAAAAAATAAAGATACAGCCAAAAGCCCGACCCCAAAGCTGCAGATACGTAAATGGAAAAAGGAATTTTCTGCTTTGGGGTTACGCCCAATCCCTAATATAAAATCCAATATCAGGGAATATGGGTAAAACAAAACCTATTTTTGTGCTGTGAAAAAATCAGTTTCAATTATTGGAGGAGGACCCGCAGCACTTATACTTGCTGCATTATTGGATTGTAATAAATTCAAGGTTACCATCTACGAGAAAAACAAAACACTGGGGAGAAAATTTCTGGTGGCCGGAAAAGGAGGATTTAATCTAACGCATTCAGAACCAATTAGAGAACTGATTGCACGCTATACACCACCTCATTTTCTGGAAAAAGCACTCCTTGATTTTGACAACGAAGACTTTAGACAGTGGATTGATTCGATTGGTATTCCAACCTACATCGGCAGTAGCAAACGCGTGTATCCTGAAAGTGGTATCAAACCTATTACTGTTCTCAACGCAATTCTAAATGTTCTGGATAAGCAAGGTGTCGCGATTGAATACCAACAGACTTGGAAAGGTTGGACGAATGAAAATGACATTGTTTTCAATACCGATACAACAATAAAATCCGACTACACCATTTTTGCGATGGGCGGCGGGAGCTGGAAAGTCACCGGTTCAGACGGTTCTTGGCTTAATTTATTCGAAAGCGAAAGTATTCCTATATTTCCTTTTCAATCTTCGAATTGTGCGTATCGCGTGAACTGGCCGGAAGATTTTATCTTGGAACATGAAGGCAGTCCGCTTAAAAACATTGCGATTAGCTGTTTGAATAAAAAGCAAAAAGGCGAAGCGGTCATCACACGTTTCGGTTTAGAAGGCAATGCTATTTATGCGCTTAGTCCACAAATTCGTCAAGAATTGGAGAGCCAGCAAAAAGCTACAATTTTCCTAGACCTGAAACCAACCTTGCGTTATGAAGATTTGCTTCAAAAGATTAAAAAATCAACTTTTAAAAAGACCAGTGAAACATTACAGAAAGAAGTAAAATTGAGTCCTGCACAGATTGGACTTTTGAAAAAATACCTTTCCAAAGAAACTTATTTGAATCCGCAGTTATTGGCTCAAAACATAAAAAAACTACCTATTGAAATTACCGATACTAGCCTTTTGAACGATGCCATATCCACAACAGGCGGTATTCAACTGAGTGCTGTGGATGAAAATTTCCAACTAAAAAATAAAAAAAGTAATTATTGTATTGGTGAAATGCTTGACTGGGATGCGCCTACCGGTGGTTATTTGCTGCAGGCTTGCTTTAGTATGGGCATGCATCTTGCGCGTCACCTGAATAAAGTTCCTTAATTTTTTATATTCTATTGTCGACTGCAAAAAAGTATTCTGTTTTTGAGAAATGACTTTCCAACAGTTTTTAAAATTTATTTACAATACCATTTCTTCAAACAAGCGTTGTGTGGTTTGTTCCAGATCATCACACAATCCCGGATGTGGTCTTGAGGTTTGAATGGCAGAGCTGCGAAGCGCTGTCAACCAACGGAAACGCGATGGAATGTCAAATTGCCCTATGGGTCCACCAGATTTTTCTCCATGCGCCACTTTTGCAAATGCCTGTACATTTAAATGCAGTTGTTCCACATCCAAATCATCAGAAAAAAGTTGGAGTTTGGAATCATTAACCGAATGTAAAACCTTAATAAACTTTGCTTTTTTACAAAAAAGAATAATACCCACATTGAGGAATTCTTCGCGTTCCACCCTTGGCACAACACGGATTACGGCATACTCATATAAGTGCTTCTCTTGCATTTTGTGCTTCGTTTATAAAAATTTCGGAATGATTTAAACGTGTGGATAAAAACTGAAAATAGACTTCCCGAATGGCTTCGGGAGTTTCATCGGTATCTTCCCAATGAAGCCATACTTCCGGAATCAGATTTACGATATTCTGCAATATATCCTCAGATAATATTTTTTTGAAATTTGCGTCTGTTTCTGGCAACAAAGAAGCTTGAGGCAACAATACATGGTCTTTTATCAATGCAAAAGGGCTTTGTGCGTGCTTTTCCCAATTGGTCCAAGAATGATGAAAATAAAAACTTGCTCCATGATCGATAAGCCATAATTCTTTATGCCAAATCAACATATTGGTGTTTCTAAACGTTCTGTCCACGTTTGTAATAAAAGCATCTAACCAAACAATTTGGGAAGCCAATTTTGGATCAACCACAGTAACAACTGGATCAAAATTGATAGCTCCCGATAAATAATGTAAAGCCAAATTCAGTCCTTGACTCCCTTGAAGCAAGTCCTGAATTTCTTCGTCGGCTTCACTGCGTCCAAAAGCTTCGTCAAGATTCGCAAAAACGAGTTCGGGCATTTTCAGATTTAAAACACGGGCAATTTCTCCGCCTATTAATTCTGCAATTAAGGCTTTTACACCGTGTCCGGCACCTTTGAATTTCAAGACATATTTAAAATCATCATCGGCTTCAGCGAGCGCAGGCAAAGAACCGCCTTCCCGCAAAGGAGTGATGTATCGCGTAACATTTACGGTTCTAAGATGGGGTGTTTTTTCCATAATCGAATTGGATAAAGCAATTTTGCTTGGATACAAACTTACAAATAAGTGGTGTAAAATTCATTTAGGAGCGCTATTTACTCCAATTTTTCTAAACTCAGAAAGGCTTTCCCAATATTCGCAATCACATCTGAAGCGATGAACGATTGATAACCAGTTTCCGGTAGCGCGATATCAGCGGTTAATCCGTGAAGATACATGCCAAGAATTGCAGCGCTGATGGGTTCATAGGATTGCGCTAACAAACTCGTAATCATTCCAGTCAAAACATCGCCAGTTCCCGCAGTAGCAAGCGCAGCGTTTCCGGTGGCGTTTTCATAAACGGTTTCGCCATCGATGATTCGGGTGGGTGCGCCTTTCATTACTATTATAATTTCATACTGTTTGGAGAAAGAGATTGCTTTACTCATTTTCTCTTCTTCGGAATCCCATTTTCCTATTAATCGTTCCAGTTCTTTAGGATGTGGCGTGATAATCGTTTTGGGTTGTACTAAAGCTAATAATTTTTTATTTTTAGAGATTATATTCAATGCATCAGCATCTATTACTAAAGGAATTCTATTCCTTTTCAAAAATTGATACAAAGCATTTTGGGTTTCTACTGCCTGACCTAGTCCAGGACCAATTCCGATAGCTTGCGGTGTAATGTCGAAAGTAATATTGGAGATTATTCCCTCATTGACATCCGTGAAAACCATGACTTCAGGAATCGCGGTTTGCAGTATACTGTACCCACATCTTGGAATAAAAACAGTGACCAATCCGCAACCAGTTTTCAAACAAGCTTTGGAAGATAAACTTACTGCTCCTATTTTGCCATAACTTCCGCCAATGATTAAAGCATGTCCTTGAATTCCTTTATGCGTATGTTTATCAGGTTGTTTATAGCGTTTCAGGATTTCGTTTTGGTCAATGTAAATTGGATTTGTCATGGAAATTTGTTTGTTTAAAATTACGAATTTAAAATCTCAAATAGAAATTCCGTTTGATTCTTTTCTTATCCAAGACATAATTTCTCAATAGAAATCTACATTCAAAGTAACTTTTATAGCTCTGTACTTAGCAACCGCTTCAAAACTATTCAGCATTTTCTGAATAGTTTTTTTTGTGTTTCCAATAGACACATTTTGAGGAATTTTGATAATAATCGTACGGATATATTCATTTCTAATTCTGCTGATTGCCGGTTCTTCAGGTCCTAAAACTGGCATATCCAAGTTCTGGCTCATCACTTGGTACAACCACATGGAACCTTCTTTCAACTTATCATAATCACGCTGTTTCAAAGTCAGCTTTATGATTCTGAAATACGGAGGGTATTTATATATTTGTCGGTCATACAATTGTTCCTTATACATTCCTAAATAATCATTATTAGTGACTTGTTGTATGGTATTGTGATTCGGATTATAGGTTTGTATGATTACTTTTCCTTGTTTTTCTGAACGCCCCGCTCTTCCGGCAACTTGAGTCATCATTTGGAAACTTCTCTCAAAAGCCCTGAAATCAGGATGGTACAACATATTATCCGCATTCATAATTCCTACTAAACTCACATTATCAAAGTCTAATCCTTTAGCAAGCATTTGAGTACCCACGAGAATATCCATTACTCTGTTTTTGAAACTATCAATGATTTTTTCGAAACCAAATTTTCCTCGTGTCGTATCCTGATCCATTCTCCCTATTTTTGAATTTGGAAAAATAGAAATCAATTCTTGTTCGATTTGTTCCGTTCCAAAGCCTTTGGTAGTCAAATCAATACTCGAACACGCGTGACAATGCGTAGGTTTTGCCATGGTGTACCCACAATAATGACAACGCAACTGGTTTTTATGTTTGTGATACGTCAAACTTACATCGCATTGCTGGCATTGTGGTATGTGACCGCAAGTGATACACTCTACAACTGGTGAATATCCTCTACGGTTTTGAAATAAAATTACTTGTTCTCCTAAAGACAATGCGTTTGTAATTTCTTCGATTAAAACATCGCTGAAATGTCCGGTCATTTTTTTACGGAAGTATTTGTCTTTCAAATCCACCAATTCGATATTGGGCATCATTACGTTACCAAAACGCTTGGAAATTTCCACCAGACCAAATTTATCAGATTTGGCATTAAAATACGTTTCTATACTTGGCGTAGCTGAACCCAAAAGCACTTTTGCCTTGTGCGAATGTGCCAAAACTATAGCCGCATCTCGTGCATGATATCTTGGAGCCGGATCTACTTGCTTGAAGGTTTGTTCGTGCTCTTCGTCTATAATTATGAATCCCAAATCATGAAATGGCAAAAATAAAGCGGACCTCGCTCCTATTACCACTTGTGCTTTCTCCGATTTTTGCAAGACTTGATTCCAAACCTCGATACGTTCATTATTATTGTATTTCGAATGAAAAACAGCCACTTTATTTCCAAAATACGCCCTTAAACGCCCCACTAATTGAGTCGTCAAAGCGATTTCAGGTAGTAAATACAGGATTTGTTTTCCTGTTTCCAAATATTCTTCAATGAGTTTGATATAAATCTCGGTCTTTCCGCTGGAAGTTACGCCATGCAACAAACACACTTCTTTTTGAGCGAAACTTTCTTTAATCTCGTCAAAAGCGTTTTGCTGATCCGGGCTTAATCGCAGTTCACCTTCGATAATTTTCCCATTGAAATTTACTCGGTCTTCCTGAAGAAAATAATCCTCGAATATTTCTTTTTCGATTAACGCTTTTACAATCGCAGCAGAAGAATTAGCTTCCTCAATTAGTTTTTTTACGGTTATGGGTTTAGCTACGCCTTGAGTCTTTTCTGTAGCGCACAATTGGAAATAACGCATTACGATTTCCTTTTGCTTAGTAGCATTTTTTAATATTTCCAATAACTCGCCTAAGCCTTGATTGGATTCATATTTAGGATGTAACCTTACGTATCGAACTAACTTAGGTTTATAGCTTTCTTGTATTTCCTCCTGAAGTACCAAAATATTCTTATCGACCAGTTTTTGAATAACAGGAAAGATATTTTTCTTGTTTAAAATAGCAATAATATCTTGGACTTTTAGAGAACTTTGCTGCTGCAAGGCTTCATAAACCAGAAACTCATCATCAGAAAGAATACTGGTATCAATAAATGAATCGGTTTTTTGAGAAATAAGGGTTTCGCTTTCCAGCAAAAGTGTACTTGGCATGGCGCCACGATACACATCCCCAATGGCACACATATAATAAGAAGCAATCCATTGCCAATGTGCAATTTGGATTTCAGTTACAATGGGTCTTTCATCCAGAATTTGATGAATTTCCTTGGCTTCGTATAATGCGGGTTTGTTTTGATGAATTTCAATAACTAAAGCCGTATAAATTTTACTTTTCCCAAAAGGAACCGCCACCCGCATTCCTTTTTTGATGTAATGAAATTCCGTTTCGGAAACACTATAGGTAAAGGTTTTGGCTAGGGAAAGTGGTAAAATTACTTCGACGAAATACATTTAATCGTAATTAAGAGTTATGAGTTGTGAGCTATGCTTAGTTTTTTACTTTGAACTCATAACTCTTAATTTATAATTATTTTACTCTATTCCAGGTTTGAGTTCTTCCAAATAAAGCTACGCCAATATACCCTCGAACATTGAGTTTGTCATTTCCGTCCAAAGCTAAAAAGCATTTGTATTGTTTCCCCGTAGTTGGGTCAAGAATTTTTCCTGAGTTGTACTCTTTACCATCTTTTTTTAATCCTTTGATGATAACAAGTCCCATAACCGGTTTGTTTTTTTCCTCACCTGAACATGCAGTACACAAGCTTTTTTTCTTTTCAACATCTATTATGTCAATTATTTTTCCATAAACTTTTCCGGAACGCTCATAAATTTCAACAATTGATTTGGCTTTGCCTGTCTCATCGTCAATCGTTTTCCACTTCCCGAAAACAGTTTGATTTTGACCATAAAAAGCCATTGAAATAAATAAGGACAGAATAGTAATACTTTTTTTCATAGTTTTTGTTTTAGCCCTGATAGTAGTGGAAATCCTTTTCTTTATTTCTTTAAAAAAGAAAAGATTGTAACGAATAGCAGGAAATAGCTCCTAATTCTGAAACTATTTTAATTTAATAATTTACTCTTTTTTAATTTTTAGTTTATTTACAGTGGCGTTCAATTCAAACCCCAACAGCAATATCATACAGTTGATCCAAATGTAAAACATCAGAATCAATAATGTGCCTATTGATCCATATAATTCATTGTATTGTGAAAATTTTGTGACCCAAATACCAAAAAAATATGAATCCAAAATAATCAAAATGGTTGTGAAAACTGAACCTATCGAGATAAATGCGCGGTTTTTGTCGTGTTTTGTACCAAATTTGAAAAGTATCGAAGTGGTCATCAGAATCATCAAAATAACAAAAGCATAACGGCCAATTACGATTAATTGAATTTGATCACTAAAAACTGTTTTTTGAATCAAAACCTCAAAAACTACGATTATTGCCACTGTCACTAATAACAGTAAGGACAGTAATAACGACATTCCCAAGGCAACTACATATTGACGCACAAAACCTCTTTTGATAAGCACATGACGAGAGGTTTCAAAACCTCCTAAAATTCCATTTAAACCATTAGCCATCAGGAAAATCGATAATATAAATCCCGAGGACAATAATCCGGAATCACTATTATTCAGAATATCACTGATGATTTTGTAAATAGCATCGTAGGTATTTGGCGGCACTCCGTCCTTGACAAATAACAAAAAATCTTCTTGAAAACCTTCAATAGGGATGAATGGAATTAAATTTAGAATGAATAAGGCAAATGGAAATAATGCCATGAAAAAACTAAATGCTATAGCACTGGCGTGATAGGTTAAGGCGCTTTCTACTATTCCTAAGCCATATATTTCAATTAAATCATACAAAGACAAGCCTTGTAACCAAGGTAGTTTTATCTTTTTTAAACCAAACATAAGATTCCGTATAATTGGAATTCTTCGTAGTTTCAATTCAATTTCTTTACTCATAATGCTTTCAAGCTCAAATCCATGTTGTATACGGAATGCGTCAACGCGCCCGAAGAAATATAATTTACACCACATTCCGCGTAGTTCCGAATCGTATTTTCGTTAATATTTCCGGAGGATTCTGTCAAGCATTTTGTACCAATTAAAGCTACTGCTTTTTTAGTATCCTCAAAATTGAAGTTGTCTATTAAAATTCTGAAAACGCCTTCGCTCTTCAGAATTTCTTCAATCTCATGCAAATTTCTGGCCTCGACAATGATTTTTAAATCCAGATTATTTTCTTTAAGATATGCTTTTGTTTTGGCTATCGCCAAAGTGATTCCGCCGGCAAAATCATTATGGTTGTCCTTGAGCATTATCATGTCATACAACGCAAACCTATGGTTTTCGCCTCCGCCAATTTTGACTGCCCATTTCTCACAAGCTCTAAATCCTGGTGTTGTTTTGCGTGTGTCTAGAATTTTAGTAGTTGTTCCCTCTAATAAACGAACATATTCCTTAGTTTTAGTTGCAATCGCTGACATTCTTTGCATTGAATTCAAAACTACACGTTCTGATTTCAAAATGGATTGTGAACTTCCTGATACATGAAAAACGATGTCACCTTTTTTTACCGGAGTTCCATCCTGAATAAAAGTTTCAATTTGCAAATTAGGATCTACATATTCAAAAACCATTTTAGCGAAAGCTACACCAGCAATAATACCGTCTTCCTTGACCAATAATTTTGCTTTTCCTGATGCAGATACCGGAATGCAAGCTAATGAACTGTAATCGCCTGGTCCAACATCTTCTCGTATCGCGTTTTGTATTAGTATATCTAACTCGTTTTTAAACTGTATATCGCTGATCATTTTTATAGGAAATTTATAGGATGCTAAAGTAAGATATATTTTGTGTAATTGAAAATTTGTAGGCTTGGTTCTTTGGAAAAAAGAAGCAAACAAATCTATTTCATTAAAAAAAAACTGCAACTGAAAGATCAAAGTCCAGAGAATTATTCAGTTCTTAAATACAATTTTAACTTTAAACATTGACTACATACTATCCGGAAATCTATATTTAAAAATCAATTGTTTTATTTAGGGCATTATTATTTAAAATCTTATATTTGAATTTAGTAATTAAAAACACTTTTTATGAAATCTTTTTTAGGTCTACTTTTTATATCATCATTACTTTTGACTTCCTGTAAAAAAGAAGTAGAAACACCAAATAACACTACACCAACAAATATCGTTCCTTTCACGGAAGTTGGTAAACAGATGCAGAATCAACAAGCTCTGACCGCTACTCAGTCTCAGCAAAATGCAAATATTACAAATCAGAACACTGCAGTAACAACCTCAGGTGCAATTGCAAAAGGAACGAATCCTGCTCATGGTCAATCTGGGCATCGTTGTGATATCCCAGTTGGAGCACCATTAAATTCTCCGGCGGCTACTACTCCAGCAACTCCACAACAAAACAAACCTGTCCCCGCTGCTACTGTTACAACGACTACTGCCTCAACTGTTGCAACTACTGCTCCAACAACTCCTACTCCAGAAGGGATGAATCCGCCACATGGTCAAGAAAATCATCGATGTGATATAGCCGTGGGTGCGCCATTACCGAAATAGAAATTGAAATGATTCATCAAAATAAAAACTGGCGTAAATTCTAAAGAGTTTACGCCAGTTTTAGTTTTTTGGACTAATGCTATTTTAAAAATAAAACAAAAACTTTCTAGAAAAAAAATAATTTACAAACCCTACAAAAATGAATGCCATAAAAATTTTTGATTTTAATTTAAATAGCGACTTAAGCAAGTGGAAAGTTGTAAATGACGCTGTAATGGGCGGAATATCCGAAAGTAAATTTTATCTCAATACAAATGGAATTGGGACTTTTGAAGGCAAAGTTTCTTTAGAAAATAATGGTGGATTTTGTGCTGTAAAATATGTTTTTGCTCCATTGATTTTAAAAGATGCTACACATTTTTGCATTCGGCTTAAAGGAGATGGTAAACAATATCAATTTAGAGTCAAGACCCATCGAACTGATTCCCATTCGTATGTGTTTCCTTTTCAAACTACCACAGATTGGCAAACGATTGAAATTCCAATCACGGAATTGTATCCTGCATTCAGAGGACAAAAATTAAATCTGCCTAATTATGACGGTTCTCATTTAGAAGAAATCACTTTTCTGATAGGTAATAAAAAAGAAGAGACATTTCGATTGCTAATTGATAATATTGAGGTAAAATAAATTATTATTCTAGCTTTTTCTTTACAAACTTAAAGTCATTTTATTAATTTCTACCAAAGAAAAAGACACATTAAAACTGTTAATTTCTCTATCTTTGCGCCTCTGAAATCCAACAAAAATGAACATCAAATTAATTGCTATCGGTAAAACTGATAACAAAGCCTTACAATCTTTAATAGACGATTATACCAAACGTTTGTCTTTTTATATCAAGTTCGATTTAGATATTATTCCTGATATCAAAAACGTAAAAAACTTATCGGAAAGCCAACAAAAAGAAAAAGAAGGCGAATTGATTTTAGCAAAAATTACGCCGACAGACCAGCTTATTTTGTTGGACGAAAATGGAAAAAACTTTTCAAGTGTAGGCTTTTCAGAAGAATTACAAAAGAAAATGAACTCCGGAGTAAAGACTTTAGTTTTCGTTATTGGCGGTCCTTACGGATTTTCGGATACTGTTTATGCTAAAGCACAAGGAAAAATATCGCTGTCTTTAATGACTTTTTCGCATCAAATGGTTCGATTGTTTTTTATCGAACAATTGTATCGCGGCTTTACCATTTTAAGAAACGAACCGTATCATCACCAGTAATTATTTTGTTTAAAGTTTTCTTTGTTTAAAGTTTAGTAAATAAATTCTTCTTGTTTTATATTAAATTCCGAAGATGGCAACTTTAAACTATTTATAAAAATTTTATCTTGAATGTAACTTCCAAAAGTTGTGTTTTTATCAAAGCAAAAAACATACTGGTTTGATGTACTACTCGGAAGTTTATTCAAATAGGTTTGCAACTCTTCTTGTTTTACCAAAGTATCATCCACTAAAACTTCATTGTTTTTGGTAAAAAATACAACAACTCCTGACTTTGGTTTTTCTAGTTTGTAATACACATTAGTAAAAGGAATAAAGGCTAAGTTTTTCCCAATCGTATCAGCGTACGAATAATAATTTTCGGCTTTTTCATTCTTGTGTGCTTTTTCTTCGCGCTTCTTTTGTTGCAACTTAATAATTTCTGGAATTGCAAGTCGTAATTGCAAACGTTTATCAACATTTAGAATCCAATTGGTAGAAATAATACTGTTTTTCCGGTTTACTTCAGCCACAGTATCCTTCCCTTTTGTTCTGAAAAAAATATAGATTGGTGAAAGATCATTTACATTTTTGACAATTGAAATATTGGCTTTTGGTAATAAAATGTCTTCCTTGTTACCACAAGAAAACAAAGCAAAAAGAACAATCAGAGTAAAATATTTCATCTTTATAAATTGATTTTATTGAATAATGTAACGCATTCCATAGCTTCTTTTACATCGTGAACACGAAGGATTTTTGCTCCTTTGGTCAATGCCAAAGTATTCAAAACTGTAGTTCCGTTTAATGCATTTTCTATTGTAGTATCAAGCGTTTTATAAATCATGGATTTTCTGGAAATTCCAACAAGAAGCGGGAGTTCTAATATATTAAATAATTCCATTTTTTGAAAAACTTCATAATTTTGAGTTATTGTTTTGGCAAAGCCAAAACCCGGATCGATAATCAAATCATTTATTCCAAAACTTCTGGCCATAGCCACTTTCTCCGAAAAATAGAACAACATTTCTTTTACAATATCATCATAATCCGTGAGTGTTTGCATCGTTTGCGGATTACCTCGCATGTGCATCATAATATAAGGAACATTGTATTTTGCAATTATCTCCAGCATTTTATCATCCAAATTTCCGGCTGAAATATCATTGATTATAGCCGCGCCGCTTTCAATCGAAGCTTTGGCTACTTGACTTCTAAAGGTGTCAATTGAGATTATGGTTTCTGGAAAATGTTTTAAAATCAAATTTACAACTGGAACAATTCTCGAAATTTCTTCTTGTTCCGAGACAAATTCTGCATTTGGTTTACTGGAATAAGCGCCAATATCAATAAAAGTTGCTCCATCAAGGAGCATTTTTTCGACTTGAGAAAGTATTTCTATTTCATTTTTATACTTTCCTCCATCAAAAAAAGAGTTGGGAGTCACATTCAAAATCCCCATTACTTTAGGAGTTGATAAGTCAACAAGTATTCCTTTGCAGTTAATAGTCATTCGTTTACAGTTTTAAAGACTTCAAAATTCGACATTCAAAAAAATTATCTTATTTTTGAAAAAATTTCAAGACAAATATACACCAATAATGAAGAATACTTCAAAGGAATATGATACGGTGATTGCGACTTGTCGTGCACTGTTTATCAACAAAATGAAAGATTACGGATGTGCTTGGCGCATTTTAAGATTGCCTTCATTGACGGATCAAATCTACATTAAAGCCCAAAGAATAAGAAGCTTACAAGAAAATGAAGTTCGCAAAATTGATGAAGATGAAACGGGCGAATTCATCGGGATCATCAATTATTCTATTATGGCATTGATTCAATTGGAATTAGGCGTTGTGGATCAACCTGATTTAAGTGTCGAAAAAGCAACTGAATTATACGATGCCAAAGTTAAATTGACCAAAGATTTAATGGAAGATAAAAATCATGATTATGGGGAAGCTTGGCGCGAAATGCGCGTGAGCTCACTAACCGATTTGATTTTACAAAAACTACTTCGTGTCAAACAAATTGAAGACAATAAAGGAAAAACATTAGTTTCTGAAGGAATCGACGCTAATTATCAGGACATGATAAATTACTCGGTTTTTGCTTTAATTTTGATGGGTTTTGGAAATAAACAATAAAAGCAATAACTAAATATGAAATCGCTAGGATTCCAAAATCACAAAATGGAATCAAGAATGGTGATACCATATTCCATTAAAAAACAAATATTATCTTCATATGAAAAATATAATTACTCAATTTTCTAGAATTTTCGTTGGAATCCTATTCATTATCTCCGGATTAATCAAGCTGAATGACCCAATTGGGTTCTCTTATAAATTAGCGGAGTATTTCAGTGAACCCGTTTTTAACATGCCGTTTTTTATTCCATTTGCATTGGGAATCGCTTTGTTTTTAGTAATTCTGGAAGTGGTTCTGGGTATCATGTTACTCATTGGTTACAAAACCAAATTCACTATTTGGAGTTTATTAATCCTGATTGTATTATTTACTTTCCTGACTTTTTATTCCGCTTATTACAATGTGGTAAAAGATTGTGGTTGTTTTGGAGACGCTTTAAAACTTACGCCTTGGCAATCGTTTACTAAGGATATCGTTTTACTTTTCTTTATTCTGATATTATTTTTCAATCAAAAACTAGTAAAACCGTTGTTTAGCAGTAACGTACAAAACATAGTTATTTACGCCAGTATCGTTTTATCCTCGCTTATGGGAGTTTGGGTTTTAAACCATTTACCAATAATAGATTTTAGACCGTTCAAAGTTGGAAATAACATTCAAAAAGGAATGCGAATTCCTGATGGAGCAGAAAAATCTGTGGTGGAAATGGTCTTTATTTACAAAGTGGGCGGTGTCGATAAAGAATTTACTGAAAAAGATTTGATGGCAATTCCGGAAGGCGCTGTATTTGTGGACCGAAAAGACAAAGTCATTACAGAAGGTTACGTTCCTCCTATTCATGATTTTACAATGGAAAAAGACGGTTCTGAATATAAAGATGAATTTTTAGAAGCGTCTAAAGTAATGTTGATTGTAGCATACGATTTAGTAAATGCAGATAAAGATGGTTTAGCTAAAATGGAAAAACTGAGTCTGGAAGCTAAAGCAAAAGGATATAAAGTAATTGGAATGACCTCTTCTACTCCAGAACAAATAGTTGCAGCTAAAAAACAATTTGGGATGACATTTGATTTCTACTTCTGTGACGCCATCACTTTAAAAACGATTGAAAGAGCCAATCCAAGTATTGTAATACTTGAAAAAGGAACTGTAATTCAAAAAGTACATCACAATGACATTGCAGATTTAAAATTTTAAATAAATCATACTGTTCAAAGTCGTAAAGTCTCACAGGAAAACTTTACGACTTAATACTTAACAAGAACAACAAATACATTCTAAATAATCTGGTGAATCCAAATCATTCGATTATTTTCAAACTATAACGATATTGCTTTGTCATTTTCGAATTAAGCTTTCAAAATTTCCTATTCTACATACCTCATTCGAATTGTTTGCTTAACTTTGTTATAAAAACAACTCAAAAATGAAAAGAATAATACTGCTCCTAATTGCTTTTGCAACATTTTCTTGTACAAAAGCACAAAAAACTGAATTCTCCAAAGAAGCTTTATCCGAAACCCTTTTAGCCACTGATGGAAGTCAAGTTGCTTTTCAGGATATTTTAAAAAAACACCAAGGAAAAACATTGGTAATCGAAGTTTGGGCTTCATGGTGTGGTGATTGTGTAAAAGCAATGCCCAAACTAAAAGAATTACAAGCTAATAATCCCGATGTCGCTTACTTGTTTATTTCTATGGATAAAACCGCCGATAAATGGAAAGCCGGAATTGAAAAACACGAATTGAAAGGGGACCATTTCATGGCAAATGACCAAATGAAAGGTGTATTTGCAAAAGCCGTTGATGTCGATTGGATTCCAAGATACATCATCGTAGACAAAACTGGAAAAATAGCATTATACCGCGCTATTGAAACTGATTTTGATAAAATTAACGATACCTTAAAAAGTTTGAAATAATCATTCGCTATATCATTTACGACTGATTCAAAAAAAAAAATTAAAACCAAAAACTAAATATACACAACTAAAATGAGAAAGAAGATTGTTGCCGGAAACTGGAAAATGCATAAAAATGCAGAGCAAACAGAGGATTTATTAAATGAATTAATAGCAAAAATTCCAACAGACACAACTGTTCAAGTTATTGTAGCTCCTACTTTTGTGAACTTAGCTTCCGCTGTAGATCATTTAGAATTTACTAATATTGATGTTGCTGCACAAAACGTTCATGAAGCAGAAGGTGGTGCTTTTACAGGTGAAATCTCTGCAGATATGCTAAAAAGTATTGGTGTAGATATTGTAATTTTAGGTCACTCAGAACGCAGAGCTATTTTTCATGAAACGGATGCTTTGATTGCCAATAAAGTAAATACAGCTTTAGAACATGATATGAGAGTTATTTTTTGCTTTGGAGAAGAATTAAAAGATCGCCAATCAAAAAATCATTTTAATGTGGTAGAAAACCAATTACGAGATGGTTTATTTCATATTGAAGCGAAAGACTGGGAAAATATTGTTTTGGCCTATGAGCCAGTTTGGGCAATAGGAACTGGAGAAACAGCTTCTCCGGAACAAGCCCAGGAAATGCATGAATTTATCAGAGAAACCGTTCGAAAAGCATATGGAAATGATATCGCTGACAATGTATCCATCCTTTATGGCGGAAGCGTAAAACCTGATAATGCAAAAGAAATATTCTCTAAACCAGATGTAGATGGTGGTCTTATTGGAGGAGCAGCACTAAAAGCCGATGATTTTGTAGCAATTATAAATGCTATATAAATTCAAGTTTAGATTATAAAAAAAGCGATGATTGATTTCATCGCTTTTTTTATATGCTAAATTTATCATGAGAATAAAGAGAAATAGTACCTTTGCAAAAAAAATAAGCATGTCAAACATTTATATTGGGTATCATTTTACTATTGAGCCTAAAGACTCGAGCAATAGCGAACAAGCGAAGCAATTAGGTTCTGAAATATTAATAGCAGAATTAGGAGAAAAAGCATTCGAGAGTTTCACAGAAACTGAAACAGGTGTTTCGGCTTTTGTTCAAAAGGATTTATGGGATGAAACTATTTTAGAAGATATTCATATTTTACAATCTGAAGAGTTTACAATCAATTATACATTTGAAGAAATCGAACAAGTAAACTGGAATGAAGAATGGGAAAAGAATTTTGAAGCAATTGATGTTGATGGAAATTGTCATGTACGTGCGCCTTTTCACCCAAAAACGGATGCCGAATTTGATATTGTAATTGAACCAAAAATGAGTTTTGGAACGGGGCATCACGAAACGACACACATGATGATCCAGCATTTATTGGAAATGGATGTTACCGGGATGAAAACATTGGATATGGGCTGCGGAACTGCCATTTTAGCAATACTTGCCGAGATGAAAGGAGCCCAACCAATTGACGCCATTGATATTGATAACTGGTGTTATTTAAATTCTATAGAAAATGCACAACGCAATAATTGCAAACACATTACGGTTTATGAAGGTGAAGCAGCATTACTAGAAGGTAAAAAATACGATTTGATTATTGCTAATATCAATAGAAACATTTTGTTGAACGATATGCAAAGTTATGTAGACAGTTTAAATCCTAATGGAACGCTACTTCTAAGCGGTTTTTATCAGGAAGATATACCATTTATAGATGCTTCTTGTACTGAAAAAGGATTAACGTATGTTAAAAAATTTGAAAGAAACAATTGGGTGTCTTTAAAATATGTAAATTAGTGGTACTGTTTTTTTATTAATTACGAAAGTACAAAAACCTACAAAATGAGTACTAAAGAAAAAGTAAGAGAAAGAGTTAGTGTTAAGGAAGCTATAAGTTTAGACAATGAAATAGTCGTTTACAATGATGATGTAAACACTTTTGATCATGTCATTGAAACTTTGATTCGCGTATGTAATCACACTCCGGAACAAGCAGAACAATGTTCGTTAATCGTACATTATAATGGAAAGTGTACCGTGAAAACAGGTCCTTACGAAAAATTAAAACCTCAATGCAATCAATTATTAGAAGCAGGATTAAATGCAGAGATAATTTAAAAATAATCAGAACTTCCCTTTAAAAAATAAATTACTGTGAATAATTCAAAAACATTCTCTTTTATTCTATATTTGAATAAAAAAAAGTGTTTTTATGGAAGAATACGGTAAAATTTTAGTTTTTGTAATGCCCGTTTTTTTAATATTGATTATCATCGAGAAAATTTATGGGCATTATAAAGGGGAAGATACATCACCTAACATGGATTCCGTTTCGAGTGTAAGCTCCGGAATGGTAAACTCCCTAAAAGATGTTTTGGGACTCAGCATTACGCTGGTTTCCTACGATTGGATCGTATCTAAAATAGCTTTATTCGATCTTCAAGCAACCTTTTTCACCTATTTTATTGGCTTTATTGCTATTGATTTTTACGGATATTGGAGCCATCGTTTGTCTCATCAAATTAATTTTTTATGGAACAAACATGCCATTCATCACAGTAGTGAGGAATTCAATTTGGCTTGTGCCCTACGCCAACCCGTTTCCAGTTTTGTCAATTTGTTTACCTTTTTATTGATTCCGGCGGCTCTTTTAGGAGTTCCCTCCAAAGTAATTGCAATAACTTTACCGATTCATTTATTCCTCCAATTCTGGTATCATACCAAGCACATTAAGAAAATTGGTTTTCTGGAAAACATACTGGTTTCTCCTTCTCACCATAGGGTTCATCACGCCATAAATCCAGAATATATGGACAAGAATCATTCACAAATATTCATTATTTGGGATAAATTGTTTGGTACTTTTCAAGCAGAATTAGAAACTGTTCCGCCTGTTTTTGGAATCACACGACCAGCTAGAACCTGGAATCCCATTCGGATAAATTTTCAGCATTTATGGTTGCTGATTACAGATGCTTGGCGTTCCGAAAACTGGAAAGATAAGTTTACCATTTGGTTTAAACCAACAGGCTGGCGTCCAGAAAATTTTGAAGAAAAATATCCCGTTACCAAAATCACCGATGTCTATAATTTTGAAAAATATGGCGTTCAATATTCTAAAAAACTGATGTACTGGTCCTTATTTCAAGCTATTATTACATTGTTACTTATTAGTTATATGTATAATTCCATAGCAATAATAGGTTTGCCAAATGTATTTATTTACGGCGCATTCATTTTCCTGACCGTTTACAGTTACACGGAATTAATGGATACTCGGAAAATTTCTGTATTCTGGGAAAGTATTCGCTTTGCATTTGGAATTGGGCTAATTCTCTATTTTGGAGATTGGTTTGGAATGGATCAACTCTTTCCTTTTGCAAGTTATGTTGTTGCAGGATATCTTATTTTGTCATTGATAGTAACCATTTATTTTGTCAACAGTAATTTTGAAAAAGAAACAATGATTGTAGCTCAATCTTAAAAATAACGTATGAAAAGCAACATAATATTAAATAGTTTTATCGGATTTAGTCTTGTTTATCTTTCGTTTCTATTTTTTGGGAATGAAAATACAGTTTGGTTTTTGAAACCCTTTTTATTGCCATTTTTACTTTTAGCTGTTTATTTTCACGAAAGATTCACTACCAAAAAAATTCTTTTAACCGCTTTGACTTTGTCTTGGATAGGTGATATTATTTTGATATTTGCTGACAAAGGAGAATTGTATTTTATAGCAGGGTTGATTGCTTTTCTTCTTTCGCACATTTCTTATATCATCCTTTTTAGCAAACAATTGAAGATTTATTTAAAGAAAAGTAAAATCATTTTCTGGATAGGAGTTACAGCAATTGCCTTTTATTTAATTGTAATGATGCTGATTTTGTTACCAAGTTTGGGTGACCTAAAAATTCCAGTTTTTGTTTACGCGCTCACAATTTCAATTATGCTATTATTTGCACTGAAAGGTTTTTTAAATTGGCAAAAACCAGCTAACATATTCATTCTAATTGGCGCTATTGTTTTTGTAGCATCTGACAGTATTTTGGCCTTTGATAAATTCTATGCGACGTTGCAATACGGTTCCTTCTTGATCATGACAACCTATTTACTTGCGCAATACTTGATTGTCATTGGCATTTTAAAATTAAACAAAAAAAAGTAGCATTTTCATACGAGAATGCTATTTTAATGCAAGCTATTTGTCGATTAATGAGGTAATTTATTTTTCAATAATCCATATAAATAAGTTCCCAACAGCGCTCCAAAAAGAACTATCAAAATAGTCCAAAAACCCGCTCCAAGCAAAATAAATATTGGACCCGGACAAGAACCTACCAATGCCCAACCCAATCCAAAAAATAAACCGCCAATCCAGTAGCGAGCAGATCCTTTTTCTTTATCCAGAATTTCTATAGATTCTCCTTTGATATCTTTGATGTTATTTCTTTTTATGATTTGAATCCCAATAATTCCTGTCAAGATAGCCACAGAAATAATTCCGTACATGTGAAACGACTGAAATTGAAACATTTCATAAATGCGATACCAAGAAACGGCTTCTGATTTAGTCAAGACAATTCCGAAAACAAATCCAACTAATAGATATTTTAGTATATTTTTCATGATTTTAATTTTAAATGAGATTGCTTATTTCTTTTTTACTTAACAATTAATGGCAATAAAAAATGCGCCATTATTAATCCACCAATGAAGAATCCAATTACCGCTTTCAACGAAGGAATTTGTAAATTACTCAAACCTGAAATGGCATGTCCAGAAGTACAACCACCTGCGTAACGAGAACCAAAACCAATCAAAACACCACCAATAAGCAGTATAAAAATACTTTTTGGAGATTCTAAAATAGAGATTCCAAAAAGTGCATCCGGCACTAATTTTCCGTTTGGAGCTTCGATACCCAATTGTGCTAATTGCGCAATTGTTTTGGGATTAATAGCCACATTTGAAGGATCACTCATAAAATGAACGGCAACAAAACCTCCTAACATAGCTCCAAGAACGACAACTAAATTCCATCGTTGTGCTTTCCAATCAAAATCAAAAAAAGCGACTCGTTTTCCTAAACCAGCCATCGAACAAAGCGAACGCAAATTAGAAGACATTCCGAAAGACTTTCCAAAATATATAAGTGCTAACATAATCAATCCGATTAAAAACCCAGAAAAATACCAGGACCATGTTTGAGAAATAATATCCATATTGTTTTTTTGTGCAAAGATAAGAAGCATTTTACGAGATTTTGGAAGAAATGATTAATTCGGTAAAAAAGTACGAATCCAAATTATTGCAGGAACACGCAATAAGGTCTAAAGTTCTGTTTATATTTGTATTATTTAAATTGCATGGTATTATAATTGCTATTTAAATTTCACTGCCATGTCCTAAAATGAAAAGCATTTAATTTTAAACATATAAGTCATGAAAGCTAAAAAAATTTGTTTGTCAAATTAGGGTTAAAAAGTAAATATAAGTTAAAAATATTCTTTGTAAGATAAAGAGACTTTGCTTAAATGAACTACTAACTTGACTCGATTTTATTCAAATTAAAAAACTTATTTGTCTTATATGTTTAAAAATATGTATTCAACACAATGCTGTTATTTTAAGACTTAAGCGAATTTAAACTATAAATTTATTTTAAAACATGAACAAATCAATCCTCCTTATTGCTTTACTTATTAGTTTAGCTTCTTGCTCCAGTACGCAATCTACTTTGAAAAACACCGATGATAATGCTCCAAACCTTACCCTTTCAAAAGACAATACTTTTGTGATTACTGCATACAGCAAAGACAAAAAATATGGTTATGATAAAGATTATCCCATCAATATTTTCTTTAACAACACTAAAAACGAAACAATCAATCAAAGTCGGTTTTTGAATGCATTAGCAGGACCAAGTGGCGAAAAGATCACTTACACAAAATTAGAAAGCTGTTGTCCTTTTCCAACAAAAAGAAGCGAAATGGGTGCCGGGTTTCTTGACGTTTATGAATTAAAATGGGTGGGTCAGAAAAAACCAGTTATACTTTATTTAAACATCTATGAAAAAGGAGTTTTGATGGTTCCTGTAGGACTTGCATTGAAAAAATAATATTTTTCGAATCCCAAAATGTCCTTGCAAACCAATTCCCTAGCCCTGATGCTAGTGAAAATCCTCCCGTTTTTCAGGGAGATTGCAATCTCGTCCTAATGACGAGACAGGAAACAGCTCCTAAAAAAAAGTTAATGTCCTAAATTATTTGGAAATCGTAAATCGTAAATCGTAAATCATAACTACCTTTGCACCTTTAAAAAATCATACTATGAACCTACAACATATTCCACAAATCAAATATACTGATAGTGGCAATTTCTTCCTATTAGCTGGGCCTTGTGCCATTGAAGGGGAAGAAATGGCGATGCGAATTGCCGAAAAACTAGTTGGTATTACTGATAATTTACAAATCCCTTTCGTTTTTAAGGGTTCGTTCAAGAAAGCAAACCGTTCTAGAATTGACAGTTTTTCAGGAATTGGAGATGAAAAAGCATTGAAAATTTTAAGAAAAGTTTCAGAGACTTTTCACGTTCCAACTGTTACGGATATTCATACGAATGAAGATGCTGATATGGCGGCTCAATATGTTGATGTATTGCAAATCCCTGCTTTTTTAGTGCGTCAAACTGATTTAGTCGTTGCTGCAGCGAATACCGGGAAAGTGGTCAACTTGAAAAAAGGACAATTTATGAGTCCGGAAAGCATGAAACATGCAGTTCAAAAAGTATTGGATTGTCACAATGAAAACGTGATGATTACAGATAGAGGAACCATGTTTGGTTACCAAGATATGATTGTTGATTTCAGAGGAATTCCTACGATGCAACAATACGCTACTACTGTTCTTGATGTTACGCACTCGCTGCAACAACCCAACCAAACAGCAGGTGTAACTGGCGGAAGACCTGATATGATTGAAACAATTGCCAAAGCTGGTATTGCTGTAGGTGTAGATGGAATTTTTATTGAAACCCATTTTGATCCTGCTAATGCAAAAAGCGATGGTGCAAATATGTTGCATTTGGATTATTTCGAATCCTTAATGACCAAGTTAGTCGCTATCAGAAAAACAATTAATACATTTTAAATTTAGGCCCCAAATTCATTGAAACATTTTTTATTATATTCCGCATTCCTTACTATTTTATTTACCAATAACACAATTGCACAGGAAACTACAGAAATTCAAAATAAATATACCACTCATAATAAAGGAAAATTTTTTATTTCATGGGGAGGAAACAGAGAGAGTTACTCCAAATCAGACATTACTTTTCGAGGTAAAGATTACAATTTTACTTTAGAAAATGTTCAAGCGCATGACAAACCAAAAGGTTGGCATGTAGACTATATTAATCCCGCCAGAATGACTATTCCTCAAACTAATTTTAGAATGGGGTATTTCATAAGTGACCATTATAGTGTTGCAATAGGTGTGGATCACATGAAATATGTGATGTCGCAAAATAAGGCTGTTGACATCAATGGGTATTATCCAAATCCGGGATCTTATGATGAATTGTTGGCGAATAACCGAGTGCTTTTGACTGAAGAATTTCTAAAGTATGAGCATACCGATGGTTTGAATTATGTGAATACAGAGTTTTCTCGACATGATGATATTTCATCTATTTTCAAAATTGAAAATACCGATAAAATTCAAATCAATTTAACTGAAGGAGTTGGTTTTGGACTTTTATATCCAAAAACGAACACAACCTTATTAGGAAAAGAACGTCATGATGATTTTCATGTTTCGGGTTTTGGAACTTCTTTGAAAGCTGGATTGAATGTTACTTTTTTCAAACACTTTTATATTCAAGGAGAGCTTAAAGGTGGCTATATTAATATGCAAGACATTCGAACTACACAAAGTACAGATGACAGTGCTTCACAAGATTTTTTCTTTTTTCAGAGAATCATTGCCTTGGGTGGAATTTTTAGAATTTAATTCATCCTCAATCAAAAATTATCAAAGCTATCATTTATGATGGCTTTTTTTTATGAATTTATATTTAAAATAATCAAAATCTACAGAATCAATAACAGTAGAATTGTTTTTCTTTTTTTTCTTTTTTTTAATTATAATTAGCTAAATTTATCCATCAGACTTTTTTATTTAAAGTCGGATTTCTTTAGCACTAAATAATTTTTTAAAATTATAAATGACCGAAAATAACGCCTCAATTTCTTCTTTAAAAACGGACTATCACTTTGATAATTTCTTTAATATATCAGCAGATTTTATTTGCATTGCAGGATTTGATGGCTATTTCAAAAGAATAAATCCCGCTGTCTCAAAATTATTGGGATATACTGATGAAGAATTGTATGCAAAACCCATAAGCAGTTTTGTTTATGCTCCAGATCTTAAAATTACTATCGAAACTAGGGAACAAGTATATAAAAATAAGCCTCTTTTGAATTTTGAAAATCGGTATTTGACTAAAAGCGGCGAAATTGTTTGGTTATCTTGGACATCAATGCCTGTCGAGTCCGAAAAATTAGTGTACGCAATTGCAAAAAATATCACCCATAAAAAAAAAATCGAAGAAGAACGTAATCTACTCCTTGCAAATTTGACCCAAATCAATAAAGAACTTACCGTTTTATCTCATAAAACATCCCATGATTTAAAGTCACCTATTAACAACTTACTTTCTGTTTTCAGTCTTATTGATGTTTCAAAAATCAATGATCCTGAAACATTAGAACTGATAAACATTCTTAAATTAACCAGTGAAAATTTAAAACAAACATTAAGTAATTCCATTGATGAATTAGTAGAAAATGAGAGTATCAATACTCAAATAGAAGAAATAAATTTAAATGAATCACTGAAAGAAGTCCTAATTTCTATAAGTTCTTTAGTCCAAGATTCAAAAGCCGTAATTAATGTTGACTTTTCAGCTTTTGAAAATGTTACTTTTAACAAAGCATATATCAAAAGTATTTTTTTGAATTTAGTAACCAATTCTATTAAATATGCAAAACCACATCATGTACCAGTTATAACTATCCACTCAAAAAAAGTCAATGGAGTAAATCAATTAATTTTTTCTGATAATGGACTTGGTTTCGATATGGATAAAGTGCGGGATAAGATTTTTGGATTGTACGAAAAATTTCATAGCAATAGCGACAGTAACGGCATAGGACTCTATTTAGTTTATAATCATATTACTAGCCTAGGCGGCAGAATTGCGGTGGAGAGTAAAATAAATGAAGGTGCTAAATTCACTATTTCTTTCAAATATTGAAAAAACTGAATTTAGCAACTTCAAATTAAAGTTTTTTTATTTTACTACATCATTCTGATCCATAAGATAAAGTAAAGAAGTCATTGCTGCCGCTCCAAGTTCCAACTCTCTTTTATTGACAGCATCAAAAGTGTCATTTGCAGCATGATGATAATCAAAATAACGCTGAGAATCCGGCTGTAATCCCACTTTTACGATGTGATTGGATTGTAAAGGACCAATATCAACTCCGGAATGTCCTTTTACAAATTTGTGAATTAAATAGGGTTCAAATAATGTTGCCCAACTACTGATTTTATTAAAATTAGCTTCATCAGCTTCAATTGAAAAACCTCTTGGAGAAAATCCACCCGAATCACTTTCTAAAGCAAAAATGTGATTTTCATTGTTTTTATTGGACTGTTTTTCATATTCTTTTCCGCCTCGAACACCGTTTTCCTCGTTCATAAACAAAACCACACGCAACGTATTTTTAGGCTTGTATCCAATATTTTTGAAGATATTCAACACTTCCATACTTTGGACACATCCTGCGCCATCATCGTGAGAACCATCTCCAAGATCCCAAGAATCAAGATGCCCACCAACGACCATTATTCTTTCAGGATGCTCAGAACCGGTCATTTCGCCAACAACATTATAGGATAAAACATCAGCAAATGTTTCACAAGATTGTTTCAAGTAAAAAGTTGCATTGGGATTGGTTCTCAAACTTTTACTTAAGAGTTCGGCACCATTGGTACTAATAGCAGTTGCTGGAATGCGTTGTTCTTTTGCAATGTCGCCATAATTAGTTGCACCTGTATGCGGGAAATCATCTAATCTTAAGTTCATTGAACGAACAATCACTGCCAAAGCGCCCAGTTTCCCAGCTTCTCTGGCTCCTGATGATCTCTGATCCACGCAACCACTGTAAGCCTTAAATGTTTCTACAAATTCAGGATTCATGGGTCTGTTAAAAAAAACTATTTTCCCTTTTACTTTTGCTTCGCCAAGAGCGGCTAATTCTTCTAAACTTTTTACTTCTATCACATTGGCATTCAATCCAGCTTTTGGTGTTGCTACAGAACCTCCTAAGGCACAAATTGGGAAATCAATCTTTTGTTTTCCCAGTTGTAAATACCCGATTTCCTTTTCGCCACGAACCCATTTTGGCACCATTACTTCCTGAAGGTAGACTTTGTTTAAACCCAGTGTTTCCAATTGTGCTTTGGCATACAAAACCGCTTTTTCAGCTCCTGCGGAACCTGATAATCGGGATCCGATTGTATTCGACAAATGGTCCAGCCAAGGATAACATTTGGCATTGGTCAGGGATGATTTGTAAATATCTTTTAACGCTTGTTCGTCTTTAGTTTGCGCGAATACGGTGATTCCACCAAATAAAAGTGCTGCTAAAACAATTGATTTTTTCATAATAAATTGAGGTCTTTTTTGATATTCTTCTTTATAATTTTGGTTTTGGTTGCTGTCGCAATTTCGTAATTCTTAACGAATATTTTATGTTAGATTCAAAAAAAAAATCCTGCAAGTTTAAAGCTCTTGCAGGATATCCTTATTAATTTATTGGTTCAAAACTAATTGCCGTTCCTCCACCCGGAGCCAAATTCAATTTGATTTTTGATTTGCTCGTCACTGTCATTGTTCTTATTTTATAAGCAATTGGATTGTTCTTCCAATCGGCATCTTTCGCATCTTCATAAATAATAGCTTTATATTTTTTTCCTTTGGTCAGGAAGTCTAATTTTATTTCTGATGTTCTGGCATTCTCATCTGTGATTGCTCCTAAAAACCAAGTTTCTTTTCCTTTGGTTTTTCGGGCAACCGTAAGATAATCGCCTGGTTCCGCTTCTAAATATTTGCTTTCATCCCAATCCATTTCAACGTCTTTGATAAACTGAAACGCATCTGGGTATTTCTCGTAATTTTCTAATAAATCGGCCGCCATTTGCAACGGAGAATACATTGTAACGTACAAAGCCAGTTGTTTGGCTAAAGTGGTATGAACCTGCTCCGTTTTATTTTTATCATAATAACTCATTTTGATTTCGAAAATTCCCGGCGTATAATCCATAGGCCCACCCAGTTGTCTTGTAAAAGGCAAAATAGTTTCGTGCATCGGTGGATTTCCAACGCTCCATGCATTGAATTCATTCCCACGAGCTGCTTCGGCAGCGATATAATTAGGATACGTTCTTCCAAAACCGGTTGGTCTTGACGATTCATGAGAGTTAATCATGATCTTGTAATCCGCAGCGCGTTTTACCACAAAATTGAAATGATTCACCATTGATTGTCCGTCATGAAATTCGCCACGCGGAATGATTTTACCCACATATCCAGACTTTACTGCTGGATATTCGTATTTTTTCATCAAATCAAAAGCGCGATCCAAGTGCCTTTCATAATTACTGACAGAACCTGATGTTTCATGATGCATAATCATTTTGACATTTTTTTCTTTGGCATAAGCCGAAAGAGCTGCAATATCAAAATCCGGATATGGTGTTGTAAAGTCAAAAACTTCCTCTTTCCAGTTTCCATTCCAATCCTCCCAACCTACATTCCAACCCTCTACCAATACGCCATCAAAACCATTTTTTGCAGCAAAATCAATGTATCGTTTGGTATTTTCGGTAGTAGCACCGTGTTTCCCCGATGCTTTTGGTGCATCTGCAAAATTAGTGGCGTTTTGAGAACCGGCATAATCCCAAGTAGATTTCCCTACGTGCATTTCCCACCAAATTCCAACATATTTCATGGGTTTTATCCAAGAAGTATCTTCTAATTTTGACGGTTCGTTTAGGTTCAAAATCATTTTGGAAGCCACAATATCTCTGGCATCATCACTAATCATAATAGTTCTCCAAGGCGATACGCAGGGTGTTTGCAAATAAGCTTTGTCACCAATACCGTTCGGAACTAATTCGGCTTTTAATTTATAATTTGTGACATCAGCATTCAAATGCATGACTGGATAATTGACAACTGCAGCCTCAAAAATATTGAGATACAAACCTGATGGCGCTTTCATCATTAACGGCGTTTGAACCATGTATTTCCCTGGAATTGATTTTACTCCAATTCCGTTGTTCATATTGATTTTGCTGTTATCAATATCAGAAAATTTAGTTTCATTGTATTCGTACTCATTACTGTCGAAATCTCCTGGAATCCAGAATACTTTATTGTTTTCGGTTAAATTGAATTGTGTAACCTCATCAGAAATGATGAAATAATTCAACTCCGCTTGTTTTGGAAAATCGTATCTGAACGCAACTCCTTCATCAAAAACTCTAAAAATGATATTCATTTTTACCTTAGTTTCCTTGTTGATAAGCGAAATATTAAGTTCATTATAGTGATTTTTAATACTGGATTGCTCCCCTAAAACTGGTTTCCAAGAGTCGTTGAAACTAGAAGTTTTTGAAGTCAGTATTTCAAAATTTGCGTCTAAAGCTAGTTTTTCCTTTAATTTAATACCTAAAGCGCTTTCTAAAACGACTGCTTTGTTTTTATAATTTACCGTATATGCAGGTTTCCCATTTCCTAATAATTTAAAATTGACCGCAATTTTATTCGAGGGAGATTGTACGTTTTGTGCATGAAGTAATCCCGTTGCAAAAACGAAAAAAACAGAAAATAAATATCTCATCTGGTTATTTGTTAATTTATTAAATCAAAACTAATTATTAATCTAATACTATTTTATTAAAAAAAAACTACAACCTTGTAGTGGTAATAAATTGTTTTTAATTTTAAGAATTAACTTAATAAAAATTAAATTTAACCCATTGATATCTATTTAAAATATAATTTAACTGTATATAAAAAGTCTAAATCAAGGAGATCTTATTATATTGCTTTTGTTTTAATTCAACAGCAAATGGTGAACCTGATTGGCAATTTCGATTTCCTCATTGGTAGGAATTACCAATATTTTAGTCTTGGATTCTGCTGTGTTGATTTCTCTAATTTCTTTCGAGCGAATTTCATTTTTGGAAGCATCCAATGCTATTCCAAAATAATCCATATCCGTACACACTAATTTCCGGATATAAGAAGAGTTTTCTCCAATCCCAGCCGTAAAAATAATGGCGTCGAGTCCATTTAAAACGGCTGAATAAGAACCAATATATTTCTTAATTCGATACGCATTCATGGCTAAAGCCAATTGACAATCCGCATTTCCATTCTCCGCATTGGCTTCAATATCTCGTAAATCGCTGTAACCGGTAAGCCCCAGCATTCCGCTTTGTTTTTGCAACATTGTATTCACGGCTTCAAGCGAATAACCCAAAGTATTTACCAAATAAAATATTACGGATTGATCCACATCTCCGCTTCGGGTACCCATAATTAATCCGTTCATTGGACCAAAACCCAATGTATGATCAATACTTTTCCCATCTTTTATTGCGGTCATACTGCAACCGTTCCCTAAATGTATCGTGATAATTTTAGACCCTTTATTCTTCGTGTTATGTTCTAAATAACGAATCGCATTTTCCGAAACGTATTTGTGACTTGTACCGTGAAATCCGTAAACACGAATCTTATTTTCCGTCAAAAGATAATTTGGTACCGCATATTTATGCGCTACAACAGGAATTGTTTGATGAAAAGCAGTATCAAAAACGGCCACTTGTTGTGCTAAACTAAAAATTTCTTCCGCCACATTTATCCCTTCTAAATTGGCAGGATTATGCAGAGGCGCTAAATCAAAAAGCTGCCTGATTTTGTCTTTTACTTCAGTTGTAATAACTACCGTATTGGAAAAAGCGCTTCCGCCATGTACCACACGATGTCCGACCGCCTCTATTTCTTCTGTGCTTTTAATCACCCCCACTTTTTCATCCATCAGCAACTTAGCGATCTTTTCTAATCCTATTTTATGGTTTGCAATAGGCAACGTTTCTTCTAATTTAGTCGTATCCGTTACGTAAGTAAGGTTTGAAGTTTCCAATCCTATTCTATCAATCATCCCCGAACAAATCACTTCATTCGCCGGCATGTTAATTAATTGGTATTTTATGGAGGAACTCCCTGAGTTTATAATTACTATTTTCATTTTATAATCCTTGTGCTTGAATCGCCGTAATCACGACTGTATTTATAATATCATCTACCGTACAACCACGGCTTAAATCATTAACCGGCTTGTTCAATCCTTGTAACATCGGACCAATTGCTAATGCACCAGTTTCCCTTTGCACTGCTTTATAAGTATTATTTCCTGTATTTAAATCCGGAAAAATTAGAACGCTGGCTTGCCCTGCCACTTCTGAATTTGGCATTTTACTTTTCCCAACAGCCATATCAACCGCAGCATCATACTGAATAGGACCTTCAATCTTTAAATCAGGGCGTTTTTTTCTCACTATTTCAGTTGCAGTCCGCACTTTATCTACTTCATCTCCTTTTCCTGAAGAACCGGATGAGTAGGAAAGCATGGCGATTTTTGGTTCAATTCCAAAAGCCAAACTAGAATCCGCAGATGAAATGGCAATTTCTGCCAACTGTTCCGCAGTAGGATTTGGGTTAATGGCGCAATCTCCAAAAACTGAAACTCTGTCCTCTAAACACATGAAAAATACCGATGAAACTACTGATGAATTTGGTTTTGTTTTAATGAATTGCAACGCCGGTAAAATGGTATGTTGCGTAGTATGCGCTGCACCGGAAACCATACCGTCAGCGTGACCTTTGTACACCATCATCGTACCAAAATACGAAACATCTTCCATCAAATCTTTTGCCATTCCTAACGTTACATTTTTCGCTTTACGCAACTCGTAATACGTGTTTACATAATCATCATAATGCTCAGATTCTATCGGATTAATGATTTGTACTTTGGAAAAATCAAAAAACAAACCCAATTCCGCAACTTTACTTTCTATTTGTTTCTTGTTGCCAATAATCGAAATATCCACCACATCCATTTCTAATAAACGGGATGCCGCCATAATAATTCTATCATCATTCCCTTCCGGCAGGACAATGTGTTTCCTGTGTTGTCTGGCTCTTTTTACTAAATTATACTGAAACATTTTTGGGGTCATTCCTTCTGCTTCAAAAGTAATTAGCTTTTCAGCCAAGTTGTCTAAGTCTACATATTTTTCGAAAGTCGTAATCGAAATTTCAATCTTCTGCTTGTTGTTTGCGTAAATTTTAGATTTAATAGAACCTATTTTATTGGTAATAAAATAAGTCCCTTCTTCCACGGCAATAATCGGAACAATTGTCGAAAGTCCTTCTATCAATTTCAAAATACTGATCTCCGGCAAAATATTTCCTGTCAAAACAATGCCTGAAATTGTTGGATAATTCACGGATTCATTAGCTTGTAAGGCTCCTAAAATAATATCGGCACGATCTCCAGGAGTAATCACTAGGCTATTCTCTTTCAAGTGCAACAAATAATTACACAATTGCATGGCGCCAACGCTAAAATTTCCGGTTTGGTTGTTTAAGTGTGCCGAGCCAAATAAAACTTTAGCATCCAACTCGTTTACGATTTCCTGAACTGTTGGATTATTCAAATTATGGATTAACGGAATCGCGTTTACCATTACGCTTTCAGGCAAACTTTTTCTTAAACCAGTAGTTACTATGTCAATATTTTCGTGTTGCACTTTGTTGGCAATTACGGCCAATACCTCTACATCCTTCACTTTGAACGAATCATAAGCGAGATACAAACTGTCTAATAATTCTTCCAGTGTTTTGCCTACTCCGGAACCTACAATAATCGTTGGGATTCCCAGATTTTTAGCAATCAGAACATTCATGTCTAATTCTATCACCGTTCCTTCCCCACTGAATCCCGTTCCTTCGACCAAAACAAAATCAAAACGTTCCTCTAATTTCTTATATTTTTCAATAATTAAATCGAGAACTTCCCCTATTTTCCCTTTATTCTTTTTCTTGATTAATTTACTTTTTGTAATGGCAAACGCATCTTCAAACTCGATATCCAAACCAAAATGACCAATAACCGTTTCGATATGATTGTCAAATCCTCCTTCTTCAGTGTCCTCAATAATTGGCCTGAAATACCCCACTTTGGCAGTTTTGCCAATAAGCATACTCATCAGTCCTAATGTGATGATCGACTTACCGCTATTTTCTTCGCTTGTCGCTATATAAATGGCTTTGTTCATTTTTCATTTTTTATTTAATTCCAAAAAAAATTGGATGTATTGCTTTTTATGTATTAAAACCAACGACGTTTTTTAAAATAGACAATCATTCCTATTCCTATCAAAAACATAATAGCCATTACCGTATGGTAGCCATATTCGCGCCTAAGTTCTGGCATATTCTCAAAATTCATTCCGTAAATCCCAACAATAAAGGTTAACGGAATAAATATTGCCGACACAATGGTCAGCGTTTTCATTATCTCATTCATCTTATGGGTTTGTGCCGAAAAAAAGAAATTAGAAGCACTTTCCAATGACCCCATATCCGATTCAATTTGTTCCAAAAGCTCCAAACTCTTTTGATGTAATCGTGCAAAAAAGCTAAAATTTTCACTTTCTATCGCATTAAAAACATTGTCATCTTTAATACTTTTTATGTTGTACAAAGATTCCCTTAACGGAATTATGGAACGCTTCAAAAAGTTAAAATTATCCCTGTGTTTTTCAATTTTTTCCAAAATTATTGGGTCAGCACTTTTCTTGGAAAGATTAATCAATTCCTCTACTTTGTCTTCTTCATTTTCCAAGGTAATATAAAAATTTTCCATAATGGCATCCAAAAGAATATACAAAAGATAGTCGGCTTTTTTGGTTCTTACAATACCAGAATGTGTTCTTAATCGTTCTCGAATGTGAGTAAAAAAGTCACTCCTTTTTTCCTGAAAAGAAATTAGAACCCCATCTTTTATCAAAAAACTTATTTGCTCGACTGTTATATTATCTGAATCTCCTAAAGGCAAAAGTGATTTTATATTGAAAAATAAAACATCTGATAACTCCTCCACTTTAGTTCTTCTTGTAGTATTCAAAATATCGGCCAACATGAAATTGTCGATTTTGAAATAACTTCCAATAGACTTCATCAATTCTATATTATTTAAACCATGAATATTAAGCCAATTATTCCTATGGAAATTCATATATTTATCTAATTCTGAAACCATAAAACCTTCATACTCTGTCAGATTTAAATCATCATATACAAATAACTGCATCTCCGATTCGTTTTCTTTATGAATTCCCGTGTATTCCAGATTATTGGGTTGGAGTTTTCTTCCTTTTTTGTATTTAATTTTTCTCATTCAAAAATCATTTATAGAGTAATATTACGAAAAAGTTTTACAAAAGCACCGCACCTTCTGCCTTTTGACATTTCGAAAAACAAAAATAGGTAGAAATAACAATCCCTTTTATGAGAAAAATCATGTAAGGATTATAAATCTGTAATTAATGAACGATTGTTAATTATTGTTAATTATTTAAAATCGTTTTTTGAAATAATATGTTTTTAAAAATATATCAATAGATTTGAAAATTAATAGTGAATAAATGGAAGATTCTTCTATTTATTTACTAAAAACTTAGTATTAACTATTATATGTTTAACCAAATGATCAAAAAAAAACTAACCTTATTTATTGTATTGCTGTTGATTTTTTCTGCCCAAGACACATTCGCACAAAGCCGAAAAAAAAGAAAAGCAGATAAAGATGCTATTGCCAAAGTGGATGCTAAAGCCACTGATGCCAAAAAAGAACCCAAACCTTACAAAAAAGTAATTGATTCGAGTGCTGTTACACAAAGAGGATTAATCGATGTTCATAAAATAGACAACAAATACCTTTTTGAAATTCCGGATTCTATTTTAGGAAGTGAAATGATGACCATCACCCGATATTCTAAAACTCCGGCCGGAGGAGGAATTTTTGGTGGAGAAGAAATCAACAGACAAGTCGTTCGTTGGGAAAAAGGTTTGAATAATAATATCTTATTGAGATCTATTACCTACGTTATTATGTCTCCGGATGAAGACAAACCAATGGCTCAAGCAGTTAAAAATTCAACTTCAGATCCAATTATTGGAAATTATGATGTTCTGGCGTACAAAAAAGATGATGCTGGAAAAATCACAGGTTATGTAGTTGATTTATCTACTACTTTCGATGCTGATGTTCAAACTTTTTCTTTGGATCCAATTAAAAAACAACTGTTAAACATTCAGACGTTTCAAAAAGACAGATCTTTTATCTCTAAAGTAAGTAGTTTTCCAATAAACACTGAAATTAGAAGTGTAAAAACCTTTACGACAACACCACCAAAAATCAATACTTCACCTACACCAAAAATTGGAGTTGATTTACCTTCAGCTTTAGATGCAGGAGTAATCACAGTGGAAATGAATACTTCTATGATTTTATTGCCAAAAAATCCGATGCGCAAAAGAGAATTTGATGCGCGTGTAGGTTATTTTGCAAATCAGTATGGTGTATTTGAAGAGGAATCTCAAAAATCAGACACCAAAGTATTTGCGGTAAGATGGCGTTTAGAACCTAAATCTCCTGAAGATGCTCAAAAACAAAAAAAGGGAGAATTGATTGAGCCTTTGAAACCAATTGTATATTACATTGACCCGGCGACTCCTGAAAAATGGAAAAAATTCATCAAACAAGGTATTGACGATTGGCAAATCGCTTTTGAAGCAGCGGGTTGGAAAAATGCAATTCGTGGTGAATATTGGCCAGAAAATGATCCAACAATGAGTTTGGAAGATGCTCGTTTTTCTGTTTTAAGATACTTCGCAGCTGAGATTCAAAATGCTTATGGTCCTAATGTTCACGATCCAAGAAGTGGTGAAATATTAGAAAGCCACATTGGTTGGTATCACAATATCATGAGTCTTTTAAGAAACTGGTATTTGATTCAAACTGCAGCGGTTGATCCTGCGGCAAGATCTAAAAAGTTTGATGACAAATTAATGGGAGAATTAATTCGTTTTGTTTCTTCTCATGAAGTTGGACACACGTTAGGATTGCGTCACAATATGGGTGCAAGTTCTGCAACTCCGGTTGAAAAACTAAGAGATAAGGACTACCAAGAGAAAAACGGACACACTTCATCTATCATGGATTATGCGCGTTTCAACTACGTTGCACAACCAGAAGATGGTGTTACGGCTTTGTTTCCAAGAATTGGAGATTATGACAAGTGGGCTATCAAATGGGGATATTCTTATTTTGAAGACACTAAAAATGAAGCACAGGAAAAAGCTTTGTTGAATGAAATGACTAAGGAAGCATACAAAAACAATCGCTTGTGGTTTGGTTCTGAAACAAGTCCTTATGACCCAAGATATCAAACGGAAGACATTGGTGATAATGCAATGAGAGCTTCTGAATACGGAATTAAAAACCTGAAAAGAATACTTCCTAATTTATTAGAATGGACTAAAGAAGATGGTCAAAGTTATACTGAATTAGATGAGCTTTACAGCGCACTTACAGGACAATTTAGAAGATATATGGGACACGTAACTAAAAACGTGGGTGGAATTTATGATTCTCCAAAAACCTATGACATGGCTGGAAATCAATTTCAAGTGGTACCAAAAAGTATCCAAAAAGATGCTGTAGCGTTCTTGAATACACAATTATTCACTACACCAAAATGGTTATTGGATCAAAATGTTCTTTCAAAAATAAACCCGGAAAGTGGTGTTGAAGCTATCAAAGGAATGCAGGATGCAACTTTGTCCAGTCTTATGGCAGGTGACAGAATGGTTCGCCTTTTAGAAACCTCAACAGCAAGTAAAGACAATTATTCCGTAGACGAATTAATGACTGATTTGAACAAAGGAATTTTCTCTGAATTGAAAAGCAATAGTTCTATTGATATGTACCGCAGAAATGTTCAAAAATTGTATGTAGACAAATTGATTGAATTGCTTAAACCAGGTACTGCAACTGTAAGATCTGTTCCTGTTGGAGTAACGTATGGTTTCAATACCAGAAGAGTAAACTTAGCACAAACTGATTTACCTTCTATTGCAAGAGGCCAATTGAATGCACTAAAAAACGATTTAAAAATGTCTTCCGCCAGGATGTCAGACCGAATGAGTAAATATCATGTACTCGATTTGATTTCTAGAATTGGTGAAGCTTTAGATCCAAAATAATAAATTAAAAGGGAAAATGTTGTTTGAACATTTTCCCTTTTTTTTTGTGATGTGTTTGATGTGATTGCAACCATAGTAAAAAAATTTATAGAATACACATTGTTCTATAAATGCACATTGTAGAAACACATATTATAAAGACGCACTACAGCACATCTCTACGTGATAAATTAGTAATAACAAAACCCGACTTATTTCAAAAAAAGGTTGGGTATTTTGTTTCCTATAATTCCATAAAAAAACCGAACTATCACTAGTCCGGTTTTTAAAATCAAATATTAAAAAAAATAATAAAAGTAATTAATCTTTAGACGATTTTACAGCTAAACTGTAGATTACCAATCCAAAACCAATTTTGTTAATCGCATCTGCAATATTGTAGGCCACGTCAATATTACCAGCTGGTATAAATCCGTTGTACCATCCTGATGTGCCCATCATATATCCTAATGGATAGATTGACCATCCAACAAGAACAAACCAACATAAGATTTTGTGTGCTTTTTGCACTTCGCCACCAGCTGATGCAGCTAATTTTGCAGCTTCACCTAACCAAATCTCGTATACAATTGCAAAGTAAGCTAATCCGGAAATGAATCCCCATAAAGCAGCGCTTTCTGGTGCAATAACTTCACCAATGTAACCTGTTACTAACATGATTACAGAATAAATAATCATTTTCCACAGTAATGATTGTTTTGCTCCTGCTACTTTAAGTATCAGGTAAAATTCTAAACACATCAACGGCACTGTAAGTACCCAATCTACATAACGAAAGAATGTAGGTGACTCACCAAATGAAGCCCAATAATCTCTCATGTAGAAATAATGTACAGCAGCAATAAAAGTGATTAATCCTGACACCAACACTGAGGTACGCCACTTTTTATCAAACTGGCTTAAGGATAAAAAGAAAAATGCTGAAGCGGCCATCATAGCCATACAGCCTACAAAAAAAGTAAACCCTACGTAATCAGTTGGCAACATTTTCCCAACTAATCCTGAAATAAACATAAAATTTGTCATAAATAATTATTTTAATGGTTTTTTGTTCAATCAAATATAGTAAAAGTTAAACAATAAAAAATCATTTTTGTTTAATATTTTTTAACTAATTTTAAACGATAATTAAAATTCATGAAAAATTATTTAAATATTGTAATTGTAGCAAGCTTTTTCGGACTTTGGATGGATTCCTTTCTATCGACAAAAATCCAAATAATATTGGGTTTCTTCTTGATTTTCACTTTTGGAATATTACATGGTGCAAACGATTTACTTCTAATCAAAAATATTAAAACCACAAAACAGTCCAATTCTTGGTTTAAAATACTAGGATATTATGTAGTAATGGTTTTAACAGGCGCCTTATTGTTCTATACAATTCCTCAAATTGCACTGCTACTGTTCATTATTGTAAGCGCCTATCATTTTGGCGAACAGCAATGGCAAGATTTATTGGACAACTTTCCGAAATGGATCCAAATGGCATTTCAATTTTTATACGGATTCATTGTCTTACAATTACTATTTGTGTTTCACTCCGATGAAGTACAAAGTATTATTTTAAACATCGCCAATATCAATATTCCAGGTCAATACTTTGTTTTGCTTTTGCAAATTTCATCAATTACTTTTATTGGTTTAAGTACCTATTTGTATTGGAAATCAAAAAATATCAGAAAAAAACTAATTTTAGAATTCTTTTATTTAATGCTCTTTGCAATCCTCTTTAAGTCTTCCAGTCTGATTTGGGGATTTGCCATTTATTTTGTTTTATGGCACAGCATTCCTTCAATAATTGACCAGATTAAATTTTTGAATGGTTCGTTTTCAATAAAATATTTTGTTGACTATTGTAAAGCGGCAGGGATTTATTGGTTGATATCTATAATAGGAATTACACTGATCTATTATATGTGTAAAGAGGAACAACTTTTTAATGCTTTGTTTTTCTCCTTTTTGGCCGCCATAACGTTTCCGCATGCGGTAGTGATTACAAATATGTTTGACAAAAAACTAAGAAATAGAGAAGCATAAAAAAACCGTTCACCTGTGGTGAACGGTTTTCTAAATCAATAGTAGAGATGCACCGCAGTGCATCTCTACAAAGAATTATTATTTTACTTCTTCAAATTTAACGTCTTCAAAATTGTCAACTTGACCTTGTTCACCTTGAGCATACATTGCTTCGGTTGCTTTTTTCCAAGCAGCGTTGATGTTGTCAAGAGCAGTTTGAATTGCAGAAATGTCTTGAGATTGGTGCGCCATTCTCAATTCAGTCAATGCATATGCTACAGCAACTTTGTTTTCATCAGATAATTTAGAACCTACTTCTTTCAATTGAGTTTCAGTTTGGAAGATCATTCCGTCAGCTTCGTTCCATTTTTCTGCTCTATCTCTTAAAAGTTTGTCAGAATCAGCATTAGCTTCTGCATCTTTTTTCATTCTTACGATTTCTTTAGCTGGTAATCAAGAAGAAGTTTCGATACGAACAGGCTAAATTTTAAAACTAACTTATTATTTTTTCTTAGATGGTCCGGCAGAAGCGAATACAAACTTTTTATCCGCAGGAACGTAAATCATTTTATTTTCCTTTGCTTTATTTTTCAATACCACATCTCCTGCTTTGTTTACAATACATTCAAAACCTTCATTTCTAATTCGGTCTATTGTTTCAGAAACCGTTTGTTTGTCATCCAAAAAATGTATTTCAGTTATTTTTGTAGTTGTTTGTTCATTCGTCAGCACTTTCATTTTAGAAGCTATGTCACAAATTACAGAAATGGTAGTCACTGCAACCTCAGTTTTTAATTTGCTTTGCGCAGTCTTCTTTTCCTGCCACGTTATTTTATGCAAAGTAGTTCCTTTGGTCGTAAAGGGCTCAATTTTACATTCTAATGGCAACTTATCTACCTCAAAAATTTTCAATAAAATCGTGTCTTTTTTGGCTCCTTTATTCGTGATAAACAAATAAAATTTATTCTTAATCAATTCTGCAGAAACATTGTCTGATTTTGCAAAAATGGATGAAGCTGTTGATTTTTTGGCTTTATTGGTCTGACTGAAAAGAGCCGTACAACAAAATGCCATAACAAGAAGTAAGATTGTTTTTTTCATAATTGCTTTCGATTTCAAAGGAATTGAAAAGTACAATAATATTTGATACAAATAGGCGCATCCCTATTTAAACAAAAATAAATTCCACAAAAAAAACCGTTCACCAATGGCGAACGGTTTTCTAAATCAATAGTAGGGATGCATCGTAATGCATCTCTACTGATAATTATTTTACTTCTTCGAATTCAACGTCTTCAACATTGTCTCCTTGAGCAGCATCCCCTTGAGGTTGTGCTTCACCTTGACCTTGTTCACCTTGAGCATACATCGCTTCAGTTGCTTTTTTCCAAGCAGCGTTGATGTTGTCAAGAGCTGTTTGAATTGCAGGAATGTCTTGAGATTGGTGCGCCATTCTCAATTCAGTTAATGCATATTCTACAGCAACTTTGTTTTCATCAGATAATTTAGAACCTAATTCTTTCAATTGAGTTTCAGTTTGGAAGATCATTCCGTCAGCTTCGTTCAATTTTTCTGCTCTTTCTCTTAAAAGTTTGTCAGAATCAGCATTAGCTTCTGCATCTTTTTTCATTCTTTCGATTTCTTCAGCTGTTAATCCAGAAGAAGCTTCGATACGAATATCGTGAGATTTTCCAGTTCCTTTGTCAGTTGCAGAAACTTTGATGATACCATTAGCATCAATATCAAAAGTTACTTCAATTTGTGGAACACCTCTTGGAGCTGGTGGAATACCATCTAAATGGAAACGACCGATAGTTTTGTTGTCAACTGCCATAGCTCTGTCTCCTTGTAAAACGTGGATTTCAACTGTTGGTTGAGAATCTGCAGCTGTAGAGAAAACTTGAGATTTTTTAGTTGGAATAGTTGTGTTAGACTCAATTAATTTAGTCAAAACACCACCCATAGTTTCGATACCTAAAGATAAAGGTGTAACGTCAAGTAACAATACATCTTTTACATCTCCAGAAAGAACTCCACCTTGAATAGCTGCTCCAATTGCAACAACCTCATCAGGGTTAACTCCTTTAGACGCTTTTTTACCAAAGAATTTTTCAACCTCTTCAGCAATTCTTGGCATACGAGTAGAACCACCTACTAAGATAACTTCGTCAATATCAGAAACAGTTAAACCTGCATCTTTCAACGCTTTAGCAACTGGTGCCATAGAACGTTTTACTAATGAATCAGTTAATTGCTCAAATTTAGCTCTAGTTAATTTTTTAACTAAGTGTTTTGGTCCTGAAGCCGTAGCAGTTACGTATGGCAAGTTGATTTCAGTTTCAGCAGAAGAAGACAATTCAATTTTTGCTTTCTCAGCAGCTTCTTTCAAACGTTGCAATGACATTGGATCAAGACGTAAGTCAATACCTTCTTCAGCTTTAAATTCGTCAGCTAACCAGTCAATAATTTCGTGGTCAAAATCATCTCCACCTAAGTGAGTATCTCCGTTTGTAGACAATACTTCAAAAACTCCGTCTCCTAATTCAAGAACAGAAATATCAAATGTACCTCCACCTAAATCGTAAACAGCAATTTTTTGATCTTTACCTTTTTTATCTAAACCGTAAGCAAGTGCAGCTGCAGTTGGTTCGTTGATAATACGCATTACTTTAAGACCTGCAATTTCACCCGCTTCTTTCGTAGCTTGACGTTGTGCATCATTAAAGTAAGCTGGAACAGTAATAACTGCTTCAGTAACAGTTTGACCTAAATAGTCTTCAGCTGTTTTTTTCATTTTTTGAAGTGTCATAGCTGACAATTCTTGAGCAGTGTATAAACGACCATCAATATCCACACGTGGAGTATTGTTGTCCCCTTTTACTACTTTGTAAGAAACTCTTTTTGCTTCAGCTGTAATTTCTGAAAAAGAGTGACCCATAAAACGTTTGATAGAAGCAATAGTCTTAGTTGGATTAGTTACCGCTTGTCTTTTAGCAGGATCTCCTACTTTAATCTCTCCACCTTCAACAAAAGCGATGATAGATGGTGTTGTTCTTTTTCCTTCTGCATTAGGAATAACAACTGCTTCATTACCTTCCATTACAGAAACACAAGAGTTGGTCGTACCTAAATCAATTCCGATTATTTTACCCATTTTTAATATATTTAATTTTATTGTATACTTGTTTTAATGACTCGAAGTCGATAAGTCAATCTTTGTGCCAATACAAAATGGCCTATTAAATTGTCAGTTTATGTTAAAATTGGCGTAAAAAAATCTGACAAGATGACATTTCAGAGGGTTTGTCATTCTGGCGGAAGTCGGAATCTGGAGCTCTCTCCCGCTCTCCGCTGTATCTTTATGTTCTTAAAGAAAGAACATAAAGGATGCCGCTGCTATCGGGGCTAGGGCATTTGATATTTCAATGCAATCTTTTGAAATTAGGAATTTCCACTAATATTTTGATGAAAATCTAATTTGATTAACTCCCAAGATTTATTCAATAAACACATCGGGTCAAAATCAGGATCAGCTAATTCAAAATTTACAAATTGACTTTTAATAGCGGAACAATCAGTGTAGGGATAACGCTTTTCATAGAACGAAATCATTTCATCAATAGAAACCTTGTCAAGATAATAATGTAAGTCCCAAAAATCTTTTTTTCGGCCACCCCTTAGAACAACATCTAATTTCATGGCAATAATTTCATTTTCAGAAGCCATTCTAATATCGTCTTTGGAAACTAAATCAAAAATAAATTCATCCGTGTAATACAAATCAATTTTTACAAAATCCTTTTTTGAATTTCCTACTTCAAAATAAGTTCCAAACGCAACATTATCAAGATTTCTAGAGCTACAATACGGGTATTTATTCTCTAAAAAACTTCTTATCTCCTTAAAATCAATTGAACCATAATCCGCAGCTGTGAACAAATCAATATCAACAGACACTCTATGTCCGATTTGCAAACTCAAAGACGTACCACCAACTAATCTGAAAGGAGCAAATAATTGTTCTTGCATCAAATCAATCAGAACTTGTTTAAGCAATGGGGAAACCGTATTCCAATACATAAGCTATCTTGTTAGTAGTTCAGGATGCAATAAATTAATTTTAGAAACTTCATCTTTTCCATAAAAACGAGTAATTTCATCTTGTTCCGACTTAGTACCATAAGCAAAAACTCTTTTCACTATTGAAATTTTCATTAATTTCCAATCTATTTTATCAAAATCAGTATCCCAAAATATCCCTTTTCTTAATTTGGAAAGATCGGGTTTATAAGTACTGTCTTTCTTTGCTTCCTTTATGTCATAAAAAACCTGTAGCGTCATCAGGAAACCTTCTTCTAATTCCAGTTGTTCTTCTATCTTGAGAGACAAAGCAACATTCATCCGCCTGTTGCCCTTTATGATGGCGCTCAAAGTTTGAGCATGTTCACCAATAGAAAGCGCAAATTGCCTTTGATTAAGGTTCCTTTTCTTTAATTCCCACTCAACAAACTTACCGGGATGAATTCCTTTTATAATGTCAATTGTTTTCATAGTACAAATGTAAACAAAATTGTTTACATTTTTTAAGTTTAAAATTTCGAGGAAAATAAATGCACTCGTGGCTGAGGATTATGATTGTTCATTTATATTAATTCTATTCGATAAATTTAAAAATTACAATACCAAAAATTCGTAATAAATGAACTACATTAGCAGAACTGTAAATTGCTTTTTGTAGCGCAAAGCAACCTGATTTTGGGTGAATATGCGCTAGTTTGTAGCGTGTATATACAAGTTATGGGCAATGCCTCAGCAGAAACAAGAACCTAACTGAATTTTTAATCAAAAAATGACTTAAAAATTGTTAACCAAATATTTTATTAAATAAAACAAAACATTACCTAGTTAATATGAAAAAAAAATTACAAATATTCATTTCATCAACATTTACGGATTTAATAGAAGAAAGGCAAGCAGCGGTCGAAGCCGTTTTGCGCGCAGGGAATATCCCAGCAGGTATGGAATTATTTTCAGCGGGAAACAAAAGTCAGCTTGATACTATAAAGAAATGGATTGGGGAATCGGACATTTATATTCTAATTCTAGGTGGACGATACGGCTCATTAGAAAATGAATCTCAAATTTCATATACTGAAATTGAATATAGATATGCACTTGAGTTGGACAAGCCTTTTTTTGCAATCGTTGTTAATGATGAAATGATGAAGCAAAAGGTGCACAGCCAAGGACAAAATGTTCTAGAACTTGAGAATCAAGACAAATATAAAAAATTCAAGGAAGCTGTTTTATCAAAAGTATGTCGATTGTGTAAAGACAGCAGTGAAATCAAACTTGCAATTTTGGAGTCCATAATTGATATACAAAATCAATTTGACTTAACTGGATGGATTAAAGGTGATGAAATCCCTGATAATACAATAATTTTGAATGAACTAGAAATTATCAGGAGTGAACGAGACGTATTGCAAAAAAAGGTTTTAAGCTTGGAAACCTTGACTAAAAAGGCTAGCAGAAATCATTCTATAGGTGATTATACATATGAAGAAATTTCAAAAGTATTAGAAGCAAAGACTATTGTTGTGCCAAGTGCAATAATTAATCAAGATGAAGACTGGGAAACAAATGCTCTATTAGCAATGGTTGGATTTTCTGCCTCTTTTACTACTGGAGTTACAGCTACGATGTCAACTGATATTCAAAGATTTATCACTAATAAACTTGTACCTACTCTTTTAAACTTTGGATTGGTTGAAAGACAAAAAGTTCGAAATACGGGAATGAAAATGGAATATGATAAATTTGTATTATCAGCGTTAGGAAATAAATTTTTGTCTTTATATCAACTAGAAAAGGCCGATAAAAAATAGCACAGCCCATAACCGCCGTTTGGCAATATGGCGGGTTTAGGCTTAATTTGAAGTTGGTTTTGTACTTGTAAAATTAGTCATTAACCGAAAATTTAGGCTTCCTTAATCCGCCACATCGCCAAGCGGCCAAACGTTGGGTGTAATGCGCCCATCGATCGTAAAAAAACTGAAAAATATAACAATATGATTAGAAAAATAAATACTCTTAAAAATTTTGGAGTATTCCAAAATTTTACTTCGGATATACTTCCAGAATTTAATGAAAAGAATATATTTTACGGTTGGAATTATTCAGGTAAAACTACAATTTCAAGGTTATTATCTTCCCTAAAAAATAAACAATTAAACAAATCTTATTCAGAAGCTGAGTTTGAAATAACATTAGATGACAAAAGTAAAATAACCCACAAAAACATTGAGAACAACAATTTAAATTTACTAATATTTAATTCAGATTATATTCGAGAAAATTTAAAATGGGACTTAAATAGCCAATTTAATGGAATAACTTTTGATGTTGGAGAAACAATTGGTTTAAGAGAAAAAATTGAAAAACTTGAAGAACAAATACTAAAAGTTAACGGTTCTAACGAAATTATAAGTAAAAAATCACCTTTTGAATTATTAAAAACAGAGTTTGATTCATTTGAAGATAATAAATACACTCAAGAATCAAGAACAATTAAAAACGACATTTTCAATAGCCTAATTGAATTCAACAAAAGTCATTTAAAATCAATTATTCCACAAGTAGTTAATGACTTAGAAAGTAATTTAATAACTGATCTTGATGAATTAAATAGGATAAAAAAATTATCGTTATCAACAAACGATAAAGAGGAAATCCAAATTATTCATAATGATGTAAATTTAAAAAGTTTATATGATTCTGTTGTAATACTTTTAAATCAAGAACCTAAAAAAAACAATATAATACAGATACTCGAAGAAAATCCGTATGTGTCAAATTGGGTGAAATCAGGAATTCCATTACATAAAGGAAAAGAAAAATGTTTTTTTTTGTGAAAATGATTTAAGTAAAGAAAGATTAAATAATTTACTATTATATTTTAATAATGAATCTTCGAATCTAAGAAATGAGATAATTACAAAGATTGAGCAAATTAAACGCAAAATAGATGAACTAAACAATGTCGAATTACCAAAAAGTAAATTTGAATTCTTTGATAATTTTCAAAATGATTTTCAAGCGCAATTAGATTCATTCATATTAATCAAAGACAAAATATTTTTATTCTATAATAATCTAATTAATGAATTAGAAATTAAGAACAATGAATCAATATTCATTAGTAAAAGAATTGCTGATTATGATAATGCATTACAATTAGATATTGATAAATGGACTGAAATAACAAATAAGCTGATTAATAATCATAATCAATTATTTACTGATTTTGATACAAAACAAATTGAAGCCAGAAATCTTCTAAAAAAGCATCAAGTATCCTTATTTTTAACCATAGAAGAATATATTAAAAAGAAAAAGGAAAGTGAATTTGGAATCAGATGTATCTCAAAATTTGATAGCTATATAAAAAAAGTAAAAATTGAAATAGCAAAACTAGAAGGTGAATTAAAAAGCATTGTAAAAGGAAAAGATGAGCTTAATAGTTTTATTCAGAAATTTTTAAACCGTTCGGATATATTTATAGAAGTTATTGAGGATGATAAATTTATTTTAAAAAGAAATGGACAAATAGCTGATAATTTAAGTGAAGGAGAAAAAACAGCAATTTCGTTTTCATACTTTTTAGTTTCTTTAGAAAGTTTATTTCAAGATAAAAAGATCTTTGACTATATTATCTGTATTGACGACCCTATTTCAAGTTTAGATGGAAATCATATTGCTCAAATTTATTCATTGATAAATTCTTTCTTTTTTAGACAAAATATTAATCCTGCTGTTCCTGAACAATATGTAAACTGTTTTAAACAACTATTTATATCTACACATAATTTTGAATTTTTTTCTTTTATCAAAGATTCCAATAGAATAAATAAAAAAAACACAAAAGAATACTATTTCATAAAAAGAATTTCAAATACTGAATCTAACATTCAAGAATTACCAAAATCATTACGAGATTACAAATCCGAATATATTTATTTATTCGATTTAATTTTTAAGTTCTTTATAAATGGTTGTCAAGAAACAGATGAAAAATTAATATTAATGCCTAACGCAGTAAGGCGATTTTTAGAAATTTATACATTAATGAAACTTCCAGATTCAACCGATCAAGTTGACGAAAGGATAAGAATTTTGATGCCGGAACATATGGAATTAAAAACCTTACATCATTTTTCACATTTTACAACCTTCGAAAAGGTGATGAAGCACGATGAAATCATATTAAATCTATCTCAGGCAATTGGAGAATTAATGACATTATTAGGGAAAGACGAATTACATTTTGAATCCTTAAAAAGAGCTGTAACAAGATAAAAGCACTACACCCAACGCACGCTACACGCAATTTTGGTTTTAGGCTTAATTTGAAGATTGTTTTGTATTTATGAATATTTGGCAAATCCGAATAATGATCTTAATTTAGTCCCAAACTCGCTGTAGTAACAGAACGTTAGCAAATATTATACTTTACGAAGAAACTTTATAAATGAAAACAACATCTAAATTCGCAATCATAATTCTTTTATTATTAGGCATAAAAGGAATAAGCCAAACAAACAGTAAATTACTTAAGCAGATTGATTCCTTATTGACGAATAATAACCAAGATAACACTATAAATGGTAACATATTAGTAATTCAAAATAGTGAAATTTTATATGAAAAATCATTTGGTTTTGCGGAACCAAATCGAAAAATAAAATTGAATAAAGACTTTAAATTTTTAATCGGTTCTATATATAAAGAGTTTCCAGCAGTAGCTATAATGCAATTAAGTGAAAAAGGATTAATCAATTTAGAAGACAACATTGACAAATACATTTCTGAATTGCCTTCTTGGTCAAAGGATATATCGATAAAAAATTTACTCCAATATTCAGCTGGTCTACCAGATATTCAAACTAAAAAATATCCACAGGATAAAATTATTACCACTAAAGATATCTTTAATGATCTTTTAAATATTCCAAACTTAATATACAAACCTGGAACTGATTATTTATACACCAATTACAGCCCACTTTTACTAATGAAAATTGTAGAAAATGTTAGTGGTAAAACATTTAATGAGTATTCGAAAACTTTTCTTTTTAACTCAGAAAATATAAACATAAAAACACAATATCCATATATTGAAAAGGAAAATTTAGCATTTTCCTTTAATAATGAATTTGTCCCTGACAATTTTAAATTAGAAATTCCATTTTTGTTTATTAGCAATTCTTATGGTCTGTACGATTGGTTTAAAAGAATTGATGAAAATTCTTTAATTAGTGAAAAATCAAAATTATTTCTCGGAAAAACCGCAAATATTTTATCTGATAAATCTATGCAAAGTCCTTTTGGTAAACTATATACAACAAAACAATCAACATCAAGAGAAATTTCAGTTACAGAACATACTCACGATGGAAGTTTTGGAAATTTTAAATGTATTGCAAGAAGGTTTAATTTGGAAAATATTACAATAATAATCTTGACTAATCAGAATACAAATAATGTTTACGAAATATCAGAGGAAGTTTATAAATTAGTAATTAAAAAGAAAAAATAACAACTGCTGCCAACACACGCTACGAGCAATTTGCGCTTTTGGCTTAATGGGAAAATTGGTTTTGTAATAATAAAATTAGTCATTAACTAAAAATTATTATCACTTAAAACGCCACATCGACAATCGGATAAATATTACAGACAATTAAAAAAAGAACTATGAAACAAAAATTACTATTAGCATTATTATTAATCTTATCAATCAAATCATTTTCACAAGATTCAAAATTTAGTATTGAAGCTAATTACCCAATTCCAATTGGAGATAATTTTATCGCAGAAAACTATACCGGAATTGTTGACATTGGAGCAAAATATAGATTTTTGGAAATGACAAATATCAATATTGGAGCATCTATCAATGGTGGAATTTTAGTAAACAACACAAATGACAATGATGGGAATCAAGACTTTAAAGTCAAATCATATCTTATTCAACCAAAATTTTTTGCTGAACTTACAATAGAATCAATTTCTAAATTACACCCATTTATAGGATTTGGATATACTTTTATGGTTTTCGATGCTTCAGGAACAAATAACGGATTTGATGTTTCAGGATCCAGTAAAACAGACAGTGGAATTAATGCAAATTTTGGAGTTGCTTATGATTTAACTACTAAAATATTCATAGGTATTCAATATGACTATGTGAAGTTGAAAGTTGACAAAGAAACCCCAAATACAACATTTAACACAAACGTAAATCTATTAAAAATTGGATTAGGTCTCCGAATATAAAAAACTCTACCGCGATAATATCCTACAATCGTTAGCGCAGTTTTGCAAACTGTGCTAATAATAGTAAGGAAACAGTATTTATTTCATCAGTACTTATACTTTTATATTCTTTAAAGGAAAACTATCAGATTTATTTAGTTGCTAAATTTTATAAGCAAATTTTATAAAACCATAGTAACTTTTCGCGCTTTCCTGAACGCAACATTATAAAATACAATCACTTAACGCACCGCCTTAGTTGACTTACCAACGGTCAAATAAACATGCGTATTGGGATACAGGAATTCAATTTTAGTATTTTGTGTATTTATCCGCATTTCTACCTGACCTTTCTCGTTTTCTAAAGTGTAAAACGCATAATTTTTATCTGGAGCAAAAACACCGGAGTCTACAATTTTATATTTCATTTTTGTAGCCGTGAGAAAGAAAACCACAGTACGCTTTTGAGTGTCAAGGAACACAAATGAATATTCATTTCCTACCGTATCGCATTCCCCTTTTTTGAAAGGTTGCTCGTCAATGCAATAGCGTTGCACATTAAACACTTGTTCCTGAGCATACAAACTACCCGACAGCAACAACAAAAACATTATTTTTTTCATAAAAAGTACTTGATATTAGGATCCGGAATTGGACACAACTTTTTACCAATACAAAAGACAAGCCACATTTCTTTTTTGAAGAAAAAAGAATTCATAAATCCCCAATTACTTTTGGTAGCATAACCTTAAAATAGAATTAAAAGGTTCATGAGTTCCTTTTCATTCCACATATTATTCGTAGTTTTGGCCATAAGAGCAAGTCTTAATTTTGTTTTATAACAATTGAAAAGAACAGCGCAAAAAACTTAAAATAAAACAATAATGACTTCATTTAGTAAAGAATTATCCTTTCGTTGGTCTGATCTTGACCCAAATTTTCATGTTCGACACAGTGCTTATTATGATTTTGGCGCACAACATCGTATTGAAATTCTGGAAAATCTTGGATTAACTATGAAGGTTTTGCGTTCACAAAATTTTGGTCCAATCTTATTCCGGGAGGAATGTGTTTTCAGAAAAGAAATACTGCTTGCGGATAAAATAGTTATGCATACCAAAATTTCTAAAATGAGACCAGATGCTTCACGCTGGTCAATAGTCCACGAATTTATGAATGACGACAATAAACTTTGTGCCACAATAACCGTGGATGGAGCCTGGATGGACACAAAACTGCGCAAAATAGCCGACCCAACACCCGAAATAGCGATGGACGCTATTCGTAATTTTCCAAAAACTAATGATTTTCTAGAACTTTAAATTTATGAAACAATTTTTAAAAATTGCCAGCTGCTTACTAATTGTAATCGCACTGGCTGTAAGCTGCAGTCCGTTGCTAAACGCAAACACCACTGAATTCACTACTGGAAAAGTGCAGGAAATCGTTCTGGGCAAAGATGGCTATACCGCCAAATTAGCAACCACCGAAAATTCAATTTATCTGGTGACTATCAGTCGAGCCAATTTATTAGAACCAACACAATATAGACAAGTTTCAACTGGAGAAACCATACAAGTGAAAGGAGATATTTTTAAAATTTCAGGCGTTAATCACATGACCGTGCGAGTTCTGAAATAGCAAAGAGCTATTCTTTAGTTACACTGGAAGCCTTAATTATTTTTCCAATGAGCAAAGGTTTTGTCAGTCTTTAAAGAAACCTCAAGCTATTAGATTCATTTTCTCATTTTAATCAAATAAGAATAAAAAGCGTAACCTTATTATCATTCAAAAATCATGAAAAAGAGAGAATACTCCGCCATTTACAGAATAATGCATTGGTCAATCGCCATTTGCATGACTTTATTACTTGTCACGATTTTTCTACGTTTGACGTGGATGAATAAAAATAATGTTGCGCTAATTATTCAAGATTATTTAGCAACTACAGACCAGAAGTTGACGCAAGACCAACTCATTACACTTGCCAAAAAAATTAGAAAACCCATGTGGGACTGGCATATTTATATTGGTTATGCTTTGGTAGGTTTGTATAGTATTCGGATTGCGCTTCCATTTTTTGGACAAATGAAATTCTCTAATCCGTTCAATAAAGATTTGGGAATTAAAGAAAAATTTCAATATTGGACGTATTTAGTTTTTTACGTTTGTGTCGCAATTTCCCTTATTACCGGTTTAATTATCGTTTTAGGTCCAAAAAATCTAAAAGAACCGATGGAAGAAATACACGTACTTTCGATTTATTATTTATTGGCTTTTATCGTGATTCACTTATCGGGTGTTTTCTTCTCTGAATTAACGACCCAAAAAGGATTAATTTCCAGAGTTATAAGTGGACCAACGAAGTCAGAAGAGAATTAAAAACAGAAAGTTTTTAGTAGTGAATTTTAACGCAAGCTGAATCACATAAAGAGTAAATTGGTTGCAAACTGTTAATCCAAAATAATTAAAGTAAAAAATTGGTTTATGAAAATCTATGTCAAAAACATGGCTTGCGAAAGTTGTAAAATCTTTGTAAAAGAAGCTTTGGAAGAGCTCGATATCTCACCAATAAAAATAGAACTTGGCGAGGTTGAAGTTAAGGAAGTGCTTACAGAAAGCCAAAAAAAGAAACTGAACAGCAAAATCAAAAAAGCAGGATTAGAATTATTAGAAAAAAAACAAGGCATTCTGATTGAGAAAATCCGAACTGTAATTATTGATTACGTTTACAACTCCGATGAAAAACCAGTCATCAAATTCTCCGTTTTATTAAGCGAAAAATTAAATCATAGTTATACTTATCTGGCCAATTTTTTCTCTGAAGTAGAAGCCAGTACAATCGAACAATATGTCATTTCGCTGAAAGTAGAACGAATAAAAGAACTGATTCTTCTGGAAGAACTTACTCTTTCTGCCATAGCTTTCAAACTTCATTACAGCAGTGTTTCCCATTTGTCAAATCAGTTTAAAAAAGCAACCGGATTGACTCCTTCGCATTTTAAACGATTAAAAGAAAAAAGAAGAATAACCATTCAAAACATTTAATAAAAGACATTTCAGCATCTCTTAAACCAAATGCGATCTTACTATTGCATTTCCTTTAACAAAAAAGATTCTAAAAAATGCATCCTAATTCTGAAATAAAAGAAATTGCCAAGGTGTTCCTAAAGTTAGGATTTACTGCTTTTGGTGGTCCTGCGGCACATATTACAATGATGCAGCAAGAGGTAGTTTCCAAACGAAAATGGCTCTCCGAACAACATTTTTTAGATCTTATTGGTGCAACTAATTTAATTCCGGGACCCAACAGCACTGAAATGGCAATCCATATTGGTCATGAAAGGGCCGGTTGGAAAGGTTTGGTTGTCGCCGGTCTTTGTTTTATTTTGCCAGCGGTTTTCATCACCGGATTTTTTGCCTGGGGTTACAAACAATATGGACAGTTACCGGAAATTCAACCTTTTATTTATGGCATAAAACCTGCAATTATTGCCATCATTCTGGCTGCCGTTTATCCTTTGGCCAAGAAATCCCTGAAATCAATACCATTAGCCGGAATCGGAATTGCTGTCTTAATCTTGTCCTTACTCGACTTCAATGAAATCTATTTGATGTTTGGAGCGGGATTATTTTCCTTGTTCTGGTATTTCCTCCGAAACCAAAGAATAAAAAATACGACTGTTTTTCTCCCCATAACCGTTCTACAAGTTTCAAGTACAACCGTTCTGACAGCAACCAACATGAATCTGTTTTGGATTTTCTTGAAAATTGGCGCAATCCTTTATGGCAGCGGTTATGTACTTTTTGCTTTTCTTGATGCTGAACTGGTGGCGACGGGACTGCTGACTCGACAACAATTAATCGATGCTATTGCAGTAGGACAATTTACACCTGGTCCCGTTTTTTCATCGGTAACTTTTATAGGATATCAAATTAATGGTTTCTCCGGTGCTGTAGTTTCTACAATTGCAATTTTTCTGCCTTCCTTTATTTTTGTGGCACTTCTCAATCCATTAGTTAAGAAAATGAGAAACTCAAAACCTTTTTCGGCATTCCTCGATGCGGTAAATATTGCTTCGGTAGCCATTATAATTTCGGTATGTTACGCCATGGGAAAAGATACCGTTACGGATTGGCGCACAATTCTAATTGCAATAATTAGCCTCGCTATTACCTTTGGTTACAAAAAAATAAATAGTGCATTTATCGTTTTAGGTGGCTCAATAATTGGATATGTTTTGACTCTTATTTAAAAAATAGAAACGTTTCGCATTCCCAATAATCCAATACGTTTTCATCTTATTTGTATTACTGCATAGCGATTTTATTATTACTAATAAATTTAAGTATCTTTAATACTATTTATAACTATGGAGACGTTAAATTCAATACTAAAACTGGCTGCTGGCATAGGCTTATTCCTTTTTGCCATGTATCTGGTGGAGGAATCCCTAAAGAATCTTTCCGGCAGAAGTTTCAAACTATTTTTGCAGCGCATTACAAAAAATAATATCGGTGCTGTAGCTGGTGGGACAATCGTTACTGGTGTCCTTCAGAGCAGTTCCATGGTTTCATTGATGGTTTTAGCTTTCGTAGGTGCCGGTGTTTTTACGATGAAAAATGCGATGGCTGTTATTCTGGGTGCCAATCTAGGAACAACAATAGCCAGTTGGCTGGTGGCCACTATTGGCTTTAAAACAGACATTGAAGTGATTGCTTATCCAGCCGTTTGTTTAGGTGGTTTTCTTCTTATTCTGCTTGGAAATCGTAAGAAAATCAAGTACGCATCTTATTTTCTTCTCGGTTTTGGCTTAATTTTTATAGGACTTTCTTTCATGAAAACGGCGATGGAATCTCAGGCACAGTATTTTGATCTTTCGAAATATGCATCCATGCCAATGATTATTTTCCTGCTCATTGGCTTCTTAATTACGTTGATTGTTCAATCAAGTTCCGTAACCATGGCGCTGACGTTGAGTGCGCTCAACGCTGGAGCTATAGGTTTTCCAATGGCTGCTGCAATTGTACTGGGCAGCGAAACCGGAACTATAATTAAGATTTTGGTAAGTGCCATAGGTGGAAATGCATCCAAAAAACGAGTGGCATTGGGTAATCTGTTATTCAATATCTTCATTACTGCCATTGCTTTTGCTTTGCTGAAACCCATTCTGCTACTGATCACTGATGTCATAAAAATCAAAGATCCACTCATTGGCATAGTTACCTTTTCCAGTTTGATTAACTTACTGGCAATTGTATTGTTTCTTCCTGTTTTAGATTTATTCACAAAATTTTTAGAGCGTTTTTTTAAAAATACCGATAGTTCTGCTGCGGCATTTATAGGGCATGCTTCAATCGCTGAAACTGAGACCGCTTTAGATTTATTTCAAAGAGAAACAAAATATTTTATTCATAATTCGATGCTCTTTAATTTGGAATTATTTGCAATTAATACATTGTCTTTTAGAGAAAATAGTGCTTTCAAGGATATTGATGAGGAAAAAAAATTCTACTCAAAAACTGAAGAAGAAAAATATCAATTTCTCAAACAATTGCAAGGCGAGATTCATGCCTTTTATTTGAAACTGAGAACAAAATTACAAGATGAAGAGCAAGTAGAACTCAACCAAATGATTTCAGCTGTACGAAGTTCTATGCATGCCGTAAAAAGTGTCAAAGACATTGGAACCAACATTATGGACCTCAGAAATTCCTCAAAAGACATTAAATATAATTTTTTTATGCACCACAAAAAAGAAACTGAAAATTTATACCTTCAACTGAATGCTTTCCTGCTGCAGGATAAAAAAGCAAACTTTGAAGAACTGCAAAATATATTTAATTCCATTCAGAACAACTACAGTTCCGCTCTGAATAATTTTTACACTGAAGCCCAACAAACAGCAATAGAAAATATTGATATTACAACTGTAATTAACTTTAATCGAGAACTTTTTACTTCAAATAAAGCAATGCTTATGGCCATTAAAGAAATTGTATTGGATGAAAAACTAGCAGAGAATTTCAATGAAATTCCTACGTATAAAACATAAATTAAGCATTCAAAACAGTAATTGCAATCCAAAAATTTTACAACACTATTTTGAAATTTTGTAAAATATTTCATTAAAAAAATCAAACCTTTGTTGCAAATTCTGTTTGGGAGTAAAATTGCAATTTTGATTTAAATTGGTTATTTTTAACCAAAAAATACATCATTTGAAAAAATATTTAAAGAAAAGTTTACACGTTTTCCTTTGGATAATGGGATCAATACTCCTATTGTTCCTAATACTACTTGTGGCTATTCAAATTCCCTCCGTTCAGAATTATGCCAAAGATAAAGCAGTAACGTATCTGGAAGGGAAAATCAAAACCAAAGTGAGGGTTGATAGTCTTGCAATTGAGTTTCCTAAAAAAGTAATTCTCCAAGGTGTCTATTTTGAAGACCAAAAAAAAGACACTCTTTTTGCAGGTGAAAAATTAGCTGCTGACATCAGTTTGTTTCAATTGATAAATAATAAAGTCGAAATCAATTCCTTAGAATTAGTAGGGATTTCAGCTAATTTAAATAGAGATTCCAAAGCTATTTTTAATTTTGATTACATCATAAAAGCATTTGCTTCGCCAGAAAAACAAAAGAGTGATTCGCCACCCATGCAGTTTTCTGTAGAAGAAATAATGCTTGACCGCATCCAATTTAAGTATACTGATGCCGTCACAAAAAATGATATTTATGCCAATCTAAAGCATTTTGAAACGAAAATTAAAACTTTCGATTTAAATGAAATGAACTTTGAAATTCCAAAAGCAAAAATCAATGGATTAAAGTTCAAATTAAAGCAAGGTTTGGTTCAAATATCCAATGCGACTAAAGTGGCAGCAATAAAAAATGAACCGGAATCCATCTTAAAATTAAAATTAGGTGAAATTGATTTAGCAAAAATTGATTTCGATTATAAAAGTGAGGAAACTAAACTTTCCACAAATTTTTATTTAAAAAAACTGCTCGCCAAAATTGATAAAATTGACCTTAACAATCAATTCGCAATTATAGAAAGTCTTGATTTAACGGGTGTAGAAGGTGCTTTAACTTTTGATAAATTAGATATAATCAAACCTAAAAAAGAAGCTGTAAATGCCGAATCGAACAATTGGGATGTCAAAATAAACAAAACGGAATTCAAACGGGTAAATTTCCGTTATGACAATAATACTATTGCAACAGTTCAAAAAGGAATCGATTACAACCATTTGAATATTACCAATTTAAATTTGCAAGTAGATTTATTGAATTACAATCCCGAAAACATTTCAGGAATTGCCAATTCATTAACCGTCAAAGACAAAAGCGGTTTGAACATTCAATCCTTTAATGCAGAATTTTTCTATGGTAAAAAGAATGCTTTTCTTAAAAAATTATATTTAAAAACACCTCAAACGGAACTGAAAGATGAAATTAGAATTGGATATCCTTCCATTGCATCTTTAGCCAAAAATCCGGGAGAATTAGGACTTATTGCTAATTTGAAAAAAAGCAAATTGGGAATTAAAGATATTATGCTTTTTGCTCCAACGCTAGTCAATGTAAATCCATTTATGAGCAATCCAAATGCAATATTGCTGGTTAATGGAACTGTAAAAGGAAAATTAAAAAACATTGAATTCCCATCTATCGAGATTAGCGGCATTGGAACTACAAAAGTAGCGGCAAGCGGCAGAATCATAGGTTTGCCAGATGTAAACAAAGCTTATTTTGATTTGAATATTAAAGATTTACAATCCGGTTCGAAAGATTTTGTTGGCTTTTTGCCCAAAGGAACCATTCCTAATTCGATTCAGTTGCCGGCAAAATTCAGTGCCAAAGGAATTTTTAAGGGAACCATTGCTAATTTCAATACTAATCTGAATATTGCAAGTAGTTTTGGAAATGCAAAAATCAAAGCTACATTCGACCAAAGCAGAAAAAATTACGAGAAATACGATGCTCAAACGGAACTTACTAATTTTGATTTAGGGAAATTTATCAAAAACGACTCCATTGGAAAAGTAACTTTAAAAGCCAACATAAAAGGAACTGGATTTGATCCAAAAACAGCAACCGCATCATTAAATGGAACTATTCTAAAAGCGTATTATAATAAATATACGTACCAAAATGTAGCTGTAAAAGGAACTATTCGCAACGGAAATTTCAATGCAACTGCTTTGGCAAAAGATCCTAATCTGACTTTTGACTTAGTGAGCAGTGGCAGTTTTAAAGACAAATATCCTACCGGAAAACTAAAACTGAATGTGGATATCGCTGATTTGGAAAAACTGAATCTCCACGCTGGCCCGTTAAAAATAAGAGGTGTTGTAGATGCTGATATTCAATCGGCAAATCTCGATTACCTCAACGGAACGGTATATGCGCACAACATTACCATCGTAAATGCAAAAGAAGAATTTGTAATTGATTCCATTAGTGCAGTGGCAACATCTACTTCTGAAAAGAATACATTCGTGTTGAAATCTCCGTTTTTGGATGTGGATGCAAACGGAAAATACAAGTTATCAAAAATAGCGACTGCTTTGTCAAATTCTATTTCCAAGTATTATGACAGTAAACCAAATTCAAGAAAAACAGCTGTGGAAAAACAAGAATTTGTTTTTAAAATTGGCGTAAAAGACAGTCCAATTCTATTAAAACTGATTCCTGAATTGAAAAGTCTGGAACCTATTAATATACAAGGAAGATACAACTCTGTTAACGATTCTATTGTTTTGAATGGTACAATTCCAAAATTAATTTATGGTGAAAACATCATTACAAACGCTGTTCTCAAAGTAGATACCAAAGACAATTCCCTTGTTTACAATTTTGTTGTTGATGACATTCAAAACAAACAAATTCAATTGCCCCACACCAGCATTTCTGGCAAAGTGCAAAATAATATTGTGGATTATACGGTGCAATTAAAAGATTCAAAAGACAAAGAAAGATACTTAATTGCAGGAACATTAAAAGCTAGCAACGGAAACAACGATATCAATCTTGATCCAAATAATTTGTTGCTGAACTATGAATCTTGGAAAATAACACAAGATAATTTAATTCGCTTTGGCAAAAAAGGAATCTATGCTGATAATTTCGAATTGAGTAAAGACGGAAGTAAAATTCTGATACAATCACAATCTCAGGGAGCAAATGCACCTATCGCGATTGATTTCAAAGATTTTGACATAAAAACAATTACCAGCATCGTTGAAAAAGATGATTTGCAAATGAGTGGTAAAATCAATGGAAACGCATTGGTCAAAAATATAAGTACCACTCCTCTTTTTACTTCAGATTTGAATATTGAAAATTTTACTTTCAAAAAAGATACAATCGGAAACATCAGTATCAAAGTAAATAATGCGATTGCGAGTCAATATGATGCCGTAATTGCCATTACAGGTCAGGGAAATCAAGTCAATTTAGAAGGAAATTACAAGACGACTAACAGCAGTTTTGATATGAATCTCGACATTGATAAATTGAACTTAAAAAGTATTCAGGGCTTTACATTAGATAACATTACTGAAAGCACGGGATTCTTGACAGGGAATTTTAAAATAACAGGAAATACGACCCAACCCAAAGTAGTTGGCGAATTACAGTTCAATGAAATTGGTTTCAAAGTGAAGCAGCTTAATGCAAAATTCAAGTCTTTAAACGATAAAATTGTATTTACGCCAAATGCCATTCTTTTTGACAATTTCATTATAAAGGATGAAAAAGACAATGATTTAGCCATCAACGGAAAGATTGACAGTGCCAATTTCAGCAATTTTGGTTTTGATTTAGCCATCGATGCTGATAATTTCAAAGCCGTCAATTCTAAAGCAAAAGACAATGATTTGTATTATGGTGAATTGTACTTGGACAATCATTTGCAACTATCCGGAAATTTAGACAATCCTATTGTAGAAGGAAATATCAAAATTAATAAAGACACTAAATTCACTATTGTTTTACCACAATCAGATCCGTCAATTGCTGACAGAGAAGGAATTGTAGAATTCATTGACCAAGACAATCCAAAATTAGTCGAGACCATCGTGATGGATGAATTAAATAGTGAAATGGATATCAAAGGAATCAATGCTTCGGTAAATATTGAGATTGATAAAGACGCCGAATTATCATTGGTTATTGATAAAGCTAACGGGGATTTCCTAAAATTAAAAGGAGAAGCGCAGTTAAACGGCGGTATTGATCCATCAGGAAAAACAACTTTGACCGGAAGATATGAATTATCTGAAGGAAGCTATGAAATGAATTTTAATGCGATCAAAAGAAAATTCGACATCAAAAAAGGAAGTTATATCCTGTGGACTGGAGAGCCTACAACTGCTGATGTTAATGTTACCGCGATTTATAAAACAGAAGCCGCGCCAATTGACTTAGTTAATGACCAATTAGGAGATGTAACTGCCGAAGTGAGAAATACCTACAAACAAAAGCTACCTTTTGAAACCGTATTGAAAATGACTGGCGAATTAATGAAACCAACCATTGCTTTTGATATTGTTATGCCTGATGGGAATAATAGCGTTTCAACAGAAATTATCAACACTACACAAGCAAAATTGACCCAATTACGTCAGCAACCGGATGAATTGAACAAACAGGTTTTTGCTTTACTGCTGTTGAATCGTTTTATTGGAGAAAACCCATTTGCCAGTGAAACCGGAAGAACAAGCGTTTCGTCACTAGCAAGAGAAAGTGCCAGTAAAATTTTGTCGCAACAACTCAATAATTTGGCGGGTGATTTAATTGAAGGGGTAGAACTGAATTTTGATTTGAATACTTCCGATGATTATACCACTGGTCAACGAGAAAATAAAACCGATTTAAGCGTAGGAATTTCAAAGAAATTATTGAATGACCGATTGAAAGTAACTGTAGGAAGCAGCTTTGGAATTGAAGGTCCGCAACAAGTGAATCAAAACGCTAATAATATTGCAGGCGATGTTTCACTAGATTACCAACTATCAAAAGATGGAAGGTATAAAATGAGAGTATACCGAGTGAACAAATACCAAGTGGCACTGCAAGGCGAAGTGGTTGAAACCGGAATCGCTTTCATCATTACTTTGGATTACAACAAATTCAGTGAATTGTTTCGCAAAAGTGAAGCAAAAAAAGCAAAGCAAAAAAATAAATAAAAGTTTTTAAACCATTAAGAAATTAAGAAAATAGAACAATTTATTTTTCCTTAATGGTTTAATTTTTTTAATAAATACTAAAATTGATGAACAAGAGCCATTTACTATATTTTATTTTTTTAGGATTGTTCATTTCCTCGTGCAGCAATACCAGATTTTTGCCTGAAGGAGAACTGTTATACACTGGTGCAAAAGTAACCGTAGAAGGAAAAGAAGTCTCTAAAAAAGAAAAAAAGGCATTAAAAACGGCATTAAAAGAAGTGGTTAGACCAAAACCTAATTCCTCGATTTTGGGATTAAGACCTAAACTATATATTTACAATCTGGCTGGGACGCCAAAGAAAGAAAAAGGATGGCGCTACTGGTTGAGAACTAAAGTCGGCGAAGCACCCGTTTTATACAGTCAAGTGGACTTAGAATACAACAAAAGTGTTTTGCAAAATTTTGCTGAAAACAGTGGCTATTTCAACACAAAAACATCGGCAGATTCAACCCGACATGGTAAAAAAGCAACCGCAGAATATAATGTCAAACCCGGAAAACAATATAAAATTAAAGAAGTAAAATTCCCTACGGATTCCTCCATAATTTCGACTGCAGTTCGCAATACCAGACGTAGAAGTTTGTTAAAAAAAGAAGAAGGCTACAGTCTTGATGTCATCAAAGAAGAAAGAATTCGCATCGACGCCAGACTGAAGGAAAAAGGATTCTTCTATTTCAATCCGGATTATCTTAAAGTACAAGTGGACACAACTGTTGCAGATCATCAGGTGGATCTTATTGTAAAAGTAAAAGAGGAAGCTCCAAAACTGGCAGAGACGCCCTATAAAATTAATAAAATAATCGTTTATCCAAACTATTCTATTGGCGCTGACAGTGTGAAAACCAATATGGATTCCATCAAAAAATACAATGATTTAACCATTATAGACCATGAGAATTTATTTAAACCACGAATTTTTGATCGAGCGCTATATTTCAAAAAGGAAGATTTATACAACCGTACCGATCATAATTTGTCTTTGAATAGATTAGTAAATCTGGGAACTTTCAAATTCGTGAAAAATCAATTCAGGGTTTCTGATACTACAGGAAATTATCTGGATGCTTATTATTATCTGACGCCATTACCCAAAAAATCGCTTCGTATGGAAGTATTGGCAAAAACCAATTCTGCCAATTACACAGGAACCGAACTGAATGTAAACTGGAGCAATAGAAATGCATTTAGAGGAGCCGAATTGCTAACTATTTCTGCTTTTGGAGGTGTTGAGGTACAAGTTTCCGGGCAAAATAATGGATTTAACGTATACCGCATTGGAACCGAAGCAAATTTAGTTTGGCCAAGATTAGTAGCGCCTTTTAAACTAAATTCTCCAAGTGGTTTTGTTCCAAAAACGAAGGCAACATTAGGATATGAGTTCCAAAACAGAACCAAGTTATACTCGCTGCAAACCTTCAAAGGTTCGTTTGGTTATTTATGGAAAGAAAATGAACGAAAAGAGCATTTATTCAATGTTACTGAGATTACCTACGCCAGTCCGCAAAATGTAACTCCGTTGTATCAAGAGCAAATTTTGGCCAATAAATCTTTAGAAAAGGTGATTGAAAAGCAATTAATATTTGGACCAACTTACTCCTACACCTACACAAATACTTTAGAGAGAAGAAAGAAAAACACATTCTACTATAAGGGAACCATCGATTTAGCAGGAAACATTGCCGGATTAACTTCCGGAGCAAATATTCAAAAAGGAGATACCATCAAACTATTTGATGTTCCATTTAGCCAATTTATAAAAATAGAAAACGATTTCAGACATTATTATAAATTGGGCCCCGATTCCCAACTGGCCAGCCGAATTATTGTAGGTGCCGGATTTGCTTACGGAAACTCAGCTGAAATGCCATTTATCAAGCAGTTTTTTATTGGTGGGACTAATAGTTTAAGAGCCTTTCGTGCACGTTCCATTGGCCCTGGAAGTTTTGATAGTGCTTCTTCAAATACCAATACTTTTTTACCAGATCAATCAGGTGACTTCAAACTAGAATTCAATACTGAATACCGTGCAAAAATATATGGTTTAGTAAAAGGCGCTTTATTCCTGGATGCAGGAAATATATGGTTACTAAAAGAAAATACCGATAAACCCGGTGCAAAATTATCAAAAAAATTCCTGAATGAAATTGCCGTTGGAGCCGGAGCAGGATTACGTTTCGATTTCTCATTTCTGATTTTGAGAACAGATCTTGCCTTCCCAATCCGGAAACCGTATTTGCCCGATGGCGACCGTTGGGTATTAGATCAAATCAATTTTGGAAGTGGTTCTTGGCGCAAAGAAAATTTGATTTTCAACTTGGCCATTGGTTATCCTTTTTAAAACAACAGATACAGTAATAACAAAAAAAGAGCACGAATCATCGTGCTCTTTTTTTATGATAAATAATCGATCTTTAATCTACCAAAAATAATGCATTGCTAAACAATAAATTTCCATTTTCCCAAAATCCTCTGAATAATGGATTGTCTACCATATAAATTACAGAACCATCGCCTTTTGATTCTACTGCAAAACTTACTGTATTATTCAATTTCTTTTTGATTTCATTACCAACAAAACCATAGCTTTTATAATCTTTAGGAACATAAACAACATTAGTTGCTTTCTTCAACAAAGAATAATGTCTGTCATCTGTTTTTAGACTAAAATATTTATCGCCTAAACCAAACGACATTGGATGTGTTTTATTCAGAAGATTTTCGATGATGGCACCCGGAATCGATTTAGAAATATACCTACGCTCTGAATCCTGAAAATCCAGAAAACGTTCTTTCAATTCTTCTTCTTCGGCCTCTTTCTCGGAACTTAATTTATCTTCTTCAGTTGCAAAAGGACTCAACGCATATCCTTCTTTAGCCTCAAAAAGAGTAAGCGCACTATTCATTGCAATTACTTTTCCGCCATTTTTAATCCATTCTCCTATTTTCTTTTGTTGGTCTTCTGAAAAATCGTAATATCCATCAGCCATAATAAGCGTGTTATAATTGAAAAGGTTTAATCTGTTAAAATTACTTACCTCAACCACGCTCACCGGATATCCAATAGTTTCTTCCATATAATACCAAGCAGCGCCAAACTCTGTAGAACCAACTCCTTTTCCTGATAATAAGACGACTTTTGGTGCATTTAATAAATTGAAATTTTCACCACCAACATCTTTAGAATTAGATGAAAATCCCGTAGCTATATAATTATAATCGGTTTTTATTTTAACCATTTCGCCAATCGTTTTTTCAAAATCTACTACTTTTGGATTATCGGCTTTGGTTACAATTAAACCACCCGGCTCCACTATTACATCGCCAAAAACAGCTTTTTTCATTGCCGACCTAACTTTGATATTATTTTGGTGCAACAATGACAAAACCTGAGCTGAGATTCTGTTATTCCAAGGAATATGAAATGCATATACATTTTGAAGAATTCCTTTTTCTTGCACTTCAATTGATGCTTTTGTTTTGATAGCCAAACTGTTTTTCAATGCATAACCTTCAACTCCATACGCCAATGGCAAAGCCCAAGACGTAATATCATATGATAAACTGTCATTCAACTTTTGATTTGGTTCAAAAAGTACTTGAGCGAAAACAGCTTTTTGTTGGTCTACTTTTACAATTAAATCATTCGGTTCAATCGTAAAAGCTTTCTCAGTTTTGGTATTATAATTAAATCCAGATGCTTTTTGACTGGCATCAGCATAACTGAATTCTACATTGTTTTTTTTCAACAAATCCGCCATTTGAATCAGCTTCGGATTGTTTTTCATCACGTAAATTTTATAATTTCCCTTCACTGTTTTTCGGGAATTATTCATAAAACCTCTGAATCCTTTCAGCAAAACATCCGCTTGTGCCGCCGCAGATTCAACCACGGTCAAAACTGCCGTTGCATGATGTGTTAATCGGTCTTGTATTGTAAGGGTTATTCCGTTACTCATTGTAACTGCTCTCCCCGCGCCTATTCCTCCTTGTTCCATCGTCATTCCTACAGCACCATTATACGTAGGATACGTGTCGCCATAACTTGGATAAAACAAATCAAAACGTTCGCCGGTATTGTACATCCAGTTTTGAGCATCAAATTTTTTGGAAATATTTTTACCTAAAGTGTAATGAAAATCTTTCTGGTATTTCTCGATATATTCGTGCAAAGGTTCCGCTGATGGTGGAAAAAAATACGGAGAATCGTATCCCATTTCGTGTACATCAGTATGAACTTGCGGCATCCATTGGTTGTACAACGCTATACGCTGCTGGGTTTCCGGTTGCGTTTGCCAAGCCCAATCTCTATTTAAATCAAAAATATAATGGTTGTATCTTCCGCCTGGCCAAACTTCCATGTGCTCTCTGTCTGATAAATCCGGATGCGTTTTTTTTCCTGAAATTTCTCGTAACCAATTCCCGTATCTGGAATATCCGTCTGGGTTGATACACGGATCAAGGATTACAATCGTGTTCTCTAACCACTTTTTGGTTTCAGCATTCGAAGGATTTACCAATTCGTAAGCTACAGTCATCGCACTTTCGGTTCCTGCAAATTCATTTCCGTGAACATTAAAACTCAACCATACAATTAACTTATCACCAATCATTTGAGATTTATTTTGGGACAAACCAATTGCTGCTAAATTGTTATTTCTAATTTGTTCTAAATTAGCTAAATTATCTGGACTGGAAATAAAATATACATTCAAATCTCTTTGTTCCGGAGTCACTCCATATTTTTGGTGTTTGATTAAATTCGATTTTTCCGTAAGGTGCTTAAAATAATTTTCAGCCTGATGGTAGTAGGTTATTTGTTTTCCGTAATTAGGCAAAAACTGCGAAGGACTTTGCACTTGTGAATGAACACTGAGCACCAAAGTCAGCATTAGATAAAAAGAAAAAACAGTCTTTTTCATATTTTTTTGGAGTTAGTTATGCTTCAAAAATAGCCATTTACGAAGTATTGCACAAGCTAAATTCAGGGTTAGTGAAATATTGATTTTACTAATCCTCGAGTTTTTATTAATTCATTTTTTATTGAGGAATACTAATAATAAGGCAACTTTCGTTATTAAAAAAACAATATTATTCTGTTTTGAAGTAGTATCATTGCTACATTCTATTATATTTGCAGACAACAAAATTCATACAACAAATGGAAGAATGTATCTCAGTTTTTGATATGCTAAAAATTGGTGTCGGACCTTCAAGTTCGCACACACTTGGACCTTGGAGAGCAGCCGAACGCTTTCTTAGTGAATTGAGAAATGAAAATTTACTTCCTGTTGTAAATCGGGTAAAAATAGATTTATATGGTTCACTTTCCCTGACCGGAAAAGGCCACGCCACAGATTTAGCCGTAATGTTAGGTTTAAGCGGACAAGATCCGGAATACATTCCCGTTGAAAATATTGATGCGATTATAAAATCCATTGAATCAAAAAACGAAATCAATTTAGGAAACGAAAAACCAATTCCTTTTTATTTCCTTCAAGACATTGTTTTCAATAAAAACTTCCTTCCTTTTCATGCCAATGGAATGACTTTTACGGCGTATATGACGGATGACAGCGAATACGTTTCCACCTTTTATTCTATTGGTGGCGGATTTGTGGTCAAAGAAGAACGCATTAACGCCAAGAAGAAAACACAAATAAAATGTGCTTTTCCTTATCCAATTGAGAAAGCAGCTGAACTGTTAGATTTTTGCAAAAAAGAGAATAAATCCATATCAGAAATCGTTTATGAAAACGAAAAATCAATGCGCACCGAAGCGGTTATCGATTATGAATTGATGCGCATCTGGAAAACCATGCTCGAATGCATGTACATTGGCTGCCATTCCGAAGGGATTCTTCCCGGCGGATTAAACGTGCGTCGCCGCGCTTTTGATATGCACCAAAACCTGATTGGTTTAGCCAATTATGATTCGCCACAAACCTGGCTTGAAGAAATCAGAAAAACGGAAGTAAAATTTCGCCAAATCCTGAAATGGGTTTCTTGTTTTGCCCTTGCGATAAATGAAGTAAACGCAGCCTTAGGACGTGTAGTTACGGCTCCAACAAACGGAAGTGCGGGAGTAATTCCTGCCGTTTTGATGTATTATTTAGTAATTGAAAACCACAATGCCGGAGAAAAAGAAATCAAACAATTCCTGATGGTTGCCGGTGAAATAGGAAGTATTTTCAAGAAAGGTTCTACAATCTCTGCAGCAATGGGCGGTTGTCAGGCTGAAATAGGCGTTTCTTCCTCGATGGCGGCGGCTGCTTTATGCGAATTGATGGGCGGAACTCCTGAACAGGTTTTAATGGCTGCCGAAATTGCTATGGAACATCACTTGGGATTAACCTGTGATCCTATTGGTGGTTTAGTTCAGATTCCGTGTATTGAACGAAATACGATGGGCGCCATAAAAGCGATTAATGCCGCTGAACTAGCCTTAGAAACTGATCCAAAAAACGCAAAAGTACCTTTGGACAAAGTAGTCGACACGATGTGGCAAACGGCTAAAGACATGAACAACAAGTACAAAGAAACTTCCGAAGGAGGATTAGCGATTGCAGTGAATATGGCGGATTGTTAAATTTATTTATTTAAAATCGCTTTTTTTTATAGGTATAAAATGACGTCTTTGGTTTAAAGAAAATCTTTTATATCCAAAAATAAAATTGATAATACCAAAATTCAGATGCTTTTTTTGCGTGCTTTTTAAGATGTAAAAAATTATAAATCAATAGATTATTTGAATTTTAAATTTTTAACTATACTTGCTTTATCAATTGTGTGCTATACTATCAAAAATCGTAAATAGAAAAAATGAATACAATAATTAATTGGAATGTTGACTCTGAGATTTTTTGGATCACTAATAGTTTTCCTGTAAAATATTACGGATTATTTTTTGCCTGCGGATTACTTTTAGGGTTTTATATTGTTAAGCGTATTTATATTAAAGAAGATATGCCTGTTCAAGATTTAGATAACCTTTTAGTCTATATTGTATTTGGAACTCTTTTAGGAGCAAGACTTGGACATTGCTTTTTTTATGAGCCTGATTATTTCTTAAAAAACCCAATAGAAATACTTTTACCAATCAAAAAAGTTGGCGAAACCTATAAATTTATTGGATACGCTGGTTTAGCAAGTCACGGTGGAACAATTGGAGTATTTATTGCAATCCTAATGTATTGCAAAAAGTTCAAAGTAAATATGCTATGGATTTTGGACCGAATTGCAATTGGAGTTCCAGTGACAGCTGCATTTATAAGATTTGGAAATTTTATGAATTCTGAAATCTATGGAAAACCAACAAATGGAAATTGGGGTGTAATTTTTCAAAAGGACGATTTAATTCCTAGACATCCAACGCAACTCTACGAAGCATTTTCCTATTTACTAATTTTTACAATTCTATTTATAATTTACAAATCGAAAATTGCAGCGAAAAATAATGGAATACTATTTGGTGTTTTTCTAACATTATTATTTTTAGCGCGATTTATAATTGAATTCTTTAAAGAAAATCAAGTCGATTTTGAAAATGGAATGGCATTGAATATGGGTCAAATCTTAAGTATTCCATTTATAATTATTGGATTGATAATTATCATATGGAAATCAAGTACGGTGCGCAAGAATTTTGCATGATTGCGGTTTAGATTTGAAAAATAAAATTAACTAATTGTTACCCAATTTTTAAACAAAATTTGCCAAACATCATAAATAGTTCTTTTATATACATAACACAAATTTAAAATACATTCACTCTAAAATCCAACTATTAATAGTAGATTTAATCTTTATTCTTAAATCAAAAATAATGGAAATCAATTGGATAGTAGTTAGTATTGTAATTATTTGTGTACTTATTTTGATTGTATTTCTTATTAGAAAAAATCAAAAAGATAAAAAAGAGTATACTCATTTTTTAAATAATGATTTCAAAAAAGCAAAGGAAGAAGAATCAGATTTGAATGACGACGCGTATTAATTAGTCTTGTTAAATTATCTTCAGATTTTACAATTTAAATTTATCTTCCTTTAAATCCTACTTTTAATTTCACTAAAGATGAAATTATATTAATTATTTCACTATTTTTGAAATAAAATACATAATTTCATTTTTTATGAAACATTACATTTTAATGGCGGATATTATTGATAGTGGTAAAAAAGAGCAAAAACCACTAATGGAAGATTTCAAAAATCTAATAGAAGAGATAAATGAAATCTATAAAGCGGATATATTATCCCCCTTGACTATTACTTTGGGTGATGAATTTCAAGGCGTCATAAAAAACTTAGCCACATCAATTCAAATTATTCTTACTTTAGAGGAAAATTGTATTCACAAAAAATTAAATTTTAAATTAAGGTATGTTTTGAATCAAGGTGAAATAGAAACACCAGTAAATGAAAAGATTGCTTATGAAATGTTGGGAAGCGGTTTAACGGAAGCAAGATTAAAACTGAATGATTCGAAATATAAAAAATTTAGATTTAACATTACTATAGACAATTTATTACAGCGAAGTATTTTGAATGATGCTTTCACAATTTTTGAAAATATTAAAGACAAATGGTCTTTAGAAAAGGACTATGAATTAGTATCAAATTTTATACAATTAAAAGACTATAAAATCGTTTCTGAAAAAATGAATAAAACTCGCTCCTTAATATGGAAAAGAGAAAAAACATTACAGATGGAAAGTTATAATGCTACAAAAAATATAATTCATACAATTACCTCAATAAAATAAGCGCATGGATATATTTCGATTTATGGTTTTCATTCTTTCTACAGAAATACTTTTAGGCATATTTTATTATGTTATCACGCCAAAAACAATTCGGAAAAATAAACTTATAGATTATAAATCAATTCTTAAAGGAATCGTTGAACGAATCTTTTTATTAGTTTCAATGATCAATGATTACCCACATGCACTAACTTTATTTGGTGCCTTAAAATTGGCCACAAGATTAAAAAGGGACGATGAACAAGATAAAATAAAGCAGTCTTTATACAATGATTTTTATTTAGTGGGCAATTTTATTTCGGTTATGATAGCCATTTTCTATGTTTTTCTTTATAAAAAATATATTGGATAAAACGGTTATGTATATCTGCTAAAACATTTTAAAAGAGCAAACCATAGCTACTTTCTTCTCGTATCAATAAGATGAACAATTTTCCATCCCGAAGTTTCGGGAGTATCTTTTTTGAAGAGCGTAAAGGCATTCACTCCTTTATGACTTAATTTACCATTCACATAAAACTCATACGGCGTCCAAGCGTGCGCCATGCTTCCATCAATTTGGATGGAGTAACTCAGTATTTTTTCCTGAAAATTGACTTCCGCAGGGATAGAAGCTACCGATTTAAAAAATGCTGCTGGTTTTTCATTGGATAATTTGGTGCCTTTCGTATTTTCACTAATGGATTGTAAAATCATTGTTTCGTCACAAAGCACCTTTAATTTCAGAGTGTCTTTGGCATGAAAAGCCTCAAAAAAAGTTTCAATTACTTTTTGAATTTCTTGATTTTGAGCCTGAGCATTGGCCGATATGAACAATACTATCAATACTACTATTTTACGCATAATTACTTTTTTTAAATTAATTGGTACATAAAAAACATTACTGTTACATTTTTGAGTTAAAAATATACATTTTATTACCTTTACAATCTTAAAACAACAAATATGTCTGTCGCTAAAAAAGATTATAAAAGGATTACTACAAAATCACTGATTGAAATGAAAGCCAATGGGGAGAAAATTTCCATGCTTACCGCATACGATTACACCATGGCAAAAATCGTTGATACAGCCGGAATTGATGTAATCTTGGTGGGCGATTCCGCTTCGAATGTAATGGCTGGTCATGAAACCACCTTACCAATTACGTTGGACCAAATGATTTATCACGCTTCCTCTGTGGTGAGAGCGATCGAAAGAGCATTGGTTGTCGTAGATTTACCTTTTGGAAGTTACCAATCAGATCCTAAAGAAGCGTTGCGTTCTGCTATCCGAATTATGAAAGAAAGCGGTGGTCATGCCGTGAAACTGGAAGGCGGAAAAGAAATTAAAGATTCAATCAAAAAAATACTAAACGCAGGAATTCCAGTGATGGGACATTTGGGTTTAACCCCACAATCTATTTATAAATTTGGAACCTATACCGTTCGTGCCAAAGAAGAAGAAGAAGCGCATAAACTAATAGAAGACGCTAAATTGTTGGAAAGATTAGGTTGTTTCGCTTTGGTTTTGGAAAAAATTCCGGCACATTTAGCCGAAAAAGTAGCCCAAAGTATTTCGATTCCAGTAATTGGAATTGGTGCTGGTGGCGGTGTTGACGGTCAAGTTTTGGTCATTCACGACATGTTAGGAATGAATAATGAATTTAGTCCGCGTTTCTTGAGAAGATACATGAATTTATACGAAGGAATGACAACGGCCATCGGTCAATATGTTGCCGATGTAAAATCAAGTGATTTCCCTAATTTCAGCGAACAATATTAAGCCCCTAAACCCGAAAGGGGAATTGAAAAATGAAAATAGTTTCGAATAAAAATAACCTGCAAATTCTTCATGAAGATAATCATCTTATTGTGATTAATAAACGTGTAGGCGATATTGTGCAAGGTGATAAAACAGGTGATAAACCATTGTCTGATGTGGTGAAAGAATACATCAAAAACAAATACAACAAACCCGGAGAAGTATTTCTGGGCGTTGTACACCGTTTAGACCGACCAACAACCGGAATAGTCGTTTTTGCCCGAACCAGTAAAGCGTTGACCAGAATGAATGAGTTGTTCAGTAACCGTGAAACTCAAAAAACGTATTGGTGTATTGTCAAAAATAAACCTGCAAATTCCGAGGATAAGTTGGTTCATTATATAAAAAGAAACGAAAAAAACAACACTTCAAAAGCGCATTTAAAAGAAGTTCCTGACAGCAAATTAGCCAGTTTAGATTATAAAATCATTAAGGAATTGAACAATTATTTCGCTCTGGAGGTTAATCTACATACCGGGAGACACCATCAAATTCGGGCACAGCTTTCAGCTATTGGTTCACCCATAAAAGGTGATTTAAAATACGGTTTTGACCGAAGCAATCATGATGGAGGAATCCATTTGCATGCTAGAAAATTAGTGTTCATTCATCCTGTGACTAAAGAAAATATAGAAATTACAGCACCAACTCCAGATGATGTGATTTGGAATGCAGTTTAATACTTTCCTGTTTTTTAATTAAATAGTAACAAAAACAATACTTTACATACTTATACCAGATAAAACAGGAATAATAGCCTGTTTTTTTTATTCTTTACTGTGGTCAGAAATTTGGAATCAAATAATAATTATGTAATTTTAATTTAAAATCATCTTATGAATTACAAAACTGATATTAAATCAAGGAAAGAATCCCTGAACAAATTACTGCACAATCTTATCAAATATGAAGATGCAATCATTAAGGCATTATACGATGATTTTAAAAAACCTGCCTTTGAAGCTGTTTTAACCGAAACCAATTATGTAATCAGTGATTTAAAAGAAACAATCAAAAACATTGATTCTTGGGCGAAGCCAAAGAGAGTTTCTGCTTCTTTTTTAAATTTTCCATCATCTGATTTCATTTATAGCGAGCCTTATGGAAATGTACTGATTCTTTCTCCTTGGAATTATCCCTTTCAATTAGCCATGTGTCCATTAGTTGCAGCAGTTGCAGCAGGAAATACTGTCACATTAAAACCATCAGAACTAACTCCAAACACTGCTGCTATACTCTCAAAAATAATTCGTGAAACTTTTGATATCAAACATGTCGTAGCTATTACAGGAGATGCCACTATAGCACAAAATTTACTGAGCAAACGTTGGGATTATATCTTCTTTACAGGAAGCGTAGCAGTTGGAAAAATAGTGGCGAAGGCTGCTGCCGAAAATCTAACACCGGTTACACTGGAATTGGGCGGAAAAAGTCCTTGCATTGTTGATGAAACCGCTAATTTAGAATTAAGTGCCCGACGAATTGTATGGGGAAAAATTCTAAATGCAGGACAAACATGCGTTGCACCTGATTATATTTTGATACACCATAAAATAAAAGATACTTTAGTGAAATTCCTTATTCAGGAAATTGAAAAAGCACTTGGGACAAATCCGGAAGTATCCCCTGATTATGCACGAATTATTAATCTGAAAAACTGGCAACGACAATTAAGTTTATTGGAAAATCAAAAAATACTTTTTGGAGGACAATCCAACAGAGATTCACTGTACCTCGCTCCTACTCTGCTAGACGAACCTGAGATGGATAGCTTAGTCATGCAAGAAGAAATTTTTGGACCAATTCTCCCATTAATTTCCTACCAATCAAAAGCGGATGTTGAAAAAATAATTTTAAGCTTTGAAAAACCATTGTCCTTGTATTTATTCTCCCAAAACAAATCCTTTATTGAAGAAGTTTTGCAAAAATATTCCTTTGGTGGCGGTTGCATCAATGACACCGTAATTCATCTAGCCAACAATCGCCTGCCTTTTGGCGGTGTAGGGAATTCCGGAATGGGAGCCTATCACGGAAAATTAAGTTTTGATATTTTTTCCCATAAAAAAGCTATTGTAAAGAAAGGGACTTGGCTGGATTTACCGATGCGTTATGCCCCCTACAAAGACAAATTAAAATCCATTAAAAAATTATTAAAATGGTTGTAACCAATGAAAAATCAGTTAGTGAAGCCATCAAATACAGACGATCTGTCCGAGTTTTCAAAAACGTGCCTATTGATGAACAAAAAGTAAAAGAATGCATTCAGCTTGCAGCACTTGCGCCTACCAGCAGTAACATGCAGCTTTGGGAATTTTATCATGTTGTTTCTCCCGAAATGATAAGACAAATAGCTACCGCGAGTTTTAATCAGAATGCAGCTAAAACAGCACAACAATTGGTCGTTGTTGTCGCAAGAAAAGATTTATGGCGCAAAAGAGTGCAATCGAATATTGATTATTTAAAAAATCAGTACGGTAATAAACCGGAATCTGATTATTCGAAGAGAGAGAAATTTGCTTTAAACTATTACCAAAAAATTATTCCTTCTCTTTACTTTGATTTTTTGGGAATTATTGGAATGATAAAGTTTATTACTTTTCAAATTATTGGACTTTTTAGACCGATATACAGACAGGCTCGTCAAAGCGATATGCGCATTGTAGCACAAAAAAGTGCCGGCCTGGCCGCACAAAATTTTATGATCAGCATGGCAGCTATAAACTACGATACCTGTCCAATGGAAGGTTTTGATTCGCTGAGGATAAAAAAATTATTACATTTACCGGCTCGTTCAGAAATAAACATGATTTTAGGCTGTGGAATCAGAGACGAAAATGGCGTATATGGAGAACGATTCCGAATCCCTTTTGAAGAAATCTATTTTAAAAAATAATAACTAACAAACCAAATTTACCAACCAAATGAATAAAAATACACAATACCGAATTGACGAAATAAGAAAGAACGGATACGCATTAGATTTTGGAAATGTTTTCAACCATGCCTTCGAGAATTATAAAAAAATTGCACTGTATGCCGGTTTAATGTTATTTGTTTTTATGATTCTGATGAGTATTTTTGCTATTGTAGCACTCTTCACATTTTTTGATCCCGAAACTGTTTTAGAAAAATTAAAAGCTGAAAATTTACAACCCGAAAATTTAACTTTAAACTCTATATTAATATTCTCAGGAGTCTCAATTTTACTATCGAGCTTGCTCAGTCCATTTTCAGCAGGATTAATAAAAATGGCGTATTGCGCCGAAATAGATGAAGAATTTCATGTATCAACCATGTTTGAGTATTACAAAGCTCGTTATTTTAAAGAACTATTTATAGCAACATTTTTAATTACTTTATTAAGTACAGGCCTTCCCAAATTATTTGACTATGCTCAAATACCGTTTGTTGGATTTATAATTACAGTACTAGTAACCTTATTTACGCTAATAACAATCCCGCTTATTATTTTTGGTAATCTAAAAGCTGTTGAAGCTATCCAAGCCAGTATTTTAATAGTTTCTAAACAACCTGTAGTCCTGTTAGGACTACTTGTCATTGGAATCATAGCCACTTTGGTTGGATTAATTGGTTGCTGTATTGGAATCGTTTTTACAATTCCTTTCATGTATTCATTATATTATGCTACTTATAGTGAAATAATTGGATTTGAAAAGGAAGATAAACTTGAGGAAATGAAATAAAGGGCTAAATCATTTATTTTTTAATACAAATCAAAAATTTATTTTTAAAATTTTGATTTGTATTAAAAAATAAATCTTATATTGATTGTGATACAAAGATTGAATCCTAAATTTAATCTTTTAAACCTAATTAAAATATCCCTATGGTTTTATGCTATAGCCTATTGACTATATTTAACTCAAAATTAATTTTATTTTGGGTTTCCGTTTTTTTTACAGTAAATGCCTTTTTATGGTTGGTGAATGCTACTTTATTTATTTTTCTGGCCTATAACATATATACTATAAAATCAACGTTAAAAAGCAAATTGTTAGAAAAAGGAGTAGAAACTAGCACTAAAAATAAAGAATACCAACTGTATTTACTCTTCTTAGGGATTATACTCCCTTCAATAGAAGTCATTTTTGAAATTTTTAAAATCAGGCCTGTCAGTCTATTAATACCCAATTGCATTATTGGATTTTCTTTAATTTTATTATACTTCATAAGTACCATATCTGCTATTGTATTCAAAAATATTAAAGACGTTTTCATTGCGCTTTTCTTACTCTATTTCTGCTTTATAATCCGGAATTTAATTTATTCTCCAACTGATTTCATACCCATAACCGCTTTTGTAGTTTGTTTTTACTTTGCTTATAATGTGTTACGACCAATAAAAACATACTGGTTCTTTGTCTCTTCCATTTATATCTTCTTCGGTATTGCTCATTTTTTAGAAATAATACCGTTAAAAACTAACATTGCATTATTTATTTATTCATCCATAATTCTCATTATAAATTATATTCATCACATATCATTATTAAACATTGATATCGAGTTTCGCTTTAACAATCAAATCATTAACAAAGGAAATTCCCTTATTCTGGCAACAAATAAAAAAGGTGAAATTGTTTTTTGCAGTGAAAATGTAGAAACTATTTTAGGATATACGGTTGATCAAGTTATGGGATTGGGATACTGGAAAGTAACTGAAGATCCAGAATTCTACGGGGAAGATTATCATACTAAATTTAAGGTTGATCGGATATTTATCCGTAAAATTAAATGTAAAAATGGAGAATACAAACACATACAATGGAACGATAAAAAATTTTCTGAAGATTTAATTATAGGAATTGGTCAAGATGTAACTAATGCTATAAATGTACAAAACCAATATAAAAACTTAATTCAAAATGCAACTGATATCATATTTGAAGTAGATGACAATGGTAACTTTACTTTTGTAAATGACTTCACTATGATGATTTTAGGTTATGAAGAGCAGGAAATCTTATTTAGAAATTATTCTGAATTTATAAGAACGGATTACATCGATGAGATGATGCGTTTTTATAGAAATTTAGAAGAAAATAAAAATGATTTTCCAACTATTGAAATTCCTATATTCAAAAAGAACGGAGAAATTGTATGGATTTCTCAAAAGGTAATTATCCGTAGAAATGATTCTTACAAAGTAATTGGCTACTCTGGAATTGCCAGAGACATTACAAAATTAAAAAACATCGAAGCTGAAAATAAAATACGTCAGCAAAAAGTTGAAAAATACGATAAAACAATTAAAAAACTATCAACTACTAACTTTAGTAATTATAAAAACATAGATAGCAGTGTGATGCAAATCATTGAATCAGCAGCGAAAGTTTCTAAATGCAATCGGGTAAGTTATTGGAGATATACGGAAGATCGTATTATTTGCGAAAATTTATATGATTTAGATAACAATGTGTTTAGTAAAGGATATGTTTTAGAAAAGGAAAAATATCCCATCTATTTTGAATCTATAAAAAGTAAAAAACAAATTAGTGCACCAGATGTTTTCAACAAGTTTGGATTGTCGGAGTTCACTAAAAATTATTTTTTAGAATATGACGTTAAGTCAATGCTGGATATTCCATTTTTCATTAATGGAGAGCTTATTGGAGTATTGTGCCTTGAATCTACTAAATCAAAAATAAATTGGGACAACGAAGACATTAATTTTGCTAGAGCCATTTCGGATATCATTTCTTTGAACATAATTTCACACAGCAGATATGAAACTGAGAAGAAATTAGAATACAAGAGTGAACTGCTGTCTGCAATGACACTTTGTACAGAAAAATTTTTAAACAGCAATGATATTAATGCTATTTTCTCTGATGTCCTTATTATAATGGGTAAGGCAACCAAATCCCACAGAGCGTATTACTATGAAAATGATGCAAACACTGGATTAATAAGTCAAAAATACAGGTGGTTAATCCATAATATAAAACTAACGGAAAACAATGTAAAACTTCAGAATTTACCCCACGAGTACTTTGAAGAATTATTAACTCCGCTTTTGAATAATAAAATTTATGAAGCAGTAATTCCAAAAATTGAAAATGTTTCTTTGAGAAATAAATTAGCTCATGTTGATGTAGTTTCTCTAATCCTTTTTCCAATTTTTGTAAAAAACAAATTTCATGGATTCTTAGGATTTGACGATACAAAAAATGAAAGGCTCTGGTCAGAAGATGAAGTCAATATTTTACAAACATTAGCGCGTAATATTGCCTCTTCGATTGAGCGTATTAAAAATGAAAACAATATTTATGAAAGTGAAGAGAAATTTAGACTCTTAGCAAATAATATACCCGGTACCGTCTATCTATCAAATTATGATGAAAGAAACACAAAGATTTATATTAATGATGAAATTGAAAAACTGACTGGGTATCCAAAATCCGATTTCCTTGATAATAAACTATCCTTCATTGATTTAATTCATCCAGAAGATAAAATAAGTACTATTGCAGCACAAAAAAATGCAACAGATAATAAAATAGCTATTCATTTAACCTATCGAATTATACACAAAAACAACCATGTTGTTTGGGTGGAAGAATTTGGAGATGTGATTTATAAAGAAGGAAAGATTGCATTTATTGAAGGCATTTTTATAGATATTACAGAAAGAAAACAAACTGAAACTGTAATTCAAGAAAAAGAATTAGCAGAAGCGGCGAACAAAGCAAAATCTGAATTTCTGGCTAATATGAGCCATGAGATTAGGACTCCTTTAAATGGAATCATTGGTTTTACTGATTTATTGCTAAAAACAAATCTTGGAAAAACGCAAGAAAAATATTTAACAACCGTTAATCAATCCGCGCATTCATTATTAGACATTATTAATGACATTTTAGATTTCTCAAAAATTGAAGCCGGAAAACTGGACTTATATATTGAAAAATATGACATTAATGAAATGCTAAGCCAAGTTATTGATTTGATATTGTATGAATCAAACCATAAAAAATTGATTTTAGAACTTAATATTGCGCCAGATATACCCAACTATTTTTGGGTGGATAGTGTACGTTTAAAACAAATATTGATCAATTTATTGGCAAATGCTGTAAAATTCACCAAAAAAGGCTCTATAAAATTAGAAGTTTCCGTTATTGAAAAAATAGATGAGGTGAATGCTACAATTCGCTTCGCAGTTATAGATACCGGAATCGGAATATTGGAAGAAAATAAAAAGAAAATATTTCAGGCTTTTTCTCAAGAAGATAGCTCAACAACGCGAAAATTTGGTGGTACAGGTCTGGGGTTAACAATTTCAAATAAATTGTTAGGCCTTATGAATAGTCATTTACAATTGAAAAGCACTATAGAATTAGGCAGCACTTTTTATTTTGATTTAGATTTAAAAACTAGTAATCAACCAACAGTAAACAGTACAATAGTTGGTACTAAAAATGATGCTGTTAAAAATATTGAAAGTGAGATTATCAAAAATATAAAAGGAACTACTGTAATGATTGTCGAGGATAATAAAGTAAATATGTTATTACTCAAAACCATTATCAAAAAACTACTGATAAATCCTGCTATTTTTGAAATTATAAACGGTAAAGAAGCTGTCGAACAATTTGAAGCCATAAATCCAGATATTATTTTCATGGATATCCAAATGCCAATCATGAATGGATATGAAGCCACAAAATTGATTCGGAATTTGAAATCAGGACAGAACGTACCTATTATCGCTATCACTGCGGGTACAGAAAAAGAAGAAAAAGAAAAATGTCTTAATGCAGGAATGAATGATTACATTCCAAAACCAATAATCAAAGGAATTATTGAAGAGACATTTTTGAAATGGGTACAATGACCTAAATTTAAAAAGAAGAATTATATTTAAAATGACGTAATTTTGTATCACGAAGGTTTACTAACAATTAAAAAATAACAGATTATGAAATGGAGTGGCAGACGTCAAAGTGATAATGTAGAAGACCGAAGAGGGATGTCCTCTGGTGGAAAAACAATTGTAGGAGGTGGAATTATTGGGATAATTATCTTGTTACTAAACACTTTTGGTGGAGAAAATGTCCAAATGCTTACACCGATTTTGGAACAAATGGGTCAAGGTCAAAGTGCTCCTACTGAACAAAGAGCTTTAACATCTGAAGAAATTGAAGAAGGTAAATTTATAAAAACCATTGTTGCAGATAATGAGGATGTTTGGTCAAAAATTTTTCAGGAAAACAATATGGATTATACAAATCCTAAATTAGTACTGTTTAGCGAAGCTGTGGAAACAAAGTGCGGTAATGCTACTTCGGCTTCAGGACCTTTTTATTGTCCTGCTGACCAAAAGGTATATATGGATTTAACATTTTTTGAAGAACTGAAAACAAAATTTGGAGCTGAAGGTGGTGATTTTGCAACAGCCTATGTAATTGCTCATGAAATTGGTCATCACGTACAAACTCTATTAGGAACTTCCGCTAAAATGAGACAGATGCAAGAAGGTAAAAGCCAGGCCGAAGCCAATAAATTATCGGTTGCTCTGGAACTGCAAGCTGATTTTTATGCGGGTGTTTGGACGCATTACAATCAAAAAATGAACAATTTCTTGGAAGAAGGTGATATTGATGAAGCATTAAGCGCGGCTCATGCTGTTGGTGATGATGCCATTCAAGCTAAAATTCAAGGACATATTGTTCCGGAGTCCTTTACACACGGAACTTCGGCACAACGAAAAGCATGGTTTATGAAAGGGTATAAATCAGGAGACATCAATCAAGGCGATACTTTTGCAGAAATAAGATAAATTTCAAATCAATAAGAATTTAAAAAATCGGGATACAGTCCCGATTTTTTTTGTGCTTACATTTAAACAAATCAAGGCAATCAAAAGCACATCGGAAAATTAACTGTACCTTTGCGCCCAATTAAAAAAGTAACCTAAATAATAGTGTTTACTTTATAAACACCATTTATGTCATTTAACTCATTAGGTTTATCTGATGCTTTACTTAAAGCCATCAGCAAAAAAGGGTACACAACTCCCTCTCCAATACAACAAAAAGCAATTCCCCCAATATTAGAAGGTAAAGATGTTTTAGCATCTGCGCAAACAGGAACAGGAAAAACAGCCGGTTTTACATTACCTATTTTACAACTATTATCACAGGGTCAACAATTGCGACAAAGACCTATTCGTGCCTTAATATTGACACCAACAAGAGAATTAGCCGCACAAATATTAGCCAACATCAAGGAATACAGTGTATTTTTAGACTTAAAAAGCACCGTAATTTTTGGAGGTGTAAACCAGAATCCCCAGGTAACTCAATTGCGTCAGGGTGTCGATATTTTAGTAGCCACTCCAGGTCGATTAATCGATTTGCAAAACCAAGGTTTAATATCACTTGCCAAAGTGGAAATCTTAGTTTTAGACGAGGCTGACCGTATGTTGGACATGGGATTTTTACGAGACATCGAACGAATCTTGAAAGTATTGCCTTCAAAAAGACAAAACTTACTATTTTCGGCAACTTTTTCAAAAGACATCAAGAAATTGGCGATGGGCATTTTGCACCATCCCGTTCACGTAGAAGCAACTCCGGAAAACACAACCGTGGATGCTATTACTCAAATAGTATATCCTGTTGCCAAAGAGAAAAAAACAGAACTGATCATTAAATTGATTACGGAAGGAAACTGGAAGCAAATTTTGGTTTTTACCCGTACTAAGCAAGGTGCTAATAAACTGACTGAAAGCATGATTAGTGCCGGAATCAAAGCAGCTGCCATTCACGGAAATAAAGGTCAGGGCGCACGAACCAAAGCTTTAGCAGGTTTCAAAGACGGAAGCCTGACCGCTTTAGTCGCTACCGATATTGCGGCCAGAGGTCTGGATATTCCATTGTTACCGCATGTGGTCAATTTTGAATTGCCTAACATTCCTGAAGATTACGTTCACCGAATTGGTCGTACAGGAAGAGCTGGAGCAAATGGTGAAGCTATTTCGTTATTCAGTCCAGACGAAACGGTCTTTTTGCGTGATATCGAAAAATTAGTGGGTTTGAATTTGCCTAAAGAAAACATCAAAGGTTTCGAACCCGATCCTAACGCTTCCAAAGAACCTATCAAACAAGGACAAGGAAGACAACAACGCGATTCAACTCCGCGAAAACCAAAAACAGACACTACAAACCGAAGCAGCAATAACAGTTTTGGTCCAAGACGTCCGAGTCAAAATAATGACCGACGTTCTAATAGATAATTAATTTTTATTTTTTTTTAGGAGCAGAATGAGTTCACTTTTTTAGAACGTATTTCCCGCTATACATTACAAACCTTCTTAGGGCTGAACACCAGCTCTAAGAAGGTTTTTCATTTCTATCGGGGCTATTTATATCGTTTTTTACTTTCATAATACCATTTTGAAAATTCATTCGACAAACCTAAAAGAGCTAGATGAATTGTAAGAAAAAATCAATATATTTGAAGTAAATAGTATGAACGTTTTCATACCCATCTATCCTAAATTGGGTGGGTTGGTATGATTTTGCCATACATTATCCTAGTTGAAGGTAATATCAACTAACTATATTAATATCTAAAAGTTGTATTATAATATAACCGCCCATAGATTTTAAAAGCCTTGCGTCTTCAATTACAAAACCCAAAGGTTTAAGACCAACTTGTTCATTAAACTCTGTTATTACATCATTAATTTCGTCAGTATCTTTTATTTTAACTGTATTATTATCGGTTTCGTGTTGATGTGTTGTAATTACAAACCTGACTCTCGAAAGAGATTTAGAAAGTATATTTTTATCAAAAGTGCTGTATATTTTAACTAGTGTGTTTACTTTGTCTTGAGTAGTCATAATTTAAAAATTTTTCCCTAAAGTAGGGAAAAATAACTACATTTAACAAACAAAAACTAGAAAAATAATTTAAATTTATACTTAAATATAATGAAATACCTAAACTTTACAGATAAAGAAAAGAAGATAATATTAATCTTAATGCTAATTAATTGTTTCGCACTTTTTGTAAATTATTTTGGACTGTCTCCAAAAATAAAAAACACTGATAATGATTACTATGTATGCCTATTTACAAATTCTGTAAAAACTGAGGGATATTATGGCACTGCGTATGGTACAAATCTTGTTCAATATAGTCCTTATAAATCTGAAAGTAGTTTTTATCCATTTGTTGATTTTTATAAAAGTTGGTATGATGGTTTCTATTTTAATGGTTTATTTCCGTCTTATGATTCAACCGAGTTTTTTATATACACGCTTTTAATTTTTGGTTTTTTCATTGTAAAGAAAGTTATATCTAATAAAAATGAAGAAGAGATAATCCCAATTAAAACAGAAACGCTTATAGCAAAAAAACAAGTTAAGTTTAATAAATCCAAGGAGTACAAACAATTAAAAAATTTATATGATTTGGAAATTATTAATGATGAAGAGTTTAAGAATAAAGTAAAGCTTTTAAAAAAGAAAATGAAAAATGATTTGGAATAGAATTTGTTGTAACTTCAAGTAAAATTTAAAATATGTTTGCCCCCGCTAGCGAGAGCGTCCCGCTCGTGAACACTTACAAAAGTAAATCATTATAAATTTATAATGGGCACGAGCGGGACGCTCTCGCTAGCAATCGCATCATCGATTTTGAAGAGGTTAAAAATCGTTGATCAAAAATCTGAAATCTGTTCCTCTTTATACTGAAAACTATTGTTTCCAAATACAACAATAATTTAAAGCACTACTTTACAAATCAGTATTCTATTCATACTTCTTCAAATCTAGCTTAAGAATAGTACCTACTCTGCTAAACTCTTCATTAATCTTTGCATTCAAGATGAGTGGTTCATTTGTTATGGGATGATTAAAAATCAACTGATGTGCATGAAGCATCATTCCTTTCAGTTCAAAATGCTCCAACCATAATTTATTTTGTTTGTTACAACCATGTGGTCGACTTCCTAAAATGGGATGAAAAATATGTTTGAAATGTTTTCGTAATTGATGCATACGTCCCGTTTCAGGAATCGCTTCTACCAAACAATATCGTGAGGTTGGTTTATTGTTAAATTCTAACTCAATTTCGGTAGTTTGCAATCGATGAAAGTAGGTTATTGCATTTTGTATGATGCCATCATCATTGGTTAAATCATAATCAATCGTTAGTTCATCAGGTGACCAGCCACGCAAAATTGCTAAATACTTTTTTTCGACTTCGCGTGTGGCAAAACGATCATTCATAATTTTTAAAACTTCTTTATCCAAAGCAAATAACAAGACACCAGATGTTTTGCGATCTAACCGATGAACAGGATAAACGTGTTGCCCTCCTATTTGATTTCTCAATTCTTGAATCGCATAAACTTTTGCATCGCGCGCGTAAAACGATTTGTGAACTAACAATCCACTTGGTTTATTAATTGCAATAATATATTCGTCTTGGTACAGAATTTCTAACATTTGGCAAAAATAAAAGAGATTTCTCTCGAAATCTCTTTTTTGACGTATTTATTTCTATACTTTTCTTTTTCACCGCTAACGCGTGCGTATTCTCAATTTTGCAGCCGTGAAACATCTAAAATCAAAAATCGTTAATCAAAAATCTGAAATCTAATTTACCCCAGCCAACCATCACGATCCAAACTTCTATATTGAATGGCTTCAGCAATATGGCTGGAAACCACTATTGGTGCGGCATCAAGATCAGCGATCGTGCGTGCTACTTTTAAAATCCTGTCATATGCCCGAGCAGAAAGATTCAATCGTTCCATTGCCGTTTTCAATAATTGCTTGGAAACATCATCCAAAGCGCAATACTCCCGAATGTGTTTGGTATTCATTTGAGCATTGTAATGGATATTTTCCATTTGCTCAAAGCGTTCCGTTTGGATTTCTCTTGCCGCAGTCACTCTTTTCCGAATATCAACACTACTTTCTGCCTTTTGATCTTCGGATAATTTGTCGAAGGGAACTGGAGTCACTTCAATATGAATATCAATTCTATCTAATAATGGTCCTGAAATTTTACTCAAATATCGTTGCATTTCATGTGGCGAAGAAGTTTGTGGCGAATCCGGATCGTTGAAAAAACCACTTGGACTTGGATTCATACTCGCCACCAACATAAAAGAAGACGGATAAGTAACCGTAAATTTAGCTCTGGAAATTGTTACTTCTCGATCTTCCAGCGGTTGACGCATCACTTCCAAAACGTCTCTCTTAAATTCCGGCAATTCATCCAGAAACAAAACGCCGTTGTGCGCCATAGAAATTTCGCCCGGTTGCGGATAACTTCCGCCGCCCACTAATGCGACATTCGAAATTGTATGGTGTGGACTTCGAAACGGCCGTTGATTCATCAATCCTACTTCCTTCAATTTTCCGGCAACGCTATGAATTTTGGTGGTTTCTAGTGCTTCACGCAACGTCATGGGCGGCAAGATACTCGGTAAACGTTTGGCAAGCATGGTCTTCCCTGCTCCCGGCGGTCCAATCAAGATAATATTATGTCCTCCGGCTGCGGCAATTTCCATGCAACGCTTGATGCTTTCTTGTCCCTTAACATCACTAAAATCAAATTCTGGAAAGTCTAATGTTTTATAAAATTCAGCTCGCGTGTCTATTGTTGTTGGTTCCAGCGTTCCTTTTCCTTCGAGGAAATCAATTACTTCCTGAACATTTTCGATTCCATACACATCTAATCCTGCAACAATCGCGGCTTCTTTTACATTTTGCTTTGGAAGAAAAAAACCTTTAAAACCCTCTTCTTTGGCTTTAATGGCAATGGGTAAAGCACCTCTTATTGGTTGAAGGCTGCCATCAAGGGAAAGTTCCCCCATAATGATGTATTTATCAACGTCCTCTGCATTGATTTGCCTGGATGCCACCAAAATTCCAATCGTTAAAGTCAAATCATAGGCAGAGCCTTCTTTGCGCAAATCAGCAGGAGCCATATTGATGGTGATTTTTTTACCTGGCATGGCGTAGCCGTTATTTTTGAGTGCTGCTGCAATACGGTAACTGCTTTCTTTGATAGCATTGTCTGGCAAGCCAACTAAATGATAACCAATCCCTTTATCAATATTTACCTCAACAGTAATCGTTGTGGCTTCGACTCCAAAAACTGCACTTCCAAAAACTTTAACTAGCATCTGTTTTTATTTGATTCTAAAATTAGAGAAAACTTTTCTTATTATTATTATAAATCCTACACAAATTCCAATAAAATAGTGAATAACTAAAATTTCATCAAAAAATACTTCAAATATTACATATTACAGTCCGATATGATACATTTTTCGCAAAAACAAAATGTTAAAATTAAAAAAATTGAAGGTATACTATTAGCATTTTTCTACTTTTAGAAAATAATTAGAAACCTTACTATGAAAAAAATCTTACTTCTGTTATTTTTCAGTTTTTTACTGCCAAAAACTTATGCACAAGAATACTTTCCTAACAATGAAAGTGTTCAAAACAAAACCAGCAATTTTACCGCATTTACCAATGCAAAAATCTATGTGACACCAACACAAGTTGTTGAAAAAGGTACTTTACTGATACAAAACGGAAAAGTAATTGGCGTTGGAACTAACATTTCCATTCCAAAAAATTGTACCACAATCAACTTAGAAGGAAGATCCATTTATCCTTCTTTTATTGATATTTACACGAGTTTTGGAATCGAAAAACCAAAAGGAACAACTGAAAGAAACCCTTTGTATGATACAAAAAGATCCGGTTTTTATTGGAATGAGAGCATTCGTTCAGAATTGAATGCATACGAAGCATTTAAATACGACCAACCTAAAGCCGAAGAATTATTGAAAGCTGGATTTGGTGTTGTCGGAACGCACATACCAGACGGAATTGCTCGCGGATCAGGAACTTTAATCGCTTTGAATAACTTTGAAAAAAAGAATCAATTGCTATCTGATAAAGTGACCAATCATTTTGCTTTTACTAAAAGTGTAACCACAAATCAATCGTATCCAAGCTCATTAATGGGAATGATGGCATTGTTACGCCAAATGTATTATGATTTAGACTGGTACAAAAAAGGAAATTCAACAACCAAAGATTTATCATTGGAGGCCATGGCAAATAATGAAAAATTAGTTCAAATATTTGCTTCTGAAGACAAATTAAACAGTTTAAGAGCGTCCAAAATTGCGAAGGAATTTGGTTTAAATTACGTTTTAAAAGGAAACGGAAATGAATTTGAACGTATTGAGGAAATCAAAAAAACAAATTCGAAATTTATTATTCCAATCAATTTCCCTGAAGCCTATGATGTTTCTGATCCGAACCAAGCGAACCAAATGGAATTGAAAGATTTACGATTTTGGAACCAAGCGCCTACCAACCTTAAAGTTTTATCTGATAATGGAATTGTTTTCGCATTGACGACAGACAAATTAAAAAAGATGGAGGATTTCAGACCCAATCTTTTGAGAGCCATAAAATATGGTTTTGATAAAACCAAAGCATTAGAAGCATTGACTACAATTCCTGCTGCGCTTTTAGGAAAAAGCAACGAAATGGGAACTTTGAAAGCAGGAAGCTTAGCCAACTTTGTGATTACATCCGGAGAAATTTTCGAAGAAAAAACAGTGCTCTATGAAAACTGGGTTCAAGGAAACAAATTTGTTGTCAACGACATTGCTACGAAAGACATTCGTGGAAATTATGATTTAACTATTAACGCTGAAAAATACAAATGGAAAATTGATGGGGAGATTACTGCACCAAAATCAGAAATCACTACAGTAGATTCTAAAAAAATCAAGTCAAAACTGACGATGACCAATAATTGGATTTCTACGGTAATCAAACCTAATGATTCTACTAAAACGAGCTTCACAAGATTAATTGGATACATCGAAGACACACAAAATTTATCTGGAAAAGCAGTTTTATTCAATGGTACTGAAGTGAAATGGTCAGCAGTGAAAACGGCTCCATTTGTAAAAGCGATTGATTCTTCTAAAATTGAAAAAAACAACATGATTATCCCAACAACATTTCCAAATGTTGCTTATGGTAACCTAAAGAAACCTACCGCAGAAACAATACTTTTTAAAAATGCTACCGTTTGGACCAATGAAAAAGACGGTATTTTAGAAGAAACAGACGTATTGGTGAAAAACGGAAAAATAGCTTCTGTTGGGAAAAATATTGCTGATGCATCCGCAACAATTGTTGATGCAAAAGGAAAACATTTAACCAGCGGAATCATTGATGAACATTCACACATTGCCATTTCAAACGGTGTCAATGAAGGCGGACACAATTCCAGTGCCGAAGTAACGATACAAGATGTAGTGAATTCTGAAGACATTAATATCTATAGAGATTTAGCTGGTGGGGTTACAACATCTCAATTATTGCACGGTTCAGCTAATCCTATTGGTGGACGTTCTGCAATTGTAAAATGGAAATGGGGAGCACCTGCAGAAGAAATGCTATATAAAAACCAACCCGGATTCATCAAATTCGCTTTAGGTGAAAATGTTAAACAATCTAATTGGGGTAACGTAAACCCTACTCGTTTTCCACAAACCAGGATGGGAGTCGAACAAGTTTTTACTGATTATTTCCAACGTGCAAAAGAATATGACTTAGCTTGGAAAGCATACAAAGCTAGTGGTAAAAAAGCAAAAGGAAATGCGCCAAGAGTAGACTTAGAGCTACAAACATTAGCCGAAATATTAAACAAAGAACGTTTCATTTCGTGCCATTCTTATGTTCAATCTGAAATTTTGATGTTAATGAATGTAGCTGAAAAATTTGATTTCAGAGTTAATACATACACTCATATTCTTGAAGGTTACAAAGTTGCCGATAAAATGAAAGAACATGGCGTAGGAGCTTCTACTTTCTCAGATTGGTGGGCTTATAAATTTGAAGTGAATGATGCCATTCCTTTCAACGGACCAATTATGCACAATGCAGGAATTGTAGTTGCCTACAACTCTGATGATGCTGAAATGTCCCGAAGATTGAATCAAGAAGCAGCAAAAGCAGTAAAATACGGTAATGTTTCAGAAGAAGATGCATGGAAATTTGTGACATTGAATCCTGCTAAATTATTGCATATAGATGATAAAGTAGGAAGTATAAAGGTGGGCAAAGATGCTGACATTGTACTATGGAATGCCAATCCATTATCTATTTATGCTAAAGCTGAAAAAACATTAATTGAAGGTGTTGTTTATTATGATGCTAAAAAAGATGAAGCGCAAAGAGTAGCAATTGCTAAAGAAAGAAGTGAACTAATAGGTCAGTTATTACAAGAAAAAAATAAAGGGATGACTACGCAGGAACCTAAAAAGAAAGAAAAGACAGAATATCACTGTGATTCTATGGAAGAATAACGGAATAATTTGAATTTCAAAAAAACCGAGCTTTTATAAAAAACAAAGCAATTTTAAAAAAACATACAAATATGATTAGTAAAAAAATATATCTTTTAGTGTTGGTCTGCAGCATCTCAATACTTGCAAAAGCACAACAAACACCAGCCGCTAAGCAATCAAAATCTGTTTTGATTCTTAATGCCACAGCACACTTGGGTAACGGTGAAATAATTGAGAATAGTGCCATAGGATTTGTGGACGGAAAAATTACTTTGGTTGCGGATGCCAGAGTAATCCGATTAGCCGCAGGAGCATTCGATGTGACAATTGATGGTAGCGGAAAACACGTGTATCCGGGATTTATTGCTCCAAATTCCACCTTGGGACTTGTTGAAATTGATGCCGTAAAATCCTCTGACGATGAAGATGAAATTGGAGTAATGAATCCAAATGTAAGAAGTATTATAGCGTACACTGCCGATTCTAAAGTTATAGAAACGGTACGACCAAACGGTATTTTGATGGCTCAAATAACGCCTCGCGGCGGAACAATCTCTGGTTCTTCGTCAATTGTTCAATTGGATGCATGGCATTGGAAAGATGCAATTATAAAAGAAAATGACGGAATTCATGTAAATTTCCCTACTACTTTTAGAAGAGGTGGATCACGATTTGAACCTGGAAATATTGAAGCCAATAAAGATTATTCGAAACAAATTTTAGAATTATCTGGATTTTTATCTAATGCAAAAGCGTATTTAGGCGATAGTTCGAAAGAAAGAAATTTAGTTTTAGAATCTACAAAAGGTTTGTATGATGGAAGTCAAACGCTGTTTGTTCATGCCAATGAGGAAAAACAAATTATAGATGCGGTACAATTTGCCAAAGAAAATGGTATTAAAAAAATGGTCATTGTTGGCGGATATGAAGCTTATAAAGCTGCTGAATTATTACAAAAAAATAATATTGGCGTCTTGCTAAGAAGAGTTCATGATATGCCCGAAAATGATGACCATGATATTGATTTACCATACAAAGCAGCAAAATTATTAACCGATAAAGGTGTTCTGGTAGGATTAGAAAATAGCGGTGCCCATGAAAGAATGAATACCAGAAATTTACCTTTTTTAGCAGGAACATGTGCTGCTTACGGATTGGACAAAGAAAAAGCGTTGCAACTAATTACATCAAATACTGCTAAAATATTAGGAATTGATGCGCAATGTGGTACCTTAGAGCAAGGAAAAGATGCTACATTATTCATTTCCGAAGGCGATGCTTTAGATATGAGAACCAATAAACTGACTAATGCCTTTATCCAAGGCAGGATGATAAGTTTGGAAACACATCAAACAAAGCTGAATGACCGATATAAAACAAAATACAATCAAAAATAAATTAATATAATGGGACTATTTAACGCCATTTTAGGCAATGCATCTGAAGTTAACATTGAAAATGTTTCGAATGAATTTGAGCCAATCTTAATTGATGGAGAAAAAATTGAAAAAGCGTATAAGCTTATTCGGGATATGTTTATTTTCACCAACAAAAGGCTGATTTTAGTCGAAAAACAATTGGTTGGAAGCAAAGTTGATTATATGTCAATTCCATATTCCAGTATTAAGAAATTCTCTAAAGAAAGTGCCGGAATATTAGATTTGGATGCCGAATTAAAAATTTGGTTAAACCACGATAATAATCCAATTGTGAAACAATTTGGTAAAGGCGGAAATAACATCAATGAGGTTTATAAAATTTTAAGCATGCATACGCTAAAATAAGCATATCATTTATAATTTAAAGGCACTAATTGCAATCTATGCAATTAGTGCCTTTTTTAGTTTAATCTCTTTTGTCATTACAAAAGACGGCGACAAATCAGAATAGGATTCTTAATTTTTTGTACAAAAGGCGGTTTTAGGTATCAAAACATAATATTCCTTTAACCTAACTTTAACAAATTATAAATTTTAACTTCATATTATATTATACCCACAATAAAAAGGGGTACACATTGTTTAAATCGTAAAAATAAAACATTCAATTGCTTTTATAAAGGGGGTTGTTAAGGTTTTTTATATTTTTATCGAAATTTAAAACTAAAAAACAATGAGAAAAATTATTTTAAGTGTGATATTAATCACAATCTTGGTATTTACCCTTTTTTCAAATTATTTTCTAACAGATAGCCCTGCTCCGGCAGAAGCTGTAAAATTTGACACTGGCGATACCGCTTGGATGATTGTTGCTACAGCACTTGTATTAATCATGACTCCTGGTTTAGGTTTCTTTTATGGTGGAATGGTAGGTAAAAAAAATGTCATCAGTACCATGCTTCAAAGTTTTATGGCCATGATAATTGTAACTGTTTTATGGGTTGTTATCGCTTTTGGATTATCATTTGGACCAACAGTTGGAGGCGTTATAGGAAATCCTATCCCGAATTTATTCTTTCAAGGTGTAGGTACAAATACAGCATGGAGTCTTGCTCCTACAATCCCTTTTATGTTATTTGCTTTGTTTCAAGCAAAATTCGCTATAATTACCCCTGCTTTAATTACTGGAGCTTTTGCTGAAAGAATTCGTTTTTGGGCTTACTTGCTATTTATGGTTTTATTTATATTACTTATTTATACACCATTAGCTCATATGACTTGGCACCCAGATGGTATTTTCTTTAAAATGGGAGTATTAGATTTCGCCGGTGGAACAGTCGTTCACATGAGTGCTGGATGGGCTGCATTAGCAGGAGCCATTTTTTTAGGAAAAAGAAAAGCACAAAAACCTAATCCTGCACGTATCACTTATGTATTATTAGGAACTGGTTTATTATGGTTTGGATGGTTTGGGTTCAATGCCGGATCGGCTTTAGGATCAAACGGTTTAGCTGTACAAGCGCTTGGTACTACAACTGTTGCTGCTGCTGCAGCTGGAATGGCTTGGGTATTTCTTGACAAAATTCTTGGTCACAAACTTTCTGCAATGGGAGCTTGTATCGGTGTAGTTGTAGGTTTAGTGGCTATAACTCCTGCTGCAGGATTTGTGAGTATTCCACACGGAATGTTTATAGGAGCTTTTGCCAGTATCGTTAGTAATTTAGTGGTTAGAAGTTTCCACAAAGGAAAAATTGATGATGCTTTAGACGTGTTCGCTTGTCACGGTGTAGGTGGAATGGTTGGAATGCTTCTAACTGGAGTTTTTGCTTCAAAATCAATCAACTCCGTTGTTGGTGATAATCAAGGTCTAATTTTTGGAGACGCTACATTATTTATCAATCAATTAACTGCTTTAGTAGTTGTTTCCATATTTGCTTTTGTAGGTTCCTATTTCCTTTTCTTTATCGTAAATAAAATTACTCCACTTCGTGTAAGTGAAGAAAAAGAAGAATTAGGTTTAGATATTTCTCAACATGGTGAATTTTTGTAAATCATCTTAAGATAAATTAACTCTCTGAATTCAGAGAGTTTTTTTTTGCTCTAAAGTAACTTAAAGAAAGATGATTTTTGCAGTCTGTCCAATTTCTTTAGACAAGAATTAACATCTATAAGAAACATTTTTTGCAGACTAGTTTTAGTTAATATTATTTAAAAACAAAATCCCAATCTTTTTTAAAGATTGGGATTTTGTTTTTAAATATAATCGAATGCTTTTTCTAAGTAAACGGATTATCTATTTTAAGACAGTAAACTCAATTTTTGAATCATTATAAATTCTATGAGTTTGCTTTTGAAAATCTTCTGGTTTAGCATAAAAGATATTATCGACAAATGTTTGTGGATTCAAATCAATAAACGGAAACCAAGTACTTTGAACCTGAATTTGGATTTTATGTCCTTTTTTAAAGGTATGAAAAACATCTTGCAAATTAATATTCACTGGTGTTTTCTCATTAGCAACAAATGCTTCCGGTTTTGAAAAACTGTTTCTGAAACGTCCTCTCATAACCTCACTGCGCACCATCATATGATAATTACTCATCTTCAAATAAGGAGCAACATCTTTAGTCTCTGGCTCGTCATTTGGGAAAACATCAACCACTTTTACAATCCAGTCCGCATCTGTTCCTGTAGTAGAGACTTGTAATTTAGCCAATATATCTCCTGCTAATGTGGTATCATCACTCAATACTTCTGTTTCAAAAACTATCACATCTGGACGTCTCGCAGCAAAACGCTGATCATCCGTCATATATTTCCTTGGTGTAAGCCCTGCTTGTTTGATATCTTCAGAATAAGGAACCGGTTTTTTTGGGTCACTGATGAATTCTTCAAAAGAAATATTTCTTTTGGCCATTTTTGTTAATTGACTTCCTTGCAAAAAGAAATCTTGTTTTTCGGTATTTTGAGGAGGCCAAGTTTCATAGGTCTTCCACTCTTTTCTTCCGGTATCAAAAACATAAGCTTCTGGTAATTTATTTTCACCTTTACCGTTATTTTTTAAGAAATGACGGAAGAAATTAGCTTCTATGTTTTTTTGATAATAACCGGAAATACTGTCTCCAAAATTAATATTACCAATCACTTGTTTTGCTGAATTTCTAGCCCAATCACCATGACTCCAAGGTCCCATAACGATAGTGTTATAGTTCTTGCTGCTTTTTTCAATCGTGCTGTAGGTATTCAAAGGACCATATAAATCTTCGGCATCAAACCAACCTCCAACGGTCATTACCGCTGGTTTAATATTTTTTAAATGTTGTAAAATCCCACGTTTTTGCCAAAAATCATCATAACTGGAATGATCTTTCAGCTGTTGCCAAAACTCATTGTCTTTACCATAATATTTATCTAGATTCGATAATGGTCCTGCATCCAAGAAAAACTGATAATCGTCATTTGATCCTGTATTCGTGAATTTATACCAAGGTTCTGTAGTACGCTTTGTTTTTTGTGGGCCAAATAATGGCGTCACTTTCCAATAACTCAATAAGTATGCTCCATTGTGATGAAAATCATCAAAAAAGAAATCGGCAATACACGCTTGAGGTGAAACCGCTTTCAAAGCTGGATGATTGCTTAACAAAGAATATGTAGCGTAAAAACCAGGATATGAAATTCCCCAAGTTCCAACATTTCCGTTGTTATTAGGCACATTCTTAACCAACCAATCTATCGTATCATAGGTATCAGAAGCTTCATCGGTATCTTTTTTTCCTTTTTTATTTGGAATAAAAGCGCGCATATTATCGTATAATCCATCACTCATGAACCTTCCACGAACATCTTGATAGACTACGATATATCCTTCTTTCATCATCGTTTCGCTTGGAGAAATACTTCTTTTGAGCTGACCTTCTCCATAAGGACCGGAATTATAAGGCGTTCTTTGCATTATAATCGGATATTTTTTAGAAACGTCTTTGGGAGTGTAAATTGATGTAAATAATTCTGCACCATCGCGCATCTTTATATGCACTTCTTTTTTTGTGTAATTTTCCGAAACATAATTGACTTTATTGTCTTGGGCAAATAATACCGCACCAATAAAAAAAAGCGAAACACTGAGTAGTTTTTTCATGAATTTTTTAGTTAAAAATAGTTTTTAAAGGTAAAAAATCTCACTGAATATAATATCGTTATTTCAACTTTTTTAAAATTCACAGATTGACTTTAATGAGATGAAAAGTAGAAATTTACGCTCTTTATAATAGCTCATTATTCAACGCTTTCACAACAATAATTTATTCATTTATGTATTCAAATTAGTTATTTTTTTCTGTCAGATATTCCTTTGTCTTTGCCTTAAATTATTTACAAAAGAAACCCACAAATGGATCGTTTTTCCTTATAAAAAGCACATTTTATCCATTTTAAGAGCTGTTTTCAGTTAATTCACCTTATATTTGTAAAATATCAAATTATTATTTGGGATTAATAAAGTCTCTTTTTACGAAGTTTTAATCCGAAATATGATTCCTTTATTTCAGAAATCATTCTGAAAAAATCATCTTTTTTTTTGCAGTTTTCTGCATCTCTTGCCTTTTGGAAGAATTCCATTTACAGGCTAATAAATAACCGAAAAAACAATACTATTTGATTTTCTATTTAGAAAAATCAATAGCTTAATTATTGCTCATATTTAACAATAAATTACTTTAAAAATGATATTTAAACAAATTAATAACAGAACCGGAGAAGATAAAATCTACACCAATCAAATTATAACTCTATTCCTTCATACCCATTTAGAGCATTACGGCGATACCATTGAAGACATTCAAAAATGTATTGATTATGTTATGAATCCCAATAAAGGAGGAAATATTGTAGTGGGAATAGAGGATCAAAAAATCGTAGGCGTTGTTATTTTAAACAACACTGGAATGAAAGATTACATTCCAGAAAATATTTTGGTTTATATCGCTGTAGACAACAGCCAGCGTGGTAAAGGTTTTGGAAAACAATTGATGCAAAAAGCCATATCCATTACCGAAGGAAATATTGCATTGCACGTTGAACCTCATAATCCTGCCAAAAAATTATACGAAAGTTTAGGTTTTACTAATAAATACCTAGAAATGAGACTTACTAAATAGTTCCGTCTTAAACAACTTGTTTTAAATTATCAGAAATGGCCTTTATCAAATTATATCGCAAAAAATTACAGCAAAACTATCAGTTTTTAGATGAAACATTTAAATCCAGAAATATTGAATGGGGTGTAGTTTCCAAACTGTTGTGCGGAAATAAAATTTACCTTCAAGAAATCATTGCTTTAGGAGTGCGTGAAATTCATGATTCCAGAGTGAGTAATTTGAAAAAAATTAAAGCACTAGATCCTGAAATTCAAACTGTCTATATAAAACCACCTGCAAAACGAAGTATTGAAAGTATTGTTAAGTATGCAGATATAAGTTTTAATACTGAAATCTATACCATACAACTACTTTCAGGTGAAGCGGTGAAGCAAAATAAGACCCACAAAATCATCATCATGATTGAAATGGGCGACCTTCGTGAAGGTGTTATGGGGGAAGAATTAATATCCTTTTATGGTACAATTCTAAAAATGCCAAATATCGAAATCTCTGGAATTGGTACCAATTTTAATTGTCTCAGCGGTGTAATGCCAACACAGGACAAGCTTATTCAATTGAGTTTATACAAACAATTAATCGAAGCTAAATTCAATATCAGTATTCCGTTCGTTTCCGGAGGAACTTCGGTTACAATACCGTTGCTCCTAAAAAATGCCCGGCCAATGGCCGTAAATCACTTCCGAATAGGAGAAGTGCTCTTCTTTGGGAAAGACTTGTTTACTGGAAATACAATTGAAGGAATGCACCATGATGTTTTCAAATTATATGCTGAAATCATCGAAATTACTGAAAAGCCGAATACGCCAACAGGTGAATTAGGAGAGAATGTAGCCGGAAATTCGTTTTCAATGGACGATGTCACTGATCTGGGAATTACTTCCCTGAGAGCCATTCTAGATATTGGTTTGCTAGATATGCAGCCACAATACATTGAATCTGATGACACGGATATTACTATTGTAGATGCAAGTTCTGATATGTTAGTTATCGATATTTCTAATTCTAAAAAGACGTATAGAATTGGAGACTTAGTCGCTTTTCAAATACGATATATGGGCGCTTTATACCTTTTAAATTCTGATTATATCGAGAAAATAATCGAATAAAAAAATTTCCTGTCTACAGTTAAAATATAACAAGTACATTTAGTAAAAAATACTAAATTCAAAAACAAATTGCACTAATTTCCAAAGATTACTTCTTAGAAATTAGTGCAATTTACGTTTGCTATTTTGTCCAAATGCTACGCTTTATTTAGCCTTTTTAAAGCGATCAATTCCTTCTCTCAACCAGCCTTTATATGAGTTGATATCTGAGTTATAACTTTCTGGTTTATCAGATAACATAGTACCTTCTGCGTCTAAAATGATATAATACGGTTGTGCGTTAGCTTTAAACTTTGTGATTTGAAAATCACTCCATTTGTTCCCCACACTTACAATTTCTTTCCCTGTTTCTTTAGATATATATTGCTCGCTTTTTGGTAATTCTCTTTTGTCATCCACATACAAAGAGATTAAAACCACTTCGTCTTGTAATATTTTTAGAATCGCAGGATCAGACCAAACATAATCTTCCATTTTTCTGCAATTCACACAAGCATATCCTGTGAAATCAAGTAAAATGGGTTTGTTTACTGATTTGGCATAAGCCAATCCCTTTTCATAATCCTCAAAAGCGATAAGATCATGTGGTCCTAAATGTGCGCCTTCAGGCAAAATTTGAGCTGATGCATTCGAACCACCTTTTGAATTTCCTACTCCGTATGGACTTTCACTATACGTCATTGGAGGCGGGAAACCAGAAATTAATTTTAATGGTGCTCCCCAAATTCCGGGAATCAAATAGATGGTAAAAGCCAAAACTACTAATCCTAATGACAATCTTCCTACCGAAATATGACTCATTGGGCTATCATGTGGGAGCGTAATTTTCCCGAATAAATAAAAGGCCAATGTTCCAAAAATAGCAATCCAAATTGCCAAAAACACTTCTCTTTCCAAGAAATGCAATTGTAAAACCAAATCCGCATTCGACAAAAATTTGAATGCCAAAGCTAATTCTAAAAACCCTAAAACGACTTTAACCGTATTCAACCAACCGCCAGATTTTGGCAACGAATTCAACCAACCCGGGAACATGGCAAATAACATAAATGGTAAGGCTAAAGCCAATGAAAATCCGAACATTCCAACAATTGGGGCAATTCCACCTTTAGACGCAGCTTCGACTAAAAGTGTTCCTACGATAGGTCCGGTACACGAAAAAGAGACAATCGCTAATGCCAAAGCCATGAATAAAATTCCAATTATTCCGCCTCTATCTGCTTGATTATCGACTTTATTTGCCCAAGAATTTGGTAACATAATCTCAAAAGCTCCTAAAAATGACGCCGCAAAAGTGACTAACAAAACAAAGAAAATAATATTAAACCAAACATTTGTAGATAACGCATTCAGTGCATCTGCTCCAAATATCCAGGTCACTAAGAATCCTAAAACAACATATATGAAGATGATTGCAATTCCATAAATAATGGCATTTCTAATTCCTTTTGCTTTTGTTTTGCTTTGTTTGGTAAAAAAACTGACCGTCATAGGAATCATCGGGAAGACGCAAGGCGTAAGCAACGCAGCAAATCCAGATAAAAAAGCGATAAAGAAAATAGACCATAATCCTCTTTGTTTAGAAGGTTTGGTATCCAGAACGGGAACTTTTTCAGCCGTAACAACTTGTTCTTTATTTACATCCGCAATGGCAACTGAAGTATCAACTTTAGCTGAATCTATTGTAGTCAAATCTGATGCTACAGTAGGTAATTCCGCTGTTTTTGCAGTGGCAGGAATGGTAAACGTAAAACTCTTCTCTAAATTGATACATGCTTCTTTACAAACCTGATAATTCAAATTGACTTCAATTTTTGTAATCTTTGGGTTTGTAATCGTGATTTCTTGTTGAATTTGAGCTTTTTTCTCAAAGTACGTTTCGTTCACTTCAAAAACATCATTGAAAGCAGTTGTGGTTTTACTTTCTTTGGCTTTGCCCACTAAATTAAAGTTACCTTTTTGATTTTTGAAAATAATTTCCAAAGGCAAAGATCCGCCGTCAGCCGTAAATTGGGAATACAGATGCCAATCTTTTTCTATGATAGCATTAAAAGTAAGGATGTAATTATTCTCAGATTTCTTTTCTATTTTGGTAGTCCATTTTGCAGGATCAAGAATTTGGGCATATCCATTAGCAAAAGCCAAAAAAGCAATAAGTATAAATAGTATTTTCTTCATTATTCTAATTGTATTTTAAATATATTCTTTGTTGTGTTCTCTATTCTAAAACGTTCATCCTGACGAAGACCAATAATCCAAACTATGTCTTCATTCGAACATAAAAGCCACGAATTTTCTTTTTCCAGCAAGGATAATTTTTCATCTTTAAAAAGCTTGCTCACTTTTTTCGATTTACCATTCATCCCAAAAGGTTGAAAACTGTCGCCCTCATTCCAATGGCGCAAAACTAAAGGAAATTGAAGTTTATCAGCGTCAACAAAGATAGCTGAGTTCGTTGTTAAACTAATGTCCGCTACTTTACAAAACGTAAGATTTAAGGGAATATTAACTTCTTTTTGATTTTCATTAATTGCATATTCCTCCTTTTCATTTACGAAATTTATCGGACTCAGGATTAAAGAATCTCTGTCTTTCAATAATCTATATTCTGGCGAAAAAACGTATTTCCCAGATTGGCTTTCGACCAAATCATAAATATCTTCCCAAGCCGAAAACCCAAATTCTTTAAGCCATTGATGTAAATACGATTTGTAATTGGGTAATTTTTTTAATTTTTTTAAATCAAAATAAATAGTATCATCCTCTTGTTTAGCCACTTGCTGATAAATCATAATTGATGCATCTTCAACCATCACTTGCGCTTCTTGCAAATAAGTTTGCGTTTTATGAAATGATGACAGAAAATTGTGATTCAATTCCTTTAACATCGGAACGAGATGATGGCGAATTTTATTCCGAAGGTATTTATCAGATGCATTGCTGCTGTCTTCACGCCATTGAATGTCATTTATTATGGCATATTCTTCCATTTCTTCTTGGCTAAATGCCAAAAGCGGACGAATTACTCTATCGTTTTGCTCTGGAATTCCAGTTAAACCTTCTAATCCAGTTCCACGACTCAAATTGATTAGGAACGTTTCCAGATTATCATCGGCATGATGTGCCGTGAGAATATAATCGAATTTTTCAGTTTCTAATAATTCATAAAACCAATTGTAACGCAACTCACGCGCGGCAACTTGCGTAGAAACTTTATAATCTTCTGCGAAAGCTTTAGTATCAAATTGTGTTATAAATGCCGGAATACCATTTGCGGAAGCATATTCCTTGACAAAATTTTGGTCTTCAAAACTTTCCATCCCACGCAATTGAAAATTACAATGTGCAATTCCTATTTCATAATCTAATTGCTGAAACAAATGAACCATTACCATACTGTCTTTCCCGCCGCTTGTGGCCAGAAGTATTTTTTTTCCGCTCAAGAACTGGAAATTATGAAGAAGATGGTTTTGGAATTTCTGTAGCATATTCAAATTTAATTAATTCGTTTGGATTTAACTTAAAACTTCTCGCATCGCTTTTGCTTTAAGCAAACATTCCTCATACTCCTTTTCAGGAATGGATTGCGAAGTGATGGCGCTTCCAACTGAAAAAGAAACGTATTGTTTTTCTTGATTGTATAAAATGCTTCGGATAACAACATTGAAATCAAAATCACCATCTGGTGTAAAATAACCAGCGGCACCGCTATACAATCCGCGTTTGGTTTCTTCCAACTGCTCAATGATTTTCATCACTGAAATCTTTGGTGCTCCAGTCATACTTCCCATCGGGAAAGTGGTTTTTAATACATCAACAACAGAATATTGCGTATCTAATTTTGATGTCACTGTAGAAATCATTTGATGCACTTGTAAAAAAGAATAAATTTTGCACAACTCCTGCACTTCAACGGATCCTTTTTGTGCCGTTCGAGATAAATCATTACGCACTAAATCTGTAATCATAATATTTTCAGATCGCTCTTTTGGATCTAAAGCCAATTGTGTTTTTGATTGCTCATCTTCAACTGTATCTAAAAATCGCTTCGCCGTTCCTTTAATCGGTTGCGAAATAATCAGTTCTCCCTCTTTCCTTAAATAACGTTCCGGCGTTGCAGACAGTAAAAAATGGTTGTTATTTTTAAAAAAAACTGCGAATGGAGGCTGAGAAATTTCGTTGAGTTTTATAAATTTATCAATTGGATTAATCGTTGCGTTTTCAGCAAAAAATTCCATACAAAAATTAGCTTCATAAATATCGCCCTGATGAATGTGTTCCAAGACTTTTGAAACCTTCTCAAGATAACTCTCTTTCGGAATCCGTTGTTGGATCGTTACCAATGCCTCTATTTCGACTCTTGACTTTCGAATTTTGACAATTTCTTCAAAATCTAACTCCACTTCATCATCACACATATTGAGATATTGAATTTCAACTTGATTCCCACTCAATAAAAACAATTTCTTCGGTTGAAAGAAATACAAATCCGGAAATTCTAATCCGTCAAAATTGGCAGATTGTAAGTGTTCAATATCATTTTTTAAATCATAGGATAAATAACCAAAAAGCCAATCTTTGGTACTTTGCTGGTATTGTTTTAAATCCTCAAAAGCATTGTGACAATCCGTTTTTATTGAAGTAAATGCATCAACGGCAAGAACACAATCATAACTGGAATATTTTTGTGGATAATAATTGCTGTCCAAATAAATGATTTCTCGAAACTGTTGAGACCAAAATAAAAGCTGTTCTTTAAACAGTTTTGGATCAGAAATAGACTTGTAAATAGAAGTTCTCAAAAAGTATTGGTATTTAAAGTTCAAAATTACAACAAAAAATAAACCTTCAATAACCGATTTTACTAAAATTAGCTTATTTTTTTGTAAATTTGATAGTGCGTGATCCGTTTTAGATTTTGTAAATCATTAAATCATTCCCGTTATGGCTTCCAAAATTTTCCTTAATTTAGCTGTTAAAGACCTTAAAAAATCGATTGATTTTTTTACTACACTTGGATTTTCTTTCAACCCACAATTTACTGATGAACATGCCACTTGCATGATTATTGGAGAAAATATTTTTGTGATGCTAGTTACTGAGCAACGATTTAAAGACTTCACCAAAAAAGAAATTTGCAACGCCCATAAAAATACCGAAGTATTAATTGCAATTGATGTTGATAGTAGAGAAAAAGTAGACGAAATGGTAAAAACTGCAGTAGATGCCGGTGGTTCAATTTATATGGAGCCGCAAGATCATGGATGGATGTATGGACATGGTTTTGCCGATTTAGACGGGCATCAGTGGGAAATTTTCTATATGGATGAAAGTGCTATTCCCAAATAATAATTCTCAAATGTGTAACCTCTAAAAAACCATATACTATGAAAATTGCAATTATTATTATCCGGACTTTAATTGGGCTTATATTACTTTATGCTTCTGTTAGCTTTTTTCTAAAACTAGCACCAGAGCCGGAAGTTACAGGAAATTTCAAAGCTTTCAATATAGGTTTAGTCGCCTCTACTTACATCTTGCCACTAGCAAAATCAATAGAATTCCTTTGTGGACTATCATTCCTAACTGGGCGATACGTTACATTGGCCAATATCCTAATCCTACCAATCACTTTGAACATTTTATTTATTAATTTTTTCTTGTCCCCTCAAGGAATACCAATCGCTGTGTTCTTATTTTTAGGGAATCTGTTTTTAATTTACAGTCATTGGGAAAACTATAAAGGTTTATTTGTAGCAAAAGGCTAAAAAAGAATCCTATACACTAAAAAACCCGCTCAATTGAACGGGTTTTCTTTATTTTATAGAAAATGTAATTAACTAATTACACATGTAAAGCTCTATTATCAGTTGCTGCTAAAGCTGCTTCTTTTATTGCTTCCGCAAAAGTTGGATGGGCATGAGACATTCTTGAGATATCTTCAGCAGATGCTTTGAATTCCATTGCAGTGACAGCTTCAGCAATTAAATCCGCACAACGAGCACCAATCATGTGAACGCCTAAAACTTCATCTGTTTTTGCATCAGCAAGAATTTTTACAAATCCGTCTAAATCTCCACCTGCACGAGCACGACCTAAAGCTTTGAAAGGAAAACTTCCTGATTTATAATCAACACCAGCTGCTTTCAATTGCTCTTCCGTTTGTCCAACAGCAGCCACTTCTGGCCAAGTATAAACAACACCCGGAATTAAGTTATAATCAATATGCGGTTTTTGACCTGCTAATATTTCGGCAACCATAGCTCCTTCTTCTTCGGCTTTGTGCGCTAACATTGCTCCACGAACTACATCTCCAATTGCATAAATATTTGGAATATTAGTTTGCAAATGATCGTTGACTTCAACCATTCCTCTATCTGAGATTTTCACTCCTGCTTTATCAGCATTTAATCCATCAGTGTATGGACGACGTCCTACAGAAACTAATGAATAATCTCCTTCCAGTGTAATGGTTTCTCCTTTTGCATTTTCCGCTTGAACTACAACTCCTTCGCCATTTCTTTCCACTGATTTCACTTTGTGCGAAACGTAGAATTTCATGCCTTGTTTTTTCAATACTTTAGTCAATTCTTTAGACAATGAAGCATCCATTCCAGGAATGATTCTGTCTAAATATTCTACAACAGAAACTTGTGCTCCCAATCGTAAATATACCTGACCTAATTCAATTCCGATAACTCCACCACCAATAATTACCAAATGTTTTGGCACTTCTTTAAGTTTCAAAGCTTCTGTAGAAGTAATGATTCTTTCTTTATCGATTTTGATAAATGGCAAAGAAGATGGTTTTGAACCTGTAGCAATAATGATATTTTTAGCTTCAATAGTTTCAGAAGTTCCATCTGCTTTTGCAACAGCAACATGCGTAGCATCCACAAATGAACCCAATCCTTCCAGAACTGTAATTTTATTTTTGTCCATTAAAAATTTTACACCACCCGAAGTTTGATCAACAACAGCTTGTTTGCGCGCAATCATTTTTTCAAGGTTTACTTTTACTTCTCCAGAAAGTTCAATACCGTGATCTGCAAAATGAGCAATTTCACTGTAATGATGAGAAGAAGCAAGCAATGCTTTTGAAGGAATACAACCTACATTCAAGCAAGTTCCTCCAAGAGTGGAATATTTTTCTATAATTGCTGTTTTGAAACCCAATTGTGCACAACGAATTGCTGACACATATCCGCCTGGTCCAGAACCTATAATGACCACGTCAAATGAACTCATAGTATATTTTTTTATTGTGTTTTTATAAAATGTTGCACAAAATTAAGGAATTAAGTTTTGTTTAAAGTTTAATTCAGAAGGTTTTTGATATTAAAAATGAATTATCTGAAAAAATTAATTTCTCACGACAAAATTCTCAAAATATGAATGTCTAAAAGCGACAATTACGCTATAAAAAAAACCTTATCATACACAAAAAATCCTGATCAGATTCATGATTAGAGGATGTAAAAGAATCTTAAATGCGTTTAGATTAAATAAGGGCGAACAGCCTAGGCGTTTTCCGAACACTTCGCATCTATAAAAACAAACAATCCTAATCAAATTCATGTTGAGGATTCTTTAAAGAAAGACGACCAGCCGAGAGGTTGTTCAAATACTTCGGAGAGTTGTAAAACAAAAAAGCCTATCTTTTCAGATAGGCTTTTCAAAGAAAGGCGACGACATACTCTCCCACATAACTGCAGTACCATCTGCGCAGGCGGGCTTAACT
>NZ_RBXA01000001.1 GCF_003634755.1 Flavobacterium limicola | reverse complement strand
GCAGGACTGATAGTTGCAACAACAGGCACAGCATCATTATCTAAAATAGTACCTGTAGCACTTACTGCTCCATTGTTGATTGTGAAGGTTTCATCTGCTTCGTCAATGGTATCTTGGGTCGTTGGTACACTTACTGTTCCGGTAGTTGCTCCCGCAGGAACTGTTACTGTAACATCCGTTGTCGTGTAATCCGCGCTTCCAGCAGTTCCATTGGTTAATGTGAACGTATAATTAGTTGCCACTGCAGATGGGTTACTCAACGTAAAGTTGAATGCCACATTTGATCCTTCAGTAGCACTAGCAGGACTGATAGTTGCAACAACAGGCACAGCATCATTATCTAAAATAGTTACTATTGCAAATTGAGTACCTAATTCTGTAGCACATCCACCATTTACATTGTCAATATTAGCAAAAACCGTTTCCGATCCTTCGCTGATATTGTCATCAATAGGGATTATGGTAATAGTTCCAGTTGTTGATCCTGCTGGTATTGTAATTGTTGCATTACTTGCAGTATAATCTGAATTGATCGTTGCTGTTCCTGTGTAAGAAATAGTAACTAAAACATCAGTAAACGTTGGTGTAGATAAAGTTGCTGTTAAGTTAACTCCAGTACCAGAATTTTCAGTAATTGAAGTTGTACCTATTAAGGTCACAGTTGGAGCATTTACAGTTACCGTTGACGTTGCTGTCAATGGTCGACTACAAGTTCCATTACTTACATTAGTAAGATTTAAAGTAGTATTTGTTGTAACTGATGGTATTGTAATAGTGACTGTTCCTCCTGATCCAATTGTTGCAGTTCCTGATTGCGCTCCTGTGTAATTTACAGTATTTCCTGCCGTTCCAGTTATAGTGAAAATTGCATCAGCACCAGAACAAATAGGACTATTAGAACTAAGTGTTGCTGCAACTGGTAAAGCATTTACAGTTACAGTTGAAGTTGCTGTCAATGGTCGGCTACAAGTTCCATTACTTACGTTAGTAAGATTTAAAGCAGTATTTGCTGTAACTGATGGTATTGTAATAGTTACTGTCCCTCCTGTTCCAATTGTTGCAGTTCCAGATGCTGCACCTTTATAATTTACGGTATTTCCTGCCGTTCCAGTTATAGTGAAAATTGCATCAGCACCAGAACAAATAGGACTATTAGAACTAAGTGTTGCTGCAATTGGTAAAGCATTTACAGTTACCGTTGACGTTGCTGTCAATGGTCGACTACAAGTTCCATTACTTACATTAGTAAGATTTAAAGTAGTATTTGCTGTAACTGATGGTATTGTAATAGTGACTGTTCCTCCTGATCCAATTGTTGCAGTTCCTGATTGCACTCCTGTGTAATTTACAGTATTTCCTGCTGTTCCAGTTATAGTGAAAATTGCATCAGCACCAGAACAAATAGGACTATTAGAACTAAGTGTTGCTGCAACTGGTAAAGCATTTACAGTTACCGTTGAAGTTGCTGTCAATGGTCGACTACAAGTACCGTTACTTACGTTAGTAAGATTTAAAGTAGTATTTGCTGTAACTGATGGTATTGTAACATTAACTGTTCCACCAGCACCAATAGTTGCTGTTCCAGATGCTGCACCTGTATAATTTACGGTATTTCCTGCCGTTCCAGTTATAGTGAAAATTGCATTAGCACCAGAACAAATAGGACTATTAGAACTAAGTGTTGCTGCAACTGGTAAAGCATTTACAGTTACCGTTGAAGTTGCTGTCAATGGTCGGCTACAAGTACCGTTACTTACGTTAGTAAGATTTAAAGTAGTATTTGCTGTAACTGATGGTATTGTAATATTAACTGTTCCACCAGCACCAATAGTTGCTGTTCCAGATGCTGCACCTGTATAATTTACGGTATTTCCTGCCGTTCCAGTTATAGTGAAAATTGCATTAGCACCAGAACAAATAGGACTATTAGAACTAAGTGTTGCTACAACTGGTAAAGCATTTACAGTTACCGTTGAAGTTGCTGTCAATGGTCGGCTACAAGTACCGTTACTTACGTTAGTAAGATTTAAAGTAGTATTTGCTGTAACTGATGGTATTGTAATAGTTACTGTCCCTCCTGTTCCAATTGTTGCAGTTCCTGATTGGGCTCCTGTGTATGTAACTGTATTACCCGCTGTTCCAGTAATTGTAAAGATTGCATTTGAGCCTGAACAAATAGGACTATTAGAGGTCAGAGTTGCTGCAGCAGGAAGTTGATTAGGTATGGTTGATATATTTGCTGAATTATTATTTGTTGTAGAGTCGTTTGATGAGCTTATTGTAGCAACGTTTCTATAATCTCCCGATGCATTAACTCGAGCTGTTATTACTAAAGTAGCGCTTTGTTGATTATTTAAACTTCCAATAGCCCAATTACCATTTGAACTAGTGTATGTACCAATGCTAGTGGTAGCCGAAACAAAGGTATATCCATTTGGTAACAAATCTAAAACAGAAACTCCTGTTGCATTACTTGGACCATTATTTGTTGCTGTAATTGTAAAATTAACATTAGAGTCAACACAAGGTCTAGCAATATTAACAGCTTTAGTAAGTGATACATCTCCACAAATATTTACAGGTACGGGAGCAGATTGCGCAGTAGCTCCACATGATAAAGTTGAAGACACAGAGTATGTACCCGTTGTTGTAGTTGTATAAGTGTTAGAATTCGCTCCAGCTATTGCAACTCCATCCAAGAACCACTGATAGGGTGCAAATCCTGGATTAGTAGATAAAGTGGCAGATGCTGTACATCCTACCCCTCCAGTATCAGGAACAACAGTAGGTGCATCTGGTTGCTCCGTGTAACTAGAAAAAATAGCGGCCATGGAAAAACCACCACCTTGTTGTACTAACCCAACAGTCATTTTAGAAACGCTTTCAATACTTATTGTCGTTGGAGAAGTAATTTCAGTATTGGTAAAATCAATTAAATACCAACCTGTAGATCCTAATTGACGTCTTACACCAGCGGCAGTTTCAATATTAGAACCATTTATATTTACTTGATCCGTTGCACTTTTTAATAGAATATAACCAAAATAAGGAAGATCACTACTACCATAATTTCTAAATTTATAAGTTTCCACGAAATTAGAACCTCCACAAGCTGAAACTGGGGCAACAGCTGTAACATCTACTTCACAAGTAATTGCAGTTCCCGAGTAGACAACTACATTCTTGGTACTATTAATCTTCGATGCTGAAAATGAAACTGTAGTTCCATGTGCATAAGTATAAAAATCACCCGCGTTTGTTAATGTTGCAGAAAGCGTACCGGATAAAGTTCCATTTTGTGCAAATTGTTCAATATTCAGAACTGTATTTGGTTCCGTAGCAACAACTGTAGTTTGTTCTGCTGTAGAATTCCCTTGACCTCTAAATATTAAGTATTCTTTTCCTAATACCGATATTGGTGGCACTTGATCTAAAGTACCGTCCCCACATCCTCCAGGTGCATCAATTCGAGCTGCAGTATTTACTACAGCTGGTCCAGATGTTTCTACTAAGGAACCCATTGCACTTGTAAACAAATAACTTTGACCAGCACTTAACGTTACAACCGTGACTCCATTTATTTTTACTGAAGTGTTATTGTTTATTGCCATAACACTGTATTGTGGAGCAGGACTAGTACCTAAACCACCGTTTCTATAATAACCAACTCTAAAACTCACTCCAATACCAGCATTACCAAAACTAGTCAAAGAGGCATTCCCTTTAATATGTGTTCCGTCACCACCTGTAGCATCCGAAGCAACGTTTCTTATATTTATAGATATCGGTCTTGTAGCTGAAATATTTAGTCCAGCTCCGCTTATGACTGTATTGAGTGCGTAATACTCTGATCCAACAGCAGTGGGCGAACCAGTAAATCGATATACTGCAGGTGTTCCTTTAACAGCATTTAGCGTTGTAACTAAATTTCCATCACTTCTTCTAACTTGTACAGATACGTTAGTTGTTGATTCTGTAGCAACAACTAGCTCATTTGCATCACTAAAGTACCTCCAAGGAGCTGGAGCTACATAATGTTGTGTATAAAATTGCGCATTAGCACTCTGAAACGTAATTATTAAAAAAAATACAAAAAAGAAATTCTTTACAGAGGTAAAATTTATCATGTATATTTGGGTATTAGGATAATAGTATTGTTTATATTTTATTTACGAAAAAAAAATAAGCCTGGTTTTTTTGATACGTCTAAATTATTTGACCCTTCAAAAGGACTAAATTCTTGCGTGGAAAATTATTGATTGATTGGTAATTAGTAAAAATAGTCATTACTAATTCATTGGAGAATTCATAACACATTTGTTTTGAGTACAAATAGAACAAAATTATATTATCTAAATATTTGTTTACAATAGATGCAAAATAGGATAAGATAAAAGAGATAATAAAAGTAAAGTTCTTCATATGTTGAATTTTATATCTTAAATCTGTTTTATAAAAGTCAGTTATTAATTACAATAATCAACGCTAAAGATTACAAAAATCTTCTTAAAAACAAATGTTTAATTGCTTAATATCTTGCAAATGTATGTATTTATATAAAAAAAAAGATAAATCAAAAAAAAAAAAGAGGAATTGAGGCCCTTAATCGACTAAATGTATTGTTTATTCGGTAAAAAACACAATTTAGAAGACCTAAATTGCTAAATAAACGCTTAATAGAATAGAATTTATTCACCTGTAGCTATTTACCTCCTTATAAAAAACAAAAAAACTGACTATCAATACGATTAGTCAGTTTTTTTGTAGTCTTAAACTTGTAATTAATATATCAATATGACTTCATACCTTTTAGTTCAACTTACTGTTTTTTCGGCTAAAACTAAAATAAATCACCAGTCCAATCAAAAGCCAAATTCCAAAATAAATCCAGTTCCAAACACTCAATTCTGCCATCATATACAAACAACAAATTAAGCCTAATAATGGAATCAATGATAAATTTGATTTAAAAGACCAAACTGATAATCCAGCTAAAACAATTAGGAAAATCCACATTGGAATTTTATGTTTAAATAAACTAAAACCACTTTCATATTTTACAGCATCCGAAATTGGTAAACCAGCTATAATACTGGAATATTTTGCATCGTCTTCTTGGTATTGACTCAATAATAGCTCTAAATCCGGTGTTTCGTCAGTGCTATTTTTTACATCAATTCCTACTAAATAATCATATACTTTTTGAGTTTCCTCTTTATTAAGGGATGTAATAATATCTGCTGAACTATTAATTTGAGTTTCATTGGTAATAAAATCCATAGTCGCTTTCTTATTAAATCCAAAAGCAAATACCAACCCAATAATAAGTAAAACTGGCATTATAAATTTTGAATTTACATAAGGTGTTTTAAACTTTCCTCTAGGAATATCAGTCTTATTTTGCAAAACTAAAACTCCGGCACAAACCAGTACAAAGGCAAATAAAGTACCAATACTACACAAATCCGTAACCAATGTTAGGTTCAAAAACAAAGCAGGAACTGCTACCACAAAACCTGTTACGATTGTAGAGTACGAAGGGGTTTTATATTTTGGATGCACTTTTGAAAAACGTTTTGGCAACAACCCATCACGACTCATACTCATCCAGATACGCGGTTGCCCCATTTGGAAAACCAATAAAACACTTGCCATAGCTACAACTGCACTAACTGCAATAATTCCCGACATCCATTTCAGATCTAATTTTTCAAATACAAAAGCCAATGGATCACCTACATTCAATAGGTCATAAGAAACCATTCCAGTTAAAACTAAGGCAATTGCAATATATAAAATGGTACATATAATTATGGCCCACATCATTCCTCTTGGTAAATCGCGTTGTGGATCTTTACATTCTTCTGCAGTTGTTGAAATAGCATCAAAACCGATGTAAGCAAAAAACACTGCTGAAACTCCTTTTAAAACTCCTGTAACTCCATTTGGTGCAAATGGATCCCAATTAGCAGTATCAACATAGAAAACACCAACAGCAATTACTAAAAGAACGATACATAATTTGACAACCACCATGATATTACTCGCATTTCGAGACTCCTTCATCCCGCGGTAAATTAATGCTGTGATTAAAACGATAATTAATAATGCTGGAAGATCTGCTACAAAATGAAATGAACCAATAACAGGTGAAGTTGTCCAAGCCGTATAAGAATCTTGCAAAGCAGGACTTAAGTTAGCATATTCTTTTCCGCCTTGCATCAGTGCCGTGGCGTCATCAAATCCTCTGGAAGCAGACAAGAAATCCATCTGAACCCATTGCGGCAAATGAAGACCACCACTCTCAAGTAAACTTGTAAAATAATCACTCCACGATATGGCAACCGTTATATTACCAACCGAATATTCCATTATCAAGGCCCAACCAATAATCCACGCTATAATTTCACCAAAGGCAACATACGAGTACGTGTAAGCACTTCCAGAAACGGGAACCATTGAAGCAAATTCAGCATAAGCAAAAGCAGCAAAACTACATGCTATAGCAGTAAATAAGAATAAAAAGATAACCGCAGGACCTCCATCGGCACTTGCCTTTCCAATGGTACTAAAAATTCCAGCTCCTACAATTGCAGCAATACCAAAAGCTGTCAAATCTCGTGCAGTTAAGTGTTTACCTAGAGCGTTATGTCCATCCGCATTGTTTTTTTCAACTTGTTTTAATATATCTTGTACTGTTTTTTTTCTAAATAAACCCTTTAACGCCATATTGTAAATTTTATCATTAAAAATTAATATACTGTAAATTATATGTTTTTATGTTAGATATTATGCAAATAATCTTCAAAAATCAAAAGTATAAAACAAATTGAACTATTGCTGTTTCTCCAACTATTTTTTTTTATTATTTTTTAAAATCTAAAAATGATTTATTTTTTAATTTAAAAAGTCAAATAACACATTTTAAACCTTTAAAAAGGAAAATTTATTAAAATCAAAAAATATTTTTCTGTAGTATTAGAACCGTATTATGATTTACTGACTATTTCAAACAGCTCCTTAAAATTGTCACTGGATGCAATGCTTTTCTGCTGGTTCCGTCAAAAATCTGGTGGCGACAACTCGTTCCAGCTGCTGCAATAGCTGTCGTCGGTTCAGTCGTTCTAATTTTAGGAAACAACGTATCTTCGCCCATTTGCATACTGATTTCATAATGTTCTTTTTCATATCCAAAAGATCCTGCCATACCACAACAACCCGAATTATAAATAGTAACCGAACTGTTTTTGGGTACATTCAACATCGCAAAAGTCGCTTCCATCGTGCTCAATGACTTTTGATGGCAATGTCCGTGAATTTTTATTGTTTTTTCCTCTTCAGAAAATTGCTCTGCATGAATTTTTCCTTTTGTAATCTCATTTTTGAAAAACTCTTCAATCGTAAATACATTTTTGGCTAATTTTTCGGCACCTTCTTTATCGTCTGCCAATCGAATGTATTCGTCTCTAAAGGTCAATATCGCTGAAGGTTCGATTCCAATTAAAGGAAAATTTGCAGTAATGTAATCCGAAAAAACAGCTACATTTGTATTCGCAATTGCTTTTGCTTCTTCGAGAAACCCTTTCGAGATAAAAGCTCTTCCACTTTCTTCATGATCCACCAGAATTACTTCGTATCCTAATGCTGTCAATAATTCATATGCATCAATTCCAACCGAAACGTCATAGAAATTAGTGAACTCATCACAAAACAAACATACTTTTCCGTTGACAAAAGAATTACTTGGCGCCTGATTCCAATTTTTCTCGTACCATTTTCGAAACGTCTTTGGAGCCAAAAGCGGTACTTCTCTTTTAGAAGCAATTCCCATGCTTTTTTTTACCAAAGGCAAGTTCACCATGAAATTCGTAATCTTTGGAGAAATGCTCCCTAATCCATTCAGTTTGGCATTAAAAGCAAACACTTTATTGCGCCATGAAAATCCATTTGCTTTTTGGTATTGGTACAAAAATTCCGATTTTAATGCCGCTACATCCACATTACTGGGACATTCACTGGCGCAAGCTTTACAACTCACGCACAATTCAAATACTTTATACAATTCTTCGTGGTCGAATTTATTGTCTTTTTCCGAATGCGTAAGGTATTCTCTCAGCGCATTGGCTCTGGCACGAGTAGTATCTTTTTCATTTCGGGTGGCACGATAACTTGGACATAAAGTTCCGCCTGCCGAAGGTAATTTTCGGCAATCACCGGAGCCATTGCATTTTTCTGCAGCACGCAAAATCCCCATGCTGTCCGAGAAATCCTGAATGGTTTGTATCTCGGGTTCGGCTCTGCCCGCTTCTACCCGAAGGTTTTCATCCATTTTGAAAGCGTTCACAATTTTTCCAACATTTAAAATGGTATTGGGATCAAAAGCATGTTTGATTCGTTTCAACAATTCATAATTCTTATCTCCAATCATAAAAGGCAAAAACTCACCACGCACAATTCCGTCTCCATGTTCCCCGCTCAGCGAGCCTCTATATTTTTTGACCAAAATAGCCACTTCGGTTGCGATGTTTCTAAATTGATGTAATCCTTCTTTTGTTTTTAAGTTTAAAACCGGACGCAAGTGCAATTCTCCGGCACCGGCATGTGCATAATAAATAGCGCTTTGACCATGGCGTTCCATCATAGCGGAGAATTCGGCAATATAATTAGGTAAATCACTCAACTCAACAGCGGTATCTTCAATAGAATCGGCGGCTTTATTATCGCCAACAATACTTCCTAAAAGTCCGAGACCTGCTTTTCGCAACTCATTTATTTTATCAATATCAGCTCCGTAAATTTTTGGCAAAGCATATCCGAAATTATTTCGTTCTAAATCTGCAATCAAATCATTCGCTTGTCTTTCGGCATCTTCAATACTAATATGCGAAGCTACTTCGAGCATAATAACCGCTTTTGGTTCGCCTTGAATGAAAAATCTGTTTTTGGCTTGTTCCCGGTTGGTTTTGGTACAATCCAATATCGTGTCATCCATCATTTCACAGGTATACAAATGATGTTTCATCGCCGTAACCACAGCTTCTAAACTTTCCTGAATAGTATGAAAATGCGCCACTACCACAACATTATTCGTTGGTGGAAGCTCATCGACTTTCAACGTGATTTCGGTGGTAAAAGCAAGCGTTCCTTCGCTTCCGCAGAGGAGTTTCCCTAGATTTATAGTATTTTCCGTTCCTCCGAAAAGTTCCGATTTCAATAATAAATCAATCGCATATCCGGTATTTCTTCTGTGAATTTCAGGCTTTGGAAATTCTTTAATAATCTCTTTTTGGTTTTCTATATTCGAAAGTTCCTCATAAATGGTTTTATAAATGGAGTTTTCGAGCGCATTTCCTTTTGTTTTTTCAATGAATTCGGCTGAAGTTATTTCTTTAAATATTGCTGAAGACCCATCACTTAAAATGGCTTTAATCTCGACTATTTTATCTCGGGTAACTCCGTACCGAATTGACGTGGTTCCTGATGAATTATTGCCTACCATTCCGCCTATCATACAGCGATTTGAAGTCGAAGTATTGGGTCCAAAAAATAATCCATGATCTTTTAAGTACAAATTCAATTCGTCTCGAATCACTCCCGGCTGCACGGTAACCGTTTTTTTTATAGAATCAAAAGCGATAATCTTAGTAAAATGTTTAGAAACATCTACAATTATTCCGTTACCCACTGTTTGACCGGCTAACGAAGTTCCAGCAGTTCTGGCCGTAATTGATATTTTATTTTTTGCTGCAAAGCGAATAATTTTCACAATATCTTCCACTGATTTTGGAATCGCTACAGCAACTGGCATAATCCGATACGCGGAAGCATCTGTGGCATACAGTGTTTTATGGAGATCATCAAAAAAAAGTGTTCCTTCTAATGACTGAGATAATTGTTCTAATTGAGGCGTGATTGACATGTAGTGGCGTAAATTGCTGTTATTTTCACAAATATAAAATATCGTAAACTATAATTTAATAATATTAGTAATAAAACCCAATTGGTGCAATTAAAATATTTGATTCCTAGTCGTATCTATCGGTTTGTGAAAAATATATTTATTGACACATTATATCAATTATTAATCATTTAAAATTAATTTGTACTTTGCTAAAAAGTTTATGCAATTTATTTTAGTACTACATCTATACTGAAACTTGCTTTTATTCAATTTTGCAACTTTTTTAATAATCCAATACGAATATTCCACTATTTAAATGATATCCAAAAACAAAATAGTCCGCTAAATATTGAATCATGAATGTGAATCTAGAATTACTGTATAAAATTGCCCAAAAACCTACCCGAATGATTATTGGTCTCATGTCAGGTACTTCAATGGATGGCCTCGATGTTGCTTTATGCGAGGTTTCAGGTGTTGGAGAAAACACAAAAGTTGCGCTACTAAAATTTGATACGGTTGAATATTCCGAAGAAATAAAAACTGAAATTCAAAAAGTTTTTGCAAAACAAAATATTGATTTCCACAATCTTGTATTATTGAATGAATGGATTGGCATACTTCATGCCAACATGGTTTTAAATTGTTTGGAAAACTGGAATATATCGAGTCATGACGTCGATTTAATTGCTTCACATGGACAAACAGTATTGCACCTCCCAAAAATTTTGCATCAGCAAGAAAAATTCCCAAATGGTACGTTGCAAATTGGTGATGGCGACCATATTGCTGTAAAAACAGGAATAATAACCCTCTCCGATTTCAGACAAAAAAACATTGCAGCAGGTGGTGAAGGAGCTCCCTTGGCGGTTTACGGTGATTATTTTATTTTTGGGAAAAAAGGCGAAAATCGCATTATGTTGAACATGGGCGGTATTGCAAACTTCACCTATTTACCCTCAAATATGAACCCCGAGGAGGTTTTCGTAACGGATACCGGCACTGGAAATACTTTAATTGATGCGTGTACCAGAATATTTTACCCCGGAAAATCTTATGATAAAGATGCGGAAATTGCAAAACTTGGTGTTGTAAATCAATCCCTTTTAGATACTTTAAAAGCCGATAAATTTTTTAAAGATTCTTTCCCAAAAACTACTGGTCCAGAACTTTTTAATATCGACTATGTTAAAGAGGCTCAAGCCAAAAGCAACACGGAAAATATTTCGGTTCCTGATTTATTAGCGACATTAACAAGATTTAGCGCCGTAACTATAGCCGAAGCAATTAAGTATGCTGTAGCAAATACAAAATACGATTTAGAAAGTTTTTCTATTTATATGTCAGGTGGCGGAACACATAATCCATTATTAGTTAGTTGGTTAAGAGAACTATTGCCTTGCCATTTTTTTACAACTGATGAATTAGGTATTTCTGGTGATGCAAAAGAAGCAGTATTATTCGCTGTTTTAGCTAACGAAACGATTTCTGGTGGAGGCTCAGATTTTGGCACACGTAAAGGAATCCCTTCAGTTTCTATGGGGAAAATATCATTTCCCAATTAAAGAGCAAATAAAATTTCAAACTATCCACAATCCATTTTTGGCCATCCTCCATTGCATTTTTAATAATGTATTACTATTTAATCTTTGAAAACTCTAAAATTTAAATTTGTCTAAGTACATAATTAAAATTTTAACTTCTATACATTAGCTCCGGTTGTAAAAAAACTAACACTACTATACTTTTTAATGATAGTAAGAAAATTGGCAAAGAAATTGAGTTCTTAAAATTAGTCAAATTTTAAAACCATTTTAACTGGTAAATTTCACTAAAAAAACTATTTTTGAACACTCTATAAACAAAACTCTAATGAAAAATTTCAAGCACACCCTTTTGCTTATTACATTCCTCTTACTTTCTTTTTGGAATGGTAATGCACAAGCATTGGCTACAAATCCAAAAAATGAATTTAGAGCTGTTTGGATTGCTACCGTGGTAAATATTGACTGGCCGAAAATGAGTACTGATAATGTTGCCAAACAAAAAGCGGATTATATTGAAATTTTAGATGTGTACAAAAAACTAAATTATAATGCCGTAATTGTTCAGATTAGAAGCGTTGGAGATGCTTTTTATCCAACTGAATTAGCGCCTTGGTCCCGTTTTTTGACCGGAAAAGAAGGACAGGCACCCAAACCTTATTTTGATACATTAGCGTGGATGATTGCTGAAACGCATGCGAGAGGTTTTGAATTTCATGCTTGGATGAATCCATATAGAGCTACGATGGATTACAATACGTCGCTTTTGAGTCCGGAACATGATTTTTTCAAGCATCCAGATTGGATGATTAAATACGGTGGAAAATATTATTACAATCCAGCATTACCAGAAGTTCAGAACCATTTACTGGCTATTGTAGAAGAAGTTGTGGAAAAATATGATATAGATGCGATACATTTTGACGATTATTTTTATCCATACAGAATTAAAGGAGAGTTATTTAATGATACCGCTTCGTACAAAAAATATGGAAATAATCTAAGTATCGAAGATTGGAGACGTTCGAATGTGAATAATTTTGTACGATGTGTTTCCCTTTCGATAAAAAATATTAAACCATGGGTACAATTTGGCATCAGTCCGTTTGGAGTTTGGAGAAATAAATCAATGGATCCCAGAGGTTCTGAAACGGAAGCGGGACAAACGAATTACGATGATTTATTCGCTGATCCGTTAGCATGGATGGAAAACAAATGGATTGATTATTTAGTTCCTCAATTGTATTGGAGTATGGATCACCCAAAGGCTTCTTATTCAAAACTATTACGTTGGTGGTCTGAAAACTCAACAAATACTGCAATTTACATTGGAAACGGAACCTACAAAATCAATGCGGATTCTGATAAAAGATGGAATAATCCACAAGAAATTCCGAATCAAATTGACATCACCAGATCGTACAAAAATGTTCAGGGAAATGCGTTTTTTAGTGCAAAATCATTTTTGAACAAAAATCAAAGTGTGACTAAATTACTAACAGAAAACCAATACAAATATCCCGCTCTTCCAACTGTAGTTCCCGGTTCCATAAAAAAAATGGCTATCGTACCAACTGCAAATAACATTTTGATAAATCCAATTGCATCACGATTTAACGTGACTTATCCAATGTATAGTAAAGTACGATATGTTATGGTTTATGGCGCCAAATTCAACTCGGAAATTAATGTAAATGATCCAAGTCAAATTATTGATAAAATTGCATTCAAAGACGATAGTGATACGGTTGAAGTCGTGATTCCATCCTATAAATTAAACAAAAATACCACCTGCGCGATTACATTCATTGATTTTTATGGTAATGAAAGTGACCCAACTTTAGTAAACTTTACGCTATAAAATTTAATCGAATATAATTTGCCTTTCATGAAAACAGACAATAGACCCTGGTATTGGATTCCCGTTTTAAACTTTGCTTCCGGCTTGCCTTACGCCATCATTATTTCGGTTTCGGTGATTATGTACAAAAACCTCGGAATTAATAATGAAGACATTGGAATTTACACCAGTTTACTCTATTTACCCTGGGTAATTAAGCCGTTGTGGAGCCCGTTTATTGATCTCTATTCCACTAAAAGAAAATGGTTTTTGAGCATGCAATTGCTAATTTCCCTCGCTTTTTTGATTGTGGGTTTAACAATTCCTTTGAGTAATTTTTTCGTTATCAGTTTAGCTGTTTTTTGGGTTGCTGCTTTTGCATCAGCTTCAAATGATGTGGCCAGTGATGGATTTTACATGTTGGCTTTAGAAAAAGACCAACAATCCTTTTTCTTGGGAATCCGCAGTACTTTTTACCGACTTTCGATGCTTACCGGAAATGGATTAATGGTATTTATTGCCGGTTATTTAGAACAAGAATATGGCGATAAACAAAAAGCATGGTCCTATACCATGGTAGTTGTAGGATTAATTATGACTGTCATTACGATTTACAATTATTTTTCCACACCAAAAATAGAAGCCAAAATCGTAGAAACAACAACGGAATCGGTTGCAAATAAAAATTTTGCTGCTGTTTTCGCTACTTTTTTTCAAAAGAAACAAATTGGTTTAGTTCTGGCTTTCATTCTATTATTCAGATTAGGAGAATCGCAATTGTTAAAAATGTTGACTCCTTTTTTAATCGATCCTGTAACAGCAGGCGGAATGGGTTTAACCACTCAAGATGTTGGTGTTATTTATGGGACTTTTGGCGTGATTGCACTTACTGTTGGTGGAATTTTGGGCGGAATCGTAATTTCACGAGACGGATTAGGAAAATGGATGTTGCCAATGATTTTGGCCATGCACTTACCTATAATTGGGTTCATATTACTTTCACATTTTCATCCTGGTTCCGTTTTGTATGTTTATGCAGCCGTTATCGCAGAGCAATTTGGTTACGGATTTGGTTTTGCCGCTTTCATGATGTATTTAATTTATGTGGCTGATGGCGAATCAAAAACGTCCCACTACTCTATCGCAACCGGATTTATGGCTTTGGGAATGATGCTTCCGGGAATGATAAGCGGTTATATTCAGGAATATCTTGGGTATGGAAATTTCTTTATTTGGGTATTTTTAGCAACCATCCCAGGATTAATTTTATCCCGATTCTTGATTTTTCCAGCTGATTTTGGTAAGAAATCAGATATTTAATTTTACCATTTAAAGTTGTTTCAGAATGACATTAGAACAAAAAATAGGACAATTTTTCTTTCCTGCTGTTTTCATCAATGATACCGAAGAAAATATTCAAGCTACAGAACGATTAATCAAAGAGCACAATATAGGCGGATTGACTTTTTTTCATAGTCGAGCCAGCGCTGCAACCAATTATGAAACCAATAAAAAAATAGTATTAAATGATGATAGTTTTCAGCGTTTAAAGGAACTCATCATCAGGTATCAAAATTGTGCTACAACTCCGTTATTAATGAGTATTGATGCCGAATGGGGATTAGCCATGCGCGTCGAAAAAACACCACAATATCCTTATGCAATAACACTTGGCGCTTTGCCTGACAGTGAAAAACATTTGGTTTACGAAGTTGGGAAACAAATTGGTTTAGACTTAAAATCAGTTGGGATTCATTATAATTTAGCGCCTTTAGCAGATATCAATAACAATCCGAATAATCCTGTAATTGGCTACCGTTCTTTTGGTCAAAATAAAGAAAAAGTAAGTGATTTTTCTTTGGAATATTTAAAAGGAATGAATGATGTTGGGATTTTGGGTTGTCTTAAACATTTTCCCGGACATGGAAATACCAATGTCGATTCACATTTAGGATTACCCGTTTTAAAAGAAACATTGGAAGAATTATTAGCAAATGAATTAGTTCCTTTTATAAAAGGAATCGATAATAATGTCGATTCAATTATGATTGGTCATTTGGCTGTTCCCGCTTTGAACGATGGAAAAGATACTTCGGCAACGTTATCAAAATCCGTGATTGAAACACTTTTGCGCAAGCAATTAGGCTATGATGGATTAGTGATTTCGGATGCGTTGAACATGCACAGCGTTTCTAAATTATACGATCAAAAAGGGTTATTAGAATGGGAAGCTTTTAATGCTGGAAATGATGTGTTATGCTTTGCAGAAAATGTTCCCGAAGGAATTCAGGAAATCTTAAAAAATGCAACTCCTGAGCGAATTGAAGCTAGTTTTAAACGCATTTGGAAATGCAAGCAAAAAGCTGGAATTTTGGATGGAAAACTAAGTTTGCCAAACCTTTCCAAAAGTCATTTTGATTTTGAAACCACTTCAAAATTAAACCTAAAAATTGCTCAAAACTGCATCACAAAAATAAAAGACAATGACAATACTGTGACTGTTTTTGATGCAAAAAACAGAGAAGATTTCGCCAAAATTAGCCTTTACAAAAATATTGATAATGTATTTTTTAAAAGCTTGACACATGCTTTGCCTTCTCCAGAATTTAGTTACGAAACTGGAGGCGAATCTGTTCTGAATGAATTAGAAAAAAATTTAAATAGATTTGACACGTTAGTTATTTCTTTATTTGTTCCAAAGGCAAAACCTTTAAACAATTTTGATATTGAAGATTCCGTACTTCAATTTTTAGGCAACTTATTGACTACTAAAAAATGTATTTTATATGTTTTTGGGAATCCGTACGCACTTCAAGTGATCCCAAATCTGAAAAAAGCTTCAGGGATTATAATGTTGTACCAAGATTTTTCTGAATTCCAAGAAGCCGCTGCAGAGCAACTCCTGGAAAACTCAACCTGCGAAGGAACTCTTCCTGTGGAGGTTAACATGTTATAATTAGTAAATTAAATCTTTCAAAATATAGAGTATAGTAATTCCCTATTTTGAAATAAATTTTTATAATCATTTGGTATTTTATTTAACTTTTAGACTAACTACTTTTGCACCATCAAAAAAATAACTAAAAAAGTAAATAAAATGTCATTAGTAGGTAAAAAATTTCCAAGTATTGCAGTAGACGCTATCTCTGAAATGGGTGATAATTTAAAAATCAACATTTTCGATGAAGCTGTAAATAACAACAAAAAAGTACTTTTGTTTTGGTACCCAAAAGATTTCACATTCGTTTGCCCAACTGAGTTGCACGCTTTTCAAGCTGCTTTACCGGAATTTGAAAAAAGAAATACAATTGTTATTGGTGCTTCTTGCGATACTAACGAAGTTCACTTTGCTTGGTTAAATACTCCAAAAAACAATGGTGGAATTGAAGGCGTTACATACCCAATTCTTGCTGATACTAACAGAAACTTATCTAACATCTTAGGAATCCTTGATATCGATTCAACTGAATATTCTGAAGAAACTGATTCTGTAATTGTTGAAGGTTCTAATGTAACTTTTAGAGCGACTTACTTAATTGATGAAACTGGAAAAATTTTCCACGAAAGTGTTAACGATATGCCACTTGGTCGTAACGTAAACGAGTATTTACGTATGGTTGATGCTTACACGCACATTCAGGAAAAAGGAGAAGTTTGTCCTGCAAACTGGGAAGCTGGAAAAGAAGCGATGAGCGCTGACAGAATCAGTACTGCTGAATACTTGACTTTAAACTAATTAAAATAAAGATACAAAGGTTTAGAGGTCCTGAGCAACAAAGGTTTTTTGTTGTGTAAATTCACGAAGTTCTAAAAACTTGGTCCCCTTGAACCTTTGCCTCTTTCAACCTTAAAAAACAAACTTATGTTAATCGAATTAACTGAAGATACGTTACAGGATTTAATTGCAAAAGACGAAAAAGTAGTCGTTCAATTTTCGGCATCATGGTGCGGAAATTGCCGAATTATGAAGCCAAAATTCAAAAAATTAGCTTCAGAAAACGAGACAATTACTTTTGCTCTTGTTGATGCTGAAAATTTTCCAGAATCGAGAAAATTAGCAAATGTTAGTAATTTACCAACTTTTGCCACTTTTGTAAATGGAAAACTGGTGAACGAAACACAAACCAATAAACAAGAAGTTTTAATTGAATTAGTGAATGAAATTGTTTAATGATTTTTTAGTTTAAAGTTACCTGACTTTATAAATAAGTTTAGTTTAACAGCAGTTCAAAACCTTAAACTTTCAAAACCTTAAACTTTAAACTTTAAAAAAATATGAAATTACCCGTAATTAAGCATTTAACGCAGTTTATAGAAGAGAATGATGAAGATTACATCATAGAAACAATCGAAGTTCTGGAAGCAATGACTGAAATTTCATCATTGAAAGATGAAGAATTAGATGTTATTGGGGAATTAATTTCTAATATGTATGGCGCTTTAGAAGTCAACAAATTGGTAAAAACTGGAACTGATAAAAAAGAAGCTTTGAACACTTTCATGAAACGTGTTTTGGGTTCTATTGACAAATAAAAATAATTTTTAATTCTTTATTTCAAAAACGCACTCCCCAACGAGTGTGTTTTTTTTTATTTAAAATTGAAAACACATTGTAGCCATGCAGTTTAAAAATTGAACCAAAACGCTAAACTTATCGCGACATATGAGGACTTATTCTTAAATAATTTTCATACTTTTGAACCTCACAAAAAAACAAACATTATGGCTTCAATAAAATTAGGAGGAAATCCGATTCACACTTCAGGAGAATTACCAAAAGTAGGTACGAAAATTGCTGATTTCAAATTAGTTAAAACTGACCTTTCTGTAGCTTCACTAATTGATTTTGCTGGAAAAAAATTAGTTTTAAATATTTTCCCAAGTGTTGACACCGGAACATGTGCAGCATCTGTTCGTAAATTTAACGAAAGTGCAAGTACTTTAGAAAATACAACAGTTTTATGCGTTTCAAGAGATTTACCTTTTGCACAAAAACGTTTTTGTGGAGCGGAAGGACTTGAGAATGTTGTTAATTTATCTGATTTTCCAGAAGGAAGTTTTGGTAAAGCAAATGGTTTAGAAATTACTGACGGACCATTGGCTGGATTGCATTCAAGAGTTATTATTGTTGTTGACGAAAACGGAATAATCACTCACACGGAACAAGTTGCTGAAATTGCAGATGAACCAAACTACGAGGCTGCATTAGCAGTACTATAATCACAACTTGATGGAGTTTCAAAAAGACAATACTTTCTTTACCGGAAGATTAAAAAGCGTCTCTTATGCATTTAAGGGCGCTTTGAAATTAATCTCGACGGAACACAGTGTTATGGTTCAATTTTCTATTGGGATTTTGATGTGCATTGCTGGATTTTATTTTGGTATTTCTAAAACAGAATGGCTTTTTCAGACTTTAGCTATCGGTTTAGTCATGAGCATCGAAGGTCTAAATACTGCCGTTGAGAAAATAGCCGATTTTATTCATCCAAATTACCATGAAAGAATTGGATTCATCAAAGATATTGCTGCTGGAGCGGTATTTTTTGCTGCTTTGACAGCAATAGCAATTGGTTTAATCATATATGTGCCTTTATTTCTTTAGGTATTATTTCAAATTAAGAATGGCAAAAATAACAAAAACAGCCCCTTTAAATAAAAAAAACGACACCAAAGCACCGTTAAATACTCCAATAAAAATAACCAAACAACACAAAATTGTTTTGGGTTCTTTATTGGTTTTATTTTCTATCGCTTTACTAGTTGCGTTTGTAAGCTTTTTTATTTATGGACAAGAAGATCAAAGCGCTGTTCAACAATTGACTGATCGATCAGAAACTGTTCATAATTGGCTAGGTAAATTCGGTGCATTTTTGGCTGATTTGCTTGTTTACAAAGGATTTGGACTTGCCGCATTTATATTTGTACGGTTATTTTTTCTAACCGGAATGTATTTAATTCTTGCTATTTCATTAAAAAAATTGAAGAATATTTGGTTTTGGGACTTATTTGTAATAATTGTTTTATCCGTTTTATTTGGTTTTTTTGCTACTTCAGCTCCAGAATTGGGAGGTACAATTGGATATGAATTGAATTTATTTCTACAAGATTACACTGGAAAAACAGGAGCTTTATTAATTTTATTGTTTGGATTAATCATCTATATAATTTTCAAAATCAAACTTTCTCCTGAAAGTATCCAATCCTTTTTTGACAACACTAAAAAAGAACTCAAAACAGATTTAACAACTAGTCCGATTAATAATGGTAAAAGTGGTTACAACTTAGAGGAATTTGCTGTTGCGGAAGAAGAAGTTGATGAAATTCATTTAAAAACGAATGGTTCACAATTCGAAATTAATAAAGAAGCATTGAAGCCTACGATCAGTAATTCATCTGATATTAATAAAGACCCTATTGCAAAACCGCTTGCAATGGAAGTAACACCAATTGCAACTCCAGAAATTATTTCAAATACAACAGATACTTTTGTAATAGAAACTGCTCCGGAAGAAGATATTATCGAAGAAAATTTAGCCTCCCGATTGGTGGCTGATTTTGGATTATTTGATCCAACTTTGGATTTATCCAATTATAAATTTCCTACGATTGATTTATTAAAAGAATATTCAACTGGCGGAATTACCATCAATCAAGAAGAATTAGAAGAAAATAAAAACCGAATTGTAGATACGCTTCGCAATTATAAAATAGAAATTGCACAAATAAAAGCGACCGTTGGACCATCGGTAACGTTATATGAAATTGTACCGGAAGCGGGAATTCGTATTTCAAAAATCAAGAGTTTAGAAGATGATATCGCCTTATCACTTTCGGCATTAGGAATTCGTATCATTGCTCCTATTCCAGGAAAAGGAACGATAGGAATCGAGGTTCCGAATAAGAATCCAACAATGGTTTCGATGAAAAGTGTTATTGGCTCTGCCAAATTTCAAGAAGCCGAAATGGAATTACCAATCGCACTTGGAAAAACAATTTCGAACGAAACATTTGTCGTGGATTTAGCCAAAATGCCTCACTTATTGATGGCTGGTGCTACCGGACAAGGAAAATCAGTTGGTTTGAATGCTGTTTTGACTTCGCTTTTGTACAAAAAACATCCAGCCGAAGTTAAATTTGTTTTGGTTGATCCTAAGAAAGTTGAGCTTACACTTTTTAATAAAATTGAAAGACACTATTTAGCAAAACTTCCAGACATGGATGACGCCATTATTACGGACAATGCAAAAGTGGTGAATACTTTGAATTCGCTTTGCGTGGAAATGGACAACCGTTATTCTTTGTTGAAAGATGCGATGGTGCGTAACATAAAAGAATACAACGATAAATTTAAGGCTCGGAAATTGAATCCTGAAAACGGACACCGATTTTTGCCTTACATCGTTCTTGTTGTAGATGAGTTTGCCGATTTGATTATGACTGCCGGTAAAGAAGTTGAAGTTCCTATAGCCCGATTGGCACAACTGGCTAGAGCCATTGGAATTCACTTAATCATCGCGACACAAAGACCATCGGTAAATGTAATTACTGGTTTGATAAAAGCCAATTTCCCTGCTCGTATTGCTTTTAGAGTGACCTCAAAAATTGATTCCAGAACCATTCTGGACACACAAGGTGCTGATCAATTGATTGGTCGTGGTGATATGCTTTATACTAATGGAAATGATGTCGTGCGAGTACAATGTGCCTTTATTGACACTCCTGAAGTGGAAAAAATCACTGAATTCATAGGTTCACAAAAAGCGTATGCCACAGCTTATTTACTTCCTGAGTTCGTTGGCGAAGAAAGTGGCATTAATCTTGATATGGATATCTCAGATAGAGATACTTTGTTTAGAGAAGCTGCCGAAATAATTGTGAATGCACAACAAGGATCAGCTTCATTGTTACAAAGAAAACTAAAATTAGGATACAACAGAGCAGGCCGATTAATCGATCAATTGGAAGCAGCTGGAATTGTTGGTCCTTTTGAAGGAAGTAAAGCACGTAGTGTAAACATTCTTGACATGAGTTCTCTTGATCAATTTTTCAACAATGAACAAAACAAATAAAATCATGAATTTCAAAAAAAACAATACAGAAACTAAGAGCTTGGGTAAAAGATTTCTTTTAATTGCGTCTTTATTACTTTTTAGTTTTTCAATACAAGCACAAGATAAAAAAGCAAAAGACCTTTTAGATCAGGTCACCGCAAAAGTTAAAAGCTATAATAATATTGCAATTGATTTTAAATATTCTTTAAATAATGCTAAAGAAAATATCAATCAGGACAGCAAAGGAAATGTAACGATGAAAGGAAATCAGTATGTATTAAATTTCATGGGAGTAACTAAAATTTTTGATGGTAAAAAAACATATACTATCGTTCCGGAAGATGAAGAAATCACTATTTCTACAGTTAATGAAAAAGACGATAATGCTATTACACCTTCTAAAATGTTAACTTTTTTCAATTCAGGTTATAAATATTCTATGGATATTTTACAGAATGTAAAAGGTCGAAAAATTCAATATATCAAATTAGTTCCAATAAACTCTAAAGATCAAAGAAAAGAAGTATTGTTGGGAATTGATGTTCAGACTAAACATATCTATAACTTAATAGAAATGGGCAAAAAAGGCACAAAAACAACTTTAACGGTTAATTCTTTTAAAACCAACCAACCTTTGTCAAAAAATCAATTTACATTTGCGGGGAGTAAATATCCAAATTACTACATCAACAAATTAGATTAATGCATTAGGTGAAAATTCTTGACAAATACTTATTAAAAACCTTTTTGACTACATTTACTACGGTATTTGTAATCCTATTTTTTATATTTATACTTCAAACCGTTTGGTTATTCATATCCGAATTGGCCGGGAAAGATTTAGATCTGTTAATGATTATTAAATTCCTGGCCTTTTCTATGCCTAGAATTGTACCATTAGTTCTACCGCTTTCAATCTTATTATCTTCCATAATGACTTTTGGTAATTTAGCTGAAAATTATGAATTTGCAGCGATGAAATCTTCCGGAATTTCACTCCAAAGAGCCATGAGAAGTCTGACTGTATTCATCATTTTATTAAGTATCGTAGCCTTTTTCTTTTCGAACAATGTAATTCCTTATGCTGAATACAAATTCATCAATTTCAGAAAAAACATTGCACAGGTTAAACCGGCTTTGGCCATTGCCGAAGGTCAATTTAATGATGTTGGTTTTTATAATATTAAGGTCAATAAAAAAACAGGAGACAATGGAAACATCCTCACTGGAATTACAATTCACAAAAAATCAAACATTGGTGATGGCAGTAAAACGGTGATCAAAGCCAAAGATGGTGAATTGATTAGTAGTGAACAATCCAGCATTTTACAGTTAGTATTGAATAATGGTTATTATTACGAAGATATTGTTCCAAAAAAATATGAAGACCGCAGCAAAATGCCTTTTGCAAAAAGTTCCTTTAAAAAACACATCATCAACATCGATTTATCTGAATTGAATAAAACTGATGTGACCGATGAAAGTGTCGCTAACACAAATACGATGCTTACCGTTACTGAATTGAACTACACTTTAGATTCATTAAATAAAAATATTAAAACTGAGATCCTATCCTTTTCGGAAAACAGTAATGTACGTATCGGAATTCCAGACAATAAAAAAATCTTAAAAAAAGAAAAAAACAAGCCTTTTCCAGATGATATTTTAACATTATACACTGATCAGGAAAAATTAGATATTTTAAAAATAGCCAGTAGTAATGTCACCAGTATATCCTATTCGATTGACACAATTAAAAACGAATTGGAAAATAAACAAAAAAATATCAACAAACATATACTGGCACTTTACGATAAATTTGTAATTGTATACGCCTGTTTTCTAATGTTTTTTATTGGTGCTCCTTTGGGCGCAATTATTAGAAAAGGTGGATTAGGACTTCCAATTGTTTTTGCAATTTTAATTTTTATAACCTTTCACTTTATAAATACTTTTGGAAAAAGGATTGCTCAGGAAAACGGAATGACTCCTTTTATGGGAGCTTGGTTATCGTCATTTATCTTGACACCATTAGCAGTTTTACTGACTTATAGAGCTACAAACGATATTGGATTAATAAATATGGATGTCATTTTAGCTCCATTCCAAAAAATAATTAAAAAAATATTTCCATCACAAAATTAACTACATAAATGGACCTAAATAAAATACAACTCAATACAATTGAAGAAGCAATAGAAGATATTCGCCAAGGAAAAATCATTATAGTTGTTGATGATGAAGATCGCGAAAATGAAGGAGATTTTTTGGCTGCTGCCGAGAAAGTGACACCGGAAATGATCAATTTCATGGCTACACACGGTCGAGGATTGATATGTGCGCCACTAACCGAAAGCCGTTGTAAAGAATTAGGACTGCATGTTATGGTTACCAATAATACAGATCCGATGGAAACTGCTTTTACAGTTTCGGTAGATTTAAGAGGAAACGGAGTTACTACAGGAATATCAGCAGCAGATAGAGCAAAAACGATACTTGCTTTAGTTGATTCGACTACTAAGCCACATGATTTGGCACGACCAGGACACATTTTCCCCCTTATTGCTAAACAAGGTGGTGTATTGCGAAGAACAGGACATACAGAGGCTGCTATTGATTTTGCGCGATTAGCAGGTTTTAAATCGGCGGGAGTGATTGTAGAAATCATGAATGAAGATGGTTCAATGGCTCGCTTACCCCAATTAGTAAAAGTGGCTAAAAAATTCGATTTGAAATTAGTTTCCATCGAAGCTTTAGTGGCGTACAGAATGCAACATGACAGTTTAATTGTTAAAAAAGAAGATTTCAATTTGGAAACTCGCTTTGGTACTTTTAGGCTAAGAGCGTATCAACAAACAACCAATAAGCAAATTCATATTGCTTTGACAAGAGGAACTTGGAATTTAGGAGAACCAATTTTGACAAGAATAAATTCTTCGCAAGTGAATAATGATTTATTGGGTACTTTAACAAATAATGCCGACCAGCAACTGGATGACATGTTTAAAGTAATTAATGAGCAAGGAAAAGGTGCCGTAATCTTTATCAACCAAGATATGCAATCAGTAAATCTACTGAATCGTATTTCTGAATTGAAGGTTTTACAAGCAGAAGGAACAATGAAAGCACCAAAAATAATTATTGATAGCAAAGATTTTGGAATTGGGGCTCAAATATTACACGATATTGATATCTCAAAAATACGATTAGTATCGAATGCTGAACACACCAAACGTGTTGGAATGATTGGATACGGGCTGGAAATAACCGAATATGTAAAGTATTAAAGTTAATTACTGATTTTTTATAAATTTATTTTTTATCTAAAGTATAGAAAATGAAACCTTTAAAAAATAGTCTTAAAAATAGATGCTTTTTTTGTAAAAATAGATTTGCATAACCAAAAAAGGTTCTTATATTTGCACTCGCAATCAGGTAATGAAAGCGACAGACTGGAGAAATGGCAGAGCGGTCGAATGCGGCAGTCTTGAAAACTGTTGACTGTAACAGGTCCGGGGGTTCGAATCCCTCTTTCTCCGCCAGTAGAAATACAAATTGAATTAAAACCCTTTAAATCGTATGATTTAAAGGGTTTTTGCTTTTAGCCAAACCCCTAATTATTCATTAAATCTCAAAACTTAGGTGTCTTTTGAGGTGTCACTGAAATTATATTTCTCAAGTGACACCTATCTCAAAAGTTACCAATTCAACATTTGTTCAAATACCTTTTCACTATTCGAACATCTTGTTTGGAAGTATTACAAAGTTTAAATTTAATAATTGTTAAAAAGTTACCACGATGAAAACAAAAACTTTCCATTTTTTTTTAATAAAAAGGGAACAGAAATGTTCTAACGATCGATTTAATGTCCCCCGCAAACATTTTAATTCTTAAACAAATTAAAATGAAATCAATTTACACAATTCCCAAGATTATGAAACATGACAATGTTACCAAGCCTTGGCTTGTCTACTTCAGGTAAGCCAATAAACTGCTCCGTTAAAAATTATGGAATAAGTCACACTCAAAATTATAGAGATTGTTCACTCGAAGCCTAGGCTTTTTAAACTTCATAACTATGGGAATGTAATATTACCTCTATGGCAAGTTCTGAATTATTTATTCTCTCACTCAATTGAACTGCTTTTTTTTTTAAAGCTTTATCATAAACTTTGCGGACTAGTTTCATAGGTTAAAATTTAGGTTTATTTCTTAACTTTCTTTGCTGGTTAGTTTCGTATGTCCAAGATGCTAACAACATTTAAAGTCAGTAGTTTATAAGGATCAATTTTACCAAAAAAATGGCGGTCTTTTTGAATTGGAAAGTGGTGGTCTTTTTACTCCAAAACTAGTAATCACTTTAAATTGGAATTTATACTTAACACACAGTGCAAATAAACGTAAATACCTAACCTTTAGTCGTTTTTGTTTGTAACTAGTAAATAAAATTTCTAAATTTATTAATTACAAAGCCAAAAATATGACTTTAAAAATCACACTTAAATACCTAACAGTCAAATTAATACCGAATTAAATTAACAACTATAAATTATGAAAATAAAATTGATTCAGACAGTAATTTTGCTACATTTTATTTTTGTTTCAAATGCACAGTTTTCAAAAGATTTAGGCGTTCATTACTATAGAATAATTGTAGAAAATCCAATAAACAGAGAAACACAGTGTATTGGATACAATCCCACTACTCGAATACAAAATAGTGTTTTACAATTTCATTTACTAAATATAAAAAGGAGTAGTGCTGTTATGTCTGATTCTACTATTTATAAAATAACGCCTATGTATAATTACAATGGAAAGGTTCTAAATTATAACTGGTTTCCTAAATTATTATGTTACCAAATTAATAAAAAAACAACTATTACCTGTACCAATAATTTAACTCTTTATTTAAGAAACGGGTAAATTAAAAACTTACTATTTTATTTATTGTTTTTTATAAAATAACATCATTTTTTTTAGACATATTTTCTAAATCTTCTAAAGTCATATCAGAAAGTACCGATTTGTCTTGTTGCAAAACATCTTCATCAATTGCATATTGATCCTTTGACTTTATCAAAAGCCATGTATTTTCCTGTTTTGTTTTAAGTTTCACCAATGCGAATTCGCCTTTCAGTTTTTTTCCATTAAGATTAAAGCTAAGATGCCCTTTTTGTAAATCAGATTTCAATTTAGTTTCCAGATCGCCTGCATTTTTATAATCCGCTAAAGTATACGTTCCATTATCCCAAACAACAACATTTCCAGCACCGTAATTGCCTTCTGGAATAGTGCCTTCAAAATCTTTATAACTATAAGGATGGTCTTCAACCATAATAGCCAATCTTTTATCAGCGGGATTCATTGACGGTCCTTTGGGTATTGCCCAACTTTTTAACACTCCATCCATTTCCAAGCGAAAATCATAATGCAAATGAGAAGCCGCATGTTTTTGCACCACGAAAATTAATTCGGATGTTGATTTCTTAATTTCACCTTCTGGTTCGGCTGTAGAATTAAAATTCCGCTTTTTACTGTATTCCTTTAAAGACATTGCAAATACGATTATCATTTCAATTAATAAAACTCAAGGTTCAACCTCAGACTTGTCCACTCTTACTTCCTGTATTTTCCTCTAAATTGTTGTGATCATCACCACCGATACTGTAATGATTGTTTTCCTCGTCTTCATTTCCGGAATTTTCCTTATCATCATCTAATTCTGAGCCAGGCACATCTAAATCTCCACCAGAAACATCCTCCTCAAAATTTTTTTCATTCAATTCCGTGACATTATTGATTTCAACTGGCACTTTATTTTTAGAAATATCTTCCGGATCTATATCCGATTCTTTTTTAAATTGACTGTATATATCTTCGCTTGGAGGGTACAAAAGAGAATCTGGTAATTTATTTTTATCTTTCTTCCCCGGTTTTCTTTTGTCAAAGTTCAATTTATCGTTTCTATTATTCATTACACACTTATTTAATTGATTTTCAATACACTAAGTTAAACATTTTAAATAGAAATGCTGTTTATATTTATATAAAAAAATCAAATTATTCAAGGATTTCAAAGTGCCAAAAAGAGATTTTCAATCCAAAAAGGTTTAAATAAACCATAGTACACCTTTTTAAGTACCCCAAATTCTATTTTTAAAAAGGTCAAATGTTTGTCTTAAATGCTGATTAAGCAATAGAAAAATAACCACAATAACCATTATATAACCAATAGCGGTAAAGATTTCCATATTGGACAGTAAAACTGATTGTTTTGAAACTGAACTAATAATTTGTTTCATCGCTAATGCATTGGAGTCATCCAAAGTATAGCCTTTAGCCATAAAATTTCTGGTAAGTTGTTCGACGCGCCTTTGTGTTTCTGGACTTTCGGGAATAATAAATTGTCTGAATTTTGTAAAATGGGTACTTTGCAAAAACAACCCTGCGTTTTGAATCATCGCAAAACCCATTATGCTTCCCCAAAAACGGCCTGCAACTCCCACTACTCCTGCAAACGGAGCATAATGCGTAGGAACAGCAGCTACGGTGAACAAGACTAACGGAACAAATATTATTCCGACAGCAACGCCCTGTAACATATACGGAATCGCAATGTCTGACAAGGAAGCATCCGGCACAAAAAGAAAAGTAAACCAAAAATGAAATAGCGCAAAAATTGAAAATCCTATTATAAAAATATAACGCGAAGCTACTGATTTAGACAAAAAAACTACAGTCAAAATCATCCCAATTACATTTCCTGTCAAATTTAAATACTGCACATGCGCCACTCTTGAAGGTTCCCAATTCCAAATAACGGCCATCGTGCTGTGACAAATATTCAAAGTCGATCTGGCAATATAAAAAACCACAGACAGCAACAATCCAGTTCTTAGATTCGCATAGCGAAAAACTCGCATATCAAAAGTAGGTCTCTTCACCAGCATTTGTCGGGCGATAAAAAAACCTCCTGTTAGTAAGGCTACAATGAGTGCTGAAAGAATTTGGAAAGATTCAAACCAATATTTTTTTTGGCCATAAACCACAAAATAACTACCGCATAAAATAGCGGTAAGCACCAGAATAAAACTGGCCCAATCAATCTGATACAATGGGATTTTTTTATGAAAACGATTGTTATTAAAAGTAATCATGACCAAAGCCACGCATACAATTTGGAAAAAAGCCGAACCATACGCCATATATTTCCAATCGTAATTCTCCAGCAGCCAAACCGCAATATTCATTATAAAAGGAGAAGCCAGCATCAAGGCTCCATAATTAATTGTAAAAGCTATAATCACAGCATTTTTAGACTTAAATCGTGTAATCAAAAACTGTCGTAAAGGCAAAACTGGCAATGCCATCAAGATACCTTCGGCCATTCGTAACATAATAAACAAAGGGAAATTTTCAGTATCAGCAGTCAAAATAAATGTTAAGGCTGCCAGACTGTAAATAACCAGGAAATATTTTTTAGTTGGAAAAAATTTAAAAAACCTGCTTTCAATCAGTAATGTAGCCAAAAATGTTCCATAAGTCACACACATTGAAAACTGCAAATCTTCTACTTCTACGTCCAAAAAACTCGCTGCATACGTCACATTAGAAGTATATACTCCCAATAAAACCATGGAATGCAACATGCAGAAAAATATTATAGCAATAATGGCCCAATTAGGAACCCAAGATTTAAAAATACTTGTTTTTGACATTGGATTATTTGTGTTCGGCAATAACGGTAACATTCATACCGGCTCTCAGAAAGTCCGTTTGTGCATCACTTTCTTTTAATTTTATTCGAACCGGAATTCTTTGCTCTATTTTTATAAAGTTACCCGTTGCATTATCAGGTGGCAAGAGAGAAAAACGTGCGCCACTGGCTGGCGATAAAGATTCAATAGTTCCTGTAAATTCTCTTCCGCTTATCGCATCTGCTTTTAGCTCCACTTCCTGGCCAATGGATAAATATTGCAGTTGTGTTTCCTTGAAATTAGCCGTAATCCACTTTTCTTTACTAACGATAGAAGCTAAAGTCTGTCCTTCTTTTATCATTTGCCCCGGTTGCATGATTTTTTTACCAACCCAACCATCATAAGGAGCGGTAATTATGGTATAAGAAAGATACAAAGCCGCATTGTCAGCAACTGCTTGTTTGGACTGAATTACCGTCTGAGCCGTTGGAATTTTAGCCGAAGCTTCTGAGGTGTTCAATGCCGCCGATTGAATCGTGTTAGCTATTTCCTGATAATGTGCTTGTGCCAATTCATAATCCGCTTTTACTTTTTCAAGCTGTTGTTCAGTAGCCGCTTCTTGGCTTACTAATCCTTTATAGCGATTGTATTCCAATTTTGTTTTCCAAACTTCTGTTTTTGCAGCTTGTAACTGCGATTGTCTAACGGAAGTTACATTAGAAGTTGTTACGACATTTTTTTCAATCACAATGCTATTGCTTTTTGCATTTTCAACATCGGCCAATGCCATGTCTAAATGCGCTTTGTATTCCCTATCGTCAATTACTAATAACGTATCGCCTTTGTGAACAAATTGATTTTCATTATAACGCACTTCGGTTACATACCCTGTAATTCGAGCCATAATTGGTGTTACATATTGATCCACCTGGGCGTCATTAGTTTCTTCGTGATTTTTATTAAAAATATAAAACCAAATCCCTAAAACAATTCCGCCGAGAACCAGCATACCGGAAATCACGGTAATTAATCTATGAAATGATCGATGAGCTCTTGACGAATTATGAACTTTTACCATATAAATTTGAAACTAAATTATATTAAATTGAATTATTATTTGTTGAGTAATCCTGCCGTATGGAGCAATTCATACTGTTTCATAACCATATCTATTCTAGTGGAAACTTTGTTGAATTTTGCCTGAAGCAACGCATTATCCGCATCGACCATTTCCGTAATCAAAACCAGTTGGTTAAGGTATTTTACTTTTACAATGCGATAATTTTCATTGGCTAAATCAAATGCTTTATCTGTAACCGGTAACTTGTCCAGTATTTCCTGATATTGGGTATGCTTTCTAAACAATTTGTCCACCATTTCATTTTTCACAAGCTCCGATTCATTTTCTTGCAAATCCACTTTTAAATTGGCAACCTGAACTTTAGCTTTATTTTTATATAAACCCGACAAATTATAAGTAGCCTCTACTCCTATTTGTCCTACGGTAAAGAGATACGGACGATTCAGCGTAAATAACATATAGTCAGGATATTTTAGATTATAATTTCCAAATAAGCTGACCTTCGGATAATAATTCCCTTTCACCATTTTTAACTCTGTTTTTTTAACGTCCACTTCCCTATTTGCGATACGCATTTCTTCGTTTTGAAGCGTCTCTCTGAAATAGAAATCATAGTCTTTCAACGGTGCAATATCAAGTAATCCTGTTGTATCAATAGAAATTTCTGATTCTTCGGGCAACTGCAACTGTGTTTTTAACTCTTGAAGTGCAATTTTGATATTTTTCTTATTCGTCAATAAGTTTAGTTCTCGATCCGAAAGTTGCAGTTCCGAACGCAACACTTCGTTTTTAGTAACCGTTCCAAAGGTTTTAAAAGCTTTCACTTCTTTTAATCGCTCCTGTTCTTCTTTAATGCTTTCGCCAATGATTTTGTGGAGTTCCATCATTTTATAAATTCCCAAAAAAGTAGCTGTCACCTGCAATTGAATGTCATTTTGTGTCTTCTCTACCTTAATTTTAGCAATTTCGTTTTCCTCTTTCGACTTTTTAATCGCATTATTGATTCTATTACCTGCATAAAGTGGTACATCAAATTTGGTAACCGCATCATATATCACGGTTCCAGGTTCAGGAGTATAGGTATGTTTGTCTGAGAAAAAACCGCCTTCGTATTCCGTCAAATCAGATAATCGGGAATACATCGCATTAAAATTAACTTCCGGCAAACGAAGATTTTTTGCACCGGCAATTTCTTTTTCTGAGATGCGCTGTTCAATATGAGATTTCTGAATGGTCTTATTATTTTCTTTAGCGATTTTTAAAGCATCATTCAAAGAAATTGAGGAAACTTGCTGTGCGTGTAATGAAGTAATTCCATGAAAGAAGAGGAATAGCAACAAGTAATTTTTCGAAAAATTAATTCTCGATTGGTTCAAAAAAACCTGATTTTTAAGAAACATAATATAGATAAAGGAATAGAATACAAAGTTCCCTAATTTAATCTATGCCGTAAAATCAACAAAAGCCAACTATTTATTCATTTCAGACAATTGTAAAACAAGAACAAACACTATAACGATTGCAGAAAATGAGTGCTGTGAAAAACTACTTTTTTAATATTTCAATCCCTTTTAAATAATCAGAAGGGCGTTGTCCTAAAATCTTGAAAAATGTGTTGCTAAAAGTTGGAACGCTACTATATCCCACAGCTTGTGCCACTTCGCTAACAGATAGTTTTTTTTCAAGTAACAATTCTATTGCTTTTAAAATTCTCCGAATCGTAAAATATTGAATGAACGACATGCCCAAATCTTTTTGGAATAAACGATACAAAGAGCGCTCACTAAACCCAAATCGATTGGCTAAATCAGAGAACAAAATAGTTTCTCCCAAGTTTTTATCTAAATAGCTAATGATTTTATTCAGTCGAATGTCCTTAGGCAAAGACAATGATAACGGCAAATTAGTCAGACAGATTTCTGGTAAAATGGCTTTTATTGCATTAACAATCGTAAAATTTCTAGTTCCCTTTTTTAGATTTCCGTTCCATCGGTTTGTGAAAAGCATCATTTGCAACAATAAATCGTTAATGGGATAAATGCCTTCCATTTTGTAAAAAGGATCGTCATTTGAATCTATTGGAAAATATAAATTCCGCATCATGACATGTTCCGAATTCGGATGAATACTATGCTTTATTCCGCCTGGAATCCAGATAAAATGACGCGCAGGAAGAAAATAAGATTTGGTTTCGGTGGTAACGTGAACAATACCACCTTCTGAATAGAGCATTTGGGCTTTTTCATGCTTGTGAGTTGGAATTAACAATTCACCCATCAAATCATGGTGGCAATAAATACTTTTTTTATCGGTATCAACCTCTTTAATATAATATTTCTCTTCTAAAGTTTCGAATGGACTCATTGCGGCTGAAATGAATATTTTTATGACTTATTACGATATTTATCCAGTTCTTAATTTCACTAAAATTGTACATGATATAAATTAAAATCTAAAAATTGATTTAATTCATTATCAAAACATCAATTTTTGGTTATTTTTTTATTAAAAACACATAATTATGCAGTCGGATAGAATTAGATTTCAAAGTTACAAATACAAAGTTATTTCTGCACAAGAAGCCGCTTTATTTTTCAAAGATAAAATGACTATCGGAACCAGTGGATTTACAAAAGCTGGTGATAGTAAAGCCGTTTTACCCGCTTTTGCCGAAAGAGCAAAATCAGAAACTATTGGAATCACATTAATTACCGGTGCTTCTTTAGGGCATACTACTGATACAGATTTGGCTAATAATGATGCTTTATACAAGAGAATGCCATTTCAGGTTGATGCTACTCTACGAAAAAAAATAAACGACGGAAAAGTACTTTTTATAGATCAACATTTAAGTGAAACGGCCGAGTTATTAGAAAACAAACACCTTCCAAAAATTGACATTGCTGTAATTGAAGCTACGTATATTGATGAGAATGGAAATGTAATTCCGACAACCTCAGTTGGAAATTCAGCTACTTTTGCGCATGCGGCCAATAAAATCATCATCGAAATAAATACTTCCATACCACTTGAATTCAAAGGGATTCATGATATTTATATTGCAAAAAGTTATCCCAATAGAGGCGTTTTAAACATTACTGCTGCAGATGAAAGAATTGGAACCGAATATATCACCATTAATCCTGACAAAGTCATTGGAATTGTTTTCACAGAAATCCCCGATAGTCCTGCACAAGTAACTGCAATAGATCCCAAAACGGCTGCCATTGCCAATCATTTACTAGCTTTTTTTGAAAAGGAAATCAAGGAAGGACGCTTAACCAAATCATTGATGCCGTTGCAAGCGGGAATAGGAAAAGTAGCTAATGCGGTCATGTCTGGCTTTGCCAAAGGAAATTTTTAAAATTTAGTAATGTATTCCGAAGTCTTGCAGGACAGCACTTTTGAACTTATAGACAGCGGAAAATTAGATTTTGTATCGGCTTCTTCCATAACTGTTTCTGAAAATTGCTACAAACACATTCTTGATAATTTCGAAAAGTACAAGGACAAAATTCTACTTAGACCGCAAACCATCAGCAATTCAGCCGAAGTGATACGAAGATTGGGAGTTATAGCCATAAATACAGCCATTGAATTTGATATTTATGGGAATGTCAATTCTACCCATATTTCTGGAACCAAGATGATGAACGGTATTGGTGGTTCGGGTGATTTTGCCAGAAATGCGTGCTTGAGCATTTTTGTTACGCAATCATCATCAAAAGAATTTAATGCAATTTCTCATGTTTTACCAATGGTTTCGCACGTCGATCATACGGAACATGATGTTGACATTTTAATCACCGAACATGGAATTGCCGATTTAAGAGGACTTGCGCCCAGAGAACGAGCCAAAGTAATTATTGAAAATTGCACGCATCCAGAATACAAAGATGAATTATCAGATTATTTTAATCGGGCTTGTTTGCGCGGTGGACATACGCCTCACATTTTAGAAGAAGCCTTCAAACTGCACTCCAGATATGTTGAAACCGGTAGCATGAAAGAAAATATTTCAGTTGAATTACTCTAGCATTAGTAATTATATTTTTTTTAAACATCCCTAAACATACTTTTTGTTTAGGGATGTTTTTATTGAATCAATTCATTTTTAAAGTTAAAAATTTTATTATTTTTCTATGTTTGTAAAACATAAATCACTAACTTTAAAATACTTAAATTCTACCAGAACCGTTTTGCTAATCTTAAAAGACAAAATCATGAGTATACTTACCGACAATGTGATTCCGGGAAATCATGGTAAAATATTTGGAACAAATGCTATCGAAGATTTAGATTTATTAGAAATCAAGTCCAGCCTTTTAGAATTAGACGGAATTAAAGACGTCCTTTTGAATACTGATATTTTCCCTAGAGAATTTACAGTGCATACCTCCAAAATGATTCCCATAAGTGCTATTGAAAATCGAGTGAAACTAGTTGGTTTTCATGCTATCCCTAAAGGATTATTCGAACTTTAATTTTCATAAGTTAATTTTAAAGATGCCTGCACTATAGTTTTTTTTCAAAAAATAACCATTTAATTTTTTTTACAACAAAACTATATCGTAATATTGCAATATAAATATATAACGATGGGAATTACTAAATCAGAACATTTCACAGACGAGCAAAATGAGTTGGCAACTTTGGCGAAAGCCATAGGCCATCCTGCACGAATTGCCATAATACAACACCTCATCAAAGTAAACAGTTGTGTGTGCGGCGATATTGTAAACGAACTGCCTCTGGCCCAACCTACCGTTTCGCAGCACTTGAAGGAACTAAAAAATGCCGGACTTATAAAAGGCAATTTTGAAGGAAATGCCATTTGCTATTGCCTCAACGAAGAAGGTTTTAATAAAATAAAGGACTTTTTTCAGCACATCAATACCTATTTAGAAAACAAGAAAAATCAATGTTGCTAATTTTTAAATTACAAGAATCATGAAATTATCAGAAATTAAAAAACAGTTGAGCACGTTGGACAACGTTGCTTTTGTATTGCCAAATGGAACCTATGTTCCAGAACATTTCCATGTAACTGAAGTGGGTTTAATTACCAGAAACTTCATTGATTGTGGTGGAAAAGTTCGAAAAGAAACCGTGGTAAATTTCCAGTTATGGGATGCCAATGATTTTGAGCACCGTCTAAAACCAAAAAAATTATTGGATATCATTGAATTATCTGAAAAAGTGTTGGGTATTGAAGATTATGAAGTAGAAGTTGAATTTCAAGCAGAAACTATTGGTAAATACGATATTGGTTTCAACGGAACAGCTTTTACATTATTAAACAAACAAACTGCTTGTTTAGCAGAAGACCAATGCGGAATTCCTGCAGAAAAACAAAAAGTAAAATTATCCGAAATCCCAAGTCAAACCAATAGCTGCACTCCAGGTGGAGGTTGTTGCTAATTTTTTTAAAACTGTAAAATGGAACTAACCAAAACCACCCTATTTCCAGAAATTGCAAAAACAATTTATTCTTTTAATTTCGAAAGCATTTCGACGGAACGCAAAATTGTTTTGCAACCGCTTATTGATTTTATTCAAGCAAAAGCATCGAATCAACAAGAAATTCGGCTGAACTTGATTTGCACGCACAATTCCAGAAGAAGCCATTTGTCTCAGGTTTGGGCACAAACAGCAGCTGCACATTTCAACGTAAAAAATGTATTTTGCTATTCTGGCGGTACCGAAGCAACGGCTTTGTTTCCAATGGCAGCAAAAACATTGGAGCAATCAGGATTTAAAATCAAAACTATTGCGGCAGGAACTAATCCTATTTATGCCATAAAATACTCGGAAAACGAGCATCCTATTATTGGTTTTTCCAAAGCGTATGATGATGATTTTAATCCAAAAAGTGAATTTGCAGCAATTATGACTTGTTCGCAAGCAGATGGCGGCTGCCCGTTTATAGCTGGTGCTGAAAAGCGCATCCCAATCACATTTGAAGATCCAAAAGCATTTGACAACACACCGCAACAAGCAGAAAAATATCAGGAACGCAGTTTGCAAATTGCAACCGAAATGTTTTATGTATTCTCCCAAATAAAATTATAATAATGGCTTCTAAAAAAAGATTAAATTTCCTAGATAGTTACTTGACACTTTGGATATTTCTGGCAATGGCGATTGGCGTTTCCATTGGCTATTTTATCCCATCCAGTAGCGGTTTTATCAATTCGTTTTCTAGCGGAACGACCAATGTTCCTTTGGCAATTGGATTAATATTAATGATGTATCCGCCTTTGACTAAAATTGATTTTTCAAAAATTCCTTTAATGTTTGAAAAGCCAAAATTACTGACCGCTTCTTTCTTTATCACCTGGATTGTTGGTCCATTTTTAATGTTTTCACTGGCAACATTCTTTTTGAAAGATTACCCCGAATACATGATGGGTTTAATTATAATTGGTATTGCGCCTTGCATAGCGATGGTAATTGTCTGGAATGAATTAGCCGAGGGAAACAGGGAATTAACAGCGGGTTTAATTGGGATTAATAGTTTGCTTCAAGTGTTCTTCTTTAGTTTATATGCGTATTTCTATTTGGAAATCATGCTACCTCTGTTTGGAATAAAAGGCTTGGAATTAAACATTACTATTGCTGAAATTGCTGCAACAGTCGGAATTTATTTAGGGATTCCATTTGCATTAGCCGTAATTAGTCGTTATGCCATCAAGAAATTCATTGGAGACAAATGGTTCAATCAAAAGTTTATTCCGTTTGTTTCTCCCATTACTTTGATTGCGTTGCTTTTTACAATCGTAGTCATGTTCAGTTTAAAAGGTGAAATGATTGTTGATTTGCCGCTGGATGTTCTTCGAATTGCCATTCCGCTTGTCATTTTCTTCACCATTATGTTTTTCCTTATGTTTTTTGTTTCAAAAAAAATCGGAGCTAATTATAGAGATGCCGTTGCGCTTTCATTTACTGCATCCGGAAATAATTTTGAATTGGCAATTGCCGTTTCCATTGGCGTTTTCGGAATCAATAGCGGACAGGCATTTGCAGGAGTTATTGGGCCATTAGTAGAAGTTCCTGCTTTGATAATTCTGGTAAATGTCGCTTTTTGGTTAAGAAAAAAATATTACACTAAAACAACTTAAAGTAAAATCCCAATGCATAAAATTCTGGATGTTATTGTTATTGGTGGCGGACAAAGCGGTTTGGCTTGCGGATATTATTTACGACGTCATAAACTCAACTTTCTAATCTTGGATAAAGAAGAAAAGTGCGGTGGTGCTTGGCTTCATGCTTGGAACAGTTTGACACTTTTTTCTCCTGCTGAGCACAGTTCTTTGCCGGGTTGGCTTATGCCAAAATCTGAAAATCTGTTTCCTTTAAAACAGGAAGTAATTGATTATTTATGCCAATATGAAAAACGTTATGAATTGCCAATAGAGCGCTCCATAACTGTAGAAAACATAACTTCTGAAAATAAAGTATTCAAAGTTTACACCAATAAAGGAATCTATTTTTCAAAAGCAGTTATTGCGGCAGCGGGAACTTGGAACAATCCTTATATTCCAAAGATTAAAGGAAGAGAGACTTTCAAAGGAATTCAAATCCATTCTGCTAATTACAAAAATTCGGAAGAGTTTAGGAATTTAAAGGTTCTGGTTGTTGGTGAAGGAAATTCAGGTGCACAAATTGTAGCCGAAGTTTCTAAAGTTACAACCGTGAAATGGTCTACTAGAAAACCACCACAATATTTACCGGATGAAGTGGACGGGTTTTATCTTTTCAACGTGGCAACCGCCAAATACAATGCTGAAAAAGAAGGAAAACCATTTAATGCCGCCAATTATGATTTGGGAAATATTGTAATGGTACCACCCGTGAAAGAAGCTCGTTCCAGGGGAGTTTTGATTTCAAGTGGCAGTTTTGAAAGCATGTACGAAAATGGTGTGATTTGGTCTGACGGAACCAAAGAAGATTTTGATGCAATTATCTGGTGTACAGGTTTTGGTTACGACATCTTTTTTGAAAAACATTGTTTCAGCAGACGAACGAGGCATTGTAAAAACCGAAGAAAGCAAAGCAACTGAAATTCCCGGATTATGGCTGGCAGGTTACGGCAGTTGGACGGGTTACGCATCAGCAACACTGATTGGAATCAACAGAAATGCCAAACAAACCTGTAACGAAATCATCGAATATCTACAGCAAATCTAAATTCGTTTATTATAAAAATCATTTCATTCCAGTGTTTTAAGCGAATTTATTGCCTTTTATAAATTTCAACAACATCCGTTTTGAATTTGTTCTTTAGCCATGCAGTCAATTTTTGTTTTTCGGCAGTATTTATATCTTTTTTACTTTCATAAAGCACAACCGTAATCACTTTTTTGGTAGCTTTATTTTCATTGAACACATGATTCGCAATAGCAATATTTTCAATCTCAGGAAACAGTATTCGTGTTTCATTCAGAATAGCATTGTTATCGAATTTCAAAGAAGTAATTTGACTTTGCAGCTTGGCAATAATCAAATCTTTCTCACTCATCGTTTTATTGTTGAACGTGATTTCATTCAAAATATCCTGTTTTAAATCAGTTGTATCTTGAATAATATTTAATACCGTATTATTCAATTCATATGTTTTCAATTTTCCGTTAAGTTCTTTTATTTCGTCCTTATCCAACCTTTTTCGTAAAAAAGCAATATCTATTTTTTTTGGGTTTGACGTAAACTGCGTTTTTTTGTACAGAACAGTAAATCCCTTATCAATAAACTCTACTTTTAAAAATTGTTCTACCTTTTGTTTGTATTTTTTTTCTTGAAAAAGCTGATACGCAAAGAAAACACTTGGGACAATCAAAGCTAAAGTCAAAAAAGAAATCATATACTTCACTCGCTTTTCTGTCTTTGCATTGGTTTGTTTGACAATTGGATATTTTAAATATTTGACAATTATAAAGGTTGCAATACAGATAAAAACACAATTAATAGTGTACAAATACATAGCACCAAAAAAGAATTTAAAATTCCCCAAGGCTAATCCATAACCCGCCGTACACAAAGGAGGCATCAATGCAGTTGCAATGGCAACTCCGGGAATTGGATTTCCTTTTTCTACCCTTGTAATGGCTATTACACCAACTAATCCTCCAAAAAAAGCAATGAAAATATCGTAAATATTAGGTGATGTTCTAGCCAAAAGTTCCGACTGTGTATCTTTGAAAGGGCTTAAATAAAAGTAAACAGTGGAAACCACCAAACTCACTACCGTAGCGATAAGTAAATTTTTAAGCGATCTTTTTAGCAGATTAAAATCATAAATTCCCAAACCAAAACCCGCTCCAACAATTGGTCCCATCAAAGGAGAAATTAGCATGGCTCCAATAATTACCGCAGTGGAATTCACATTCAGTCCGACAGAAGCCACTACAATTGCACAGGCCAAAATCCATAAATTTGATCCTCTGAAAGAAATATTTGACTTCACATTATCCATGACTTTCTTTTTGTCTTCTTCTCCGCTATGTAAGTCAATAAAATTTACTACTTTATTCATGCTTCTTTGTTTATTCCTTGTTTAAAATTACTTTCAAAACCAAAATCTCAATTGTTCCTCTTACCAATGAAGTCAGTAAGATAATTAATTTTAAAATAGTAATACTAGTATATTTTCAAAAAACCAATTCCCTAAATAATTTTTTAAATACAAATCTAATTGATGTTACTGCTATATTAATCAGAATTTAAATTTGATTCGAATCATTTTATTTTGCCCTGCTGCGATTGCGGTATTTTTATCTATAAAGCGAATTGTATTCAATGTGGAATCAGATGCCAATTGGTTCCACGAAGCCCCACTATCCGAAGAATAATATATTCCTGAAGTCCCAACAGTTACAATTCCTTTGCCGTTACTTTTAGGAATATATTGCACACAGGAAGCATACCCGAAACCTTGATTTTCAGCCGTAAGCTTCCATGTTTTTCCACCATCCGTAGTGATGGCTTTATTGGAAAAGTTCTGATTCTTGATTTCATAATCGCCTCCGGCTATAAATCCGTTATTTGCGTCATAAAAATCAGCTGTAAAAATTCCGGTCATCGTTTTTCCTTGTACAATTGGACTTTCATGCACTGACCAGCTATTTCCTCTATCAGAGGAATAAAAAACCCTTGATTTTTTTCCACCGGAAACAATCCACGTATGGTTTCCTTTGATGACAATATTTGTGTTGCTGGCCGCAAAAGCAGCTTCGCCTTCCATCACTTTTGGTAATTTATCACACGGGATTTTATCCCAGGTATTCCCTCCGTCACGGGTTTGAATGATGTTCAGACAATCAGCAATTGGATCTCCCATTGCAATACCTTCTTTATTATCCCAAAATTGCATACTGTCGTAAAAGACTTTCTCATGATTTTCCTGATATACTACTTTAGTTTGCTTGCCATCTTTTGAAATTTGGTACAACAATGCAGGATTTGCAACATTCAGAATAAAAATATGCTTCGCTGTTTGAGCAATACTTCTGAATTCAAGTTTTAAAGAATCCTTAGTAATTTTATTCTCCATTTTTTGATTGGTATCCAAATTATAAAAACCATATCTTCCTTTATCAGCAGCATACCAAATTTTATTTTTATCCACTTGAATCGCTCTGATACTTATTTTATCTTGGAATAGTGTATCAATTGTAACGGATTGAAAACTAACTTTATTTAAATTTTCTGACTTATAAACACCTGTTTTACAAGACACAAACACAATTAAAACTAATAGAATTAAAAAAATATTTTTCATTTTTCGTACATTTTAGGGCTAATTTACAATTAATAATACAAATACAAATAGAGACTAATATTAATTGGCACAGTAATTGGATATTGAAAAAAAAGGGAAAACTTAATCCAATTTATTATGAAAACGAAACTACTATTATTGAGTCTATTGACTTCTGTTTTCGCAACACAAACACAAGCGCAAGATAGAACATCAGTAAATGCCATGAATGCCGAAATCAGCGATAATCTTGATTTGAGAGCTGTTGCTTCTATTTTTGGCGAATCTAGAGACTTACAGGATTTTGAAAGACGCCTGAATGATCCAGAACTTCAAATATCAAATTTAGATTTAAATAATGATAATGAAGTTGATTATTTACGGGTTATTGAAACAGTAGAAAACAGAACACACTTAATCATAGTCCAATCAGTAATTGATGAAGATGTCTACCAAGATGTGGCTACAATTGATGTTGAAAAAGACAGAAACAATAAAATTCATGTTCAAGTAGTAGGGGATGTTTTCATGTATGGTGAAAATTATATTTATGAGCCCGTTTATTACAGTACTCCTGTAATTTATGCTTCATTCTGGTCACCTAATTATCGTCCATATTATTCCACTTGGAACTGGGGCTATTATCCTTCCTATTATTACGCTTGGAATCCATTTCCGGTATTCCGTTACAGAAACAACATAAATATTAATTTGAATATTAACAACAACTATAATTATGTTACTAATAGAAGAAGCAATCGCGCTGTAGTTTTATACAATTCAAGACGCTCAAATGGTTATGAAAGACAAAACCCGAACTATTCATTCTCACGAAGAAACGCTACTGTAACGAACCGATATGAATTAGACCAAAGAAGAGGATCAAGAAATGAAACTGGTTATTCTAATAGAAGAGCCATTACATCTAGAGAAGCTGGATCACAAAGAGCAGGAACTTCTAGAGATTATTCTCAAAACAGAACTAATTCTTCTAGTCAGGCAACTCCACAAAGAGGAAATTCGCAGAGAGATTATTCTCAAAACAGAACTGATCGTTCTACTCAGGCAAAGCCACAAAGAGGAAATTCACAAAGAGATTATTCTCAAAACAGAACTGATCGTTCTACTCAGGCAACGCCTCAAAGAGGAAATTCCCAGAGAGAGTATTCTCAAAACAGAACTAGTCCTTCCACTCAGGCAACGCCACAAAGAGGAAATTCACAAAGAGATTATTCTCAAAACAGAACTAGTCCTTCCACTGAGGCAAAGCCTCAAAGAGGAAATTCGCAGAGAGAGTATTCTCAAAACAGAACTAGTCCTTCTGAACAGGCAGCACCTCAAAGAGGAAATTCCCAGAGAGATTATTCTCAAAACAGAACAACCCCCTCAAGACAAGCTGCCCCACAAAGAGCAGAATCTCAAAGCAGAGGAAATTCTTCAAGAGAATCAGCGCCACAAAGAACAGAAAGTCAAAGAGGAAATTCGTCCAGAAACGACAATAGAAGATCCTAAGAGTATATTAAAAAGAAACTAAAAAACACGGCTTTGATAGCCGTGTTTTTTTATTGGATAAAAAGCTCTAATTTATTTTAAAAGTGTATTTTTGACAAGTTTTTTAAAAATATTACATGAGCGCATCGCACAAAGACTTGCATAGTAAATGGACATTAGGTGGTTTATTAATTTCATTGGGAATAATTTATGGTGATATAGGAACATCACCACTATATGTGATGAAAGCCATATTAGGCGAGCATATCATAAACGCAGATGTTGTTTTAGGTGGAATATCATGTGTATTTTGGACACTTACCCTTCAAACCACTATCAAATATGTACTCATAACTTTAAGTGCTGATAATCACGGTGAAGGAGGTATTTTTGCATTATATGCTTTGGTCAAAAAAACAAAAATTCAATGGCTGATAGTCCCTGCAATAATAGGTGGAAGTGCTTTATTAGCGGACGGAATCATTACACCTCCCATATCTGTATCTTCTGCTGTAGAAGGGATTAGAACTTATTATCCCGAAATAAATACAATTCCAATTGTAATAACTATTCTATTCGTACTTTTTGCTATACAGCAATTTGGAACCAGATTAGTCGGTAAGTTTTTTGCTCCAATGATGCTGATTTGGTTTGGAATGCTTGCTATTTTAGGATGTATCCAAATAGCACAACATACTGATGTTTTTAGAGCCATCAATCCCTATTATGCCTATCATTTATTGACCATTCATCCCGAAGGCTTTTTTGTTTTGGGATTTGTATTTCTTTGTACAACAGGTGCGGAAGCATTGTACTCTGACATGGGACATTGCGGACGAAAAAACATTAGAATCAGTTGGATTTTTGTAAAAACTGCTTTAGTACTTAATTATTTTGGACAAGCGGCTTATTTAATTCAGCATGAAGGAGAAACATTGCAAAGTTTGGGCGGAAAAAACGGAAATCCATTTTACCTAATTATGCCAGACTGGTTTCAGCCTATAGGAATTGTAATAGCAACTCTTGCCGCTGTAATTGCTTCGCAAGCCTTAATTAGTGGCTCATTTACCTTGATAAATGAAGCGATGCGATTAAATTTTTGGCCAAAAGTAAAAATCAAATATCCTACTGAATTAAAAGGGCAGTTGTATATTCCATCAATCAACTGGTTACTGTTTTTTGGTTGTGTTGGAATCGTATTGCATTTTGAAGAATCCAGTAATATGGAACACGCTTACGGCCTGGCCATTATCTTATGCATGATTATGACCACTATTTTACTTAATTTTTATTTAATCATGAAAAGAGTAAAATTATATTTTATCATACCGTTGATTACCATTTATTTAGCAATAGAATTTAGTTTTCTTGCTGCTAACATAACTAAGTTTGCTGACGGTGGTTATGTAACGCTTTTCATAGCAATTACTTTAATCAGTATAATGACCATTTGGTATTTGGCGAAGAAAATTAATAAAAGCTACACCAAAATTGTTAAAATTGAGGATTACAAAAAAGTGCTTGTTGAATTAAGTGCCGATTTATCGATACCTAAATATGCCACGCATTTAGTTTACATGACTAATGCCGGAAGAACAGACGAAATAGAAGAAAAAGTAATGTATTCTATTTTACAAAAAAGACCTAAAAGAGCTGATATCTACTGGTTTGTTCACGTGAATATACTAACAGAACCATACAAAACCGAATATAAAGTAACCGAGATTGTCAAAGATGATTTGTATCGTGTAGACTTTAATCTTGGTTTTAGAGAACCTACCAAAATAAACCTGATGTTTAGAGAAGTAATCAGAGACATGGTAAAAAAAGGAGAGGTAGATATAACCAGCAGATATGAATCTTTGAACAAAAACAATATCATAGGTGATTTCAAATTTGTCTTATCTGAAAAATTCCTTTCTAATGATAGTGACTTAAGATGGCATGAAAAAATAATTATGAATTCCTATTTCTTCATTAAAAAACTAAGTTTATCTGAAGAAAGAGCGTTTGGTTTAGACAGCAGTTCCGTAAAAGTGGAAAAATTTCCAATGGTACTTCATGCTCCTGAGAATATAGGATTGACAAGAGTAAAATAACTTTTTTGCTTTTAAAATCATCCATAAAACACTGTAGTAGTACAGTGTTTTTTTTTGTCGAAAAATTTAAAAATAACATTCATTATTAAAAATATAACATTCAATCAATTAATAGTACCTTTGCACCTCAATTATTTAAAATGAGATTACACAGAAATTTAGTTTACACAACAATAGATGCTTTAAACGCCATTTTTAACGAAGGTGAATATGCGGATAAAGTAGTTGCCAGATCTTTAAAAAAAGACAAACGTTGGGGAAGCTCTGACAGAAAGTTTGTTGCCGAAACCATCTACGAAATTGTACGTTGGAAAAGATTATACGCAGAAATAGCCGAAGTAAAAGAACCTTTTGACAGAGACAATCTTTGGAGAATGTTTTCGGTTTGGGCAGTATTAAGAGGATATCCTATCCCGGATTGGCGCCAACTGGAAGGAACTCCAGAACGAAAAATAAAAGGACGTTTTGATGAACTTTCTAAAGTGAGAGCTTTAAAAGAATCTATTCCGGACTGGATGGATGAATTAGGGGTTAAAGAATTAGGAGAAAAAGTTTGGGCAACTGAAATAGCAGCTCAAAACCAGCCTGCTAAAGTAATTTTAAGAGTAAATACACTTAAAACAACCAGAGAAGCGCTGCGTGCTATTTTGATGGATTTAAACATTGAGACAGAAACGTTGAAAAATCAGCCGGATGCTTTAGTATTGAAAGAAAGAGCGAATGTTTTCCTGACTGATGCTTTCAAACAAGGTTTCTTTGAAGTTCAGGATGCCAATTCACAATTAGTAGCCGCTTTCCTTGATGTAAAGCCAGGAATGCGCGTGGTTGATACTTGTGCAGGTGCAGGTGGAAAAACGTTGCACATAGCTTCTTTGATGGAAAACAAAGGACAATTAATCGCTATGGATTTGTATGAAAGCAAATTGAAGCAATTAAAAATCAGAGCCAAAAGAGACGGTGCTTTCAATATTGAATACCGCATTATAGACTCGACAAAAATCATCAAAAAACTACACGAAAAAGCAGACCGTGTTTTAATTGACGCACCTTGTAGCGGTTTAGGAGTTTTAAAAAGAAACCCAGATGCAAAATGGAAATTGAAACCGGAATTTATTGATAATATCCGAAAAGTACAATCGGAAGTTTTAGAAAGCTATTCTAAAATTGTAAAACCGGGAGGAAAATTAGTGTACGCCACTTGTTCTATATTACCATCCGAGAATCAAGAACAGGTACAACGTTTTTTGACAACTGACATTGGTAAACAATTCAATTTTATAAAAGACCAAAAAATCTTGGCTTCAGAGTCAGGTTTTGACGGATTTTACATGGCTTTGTTAGAACGTAAAGAAAGTGTAGAACAGAAAGAAAAAAGAGTACAAAAAGAAATAGAATAAAAATTAGATTTTACACTCTATAATTTACAAAAAAAGTCCTCGAAATTTCGAGGACTTTTTTTGTAAATTATTTTTTTTTTCAGTTTAATCTTTTTCTAACCTTAAACATTAAACTAAAAAAACTTTGAACCTTTATAATTAATCATTCATTGAAATTAAGAACTCTTCATTATTTTTCGTTTTCTTGAAACGATCATTGATAAAATCCATTGCTTCAACAGGATTCATATCCGAAAGGTATTTTCGCATAATCCACATTCTTTGTAATGTTTTTGGATCCAATAACATATCATCTCGTCTTGTACTTGAAGAAGTCAAATCGATTGCTGGGAAAATACGCTTATTGGCAATTTTTCTATCCAATTGCAATTCCATATTACCGGTACCTTTAAATTCTTCGAAGATAACTTCGTCCATTTTGGAACCCGTTTCAGTCAATGCGGTAGCAATAATACTTAATGAACCGCCATTTTCTACATTACGTGCCGCTCCAAAGAAACGTTTTGGTTTTTGTAATGCATTCGCATCCACACCTCCACTTAATACTTTACCCGAAGCAGGTTGTACCGTATTATATGCTCTCGCCAAGCGCGTAATAGAATCCAATAAAATCACTACATCGTGACCACATTCTACCAATCGTTTTGCTTTTTCAAGAACGATATTTGCAATTTTCACATGCTCTTGCGGCTCTCTGTCAAATGTTGAAGCGATTACTTCACCACGCACACTACGTTGCATGTCTGTAACCTCTTCCGGACGCTCATCTATCAATAAAACAATTAAGTATACTTCAGGATGGTTCGCCGCAATTGCATTGGCAATTTCCTTCAGCAACATGGTTTTACCTGTTTTAGGCTGCGCCACAATCATTCCACGTTGTCCTTTTCCTATTGGTGAAAACAAATCGATAATTCTGGTTGAAATAGTGCTTTGTTTTTCGGCCAATTTGAATTTTTCCGATGGAAAAACAGGCGTTAAATGTTCAAATGAAACTCGGTCACGAACCACTTGAGGATCGTGTCCGTTTATTTTTAAAACTCTAACTAATGGAAAAAATTTCTCTCCTTCTTTTGGTGGACGAACCACACCTTTTACCGTATCTCCAGTTTTAAGACCGAACAACCTGATTTGAGAAGTCGATAAATAAATATCATCTGGTGAAGCCAAATAATTATAATCCGAAGAACGCAAGAAACCATACCCATCAGGCATCATCTCCAGAACGCCTTCACTTTCTATGATTCCGTCAAATTCAAAATCAGAAGCGGCAAAATTGCTTTTCTTATTTTTGAAATTTGGATTTGGATTTCCATTTCCGTTTGGATTTGGATTCAGCTTATGTAATTGGTTTGGATTTATTTTTTTTACAGGAACAGGAACATCAACTTTTTCTTCGGTTGTGATTTCTGCTGCAGGATCAGTCTCTTTTGCTATTTCTTTTCCTTCTTCTTTATCCTTTTTTAAAGCTATTTTCTTCTCGTAAGCTGATTTATTAAACTTAATTACCTTACCCACTTTTTTTTCACCTGATTCAAGCTCTTGAGTTGAAGATGGTTTTTCCTCTTTAGAAATAGGCAATGCGTCAACAGAAGTATTTTCAGCGTCAACACTTGTTTCTGCTGTGATTTCTTCCGTTTCAAAAACTGTGTTTTTTGGTGTTTTCTGAATAGCCACTTTTTTTACAGGCAGTATTCTAGCTCTTTCTCTTTTAGGTTTATCGTCTTCCAGATTACTTTCTGTTTTGGTATCCAATGCAGGATTAGCGTCAGCCACTTGATGCTCTAAAATTTGACTGATTAAAGTCTCTTTTTTTACACCGTTAAATTTTATGGTTTTAGCTGATTTAGCTATTTCTTGAAGCTCAGAAAGCTTCATTTCTTTTAATGCAGAAATATCAAACATGAATGTTCTATGAGTTTAATTAATTTTTGGAAATAATGTAAAAGATAGGTAGTGAACTTTAAATTGAATCAACCGCAGTATGAAGTGCTTACGGAATTATGATGCAATAATACGAATAAAATTTAATCAGACAATAGTATTTTTAAAAAAGAAAATATATTTTTGTAAAACATATTCAACAAATGATACAAAGAATTCAAACTATTTATTTACTACTTGCTTTTGTAGTCACCGGCATCTTGTTATTTTTTATTCCGTTATGGACTATGAGTGATGATACAGCGTATTATTTCATGCAAAGCCAAGTGTATACGATACTATTGGGATTGAGTACTACGTTGACGTTATTGAGTATTGTTTCCTATAAAAAAAGACAAAATCAATTTGTTATTGGCAGATTGAATATCATATTAAATTTGATTTTATTAGGATTGTTTGTATATCGTTCACTAAATCTATCTGGAGAAACACCTGCTGTTTCGGAGAAAGGTATTGGGATGTTTCTACCTGTAGTTGCTATCGTATTATTAGTCTTGGCTAATAAGGCTATCAAAAAGGATGAGGATCTTGTAAAATCTGTGGACAGATTGAGGTAAACCTATAAACTTTAGTTTATTAGTGCGAAGGAAACCCGAATGTAACAATTCGGGTTTTTTTGTATCCTGAAATATACGTTTCATAAAAAAAACAATAAAAATCTTATAAAAAGAGCCTCCTGCCTATTTATTTTTCATAGATTTGACATAACAATTACGATATGTTAAAAAAAATTAGAATTCATCTCGCTGATGACCATCAAATTCTTATTGATGGCATTCGTACTTTATTGCACACCATTCCTGTCTTTGAAGTAGTAGGGTTTTCACTCAATGGCAGTAGTATTTTTAATGAAGTCACCGATAACAAATCTGACATCCTTATTCTGGATATTAACATGCCCGAAAAAGATGGTATTGAGGTCATTAAGGAATTTTCAGAAAAAGGATTTCCTTGTAAAGTAATTATTTTATCCAGTCACGATGATTTAAGAATAATAAAAGAAGTCATGAAACTTGGAGCAAGCGGCTACCTGACAAAAAAATGTGCTGGAGAAAATATAGTTGAAGCAATACAAACCGTTTCCAGAGGAGAAGAATATTTTTGTAAATCCGTTAGAGAAAAAATATTTAACACACTCACTAAAGACAATCCAAAAGTAAACAGACAAGAGTCAAACCCAAATTCGATTTTAACCGAAAGGGAATTAGAAATCATTACATTGATTTCACTGGAATATAGTGGCAAGGAAATCAGTGATCGGTTATTTATCAGTACCAACACGGTTGAGACGCATAGGAAAAATATAATGAAAAAATTAGATGCAAAAAACTCTATCAGTCTTGTCAAATATGCCTTGAGAAATAATTTAGTAAAATCCTAAATCTTTATTCAAACTTTAAGTAGCTTAGCTTTTCAAAACAATACATTTAAATAGAGATACATTATTTATGGCTGCACATCGAATTTTTATATTGATACTAATTCTAATCCATTTCTTCAATATCCCCTCTTTTGCTAAAGAAAAAAAAACCACACTAAAGGAGATTACCCAAATATCAAATGAGGCACTAAAAGATATGGATGCCGGAAATTTTGAAAAATCTTTAATAAAATCAAGACTTGCTTTAAAGTATGCCATCGCTATTAATGACAATAATCTTATTGCATCCATATACAACACGATTGGAGCTAATTTTGATGGATTAGCAGAGTTCGACAAAGCTTTTTTTTACTATAAAAAAGGACTTTTATATGCTAATAAAACTAACAATGACGAGTTAAAAAATTGGCTGAATAACAATATAGGAAACATCTATTGCTTTGATAAAAAACAATACGAAAAAGGAATTTTTTATTATAAAAAGTCTTTAGAATACAGCGAAAAATCGAAGGATTCCATACAAATTGTTTTTACCAATCTCAACTTGACTTGGGCCTATTTTGATATTGGTCAATTTGAAAAAGGGTTTCCTCATTTAAAATTCATCAATAAATACCACAAAAAATACGGAGACGAATCTACTGTTGTTGCACTCAACATGCTCAACGGGATGTATCACAGCTATAAAAACAACCCTGAAAAGGCGGTCGTTTTTTTCCAAAATGCGATAAAACTAGGAACCGAAGGAAATCAAAAATCTGATTTATCGTATTCGCATTATGAATTCTCTAAATTTTTATTAAAAAAAAAGGACTATGAAAATGCGTATAAAAACCTTGAATTATACAATAAAATTACAGATGAATTAAATATCGAGGAAAAACTCAACAAAGCAAATGTTGTCGGAATAAATCTTCAAATTGACGAGTATAAAAGAGAAATCGACAAAATAGGAAACGACTATAAAACCAAAGAATCTATACTAATACAAGAGCAATCCAGAAACAAAAAAATTGTTATATTATTAGTCGGAATCCTGCTCGTATTGTCCATCCTTTTTTATCTCTATTCTCAAAATACACAGCTAAAACAAAAAAATAAAATTAAAGACATACAAAGTCAACTGCAACAAAATACGATCAACGCCTCTATCAACGGACAAGAATTAGAACGAAAAAAAATCGCTTCGTTTTTACATGATAACATCAGTGCTTTGTTATCCTCTGCAGGGTTGCACCTCAATGCATTTACCTCTAAAAATCAAACTAATGCAGAAGAAATCATAAAAACCAAAGCCATATTAGAAGAAGCACACGATCAAATAAGGGATTTATCTCATGAACTCATGCCAACGCTTTTAGCACGATTTGGTTTATTTTATGCTTTAGAAGATTTATGCGAAAAAAACTCAAACTCGGTAATTCAATTTAACTACTCTATTGTGGTGCCTACCAAAACACGTTACAATGAAAATTTTGAGATGAAAATGTATTTTATCATCATGGAACTACTAAACAATATCATAAAACACAGCCGCGCCACTCAGGCAAATTTGACTATTCAAGAAAACAATAATTCACTCCAAATCAAAATCGAGGATAACGGTAAAGGATTTGACAACGATAAATTTTATATTCTGGAAGGTTTCGGAATCAACCAAATCAAAGCCCGAATAAACAATCTAAAAGGAACCATTCTAATAAATTCAAAGCTAAATTCAGGAACAACTGTTACTATTGAAGTGCCTATTACTTATCAAAAAAAAATAACTACACCCGTTTTTCCATCTCAATAATTTCCATATCCTTGATTTTGTCGCCTTCAATCACAAAGCGCAACATCGTACGCACTTGATGAAAACCACTTTTTCCGGCAGCTCCAGGATTCATGTGCAATAAATTATGTTTCTTATCAAAGATGACTTTCAAGATGTGCGAATGTCCACAAATAAATAATTTTGGAGGATTCGATTCCATTTCTGCTTTAATATTGGGATTGAATTTCCCAGGATAACCGCCAATATGCGTAATCCAAACATCCACTCCTTCACACATAAAACGGTTGTGCAACGGAAATTCAAGTCTGGCTGTGGCATCATCAATATTTCCATACACACAACGCAACAGTTTTAGCTTTTTTATCGCATCCGTAACCGCCAAATCACCTATATCGCCCGCATGCCAAACCTCATCAGCCTGAGCGACATATTTCAAAATCGTATCATCAATATGGCTGTGTGTATCGGAAAGCAGGAGTATTTTTTTCATATTTATAATGTCATTACGAGGTAACAAGTAATCTGGAGCAATTTCCTGCTATCCGTTACAATCTTTATTGTTTTTGGCAGCAAAACAATAAAGGATTTTCACTTCTATCAGGGCTAGGATTTTGGGGTAAAAATAAACATTCGGATTCCAAATAAAAAATGAAATCGAAACTTAACAAAGTTTGCACCTGCGTGACTTCGTGGCAAAAAAATTAATAAGTATCTTTGTGGCTTCAAAAAAATTCACTTGAGATATTTCATCAAATTAGCATACAACGGAACCCATTATCACGGCTGGCAATACCAACCCAATGCTGCTTCCGTTCAGGAAACGATGAACAAAGCGTTTTCGGTGCTATTGAATACAACCATCAATCTTATGGGAGCCGGAAGAACAGACACCGGAGTTCATGCGAAAGAAATGTATGCTCATTTTGATTTTGAAACGCCATTAGATATTCCAAGTTTAGTGCACAAACTCAACTCTTATTTGCCCAAAGACATTGTTGTTTATGACATTATAATGGTTCACGATGCAGCGCACACTCGTTTTGATGCCACTAAAAGAACCTATGAATACCACATCAATACGTTCAAAGATGTTTTTTCGCAAGAGCAAAGTTGGTATTTCCATCAAAAGCTAGATATCGATTTGATGAATGAAGCGGCACAACTATTATTCAATCACAATGATTTTCAGTGTTTTTCAAAAGTAAATACGGATGTAAATACTTTTGACTGTACGATTTTTGAAGCCTATTGGAAGCTAGAAAAAGGCAATTTGATTTTCACCATTTCGGCCAACCGTTTTTTACGCAATATGGTGCGTGCCATAGTGGGAACATTAGTAAACATAGGATTACACAAGATTACACTGGCTGATTTTACTGCCATTATAGAAAGTAAAAACCGAGATAAAGCTGGTTTTTCGGTTCCGGCGCATGGTTTATATTTAACCAAAATAGAATACGATTACATTACGCAATAGCCTTGAGTACTTCACTAGACTTTTATTTTCGTAGGAGTTCAGTGAATGTAAACATTTGCAGTAAAAATCCTTTTATGTTTTTGCTGCCAAAAACATAAAAAATTGCAACGAATAGCAGGAATAGCTCCAAAAAATATGAAAGCAAAAGCATTTGATACCAGATTATTCAAACGAATATTAAAATTCACAAAACCCTATCAATGGCGTTTTAATGGCGTGATTATTTTCGCCATTTCACTATCGATTTTTGCGGCATTACGTCCGTATTTATTGAAACAAACCGTAGATGGATACATTGCAACGCAAGATCAACAAGGATTATTGATGTATGTCATCCTGATGGGAATTGTCCTTTTATTGGAGGTATTTTCGCAGTTTTACTTTGTTTATTGGGCGAACTGGCTGGGTCAAGACATTGTAAAAGACATTAGAACAAAATTATTTCGACATATTTTAAGTTTCCGAATGAAATATTTTGATCACGTTCCTGTGGGCCAACTCGTGACACGTTCGGTTTCGGATATTGAATCGATAGCCCGAATTTTCAGTCAGGGATTGTTCATGATTATCAGTGACTTGATGAAAATGGTTGTCGTATTGGCTTTTATGTTTTACATGAACTGGAAACTGACTTGGATTGTGATTGTGGCAATGCCAATTCTGGTTTTCTTCACCCGAATTTTTCAAAAGAAAATGCAAGTCGCTTTTGAAGAAGTGCGAACCCAAATTGCCAATATGAATTCCTTTGTGCAGGAACGCGTAACGGGAATGAAGATTGTCCAACTCTTTAACAGAGAAAAAATTGAGTACGAAAAATTCAAAAGCATCAACGACAAGCATAAAAAAGCGTGGATAAAAACCATTCTTTACAACTCCATCTTCTTCCCTATTGCGGATATTATTTCGTCCTTAACCCTTGGTTTTATTGTCTTGTATGGCGGAATCAAGATATTAAACGGCGATAATTTTACCACTTTTGGAGATTTATTTTCATACACCATGTTCATAGGAATGTTATTCAATCCGTTACGTCAAATTGCGGATAAATTCAACGAGATGCAACTGGGAATGATTGCGGCGAACCGTGTTTTTGACATTTTAGATACCGAAGATCAAATTCAGGATACCGGAGTTATCGACGCACCAATTTTTAAGGGAGATATTGAATTTAAAAAAGTCCGTTTTGGGTACATTCCGGATGAAGAAGTGATAAAAGGAATTGATTTAGAAGTTAATGCCGGTCAAACGATTGCTATTGTAGGCTCTACAGGTGCCGGAAAATCTACGATTATTAACTTACTGAATCGTTTTTACGAAATCAACAGCGGTTCTATTTATATTGACAATCACAATATTGAGAATTACACATTGAGTTCTTTACGAAAACAAATTGCGGTTGTCTTGCAGGATGTTTTCCTTTTTGCCGATACTATTTTCAACAACATCACCTTAAATAATTCTGAAATTAGTCGGGAACAAGTTTTGGCTGCAGCCAAAAAAATTGGCGTGCATGAATTCATCATGAGTTTACCGGATAATTATGATTTTGATGTGAAGGAACGCGGCGTTATGCTTTCTTCCGGTCAGCGTCAATTGATTGCTTTCTTGAGAGCGTATGTGAGTAATCCAAGTATTTTGATTCTGGACGAAGCCACGTCATCGATTGATACGTATTCTGAAGAATTGATCCAGCGCGCTACCGAAACGATTACCAAAGGCAGAACATCAATTGTCATTGCGCACCGTTTGGCTACGATTGTAAATGCAGATAAAATTGTAGTCATGGATAAAGGATTGGTTGTTGAACAAGGAACACATCAGGAATTAATTAACCGTGAAAGTGGCTATTACAAGAATTTGTACGATTCTCAGTTTTCAGTAGCGAATTAGTTTTTTGCTAAAAAGGAACAAAGGCTCAGTGACGCAAAGGTTTCAAGGTTAAAAAATCAGCGTAAATCCTTTGAATCCGTGTCATCCGTGTGCCATTTTTCAACAATGAGAATAAGAGAGTAAGAGAAAAATCAGTTGAATCCGCTTCCCATCTTTTCAATAATGAGATTAAGAAAGTTAAGAGAGAAATCTGTTGAATACATGACCATGAATTTCACTTTTCTTTTTTACAAAGATGCTACAGTTAAAAAAACAAAGGTATTTTTCTGAAAATTGGTTAGTTTGCCACTTTATTACTTTGAAACTTTCTCAAAACAGAATAAATCCTTAAATTCGCCCAATCAATTAAACAAGAGAAACACACAAAATGAAATGAGTTTTTACGAATTCATTTTTACAAAAATTTAAATAAAAATAAAAAAATGAAATACGATATTATAGTTTTAGGAAGTGGTCCAGGTGGTTATGTTACAGCTATTAGAGCATCACAATTAGGCTTTAAAGTAGCCGTAATAGAAAAAGAAAACTTAGGTGGTGTATGCTTGAACTGGGGTTGTATTCCAACAAAAGCTTTACTAAAATCGGCTCAAGTTTTTGATTATCTAAAACACGCTTCTGATTATGGATTGACTGTTTCATCCTTTGACAAAGACTTCCCTGCTGTTGTACAACGCAGCCGTTCAGTAGCTGACGGAATGAGCAAAGGGGTTCAATTCTTGATGAAAAAAAATAAAATTGACGTGATTGATGGTTTTGGAAAACTAAAACCAGGAAAAAAAGTTGATGTTACAGACAAAGACAATAAAGTTACGGAATACAGCGCAGATCATATTATTGTAGCTACTGGAGCACGTTCTCGTGAGTTGCCAAACTTACCTCAAGACGGTGTAAAAGTAATTGGTTACAGACAAGCAATGACATTACCAACACAACCAAAATCGATGATTATTGTTGGTTCTGGAGCAATTGGAGTTGAATTTGCACATTTCTATAACTCCATGGGAACTGAGGTAACTATCGTAGAATTTATGCCAAATGTAGTTCCTGTTGAAGACGAAGACATTTCGAAACAAATGGAGCGTTCCTTGAAAAAAGCAGGGATCAAAATCATGACAAACTCTTCTGTTGAGAGAATTGATACAACTGGAGCAGGTGTTAAAGCATTTGTGAAAACGGCAAAAGGAGAAGAAGTGTTAGAAGCGGAGATTTTACTTTCTGCTGTTGGAATCAAAACCAACATTGAGAACATCGGATTAGAAGAAGTAGGAATTGCTACTGACAAAGATAAAATTTTGGTGAATGCTTACAACCAAACGAACATTCCGGGTTATTACGCTATTGGTGATGTTACGCTAGGACAAGCATTAGCTCACGTAGCTTCTGCTGAAGGAATCAATTGTGTGGAGAAAATTGCAGGATTGCATGTAGAACCTATCGATTATGGAAATGTACCGGGTTGTACGTATGCGACTCCAGAAATTGCTTCTGTAGGTTTGACTGAAAAACAAGCTAAAGAAAAAGGATACGAATTGAAAATTGGTAAATTCCCGTTCTCAGCGTCTGGAAAAGCGAAAGCGTCTGGAACACCGGATGGTTTTGTAAAAGTAATCTTTGATGCCAAATATGGCGAATGGTTAGGATGTCACATGATTGGTGCCGGAGTTACTGATATGATTGCTGAGGCAGTTGTGGCGCGTAAACTGGAAACTACAGGACATGAAATCCTAAAATCAATTCACCCACACCCAACCATGAGTGAGGCTGTTATGGAAGCTGTTGCTGATGCGTATGGTGAAGTAATTCACTTATAGATTTCAGAATTTAGAATAAAGATTTCAGATTATATATTAATCCGATTTGTGAAAGCAAATCGGATTTTTTTATGTCCTTAATGCATTAGCCAAGAGATAAAGTAGTTATAAGAATTATGAAACTTTTATACAGAATTACGTAACAAAAATTTTCTGTCTAATTCCGTAATTTGAATAAATCAAAATAGTTAAAATAAACGGATTCAATTTTCTTTTTGTAATTATTTAAATCGCTGCCTTATGAAAAATATTTACCTAAACACCGGAACACTACATGAAGTTTTTAATGAACTTGAAACTTCTTTTGACGGCGTATTAAATTCAAGTAACAATGAATTTAAACTAGCCTTAGATACTGATTTCATAAAGGGAAATATTGATGCGGTTACTTTTATAAACGGAATTACATCCTTTCAGGTAAACATGACATTTTTGGATGACATCGCATTAAGCATCGAATCACCAAGTAAATCGTCTATTTTATTTGCGTATTGCACCGAAGGATATTTCAAACATAGTGTTGGTATTTCTGGACCTAAATCTACGCTTAGAAAACATTATTCAGCAATAGTAACCAGCACAGCAAGCGTAAATACTATCTTGCATTTCAAAAAAAATTCAGCTATCCAATTCTCTTTGATACAAGTAGAAACCGCTGGTTTAGTGCATACTATCAATGATCCATTGTTATCTCATTTGAAAAAGACGTTTTTAAATAACCAATCCAATTTTAATTATCAAGGTCTACAAAATATAAAAATTGCTAAAAAATTTAGTCAGATGAATTCAATTTCTGACAAAGGAATGATCTGTCACGTACAGAAAAAAGATATTATACAGTCCATCCTTAACATGGAAATTGACAATCATACCGACACTTTAATTAGAATAAAACGCGCGATCAAACGTTCGGCTCTGAATCATATTAATGACTTGAAAACAAAATACAGTGTTATCAAAAATTACGCAGCGGATTCCATTTACAGTAAAGTAATCACCTCAAAAAACCGAATCTTTATCAAGTAACTTTTCTGAAAATTTGAACAATCACAATCTCGCTATTCGACAACTCATTTGTCATTTTGATAATTAAAAACTTCGATTTTATATCAAAATAGGAATCCGATTCGCTTTTGCAAATCGGATTTTTTTATAGAAACATTTTCAACAGCAAAGAGCTATTTTGTGGGAATTTAACATATTAACATTTATTTACAAAGCAGCATTATGAACCTATTCAATTCTGCTCTATATTTGTATTTCGAGCCTTTTATCTCGTTTAATTCTGATTTTATTCCATTATAAATGAATACTGAAACCAACCGTTTTTCAAACACATTACAAGAAAACCAAAATAAAAATTGGGTAAGAGCCATCGATTCTTCTAAAATCATCACTTGGATTGATGATTTATTCAAAATATTATTTCCTGAGAAAGCTTTGGAAACCATTCAAATCGAATTGCTTTTAGACCAAAACAAAGCCAATTTCATCGCCATTCTTTCAGAGATTGTAAAAGACAAATCAGCGAATGAAATCTTAGATGATGCCGAATCTTTTTATACCGGACTTCCGAAACTATATGATTCGATGCAAAAAGATGCGCAAGCCATTCTGGACACGGATCCCGCTGCTGATTGCATTCAGGAAATTATCAATTCTTATCCTGGTTTTTTTGCCATAGAAGTCTATCGAATTGCCAATGCTATTGCTTCTCGCAATACTTGTCTTTTGCCACGAATTCTTACCGAATATGCGCATAGCAAAACCGGAATTGACATTCACCCAAGTGCCACCATCGACGTTCCTTTTATGATTGATCATGGAACCGGAATTGTCATTGGGGAGACTACAATCATTGGGAAATATGTCAGTATTTATCAAGGAGTGACATTGGGAGCGTTGCAAGTCGAGAAAAGCATGCAGGAAAAAAAACGCCACCCTACCGTAGAAGACCATGTGATTATTTATGCCAATGCTACTATTTTGGGCGGAAGCACCATTATAGGAAATCACAGTATTGTGGGCGGAAATACGTTTATTACCAAGAGTGTGAATCCGTATTCATTTGTCATGCAATCCAATAAAAATAAAGTTTTAAACCAGCAGGAAATAAAAGATATTAATTTTTTCTCCATATAAATATTATGAAATACAACAACATACTCGAAACAATAGGCAATACGCCACACGTAAAAATCAATCGCTTATTTGGTGCCAACCACAATGTTTGGATCAAACTGGAACGTGCTAATCCCGGAGCCAGTATCAAAGACCGAATCGCTCTTGCGATGATTGAAGATGCCGAAACCAAAGGATTATTGAAAGCTGGAGGTACCATCATTGAAGCCACATCCGGAAATACAGGAATTGGTCTTGCAATGGTCGCCGCCGTAAAAGGCTATAAATTAATACTGGTAATGCCAGAATCGATGTCGATAGAAAGACGCCGACTCATGAGCCTTTATGGTGCCGAATTTGTCTTGACGCCCCGCGAAAAAGGAATGAAAGGCGCATTGGAGAAAGCACAGGAATTAGTTGCCGAAATGCCAAATGCCTGGTCACCACTTCAGTTTGAAAATCCTGCCAATATCGAAATTCATAAAACAACCACCGCGCAGGAAATCATAAAAGCATTCCCTGACGGACTGGATTATTTGATAACCGGAGTAGGAACCGGTGGTCACATCACAGGTTGTGCCGAGATATTGAAACAACATTTCCCCAACCTGAAAGTATATGCTGTAGAACCTGAAGCCTCACCCGTTATCAGTGGTGGTACACCGGCTCCCCACCCTATTCAAGGAATTGGAGCAGGATTCATCCCTACCAATTTGCACACGGATCTATTGGACGGAACCATCCAAGTGAGCAAAGACGAAGCATTTGCATACGCCCAAAGAGCAGCCAAAGAAGAAGGTATGTTCATAGGAATCTCCTCGGGAGCGTCACTCGCTGCTGTAGCCAAAAAACTTTCTGAAATCCCTGAAAACGCTAAAGTACTAACTTTTTGTTACGACACCGGAGAGCACTATTTAAGCATCGAAGGCTTATTTGTATAAACGAAAATCCCTCTAAATACGAACCGATTTGTGAAAACAAGTCGGTTTTTTTATGGCGTTTGTTTTTTTGGGCGTGTCCTTGTTGCAGTGCTATTGTATAAATCATTTTGCTTAGTTCCGCAACAAGGTCGAGCTATCCGTTATAAACGAAGTTCACTGAACTCCGCTAAAAATTAAAAACATTGTGAAGTAATCTTTTATTACGCTGCGCTTCATAAAAGGATTTCCACTGCTATCCCTCACGCAAAAGGTGCTAAATATATGTTTTTGTAAGTTAAAAACATCCTAAAAATAAAAAGTCCATGCGAAGATTTGTAAGATAATATTTAAAGTGTATATTTGAGAGCAATGCGCTACTCAGTAGCGCCTATCCACCCAAAGGGAGAGGTATAAGCGCTACTTTGTATCGCCTATATACTAGTTAGTGGCAAGCATATGACCGACCAAAATAAACAGACAGAAATGAAGAAAGCAATATTTACAAATCTGACATTGATACTTTCATTGACACTTGGTTTCATATCTTGCAATCAAGAGACAAAATCAAATAATCAAACTACCGTAACTAACGACAAGACTGACACTATCATTGTGAAACATAAAAACGACTTAAACAAATCTTATGAAGTAGGATTTTTATCAAAATCGTATTCTTATTATTGGCTTGTAGGTAATGACACTTTGGATTTTTCAGTAAACGCAAGACAATATGAAAAAGACAGCACTCTACATTTGAGCATACATCATAAAAAACCAATAATATTTACAACAGCATTGACAAGAATAAACGAATGTTTACCTCAAATTAAGGAAGACTTCTACTTGACAAAACTCAATTCACTATATTTTAGAGACCCAATTTATTATTTTGATTTAGTGAAAGAGCTTTCAACAGAATATGAAAAACAATTTGGAAGGAAAAACATTAGCTACGAGAAACTTAATGACTTTCTTTTAAAATCAAAAGTGAATAAACAACTTGACAACTTTGTAAGCCCGCTAGACAAGAAGATTAAGCGTTATAGCATTGAAAAATTTCATTTAACGGACAAAAAATATTTTGGAGAATACTTGCCAAATGTTGACTTGAAAGAATATCCAGAATTTGCAATTAATGGGATGGGACTTTATATTCAACTAGAAACGAAAAGACAAAATGAAGATAATGCCAGCCACTAACAGCCGTTTTGCAAAAGCGGGGGTTTTGTGCTTCTATGACAGTGAAGTGCTAAATTCAAGCTTTGTGCATTTAATGAAGTTTAGTGCTGAAAATCCCCGCCTTCACAAAGCCGCGAACCGTTGGCAGTAATTTTGAGAAAAAATTAGGACTAAAAAAGAAAATTAATGGGAATATTTGGAAATTTATTTGGGAGTAAAAAAAAGCTAAAAATTACTGACGTTGATTTCGGAGAAATTGAAAGTTTTTTCACGAAAGGAAATAAGGTTGGTTGGAAAATAAAGAAAAGATTTTTGGATTCTGACATTGAAATCTTAATTGTTAGTAACGAAGATGGAATATTAGAAAACCAAAGAAAAATTATTCTCAATGCGTTGAATAACGAAACAGAAATTAAAACTGAATCTGAAAAAGCGCTTAAAGAACAATTCGAAAATGCTGAAATGGATTTTATATCTATTGAAAAACATTTTGAACCTAAAGCACTTTCTGTTGAAGAAAATGGTTTTGAAATGTCATTTCAGGAAAAAGAAGGTAAAAACTATTATTTTAATGTACATTTTGAAAATAATAAGCAAGTTGGAGTTTCTATTGATGGATAAATCTAAATGGAAATTATCAAATAACTTAAGTGAAAGTAAATAAAAAAACTACCGCCAACAGCCACTACAACGGATTTGGGCATTGGACTTAATGGAAAGATGGTTTTGTATTTGGAAGTTTAGTGATAACCGAAAAATAACGTTAATTTAATCCCAAACCCGCTGTAGTGCCAGAACGTCAGGCTGTGAAAAAACCTTCTTTTTCCATTAAAAACCTTGAATTTCCCTGTTCTACAATTCAAATAAAGCCTTTTAAGAAGGCTCTTTTTTTAGGCTACTAATTTAGTTTGATAGAAATTAAGGGCAGTAGTTAGCTTTAAATACTCCTCTTTTAGTAAAAAAAAAGACTTTTACCTTGTAGGGTGAGTTCCATTTTTTGAGTTTTACAAATCAATGTTAACTTTATTATTTGTTTAATTATTTGTTAAATTAATTAAACAAAACAAATAAATAGCTATCTTCGAATATCTTAATTTAATTTAAACTTAAAAATATTGACTATGAAATTAGTAAAAACAATTGGTGCATTTGCATTGTTAGGAGTAATTGCTACTTCTTGTGGAGAGAAAAAAACAGCTGAATCAACAGACATGGCTGACACAACAACTGTAGTCGTAGATACAATGGCTGTTGCTGAAACACCAAACATTGTAGGTGTAGCTTCAGGAAATGCAGATTTCTCAACATTGGTTACAGCTGTTAAAGCAGCAGGATTAGTGGAAACATTAAGCGGTGATGGACCTTTCACAGTTTTCGCTCCAAACAACGCAGCGTTTGATAAACTTCCTGCAGGCACTGTAGATGGTCTATTGAAACCAGAAAGTCTTGACAAATTGAAAGCTGTTTTGACGTATCACGTAGTTTCAGGAAAATTTGATGCTGCAACAGTAATTGATGCAATCAACAAAAACAACGGAAAATATACTGTTACAACTGTTCAAGGTGGTACTATTGTTTTAAGCTTGAAAGACGGAAAAGTGATGTTGACAGATGCAAATGGTGGAACTGCAACAGTTGTTCTTGCTGATGTAGCTGCTTCAAATGGAGTTATTCATGCAATTGATACTGTAGTTATGCCTAAATAAGGTTTTTAACTTTTAAATTTTAGAAACCGTTGCAACAATGCAACGGTTTTTTTATGCGATGTCACAAACAAATAACAGTTCATTTTTCGCCACAGACAACAGCTTTGACTAACTTTGAAATAAAATCAGGTTTAACTGTATTTTTGAAATTAAATAAAGATTCGTGAAAATTAGTGTAATTTGTGGCTAAAATAATCAACTGACATTAATGGAAATTCATAACATTTAAAATAATTCAGCTACATACATCTTATGAAACACTTTACTCTTTTACTTCTTGTTTCAGCAATCCTAATCGGTTGCCAAAAGAAAGACAATAATTCCCCACAAATCCCAAGAACAAACAATACGCTGGACACTGCTTCCATTGTTGAAGAAATCAAGGAAAAGATTCCAGATAGTACAGCGACTGTCGAAAGTAAAAGCATACACGGATTAATTCTGACTTCTGATGCATTGCAGATCGTAAATAAAAATACCGGTTCCACCTCAGAAATCCCTTTTGGTAAACCATTTGACCAAATAACTGAAATCGTAAATAACATTCTCCAATCCAAACCAAAATCTATTGGAATAAACACCGAATGCGGTGCCGGACCTTTAAAAATGGCTACATGGAACAATGGACTGACACTAGTATTTCAGAAAAAAGAATCTGAATCTAAAGCACCAGAAACCGAATGGTATTTTGCGGGTTGGTTCGTGGGTAGCAATTCAGAGAATAGTCCAAGGATTTCTACAATGGCAGGAATCAGCATTGGATCTACAAGAGCTGAAATGGAAAGTGCTTATGTAATCACAGTGAACAAAACCAGTTTAGGTTACGAATTTTCAACGGCATCAGGATTGTATGGCATTTTTGATGGTGCAAATAAAGAGTCAAAAATTACAAATTTATGGAGTGGTCTTAGTTGCAATTTCAGATAAGTTAAAAAACTAGTATTACCCGTTGCATTAAATACTTCGAATAAAGAAAAAGGTAACAGAAAACACATTTTCTTTTACCTTTTTTATGAAGATATTTATTTATAAATCATAACTACTTATTTTTAAATATAATTCAAAAAAGCATTCTTGACTTCATTTATTTTAAAAAAATAAGTCATTAGAGTGTATGTATTTTAAAACTTTTCTCCTGAAAAAACCATCCAAAAATCAATACTTTCAATTAAAAATAAAAATATTTCAAAAGCACTCGATAAAAAACACATTATCCTGATAAACAGCAAGTTAATGTTTAAAATAAATAATATTTTTTAAGATTAGAATAAATATTTTATTAAATTTACAGTATTGGTTTTAGCAAGAAGGAATTCCTACTACTCGCTTCTCTAAACCTAACAAACGATATGTAAATTTCAGACCTACTGCTGAATTTCAAAATTTACTATCGGATTAATTTAAAAGCCCGCCCCATCACTATTTTTTCTAATGTTATAATTTTAACAGCCTAAAGCAATGGTTTGTTTCTATTAAAAAAAAATAAGAAATGGCAAAGTACAAACACATCCTTTTTTTCAATCAAATTGGTATTGAAGCCCTTAGTGAAGTTGGTGGCAAAAACGCCTCATTGGGCGAAATGTACAATCAGCTCAACCCAATTGGCATCGTCATTCCAAACGGCTTTGCCCTTACCGCAGAAGCCTACCGATTATTTCGTAAACAAAATAATCTGGAACAACCGCTTGAAGATTTGTTGTTTTCATTAGACACTAAAGAGTATTCGAATCTTTCTGCTATTGGAGAAAAAGCTAGAAACCTAATTGTATCTGCAACTATTCCCTCCGAAATTCGGGACGAAATAAACACAGCCTATCAATCACTCAGCGAAAAATGTGGCATAAATAATCTAGATGTAGCAGTCCGCAGCAGCGCCACTTCCGAAGATTTACCAACCGCCAGTTTTGCCGGAAGAATGGAATCTTTTCTAAATATCAACGGCGAACAGCAATTGCAAGAAGCCATTCGGAGATGCTATGCTTCATTATTTACAGATCGCGCTATAAAATACCGCTATGATATGAATTTTGACAAAATAGACATCGCTATTTCCGTTGGCGTACAACAAATGGTTCGCAGTGACAAAGCGTCTTCGGGCGTGGCTTTTACAATAGATCCGGACAGCGGATTTGAAAACACCATTATCATAAATGGCTGCTGGGGACTGGGCGAAAATATTGTTCAAGGCACTATCACGCCCGATGAATGGATGATTTTTAAACCCACTTTAGAAAACCCGGATTTGAATCCAATACTGAAAAGCCAGTGTGGTAGAAAAGAGTTTACGATGATTTATTCCGAGACATCAGAAAGTGACTCAGCAGAAAACACAATTTTAAACACGGAAACAACCTTGGAAAAGCAGAACCAATTTTCATTAACCGATAAAGAAGTCATTCAACTGTCCCGATGGTGCGCTAAAATTGAAAAACATTATCAAAAACCAATGGATATCGAATGGGCAAAAGACGGTTTGAATAACCAATTATACATTGTTCAGGCCCGTCCGGAAACCGTTCACGGCAAATCAAACAAACAAGTTCGGGAAATATATAAACTCCAGGAAAAAAGTACACTTTTGACCAAAGGAATTGCTCTTGGTGATAAAATTGCGTCCGGAAAAGCCAGAATATTGAACAATCCTCAAGAAGGTGCTTTGTTGCAAAACGGAGAAATCATTGTCACTGATTTAACAAATCCAGATTGGGATCCCATCATGAAAAGAGCTTCGGCAATTATCACCAATAAAGGCGGACGTACCAGCCATGCTGCTATTGTCGCGAGAGAACTGGGAACTGTTGCCGTTGTAGGATGCGGAAATGCTACTTCGACTATAAAAAACGGACAGGAAATAACCGTTTCCTGCGCCGAAGGCAAAGAAGGAAATGTTTACGATGGGAAATTAAAATGGGAAATAACAGAACAGGATTTCAGTACGCTAAAAATGCCAAAAACAGATCCGATGCTGATTCTTGCTGATCCGGAAAGAGCTTTTGAACTAAGTCATTATCCCAATCAGGGTGTGGGTTTGATGCGAATGGAATTTGCGATTTCGAATACCATCAAAATCCATCCTTTGGCTTTGTGCGAACCTGAAAAAATAACCGATGCAAATATCAAATCGGAAATAGCGGCATTGACAAAAGGCTATGAAGATCCTAAAAATTATTTCGTTGACAAACTCGCCGAAGCGGTAGCGATTGTCGCCGCTGCTTTCTATCCAAAAGAAGTTATTGTACGAATGAGTGATTTTAAAAGCAACGAATATGCCAACCTCATCGGAGGGAAATATTTTGAACCAGACGAGGAAAATCCGATGATTGGTTTTCGTGGCGCTTCACGATATTACAGCGATTTTTATCGAAAAGGTTTCGCACTAGAATGCGAGGCAATGAAAAAGGTACGCAACGAAATGGGACTTCACAATGTAAAACTGATGATTCCCTTTTGCCGCACATTCGAAGAAGGAGAAAATGTATTGGCCGAAATGGCTAAAAACGGCTTAGTACAAGGCATCAACGGATTACAGGTTTATGTGATGATTGAAATTCCAAGCAATGTATTGATGGCGGATGATTTTGCTAAACTCTTCGATGGTTTTTCTATTGGTTCCAATGATTTAACGCAACTCACCTTGGGACTGGACCGCGATTCGGCCTTAGTGAGTTACTTATTCAGCGAAGAAAATCCTGCCGTCAAAGCCCTTATAAAAGAAACCATTCGGGTGGCCAAGCGCTACGAAATAAAAGTGGGATTGTGCGGACAAGCACCCAGCGACATCCCTGAATTCGCCACGTTTTTAGTAAACGAAGGGATTGACAGTATCTCGTTTAATCCCGATGCATTGATAAAGGGAATCGAAAACATTTTGGGAGCAGAACAAAAAACAAAAAGAAAAATCATCGTCTAAGAAAACTAAATCATGGAAACAACATTCAAGAATAAAGTCGCATTAGTAACCGGAGGAGCATCAGGAATTGGGAGAGCCACGGCACTTGCTTTCGCCAAAAAAGGAGCCAAAGTAGCCGTAGTAGATTGGATGGAAAATGATGAAATGGTAAACCTCATCAAAGAATTGGGCAGTGAAGCTATTTTTATCAAATGTGATGTCTCAAAAATCGATGACGTAAAAGCTATGGTGGCACAAATAATTGCCGCATTTGGCCGATTGGATTATGCGTTCAACAATGCCGGAATCGAGGGTGCGTCTGCTGCTACACAAGATTGTTCGGAGGAAAACTGGGACAAAACCATTGGTGTAAACCTGAAAGGAGTTTGGCTGTGCATGAAATATGAAATCCCGGAAATACTCAAACAAGGAAAAGGAGCCATCGTCAACTGTGCTTCGGTAGCCGGAATGATTGGTTTTGCAGGTTTGCCGGCTTATGTGGCTTCTAAACATGGAATTGTGGGACTCACAAAAACCACTGCTTTAGAATGTGCAACACAAGGAATCCGAGTAAATGTGGTTTGTCCCGGTGTTATTCAAACACCAATGATTGACAGACTGACCGGAAAAACAAAAGAAGGTATCGAACGATTTAAAGGTTTTGAACCCATTGGACGTTTTGGTCTTCCGGAAGAAATAGCTAATGCCGTAGTGTGGATGTGCTCTGATGAAGCCTCATTTGTAACCGGACATGTAATGGCAGTAGACGGCGGATTTACAGCTCAGTAATTTAAAAAATAACCAAAAAACCATACCAAGATGCACACGTACGAAGTCAACCTAAAATGGACAGGTAACACCAAAGGGCTTTTGAGTTCTCCGGTTTTACCACAGAATATTGAAGTCGCCACACCACCCGATTTCCCAAAAGGAATGCAAGGAATTTGGTCGCCGGAACACTTATTTATCGCATCAATCAACAGTTGCGTCATGAGTACTTTTTTGAATATCGCCGAAAATTCTAAACTGCATTTTATCAGTTTTGAATGCAAATCTTCTTGCACCGTTGATTTGGTCGAAGGTGCTTATGTAATTACTGAAGTCCTCTTGCATCCTAAAGTCATCATTCCCTATTCCCAAAAACCAGACCGGGCAAAACGAATTGTGGAAATGAGTGAAAAGGCGTGTTTGGTTTCCAATACACTAAAAATACCCATTCGATTAGAGCCCGAAATAATTGTAGAGAAAAGTCTGATTCCTATTGGTGAATCTTTTTGACGAATACAAAACAGAAAATTTTTATTCGAACCCATCATTTTTTAAACGTGCTACTCCATGATTTCCATCAAAAATAAAACTACGCACCACCTTTTGGACTATGAAAAAGTGCAAGCTACTTTCTCGTGGGGAAATGTTGCCCGGGAATTAGATGGTCTTCCAAATGGAAAAGGGCTCAACATAGCGCATGAAGCTGTGGATCGTCATGCACAAACACATCTAAAAAATACGGTGGCATTGCGTTTTATTCGAAAAGACAACTTTTTACAGGAATTCACGTATGCAGAATTGCAAAAACATACCTCAAAATTTGCCAATGTACTTCAAAAATTGAAAATCCAGAAAGGGGAACGCGTTTTTTCTTTTGCTGGCAGGATACCGGAACTATACATAACCGCTTTGGGAACCATGAAATACACCGGAGTATTTTGTCCATTGTTTTCTGTCTTTGGCCCTGAGCCAGTTTATCAAAGACTCAGCAAAGGCGATGCAGCTGTTCTGGTAACCACCACTCTTTTATTCGAAAAAAAGATAAAACAAATCCTAGAAAAACTTCCTTTGCTCCGCTATATCATTCTTACCGACGCGACGGAACATATTTCTGAAAAAATACGTTCTTTTTCCAAGCTCATGGACGAGGCCGAAACGGAATTTACCATTCCGGAAACCAATCTGGAAGACCCCGCTTTGTTGCATTTCACCAGTGGAACAACCGGAATGCCAAAAGGCGTACTTCACGTTCACCAAGCCGTACTCACGCATTACATAACGGGCAAATATGTTCTCGATTTTCATGAAGGTGACCACTATTGGTGCACCGCGGATCCAGGTTGGGTTACTGGCACTTCGTACGGCATTATTGCTCCATTACTGCATGGAATCACCAGTATTATTGATGAAGCGGAATTTGATGCTTCCCGATGGTATTCGCTCCTTGAAACACATAAAATAAACATTTGGTACACCGCTCCCACCGCTATCAGGCGATTGATGCGTATGGATATAAAACCCATATATATATATAATCTCGAGAATCTTAGGTTGATTCTGAGTGTTGGCGAACCGCTTCATGCCGAAGCCGTGATTTGGGGACAGGAAAATTTTGGCATCCCCATTTTAGACAATTGGTGGCAAACCGAAACGGGCGGGATTATGATTGCCAATTATCCGTCGATGCCCGTAAAACCGGGTTCGATGGGAAAACCGATGCCCGGAGTAGAAATTGCCATTGCAACAGTTAATGATAACCAACTGACACTTATCACTCGGCCTGATATTCAAGGGCATTTGGTTCTAAAGAAAGGATTTCCATCACTCTTTCGGGGCTATATCCATGAAGAAGAACGTTATAAAAAATGCTTTATTGGCGATTGGTATCTCAGCGGCGATCTAGCCAAGAAAGATGCGGATGGGTATTTCTGGTTTATCGGTCGGGCCGATGATATTATTAAAACTTCCGGACACATGGTCGGTCCGTTTGAAGTCGAAAGCACGCTGATGCGCCATCCTGATGTGGCAGAAGCCGCTGTGATTGGGATACCGGAACCCACCATTGGAGAATTGGTAAAAGCCTTTGTCGTACTCAAAACTGGAAAAGAGCCTAACGAGACAACCAAAATGGATATTATGGCTTTCGCCCGAAAAGAAATGGGTCCGGCAGTGGCTCCCAAAGAAATTGAATTTGTGGAAAATATTCCCAAAACCCGAAGCGGAAAAATTTTAAGGCGATTATTAAAAGCCCGAGAACTCGGTTTGCCCGAAGGCGATATTTCAACATTGGAATCCTCTTAAAATATAAAAGTCATCAAAAATTAATTTTCACTAATCAATTTCAGCCATGATACCTTTCCAAAAAATAAAACTACAAAACCAAACTGTTTTTCTATTTGTACTTCTTATTCTATTTCAAGGATGCGAAGCTCAAAATAAGAATAATGAAACGGACATAGAATCGATCCAGAAAAGCGCCGCACTTGTTCCCGAAAAAATTTCCTATTCAGGCAATGTCGATTTCAGAATGGCAGCCAAAATAGCTACGCCTGGAGTTGTTCATATCAAGTGCAGTTTCAAACCACAAACCCTTCAATACGAGGGTGAAGATAAATTTTATAACATTCCAGACCCACTCAAAGATTTTTTTAGGGACGATCCTTTTTTCAGGGAATTTAGGTTTCAACTACCGCAGTCACCACATTACAATTCCGAAACTGTGGTCGGGAGCGGATCTGGGGTAATTCTGACTCCTGACGGGTACATCATAACCAACAATCATGTGGTAAAAAATGCCGATGAAATAAATATCACTTTGTTCGATGGACGATCCTATCCTGCAAAAGTTATCGGAAATGATCCTCAAACTGATCTTGCTCTCCTTAAAATCAAAGAAAGCAACCTTTCATTTATACGCTACGGCGACAGTGACACTATTGAAGTGGGAGAATGGGTCGTAGCGGTAGGAAATCCATTTAATCTGGCATCGACGGTAACGGCAGGAATTGTCAGTGCCAAAGCCCGAAACATCAATATTCTAAGCGATCAAGGCGCCATAGAATCCTTCATACAAACTGATGCAGCGGTAAATCCAGGCAATAGCGGCGGCGCATTAGTGACACTGGAAGGAAAACTCATTGGTATAAATACCGCAATAGCAACGCCAACAGGAGTTTATGCGGGCTATGCGTTTGCAATTCCTGTAGATATTGTAAAAAAAGTAGCGGATGATCTAATGAATTTTGGCTCTGTACACAGGGGAATTTTAGGAATAAGCATACGCGATTTGAACAGCACATTAGCAAAGGAAATAAAAATTGACCGTGCTAATGGAGTTTATATTGACAGCGTCACTGTAAGTGGTGCGGCGAAAGAAGCAGGTGTAAAAGAGAAAGATGTCATCATCAGCATTGATAATATAGAAACCGCTTCGGCTTCAAAATTACAGGAAATCATCATGCGAAAACGTCCGGGTGAAAAAGTAAAAATCACACTCATCAGAAACGGTAATGAGAAAAAAGAACTGATTGCCACACTGAAAAAACAGGAAGCAACCCCAGAACTTACAAAAAGTAAAAATATAGAATTGCTGAAAGATTTGGGAGTTGAGTTGAGTCCAATTACTAAGGAAGACCAAAAAATGTATAATGTAAAAAACGGACTCAAAATCACCAAACTATTTGATGGAAAAATAAAAAGATTCACCGGTATACGTAACGGATTCGTAATTACATCAGTCAATAACAGGGCAGTTTCATCAGTTCAATCCTTCGTGGATGCCGTTGCAGCACAAGAACGCGGCATCATGCTCGAAGGAAAATATGCCGGCGATCCTACGTATTACTATTATGCTTTTGGATTATAAAACTATAAAAAATGGTACAATCAACGACAGAACCACAACCGATGGATGCCAAAAGAGGATTACTTTTTTTGTATCAAATGCTGCTCATAAGACGCTTTGAAGAAAAAGCAGCAGAGCAATATACGAAAGCGAAAATTCGTGGTTTTCTGCATTTGTACATTGGCGAAGAAGCGGTTGCTGTAGGCGTAATTCAGGCGCTGAGGGAAGATGATAATTTATTGTGTACGTATCGGGAACACGGTCATGCACTAGCTAGAGGTATTGATCCTGATAGTATCATGGCCGAAATGTATGGTAAAATGCAAGGCTGCTGCCGAGGTCGTGGAGGCTCGATGCATTTATTTGATGTGGTAAACCGATTTTATGGTGGCAATGCGATTGTGTCCGGCCATCTTCCACTTGCTGTTGGAATGGCTTTGGCAACAAAAAAACAAAAGAAAACGAACCTTACTTGTTGCTTTTTTGGAGAAGGAGCAGCTGCCGAAGGTACCTTTCATGAAAGCCTGAATTTAGCGGCACTTTGGGAAGTACCCGTTTTGTTTGTTTGTGAGAATAATTTGTATGCGATGGGAACTGCGATAAAATATTCGCATGCAGTAACAGAACTGGAAAAAAAAGGAGCTGCTTACGGAATTGAATCTGTTGCCGTAGATGGAATGGATTTGTTGGCTGTGATTGCTGCTGCAAATATTGCTACCGCGAAAGTAAGAAGCAGTGGAAAGCCATATTTATTAGTTTGCAATACGTATCGTTTTCGGGCACACTCGATGTTTGATGCAGAATTATATCGGGATAAAAAAGAAGTCGAAGAATGGAAAAAAAGAGATCCTATTCCACAATTCGAACAGTTTCTTTTGCAAAAGCAATGGATAACAGATGAGGAAATTGCTGCTTTTAAGAGTAAAATTGAAAACAAAATAGCCATCGCAGTCGATTTTGCGGAAGCAGGAACTTGGGAACCGTTAGACCAACTAACAAAATTTGTATACAGTGAAACGGCAAACTAATAATTTAAAATCATGGAAAATAAAATAATTTGTCAAAGTTGTGGCATGCCACTGGACACCGAAGCTGTGAAAGGAACGGAGAAAAACGGTTTAAAAAGCAATGAATATTGCAAATACTGTTATGAAGATGGGGCCTTTAAGAATCCAAAAATGAATTTAGAAGACATGAAAAATAACGTGAAAAATCAAATGAAAAAATTAGAACTTGATGAATATGCAATTCAAAAAGCGGTAAACATACTACCAGCATTAAAACGGTGGAAAAGTAATTAATCCAGAAGTTAAAAGTAGAATCCAGAACGGAGTTCCTTTTGCGGAAGCCGAAATCTGGTTCTTATGAGCCCATTGACAAAATGGTGTACACGAAAAATAAATTAGAAACCACATACAGAAAGAAAGCTAACTATTTAAATCAACACACATGGAAAATACACATTTTTGTCAAAGTTGCGGAATGCCACTAACTACAGAAGACGCGAAAGGAACCGAAAATAACGGCCTAAAAACAAATGATTATTGCCGGTATTGTTATGAAGACAGTAACTTCAAAAACCCGGATATGAACTTAGAAGAAATGAAAGATGCAGTAAAAATGCACATGGAGAAAAAAAAGCTTCCTGCATATATGGTTCAAAAAGCTTTGAATATTTTACCCGCATTGAAACGTTGGAAAAACAAACAATTTGTTATTTAATCCCTAATCGATTGGCATCATGGACAACAGTACCAGCACAATAACCCTTACGTATCGCGAAGCGTTGAAACAAGGCCTTCGGGATGCATTGCAAAATGACGAAAACGTCTTTTTGATGGGCGAAGATGTGGGCCGTTATGGAGGCGCTTTTGCGGTAAGCAAAGGATTATTGCAGGAGTTTGGTGCAGACCGTATTATGGATGTCCCACTATCTGAAGCAGGTTTTGTAGGAGCCGGAATCGGGGCGGCTATGGCGGGAATGAAACCCATTATTGAGGTGATGACCGTCAACTTCAGTTTGTTGGCCATGGACCAAATTGTAAATAATGCGGCGACATTGTTGCACATGTCAGGCGGCCAAATCCATGTCCCAATGGTTATCCGGATGGGTTGCGGAATTGGCCGTCAACTGGCAGCACAACATTCGCACAGTTGGGAACCGTTTTATGCACACATTCCGGGATTAATTGTCTTATCAGTGGGAACGCATGAGGATGCACGGGGAATGTTGCGTGCTGCTTTGCAAAGTCCGGATCCCGTCTTGCTGTTTGAATACACGCTGATGCTTAATCTCGAAAAAGAAATTGCCGCAGATATAGGATTTATAGATATTTTAAAAGCCAAAGTGTTACGCGAAGGATCTGCTATCACAATTATCACATATGGAACGGGCGTTTATAAAAGTCTGGAAGCTGCCACCGAATTAGCTTTGGTGGGAATCGATGCCGAAGTTATTGATTTGCGTGTGTTACGACCTTTGGATGAACGTACATTTCTGGAATCGGTTGCAAAAACGCATCGGGTTTTGATTGTTGAAGATGCGTGGCGTTCGGTCAGTATCTCATCAGAAATTAGTGCACGAATTATGGAAAAGGCATTTTATGATTTGGATGCTCCCGTACAGCGATTGTGCGGTGTAGAAGTTCCCATTCCCTACCCTGCACATCTGGAAGAAGCTGCGATCCCGCAGAAAAATGATATTGTAAATGCAGTAAAAAAAATGATCCGTCATGATTGAATTTCAAATGCCAAATTTAGGCGCTGATATGGAAGCTGGAACTCTCATCGAATGGAAGAAAAAACCAGGCGATAAGGTTCAGCGTGGCGATATCATTGCCGAAGTGGAAACGCAGAAAGGACTTATAGAAATTGAGGTTTTTGATGAAGGAACAATCGGAGAATTACTGATACAGGAAGGAACTAAAGTCCCTGTGGGAACGGTAATGGCATTGATTGATCCCAGCGTAGCGGCATTGGAAACCAAAAAAGGAAAAGCAACATCAGAAAAGCCAATTGCCTTACAACCTATAGAAGAAAAAACAGAAGTGTTTTCAATAAAAGCTTCCCCACTGGCAAGGCGAATTGCTGCAGAAAATCATATTGATCTTTCGCAAATAAAAGGAACGGGGGAAAATGGCGTGATTACGAAAGACGATGTGGAACAAGCATTGGCAACTCAAAAAGAGCAACTTCCAAAAGCGGAAAAATTTCCTCCTGATGACGCAAAAACACTCGCACAAATTGAGGCGGTTCGTACAGCAATAGCGTCGGCAATGAGCAAATCGAAACGAGAAATTCCACATTATTACCTAGAGAAAAAAATAGATATAACAAAATCAATTGATTGGCTGATAGCCAAAAATAAGGAAAAATCAGTTCAAGAACGATTGCTTCCCGTTGTGCTGCTCATCAAAGCAACCGCTAAAGCATTGACTGATTTTCCGGAATTGAATGCGGTTTGGCAAAACGGTTTACAGCTAAAAAAAGAAATTCATATCGGTTTTGTGGTTTCGCTGCGCAACGGAGGAATTATAGTTCCCGCGATTCACAATGCAGATTTAAAAAATCTAGATGAAATCATGGCTTCTTTAAATGATATTATTCCCAGAGCTCGCGCCTTGAAACTACGCAGTTCAGAATTGAGTGACGCTACAATTACAGTAACCAACATTGGCGATGGTGGCGCCGATACGATTTTTGGGGTGATTTATCCGCCACAGGTTGCGATAATTGGTTTCGGAAATATTTCAGAACAACCCTTTGCGGAGAAAGGCATGTTAGGAATCCGAACTACAATTTTCGCGACTTTGGCGGGGGATCATCGTGCCACGGATGGATTAACCGGCAGCCGCTTTCTAGTAGCCTTGAACAACCATTTACAAAATCCTGAAGCGTTATGAATGAAGAAGAAATCAAAGAAATTGTTTTTCAATTGTTGAAAAAAATTGCACCGGATACGGAACCATCAAGATTAAAACCGGATGAAAACATCAGAGAAACGCTCAATATTGATTCATTTGATTCGCTGCAATTCATCGTTGCATTGAATAAAAAAACAGGAATTGAAATTCCAGAAGAAGATTATGGAAAAATAGCCACATTACAGGCACTGACAGCTTACATTAAAAATAAAAAACCATAAAATGAAAGTATTAGTCTACAGCATCTTTGGCTTTGATAAGCCATTTATGGAAAAAGCGGCCCATGGAAATCATGAATTGGTTTTTACTGAGCAGCATTTGAATGAAAAGACGGCGCATCTAGCCCAAGGATTTGATGCCGTCTCGCTTTTCACTTCAGATGTGGGTTCAGAAACAGTTTTGCAAAAACTCTATACCTGCGGTGTGAAATATATTGCGTTGCGTGCTGTACATTCCGATTTAATTGATGTTCCAAGAGCAAAATCCATGGCGATAAAGGTGGCGAATGTTCCGGTTTATTCTCCTTATTCGGTTGCTGAACATGCTGTTGGTTTGGTATTGGCACTGAACAGGAAACTGGTTTTAGGACAGCGATTAATGGACATTGGAGATTACCGAATGGATCATTTGGTTGGTTTTGATTTGCATGGAAAAACAGTGGGGATTATTGGAACTGGAAAAATAGGTGCTGCTTTTGCACGGATTATGCATGGTTTTGGTTGCAAAATTGTCGCGTTTGATAACGAAGAAAACAAGGAACTGATAAATGAAATCCCAATTTCATATAAGACGCTAGAGGACGTTTGTGCCGCTTCAGATGTATTGTCCGTACATGCAGCTTGGAACGAATCATCCTATCCTTTGTTTGACAAAAATACCTTCTCATCATGCAAAAAAGGAATGATTTTCATTAATACCGCACGTGGAAAATTGGTAAATACCGGAGATTTAATAGAAGCAATAGACAACAAAACCCTCGCTGCTGTTGGTTTAGACGTATATGAAAACGAAAATTCTATATTTTTTCAAGATCATACCGAAGCTCCTATTACAGACACCTTGTTTTTGAAACTCCGCTCCTATCCCAATGTCATGATTACCGGACATCAAGGTTTTTTGACTAATGAAACGCTTGCAGGAATTGCCCATACTACCATTGCCAATTTAAATGCTTGGGCGTATAATGGCATTTCTGAAAATGAAATAAGTTGATAAAATATGCTGTTTGTTTTCAGGTTTAAATAGAATTCTCGAGATTATTTTTCAAAATAAACTATTAAAAAAACACCAAATGAAAGGCTCCTTTAAACTCGGAAAAATAGCAGATATAGGTATTTTTGTTCACTGGACATTCTCTTTACTGATTCTGTTTATCATTTTCATTAATTACCGATCAGGTCAAAATGCTACTCAGATCGTATGGTCGGTTGTGTTTATTTTGAGTATTTTCATCACCGTTGTAATGCATGAATTAGGCCATGCTTTGGCAGCAAAAAGATACCACATAATTACCAAAGACATCACACTTTTACCCATTGGCGGTTTGGCGCGACTCGAAAAAATTCCTGAAAAACCCATCGAAGAATTAATCGTTGCTATTGCAGGACCTTTGGTCAACATAACTTTAGCAGTTGTTACCGGAATTTTTATCACCATTCCTGATACTTCGGAACAATTGATGGCCGAATTATCCAACGGTGTCAATGCCAATAATTTCTTTCTGAATTTCTTTTTAGTGAATTTTTGGCTGGCGCTATTTAATTTAATTCCGGCGTTTCCAATGGATGGCGGCCGAATTTTACGTGCTTTATTATCCTTCCGGATGCAGCGAAATATAGCTACCCGAATTTCTGCGCGGATTGGTCAATTTCTTGCGTTGGGATTTATATTTTTTGGTTTTTTCACCTCGCCTATTTTAGTTTTTATTGGTATTTTTGTTATCATAGGTGCTCAGGTTGAAGCGGATTATACCGAGTCGAAATTCATACTGAAAGGGTTTAAAGTCCATGATGTTGTGATGAAAGACTATCCAAAAATTGATGCCAATGCCACCGTCAAAACTGCCGTAGCATTAGTTTTAAATAGCCAAAACAAGAATTTTTTAATCATGGAAGAAGGAACTCCTGTCGGAACACTGAACCGTGACCAAATCATAATAGCACTCTCCAAAAAAGGCGAAGAGGAATTTATTTATAATGTTATGGATCGGAATTTAATTTTTCTCGATGCAAATTCGCTTTTGGAAAATGTTTTTGAACTCATACAACTCAATAAATCAAGGTTAATGCTCGTTATGGAAAACAATGAAGTCAGCGGAACTTTAGATATCGAAAATCTAATGGAGTTCATTTTGATTAATGAGGTTACTACAAATAAAGCGCATGATAAAAACTAACGATAGCTTTACTAATGCCAAAAACTTAGAGCTAGTGCACAGTGGCGAAGATTATTTTGCCCGTTTAGAAACTATCATCCGGGAGGCACAATCTCAAATACAGCTCCAAATGTATCTTTTTGAAAATGATGCAACTGGAAAAAGAATCGTCAATGCACTAAAAGAAGCCGCGCTCCGTAAGGTTGAAATTTATGTGCTTCTAGATGGTTTGGGTTCTTTGACCTTTCCTGCTGAACAAATAAAAGAACTGAAATACAGTGGTGTAAATATTCGTTTTTTTGCCCCTTTATTTTCAACTTATACCTTTTATCTTGGACGAAGATTGCATCGTAAAGTGGTTGTCGCTGATGCAAAAGTTGCGCTGGTGGGCGGAATAAATATAGCTGATAAATACCACGGTTCCGCCACCCAGAAACCTTGGCTGGACTACGCTGTTCAAATTAACGGGGGAATTGCCAAACCACTTCAACAGCTTTGTCACGATATTTATTTAAAAAAAAGACACTTAAAAAATAAAAAAATAAAATCTGCATTTCATATTCAGGAAGATACTTCTGTTCGCATCCTTCAAAATGATTGGTTGAAAGGGAAAAACGAAATATGTGACGGTTATATAAAATCCATTCGGCAAGCAAAAAAAGAAATCATCATTGTAGGCAGTTATTTTCTTCCCGGAATTAGAATCATTCGAGCCTTGAAAAAAGCTTCGAAAAATAAAGTAACCATCAAACTAATTCTCTCGGGAAAATCAGATCTACCGCTGACAAGACGAGCAACTTGCTTTTTGTACGGTAAACTACTCAGTTATAACATTGAATTGTATGAATGGAACGAATCCATTTTACACGGAAAAGTTGCTGTAGTGGATGGCAATTGGTCTACAATTGGTTCATTTAACCTCAACAATTTGAGCTCCTACGGAAGTCTGGAAATGAATGTGGAAATCCTATCAGAATCCTTTTCAGCACGTTTTCAGGAGCACCTCAACGGAATTATTGCGCAATGTCAACGCATCACTTTGGAATCATTGAAAACAAAAACCACTTTAATGACAAAATTCATCAACTTAGTTTCGTATTCTATCACAAGAATCGTAGAATTAGTAGTCACTTACACGCCTTATAAACGGTTCTATAATTGAAAAAGCAATACATTCATTCCTATTAAAACTTATCAAATTTATAAAGAAGCATTTTTTAAAAATAAAAACTAAAAAATTTAATATTTTATGCGGTTACTACATTTTTTTTTGTAAATTTATAAATGTAATCACTTAACAAATAAGTAGTTACAAATATTAGATGTTGATTTTAATTTTTTTAAAAATGGAACCATACCGAATTAAAACCCAAAAAAAAGAGGATTGGATCCAAAAGGATTTTGAAAGACAAATCCCTAAATTGGACTGTAAAAAAATATTTGTGCCTAATCAGGATGAACTGTTTTTTTAATTCATTTTTAAAAGAAATTTGTTAGCTTAAGCTAGCGACGGAGCCGTGAGTCACTGTTCTGTAATTGAATGTTCTTTCAAGCACCAGGTTTAAAAGATTCTCCGCAGAGCTCCGAACTTTTAAACCGGTATTCTTAATTGGGGTTAGGGACGCAAAAGTCCCTATCCCATTAATGACTTAACCCTATGGATTTTAACCATTACAAAGAAGCTTTTATTAAGGAATCGCGAAAAATGGGCTTTTCGCTACCTAATATTCAGCGTTGTCTGGATTATGCCGAAGTTTTATTTTCGCATCAAGTCCCGGTAATTTACAATCCTTCGCATTTATCAGCACTTGTGGGATATAAAAAAGAATACCTGAAAAAAGCATCCATGTTTCCTAACTATTTTTATCGTGATTTTGAAGTCGCAAAAAAAAATGGTAGTAAACGACTTATTTCTGAACCACTGCCCAGCTTGAAAGAAATCCAAATCTGGATTCTCAGAAATATACTGTATAAAGTACCCATCAGCCCTTTTGCGAAAGCCTACAAACCTAACGTAACCCTGCTGGAAAACCTAAGATTTCATAAAAATCAACCCAAGATTTTCACGCTGGATTTAGAAAATTTCTTTCCTTCAATATCAGTTGAAGTTGTTGAAGCAGAATTTCTGGAATTGGGATATTCTAAAATAGTATCCAAATTACTTTCCAGATTATGCACCAGAAATGGAAATCTACCGCAAGGTGCGCCTACCAGCCCCTATCTTTCCAATCTGATTTTTAAACAGGCTGATGCCGAAATTGCTTCGTATTGCAAAGATTATAAAATTCGTTATACGCGATATGCGGACGATATGAGTTTTTCAGGAGATTTTGACCAAGAGGAATTGCTAAAAAAAGTAACAGAAACGCTTGAAAAACTAAACCTGCACATCAATGCCAAAAAGACCAAACTGATGACGCCAAATATGCGGCAAACGGTTACTGGCGTTGTGGTGAATCAAAAACCGCAAGTCATCTTCCATAAACGCAATGAACTGAGACAAGCCTTATATTACATTCAGAAATTTGGTTTTGAAGAACATAAAATCTTCAAAAAAATTAATCAGAACAATTATTTGGAGCATTTGCTGGGGAAAATAAATTTTGTACTCCAAATCAATCCAAAAGACGCGGAATTTATAAAGTATAAAGCTGTGCTTTTCGATTTGAAACACAAACAAGATTTAATGGCGATAGAAAACGAATTGTTTCCTATTTAAATTGTAAAAAATAATTTAGAACAAGCTCCATTTTGGGGCTTTTAATTTTCATAACTAACTGTTATAAAACAAGTTATTATTATTTTATGACCTAAAAATTGATTAAATTTGGTAAATACATTCATTGAGAATTATAATTCTGCTTATCGCAAAAAATTCCGTCTAAACTTCTTAATTACTTATTAGAGTATCTTTTTAAAAATTAAATTAAATAAGCCATGAAAAACATCGCTACTATCATTACTACATTATTTTTATCCACTTTTCTGTTTTCACAAACAACATGGAAAGCGGATCCGATGCATTCTAAATTAACTTTTAGCACGGTACACAATGGAATTTCTGACATTACAGGATTGTTCAAAACATTTGAAATTAGCGCAATTACAACCAAAACTGATTTCAGCGATGCCGTTTTTGAACTTTCTACAGATGTTGCGTCCATCAATACCGAAGTGGAAATGCGAGATAAGCATTTACGAAGTGACGAATTTTTTGATGTAGAAAAATATCCTAAAATGACTTTCAAAAGTACGTCGATACAAAAAACAGAGAAAGATAAATACAAACTAACGGGTCAACTTACCCTGCACGGAATAACGAAACCGGTAATCATCACCATGTGGTATAGAGGAACTATTGAAAATCCTCAATCAAAAGCACCAACAGCTGGTTTTAAATTTAGTACTTTCATAAAACGTACTGATTTTAATATAGGTCCAAAATTCCCTGAGCCAATGATTAGTGATGAAGTAAAAATTAAGGCTGACATTGAATTTATAAAACAATAAGTATCGAAAAACCATTTTTTATATTTCCAGATACTACAAACTTAACCGAATAACCACAACATAAAAATAATCACAATGGCATTCATAGACTATTACAAAATTCTTGAAGTGGACAAAAAAGTGACAGAAGCCGAGATTAAAAAGGCGTATCGCAAACTTGCGCGTAAATATCATCCCGATTTAAATCCAAATGATAAAGAAGCCGAGAGAAAATTCAAGGAAATCAATGAAGCAAATGAAGTCTTGAGCCATGCGGAGAATCGTAAGAAATATGATGATTACGGCGAAAATTGGCAACATGCGGAAGAATTTGAAAAATCAAAACAGCAACGTCAATACCACGGAAATGGACAACAAGGAGGTTTTGGTGGTGGTGGATTCAGCGGTGGAGGTGATTTTTCTGATTTTTTTGAATCGATGTTTGGTGGTCGAGCCTCTGGTGGCGGTGGCCGCAGAAGTGCGCAGTTCAAAGGACAGGATTTTAATGCTGAACTGCATCTGGAACTTAAAGACGTCTACACTACTCACAAACGCACATTGACTATCAATGGCAAAAATATTCGTATTACCATTCCAGCGGGAGTCGAAAACGGCCAACAAATAAAAATCAGCGGTATGGGTGGCGAAGGCTCTGGTGGCGGTCCCAAAGGCGATTTATACATCACGTTCACGGTCGAAAATCACACGAAATTTAAACTAGATAAGCACAACCTTTACGCAACAGTGGATTTGGATTTGTATACTGCGTTATTGGGCGGCGAGATTACCGCAGACACTTTTGACGGGAAAGTAAAACTGACCGTTAAACCCGGAACCCAAAACGGAACTAAAGTCAAATTGAAAGGAAAAGGATTTCCAGTGTATAAAAAAGAAGGAGAATTTGGTGATTTGTACCTAACTTATCAAATACAAATCCCCACCAATCTTTCTGAGAAAGAAAAGGAATTATTCGCTGAACTCGCTACCTTAAGAAAATCATGAACATGGAAAATCTGATCCCGATACCTGAATTGTGCATTCATTATACTGTGGAACTGTCTTTTTTTACTAACCTCAGCGAAATGGGTTTGCTCGAAATAAAAACGATTGAATCCAAGCAATATATTGATTCAGATGCAATTTATGAAATCGAAAAAATGATTCGTATTTATCAGGAATTAGACGTTAATATTGAAGGAATTGATGTCGTGTTTAATTTGCTACAAAAGATTGATAGATTGCAAAATGAATTGACCGCACTCAGAAACAGATTGCGTTTGTACGAAAGTTAACAACAGCCCCACTAGAATCTGCCCTTAAAAAGTTATGGTTTACAATCTTTAAAAAAGAGAACGTTTCACTGCTTTTTAGTAATGCTATTATTTCTGGAACCTAAAAAATTTCAAAATTTATACTTTATGACATTGCTAACGCATAAATTTTATAGCTATGAAAACAATACTTGTACCCACAGACTTCTCCATTGCGGCAGATTCCGCCATTCATTACGCTATAAAGATGGCTTTATTTTGGGATGCTTCATTGATTTTGTACCACAGTTTTATTCCATTCGAAAGTGGTTTTTATCTGCTTTCACTGAGTGAGCAAGAAAATATGGAAGCTCATAAAAAATTAACGGACAGACTTACAACAATAAAGAATTCCATTGTAAATAAAAACCCAAATCTTTCTGTTTCGATTCACGTAGATCAGGGTCCGGAAGGCATTAAAATTATTGATTTTTGCAAAAAAAGCAAATCAGACTTGATTGTGATGGGTACCAAAGGCGCCAGTGGTTTGAAAGAAAAACTCATAGGAAGTTTTACCGCCGAAGTTATGACTAATGCGCCTTGTCCGGTCTTAGCTATTCCAAAAAAGTATAAATTCAAAGTCCCTGAAAAAATTACTTACGCCACTAATTATAATAAAAAAGACAAAAAGGTACTGCAATCGCTATTAGAGTTTAATAGGCTTTTCAATGCTAAAATCACAATTTTACACATCGATTGGGGAAACACTTTTTTTACAGCTGATGAAGATTATGAACACTATAAAAAAACAATCCAAAATCATTTTAAAGATTTTGAATTCACTTTTAATCATACTGTTGGAAAGGATGTTTCGAAAACTATTTTGGAGGAAACCTTACTGGACAAAACGGATATAATAGTAATGAATCCATTGAAAAGAAAAGGAATCTGGAATCGTATTTTTCACAGAAGTGTAACTAAAAAAATAGCGTATCACATTCCCGTTCCGTTATTAAGTATCCCAAACAAATAATATCTTTTTACTCCCCAAAGTGTTCAATAGTTATAGCTAACGAGTAGAATAATTTAATAAAAGTATGTACTAAAAAATTTTCATTCCTCCTGATTTAGAATGATTAATCAGGAAAACCAAAGACACTAACGAAGTAATTGTTTTATATGAATACTTTATATCTGGATAGTATTGGGTTTCTAATTGCAACAGCGATAATCGTAACAACTGGTTCCAGACTTTCCAAATATGGAGATCTATTGGCTGATATGCTGGGCTGGGGAAAAATGTTTATGGGTCTTATCCTAATGGCATCTGTAACTTCTATGCCTGAACTGATGAACGGAATAAGCGCAGTTGTCATTTTGGATGCTCCTGACCTTGCCGTTGGCGATATTGTGGGAAGTTGCGCTTTCAACATCCTTATTATTTCCATTATGGATTTTTTTTATAATCATAAAAAACCATTAACATCCGTTGCACAACCGGGCCATATAATTGCCGCCTCTTTTGGAATCATACTGTTATGCTTAGTTGCTTTTGCTATTTTGATGCCTAATTTTTTTGGAACTATTCTTTGGATTGGAGAATTCAGTATTCTATTTCTGATATTTTACCTCGTAGCCATTCGGGTTATTTTCCTTTATGACAAAAAAGAAAATAATCATCGTGAAGCACAAAAAGATACTTACACTTTAACTTTAAAACAAGTGGTTCTACGTTATGCTTTGAACGCGGTCATTTTGATGGGTGCTGCTATGCTATTGCCTTATTTTGGAGAACACCTTGCTGAAGCCAGCAGATTGGGACAAAGTTTCTTTGGTACATTATTCATCGCAGCTTCCACGTCACTTCCGGAAGTAGTCGTGTCTATTGCCGCCATCCGCATCGGAACTATCGACTTGGCGATTGGTAATATTTTTGGAAGTAATATTTTTAACATTGCCATTCTTGCGCTTGACGATATACTCTATACCAAAGGACCTATTTTTCAATTTACAAGTCCCAATCATATTATTCCCGTCCTTGGCACCATTATTATTACCGCAATAGGAATTATTGGAATTGTTTTCAAAGAAGAAAAAAAATGGAAACTCGCAATTGATACTGCATTAATTGCTGTCGTTTATGTACTCATGATGGGGCTTTTATATTACAAAAAATAAAAAAACAAAGCGATGAACTGGCATTTACTCCCACTTTCCGAAATTACCCAGTTGTTGCAAACAACTCCAAACGGTATTGATGAAATTACAGTATCAGAACGTATGTGCGAACATGGAAAAAATGAAATTGAAGACACAAAAAAGAAAAGTATTTTACAAATGATCCTTTCTCAGTTATCTGATTTCATGATTCTGATTCTGATTGCGGCTGCAATAATTTCGGGAATAATAGGCGATGTAACAGACACCATTATTATTCTTGCCATCATTATTATCAATGCCATTGTGGGATTCATTCAGGAATATCGAGCCGAAAAAGCGATGGAAGCATTGAAAAATATGGTTGCAAACCATGCGCGCATTGTACGCGAAGGAAAAATGATTGACATTCCGGCTTCGGATCTTGTTCCTGGCGATGTTGTAGTTCTAGAAGCCGGAAATGTTATTCCTGCAGATATTCGTTTTTTTGAAACCCATCAAATAAAAGTGGACGAATCAGCACTTACCGGGGAATCCAACAATGTAGAAAAAAATACAGAGGAACTTCCAGAAGGAAATTATGCTCTAGGCGACCAAACCAATATGGGCTACAAAGGCACTTCGATTACCAACGGAAGAGCTCTTGGTTATGTTGTGGCCACAGGAATGCATACTGAACTGGGACATATCGCTAAAATGATTCAAACGGATGAAACTACAACACCGCTGCAAAAAAGATTAGCTGCTTTTGGCAAACGTTTGTCCGCTGTTATTCTAATCATCTGCACTGTCATATTCTTTATCGGATGGTTGCGGGGAGAATCTGTAATGACGATGTTGATTACTTCCATTTCCCTTGCTGTTGCTGCAATTCCTGAGGCTTTACCAGCATTAGTGACTATCGCTTTGGCTTTTGGTGCCAAGAAATTAGCCAAAAACAATGCGCTTATTCGCAAATTACCCGCTGTGGAAACATTGGGTTCCGTAACCTATATCTGTTCTGATAAAACGGGAACTCTCACGCTGAATAAAATGACTGTACAGGAAATTTTTGAAACTTCAGATACAAAATACAATGCCACTTTTGAAGAAAAAAACCGATTGCTTCACGTCATAGCTTTAAATAACGATGTCTCGAAAGGCGAAAACGGAAAATGGTTGGGAGATTCAACTGAAGTCGCATTGGTGCAATATGCTTTCGATAAAAATATAAACCGTACAGATTTAGAAGTTGCATTTCCCCGAATAGCAGAATTGCCTTTTGATTCTAAAAGAAAATGCATGTCAACCCTGCATCAAACTAAAAATACTGATAATGAAGTGATCGTAATTACAAAAGGAGCGGTCGATGTGCTATTTCATAAACTGAGTGCCGAGCAGCAATCACATATTCCCGAATTGGAACGCAAAGTAAACGAAATGGCTGAAAAAGGCTATCGGGTTTTAGGATATGCCATGAAAACGCTCTCTTCTTTACCGAAAAATTTAGATCCAGAAACAATTGAAACAGAACTAACGCTTATTGGTTTTGTTGGGATGATTGATCCGCCACGCGAGGAAGCAAAACAAGCGGTTTCGGAATGCAAAGAAGCGGGTATTATTCCCGTGATGATTACCGGCGATCATAAACTCACCGCAAAAGCCATTGCCGAAAAACTAGGAATAATTTCTTCTGAGGAAGATATGGTGCTGACGGGTTCTAAATTATCCGCATTAACACAAACAGAATTTGTAAAAATTGTGGAGAAAGTTCGCGTGTATGCCCGTGTCAATCCCGAACAGAAATTAAGAATCATTAATGCGTTACAATCTAAAAATCATTTTGTGGCAATGACTGGCGACGGTGTCAATGATGCGCCAGCACTAAAAAACGCTGATATTGGAATCGCCATGGGAATCAACGGCACCGAAGTTTCTAAAGAAGCATCCCACCTGATTTTACTGGATGATAATTTTGCTACAATTATTGTTGCAGTCAAACATGGCAGAAAAATATTCGATAATATCCTGAAATTCATCAAATACATCATGACCGGAAATTCAGGCGAAATCTGGGCGATATTTTTAGCACCGTTTTTTGGTTTACCCATTCCGTTATTGGCCATTCATATTCTTTGGATTAATCTAGTAACAGATGGTTTGCCCGGATTAGCCTTGGCCTCCGAGCCATCAGAAATAAATATTATGAAACACCCGCCCAGAAATCCAATTGAAAGTATTTTTTCAAATGGTATGGCAGTTCACATATTGTGGGTTGGATTTTTAATGGGTGTCGTCACAATAGGAATGCAGGCTTATGCGATACATGTGGCAAACTCACATTGGCAAACTATGGCATTTACGGTACTTTGCTTCAGTCAATTGGGACATGTAATGGTGATCCGTTCCGGACAGGATTCAATTTTTAAAATTGGTTTTTTCTCCAATAAATCCATGATTGGCGCTTTATTAATAACAGTTTCGCTACAACTTATGATTGTTTACACGCCTTTTTTTAATGAAATTTTCAAAACACAACCACTTACTTTATATGAGTTGCTGCTAACCTTAGCTTTGTCAAGTATTGTTTTTTGGGCGGTAGAAATCGAGAAGTGGATTAAAAACAGAAAAAAATAAGACAAGTGGATTCATAAAAAATAAATATACGATTTACCGTATATCAATAATTAACAATGTCATCTTCCTAAAGTTCAGATTGATTCACCTTTCTTTTTTATCAAAAATTACTTCTACATATCCCATTTTACAATCCTAATTATTCGCCCGAATAAAAATAACCATTACAAAAATGCTGTTATTTTTTAAAATTGATATTTTCTCGATAAAACCGTCAATATAATAGGCAAACAACACTTTTTACAGTGCTGATAATCAGATAAATAACTATATATTTGAGTAGCTATTTTCTGTTAAAAACTAATTCATTTGCTTATGGATACATTTTCAAAAATAAGGGAATTATTCAAAGCTTTTTTACTCGAAATTGGCGAACTCTCCTACTTTGCTGGTCGTTTTTTTCAAGAAACGTTCAAACGTCCAATGGAGTTTAAAGAGTTTTTGCGACAATGTTTTAATATGGGAAATCGTTCCTTGCTTCTGGTGGCTGTTACAGGATTTATCATAGGATTGGTATTCACCTTGCAGTCGCGTCCTACATTGCAGGAGTTTGGCGCTGTTTCCTGGATGCCATCAATGGTTAGTATTTCACTGATTCGAGAAATTGGTCCTATTATAACGGCTTTGATTTGTGCGGGACGAATTGGTTCTGGTATTGGCGCTGAATTAGGATCGATGCGGGTTACGGAACAAATTGATGCCATGGAAGTTTCCGGAACTAATCCGTTCAAATATTTAGTGGTGACCCGAGTTTTGGCTACCACTTTTATGTTACCCGTTTTAGTTTTTTTTGGCGATGCTATTGCAATATTTGGTTCTTTTCTTGTCGAAAATATCAAAGGAAATGTCTCTTTTTTATTGTATTACAACAAGGTTTTTGATGCCTTGGAATTTGGTGATTTGATTCCCGCAACCATCAAAACGTTCTTTTTTGGTTTTGCCATCGGATTAGTAGGTTGTTTCAAAGGATACAATTGCAAAAAAGGGACAGCAGGTGTGGGATTAGCAGCTAATTCTGCGGTGGTTTTCACCTCGATGTTGCTGTTTATTATTGATTTTATTGCTGTTTTTGTTACTGATATATTTTATGATTTATGACGATTATGAGTATCCCGAAACCCAATCAAAACCGAATTATAGAAATCAAAGACTTGCGAAAAAGTTATGGTGACAATCATGTTTTGGATGGTTTTAATATGGTGCTGAATGAAGGGGAAAATCTGGTGATTATGGGCAAATCCGGTTCTGGAAAATCAGTGATGATTAAGTGCTTGATTGGACTAGAGCAGCCGGACAGTGGTTCTATCATTGTGATGGGCAAAGATATTACCCAACTTAATCGCGAAGAACTGGACGATTTACGGACAGAAGTTGGATTCCTTTTTCAGGGAAGCGCGCTCTATGATTCGATGACCGTCAGGGAAAATTTGGAATTTCCGTTGCGTCGTCACAAAAAAAAGTTTGGAGTCATTAAAGACACCACGCCATTAGTGATGGAAGCTTTGGAAAACGTAGGACTGGCTCAAACCATCAATTTAATGCCGGAAGAACTATCAGGTGGAATGAAACGCCGAATAGCTTTGGCCAGAACATTGATTTTGCAACCCAAAATAATTTTATATGACGAGCCTACAACAGGATTAGATCCCATTACTGCAAAAGAAATTTTGCTCTTGATGATGACTATCCAACAAAAATACAACACCTCGGCAATAATTATCACGCACGATGTGGATTGTGCGAGGGTGATTTCGAACCGAATGATTTTATTGGTTGACGGCATCAATTATATCGAAGGCACTTTTGAGGAATTATCCGTCTCAACTGATCCAAAAGTACAAGCTTTCTTTAAATAAGAATAAAAAATGGAAAAAACGACATCACAAAAATTGCGTCTAGGACTTTTTGTAATAATCGGGTTAACGCTGTTTATACTCGCGGTGTATTTCATTGGCGATAAGCAACAAATGTTTGGAAAAACCAATCAGTTATCAGCGGTTTTTAATAATGTGAGCGGCCTGCAACTGGGAAACAATGTACGCTATTCCGGTATAAATGTGGGGACGGTTAGCAGCATTACAATGATTAATGACACGGCAATAAAAGTCGATATGCTGATTGACAAAACCATTTTTCCGCATATCAGGAAAAATGCCATTGCCACGATAGGTTCTGATGGTTTGGTAGGCAATATGATTATTAATATTATTCCCAGTAAGGAAAAAGCAACCTCAATATCGCCCGGAGATGAGATTCGTACGTTAAGTCGAATTCGCACCGATGATATGCTGAATACCCTTGGCAAAACCAATAAAAATGCGGCACTACTGACATCCGATTTACTTAAAATCACGAATGAAATTAATCAGGGAACTGGAACCGTGGGCTTGCTAATTAAGGATTCTAACTTGGCAAATGATTTGAAACAAACCGTTCACTATTTGAAAATTACAGGGCAAGGAAGTTCACAATCAATCACGAAAATCAACCAACTCCTTTCATCATTAGAAAATAAAGACAATGTGATTGGTGTTTTAAAAGATACGGCTGTTGCCAATAATCTTAGAAAAATAGTACTGAATTTAAAGCAAACCAGTACACAAATAGATAACGTTGTCAACAATCTCGATACTACAATTGTAAATATAAAAAACGGTAAAGGAGTAGTAAATTATCTTTCTAATGACCCCGAATTAGTTCGGAAAATAGATTCAACGATGACAAATGTTAACGAGGCAAGTTTGCGTTTGAATGAAAATCTAGAAGCTTTGAAACATAATTTTTTACTACGGGGATATTTTAGAAAACAAGAAAAAGCAAAATTGAAAGAAGAAAAGAAAGCGGAAGAACAAAAATAGTTTTTTGGATATTAATTTGATTTTAGAACTACATAAAAGACGATTACAACATGGTTACAATAGAAAAATTAGGAATAATTCTAAGTCCTACCGACCATCAATTTGAAAATAATGGCGTGTTCAATCCCGGAATTTATCAGGAAGGAAATACCATTCATGTTTTATACCGAGCGGTAGAACATGGCAATTATTCTACGATAGGTTACGCCAAGTTAGATGGTCCCATGAAAGTAACAGAACGCCATGAAAAACCATTAATTATTAGAGATTTTGATTATGAAAAACACGGTGTGGAAGATGCGCGTATTGTAAAAATTGAGGATACCTATTACATTACCTATACCGCTTATGACGGAGTCAATGCGATGGGAGCGCTTGCCACTTCAAAGGATCTAATTCATTTTGAAAAGCACGGTGTCATAACTCCACATGTTAATTATCAAGAATATGAAAATTTTGTAAACTATTGTGACAGTAATAAACTGAATCCAAAATACCATCAATATTACAATCTTTTTGCGCAAATAGGATTGGTTGCCGATGAGTTCAGATTGCTTCGGGATAAAGATGTGGTGTTGTTTCCAAGGAAAATAAACGGAAAGTTCATGCTTTTGCATCGGATTTGGCCAGGAATTCAGATTGCGGAATTTACCGATTTCAAGGATTTAACAGAGTCATTTTGGAAAGAATATCTCATTAATTTGGTGGATCATATTGTACTGGATCCCAAAGATATATATGAAGTCAATTACATTGGAGCTGGCGGTCCGCCTATAGAGACCGAAGACGGCTGGTTGATTATTTACCATGGAGTACAAGAAACAATTAAAGGGAAAATATATCATGCTAAAGCCGCATTATTACAATTAGATAATCCGAAAATTGAGATTGCCAGATTGCCATTTCCGTTATTTTCACCAACAAAACAATGGGAAATTGAGGGAGAAGTGAGCAATATTGTTTTTCCAACGGGACATGCTTTATTTGGGAATGACCTTTACATTTATTACGGTGTGGCTGATAAACACATTGCAGTTGCAAAATTAGAACTAAGCGAATTACTTCTCGAATTGAGAAAACAACCTTAAAAAATAACGCTATGAAAATCGAGAAAGGAATTAAAATGCTTCTTGTAAGCTCCTACCCGCCCAGAGAATGCGGAATAGCAACTTTTACGAATGATATTGTAAATGCATTGGATGTTGTCTTTGGAGACACACTTCCTGTGGAAGTATGCGCCTTACAAACCAGAGAACAAGATTTCCAATATCCTGAAGAAGTGAGCTATGTTCTGCCGGTAGATTCTTTGGTCCATTATAGGTTGGTTGCCGAGAAAATAAATGAACGAAACGATATTGGATTGGTTTGTATTCAGCATGAATTTGGTCTTTTCAGAGGGGAATATGGAGATCATATTCTTTCATTTATATTAGCGCTCAACAAACCCATTGTAACCGTTTTTCATACTGTGCTCCCTGATCCGGATGAAAAAAGAAAAAAAGTGGTTTATGCCATTGCTGATTTATCAGACAAGGTGGTGGTACTCACCAAAAAATCAAAAGAAATTTTGACCGAATATTATAATTGTCCTCCTTCTAAAAGTATGGTTATTCCCCACGGCAATCATACTGTACTCTGGGAACAGAAAAAAGTATTAAAAAATAAGTATGGCTTTAAAGACAAAGTTGTATTATCAACCTTTGGCTTAATTAGCGAAAATAAAGGGATTGAAACCGTATTGCATGCCCTACCGGAAATTGTAGCTCGACATCCTGAGGTAATTTATCTTGTTATAGGGAAAACTCATCCTGAAGTTATAAAAAGAGAAGGTGAAAAATATCGCAATTTGCTTACTGCTACAGTAAAAAAACTCGGTCTGGAAAACAATGTGATTTTCGTTAATGAGTATCTTCAATTGGACCAATTACTGGAATTTTTAACGTTATCCGAAATTTATTTATTTTCATCCAAAGATCCCAATCAAGCCGTAAGCGGAACTTTTGCGTATGCGATGAGCAGCGGCTGCGCAGTAATTTCTACACCGATACCGCATGCCGTCGAATCGTTAGGAAACGGCAATGGAATCCTATTAAAAAGTTTCGATAATCCTGAAGAATTTAAGGAAGCAATTCTTTTTCTCATCGAAAATAAAGAGCAACGAATAGCAATGGGAAGAAATGCTTTTTCTATGGCTCGTGCTACAAACTGGGAGAATATCGCCATACAATACCGCCTTTTATTTGACCAATTAACGAATAGAGAGGATGATTTGAGATTCAATTTTCCTCCAATAAAGTTAGATCATATCAAAAAACTGACTACCGATTTTGGAATTCTTCAGTTTTCCAAATTCAGTCAGCCTGACCCTGAATCTGGTTATACACTAGATGATAATGCCAGAGCATTAATCAATATGGTCCTATACAACAAAGCTTTTCCCGATAAGGAAAATTTAAAATTAGCGAATACTTATTTGAATTTTATTGAAGGAATACAGCAACACGATGGTTGGTTTGATAATTATAAAGATTACAACAAGAAATTGACCAAACAAAACGAAGAGGTAAATTTGGAAGATGCAAATGGTAGAGCGTTGTGGAGTCTTGGAACAGTGATTTCGCATAGACAAAACCTACCGCTGGACATGATTTGCCAAGCAGTAAAATGCTGGGATAAAGCCATCAAAAAAATTGATAATTTTAAATCTCCAAGAGCCATAGCTTACGCATTAAAAGGACTTTATCTTTACCATGAAATGTATGAAGACGGGGAAGTAAAAAAACATATCGAGAATCTTGCCGATGAACTGTTGCGTCATTATAAAATCAATTCGGCCGAGAATTGGTGTTGGTATGAAGATTACATGACGTATGCTAATAATGTCCTGCCAGAAGCTATGATGTACAGTTATCTAGTCACCAAAAATCCGAAATATAAAAAAATTGCGGTAATTACCTTCGACTTTCTGCTTTCTCATTATTTCATGAAAGGGCAGTTGAAGGTAATATCTAATCGAGGTTGGTTTAAGAAGCAAAATGAAAGGGTTTTCTATGGCGAACAACCTATTGAAGTGGCTACAACCATTATTGCACTTGATTTATTTTATGAAGTAACGCAAAATAAAAAATATAAAGACCAATTAAAACTTGCTTTCATCTGGTTTTTAGGGAACAATCATCTAAAACAGATCATGTACAATCCGGAAAATGGTGCTTCCTATGATGGCTTGGAGGACAAACACATTAATATTAATCAGGGAGCTGAATCTACTTTGTGTTTTTTCAAAGCGAGATTAATCATGGAAAAATATATGGAAAAACCATCTAATCCAATAAAAACATCCAAAAAGAAGTCCTTAATTACTTAAATTCCACTAAAAAATCTGCTGAAAAGCAGATTTTTTTATATCGTTTTCAATGCTTCAATAAGCATATCAATATCTTCTTTTGTATTGAAATGACTAAACGAAATTCGCAAACTTGGTTTTTTCAAATCTTCATTCGAAAGCATTTCGGCTAAAACATGCGAAGGTTTTATACTTCCAGATTGACAGGCACTTCCGCGGGAAACTGCAATTCCTTTCATGTCTAAATGAAATAAAATCATTGCTGTTTTATCCGCTGAAAAAGGCATTAAAACATTCAAAACCGTATAAAATCCATCAGCAGTTCCATTTATTTCAAAAGCTGGAAATTCGATTTCAAGTTGAGTAATAAGATAGTTTCGCAACTCAGTAATATGTTCTCTATCTGTTTCTAAATTGTTGTATGAAAATTCTAAAGCTTTTGCCATTCCGGCAATTTGGTGCAAAGCCTCAGTTCCCGCACGCAATCCTTTTTCCTGTTCTCCGCCAAAAAATAGCGATTGCAAACCCGAATTTTTTCGAATGAAAGCAAAACCAACTCCTTTAGGTCCGTGAAATTTATGCGCGCTGGCCACAATGAAATCAACAGGAATAGCTTGCAAATCGATCGTTGCTTTCCCAATAGACTGCACCGTATCCGAATGAAATAAAACATTATGTTCTTGACAAATACGTCCTATTCGCTCTAAATCTAAAACGGTTCCAGTTTCATTATTTACGTGCATCAAGCTGACTAATGTTTTCTTTTCCTGTGACAGTAATTCCACTAAATCAGTTATGTCAATTTCACCATTTGGTTTAATTGACACATAATCTACTTGAATACCATACTCTTTTTCTAATGCTAAAGCGGTGTGTAAAACGGCATGATGCTCTATTTTACTAGTAATAATTCGTTTTACTTTCAAATCCTTAACCGCAGAACGAAGAATCCAATTATTAGCTTCGGTACCGCAAGACGTGAAAATAATTTCCTGTGCAGTAGCATTCAAATTTTTAGCAATTGATTTTCTGGAAAGCTCCAAAATATTTTTTGCAGAACGTCCTAAACTATGTGTTGACGATGGATTTCCGTACTCTTCCGTTAAAACTTTAGTCATTTCCTGAATCACTTCTGGACGAAGAGCTGTGGTTGAGGCGTTATCTAGATATACTCTTTTCATTTTTTAAAATATAAAATTATTAAAGCCCTTTGATTTCTGTTGGCATCTCTTTCGTTTTTTTGGAGAAGAGAATTCTTTCATTGAAGACAACTATCGAAACCAAAATTAGAAAATAAGAAAACAATTGAAGGAAACTTACTTGCTCATTGTAATAAAATATGGCCAGTAAAAAATTAATAATCGGGTTAATATAAATCATAATTCCCACCGCGGAAGAGTTAATTCCTTTGAGCGCATAGAGATTTAAAAACAGTGGAATAATAGTAAAAAACACCACAATCATGAACATACAAGTGTAAAATAGAGGTTCAGTAGGGATTGCACCGCTGTATTTTGGATAGAAAGGCAAGAGAACAAGTGCCGTAAAAATCAATTGAATCGTCAAGCCCAGAAATTTATCTAAATCGTTATTTTTTCGTTGACTCACTAAATAGAGTGCGTAAGTAGCAGCGGTAATAAGGCTATAAAAAATATCCTGAAAATGATTGAAAGACAATAAAATACAACTAAAAAAACTGATTAAAACAGCAACCCACTGCCATTTACTTAATGTTTCTTTCAACATAAAAAAGGCAAATACTGTTGTTACTATTGGACAAATCAGATAAGCCAAAGATGCTGCATTAACACTGACATGATTCATCACATAAATGTAAACAAACCAGTTTGAAGAAAGAAATACGCCACCGCCAAGTGTCAATAACACAACATTTTTTTGTTGTTTTGAAGAGATATTTTTGAAATGATTCCAATTTTGCCGCATTACCTTTCTACGAAAGACAACATTGATTAATACCATCGTAATCACACTAAAAAATACCCGATAAAACAAAATATCCAAAGAAGGATAATTATGCAACGGTTTTAAAGCAAAACTAAAAAAACCCCACACAAAAAAAGCTAAAAAAGCAGCCGAATAATATTTGTTAAGCCTCATGACCAATATTAAATTGATGCAAAGATAATCAATTCTATTGTCTTTAAATGACAGCAATCCTGACAATACTGTCAGCCATATTTTTGTTTTTTACGGTAAATTATTCGGAAATAAAACCTAATATCCTGTTAAATCATCTATTTTTAAACGGGAATGTATTTGGAACAAATTAAAAATTCTATTTTTGTTACAAATACTATAAAAATGAAAAGAGTCCTTAGCTTGTTGGTTTTTTCCATGTTCTTAAATGGGTGTGATGATGGCGATTTAATTCAAGAAAACATCAATTTTGAAGATGTTAACACGCAAAAATGTACCACAAACAACATCATTTATAAACTGAAAGACAGTGAAGCGCTTATTTTTGAGGCAACCGGAGTTACGTTCCCTACCGAAACTACTTCACAAGAATTAAACATCAGCAGTGCCAATCGCGTGATTTATCGCTTTTATAATGCTACCGTCACTGCATCAACAATTTGCGAATCAATACCGCCGGCAACTCCTATTGTCACAGGACAATGGACTGCTACAGGTGGAAAAATAGTAATAAACACTACCGCTGTTAAAACCATAAATGAAACGGATAACAGTACAAAAATTACAGGTTATAATCACAATATCACTTTTAAAAACATCACTTTTGACAAAGGAACTGGAACACAAGTTTACGAAACATTCACTTTTGGAGACTATATAATTAGTGCTACGCCTTTACCTTTTGCATTCAATAAAACTCTCGAACAATGTCCTTCTTCTAAGCAATTATATGATTACAATAGCAGCGAAGCGCTGATTCTTGATGTTGATCCTACATTAATTGTTAATGAAGCAACACCGCTAAATGCCCCAAGAACCGGATTGATCAGCGATACAAAAAACAAACTTACCTACCGATTATTCTCCGGTTTAGTAACCGATGCCTATTTTTGCAACACCACTTTTCCGGCAACTCCTGTAGTGACTGAAGAATGGATTGCAGTAGCTGGAGTCGCAAATGCAAGTGGTATAGTTGAAGTTACTACTACTGTTTTTGGAAACGGTTTTAAGCATACTGTTGTACTCAAAAAAGTTAAAATGAAGAAAGGAAACAGCGATTTTATTTTGGGTGATAATTACATTTACGGCGAATTATTGACCACAAATTAAGACCTGAAAAGGCATGAAAATCGACCGGTTAAACGTTTGGGTTTTTGTCCAAAAAGAGACCCAATTTTAAATAAATTTTAATTGTAAAATTCATTTAAAATTGGGTCTCTTTTTTTATTTTAAAAACGTAAAATAAAAACTTACATAGCACTTTGCTTAATGAAAACTTCTGTTGCGCCTTGTCCATATTTTTGATAATTGCCTTCTTGAAAAGCGATGTCATCGTATCGTCCCAATAAGAAATCCAACTCCGCTTTCAGCACTCCTTCGCCAACTCCGTGAATAAAAACTATCTTCGGAATCCTATTGCGAATGGCAAATTCTATGTGTCTTTTTGCCGTTTCTGTCTGCAATGTCAGAATATCATAATTTGACATTCCGCGTTTATTTGGCACCAGTTTTTCAATGTGTAAATCAAACTCCGGAGCTGGAATTTCGTGCTTTGATTTCTTTTCTTTCACAAAACTTCGTGCTTTTGGAATCTCCTTTTCCTTAGAAACCTCACTTACATTTATTCTTCTGATAGAATCAAGTAAGTTACTGGAATCGTTTACTTTAATCAACTCTTTGACAAAAAATGTCATCATGAATCTATCCTCAGTTTCTATAGTTACTTGCTGTTCTTTTACTGAAAGCACAACTCCATTTATGGCTTCATCCAGCACTGAAACCTTATCTCCTTTGTTAAACATTTTCGTCTTCTTTATCTTGATTTTTACTCGGTGTTTTGGCACTCAATTGCATCATTCCAATCATAAATATTACAATTGCAACGACCATAATATACACATTTTTTTCGGCACTCACCTGCTCATACAAAGCAACAATGATAGCGATAATCATTATGGGAATTATAAATTTTTTCATCTTTTAAAATATCAGATTCCAAAAGTAATGAATTTAAAATTGCATCAATTATTATGACAAACCTTTCTTATTTTTTCGTACAATTGTAAAAAGAAAAACCATTGGATTTAGAAAAATATATGCTGCCGTGTTTAAGTAAAACACTCTTCGGAATGGAGTGTTTGGGCTGTGGTTTTCAGAGGGGATTTTTATTGCTTTTGCAAGGTGATTTCGAAGGTGCTTTTAAGATGTATCCGGCGATTTTTACCACCCTTTTATTTCTGGGAATTTTGGGTTTAAATTTTATTGATAAAAACAGGAATTATAAAAAAATCATCATTGGTTCCGCAATCTTAAATGGTGTTTTTATGATTGCGGGTTATTATTACAAACACTATTAACGGGTTCCTTTTTTTAACTTTTTAGAACCAAAAAATTATTTGATGCGTGTCAAAATATCATTCATCATTTCGATTTGAACTTTCTGAATTTGTATTAATTCTTCTTGTTGATGCATTATCAAATGATCCAGTTTTTCATGAAGCATTCTAATTTCAAGTTCGGATTTCAGATTGATCATATAGTCTTTTTTAGCTCTCTCGCGGTCTTTTTCTTCTTGACGATTTTGGCTCATCATAATTACCGGCGCTTGAAGTGCGGCTAGGCAAGACAAAATTAAATTCAACAAAATAAACGGATACGGATCAAATCCTTCATTCAAAAGAATATAGATATTAGCCAAAATCCACAACAGAATAAACACCCCGAAAAAAATGATAAATTTCCAGCTTCCGCCAAAAGCAGCTACTTTATCCGCCACTACTTGCCCAAAGGTGCGAATACCGGCTTCGTCTTCCACAGTACTCACTAAGGATTTATCCTCGTTTAGCGAACCAATAACTCTGGTTTCCAGATTAGTCAACTCCCCTATTTCAACTAATAAATAATTCGAAATGTATTTCTCGCGATACATATTGAGTTCACTAATCGACAAGAATTTATCGGCATCAAAATCAGGATAATCATTTTGGATAAGCGCCAATATTGGATTTCGAATGGTTTTAGCAGATACTTTATCCGCAATTGGGAATTCCTTTTTGGAAATATCACTTATAAAAGTTGCATTACTTTTCATGGATTGTTATTTAGTGGCTAATTTAAAAAACACTTTCATCAAAACTACTAATCGATTTCTGTAGATTGAAAATAAAAAAAATGAAACCGCTCTTTCATCACAAAAATTTAAAACAATAAATTCTGTAGCATTTAAACACTATAAATTTAACAAAAGTGTCGCAATAACCAAGATAGCTTTGTACATAAGAAAGAAATAATTCGAATTAGTTCAATATCTTTGCGATTCGTTTTAAAACCCATGAAAATGTCACTAAACTTCGAAAACATTCCCTTCTATTGCTGTTGTTGCTGTTTTTAAAATTCACTTAGTATAAACAGTTTTCAAAAAAAATCTTATTGTAATTAAATCCAAAATTGGGTAATTACAATTCAAACAATAGAAATCGACAGCATGAAATCATACAAAATATTAGACTTAATAGGAAATACACCTTTAGTTGAATCCACTCATTTGATACAAAATAAAAACGTAAAACTTTTACTAAAGCTGGAAGGAAATAATCCCGGAGGAAGCGTAAAAGATCGTGCAGCGTACAATATGATTAAATCCGCGCTGGACAGAGGTGACATCAAGAAAGGCGATAAACTTATTGAGGCAACAAGTGGCAACACCGGAATTGCTCTGGCGATGATTGCCCAATTATTCAATATCGAAATCGAATTGATTTTACCAGAAGATTCCACTATCGAACGCACGCAAACCATGCGTGCTTATGGCGCAACCGTAATTTTGACACCCGCTGCTACAGGAATAATTGGTTCCAGAGATTATGCCGATAAAAAAGTAGCCGAAGGCGGATATATTATGCTCAATCAGTTTGCAAACGACGACAACTGGAAAGCACACTACAATACCACTGGACCCGAAATATGGAATGACACCGAAGGAACTGTAACCCATTTTGTCTCAGCGATGGGAACAACGGGGACAATTATTGGAACTTCTACCTATTTAAAAGAAATGAATCCAGCAATTCAAATTGTTGGTGCGCAACCCAGCGACGGTTCCCAAATTCCGGGAATCAGAAAATGGCCTCAGGAATATTTACCTAAAATTTTTGATGCCAAGAAAGTAGATACAATCATTGAAGTTTCCGAAGAAGAAGCACGAGCGATGACCAAACGTTTAGCGCTGGAAGAAGGCGTTTTTGCGGGAATGAGCAGTGGTGGCTCAGTAGCAGCTGCAATAAAAATAGCTGAGAAATTAGAATCAGGAGTTATTGTCGCTATCATTTGCGACCGAGGTGATCGGTATTTGTCTTCGGATTTGTTTGATTAAATTACTTTTATCTTATAAAAACAACCTTACTTTTCTGTATCTTTCGGATAGGAATGGAAGGTTGTTTCATTTTATTTCGGCATCCCATTTTTTCTGTTTTCAAAATTTAAAATCAGGTTCCAAATGAAAAATATCAAATTAATTTACAGTATACTATTTTTATCAATTGTTATGGGAGGAAAAGTACAGGCGCAAGATTGGCCGAATTTAAATAAATATCAAAAAGAAAATGCAAATCTAAAACCGATAGCTCCGGGACAAAAAAGAATTGTATTTATGGGCGATTCCATTACTGAATTTTGGAGTGTAACAGATTCAGAATATTTTGCCGGAAAACCATACGTTAATCGAGGTATCAGCGGTCAAACAACTCCTCAGATGCTCATCCGTTTTAGAGCGGATGTTATTGCATTAAAACCAGTCGTTGTGGTTATTTTGGCAGGAATAAATGACATTGCCGGCAATACCGGTCCTGCAACATTAGACATGATTTCTAATAATATCTTCTCGATGGCTGAGTTGGCAAAAGCAAACCACATTAAAGTCATTTTATGTTCAGTATTGCCAGCCTATGATTTCTCTTGGAAACCCAATCAAAATCCGGCTGAAAAAGTAGTAGCTTTAAATAAAATGATAAAAAATTATGCTGACGCCAATGACATTCTTTATCTTGATTACTTCTCGGCTATGAAAGATGATCGTAACGGATTGAAAACTACTTATTCCGAAGACGGAGTACATCCCAACAAATTAGGATATCAGGTAATGGCTCCGTTAGCTGAAAAAGCAATCTCGGAAGTTTTAGCAAATAAATAATCTACTATACATAAACAAAAAGGCTCGATTTAAACTAAATCGAGCCTTTTTGTTTTATAAATTCGTGTTTATGCTAAAGTTGCTGTACTTGAAATTGCTGCATTCAACACTTTAGAAACCGGACAATTTTTCTCTGCTTTGGTTACCAATTGCTGAAAAGCATCCTCTGTTATTTCTTTCACTTTTGCTTGAACAGTTAAGTGTGATGTTACAATTGTTCCATCCACAAAATCAATATCACATTTCGTTTCGATACTTTCAATTTCAAAACCTTCTTCGCTAATGTAAGCAGAAAGTTGCATCGTAAAACAGCCTGCGTGAGCGGCTGCGATCAATTCTTCAGGATTGGTTCCAACTCCTTCTTCAAAACGGGATTTGAACGAATATTGCGTATCTTTTAATGTGGTAGTTTGTGTGGTAAGTTTTCCGGCTCCTTCTTTCAGTGAACCATTCCAGACTGCGGTTGCATTTCTTTTCATATTTTTCAGTTTTCTGTTTTCTCAAATTTAGTTCTTTTATCAAAAAATACTTTCAAACAAATGATAATTTAACTAAAATTTAAAGTTCGTTTTGCTACTGAAACTCTCATCATCACTCTCAACTGACATTATATTACGTGTTCGAAAAAAATCTGATTCTAAGAATTTTAAGTTAAGTTTAAAAACAATATTTATGTTACTTTTCTTATTTAATTGGTTGTGCTTATTAAAAAAGAAAGTGCTTTACGGGCGTAGTGTTACTGCTTGCGTAGCGAGGATTTGCCGCGAAAATCGGGAGTCGGACCAAATAAAAAACACCTAAAAATGAAAATATTTCACAATTTGAATTTATAAAACCATTCAAACACTTATTTTTGCGCTATGGCTAAGAAAAATACAGACAAAGTTGTCTTTCATCAAATAAAAGTCCTTGATGCTGGTGCAAAAGGCGTTTCGGTAGCAAAGGCTCCCGATGGAAAAGTAGTTTTTATCCCGAATGTGGTTCCGGGTGATGTGGTTGATGTGCAGACTTTCAAGAAGCGCAAAGCGTATTACGAAGGAAAAGCAGTTCATTTTCATGAATATTCAGAGCATCGTGTAGAACCTATTTGCGAGCATTTTGGTGTTTGCGGAGGTTGTAAATGGCAGAATATGAAATACAGCCAGCAGTTGTATTACAAGCAAAATGAAGTGAAAAATCATTTGCAACGCATAGGAAAAATAGAACTTCCGGAATTTGAACCGATTCTAGGTTCCGAAAAACAGTTTTTTTACAGAAACAAAATGGAATTTTCGTTTTCGAACAGCCGTTGGTTAATCGAAAAAGAAATTGACAGTACCGAAGATTTAGGAAATAGAAACGCACTTGGTTTCCACATTCCAAAAATGTGGGACAAAATCCTGGACATCAATAAATGTCATTTGCAGGAAGATCCATCGAATGCTATCAGAAACGAAGTGAGAGATTTTGCTAATGCAAATGGACTGACTTTCTTTAATCCAAGAGCGCATGAAGGTTTATTGAGAACTTTGATGTTGCGTACAGCTTCGACTGGTGAAATCATGGTTTTGATTCAGTTTTTCGAAAATGACAAAGCCAACAGAGAATTGATTCTAAATCATCTTTACGAGAAATTTCCGCAAATTACTTCGCTACAATACGTAGTAAACAATAAAGCGAACGATACTTTATACGATACTGATATTAAATTATACAAAGGTCGTGATTACATTTTGGAAGAAATGGAAGGTTTGAAATTTAGCATTAATGCAAAATCTTTTTATCAAACCAATTCGGATCAAGCTTATGAATTGTATAAAATAACGCGCGATTTTGCAGGTCTTACCGGAAATGAAATCGTTTATGATTTATACACCGGAACTGGAACAATTGCTCAGTTTGTTTCGAAAAAAGCAAAAAAAGTAATTGGTGTAGAAAGTGTTCCTGATGCGATTAAAGACGCCAAAGCAAATGCGGTGCGCAATGAAATTACCAATTGTGAGTTCTTTGTAGGAGATATGAAGGTGGTGTTCAATGATGATTTCATCGCTCAACACGGCCATCCTGATGTAATTATCACGGATCCGCCAAGAGACGGAATGCACAAAGATGTAATCGAACAAATTATGAAAATTGCTCCTGAAAAAGTGGTTTATGTAAGTTGCAACTCGGCTACACAGGCGCGTGATTTGGCTTTAATGGATGAGAAATACAAGGTGACTCGTGTGCGTCCAGTGGATATGTTCCCGCAAACGCATCACGTGGAAAATGTTGTACTTTTGGAAAGAAGGAAATAGTAGTCAGTTTGCAGTTTTTAGTATTCAGTGCGAATTTTACTGAATACTAAAACTGAACACTGAACACTGAATATTATTATATGAAAAAAACATTTTTATTATTGTTGCTTTTTGCTTTCACTCTCTCCAGTTGCGAGAAAGATGACATTTGCGATGCAAATACTCCCACAACGCCACGATTAGTAATAGAATTTTATGATTTTTTGAATCCTTCTGTTTTAAAAAACGTATCTAATCTGAAAGTTGTTGGCGAAGGAATGACCGATGGAATCCTTTTTAACGGCAGTCAAACTACCAATGGAAATACTATTTCTATTCCGTTAAAAACTGTTGGAACAAGTACGACCTATAGTTTTACATTAAATTCAGGAAATCCTAATCCTGTATTGATTGACGAAGACATCATAAAATTTGATTATACCACACAGGAACTTTTTGTTTCCAGAGCCTGTGGCTATAAATCAATTTTTACATTAGATCCAACAAATCCATATACACATACTGATGCGACAACTGCAAATCAAAAATGGATAAAATTTATATCGGTTGAAAAAAGTAACATCGAAAACGAAAATGAAACACACATTAAGATCTTTTTTTAGTATTTGTCTCGTATTGTCGTTGACTTTGGTACAGGCTCAGGAAACTACTCCTGTCAAAAGTGATCCAAAAACTGCCAAAACAGAACAGATTATTCCTGAAGCACCATTGCCTTTAGTCAAAATTAGTCCTGAAATTATAAAGAACGATTCGATTCCAGTAAAGACCGATCGTTATGGTGTACGTGTGGGTGTTGATTTATATAAACTGACACGCGCTCTTTATGACAAAGATTACAAGGGAATTGAGTTGGTGGGAGATTATCGATTGACTAAAAAATATTTTTTGGCTGCCGAACTTGGGAATGAAAATAAAACAACAGATGATGACCGTGTCAATTTCACCACCAAAGGATCGTACATAAAAGCGGGTTTTGATTATAATGCCTACGAAAACTGGCTGGATATGGAAAACATTATTTCTATAGGAATGCGTTACGGTTTCAGTACTTTTAATCAACAATTAAACAGTTATCGGATCTACAATGCGAATCCTTATTTTGGAGAACTTCCTGTAATTCCTTCCGGTAAAAAGTTTGATGGATTATCCGCGAGTTGGATTGAAGTTGTGGCTGGAGTAAAAGCCAAAGTATTTGATAATGTGTTTGTAGGTTTCAGTCTTCGATTGAACCGATTGATAACCAACAAAGAACCGGAGAATTTCTCTAACTTATATATTCCCGGATTCAACAGAACTTACGATGGCGATTTTGGTGTTGGATTTAACTACACCATTACTTATTTTGTTCCTATTTATAAGAAAAAAGTAAAGCCTATTGCTGTTCCAAAAAAAGTTGAGAAAAAGTAATTTAGAATTAGGAATAAAAAAATATCGCAAGGAAAACAACAGTTCTCTTTACAATATTTTTTTCTGTTAGAGTAAAAAACTACCCTATTTCCTTAATTCCTTTCATGAAAATCCATTTCATGAATAATTTCTCCCCGTCTTTAGTTTTTATCGCATGGAATTTTGGCGACAAAAGTGTTCCTATAACAAATGCGGTTAACGGAATACAAAATCCGGTTAAATTAGTGTAATGTTCCACTAAATACCTGGCAGAAATAAATAATATTGCAAAACATCCCAGTTGATAAAGGAATGCTCGTATTTGTAATTTGGTCATTTTTTTTAAATCTTAAAGTTTTAAAGTCAAAGGTCGAAAGTAAAAAATTGAATATTGTTTATTCAGCACTATCAGTTGTAACTTGAAACTTTGTTCTTTTACTTCCTTCGTACATTTCATATTTTACTAAACGAGCTTCTAAACCAGCATTAAAAAGTTTGATTTTTCTCGAAGGTTTTAGTCCAACATATTTCAGTGCTTCCAAGTTCGCTGTAATCATCCAAGCATTCGTTCCAGGATAATTTTTCTTCAAAGTATCACCAATATTTTTGTAGAATTCTTCCATGTGAATGTCCAAACGCTCATCATACGGCGGATTGAAAACGATATGCAGTTTTCCTTCTGAAGTTTTTTCAGTATCAAAAAAGTTCTGTTCTTCAATAGAAATATACTCGTCAAGATTAGCATTTTTGATATTGTCTTTGGCTTTTTGAACGGCACTTGGTGCTTTATCATAGCCTTTTATCGTGTAATGAAACTCACGAACGCGTTTCAATAAACTGTCCGAGATATTATCAAACAAATCATTGTCCCAATCGTTCCATTTTTCGAAAGCAAATTCCTTACGATTGATGTTTGCCGGAATATTACAAGCAATCATGGCTGCTTCGGCTAAGAATGTTCCCGAACCACACATTGGATCCAAGAAATCCGTTTGACCGTCCCAACCAGAAAGCAATAAAATTCCTGCTGCCAAAACCTCGTTTATAGGAGCAATATTGGTTGCAGTCCTGTATCCACGTTGATTCAATGCATTTCCTGAAGTATCCAGTGCCACTGAAACCTGGTCTTTATCGATATGGATGTTGATTCTTAAATCAGGATGTATTTTATCAATGCTTGGTCGTTGCCCAGTTCTTTCTCTGAACTGATCCACAATCGCATCTTTACACTTTTGGGAAACAAATTCTGAGTGATTAAAATATTCCGAATGCACCGTTGTATCAATCACAAATGTCTGATTGGCATTTAGTAATTTAGACCAGTTCATGCTCGAAATTCCTTTGTATAAAGCCTGTTCGTTATTGGCCTTGAAAAAATAAATAGGTTTCAGGATTTTTAAAGCGGTACGCAAAGACAAATTCGCTTTGTACATAAAGCCTTTATCTCCTTTAAAACTTACCATTCTTACCCCTTGCTCCACATCTTGTGCGCCTAGGTTTTGCAACTCTTTTGCTAATATTTCTTCAAAACCAAAAAAGGTTTTGGCAACCATTTTATAATTATTTTCCATTTGCCCCTTTTGCCCACTAAAGCGGGAATTGTTATCGTTATATTCGGCAAAAATACACTAAATTTGCATCAATCGAATTAATTGAAAAATAATAAATGTCCGAATCTAGCAAATCCTCTACCGAAAATCAACCACAAACACCTGTGAACTGGTACAGTTCGTGGTTTGACACTCCTTATTATCACATCCTTTACAAGGACCGAAACTATAGAGAAGCCCAGGTTTTCATGGACAATCTTACCCATTATCTGAACCTTCCTGAAAAGGCAACAGTATTGGATTTAGCCTGTGGAAAAGGTCGCCATTCTATTTATTTGAACCAATTGGGTTTTGATGTTCTTGGTGCTGATTTATCGGAGAACAGTATTGCCGAAGCTACTAAAAATACGAATGAAACCCTTCATTTCAAAGTACACGATATGCGTGAACCTTTTGAAGAAAAATTCGATGCCATTTTCAATCTGTTTACCAGCTTTGGCTATTTCGAAAATGACGAAGACAATCTAACAACATTAAAAGCCATCAAAGACAGCCTTTCGGAATATGGTTTTGCCGTAATTGACTTTATGAATGTTGCCCAAGTTCTCGAAACATTAGTTCCCGAAGAAACAAAAACAGTTGATGGAATCGATTTTCATATCAAACGTTATTTAAAAGAAGGTCATATTTACAAAGAAATTGATTTTGAAGACAAAGGTCAAAAATTTCATTTTACCGAAAAAGTAAAAGCCTTAACGCTTAAAGATTTTGAGGAATTAATGGAAGAAGCAGGAATTTATCTGTTGGATATTTTTGGCGACTACAAATTAAAAAAATTCCACAAAACGGAAAGCGAACGTCTAATCATGATTTTTAAATAATTGTTGGGTTAGTCGGCTAATCGAAAAAAAAAAATAAACCGTGAAGCAGATTTACGGTTAAACGAACATACAAATAAACGGTTAAGCAAATAACATGAATTACCTTTTACCTTTACTTTCCGTAATTATAGGATATAGTATCGCATTGGTTTTAAAACCAAAAAACAAAACGAATCTCAAATTGCTACTAGCTTTTAGTGGTTCTTTTTTACTTTCCTTAACGGTTATGCATTTATTACCGGAAATTTACGAAAGTGCAAACCCAAACATTGGACTCTTTATCATGCTGGGGATATTATTCCAAATCATATTGGAATTTTTCTCTAAAGGTGCTGAACATGGGCATGTTCACGGGCATCCTACAATGACCCAAATACCGTGGTTGCTATTCATCAGTTTATGTATTCATGCATTCTTGGAAGGATTTCCAGTGAGTCATCACCATGATTTAGCAATCGGAATTGCTATACATCATTTACCAATAGCCATAATCCTGACCACCTTTTTTATTAATGCCGGTCTGAACAAAAAAGCCATTTTTATTTTCATGATAACCTTTGCAGTCATGACACCGCTTGGTACCATTTTATCTGATTATTTGCCAGTATTAAACGTGTATTATACTGAAATCACCGCCATTGTAATAGGAATATTATTTCATATTTCATCCACCATTATTTTCGAAAGCAGCGAAGGACACAAGTTCAATATTGCCAAAGTTTCGATGATTGTGATAGGAATTGCGTTGGCATATTTTATATAATTTTATAAAGCTAAGAAACAGAAATAAAGAGATTTCTGTTTCTTAGCTTTTAATTTTCTAATTACCTACCGTTCTTTTATTCTCCTCCTTATTTCCAAAATCACGCTGTTGTACATTGATTTTTTTGTTTCCAAAATTATAAATCACAGATAAACGTACAAATCGATTACTTTCTTTCTGGTCATATACCTGTTTTACACCGTTTATAACTGAAGTAAAATCTTTTAAATATGAGGTATTAAAAATATCATTTGCCAAAAAGGCAATCTGCATGGTTTTATTAAACAAATCCTGTTTGAAGCCAATATCAAAACTTGAGGCATATCCTACTTCATATAAACCGCTCTTAAAAGGAGTTGTATACGTAAAATCGATTTGCAAATTTGTCATTTTACTTAATAAAAAAGTATTATTTGTAGAAAAATCAATTTGTAAACTGTTTGATGGTGTGGCATTGATATCTTTAATAAATTCTGTTTTTGCTCCCAAAAGGTACAATGAATTTTCACTAGACCACCAATCTGCAAAACTTGCCGAGTAACTTTCCCCTATTCCATAATTTAAGTTTTTAAAATAATTCTCACGGGTTACAATCTGTGTATTGGTTTCCGGGTTTGAGGTAAATAAAACGCCATAACCGTTTGTAATTAAATTAACAAAAACACTTGTTCTCAAAATCTCTTTATAAGAATGTGCCAACTCAATATTATCACTAAATGATGGCCTTAAAAACGGATTTCCTTCGGAATAACTATTGCTGTTGATGTAAATTCTGAACGGATTCAATAAGTCAAAACGTGGCCTGTTGATTCTTTTTCCGTAATTCAAACTAAAAGTATTGTTTTCGTTTTTCTTGTAAGAAGCATAAAACGTTGGGAATACTTTCAAATAATTATTTTCTGTTTGCTGATTTAAAGTTTCAGAAAATCCATTTGTTTGAGTGTTCTCCAATCTTAATCCCATTTGGAAATTCCATTTTTCATTGAGTTTTTTATCCGCATTTACATAAACCGCCTGATTATTTTCAGTGTATTTAAATCGGTTGGATTGGTTCGAATCTAATTCCGGAGTTCCTGTAATTGTATTGAAATAAAGTACATCACTTACACTATTTGTAAAACTCATTTTTGCGCCATAAGACAAATTCAATGCTTGAAGCGGATGTTCCATATCTGCCTTAAAACTCCAATTGTCAATATCCTGATTCGAAATATTTCTTCCCGACTGATTTATATCAACAAATGTCATCTCTGACGTGAAGTTATTAGCGACAAAATTTCTATCGAATTTTGAACTGTAATTAAAATAGTCCAAATCAAAAGATAACTTCCTTTTTAAGGAATCTAGTTTGGTAATTAAATGTGCATTATACGTTTGATTTTTTGATCCTTTATCAGTGAAGCTATTGTTCAGCGTAACATTATCCAATTCATTTTGAGTATTGTAATCCTCAATTCTAATATCCGAATTAAAATCAGGGTTATTTCTATCGTTTAAATATTGAAATCCAATAGTAGTACGTTCTGAAAGATCATAATCTAAAGCCAATTTACTCGAAAGATTTTCAGTTTTTACCTTTGTCACACTTTTCATATGTGAAAGTCCATCAGGAAAATACATTTTTAAATCATCTGTAGCATTCAAATAACCTGTTTTTGCATTAATGCTAGTAGAAAATCTAAACTTGTTTTTATTGTAAAAAAAGTTATCTCTTAAAGTATAAATACTATATTTATTTTGATCATAAGAAACTGTAGTCGTGTTTTTCCAGGAATCACGAACTCCTTTTTTCATAATAATATTAATCAATCCACCAGTTCCTTCGGCATCATATTTTGCCGGCGGATTGCTGATAATTTCAATATTTTTAATATCACTAGCCGAAATTGATTTCAGAAAATTATTCAGTTCCTCACCTACTAATTCAATCATTCGTCCATCTATCATAACACGGGAAGTTCCTTTCCCTAATATATTGATTGTATTATTCTGAACGACAACTCCGGGAGCTTTATTAATGGCGCTTAAAGCATCTCCGCCAACTGTTGTAAAATTGTTTTCAAGATTATACACCAAACGATCCGTTTTCTGTTCGATTGTTTTCTTTTTAGATTGAATGATTACCTCATTTAAATTGGTTGCGCTTTCTTTTAAAATGATTGTTCCTAAATCAGTATCATTTTCTATTGTAAACTCTTTTTCATAATCTGTAAATTCTAAAAGGGTGATTCCAATTTTATAAGATCCTATTTTAAGATTGATTTCAAAACTACCATCTTGTTTAGAGGTTGAACCATCTATAATTTTTCCTTCTGAATTCGATATGGAAACATCTGCCCATTCTAATGGTATTGTTTCATTTGTTATTTTTCCCTTTAATTTAAATGATTCTTGTGCTAAACAAAATAAAGGCAATAATAAAAAGATAAGGAGATTTGCTTTTTTCATGATTTCTAATTTTAAAACTTGTTTCGATTAATTTGAAGCAAAGTTGCCTTAGAAATTTTCAGAATTCGACCGACAAAAAAAAGTCGAACCAATTTCTATTCAGAAAATCAGTTCGACTTTATCAGGCATGAAGTACGACTTTTTACAAACCACTTATTATAAGGCGTTTCTGTAAGCTGTAGGCGTCAAATTAGTGTGTTTTTTAAAAGAGGTATTAAAAGAAGATTTGGAGTTAAAACCAACTTCGTATAAAATTTCCAGAACGGTAAGCTGACTTCTAGACTGATCTTTCAAAATACCCATCGCTTTTTGAATACGATGTTCATTGACAAAATCAAAAAAGTGCTGATCCATATGATGATTAATTAAAACTGATAACTCTCGAACCGGAATATCAATTTGATTGGCAAGCTCCTGAATGGTAAGGGATGGATCAAGAAAAGGCTCTTTCTCAGCCATATATTGTTTCAATGCCGAAATTTGAATGGAAATCGCATCGTTTTGAACATTTTTAGATGCTGTTTTTTCTTCGACTTCAGGCAGAATATCTTTTGTCAATTGTAATTTAGAATTAATTCCCCTAAAAAGTTCGGGATGATTGAGCGCTTTCATGATAAACCAGCATGTTATAAGTAAAGCAATAGCCCCTACAAGTACATTTGTCCAAAGAAATATCTCTCTGAAACCGCTATAACGCAATACATTTTTTAATGCCACAATAGAATGTGCGATAAGAAAAACACAGGTTATCTGAAAAAGCCATTTATAAGTCGCAGTACTCGAATCAGCGTAATTTTCTAAATAGATTTCTCTATACTTTTTCAAAATCAAAAATACGCTGACGATATAAAATACATATTGAAATTCAATTAAAATCTGAATCAGGTATATCTCTGGCATTTGATTTAGCGTTGCAGCAAAACTATCTTTATCTATGTTCGTGCTAAGATAAATCCTTGGAATAAAAACCAAATTAATCAATAAAAAAGGAAGCAAATGCACTACATGCTTCCACTTTAATCTAAAATCAGAATAACAGACTGCTAGTACAAAAAGATAAAATAAAGGCATTCCAAACAAACAGGCTGTAGATCTAAAAATCTCTAAATTTAACTCATTACGAGTACCCACCTCAATAAAAAATCCGCTAAGATCGATAGCAGAGAAAATAAAAAACCAGGCAAATAGACGGTTGGCCAATTTATTTTCAGTTTTAACTGTCAATAAAAAAAATGCCATCAATAAAGACACAAAAACCGAAATCCGTGCAATCCCTTGCAATAAGATTATTCTATCCATTTATTTTTTAATATTTAACAAATATAATATTTTAGTTCATCTAACAAAGATTCAATACCCTTTCTCCACATGAAAAATTAAAAACTAAAAAAAGGAAATCAACATATATCAAATTTAAAGAAAATAGACAGTGAAAATCCTAAAACTAAAAATAGAAAATTTCGAGATTGTGATAAAAAAGGTTAATTTTGGACTTGTCCAATTATACGAAAAATGACCTTCACAAAAACCACCGAACAATCCTCCAAATACGAACATTTAGAAACAATGTCGGTTGAAGAATTGTTATCTAATATCAATCAAGAAGACAAAACCGTACCGCTCGCCGTAGAAAAAGCTTTGCCGCAAATAGAAACTTTAGTGACTGAAATCGTTGCCAAAATGAAACTGGGCGGACGATTATTCTACATTGGCGCAGGAACATCAGGACGTATTGGAATTCTTGACGCTTCGGAATGTCCGCCAACCTTTGGCGTTCCTTTCGATTTAGTAATTGGCATTATTGCTGGTGGCGATACCGCAATACGCAAAGCCGTAGAAAATGCCGAAGATAACGCTACTCAAGCCTGGATTGACTTGAAAGCTTTCGATATAAATAAAAATGATATCGTGGTTGGTATTGCAGCTTCAGGAACAACACCTTACGTTATTGGAGGATTACAAGCTTGTAACGAAAATAATATTACCACAGGAAGTATTTCTTGCAATGTGGGAAGTCCGCTTTCGCAAACCGCAAAATTTCCTGTAGAAGTAATTGTAGGACCTGAATTTATAACGGGAAGTTCCCGCATGAAAGCCGGAACAGCACAAAAAATGGTACTCAACATGATCTCAACTACCACAATGATTCAACTGGGGAAAGTAAAAGGCAACAAAATGGTCGACATGCAATTAAGTAATAGCAAGCTCGTGGATCGCGGTGTGAAAATGATTATGGGAGAAATTCCTGTTTCCTACGAACAAGCCGCAGACTTACTAAAAAAGCACGGAAGTGTGAGAAAAGCTGTTGATAATTTTACAGCTCAATAAACAGATTTCAGAATACAGGCGAATGTTTTTGAGTACATCGACAAATGCCGAACCTTAAACTTTAAACTAAACAATGGTAACCAACAAAGAACTATTATCTAAAGGAATCAAATATTTATCAGGAGCTTTACCATTGATTTTCATTGGGCCTACTTTAATATATAATGCCTTTATGAACAAACAAAATGTGTGGCATTATTTAGTTTTAGCAATTGGAATTGTTGCTTGTATTGCTGCCATGTATTTGATGTTCTTGGGGTTAAAAACAATTATGAAAAGCTTATTTAACGACTAATGGAAAACCTAATTCATGTACAAAAAACATTTGAAAAAATTGTTTACGTCGATAAAAAAGTAAACAACCGAGAATTTGAGGATTGCATTTTTAAAAACTGTGATTTATCAAATAGTGATTTCTCGTATAGCACATTTATGGATTGCGAGTTCATTGATTGCAATTTGGCTATGACTAAATTATCCGGGACAAGTTTGAAAGGCATTCAATTTAAAAACTGCAAATTACTGGGAATTCAATTTGAGGAATGTGATGATTTCTTGTTTAATGTGAGTTTTCAGGAATGTGTTTTGGATTATTCCTCGTTTGCCAATAAAAAAATGCCAAAGACAAAATTCAATTCCTGTTCATTAAGAGAAGTAAGCTTTGTTGGAACTAATCTTACAAGTGCTGTTTTCGATAATAGTAATTTAGATGGTGGTATTTTCAATAATACGCAATTAGCTGGAGCCGATTTTTCAAAAGCTACTGATTTCAAAATTGATCCTGAATTCAATCCGATGAAAAAAGCAAAATTTTCAACACAAGGAATTATTGGACTTTTGGACAAATATGATATTAAAATTGTGTAATTAGATTTCTAACTACAACCCTTCGATTGAATCAGTAAAATTGATTTACTTTATAAAATTAAAAATAAACCTCTTACTAATGAAAAAAATAATATTCCTCCTCCCACTACTGCTTCTAATGTCGTGTTATGATGCGGATCGTAATTGCAAAGATTTTAAAACTGGAAAATTCAAGTTTGAATATGAAGTTGACGGTGTGAAAAAAACCACTCTTTTTGAACGCAATGACACTATCGAGATTGAAACTTTCGAAGGCAAAACAGATACCGCTGCAATTCGATGGGTAAATGATTGTGAATATGTTTTACAAAAAATTCATCCTAAAAATATGGCAGAGAAAAAAGCTATTGATATGAAAATTTTGACCACCTCAAAAAATTCGTATACCTTTGAATTTGGAATGGTTGGATCAGATGCCAAACAAAAAGGAACCGTTACCAAGATTGCCGATTAAGAATTATAATTTATAACTGAACAAAATGGAAGTATTTTTAAATCCCGACGCCTGGATTGCCCTTTTAACATTGACATTTCTGGAGATTGTATTGGGAATCGATAATATCATATTCATATCGATTGCTACTGGGAAATTGCCCGTAGAACAACGTAAAAGAGCTACTAAAATAGGAATGTTCCTAGCCATGTTCATGAGAATTGCACTTTTGTTTGGTATCAACTTATTGATTCAAATGAAAGAACCTTGGTTTCATATTGATTTTAGTTGGTTTTCAGCTGGAATAACGGGGCAGAGTCTTATATTACTCGGTGGTGGATTATTCTTAATTTATAAAAGTACAAATGAAATCAGGGAGAAAGTTGATGAAAAAGGACATGAAGAAAAAGAAATAGGAAAAGCAGCAACGAAATCATTCCAGAACGTACTGTTACAAATTATCATGATTGATTTAGTTTTCTCTTTTGATAGTATTCTTACCGCGGTGGGTATGACAAACGGAGTGGAAGGTGCTTTGTACATTATGATTACAGCTGTCGTAATCTCAGTTTTAGTAATGATGCAATTTGCTGTTCCTGTTGGGAATTTCGTCAATAAACATCCTTCAATTCAAATACTTGGATTATCCTTTTTGATTCTTATTGGGATGATGTTGCTTACTGAAAGTGCCCATTTATCAAATGCTTTAATCTTCGGAAGTCATGTTTCGCCAGTTCCAAAAGGATATTTATATTTTGCAATTTCATTCTCATTATTAGTTGAAGTGCTGAATATGAAAATGAAGAAAAATAAATAATCAAAACCTTTTTTAAAATACACAAGCTCCTTTTCAGGAGCTTCTTTTATTCTAAGGATAAAGTAATCTGACCATCATCATCTAATTGAATCGAAGCATCATCAGCATCCGTTTCTCCTTTTACTTCTAAATCCTCAGCAATTACCTCAACCGGAACTTCATAAGCCAAAGGCTCTAATAGATTTACTTGTTTTAACTTATCAGCTGTCAATTGATTTCCTAACGCTTTAAATCCTTTCAAAGCAATAAAAGATTCAATGTCCACCGTCATATTTTCTTTCTGTACACCTTTAACTTTTGTAAAAACTAGTTCCGCAACTGGACGATAATCTGTTGAGACAATTTCAAGATGTGAATTAGCGTGTTCCGTTATAAAGCTTTCTTCTTTGTTTTCAGTTTCCACCAAAAAACGTTTGATGTAATACCGCTCTTTTTCTCCATCATAATAAATCGCTGAAATTGGTTTTTTAGGTATCCATTTCTCTAAAACTACCATATCTTCATCAAAATGTGTAGATAATTCCGGCGTAATTACTTTTAGTTTTCCAGCTTGCGATATGACTAGAATCTTATCGCTAGGTCTGAATTCACCCAATAATTCCCCTCTTCCATCCACATTCAATCGTTGAACAGTATCATCAAACCAAACTTTTCTTGGCAATAAAGTTGAAATTCCTTTTTCTTTTAATTCTATTTTTTTGATTGGATATTTAGTCACCAAATTTCCTTTCGAACTTCTTCCTTTTATCGCCAAACTGGCAAAATCAATATCAAATTTCAGTTTTTTGACAGTTCCAATTTGACGTAGTAAAATAGTAATCACTTCTGCTTCGCCATTTGGATTACAAGAAAAATACAATACTTGAGAACCAGCAGTTTCATTGGTTAAATCGTATGCTTTGTCACGGGTAACTCCTGAAACATTGAATCGTTTGATATAAGAAGGCCCAGATTTTCCATCACGGTAAATCATGTTATAAATCGTTCTTTTATCACTTTTGTCAAAAATAGCAATATGAATAATATCCTTACCCACGAAAGTTTTAGCATCTACTTTGGTAATCATCATTTTTCCGTCACGCAGAAAAACAATTACATCATCAATATCAGAACAATCCGTAACATATTCATCTTTTTTCAAACTTGTGCCTACGAAACCTTCTTCCTTATTTACGTATAATTTAGTATTTCTTAAAACTACTTTCGTTGCTTCGATATCATCAAAAATTCGAAGCTCTGTATGGCGTTCCCGCCCTTTTCCATACTTCTCTTTCAGCTTGGTAAAATAGGCAATTGCAAAATCAATCAGATGTTCTAAATTATATTTTACTTGCTCGATATCACCTTCCAATGATTCAATTTTATCCTGTGCTTTATTGCTGTCAAATTTGGAAATACGCATGATTCGGATATCTAACAAACTTAGAATATCTTCTTCGGTAACAGCACGTTTCAAGTGTTTTGTGTGTGGCTTCAAACCATCATCGACGGCTTTAATTACCGTTTCTCTGGTTGTCATTTCTTCAATGTCGCGGTATATTTTATTTTCGATAAAAATACGTTCCAAAGAAAGAAAATGCCATTGTTCCTCCAATTCACTCAATTGAATTTCAAGTTCACTTTTCAGTAATTCAACGGTTCTGTTCGTTGATATTTTCAACATTTCAGAGACACCAATAAAAAGTGGTTTGTTATCCTCAATCACACAACCTAACGGCGCCACCGAAGTTTCACAAGCCGTAAAAGCAAATAATGCATCAATGGTTTTATCAGGGGAAACACCTGGGAAAAGGTGAATTAATATCTCAACCTCCGCCGCGGTATTGTCTTCAATCTTCTTGATTTTGATTTTACCTTTCTCATTCGCTTTCAGAATGCTGTCAATCAAGTTCGTCGTATTGGTCGAAAACGGAATTTGGGTAATCACCAACGTATTTTTGTCCAACTGGCCAATTTTGGCACGAACCCGAACACGTCCGCCACGCAATCCATCATTATAATTAGACACATCAGCAATACCTTGTGTCATGAAATCCGGATACAGTGTAAAAGGTTTCCCTTTTAATATTTTTATCGAAGAATCAATTAGTTCATTAAAATTATGAGGTAACACTTTCGTGGAAAGACCTACTGCAATACCTTCGGCTCCTTGCGCCAATAGTAACGGAAACTTCACTGGAAGATTATTCGGTTCCGCTCGTCTTCCATCATAAGAAACGCCCCAATCAGTGATTTTTGGACTGTAAATAACTTCCAAAGCAAATTTAGACAAACGCGCTTCAATGTAACGGGAAGCAGCAGCACCGTCACCTGTTAGTATATTCCCCCAGTTTCCCTGACAGTCTATCAATAATTCTTTTTGACCAATTTGCACCATCGCATCACCAATACTCTGATCTCCGTGAGGATGATACTGCATGGTGTGTCCAACAACATTAGCCACTTTATTATAACGGCCGTCATCTAATTCTTTTAGAGAGTGCATGATACGACGTTGCACGGGTTTAAACCCGTCTTCAATCGCCGGAACGGCACGCTCCAGAATTACATACGACGCATAATCCAGAAACCAGTCTTTATACATTCCCGTAACTTTGGTAATGGTATCGTTTCCGTCTTCTTGATTATCGTAAAAATGTTGGCTTCCAGAAGAAATTATATCTTCAAAACCTTCAGCACCACTTGTACTTTCGTCTTCTTGACCTTCCGGTAATATGTTTTCGTCTTCTTCGTCTTTCATTAAATATATTCTATTGAATCATAATCAATTCTAATTTTGTTCTAAAAACTCTAAAAAGAATATTTCTCTTTACAAACATGCTCTTCCTTTCTAGTCTCATTTCCATTTGTATCCAACTCTTTCTTTATAACTATATCACATTCTTTATGATCATTACTACTTTTAATAAAAAAAATAGTTGAAAAAGTAATCAAAAATAGTAAAGCGATAAAAATTAGTGTTCTTTTTGTAGGCATCTTAATAACTATTTAAACTTTCTCAATTACATCCAATTCCACTTTCAAATTCTTGATGATAAATTCCTGTCTGTCGGGAGTATTTTTACCCATATAAAAAGAAAGCAATTGTTCTATCGAAGTGTTTTTGTCCATCATAATTGGATCTAAACGAATGGTTTCTCCAATGAAATTCTTGAACTCATCCGGAGAAATCTCTCCTAATCCTTTAAATCGGGTGATTTCTGGTTTTGGCTTTAGTTTTTCAATAGCATCTTTCCGTTCTTCATCAGAGTAGCAGTAAATCGTTTCTTTTTTATTTCGAACCCTGAAAAGTGGCGTTTGCAAAATATACAAATGACCTTCTTTTATCAATTCAGGAAAAAACTGAAGAAAAAACGTAATCAATAGCAATCGAATGTGCATTCCATCGACATCGGCATCAGTTGCAATTACAATGTTGTTATAACGTAGTTTTTCCAATCCATCTTCGATATCCAAAGCCGCTTGCAATAAATTGAATTCTTCATTTTCATAAACAATTTTCTTACTCATTCCATAAGAATTCAAAGGCTTACCACGTAAACTAAAAACGGCTTGCGTATTTACATCACGTGATTTGGTAATCGACCCAGAAGCCGAATCTCCCTCCGTAATAAAAAGCGTGCTTTCTAAATTTTTAGGATTTTTAGTATCCGGAAGATGCGCCCTACAATCTCTTAATTTCTTATTGTGTAAGTTCGCTTTTTTGGCACGATCAGTGGCTAGTTTCCTGATTCCAGATAATTCTTTTCGCTCTCTTTCGGCTTGAAGAATTTTGCGTAATAATGCGTCTGAAGTTGCAGGATTCTTATGTAAATAATTATCCAACTTCGTTTTCACAAAATCATTTACAAAGGTCCGCACCGAAGGTGTTCCCGGTTCAGAACCCATATCAGTTGAACCTAATTTGGTTTTGGTTTGCGATTCAAAAACCGGCTCCATCACCTTTATACTTATCGCCGTAACAATCGATTTTCGAACATCTGAAGCTTCGAAACTTTTATTATAAAACTCCCGAATCGTTTTGACAATTGCTTCTCGATAAGCTGCTAAATGGGTTCCTCCTTGCGTGGTATTTTGTCCATTTACAAACGAATGATACTCCTCGCTGTACTGTGTTTTACTGTGTGTTAAAGCAATCTCGATATCGCCTTCTTTCAAATGTATGATTGGATATTCTAAATCCTCAACATTGATAGTTGCCTCTAATAAATCTTTTAGCCCGTTTTCAGAGTAGTATTTTTCTCCATTAAAAATGATTGTCAAACCATTGTTTAAGTAACAATAATTTTTAACCATTTTGATAATATATTCAAAACGGAATTTGTAATTTTTGAAAATGGTTTCATCGGGCGTAAAAGTAACTTTCGTTCCTTTTCTTTTAGTAGTATCAATTATATCTTCTTCTAAAATCAAATTTCCCGCTGAAAACTCTGCGGCTTTTTGTTTATCGTCACGCACTGATTCAACACGGAAATAATCTGACAAAGCGTTGACAGCTTTAGTTCCGACACCATTTAAACCAACTGATTTTTGAAACGCTTTAGAATCATACTTTCCTCCTGTATTCATTTTCGATACTACATCGACAACTTTCCCAAGGGGAATTCCACGGCCATAATCACGAACCGTAACTGTTCTATCTCTAATGGTTACTTCGATAGTTTTTCCAGCTCCCATAGCAAATTCATCGATACAGTTATCGAGTACTTCTTTGACCAAAATATAAATACCATCATCCGGAGAAGAGCCATCACCCAATTTCCCAATGTACATTCCGGGACGCATTCGAATATGTTCTTTCCAGTCGAGCGACCGAATATTATCTTCGGTATATTGATTTTGTTCGGACATTGTAAAATTTATGGATTTGGCGCTAATGTAGTGTAATTCGATAAATTTTAAAATAGGCAGACGTCAAAGTTATTAAGAATAATATTGACATTAGTAAATTGAAAGATTTAAACATTGAAAATTAAACGATTGAAAAATTCTTAATAACTTCTTTCAACTGATTATCCAATTCCGGATTTGAAATTTTACCGTTTGTTACATCAAAATTAGAATCAAAACTAGGCAGTGAAAAATTTGCTTTTATATTTCCACCGTAAAAAGGAAAAGCGTTTTTTGCGATTCCCAAAACGCTAGCCCCACCTTTGGCTCCTGGTGAAGTTGCCATCAATAACATTGGTTTTTCCTGAAAAACTTTGGCGTTTATTCTAGTACACCAATCAAAAATATTTTTGAAAGCCGCTGAATAATTCCCATTATTTTCCGCCATTGAAACTACCAAAATATCAGCAGTAGCAATTTTAGCTAAAAATGCTTTTGCTAACTCGTGCTGACCGATTTCTTTTTCTATGTCTACCGTAAAAATAGGCATTTGAAAATCATTTAAATCCAACACTTCAACTTCTGCATTTTCAAAAAGAGTTGCGGCGTAAGTTGCTAATTTTTTATTGATGGAGTTTTTACTGGGGCTTGCACCAAAGGCTATAATTTTCATGATGATTAGTTTTTATTAAAAGTAGTAAAAATAAAATAACAACAAAATAATTAACATTGATTCACAGATTACGAAAACAAATAAGAAAAAAACAAAATTTCATTTTCCTCCAAATCGATTTTACCCCAGAGTGAAACGGAAAGCATTTTTCAGAGCAATCTTACTTTTTCTTGATGAAAAAGAACGACCAAAGGAAGCTCCTTTTTGGTCGTAGAAAAAGAGATTGATGGAAAAATATTACTTCACTAAAGTTTTATTTTTATTGGAGTTCAGTGAACTTCGTTTGAAGTAGAAAGCTGGAATTGTGTTCAAAAAAAAGTCGAAAGCTATTACTAACTTTCGACTTTACAAATTTGGACATTCTGACTTTATTAAACGTTAAATCTAAAGTGCATTACATCGCCATCTTTGACTATATATTCTTTTCCCTCTACCTTGAATTTTCCTGCTTCTTTACATTTTGCTTCTGAACCATAATGAACGAAATCTTCATAAGCAATAACTTCGGCACGGATGAATCCTTTTTCGAAATCAGTATGAATCACTCCTGCAGCTTGTGGCGCGGTTGATCCGATATTGATTGTCCAAGCACGAACTTCTTTGACACCTGCGGTAAAATAGGTTTGTTGTTTCAATAATTTGTATGCTGCACGTATAAGAACTGATGCTCCTGGCTCATTCAACCCCATATCTTCAAGAAAAACCTGACGCTCTTCGTAACTTTCTAATTCGGTAATATCAGCTTCAGCACCAACTGAAAGAATTATTACTTCCGCATCTTCGTCTTTTACTAATTCACGAACCTGATCAACATATTTATTTCCGCTAACTGCTGAATTTTCATCCACATTACATACATACAAAACTGGTTTTGCTGTAATTAACTGAAAACTTTCCATCAAAACCTCTTCATCATTACTTTGTGGGGTTACCGTTCTCGCCGATTTTGCTTGAAGTAATGTTTCTCTGATTCGATCTAAAAGTGCTTTTTCAGTTTGCGCTTCTTTATTTCCTGTTTTAGCCGCACGATTTACTTTTTCAAGGCGTTTTTCAACTGTTTCTAAATCTTTCAACTGCAACTCGATATCAATCGTTTCCTTGTCGCGAATTGGATTTACATTTCCGTCAACGTGAACAATATTATCGTTATCAAAACAACGCAAAACATGAATAATCGCATTACATTCTCTTATATTTCCAAGAAATTGATTCCCCAATCCTTCTCCTTTACTGGCGCCTTTTACCAATCCTGCAATATCAACGATATCAACCGTTGCCATTTGTACACGTTCTGGTTTTACTAATTCTTCCAATTTTTCAATTCTTGGATCTGGAACATTTACAACCCCTATATTTGGTTCGATTGTACAAAAAGGAAAGTTAGCACTTTGCGCTTTTGCATTGGATAAACAATTGAATAATGTTGATTTTCCAACATTTGGTAATCCTACAATTCCTGCTTTCATATGTAGATAATATTTTATTTTTAATGGAATATTGTGTTGTATTCTTTCTGTTTTTAAAAGATTTCATACAACTCTTTTTTATAAATAACACGCTAGGTTTGAACATAACGTCTGCTCTAAAAGTTTGCAAATATAAGATTTTAAAAATGTTTTAAATAATTTAAAATCGCACATTAAAAAGGCCTAATATATTTTTTATAAAAAATTGAAAAATATATTAATATTTTGTTAAAAAAATTTATATTGCGAATGATTATAAACCAAACCAAAAATCAAACACAATTTATTATGAAAAAATTTGCATTATTACTATTTCTACTAAACGTGTCGTTTCTTTTCGCGCAAAAAGAAGTCTCGGGTGTTGTTAAAGACAATACCGGAAATGCCCTACCAGGTGTAAACATTATCGAAAAAGGAACTCAAAACGGAGTCTCTACTGACATGGACGGAATGTACAAGATCAAAGTAAAAGAAGGAGCTACATTAGTTTTTAGTTATGTTGGCTTTTCTAAATTAGAAAAAGCAGCTACTGACGCAGTTATAAATGTAGTTTTATCCGAAGAAGGCGGACAAAATCTTGATGAAGTTGTAGTTACAGGAACCAGAACGGCTCCAAGAAGTAATACAACATCAGCGCTGCCAATAGATGTTTTATCCTCAAAAGACTTGACATCAACTGGACAAGCTTCATTTGACAAAGCATTACAGTACAAAATTCCATCATTCAATACGGTTCAAACACCTGTGAATGATGCAACTTCATTACTAGATCCTTATGAAATCAGAAATATGGGACCAAGTAGAACCCTAATCTTAATCAATGGAAAGAGAAAAAACATGAGTTCACTTGTTTACACACAGACTTCTCCAGGACGTGGAGAAACAGGTTCAGACATCTCAGCAATTCCAACAGATGCAATTGAAAGAGTTGAAATTCTTCGTGATGGAGCGTCTGCTCAATATGGATCTGATGCTATCGCTGGTGTAATGAACATCATCTTAAAAAAGAACTCTTCTATAGGTTCCGTTACATTAAGAACAGGAATAACAAGTGAAGGAGATGGAGAGATGTATGGAGTAAGCTTAAACAATGGATCAACTGTTGGTGATAGAGGATTTATCAATTATACAGTAGACTTTTCAAAAGTTGCACTAGCGAACAGACCAGGAAAAGTAAATGCAGATGGCGAAATCGCTGATTTTGGTGCTAGTCCTGCAGATGTGAATGCTTTCTTAGCTTTAAAACCTGATGCTGGAAACGTAAATGGATCTCCAGAAACGGCAGCAGCAAAATTTTTAGTAAATGGTGGGATTGATTACAATGAAAACAATCAAATGTATTACAATGCAGCATACGTTTACAAGAAAGTAAATTCGTTTGCTAATTACAGAACTCCATACTGGAGATCAGTAACTGATATGCCTTATTTAGCAACATTATTTGGCGATGGTACTGATGCATCATACCAAGGTTATGTGCCAACATTCGAAGGTGATTTGAATGACTACAATGCAACAATTGGATATAAATCAACAAAAAACGGATGGAATACAGATGTAAGTTTAACTACAGGAGGAAATACTCAAATATACACCGTTTCAAATTCACAAAACAGATCTTTTATTGACGATAATGGTAATAATACAAAAGACCCTGGAGAAAACTTTTTATATGGAATTAACACTCCAATTACTTTCAAACCGGGAGGAACTTCTTTTAATCATTATGTTGGAAATATAGACATTTCTAAAAATTTAACGGATAATTTAAGTTTAGGTTTCGGATCTGAATTTAGAACTGAAAATTTTGAAATTTTTGCAGGAGATCTAGCTTCATATATTGGAAACAGAAGTGGAGCCGATTCATTTCAAGGTAATACTCCGGAAAATTCTGGCAAATTTAACAGATACAACCTAGGTCTTTATTTAGATGTTGCATTAGATATAACAGAAGATTTCTTAGTTAATGGTACTGTTAGATATGAAGATTACAGTGATTTTGGTAGTGCAACTGTATGGAAAGCAAGTACAAGATATAAATTTTCTGATGATAAAATTACATTAAGAGCTTCTTTATCAACTGGTTTTAGAGCTCCATCTTTACACCAGATTTATACTCAAAAATCACAATCATCATTTGTTCCAGGACAAGGTATTGTTGTTCAAGGTCTTATTAACAACGTATCATCAGCTGCCAGAGCGAGCGGTGTTCCGAAGTTAGACTCCGAAAATTCAACCAATTTTACCGCTGGAATAGGTTTAAAACCAAATAAGAATTTTAATCTTACAATAGATTATTACGATATTAAAGTTGAAGATAGAATTGTTTTAGGAAACCCTATTACATTTTCTCCTACTAACACATCAGCATTTTTCGTGAACGGTATTGATTCTAGAACATCGGGTATTGATCTTGTTGCAGGATACAAAAATCTAATTGTAGGCTCTGGAAAAATGGGCTTTAATATTTCTGGTAACTATACTTTAAAAAATGAAATTGATGGACCTGTAAAAAACCCAGCAAGTGTAGCAGCAGTTAACCAATCAGTAATTGATAAAACACAAGAAGCACTACTATTTACTTCAAGACCACAATTTAAATTGATTGGTGGCGCAGAATATGAACTTGGAAAATTTGGCTTCACCTTGAACAATACTGTATTTGGACCTACAAAATTTAAGAATGCTGGTATGTCAAATGACCTAAAAGTAGAATTTTTAACAAAAATGGTTACTGATCTAGGTATTAACTACGCTGCTAGTGATAAACTAACATTGGCCTTAAATGTAAACAACCTATTAAATGTATTACCTGAATGGAAATTTAAAGCTGAAAATGCTGCTGGTACTGCAATCCTAAATGATCCAGCTCAAACCAGAACTCAATTTAATTTGGTTACTTTTAATGGTCGTTATTCTCAAATGACGTATGATGGATATCACTTTAGTCAATTAGGAACTATGTTTAATTTATCATTGAATTATAAATTCTAATATTATCCTAAAATAATTAAGAAAAGGGCTATCGAAAGACAGCCCTTTTCTTGTTTTAGCAAATGTCGTATGTGAATTTTACAATAATTTAAAAAAATAGTATAAATTATAATCTGTAAATTTGTTTTGTAAAACATTAAAAAATAAAACGTTATGAAAACTATAACTCTTGGAATGATTGCTTTTTTATTTACATTAAATATTCAAGCGCAAAATAAAAATGTTAAATCAGAAGTAAAAACAACTGTTACTACCATTAAAGATTCAAAAGGCGAAAAAAAATTAATTAAAACGCAGGAAGTAAAAGAAATTCAAAATATTGAACTAAAAGATGCTGACTCAAATGCATTGAATAAAGAAGTGGAAAATACGCCAGTTCAAGTAACTGCAATTACTGCAGTGACGGCAAATGGAGTTACAAATATTGTGGATGTCGACAGATCTGCTTATTATAATTTAAATGGACAGAAATATCAAGTTTCATTGGCTGAGACTGGATACAATATGTATTTACCAAACAAAGAAAAGGCTGCAGTTTTAAGAAAAACGTCAAATAACAATTACATCTATAAAGCAAAAAATAAAACTTCTTTTGGTTATTTTGATGCTAACGGAAATCTGGTTTTAGAATCTTATGATGATAAAACAGATAAAGTAATAGTAGAGACTTTCATTATGGTTAAAGAATAATAAAGTTGTAAAACAAAAAAAATCCCGAGCTAGCTCGGGATTTTTTTTGCATAAAATTAAGATCTTCTGCCTATTCGTTATGTAAGAACGCCTGTCTGTTCAATAACGTTTCTTCACTTTCCACGTGATTGTCATCCGGAATACAACAGTCTACAGGACACACTGCCGCACATTGTGGCTCATCATGAAAACCTTTACATTCGGTACATTTTCCTGGTACAATGTAATACACTTCGTCAGAAATTGGAGTTTGAGCTTCATCAGAATCAATTTCGGTACCATCAGGCAAAATCACTTTCCCTTTTAGTTTTGTTCCGTCTTTGTATCTCCAATCGTCTGCCCCTTCATATATTGCTGTATTTGGGCACTCGGGTTCACAAGCACCACAATTGATACATTCGTCTGTTATTATAATTGCCATCTTTTTAATTTAGGATATTAAGGAAATAAGATTTTGGATTTAAGATTCTCATATCTTTCCTCTTTAATCTTTTAACTATACGTTTTATAGCTTATTTTTGTGCAAAATTACAATCAAAACTATTCATAAGCAAACATTATGACATTAGAAACAAAAAAAAGTGTTTTTGTTGAATTAGGAAAATTTTTAAGTCAGTTTTCCGAAAATAACACTTTAAAAAATCCGGCTGTTTTGCACAACGAAACTTTTTTTGATGCTTTTGTTGACTTGATACAATTATCACAATCGCATAACGGTTGGTATACTCCTGAAAACGTTTATTTCTCCATACAATCATGGGCAGAAGCATTAACAGAAGAAAACCTGAATCAATGGATTTCAAGTTATACAATTCCAAATCAAGAGCCTAAAAAAGTCGCTTTAATTCTTGCTGGTAATATTCCGTTGGTGGGCTTTCACGATTTCCTTTCGGTTTTGATTACAGGAAATAATGTACTGGTAAAAACATCTTCAAATGATCAGCATTTGTTGCCTTTTTTAGCGAAATACATCATTGTTGTTCAACCAGAATTAGCTGGGAATATTACTTTTGTAGAGGGAAAATTAGAAAATTTTGATGCCGTTATAGCCACGGGAAGTAACAACACAGCCCGTTATTTTGAATATTATTTTAAAGATAAACCATCGATTATTCGAAAAAGCAGAAATTCAGTAGCGGTTTTAACCGGAAATGAAACCAAAGAACAACTTACTGCTTTAGGCGAAGACATTTTTCGCTATTTTGGATTGGGTTGCCGCAATGTTTCTAAACTTTTTGTTCCAAAAGGATATTCGTTTGTTCCGTTTTTTGAAGCGATATTTGCTTACCAAGATGTCATTCATTACGAAAAATACGCCAACAATTACGATTACAATAAAGCCGTTTTCCTGATGAGTAATTTTAAATTATTGGACAATGGATTTTTGACTTTAAAAGAAGATCAAAGTCATGCCTCACCTATTTCGAGTGTTTTTTATGAGTTTTACGAGGATATTAACGAATTAAAAACAAGATTGGAGTCGGAAAGTGAGCTATTACAATGTATTGTTGCTGATGAGACTATAGAAAACAGCGTGGCATTTGGACAAACTCAAAATCCCCGATTATGGAATTACGCAGATAACATCGATACAATTTCATTTTTATTAACAATATAGCAGAAAAAAGTGCAATTATTTCGAATTAATTAACGCTTTTTAAACTCCTATTGTCGAAATTTGCACTTTAATTTTTTGGACATAAACTACACCATGAAAAAACACAACTACAGCGCAGGACCTTGTATTTTACCGCAAGAAGTTTTTGAAAAATCAGCACAAGCAATTTTAAATTTTAACGATTCCGGATTATCGCTTTTAGAAATTTCGCACAGAAGTAAAGATTTTGTTGCCGTTATGAATGAAGCTAGGGCCATCGTTCTTGAACTTTTAGGCCTTGAAGGGAAAGGCTACAGCGCCTTATTTCTTGCTGGCGGAGCGAGTTTAGAATTTGTGATGGCACCTTACAACCTGATGAAAGAAGGCGGAAAAGCTGCTTATCTTGATACAGGAACTTGGGCAGCAGCTGCTATCAAAGAGGCCAAACTTTTTGGTGAAACTGTGGTTGTCGCTTCCTCAAAAGAAGAAAATTACAATCACATTCCAAAAGGGTATACAATACCAGCAGATGCTGATTATTTCCATTGTACAAGTAACAACACTATTTTTGGTACGCAAATGAAGGAATTTCCATCAGTTGATATACCACTTGTATGTGATATGAGTTCTGATATATTTTCAAGAGAATTGGATTTTTCTAAATTTGATTTGATTTATGCCGGAGCACAAAAAAATATGGGTCCAGCAGGAACTACGCTGATTGTTGTAAAAGAAGAAATTTTAGGTAAAAATGATAGAATAATCCCTAGCATGTTGGATTACGCCAAACATATCAAAGCAGAAAGCATGTACAATACTCCTCCTGTTTTCCCTGTTTACGCCTCATTATTGACCTTACAGTGGTTGAAAAACCTTGGTGGAATTGCTGCTATTGAAAAAATAAACAATGCCAAAGCGGCTTTGCTTTATGGAGAGATCGACAGAAACCCGCTATTCAAAGGAGCTGCCGCTGTTGAAGACCGTTCAAATATGAATGCTACTTTCTTATTGAATGATGAAGCACATGCTGCAACATTTGATGCAATGTGGAAAGCTGCGGGAATTTCAGGTTTGCCTGGACACCGTTCAGTAGGTGGTTACAGAGCTTCTATGTACAATGCGCTTCCATTAGAAAGTGTTCAGGTATTAGTAGATGTTATGCAAGCTTTGGAAAAAGCAATTTAAAAATTAAAATATTGAATGATTTAAAGATTTGAAAAATCAATTTTTAATCAATCACTACATTAAACAACACAGATTGAATCTTTAAATTTTTCAATCTTTAAATATAAAATACAAATGAAAGTATTAGCCAATGACGGAATTTCTAAAAGTGGAATTCTAGCTTTAGAAAAAGGTGGATTTGAAGTGATAACAACAAAAGTAGCACAAGAACAAGTGGCTAACTTTGTAAATGAAAATAATGTAAGTGTAGTTTTGGTACGTAGTGCGACTAAAGTTCGTAAAGATATCATTGATGCTTGCCCAGGATTGAAAATTATAGGTCGTGGTGGTGTAGGAATGGACAATATTGATGTGGATTATGCTAAAAGCAAAGGAATTCACGTAATCAATACTCCGGCTTCATCATCAGAATCAGTGGCTGAATTGGTTTTTGCACATTTATTTTCTGGTGTTCGTTTCTTGCATGATTCTAACAGAAATATGCCGCTTGAAGGCGATACCAACTTTGATGGTTTGAAAAAAGCCTACGCAAACGGAATTGAATTAAGAGGAAAAACACTTGGAATAGTTGGAATTGGCCGTATTGGTCAGGCTACTGCTAAAATGGCGCTAGGACTAGGAATGAAAGTTATCGCTGCCGATAGTTTTATCCCGCAAGTGGATATTAAAGTGGAATTTTTTGACGGACAATCCATCACGACTACAATCGCTTCACAATCATTGGAATCTTTATTCAAAGAAGCTGATTTCATTACATTACACGTCCCTGCGCAAGATGGTTACATCATTGGTGAAAAAGAATTGGCAATCATGAAAGATGGTGTGGGAATTGTAAACTGTGCGCGTGGCGGAGTTATTGACGAAGTGGCATTAGTAAAAGCATTAGACAGCGGAAAAGTATTATTTGCTGGATTAGATGTATTTGAAAACGAACCAACTCCTGAAATGGCTATTTTGATGAACCATAAAATCTCGTTGACTCCACATATTGGTGCTGCAACTGGAGAAGCACAAGACAGAATCGGTACAGAATTAGCTTCACAAATTATTAGTTTGTTAAGCTAGTTTTTCTTTCTTAAATATTTAATGAGAGGCTGCTTGATAAAAGCAGCCTCTTTTTTTGGTCAAAACTCTATCAATCAATCATTTGTTTTTGTAACTTTATAGTTCAATTTTTCCGTCATGAAAAACAGTTACTACATTATAATCGTCCTTTTTTTTGTGTTTTTGAGTTGTACCACTTCAAAAAGTGCATTTCCAAGTACTGAAAAATCTGTTGCTGCTCAGGGTGACACAGTCCGAATTGCTAATGATGAACTGGAATACGAGGTGATAATTATTGATCCCGGTTTTAATAGCTGGCTTAATTCAAGAGCATTGCCACGTGGCTATCACTCACAATCTTTTTTGGAAACCAAAAACCAACTATATGTAACGGAATGGAACAGTCGGGTTTTGCAACCGCAACGATATGATCCCAATTTATATGAAATGACAATCAACTATGACCCTAATATTGATTACGGCTATGAGGTAAATTATTTGATATACAATTACATGATTTATTTCCAAAACACCTACAAACAAAAACTTTTTGGTTTTGTCCCCATCAGATAATGTCACTATATTTGTATTCATTATAAATAAAAATGAACAAACTGAAACAACGTTGGGGAATTGACAGCAATTTTCAACTTACCATTATATTTATTGTTTTTGCGATAACTGGATCTGCATCGGCGTGGCTTTCTAAACCTTTTTGTTTCTGGCTTGGAATTACAAAAGAACATTTAGGCTATTGGTTTACTCCTGTCAGATTAATTCTAATTTTTCCCATATACCAAGTCTTATTAGTATTGATAGGATTTTTGTTTGGACAGTTCAAATTCTTTTGGGCTTTCGAAAAAAAAATGCTGAAACGATTGGGATTAGGATTTCTTTTTAACGACTAACAAAAAATGCCTCGAATTACGAGGCATCTTTGTTTTTAATTACATAATTATAAATCCAGGTTAACGTAAAAGTTGGAATAAAATCCGAAAATGGTAAAATTTCTTCTAGAAATGTAACTACTCCTCCTACTCTTCCTATTGTGCCTTTATACATCCAAGTCATTAAAAAACCGGCTAAAGGAGCCCAAATTACATCTGAAAATTCACCGATAAAAGGTACGGTAAACGAAAGCATTCCAATGGAATCAAACAGAATTCCCAATGCCAGATTTCTGGTTTTGTTATTTACTGCACTAACGGACACTTGTTCTGTCATAGTATTTAGATTATTATTTTCCAGAATACGTACAAATCTAATGCCAATTATTTTTTGAGCTTATCCTGATATAATTTTTTCAATTTATCAATTTTAGGAGTAATCACATAACTGCAATAGCCTTGGGTTTTATTTTGATTGTAGTAGTTTTGATGATAATCTTCGGCTACATAAAACTTAGACGCAGCAGAAATCTTAGTGACAATTGGTTTTCCAAATGTATTCTCAGTAGTCATCAAAGCGATATAATCTTCGGATAATTGTTTTTGAAAAGGATTGTGATAAAAAATTTCGCTGCGGTATTGTGTCCCAATATCATTTCCTTGACGGTTCAATGTCGTAGGGTCGTGCGTGGCAAAGAATATTTCTAACAGCTCGCCAAAACTAATTTTATTGGGATCAAACGTAATCTCAATCGCTTCGGCATGACCGGTATCACCAGTACTTATTTCTTGGTACGTAGGATTCACCGTATTTCCTCCGATATATCCTGAAACTACCTTACTTACACCGTCCAGTTCTAAAAAAACTGCTTCAGTACACCAAAAACAACCTCCTGCAAAGGTTGCAACTTCCATTCCGTTTTGTATTTCCATATTTTTTGTTTCTATACTTTTTGGTAAAGTAATATTCTTTTCTTTTGCACAAAATGAAAAAGGCAATAGCGCCAAAAAAATCCCAATTATTTTTTTCATAATTTGTATGATTTAGAATCAAATTTATTCAATAAATCGTTGTGAATATTCTCTGTTAACTAAAGTTTATAGTTTGTCAAAGGAAAATAATTGGAGTTCCAATTCATAATCATTAAAATCTTTGTTTCTTTGTAAAAACAGTTTCAAAATGATACAAGCCAAAAATCTACATAAATATTACGATCAACTGCATGTGTTGAAAGGAGTTGATTTACATATTCAAAAAGGAGAAATAGTCTCTATTGTAGGAGCCTCAGGTGCTGGAAAAACAACACTTTTACAAATTCTTGGAACTTTAGACAAGCCAACCGTTGAAAACGGAATTGAGTTGCGCATCAATAATGAAGACATTCTGACGATGAATGACAAAACCTTATCGAAATTCAGAAACTTGAATTTAGGTTTCATTTTTCAATTTCACCAATTATTACCTGAATTTACGGCAATGGAAAATGTGTGTATTCCTGCATTTATTGCCAATAAACCAAAAGAAGAGACTGAGACTGAAGCCAAAAAATTATTAACTTATCTTGGTCTTTCGCACAGAATGAATCACAAACCCAACGAACTTTCGGGTGGAGAACAGCAACGTGTGGCAGTAGCTAGAGCGCTGATTAATAAACCAGCCATCATTTTTGCTGATGAGCCTTCCGGAAATCTCGATACAGCTTCTGCTGAGAACCTGCATCAATTATTTTTCAAATTGCGCGATGAGTTGGGACAAACTTTTGTCATTGTGACTCACAACGAGGAATTAGCGAACATGGCCGACAGAAAACTAATAATGGTGGACGGTTTAATTAGTAACTAGGAGCTATTTCCAGCTATACACTGTATCTTTTTATTTTTAAAGAAAAAATAAAAAGGATGCCGTTTCTATCTGGGCTATACCTTGCAACAACAAGCTGTATTTCCTAAAATAAATTAGTACTCAAAGTCATCCATCGATAATGAATCCATCAGAACTTAAAGATTTTCTCGACGAAAAAGTCCTGCAATACAACACACTCGACTTCATAGAAAGCGATCCGGTACAAATTCCACATTTATTTTCACAAAAAGAAGATATTGAAATTGCAGGTTTTCTAAGCGCTACTATTGCTTGGGGAAATCGGACGATGATTATCAAAAATTCACATCGCATGATGGATTTGATGGGAAATGCGCCGTATGATTTTGTCATGTCGCATACTGAAAATGATTTAGAACGATTGGAAACTTTTGTTCACCGCACGTTCAACGGAATAGATTTTACTAGTTTTATTAGAAGTTTACAACACATCTATACAAATCACGGCGGTTTAGAAGCGGTGTTCAGCAAACATCAGGAAACCCATTCGATGCAAAAAAGCATCCACGAATTCAAGAAAATATTTTTCGAAATTCCACACCAGTATAGAACCCAAAAACATGTATCAGATCCGCTGAATAATTCTGCGGCAAAAAGGATCAACATGTATCTGAGATGGATGATTCGTCAAGACAATAAAGGCGTCGATTTAGGAATTTGGAAAAGCATTTCGCCAGCTTCGTTATCATGTCCTTTAGACGTACATTCTGGAAATGTAGCCAGAAAATTAGGCATTTTGACACGGAAACAAAATGATGGAAAAGCCTTGTCTGAATTGGATTTAAAACTTCGTGAATTTGACAGTGCTGATCCTGTTAAATATGACTTTGCCTTATTTGGTTTAGGTGTTTTCGAAGGATTTTAATGTAATACATCGGAAATATTTTTTTTAACTTTTTATATTTTGTAATATTATGATATAAAACACTGCTAATCATGGACTTATTTATTTTATATCTAAAATATTATATTATCCCATTGTTACTGATATCCACAGTATTATCGACACTAGTATTACTATCAAAACGAATTTATTACGAATATAATAAACCTTACAGACAGGCTGTAACCAACAAAGCCGAGATTTTTTTGACTGAAATGATTCTCTCAAAACCCAATGAAGAGACAATCAACAAAAAACTACTGCAGTTCAAAAAAGAAATTCCACTCCATAAATCTTGGTGCAAAGAACTCGTCATTAATGATATGATTCGATTTAAACATAGTTTAAAAGGAAAAGCATCAGAACCTATACTTTTTTTTTATCAAGCACTAAACCTTAATAAATATTCTGCGCGCTTAATTCGTGATTTTAGAAGCTATAACAAGTGTGAAGGCTTTTATCATTTTCAAGCTTTAGATTATAAAAAAGGTAATTCCATCATTAAACCTTATCTAAAACATCCTAATATCGTGATTCGGTCTAATGCTAATATGGCTTTTTTATCATTATCTGAAAATTACATGGAGAGTTTTAAAGAATTACCGTCTACTATTTCGCATTTGTATACCATAAAAATAATGGATCTTTTACATGAAAAAAAATTTCCAATCCCCAAAAACATTGATCAATGGATTGAGACCAACAACAACTCAATTACAAAATTAGGGTTAAAAATAATGGTTTTTTATAATTATAGAAATAAAGCCTCAGAAATCATAGCATTGATTCAAAATGAGGATGATTCTTTGAAAAAAGAAGCTATTATAGCCATACGCGAACTTTTTTTAACTGAAGCAAAAGAAGATTTGATTGTGCATTTCAATAAAGTATCTATTGAAATTCAACTGGAAATTTTAGATACATTAAAGGTTATCGGTGATGAGGCAGTAGTTTCATTTTTAGAGAATGAAATTCAACTACAAACTGACAAAGACCTAAAATTAAAAGCAGTTGATTGTTTGAACGAAATAAACAAAACTGTTTTAGATACTGTGGCCGCCAAGGATTACGACACAATGAAAATGACTAAACATGTAAGAGAAATTTACTTATAATGATGCAAAACCCAACATACCAGTTAATCCATTTTTATGAAGTTTTCATATCACTTTTTTCTGTTACTTATATTTTGCTTTACATTTTCTTATCGTTTCTATCCTATTATGCTATATTAAAACATCTTAGATACCAAAAATATATTTCTGAGGATATTCTCACCAGATCAAATCATTTATTGGGAGTTTCAATTGTGGCGCCAGCATTTAATGAGGGAGTTAGTATTGTTTATAATGTAAAATCACTACTGTCATTAACCTACCCTAAATTTGAAATTATAATCATAAATGATGGGAGCACAGATGACACGCTAACCAAATTAATAACGGAATTTGAATTAGTAAAAATTGATTTTTATTACCAAGAAAAAATTGTGACTAAACCCGTAAGAGGTCATTATAAATCAACTAATCCTATTTATTCGAAACTTTTAGTGGTAGATAAAGAAAATGGGAAAAGTAAAGCTGATGGCTCCAATGCTGGTATTAATTCGTCAAAATATCCTTTGTTTTTATGTACCGATGTAGATTGTATACTTAAAAGAGACACCATACTTAAATTAGCAAAACCATTTATGGAAAATGAAACAAGAGTGATAGCCACAGGCGCTGGAATTCGAATTTCAAATTCATGCGAAGTTAAAGATGGTTTCTTACATAAAGTGCACTTTCCTAAAGATTGGTATCCCAGATTTCAGGAATTAGAATATGTACGTTCATTCCTTTTTGGCAGAATGGCTTGGAGCCAAATCAACGGATTGCTTTTAGTTTCTGGCGGATTAGGAATGTTTGATAAAGAAATAGCCATAAAAGTAGGTGGCTATTGGCATAAATCATTAGGAGAAGATATGGAATTAATCACTCGAATGAGAAAGCACATGCATGAAAACAAATTAAAATTTTTAATTAAATATATTCCCGAATCGTTATGCTGGACAGAAGTTCCCGACTCGAGAGAAGTGCTGTTAAGACAACGCACCCGATGGGCAAGAGGGCTTATACAAACACTTTTCCTGCATCGAAAAATGTTTTTTAATCCAAAATATGGTAAAACAGCATTTATGATTTTACCTTTCTTTTTGATATTCGAATTTCTCGTGCCAATAATAGAGTTTTTTGGAATCATAGCATTGATTGCCGGTATTTTAACTGGAAGACTGAATACTGAATACTTAATCATCATGAGTGTATTTGTATACATCTTTTATTTGTTGATTACACTTATTTCAATTATGATAGACGATTTATTGTATAAAAGCTATGCCAATTACAAAGAATTAATGGTACTAATCTTTATGGCAATGATAGAGCCTTTCGTTTACCATCCACTAAACATTTATGCATCATTAAGAGGATATTGGTTCTTTTTTAGACAGACCGAACAAAAATGGGGCGTAATGATTCGAAAAGGATTTACAACTACTCAAAAACTAACATCATGATTCAAAGCAAAATTTTAAATATAGCTTGTTTTTTTATTTTTTTATTTTTTGTTTCCAATCAAAAAGTAGCAGCTCAAAAAATTGATTCAGACAGTCTTTTGACCGTTATAATTAAAGACATGCAAAATGGAAAGAATTATGAAAAAAATGTCCAAAGGGCCTTATTAGGAAAAAAATTAGCACCTGCATATTTAGACTATTATCTGGTTTTAGGACGTAATTATGATTTATTAAAAAACACTGACAGCGCAAGATATTATTACAAATATTATATTGATAAAACCCCCATCAACCAAGACGCATATAACTATTTGATCAATATAGAATTAGATGAAAAAAAATACAATAATGCCGAAATCATAATAGACCAAGCAATTGCTTCACATCCGGAAGACAAAGATTTTGAGCAAAAAAAACTAGTAGTATATCAATTGCAAAAAGATCGAAAAAAAGAATATCAATATTTAAAAACATTACAATTAAAAAACCCGAATGATGACCAAATTACGCAACTTCTTTTTCAGTTAGAATCAAAGTTAAGAACGGATCGAATAGGAATCAACTACAGTTTCACCTCTTTCGACAGAGAAGGGTATGGCCCTTGGCATTTAGGAAGTTTGCAGTACATAAAAGAGCGCCAATGGGGTTCCTTGATCGGACGTGTAAATTATGCAGATAGATTATCCTCTGGACACAGCATTGCAAATGGTTTTCAATATGAAGTGGAATCTTATTTTTTTACCGGCAAAAATAATTATTCCTACGTGAACGTGGCTTACAGTGAAGATGCCGTATTTCCAAAATTAAGACTTGGATATTCCTTTTATCAAAATTTCAAAAAGGGCTGGGAAGGTGATTTAGGCATTCGATATTTAAAGACACAAGATGGCACTGAATTCACAACAGGAGTTGTTGGTGTCGGGAAATATATAGATTCCTATTGGGTAAATCTAAGAACCTTTATTCAAAAAGATAAAGAAGATTATTACCCCGCAGTTACGTTAACGGTACGGTATTATTTTGATACCCGTTTTGATTATATAACTTTGACCTCCGGTTACGGATCCTCTCCTGAAGAAAGAACCACTTTAGGCCAGTTCAAAGAGAGGATTTCTTTAAATTCATATAGGATTGGTGCAGGATATTTTAAACTGTTTAACAATCATTATGTAACTGGAATTCAACTCACGTACAACCAGCAAGAATACATTCGTAACTCAACACAAAACGAGCTAGAACTATCATTAATGTTACAATATAAATTTTAAACTATGTTTAATAAACAACTGAAATTATTTTGTACACTATTTTTTTTAGTTCTTATTAACTTTAAAACAATGGCGCAATCCAATATTATCATCGAGAATAAAATGGGTAATGAAAATACTATTCACATAACGGAAGAAAACGCAAAATCAGCAGCAAAAATCCTAAAATCTTATTTAGACAAAAGCTTTTTGAATCCTTTTTTTATCAAAATTGAGAACAATAATAAAGAAACTACTTCAACAATTTACCTTAGAATATCAAATTCAGAAAACCAAAAAGACATAAATAGTTTCATCATTAAAAGTGATTCGAAAGATATTTTTTTGGTAGCACCCAATGAAAAATCATTACGTTACGCAGTTTACACCTTACTGGAAAGCTGGGGATTTAGAAAATTCACTTCTATAGATACTTATATTCCAAAATTAAAAAAAGTTGAATTTCCAAAAAACACAACGCAACACTACAAACCATCTTTTGAATACAGAGTCATTTTATATCCTGACGCATATGATGAAGATTTCAGGGATTGGCATAAATTAGATTGGCATTTAAACGACTTCAGCGTTTGGGGACATTCCTTTGATAAACTTCTACCGCCAAAAGAATATTTCAAAACGAATCCTGAGTTTTATGCTTTGTATGAAGGAAACCGAAGAGCCGAGTCACTTTGCATGACTAATGATACCGTTGTTGCCATTGTGACAAAAAAAATGGGAAAAATAATTACTGAAAACCCAAACACTACTTTTTACTCAGTGAGTCAAAATGATGATGCCGTTTATTGTGAGTGCGCTCAATGCAAATTATTGAATGAAAAACATGGTGGACCTCAAGGCTCTCTTTACTATTTTTTAAACAAAATTGCCATGCGTTTTCCAAAAAATAAAATAACAACTTTGGCCTACCTACACACTTACAAGCCACCAACAGGCCTAAAAATAGAACCTAACATATATACTTTATTTTGTCCAATCGAATTGAATCGTGGGAAATCAATTATAAATGACACAGAAAGCAAACCGTTTATAAAAATATTACAAAATTGGGGAAAAACAGCTTCTAATCTATATTTATGGGATTATACAGTGCAATTTTCAAACTATTTTTCTCCCTTTCCAAACTTTCATACCTTTTCTGATAATTATAAACTTTTTAAACATAATAATGTTAAAGGTCTATTTGTGCAAGGTTATGCTGATGTTCCCGGTGATTTTTCGGAATTGAGACAATATCTTTTAGCAAAAATTTTATGGGATACCGAAATTAATATTGAAACAACTACAGATGATTTTTTAAGAGGTTTCTATGGAAAAGCAGCCTCTAATATCAAAAAATATTTAGTCCTTTTAACCGAAAATCAGAAAAATTCTAACGCTGATTTGGATATATACTCCGGTCCCGTTCAAAGCAGAAATACATTTTTATCCCCCGAGGCAATGAACCAATACGATCAATTACTGGAGGAAGCCATAGAAGCAGTTGATGGAGACCTTACTTTAGAATCCAGAATACATAAATTAAGACTGGCATTAGAGTTTGTGTTTTTTGAACAATCTAAATTTTATGGAAAAGACCAACATGGGATGTTTATTATCAACGAAAAAGGTGAAAAAGAGGTAAAAAAAGGACTCAATGAAAGAGTTCGTAAATTTGCTGAAACTTGTAATCAATTTGGAATTTACGAATTGAGTGAAGATGGGTTATCACCAGATAAATATTATGAAGATTGGCTAGAAATAGCCAGAGAAACAACAACACATCTTGGAGAAAAAATGCAAGTCAATTTTTTAACTGCACCAGCTGAAGGTTTTACTGGAAAAGGAGGTTACGGACTAGTTGATGGAATAAGAGGACATACTGATTATAATATTAATTGGATCGGTTGGTATGGAACCAATCCCGAAATAGAACTAATAACGAATAATTTAGAATTTAATCAACTAAAAATAAATTTTCTAAACAATCAAAGACACTGGATTTTTCTGCCTAATAAAATTTTAATTTATGGCTTTAAAAAGAAAAAATGGAATCTCATAAATGAAAAAAAAATTGTAAATTTAACTAAAGATTATACTGTCAAAACATCCCAAATAGAAATACAAGATAAAAACTTCAGAAATTTTGAAAAAATAAAATTAATAATAGAAAACCAAGAAGAATTACCCGTTTGGCGAAAACGAAAGCTAAAAAAACCAATGGTAATGATTGATGAGATTGAACTTTATAAAAAATAAAATATCTCGAAATGAATAGCGACAAAAAAATACTAATTATAGAAGATGATGAATTGATGGTTAAAATCCTTAAATTCATTCTCAATAAGGAAGGATACCAGTTGAGCGTTATTAAGGACGGTTTAAGTGCCGTGGAACAAATACACTCCATAAATCCAGATATGGTAATTACCGACCTTTTGTTACCCTATAAATCCGGGCTGGAAGTTATTCGTTTTGTTAAAGAAAATTTTGAAAAAATACCCATAATAGTTTTATCTGCTTTGGGCGAAGAAGAACATTCCGTTAGTGAAGTGTTTAAGCTTGGTGCTGATGATTTCATTGCAAAACCATTTAATCCAAACGAATTGGTACTTCGAGTGAAGCGATTATTAAATCATTAATTGAATCAAAAAACTAAAATGTAACCTGAAATTCGTTGATTTTAGAGCATTACTTTCAAAAAGACTATCTTTGCAAAAAATTTAAGCAAATGACTACTTTTGAGCAATTCAATCTTCCTAAATCCGTACAAAAAGCAATAGACGATTTAGGATTTACAACACCGACTCCTATTCAAGAAAAAACTTTTTCTGTGATAATGTCCGGAAGAGACATGATGGGAATCGCTCAAACGGGTACCGGTAAAACATTTGCTTACCTATTGCCCTTATTGAAATTATATAAATTTACTCCAGGTCATACACCCAAAATAGTGATTCTGGTTCCTACACGTGAACTTGTCGTGCAAGTTGTGGAAGAAGTTGAAAAATTGACAAAATACATGTCGGTTCGAACTATTGGTATTTTTGGTGGTGTCAATATTAATACTCAAAAAACAACCGTTTATCAAGGTTGCGACATACTAGTGGGAACTCCAGGAAGAATCATGGATTTAACACTGGACAATGTCATTCGTTTTGAAGAGATGCAAAAACTGGTAATCGATGAGTTTGATGAAATGCTAAATTTAGGATTTCGTACGCAATTGACAGCTATCTTAGCGATGATGCCAAAAAAACGTCAAAACATCCTTTTTTCGGCTACGATGACAGATGAAGTAGATGCAATTTTGAATGATTATTTTGATTATCCAGAAGAAGTTACACTTTCTGCTTCAGGAACACCATTGGAAAATATCAAACAATTATCCTATCAAGTTCCTAATTTCAATACCAAAATAAACCTTCTAAAACACTTATTGCAAAATAACGAGGACATGAGTCGTGTTCTGGTATTTGTGAATAATAAAAAGATTTCAGATATGGTTCTCGAGCGAATCGAGGAAGATTTTGACGGTCAGTTTGGAGTAATTCACTCTAATAAATCACAAAATTATCGTTTGAGCACGATGGCTTTGTTCCAAGAAGGAAATTTACGTGGTTTGATTACCACAGATATTATGGCCAGAGGTTTAGATATTTCAAATATTACTCATGTTATCAATTTTGAAATGCCAGAAATGCCAGAATTATATATGCACAGAATTGGTAGAACTGGTCGTGCCGATGCTTCAGGGACCGCCATAAGTTTTATCGCGCCTCGTGAAGAAGAGTTCAAAGTAGAGGTTGAAGTACTGATGAATATGGAATTGGCAATTGAGCCTTTCCCAGAAACCGTTGAAGTTTCATCCAAATTAATTGAACCTGAAAAAGACAGACAACCGATTAAGTTTTTGATGAAAAAACAGAAACTTGACGGAGATGGCGCTTTTCAAGAAAAAAGTAAAAAGAACAAGAAAGTCAACTTGGGTGGACCTGGTGTAACAAAGAAAAAAACGCACGGTTCTGTAAATAGAAACATGCTAAAAACCAGAGACAAAAAGAGAAAAGACAAGAACAAATAAGACTAAAAAAAGGCTAAAAATGATAATCATTTTTAGCCTTTTTTCTTGAATCTTACTATTTAATTCTTAGTAAAAACCAAACAAACAGGAGAACATAAAGCTATTTTTTTTCCAGTATCTGTAAGTGCTCCCGTAGTTTTATTTCTTTTAAAAATCACCACATCATTAGTATATTGATGTGCTACCAGAAGAAAATTCCCGCTTTGGTCAATGGCAAAATTTCTAGGTCCTTTTCCTAAAGTACTGGTTTGTCCTTTCAAAACTAATTTTCCATTTTTTAGAATTTTAAAAATTGTAATGTTATTGGCTTCACCGCGATTAGACGCATATAAAAACTTCCCGTCAGGCGAAATATGGATATCCGCAGAACTGAACGTTCCTTTGAAATCTTTAGCTAAAATAGTCGTTTCATCAATCTTTGTCAATATTCCGTTGGAGTAACTAAATACCGTTAAGGCTCCGTCAAGTTCCTGTAATAAATAAACAAACTTTCCATTTTTACTGAATGTCAAATGTCTGGGTCCACTACCCGATTTTACTGAAATACTGTCTTTCAGTTCTAAAACAGTATGTTCAGAATTAGGATTATAGCCATAGGAATACACTTTATCATTCCCTAAATCGTTAGACAAAATAAACTTTTTATCTGGAGAAAAATGAACCATGTGTACATGCGGACCTTCTTGTCTTTGCGTATTAATTCCTTTACCATAATGCTGGATTACTTGCTTTGCTGCAGTAAGACTTCCATCATTATTTTTACCAAAAATGGAAATATTCCCACCAGAATAATTGGCAACAATTACATTTTTATCATCGTTTATAATGTAACAAGGATCAGCACCTTTTGAACTTTGCTTGTTGATTAAGTCAAGCTTTCCGCTTGCTGGATTATAACTAAAAGAACTTACCGAACTTTCAGCACCAAATTCATTTACGGAATACACAAAATTATTATCTTTTGAAACCGTCAAATAACTTGGATTTATAACTTTTTCAGTCGCATTTTTAAAACTGAAATCACCTGTCTTTGAATCAAAATCATATACATAAATTCCTTTGCTATCGCAGCTTTGAGTGTAGGTTCCAATCAGTAAATTAAATTTATTTTTTTGTGCCTGAACACTTGTAAAAATGAAAATTAATAGAACAATAGCAAACGGATTTTTCATGTTTTTAAATTTTATTAGAAAGCTAAAATACACATTATATCCATAATGAATGTCAATTGTTTATTCCTTTGAAAAATTATAACAACTTCATCTAAAACTGTCAACAAATTTGTATTTTTGACTCATAGAAATCAATGAACTCCATTGAAAGTAAAATCCATTGAAGTAAACTAAACCTCGAAATGCATTTTAAAAATCCCGAAATTTTATACTTTCTGTTCTTATTGATTGTTCCAATTTTGGTTCATTTATTTCAATTACGCCGTTTCAAAAAAGAATATTTCACTAATGTTCGTTTCTTAAAAGCACTTTCGATTCAAACCAGAAAAAGCTCTAAAATCAAGAAATGGCTGCTTCTCGCCTGTCGTTTATTATTGCTAACTTGTATTATTATAGCATTTGCACAGCCTTTTTTTGAATCCAAAGACAGCAAAAATGCCAACAATGAATTGTATATTATTTTGGACAATTCTTTTAGTATGCAAGCCAAAGGCAAAAAAGGCGAATTGCTAAAAAGAGCTGTTCAGGAACTGCTTGAAGAAACTCCGGAAAATGTAAATTTTTCTTTGCTTACCAATTCCGAAAATTATTGGAACACCGATATAAAGTCGATTCGTGGTGCTTTGCAAAATCTAAAATACAGCGCAACTCCGTTCCAATTGGATAATATAATGGCAAAAATAAAAGCGCATAAATCGGCTTTTAAAAAAGATATCGTTGTCATTACCGATGCTGTTGGTCTTGATAAAAAACAACTGAAAAATAGTGATGCAACAGATTCACCTCTATTTATAATGCCAAAAGCAGAACAAAAAAATAATGTTTCTATTGACAGCGTTTTCATCAATAAAACATTAGAAAATTTTTATGAAATTAGTGTGCAAATATCCGGTTATGGTGATGATTTCAAACCGATTCCAATTTCTCTATACAACGAAAATAAACTCATTGCAAAGACAATCGTAACTTTAGACACAAAGAAAAAAAACCTCAACTTTACCATTCCAAAACAAGCTTTTCATGGTTATTTTTCGATAGTTGACAATGGATTGAGTTATGATAACACCTTATTTTTCAGTATCTCTAAAACGAATAAAGCCAACATTATCAGCATTGGAGAACCATCAAAAAGCAACTTCCTTTCCCGAATTTACACCAGTGAAGAATTCAATTTTAACAACTATACTTTAAGCGCATTAGACTACAACAAACTGGAAGAACAAGATGCAATTGTTCTCAATGAATTAGATGAAATCCCGCAAGCTTTGGCGACCACTTTGAAATCTTTTGTAGAAAAAGGCGGCAATTTAATTGTGATTCCTGCAGCAATAAGTTCCATTACCAATTTGAATTCTTTTATTTCAAATTTTGGAAATCTTAGATTCAATTCTTTAGAAAACAGAGAAAAGCTGATTACTAAAATCAACTTCAATCATCCTATATTCAATAATGTTTTTGAAAACAAAGTGACTAATTTTCAATATCCAAAAACAAAAAAATCGTTCGTATTATCAAGTTCAAGTCCTGCTGCTTTATCTTATGAAGACCAAAGTGTTTTCTTGACATCGATAGCAAATTCGGTTTCAGCAGTTGCCGTTTTTGCAGCTCCTATCAACATCAAAAATTCAAATTTTCAGCAATCTCCATTAATAGTGCCTACATTTTACAAGATGGCAATGAACAATCAAAACAACGGTGTAAATGCTCTGATAATAGGAAATAACAATCCGCACTTGACAGAAGCATCGTTAAACAAAGACGCTATTTTAACGGTAAAAGGCTTAGATGAACAATTTATTCCTATCCAACAAATTCTGAATAATAAAGTCAGAATGACTTTCAATGATTATCCGGGACAAGCTGGGAACTTTAGCATTTTCAATAAAAAAGAATGGGTTGAAAACATCAGTTTTAATTACAACAGAACTGAAAGTGATTTGGCTTCAGCCAATGACAATATTCTTTCTGACTATAAAACAATCGAATCCATCCCATCGCTATTTGATACTTTACAAACTGACAGAACTGACAATCAAATTTGGAAATGGTTTGTTATCTTTGCACTGTTATTTCTGATTAGCGAAATGGCAATTATACGATTCGTAAAGTAAATAACGGAGGTTAAATACTTGAAAAAATAAATGTGAAATTTGTCTGGTTGCAAAAGTTAATGCAGTAATACGAATTCCATATTCCATTAAAAAATAAATATTATCTACATATGAAATTAATCATCAGAGGCGCTAAAATTATCGATTCAAAAAGTCCCTTTCATAATAAGACTGCAGATATTTTAATTGTTGATGGTTTTATAAAAAAAATTGGAACATCACTTCCAAATCCAGATAAAGCAGACGAAGTAAAGCTTGATAATTTACACGTTTCACAAGGCTGGTTTGACAGCAGCGTTTCTCTAGGAGAACCTGGTTTTGAAGACAGGGAAACCATTTCAAACGGACTTACTGTAGCTGCAAAAAGTGGTTTTACCGCAATCGCATTACAACCCAACTCCTTCCCTATTATTGACAATCAATCCCAAGTGAATTTTGTTTTGAATAAAGCACAAGGATTTGCAACTCAACTCTATCCTATTGGTGCTTTGAGCAAAGAAAGTGCGGGAAAAGACATGGCCGAATTGTATGATATGAAAAAAGCCGGAGCCGTTGCTTTTGGCGATTATAATAAAAGTTTGGACAATGCTAATTTGCTGAAAATCGCCTTACAATACGTTCAGGACTTTGATGGATTGCTTCTTGCTTTTTCTCAAGACGAAAATATAAAAGGAAACGGAGTTGCAAATGAAGGCATTGTTTCTACCCGATTAGGATTGAAAGGAATTCCAAATCTTGCCGAAGAATTGCAAATTGCAAGAAATTTATTTCTGTTAGAATATACCGGAGGAAAACTTCACATTCCAACAATTTCTACTAAAAAATCAGTTCAATTAATCAAAGAGGCTAAAGCCAACGGACTACATGTAACGTGCAGTGCTGCTGTGCATCATTTGGTTTTAACCGATGAAAAACTGGAAGGTTTTGATACGCGTTATAAAGTTTCTCCGCCCCTTAGAACTGAAACCGACAGAAAGGCTTTGTTGAAAGGAATAAAAGACGGAACTATTGATATGATTACATCCGACCATAATCCGATGGACATTGAACACAAGAAAATGGAATTTGACGGTGCCAAAAATGGAACCATTGGGCTAGAAAGTGCTTTTGGTGCTTTGATGACCGTATTGCCATTAGAAACCGTAATAGATAAATTGACCTCCGGAAAAATAACTTTTGGAATCGAAACAGAAACGATTAATGAAGGTTCAAAAGCAAATATTACCTTATTTAATCCAGAACCAAAAAGCATTTTTACAAAATCATCTATTTTATCCAAATCTAAAAATTCTGCTTTTCTAGGTACTGAAATAAAGGGGAAAGTGTACGGAATTATGAATCAAGGAAAATTAATTTTAGCATAGAAAAATGAATAATAATAATAATAATAATAATAATAATAATAATAATTCAGAGTCCGGTAAAACTGCCGCGATTACCAGTTATATTTTAGGAATTGGCGTTTTCATAGCGATGTCAATAAACTCAGAGGATAAAAATGCATTTGCCTCCTTTCACATCCGTCAAGGACTGGGACTTACCTTAACGTTTATATCATTGGGATTGATCATCAGCAATTTTGACAGCTTAATGATATCCGCTCCCATGTGGATTTTCGTATTTGTTTTATGGTCGTATGGCATTACAAGTGCTATAAAAGGAGAAACAAAACCAGTTCCATTATTAGGGACTTATTATCAAAAATGGTTATCAAACATATCATAATTACAATGAATTTATCTTTAGAATACAAAATAAGAGAACCAAAAATAAAATTAGACAAGAATCCACTTTTACTTTTATTGCATGGATACGGCAGTAACGAAGAGGATTTATTTTCCTTCGCCACGGAACTTCCTGAAGAATATTACATTATTTCAGCGCGTGCGCCTTATGATATGCAATACGGTGCTTTTGCTTGGTACGCCATTAACTTTGATGCGGACGAAAACAAATTTTCTGACCACGAACAAGCTAAAGTTTCTAGGGATTTAATAGCTGGATTTATTGATGAGTTAATTGCCAATTATCCAATCGATAATAAACAAATTGCTTTAGTTGGCTTCAGCCAAGGCGCTATTTTGAGTTACGCAGTTGCACTTTCTTATCCTGAAAAAGTTCAGAAAGTAGTCGCTATGAGCGGGTATTTAAATTTAGAAATTGTATCTGAGGATTACCTCAAAAACAACTTTAATAATCTGAAAATATTTGCTTCACACGGAACAGTAGATCAGGTAATTCCAGTAGAATGGGCGAGAAAAACGCCTTCAATATTGGAGAATTTAGGAATAAATATAACTTACAAAGAATATCCAATTGGTCATGGAGTTGCTCCACAGAACTTTTATGACTTCAAAAATTGGCTTCAGCAAAAATAAGTTTCAGTAATCAGTCGCAGTTGTCAGGGTATACTATCTGAAAACTGCGACTGCTTATTTATTTCTGATACAACAACGATTGATTCACTTCAAAAGAAATGCTTTCATCTTCATTGACAAAATATTTCAAAAAAACTTCTCCCCAAATTTCACCATCACTGAAGTCCGCAATAATCCATCTGTGGTTTAGTATTTTCACTTTGTTAATAATAAATTTATTAGCACTAATTTGGTCTTGACCAGTGTAAGGATTGCCTTTTGGATTGGAATTATAATCTAATAATTTTTCAGTAACAACAGGAATTAATTTCTCATATTGAATTATTTTTTTTGAACTTTCTGAATCAAAATAATTTTGTGCATTTTCATTTTTAGCCAAAGAAAAATAATTAGCATCAGCCAACTGATTCGAAACCAAACTCAAACTGTCTCTTAATTTTTTTGTGGTCTTATCGTATCTGTTTTGTTCAAATGTCACCTGTTTGCTTAAAAACATATAGGTAAAAATGGTTGAAAGAACAGCCAAAATAGTTAGATAAAGGAATAATGATTTTTTCATTGTAAATTAAATTGTAATTTCTAAATTATCAAAAGCCAGAAAAACGTTATCGGGAAGATTTTTTTGTACTTCTTCATGATATCCCATAATATGACTGATATGAGTGAGATACGCTTTTTTTGGCTGCACCAAAGTTATAAAATCTAATGCTTCTTTCAAATTGAAATGAGTATCATGAGGTTCTTCCCGTAAAGCATTTATAACCAACACTTTTAAGTTTTCTAATTTTTCAATTTCGCTTTTTTTAATAGTTTTCACATCCGTTAAATAGGCAAAATCATCAATTCGATATCCAAAAACCTGAAGATTCCCATGCATTACATCAATAGGAATTACCGTTTTATTTCCCAGACAAAATGGTTCATTATTGACAACTTCAATAGTTGCAACAGAAGGAGCGCCGGGATATTTATTTACCGTTTCAAAAACGTAGTCAAACCGCCTTCTCAAATTATCGATAACCCTTTGATGTGCATAAATTGGTATTTCTCCCTGTTTGAAATTAAACGGACGAATATCATCTATTCCCGCTGTGTGATCAGCATGTTCGTGAGTAAAAAGGATTCCATCTACTTTTTGACAATTTGAAGAAAGCATTTGCTGCCTGAAATCAGGTCCACAATCAATTATAAAAGAGTAATTTTCCCAAGAAATCCAAACGGAAACTCTGAGTCTTTTATCTTTAAAATCAGTGCTTTTACATACTGGATGATTGCTCCCAATAACAGGAATCCCTTGTGACGTGCCAGTTCCTAAAAAATATACCTTCAATTTTATTACTTTTATTTACAAAAATAGGGTTAATTATCTTTCATTAGAAACCTATTTCATTAACTTTGCAACATATTAGCCATATTAAAAGAAAATGGATACAGAAATAAAATTAAAAGGTGACAAAATCATCGAACAAATCCCTTCCATTAAAGATAAAGCGCTTCGTATCAATTTGAACGAAAATATTTATGGAACTTTTGCAGAAATTGGAGCTGGACAGGAAACTGTAAGACATTTTTTTAGATCTGGTGGTTCTTCAGGCACAATTGCAAAAGCAATGTCAGCCTATGATAAAGATTTTAGTGATGCTGTGTATGGCATTGAAGAGGACGGCCGTTATGTCACTGAAAGCCGACTAAAAAAAATGCTTTCTCATGAAGTAAATCTTATAGAGCAGCGATTGAGCAGAGAAAAACATCCTAACAAAATGTTTTTTAGTTATGCCAATACCGTTGCTACCATCGATTTTGCAAAGCAATTCAAAGGACACGGATGGGTGGGTATAAGTTATCAAATTGAACCAGATGAGGATTATAACGAAATTATTCTTCACATTCGATTTAAAGAAACTGACGTTCGTTTGCAACAGGAAACTCTTGGAATCCTTGGTGTAAATTTGATTTACGGTGCTTACTACAAATACAATGATCCTAAACGTTTATTACGCTATTTATACGACCACCTTGATAAAGACCAATTAGAAATAGATACGATTAACTTCTCAGGACCGCGTTTTGCAGATGTTGACAATCGTTTGATGAGTTTGCAACTTGTCAAAAATGGAATGACTGATGCCGTTATGTTCAATCCTGATGGAAAAAACATACTCCCTGCAGCTATTTTGTACAAAAAAAATATCCTTGCTTTTAGAGGAAGTTTTCGTCCGGTTACAAAAGTGAATATGGACATGTATGAGAAATCATTGAAAATGTTCTTGAACGAGAATAAAGTAAATGCTGAAAATACACTGGTAGTTTTTGAAATTACATTATCAAATTTACGTTCCGATGGTGAAATTGATGAAAGAGATTTCATGGATCGAGCTGAATTATTGTGTTCTCTTGGACAAACCGTAATGATTTCGAACTTTCAGGAATACTATAAAGTGGTGGAGTATTTTGCGAATTATACAAAAGCCAGAATGGGATTAGCCATGGGTGTGAATAATTTAGTAGATATTTTTGACGAGAAATATTACCGTCATTTAAGTGGTGGAATTCTGGAAGCTTTTGGGAAATTATTCTACCGCGATATGAAGGTATTCTTGTATCCAATGATTGGTGAAAATGGAGAAATTATTACATCCGAAAATTTGAAAGTACATCCAAGAATGAAAGAACTTTATAAATTCTTCAAATTCAATGGTAAAGTAGTTGATATTGACGATTATGACCCTTCAATTCTAGAAGTTTTCTCCCGTGAAGTTTTGAATATGATTAATCATGGAAAACCAGGTTGGGAACAAATGCTTCCTTCCGGTATCGCAGAAATAATTAAAGAACACAGACTTTTTGGGTTTGATCCAAATAAAGTCTTGAACGAAAGCAACTAGTACATTAAATTATAAAAAAAGTCCAGAATTGCGGTAAATTATAACCTCAACTCTGGACTTTTCTTTGCATTTCAAAATCTGATTTCAGTTTTTAGAAATGTATTTTAAATTGAACCGGTAACTGAATACCAAAAGGCAACACTAATACTTATTTAAGTATTTGAGCAGCATGCGCCTTAGTTTTTACATCAGAAATCACCTCTTCGATAATTCCTTTTTCATCAATTACAAATGTGGTTCTGTGAATACCGTCATATTCTTTACCCATGAATTTTTTTGGTCCCCAAACTCCAAAAGCCTGAATAACTGATTTATCTTCATCAGCAAGTAATGGAAAAGGAAATTCATACTTGTCTTTAAATTTCGCTTGAGCTTTCGCTGAATCAGCACTTACACCTAACAACGCATAATTATTAGCTTGAAATCGTTCAAAATTGTCTCTTAAATCACAAGCTTCAGCAGTACATCCCGGCGTATTTGCTTTTGGATAAAAGAAAACTACTAATTTTTTTCCTGAATAATCCGTTAATTGATGTGATTTCCCGTCTTGATCTACACCTGAAAAATTAGGTGCTTTATCTCCTTTTTTTAATGTTGTCATTATTTGTATTTTTTACTTATTTGAATTGAATTTGAATATTGCTATTGCCATTGAAATTGTTTTTCTTTACAATCAAATTTAATGAATAATGAATAAACAAGAACGTGTAACTTTTGTTATAAATACGTTAAAAGAATTATACCCTACGATTCCAATTCCGCTGGACCATAAAGATCCATATACATTATTGATCGCTGTTCTGTTATCAGCACAATGTACAGATGTGCGAGTGAATCAGATTACGCCTTTGCTTTTTGCAAAAGCTGATAATCCGTACGATATGATCAAAATGTCTGTGGAGGAAATAAAAGAAATCATTCGTCCGTGTGGCTTATCGCCAATGAAATCTAAAGGAATTCATGGTTTATCACATATTTTAATTGACAAACACGGCGGAAAAATACCTGAAAGTTTCGAATTTCTGGAAGAATTACCCGCAGTAGGACATAAAACTGCCAGTGTCGTGATGTCGCAAGCTTTTGGAGTTCCTGCGTTTCCTGTGGACACGCACATTCATCGCTTGATGTACCGCTGGAATTTAACCAATGGTAAAAACGTAGTCCAAACGGAGAAAGATGCCAAACGTCTTTTTCCTGAGGATATCTGGAATGACTTGCATCTTCAGATTATTTGGTACGGAAGAGAATATTCTCCGGCTCGTGGGTGGGATTTAGAAAAAGATATTATCACCAAAACCATTGGTCGAAAAACGGTTATTGACACTTATTATAAAAAATAAATTAACTAAACACAAAAAACCGCTGATTCCCATTAAGAATCAGCGGTTTTTTTTAGTTAATACTTATTAGAATAGTTAAACTAACTTTTCATCAATTAATACAATTCTAATTCGATATAATTTCGAAACTTTTATTATCTACTTTTATTATGGTTAACGCTTTGGAATAGCCTAATAAAAAAGAAATTGTTTCTTTACTTGGTTTCATCGTTTGGTAAACTAATGATTTTTTTGAGTAAGTTTTTGCCATATAGTAATACATATTTGTTTTCTATTACAACGCAGCAAGTTTCAAGATATTGTTAATTGGTCAAAACAATTTGGTGTTTATCAATTACTTTTCTCAAATTCATCAAAGCATAACGCATTCTCCCTAAAGCCGTATTGATGCTCACTCCGGTAGATTCCGAAATTTCCTTGAAACTCATATCTTGGTACATTCGCATCACCAAAACTTCTTTTTGATCCGCTGGAAGTTCTTCAATTAATTTTTTCAAATCCATTTCGACTTGTTCCGAAATTATTTTATTTTCTATCGTCAAGGAATCATCAGACATAATTGAGAAAATAGAAAATTCCTCCGTTTCTCTGAACATGGGCATTTTTTTCGTTTTACGGTAATGATCAACCACCAGATTATGGGAAATACGCATTACCCATGGCAAGAATTTACCTTCTTCATTATAGGAGTTTGATTTCAAAGTCTTAATCACTTTGATAAAGGTATCTTGAAAAATATCGTTGGTAATATCTCTGTCGGGGATTTTAGAATAAATAAATCCATAGATTTTTGATTCATGCCTTTTTATTAGTTTAGCTAAGGCATCCTCATTACCTGCGACATATTCCTTAACTAATGACGCGTCTGGGAGTTGTATATTAACCATAATAATACTTTTTAGTTTTAATTAAAATTGGAGAGTTTTCTCTAAAAAGTAGTTTTCTATTATAGGCTAAATTGGATTAGGTTCGTTAAGTTTTCAAATTTAACTAAATATTATTTTAACATGCAAGTAAAATTAATGAAAATTAACATATCATGAATAAAATTTGTTAAAATTTTTCTTCTTTTTTTCACATTTATCATACAAATAGCATGCCGTTGAACAAAAAGAATAGTTTATGTCAAGGAATTCTTAAAAATAAAAAAACTAAAATAAAGTCTGATTGTTAATGCATTAGAATCAAACTTTATTTTAGTTTTAACTATATTGCTGATTGTCTACGATTATTGGTAGACTCTGATGTAATCAACTATGAACTCCTGCGGTAGAATATTATCATCAACTTCTGGTCCACCAAAGTTTCCTCCTATTGCCATATTCACAATAAAATAAAAAGGCTGGTTATAAGGCCAAATTGCCTCTGTTTTATTTTCAGGCTGAAACGTATACACTAAAGTATCATCTACAAAAAAATCGATTTTGTCTTTTGTCCATTCCATAGCGTAAATGTGAAAACCTTCCTCAATATCATCAAATCTTGTTTTCTTGGTATTTATCGTATTTCCATGGCTGTCCTGGGTGTGCAAAGAAGTAAAAACCATATTGGGTTCTTTCCCAACATATTCTAAAATATCGATTTCACCACATTTTGGCCAGCCAACTTCATTTATATTAGAACCTAACATCCACAAAGCAGGCCATACTCCTTGTCCAACAGGCAACTTTGCTCTGGCCTCAAAACGACCGTATTGAAACTCTTTTTTACCTTTGGTAGTAATGCGTGTCGAAGTGTATTTATCACCTTCTTTTTTACCTGTAATGACCAATTTGTTTTTAGCAAGCTTGTGATTTTGTTTCGTGTACAATTGTCGTTCGTTATTTCCCCAACCGCAATTAGGACAACCGTCACCCAGTTCAAAATTCCAACTCTTTTCGTTTAACGTTTTACCGCTGAAATTCTCTTCCCAAACTAGTTTTCGTTTGTTCTGTTGTGCAAAAGAAAAATTGACCACAAGTAATAGTACTAATATTTTTTTCATTTTATTTTAATTAGAATATTGAAAATCACCTTCCAATTTTGTCACTGAACTACCTCCGATGAATACTTTAAAGTCTCCAGCTTCTGCTTCCCATTTTCTATTGGCTGTAAAATATTCGATTGTTTTCTCATCAATTGTAAATACCACTTTTTTAGTTTCGTTGGGTTGTAATTCGATCATTTCAAATCCTTTCAGTTCTTTTACGGGACGCGTGATACTTCCTATCAAATCTCTAATATACAATTGAACGACCTCTTTTCCATTAACTTTTCCAGTATTTTTTAAATTTACAGAAACTTCAATTTTACCGTTTTCAGCAAATGTTTTGGATGATACTTGCAAATCCGAATATTCAAATTTAGAATAACTTAAACCGTGACCAAAAGGATACAAAGGCGTATTTTTTTCATCGATATAATGCGACCAAAAAACACTTTCGGGTTCATTCATAACTGGCCTTCCCGTATTTTTATAATTGTAATAAATAGGAATCTGACCTACGTTTCTCGGGAAAGTCATTGGCAATTTTCCACTTGGATTGTAATCACCGTATAAAACCTGCGCAATTGCATTACCGCTTTGTGTTCCTAAATGCCAACCTTCAACTATTGCAGGAATATTTTCATCGGCCCAAGGAATTGCTAATGGACGACCATTATTTAAAACCAAAACCACATTAGGATTGACTTTATAAACTGCTTCCAATAATTCTTGCTGTACACCCGGCAAACCAATATCGGTTCTGCTTCTTCCCTCGCCAGATTGTAAACCGTGTTCTCCCAAAACCATAACTACCACGTCAGCTTGTTTTGCAGCTGCAATAGCTTCTGCAAATCCACTCTTATCCGTCGTATTGATTTTAGTTTCCCAAATGAATTGTGTTCTTCCTTCAGTTACCTCAGCTCCTTTTGCATAAGTAAGTTGATTTCCTGAGTACTTTTGTAATCCTTCCAGAACAGAAACTGCTGAATTATCATCCGCAGCGATTCTCCAACTTCCCAATGGACTCGTTTTATCATTTGCCAAAGCACCAATTAATGCAATTTTTTGACCTGATTTTTTAAGAGGCAATAATTCCTTTTCATTTTTCAAAAGCACGATTGACTTTTTGGCCATATCCAAAACTCCTTCTTGAAATTCTGCTTTTCCAACGGTTGCTAGTTCTCTATTTTCATCACAATATTTGTATGGATCATCAAACAAACCTAATTCGAATTTTACTTTCAGAATACGTCTCGCCGCATCATCAATAATACTTTCTTTGACTTTGCCTTCTTTGACTAATGCCACCAAATGCTCCACATACGCACTGGATTCCATATCCATATCTGAACCTGCATTAATCGCTATTTCAGCTGCTTGTTTGCTGTCCTTAGCAAAACCATGTGGAATCATTTCGTTGATAGAACCCCAATCCGAAACTACAAAACCATCAAATTTCCAATCTTTTTTCAAAACTTCTCTTTGCAAATAGGCATTTCCTGTTGCGGGAATTCCATTCAATTCATTGAAAGAATTCATAAATGTTCGCACACCTGCATCAACTGCCGCTTTAAAAGGTGGAAAAATAGTATTCTGTAACACCGTTTCGCTTATATCAACCGTATTATAATCTCTTCCGGATTCGGCAAAAGCATATCCTGCAAAATGTTTGGCGCAAGCTAAAATAGTATTTACAGCGGCTAAATCTTCACCTTGAAAACCTTGTACACGAGCTACGGCAATTTTACTTCCTAAAAATGGATCCTCACCCGCACCTTCCATAACGCGTCCCCAGCGGGCATCTCTGGCTATGTCAACCATGGGTGCAAAAGTCCAGTTTAGTCCTACGGCAGCGGCTTCTTCAGCAGCTATTGCAGCCGACTTTTTCATCGCTTCTAAATCCCAACTTGCTGCTTCAGCGAGCGGAATTGGGCTGATCGTTTTATACCCATGAATAACATCAAATCCAAAAAGCAAAGGAATTCCCAATCGGGTTTGTTCGACCGCTATTTTTTGCAACGCTTTTACATCTTTAACGCCTTTCACATTCAGCATTGAACCGACTAAACCTTTCTTTAGATCCTCGTATTTTTTGGCCGCTTGACCTTCTTTTGGAGTTGGACCTGTAATATCCCAAAAACCATTGTATTGATTGAGTTGTCCTACTTTTTCTTCCAAAGTCATCAATTGGAGAACCGAATCAACTTTAGTATTTAAAAGATTTTCTTTAGAATATGAAACATGAGATTTTAAAATTTTATTGCTGCAACCTGTAATTACTAGAGCTGCTATTGCAAATGATGCTAACAGGGATTTATTTTTCATCTTTATCCATTTTATTACAATTAAAAGGCCGGTAAAAGAACCGACCTCCTTATTCATTCCCTATTTTCTGTTTTATTGATAAATCCTTACATAATCAATCTCCATTGAAGATTGTGTAAAAGCAGGATCAATAGCTCCACCAAAAGTTCCTCCCATTGCAACATTAAATAGCAAGAAAAAATCTTTATTGAATGGTATGGTGTTATTATTGACTATAGAATGGACTACGGTTTCGTCTACTAAAATTTTAATAGATGTAGCACTCCAAATCGCTTTATACACATGAAACTCAGTTGACGCATTTGAAATAGGCACTTTGTTTCCATCTGCATTTCCACCAGAGCGTCCAGGATAATGAAATGTGCCATAAACACTATAAGGTTCATTTCCTTTATACTCCATAATATCTATTTCACCACATGCCGGCCAAGCATTTGTATCAATATCAGCTCCTAGCATCCAAATAGCTGGCCAAGTACCTCCCCCTGAAGGCAGTTTGGCTCTAACTTCAATTTTACCATATTTGAATTCGTATTTATCTTGGGATGTTAATCTAGATGAAGTATATCCTGTACCTACTTTTTTAGCAGTAATCTTCAAGCTTCCGCCAGCTACAATAATATTATCAGCCGCATTTGTATAGGTTTGTTTTTCATCATTACCCCAGCCACCAGCGCCAAGATCATAACTCCATTTTGAAACATCAGGAGCCCCGTCAGTATTGAACTCATCTGAAAAAACTAAATTTGTGTAATCAGCATCCGGAGCTGCTTGAACTGGCTTTGTAGTTGTAAAAGTATGGTACCACACAAGTCCTGAATCATTACCCTGAACAGCTCTAACAACCATTCTGTTTTCAGTAAGAGCTAAAATTTCATACGTACTCTGTCCAATATAATACCCCATAAATCCACCATCAGAAATAGTCATCAACGTACCACGTGTTTGAGTAGCCGCATTAGGATTTTTGGTTACAAACGATTCTGAAGGGCTTAATGACACTGATTTTATTCCAGTAGTCGCATAATTCAAACAGGAATCATCACTTCCTGAACCACCAGCAACACTTAAGAAAGCTTTATTAAAAAATGTTGTTCCGCCATTGTCCAAATTGAATTTCAACTGTCCTCCCACTTCTGAGAAAGTCAATACATTATCATACAAACAACTAGTGCTTGCTGCTCCAGCTTTTTCAAAAGCTACCGCTTGATAGTAAAAACCGTAATAATTTTGATCCGCATTTGAATTATTTGGCCCTACTCCTAAATGTCCTACCTCTGAAGCAGAAAAATACCATTTTTTAGAAGTTCCACCCGACAATAATGTCACTGCTTCATCATCACTAAAAGTACTTAATACCTTAACATCAACTGTTGTATTAGATGTTAATCCCGCTTTGCCCGAAGCAACAACAACAACTGTATACGAATTTACACCGGTCTTAGTAAAACGTTTTTCATAAACGCCACCAGGAGCATTTTCAGAAGTACCATCACTAAAAACAAATTTGTACGATACAGCATTATCAGCTTTTATAGTAAATTTCACTTTTCCTGTTCCATCACCATCAGGTGTAGCAACTGTTTTTCCTATTATTTCATACTCTACCTGCAAATTACTAGGAGCCGCTAATTCCCCAAAAGAGTAATCATCTTTTGAACAATTAACCATCAATAGCAATGTAAAAAGGGCGATTGCATTTATTAATATATTTTTCATCTTTTATATTTTTAGTTGGATTGTTTTATATCATCAAAATAGTAACTAGTTCCAGTACCACCAACATTGAAATCAGGGAATAAAATCACTCTATCATAAGCATTAGCAGTATTGAACGAAGAGGAAGTTGTGAGATCAAAAGTTATTACTTGCCAAGAATTAGCAACAGTAGCAGTGGCTTCAACCTCTACAAAAACAGTTGGATTATTATTTCCGTCTTTAGGAGACGTAGACACTTCCATTTTCAATAATATTTTTGCTCCTGCCTTAGGTGACCAAACATTTACGTTTACTTTAGTTCCTTTAGAAAAATCAACTTTTGAATCTAAATTCAAACTTGCTCCTGCCCAAACTTGAGCTCCTGCAGTTTTTTCTATTTTAACCACTTTATTCGAAACATTATTTCCTGTTTTGTCAGGATTTGTTACTACAGAAACTGGGATACCACTAAAATCAGCAGCTCCAAAACCAGCCCATGGATATGTCAAAGTAGTAGATTCAAAGTCAATTGGCATTTCAATTAATGCAGTAGGAGCTTTATAGAAATAGATGTTGTCAATAAACACACTTCCTTCTGCCCATGGTGTACCTACAAATTTCAATTGAAAAATATCAGCAACAGTTAACCCTTGACTTGTAAAGGCTGAAATTGGAATATCAATACTATTCCATTGATTAGCAACTAAGTTTTTTACTACTGGTTTCTCCCCATTAGTTTTGCTAATCAAAGACGTTTCTAGCTTTTGTAAATCCGCAGTCCAAACATCCATGTGAAGAAATTCCATACCCGATACATCAATTGTTTTACCATCTGCTAAAGCGATTCCTTGGTAACTCAATTTAATATAATTAAGCATTTTGTCTCCATTCAAGTCAAATTCAGCCCAGCTACTTCCTTGATTTCCTTGTCCCCAATCTGGAAAAAAATTAGTTCCTACAACATTAGTGTATTTTGAACCGTACAGAGAAATTACATCTGAAGCCTGTCTATTTGGAGGTGTCGCTGCTGATGTAAAAGGCTTGTTTACAATAGTCACTGTAAACTCCTTGATGAATTCTGTAGTTTTAATAGCAGCACTTTTAGAAACCAATCTAATTGTATAAACCCCCGCATTTTGGTAAGTATAGGAAACTGATTCTCCATTATTAGCACTTATTGGATCCGGTTTTCCAGCTTCCCCAAAATAAACATCATAAAATAATGCATAATCTGCAGTGGCTTTTACATTAACTTTCTTAGAAACCTCTAGATCATTTTCGATAGTTACTACTAAATTTTCTGGTGCTTTAAATGAAACTACTACGTTTTGAGTAACTTCAGTTTTTTTACCGTTCAACGTCGTTCCTACGATTTTTGCATTATAAATTCCTTCTTTATACGTATGATCTACTGTTTCACCCGCATTTACATATGCAGGCTCCGTTGTTCCGTCGCCAAAGTAAATTTCATATCGAGTAACTCCTTCCCCACGAGGCAAGAAAGTTACGTTTCCTGTATTGTCTTGAGTAACTGTGGTCAAAGCCGAAATATTAGTTGGAGCTCCAAGAACATCTAAGTCAACTAATTCATTCTCAGAGGAACAACTAAAAACTAGTGCCGCTACGAGAAGACTTGTTATATATTTTATATTTTTCATGATATTTTTTTTTATTAGTATCCAGAGTTTTGTGTCCAATTTCCGCTTGAGAATTGAATTTCCTCGATAGGAATAGGAAATAATTCGTTTTTACCAGCGGTGAATCCACTTATTTCTTGAGTTGCTTTTTTGGTTCTTACCAAATCAAAGAAACGAAGCCCTTCACCAACAAACTCTACTCTTCTTTCTGCCCAAATAAAATCGGTTAATGCAGCTCCTGAAGCCGTAATATCATGATTTGTATCCCCAAAAGCACGTCTTCTTACTTCATTTAAATACAATTTTGCTTTAGCATCATCAATTCCTCCTCTATTATACGCCTCAGCTGCCATCAATAAAACATCAGCATAACGGATGACTCTATAATTATTAGGATTTGTTAAGTTTAAATCTCCAGCTGCGTTTGAACTTCTTTTTCTCGGAATGTATTTTCGATTAAAATAACCTGTATTTTCATATCCTTGACCATAAGTCGCACCAGTTGCTAATCCCCATGCAGTCATGTCTAATATTGCTACATCCTTACGTTTATCACCTACTTCAAAAGCATTTACAATTTTAGCAGTTGGAACATTAAAACTAAAACCTGAGGTATACAAGGGACCTGAATAATTTCTTGGTCCGCTAAAACCTACAGCAACATTTCCTTCACTACATTGTAAACATCCAAAACCTGCACCTTTGACATCAGTATATTGTACTTCAAAAACTGATTCTTCTCCGTTTTCTCCTACCTCCTCAAAAATGGTATTATAATCCAGAACCAAAGAATAATTTTTATCAGTAATTATTTTTTGTAATGTAGTAGCTGCTTTTCCAAAATTATCTTGATATAAATAAGCTTTTCCAAGTAGAGCTAGAGCCGCTCCTTTAGTCGCTCTCCCCTTTTGAGAAGGTACTGCTGCTAAGTTATCTGAAGCATAAATCAAATCTGCTTCAATTGAAGCATAAACATCAGCCACTGAAGAACGTGCTATGGTTTTTTCGTCACCAATTTTAAAACGAGCATCTCCTTTTAATGGAATCGCACCAAACCATTTTACTAATTCAAAATGATAATAGGCTCTTAAAAAACGTGCTTCAGCTATTATTTGGTTTTTTCCCTCAAAGTCTATTTTGTCTTTGAATTCTAAAATATAATTAGCTCTATTTACTCCTCCAAACATCCAGTTCCAGATGTCTCTAAGGTTGCTATTCACTGGCGTATGTATCATGTCATCAATTTGTTGAAAACCGATAACATCTGTTTGACTTTCACCTCCTGCTAAAGTATTATCAGAAGCAATTTCGCCCAGCAATACGTTTACATACGATGATTGAAGCGGATCATAAGCAGCCACTAAAGCGTTTTCATAATCTGTTTTTGAATTGAAATAATTTTCAGAATCGATAGAGTAAACGGGGTCGCGATCCACAAAATCATCGCTACATGAAACTGTAAGCAACGAAAATAGCGCTACTGCAGTTATGGATATATATATGTACTTTTTCATCTTAATTGGAATTAAAAATTAATATTTAGTCCTAATAAATACGTTCTAGGAATAGGATAAAAACCGTAATCGATTCCGCCACCTATAGGATCACCATTAGAAGCACCTGGGTCAAAACCTTTGTATTTAGTAAAGGTGTACAAATTATTTACTCCGGCATACAAACGTAGTTTTGTTATTTTTACAATTTCAGATATCTTAGGATTCAAAGTATATCCTAATTGAATGTTTTGGATTCTCAAATACGAAGCATCCTCAACAAAATAATCAGAAAAAACATTGTTTGCTGTCGCACCAGTTGTTACCCTTGGAACAGAGTTACTAGTACCCTCACCTGTCCATCTGTCTAATACATAATTCAATCGGTTAGCATCTGATAATGTTCTTTCGTAATTTCTTACCATATCATTGCCTACAGAAGCAAACGTGTAAAGTGCAAAATCAAGGTTTTTATAATTCAGTTGTAAATTAAAACCCATAGTAGCAGTAGGTATTGGATTCCCAATATCAGTTCTGTCATTAGCATCAATAACCCCATCTTTATTTATATCTACAAATTTAATGTCTCCAGGAGCAGCATTTGCACCTAAAGCTAATTGAGAAGGATGTACATCAATTTCTGCTTGGTTTTGAAAAATACCATCTGTTTTATAACCGTAGAAATACCCGATAGGCAACCCTACTTGCATTCTAGAAGGAGACGGTTGACCAACCCCAAAAGAACCACCTTCAATAAATCCGGTACCATTGTTAACTTCTAGCACTTCATTTTTCAAGAAAGTTAAATTGTAACCCACACTCATATTAAAACTGTCTGAGAAATCATGTTTAAAATCTACAGCAAATTCAACACCCGAATTACGAACTGTACCCGCATTTACAGTAGGTGCAGAAGCTCCAGGCGCATAATTTCCAGTAATTCCTGAAACAGGAATATTCGGAATCAATAAATCTTTACGCGTATCAATGAAATAATCCGCAACAATAGACATTTTATTATTTAATAGTTTTAAATCCAATCCAATATCAAATTTTCTAGCTTCTTCCCATTTCAAATCAGGATTTGCAATTTGACCTGTCGCAGTTCCGTTTACTAAAGAACCATCAAAAACATAAGTCCCTTCTCCAGATAATAAACTTACATAACCATTATTTGGTATTTGGTCATTTCCTAAAGTACCATAACTAGCTCTTAATTTCATGAAGTTGATTTTTTTGTCTTGGCCAAAGAAATTTTCGTCAGAAATTATCCAACCAGCTGTAAAAGAAGGAAAGTATCCTACTTTATTTCCAGGTCCAAATTTTGTAGAACCATCACGTCTCAACATAGCTGATAAAAGGTATTTTCCTTTGAAATCATATTGCATTCTTCCAAAATAAGAAAGACGTCTTTCGTCATAGGCATACGCACTATTCGTTTTTGCATCTAATATTCCCGTGGTTAACGAAATATCTGCAAAATCCCAAGAATTGTTAGGAACATCATACCCAGTAGCGAACAGACCGTTACCCCATTCTTTAAAGATAGTATTACCTAGTGTGGCTACAAAATTGTGGTCGCTAGCGATTGTTTTAGTATAAGTAGCAAAGGCATCAAATGAGTAATTATTATCGTTAATTGCATTTTGTGTTACTGAACTTCTGACAACATCAAACACTTTTCCACCGTAACCTACTTGTTTAGCAAAAATTCTTGACTTACTATTTGAAGTATTAAATCCCATCGAGCTTGACAAAACTAAACCGTCAATTAATTTGTACTCTAATGCAAAGTTTCCGTTTAATTTCTTAAAATTGTAATCGTTATTTGTATTTTCAATTTGTGCTAAAGGATTGATGATTTCGTTTCCTAATCCTGTTGTATTAGGTACTAAAGTAAAATCACCATTAGCAGTGTAAGGAGTTAAAGTGGATGGAACATTTAAAGCATTGAATAAAACAGAACCTAATCCATTTTCAGTTAATGTTTTACGATTAAAATACGTATAAATAACATTAGTTTTCAATTTTAATTTTTCACTAACATCAGCATTTAAAGCTACTCTGGCTGTATTTCTTAAAAATCCTGATTTACTTTGACCAACAATTCCTTCTTGGTCTAAATGCGAACCACTAACTGCATAGGTAACTTTGTCTGAACCTCCTGAAATAGACAAATCATGATTAATAATAGGTACACCATTACTAATCACTTCGTCTTGCCAATTAGTCCCTTTACCTAAACCAGTAACACTTGTGTAAGGCAATGATTTTCCGCCGTTAGCATAACTTTCGTTTAATAACAACGCATATTCCGTAGCATTCAGTAAGTTTAATTTTCTAGAAGCTTCTTGAAATCCCGTATAAGTATTATAGGAAATTTTAGCTTTAGAATTCTTTTTACCTGATTTGGTGGTTATTAAAATAACTCCGTTAGCTCCAATGGTTCCGTAAATAGCTGCTTGTGCATCTTTAAGTACAGTAATAGACTCAATATCATTAGGATTTAACAAACCTAATTCACCCACATAACCATCAATAATAGTAGTAGGGCCATTTTCTCCATTTGTTGCAATACCACGAATTCTAATATCTAAGGCGGCACCTGGTGAACCCGATTGTGAAGTTACATTTACCCCTGAAACAGTACCTTGTAATGCTTGTTCAATTCTTACTGGTTTCAAGATTTCAAGCGTCTTACTGTCTACTACAGATACAGCTCCTGTTACTTCTCGCTTTTTCTGGCTTCCGTAACCAATTACTACAACCTCATCTAAAACTTTAGAATCTTCCTGAAGTGAGATAGAAAGAGTACTACTACTAGAAACTACTTTATATTCTAAATTTTTAAATCCTAGATATGAAAAAACTAGAGTTGCGCCAGAGGAAACCCCTTTTAGAAAAAAACGACCATCCATATCTGTCGCTGTTCCTATTGTTCCGTTTTTAACTTGAACATTTACTCCTGGTATCGGTAAACCAGAACCTGCTTCTTTAACAACTCCTCCTACATCATATCCTTGGGCATAACCAAAAGAGGATAGAATTAGAAAAAGGATTAGTAGATAGTTTGACTTCATAATTTATGTTTTTTGTGAATTATAAAATTATAACGGATGAACTAATAATAAATTAAAAAGAACCTCAACAAAAAACATACAATACAAAAAAAAGCATATTTAATTTTTGATAGTTCAAAAAATACAGGAAATTAAGAATAAATTAAGAAAATAATTTCTTTTTAGAAACAAAAAAACCACAACAATAACGTTAATGTTGTGGTAATGTATAGTTTTATTTATGAAAATTTGAGGAAACTATACAGCTAAAATGTACTCTACAAGTCCTTGTTCATGCGATAATTCCATTTTTTTACGCAAACGATATCTTTTTATTTCCACACTTCGTACAGAAATATTTAATAAAGGGGCAACTTCCTTGGAAGAAAGATTCAATCGCAAATAAGCACACAATCGCAAATCGTTTGGAGTTAAGGAAGGATGGGCTAGTTTCATTTTTTTCAAAAAATCTTTATCTGCATTGTCAAAAGCTTCCTTAAAAACACTCCAACTGTCGCCTTCAGTAATATTTTTATTAATTGTAGATATTACTGATTTTATGCTCCTGTTGCCATCATCCGGCGTTTTCTTTAGGTCTTCTTTAATAAAAGCTAACAATTCATTTTTACTGTTCAAACTCATCGTAGAGACTACTAATTCTCTATTTTTAATATCTACATCATGAGAAAGTTGTTCATTTCTAATGCGCATCAATTCCTGCTCATTTTCAAGCTCTTTAATCTCTAATAAAAGATTATTTTCTTCAATCAATTTCTCTTTTTGTTTCTGATAATAATTTTTATAAGTCTTATGAATAAATCGAGCCATTACAAGCATAAAAATTAAATATACAAGGAGAGCAATATTGGTTAAATACCAAGGTTTTTGTACGGTAAACGAATATACCGCTATATCTTCCAAAGTAGAGTTTGCAAACTTAGCTCTGACCTTAAAAGTATAATCGCCCGGAGGCAAATTCTTGAAACTCACCGATGGTTTTGCGCTCCATTCGCTCCAATCGTCTTGAAATCCTTCTAATAGATATTGAAATTCCGCATTGATGTATTTATTAAATTCGGGAACTGTATAATTAATGGTTATATTATTTTCATCATATTTAAAACGGCCTTCTTCCTTGAAGAAACGGTTTTCGGAACTTCCATTCAGCTTATTTGTTGTGATTGTGGTTATAGAAACATTATGGTTTTTAAAACTCAATTCATTAAGATTTAAAATATAATACCCGTCAGTCGTTCCTATCAAATAATTAGAATTGGAAATTTGAGTAATATTTTCGTAGCCTAACATCGAATTGGTCAATGAAGCTGGAATAGGAATCACATTTTGTTTAAGTTGACTACTCAATTTACTCAAAGAAAAATAATGAATATAATTTTTTGAAAATAACCATATTTTGTTAGAATTATCCACAATCAATTTCCCCGAAGTATATTCCTCTTTTTCAAAAATAGAACTTAATACCGCATCCTTACTAAACTGTTTTGTTTTTTCATTCAGTTTAAAAATACCTTCTTTATTCGCATAATATATGGTATTATTGAACTTTGTCAAACTTGCATTTCTTCCTTTTGTAGGTGTTTTATAGGTTATAAAAGGCTTCGTTTTTATTAGTTTACTATCCAGCTGCAACCTAAAAATGCCTTTATATTCATGGCTTACATAGACCTCCAGCGCATTTGTGGTTTCAAAATATTTTGAGGAATAATCAAACCCAGCTATTTTGTTTCTAAAGCCCCATTGGTTATTCGTTTTTGCCAAAACTGAAATTCCGTAATAATTTCCTTGAAGCAAAAGCCCTTTTTGATTGGGTACCGTTTCAAATTTCCAAGTTCCTGATGCTGAAAATATATTCTTTGCAACAGCATTTTCAATAACAAAAGTTCCCGAATCGTGACCGCAAAAAAGCGTCCCTTCATACTCAAATAAAGACCAAACCTGCCCTTTGGTTCCATTCACAAATTTGAATTCATCATTACTCTGATAACTTTTATAAAATAAACCTTGATTGGTTCCCACATACAAATTACCATTATAAAGTTTTGAAGTATAAACCGTTCCTAGAATTCCAGTATCATCAACAAAATTTTGTATTGGAGATTGCAGATTAATGCAATTGATTCCATTATCCAATCCTACCCAAAGATTTTTATCCGCATCCTCATACAAAGACAGCGCTGTATTATTACTCAATCCCTTATTTTGAGTGATATGATATTTAATTTTCCCGATATTATCTAAGATAAAAATCCCATTAGAAACGGTTCCCAAAGCATAACTTCCATCCGAAAGTAATTGACTGCTATACACACTACTGGCTGCTAATTCCGAATCAACCTCAGTAGAAAACTTTGTTAAAACAGTTCCTATGAGTTTATAAAATCCATTTAATTGTGTCTGGATTAAAAGTCCTTCATCAATAGCAAAAACATTGACAATTTTATTACTTTGTAAAATTGGATTATTGGAAACTAATCGTCCTTTTCCGCTTTCTATTTCAAAAAGTCCTTCGTTAAGGGTTTGAAAGTAGATTGCATTTTTGGTACGGAATGATTTGGTAATATTGTTTTTTGGAGAAATGATTTTGAAACCACCTGTTTTAGTATCATAAATGTAAATCCTATCCAAGGATTGAAAAATTACCCATTGATCATAATTCAATATATTCCAAAATTGCTCATCATCAAGAATTTTAGTTTTTATTGTTTTGCTCAGTGAAGTATATTTTAGTTTTCCATTTGCCTGTCGCGTCCAGAAACCAAATTCCATATAACAACCCGTGTAAATCTTATTTCCTATCGCTTTAACAGAACGAACAATCGTTTCATTTGGAGATGGATATAATCCCCAGTTTGAACCATTAAACTCTAATAACCCTTCATTATTAGCAAAAAAAACATAATGATTTTGATCCTGCGAAATCATCCAGTTTTGGTTTCCTGCACCATAAGTAGTGGAGGTGTATTTTACAATGGGTGGCAATTCTTGAGAAAAAGCACAAAAGGATATTAAAAAAAGAAAAAGGTATAATTTTGTTTTCAATGGTATGGTGAAATTAATTTTTTCAAAAATAATCTTAAAAATACTATTTTTTTTGGTGATAGAAAACATAAAAACTATACAAGGATGAAAATCACTTTTAAACCACACTTTTAATGATTATTTGTGACTTGTTGAATCCTTTTAGTCAGTTGAAAATTGATTACTTTTGTAAAAATTATCATTTTTATGCAAGTTGACCTTTCTAAATTAGATCCAAAGAAAAATATCATCATAAAAGGCGCACAAGTACATAACTTAAAAAATGTAGATGTAGCCATTCCCCGAAATAAATTAGTGGTTATCACAGGACTTTCGGGTTCCGGCAAATCGAGTTTGGCTTTTGATACTTTATATGCCGAAGGGCAGCGTCGTTATGTAGAAAGCTTATCTTCCTATGCGAGACAATTTCTTGGACGATTGGACAAACCAAAAGTGGAATACATCAAAGGAATTGCTCCTGCGATTGCCATCGAACAAAAGGTGAATACCACAAACGCCCGTTCTACGGTAGGAACCTCAACAGAAATATACGATTATGTAAAATTGCTTTTTGCCAGAATAGGACGTACTTATTCTCCTATTTCCGGTCGTGAAGTCAAAAAAAATACGGTTACCGACGTGGTTTCCGATGTAAAAACGTTTGAATTAGACAGTAAATGGCTACTTCTTGCCCCGATTCATTTGGAAGAAGGACGAAAACTGGAAGACAAACTGAAAGTACTTTTACAACAAGGATTTGCCCGAATATTGGTAAATAATGAAATGGTTCGTTTAGATGATTTACCGGATGCTTTAGATAAAAAAGAAATTTTTCTAATCATTGACAGAATTGTCATTAATCACGATACATCAGGCGAAGAAGAATTTTATAATAGGTTGGCTGATGCGGTGCAAACTGCTTTCTTTGAAGGGAAGGGAATTTGCCATTTACAGGAATTGAACTCTGATAAAAAGTATTCCTATTCTAATAATTTTGAATTAGACGGTATTACGTTTCTAGAACCAAATGTTCATTTATTCAGTTTCAACAATCCTTATGGAGCGTGTCCCGTTTGCGAAGGCTATGGAAATATTATAGGAATTGACGCTGAATTAGTCGTTCCAAATACCACTTTATCCGTTTTTGAAAATGCAATTTTCCCTTGGAGAGGCGAAAGCATGAGTTGGTTTAGAGACGAATTAGTAAATAACGCTTACAAATTTGATTTCCCAATTCACAAACCCTACTATCAATTATCTGAAGACCAAAAAGAATTAATCTGGAATGGAAATACCTATTTTCAAGGATTAAATGATTTTTTCAAAGAACTAGAGGAAAAGAATTATAAAATCCAAAATAGAGTCATGCTTTCGCGTTACAGAGGCAAAACCAAATGTCATTCCTGTAAAGGAAAGCGTCTGAGAATTGAAGCTTCCTACGTAAAAATAAATGAAAAAACAGTTTCTGATTTAGTTGATTTGCCTATCAAACATTTGGTTACCTTTTTCAAAAACATTGATTTAGATGTATATGAAAAACAAATTGCCAAACGATTATTAGTGGAAATTAACAACCGTTTGTCCTTTTTAACCGAAGTAGGATTGGATTATCTGACATTAAACAGGAATTCAGCAACACTTTCCGGTGGAGAATCGCAACGCATCAACTTAGCAACTTCACTTGGAAGCAGTTTAGTTGGTTCTATGTATATTTTGGATGAGCCAAGTATTGGTTTACACCCAAAAGATACAGAACGCCTAATAAAAGTATTGCTTTCCTTACGTGATTTAGGAAACACGGTTATCGTGGTAGAACACGATGAAGATATTATGAAAGCCGCTGATATGATTATAGATATTGGTCCGGAAGCAGGAACTTTAGGCGGGAATTTAGTCGCTCAAGGAACCTACGACGAGATATTAAAATCAACTTCACTTACTGCTCAATATTTGAACGGAGATTTAGAAATTACCGTACCTAAAAAGCGTAGATTATTTAAGAATTTTATTGAAATAAAAGGAGCTAGAGAAAATAATCTTCAAAATATTGATGTTACTTTTCCATTGGATGTATTAACGGTAATTACCGGAGTTTCTGGAAGTGGAAAAAGTACATTGGTAAAGAAAATCCTTTTTCCGGCCATGCAGAAAAAACTGGAAAATGTAGGTGAAAAAGCAGGACAGTTTACTGAAATGACTGGTTCTTTTTCACAAATTAAACATATAGAATACGTAGATCAAAACCCAATAGGAAGAAGTTCCCGTTCTAATCCTGTGACCTATATTAAAGCGTATGACGATATTCGGGAATTGTATGCCAAGGAAAAATTATCAAAAATAAGAGGCTATCAAGCCAAACATTTCTCTTTTAATGTTGATGGTGGAAGATGTGAAACCTGCAAAGGAGAAGGATCTATAAACGTGGAAATGGTTTTCATGGCCGATGTGCAATTACCTTGTGAAACCTGCAATGGGAAACGCTTTAAGAAAGAAGTACTGGAAGTCGCTTTTGAAGGCAAAAACATTCACGATATTCTTACGATGACTATTGATGATGCTATTGCGTTTTTTATAGAAAATAAACAGACTAAAATCACCCAGAAACTGCAGCCGTTGCAAGATGTAGGATTGGGTTATGTTCAGTTGGGACAGTCTTCTTCTACCCTTTCCGGAGGAGAAGCGCAGCGTATAAAACTAGCTTCATTCCTAGTGAAAGGAGCAACAAAAGACAAAGCTTTATTTGTTTTTGACGAACCAACAACCGGATTGCATTTTCATGACATCAAGAAACTACTGGCTTCCTTTGATGCATTAATAGACAAAGGACATTCGATTATTGTTATCGAACACAACCTTGATTTGATAAAATGTGCGGATTGGATTATTGATTTAGGACCTGAAGGAGGAGAAAACGGAGGAAAATTGCTTGCTGTAGGAACTCCGGAACAGGTTGTAAAAATAAAGGAATCTGTTACAGGAAAATATTTAAAGGATAAATTATAAATATTACCCCATATAACAATTTTCTTCAAAAGCATTTCCGTCTTCATCAATTGCTATTAATATTTTTTTAGCTTTGGAAGAAACCTGTGTAATGTAAATCCAAGCTACAGACCAGAGCCCAAGAGTAACACAAAAGATACAAAAATTGAAAACATGATCGACCTTTTGTCTTTTTTTCAATAAAACAGCATAAGGCAACTTATCGTTTCGTTCTAAAACTACAAATCCATCACTGGTTTTATCATCTAGAATAGATGAAAATTTAATCATATTGTCATCACTTGTGAAGGTTTTGCTTTTCATAATCATTGGGGTAAATTATCTTAGCTTTTATTCCGATAATTGAATTTAAATAATAATTGCAAAAATAGCAGCATTTTGGAAATCTTACAATACCCACTTTTAGTGATATTTACTTTTTGATATTAGAAACTGAAAATCAACAGAAAATATAAAGAAAACCGATTTAAAATATTTGTTGAAAAACTAATCCAAAAGTTATTTCAATTTTTTCAAAATAACATCAATAGCTTGATTGATTTCGACAGAAATAACAAATTTGTAATTGATATAGACATACAAAAGGGTAACCAAAATTGATTTTAATCCAATACTAATTATTGGGCTAAAAGGAAATTCCCAAAAATAAAATACCAAAAATATTCCAAAAGTAATTCCAAGAGAATACAATGTCTGATTTGTAAATGGATACAAATGCATTCGTTTGACAACAAAAAGTAATTTAGCCAAACTGTATAAAGTTATAGATAATAAAGTAGCTACTGCAGTTCCTGTTATGGCATACCTTGGAATAAAAAACATGTTTAATCCTACTGTCAAAAAAACAAGCAATAATCCTAAAAACAAAACCATTCGATAATATTTTGAATTGAAAATGATAGCATTATTGTTTCCTAAAATCAAATCAAAATATTTAGATATACCAATCAAAAATACCACAAGAATTCCTCCACTATATTCTTTTGGAACCATTACATATAACTGATTGATATTAATAAAAATACACAACATCACAAAACCTCCAACAACTTGCAGATTTATAGAAGTCTTTTTGTACAAATCATTTAATTCATCATGTTTATTCTCATGCATCAATTTAGCCGTTATGGGATATGTAATCTGATGCATTGCACGACTGGGAACAGCAATAACAGAAGCGATATAAGTCGCAACTGAATAATAGGCAATATTCTCGATTTTAATATATTGATTCAGCATAATCTTATCAATATCCAGCAACATAACCGCTACACTACCTGATAAAATAATGAAAAAAGTATATACTAAAACATCTTTCACATTTTGAGGAATGGAGAACTGAAAAACAGGTTTTTTTATTCGGAAAGCATAAAACATCGTGATAATAAAAGCCAGAAAATAAATAATAGCTGTAACATAAATAAATTCTACAACAGTAATCCATTTGTAATAAACTCCTATTAAGGCAAATAAAGAAAACAATCTAAGTCCAACCTCTTTAACAAAATTCCCAAAAACAGAATGCATGTGAACTCTTGCCCAAGCATAAAAAATTTCGAAATAAGCCATACTCAGCCCTATAAATGGAATAAGCCATAAATAATCCTTAACCACAGGATTTTCTTTACTCAAGTATAATGAAATGGGTTCAAAAAAGAATAAACCAATTAATCCTAAAGGAATACACAATAATAAAGGGATTAGCACTGTAAATGATAAAAACTGAGAGCGTTCTTCTTCCGTTTTATACTGCGTATAAAATTTCACCAAAGTATTTTGCATCCCAAACGCCAATAGAGGCATAATAATATTTGCCCAAGAAAGTATATAGTTTGTTAAAGCATAAAATACTGTTCCTAAAAAAAAAGGATATAAATAAAGCGTGTTAATTGCCCCTATTCCAAAACCCAAATAGGTAATTATCGTATTCTTTAAGGATTGATTTAATACTATTCCCATTTTAGGAGTTGAATGTTTAAGGTTAACAGTAGATTGAACTTCTACTTTTTATTGGATTAATTGTACCAATTCTTTCGTGAGGTTTTTTCTGGAATAGCGTTGTAATCCAACTCCATTTACTTGTAATTTCCCCTCCAAAAACTGATTATAAAAATCCAAAATTACACTTTTAAGTTTCATTTTCTCTGAATAATCAAAAAATACACCTGTGTTGGTTTCTGTTATGATTTCGGCAAAATCAGATCCCTTAGGACCAATCGCAATAATAGGCCGGTTTGAAACCATATATTCGAATAATTTCCCAGGGATAATACTTTTAGTATCTTCAGAATTGATTTCGATAAGCAACAAAACCTGCGACTTTCTTTGGTGTACAATCGCTTCCGAATGGGAAACATACCCCAAATTATTCAAATAGGAATCAAGGCCAAATTGAGTAATTGTTTCCAAAACTTCTTGACTGACTGCTCCGATTAATTTCACTTCCAAATGCGATTTGAAATCAGGAATCTCATGTAGCAATTCAATTAAACTTTCCCATAAAATCAAAGGATTTCTCTCAGAAAGAAAAGAACCAATATGTGCCAAGCTAAATTTAGTGTCTAAAGTTTGTTTTTCGACTTGCTCCGTATCATAACCATTCGTTATTACCGCAATAGGTTTTGTGGTAATCGCTTGAAATTCCGTTTTAGTGGTTTTACTCGTGACTATAATTGTATCGGCTGTATTCAAAACCTGATGCTCTAATGCTTTGTGTTTCTTGGCAGCGAAACTCGATAGTCGCAAGGATTTGTGATAGCCAATAGTGGTCCACGGATCACGAAAATCGGCAAACCATTTCAGATTTAATTTTTGTTTTAATTCTAATCCAATAAGATGCAGACTGTGTGGTGGTCCGGAAGTTACAATGGTATCAATATTATTTTCAACAATGTATTTCTCCAGATAAGCAACCGATGGTTTTACCCAAAAAACGCGCGCATCGGGAATAAAAAGATTCCCGCGAATCCAAAGAAAGGTTTTGTCCAGAAAAGATTGCTTTTTCTGATTTGGAATAATTCCTGAACTGATTTTTTTGGTTTTGTTTTTCGAAAGAAAAGAAGCCAATTGATACGGTTCAAAAATTTTATGTTTCAGAATAATTGCTTTATCCGAAACTTCTTTAACCAAATTTTCATCAACAATGGGATACGTTGGATTCTCCGGAATATAAACAATAGGCTGAACGCCAAAGTCTGGCAAATACTTTACAAACTTAAGCCAACGCTGCACGCCTGGTCCGCCAGCCGGTGGCCAATAATAGGTAATTATTAAAATTTTCTTCGGTTTCAAGTTCAAGGATTTGTTTTAATACGATAATTTAAAATCTAAAATCAAAATTCGTTAATCAACAATATTAAATCTTTTTCTTCCTTTCGAAATAAATTCCACCAATCAAAAGCAACAGCATTCCTATGGAACTTATCAACGTAATCATGCTTCCAGTTTTTATCACTTGAGGTTCAAACTTGAATTCAATCATGTATTTTCCTGCTGGAACATTTAAAGCTCTTAAAACGTAATCAACTCTAATATGATCTACACTTTTTCCATCGATATACGCATTCCAACCTTTTCCATAATACATTTCAGAGAAAACGGCTAAACCTTCATTTGAATTGTTAGATACATATTTCAAGTAGTTAGGTTTGTAATTTTCTAAAGTTATAGTCGCTGAACTATCTTTGACGAAAGCCGTATTTTTAATTTGAAAATCTTTACTATTTACAACCGCCACATTTTTAGAATCCAAACTATCCAACGCTTTCATTTCTTCATCAGCAGAATTGACCAATTTTACTTGGCTCACAAACCATGCATTTCCATTAACATCCGGATTTGATACTGGGAATTCTTTTCCTTCTTTGTCTTTTTGGATAACATACTTAACATTAAGCATATTAAGCACTTCTATATTATTTTTGGAAATCTGATAATCAATCAATTGCTGCATTCTTCTAGGTCTTACGGCACTGTAACCACCAATAGATTTATGAAAATAAGAAGCTCTTGCCCCCATGATATCGCCTACTTCAAAAACGCGGTAATTAGCGGTGTCTTTTAGAATCTCAGTATCCGAAGGCGACTCTTGAAAAGGCACTTCAACTTGACTTCCGCTTACAAAATCTTTCCCGGAAACATATTTTTTATCCACAAAAAATAAATCGGAAACCATCAATAAACCTACAATTATAATGGCAGTATTTTGAGCAAATCTATCTTTAATGAACAACCATAAAACGCCGGCTGTCAACACGATAAAAAAGCCTGAACGCAATAAATCAGCGCTATACAAACTCATTCGATCCAGCTTAAGAGCGCTTACAAATTCAGGACCGTAACTTTCTTGAAAATAAGCATCGTTTCCTCCTGAAAAGCTGAACATACTTTTGCTTAAAAATAAAATCAAAATAATTCCTAAACCTAAAATTGTCGTTTCATACAATGCTTTCCATTGCAGTTTTTTGTCCAATTTGAAGAAAGACTGCAATCCCATAATAGCCAAAACGGGGAAACACAATTCCAACACAACTTGGATGGATGATACCGCTCTGAATTTATCATACATTGGAACATAATCAATAAAAAAGTCGGTCAAAATAGGGAAGTTTTTACCCCACGAAAGAACTAACGCAACTATTGAACCGGATAGAAATACATATTTAATTTTGCGTTTATCGATAAATAAAGCCAAAATTGCCAAAAAGAATACTACGATTCCAATATATGCAGGAGCGGCCACAATAGGTTGATCTCCCCAATACGTTGGCATTCCCGAAACAAAATCAGTTGCCTGATCTTCTGGAACTCCCTGACCTATCATGAATTCATACATATTACTGTCTTTGCCAACAGCCTCATTATTTGAACCACCAAAAAGTCGGGGTGCAATAAGATTAAAACTTTCCATCACTCCATAACTGTACTCCGTGATATAGTCCTTAGACATTGAAGAAGTAGTCTCGTTTTTTGAACCGTTTGGATTAAATGTCAATTCGCTTTTCCCACGAATACTAAAATCAGCATATTCAGATGTTGCTAATAGATTTGTAGCATTGGCACCAATAGCTAAAACTCCTGCTGCTGCTAATATTCCAAACGAATTCAACAAGGATTTATATTCTTTATCTTTAACTTGCTGATAGATAAAATAAGCGGAAAGAATCAATAGGAAAATCAATAAGTAATACGTCATTTGGAAGTGATTCGCATTGATTTCTAGTGCTGTCGCAAAAAGCGTAATCAAACCTCCCAGAATATATTTTTTTTGAAACACCAGAATAAATCCGGCAATAACGAGCGGCATATACGCAATTGCATGCGCTTTGGCATTATGACCAACTCCAAGAATAATAATCAAATAGGTAGATAAACCAAAGGCTAATGCACCAAAAAAGGCTTTCAAAGGATCCACTTTTAAAACGAGCATCAAGCCATAAAACCCAAGAAAATACAAAAATAAGTAATCTGCTGGGCGCGGTAAAAATCGCAACGCATCATCTAAAGCTCCAATATAATCGTGTGGGTATTTTGCTCCCAATTGATACGTTGGCATTCCACCAAAGGCTGAATTAGTCCAATACGGTTCGATATCATCCGTGGCTCTAAAGTCATTTTGTTCTTTGGCCATTCCGGTGTACTGCACGATATCAGACTGGAAAATTTGTTTTCCTTGCAACACGGGATAAAAATAAAGGAGAGAAATTACAACAAAACCAAGTATGGCAAGGGCGTGTGGATAGAACCTATTTATTATTTTCAATTTAAAAAAGTTTGGATTAGAGTAAAAAGCTTGTTAATAACGACAAATTTAATCTATTTCTTCGTAATCAACATAATCCCCCACTTTTTTGGTTTCGCGCGGATTTTTAGTATTCTCTGTATTATAAATTATTTCATCCTGAGACTGGGTTTTCTTCCAAGTAGTTTGTTGCTGATATTGCTGCTGTTGCTGAAAATTTTGCCCCGCTTTTTCGACTACTTTTTTAACCAGTAAAGGCAAAAATAATTTTGCCAAAAATCTGAAAATATAGTAGAAAGCAATCATATAGAATATTGCTTTTATAAAACCAGTAAAAGAAGCTGTTTGCATAAATATGTAATTTTTTTCAAAAATAATAAATCCAACGTTCAAAATTAAAATATCATTCTTAAATAAATAATAAAATATAGTACATTTGAAAAGCGTTATTACTTTTTTAACTCAAATAAATACTATGTTCAAATTCAAAACCTTACTTATTGTGCTCATTTTCGCAATACCAAGTGTTCATTATGGTCAGCATACAGATGTAATCAATTCAAATAGACCGGGAGAAACAATGTCAGCTTTTTCAGTAGGAAAATCTGTCATACAAGTTGAAACTGGAATTTATGGTATAAAACAAAAGCATGATTTATTGAATTATGATTCCAATGGATTTGGAGCTGACTTTATGGTAAGATGGGGATTATTTAGTGAAAAACTAGAATTAATTGCTGACTTACAATATCAAAATGAAGAAGTCACCGCTCCTCTTATGATAACTAAAAAAGGTGCATTAAAACAAACTGTTTTAGGAGCAAAGTATTTATTATATGACCCCTTCAAAAACTACGAAAAAAAAATAAATCTTTATAGCTGGAAAGCCAATCACGGTTTCAGATGGCGTCAATTAATCCCTGTTGTCTCCGTATTTGCGGGTGCTAATCTTACCTTTTCAGACAATCCATATTATTTCTCAACAGAAGGTCAGATTTCTCCAAAAATCATGTTGATTACTCAAAATCATTTGGGCGACGGAAAATGGGTTTTTGTGACCAATATCATTGCCGATTATATTGGAACTGATTTTCCAAGTTATGGCTATGTATTGACTTTAACAAGAGGTTTTAATGACAAATGGTCTGGATTTATAGAAAATCAGGGATTTAAAAGTGATTTTTATAGCGATTCAATTCTAAGAGGTGGAGCTGCCTATTTATTAAACAAAAACATGCAACTTGATGCTTCCGTAAGTACAAATTTCAAAGACACTCCCTCTATTCTTTATGGTGGAATAGGTTTTTCTTGGCGATATGACGGTAATTATAAAGAAGTGAGAATGAATATAGACAAGGGAGATTCAAAAAGTAAAGCGATGAAAAAAGCAAAAAAGGTAAAAAAGGGATAAACATAGAATTTAAAAAACACAATGATTACTATAAAAGAAGCCAAAACAAAAAGTGAACTAACTGATTTTATCAAATTTCCTTTTTCTTTATACAAAAACAATAAAAATTGGGTTCCGCCATTAATTGCCGAAGAACTCGAAGGATTTGACAAAACTAAAAATCCTGCTTTTGAGACTGCAGAAGCATATTTTTACGTTGCAAAAAAAAACACTGAAATAGTCGGTAGAATCGCTGCAATCATCAATTGGAGCGAAGTGAATGACCAAAAAAAGATGAAAGTCCGTTTTGGCTGGTTTGATGTTATTGACGACATTGAAGTTACCAAAGCACTTTTAGAAAAAGTATATGAACTAGGTCGAAAAAACAATTTAGAATATGTTGAAGGTCCAATGGGCTTTTCAAATCTAGATAAAGTAGGTGTTCTGACCGAAGGTTTTGACGAAATGGGAACCATGATTACTTGGTATAATAATCCATATTACGCCACTCACTTTGAGCAATTAGGTTATGTGAAAGAGAAAGAATATATAGAAAGTAAATTTCCTTTTGCAAACGTAAAGCCTGAATTTTTTGAAAAGGCAAATGATTTGGTAAAACGAAGATATCAATTGAGTCCACTTAATTTCAAAACTACTAAAGAAGTAATGCCTCATGTGGACAAAATGTTTGATTTATTCAACGAGTCTTATGCTTCTTTATCCTCTTTTGTAGCTATTTCAGACACGCAAAAAGAATATTTCAAGAAAAAATACATCAGTTTCATCAATCCTGAATTCATAAAGTTTGTAGAAGATAAAGACCATAACATTGTTGCTTTTAGCATTGTAATGCCTTCCTTTTCAGAAGCGTTACAAAAATCAAAAGGAAAATTATTTCCGTTTGGATTTCTGCATTTGCTTAGAGCAAAAAAACAAAGCAAAGATGTACTTTTCTATCTAATTGGTGTTCTCCCTGAGTACCAAAATAAAGCAGTTACAGCAATCATCTTTAAAGAATATTACGAAACTTTTAAAGAAAAAGGAATTATTAATTGCTTCCGAACCCCTGAATTAGCTGACAATCTGGCCATTCATAATTTATGGAAACATTTTAATCCTATAGTTCATAAACGCAGGTGCACTTTTAAAAAAGAATTATAAAAAATATGATTCAAGAAATTCTTTAAACAGATGATTATGTATTAGTTAAAAACCACACTAGTTAGAGTTTCTATTTAAAACTTATAATACATCGTTAACAATAAATTTTGAGGCCTGATAAAAAAAGCTATCTCGCTTGAAATAAATTCTGTATTATTTTGAATAATATATCTGTCTCTATTTAAGATATTAGACCACTTTAATTCGTATGAAAATTTAGATTTTGGATTTTTATAACTTAAGAAGGCGTCTAAATAATGGTTTGCATTCTTGCTAAGATTTCTAAACTGTATAAACTCGTTTGAAAGTCTAAGCGAACAGTTTTCTGTAAAATTAACATCAAAGTTATTTTTACTATAATGAAAAATCACTTGGTTTTTAAACCCAGTGATTTTATTTTTATTTGTGTTCTTTTGAAAAGAATATTCAGAAGTAAAACCAATTGTTTTAAAAAATTTAGGATTAAAATTAAATCGGATTTCTTGAATTTCGTTTTCAAAAGGAATTAAAACATCGTTATTAAGTTGATTTTGAACAACTAAATTGTATTTCACATTTATTTTAAAATTTGATTTTAAGGTAAAAAAATACTTTGATATTCCAAGAACGTCTTTAGTTTTTTCGTTATAATTTTCAAATAAAATATATTCAAATCTATTTGATGCAGAAGAAAAACTATTAGATCCTATAAAATTTGCTTGGTTAAAAGTTTTCTCAAGATCTAAATTGATAAAAAGGAGTTTTGATGTGCGCTGCAAAACAAGTCTTGAAGCTATTTTATGACTATTTGTTTGAAAATAATCTAATTGATTTCTGTAAAAACTTCTAAAATTTTGTAAATAATAATTTTCATAATTATCAAGAACATTTGTTGGAACATTGTTAAATGAATATTCAATATTGAACAAGTTTTCTCTACCAAATTTTTGTTCAACTTCGGTTTGAAATACTTTCGAAAATACATTTTTGTTCGTTAGCGAAATAAAAGTATAATAAGTTGGCACAAAAGAAGATTCCCATTTTAGCTGTTCTTTTTTCAAAATTATTCTTGCCAAAACAGATGTTTTATTAAATATTGTATTGTTCTGGTTTAAATATTCTGGCAATATTGTTACATCACCACTGTTTTGTGTTAGTGACAAGTCTGTATTAATGTCTCTATTTGAAAATATATTTGCAAGTTCTGATTGGAATTTCCATAAATTTTTAGTGTAACTAAAATTTGCTAAATTCTTAAAAAAGAAAATCCTATTATTAATGAGTTGATTTGTCGAAAAATAGTCTTTGTTATCGTTTAATAAATTAGGAAAAATCCCTTTCCTAATAATTAATTCGTCCTTAAGACTACCAACATATAAATACGAATTAAAATTAAATAGTGTATTTACTATTGTTTTTATCGCATTAAATTTATTTATAAACTGAATCAAATGATTATTAAGATCCTGAGTACTATTTGAATTTTTTAGTTCAGAATAACTTTTTTCCTTGTAAAATTCTGCTTTAAAATCGTTAGTCCAATAAATAGTATTTGTATTTTTTCTAAGAATACTATTTTGAATAAAGTAATTGCCTTTTTTTGAAAAACTATTATTTTCAATGTAACCAATTGCTGTATCAACATTATTAAAAGTTGTAGCACTGTTTACTTTATATGGGTTGTAATCATTATAAAAAATAGTATTAGTTTTAAAATCCACATTAGTATTCAATTTATATGATGTATTTGTACTAGCTGCGAATACTCTGTTTTCAAATCTATTTTTACTCAACGGAGGTAATGAGGTATTGGATACGGAGAGTATATTTTCTCTAAAATTCAGATCAAACTTATTAAAAACATCACTAAAGTCGGTATTTGCAAACATAGTACTAAGATCTTGGCCTACATTATTAAATTTCAATACGTTGATAACTTTTATTTTTTTGGAAATAAGTGTATTGAAATAATTCATTTTGTAAAGATTTGGAACACCTAATCCTACATCTAAATTATGAATCCAAATATTTTTATATTCCTCTTTTAATGTTAAGTTAAGTGCTGCATTTTTTGGAATTACTCTCCCTTGCAATAATTTAATAGGTTGGTTATTTTCGAGTATTTGTATTTCATCAATAACCTCAGTGTTAAAATTTTGCGTTGCAATTTTATAATTTTTAGACAAAATATCATCACCCTCAATATAAAAATTAGACAATGACATACCTTGGTATTTAATGGTTCCATTGCCATCAATTTCTAATCCGGGTATATTTCTTAAAGCATCTTCTAATTTTCGATCGTTAAGATTTGTAAAATCTTTAAGTTTATATTTAATAGAATCACCCTGTTTGCGAACAAGTAAATCTCTTTTTATAATAACTTCATCTAACACCCTTACTTTTTCAGAAAGTTTAAATTCATAAAAAAGTTGAGTCTGAAGTAGTGGAAAAGTAATAGTTTCGTAACGTAAGCTTTTTACAAGAATTTCATGATTTGTAAAAAATTTTTTTTGAATTTCAAAACTAAAAACACCTTTTTCATTAGTTTTTGTAAACTTTTTTATAGTGCTATTATCTTTTTGAACAATGTATAAAAAAACATCGTTCGCTGGAATGTCTAAGTAACTAACTTTACCAGTTATCGTAACATTTTGTGCGAAAGTTAAACTAAAAAAAAAAATGAAAAAAAGATAAAGAATAAACTATAAAACAATTTCATTATCAACTGATTATTGTAATTCAATTGGATTATTTATTTTCTTTTTAATTTTTGGAACTGGTGCATATTGTTCTCCATTTTTGGTCACCATAAAATTAGTATTAATTTGACTCGTATAGTTATCATTAATTTCAGCTAATTTTTCTTTGGTAACCTCTTCATAATATAATGGTTCTTCAATTATATTGTCAACTTGTGCAGTATTGATTTTTATAGCACTAAATTCTACATCTCCCGTTTTATCAACAACAGACAAAATGGCTCCAGGTAAACCATTAAATTTCCATGGCCCAAATGGTACAGGTATATCAGAAGTAAACCAAGCTTCATAATCTCTACCTCTAAAAGTAGTGATTGCTTTTTGACAACTATAGTTTAAAACTAGTTTTTTATCTTCTAAAATAGTCCAATCTTGTAGTACAGTATCTTTTACTAAATAGCTACTATTTTTATACTCAAATGAGTTATAAATTTGTTTTTGTAAATCTATAATTATAAAATCATTGGGTTTAATTTGATTTTTTTCATTTTTAAATTCAGGATTTTGATCACCCAATTGCTTCGCAATTTCAAGACTTCTATTATACTTGTTAAGATCATAAGCGAAAGTTTTGCTTGGCGTAAAAAAAATTCTAAATTGTGCTTTTCTAATTTTAGCTTTATCAACTAGATCTACTTTATGAATGTATTGATAATCAATATAACCATCCGCTTTCTGAGAAAAAATAAGATTTGAAAATAAAAAAATGAAAAAATATTTCATAAAAATAAAATTATAAAGGCTGTCTTGAATTGTATTACAGCCTTCTGTTTAAAAGTAATATTAAATTGAATTTTATAAACTTGAATTTAGCAACTACTAAATTTCATTTACCTACTACTGCCAGTTGCTTGTAGTACCACCTGCTCCACAAGTATTTTCTTCCTCCCATGCTTGAAGTGCTTCTATAACACTTGTAGTACTACAAACACCAGTACAAGTCCAACTAATACTATATTCGTCACCACAGGAATCAACATAGGTATAAGAGCCAGAACGATCAATTAATGCAGTTTTTGTTTCAACATGATCTTCTGCAATTTAAACTTTAGATTCATTTGCAAAAGTTGATAAAGAAAACGCCACAACTGCAATAGCACTAAAAATTAATTTTTTCATTTGTTTTAAGTTTTTAAGTAAGTTATTTATTATTAATAAGTAAATATTTTAAAAAAAAAACACTTAAGCAAGTATATTTAAAAATATTTTATAAAAATTTTCTGAAAATGATACACAAAATAACAAATTAAACAATATAAAATATGATTCATTTTATTAATTGAAAAAGATGTAAAAACTAAAAAACCATCTGTTTTTAATACAACAGATGGTTTTTATAATTTTAGAACATGATTTTAAGCGTCCAAATCAACCGTAGTTCTGCTTGCGATTTCTTTGTACGTTCCATTTTCAAGTTTCTCACGAATGGCTTCAAAAGCAGTTAATGTTTCATCAACATCTGATAAAGTATGAGACGTTGTAGGAATCATTCTCAACAAGATAATTCCTTTTGGAATTACAGGATAAATTACAATCGATAAGAAAATACCGTAGTTTTCTCTTAAATCATTTACCATAATCATTGCTTCTGGTACACTTCCTTCAAGGTAAACTGGAGTTACGCATGTATTTGTATCTCCAATATTGAAATTACGCTCTCTCAATCCGTTTTGCAACGCATTTACATTTTCCCATAATTTATCTTTTAATTCTGGGTGATTACGCAACAATTCTAATCGTTTCAAAGATCCAATTGTTTGAATCATTGGCAATGCTTTTGCAAACATTTGAGAACGTAAATTGTATTTCAAATAATCTATAATGTCTTTATCAGCCGCTATAAATGCACCAATATTAGCCATAGATTTAGCAAAAGTAGAGAAATAAACATCAATCCCGTCTTGACAACCTTGCTCCTCACCTGCTCCGGCACCCGTTTTTCCTAGTGTTCCAAAACCATGTGCATCATCAACCAATAAACGGAAATTAAATTTTTCCTTCATGGCAACAATTTCCTTCAATTTTCCTTGTTGTCCACGCATTCCAAAAACACCTTCTGTAATAAAAAGAATTCCTCCTCCAGTTACTTCAGCTAATTTTGTAGCGCGTTCCAAGTTTTTTTCCATACTGGCAAGATCATTATGACGGTATGTAAAACGTTTTCCCATGTGCAGACGAACTCCGTCAATAATACAAGCATGCGCATCTACATCATATACAATTACATCATTTTTAGTGACCAAAGCGTCAATTGTTGACATAATTCCTTGGTATCCAAAATTCAATAAATACGCCGACTCTTTCATTACAAAAGCTGCCAATTCATTCTCTAATTGCTCATGATATTTAGTGTGACCGCTCATCATACGCGCTCCCATTGGGTAAGCTGCACCGTATTGTGCTGCTGCTTCCGTATCTGCTTTACGCACTTCCGGGTGATTAGCAAGACCTAAATAGTCATTCAAACTCCAATTCAAAATATCTTTTCCACCAAACTGCATTCTTGGACCCAACTCACCTTCCAATTTAGGAAAAACGAAATAACCTTCAGCTTGCGAAGCCCATTTTCCTAACGGTCCTTTATTGTTTTGAATCCTTTCGAATAAATCTTTTACCATAATATATCAAGTAATAATTTTAATTTTAAGAAGTTGCAAAAATAATTATTTAAATTTTATAATGGACTTGAAAGCAAATTTATTTTTCAGGGTTTATGTTATTGTCTCATTAGAACTAAATTCTGCTGTATAATATATGATTTGTGAGACTATGAAATAGTGCGTGATTTCTTTACATGACAATACAAAATCAACTAATCGAACTTAAAAAGGATTGTACTAAAGCGGAAGCTTCGAGTCGTTTTCAATGATAAACATTGTATATTTGATTCATAGAAACATAGTTTATGTCTGACAAAATAACAAATGAACTGGAAGAACTACTCCTAGCGAACGTAGTGACTACAGAAACCGCCGAAAAAATACGTGAATATTTCCACCAAAAAAAGGAAGAAAATCATAACAGACTCTCTTCTATTTTTGGAATTTTGGGAGCTATACTTGTTGGACTTGGAATTATTCTTATTTTCGCTCACAATTGGGACAATCTTTCCCGATTAACTAAAATAATCCTGTCGTTCCTTCCGCTTCTTATAGGTCAGTTATTATGTGGTTATTCTATTTTAAAAAAATCTGAAAGCACTGCTTGGAAAGAAACTTCGTCCGTTTTTTTATTCTTTGCCATTGGCGCAAGTATTTCATTAGTCGCTCAGGTTTATAATATTCCGGGAGATATTAATTCCTTTATTATTTCTTGGATGCTATTGAGTTTACCACTGGTTTATCTGCTTCAATCCTCTATCGTTTCACTCTTATATATTGCAGGAATTACGTATTATGGCTGTAATGCTAATTACTTTACCTATCCAAGCACTCATTCTTTTTTGTATTGGTTACTGCTTTTAGGAATCGCTCCGCATTATTATATACTGCTAAAAACCAAAGCTCAAAGCAATTTTACACTGTTTCACAACTGGTTTATTGCTGTATCAATTGTAATTTGCCTCGGTACTATCGCCCATAAAAATGGTCATTTACTGCATTTGAGTTACATGAGTTTGTTCACGATTTTTTATTTCATTGGAAAAACGTCATTCTTTGACCAGCAGAAATTAAAGAATAACAGCTTTCTCATCGTTGGAAAACTAGGAATACTTTATCTGTTGCTCCTGTACAGTTTTAAATGGTTTTGGGATAAATCTTTTTACAAAACGGATTCAATTTCAGAAACATTGCTTTCGATAGAATTCATAACTGCCTTTCTACTTACATTAATCGCTGCTTTTTTCTTTTACAAAAGAAATAGCCCCACAAATTTTAAGGAAATTCCTCTTTTAGAACTTGTATTCTTGATGAATATATTTCCTCTTATTAGCGGCTATGAGTTTTCAATAGTGGCCAATGCAATCGTATTATTCATTGGCATCTTCGAGGTCAAACGAGGCATTAAATTAAATCATCTGGGAATATTGAATTTTGGATTACTCCTTATTACTATTCTTATTACGTGTCGTTTTTTCGATACGGATTTAAGTTTTGTCATTCGAGGGATTCTATTTATAATGATTGGTTTAGGATTCTTCTTAGCTAATTATTTCATCCTTAAAAAAAGAAATAGAAATGAAAAATAAGAAAATCACACTCCTAATTTTCATATTGGTTGTTATCGTTCAATTTTACGTTCCATTGCAAATGATATTCGATCAGGAAGATATCATGAAAACTGGAACCGAATTCAAATTCCAGACGGCTCCCATTGACCCTTACGATCCGTTTAGAGGGAAATACATCACTTTATTTTTTAAAGAAAGAGAAATCACGGTGCAAAACAATCATAAATGGCGTAGCGGTGAAACGGTTTTTGCAACACTCACTACTGACAAAAATGGGTTTGCCAAAGTCCGTTCTATTTCTAAAATTAGACCAAAAAATAACGAATCGTATATTAAAACGAAAATTAGTTTAGGATATCCAAACTCCAAAATAATAATTGACTTTCCTTTCAATCGGTATTATCTGAATGAAGATATTGCGCAAAAAGCCGAGAAAATCTATCAGGAATTCTCTATCAAAAAGAAAAACGAAACATACGCTTTAGTATCTGTAAAAAATGGAGAAGCGGTGCTGAAAGATGTTCGTATCAATGAAGTTTCCATTAAAGATTTGGCATCCAAAAAATAAAAAAATACAATTCAAAAGAATAATCTGTACCTTTCAAGTACGAAAATTAACAACATTACAAAATGTCACAAGATACTATAGAATTAAAATTGGCCGTTCTCATTGATGCTGACAATGTTCCATACAGCAATGTCAAAGGAATGATGGAAGAAATTGCTAAATTTGGTACACCCACCACCAAACGGATTTACGCCGATTGGACTAAACCAAATGCTGGCGGCTGGAAAAGTGTTTTGCTGGAACACGCCATTACTCCTATTCAACAATACAGTTATACGGTTGGGAAAAACTCTTCGGATTCCGCGATGATTATTGATGCTATGGATTTATTGTATTCTGATAAAGTAGATGGATTTTGTATCGTTTCCAGTGATTCTGATTTTACACGTTTAGCAATTAGACTAAGAGAATCCGGAATGAAAGTTATTGGAATTGGGGAGCAAAAAACACCAAACTCATTCATTGTAGCTTGCGACCGTTTCATTTATATCGAAGTTTTAGATGGCGCAATTAAGAAAAAAGCAAAAAAGCGTACTTCAGACACTAAAAAACCTGTTGGAAAACCTATTGAGAAACCCGTTGAAAAATCATTAAACAAAATAGATTCAGATACAATAGAACTTATTGAAACTTCCATAGAAGACATATGTGATGATGATGGCTGGGCATTTCTTGGAGATGTAGGAAACCTAATCGTAAAGAGAAAACCGGAATTCGATCCAAGAAATTATGGCTTTTCTAAATTAACACCAATGCTAAAATCATTAACTGATATTTTAGAAATCGACGAAAGAGATTCCGATAAAAAAGGAATCAAACACGTTTATGTACGATTGCGTTTTAGTTAAACAAATTTCTTAACCGCCTCATATAGAGTTTCTCTCTTTATTGGTTTAGACAAATAATCATTCATTCCTATTTGCTTAACACGCTCTTTTGTAGTTTCCATAACATCGGCGGTAACCGCAATAATGGGAATATTACTGCTGTACACTCCAGCTTCACCATTTCTGATAGCAATTGTTGTTTCATAACCATCCATGATTGGCATTTGCAAGTCCATTAATACGATATCAAACTGATTTATTTTCATAGCTTCCAATGCTTCCTGACCATCATTGGCATAAACCACTTTTGTATTCAGCCATTTCTTTGTAATCATTTTTATCACCATTTGGTTGATGGGATTGTCTTCGACTACTAAAATGGATTTCCCTCCCAAATCGTAAACGACAACTTTAGAAGGAGCCTCAACCTTTTTCTGTTCTGCTGAAACTGCAAAATCAATTATAATAACGCAAGTCGTCCCTTCGTTGATTTTACTGTCCATTTCAATAGTTCCGTTTTGCATATCGACCAAAGTCTTCACGATATAAAGTCCTAAACCAAGTCCACCGAATTTTCGCTTATTATCAATATTATTTTGAGAAAAAGAGTCAAAAATACTTTCCATTTTATCTTTTGGAATACCAACACCAGAATCTGAAACAGTCAAAATTAAACTGGCTTTATTGTTAGGTTTAAGTTCACTATCAATATTAAACTTTACAAATCCTGTCGAAGTGAATTTAATGGCATTATTCAATACATTATTCACAACCTGAACCAATCGATTAACATCCCCGATTACTAAATCAGGAAAAGTACCTGACTTAGAAAACTGAAATGCTAATCCTTTATCTTCGGCTCTATTGATAGCATTATTCTTTAAATTCTCCAGAACCTGCACAGGATCAAATTGGTTCTTTTCGAGTCTTAATTCTCCTTTCTCGATTTTAGAAAAGTCTAAGATATCATTCACAGAGCTTAATAAACTATGAGAAGAGTACTTTATAATTTGGCAATTTTTTCTAATTTTATCATCCTGAACTTCATTAGAAATAGAATCAATTAAATTCATAATAGCGTTCAGTGGCGTTCGCAATTCATGACTGATATTCGACAAGAAATAGGATTTCAAATCATTCATTTCCTCCGAGCGAATCAAAGCCAGTCGATTGAGTTCGTTTTTCTCGTTTTTTAAATTCCGAATCAAATTCGCCATCGAAAGTGAAAGAAAAACAACCTCAAATCCAGTCCCTAATTTCGAACTATTTTCCGTTAAAAATGAATTGGGGATTTGACCAAAATTATTGAGAATAAATATTCCAAAACCCATGATTAAAAAGAAGATACCCACAGTAAAAAACGAATCAACTTTCTTTTTTTTATAATACAAATAAATAACCGAGGTAATAATTAGAATCAGAATCAACAACCCTAATACATTTGCCAAGGGATAACTTATGGGTAAAGCTGACGGAACGAAAAGGATGAAAATTATTAATACAAAAGCTAACATATAAACGACATTAAAAAGAATGTAAATAGTCCTATTATATCTTTTTATATTCAAGAAAACTTCGCTGTATTTTCCTAGTAAAAAACCGGCAATCATAGCAAAAAACAATACAGCCCGTAAAGAAAACCAGCCACCTTGGGGCGTTACAAACTCATAGAAATAGCCATCTAAAGAAAATTGCATTAAGCCGATAAAAATTACATACAAACTATAATACAGGAATGTTTTTTCTCGTAAAGCAAAATAAAAGAAGAAATAAATGATGGATACTATTGCTAAAATTCCGTAAAAAATCCCAAAAATTAATTGCTCTTGTGAAACTGATTTTATAAAACTTTCCGACGAATATAATTTTAATGGCATTTTTATTACTTCACCGTCACTCTTGAGATGCAAGAATAATTGCAAATTGGATTTTGGGGCTATCTCGATTTTAAAAATAGTCTTGCGATTATCAAAACTACGTTCGGAATACGCCATATTATCTCCACTAATCTTGGTAGTTATTTTTCCTGAGGCCACATCTACAATAAATAATTCTACTAAATCCGTTATAGGCCGAGCGGTTTCCAGATAATAATTTAATTTTGAATTGGTTAGATTCTTTATTTCTGTTTTTGACCAAAAATGATTTTGAGTAAAACCTAAATCATCATTTTCAGTAATAAGTTTTATGGGATTCAGATTTTTATAATTGGCAATAACATAGTTTATATCCAAATTTCTTTGCCCAACATCTGCAATTGTGGCGTGATTATGCAAAGAAATTTCTTTAGGAATTGTATCACTGCTAAAGACATATTGCGAATAAGTGTTTGAAAAGAACAAGATGAAAAATAATAATTTCAAAATAGCACAAATCTGTTTGTAGTTTTTTTGACTCATGTTTAATAAATTGTGATTAAGCAACATATATACGTTAGGTAGAATATTTTAGTTTTCAATCACGCCACAATTTTATATGTTTTTGTGAAACAAAACAATTCCTTTCAAATAATAGCACTAAAATCATATAATATTAATATTCTTAGTATTTTAGGGGCTAAAACAACTTTACAATGAGACAAAAATTTTTCGTTTTAGGAATATCCGCACTTATTATTAACGCAGTAATTTATTACTATTTCAATATTGGATTGCTATTTATGGTCATATTGATTGTATTATTAATAGTGGGTTTTGCAAATGCTTCGCAACACAAACATGCTATTTTGAGAAATTTTCCAGTTCTGGGTTATTTTAGATATTTATTTGAAATGATAGCACCCGAGATTCAACAATATTTTATAGAACGTTCCACAGATGGAAAACCTTTTTCAAGAAACGAGCGCTCACTTGTGTACCAAAGAGCTAAAAACATTGACTCCAGTACTCCTTTTGGAACACAACTAAATTTAAACCAGCCCCATTATGAAGGAATCAAACATTCTATTTTTCCCGCAATAGTCAATGAAGAGCTTCCTCGCATTTTAATTGGTGGATCTGACTGCACGCAACCATACTCAGCTTCATTACTAAATATTTCTGCAATGAGTTTTGGTTCCTTGAGCGAAAATGCTATCGTGGCACTCAACAAAGGAGCACAGCAAGGAAAATTCTATCACAATACCGGAGAAGGAGGATTAACCCAATTCCATCAAAAAGGAGGCGATATATGCTGGCAAATAGGAACTGGATATTTTGGTTGCCGCGATGACAGAGGTGGTTTTGATGGAGGAAGATTTACTGAAAAAGCAAATTTACCAGAAGTAAAAATGATAGAAATCAAATTATCACAGGGCGCAAAACCAGGTCATGGAGGTGTTCTTCCTGCAGCAAAAAATACGATTCAAATTGCTAAAATAAGAGGTGTTTTACCACATACAACAATACTTTCGCCACCAAGCCATTCGGCTTTTCAAGACATTAAAGGTTTAATAGATTTCATAGCAAAATTACGTGAGTTGTCTAATGGAAAACCAATTGGTTTTAAATTATGCATTGGAGATACCCGAGAATTTGAAATGATTTGCCAGGAAATGATTGCTCAAAACTGCTTCCCTGATTTCATCACCGTTGATGGTGCCGAGGGAGGAACAGGCGCTGCCCCGTTAGAATTTGCCGATGGTGTAGGAATGCCATTTGAGCCAGCGCTTATTTTTGTTAATAAAACGTTAGTTCGTTTTGGGATTAGAGACAAAATCCGAATCATTTGCAGTGGCAAAATTATATCTGGCTATTACATTCTAAGAGCAGTTGCACTTGGTGCTGACATTTGCAATAGCGCACGTGGATTTATGTTTTCTTTAGGTTGTATTCAAGCGTTGCGATGTCATAATAACACATGTCCTACAGGAGTTGCTACACAAGACAAAATGCTGATGAAAGGATTAGTTGTAACTGATAAAGCAGAACGCGTTTATCATTTTCATAAAAACACTTTACACTCGGCTAACGAACTTCTTGCAGCAGCAGGTAAAAATAATTTTGCTGAAGTTGATATTAATATATTTATGCGAGGTGATGAATTTGCTCATTTATCAGATTTGTATTTTCCTGATAATTTAAAAAGTGTTAGAAAACACTAACATTAACAAAAAAGGAGGTCTTTTTAAAGGATCTCCTAATGTAATTCTGATTTACCAATACTAACTCATACCGTTACTGATATGGTCAATTATGAGTTATTAATCTCATTATGAAATTAACATTCTCAAGTAATTAATCAAAACCACAATCAAAGATACAATTTTAACCAGTCAAATATATTGATAATCAGGTATTTATAAATAAATTAACATATTCATTTGTAGGTTATAAATGGTGATATAATATTACTTTCAGAAGAAGTTGATACATCTGAATTCAAGTAGCTCTATTTTCTGAAAATTGAATTAGAAAGCTATTCTAACCAAATATAAGATTTTAGTATACAAGCATAAAAAAAGGAGGTCTTTTTATAGACCTCCAGTTTAGACTTTGGTTTGTTATTATCAGCTTGAATCTTTCGATACAACTAACTATCAAATACGCTACTCTTTGCAGATGGCTATATTCAAGAACAAAGCAAAATCATATTCAAAGATAAGACTATTTACATCTATAACAAACTTAAAATAAACACTTTAACTAATTATCAACCTGCTTATTTTAAACATTAAAAGAATCACAATCAATATATCAACTCATTCTGGTCAGTTACTATGGATCGATCATAAGAGTAATTATACGATATTGACATAAAAAAAGGAGGTCTTGTTAAAGACCTCCAATTGTTAATTTCGATTTATCATTATCAACTCTACCGTTCAGTACAATTGACTATCTGAATATTATCACCATACACTGGCGAATTATTCAAGTGATCAATCAAAACTATACTCAAAGATAGATATAAAACATACATAAACCACTGCAAACCATTAGTTTAACCTTTATTTAGCAATTTGGTTTTCAGCATTTTAAGATACACCTGTTTTTATGAAGTGTATTTTTAATGCGAACAATTCAAATTTAAAATTTGATAAATAAAAAACGTTTACATAAGAGCCCTTAAGATATAGAAAATGTATATTTGAAAATTAAAACTAAAAAAATGCAACTCGTTTTCGCTTCTAATAATAAAAATAAAATCCAGGAATTACAAAGCATGCTTCCTGAAACTATAACCATTGTGAGTTTAGAGAGTATTGGTTGTTTTGAAGATATTCCAGAAACAGCTGATACTATTGAAGGCAATGCAATCCAAAAAGCAAATTATGTTACTGAAAAATTTGGATATGATTGCTTTGCTGATGATACAGGACTAGAAGTGGACACTTTGAATGGCGAACCGGGTGTTTTCTCCGCTCGCTATGCTGGCGAACAACGCAATGCAGATGATAATATGAATAAATTATTAGTGGCCTTATTAGATAAAAATAATAGAAAAGCACAATTTAAAACGGTGATTGCACTAAATTTAAACGGAAAACAACACCTTTTTACAGGAATTGCAAAAGGTGAGATTACTTTAGAAAAAATTGGAAATCAAGGTTTTGGCTATGATCCTATTTTTCAGCCAGAAGGATTTCCTGAAACATTCGCCCAATTATCATTAGATATAAAAAATAAAATCAGTCACAGAGGAAAAGCGACACAACAATTGATCACTTTCTTGAAAGAGACTAAATAACTATTGAATACAACATTTTTACAACAAAATATTAAATTTCAAGTCCTAATTTCACACTCAATTGTCCAAATCGAAACCTCAAATTTGCAAATAAAAATATAACTTTCTGATAATCAAATTATAATAAATCATTAAATCTTAAAATAGCATTAGTTTATATGAATTATAAACAGTAATTTTGCACCCTATTTTAAAAATACATATGAATAAATTTGAACAATTAGGATTGAGTGAATCGTTACTGAAGGCGATTTTAGATCTAGGATTTGAAAATCCGACCGAAGTACAGGAGAAAGCGATTCCCCTATTATTGGAAAAAGACACAGATATGGTTGCGTTGGCTCAGACAGGGACAGGGAAAACGGCAGCTTTTGGTTTTCCAGTTATTCAGAAAATTGATGCCAACAACAGAAATACACAAGCATTAATTTTATCTCCAACACGCGAACTTTGTTTGCAGATTACCAACGAAATTAAAAACTACTCTAAATACGAAAAAGGTATTAATGTGGTAGCAGTTTACGGTGGAGCTAGCATTACAGAACAAGCGAGAGACATAAAGAGAGGCGCGCAAATTATTGTGGCAACTCCAGGAAGAATGCAAGACATGATCAATAGAGGATTGGTAAACATCTCTCAAATCAACTATTGTATTCTTGACGAAGCTGACGAAATGTTGAACATGGGTTTCTACGAAGATATCGTAAACATCCTTTCGACTACGCCAGACGAAAAAAACACGTGGTTATTCTCTGCAACAATGCCTGCTGAAGTAGCACGTATTGGAAAACAATTCATGAAAGATCCAATTGAAATTACAGTTGGAGCTAAAAACTCAGGTTCTGCTACAGTTTCACACGAATTTTACCTTGTTAATGCTCGTGACCGTTATGAAGCTTTGAAACGTTTAGCCGATTCTAATCCAGACATTTTCTCAGTAGTTTTTTGTCGTACCAAAAGAGATACGCAAGCTGTTGCTGAAAAACTGGTTGAAGATGGATATAGCGCTGCTGCATTGCACGGAGATTTATCTCAAGCGCAACGTGATGGTGTAATGAAATCTTTTAGAGGAAGACAAATCCAAATGCTTGTAGCAACTGACGTAGCTGCACGTGGAATTGACGTTGACAATATTACTCACGTAGTAAATTATCAATTACCTGACGAAATCGAAACGTACAATCACCGTTCAGGTCGTACTGGTCGTGCTGGAAAATTAGGTACTTCTATTGTAATTGTTACTAAAAGTGAATTGCGTAAGATTTCTTCGATCGAAAGAATCATAAAACAAAAATTCGAAGAGAAAACAATCCCTTCTGGAATTGAAATCTGCGAAATCCAATTGTTACACTTAGCTACTAAAATTAAAGACACGGAAGTTGATCACGAAATTGACACTTACCTTCCTGCAATTAACAGCGTTCTTGAAGATTTATCAAAAGAGGAATTAATCAAGAAAATGGTATCGGTTGAATTTAATCGTTTTATCAATTACTATAAGAAAAACAGAGATATTTCTAATCAAGCTTCTGGTTCTGAAAGACGTGAGCGCGATGACAGAGATGGTGCTCCAAGAGAAAATAACAATGGTGGTGCAACAAGATACTTTGTCAACATAGGTTCTAGAGATAACTTTGATTGGATGTCATTGAAGGATTACTTGAAAGAAACATTAGACTTAGGTCGTGATGATGTTTTCAAAGTAGATGTAAAAGAAGGTTTCTCTTTCTTTAACACAGATCCGGAACATACTGATAAAGTAATGGAAATATTGAATAACGTACAATTAGAAGGACGTAGAATCAATGTTGAAATTTCTAAAAATGATGGTGGCGGAAGACGTGATCATAACGGAAGAAGTTCTGGCGGAAGTTTTGGTGGCGGAAGAAGTTCAGCTCCAAGAAGAGAAGGAAGTTTTGCTCCGAGAAGAGAAGGTTCAGGCGGATTTAGAAGCGACAGAAGTTCAGCTCCTAGAGAAGGTGGATTTGGCGGAAGAAGTGATGCTCCAAGAAGAGAAGGTGGTTTTTCATCTGACAGACCTAGAACTGAAGGTTCATCTGATAGAGCACCAAGACGTTCTGAAAGCTTTGGTGATTCACCAAGACCAAGAAGACCGAGAAGAGACTAACAAGTATTGTTAATTTTCTTATAATTATACTGGAACTACAAAATATTTAATCCTGTTTTATTACTTTTAAAGTCTTAAATCAGTTTATGAAATATTTTGTAGTTTTCTTTTTTTTAGTAGTATCCGCAACAGCGTTTGCGCAAGTTAAAGAACCTTCCCAAAAAGTTGATGGTATCATCATCAGCAACACTACCAGACAACCCTTATCCAGTGTAAATATTATTAACATCAACAAAGTAAGAGGTGCAACTACTGATGCTAGAGGATTTTTTGAGATCGATGTTCAAGTTAACGACACACTTCACATCACCAGTCTGGGATTTCAATCACTTCGTGTTAGAGTAACTAATGACTGGATCAAAAATAAAAGTACCAAAATACAACTTACTGAAAAAGCCATTGCGCTAGAAGAAGTGATCATCCGCCCTTTTAATCTGACCGGATATCTAGAAGTTGACACTAAAATCATTCCTGTAAGAGAAAACTATCGTTATAGTATTTCCGGATTGACTCAAGGATATGAAGCTGGAGAATATTCTCCAAATGCGTTTGGAAAAGTTCTTGGTTCTATCTTTAATCCAGCCGATATGTTGTATAATTTCTTTGGTAACAATCCAAAAGAGCTCAAAAAACTCAAAGAAATGAAGAAAGATGATACGGTGCGTAATCTTCTGGAATCAAAATTTGACAGAGAAACTATAGCCGTACTTTTAGGTATTGATAAAAATGAAATCCCTGAAATTTTACAGCGTTGCAACTACTCGGAATCATTTATAAAAACAGCTAACGACTTACAAATTATGGATGCCATCAGTGGCTGTTATGAAGAATATAAAGTTTTAAAGAAAAAATAAAACATATAATTAAATCTTAGTAAACAAGCTTTTACAAATTAAATCATTCCTCAATTCTAAAAGAAATTGGGGAATTTTATTTTAAAGTCAATATATTAAAGTTCTAGTCAAAATTTAAATCTTCAAAAAAATAGAAACTATGTCCAATATACCTTTCCAAACTATTGATTGGGATTCAATAGAAAAAACTAAACATATAGGAACAACAGGAATTGCACATTGGCAAACAATACAATTAGGCGGACTTAGAATTCGTAAAGTAAGGTATTCCAAAGATTATCTGGCAGATCACTGGTGTCAAAAAGGACATATTGTTCATTGTCTTGAAGGAAATCTTATTAGTGAATTAGAATCTGGAGAACAAGTTCTACTTTCTAAAGGAATGACTTATATCGTCTCAGACAATGAAAGTTCGCATCGGTCTATAGCCGCTAATGGCGTCGAATTATTAATCATCGATGGGGATTTTTTAAAATAATATTTAAAACAAATCAAAAATATTATATACATTTACCTGAATCAAGAATTAAAAACATAACCTAAATATCTATATCATGGCAAAAAGTCAAGACGCAAAAAAAACTGCTAAAAAAGAGCCTTTGAAGACGGCTAAAGAAAAGAAAGAAGAAAAGAGAGACAAGAAGAACGCTCCTAAAAGAGACTAAAAATTAGTGGTCAGTGTTAAGTTTAAAAAGAAGTGTTCAGTTATAAATACTGACTCCTAAACAACTGAACACTGACCACTTTTTCAATAACTGAATACTATTTCACTGGAATATTCGCTAAAATTTCCAATACAAATTTCCAAAATTTCTGAGAAGAAGAAATACTAGCTCTTTCATCAGGGGAATGCGCACCGTGAATCGTAGGTCCAAAAGAAATCATATCCATATCCGGATAATTAGTTCCCAGAATTCCACATTCTAATCCGGCGTGACACGCCACTACTTTTGGTTTTTCACCGTTTTGTTTTTCGTAAATTGGAACTAAAACATCCAAAATTTCAGATTCAGAATTTGGTGTCCAACCAGGATATGAACCTGAAAATTCTACTTCACAACCCATTAATTCAAAAGCGGAACGCAACGCATTAGCCAAATCAAATTTAGATGTTTCAACAGAAGAACGCGTTAAACATTGTACTGAAAGTTGTCCGTCTCCAACAATTACTTTGGCAATGTTATTTGATGTTTCTACTAAATCATCAAAATCAGCACTCATTCTGTACACTCCGTTGTGTGCCGCATACATCGATCTTACAAAATAAAACTGAGCAATTGTAGGCATTACTTTAGCAGGAGTTGCCTCCATTTTCTCAAAAACAACTTCTAAATTTGGTTCCGTTGTTTTAAACTCTGTTTTGATTTCATTTACAATTTGCTGCATGTCAAAAACAAAAGCTTCATCGTACACTTCGGCAATAATTACTTTTGCCTGACTTTCACGAGGAATCGCATTACGTAAACTTCCTCCTTTAATTTCAGAAATTTGCAAACCAAAATTATCAAAACCATCAAACAATAATCGGTTCATGATTTTATTGGCATTTCCTAATCCTTTGTGAATATCCATTCCAGAATGCCCACCTTTCAATCCTTTTACGGTAATCGTATATCCAACAGATCCTTCCGGAGTTTCTTCTTCATCGTATTCAGCAGTAGCCGTTACATCAATTCCCCCTGCACAACCAATGTCGATTTCATCATCTTCTTCGGTATCCATATTCAAAAGAATTTGACCTTGCAGAATGCCTCCTTTTAAGTTTAACGCCCCTGTCATTCCTGTTTCTTCGTCAATGGTAAACAAAGCTTCAATAGCAGGATGCGGAATATCCGTACTTTCTAAAATTGCCATGATAGCCGCAACTCCTAGACCGTTATCAGCACCAAGAGTGGTTCCTCGAGCACGAACCCAATCCCCATCAACATACATATCGATTCCTTGTGTATCAAAATCAAAAACGGTATCCGAATTTTTTTGATGCACCATATCCAAATGTCCTTGAAGCACGATTGCTTTTCTGTTTTCCATTCCAGCAGTTGCCGGTTTGCGGATAATTACGTTGCGAATTTCATCTTCGAAAGTCTCTAATCCAAGGCTTTCGCCAAAGTTTTTCATGAACGCAATCACACGCTCTTCTTTTTTAGAAGGACGAGGCACGGCATTCAAATCGGCAAACTTATTCCAAAGTACTTTTGGTTCCAGATTTCTTATTTCCTGACTCATTTATTTTTGTTTGAGGTTTAACATTTACAAGTCCCAAAGTTACAAAGTTTAAATTCGGTATGATAGTAATTGATATTGTAATTATATTTACATTTCCAAAATTCAAACATTGAAAACAAAATATTTCCTTTCCTGCTTCCTATTAATCCAAATTCTGCTTTTGCAAATAATTCCCTTTTACCCGGAACAGATAGAAGATTGGTACAGCAATGGTTTTTATCCGATACTTTCGCTATTTTCAAGAACTATTTTGGGCAGAATTCCTTTTTCTGTAGGTGACTGCCTTTATTTTATTCTTATTTTATTTATTTTAAAATGGATTTGGAACAAACGAAAAACCTGGAAATCCGAATGGAAAGACACTGTTTTGAGCATCTTGAGTTTTGTTTCAATTTTTTACTTTTTGTTTCATGTTCTTTGGGCATTGAATTATTACCGCGAACCGCTTTTTGAAAAAATGGAAATTCAAAAAGACTATTCGGATGTTGATTTGTTGGCTTTCACAAAAAAAATAATTGCTAAAAGCAATGCTGTTCATTACCAACTTACAAAAAACGACAGCTTGAAAGTCGTATTCCCCTACTCGCAAGAGCAGGTTTTTGAAATGAGTTTGAATGGATACAAAAACTTATCTGTTGAACATCCTTATTTCTCCTATTCCAAGCTAAGTACCAAGAAATCACTGATTAGTTTGCCTTTGACCTATATGGGTTTTGGAGGTTATCTCAATCCGTTTACCAATGAAGCGCAGGTAAATTATTTGGGCCCAATGTATAGTTTTCCAATGACTACCACTCATGAAATAGCACATCAGATGGGTTATGCAAGTGAAAGCGAATGCAACTTTATTGGATTTTTAGCTTCTGTAAAAAATGATGATTTATACATTCGATATTCAGGTTACAGCATGGCTTTACGCTATTGTTTAGGCAATTGGCAAGCCCGAAATGAAACGATTTACAAACAATTATTAAAAACTGTTCATCCCGGCATTTTGAAAAATTATAAAGAAAGTGAGCATTTCTGGAAGCAATACGATACGATTATCGACAAAGGTTTTCATGCTTTTTACGATCAATTTCTGAAAGTAAACCAGCAAAAAGACGGCATAGAAGGATACAGCAAATTTGTGAATTTGATGGTGAATTATTATAAAGAAAAAGAGTTATAAATGATTAGTTATGGAGTTATGAGTTATGAACAAGACCTTAAAACTTATAATTCATAACGCATCATTTTCTATACTTCATCACTTGTAAAAGTGGTAAAACTTTTCTTTTTGTAGGGTCTAATAATCAATCTTCCTTCCCGATCAAAACGAATATAATTGTAGACCCAATTCAGGAATACGACAGCTTTATTTTTGAATCCAATAAGGGAAAATAAGTGTACAAACATCCAGACAAACCAAGCAAAAACACCACTGAAATGGTAATTTGGCAAATCGACAACGGCTTTATTTCTTCCTATAGTTGCCATAGAACCTTTGTCGCTGTATTCGAAAGCTTCCATGGGTTTGTTTTCAATTAATTTTATTAAATTTTCACCCAATAATTCCCCTTGCTGCATGGCGGGTTGCGCCATCATGGGATGTCCTTGCGGATAGGTTTCGGATTCCATAGAAGCAATATCGCCTACTGCAAAAATGTTTTCATAGCCCACTACTTGATTGAATTCATTGACACGTATGCGTTCTACTTTTTCTACCAAGGATTTTCCATCCAATCCCGCAATAAGAGCACCCTGAACGCCTGCTGTCCAGATTACGGTGGCGGTTTCAAATGTCAAATCGGAATTTGTGGTTATAGTTCGTCCATCATAATTAGTGACACGAACGTTTTTCCAGATTTTCACACCCAAACTGGTTAAAAACTTCTCGGCAGCTTGAGAGGATTTCTCACTCATAGTATTAAGAATCCTGTCCCCACTTTGAATCAGATTGATTTCCATTTTGGCAATATCAAGATCGGGATAATCTTTTTGCAGAATGGCTTTTTTCATTTCGGCCAAAGCTCCGGAAAGCTCTACTCCTGTTGGTCCGCCACCTACGAGTACAAAATTGATAAGACTATTCTGTTCGGCTACATCGGTAGTCAAAACGGCTTGCTCAAAATTTTCGAGAATCAAACTTCTTATATTCAGTGATTGCGGTATAGTTTTCATGGCCATACTGTTCCGCTCGATTTCTTTGTTGCCAAAATAATTGGTTTTGGAACCCGTGGCAATGACTAAATAATCATACTTTAATTCGCCTATTTCAGTGATTATCTTTTGATTTTTACTATCTATTTCCTGGACATTGGTGAGTCTAAAATAAACGTCATCGTATTCTTGGATCACTTTTCGGATTGGGTACGCTATAGAACCGGCTTCGAGACCGCCTGTAGCTACTTGATATAATAAAGGTTGGAAAGTGTGATAATTATGTTTATCCAAAAGGACAACCTGAACTTTTTTATTTTTTAGTTTTTTAGCTAATGCAATTCCGGCAAAACCACCACCTATAATGACTATTCTGGGTAAAGTTGAATTTGGGATGTTCATGTTTGTAAAAAAGTTCAAAGTTGTTAAAAACCAAAGATACAAAGTTTTCTATTGTTGCATTTCATCAAATAGTATCGAAATTTTTGTTTTCTTTGGAAATGATCTTCTGAAAAATAAAGGTGTAAATTAGCCCCGATGGTAATGGAAATCCTTTGTTTTTTTGATTTTTCAGAAAATAAAGATTGTAATGTACAGCGGGACGAGTATTAGTTATGAAATGATTAGTGTTGTGCTCCTAATTGCTTCGTACCTCGTAATGATAAATTTGAGAAGTATTATTTTATTCCCATAATTTGTAACAAAAACCAGTATTGACTTACTAACGTATATATGAGTGATAATCTAGAACATTCTTTTGTAACGCAGTTGCAGGAAAATCAGAATATAATCCACAAAATTTGTAGGTTGTATACTAATGGCGATGATGCACATAAGGATTTATTCCAGGAAATCACGATACAGTTGTGGAAGGCTTTTCCAAAATTCAGGGGTGACAGCAAATTTTCTACCTGGGCCTATCGAGTCGCGCTGAATACGGCGATTACTTTGTACCGAAAAACAAAACGATCCATAAATACTATCGAATTTGAAGGGCGACAACATTTTCTGAATGATGTGGAATATGACTATGAAGAAGAAGAACAATTAAAATTAATGTACAAAGCGGTTTACCAGTTGAATGATATTGAAAAGGCGTTGATATTTATGTATCTGGAAGATAAGGATTATCAGGAAATATCAGAAACTTTAGGAATTAGTGAAGTAAATGCAAGGGTGAAAATGAATAGAATCAAAGGGAAATTAAAAAAAATATTAAATCCATTAGGCGTATGAAAGAGTTGGATTTATTAAAAAAAGACTGGCAAAAGAGTGATAATTCTTTTGAGCAGGTGTCGAAAATCGAGATTTATAAAATGATTCATAAAAAATCATCTTCGATAGTGAAGTGGATTTTGATTATAAGCATTTTGGAGGTATTGTTATGGACTTGTGTTAGCGCTTACTATGACTCAGATGAATATTTGAAGAAAATAAAGCATGTAGAACTAATTGCCTATTTTAAAGTATTGAATTATTTTAATTACGCAGTGATATTGATTTTTATTTATTTGTTTTACAAAAATTATATTCGGATTTCGACCACTGCTTCAACCAAGCAATTGATGCAAGATATACTCAAAACTCGTAAAACGGTTCAATATTATGTTTGGTATAACTTAGCGATGCTTGTTTTTGGTTTGATTATTGGTTTTATCATTGCTTTTGCTTATAATCCTGAAATGGATGCTTTGAAAAATCAAATTAATGGCAATAGCAAAGTGATGGCAATAACAATAGCCATCTTAAGTATTTTTAGCATTGCATTATTCGGTTTGCTATGGCTTTTTTACAGAGTTTTATATGGTATACTACTTCGAAGATTGTATGCTAATTATAAAGAATTAAAGAAAATAGATTTATAAAAAAAGAGGCAATTGCCTCTTTTTTTAATATTCCCATTTTCTTAATCGGTTCAATTCTTCTTGCTCCTTTATAATTTCAGATGGAATAACTTTTAGGAATGAAGGATGTTGCTCAATTGCATACTCCACTTTTTCTACAATTTCTTCTATGGTATCATTATCGTAATCAATGTCCAACGGTTCTTTGATGATAAAAGATTGCAGGATTCCTTTCTTCTTCATGCGTAATCCTTTTTTATCAAACGAGCGACGAAAACCATCTATAACAATAGGTACTACAATAGGTCTGTGCTGTTTGATAATATGTGCTGTTCCTTTACGAACCGGTTTAAACGATTTTGTTGTCCCTTGTGGAAAAGTGATTACCCAACCGTCATTTAAAGCTATTTTTATATTTTCAGTATCATCCGGGTTAATATCTTTTTTCTGCTGAACATCAACTCCTTTAGCACGCCAGGTACGCTCTACAGAAATTGCTCCAGCATACGCCATAATTCTTGGTAATAATCCCGCCTGCATGGTTTCTTTAGCAGCTACATAATAGATATTCATTTTAGGTTGCCACAAATAGCAAACATTCTTGATAGTATCATCGCGACCACTCAAACTTGCATTAAAAACATGAAACATGGCTACTACATCCGCAAAATAGGTTTGGTGATTGGAAATAAAAAGTACATTAGTATCCGGTAAATTTCTGATAATTTCTGAACCTTCAATTTGTAATTCATTAAATCCTCTATACCGTCTATGCGTCATGGCTCCGAAGATTCGGATTAGCCATTTTTTTATAAATAATATGTGTCCGAAAGGATTTCTCTTCAACAATCCCATAAAATTGTGTATTTTTTTGTGAATTTGGATTACAAACTTACGAAATTTATATTTGAAGTTGATTGCTGAATTAAATAGAATCCATTTGGAAATTATTGTAAATTAAATACACACTAAAGTCATTAAAAAAAGAAATATCTCAGCTTAAAACTTCTTTTAAAACTTCTTTTAATTCACTCAACATCATTGCTGTAGCGCCCCAAACAATATGTTCCTCAATTTTGAAAGCTGGAATACTGATGCTGTCAGCATAAGAAGTTGACAAATTTGTATCTACCACAATCGCATCGCTCAAGAAAGTAGACAATGGCAATTCAATAATACCAGCCACTTCAGAAGGCTGGGGTAAAAACACAAGTTCTTCCTTACTGATACCCAAAAAAGGATGCACCATAAAGTTACTTGGTGGAATATATAATTCTGTAAATGGTTTAAGGATTTCAATTTTATCAGGATGAATTCCTACCTCTTCATGCGTTTCTCGAAGTGCCGTTTCAGCAAAATTTTCATCCTCTAATTCATATTTACCTCCTGGAAATGCAATCTGAGCCGAATGAACTCCTTTATAAGAGTTCCGAACAATCAATACCAAGTGCGTTCTATCATTTTTAGGATAAAAAAGCATCATAACAGCAGCTATTCTAGGTTTTTTATCGCCAAAATCATTATTTCTCAAGCTTTCCAGTCGCTCTAAAGGTGCCATTTTAATATGCGCATCAAATGCAGGAAGCCTAGCATCGATTAATTTAGGAACAAACCGTAAAAATTCTTGAAAATCCATAATCAAAGTCTATTTTTGCACACTGAAATTTAATATAAATATAGTTTAGAAAATACAGTTGCACAAATTTTCTAGTACCAAAAGTCATTTCAAATGTACAGCAAAGAAGAAACACAAAGATTAAAGCGAGAATTTTGGATTGCATTTGCAGAAAAATATCCGCGTAAATGGGTTTTGTATGACACTAAAATCAAGGATTTCTCTTTTAAATTTTACGTAGACAATAAAAAAGCTCAAGTTCTAATAGATATTGAGCATCGAAGCGATGAAAAAAGAATTGCTTATTTTGAAAAACTCGAAGCTTTAAAAAACATTCTCGAAGAAGAATTTATCAAAGACTTGATTTTCGAGAAGGAACACACGCTGGAGAGTGGTAAAACAATCAGTCGAATTTGGGTTGAAAAATTAGACGTTGGGGTCAGTAATAAAAACTATTGGGATGAAATATTTGATTTTTACAACGAAAAAATGAATGCTTTGGAAACATTTTATTCAGAGTATGATGATTTCATTAAAGATATCGAAATACTTTGATGAACAAAATCAAAAACGATAATCTAACCTTATTTACATGTTGAAAATATTATAAACAACAATCCTATTGTCATAATTGATGTATAATTGTTTCCTGTTATCTTGTTTTTTTCTGGTAATGATTGAAAGCGTACAATTGACTCCTTCATTATCTTTACAAGAAAAAGAATATACAATATCAGTATCATTTTCTTCAGTTGCCTGATAATCAACAATTTCAAATAGTTGGATAATTTTTGAATAAACTACAATTCTATTTTTATTAGTATCAAGAGTAACTAATATATTAACCAAATTCAAATCAGACCAATTTCCCCACTTTCCCTTTTCATTTTTTTCTAAAACACTAAAGCCCGTGGTTTTAAACTTATAATTTTGTCCATAAGAATGTTGCAGTCCTAGTGCCAAAAAAAACAAGACTATATATATTTTTGTTTTATTCATTGTTTAAAAATCAAAATTTAGTACTTCTTTCCTAGCAGTTTGAAAATCGATTATCATCTCCTTAATGATTTCTCCCGCTGGCTTTATTTCGTGAATAATCCCTGCTATTTGCCCTATTTCTAATTCTCCTTCCACTAAATCGCCTTCGAACATGCCTTTTTTTGCTCTTGCTCTTCCTAATAAAATAACCAAATCTTCCTTTGTAGGACATTTTTCATATAAATCCTGAACATCTTGATAAAATTTATTTTTAATTAAGCGCACTGGAGCGAGTTCTTTCAGAGTCAATTGTGTATCACCTTCCTTAGTATTTATGATAGTTTCCTTGAAATTTTCATGAGCTGATGATTCCAAAGATGCTGCAAATCTACTTCCAACCTGAACTCCATCTGCACCAAGAATCATAACGGCTAACATACCGCGACCAGTGGCAATACCTCCCGCAGCAATTAAGGGAATCTTTATTTTTTCTTTCACTATGGGAATAAGCGTAAGAGTGGTAGTTTCTTCTCTTCCGTTATGTCCGCCAGCTTCAAAACCTTCGGCAACAATAGCATCAACGCCGGCTTCCTGAGCTTTTAAAGCAAATATTGAACTGCTGACTACATGCACAACTGTAATACCATTTTCTTTTAAATATGAAGTCCATGTTTTAGGATTTCCAGCCGAAGTAAAAACGATTTTTACGCCTTCTTCAACAATGATTTTCATGATTTCTTCGATGTTGGGATACAACATTGGAACATTAACCCCAAAAGGTTTTGAAGTGGCTTTTTTACATTTCTGAATATGTTCGCGTAACACCTCAGGATACATGGAACCAGCGCCAATCAATCCCAAACCCCCAGCATTACTGACGGCACTTGCTAATTTATATCCACTGTTCCAAATCATTCCTCCTTGAATAATTGGATATTTAATTTTAAAAAGTGTTGTGATTTTATTCATGTGGTATTAATGCTATTATTGTTTTACTATTTTTCCCGTTTTAGAGAAACCAATAGATTCCATTTTATAAAGATACATTCCTTTTTCAAGAGATTTCAATGAAATAATTGATGATTGAGAGGTGATTTTTTGTTCAAAGATTTTTTGCCCCAAAATGGTATAAATAAAAACGGTTCCTATTTCAAATTTTGCCGGTAAAGAAACCGAAACAAAATCATTTGCCGGATTGGGATAAATTATAAAATCATCTTTCGAAAAAGATGTTGAAGCTAATCCATTGCTCACCGCCAATCCAAAATCTGGGATTCCATATCCATATTGATTATTTGGTACCGAAAATTTATCGGATGATTGTACTATTAATGCTCTGATTTCCTGATTTGTTTTTTGTGGAAACGCCTGCCATAAACAAGCTACCATTCCCGCCATGATTGGACCTGAAAAAGAAGTTCCGTTTGCCGTTACAATATTCCCTGCAGCATCTGAAACAACAGCGGCTTGCCCTTGTGCCATAACATCCGGCTTTATCCTTCCGTCAAAAGATGGTCCTGTTGAACTGAATGAAGTTATTATTTCAGAAGCAGTTACTGCACCAACAGAAAGCACCGAAACAGCATCCGCAGGAACAGCAATATGTGGATCTGATGAATTTCCTGAATTACCAGCTGAAGTCACTAAAATCATTCCTCGGCTAAATGCAATTTCGGCACCGCGAGACATAAATGCTGTTGTTCCATTCATTTCACTGTAGGTATGATTGTAAGCCTCATTATCAAAATCAAAATAACCCAAAGACGTATTTATAATATCTACCCCTAAACTATCTGCTTTTTCTGCAGCTTCGACCCAAAGGGATTCTTCCAGAGGATTCTCAGAGGTATCATCTTCTGTTATAAATAAATAATAAGAGGCATCAGGCGCCGTTCCTACTAACGAATTTTCTTTGTATCCTCCAATAGTGGAAAGTACAGATGTTCCATGTGAAGAACCTGTATAAAATTCAGCATCTCTCATTACGTAATTGTATCCTCCTAAAATTTGGTTATTATCTCTTAGTCTTTGAAACGGCTGTATTGTATTGACTCCAGGGAAACCACCATCCATTACGGCAATTATTTTTCCGGAACCTGTATAATTTTGTTGGTGCAGCAGTTGTCCATTAAGCATTTCAATTTGATTTGAAGAGGAACCATAGGCATATTCAATTTTAGTTTTTTTGGTTTTATTTCCTTTTTTTACCTTCGTGGATTTTGCGATTTTTCCCAATTGATTCAATGATTTGTCCGCAAAATCAACTTTAGTGACAAAAGAAAATAATGCTAACGAATTTATAGCCGCTTGTTCCCCTCGAACATGAATTGCGTTGAGCCATTTGGATTTTGCCATGACGGTAATTCCTGCAGCTGCTTTTATTTGACTTATATAAGTTGCTTCTACTGGAATATCTTTATAATCTAGGGCTATATTTTGATTGGCTCTTCTGTCCAATGCTCTTTGAGAGAGCATTTCTAATGGTGAATCAGAAAAAAATTGAGAATTGGGCTTTGCATTAAAATATACCCAAGCATCCTGTTGTGAAAAACCTGCAGTAGCAATGATTAGAAAAAGAAATAAGTAAAATTTTCTCATAGTAACTTTATTTGTTAAGCCATAAATATGCTAAATTCCAATAGTTTGAAACAAGTTTGCAAATTTCTATAACACTCCTACTTAAGGCAAAGAAAACGTTTATTGAAATTAAAACAAAGTACTAAATTAAGAAATTACACCCGAACCAACTAATTCTTCTCCTACATACCAAGCAGCAAATTGCCCTTCAGTTATGGCAGATTGTGGTTCATCAAAAGCCACGTACATTTCATTTTCGAATTGATGTAAAGTCGCACTTTGCAAAGGTTGTCTGTAGCGTATTCTTGCCATAACATCCATAGTTTCTCCATCGGCCAAAGCCAAATCTTTGCGAATCCAATGTACTTCATCTTTTTCAATACGCAATGCTTTCTTAAATAATCCGGGATGCTGACTAGATAATCCGGTATATATCGTATTCGTTTCCACATTTGTGGCTATAATAAATAATGGATCCGTTGTTCCTCCTACATTTAATCCTTTTCGTTGTCCAATAGTAAAATAATGGGCCCCTTGATGCTTCCCTACTACTTTCCCCATTTGTGGCGTATACGGAATTTTTCTTGCCTCTGATTTTAAACCATCCTCAACACTTATTCCTTCTTGTATTTCAGAACTGTAAACAGGATCATTTTTATCTATTTGGATAATAATCCCATCTTTGGGCTGCAATTTTTGTTGTAAAAATTCCGGCAAACGTACTTTTCCAATAAAACATAAACCTTGCGAATCTTTCTTTTCGGCAGTAATCAAATCCATTTTAGCGGCTATTTCACGAACCTCAGGTTTTGTTAATTCTCCGATAGGAAATAAAGATTTAGCCAATTGCTCTTGTGATAATTGACATAGAAAATACGACTGATCTTTATTAGTATCTGCACCGGCTATTAATTGATAAATCGTTTCTCCATTCTTTTCGATTTCCGTTTTCTGGCAATAATGTCCTGTAGCCACAAAATCAGCACCCAAACTCAAAGCAATTTTCATGAAAACGTCAAATTTTATTTCACGGTTACAAAGTACATCGGGGTTTGGAGTTCTCCCTTTTTCATATTCACTGAACATATAGTCCACGATTTTCTCTTGGTATTCCTCGCTTAAATCAACGGTTTGAAATGGAATTCCTAATTTTTCGGCAACAAGCAATGCATCATTACTGTCTTCCAGCCACGGGCATTCATTAGAAATAGTAACTGAATCGTCATGCCAATTCTTCATAAAAAGACCTATTACTTCATATCCTTGTTCTTGCAACAAATAAGCTGCAACACTTGAATCTACACCTCCGGAAAGTCCTACAACAACACGCTTCATCTTCAAAAAATTATAATTTTATAAGGGTCCAAAGTTACAAAAGATTTGCAAGAGTATTTGTTATCTATAAAGTTAATTGTTATCCAATTTTGTTACATTTCCACAACCGCAAATCCGTATTTTTACAGATCAAAAATGCATTCAATATGAAGTCAAAATTTGAATCAGATGCTAATTCATTTGAATCAGAAAGAAATAAAGACTAGCCTATTTTGCTTTTTTTAATTACATTCTTCTCTTAAAAGTCAACGGAATAATTTGAAAAAAGTGCTGCTACTATTGCTGAATGATCCATTTTAGAAAGTGTCAAAAATATTATTGAAGCAACTTCTGTAAATAATTGGATTGACAAAAGGTTTCATTCGGTCGCAAAATCGTTGCTTTAAAATAAAACGCTAAGCAAAAAACCTCATTCAGAATTTCTGGAATGAGGTTTTTTATACTGCAAATTTTAACTTTTTGTGTTATCAATAGAAAATATCTAAAATGATATTTGTTTTTGAATTATCAATTAACTTTTCAATTCTTTTATAAAATTCCACATTTATCATTGGACAGCCAAAACTTTTACAAATTGGATTCTCTTGTTCGCCAAAAGGCACTTTAGAATATTTATGAAGAACAATATTTCTCGCAAAAGCTTTATTATTTGTTTCCTCCAACCCAAATAATTTGTATGATTTGCCAAATTGCCCAGTATAGCTGGATCCTACACTATACTTGCCTAATGAGGTTGAAAGGGAATTAGGTTCATTACTAAAGATTAGTTCTCCTTCAGTTTGTGTTTGTGAGCCAATACCATGTGCCACCAAACCTTGATCGATGATTTTATTGTTTTTTAAATCATATACAAAAAATCTATTTTTTCCGGACATAATCTTCATATCAATAATGAAAGCGACTTCATTATTATACTTAGAATTATTGACAATGAATTTCTTAATATTTTTTGCTCGGTTAAAAAGTTTTTCTTCTGTAGCATTATTAAACACAGAAATTATGGAACTGTGATTAGTGCTTTTTGACAAAATTTTGATGCTAAACATCAACATTATAATTGACATTAAAACAAAAAAAAGTTTTTTCATTTTATCGATATTACGTTTTATTTATCTAAAATATTTACGGGCTACAGACTCTTTTATGAACTCAATGCAATACTATACTCAAACAAAGCTAGTACGTTTTCATTATAATTTATAAATTAAATTTCGCAAAAATAAACCTTTTACACAATACCAAAATAATCATTAGCAATTAATTAACAAGTAAAAAATTGAATTATTAGTATTGTTGAATTTATCCATTAAGAATTTGAATAAAAATAAATCTATTATTAAATCATAACTAATTTTACCGAAAATTATTTCATCTCAAACAATTAATCTTTAAAAAATTACAATTTAGATTTTGTTGCATTTTCCGGAAAGCTCATATTCATTTCTTTTACTAGTTTTCCTTTCTCAAAAAACTGCCAAATTCCAGCTTTCTTTCCATTTACAAATTGCCCTTTAGAAACGGTGTTCCCATTAGAATCTCTAAAGATTGCCAAACCGCTATATTGATCATTCTTGAAAATAGACTCTTCAAGTACGATTCCATTCTCCGTATATTTTTTATAAAAACCATTTTTAAAATTATTTTTATAACTAATTTCTTCTGCAATTTTACCACTTGGATAAAAAACGGTACGCAAACCTTCCAACTTACCTTTACTATAGTATTCCGTTGTCATGATGTTTTTAGAAGCTAGATGGTAATATTTCCATTGTCCTTCAAATACTTTATTGACCACTTTACCCTCACTGACTTTATTTTTATTCTGATCATAAAAAATGGTGTAAGCCGAATTGTCTTTTGTATTAAATTCCCTTGTGGCAATTATAGATTTAGCTTTGGTATCATCAAAAAAATTAAAAATTCCTATTTCTTTTCCGTGCTCAAAAGTACCTTCATATCTAGGTCGTTTTGACTCTTCGTAAAACCCTTTCCATAGTCCGTGCTTTTTTCCTTTCGCATCTAATTTATTAAAATCGGTTTGCGATAGAATATTTTGGCTGAAAAGCGCAAAAATCAAAAAGGCAAAAAAACTAATCTGATATTTTTTCATTACTACTTTGTATTTAGTCCACTATTTAAAACTGAGAATCTTCTTTTTTATTTTACCAAAAATACGAATTTATTAGAGTTGGTGCTCACTCTATTATTTCGCAAATAAAATACACTATTCTTCTAAGTCAACGCAAAATATATAGAAAATTTCGAATTTAAAATCCAACCATTTCCCTTAGTGTTATTCAGATAAATATCTCAACAAATGTTTGAAATAAATCATTTTATAAAATGTTTAAGCATTCTGTTATTTTTTTTTCATGAATAATGTATTAGAACAATCTAAAAAACCATATAATACTGAATAACAGTTGTTTAATTACATTTTATAATGTTAAAATAAAAATTAAACAACTTTAAAAAAAATAATAAATTTTCATATTGTTTATTATTTTTAAATAAAAACTAAACAAATATAGAAATCAATTTACTAATTTAGAGGAAACAAATAAACAACAAACACTATGAAAAATGTATCTAAAATTAGAAATTTAGCCGTGATTGCATTGTTTGCATTCATGACAGTATCGTGCAACGATGACGACAATACAGTTGTGGTTGTAGACAACACAATTACAGGAAAAGCAGTTGCAACTGCCAATTTAAGTATATTAGTTCAAGCACTTACCAAAGCCGAATTAGCAACCACTTTGAAAGGAGCTGGACCGTTCACTGTTTTTGCTCCAACAAATGAAGCTTTTGCAGCTTTTCTTGCCACAACTCCTTATGCAACAATAAACGATGTACCTAAAGAAGCGTTAACTCAAATTTTGTTAAATCATGTCGTAACTGGTGCTGTAAAATCAACTGATTTGACTACAGGTTACATCAAGACTTTAGCAAAGGGTACCGCCTCCACAACGAATACCTTGAGCATGTATGTCAATACATCAGCAGGAGTAAAACTGAATGGAATTGCAACAGTCACCACTCCTGACATCATGGCTTCTAATGGAGTAATACACATCGTTGATAAAGTTATTGATTTGCCAACCATTGTAACTCATGCTGCGGCAAATGCTAATTTTAGCACTTTAGTTAGTGTACTAAATCGATCGGGCCAACCTAATTTTATAACTGCATTATCCGCAACAGGTCCGTTTACTGTTTTTGCTCCAACAAATGCTGCCTTTACTTCATTAGATGCCGAACTTGCTCCTGGAGGAATTGCAGGCGTTTCAGCAGCAAACTTGACTAAAGTATTACAATACCATGTGGTAAGTCCAGCTAATGTTTTAGCAGCAAGTCTAACCGAAGGACAAATTGTAACTCCAATTTTGACACCAGCTCAAACCTTTACAATCCAACTTACTGGTGGCGCAAAAATTAAAGATGCGAACAACAGAATTTCAAATATTATTATTGTTGATGTCCAATGTTCCAATGGAGTAATTCATGCCATTGATAAAGTATTATTGCCGATTCTGTAATTTTTTGAACAAAAAAAAAGCTCTCAAAATTGAGAGCTTTTTTTATGAATTATTTTTTCTTTTGTTGTGCTTTTTGAGCTTCGGCTTGTTCCATAACTTCTTGCAGCTTTTTCTGGAATTTACCTTGTTTCTTCGGCTCTTTCAATTTGTTCTCTTGAATTTGAGCATGAATCTTATCACTATCAATAAAGTATCGTTTGATGACAATCATAATTCCAATGGTAATTAGATTCGAAATAAAGTTATACAAACTCAATCCCGCACCATAACTGTTAAAGAAAAACAACATCATGATTGGTGAAACATAAATCATGATTTTCATCATCTTGGCCATATCTGGCATACCTTCTTGTTGTGGAGCAGCCATTTGTTGATCACCAGAAGTCATTTTCATATAAAAGAAAATAGCAATCGAAGCCAAAACTGGAAACAAACTGATGTGATTTCCGTAAAAAGGAATATAAAAAGGCAAACGGATAATTTCGTCAAAAGAAGATAAATCATCTGCCCAAAGGAAACTTTTTTGTCTCAACTCAAATGCCGATGGGAAAAACTGAAACGAAGCATACATAAATGGCAATTGAATCAAAGCCGGAATACAACCTGCCATTGGATTCACGCCCGCTTTGTTGTACAACTTCATGGTTTCCTGTTGCTTTTTCATTGGATCTTTCTTAAATTTTTCCCCCAATTCTGTTATTTCAGGACGCAATACTTTCATCTTCGCTTGTGACAAGAACGATTTAAAAGTGATAGGCGACATTGCGATTTTTATCAGAATCGTAAAAATGATAATCGCAATTCCGTAAGCAATGTAAGAACTTAAAAATCCGAATAACGGGATAAAAATAAACTTGTTAATCCATCCGAAAATTCCCCAACCTAAAGGAATAATCTGGTCTAAATTTTTATCATAATCCTTTAATGTTTTGTAATCCGTTGGACCAAAATACCAACTCATTTTGTGGTCTAATTCACCATTGGTAAACGCCAAAGGAATATTTGCCTTAAATTGTTTTGTAAAAATTGTATCTACTTTTTCATCTAAAACCAATTTAGTAGATTTTAAAGATGATTTAGCAAAAGGAGTATTTGTTAATAATATAGTTGAAAAAAAGTGTTGTTTAAAAGCTATGTATTTAACATTTTCAGGAATCTCTTCTTTATCTTTTCCATCGCCTACATAATCAAATTTTTCATCTCCATACTCAAAATAAAGAAGTGTATACCTGTCTTCATAAGAAACACTTTTTTCATTTCTGTAGGTTTTCAAATTCCATTCTAAATCCAATGGTTTTGCCGTATTTAATACTTTATTCAACCCTTGAGAACGAATATCAAAACCAATCATATAATCGTTTGGTTTCAAAATGTATTTGTACTCCAAGAATTCATTGGCTCCTGCTTTCAATTTCATAGACAATATCTGATCCGCTCCAACTTTCGTTAAAGTAGGTTCAAAATACAAGTCTTTCGAATTCAAAGTACGGTTATCACTAGTCAGCAATTGCACATTTAAATTAGCATTGTTGTCTTTTACCAATTGAACTAATTGTCCGGAACCTTTCTTGAACTTCTCGAATTGCTTCAAAGTCGCTTCAACAATATAACCTCCTTTATTGGCGATTGTCAGCTTCACCAAATCGTTTTCGATAGTGGTAACGCCCGCTTTCGCAGAAGGAAGTGTCGCAGAATACGCAAAATTCCCCAACGTTTTTTGCAATTGCGCCAATTGAGTTGAATCTCCGGTTGAAGCAACCGCAACAGTAGCTTTTGCTACAGTTTTTGCTTCTAACGCTTTGACTTTAGCTTCTTTAATCAACAACTCTTTTTGTGCTTTTTCAGCAGCAACCACTTTCGGGTCTGGTTGATTTTGATACATGATAAAAATCAAAATACCAAAAATTAATGCAAAACCGATAATCGAATTGAGGTCAAATTTTTTTTGTTCCATTATTATATTTAAAAAAGTTTAATCTATTAGTATGAAGTTTAATGATTTGTTTCAAAAAACAACAACTATTTTTTCTTTGCCTGAACGGCTGCTGCCACAAAATTCACAAAAATAGGATGCGGATTTGCAACCGTACTTTTGTATTCCGGATGGTATTGTACCCCAATGAAAAATGGATGATTTTCTATTTCTATAATCTCCACCAATCCGGTATCAGGATTTACTCCAGAAGCAATCAATCCTGCATTTTGTAATTGCGCAACGTAATTGCTATTGTATTCATAACGGTGACGGTGACGTTCCGAAATCGTTTCTTTTCCGTATATTTTATAAGCCAATGAATCTTTTTTGATATCACATTTCCATGCACCAAGACGCATTGTCCCTCCTTTATCAGTAACTGTTTTTTGCTCTTCCATAAGGTTTACCACCGGATGCGCAGTGTGTTCATTCATTTCGGTAGAATTAGCATCAGCATAACCTAAAATATTTCTTGAATATTCGATGATTGCCATTTGCATTCCCAAACAAATCCCGAAGAACGGCACTTTATTTTCACGAGCATATTGCACTGCTGCAATTTTCCCTTCAATTCCTCTTTCACCAAAACCTGGCGCAACCAGAATTGCGTCTAAACCAGAGAATTTCTCGCTTATATTACTGGCATCAATATGTTCAGAATGAATGGAAACCACATTTACTTTAGTTTCATTTGCAGCACCAGCATGGATAAACGCTTCCAAAATAGATTTGTAACAATCCTGCATTTCTACATATTTCCCAACCAAACCGATATTCACGGTATGCTTCGGATTTTTTAATCGGCGTAAAAAAGTATTCCAGTTTTTTAAATCCGGAGCCGCTTTTTTAGGTAAATCTAATTTTTTCAACGCAACGACATCAAGTCCTTCTTCCAACATCAAATTTGGCACTTCATAAATTGTAGAAGCATCAATCGACTGGATAACCGCTTCTCTTTTTACATTACAAAACAAAGCCAGTTTATTGCGTAATTCTTCAGAAATTTCGTGTTCTGTTCTGCACACTAAAATATCCGCTTTTATCCCGCTTTCCATCAAAGTTTTCACGGAATGCTGCGTCGGTTTTGTTTTCAACTCTCCTGCGGCAGCCAAATAAGGTACCAAAGTAAGGTGAATTACAATTCCGTTATGCTCACCTAATTCCCAAACCAATTGACGAACAGACTCTATATAAGGTAAGGATTCAATGTCTCCTACCGTTCCACCAATTTCAGTGATGACAATATCATAATCGCCGGAATTCCCCAACAACTGCATTCTTTCCTTGATTTCATTGGTGATATGAGGCACGACTTGTACCGTTTTACCAAGAAATTCTCCTCTTCTTTCTTTTTCAATAACCGAAAGATATATTCTTCCAGTGGTCACATTATTTGCTTGAGAAGTAGGAACATTTAAAAAACGCTCGTAATGCCCTAAATCCAAATCGGTTTCTGCACCATCATCGGTCACATAACATTCCCCATGTTCATAAGGATTTAATGTCCCTGGATCTACATTAATGTACGGGTCAAACTTTTGGATGGTTGTTCTATATCCTCTTGCTTGTAACAATTTTGCCAAAGATGCTGCGATGATTCCTTTCCCTAAAGAAGAAGTCACACCGCCAGTAACAAAAATATATTTCGTTTGATTCATTCTGTTGTTGTTTGTGTTGTAGTTGTGTAAAAAAACGTGGCAAAAGTACAAATTTAATTGGATTTTCAGATTATTAGATTACCTGATTATCAGAAAATATTTTTTCTATTACCCGAATATTTGCAAAGCCTACTAATCTGAATTATGGTTTTGGGTATCGTTTCTTTATATTTCGAATTAATTCTTCAAGACCGTTGAGTTTTAACTCATAAATAAGTTGCAATTGCTCCCCTAGTTCTCCTTTTGGAAAACCTTTATTGCTATACCAAACAATATAATATTCCGGAATATCGATAAGAAACCATCCCTCATATTTACCAAACGGCATTTTAGTGTGGGCCAGCTTAATGAGTTGTTTTTGATTTTGATCCATTTTTTTTAATAAAAAAGAAGCAAGAAATAAAAAGTAGTAATACCTCTTATTTCTTGCCTCAAGCTTCTCGAATCTATTTTATTTCCAATCAAAAGTGATTCGTTTCTCGATTTCAGGATGCAAACTTAAGAAAACAGGACAGGTCATGGCGGATCTTTCCAGAATAGTTTTATTCTTTTGATCTGCTGTTCCTACCATATCAAAATAAATTTCTATTGCTCCAATGCGTCTTGGTTCTGCATTCATAATTTTAATTACTTCGGCGGTAGAACCTGTCAAATCAACATTCATTTCACCTGCTTTTATTCCCATAATAGTCATCATACAACTTGCCAAAGCATTTGCTACAGTATCGGTTGGAGAAAAAGCCTCTCCTTTCCCGTTATTATCTAAAGGTGCGTCGGAAAGGATTACCGTCCCTGACTGCAAATGCGTTGAAGAGGTTCTTAAATCACCTAAATAGGTTACTTTTGATGTCATTAGTTTGCTTCTTTTATAGTTAGATCCGTGTCATAATATAAGATATATATTCCTCTATTACTATAACCTCCATCTGATTTTTTGTAAAACTCAAACTTGTTATCCACTTGTTCTGTGGCAGTAGAATCAACCGTTTCTTGGTATTTTTTATTTTGTGACAATCGCATCATTGTATCAAAAGTAATATCAAATCCGCGTGTTGCAAAGGCACTTGGATATATCTTATTTTTCTTTTTAAATTCTTTTTCGAAAATCAAAGCCTCCGGAGATTCATTCTCACGAGTTATGGAAGGATATGTAAGTTTTAATTTAGCCAAATTAGACACATTAATTTCATCTGTATCCAATGTCTCGTTTGGTTCCAAAATAACTAACTGCACTTTGTAAATTGACATAGAACTCAACATCGCGGCTATTGTCGACTTTATCATTCCCGTATTTCCGGTTTCCATCACCACAAAGTTTATTTTATCTTTTACAAACAAACTTTTTAAATTTTCGGCAGATACGCTTCCATTTGCACTAAGTGATGAAAATTTTACATCTTTATGATTTTCTTTAATGAACTGTATTACTGATTCTTTTTTCTTATCAACTACCGCTACAATATTCCCTCCTTTGGAACGCATATAATCGAACATAGCGTTTTTGACTGCATCAGGAGCGGGAATGGATTGAAAAATATTAGCGTATGAAACACCCGAATCTTTTGACAAAGGTGAAATTACAGGAACTTGATTGTTAATTAATAATTCAGCTGTTTTCTCTACATTACTTTGATAAAAAGGTCCAATTATGGCATCCGAATTTTCTAAATTATGACTATTTATAAGAGAAGCAACATTGGAACTATTTTTAGTCTCCTGAGAATCTAATATCTTCACCTCTATATTAAGCCCTAGTGTTCTGGCAGAATCAATGGCCACCAAAGCTCCTGCGTAAAAATCCAAAGTCATGTTCAGAAATTTATCTTTTTTCAAGCGCATTGCCATCGAGTTAACCGTATCTCCTTCAATTTTTGAAACATTAAAAGGCAAAAGAAGCGTTAATTTTTTTCTGGAAGTAACGCCCATACTTTTTGATAATTCCGTGTATTCTTTTTTAGTTTCCGGAGAAATTGCAATTGTTGACGGAACTTTCAAATTCATTCCTTCTACAACTCCCTCAGACAATGCAGGATTCAGAATAATTAATTCTTCCTGACTCATGCCAAACATTTTTGACAAACTATAAAGTGTTTCTTTCGATTTCACTACATAATTCAAATAATTGATTGCGGAAGTAGTCGGTACAGGATTTGAATTTACAATTTCTTTTTTAGGCTCTGAAACTACCGTCTTATCTACTTTGGGAGCTATACCTTTAACTAACAACTTAAACCCTTCGGGTAAATTAGAAACAACTTCAGGATTTTTACGCTCTAATTCTTGAATCGTAATTCCATATTGTTTGGCAATTGAATACTTTGTTTCTTTAGGAAGCACATAATGATAGACCACTTTTTCTAAAGTGACAGGACTATTCTTTTGAACTTTATTAGAGGGAATAGTTAACGTCTGCCCTATTTGCAGCCCTTCTTTTTCAAGAAAAGGATTGGCTTTTTTCAATAATTCATCAGAAATTCCATATTTTTTTTCAATACCATACAGGGTTTCTTTTGGCGCTACTTGATGGGTTATAGACGGAGTACTTTTTTTGGCTTGAACTACCACTTGCTTTCCAGAATTTTGAGGAATTAGCAAGATTGTATTGGGTTTCAAACCACTTTGTGCATCTGGATTTAATTGATAAATATCATAAGGTGTAACTTTATATTTTTGTGCAATTTGATTTATAGTTTCTCCTTTTGTTACATTATGTTGTATCACTTTATTTTGAGTGTGACCCGGAAAAGAAATAAAAAAAAGAACAACAAAGAATGTTAAAAAATATTTCATGCTTAGTGTAATAAATTAATTTTTAGTTTTTGTAAAATTAGTAATGAACTTTAAAAAGAGTAGTTAATTGTTTCCTAAATAAATTAATTCTGTTCAATCTTTACAACAAACATTTTTTCAAAGAATTCTTTGTTTTTTTTCTGTTTGTATTCATAAAGAGCTTCTTCTTCGGTAGTAAAAAATTCAGTAAAAACATAATACGAAAGAATATTTACATTAAAGAAAAAACTGGAATTCAATTCTCCGGCATCAATCAATTTCATTATAAATTTATCTCGGTCTTCTGCTTCAATAAAATCACCTAAAACAATATAATACCCTGCTGGGACTTCTTTAAGATTATCTAATACTTCTATTTTAGATCTATTTACCTCACTTAAAGAATCGTGTTCTATTACTTCTTTTATCTCCACTATGTTTAGTTGGTTTAAATCTTTAGGAACTGGATTCTGGCTTTGAGACTCCTGCGCTTTATTTTGGTATCTTTTTAAGCGCACCAACGCTAATTTATCATCAAAATTTCTTGCCTCTCTGCTATAAAAAGTAGCCATACTAATATGCCTTTTTAATTCTATTTTTTTCTCTCCGCCTAACGAATCAATTTTCTTAAGAAGCACTTCATTTAATTCATCTCTTCGTTTTTGGTCTGATTCCATTTTTTTATAAGTATCAAGAGAAGTAATTTCAGTGTCAGACTCCACTAAATCAGCTTTACTATTTTCCCTTACTTTCTTCTTGTATTCAATATTTTTTTCAACAGCTATGCGCTGCACTTTATTCATCAACCCCGAATATACTTTTCTATTTTGGGCTAAATCTTTTTTCAATTGAAATGATAATTCGCTCGTTCTCGAAATACTTTCATAAGATTTAGCTTCCAATTTCTTTGATTTCTCTAGATTTTCAATCTCAGTATTTTTTAATTCTGATAAATCTTCATTCATCGTGTATACTAATGAATCTAATTTTGAAATCAATATGTCCTGAATATTTTTATTAGCTTCTAAGACTAACCTGAGCCTTTCCTCTGAACCTTCTTTGGCATCATCGATCTCGTTAAGGTCAATTTTTAAATTATTAACTTTAATAACTTTTTGATTCATTTCTTTTTGAACGGTAAGCTTGTCTTTTAAATCTTCTAATTGAACATTTTTTGCTTTGGTTTTCTCAACTACTACTTGCTTCTCCGCTAACGCAATCATCAACTCTTCATTTTCGTTTGAAGGAGTTATCTGCTTAACATTTATAGCCAATTTATTTCCTTGAATTAATCCGTTTACAATTTCAGGATTTTGTGATTCCAATTGATCAATTGTAATTCCGTATTTTTTGGCTATTGAGTATTTAGTTTCTTTAGACTGAACATCATGAAAAATAGTTTCAGAATTAATAATTCGGGCTCTTCCGTCTAATGTTTTTCGTTTGTTTGGTATAACTAAATTTTGACCTACTTGCAATCCTACTTTAAAAACATCTGAATTAGCTTTGTCTAAATCCTGAACAGAAACGTTATACAATCTTGCAATACCAAACAATGATTCTTTAGGCATTACTTTATGAGTGATTTTTGAATTATCAGCAGTGAAGGCTTGCTGGTTAGAAACTGTTTTTTCAAGCTCATAAAATCGCGGAATGATTAACTCCTGACCTATTTTTAAGCCATTAACGAGCGCTGTTTCATTTACTCCTTGAAGTGCTTCAACTTTTACATTGTATTTTGTAGCTAAACCGTAAAGTGTTTCTTTAGGACCTACAATGTGAACGAGATTATTTCTTTGTTGTAAGACAACATCAGGTATACTAAGAATTTGGTTTTCTTGAATTCCGGATTGAGTTTCCGGATTAAGTGTATAAATGGCTGTAGGAGTTGTTTTGTATTTTAAAGCAATTTGAGTTATTGTTTCCCCTTTAACAACGGTATGTTGCAATACACTTTCTTGTCCAAAAATGACATTTGAAAACAATACTATTAAAAACAAAATTCGTAAAAATCCTTTCATAAATATAATTTTAAACAATTAAGTCATCACAAATGTAATGACTTAATGTTAAAAAACGATATTATTCCCATTCTATTGTAGCAGGTGGTTTTGAACTGATATCATACACTACTCTGTTCACTCCTTTTACTTTATTGATGATATCATTAGAAATTTTCATCAGGAAATCATAAGGCAAATGTACCCAGTCAGCAGTCATACCATCAGTAGATTCTACGGCACGAAGCGCGATCACTTTTTCATAAGTACGTTCATCACCCATCACACCTACACTATTTACCGGAAGCAAAATAGCGCCGGCTTGCCAAACTTTATCGTATAATCCCCAAGATTTTAATCCATCAATAAAAACAGCATCTACCTCTTGCAAAATACGTACTTTTTCCGGCGTTATATCTCCTAAAATACGGATTGACAATCCAGGTCCAGGAAAAGGGTGTCGTCCTAATAATTCAGGATCTATTCCCAATGAAGCTCCTACTCTGCGTACCTCATCTTTGAAAAGCATACGAAGGGGCTCTACAATTTTTAATTTCATGTAATCAGGCAGACCTCCTACATTATGGTGCGATTTAATAGTAGCTGATGGTCCTTTGACAGAAACAGATTCAATTACATCCGGATATATGGTCCCTTGAGCCAACCATTTTACATCTTTTATAAGGTGTGATTCATCATCAAAAACTTCGATAAATACACGTCCAATAATCTTACGTTTGGTTTCCGGGTCACTGACACCTGCTAATTCAGATAAAAATCGATCACCGGCATCTACACCTTTCACATTCAAACCCATTCCTTTGTATTGATCTAAAACACTTTGGAATTCATTTTTACGAAGCAATCCATTGTTTACAAAAATACAATACAGATTCTCTCCTATCGCTTGGTTCAATAAAACTGCCGCTACAGTCGAATCAACTCCACCAGAAAGACCAAGAACAACTTTATCGTCTTGTAATTTTTCTTTTAACTCAGCAACCATATCAGCTACAAAAGCATTTGGAGTAAAGGTCTGAGGTACTTCAGCAATTTTTACCAAAAAATTTTCCAGCATTTGCTTTCCATCTGTAGAGTGAAAAACTTCTGGATGATATTGAATACCATAAGTAGTTTCGCCTTCAATTTTATAGGCGGCAAATTCTACATCATGTGTACTTGCTAATTTCACGCCATTGGTAGGTAAAGCTTTAACACTATCACTATGACTCATCCAAACCTGACTGTTTTCAGAAACGTCTTCAAAAAAAGTTTCGTTTTCTTTAATAAAAGTCAAATTAGCTCTACCGTATTCTCTGGTATTGGATGCTGCTACTTCCCCACCACTAAAATGGGCTAAATATTGTGCTCCGTAACAAACTGCCAGCAAAGGCAATTTTCCTCTGATTTGTGATAAATCAGGATGGGGAGCATCTTCTGAACGAACAGAAAATGGACTACCACCAAGAATTACTGCTTTATAACTTGATAAATCACTCGGAAAATGATTGTAAGGGAAGATTTCGCAGAATATATTTAATTCGCGAACTCTACGCGCAATAAGCTGTGTGTATTGCGATCCGAAATCTAAAATAAGTACGTTGTGTTGCATGCGCAAAAATACTTTTTATATTTTGAATTGAAAAACATTTAATTTAAATTTTATTCAAGACCAAATCCTACTTTTGCTTTATAACCAACCAATTTTTCAATAAAAAATAAAGTCTACTTCATAAAAAAACAACAATGTTCTCCATTATTATAGCGTCATTTTTGATTTTCTTGGTAATAAAACGAAAATGCTTTTTCATTTAAATACTATTTACGGCTATAAAACGTTAGTTTTGCAATCCATACGGCGTTGTGACAAAAAAAATAGTACAATCCTACTTAAACCCATAAAAAATGAGAACAAGAAAATACATAACTATAGCAATTTTAGGATTACTATTTTTTTCATGCAATATAATTGATGATCTGTTGACATTTACAATTGATAATGAAACCTCTTTTACAATTGACAGTGCTTTCCCAGTTGGCGCTCTATTTGAAGTAGTAACACCAGAAATAACCACGAATTCAAGTAAAGAATTTGAAAACAACAATACAAAAGCAGATTTAGTTAAAGATGTAAAGTTGACAGCATTAAAATTAACGATCACTGATCCAACTGATAAAACATTCCGCTTTTTAAAATCAATACACTTATACATTTCAACAGATGCAAATGATGAAATTGAATTGGCTTATTTAGACGATATTAATTCCACTTCAAATACGATCAATCTAATTTGTATCTCTCAAAAATTAGACAAATACATTAAGGCACCTTCCTATAAAATAAGAGCTAAGGCAGTTATTAAAGAATCCTTAACCCAAGACATTACTGTAAAATCGGATATGAAATTTCAAGTTACTGCAGATCCGTTTTAGACAAAACGTCCTTGATCATAAAAAAACCGTTGAGTATAATGAATGTTCAACGGTTTTCTTATTTACATAAAGTATGTTTTTATTCTTTTACCAAAATAATAGTGGCTTTGAATCCAGTTCCAAGATTCCATTGACTGGCTGATATCAAACCACCTTTATCATCATACACTTTAAATTCAGCAGTATTAGGACCCGAACTTCCTTGATTTAAGGCTTCGAAATCTATCTTATTAAAGCCTTTTTCCAACACGATTTCAAAACCCTTGAAGTCACTATCCAGGTTCACTTGATATTCAATTACTTTATCATTTAAATATACTCGAATCTTATCGCCATCAACATAAGCTGCATCGCGATACATTACCTTAGCAGTAACTGATCCCGTTTGAAAATTACCTAAATTTTGGTTCTTTCTATACACAACACCATCTGTATTTTCTTCTTTTTTATTCCATTTGTCTTTATAAACATCTCCGGGATTAATAAACTCATTTTTCGGAGTCATGGAGAAATTAGTTGCTGGCGTACTAGGAAGCGACGGACTTGGTTTTGGGTTAAAAATTTCCGGATTTTTAAATACGTTTGGGGTATTAATAGGTGGAATATCCGCTTTAGGTGGAATTGTTTTTTTTATTTTTGGGGCATTATTTTTAGGTGGAATCGCTTTAAATTTCGAGCTAAATTCGTTTTGGGCATATCCGCTCAAAGACATGCTGATGGTAATCATTAAAAATAAAATCCTTTTCATAACTTTCTAAAATTAGTTTATCAGTGCTTGTAAAATTTTAAAAATAAAAAACCAATTGTATTTATTCAAGAATCAAGCAGTAATTTAACTTTCATTTATAACTCCCAAATCTGCATTTTATTACATTTTAGAAAATAAAACTGTTACTATTCGTTTCAAAAAATTGAACTTTTTTTATCCAAAATCGGTATTTTTATTTCACTTTTTTTTCTAACTTGCAAATAGTATGCCATATCAAAAATCGCATTTTTATTACTAATAAAATTTAAAAACTACAAACAAACACTACTAAAATGAAAAGAGAAAACATATTGACCGGTTCTCCTTGGGAAGACAAAATGGGATACTGCAGAGCGGTACGCATTGGAAATACTATTGAAGTTTCAGGCACAGTAGCGATAGTTGATGGTGAAAAAGTAAAAGCTGATGACGCGTATGCGCAAACAGTAAATATTTTAGAACGCGTAAAAGTTGTTCTCGAAGACTTAAAAGTGAGTATGGAAGATGTCATCCGAACACGAATTTTCACTACTGATATTTCGACATTTGAAGACGTTGCTTCGGCTCATGCCCTATTTTTTAAGGACATTAAACCCACTACCGGTTTTTATGAAATCAGCAAACTGGTTGCCCCTGAATATTTAGTTGAAATTGAATTCACCGCAATAGCCACCGAAAAACCATTAATTCAAGAAGGTTTATAATACTTTTGCAAAAAAACAATTTGTCATTTTACTAATGAATTTAGAGAAAACTAAAAAAATATCATCGCTGCTGCTCAAATGGATTTCTATTTGTATTTTGATAGGTTTTTTTTCCGGATCAGCATCTGCTTTTTTCCTTGTAACTTTAGAGTGGGTTACCCAAATAAGAGAAAATAACAGTTGGATCATATGGCTTTTGCCAATAGGCGGTTTGATTATAGGATTGGGCTATCATTATTGGGGAAAATCGGTGGTAAAAGGGAATAACTTATTGCTGGAAGAATACGAAAATCCGCAAAAAATCATTCCGTTAAAAATGGCTCCTTTGGTGCTTTTTGGCACCTTAATCACTCATCTTTTTGGCGGCTCAGCCGGTCGAGAAGGAACCGCCGTGCAAATGGGTGGCGCCATTGCAGACCAATTTACAAAACTATTTCAACTTGACGCTTCCGAAAGAAAAACAATACTCATTTTAGGAATCAGCGCCGGATTTGCCTCTATTTTCGGAACACCTTTAGCCGGAGCATTATTTGCTTTAGAGGTTGTTTATTTTAGTAAAATCAATTTCAAAAGCATTTTTCTTTCCTTTCTGGTTGCATATATCGCTTATTTCACAGTGGAAATTTGGCACGTAAATCACAGCCATTATGCAATTCCATTTCTGCCAGAAAATAACTTTACGACTCTATTTTGGGTAATTCTCGTGAGCATTTTATTTGGCCTAGCCGCCATGCTTTTTTCCAGAAGCACACATTTTTGGGGATATTTATTTTCAAAAACTATTTCATTTCCACCACTTCGCCCTTTCGTAGGCGGATGTTTCATAGCACTGGCCGTTTATTTTATTGGAACCACAAAATACATTGGTCTTGGAGTCCCAATGATTGTTAATGCTTTTTTAAACCCAAATGCTTCTTATGATTTCCTATTGAAAATACTTTTTACAGGATTTACGCTGGGAGCGGGATTCAAAGGGGGTGAAGTCACGCCATTATTCTTCATTGGTGCTACTCTGGGAAGTACTTTATCACTTATCGTTCCCTTACCAATAGCACTTTTGGCAGGAATGGGATTTGTAGCTGTTTTTTCGGGAGCCACCCATACGCCTATTGCCTGTACGGTTATGGGAATGGAACTTTTCGGGATCGAAAGCGGCATTTTCATTGGAATTGCGTGCCTAATAGCTTACTTTTCTTCGGGCTCCGTGGGAATTTATAATGCTCAAATTGTAAAAGGGGCAAAATACCATTTGTATCAAAAATTGAAAAGAAAAAATACCGACTTTTTATAACCTTCTAAAACTTTGTTAATTCTATAAATGATTTCAACATTACATTAAAAAAATGTAATTTCGCAGACTATGAAAATACAAGACATTCAAGCGATACAGTTGTTATTAGCAACTCCAAAAAAGATTGCCATAATCCCTCACCGCGGTCCTGACGGAGACGCCATGGGTTCTACACTGGGTTTATACCATTTTTTATTAAAAAACAAGCATCATCCTGTTGTGGTTTCTCCAAATGAATTTCCGGATTTTCTGGCGTGGATGCCGGGTTCTGAAACCATTAAAATATTCGAAAAAGACAAACAAAACTGCACAAAAATTCTTGAAGAAGCAGAACTTATTTTCACATTAGACTTTAATGCGTTGCATCGCACCGGCGAAATGGAACATGTTTTAGCTAAACTGACCGCGCCTTTCGTAATGATAGATCATCATCAAAAACCGGATAATTACGCTGTGGTAACTTATTCAGATACTTCGTTTGGATCTACATGCGAAATGCTTTATAACTTCATATCGCATCTTGGAAAAAAAGCAGACATTGATAAAACCATTGGAACCTGCATTTATACGGGAATTCTAACGGATTCAGGTTCGTTTCGTTTCCCAAAAACAACTGCAACAACACATAGAATTGTGGCTGAATTAATTGATTTGGGTGTTGAAAATACTGAAATTCCAAGTTTGTTATTTGACAACAGTTCTTTTGGACGATTACAAATATTGGGAAGAGCACTTCAAAACATGAAAGTGATAACGGAACATAAAACAGCCTATACCACACTGACTCAAGAGGAATTGAACTCGTTTGATTATGTAAAAGGAGATACGGAAGGTATTGTAAATTACGGACTAAGTATCAAAGGGATTGTATTTACCGCTATATTTATCGAAAATAAAGAAGAAAAAATCATCAAGATTTCATTCCGCTCTCAAGGCGATTTTGATGTCAATCAATTTGCAAGAGATTATTTTAATGGTGGCGGACATCGCAATGCTGCCGGAGGAAAATCAGAAGTTTCGATGGAAGAAACGATTCGGAAATTTGAAGATTTAGTAACCAATTTAAGCATCTAATCCTATGAAAAACAGCAAGATAATCGCAATTATATTTTTTATGTTTGTCCTCTTTTCAAGTTGCAAACAACCTCAGGAAGCCAGGAGACCTATTTCTCAAGCATCAGGAAGCTTCATGAAAAAATCTGTGGCACGCAACAAAAAATTAGTTGCTAACGAGGAAACCCAAATCCAGGATGTAATAAAAAGTAATCCTAATATGAAATACTTAGCATCCAAAAAAGGATATTGGTATTCCTATGAAACAAGAAATGAAATTGATACGCTTACACCAAAAAAAGGAGACGTTGCCTTTTTTGATTATGAAATCAAAGACTTGAAAGGTACGATTATCTATTCTGAATTAGAGTTAAGACCGCAAATATATTATGTGGACAAGCAAAACATCATGATGGGCTTGCGTGACGGAATTAAGCTGATGCGTAAAAATGAAAAAGTAAACTTTCTTTTCCCATCGCACATGGGATATGGATACCATGGTGACGAAAAAAGAATTGGAACCAATCAACCGCTACTTTGCACCGTGACATTACGTGATTTTAAATCCGAAGCAGCATATAAAAAAGAAAACGAGGTAAAACTAAAAGTCGTACCAACAGTTCCAACACCTATCAAACAAACAGCCCCAATCATAAACAAGACCATAGATACTATAACTCAATAAAATAATTTAGAAATGAAAAAAAAGATTCTATTCGTATTCCTGGTAATTGCTTCATTTTACTCTTGCAAAGAAGAACACAACAATCTTCCTGATGGTTTATATGCTAAAATTGAAACCAATAAAGGCGAAATCATTGTACAATTAGATTTTGAAAAAGCACCTATCACGGTGGCCAATTATGTAGCCTTGGCCGAAGGAAAAAATGAATTTGTTACCAATGAAAATCTTAAAAACAAACCCTTTTTTGACGGCTTAAAATTCCACAGAGTTATCAAAGAATTTATGATACAAACCGGAGATCCGCTTGGAACAGGTTCTGGAGATACCGGATATAAATTTAAAGATGAATTTTCTGATTTGAAATTTGATAAAGGCGGTGTTTTGGCTATGGCCAATAACGGACCTACAACGAACAGCAGTCAATTTTTCATCACGCATCTTGCAACACCTTGGTTAGACGGAAAACACACCATTTTTGGTCATGTAGTCGAAAATGGAATGGAAGTAGTAAACAAAATTGAACAAAATGATTACATCATTAAAGTAACCATCATCAGAAATGGTGAAGCGGCTAAAAAATTCAATGCTGTAAAAATATTCAACGACTATTTCGCTGTGGAATCTGAAAATCAAAAGAAAAAAGCAGCTGTTGATGCCGAAAACAAAAAAGTGTACAACGAAAAATACAAAGGAGTTCGCGAACAAAAAGTAGCTTATTTTACTGATTTGAAAACCAAAGCGACAAAAACGCCTACTGGATTACAATACGTGATTACCCAAAAAAGCGGTGGTAAAAAACCTGCCAAAGGCACCAAAATTTTCATTCATTACGCCGGTTTTCTGGAAGACGGAGAATTATTTGATGCCAGTGTCGAAAATGTAGCTAAAACCTTTGGCAAATACGATGAAAACAGAGCTGCACAAAACGGGTACCAACCCATCCCTTTCCAAGCAGGTAAAAAAGATGGCATGATTCCTGGTTTCATTGAAGGACTGGAGCAATTGTCTTTTGGTGACAAAGCCGTAATTTTCATTCCATCCCGTTTAGGATATGGAGCAGCGGGTGCTGGAGGAGTAATACCACCCAATGCGAATATCATTTTTGAGATTGAGTTATTAGAAAAAATGCCCCAATAATATTAAAAAAATAAGCCTTTAAATTAGTACAACATGAAATTTAAAATTCTGTTTTTATTATTTCTGGGAATGGTCAACGTACATTCTCAAACGGTCAAGAAATCCGTTCCTGCCAAAAAATCGGCAACAAGTGTCAAAGCAACTGTAAAATCGCCAGCAAAGCCTGCGGTAAAAACTCCAACGGTAATCGAGGGGATTTTTGCAACAATTGCCACAAACAAAGGAGATATTGTACTGGAATTAGCATACCAAAAAGCACCCGTAACAGTGGCTAACTTCATTGCACTTGCCGAAGGGAAAAACACCTTTGTCACAGATGACAAACTAAAAGGAAAACCGTTCTTTGATGGTTTAAAATTTCACCGTGTCATCAAAGACTTCATGATTCAAGGCGGAGATCCTTCCGGAAATGGTTCTGGTGGACCTGGTTATGCATTCAAGGATGAATTCACCGACTTAAAACATGACAAACCTGGAATCCTTTCTATGGCAAATTCTGGACCCACTACTAATGGAAGCCAGTTTTTCATTACGCATAAAGAAACGCCTTGGTTAGACGGAAAACACACCATTTTTGGTCACGTTACCGAAGGAATGAATATAGTAAACTCAATTGCGCAAAACGATGTAATCACAAAAATTACCATCGTAAGAAAAGGTGATTTAGCCCAGAAATTTGACGCCCCAAAAGTGTTTGCTGATTATTTCAACAATAAATCCGAAGACCAAAAGAAACAGGACCGGATCAACGCTGAAAACAAAGCAAAAAAAGCAGCAATTGAAGCCGAAGCCAAAAGAGCGTACACTGAAAAATACGGTCCTGTAGTAGCTGCAAAAAAAGCTTATTTAGTCGCTACTAAAGCCACAGCGACTACTACTCCGTCTGGATTAGCGTACAAAATAATTGAAAAAGGAACTGGAGTAAAACCCGCTAACGGAACGACATTCTATTTTAATTATGCTGGTTATTTTGAGGACGGAACGCTATTTGACAGCAGTTATGAAGCCGTGAATAAATCCTATGGCAAATTTGACGCAAATCGTGCCGCACAAAACGGCTACCAAGCCTTCCCTTTTGAAGCAGGAAAAAAAGACGGTATGATTCCAGGATTTATTGAAGGACTGGAAAATATGGCTTTTGGCGACAAAGCAGTAGTTTTCATCCCATCAAATCTAGCGTATGGAGAAAGAGGCGCCGGTGGTGTTATTCCACCCAATACAATGCTTATTTTCGAATTGGAAATGCTGGAAAAACAACCCGCTCCAAAACAATAAATTAAAAAAATCACAAATAATAAACCCGACAGACTTCAAAATCTGTCGGGTTTTATTTTTATAATTCATTCTCTGTGATTACAGGAATAGAAATTGGCTTTTATGCTTTTTTGAGCATTATCGACGTTTCAATTATTTCTTTCCAAATTTCCAGTCAAATTCATCTTTTTGGTTGATAATGGCACCAATCTCAAATTTCACCACTTCATCAAATTCTGTTTGAAAAATCATCCAGTTTTCCTCGTTGAAATAGTTTTCGAACGTATCAAACTCTTCCTGAGTAAATTTAGTAATTCCTTTAGCAGCTAAATCTTTTTTGACGTCACTGATTTTTCTGTTGATTATTTTATATCCAAAAACTTCCAGTTCCGGGCTAGACGCAACGATATAACCCAATTTAAAATCTTCCTCTACATAGAACGTCAAACGCATTTTTAGCTTATTATAAGCAAAAATCACATTATCATCCTCGTCCTTGTAATTGCGGTCTGGTTTGCCGTAAATCGCCGTAACATCATTTTGTTTCATTCCGAAAATGAGCTTGTCAATTCCGTTTTTTGGATTTATTTTCATATGTAGATAATATTTGTTTTTTAATGGAATATGATATCGCCAGATCTTAATCGGTGTTTGAGACAAATGTTGTCATGGCAATTTCATACCTAGTTTATATATTTTTTTTAAGCAATATGTAATTTGCATAGCGCTACAGTTGTTTATTTCAAACTTGTTATACTCCTTTCATCTAGTATTATTGGACCGCAAAGTTCGCAAAGTTTTTCGCAAAGTCCACTACCTTTTTATTTAAAAAATAATGCTACACAAATACTGCCACTAATTCTAAAATTTGCAATTTGGGCGTGACCCGCTAAAAAAAAAGCGGGTCGGGCTAACCGCTTTAATCTCCCGAAGAAAAATCGGGAGGATTTCCGCTTTTATCCCTCACGCAAAAGCTTTGGTACTATAAGAACCTTTGGTTAAATAAAACCATATTTGTAAAAATTAGTATCTTTCAGTCACAAAATCAATACGATATGACTTGGACTGCAAAACCCATAAAACACAAAGGCGAAAGCCGGATTGCTGTTTACTTTGAAAAAAATCAAGATTTGATTGCGCGTATCAAGCAAGTAGCAGGAGCACGATGGAGTCAGCAAAAAACGGTGTGGCATCTGCCCGATACAATCGAAAATAGAGAACGTTTCAAGATAGAACCCCTGAAAAATTCTCTTCCTTCCGCCGAGGGGATTATTCAAATAGAGAAATTCAAACAATGGCTTCGTTCTAAACGATATAGCGAAAGCACCATTAGTACCTATAGCGAAGCCTTAAAATCTTTCCTGATTTTCTATCGAGAAAAATCCGTTGTAGAAATCAATAATGAGGACGTGATTATTTATAATAACGAGTATATTTTAAAGAATAAGCTTTCGGCTTCGTATCAGAATCAAACGGTCAACTCCATTAAATTATTCTTTATAACAATTATAGGCACCAAAATCGATATTGATAAAATCCATCGTCCCAAACGAGCCAAACTATTACCCAATGTATTAAGCAAAGAAGAAGTAAAATTGATATTAAATGCGCATAGCAACATCAAACACAAAACGATGCTGTCCTTAATTTATAGTTGTGGTTTGCGTAGAGGTGAGCTTTTAAATTTAAAACCAAATGATATTGATTCAAAAAGAGGTATTGTAATAATCAGACAAAGCAAAGGTAAAAAAGATAGAATTGTTCCTTTGTCTCCAAAAATATTAGAAATGCTGCGAGATTATTATGTAATAAGCAAACCTAAAACTTGGCTTTTTGAAGGGCAAAATGTAGGAGAACACTATTCAGAACAAAGTTTACAAAGTGTTTTAAAACAAGCTCTTCAAAAAGTGGGGAATAAAAAACCCGTAACATTACACTGGTTGCGTCACAGTTATGCCACACATTTACTAGAAAACGGAACTGATTTACGATATATACAGGAATTATTAGGCCATAACAGTAGTAAGACTACCGAAATTTATACCCATGTAAGTACGAAAAGTATTCAACAAATTAAAAGTCCTTTTGATGATTTGTAATGAATTATCTATATATTTGAATTAAAATAAAGTATGGTATTTGTCATACATATCTACCCAAAACTGGATGGGTTTGTATGATTTTGTCATACATATATACAAGTTAGGTGCAAGCGTACCTCAAAATCACGTTCAAAATTAAACATCAAAAATGGCTAAAGAAAAACTAATCTATGATTTTGTTGTTGGTTATATGCTAAAAGTACTTAAATCTAAAGCTGAAATAACTAAATACAAAGAGGAATTTAATGCTATAAGACACGGTGATTACGTTTGCTTCATCAATTTAATAAATATTGGAATTCCAGACAATATTATTGTTGCTAAAGAAGGAGAAGTCGAATTGATACCTACTGAGAAACAAATGGAAATGAAAAATGTAGATTTCCTTTTTTTACTTTTATCTGCTCCTGCATTAAAAGAATTTTACTCAAAATGTTATCAAGAATATGGTAATATAACTGATTATGATTTATTAGACGAAGATTTTGAAAACGTTGCGAATTTTGAAATGGTTTTGAGAATGTGTGTAAACAATAAATACATAATTGAACAAAAAATCGAATTAATAAATGTAATTAATTTGCTTTGCAATGATTTGTTAATTCCTAAAAATGAAGTTGACAAAATACAAAAAGGTAGAGAATTTGTAAATATGGTAAAAGGACATCGACCAAAATTCCCATCATATCAAGAAGGTTTAAACGCCTTTTCGGAAGCTGTAGAAATATTAAAAAAGTATGATATTATTTTAACAGCATAAAAACGCCAGCACCTAACAGCCACTACAACGGATTTGGGCAATTGGCTTAATGGAAAAATGGTTTTGCATTTGGAATGATTTGGCAAATCCGAATAATGGTCTTAATTTAATCCCAAACCCGCTGTAGTGCCAGAACGTTAAGCGGGAGTTGAAAGCCGAAATTACGCAGAAGAAATCCATTAGAAAACAAGCATTTGTTTCCGCAAGAAATTAACAAAGCTGAAGCGTGAAAAACGGAAGCGCCAACAGAAGCTGGAAAGTTGAAACCTGAAAAGCAGAAGTGTGAAAATTGGAGTGGAAAAACAGAAACTCGGAAAACAGAAGCGTGAAAATTGGAATCTGACAATAGAAACTTGGAAAAAGGAAACGTGAAAATTGGAACCAAATAACAGAAAACTAAAAACAAACGTGAAAGTTAAAAATAACAAACCGAAATACAGAAGCGTGAAAAATTTGCGGTTTAATTGTAATTCCGACTAAACAACCCCCGCTTAACACACGCTACAAGCGATTTGGGCAATAGGTTTAATGGGGAAATTGGTTTGTATTTGGAAGTTTTGGCAAATCCGAATATTAGTCTTAATTTAGTCCCAAACCGCGTGTAGCGCGGGAACGTTAGGGCTCAGTTTAAAGAACCGAAATATGAAAGACACTTTAGAATATAAAATACTTAAATATTTATCAGAAAATAATAACGGAGAACCTGTTGATGTTTCTAGATTAGAAACTAACACAAAAAAATTAAAACAGAAATTAATTGAACTGGAAAAAGAAAAATTAATATCATACGGAAGCGGAATTGACTTGCGATTTGGTGATGGAACTGGTGTGAAAGTAGATTTTATACGGGCGAAAATCAACTTCAAAGGAATTGAATATTTAAACAAAATAGATTCCGACAATAGAAACATAACTAATAATTTTAATAATTCTACAATTGGCCAACTTAATCAATCAGATGAATTAAGTGTTTTAAAAACAGAAATTAAACAGACAACCCAACCAAAAGCAAAAGAGAAACAACAAAGCGTTATTATTTCGTTTGTAGAAAAATTTTGGTGGCAAATATTAATACCGTTGCTATTGGGAATTGCTTTGATAGCAATAGAACAAAAAAGGTTTACATAATTAATCATAACAAAAATATTTAAAATTGCTTCCGACTTAAAAGCGGTGCGGAAACTAAACCGAAAAATAAAACCGAAGCCCTAACACACGCTACAAGCAAGCTGGGCAATTGGCTTAATTTGAAAATAGTTTGTGTTTGATACATTTGTTTTTAACCGAAAGAATACGCATCTTTAATCCCAGCCTGCGTGTAGCGCGGGAACGTTATAAGGCAGTTTAGAGAACCGAAATACCGAAAACACTATGAATAATATCGAAGTAAAAAACCATCTAATATTTTTCAAACAAAACAAAGTTAATTTAAGAGACCAAGATTTGTATCCAAAAATTGACGAGCATTTTGACCGAATTGTTTTTATACAAAACATTGACTTCTTGGAAAGAAATAGTTTGATTGTTGAAGACGATAATCGAGATTCTATATATTCTATAACCGACAAAGGAGAAAAATTCTTAAAGGACATAATAGAAGAGCATAAATATTTTGCCGAAAAAGAACGTATAGAATTTGAAAAATCAAAAATTGATTTAGAACTAGCGCAAAAAATGCTCAAAGAATTTCCAAAAACTAAACAGTTTGCGAGAATTGGACTTTTCATTGCGATTGTCTTAGCGTTGAAAGAATTATATATATTGCTAAAGCAATAATTGTAACAATAATATTAAACCTAATTTCTTGTTCATCCGATTTAAAAAATTTCATAACATAATAATTTAAACTTGTGTTTCGCTTAATAGCGGTGGAAACACGAAACCGAAAATAAAACCGCCTTATAACAGCTGTCTGTATCTATTGTGGGATTTAGTGGAATTACCGTTTCGCATCAACTTTCTGCAAAGCCGAAACTTGAGCGGTTACGAACTCCCACAACAGCCACAGGCAGCGGAACGTTGGGCAACATGTTAAATAAACGGAGACGAATTAATTAATAAATCGAAAATGAAAAAAAATCTACTTATCCTGTTCTATATTATTATATGTATAAATAAAATTCACTCGCAAACAAATTGGGAACTATTAAATCCTAAACCAACAGCTAATACTGGAAAAGGTGTTGAATTTGTGACAAATAATATTGGTTACATTATAACTTCAAATGAGTTATTAGAAACACTGGATGCTGGTAATACTTGGACAAAAAAGCAAAATATCTCAAGTGGAAATGATATGAGTTTCTACAATACAAAAGGTTATATTGTCGGTAACAATGGATATGTTCTAGAATCTGTAGATAACGGAGCATCATGGAATCAAATTTCTGTTGGTTTCAGCGGTAATTGCAATACTGTTAATATAATAGATGATAAGAATATAATACTATCAACTTCAAATAGTATCGTAAAATCTAATAATGGAGGAAATACTTGGCAAAGTTTTACAATTCCTAATGTCACTGTGGTTAAAACAGCTTTTACCAGTTCTTTAGTTGGACATGCAGTTTGTAATAATGGAATCATACTAAAAACCATTGATGGAGGTCAAAATTGGTACAAAACAATAGATAACAATAATATTTCACTTTCAGATTATTTTACGGTTTATTTTGTAAATCAAAATATTGGTTTCGCAACAAGAGATCGTAATGACCTATACAAAACAACCGATGCTGGTGAAACTTGGGTAGAAATTTCTGAAACAAATCAAGCTATTTATGATTTTCATTTTTTAGACGAGAATAATGGTTTTGCTACTGGAGAGTATGGTGCAACCTACAAAACAACTGATGGAGGAACTACATGGAATCAAATATTTTTTCAAAATGGCTTTGTAGCTGTAACTTCTATGTACGGTATATATTTTCAAAACAAAAATATTGGCTACGCTACTGGTGATCGCGGTCGAATCATTAAAACTACAGATGGAGGAAATACTTGGACACCGCATTCTATAACGTATAATGACTTTAGTCAAATTGATTTCATCAATAAAGATTTAGGTTATGCCTTACAAGGAAATAATTTTTATAAAACAATCGATTCAGGAAGTACTTGGAATAATCTTGGACCTCCACTTAAAAATGAGAAAACTAGCAGATTTGATTTTATCAATGAAAATTTAGGCTATGCCTTAGTTGGCGGTACTATAGGAACTTCAGGTACTACAGGCTCCGTTTATAAAACCATAAATGGGGGCATAAGTTGGACCAAATTAAATAATGGAAATGAAATAATCAACGAGGATTTGTCTTCTATCAATTTTATAAATGATGATATAGGATATGTCAGTGGTGGTTTCAATCAAAAAAAAGTAATGAAAACTACAAACGGTGGTTCCACATGGACACAAGTTAAATCTATTTTATATGGCGAAATACAATTTGTTAATGATTTGGTAGGATATGGCAATAGAATAGGATATTCAAATGGTAGTATGTATAAAACTATTGACGGTGGAAATACTTGGAACATTTGTATTGAAGTAGACGAAGGAATCAATGCCTTTGATTTTATTGATGAGAACAATGGATATTTTGTCGGTGACCAAGGATTGATTTATAAAACAACTGACGGAGGTATTGTATGGAAAAAATTAGAAATTCCTTACGAATGGTACACAAAGGTTAAGTTTTATTCAAAAAATGTAGGTTATATTGCAGACGAAGATGGAAAATTATATAAAACAGAAAACGGAGGCTTAAATTGGCAATATCTTACTCAACAATATGCTATTAACTCTATTGAGCTTATTAATGATAAAATATATACTGCAGGGTCAAATGGTAAAATTTATAGAAGTGATGTGCAATACCAACCCATAGTTTTAAGTATTAATCCTGCTAAAAACGTTACTAATTCAAGTGCTAGCTTAACTGGTAATGCTACTTCTAATGGCCAGGCTATTTCAAACATTCAATTTGAGTACAGTTTAGATCACTCTTTCAAAAATATTATTGCTACAACACCTGGTACAGTTGCTTCAAATGGATCTGCAAATATTTCAATAAATTTAATAAACTTAGAATCAAATACTACCTATTACTATAGATTAACTGCAATACAGAATTCAAATATATATTACAGCCAAATTTTAAGTTTCACAACACTTCCCGATTTTGAAATAACAACAAACTTTACTTATAATTATTCATCAACTACTGCACAAATTTCAGGCAATATAGTTTCTAATGGGTATGACATTACAAATGTGGAGTTTCAATATGGCACGAGTTCTGATGTTCTTGATAGTACTTTAGGCGGAACACCAACACTTGTATTAGGAAATTCAACAGCAACTGTTGAGGCAAGTTTAACTAACTTAAAACCAGAAACAAAATACTTCTACAGAATAAAGGCCACACACAAAGGGGAAGATATTTATGGTAACATTCGGTCCTTTACAACTTATCCAGAATATAAAATAAATATTAACAGTCCAAATATTAATGGAACAAATGTTACATTATCAGCATATTTAACATCCTATAATAAAGATATAACTGACATCGTATTTGAATATGGTACTCTCGATTATGAAAACAATATTTCAACCAATCCTTCGCAAATCAACGCTAGTAGCTCTAACCATGTAAGTGCCACAATTACTAACCTAGATGCCAATTTAAATTATTATTACAGATTGAAAGCCATGCATAATGGACAAGCAATTTATAGCGAGGAAAGAGTTTTCAATTTTTCAAGAAATATTATAATAGTTAATGGAACAATAGAAGAACCTCAAACAAATTCTTTAAAATTAAAAGGCTTAATTAATTGTCAAGGTGCATATTTAACTAACATTCATTTTGAGTATGGAGTTACAAACAGTTTTGGTTCATTAATAACAGGAACACCAAATTTTGCTTATGGTTATAATACTAATTTGATATCTGGTTTAATCAACAATCCGTTGGCAAAACAAACTTATTACTACAGATTAGTTGCCACTAATAATGGGAATATAATTTATTCAGATACTTATCAATATACAACGGGCACATTGAGCCTTACAGATTTTGATTTAGAGCAAGAAATATCAATATATCCAAACCCAGCAACTGATTATGTGAATATTAAATCTAATATTTCTGAAAAAGTTAAGTCTATTGAATTTTATAATGCTTTAGGTCAACGTATTTACTATGAGAATGTTTTTAATATCTCTGATATAAAAATTGATGTATCAAATTTCAGAAAAGGAATATACTTCGTAAAAGTAAACTTCGAAAGTACCAAAGTAGTATCATCGAAATTAATATTGAATTAAAAACAGGATTGCCCAACAGCCATTTTGAGCTAGCTGGAATTTAGTGGAATTACCGTTTCGCATCACGTTTTCGTTAAGCCGAAAACTAAGTGGTTACGAACTTCCAGCCATCTCAAAGTGGCATAACGTTAGCGGTAATGCTACTTAAACGAATCTAAAGAAACATAACTTGAAAATTAACTATCTACTTTTACTAAAAATTGTTGCATTAGAAATTTTATATTCTGTAGCATTATTTTTTGTTTCGTTTTTCGCACTTTGGGGATATTTTGGAGAAGGCGCTGGAGCAGAAAGTCCTCGCGCAATATTGTGTGGTCAAATTGCAACGTGTATTGTATTGTTTCCCCCTATAATTTTCAATATTTACAAAATGTTTGCTCCAAATGGAAAACAAAACTCTCTCACTTATTTAGGTGCTCAAATCGTAATTATTTTGTTATTTGTTTGTGCATATTATAAAGGTTTTATTGGAATTTAAAACATATTCAAACAAATTAAATTCATGGAACAAATAGAAACAGTAATGTGTTGTTTTTGCGGAAAAAGTTTAACTCATAAAGATTCTGTTGAGATTGAAATTTCAATTGCAAATTCCGAAGAATCACAATGTATTTTTAGCCATAAAAAATGTCTGAAAAAAGTGCTTGACAAAAACGTACCAATTGGAATTGATATAGATGACGAAAATTAAAGCACTACCGCTAACAGGCGTTTGGCAAGATTGCGAATTTAGTATTAAATTCACGTTTACATTTCGCAAGAAATTTTATCTTTAACAGAAAATAATCGGTTCCGAAGCTCGCAACCTCGCCAAGCGTCAGAACGTTGGCAGTAATAAACCACAAAAATGAGAAATGAAAAAAATTAAAGTCATCTCTATAATACTTATACTTTTTAGTATTTACAGTTTTAATGAAAGAATGCCGAAATCATTTTCGAAAAATTCTTTAATTGAAAATAATTCACTCCCTAATGATTTTTATTTTATAATGATAGCTACAATTCGAAAAACAGCACTTTCACTAGAAAATATTTAGAAGATTATAAAACAGTAAACATTGAACTAACGAAAGAAGAAAAAGAGAGTACATATTCATTTATGAAAGAAGTTGATTTTTTCAAAATGCCAAATAAATTTGAACCTAAAGAAAGCGTTATCTCAATTACTGACCCTGGTTTTTATAGAAGCATTGTGATATTTTCCGAGGGAAAACAAAAAGTTGTAAGTTATAATACTGGATATACTAGTTATGAAAATAAAAAAAGAGCAGGAAATTTTTTCCGTCTTTATGATATGATTTGGAATATTTTGCGAAATAAAAGTGAAGTAATTAATTTACCTGAATCGGACTTCCATTATAAATAAATTTACTACTGCCAACACACGCTACAAGCGATTTGGGCATTTGTCTTAACAGGAAAATGTTTTTGTATTTGAAAAATTAGTTTTTAACCGAAAGTTTAGGCTTTCTTAATCCCAGCCTGCGTGTAGCGCGGGAACGTTGGCAGTAATAACCAAAAAACTATGAGAGCTTATATTTTAGTTTTAATTGTATTTATCACCGGCTGTTCTCGAAAAAATGAATATGAAAATATTGAAGTTTTAACCTACAGTTGGATGCATGGAGATTATAAAAATGTAAAAGATGGATTTTATATTTCATGTTCAACTTATTCCATAATTGATAAATCGGGCGATGCAATAACATATTCAAATCATAGTTATTTTGAAAAGGAGCCTTTTTATTTTATTAACGAAATTGAAGATAATTCGATTGACAGAATAATTTCATTAGTAAAAAGTAAAAAAAACGATTCCATTGACAAAAAAATTTACAATGGGCCATGCATCAAGATAAGGGTAAATTTTAAAAGTCATCCTCCGAAAATTTATACTTTTCCAATGACAGTAAGAGATATGAAATTTCAGCCTCTTCGAAATTTATATCATTCCTTTGTGAATCCAACAGAAATAGAACTAATTGGAAAGCAGGAAAGATTAAATAGAATGAAGGACATTTTCATATCGGATGCAATGCAACTTGATACATTAAATGTGCCTTTACCAAAAGAAAAATAGTTACTACTGCCAACACACGCTACAGGAAACCTTCACTCACAGAAATCGAATAATAATGAATTATATTTTAGTTATCACCTTATTATTTTTTACGACTGTCTATTCACAAGATAAAGTTGGTTCTACTTTTATCTTTTCAAAATACGAAAATTTTGATTATGAAAAAAAAGGAAATCAAGTTAGAGATATTGTGAATGAAGATAATGAAGCACTAATTGTATACTTGGATGACAGCAAATACATCTCCTTAAAGAACAATAAAGTTAAATGCTATACAGTTTGTAAAGACACTATAATTAACAATATAGTAGAACTGAATAATATTGACGTAATGATTTGTAAGTCTATAATTGATACATTGGTCTCGATTGACCCAAAAAAAATAATCAATGAAATTGATAAAGAAAATAGTATACTTATTGAAAATTTAGGTAGGTATATGGTATCATTTTATAAAGATAACAAAACTTTAAAGCTTTTTTATAGTTACTCTTCCGAGACTAATTTCGAAGACAAGTTTTCTTTTCCTAAAGACAGAAAGACGTTTTTAAATAATTACTTAAATCTGACAAAATATTTTTATGATAAGGAATTTGAACGATTGAAATCTTTAGATACTATTTATTTGCTTATTGAAAAAAAGGAAAATACGCAATATGAGCAATCGAATTTTTCAGATACTACTTATTCGACTATTGTTAAGAAAGGGAAAAATATGACATATATTGTTGGTATAAATAAATTAAAAAATATACGCCAAGAAAATTATGACTTCCAATTTAATTGTTCTTATGTTTCTTTTATTAATTTGAATCGCTTTAGTTCTGCAGAACCAGCAAATGTATTTTATGAAAAGGAATCATTTTTAAAAACTAATTCCGACAAAATATTGCGTCTTGAAGATTTGCAAAGATTTACCCAATGTGATTTGGAACTATTAATAGGTTCAAATTACAAAAAAGTTTTTATCATTGATAAAGATGATATCAGAAGTGGGAAAATTAAAATTAAAGAAGTTAAAGGCGGAACTCGTTGTTGGTCAGAACATCAGGAGGATTAGAAAGTAATGGACTCAATGTCTATTTAGTATTAGTAACTAGGTGTTAGAAAACAAATATTGAACGATAAAAAAGGCTTCCTGTAACAGCTACTACAACGGATTTGGGCAATAGGCTTAATGGGAAAATAGTTTGTATTTTATACATTTGTTTTTAACCGAAAGATTACGCATCTTTAATCCCAGCCTGCGTGTAGCGCGGGAACGTTACAGGAAATGGAATAAAAAATCGGAGAAAATAAACTATGATCCTCAAGATAACATTATGGAAACAATTAAAATCATTGTTTTCGCTACTATTTATTACTTCACTATATATTGGTGGGTTAGTATATGCTGAAATACCACTAGAAAAAAGAGCTGTACTAATATTCTCATTACCATATTTAGCTATCTTTTTTATTCCCGTAGTTATTATCCATTTGAATTATTACATAAATGGCACGGGAATTATTTATAAAATCGATGAAAGCGGAATAACGAAGACTGTTAACAATAAAGAAGAGTTCATTTCAATAGCCGACATAAAAGAAATAACATTTTTTATGATGCCCAACAGATTGTTAAATAGTGCAATTAGAAGTCTTCCTTTTGAAGATTATTACTATGCCCAAATTCTAACAACAGACAAAAAAGTTATTTTTATAAGCTGTCTTTTTTCTACAAAAATTGACAAAATATTAGAAGTGAATTTTAAAGAGTTAAATATAAAAAAACTAAAGGCCATTTATCCATTAATAACTGCATAGAATCCACTTCCTGTAACACACGCTACAAGCAATTTGGGTTTTAGGCTTAATTTGAAGTTAGTTTTGTATTTGGAAGATTTGGCAAATCCGAAAATAGAGCTTAATTTAGTCCCAAACTACTTGTAGCGCGGGGACGTTGGCTGCAATATTACCTCAAAACGATGAAAACTTACCTATTATTAGTTACATGTGCTTTTACGAATTTGATGATTGGACAAAAGTCTATAATAATGTTGAATTCGATTGATACATTACTAAATCAAGATGCAAAAAAAGAACTATCATTACAAATTGCCGAAAAAGACATGATTTTTATGGGTGAATCGGAACATCACATTGGCTCTGATTTTCTGGCAAAAACAGAATTTGTGAAATTTTTGGTACTAGAACATGGTTACAAAAACATTGCGTTTGAAGGAGATTTCTTTGCTTTATACAATACAAACGATAAAAATTTTTTGTTTCCGTTTTGGTCAAAATCAAAACAATGTAAAGCCTTATTTAATTTTTTAGAAGATCAAAAAGTTACAATTTGGGGATTTGATAATCAATTTAGTATGGGTTACAGTTTCCTTAATTTTTCACCACAACTTTTTTCATTCATGAATGAAAACAATATTACATATGAAAAACAATTTAAAGATTTTGTAGATATTGTGTGCAAACGTGGACCCGAATTTGAAAAAGAACTCTCAAAAAACGATATAAAATATCTAGTTGAAAAAATTAATATTATTTTGCAAGCTGATAGTGTTCAGGAAAATAAACAGTGGTTTCAATTTCTTCAAAGTTTTCAAAGTATCATATTACAAAATACCACATCAAAATTGAAAGCATATGAAATTAGGGATAATCAGATGGCAAGCAACCTACAATTTGTAGCAGAAAAATTAGAAAAACAAAAAATAATTGTTTGGGCCGCAAATGCTCATATTTCAAAAATGAAGGAGGAATTTATGGATGGCAAAATTATGGGTGCAAAATTTCTTGAACAAACTAATCGAAAAACTTTTCACATTGGTTTCGCTCCAATAAAAATGTCTTACCGAAAAACGAGCTTTATTGAAACGCAAGTAAAACAGAAAAACAATCTGTTGAATTTATTACCAAACATAACAGGTAATTCTATAATTTTTTCAAGTTTGATAAGTAAAGAATATCCTGAATTAAAGGACACAAAATTTGTTGGTATGTTTGGCATGGGAAATACGGCGTTTAATTATTTTAAACATTTTGATGCACTTGTTTTCATTGGAAATGGAGAGAAAGTAAGTTACTAAAAATACTGCAGCCAACACACGCTACAAGCAATTTGGGAATTAGGCTTAATTTAAAAATGGTTTTGTATTTGGAAAATTTGTGCATAATGGAAAAAACTCGCATCTTTAATCCCAAACCTCTTGTAGCGCCAAGACGTCAGGTTGTGAAAAAACCTATTTTACTTTCAAAAACTTCAGATAATTCTACTCAAGAATTCAAATATAAGGCATTTAACAGGTCGTTATTTTTAGGCTGCAATTTTAGTTTGATAGAAATAGTGTTCTAAGTTCAGCTTTAAATAACTCTTTTTTAGCAAAAACAAGACTTTCGCCTTGTAGGGTGAGTTCCATTTTTTGAGTTTGGTAATCAGTTCTGGAACGCCTAGGATAATGACACTCCGTTTGATGTTATACACCAGCATAATCAGGCTATGTTCTCCGTTTACTTTTTCTAATCCCTTTAAGTTGGTATGGTTATAGCCCCATTGCCGTTTGATGGTGCCAAATATATGTTCGTTGATTTACTCAATTTTTATTGTTTTTTATTTGTTTTCGTGATTTCCGCTACGCTTCAATTCTTGTCGTTTGCGTCAGAACAATTAATTTTTGCAAATGACAACCCTTCTATAAACTCGAATAATTAAACAGACATGAGATCGGTCAGCTTCCAATGGTGTAAGATTTTTTTTTCTTTCAGTTTTTCCAAAGAGTTGTACTAAGTATTCTAATGAGTTATAGAAATCTTCCTCTACATAAATACCTTTTTTTAGCTTAGACTTTTTTTAAAATTACAATTATCTGATTTTCAATGACTAAATTGCAAATTATCACTAACTTAGCAAGTAGTAAGAATTTATTTGTTCCACCTTTCCATAATAAATATCTTATTTGGGTTGGTTCAACTATAAAAAGATGAGGATTATCTATCCATAATTATGGTATTAAATTAGATTTAAGTTATACGCATTCTTGAGTTTTAATTCATCTTAATTAAAAGCTTATGTGTTTTTCAGCCAGTGCAAGTTTTGGAGCAGCAATAGTTCTTTCAGTGATAAGCGTCGGAACAATCAAAAATATACAGCATACTTCACATTTCTACTTTGCTGGAATTCCATTAATTTTTTGCTTGCAACAAGCATCTGAAGGCTTTTTATGGCTTTCCCTAACGAATTCTTCTTACGCTTCATTACAGCAACCGATGACTTATATTTTCCTTTTTTTTGCACAAATTTTGTGGCCAACATGGATTCCTTTTGCCTTATTGAAGCTTGAAAAAAGCACAAAACGCAAAAAATTTGAGTCAATACTATTACTAATAGGTATACTGGTTTCTTGTTATCAACTGTATTTACTGATTGGTTTTCCTTCGGAAGCAAAAATAATAGGACACCACATTTTGTACCAACATGATTATCCCGTCCGATTTGGCAATTATGGTGATCTACTCTATTTTAGCGCAACAATTATTCCCACATTTATCTCCAGTATTAAGAGAATGTGGCTTCTGGGATTGTTCATTACAATTGCTTATGTAATTACGGCACTTTTATATACTAAGCATGTTATTTCAGTTTGGTGTTTTTTTGCATCAATTATTAGTATCCTTATTTTATTTATACTTCAGGGAATTAAAAATAAGGACAAACAAATTTCAGATTTTGCCAAAGTTTAACTTCTTGAAGTAATTCTGAAAAACATAAGATAACAGTAAAAACAAAAGCTACAACAAAATTTACAAGCAATTTTTCTTACTGCTTTATATTGGTTTGAAACGTAATAACAAATATGAAAAAAACGTTTGCAAATTCAATTTAATTAACTAACTTTCACATACTTACATTCAAATCTCCATTTTAAATATTGAGATCGCTACTATTTAATTTTTATACCATTCGACTATGAAAATTTCTTTAGAAAAAAAAATAATCATTGGTTTTGTCATCAATCTATTCGTTGTTTTTGCAATAGCTGGAATTTTTATTTTAAGGATTGACAAAAAGAGAAACCAAGCTTTAGATACTTCATTAAATTGGATTGAAATTGCATTGATTATTCTTTCTGTTATTTTGCTGACCGTTGTTTACTTTATTATTCGGGCTCAACTTCGAGCTAAAAACACTTCTCAAGAATTACTTTTAGAAAACAAACAACTACTGCAGTCAATCCTTGACAACACTTCAAGTCCTATGTTTATAAAAAAAATAAATGGCGAATACCTGTTGATTAATAAAGAATTTGAATCCTTGTTTAAAATCTCAAATCTGGAAATTATAGGTAAAACGGATCATGATTTTTTGGCACCAAGTACAGCAGATGCGTATCGAAATTCGGATTTTGAAGTTGTCAAAGCGTTGAAAGAATTAAAAACCGAAGAAACAATTCTACAGGCTGATGGCAAGCATACCTATATTGCTGTAAAATTTCCTATTTACGATGCCGCTAAAAGAATTTATGCTATTGGTGGAATTTTTACTGATATCTCCGAAAGAAAGAAACTGGAAGAATCCTCTAAAGCAGCTGATAAATTCTTTATGATGTCAGTAGATATGATGATTATCTCATCGATGGAAAAATTTATAAAAGTGAATCCGGCAGTCAGTAAAATTTTAGGATATTCAGAAGAAGAACTCTTGCGCAAAAATTTCTTAGAATTTACGCATCCCGATGACATAGAAATCACTAAAAAAGAAGTACAAAAATTACAGACAGGAGCTGCGTCTATTAAATTCGAAAACCGATATATTTGTAAAGACGGATCTGTCAAGTGGCTCGTCTGGTCCGTATTCCCCGATGTAAAAAGCGGATTATTGTATGCCGTAGCTAGTGATATCACAGATAAAAAAGAGATTGAAAATGCGTTGAATGTCGCAAATACCTTTTTTTACATGTCTTTTGATATGTTTGTAGTGATTAAAAATGAAAATTTTGTGAAAGTCAATCCTGCTTTTACCAGAATTCTAGGATATGATCAACAGGAAATAATAAACAAACCCTTTTTAAGTTTTATACACCCTGAAGATGCCGAAATTTTTATGGATGGTGTCAAAAAATTAAGAATCAGTGATTCTGTGGTTACTCATAGAGTTCGGGAACGCTTGAAAGACGGATCCTATAAATGGTTAGACTGGACTAGTACAATCGATATTCAAACTGGAATCATATATGCTGTTGCACGAGACGTATCTGAATTGATTAAAAATGAAGAATCCCTAAAAATATCAAATATGTTTTTCAATATGGCATTCGATATTTTAACAGTCGCTAAAGAGGAACATTTTATAAAAATTAATCCCGCTTTTACCAAAACATTAGGGTATACACAAGATGATATGAATCGGATTAAATTCATAGATTTAATTCATCCGGATGACAAACAAACTGCTGTCGAAATATTGCAAAGACATTTAAAAGGAGAATCCGTTGTCAATTTCAGAACACGGTTTATGTGCAAAGACGGCTCGTATAAGTGGCTCGATTGGAATAGTAACATTGATCTTCAAAACGGAGTATTTTATTCTGTTGGACGCAATGTAACGGAGATTGTCGAATTAGAAGATAAGCAACAGAGTGCCATTGATGACCTCTATGAAAATGAGGAAAAATTACGATTAATAGTCGAAAATATCAGCGAGGGAATTATAGTGGCTAATGCCGATAAAAAAATAATAATGGCTAACAATATGGCTAATGAGATTTTTGGAATAGCAGAAGACGACAAAATATCTACTAATTTAAGCAACCATTTTGAGTTGTATTTCCCCGATGAAAAAACCATTTTCCCATCACAAAATTTACCTATGGAACGTGCATTGAGTGGTGAAGTAACCAATGATGTCGAAATCATTCTTTGGAATCCAGTAGCTCAGGAAAAGAAAAGAGTACTGATTAGCGGCAGGCCTTTAGTCGATCAAAATAACAATGTGGTCGCAGCGGTTGTAACCATAAAGGATATTAGCAAATACAAACAAATGGAAGAAGAATTGAAGGAAACGGAATCAAAATACCGACAATTAATAGGTTTCCGAAAAGGAAATGCTGACACAATGCTTTAAACTTGAAAGCTACATTTGCAAAGGATTATTTGCTATAATCTCCTTTTTAGATTCTCTTTCACTTCATCAAACCATTCATTTTTTAGAATACTTAAAATAATACTGTCCCTCCGAGCGTCACTTCCTAAGGTTGGCATGTGATTGCGCAATATACCTTCCACTTTGCAACCTATGCTTTTCATGGCTGCAATACTTCGCTCGTTATTATTGTCAGCTCGAAATTCAACCCGCTCCATTCCAAGCGTTTCAAATGCATATTGCAAAAGTAAATATTTACAATGTTTATTAAGTCCGGTTCCCCGAAAAGCTTTTCCGTACCAAGTGTAGCCCAATTGCAGCATTTTAAATTCAAAATTAATATCGTAAAAACGAGTACTTCCGGCATATTCTCCTGATTTTTTATCGAAAACGACAAAGGGAAATTCTTTTTGGTTTTCTCTGGCTTTTAGTGCAATCTGAATATATTTTTCAAGATTTTCTCTGCCATTGGCACGCACCAAAGAATATTCCCAAGTTTCTGGCTCATTAAGGGAAATTTCCAATAAATTTTCAGAATCTGATTCCTGCAACGGCCGTAATAAAACAGTTTCATCCTCCAAAACTATAGGGTCAGAAAAGTTAAAATCCATGTTGGTATTCAATTTAGAGTGTAGCAATAAAGACGTTCAAATATAAACCATAAAGGATTAGTACTAAAAATATTTTTTCCTGCTACATTACTAATCTACCAAATATGTTGTTTAATGATTAATAGCCTTTATCCAAAAATCCAACTTAACACTTGCTAATGCTATAGTATTTTATTTTTTCTTACTTTTAGTGTCTAAAGCAAAATGATCTTTGCTGTGAAAAATAACGTTGAACCTAAATTCAAAAAATGAAACCAATCCAGTTATTAATGTGCTATTTGGTGCTTTTTAGCACTTTTTCGTCTCACTCCCAAAATAAAAAATCAAAAGAATTCAAAGTAGCATTTGAAAAATTTACCTTAGAAAACGGATTGCAAGTCATCTTGCATATTGACCGCTCAGATCCTGTTGTAGCTGTTGCTTTGACGAGTCACGTAGGATCCGCAAGAGAAAAAGCAGGTCGTACAGGATTTGCGCATTTATTTGAACATTTACTTTTCTTGGAATCGGAAAATTTAGGAAAAGGAGGGCTTGATAAAATGAGTGCTCGTATTGGTGGGGCTGGTGCCAATGGTTCTACCAGCAGAGACCGAACGAATTATTATCAGACCGTTCCTAAAGATGCATTAGAAAAAATGATTTGGGCCGAAGCCGATAAATTAGGTTATTTCATCAACACGGTTACAGAGCCAGTTTTAGCCAAAGAAAAACAAGTCGTTAAAAATGAAAAAAGACAGAGTTATGACAACCGACCTTACGGACACAATTTTTCTGTAATCTCTAAAAATTTATACCCGGCAACGCATCCCTACAGTTGGGAAGTTATCGGTTCCTTAGAAGATTTACAAAATGCCACACTGGAAGATGTAAAAAGTTTCTACAACCGCTGGTATGTACCAAATAATGTAACATTAACAATTGCCGGAGATTTTGATGTCAAACAAACAAAAGCTTGGGTCGAAAAATATTTTGGAGAAATCAAACGTGGGGAAGCCATTCCCAAAATGGAAAAACAGTCTGTGATATTGACGGAAACTAAAAAATTATATTATGAAGATAATTTTGCCAAATTGCCGCAACTCACGGTAACATGGCCTTCGGTTTACGAATACCATCCTGATAGTTATGCATTAGAAGTTTTGGCAAGCTATCTTTCTAAAGGTAAAAAAGCACCTTTGTATAAAACTTTAGTGGAAGACAAAAAAATAACAGATGCCGCTGATGTTTTCCAATACAATTCAGAAATTGCGGGTCAATACATGCTAAGTGTTACTGCTTTTGAAAAAACAAATTTGAATGACGTAATGAACGGCGTAAACGAAGCTTTTAAAAACTTCGAAGCCGAAGGAATTTCGCAGCAAGATTTAAATCGAATTAAAGCCGGACAAGAGACTGCTTTTTACACCAATTTATCCAGTGTTTTAGGAAAAGGATTTCAACTGGCACAATATGAAATTTTTGCAGGAACTCCGGATTATATCAATCAAGATGTCAAAAACATTCTTGCGGTAACTACCGAAGATGTAATGCGTGTATATCAAAAATACATCAAAGGAAAACATTTTGTAGCCACCAGTTTTGTTCCAAAAGGAGAAACCAATTTAATCTTGGAAAGTTCACAATTAGCAGCCGTTGTTGAGGAAAAAATCATTGAAGGTAAAGAAGATGCGTTTGATGCCAGTATTGTTGCAAGCTATGAAAAGACTCCTTCCAAATTTGACCGAAGCGTTGAACCCGCTTATGGAAAAAGTCCTGATGTAAAATTACCAACAGTTTGGAAAAGCAAGTTGTCATCCGGTCTAAACGTATTAGGAATTGAAAACCACGAAGTGCCGCTTGTTCAATTTCAATTGCAAATAAAAGGCGGAATGTTGCTTGAAGAAGCAAATAAAATAGGAGTTTCGAATATGCTGGCGGAACTGATGACAAAAGGAACTAAAAACAAAACTCCTGAGCAACTGGAGAATGCGATTGAAAGTCTAGGAGCCACCATAAGAGCCTATGCAAGTGATGAATCTATATTTGTTACAGGAAATACCTTAGCTAAGAATTACAATGCGACTATGGCATTAGTTCAGGAAATAATTTTAGAACCACGTTGGGATACCAAGGAATTTAATTTAATTAAACAAAGTACGTTAAGCCAAATTCTACAGCAAAAAGCGGATCCAAACAGTATTGCCCGAAATGAATTCAAAAAATTAATTTATGGAAACGAATCTATTTTATCCAACAACCGCATTGGCACCGAAAACGCTGTAAACAGTATTATTATTGATGATTTGAAAAATTATTACGCTAAAAATTCAGCTCCATCAATTACAAATTTCCAAATTGTGGGTGCTATTTCAAAAGCGGAGGTGACCAATTCACTAGCGACTTTAAATAAAAACTGGGAAGCTAAAAAAGTTACGGTTCCTAAAGCATTAACTACAAATACCGTAGCGTCATCCAAAATTTATTTCTATGATGTTCCGGGTGCAAAACAATCGGTAATCCGAATTGGATATCCTGCGCTTGCCGCAACTGATGAGGATTTTTATCCTGTTCAAATCATGAATTACCGTTTGGGTGGTGGCAGTTTTGCATCACAATTGACGCAACAATTACGCGAAGGAAAAGGATATACGTATGGCATCAATTCTTCCTTCAATGGTTCTGTAAACAAAGGTCCTTTTACTATTGCAAGTGGAGTTCGTTCGAATGTAACGTTTGAATCCGTTAGGGTAATCAAAGAAATTCTTTCGCAATATGGAAAAAACTTCAACGAGAATGATCTTGAAGTGACAAAAGGATATTTAATAAAAAGCAATGCCAGAGCATTTGAAACTTTGTCTTCTAAACTGGAAATGCTCTACGATATCAGCAACTACAATTACGCTGATGATTACGCAAAGCAACAGGAAAACACTGTGAAAAACAGTAGTATTGACGCTATAAAAAAGCTTTCAGAAAAGTATTTGAATGCTGATAAAATGATCTATTTAGTGATAGGTGATGCTGAAACGCAATTGAAAAAACTAGAACAAATTGGTTTTGGAGAACCAATTCTTCTGAATAAACCAACAGTAAAATAAGTTGATTTTAAACTAATTTGGGTTATACATCACTGATTGATGTAGCCCAGATCGAAGTGAAAATCCCGACTGCAAAAAAGATAATTTTTCTTGTCCTGAAAGAGCGACCAACGGAAGCTCCTTTCAGGATTTAGATAAATATTTTTTTTAAGGGAGTATTGTAACGGAGTGCTGGATAAGCTCCTGAAAATTTTATTCATTCATTTCGTCATGACGCTCCGGAACTTGCGGATCATATAGTGGACATTTAAATTCATCCATTATATTCACTAAAGAATCCATTGTTTTTCCTTCAGTACCATAACAATCAATTTTAATACTTTGAGGCGTCGTCCTGATATGAAAAGCACCTACACCATTGTTATTTTTCCAACTTTTCTCGTCTACTTTTTCCCATTTTGAAAATACGGAAGCGATTCTATTCAAGATAACTGGAACAGGCAGTTCTTCAAGGCCTTCAATTTCAGCTTGTTCTTCAGTAATAGTTTCATAAACTAAGTGATGGTTGAGATAAATTCCCTCAAGATATTTCCAAAAAACCAATTCGTACATAGATAAAAAATTAAAAGATTAAACAATTGAAAAATGAACTTACAATAAAGCTACTTAATATTCAAAAGTTCCATATTCACTGGCAATAGTCAGTTTTTTTGCAGTAGCAGCTTCTACTCTACCTACGATTTTTGCATCAACATTGAATGATTTAGAAATCGCAATAATGTCTTGTGCAACTGCTTCCGGGACATAAATTTCCATACGGTGACCGCAATTGAACACTTGGTACATTTCTTTCCAATCCGTTTTAGATTGTTCCTGAATTAACTGGAATAATGGCGGAACTGGAAATAAATTGTCTTTTATAATATGTAAATTTTCTACGAAATGTAAAATTTTAGTTTGCGCTCCTCCACTGCAATGCACCATTCCGTGAATTTCATTGGAAGAATATTGGTCTAAAATTTTCTTGATGATTGGCGCATAGGTTCTGGTTGGCGAAAGCACTAATTGTCCGGCATCGATTGGTGAATTTTCAACGGCGTCTGTCAATTTTACTTGTCCGGAATAGATTAATTCCTCAGGAACTGCAGCATCAAAACTCTCCGGATATTTGGTCGCCAAATACTTCCCGAAAACATCATGACGCGCCGATGTCAATCCGTTACTTCCCATTCCTCCATTATAGCTTTTCTCGTAAGTAGCCTGACCAAAAGAAGCCAATCCTACAATTACGTCACCTGCTTTGATATTGGCATTATCGATCACTTTAGAACGTTTCATTCGAGCCGTAACTGTTGAATCTACAATTATTGTTCGAACAATATCACCCACATCTGCCGTTTCTCCGCCAGTGGAATGTATGGTTACTCCAAAAGAATCCAGTTCTTTAATCAGTTCTTCAGTTCCGTTAATAATCGCTGAAATTACTTCGGCGGTAATCAAATTTTTATTTCTTCCAATGGTAGATGAAAGTAGAATATTATCAGTTGCTCCTACGCACAATAAATCGTCAATATTCATGATTAAAGCATCTTGAGCAATGCCTTTCCAAACGGAAATATCTCCGGTTTCTTTCCAATACATGTAAGCCAAAGAGGATTTAGTTCCGGCTCCGTCAGCATGCATAATCAGACAATAGTCATCATCTTGGGTTAAATAATCCGGGACAATTTTACAGAAAGCTTGTGGAAACAATCCTTTATCTATGTTTTTTATGGCATTATGAACATCTTCTTTGGATGCCGAAACACCGCGTAGCGCATATCTTTTTGAAGTATCTGAACTCATGTAGTATAGTTGTGAAGCCTGCTTTATGGCAGGTAGTTGTCTGGCAAAGGTAATTATTTTTTTGGGTTTTGCCTATCGAGTAATAAGAAGTGTTTCGTGATAAATTTGTCCTGCAAAGAAAATTTATGTACACCTTACGTTTAGTATCTAAGAGAGAAATATCTTAAAATGCATGTAAAAAAAATGTCTATCCGAAACAGATAGACATTTTTACAAAAAAGATGAAGTATTACTTCCACTCAGGCATGGAACCGCCAGTAAATAAAGTGGTACGGGAATCAACGTCAGTGATACTGGCTTTTTGAATATTTTTTATAGAAATTCCATCATTAGACGTATTTGTAAAAATTACGTCTGCTTCATTAGGAGAAAATTTAACATCCAAGTCATTGTAGCCATCTGGCTTTTTGGTATCTAATTCGGTTGAAGTGTTAGTGATACGATTGTAGATAAAAATTCGAGAATCTAGTCTTCTGTAATTTGAACTTTGATAACCTGAAATATCCCTCGTGTAAACAATTTTTTGATTATCTACAGAAATATTTAATCCACTAACTGCACCATTTAAACCAGAAAGCACTTCATAAAGAACAGCTCCCGCGTTATCTATAACATAGATCTCTGCATTATATCCAGATAAATCATTTACTTTCAATACGATTTGAGTTCCATCCTGACTCCAGTCACATTCAGAAATAAACTTACCATTTGGTGTTTTAAATAATTCTATCAATCCTCCTCCATTTGCATCAATTCGGTAAAGTTTGTCAAAATTCGGATAAATCAATTGACTTCCATTGGTACTCCAGCAGTAATTAATGTGTTCCATATTAAATCCGGCTATGGGAATGGAATTCGTAACTTTAAAAACATTTGAACCATCTGGATCCATTGTATAAATTTGATTTTGAGACCCGTCGGAACTAATATAGGCAATTTTATTTATTTGCAAATTTTTTCTCGGTCTAAAACTATTCACCTCAGAAGAAGACAATTGCAACTCATTTCCAGCTTCGTCTGCGGTGTAAATAACATTATTACTGTTTACTTTTTTGATGTACAAAAACCTAGGATTTGGAAATGCCAAAGTTGTAAAGGTATTTGTCACACTATTTGACGGACTATTTATACCATCTGAAGAGGAAACTTGCCAATAATACTTTGTACTATAACTCAAACCTGATATTTCAAACGTAGTAGTTTTTATATCTTTATAGGTAGTTATAACATCAGTAGTACCATTTTTAAGAGTGACGGTATACGTTAACGGATCAGACTCTTTATCAGTAGCGGTCCAAGTTAAATTTAGTTTTAAACTTTGACTTTTCGCATTATCTACAGGTGCTGTTAATAAAGGAATTTCTGGAGGCTTATTATTTGCTGTAGAAACATCCAATTCGAATATTATTTGTATTGTTGTATTTTTCACCACAGTAGCGGGTTCAAATTTGGTAATATAACCTTCTTTTTGTGCTTGAAAAGAATATTTCCCTACCAAGACTTCATCAAAAACAAAATAACCATCTTTATCCGTGAAAAATGTATTCGTAGTGGGACTCGTCGATATTCTTGCGTTTTCTATTGGTTCAAAAGTTTCTGAATTTACTACCCTTCCTTTTACCATTCCTATACCACTATCATCAATTTGTTCTTCGGTGCAAGAAACCAAGAGAATAAAACAAAGTACTATTTTTATTCCTATTTTTTTCATCTTTAGATTGTATTATTTTTATTAGACAACTGGTCAATCAATAACAGTATAAATCTTGATTTCAATCCTATTATTTTTTTGTTTTAATTTTTGATTTATGTGGAAAATAATAGGTTATTCCAGCTCCAAAACGCCAATAATAATCATCTCTTTTACCACTCACTATATAGTCTATATTATCAGAAAAATTTAAATTATGCTCCCCATATAATTTGAATCCAAAATTATTGGTTATTAAGTATTCTAAACCCGCCCCATATTGGATTTTAGTGCTAGAATTTTTATAATCTGAATTAAAAGTTGTTCCCGTTCCTACAAAAAAGTAAGGTGTCAAAACATCGTATGGAAGTGCTAAATATTCTAAATTTAAATCCAATGAAGTATACCCCACATCCAATTTGTTTTTATTTCCAAGTTTAAATACATTGGTAGAGGCACTAATATTAAAATTGGGGGTCACAAAAAATTTGAAAGCTCCTCTTAACATTGGCTTGGCTACCGGGTCGGGATAATCTCCTGCCATATAGGTTGCTCCCCCAACTAATTCTACACCAAATCTACCGCGCTTTTCATTTTGATTTCTGCCATAAAGCAAGGCTAAATCAGCTTCATCTTTTTCTTTGGTATAAGAATCTAAAAAGTTTTTGACTTGAATATTTGTAGCATTTACTTCCCAAAGATTATCTTTAATTCCATCAACAATTAATCCTTCTACTGCTTTTTCTATTGCTTCTGTAACGGCAAGTTGTATCGGTTCATTTCTGGTAAATCCTGTTTCTACTTCAAGAAGCCTTCTTATGTTAACGTATTTAAATAAATTAGCATCAACACTTTGAGATAAAATTGTTTTAGAAACATAAACGGTATTTAAAATTTTTCCATTTGATGTAGATACTAACCTGAGATAAATTGAAATTCTGTCTTGTCTGTACCGTGTTGAGGCTCCTGTTCCAAAATATCTGGCGCCAAATCCTCCGGTTATAATATTAGAATCATACGATATTATACCTCCTTCCAATAAAACTCCGGCAAACAACAGAGGGGTTAATTGCGATTCATTCGTATTTGAGCTTGCTGCATATTCTTGACGTGTAGACCGTATTATATTTCTTTCATTCAAAAGGTTTCCCAGATTTTCTCTTTCAATAGGGACAAACCATTTTGAATCCCCCAAAGCCTTAATCAGTATTGATGTTGCGCCTTGAGTAACTGCAGTGCTAAATGTACTCCCCTGCTCTATGGCTTTGTATTGTCCAGTTTGATCCTTAAATTTATAAACGCCAACAACTACAGGTTCCTTTGGTTTAGGCAATTTCAACAATGAAGAGGTTGCGGGAGTATTCTCACCATAAATTGCTTTTTCGATACCAACAGGTTGATTGAAATATGCTGCACAGCTAGAAAACAAAAAAACAAGCAGAAGAATGATAGTAGGTTTTTTATTCATGGTTATATCTTGATTAACTTATTTGGGAGCAAAAAAACAGTATAATGTCACAAATCTTAAAGTAAAGAATGAGGTGAGTATTGAATTAATTTTTAACTATAAAAACTAGCCAAGTGTATCTTTCAAAAAAATCAATTATTCCCTGGAATAAATATTTGCGTCTGTTCGCCAGTGTCTGTATCAAGTATATCAACTACTAAACCAAGGTTTGATGGATAGATATCTACCGCTAAACTGCCAAAAACATAGGATCCTTCAGCTATACCTTTATCACCAAACTGATCTTCAAATAAGGAGTTAGAAATTTTATTTAATAACTGATTATTGAGGTTTTCTTTAAACCGTTCCAACTCCGATTTCTGTTCAAATCCTGTTCTGGAATCTTCTTTAAAATCATTTTGCGTATCAGCTGAACTCAATAGCCATTGATAATTAAATGTGTCTCCGCCAAACGCAGGATTCTTTGGTTTATAGACTAAATCTTGTGCATTTGAGTTATTAAAAACTCCAAAAAGCAATGCCATTAAAAGTAATGTTCTCATATTGAAATTGATTTAAATAAAACATTATTGAGAAGCGAACAAAAAGCAACCTGAAAATTAATTCTTTATCATAAGTCACTATAAAATTGTAATAGTCTCCTGAATAAACAATCAATACTGAGTAATAAATTTATTTTGTTTTTCAATATTCTTGAAATATTTAAAAACTTTAGCAGCAGCTGTTTCCGCCATATATTTCAAAAAGTCTTCATCAGGTTTTGCAATAAATTCTTCGATGACTTCGCTATCTACATATATTGAAATCTTAGTGGTTCTACCAAAGGTCAATTCTTCCTGAACAGAGATAATCTTGCTGGAATTCAATTTTAATTTTGAATACGCATTATAAAAAAGATCATAGAAATCATTCCCTAATTTAGTTTTCGTGTCATTGGATACAATACCTACCATCTCTAATCCATCTTTAGGCTTAAGAATCCCTAAATTTGTATCCTCTTCCCCAAAAACAACCCGATCTTTTCCTATTATCTTATTATCTTCATCATAAATCAACAACAATATGATAATTTGATCTTCAGCGCTTTTATTAATCTGAGTTTTGGAAAGCGTGATTTTCTGTATCGGCTCAAGCGTAACGCGACCATCTTGAGCATTACTTGATTTATTGGAATTCGATTTGTTTTTTTTAAAAACAGAAAGCTTAAATGAAATGTTTTTAAACTCTGACTTTAAATTCTCAACTGTTCCTGCAACTGACAAAGTATTTTCAATTTCTTCAATATCAATCTTTGCTTTAACTTCTTTATAAACAACCTGTGCGGTCAAAAGTTGAATATTAAAATAGAACAGCAATACCACAATTTTAATTAAAAATCTTTTCATGACTTAATGATTAAAAATATAAATTGCTCCCGAATTTCCTGTTTGGGTAATTTTCAAATCTTTGGATATTGAATTAGAGCCATTATTGAATAGCGTCAAATTATTTCCTTCCTGATGTATCGCCATATTGATTGAACCCGAACTATATAATGAAAAATCACTCACATAATTATTATTTCCATACTGAGTGACTGATTGCGTCAAATCATACGCATTTTTATCAACTGATACATAATTATTTGATCCGAATTGACCAATGACAATGGTAGAACTTTCATTAGGTACGCTTGCATCTGAATAATTATTAAAACCTATTTGAGAAATATGTATTAAATTAGTATTCGTAAGAAACTGAATATTTGATGACTGTTGAGCTTGCCCAATTTCGTTATTCCCATTATATATTAAATCCTTACTTACTAAGAGCAATGAATTAACAGGCGAATTAAACTCTTGTGCTTTAACAAAATAGCTCGTTAAAAACAGAAGTATAAATAAAAAAATATTGAATTTTGGTTTCATGAGTCATTGATTATGAATATTAAAACTAAATATTTTTTAGAGTACCTATAAACTATTCCTAAAACAATCTATTGCAGTCAAAAAAATTCTATTATGCTACTTTTCATTAAAAAATATTTCAATATTTCTGAAAACTAAATAATATTTTTTTAAAATAAAAAAGGCGGAATTGGTTAACCAATTCCGCCTTTTAGAAAGTAATTAGTTAGATTGCATAACTAAACTCATATTTCCAGCTCCCCATTGGTTTACCGTACTTAAATGGCTATCCCCAGTTTGAATAGTCCAAGCATAGTTTGCTGTACCAAATTGATTGATGTAAGAAGTATTATCCGTTCCCAGTTGCGTAGTTATAGCCATGTTATATTCTCCATATTGATCAACATTGGCACTATTTCCTATACCAACTTGAAACACAAGAGAGTTATTATCATGTCCTTCTTGCATAGTGTTAGAAGAATTCGCTATGTCAAACTGCAAAGTAGTTGAGGAGTTGTCTCTACCTATTTGCGTTGTTCTAGCATAATTAAGGAAACCTGCTTGACCTATAACAGCATCGTTTCTTCTACCATCTTGAGTGATGTAAGCAGCATTAGCAATTCCTAATTGACCTATATACGCATCATTACGACGTCCTTTTTGGTCAACATTTGCATAGTTTAAAGCTCCCCCTTGGTTGATGTCAGCTTCATTATGTCTACCGTCTTGATCAACGACAGCCAAATTTGCAAATCCTAATTGCAAAACATCTGAATCATTTTCTAAACCAGACTGTGTAATAACAGCAGCATTTGCAATACCAAACTGATTTACTGCACTAACATTTCCTTGTGCAAAACTAACTGAGGCCACAAGCATCGCGGAGATGCTTAAAATTACTTTTTTCATAATAAATATATTTAATTGGTTGTTAATACAAATTAATATATAGGTTCAAAAAAGTGATTTGGGATCTGCTTTTTTAGGTAATAATTAATAAGAAATACATTTTTAATTAATTGCTTATTTGATTACTACATATCAAAGATATAAAAGTTTTTAAACACCCCTGACAACTAAAACACTGTTTTTTAGCTATTTAATTATTTTTTCGATGAAGTGTAAAACTAAATCGACAAAGAGTAAAATAAACTATCGATACAGTAAGAAAAAAATTATTAAAGATATCATTGTTTTTATTAACAAAAAAAGAGGCCGTAAAGCCTCTTTTTTTTAATATTTATCTGCACTATTATTTAGTGAATAACAATTCTCTATATTTTGTTAGAGTCCACAATTCATTATCTACCAACAACTCCAATTTATCACAGTGGTTCCTGATGATTTCAAAGTATGGCTTTACCTTATCACAATACGCTTCTGCCATTTCTTGAGCATCAGTCAATGCATTAGCACTTTTTCTGGCATCAGTCATTTCTTTTACTTTGGTATTAATACCTTCAATATGTTTAGAAATATCCTTTATAAGTATAATTTGCTCTTTAGCTATGGTTTCAAAGTCATTTCCAAAAATATCCTTCAGCCCTTTCACATTTGCAATCAGAGTATTTTGGTAACGGATTGCTGTAGGTATAACGTGATTTTTAGAAATATCACCTAAAACCCTGCCTTCAATTTGAATTTTCTTGGTATACTCTTCTAATTCAATTTCATAACGCGCTTCCACTTCAACATGGTTCATGATATTCAATTCAGAAAACAAATCTAATGATTGCTTAGAAACTCTCGCCTTTAACGCTTCAGGAGTTGTTTTGAAATTACTCAAGCCTCTTTTTTTGGCTTCAATCTCCCATTCTTCGCTATATCCGTCTCCTTCAAAAAGAATTTTTTTGGATTGTTTGATGTACTCTCTTAATACATTGAAGATCGCGTCGTCTTTCTTCATGTCTTTAGAATCAATCAAAGCATCAACTTCAACTTTGAAATCTCTTAATTGTTTCGCAACTATGGCATTCAAAGTAGTCATTGCATTAGAACAGTTAGCCGTTGAACCTACTGCTCTGAATTCAAATTTATTTCCTGTAAAAGCAAATGGGGAAGTTCTGTTTCTATCCGTATTATCCAAAAGGACATCTGGAATTTTCCCTACTACATTTAATTTTAAATCTGTTTTTTCTTCCGGAGATAATTTACCGGTAGTTACCCCTTCTAATTCAGCTAGAACTTTTGTCAATTGTCCACCGATGAATACGGATATAATTGCAGGAGGCGCTTCATTAGCTCCTAATCTGTGATCATTACTCGCAGAAGCAATAGCTGCTCTCAATAATGATTCATTATCATTTACCGCTTTGATTGTATTGATGAAGAAAGTCAAAAACTGCAAATTACTCATTGGCGTTTTACTTGGACTCAACAAGTTTACACCAGTATCAGTAGCTAAAGACCAGTTGTTATGTTTCCCTGAGCCATTAACTCCTTTGAAAGGTTTTTCATGGAACAAAACTTTCAATTCATGACGCTCAGCCACTTTTTGCATCACGTCCATTAATAAACAGTTGTGATCTACAGCCAAATTTGTTTCTTCAAAAATAGGCGCCAACTCAAATTGGTTTGGTGCCACTTCATTATGACGAGTTTTTACAGGAATTCCTAACAACATACATTCTTGCTCTAAATCTCTCATGTACGTTAAAGCACGTGTTGGAATTGAGCCAAAATAATGGTCATCTAATTGCTGTCCTTTGGCAGAAGTATGTCCTAACAATGTTCTCCCTGTCATAATAAGATCAGGACGAGAATTTGCTAAAGCTCTGTCTACTAAGAAATATTCTTGTTCCCAACCTAAAGTCGCGGTAACTTTTTTAACATTTTTATCAAAATATTTACACACTTCAGTAGCTGCATCATCCATTACCATAAGAGCGCGCAACAAAGGCGTTTTATAATCTAAAGCTTCTCCGGTATATGAAATAAAAACGGTTGGAATACATAAAGTAGTTCCAAAAATAAATGCTGGAGAAGTTGGATCCCAAGCAGTATATCCTCTTGCTTCAAATGTATTTCTAATTCCTCCATTTGGAAAACTGGAAGCATCTGGTTCTTGTTGCACTAATTGCGCTCCACCAAATTTTTCTACAGGATCACTACCATCATACGATGTTTCAAAGAAAGCATCGTGTTTTTCAGCAGTAGTTCCGGTAAGTGGCTGAAACCAGTGTGTATAATGAGTCACTCCTTTAGACAAAGCCCACTCTTTCATACCCATGGCGATATAATCCGCTAATTTTCTGTCTATTTTAGTTCCATGCTGAACAGCACCTTGCACTCCTTTAAAAGCATCCGAGGTCAAATATTGCCTCATTGCTTTGTCATTAAAGACATTTGAACCAAAAATAGTTGATTTTCTATCCGATTCCTGAAAATCTACTGGCTTTCTGCTTGAAGCTTCTCTCAAAGCTTGAAAACGTATTGTCGACATAAAAATTATTTTAATTAATTAAACCCCTATTATTTTGATGCAAATATATAGAAATTATTACTTTTATAAAGTTCTACCTCTGTTTTTTTATAGGCAGTAGGTTTAAAATTATCATATTCCTAAAAAACACCTGCAATAATCACTACATAAATAATTTTAATAGCGATATTTTTTTTAACTCCTATTTTCAGCAAAAAAACAGCTTTGATAACACTTAGAGTAAATAACTTTACAACAAAATAGTTATGAAAGTTTAAAATTCATAAAGTATCTTTGCATAACTTTAAAAATTATACTTATGATTGTCTGGATTTCATTTTTAGTAGCTGTTTTAATATTTCTTGCACTCGATTTAGGAGTTTTCAATAAAACACCTCACATTATAAGTTCAAAAGAAGCAGGCAAATGGACTGCAATATGGGTAGCATTATCTTTTATGTTCTCTGGAGTAATCTATTGGCTTTACACCACGGATTATATTGCAAATCCAGATTCTTTGAAACCTATGGATGCGTCATTAAAATTCATCACAGGCTATTTAATAGAATTATCCTTGAGTATCGATAATATTTTTGTTATTGCTATTATTTTTTCAGCCTTTAAAATACCACAAAAATACCAACATCGAGTATTGTTTTGGGGAATCCTAGGAGCTATTATCTTTAGAGGTTTGATGATTTATTTTGGCGTTTTACTGATTAACAAATTTACATGGATGACCTATATTTTTGGAGTTTTTCTAATATATACGGCCATGAAAATGTTATTTAGTGGGGAAGATGAAAAATTTGAACCAAAAAAATCATTCATTTATAAGACTCTGAAAAAAGTCATACCTATTTCCAATCACATCGACGGAGAGCATTTCTTTGTAAAAAGAAGACATATTACAGCTGCTACACCTCTTTTTGTAGCACTTATTGTTATTGAAGTAATGGATGTTGTATTTGCTATAGATAGTGTTCCTGCAATTTTAGCCATAACAAGCGATCCTTTTTTAGTTTTTAGTTCGAATATTTTTGCTATTCTAGGATTGCGTTCTATGTATTTCTTTCTCGCCCACATGCTAGACAAATTTGCTCATTTGGAATACAGCCTTATTGCTATTTTGAGTTTTGTAGGGGTTAAAATGCTACTTCATGATTATATTAAATTACCGGAATGGGTATCATTGGCCTTTATAGCTGTTTCACTTATCGCAGGAATTGTCGCCTCTCTAAGAAAGAGCAGCAAAGAAATGGTCTAATACTAAAAGTACCAGCAATAAAAAAAGGAAATCTCACGATTTCCTTTTTTTGTTTATAAAAAGTATTCTTTACAAATCAATTTTCTTAATCTCACCTTGATTAACACGTAATGCTGACAGTACAGAATCAATATTATTTTTGTTAACTGTAGCGGCAAAACCATCAGGTACAACTACAATTCTAAAAGTTTGATTTTGCGTCCAACTTGATGGTACTGTAGTTAGACTAAAATTAGCCGAAAGAAAGATATTTACATTAAATCTAGAATAATCAAAATTGAAATCCAATTCCCCACCATCACTAAAATAGTAGGTTTGAGGCATTAATTTCCAAACATCTTGCCCATTTACCGTATCATACAAATGATATACTAAAACGGAATCAGTGGAATAAATTGGCGGGTCAAATGTAACCAAGCTACTGTAATTATTATTGGAATTAAATGAAGTTGTAACTTCAAACACTTCATTTCTTGGAGCATCATCATATACTTCCGTTACTTCACAACTTTGTAGTGCCATCATCCCGATGAAAACTAAAAATAAGGTAATTTTTTTCATTCGTTATCGTTTTATAATTTATATTGAAAAATACCATTCATGAATTGTGCCAAAGTTTATTTTAAAATATAATGTAATTTTGAATTATGGAAAAAGAACTTAAATTATACATGATAATGCTAGGCTGCGTACCAAAAGGACGGTTTACGGAACAGCATGATATTTTTTTTGGAATTGGAACTTCCTTGAAAGATTTGATCCCTCAGATGAAATCGTTTTGGCCTGAAGCCAAAGGGCAGCTTCATATTGATGCCTGGCGAGAGGTTTCTTCAGTAGACAATTTTTCGATCAAAATTATTGCAAAAGATACAGCTCTAACTTCTTCTTCGGATAATTTATTTTTCATCAACTTGGGCGGTTATAAAGAAAATGAATTTGAAGAATACCACTACAAAATTCTAACTATTGCCAAAAATTTAGGATTGGCTTCCAAAAAAGCAAGAAAAAGCACTTTCTATAAACATTTCGGTTTCAAGGACGCCCCATCTCATATAGATGATAAATACGGAATCGATGTGGATGATATACATAATGTAGCCGATGTTTTAGACAAGCAATTTAAAGCGCAACATGCTCTTTTAATAACCAAATCTGAAACTGATTTACAAGAGGATGAATTGCATATTGGGTACTTGAAAATTAATAAAATAAAATAACAAAAAAAGACCTCTCATCACTGAGAGGCCTTTTATAAATATTGCAATCAAATCTAGCCCGAAAACGGGTTAAGATGTTCACACTCTTTTTGCGATACAAAAAGCGGTTCTCTGCTTACATATTTCTTCTATACTGTCCTCCTACTTCAAACAAAGCCGAAGTAATTTGTCCCAAAGAACAAACCTTAGTCGCTTCAATTAAATGTTCGAATAAATTTTCGTTTTTAATGGCTGCTTCCTGAAGCGTATTCAAATGCTCATTTACTAAATCTTGATTCGATTGATGCAAATGGTTCAACATATCAATTTGGTATTGTTTTTCTTCTTCCGTAGCGCGAATTACTTCAGCTGGAATAACCGTTGGAGAACCTTTGGAACTCAAGAACGTATTCACACCAATGATAGGAAATTCACCCGTATGTTTCAAAGTCTCATAATACAAACTCTCTTCCTGAATTTTAGAGCGTTGATACATGGTTTCCATAGCACCCAGCACTCCTCCACGCTCCGTAATTCTATCAAATTCCTGTAAAACTGCAGCTTCAACTAAATCTGTTAATTCTTCTATGATGAAAGCACCCTGAATTGGATTTTCGTTTTTAGCCAACCCTAATTCTTTATTAATAATCAACTGAATTGCCATCGCACGACGTACAGATTCTTCGGTAGGCGTGGTGATTGCTTCGTCATACGCATTGGTGTGCAAGGAATTACAGTTGTCATAAATAGCATACAACGCTTGCAAAGTCGTACGAATATCATTGAAGTCTATTTCCTGTGCATGCAATGAACGTCCCGAAGTCTGAATATGGTATTTCAACATTTGAGCACGTTCGTTAGCGCCGTATTTATTTTTCATGGCTTTCGCCCAAATTTTACGCGCTACACGACCAATAACGGCATATTCCGGATCTACTCCATTCGAAAAGAAGAACGATAAGTTGGGTCCAAAGTCATTGATATTCATACCACGACTCAAATAATATTCCACATACGTGAAACCATTAGAAAGTGTGAAAGCCAATTGTGTGATTGGATTTGCACCTGCTTCGGCAATGTGATATCCCGAAATAGAAACCGAATAGAAGTTTCTAACATTCTTAGTAATAAAATATTCCTGTACGTCGCCCATCAATCGCAACGCAAATTCTGTTGAGAAAATACAGGTATTTTGTGCTTGGTCTTCTTTCAAAATATCTGCTTGAACAGTACCACGAACTTGAGACAACGTTCTTGCTTTGATTTCGTCATACACTTCCAAAGGCAAAACCTGATCTCCGGTAACGCCCAAAAGCTTCAATCCTAAACCGTTATTTCCTTCGGGTAAATCACCTTGATAATGCGGTCTTTCGACTCCTTTAGCTGCATATATTTTGTTGATTTTTGCTTCAACTTCTTTTTCAAGATTATTTTCTTTGATGTAAAACTCACATTGTTGGTCAATCGCCGCATTCATGAAAAAGCCTAGTAACATGGGTGCTGGTCCATTGATAGTCATACTCACCGAAGTCATCGCATGAACCAAATCGAAACCAGAATATAGCTTTTTAGCATCATCCAAACAACAAATAGAAACTCCGGCATTTCCGATTTTTCCATAAATATCAGGACGTACATGTGGATCGTTTCCGTATAAAGTCACACTGTCAAAAGCAGTTGACAATCGTTTTGCAGGCAATCCCGCACTCACATAATGAAAACGTTTGTTGGTTCTTTCTGGTCCACCTTCTCCGGCAAACATACGAGAAGGATCTTCCCCTTCACGTTTGAAAGGATACAAACCTGCAGTAAAAGGAAATTCTCCAGGAACGTTTTCCTGCAAACACCAACGTAAAATATCACCCCAAGCTTTATACTTTGGTAATGCAATTTTCGGGATTTGAGAATGTGAAAGGGACTCTGTATGCGTAGCCATTTTGATTTCTCTGTCACGAACTTTAAACGTATAAACTGGATTTTTGTACTTGTTTACTTTTTCGTCCCAAGTCAAAATGATTTCCCAATTGTAGGGATCCAAATCCATTTTTACTTTATCAAATTGATTCAGTAAAAGATTCAAAAATATTTTGTCCTCAGCTGCACCCGATTTCTCCGATTCTAAAGCTGTTGGCAAAACCGAATCATCATTAATGCCTGCTTTGTTTAACTCAGGAGTTTTTTTAGCTACGGTTTCAATCGTTTTGAAAATTCCGTATAATTTTTGGGCAACTTGTTCTTGGCTTACCGCAGTAACATCATATTTACGGTTGCTTTCTGCAATTTCAGATAAATAACGGGTTCTGTGTGGCGGAATAACGAAAATTTTCTCGCTCATTTCACGAGTGATTTGGAACGTTGATTTCAAATCAGAATTTGTTTTCTCATGGACTTTATCCATAATCGCTTTGTACAGCGTATTCATTCCCGGATCGTTGAACTGCGAAGCAATGGTCCCGAAAACAGGAAGTGTATCTAAATTTGCATCCCATAAATTATGGTTGCGTTGGTACTGTTTTTTCACGTCTCTCAATGCATCGAGAGAACCGCGTTTGTCGAATTTGTTTATCGCTACCAAATCAGCAAAATCAAGCATGTCGATTTTTTCCAATTGGGTTGCAGCACCAAATTCTGGTGTCATAACGTATAAAGAAACATCAGAGTGGTCCATAATCTCTGTATCAGATTGCCCGATTCCAGAAGTTTCCAAGATGATGATATCATAATTTGCCGCTTTGATTACTTGGATTGCATCAGCAACATATTTAGATAAAGCCAAATTGGATTGGCGTGTAGCCAAAGAACGCATGTAAACGCGAGGATTATTAATCGCGTTCATTCGGATTCTATCTCCTAATAATGCTCCACCCGTTTTACGTTTGGATGGATCTACAGAAATTAATCCGATCGTTTTTTCCGGAAAATCAATTAGAAAACGACGCACTAATTCATCCACCAAAGATGATTTTCCTGCTCCTCCCGTTCCTGTTATTCCAAGAACCGGAATCGTACTATTTTCATTCTTTTTTTGGATGGCTTCCAAAGTTTTGGCGGCAACATCAGGAAAATTTTCTGCAGACGAGATGATTCTTGCAATTGCTTTTGGATTTTTTTCTTCCAAATGATTGATTTCATCCGTCAATTTATCGCCAACCGGATAATCAGATTGTTGCACTAAATCATTGATCATTCCCTGCAACCCCATCGCACGTCCGTCATCTGGAGCGTAAATTCTGGTGATTCCGTAAGCTTGCAATTCGGCAATTTCTGAAGGTAGAATTACACCACCGCCACCACCAAATATCTTGATTTGGCCCGCTCCTTTTTCCTGAAGCAAGTCATACATGTATTTGAAATATTCGTTATGTCCTCCTTGATAGGAAGTTATCGCAATGGCATTCGCATCTTCTTGAATCGCGGTGTTGACCACTTCTTCCACGCTACGATCGTGACCTAAATGAATCACCTCGACACCAGTAGATTGAATAATTCTACGCATGATGTTGATTGCCGCATCGTGACCGTCAAAAAGAGCTGCTGCGGTTACAATTCTTACTTTATTGTTAGGGATATATGGTTTTTGTTGTTCCATTTTATGAATATGATAATTTAAGCCTGCAATTTACAATTTTATTTTAAAAATTATTTGATGTTGCTCCTCGTTGTTAATAAATAAGGAATATTATTTTAAATTTCGTTAGATAATTTTTACAAGTAATTTAAAAAAAATGTCTTTTTAGGTTTCAAAAATTGGCATTTACTAAATAATCACCTCATTATTTAATAGTTACAAATCTTTCTATTTTTTTAAATTTAATAAAGATTCCAAAACCATAATTAAGAGTCATATTCATATATTTGAAAAAAAAAATACATGAAAAAAACTACTTTACTTCTACTATTGGCTTTCATTAGCGGTACATCTTATGCTCAAAAAGCTGATACCAACAAAAAAAAGGTAAACATTACCATTCCTAAGTCTGAGTTTTTTAAAAACATTAATACTTATGACATTATTATTCAAGGAGACGATTCTTGGAATACTGAAGCTGCAGACAAGGAAAAATTGACTTATGAAAACAATGTTACTAAAAACACTATAGAAGATTACACCAAGAAAAACAATACGAATCCTGACGTTCGTGTTTTGATGGGATATAATGGAGCGACTTATAAAAAAGCTGATAATGGCACCTATTATTTAGACGGCGATTTCAAATATTTAGTTGTAGGTAAAAACAACGAGATTATTTATGAAAAAGGATCCAATGCTAAATTATATTCTCCTACATATACAAATGTAAAACCATATGTAAATCTAGCTAATGATCTGAATAACATAGGCTATAAATACATAAAAGATAACAATTTCTTATCTAGTGAAAAAGAATATACTCTAAACTATGGTGTATTTGTTAAGTCAGAAGAACTTCCTGAATTAGTAGAATTGAATACAAAAACGGATGAATTTTTAAGCAAAATAGCTAGTAATTCTTTAGATCAGAATTATTTAGCAGAATTAGAAAAATTTTATTTAGGTTATGTGGGTAAAGAATATCCAAAGTTGAAACCAAAAGATTACAACAAAGTGATTTACCTAAACTTATCTCTTACTGAAATGTTTCGTTTAAACTTTAGTAAATCTTTAGAATATCTTGAAACTGCCAAACAAGGTGCTGGTATGATGAGTATGTGGCCAGATGAGACTAAAGCAAATATTGAAAGTTTGATTGCAGTAAACAAAACAAATTTTGACACTAAAGTGGAGAATCTAACGCATGATTCTGCCTATTTTATTAATTTTATGAATGGCACTGTAACACAAAACGGAAAATCTCAGAAAGGAAAAATTAAAGTAGACCGATTTGCAAATTTTTCGGAAGGAAATATCATGAGTTCAGCCGATACAAAGCCAAAGGTTTGGATATATAAAGAAAATGGTGAAGTTGATTTTGTTTATGTTGATGACAAAACAACAATTACAACTGAAAAAGGGCTTGAATTAAATTATATCCCGTATCAAAATATTTTTTTACTGGTAGAAAAAACAGCAGATTCTGGTTATAAAAAATACGAATCAAGTTCTAATGAAATTTACTACAATCAGAATGGTAAATTTGTAGTGAAATAATAATTGAACTCTATAGTTTATCAGATAAAATTAACCCTTAAAGGAGATTCACTTACCGTTGAATCTCCTTTTTTATTTATATCTGTCATATTTTATCCACATCCTAAAAAAAACTTCTAAACTAGCCCAGATAGTCCCTAGGCTTCTAGAAGCGGTACGAATGCTGTTTAATAAAACTAAAATTTGTAATCCTAAAGAATAGTTGGCTTTGTTTTTGAATAAGTAGTATTTTTACAAATGCCGGAAGGCGAATTAATAAATAAACAATTTACGATGAAGAAAATTTTAGTTTTAGCAGTAGCAATTTCACTTTCCAGTTGTGCCGAAATGCAACAAGTTATGAATCAATTTCCGCAAACGCAAGGGATTGGCGGGGTTGATATTGCCGGCGGATTGAAGGAAGCATTGAATAATGGAATTTCAAAACAGGTGACCAAACTGACCGCTACCGATGGTTTTTACAGAAATGAAGCCGTAAAAATTTTATTGCCGGAAGAATTAAGAAAAGTAGACGCGGGTTTGAGAAGAATTGGACTAAGTTCTTTAGCCGATGAAGGTTTAAAAGTCTTGAATCGTGCTGCTGAAGACGCGGTAAAAGAAGCGACGCCAATATTTGTTGACGCTGTTAGAAATATGACATTTATGGATGCCAAAACGATTTTGATGGGCAATGAAAGTTCGGCTACGAATTATTTACAAAACAGCACTTCAACGGCTTTGTACGGAAAATTCAATCCGGTGATTAAAAATTCGTTTACTAAAGTTGGTGCCGATAAAGTTTGGACTAATATTATTACAAAATACAACAGCATTCCTTTAGTGAACAAAGTAAATCCTGATTTGACGGATTATGTTACGAATCAAGCGTTGAATGGCGTTTTCAAAATGGTTGCCGTTGAAGAGAAAAACATCAGAACGAACCTAAGTGCCAGAACTTCTGTTTTGTTGCAGAAAGTTTTTGCAATGCAGGATTACAAATAGATTGAAATTGGGCTGTTTTTTTCAAACATAAAACAGCCAAATTCAACTTTTTTATAAGTACAAATACGTTTAGTTTTGAAAAATACTATTCATTACTAAGAACAAAGCTGAAAACAGAACGCTAATGCAAAAAATTACAATCCTAATCCATTGCGAAGATCAAAAAGCAATTATTGCCTCCGTTACGAATTATATTTCGTCCATTGATGGCAATATTATTTATTTAGATCAACATGTTGATGCCGATGAAAATGTCTTTTTCATGCGTTTAGAATGTGAATTCAGTGCCAAAAATTGGAATATTGAAGCTATTAAAACTGATTTCCAAGCTAAGTTAGCTGCTCCATTCAATATGTCATGGGAAATGTATACTCAAGACGAAAAACCAAGAATGGCTTTGTTTGTTTCTAAATACGACCATTGCTTGTATGATATTTTAGGACGTTACAGCGCCGGCGAATTGCCGCTAGAAATTCCTTTAATCATCAGCAACCATGAAGATTTGAAAGCAGTGGCGGAACGTTTTTCTATTCCGTTTCATTATGTTCCGTTTACTAAAGACATTAAAACCGAAGGCGAGCAAAAGCAATTGGATTTACTAAAGCAATACAATATTGACTTTATTGTTTTGGCGCGCTACATGCAAATTATCACACCCAATTTGATTGCAGCATACAAAAATCAAATCATCAATATTCATCACTCTTTTCTTCCGGCGTTTCCTGGGGCAAAACCCTATCATTCTGCTTTTAAACGCGGTGTGAAAATCATTGGTGCCACCAGTCATTATGTAACCGAAGGATTGGATGAAGGCCCGATTATCGAGCAGGATATTGCCCGAGTTTCGCACAGCCATTCGATAGAGGATTTTATCACGAAAGGACGCGATCTGGAACGCATGGTTTTGGCCAGAGCCATAAAATTACATGCCGAAAGAAAAACAATGGTTTATGACAATAAAACGGTGGTATTTTTATAAATCCTAACCACGATTCTCTACAAAGGAAAGGGAGAAAACACATCGAATTAAGGAATCTGCGATATAAAAAAAGCTCACTTTTGGTGAGCTTTGTTTTGCGAAAAATCGAAATTTTTATCTTTCTAACAAATCAACGTCAACTCCTAATCCTTCAGCAACTCCCGCTCCTATTCGGCCATCAACTCTATAAAAATGACTCAACTGACGATTTACTATTTCGTCTTTTTTAGGACCTTCAATACCTGACATGTGCGAAATGATAGTATGTATCGTGTTCTGTTGTTGCTCCGGAGTCATGATTTTAAATAAATTTCCCGGTTGCGAATAATGATCGTTTTCTCCCTCGCAATTTCTATCGTACCAGTCCGCAAAATCGCTAAAAACTTCCAATGGGGGTTCTGTATAAGCTGGGTCTATTTCCATCGTATCGAAAATATTGGGATAATAATTCGGGTTACTGCCTCCATTTCCATCCACTCGCATTTGTCCGTCCCGCTGGTAATTATTAGTTGCAAATGGACAGCGGTTAACTGGAATTTGCTCATAATTAGTTCCCAAACGATAGCGTTGCGCATCAGGATAGGACAACAATCTGCCTTGCAACATTTTATCCGGTGAATATCCAATTCCGTCAACCACATGAGCCGGTGCAAATGCGACTTGCTCAATATCCTGAAAGTAATTGTGTGGATTTTGATTTAATTCTAAAACGCCAACATCAATCAGAGGAAAATCGGCGTGAGGCCAAACTTTCGTTACATCAAATGGATTTAAATAATAGTCTTGGGAATTTGCCTGTTCTTCGGTCATGACTTGGATTTGCAAATTCCATTGTGGAAAATTTCCTTTATCAATGTTTTCAAACAAATCTCTTTGGGCAAAATCCATATCTCGGGATTTCATTTCGGCTGCTTCTTCATTGGTGAAATTTTTGATTCCCTGCGCTGTTATGAAATGAAATTTTACGTAAGTCCGTTCATTGGCTGCATTAATCATTGAAAATGTATGACTACCAAAACCGTGCATATGACGGTAGCCATAAGGCGTTCCCCGATCTGACATTAAAATCAACACCTGATGTAAACTCTCCGGATTTAGCGACCAATAATCCCACATCATCGTTGGTGATTTCATATTGGTATACGGATCTCGTTTTTGGGTATGGATAAAATCTCCGAACTTTTTAGGATCTTTCACAAAAAAAACGGGTGTATTATTGCCTACTAAATCCCAATTGCCATCTTCAGTATAAAACTTAATCGAAAAACCACGTGGATCTCTTTCGGTATCCGCTGAACCTCGTTCGCCTCCTACGGTAGAAAAACGCATGATGACCTTAGTTTCTTTTCCAATTTCAGAAAATAGTTTGGCTTTTGTATACTTAGTGATATCATGTGTTACGGTGAATGTTCCAAAAGCTCCCGAACCTTTTGCATGAACCACGCGCTCCGGAATTCGCTCTCTATTGAAATGCGCCATTTTTTCGTGCAAAATATAATCTTGTAAAAGTAACGGTCCGCGTGAACCCACAGATTGAGAATTTTCGTTTTCTACAAATGGTCTTCCAGACGCTGTTGTAAGTTTTTCATGTGATTTCATAGTAATGCGATTTAATAGTTTTCATCAAGGAATAACAAAATGCAAAACACCACTAAAATTGATGACGCCTATAAAAGTAACATCGAAAAATCAGTGTTTTTCAACAGAAGAAAGTAAAATTTGGATAGGTAGAAATGGGGTAATTTCGAAATATATTCTGACACAAAAAACGCTACCAGAAACAACATATTAAAGTTAAAGAAACTTAACGTATGTACAACAAAGTAATAACAAAATCTTAACAGCAAAACGTTTCCTTAAGTGTGATCTTTGCAGAGTAATAAACTGGTTATTTATTATTTTGGTTTTGGTTAGTTAAAGAATTGCCTGCATTCATAGTGCAGGCATTTTTTATTTGGCCGTATTTATAAAAGAAAGTACCGCATCGTTAAAAGCATTAGGTTGCTCCACATTAACTACGTGTCCACATTTTTCTATCACAAAGAGTTTCGAAGATTTATAATGATTCTCCACTACTTTACGAACCGATGGCAAAAACATATAATCTTCTTCACCCATAACATATAGCGTAGGAATATTCAATTCGACTTGGCGGAACCATTTCAGCACCGGGTTTATTTCGGCAGTAAGTTTAAACCACTTTATAAATTCTTTTTGGTATAATTTCTTGGCCTCGTTTATAAAAAGAACACGAGATTGCTTGTGACTTTTTTTAGGCATGATGACAAAGGCAAAAAACTTGTATAAAACGAGATAAGGCAATACATATTTAAACATATTTCCCAATCGCATCAATACTTGGGAACGGAAATTCATCTTTAAGATAGCACCTCCCAAAATCATACTTTGCACGCGTTCCGGATACATTTCAGCCAATTGTCTGATGAGAATGGTACCCAATGAAATACCAACGAAATGTGATTTTTTGATTTTTAGAAAATCTAAAACTTCCAGAATATCATTGGCCAAAGCCGAAAAAGTATATTTCTGTTTGAAAGCCGTTTTTAAAGTGGGTTTTGATTCCCCGTGACCTCGTAAATCCAATAACAATACATTATACTGTTTCTTGAAATCCCGAATTTGTTTGAACCAGATAGACGAACTTCCACCAGCGCCATGAACAAAAGTCACCCATTGATCACTGTTTTTATTTTCGTAAATGGTATAATTAATCACGTCTTTTTTTTGTAAAAATATAACTTTAATTTTGAATCGCAATCTTAACCAATAATATTGCTTGCGGAATGGTTTCAAAATACAAATTTGAAAAAAAATTCAAAGGAGAATGTCCGATGGAAACGAGTCAGAATTACAAAATGCAAACAGAATACAAATTAATCCTCTAGGAATGCGAATTATAATTTTTGATGCATTTTTTTAAAGTAGTCAAACGCTTTTAGCAATCGGCTTCCGTACCAGGAAAACATTTCACCATCTACAAACACTGTTTTTGCGTGATGCGTAAAACGACCTATTTCAAAAGCATCTTCTTCCTTGAAAGGATATGGTTCTGAAGAAAGAAAAACCAAATCCGGATCACCTTCCAAGCGCATTTTTTTGAGTTCAATTTCCGGATAACGCCCATTATTCTCGTAGATATTTTTAAAGTGATTCAGCTTCAATAATTCATTGATGAAATTATCAGAACCTGCGACCATATAAGGATTTTTCCAAATGAAATACGCTACTTTTTGTTCCGGTTTATCCTTGATGAAGTTTTTAAAATCGCTCAAGGCAAAAGCCAATTTGTCGTTCCATTTCTGAGACTCAGTTCTACAATTAAAGAGCTGACCAAAGTCGGTTATCATTTGAAAATTATCTTCAATCGTGATGATATTTGTTACCCAAACCGGACAAATTTTACGCAATTCATCCACAATTTCGGGTGTGTTTTCCTCTTTATTACAAATGATAATATCCGGTTGCAGCAATCTGATTTTCTCATAATGCACTTTCTTGGTTCCGCCAACGGTTTTCTTGGTTGATTTAAAATGATACGGATGCACACAGAATTTTGTAATTCCAATGATTCGGTCTTCCAAACCTAAATCATAAAGCAATTCCGTTTGAGAGGGAACTAATGAAATAATACGTTTTGGAGACGTTTCAAAAGAATGAGATGTTCCTATTTGATCGATTAAAGTTTTTTGTTTCAAGTTTAGAGTTTAAAGTGTTAAAGCATCAATTGACCGCTTTTTTACCATTAAGAAATTGAGAAAAATTAAGTTTTTACAAATAAGAGCATTATGAAAAAATAAATTGTTAAACATAAAAGTCATTTAAGTTTTTAATTTACAATTAATTTATGCAGTCAAATAGTTCATTTAAGAAAGTCAAAGCTTTATAAAAAACGCTTTTAACTTATATACCTTCTTAAGTACTATTTAGCAAGCTAACATTCTTTAACTTACATGACTTATATGTTTCATAATTAAAGGCTTTATGTTTTATGTTTTGGTTACAACCTGAAACTTTAAACGTTAAACTTCAAACTCATTATCTCTTCCATTTCCTGTTGCATTTTCAACGCTTCTGCTCTTGCCTTTTCGGCAAAATCAGTTCCGTTTGAGGCATAAATAATCGCTCTGGAAGAATTAATGAGCAATCCTACATTGGCATTCATGCCGTATTTACAAACTTCTGAAAGACTTCCTCCTTGTGCGCCAACTCCCGGAACGAGTAAAAAACTGTCAGGAACAATTTTGCGGATTTCGGTGAAATATTCGGCTTTAGTAGCACCTACAACGTACATCAGGTTTTCGCTGTTTTTCCATGTTTTAGACGTTTCTAAAACCTGTTTGTACAATTCTTTTCCTCCCGAAGCGTCGGAAACATTCAGCGTTTGAAAGTCGAATGCACCTTCATTGGAAGTCAAAGCCAACATAATCGTATGTTTATTTTCGAAAGCTAAAAAGGGTTCTACAGAATCTTTTCCCATATAAGGAGCAACAGTAACGCTGTCGAAATTCAAATCTTCAAAGAAAGCTTTCGCATACATCGATGATGTATTTCCAATATCTCCGCGTTTTGCATCAGCAATTGTGAAGATTTCTGGATAATTTTCGTTCAGATACTTAATTGTTTTTTGCAGTGACATCCATCCTTTTATACCATGAGCTTCATAAAAAGCAGTATTGGGTTTATAGGCGACAGTAAGGTCATGAGTGGCATCAATAATCGCTTTATTAAATTCAAAAATAGGATCTTCTGACTCTAATAAATGCGATGGAATTTTGGTCAAATCAACATCTAAACCTACGCATAGGAACGATTTTTTTTGTTGAATTTGCTGGATAAGTTGTTGTGTTGTCATTTTTATGTAGTTGTGCGGCAAAATTACAAACATAGAATCAATATCAGTTACAATCCTGCAATAAAAATTCAAATTTATATTCCGAAATCAAAACGGATTATTCTGGCATTACTGAAATTGAAAACACAGAAAACAGCTCTTAATCCCTAGCAAAAAAGGAATTGAAAACAGCAATTCAATACATAAAAAAACAACTGGTAATTAAGAATTATAACGCTGAAAAAGCAGTGATATCCGCGAATAATCTTGCTGAATTGCCCAAAAAAAAAGAACAATTTAATCTTAAAATATCTGTTAAAAAAATCACAAAATTAACGATTGTTGAACTTTTTTAAAATTCAAGACCAATTAAATCCAAATATTTTTCTATTTTTAAAAACCTAATAATCAAAACTAAACCTTTATCAATTAATTGAAATTTTGCATTAAAGTTCGAAAATCATCTATTTCTGATTCTGTAAAATGGTTTTAAGAAAATTTCAAAAATGAATTTGAAAGCAACCTTTTTATATCTTTACCGTTAAACAAAAGTCTTTATGAAAGTATATTTAAAATTTGATTATGCTCAACTGACAAAAAAAATTGTTCAGGAAAAACTATCCGAATTGGGGTATAAATTTAATAGTATCGGGTTTGGCGAATTTAATTTTTTAGAAAAAATACCTTCTTCAAAAGTAGCTGAAATCACCGCTATTTTTAAAGAATATGGCATAGAAATAGTTGAAAATCAGAAAAGTGTTTTGGTTCAAAAAATAAAAGACGCCATCGTTGAAATGGTCAACAGTGATAAGCCGCTCAACATAAAAAGCTCCGTGTATATTGCGGACAAATTAAATCTTAGTTACGCCTATTTGTCCAATGTTTTTTCAGAAGTCACGTATACTTCTATTGAAAATTTCATCATTATTCAAAAAATAGAATTAGCGAAACAGTTGATGATCAATACGCCACTAAATTTGACTGAAATTTCCATTCAATTGAATTATTCCAGCGTAGCACATTTAAGCACGCAATTCAAGCATACCACTGGAATGACACCTTCTGCTTTCCAGCGCATTATTTCGAAACGAAGAGAATTATCCAACAAAAACAACAATTAAACCAATAGTATATGACTACTGATTTTATAAATATTTGCCTTGCAGACGATGACGAAGATGACAGATTGTTTTTTACGGATGCCTTTGACGAATTAAAAATAAATACCAAAGTAAGTACCTTTAACGATGGTGTCGAGTTAATGGATTATCTGAACAATGAAGATTCCGTTTTGCCAAACGTATTGTTTCTGGATTTGAACATGCCAAAAAAGAATGGTGTTGAATGCTTATTGGAAATTAAAAAAAATGAAAAGCTAAGTGATATTGCTATTGCGATTTATTCTACCTCATCATCTGAAGAGCATATTGAAGAAACATTTATAAATGGTGCCAATATCTATATTAAAAAACCAAATGATTTTGAGGATTTAAAAAAAATACTTTCTGAAGTGGTGACCATCAATTGGCAATACCACACTTCTGGCTTGAACAAAGATAATTTTCTAATGAGAATGTAAAATGAAATATATTCAACTTCATAAATCACCAGTTTTTTTAAAAATAATTTTTGTTATCTCGGTAGCGATTATTTTTTTTATTGGCGGAATTACTTTTAAGCACATTACGGTTTTAAAAAAATCGTCTGCTTTTGTAAGTAACAGCCACGAGGTGAATGCTGAACTTGAACGACTTATTTCCTATATAAAAGATGCCGAAACCGGGCAAAGAGGTTACCTTTTAAGTAATGATAAAAGTTTTCTAAAACCCTATTATAATTCAAAAGGGTTAGTAAGAAAATCGTTTAAAAGAGTTACTCGACTGACCGCCCAAAGCAGAACGCAACAAAGCAATTTAAAAAAACTGTTGTATTTTATTAACAAAAGACAAAACTACCTTTCTAAGTCACTCTATATGATTGAGCAGGGTAAATATGACCAAAATATTCTTAAAACCAATTTAATTATTGGTAAACAAACAATGGATTCTATTCGTCATAAAGTAGAAGACATGATGATTACCCAGCAAAAACTTTTAAAAAACAGGCAAAAGGACTATGAATTAACGATGAATTATACACCGTTACTGATTTATTTGACACTTATAACAACCTTGATTTTGATTACGATTGCTTTTATTAAAATGAATCGGGATTTAGTGTTGCTAAAAATCACAATAAATACGCTCTCGGTAGCGAATGAAGCCAGTAATCTTGCGGAAATCGTAGGTGGTTTTGGAAGTTGGCAATTAAATTTCGAAACCAATACCTATACTTTCTCTGACAATGAATATCGATTGTTGGGTTGCGAACCTCAATCTTTTGTAGCCAGTTTAGAAGCGTATTTGAACTTTATTCATCCTGAAGATTTAGAATATGTAATCGAAAACACCAAAAGTATTCTTACTGATAATGACCTCGCTCCTTTTACCTACCGAATTATCCGAAAAGACGGTGAGATCAGACATTTTAGAACGTTAGGCCGAACGGTTACAATCGCTTCTGGAGATAAAACCTTTATAGGAACCACGAGCGATGTTACCGAAGAAGTGTATGCTCAAAAATTTATCGAAGATCGCAACAGAGAATTAGAAAGCAACAATAAGGAACTTACCGCATTCAATTACATTGCCAGTCATGATTTGCAGGAACCTTTGCGCAAAATTGAAACGTTTCTTTCTCGATTAGTCAGCAAAGACTATGATAATTTATCGAAAGCGGGACAACAATACGTGTCCAGCATTCAATCCTCAGCAAACAGAATGCGAATTCTAATTCAGGATTTATTGCAATTTTCAAGAACAAATAAAGCAGAAAAAGTTTTTGAAGAAGCGGATTTGAATTCTTTATTGGAAAATTCAAAACAAGAATTAGCTCAAATTATAGAAGATAAAAAAGCGGTAATTGAAAATAATGAATTGCCAATTTTAAACGTAATTCCGTTCCAAATTCAGCAGTTGTTTACAAATTTAATCAGCAACTCCTTAAAATACAGCAAAGAAGACACCACTCCTATTATCAAAATCAACTGTTTGACAATTGTTGCAAATGAGGAAGAAATTTTACCCAATAACAACACTAAATACCACAAAATCACTGTCGCTGATAACGGAATTGGTTTTGAACAGGAATATGCTAAAAAGATTTTTATCCTTTTTAATCGACTTCATAACAAGAACGAATATGAAGGAACCGGAATTGGACTCGCTATTTGCAAAAAAATAGTAGAAAACCATAAAGGATTTATCTTTGCGAAAGGAACAGCCAATGAAGGAGCGACTTTTACCATATATCTTCCTGCATAATTCAAAAGACAGTATTTAATCTATCTGAAACCATTATTTAAAATCAAAAGCTCCGAAACTGTTTAAAAATAAAAAACATAGAAACATAGCAAAACAGAGTTGGATGTCCCTTTTTTGGTCATAACGCTTTAGTTTACTATTCTAAATTGAATAGTTTTAAATGCAAAATCTAAAAAATGTTTCTACGCGTTTCAAAAAAATAAACTTGATTTATACCCAACAGTTTATTCCTCACATTAAAGATTCCTACTTTATTACACGTAATATTCTTTCCTTGCGTTTTTCAATTATCCTTTATTTTCATTACCAATAAAAGAATTGAGGTACACTAAACCCTATTCTGACGGGCATTATTTCAAAATTTTATAACCTCATATTTAAATTCTGTAACAATATTCGAAATTGATGTAACACGCAATAACGATTGCCATCGCATCTTTGTAAAACAAAAACAAACAATTAAAAAATATACAAAGATGAAAAATTTAAAGAGAGTATTAGCCGTTGTTTTAGTAACATTAGGAACTACAAATGCAATTCAAGCACAAGAAAGTGGCGCATCATTAGGAATTAAAGGAGGTTTGAACATGTCTAATTTATATACAGAAGATGTTGACGACGAAAATGTTTTGGCCGGTTTCAATATTGGTTTATTCGCACAACTTCCTATAACTTCAAGCCTGGCACTGCAACCAGAAGTTAGTTATACTACCAAAGGAGCGGAATTGCAATACGACAACGCATTTGCAGAAGGAACAGGAAAATTCAGGCTGAACTACATTGAAGTTCCTGTCTTGTTGAAAGCAAATCTTACTAAGAATTTCAATGTGCAATTTGGTCCTTACGCAGCATTTCTGGTAGACTCAAAAATCACTAACGAATCGGCTAATGGATCGTACAACTTTGAAGAAAACATTGACGAAGACGATTTAAATAAATTTGATTTCGGTGTTGCTGCTGGAGTTGGATTTGATTTTGACAGCTTTGGAATCGGTGCCAGATACAATTATGGATTAAGCACTGTTGGAAAAGAAAGAACAGTTCTTGGACAAACCTACACGTTCCCAGATTCTAAAAACAGCGTTTTAAGTGTTTATGCAGCAATAAAATTTTAATAATTAACCACAAAATCAAAACATCATGTCAAATCTATTATACGCAGTTGCAGTGGTGCTCGTAATCCTTTGGGCGTTAGGATTCTTCGTTTACAGCGTGGGCAGCATGATTCATGTTTTATTGATAATAGCAGTAATAGCCATTTTACTGCGAGTAATAAGAGGATAAATAATTTAAATTTTAAAAAATTAAAGCCATGAAAAATAATAATGTAGCACTAGGATTACTTGGGGGATTAGCAGTAGGAACGGTATTAGGAATACTATTTGCCCCGGCGAAAGGTTGCGAAACCGGAAAGAAAATCGTTGATAAAAGCACGGACTTAGCAGAGTCGTTTAAAGATTCATCGGGTAAGTTATCCAATGTGATTTCGAAAACAATCAATGATCTCAAAAATGAATCCCAACAATTGTTAGGAAATACAAAAGAGGTCATTAAGGCAGAAATAGCAAATGCAGACAACTTGAAAAACATCAATAAGCCAACAATTTAAGAGACAATTTCCGTTCAGCGGAAGTATATAAAAGGTATAATTCAAAAATTTATTATAGAAATTTATTAATTAAAATACGTTATTATGAAAAGTAAATTCAATATAAAAACAGTTTTCACAACATTAGCTATCGTATTAGGAATAGCGACGACAAGCGCGCAGGAAGTACAAAATTACGATCAGGGATTTCGTCTGGGAGTAGGAATCAACGGAGGACTTCCCCTTGACAATCCGTACGATTTCAGTTTGGGTGCCGATGCAAGACTTCAATATGATTTATCTCAAAAATATTCCCTAACCCTAACCACAGGATTCAGCAATATGTTTGTGTCAGGTGACAACAATGACTTGGGTTACATTCCTGCAAAAGCCGGTTTCAAAGCTTTTGTACTTAAAGACCAATTGTATGTAATGGGAGAAATTGGTGCCGCATTTGCAGTGACAAACGGATATAATGATACTTCTTTGTTGTTAAGTCCAGCCATCGGATATGCAACAGATAAGATTGACATCAGTTTACGATACGAACATTTTAATGACTTTCCGGTAATTAAAAACGACGTTGTTAAAGATGGTTTAGGACAAATATCGCTACGATTAGCATACGGTTTCAAATTATAAGAAAAACCCAAAATGAAAAATTCAGTACTACTATTCGGTTTTTTTTTCCTGACAATCACTTTTACCTCGTGTAAAAGTGAACAGGAAAAAAAAGCCGAATTGATTACCAATAAATACGTTCGCTTTATAGATTCTGTTACCCAAAAAACGACTGCTGATGCAGCGGCCAATTGGTCTACTATTGAAAAATATTTCGAGAAACAATCCAAAGAACTCAATAGCACGATTGACGACTTAGAAGATACAGCGGCCTTTGATGCCAAAATTGATTCCGCAACCGCCAAATATGAAGCGTTCAGAAAGTCTATTCGGCAACAAAAAGGGATTTTAAAAGGCGCAAACCTTTCAGAAAAATAATATTGGTTAGTTATGAATGCAAAAAAACCAGCGAAAAATTTCTTTTCGCTGGTTTTTGTATGGTATCACATTTTGGTTTCTTAGAAAACCTCGCTTGCTTCTTTCAGTTTTTCCATGTTGTTGACTAATGCCAACTCATCTACAATTTTCTGAATATCACCATTCATGATATTCCCTAAATCATACAACGTCAATCCTACACGGTGATCTGTTACACGACCTTGTGCATAATTATAGGTACGAATTTTTGCCGAACGGTCACCAGAACTCACTTGAGAGGTTCTTGTTGTAGCATCTTCCGCTTGTTTTTTGGCTAATTCCTGTTCGTACAAACGGGAACGCAAAACGCCAAAAGCTTTATCTTTATTCTTGTGTTGTGATTTCTGATCCTGACATTGCGCCACCAATCCAGTTGGAATGTGTGTCAAACGAACTGCTGATTTCGTAGTATTTACAGATTGTCCACCAGGTCCTGACGAACAGAAGAAATCCACACGCACATCATTCATATCAATTTGTACGTCAAATTCCTCTGCTTCCGGAAGCACCATAACCGTCGCTGCTGATGTGTGAACACGTCCTTGCGTTTCCGTTTGTGGTACCCGTTGCACACGGTGAACACCCGCTTCAAACTTCAAAGTTCCGTAAACATCTTCACCGGTAACTTCAAAAATTACCTCTTTGAAACCACCCGAAGTTCCTTCATTCATATCCACCACAGAAGTTCTCCAGCCTCTGTTTTCACAATATTTCGTGTACATACGGAACAAATCCCCGGCAAAAATACTCGCTTCATCCCCACCCGTTCCGGCACGAATTTCCACCATGACATTTTTAGCATCTTCGGGATCTTTAGGAATCAACATAAACTTGATTTCTTCCTCCAGTTCCGGCAATCTTTCCTTCGCTTCTTCCAGTTGCATCTTGGCCATTTCGGTCATATCAGCATCACTGTTATCCGCAATTATTTCGTTTGCTTCATCGATATTCGCCATCAAAATAACGTATTCATCGCGCTTTTCAGCCAAAGCTTTTAAACTTTTGTACTCTTGATTCAATTGCACATAACGCTTCTGATCCGAGATTACATCCGGCTGAATAATCAAATCCGAAATCTCATCGAAACGTTGTTTTACTATTTGAAGTCTATCTAACATTTTCTTAGTCCTTTATTTAGACTGCAAAATTACGAAAAAAGTATTCAGTTTGCAAGGTTCGCAATTGAGATTGTCATTGCGAACAATGAGGAAAGAATTGTGTGTCAATCAGGAGCTATTTCCTGCTATTCGCTATATCTTTTTCTGGTCTGGTCTCATCCCAAAAGACGAGACGAGGCCAGAAAAAGGATGCCGCTGCTATCAGGGCTAGTGCGTTTATGTTAAAACAATTGCGTTTACGGTTTTCCGTAATATTACTGAATCAAAAGGAGTTAGTTTTGAGTAAAATTTAAAACCAAAAGCTATTTAGTCAGAATTTTCTATATTAAGTTATAAAAACTAAACTGAATAATTTCAGAGTTGTAATTCTGGATAATTGGACTTCTTCTGCTAACGATGGATATAATTATGAAAATCATGGAAATATTTTAGACGGCCTCGAAGATAAAAAAGATTAAGCTTGAAAAGCAAAGAATTACTCAGTTGATGTAATGTCAAACGCAGACGAGTATAAAAATAATTAAACAGGTAAGCCGAAAACTGTGTAGAGTAGGCAATAAAAATTAAATTTAAAAAAAATGAAAAAAGTACTTTTTACATTGGCATTTGCCTTAGTTTGTGTCGTTAATGTAAGCGCTCAAACAAAAAAAGATGGCACACCAGATATGAGATACAAAGCTAATAAAGAAACTTATGGTAACTCGTATTCGACATCAAGTTATTCAACACCGACAAGTAGTAGTTCAAACTATTCAACTTCAAGCTATTCTGCACCAAAAACAACAGAGAGAAACTATGATAATGGTGGAAAATACAAAATCCAGCAAGGTTACCAAAAGAGCAATGGTACTTATGTTGCACCACACTTAAAAACTACACCAGACAATAAAACCTACAATAATTATAATCCAAAAAACTAAAGTCCTTACTGGCACTCGTTTGCAGCGAGTGCCAATTTTAATCTGCAACTATTTAGATGCGTTTGCAACACTCAAACTTTAATTTTAAAACACCCCAATTGTTCGGATATACACAAGCGTTAGGTAATTCTGTTTATAAGTAGTCGAAAACTCTTTTAGGTTCGAGAATATCATCAACTTGATTGTAATTTTCTCCACATTTTCGACAATGTCTTTGAATATTTAAACGTCTAATATAATAGCAAATTTCCTTAACATTACTAAAAAAAAGATGTTGGTTTGGAGTAGCCATTTAAACTTAATAATTTTTATCAGTATTTTCGGAAGAAATTTATATATTTGAAAATTAAGTATACACTGAATTTTGTTATATAAAGCGACCCAATTTAGATGTCATAACTCTGTTATTATCAAAAATATGTAATTATAAAAAACTAAAACTTCAGAATGGTAAATTTTTTAAAAAATTACTTGACAATAGCATCGGAATTCATTGTTTTAATTTTAGCATCAATATGGTATTCCAATACAAAGGAAATTGAACCATTAATTGCAGTAATTCTTTCTGTAGTTGCTATAATAACTTCCTTAGTCACTTATTTTTCAAAAATTAAAGAAAAGATATCAGGAAACGTTATTGGTTTAGGGGAACGGAAAAATCTTCATCAAGACTTTTTATACAACTACATTCCTGGCGAAGTAACAATTGGTAAAATAATTGAAGATTTAGGTCAACCATTAGTGAAAATAAAGGACGATATTGAACAAGAGTGGAATGAAAACAAGAAATTTGAATTTTGGGTTTATAAATACAAATTTTCAAATGCAGTAATTCTCTTTACGACAGAATTAGAAGACGAGAATATTATATCTATTTCTTTAGTTTGTAAACCTGACAAAAAATATCCTGTCAAATGTCGTTATTCATTTGAAGAAGACGACAAAATTTTTGGAGAAGCAACGATTACAGAAAATATAATTAAAAATTCAGAAAATTTTAAAAGTCAAAATTATGCAAGTTGGATGTATACAGCAATTACTGCTCGTTATGCAGATTTCAGACCAATAAAGTATTTATATTTCACGTACTTTATTTATTTTAATTATAAAAATAAAGCTGAAATGAAAAACCAAGAAATTGATGGAATTTGTATTTCTACAATGAGTGATGTTATGCCAATTATTCATTTTGAAGACTTTCGGTTTAATTAAATAACTAACCCTTGTAATTAGCACGAATAGTAAGCTCCGCTAGCCTTTGGGCAACAAGCTAAAAGAAAAACACGAAGAATGACATTCGACAGAAAAGATAAAATAGAAATTTTTGAAAATGCAATTAGTTGGATTGTAGTATTTGCACTGTTTGTTTATGGTGGAGGTAAAATAGTACAATTTGATGGCGCTTCTGAAATTAACAAAACTGTTTCAGAAATGACTGGAATGGAATTGATGTGGGCTTTTTATGGTTACTCAAAATCATATGCATTAACTTTAGGACTTTTTGAAATAATTGGAGGAACATTAATTTTGATGAAAAGAACTAGAATTATTGGTTGTTTGTTTACATCTACTATACTTGTAAATGTGATTTTACAAGACATATATTTCGAAGTGCATCTTGGAGCTTTAAAAGCAGCTATTCTATACCAAGTGTTACTTCTAATAATTTTGTGGTTAAATAAAGATAAAGTTATTCAAAGCATAAAGGCTTTAATGAATTTCAATACATCTCAACAACCAAAAGATAAATTTGTAATCAAATTAGGTATTGCTTTTATTTGTTTTGTACTATTGAGAATAACAGAATACTATATAACAATTAAATTGTAGAGCCAATTACCATAAATTACCACAACGGATTTGGGCAATAGGCTTAATAGAAAAATGGTTTTATATTTGGGATGATTTGCTTCGCCTGTTCGCTATCGCTCGGGTGGCAAATCCCAAAATAGGGCTTAATTTAGTCTCAACCTCGCCAAGCGGCAGGGACGTCAGTGGCTAGCAATTAAAAAAAGACCAAAATCAAAAATATGAAAACAAACAAAAAAAATGTTCTCTCGCTTTTTATCTTGACATTTTTTGTAGTGCAAAACTTTTACTCACAGAAAACTAATTTAAAATTAGCCGAGAATAATTTGTGTAAACTATACTCGAATATTTCAAAAGAAGATGATTTGGCATATGAAAATTCTGAAAAATTTGAAAAAGAGTTTATTAAAATATTAAAAGTAAATCCTTCAACATTAAATTACGATTTTAAAACACTCATTGACAAAAAATGTTGCTATGTAGAAACTTCATCAGACGGGAATTTTAGAATTTATTCTTGGGATACCGAGACAGGTGGAACTATGCATTTCTTCAAAACAATTTATCAATATAAAAACAATTCAAAAGTTTACCTAAAAGTACCAACTTATGAAGAGGGAGATTCAGGTGCTTTTTGTTCAAAAATATTCGATGTAAAAATTGGCAATAAAACTTATTACCTACCGATAACTAATGCTATATTCTCGACAAAAGACGCCTCGCAATCAATATCTGTCTTCAATATAGAAGGAAACAAACTTGCTGACTCAGAAAAACTTTTTAAAACTAAAACTAAGATGTTGAATAGAATTGATGTTGAATTTGACTTTTTCAGTGTTGTAGATAGACCTGAAAGACCTTTACAATTAATTTCATTTGATGCCAAGAAAAATATTATTTATATACCAGTTGTAAACGAAAAGATGCAAGTGACTGAAAAATATTTTTTATATCAACTTAGTGATAACTTATTTAAATATATCGGAGTTGAAAAAGGTAAAAGGAAATAAAGTGAAATTTTGCCAGCCACTAACAGCAACTACAACGGATTTGGGCAATAGGCTTAATGGAAAAATGGTTTTATATTTGGGATGATTTGCTTCGCCTGTTCGCTATCGCTCGGGTGGAAAATCCGAAAATAGGACTTAATCTTAGTCTCAAATTGCTTGTTTCGCGAGAACGTCAGGCTAAAAAACCCTAGTATATGAATCAACTCAGTAGACAATCATAATCAGCTTTTATGAACGAGAAAATGTTTTTTAAGATCCGTATATATTTCACAGGAATTGTAACAATTGCCATATGGACACTTTTAGCCTGGAATTATTATCATGGAGGTGTGCCAAGTCACCATATTTTGAACGATAAAGACTTACCGGAAATCTCTAATTGGTGGGGTGGACTGCTACTTCCTTTTTTAACTTGGTTTCTTTTGTACCGAATCCAAAAGAGAATTGTTCGTCATAACAATGAAAGGTCTGAAACGTCAACTTATCAAAAACATGTACTTTACAGATTCACTAGTTCTTTATTATTCGGGGTGCTGCTATCTGTCTTTTTTACTTTTGGTCATTCGGAATTATCGGGTTACATGATATTGGTACTATTGCCATTAGCCCTGTACTTTCCAATTTTTCGGGCAGAATGTCTTCTAGGTTTCGTTATTGGCATGACATTTACATTTGGTGCTGTACTTCCAACTGGTATCGGATCCATATTAACATTAGTGAGTGCAATACTATATATATTGGTCCGACCTGGAATATTATATATTGCATCAAAGTTTGTGCAAATTGCATCGTCAAATAAATAAAGAACAACAATTAAAAGCCCGATTGCTCGGATATCCATAATCGTTAGCGCAGTTTTGCAAACTGTTCCCAGAACGAAAAGCAAATAAAATAATAGACAAACTGGATAGGATTGCTTCGTTCCTCGCAATGAAATAAGCCTATCATTAACAAATAAAAGCTAATGATAGTTTCCATCACTAAAATCGAGTTAAATTCATACCTAAAACTAATTCCTTTTTTTAAGTTCAATGGGCAAATCATAGCAGAGCTGCAACAAGCCAACTGCAAAAAAAACAAAGTAGCCGGCAGTTGGAACGGGAGAGTTTGGTACACTATGACGTTATGGGAAAATGAAAATGACATTAACGCTTTTTATCGCAATGGGACCCATCTGGCAGCGATGAAACAATCCGGAAAATTCTCCTCCAAAATTGAATCTCGTCGCATTCAGAACGAGGATTTGATACCTTGGAAAGAAGCAAAGAAATTGTTTGGTAATAATTAATCTCAAACCCGCACTTGCTTCCAATGCATTTATTTTAATACTTTTATAAAACTAAAAATCCAATCGCTCTACTATCCACAATCGTTAGCTCAGTTCTGCATTCTGTGCCCACAACTAGGAGCAAATAAATAACAGATAAACTGGATGGGATTGCTTCATTCCTCGCAATGAATTAAGCCTACCGCCAACAAATAAACCATAAAATAGCAAATAAACACTAAACCATTAAAAACCAAACCAATGAAATTACTACTAACCACATTACTTATATTGTTCAGCTTTACAACATTCGGGCAATCTAAGGGATTTGCCGGTGATTATAATCGTACACTTAATACGACAGAAAATGACATTTTAGACTATAAATTAACTTTAAATCAGGATGGAACATTCGTATTTCATTATTATTCTAAAATTAAAAACGGAATTCCACCTGAAGTAAATAAATACGGAAAAGGAAAATGGACTGCGAAAGATAATCTGATTACTTTCTCTTCGAACAAACAAGAAGACTTTGATGAAAAATATACGTTGGATTTCAATACATCCAAGGCGAGATTTGTCACTAAAAATCCCAGAGATAAAAGTGACCGAATCATCAAGACAAAACTTGCGTTCGTTGAATCAGAAATTCCCTGGATGCAAAGAATGGATGTTTTTAAAATATAAATCCGCTATAGTACCAGAACGTCGGTCAGGCTGTAACGACGAAAACTGATAATCAGAAATGAACAAAAATTATGAAGAAAGAATTTCCAACAATAAAAACCGAAAGACTTTTACTGCGACAATTTGCAGATAGTGATCTTGAAAATGTTTTTAAAGGACTTTCACATCCAGAAATTATTAAATATTATGGAGTGAGTTTTCAAACATTGGAAGCAACTAAAGAACAAATGATTTTTTTTGCTGACCTTGAAAAAAACGATACAGGAATTTGGTTTGCTGTTTGCTCGGCTGATAACAGAACATTTTACGGAGCGGGTGGATTAAATAATTTGAGTAAAGAACATAAAAAAGCAGAAATCGGTTTTTGGTTAATGTCAAATTTTTGGGGACAGGGAATTATGAAAGAAGCAATGCCACTAATTTGCAATTATGGATTTGACAATTTAGAACTTAACAGAATTGAAGGATTTGTTGAGTCGAAAAATAAGAATTGTAAAAACGCAATGGCCAAACTTGACTTTCAATACGAAGGAACAATGAAAGACTGTGAAATTAAAAATGGCAAGTTTATAAGTCTTGACATTTATGCTAAAATAAAAGATAATTTAATAAAACCTGAGTAAGAAATCAAGTAAAAAAAAGTCCCGATCGCTTAGACATCCACAATCGTTAGCGTAGTTTTGAAAACTGTGCCCACAACGATGAGCAAATAAAAAATTGCCTGATCGCTCGGATATCCCCCTGGCGCTCGTTTGCAACGAGTGCTAGTTTTAATTTAGAGCACAATCTTAGCGTTTGCAACGCGGGTATTTCCCCCACTAGCACAAGCGTCCCGCTAGTGAACACAAACAAAAGCAAATACATTATAAATTGCAATTGGCACGCGCGGAGCGCTTGTACTTGAAAAATTAGTGAATACCCGAAAAATAAGGCTTCTTTAGTCCCCACCATCCGAAGAACGCGGGAACTTTAGTGGTCCGCTTAAAAAAAGTATCAAAATATAAATTATTAAAATGAATAAAAAAACAGTACGGATTATTGGGATTATTGTAACAATAATTGTGATAGTTATATTTCTTGATTTTGCTTTAGGAGAATTTTTAACTGGCTGGAATAATGCAAAATAATTAATTCGCCCAGCCAGCGTGAGCAACAAGTGAAAAGAAAAACACGAAGAATGAAATTCGACAGAAAAGATAAAATAGAGATTTTTGAAAATGCAATTAGTTGGATTGTAGTATTTGCACTCTTTGTTTATGGTGGAGGTAAAATAGTACAATTTGATGGAGCTTCTGAAATCAACAAAACTGTTTCAGACTTGACTGGAATGGAATTGATGTGGGCTTTTTATGGGTACTCCAAATCATATGCAATAACTTTAGGACTTTTTGAAATAATTGGAGGAACATTAATTTTGATGAAAAGAACTAGAATTATTGGTTGTTTGTTTACATCTACTATACTTGTAAATGTGATTTTACAAGACATATATTTCGAAGTCCATCTTGGAGCTTTGAAAGCAGCTATATTATACCAAGTGTTAATTCTAATAATTTTATGGTTAAATAAAGATAAAGTTATTCAAAGCATAAAGGCTTTAATCCATTTCAATACATCTCAACAACCAAAAAATAAATTTATAATCAAATTAGCTATTGCTTTTATTTGTTTTGTACTATTTAGAATAACAGAATACTATATAACAATTAAATTGTAAAGCCAATTGCCAAAAGCTACTACAACTGATTTGGGCATTTGGCTTAATGGAAAGTTGGTTTTGTATTTGAAATGATTTGGCAAATCCGAAAATAGGGCTTAATTTAGTCCCAAACCCGCTGTAGTGCCGAGACGCGAGGCTGTGAAAAAACTACTTCTAATTTAGAAAGTATTCGGAGGGCTGGCAAAGAAAAATCTCAAATACGACAAGAATCTCAAGAGGTGGATTTTAGTTTTTTCACAGACTGACGTTAGCTACTATTATAGAAGAACCTGCAAAATGAAACAGACATTAACAATATTGACTATTTTACTTTTTAACATTAACCTATCTGGACAAACAACTTATGCCGGTTTTATTGACAAATATCCTATTGAATTTGTAACAGACATTTATTCAGATGGAGATGCAAGAGCATTTTATGTTTACACAAAATTTGACGACCCGATTAGAATAAACGGAACTCTCAAAAATGGATTATTAAAGCTAACAGAAAAGAATGGCTCAAATAAAGATAGTGCGACTTTAATTTTTAAGGACTTTAATCCTAAAAGCAATAATATTGAAGGTGTTTGGAAAGATATAAGTTCAAACAAAGAACTTAAAATAACTTTAACCAAATCTTTTGATATAGATCATGGAGATAGTCTTGAATGGAAAAATAGGGAATTACTACAACCGACTTCATTAAAGAACAAATACTTTAAATTAATTATTAGTAAAGAAAAAGATATATTTTATGCAACTGTAACAGGATTAAAAATATTTGAAAAAAAAACAGACAAACTCATTCAGCAAATAAACTTAGAATGTCAACTTTGGGGGTTAGACAACATAACTATTGACGATTATAACTTTGACGGCATTGCAGATTTTTCCGTCTTTGAGCAAAGTTATGCAGGACCAAATACTTCTAGTCTATATTTCCTATGCGACAGACAAACAAACAATTTCTTTGAAAGCGGGTTTAGTGGAACTTCATTAGAGTTTGACAGCAAAAACAAAAAAGTTTATGAGCGCAATCAATGTTGTGCAGGAACTAGTGTAACAACAGCTGAATACAATGTCGTAAAGAACAAAATGGTGCTAATAAAAGAGCATTGTTTTAAATGGGATGAAAAAAAGCAACAATTAATTGAACGAAAAATGAAGGACTGCCAATAATAACAGCAAGAGTTTCGTTGCGTGCGCAGCACGAGCAAGGAAACTCGTGTTGAACAAATCTAAAGGCTGGCGCAAGCCTCCCGCTCGTGAACACAAACAAAGGCAAATATATTATTATTGTAATTGGGACGAGCAGGCTAAAGAAACATCAAAATGATTTTAAGCTGAAGCTTAACATCCAGCTCTGCGAAGTATGAATAAGTCGTAACAACAAAATATAATCGGGATTGCTCTGCGAAGTCTCTGACTTCGTAGCCATCCCAATAAGCAATAAACAAAGGGAAATAGAATTTGCTAAAGTTAGAACGACATATAACAAACTATGCCCACAACAAGAGGCAAATAAATTATTAGATAAACCGGATGAGATTGCTTCGTTCCTTGCAATAACCAGATTGTGGAAACGGTATTATGAAAAAAGTTCGTTATTTTTTAGCCCTGATGGTAGCGGCATCCTCGTAACGCAGTGGAGAGATACAGCGCACAGCAGGAGGTTTCGTTCTTGAAAACTCATTCGTTTTGCTCCAAATTATAAATAAGTCCAAACCTTTTTATTATTTTTACTGTAACACAATTCCAATACTACACTCTTACGGTAGAACCTATTGTTATTAAAAGCTATAATTTATGAAAAAAATTATTTTAAGTGCAGTTGTACTTTGTTCAACTTGTATGTTGCAGGCCCAGAACATCAATAAAATTATCAATACAAAAGACGTTACCAAGATAGAGAAAGTGCTTTCGGCTGATGATATGCAAGGCCGAAGAGCGTTTACTCCAGGTATCGATAAGGCTTCCTCTTATATTGAATCTGAGTTTAAGAAAATAGGACTGCAAACATTTAACGGAGCGAAGGATTTCAAGCAGGAATTTTCCATGACCGAGTCTAAAAATGTTTCCCTAAAGGTGCTGATTGATGGTAAAGCAATAGATAAAGTGGATGTGGTTTCTTTTTCCTACCAACCTCAACTTGATATGACTGAAAAAAGCGATGTTCAAGTTGTGAAAATAAATGCCGGAGATAAATTTGGTCCGAAGTTTTACGAGTATTACCAGAGCGAAAAAAACCTTTTGGTTCTTGTGGATGCTTCTTTTAAAGCCCGAATTCAAAATGTGAAACACATTCCGCAAATGACTGCTAATCCAGGAGGAAATACGGTGGTGTTTGTTTTTGGTACTACTGAAGCGACTCAATTTTCAATAGAAGGCACCAATACAATTACAAAAAAAGCATTGAATAACGTAGTAGGCGTATTGAAAGGTAAAAGCAAACCCAATGAATATGTTGTGTTTTCAGGGCATTATGACCATTTAGGTGTGGGTTCCCCGGCAGAAGGAGTCGGTCACGATGGTACCGATTCTATTTATAATGGCGCTAATGATGATGCCGCTGGAACAACAGCCGTAATCATGCTGGCCAAGTATTTCAAGAAACTAAATAATAATGAGCGTACGATATTGTTTACCACATTTGTAGCAGAAGAAATTGGAGGTTACGGCGCGCAATATTTTTCGAAACAATTAAACCCGGCGCAAGTAATGGCTATGTTCAACTTGGAAATGATTGGAACGGAATCGAAATGGGGTAAAAATTCGGCTTACATCACTGGTTTTGAAAAATCTAGTATGGGGGAAATACTTCAGAAAAATTTACAAGGATCAGCGTTTAAATTTTATCCGGATCCTTACCCGGAACAACAATTATTCTATCGTTCAGATAATGCGACTCTAGCCAAACTGGGCGTTCCTGCACATACGATTTCTACTTCTAAAATGGATAGTGAACCGAATTACCACAAAGTAAGTGATGAAATAGAAACGCTGGATATGGTTAACATGACACAAATCATTAAAGCCATTGCTATCAGTTCTGCTACCATCATTAACGGAAAAGATACACCATCAAGAGTGGATAGTAGTACCTTGAAATAGAAAATAGGATACCTATTTGGACTTCTTGATAATTGAAGTTTGTTTATTTTAATGGGTAATTATTTTGCAATCTGTTTATTGTAAAATAATTACCCATTACTATTTTACCCCTAGTGCGAGCACAATATCATTAAATTAAGTTGTTTAAACCGTCACTTCGAGTGATTTTAAATAGTAATGCGATAGCTTTACTATTTAAAATTGTATCGAGAAGCCCCTAGTAGTGCGAGCATCTTGCTCGTACCCACAAACAAAATAAAACACAAGAAACTACAACCCTAAAAAGTTGTAGTTTTTTTGCAAAAAATGGCGTTTACGGTTTCCCGTAACATCCCTGAATAAAAAGGAATTACTTTTGAAAAAGAGATAAAACTAAAATGTTTTTTATCAGTATTTTCGGTATTAATTTATATATTTGAGAAGATAACAAAATGTTATAAAATAGCGACAATCTATCCAGTTTTGGGCGTATAGTCGCTACTTTATAGCGACTATATACTAGTTAGCTGTAATTGTAAAGAAACTGTATGGAAAAATGTTTAAATTTAGAATATGATGTTGTTCTTTCATTCGCTGGAGAAGACAGAAAATATGTAGAGAAAACGGCTGAATATTTAAGAAAATCTGGAGTAAAAGTATTTTATGATGTATATGAAGACGTTAATCTTTGGGGTAAAGATTTATATCAACATTTGGACGATATTTATCAAAACAAAGCTAAATATGCAATCATATTTATTTCGGAACATTATGCTCGAAAACTTTGGACAAATCATGAGTTGAAAAGTGCCCAAGCACGAGCATTTTCAGAAAATCAAGAATATATACTACCTGTCCGATTTGATCTAACTGAAATTCCAGGAATAAGAAAAACAATTGGATACGTTTCAGCTAATGATAATACGCCAGCAAAATTAGGAAGGAAAATACTTCAAAAGCTTGGAAAGTTAGAACCTGAAAATTTTCTACCCAAAAAACTAACTTTTATTAATCGAATATTTCAATCGTTGTATGATATTTCAGAGCAAGAAATATATGATCACGCAAATTTTATATTCGGTTACTTAAAATTAATGAATGAAAAAGAAAGGCAATTTTTATCCAAATTAATTTTAAACACTTGTTCTGCAAATTTAATGGAAGATTTTCATGAAAAAATGTCTTTGCTAACTCGTGTAACAAATTTCACAAGAACAGAAATTTTAGATATTATTAATAACTTAAGTAATTTTGGTTTTGAATATACCGTGAGTAAAAAACTTCATGGCTGTTTTGTTGATGGTGTTGAAGTGGAAGCGGAAATTGTTTCCTTAAAATTTGTTCCGCTTGGAAAATCAATATTATTCGAGAATTCAACTTTTATGTTATTATGTATGTACTATGCAATAGCTTTTAATCGGTGTGAAACTTGTTGTTTGACCGCAATGGAGCGATTAGATTTTACAGATTTAAAAGAGAAAATTGAAGACACTGAACTGGAACAAATTTTGGATTGTGTTCCAAATTCATTCTATGATGACGAAGAAACTTCAGATTAAAATTAAACAACTACAGCTAACACACGCTACAAGCAATTTGGGTATTAGGCTTAATTTGAAATTGGTTTTGTATTTGGAAGATTTGGCAAATCCGAATAATGGGTTTAATTTAACCCCAAACTGCTTGTAGCGCGAGAACGTCAGGCTGTGAAAAAAACTCTTCAAATTTAGATAGTATTCGGAAGGCTACCAAAGAAAAAATTTAAATATGAGATTCTCAAGAGGCAGATTTTAGTTTTTTCACAGACTGACGTTAGCAGCAATACGACCAAAAAAAAGAAAAATAACAATCATATAAAAAATAAAAAATGTATAGAGGATTTAACCTAAAAATACCAAATGAACTTAATGAAAGTAGATTATTAACAATTGGTAAAGGAATTTTAAAAATAACCAATGAATGCGTAAAAGAGTCTCTTGACTCTTATTTGTTAGATAGTGGTTCTTTAGATGGAAATAAAATTATTGAAAATTGGTTTCCAGAATTTAAATCTCATATATTTTTATCTCACTCTCACAAAGATGAAGAAAAAGCAATAATTATTGCAGGAATGTTATATGATAAATTCAATATTTTAACTTTCATTGACTCAACTGTTTGGGGATATTCAAATGAACTATTAAAAAAAATTGATAATAAATATTGTCTTCAAAGTAACGGAGAAATTTATGATTACGATAAAAGAAATTATTCAACTGCTCACGTACATTTAATGCTCTCAACAGCATTAAACAAAATGATGGATAGCAGTGAGTGCTTGTTTTTTTTAAATTCACCTAATTCAATTTCAACTTCCACAGAAATTAATCAAAGAACAAATTCACCTTGGATTTTCTCAGAAATTGCAACATCAAAAATTATTCGCAAGCAAACTCCACAAAGATTAAAACGAGAAACAAGACTTTTCTCTGCTAAAGATTTGGTCATTATGAATGAAAGTGAACAAATTAGATTTAGCGTAGAATATGATTTAGAACTTTCACATTTGACAGAATTAAATAATTATGATTTACAAAGATGGATAAATACTCAAGCAAGTTCGCCTGAAAATGCTTTAGATAATTTATACAACCAACATAAGATTAATCCAAAATTTTTATTATAATGTCAGAAAACAAACTAAAACATTTAGAATTCATTCAAAATACAATAACGAGAATGAGTACAAATTCATTCATAATTAAGGGATGGACTATTACACTTATTTCTGCTCTTTTTGTACTTGCTCAAAAAGATTCAAATACAACCTATGCAATCCTTACCTATATTACAGTACCAATTTTTTGGTATCTAAATGCCTTTTTTCTACTACAGGAAAGACGTTACAGAAGCCTATATGATGATGTTAGAATTAAAGATGAGAATCTTATTGACTTTTCTATGGATGCTAAAACTTACAACGCAGGAGAGAATACAATAAAAGAATGTTTAAAAGCCGACTCAATATGGCCAATTTACTGTCTAATGTTACTTATTCCATTAGGTATATATTTATGTGAAAAACTAAGCAAGTACTGCTGCTAACACACGCTATAAGTAATTTGGGCATTTGGCTAATGGAAAAATTGAGTTGGCTGGTTTTTTCTGGACAGATGAAGAATTCTACTAAAAATACATTTTATGAAGAACTACCCTTTTTGGTTTAAAGTTTTATGCCATTTTAACGATAATAATTATTTTGAAAACGGATTAACAATTCCCTTTCTTCTTGGAGCAAGTTCAATAATTAATCCTGATAATGACATATTATCGATTGACGATTTTTTTTCACAAGCAATAGATGGATCTTTACCTAGAAAAATATCATTACAAAAGTGTGGTGTAATTGGTCAATATGTATTTGGAACTATTGATAGAGAGACTGTTAATTATCCTTACGGGAAAGCTATTACAAAACAATTCGAAAATATATGTATTACTGACAATTCATTTTTTAATACTATAAATTCTGATGAAGTAAAAAAAGTACTTATAGATGAGTCACAAAATTTATTAAATTCGAATCTGTATTCAATAAATGAAGGAACTTGGGGAGACTATTCAAATATTGAAAAATCAAGATTAGAAGAATTGAAATAGAGTTTTTTTACAAAATTTAAAAAAACCATGACACAAAGAGACTTAAATATAATTAGTGAACTATTAAAACGCACAAATGATTTGCCAGACATCCTTCATTTGAGAGCAGCACCAATTGGTTATGAATTAACAAGAACTGATGAAGAATTACTTTTAGATACTTATCAAAAATTAGATGATATATTAAAAGAAGTCGCTGCTTTTATTAATGTCAAGTTTTCAGGAAGACAGGATTATATTCAACCTTGGAATGAAATTGATTTTGATACCAAAATAGGTGGATTTAAAATAGTCACTACTGATAGAGAGCATACAAAATCAGCATGGAAAAAAGGAATTTTTGATTTAAAAAGCCTAATTAAGACCCTTATAAACGAAACTACTCTTCTTGTTGACGAAGAAAAAGAAATTAAAGAAAATCTATTGTTCAATGAAAATGAATGGGATAAATATTATGACCAACGTCTTGAAAAAAGAGCTGACGAAGCTGATTTTTTTCTTGATATGATAATTGAAAAAGGACTTATAAATTTAGATAAGCTAACAGTAAGAAAATATTTCAAGAAATGGTTTAATGAATCTCATGATTTCGATTTACAAATTGAAAATGGTGACTTCGTAATTGAAGATGGAGATTTTCAAACTGTTCCCAATTCTGGCAAGGATAACATACCTGAATTTCTAAAATGGTTTGAAAATGAAGGGAACAATTTTATGGAATTTTTAAAAGAACAAGGTGTGAATGTAAAAAAAGGTTCTAAAGAAACTATTATCAATAGTGGTAATCTTATAATTAATCAAAATTCTAAAATTAAAAAACAAACAATAAAAAACGGAACTGAACAACAAGAATCCAATTGGTCTAAGGCCAATATAATTACGGCTTTGGTGGTAGGCGTGGCGACAATTGCGGGTGTTTTGTGGCAGATATTTGGCTAATAATTATACCTCATAATCTATTACTAATTTAAATTAGCATTTTAATGAACTCAAATAATAATGACGAAAAATATATTTGCTATGATTGTGTGGGCGAAAATTATCTGAAATCCATAATTGAAAACAATGGTTTTGTAATTAACTGCTCTTACTGTGACAATGATGAACTGGAGTGTTTTTCACTTTTAGATTTTGCTGATAAAATTGATATTGCTTTTGATCAGCATTACATTCAATCACCTCCAAACCCACCTGATGACTGGTCAATTTATAGATTAAAAAATTTAGATTTTTGGGAACCTGATGGATCACCAGTAATTGAAGCTATTATGGACTCGGCAAATATTGAAGAAGAAATTGCGAAAGATGTTCAGGAAATATTGGAAGATAAATATTATGACCGCTCTTCGGCAGAAATAGGAGAAATGTCGAAATTTGATGATGAATCATTTTATGATATTAAAAGTCCAGAAGATATAGAATGGCAAAAACAGTGGAGCAATTTTGAACATATCCTCAAAACTAGTGCTCGCTTCTTTAATAAAAATAATGAAGAGCTTTTAAGGTCGGTTTTCGAAGAAATTGAATCTTTGCACACCCATGAAGGAAAGCCTGTTGTTCGTAATATTGGAACTGAAAAAGATGTTACGCATTTGTACAGAGCAAGAGCTTTTCAATCTGATTTTAAACTTAAAAATGCACTACAGTCTCCTGATAAGGAACTTGGCCCGCCACCTTCAGAATTTGCAACCGCAGGAAGAATGAATTCCAGGGGAATTTCAGTGTTTTATGGAGCAACTGATGCTAACACTGCATTAGCTGAAATTCGGCCACCTGTAGGTTGCAAAGTGGCTCTTGCACGTTTTGAACTAATGAAAACTTTGAAGGTATTGGATTTGAGTGCACTTACATCCACACTTGTTATCGGGAGTATTTTTGACGAAACTTACGCAGATAGATTATCGAGGATCATGTTTTTAAGAAACTTAAGCCAAAGGATGACTAGGCCAGTAATGCCCGATGATGAACATTCCGAATATTTGACTACTCAGGTTGTTGCTGATTTCTTATCGTCAGAATTAGAACTTGACGGTATTATTTTTCCTTCTGCCCAATCACACAGAGGGCTTAATGTTACTCTTTTTCATTCTGCTTCAAGAGTATTTGTACTCGAATATCCTGATGGAACAGATATTATTGCAGACCTTACAGAATGGAATGATGAAGGAATAGTTCCTAACTACACGGTATCAACATGTGTACCGAATGAAAATATAAAAGATAAAATTTTAAAGAATGAGTATTTTGAATTTCCTGACGGAGAATGGAAAAAGAGCGATCCAGATACGAGAAAAATAACTTTGTCAATTGATTTAGATTCTATTAAGGTGAAACACGTTGAGTCAGTACAAATTAAAGGTCAAGAATTTGATGTCATGCGATTTTGAATATAAAAAAAATTAGGCGCGCTGACTAAATAGCGAACTTAAATTTAATTAATTACAAAAAAGAGACTTCCAAGTCTCTTTTTTTGTTTATATCCTTATATAAATTATTTAGTGATTAATTTTTCAAGCCTTATCATCATTTCATCTTTCTCTTTCAACATACGCTCGTATAATGCAATTTTCTCTTCGTGTAGTTTTATAACCTCTTTTATAGGGTTAAATATTGGATGAAGATTAATTGCAGAGGCTCCATCTTTAAAATCTGAAAATGTATTCGATATAATATTTACAGCCTGCTCTTCATCAAAATTCTGAAACGCTTCAACAGGAATTTTTAATACAGCTGAGACTTGTTTAAGCAGGTTATCTTCAATTACATCTTTTTGCTCCAGCATAGAAATTTTCTTTTGATTCCAGTCTTCTCCCAGATCATAAGCTAATGCCTCCTGCTTTATGTTAAGCATTTCTCTAAAACGCTTTACGTTTCTTCCCTGATGTATTTTTTGTTCCATAATGAGTGTCAATTTTCTAAAGGCTCAAAGATAAAGCCATTTGGATTAAAAAGTCTGAGTTTCAAAGATAAAAAAATATCCTGTAAAATATCCATTTTGTCAGATATTATATCCGTATAGCGAATAGATTATCCTTTTGAAAGAGTGGAACTTCGCTTTTCAATATTAAATCTTCTCATTATGAAAAAGAATAAAATATCCCTTGAAACAAGGTTTTGGGCAGGGTTCGTGACAGGAAATCCATTTGAGGCATTTGACGCCATTTTTGACTTTGCACATCTTGATTATTATAAACAGAATTTAAGTGAAGCAGTACTTCACTGTTATAAGACAAAAGTCTACAAGCAGGATGCTCCTTGCAATGCTTTTGTCTTTTATACTGCTATATGTTCTTTTCTCAAAGTCTGTTACTGCCTGAAGGGGAAAGACAAGAAATGGAAAGTGAAAGAGTCTTCCCGCTCCGAAACGGTATTTCATCTTTCTTCCCTGACCAAAGAAGAATACGACAATCCTTTTTTGGCGCTTCAAAGTGCCTTTGAAGAGAGAACACTTCAACAGTTTGAATTTTTCTTAAGTGAAATCACAGAGCTTTCATTGTCTCCATATGATGTAGATCCTGACTCCGACCTTGCGACACCTTATATTCATTTAATCAAAATGCTCGATGCAGCGGAACTGATGAAAGAAAGAGGCGTTGAGAGAATAAAGAAAAATGAACAGGTTGAACCTTCAGTGGAATAAATTATCCTTTATCTAATCTTCAAAAACACAGTATTATGAAAACTCTAGAAAAACTTTCATTTCCAAAACTCGAAAACGAGTTTTTAGAAAATATCCTTCGGCAATTGGTCAATCAGTATGCTGTCATTCAAATGTTTTTTACCAAACAGGAACTTTCTTTACACTCACAACTTGTCATTAATCTCGAAAAAAAGATTGATGCGGATCAGCTGCAGTCGGCAAAATGGGTGGCGAAAGCTAGAAATGGTTATCAAATCAATGTCATTTTCATTTATTCCGGAAGGCTGCATCATCGATTTTCTATGGGGCATCCCTTTATTGAACTATACTGTCAGCCTTCGGCTCTTATCTATCAAAATGCAGCCGCTGTAAATCCGCTCATCATTACAAGGGATTGGAAGAAATACAAGAAAAAGTTTCATGCATTTGAAGAGCGTTTTTATAACGATCACGACCTTCAGAAGTCACAAGTTCATAATCTTATTTCTGAAGGTGCTTCCAACAGTGTTTTTACGTCCTATGCAAGATGGATGGAATATGATTTGGAATATTTAGAAGAATTATATTTAGTAAATAGCTTTAATTCGCTGTCTTTAGCCGAAAGGATCAATAATCTGATAGCCTATATTCCCGAGATTCAAAAATACTTTATAAAAAACAGCCACAGCAGCTATTATCTTATTGATCTGTTTGTAAAAGCAAAAGAAGCATCCGTCAATGACGATGAGCCAATACATAAAGATGAAGTGTATAAGGCAGTTGGAATTGCCGAACAAAATCTCTACCGCCTCATCGAAGACCGGTTTGCCGAGTTAAAAAAACGGATAAAAAAAGCATCATTTGAAAAGCAGGAACTTCCTTCTCAGATGGATGAAAAACCTAAAGATATAATTCTCGACGTTGCCATCGAAACCATAGTAAAGTCGGTTGAAGTCGAACAGATTTACTTATACCATCAAATTACGTATGGTGAAAAAACAACCTATTATCTGATGCTTATAGCTATCGGTGCGGGTAATGAAAAGTTAAAATCAGTCACCCAATCCCTGAAAAGCAAAACAGGTGGGAAATATGATTTTGTTTTGATAAGCCACAACCGCAGCTGGATGCAAAAGAACCTCTATCAGTATCAGAGTTTCTTTGCTACCATTATACAAGACAAATACCTGATATATTCATCCAGTCAATACCATCCGGAACTGCATTGGGAGCTGCCTCACAATCAGTACCACGCTGATCTGTATTTTTATTATAAGTCTACCAAGAATAGTGCTTTGCAGTTTTTTGCGATAGCCCGTAACGGGAATGAAAACCATCAGGGTTTAGATTTCCTTTTTTCACTATTTTTTCTGTCCTTTTGCAGGACCTACATTTTTATAAAAACGTACTACCTGCCAAATTATCTGTCAAGTCAGGCATTGTGGGAACTGTGCATCTACGCAGATCCCGACATCCGAAAATACAATTATCTGACAGAACAGTTCTGGACGGATTTCTTTCCGTATTTGGATAAACATAGAACCCTTCATCAAAGGCTATCAACGCTCAAAAAAAATGAGGTGGATCAGATGGTTGTTATTGTTGAAAAACTGGTATATGAATTACACAATTTGGTTATTGAGGACGGATTATTAAATTTTGAACAAGACTAATATATTGTCATTTAATATAATTAACCAATTTAAAAATCAAGATCATCGAAAAAACAGATGAAATGCATCAAATGTTTAGTACAGATTCACAGGACCTAAATAAACGAACTATTGAAAAAGAATAATTATGGAAACAAATGAAATTAAAAACCTGGAGAATAGTAGAAAATTAAGCGCTCGGTATTTCAACACACTAAAGCCTGTTACAGATAAAACGAATATGTACACTGCTGAAATCAGAGTGCTAAATTATTGCGAACTTGGGTATGTTATTTCTAACATGCTGAAATTATGCATTCTGGCATTAGACCAAGAAGCACCAGAAATTTCAGAGACAATCAAAAATCCATCTATTAATGTTGCGAGCGTATAGGAAATCGTGGCTCAGTTACTTCCTCTGGATGAAATTGAGTTCTTGGATGAAATGCATCAAATATTTAGTACAGATTCACAGGACTTAAATAAATTAACTACTGAAAAAGTATAGGCTTCTATTAGAGCACCATATCCTACTAGCACCCCCCTTCTGGTGCACTGCGACCGTGAAAAATGATTATTCAAATTTAAATTAAAAATTCCTTGGCATGGGTGAAAAACACTTAAAACAAGTGAGAAACACTTATTTTTAATACACTTAGGTGAAAAACACTTATGTAATTTATGTTCGTTTATTTTTAAGGCTTCCGCAATCTTGTATTGGTACAACTTTTTTGTTGTTACTATTTTGTTTTACGAAAGTTATTTAATGTTTGATAAAGCATAGATAGTGTATAGAAAGTGTATAGATAAAGCATGAATAGTGTATAGATAGTGTATAGATAGTGTATGGATAAAGCATGAATAGTGTATAGATATTGTATAGATAGTGTATAGATAGTGTATAGATAGTGTATAGATAGTGTATAGATAGTGTATAGATAAAGCATGGATAGTGTATAGATAGTGTATAGATAGTGTATGGATAAAGCATGGATAATGTATGGAAAGTGTATGAACAAAGCATCGATAAACAGTGCTTCATTCCTCCTAATGCTTCCTCCACTATTTATACCCGTTCATAACTCCTGCAGATTTCTTTATAATAGCAACATCTAAATTCCTAATTTGCGCCCTCAAAATAAGTAGTAAAAATGAAGGTCTGTATTGCCGAGAAACCAAGTGTAGCCCGTGAAATCGCATCCGTTTTGGGAGCCAATACCAAGCACGATGGCTATTTTGAAGGTAATGGGTATCAGGTAACGTACACTTTTGGGCATTTATGTACCTTAAAAGAACCGAACGATTACAAACCACACTGGAAAAGTTGGGACCTCAACAACCTGCCCATGCTCCCCGACAAATTCGAGACGAAGGTGGTGGAGAATTCAGGGATTCAAAAGCAATTCAGAATCATAAAAAGTTTGTTCGACAAAGCCGAATTAGTAATAAACTGCGGGGATGCCGGGCAAGAAGGAGAACTCATTCAGCGCTGGGTGATGAACGAAGCCAAATACAAAGGCGAGGTACAGCGCTTGTGGATTTCATCCCTAACCACCGAAGCCATCAAAGAGGGATTCCAGAACTTGAAACCATCGGCCAACTACGATAATTTATATTACGCCGGATTTTCCAGAGCCATTGGCGACTGGTTACTCGGCATGAATGCCACGCGTTTATACACCGTAAAACATGGCGGCTATAAGCAAGTATTGTCTATTGGAAGGGTGCAAACCCCAACGCTGGCAATGGTCGTGGACCGTTTTAAGGAAATTGAAAACTTCAAACCGCAACCGTATTGGGAATTACAAACCTTGTATCGAGAAACGCTTTTCAGCTATGAAGAAGGACGTTTCTTGAAGAAAGAAGATGGCGAATTGCTCTCCAATAAAGTAAAGGAAAGTGAGTTCGAAATTGTTTCTGTCGAAAAAAAGAATGGTAATGAGTTTGCACCAAAACTATTCGATTTAACAGGTTTACAGGTATATTGCAACACGAAATTTGGCTTTACGGCAGACGAAACGCTTAAAATTGTACAGACTTTGTACGAACAAAAAGTAGTCACCTACCCGAGAGTTGACACCACGTTTTTACCCAATGATATTTACCCGAAAGTGCCGGGGATCCTGAAAAACTTGACGAATTATGCTGCGTTGACGCAGCCGCTTTTAGAAAAAAAGATAAAAAAATCACCCAAAGTTTTCAATGATAAAAAAGTAACGGATCACCACGCGATTATTCCAACGGGGATTCAAACCAACTTACAATATAATCAGCAGCAAGTGTATGATATTATTACCAAGCGATTTATTGCTGTGTTTTATGACGATTGTTTAGTCGCTAATACTACTGTAGTTGGGAAAGCAGCCGATGTTTTATTCAAAACAACCGGAAAAGAAATCTTGAAAAAGGGATTTCGTGTAGTGTTTGAAGACCCAAACGCCAAAGAAAAAGAAGCCGATATCTTGCCGAGTTTTGTTGTAGGCGAAAAAGGGCCACATCAACCTTCGTTTTTAGAAAAGGAAACCAAACCACCGAATCAATTTACCGAAGCGACTTTATTGCGCGCCATGGAAACCGCGGGAAAGCAAGTGGATGATGAAGATTTACGCGAATTGATGAAAGAAAACGGTATTGGCCGCCCGTCAACGCGAGCCAATATTATTGAAACACTTTTTAGACGCCAATACATTGTAAGAAATAAAAAACAGGTTTTACCAACACCAACTGGAATTCAACTGATTGATACGATTCAAAATGATTTGGTGAAGTCGGCTGAACTGACCGGTTCTTGGGAAAAGCAACTGAAAGATATTGAAAAAGGAACGTTTACCGCGGGTTCATTTATTAAGAACATGAAAAACATGGTCGAAACTTTGGTGTACGAAGTCCGCAGTGAAACCAGACGCGCCAATATTTCGCATGCAGGAAGTGTTCAAAAAGAAGTGGCAAAAGTCGAGAAAAAGAAAGCAGCCGGAATTTTGGCGGAAGCCTGTCCGAAATGTAAAAAAGGAACACTAATAAAAGGGAAATCTTCGTTTGGCTGTTCCAATTATAAAGCGGGTTGCACGTTTTTATTGCCATACACTTTTGCAGAAAAAAAAATATCCGAGAATCAATACTTGCGATTGCTTCAAAAAGGCTCTACCGTAAACTTAAAAGATTTTAAAACGGATGCTGGTGTTGTGGAAGGTTTACTTCGCTTTGACGAAAATTTCCAACTCAAATTAGAACCTAAGAAAACTTTGACGAAAGCCGTACCTGATGAATTAGCCTGTCCGAAATGCCGGAAAGGAACCATGCTAAAAGGAAAAACGGCTTATGGTTGCAGTCAATATAAATTGGGTTGTGATTTTAAAGTGACTTTTGATACGGTCAGATTGAAACTAAAAGATCAAAAACCTACGAAGGAATTGGTTTATACTATTTTGAAATCCAGTGTTTAATTTTTCACCATATAAGTCATATAAGAATCATTTAAGTTAGCTTTAAAAAGTGTTTTTTTCTTATATGACTTATATGGTTAAGTTTTTTCAACGGTTGCATTTTAATTATTTGTTTGAAAAAGTATTCAAAAGTCTAGTCTTTTTTTGAATTTTAAAAACTAAAAAAAGAACACTATTCTATTTTTTCATAATTTAGCTGCATATAAATAACCCATAAAATCTAAGCTTATGTTTCAAAAAATGACCTTTATACTGCTTTTGCTTGCGATGGTTTCTTGTAAAGATTCTGATGCAAATGAAAAAGAAAAAATCAAGGCTGCCAATTGGCTTTTGGGAAATTGGGAAAACAAAGCCGTTGATGGTACTCTGACCGAATATTGGAAAAAAGTAAACGACAGCACCTTTCAAGCGCAATCTTATTTCGTTAAGGAGAAAGACACTTTGCATTTTGAATCCATCACTTTGCAACAAAAAGGGGAAATGTTAACCTATACTGCAACTGTAGAAGGACAGAATGATGACAAACCCGTTGCTTTCAAGTTGACAACTGGAACAGAAAAGCAAATGGTTTTTGAAAATCCAAAACACGATTATCCTCAAAAAATAAGTTATACCCAAATTACTCCTGACAGTTTAGTGGCAAAAATTTCGGGGATCCAACAAGGAAAACCAAGTTCCGAACAGTTTTCGATGAAAAAAATCAAATAAAACTTTAATATTTTATACTCAAATCAAAACCTTGCTCTTGAAAAGTAAGGTTTTTTTATGCCCAAAATATTGTAAATCATCAAATTAAAAAATTATTATTAATTAGTCTAAATAATACTTGTTAAATAAAAATTAAAATTTACTTTTGCTTTATTCTTATTCATTCTAAATAAATTTAAACTAATTTAATTTTTAATTATGAAATATTTGAAACAACGAATACCTCAATTTATTCTTCTTACATGTTTATTGCTCGTTTCTATAACCACTGCTTTTGCCCAAAACTCCGGTAGCATAAAAGGTTCCATTTTGACAAGCGATAACCAACCTGCCGAAGGCGTTTCGGTTTCTATAAAAGGAGCGAACAAAAACACTATTGCGGATAACAATGGAAATTTTACACTAAAAAACATACCCGAAGGGGTTCATATCCTAAAAGTTACTTTAGTTGGGTATAATGACCTGGAGCAAGAAGTGAAAGTTACCACTGGAGAAGTTACTGTTGCAGCATTACAACTTACTTTATCGAATAATGAACTCAACCAAGTGGTGGTTTTAAGTAACAAAAGTGCTTTCAAAACGAATCGTGTTTCATCTACTTTACGATTACAATCACCAATTATTGAAATTCCTCAAAATATTCAGGTCATAACGGGAAAACTTATCCAAGACCAACAAATTTTTGACATGCTAGAAGGAGTAACTCGTAATGTGAGCGGCGCGACAAGAGTGGAACATTGGGATAATTATGCCAATATTACTATGAGAGGCAGTCAAGTGGCCGCTTTTAGAAACGGAATGAATGTAAGTTCAACTTGGGGACCACTTACGGAGGATATGAGTATGGTAGAACGTATCGAATTTGTAAAAGGTCCAGCAGGATTCATGCTGGCAAATGGTAACCCAAGCGGTTTTTATAATGTAGTTACCAAAAAACCAAGCGGACGTACTAAAGGAGAAGCGAGCCTAACGCTGGGCAGTTTTGATATGTATAGAGGAACATTAGATTTTGACGGAAAGTTGAGCAAAAACGGGAAATTATTGTATCGTATCAATGTAATGGGCGAAAAGAAACAAAGTTACCGTGATTTTGACTTCAATGACCGCTATACTTTTGCACCTGTTTTAAAGTATTTAGTAACTGATAAAACTGCTATCACATTGGAATACACGCAACAATTTTCTAAAGTAAATGCTATTGGGAGTAACTATGCCTATTCTAAAAGAGGATACGCTGATTTGCCTAGAAACTTTACTACTTCAGAATCAAATTTAGATCCTACAAAAATGACAGAAAGAAATATTCTTGCCATTTTAGATCATAAAATAAGTGATAATTGGAAATTAACAGCTCAAACATCTTATCTTAATTACCAACAAGAAGGAATGTCTTTATGGCCAAGTGGCTTTGATCCTACTAATGATGCGATTCTGAAACGTGCTGGTGGCAATTGGGACATTTTAGGAAAAATATATGTTGGACAAGCTTTTGTAAATGGTGAAGCTAAAACAGGATCTGTAACTCATAAAATATTATCCGGATTGGATTTAAGTGATAAAACATTTTTTCATGACTGGTCGCAATCCTTTACTATGCCTGATTTAGACATATACAATCCCGTACACGGAACGCTTGTTGCTTCTCCTACTTTTGACAGAAGCAAAAGTCTGGAAGATAGAGGAGTTAAATACCAAAACAGTTACAAAGCACTATATATTCAGGACGAAATGGGCTTCTTTGATAACAAACTGAGAGTGACATTAGCAGGAAGATATACCCAGCTTAAAACCTATGACTATTACTCGGGAGGTACAAAAAACAACAAATTTACACCAAGAGTAGGATTGAGTTATTCTATTGATAAAAACACGGCTGCTTATTTTGTAAATGACCAATCTTTCAATGAGAACTACGGTACGGACTGGCAAGGCAAATCTTTTAATCCCCAAACAGGCGGAAACATAGAATTAGGTTTGAAAAGAGACTGGTTGAACGGAAAATGGAATTCAGTTGTTTCTGTTTATCAAATCACCAAAAACAATGTACTAACATTAGATCCTGAACATTCTAATTCTACATATCAATTCAGTAGAGAAAGCGGGCAACAAAAAACAAAAGGATTTGAGGTTGACCTTAGAGGAGAAATTTTCAAAAACCTTGATCTTATTGTAAATTATGCATTTACAGAAGGAAAAACAACCAAAGATACAGATGAATCTCTTGTGGGAACTCAAGTTGCAGGTACAACCAAACACATTCAAAATGCTTGGTTGAATTATAAAGTAGACAGAGGAACGCTAAACGGAGTTGGGTTTTCATTAGGATACCAATATCAAGTAAAGAGAGCACCTTGGTTTATTTCACCTGATAATATAGGAATGTTACCCGATTATTTCCGACTGGATGGAGGTGTTTCTTACCAAAAAAACAAAGTATCAGTTAATCTTGTTGTCAATAATATCTTGAATAAATACTTGTATTCTGGAGGATATTATAGCTATAGCGATATGTATTACTGGCAAACAGAAGCCGGAACCAACATGCGCTTATCTGTTGGATATAAATTTTAGAGTTAGTTAGTTTTGTTTCACTAAACTCCTCATTTCGTTGGGGAGTTTAATCCTTTTTTATGAAAAATAATAATTTCAAAAAACTGATAGGAAAAATACACCTATGGTTGGGTTTATCATCGGGCATTATAGTTTTTATAATCGCCATTACGGGTTGTTTGTATGCTTTTCAAGAAGAAATACAAAACATTACTGAAGAATATCGTTTTGTAAAAGAACAGAATGTGAACTTTTTGCCTCCATCAAAATTAGTTGGAATTGCTAAAAAAGAACTTCCAAATAAACTGCTTCACGCGATAAAGTACAACGAAAAAAATAATGCTGTAGAAGCTGAATTTTATCAATATGAACCCTCCTATTATTATACCGCTTTTATAAATCCATATACAGGAAAAGTTTTAAAAACAGTAAACCACGAGGAAGGATTCTTTACTTTTATACTCGACGGACATTTCAACTTATGGCTGCCTCATGAAATTGGTCAAGTCGTAGTTTCCGTGGCTACTTTAATTTTTCTGGTATTGTTAGTGTCCGGATTAATTCTTTGGTATCCAAAAAATAAAAATGCAGCAAAACAACGCTTTTCGTTCAAATGGAAAAAAGGCACAAAATGGAAAAGAAAAAATTACGATTTACATAACATTACTGGTTTTTATATGCTTATAATCGGAATCATTTTCGCCATTACTGGATTAGTATGGGGATTTGAATGGTTTGCGTATTCGTATTATAAAGTTTCCGGTGGCGAAAAATCGCTAATCTATGAAGAGCCTCTTTCGAAAAAAAACCAAAAAACTGCAACTACAATCGTAAAACCATTAGATGCTATTTGGTTTCAAATGCAAAAAGAATATCCATTGGCAGAATCCATTGAAATTCACCCGCCAGAAACAAATCTATCACCGATAGCCGCCAATGCTAATATGGATGAAGGAACGTATTGGAAAATTGATTATCGCTATTTTGATCAATACAGTTTAAAAGAAATAACTGTTTCCCATCTTTGGGGCAGAAAAACAGCGGATAAAGTTGCCGATAACCTCATGAAAATGAATTATGACATTCACACTGGAGCCATATTAGGTTTGCCTGGAAAAATATTCGCCTTTCTGTGCAGTTTACTCATTGCAAGTCTGCCAATATCCGGATGCTACATTTGGTGGGGACGAAACAGAAAAAAGAAAAACACAGCAGCTGTTTTGAATTAAATCCAATTAAATAATTTCAAGTTTCTGCTTTAAACCTTTCCATCAATTTGGCATCTAAAATAGTGGGAACTAAAAGATACCTTTTCAAATCATCGAAAGAAAGGCAGACAAACATTATAATACATTAAATATTTCCATATAATTGAGTCTATTATAATTGGAATTATACTATTTATTTTTACATTTGCGTTATTTTTATTTATTCTAAATAACCAGATTAAACAAACACACATCTTCTATTAATAAGAACCTTGATAAAAAATTTATGAAAAAGAATCTTTTCATTTCTTTTGCCTTAGTCGCTACTTTATTTGTTAGTGCGCAGCAAAAAAACACACTTTTGGAGCAATCTTTTTGGAAAACAACACCAGATGTAAATGCAGTTAAAGCAGAAATAGCAAAAGGTAACAGCCCATCAGCATCAACTCCAAATGCTTTTGATGTAACCGTTATGGCAATTAATAATGATGCGCCTTCAGCAACCATACAATTCTTACTGGAACAACCCGGGAATGAAGTCAGCAAATTGACACACGACAATCGTATTTATTTGCACTGGGCCGCCAATAAAGGAAATGTAGCAATTGTAGAATACCTTATTAGCAAAGGTGCTGATCTTAATCTAGAAGACAGCAAAGGAGAAACTCCACTAACCTTTGCAGCTATTGGAGGTCAAAGCAATACCGCATTGTATGATGCCTTTTTTAAAGCTGGAACTGATCCTAAGAAAAAATACAAAGACGGTGTCAACCTGTTATTAATGGCGATCGCATCCGACAAAAACCTCGCACTTACTACCTATTTGACCACCAAAGGAATGTCAATTAAGGATACTGATAGTGACGGCAATACGGCTTTTAATTACGCTGCAAAATCAGGCAACCTACCATTATTAAAATCCCTATTAGAAAAAGGAGTAAAATATACTGACAATGCACTGCTGTTTGCAGCACAAGGTTCCCGTAGAGATGTGACTCCTCTTGAAGCCTACAAATACTTAGTTGAAGATTTAAAAATCAAACCAACTGCTACGAGCAAATCGGGTGAAACGGTGCTTCATTTATTAGCAAGCAAAGCCAACCAAACTGAAATTATCAATTACTTTTTGTCCAAAGACGTAGATGCAAACAAATTAGATAATGAAGGAAATACGGCATTAATGGCAGCAGCTTCAGCTAGAGATATTGCAGTGTTAGAACTGTTATTGCCAATAGTAAAAAACAACAATGTTCAAAATCTAAAAGGAGAATCGGCATTGACAATGGCTGTAAAAGCAGGAACTCCTGAGGCTATAACAGTACTTTTAAACAAAGGAGCTGATGCAAAAGTACTGGACAAAGAAGGAAACAATTTAGGATATTACCTAATTCAATCCTACAGACCATCAGGTCGCGGACCAGAGACAACCACTCAAGATCCTTTTGAGACTAAAATAAAATTACTTCAGGATAAAGGTTTAAACTTGGCGACTCCTCAAAAAGACGGAAATACATTATATCATTTCGCCATAATTAAAAACGATTTGGCTTTATTGAAAAAAATCGCTGCTTTAAACATCGATATCAATGCCAAAAACAAAGATGGCTTAACCGCTTTGCACAAAGCAGCTATGATTTCAAAAGATGATTCAATCTTGAAATATCTGGTATCTATAGGTGCAAAAAAAGAAATTACCACTGATTTTGACGAAAGTGCGTATGCTTTAGCCAAAGAAAACGAGTCGTTAACAACTAACAAAATAGCTCTAGAATTTTTAAAATAATAGTATGAAATCGCCGTGATACAAAATCATAAACAATAATAAACAATGGCGCTACCATATTCCTTTAAAAAACAAATATTATCTACATATGAAATCAATCCTGAAAATCAGTTTATCAATAGCGTTTCTATTCCTTTTGTCCTTTCAAGCGACAGCACAAACAAGTAAATACAAATGCATGCTCCAAATGTCAAACTACATGGGCGAAGGCGCTTATATTGTAGTTTCACTTGTAAATGCAAAAGGCGAATATGTAAAAACATTATACGTAATGGGTGACGACAAAAAATGGTATAAAACCCTGAAAGAATGGCATAAATTCTATTCTAAAAAACCAGAAAATATCAGTGCAAAAACAGGAGCTTCTGTAACTGGTGGTGACCGCAGCATCACCACAATAGAAATTGAAGATGCTAAAATCAACAAAGGATTTAAATTGCGTTTTGAAACTGCAGTAGAAGATCATAAATATTACACCACTGATTTAGAGATTCCACTTACAACTGAAGGAATTGCAGCAAAAACAGAAGGTAAAAACTATATTCGCTACGTAAGATTAAACAAAATATAAAATAAACAGCTTTTTCATTAAACCAAATAAGTCATATAAGCTTTTACAAAACGTAAAACTTATATGACTTATATGTTAAAATTTATTACAAATGACTCTTTCTTTTTGGCGTTACGCACACTTGGCTTTGGCTGTATTTTCTGCTGCATTTTTAGTTTTGGCATCCGTAACTGGTGTCATCCTCGCAGTCGATGCCATACAAGAGAAAACACCGCCATATAAAGTAGAAAATTTCGATAAAATAACCCTTGGAGAAACTTTGCCAATATTACGCAAAACCTATCCTGAAATAACCGAATTGAGTGTAAACCACAATCAATTTGTAACCCTGCAAGGTATCGACCAGGAAGACAATGATGTCAATGCCTATATTGACGCAAGAACTGGAAAAATACTGGGAGAACCCATCAAAAAAAGTGAGTTTATACAATGGACCACAGCGCTCCATCGCTCTTTATTCCTTAAAGAAACCGGGCGTTTTATTGTGGGCTTTGTTTCCTTTTTGTTAGTATTGATTTCCATTTCGGGTTTTGCTTTGATACTCAACCGACAAAGAAGTCTGCGCAGTTTGTTTTCTAAAATTGTAAAAGAAAATTTCGCTCAATATTACCATATTTTTTTAGGCCGTTTATCGCTGATTCCAATTCTGATTATTGCACTTTCGGGAACCTATTTAACTCTGGAAAAGTTTAATTTTTTCCTTGAAAAAACAGATTCAGAAGAAAAAACCGAAACGGTTGCAACTACTCCTATTCCCAAAAAAGGCACTGCTATTTCTGTTTTTAAAAACACGCTTCTGGCTGATGTTCAAAAAATTGAATTCCCATTTTCAGATGATCCCGAAGAATATTATATCATCACATTAAAAGACAGAGAAATCGAAGTCAACCAAATTACCGGAGCAATTGTAAGTGAAACTCCTTTTCCACTACAAACTTTAGCATCAAATTTGAGTCTTGATTTACATACCGGTCGCAGCAGTATTTTATGGGCGATAATTTTAGGAATAGCAAGTTTAAATATTCTCTTTTTTATCTACTCGGGTTTTGCCATGACGCTAAAACGAAGAGCGAGTCGCATTAAAAACAAATACAAAGCTCAAGAAAGCACATTCATATTGTTGGTAGGTTCCGAGAATGGAAGCACGCTCCTTTTTGCCAATGCGATTCAGAAGCAATTGCTTGCGCACGGAGAAAAAGTCTTCCTTACTGAACTGAATAATTATTCGGTTTTTCCGAAAGCAAAACATCTTATCGTATTTACTTCAACCCACGGATTAGGAGATGCACCATCTAATGCGAGCAAATTTATTTTGCTAATCAACAAAACGGAACAACAGCAAAAAATCAATGTTTCTGTAGTAGGTTTTGGGTCGAAAGCGTATCCTGATTTTTGTGGTTATGCGCAGGAAATTGATGTGTTGTTAGCAAAACAAAATTGGGTGGAACGTTTTTTAGAATTACAAACCGTAAACGACAAATCTGCAGAAGAATTTGTAGGTTGGGTGAAATTATGGAGTGCCAAAACAGGAATTCCACTTTCGGCGACTCCATCTTTATACAATGAAATCCCGAAAGATTTGGAAAAAATGACGGTACTTGATAAAACTGCCATATCTGATACGGAACATACCTTTTTGCTCACATTACGCACTAGCAGGAGTGCTACATTTACTTCGGGTGACCTATTAGCTATTTATCCAGCAAACGATAACCAAGAGCGGCTCTACTCTATAGGGAATCATAACGGCAACATACAATTAGTCGTGAAATTACATCCTTCAGGGTTAGGTTCAGGCTATCTATATAATGCAGAACCAAGTTCTGTTTTCAAAGCGCGAATCATTAAGAACAAGACTTTTCATTTTCCGAAAAAAGAATCCAAAGTAGCGTTGATTTCAAATGGAACAGGAATTGCTCCGTTCCTGGGAATGATGGAACAAAACAAGAAAAAAACCGAAATTCATCTGTATTGTGGCTTTCGAAAAGCAACTGAAACTGTTTTAGGGTATGAAAAATTTGCTGCTGAAATGATTCAGAAACAGCAACTACAAAGTTTTCATTTGGCTTTATCCCGTGAAGAAAACCATAATTATGTTATGGATTTGATTAAACGTGACGCTGATTTTTTCTTGGATTTACTAACACAAGAAGGCGTTGTAATGATTTGCGGTTCGCTTGCGATGCAAAAGGATGTAGAAGCTGTTCTTAATATACTTTGCCTTGACAAAACTAGCAAAGGAATTGCTGACTACAAATCTAATGGTCAAGTGCTGACGGATTGTTATTAGTGGATTTATGTTATTTTGTCATTGCGAAGAACGAAGCAATCACATTAGTTGCTCAACTTATATCCTTATGCTAGTACGATTGCTTCGTTCCTCGCAATCACTACTGATACTTTTATTATGAAATTCCAATTCCTGTTTTTCCTTTTACTAATTTGCGCTTTCACAAGCCACAGCCAAGTCTTACGAAAAAGAACCAGCTTACTTATGGGCGGTCGATTTGACATTTCCATCGTTGACAAAGATTCATTATCGGCAGAACAAAACATAGATGCAGTTATTAATGAAATTACCCGAATCGAAAATTTAATTTCCGATTGGAAACCAGACTCACAGGTTTCTGAAGTGAACCAAAATGCAGGTATTCGGCCAGTGAAAGTGGATAAAGAAGTTTTTGAATTAACGCAAAGAGCGATTCGGTTTTCTGAAGTGACGAATGGTGGTTTTGACATCAGTTTTGCGGCAATGGATAAAATCTGGAAATTTGATGGTTACATGACACAAATGCCTTCGGCCGAAGCCATTCAGAAATCAGTTGAAAAAGTGGGCTACAAAAATATAATCTTGGATAGCGTTCAATCCACCATTTTTCTGAAACTAAAAGGGATGAAAATTGGTTTTGGCGCTTTAGGAGAAGGATATGCCACCGATAAATGCCGCGATATGATGCTTGCAAAAGGCGTTGAAGCCGGAATTATAAACGGTTCAGGAGATATGAGCACTTGGGGGAAACAGCCCAATGGAAAACCTTGGAATATTGGAATTACGAATCCCTTTCATCCTGAAAAACTTCTGGCGGTTGTTCCATTAAAACAAGATGCGGTAACCACTTCGGGCAGCTATGAGAAATTTGTTATTTTTAATGGGAAACGCTATTCGCATATTATTAATCCAGCAACGGGTTATCCCGCTACAGGCTTGTGTAGCGTAACAGTTTTTGGACCGAATGCTGAAACGGCGAACGGTTTGAGTACTTCGTTAATGGTTTTAGGAAAAACAGCTGGGCTTCTTTTACTCAACAAATACGCTGATTATAGCTGCATCATGATTACCGATGATGGAAAAGTGATAAAATCAAAAAACTTCCGAACCAAGAAATTTAAGGTACGACTTTAATTCTTCCTAGCTTAAACTACCGAAATTAAATACTAGCTCCACAAAGATAAACTTCCTATTTGTGGTCAGGAAAGATTAATTCTAATACTCCTTCTTTGATTCAAATTTTACAAATCAGAGTTTACTATCAAAAATCTGTAGCACCAAAACAGCAACACACAGCGCTCTTATTTGGATTACTCCTTTAACAAAAATTAACATAAAAGATATTCATAGTCTTTTTGGAGAAGAATTTTCAAAATCTAGAAGTCAAAACAACCAAAAAACACTAGACAAAGTTCTCAAAAAGCATGTTTTATTTTAAAAACTACTGTTTTAAATAAACACAAATTACTAAACTATAATAAGTTAAGTAAAAAATAAATTATTATTAATATTTAATCTAAATAAGTTTTGTCAAACCAAACTTGGGTTTTATATTTGCATCGTTATTTTTAATTATTCCAAATAAACACTCATGAAATATATTTTCCTTCCTACATTAACACTTTTATTTAGTTTAACTTGTTTAGCACAAGAATCAGTAAATCCATCTGACGATAAAAATTTTGAAGATCCTTTCGAATCCATAACGGATACCATAAAAAATAAAAAAGGAGGAGTACTTAAAGAAGTTATAATTACATCCAACAAAGAGAAAAAACCAGTTTCAGCCTTACGATCAGGATTAAAACCAATGGATACTCCACAAAGCGTACAAGTTATTGGAGCTGAAATTATCGAGCAACAACAAGCCATCCGCCTAAGTGAAGTAATCAAAAATGCCAATGGTATTTATGTAGGTTCTGCACGTGGTGGCGCTCAAGAATCGTTTTTCTCAAGAGGTTACGATATGTCAGCTAACAATATGTTTAAAAATGGTTTTCGTTACAACGCAGGTTCTATTCCTGAAATTTCAGGTTTAGAAAAAGTGGAATTTCTTAAAGGTGGTTCAGCCTTACTGTATGGAAACGTTGCTCCGGGAGGAATCTTAAATTTAGTTACTAAAACTCCTTCTTTCAAGAGCGGTGGCGAAATTACCATGCAAGCAGGTAGTTATTCCTACTACAAACCATCGATTGATTTTTATGGCCCTTTGAATAAACATATTGCTTATCGATTTAATGCTTCTTACGAAAACTCAGAAAGCTTTAGAGATTTTGTCAAAAATGAGCGTATTTATGTAAATCCTTCATTCCTCTTTAATGTAAGCGATAAAACGCAAATTACGGTACAAGGTGACTATTTAAGTGCCGATTGGACTCCTGATTTTGGTACTGGAATCATTGGAAAAACCATTTTAGATTTACCCCGAAACACCTATTATGGCGCACTCTGGTCAACTGGTAAAACAAAATCATCCAGTGCTTCAGTGTTCGTCAATCATGATTTCAACAGCAACTGGAAATTAAGTTTTAATTCTTCTTTTCAGTCTTACAACAGAACTCAAAAATCGACTGCACAGTTAAGCTCGATTGATGTGAACGGGAATTGGAAACGTGGCTTGACACAAGCTGATGCTTCCGAAAAAATATTTGGAGACCAACTGAGTTTACAAGGAACCTTCAACACTGGAAGCATCAAACACCAAATATTTACAGGTGTTGACTATGAAAATTCTATGGCACCAAGTTATACTTTTGGCTTTTATGCCAATCCAAATGGCACAACGGCTTTAACCACTGAAGCAACTGCCATAAACCTATTCAATTATGATTACAGCACACAAAGCTTAACAGCACCGTATCCAACTCGAGCCACACAACTGGCTACTACAGATACGCAACGTTTTGGAGTATATGCACAAGATTTAATTTCGATTACTGATTATGTAAAGGTTTTAGCAGGACTGCGTTGGTCATGGCAAGAAAGTGAGGTTACAACCTCTAAAGAGGTAATAGGAAAAGTAAATGGTGTTGACACGATTACAACAACGCTTGAAAATGCAATTCCTACAACGGGAACTAAAACTTTGAACAGAGCTTATTCTCCAAAAGCAGGACTGGTAATTCAACCAAATAAAGATTTGTCATTGTTCGCCAGCTACTCGAACTCATTTACTCCAAACACAGGAACAACAGTAGATTTACAACCATTAGATCCTTCTATAATAGATCAACATGAAGTGGGTATCAAAAAAGATTTTTGGAAAGGTATTTTGAGTACCAATGTAACAGCATATCAAATCTCAAACAATAATTTAGCTCAAACTGTTTTGTTTGCGGCTGATGGTGTAACACCTAATGTAAATACCAATTTAAAAGAACTGGTAGGGGGAACAAAAGGAAAAGGAATTGAGATAGATGTTACAGCAAAACCAACACTGGGTTTGAACATCATTGCTGGATATAGCTTCAACGAAACCAAAATTTCTAAATCATCAGGGACAAGCGGAAGTCTTGTAGTAGGCGATATTTTAGCAAGAACACCAAAGCACACAGCTAATTTGAGTTTTTTCTACAAATTGCCTAGCGGGAAATTAAAAGGACTAACTTTTGGAGCTATCGGAAACTATATTGGTGACCGCACAGGAGGTTGGAATGACCGTTATGTATGGACAGAAAACAAACCTGTAACTACTCCAAAAACATATACTGTGACTATTGAAGACCGTGACATTCCTTTAGAAGGATACACAACAATTGATGTTTCGGCAGGTTATGAATGGAAAAAATTCTCCATATTGTGTAAATTATCTAATGTGACAAATGAGTTGAATTACACGGTACACGAAAATTACAGTGTAAATCCAATCGCTCCACGTCAAGTATTGACAAGCTTGAAGTATAAATTCTAAAAACCTAAGTTTGGTTTTATTTCATCTAAAACTTTTTCTGCTACTTTCATTTTTTTGAAAAGCAGAAAAAGTTTTTGTTATTTAAATAAAAAAATCCCATTTCCTTTTTGACAGGAAATGGGATTCTATATTTCTGAAAGAACTTAACTCTTACTTCAAACCTGCCAAACTGTGTTCGATAGTTTCAATTTTTGCTAAAGCATCCGCTTCTTTTTGTCTTTCGTTTGCCAGAACTTTCTCTGGCGCACCAGCTACAAATTTCTCATTTGCCAGTTTGTTTTGAACTGATTTCAAGAAACCTTGCGTGTACACCAATTCAGCCGTAAGTTTAGAAATCTCGGCTTCTACATCAATGTTTCCAGTGATTGGAATAAAATATTCATTCGATTTTACACGGAAAGACAATGCTCCGTCTACTTTATCCGAAACATATTCTAATGAAGTGATGTTACCTAATTTGGTCACAACCGAATCAAAATAAGTGGAAGCTTTATCATTGTTTACCACTTTCAGTTCGATGGTATCTTTGAACGGAATATTCTTGTCTTTACGAATCGTTCTAATTCCAGATATTACTTCAATTGTATTGTCAAAATCAGCAATTAAAGCTGCGTTAAACGGTTTCATTTCTGGCCAAGTCGAAACGATTAACGCTTCTTCTGTACTTCTTTTAGCAAGAATTTGCCAAATTTCCTCTGTCAAAAACGGCATAAACGGATGCAACAATTTCATATTATTTTCCAGCATTTCTATGGCTTTCGCCAAAGTTACGCTGTCAATTGGCTGTTGGTATGCCGGTTTTATCATTTCAAGGAACCAAGAACAGAAATCGTCCCAAACCAATTTGTAAATTGCCATCAACGCATCGGAAATTCTGTATTTATCGAAATTGTCTTCAATTTCTAGAAGTGTTTGTTGCAATTTGGCTTCATACCATTCAATCGCTACTTTTGAGGATTCAGGTTGCGAAATTGTATCCGAAACTTCCCAACCTTTTATTAGTTTAAAAGCATTCCAGATTTTATTGGTAAATGCTTTTCCTTGGTTGCACAATTCTTCATCAAACATAATGTCGTTTCCTGCAGAAGCGCTTAACAGCAATCCAACACGAACTCCATCGGCACCAAATTTTTCAATTAAATCTAAAGGATCAGGTGAATTTCCTAATGATTTAGACATTTTGCGTCTTTGTTTGTCCCGAACCAAACCAGTCAAATATACATTGGTAAATGGTTTTTTGCCTGTGTATTCATATCCTGCAATAATCATTCTCGCCACCCAGAAAAACAAAATATCCGGACCGGTTACTAAATCATTTGTTGGATAATAGTATTTAAAATCTTTGCTTTCGGGATCCATAATTCCCCCAAAAACAGACATTGGCCAAAGCCAAGACGAAAACCAAGTATCAAGAGCATCAACATCTTGTTTTAAATCTTTTGTTTCAAGTTTAAGGTTTAAAGTTTTCTCTCTCGCTAACTTTAAGGCATCATCAATATTTTCAGCAACAACGAAATCTTCTTTTCCGTCTCCGTAGAAATAAGCAGGAATTTGTTGTCCCCACCATAATTGACGGGAAATATTCCAATCGCGAATGTTATTTAACCAATGTGCGTACGTATTATTAAAACGTGCTGGATGCAATTTGATTTCACTATCTTCCAAAACCGATTTGATTGCCGGTTTTACCAAATCTTCCATTTTCAAGAACCATTGGTCTGACAAACGTGGCTCGATTACGGCTTTCGTTCTTTCAGAAGTTCCAACTTTATTCAAGTGTGTTTCTGTTTTTGCTAAAGCTCCAATAGTTTCTAATTCTTTGGCAATTGCTTCACGAACTACAAAACGATCTTGTCCTTGATATTGCAATCCAAAACTATTCAGCGTAGCATCTTCGTTGAAAATATCAATAATTTCCAAATTATGTTTTTCGCCTAAAGTCTTATCATTCATATCGTGAGCAGGCGTTACTTTCAAACAACCAGTTCCAAATTCGATATCAACATATTCATCTTCAATAATTGGAATAACCCTTCCGCAGATAGGAACAATCGCTTTTTTGCCTTTCAAATGGGCAAAACGTTCGTCATTTGGATTGATACAAATTGCGGTATCTCCAAAAATAGTTTCTGGGCGAGTAGTAGCAATCGTCAGAAAGTCTTCAGTTCCTTCGATTTTATATTTTAAGAAATAGAGTTTTCCTTGTTGTTCTTCATAAATTACTTCTTCATCAGACAAAGTCGTTTTAGCTTCCGGATCCCAGTTTACCATTCGGTATCCGCGATAAATCAGCCCTTTGTTGTATAAATCTACAAAAGAACGAATTACTGATGCTGACATATCAGGATCCATTGTAAACTTAGTTCGCTCCCAATCACATGAAGCTCCCAGTTTTTTTAATTGGTCTAAAATTACACCACCATATTTGTCTGTCCATTCCCATGCATGTGCCAAAAATTCTTCGCGCGTCAAATCATTTTTATTGATTCCTTCTGCTTTTAATTTGGCTACAACTTTGGCTTCTGTTGCAATTGAGGCGTGATCCGTTCCTGGAACCCAGCATGCATTGAATCCCTTGAGACGCGCTCTTCGAATTAATACATCTTGAATCGTATTGTTCAACATGTGTCCCATGTGCAAAACCCCAGTCACATTTGGTGGTGGAATTACAATGGTATATGGCGTTCTATGATCTGGTTCCGAGTGAAAATAATTATTTTTCATCCAGTAGTCATACCACTTATTCTCAATAGTTTTAGCGTCAAATTGTGCAGGAATTGTCATTTTATTGTGGATCATTTAATCGTTAAATTCAATTATTTGTCGGTTCAGTTTATTGGTTAACCAAATCAGCAAATAACCTTTTAGACTTTGGTCTGATATTTGTAATTGTAATCTGGAACAAAAGTAAATAATTATGTAGACTATAAAAAGAGAAATAAAAATTTGTACGTTAATTAAAACAAAGTATATTTACTTTAATGAATCTAAAAATTTCAAAATGAAAAAAACAATAGCTTTATTCGCATTCGCTTTAATCAGCAGTATCGGTTTTGCTCAAAATGGTCCCAAAATTGTGTTCTCTGCCAAAGACAACACAATCGATTACGGAAAGGTTACTAAATCAGAAAATGGATCCCGAGATTTCATCTTTACAAATACTGGAAACGCACCATTAATCATTACTAACGTTTTATCAACTTGTGGATGTACAGTTCCTACAAAACCAAATGAACCAATCATGCCGGGGAAAACAGGAAAAATCACAGTAAAATATAATATGGCTCCAGGACCAATCCGAAAAACAATAACTGTAGAATCGAATGCAGTGAATTATGAAGCGGGAAGAGTTGCTATTAAAATAAAAGGAGAAGTAATTTCCAACTAATACATCATCAAATTAAACTAAAAGCTTCTGAAAAATCATTCAGAAGCTTTTTTTATTACAAAATATCATCCAGTTTAAACTGAAATTTCAAGACTTCACTTTCACGTTCCACCTCAATAGTAATCCACTTATCATCTACTGACTTAAAAAGAGAATTGATTTCCTGTAATGAATATTTGTACGGAGTGTTGTTGTTAATGGAAATAATTATGTCCCCTTTTTGTAGTCCTGCTATGGCCGCTGGCGAATTTTTGCGGACATGTGCTATTTCATAAATAGGTTTTAATTGAAATTTATATTTAAAATCAGTACTAACGGTAACTCCACCCTCCTCATTATATTTAGTGCTCAGCGGAACCGTTTGCATTCGGACAGTTTCCTGAACCCACTGCAGACCATTATGTTGTATTTCGACACCACTTTTATTATAGCTAAATGGTGCCTTGTAATCTCTGTTGTTTTTTAGATACATTTGTTGATTTTGGTAATTAAAGACTACAGTAAATCGTTTCATAATCTCACCACCTACTGAACCCATTCGGTCTGGGACCATGGTAACATTTCTAATCGAAATTGAGTCTGGGAATGCCACCACAGGATTGATAAATTCAAAATCTGCCATCTCAAATTTTTGTATCCTGCCTCTTTTACCTTCGACGTCACCGCTAAATCCCTTGCCTAAAAAATCATCAAAGTTTTTCTCTGGAATTTTAATTAATTCTGATTTATCAGGAAACAACCAAACTGCATCGCTATTGCCAATGTCTATTAACAATTTGACTTCAACATTGCGATTATCCTGATAGATAGTGCTTTTCAAATATGGTTTGGATTTTTCGATAGCAATAGGAACAGCGGTAAACTTTTTTTCAAATTTAGATCTGTTTTTAGCTGTGTCTTTATAAACAAAAACTTTCCTTTTCTGGTAATCAATTTCGACTAAATTATTTCGGAAAAATTGATACCCAATAATGCCGTTTACAGGAATCCCAATATTAGAAGACAAATTAAAATCTGGGTCTAAAACAATATAGAGCATGTGATTCTTATTTTTTAAACTACCAAATTCCAAAATATTATTAGTAGATTTTAATCCTTCAACTGCGACTTGGCTTCCCAAACCTTTTAATAATATTTTTTCAGCGTTAAAAAAACGGACTTCTTTTTTATCTTCCAAACTGAATAATATCGTTTCAGCAACACCAGTATCTAACAAAAAATTAAGTTCGATGCCATTGACTTTGATTGGTACAAAAACCAAATTATTAATCAATTTAAATGGCATGCTGACCTTATTCACCTCTTTTTCAAACTGAAATCCTTGCTGCGCAAAAACTACAGAAACGAACATACAAATGGAAAATAAAAAAAGTGGTTTTTTCATCATTTTACTTTTCCATAAAATTAATAAATAAATCACATCAAAATGCAGATTTAACAATATATACCGCTTTTGATTATAATAAATTCGGAAAAAAAATTGCAAATTTGCAATTCAATAATTAAGACTATGCCAAAAATATCAAACAAAGGCAGACAAATGCCAGAATCACCAATACGAAAATTGGTTCCCTACTCAGAAATTGCTAAGAAAAAAGGAAATAAAGTATACCATTTAAACATTGGGCAGCCGGATATAAAAACTCCCGAAGTTGCGATGAATGCTGTTAAAAATATTGATTTAACTATATTAGAATACAGTCATTCTGCCGGAAACGAAAGTTACAGAAAAAAATTATCGGCTTATTACATCAATCAAGATATTTCAGTAAATATCGAAGATATTATTATTACTACTGGCGGTTCAGAAGCGCTTATGTTTGCCATGGGTAGCACGATGGATCAGGGCGATGAAATTATTATTCCGGAACCTTTTTATGCAAATTACAATGGATTTTCTACCGCATCAGGTGTTACCGTAGTTCCTGTAATTTCAACAATTGAAACTGGTTTTGCTCTTCCTGCAGTAGAAGATTTTGAAAAACTGATTACTCCAAAAACAAAAGCAATACTTATTTGCAACCCAGGAAATCCAACGGGTTATTTATATTCGAAAGAAGAAATTATGAAACTGGCTGCTTTAGTCAAAAAACATGATTTATTCTTGATTTCTGACGAAGTTTATCGTGAATTCACTTATGATGGAGATGTACATTACTCTGTGATGAATGTTCCCGGACTTGAAGAACACGCTATTATGATTGATTCTGTTTCAAAAAGATACAGCATGTGTGGCGCAAGAATAGGATGTATTGTTTCTAAAAATAAGGAAGTGATGTCTACTGCGATGAAATTTGCGCAAGCAAGATTAAGCCCGCCAACCATTGAACAAATAGCAAGCGAGGCCGCTCTGGACACTCCACAAAGTTATTTTGACGAAGTAATTTCAGAGTACAGAGAACGCAGAGACACCTTGATTGAAGAATTAAATAAAATAGAAGGAGTAATTGTAAGCAAACCAAAAGGGGCTTTTTATTGTATCGCACAACTACCGGTGGACAACGCTGATGCGTTTGCACAATGGCTTTTAGAAAGCTATGACTTAGATGGCGAAACTGTAATGGTAGCGCCAGCAGCGGGCTTTTACTCTACTCCGGGAATGGGATTAAATCAGGTTCGAATCGCTTATGTTTTGAAGAAAGCCGACTTAATTAGTGCAGTAAGAATCCTTAAAGCAGCAATTCCTGTTTATAATGCATCCCTAACAAAAGCATAATTAAACAAGAAATTTTAGATTTACCATTCCAGTAAATTGATTTCTATATATAAAGGCAATAGCGAACTCGTTATTGCCTTTCTTTTTACTTCCAAAAAAAGAAATGATAAAGCCTTATAGAACCGATAAAGTAGTCTTAAATAGTGAGACCGATAGAAATTCTTAAATTTTTATTATTTATCTTTACCGCTTAAATATTTATACCAACAATAATAGTTGCTTTTAATGATAAAAAACGAAGAATTTCAAGACGAAATAGGAGATAATCATGTTAGTTTATCCGCAAAAAATCCAGTAAGAGATGATGCTTTTGACATTTCTGATGATGATAAAATTGAAAAAATAAAAAAAGATGTTGAGAGCATTCTAATTACACTTGGAATGGACTTGACTGATGATAGTTTAAAAGGCACGCCCAATCGTGTTGCAAAAATGTTTGTAAAGGAAATTTTTGGAGGTTTAAATCCTGCTAAAAAACCGAAAGCTTCTACATTTGACAATAATTATAAATACGGTGAAATGTTAGTTGAAAAAAACATCATCGTATATTCTACCTGCGAACATCATTTATTACCCATTATAGGAAGAGCACATGTGGCTTATATTTCTAATGGAACAGTTATTGGCTTATCTAAAATGAACCGTATTGTTGAATATTATGCCAAAAGACCTCAGGTTCAGGAGCGTTTAACGATGCAAATTGTTCAGGAATTACAAATCGCTTTGGGTACAGAAGATGTAGCTTGCGTGATTGATGCCAAACACCTTTGTGTGAATTCAAGAGGAATCAGTGATATTGAAAGTAGCACTGTAACATCGGAATTTGGTGGAAAATTTAAAGATGCCGTAACTCGCAGAGAGTTTTTGGATTATATTAAATTAGAGACAAAATTCTAGTCCTCTCCCCGACCCTCTCCAAAGGAAAGGGAGCCTAGTCTGGTAAGGCCTGAACAAGATTACAACAATTATTAATAACACATTCACGTCTCAACTCCCTTCCCTTTGGGGAGGGCTGGGGTGGGGAAAACAATAATCTACAATGCCATTATATAGTAGCCAAAATCTAAAAATATACAATTCTCTTTCGGGAGAAAAAGAAATATTCGCACCCATTCATGAAGGAAATGTTGGGATGTATGTGTGTGGACCAACGGTTTACAGTAATGTGCATCTTGGAAACGTGCGTACTTTTATGTCTTTTGACGTAATTTTCAGGTATTTTTTACATTTGGATTACAAAGTGCGTTATGTTAGAAACATTACGGATGTAGGTCATATTGTGGATGATGTGGATGAAGGCGAAGATAAAATTGCCAAAAAAGCACGTCTGGAGCAACTGGAACCGATGGAAGTCGTACAGCGCTACACTGTAGATTTTCATGATATTTTGAATGAATTTAACTTTTTGCCACCAAGTATTGAACCAACGGCAACGGGTCATATCATTGAGCAGATTGAAATTATAAAAACTATTATTGACAAAGGAATTGGTTATGAAGCCAATGGATCGGTTTATTTTGATGTGGTAAAATTTAATGAAACCAATCATTACGGACGATTAAGCGGCCGTAATATTGAGGATATGCTTACCAATACCCGTGATCTTGACGGACAAAGTGACAAGAGAAATCCACAAGATTTTGCACTTTGGAAAAAAGCGGAAGCACAACATATCATGCGTTGGCCTTCGCCTTGGAGCGATGGATTTCCGGGATGGCACTTAGAATGTACAGCAATGAGTACTAAATATTTAGGTAATCATTTTGATATTCACGGTGGCGGAATGGATTTAAAATTCCCGCATCATGAGTGCGAAATTGCTCAAAACGAAGCTTGTACCGGTCAAACTCCAGTTAATTATTGGTTACATGCCAATATGCTTACTTTGAACGGTAAAAAAATGGCGAAATCTACCGGAAATAATATTTTACCAAGAGAAATATTGACTGGAGAAAACACCATTTTGAGTAAAGCTTTCTCCGCATCAGTTGCACGATTTTTTATGTTGCAGGCGCATTACCGAAGTATTCTTGATTTTTCTGACGATGCCATTGTTGCTGCCGAAAAAGGATATAAGCGATTAATGGAAGCAATGGATTCATTAAAAGAAATTAGTGCTGGCGCAAAAAGCACGATTGACATTGCTGCATGGAAACAATCCTGCTATGATGCGATGAATGACGATTTTAACACGCCAATTTTAATTGCGCAGTTGTTTGAAGGCGTAAGGTTTGTCAATTTATTAAAGGATGAAAAAGAAACTTTGAATGCCGATGACTTAAATAATTTTGCAAAAGCAATGCATGCTTTTGTTTTTGACGTTTTAGGATTGGAAGATGAAAAAGTGTCAGACAACAATAATGATAAATTAGAAGGAACGGTGAATATGCTTATCGAAATGAGAAAACAGGCCAGAGACAACAAGAATTTCGCCTTGTCTGATCAAATTAGAGATCAATTGATTGCTTTAGGAATTCAATTGAAAGATGGCAAAGAAGGAACAACATTTAGCATTTAGTGTTCAGTAATCCGTTTTTAATGATTCGCGCAAAATTTCAAATTGAAACTAATAAAATATGATTTCAAGAATCCTCATATTTCCTTTTGTACTATTAGTTCGATTTTATCAAGTTGCTATATCACCATTTACACCTTCCGCCTGCCGATTTGAGCCTACGTGTTCATCTTATATGATTGAAGCCCTGCGTATTCACGGTTTGTTTTATGGAGGATTTTTGGGAGTAAAACGTATTTTGAGTTGTCATCCTTGGGGCAAGACGGGTTATGATCCTGTTCCAAAAAAAACATGCAATCACAAACATTAACCTTTTTTAGTATAAATGTACTTTAAAACTCTATTTTTACGACTAATAAACAAATTTAACACTAAATGACACACGCTTTAAACATCGTTTGGAATCCATCAGAAGGAATTGATTTAGGCTTTTTTATCATTCGATACTACAGCTTAATGTTTGTAATTGCTTTTGGATTAGGCTGGTACATCATGAAAAACATTTTCGAAAGAGAAGGTGAATCGATAGAAAAATTAGATTCATTGTTTATCTGGACGGTATTAGCCACCTTAATTGGTGCGCGTTTGGGACACGTTTTCTTTTACGATTGGGAATATTATCGCAATCATTTGTTAGAAATTATTTTGCCTTTTAGATTAAGTCCAAGTTTTGAATTCACAGGATATCAAGGTCTAGCCAGTCATGGAGCTGCTATTTCTATAATAATTGCCATGTATTTTTATAGTAAAAACATATTGAAAAGACCACAATTGTGGATACTAGACCGCGTTGTAATTCCTGTAGCAAGCGGAGCTATTTTCGTGAGATTGGGTAACTTTTTCAACTCAGAAATTATTGGTCATGAAACAACTTCTCCTTTTGGAATAAAATTTATTAAAGATCATTTTAGTCCGATGGACGCAGTAAATGCTACTCAAATTCCAAATCCTAAAGATGCGTATTCCGCCATTGCAACAGATCCTAAATTTGCGACTTTGCTAGAACAAGTTCCCGCGAGACATCCTACCCAATTATACGAAGCATTTTGTTATATTTTTGTTTTTGCCATCTTATTTTTCATGTATTGGAAAACAGAAAAAAGAAAATATACCGGATTTATTTTTGGAATGTTCCTAGTTCTTTTATTTACAGTACGTTTTATTGTAGAATCCGTTAAGGAAAGTCAAGGTGGTTTCGAAAGCGCTTTAGGTTTGTTTTCAACAGGACAATGGCTAAGTATTCCATTCATACTTATAGGACTGTATTTCATCTTTACAGCCCAAAAAGAACTTACAAATTAAATAATTATTCGCTTCAAAAAAAAGCGTTAGCTACATCAAAGTAGTTAACGCTTTTTTTGTAGGGTAAATAAAAATCCAAAATCAATATTTTTAGTATTGTAACCCGAATTAGTTTTTTGCAACCCTGCATTAGAAATATGACGAATATTCGGTCTTAAGTCAAGCTTCACTCTGTTAACTTTGAAAGTAAATCCTATCGCTAAGACATCTGCAAAGGCAAAACCTTTAGACAAACGCTCCGTTTCCGTATCTGTAATCATTGGTCCGACACTTCCTAAAACGTAAATCGAAGCCGATTTAAACATTGGTTTCCTTAACAGAAAGCCAATATTAAGAACGTATTCTTTCAGATTCTTTAGCTTTGTATATTGTTCTCGTTTTGCAATATAATCCGTCTCATCAGGTTTAACAAAATACAAATTTAAGAGTTGGTGTGTAGCTAAATTAAGCTCTGGCTGAAGTACAAATTCGTATTTAAAGCTCTTTGTATCATTTATTTTGTAATATAATTGTAACTTGAAATACTGGTTTGTATATGTATAATTTCTATTTTTAAATTCATTTCCTAGTCCGTAAGCAAAACCAAATTCAACTCTATTGTCATCATCTTGCGCATAAAATGGAATTGTGCAACAAATAACAATTGCAATAAGAAATGCTTTCTTATACATAAAATTTAAATTTAAAACTCATCAACTCTTTATAACAAACAGTTAAATTACGAATTAAAAATTTCACTTTGGATTGCAGACAAAAAAAAGAGATTCAACTTTCATTGAATCTCTTTTTAAAATTTATATAAAAAGCTTTTTTTAGCTTTCTTGGTGTGCTTTTTCTACCTTGTTTTTATCTTCTTTAGAGATTGTATCCACAAGTACTGGAGTTGCAATAAACAATGAAGAATAAGTACCTACGATGATACCTACCAACATAGCGAATATAAATCCTCTGATTGATTCTCCACCAAAAACAAACATGATTAATAAAACCACAATCATCGTTAATGACGTATTAATAGTTCTTGACATGGTTGTATTAATAGATTGATTTACAATCTCAGCAAAAGTCCCTTTTGTTTTACCAGCTAAATATTCACGAACTCTGTCAAATACAATAACAGTATCGTTCATAGAATACCCAATAACGGTTAGGATCGCAGCGATAAAGTGCTGATCGATTTCCATTCCAAAAGGCATGAATTTATAGCATAATGAGTAAATTCCTAATACAAAAATAACATCGTGTGCAATAGCTGCAATAGCTCCTAAACTGTATTGCCATTTTCTGTAACTAATCATTAGGTATAAAAATACGATAGCCATCGCTCCAAGAACAGCCCAATAAGCATTAGTCTTAATATCTTCTGCTACAGTTGGACCAACTTTAGAGGCTTGTAAAACACCTAGTTTTTTACCATCATAAGAATTTACAAATTTATCATACGTCATATCTGCTGAAAAATGCTGTTTTAAAGTAGCAAACAACAATTTATTCACTTCTTCATCTGCTTTAATTCCTGGCTCTTGAACTTTGAATTTTGTTGTGATTTTTAATTGATTATCACTACCAAAAATTTTCACTTCAGCGCTACCATCAAAAACTTTAGCTAATTCTGCTTTTACAGCTTCTGTTTCAATTGGTTTTTCAAAACGTACTTGGAATGTTCTTCCTCCTACAAAATCAACTCCTTCATCAAGTCCATTTGTTGCTAAAGAGATCACACTTATAACAACTACTATACTTGAGAATAAATACGTCCATTTTTTCATTCCTAAGAAATCAAAATGAAAGTTATTAAACATATTCTTAGAGAAATTTGTAACAAATGTCAAATTATTCTTTTTGCTTATGTTCCAATCAATGAAAATTCTTGCAATAAAGATTGAAGTAAATAATGACGTTACAATACCAATCAATAATGTAGTAGCAAAACCTTTAATTGGTCCTGAACCAAAAATAAACAATACAGCTCCAGTTAAAATATGCGTTACGTTAGCATCAGTAATTGATGACATTGCACCTCTCCAACTGTACGAAGTTTTAATAGCTTCTTCAAGTGTTTTACCAGCACGTAATTCTTCTTTTGCTCTTTCATAAATAATGATATTTGCATCAACTGCTGTTCCCATTGTTAAAACGATACCGGCAATACCTGGCAATGTAAGAACTGCTCCGATACTTGCTAAAATTCCGAACAAGAACAGTAAATTAACCGCTAGTGCAACATTCGCATACCAACCTGCTTTACCATAATATATCATCATCCAAAGTGATACTAAAAGCAATCCTATTAAAGCGGAGTTAGTACCATTATCAATTGCTTCTTGACCTAAGGATGGCCCAACCACTTCTGATTGAACAATATCCGCTGCAGCAGGAAGTTTACCCGCTCTTAAAACATTTGCTAAATCTTTAGTTTCTGTAACATCAAAGGCTCCCGAAATTTCAGATCTACCACCAGAAATTGGTCCGCTAGAAACTCCTGGCGCAGAATAAACCACATCATCAAGAACTATAGCAATATTACTTTTTTGAGTATATGCTCTACCAGTTAATTCTTCCCAAGCTTTTGCACCTTGACCGTTCATTTGCATAGAAACAGCTGGTTTACCTGATTGGTCAAATGTATCGCTTGCATCTGTAACCACACCACCGCTCATTGAAGGCACATTGTCTCTGTTTCCTTTTAAAGCATATAATTCTACAGCATCAATATCTTTTGCTTTAGCATCTTTAATTATCATTGGTTTACCCCAAACAAACTTTGCATAACGTTGGTCACCTGCTAATAAAATTCTAATATCAGCTCTTTTCAAATATCCGTTTACAACAGCGGTATCTTTTGGAGAGAAAAGTCCTAAAACTGGACCTCCACCTTGACCAATAATTTTATCAAATAAAGGATTTTCTCCTTTTTTAGTAGCAGTTGAATCTTTAGCATCCGTAAGTAAAGCACTCAAAGAATCTTTTACAACTGGTTTTACTTCAGTAATTTTGATTTCTGTTTTTTTCAATGACTCATTAGCAGCCATTAAAAAATTACCAATTTCTTCAATTTTGTACGTTTCCCAAAACTGTAATTGAGCTGTGCTTGACAATAATTTTTTAGCACGATCCACATCTTTTGCACCAGGAAGTTCAACAAGAATCTGACCTGAATTTCCTAATTTTTGAATATTAGGTTGCGTAACACCAAATTGATCGATACGTTTTCTTAACACTCCAAAAGCACTTTCTACAGACTCATCTACTTTTCTGGAAATAACCTTTTTTACTTGTGCATCCGTCATTTGAAAATCAACCCCACCTTCACCTTGCAAACTTCTGTTAGCGAAAATATCAGGAGAAGCTAATTTTACCGTTCCTTTTGAATTTGCTTCAAAAGCATCAAAAAACTTATCTAAATATGATTTATTCCCTTGTAAATCTGCAGAAGCATCAGCCAAAGACTTATTGAAAACTGGGTTTTTAGAATTATTAGATAATCCTTTTAAAATATCTTTTACAGATATTTGAAGTATAACATTGATACCACCTTCTAAGTCAAGACCTTTGTTGATTTGCTTATCACTTACTTCATTAAAAGTAAAATTGGTAAAACCAAGATTAAATACTTTCTCTTTACCGATTGAATCTAAATATTTTGCTTCTTTTTCAGGATTTCCACCAGCAAAAGATTTGGCATCGCTTTTTACTTTACTTGCGACAAAAGTGAAAGAAAGTTGGTAAATACTTACCAATGCAAATAGAATTGCGAAAAATTTAATAAGTCCTTTATTCTGCATTATTACTAAAAATTAATTATTTTTTATTTATTTATTTTTGCTTTAAACCTTATATAATAACACTTTACATTCATTTTTAACATTAAAAAAGAATATTTCGAGCTACCTCATTTTTTTTAAACCGAGCAAATATATAATTAACGTTAAGATTAACCAATTTATTTATAGATTAATCTCAAGAAAAAGACTGCAATGATGCAGTCTTCTCTTTTTTATATGTAAATTTTTATACCAAAATCGATTTTAAAGCGTCATTCATTTGTCTGACAGCATCTGCACTTTTAGCAAACAATGCTTTTTCAGCATCATTTAGTTTAATGTCAAGAATTTCTTCCACTCCATTTTTACCAATAATACATGGAACACCAATACAGATATCATTTTGACCATATTCGCCTTCAACAAAAACAGAACATGCAATCATTTTCTTTTGGTCATTTAAAATACTGTCTACTAAGAAAGCAACGGAAGCTCCAGGAGCATACCACGCTGATGTTCCAAGAAGTCCTGTAAGTGTCGCTCCTCCAACCATTGTATCAGCAGCTACTTTTTGCAATTCTTCTTCTGATAGAAATTGAGAAACTGGAATTCCGTTATAAGAAGCCAGTCTTGTCAAAGGAATCATCGTTGTATCACCATGCCCACCGATAACCATAGCTGAAATATCATTAGCGGGTTTGTCTAAAGCTAAAGACAAATACGTTCTGAAACGAGAACTGTCTAGTGCTCCACCCATCCCTATAATTCTGTTTTTTGGTAATCCCGTAGATTTCAATGCCAAATATGTCATCGTATCCATAGGATTAGAAACTACCACTATAATAGTATCCGGTGAATGTTTCAATACATTTTCAGCAACCGTTTTCACGATTCCTGCATTGATTCCTATTAATTCTTCACGAGTCATTCCTGGTTTTCTTGGAATTCCTGATGTAATTACAACTACATCACTTCCTGCTGTTTTAGAATAATCATTGGTAACGCCTGATACTTTGGTATTAAAACCTGTATTAGTAGCGCATTGCATAATATCTAATGCCTTACCTTCAGCAAAACCTTCTCTAATATCCAATAACACAACTTCGCTCGCAATTCCTCTATAAGAAATCACATCCGCACACGTCGCTCCTACATTTCCTGCTCCTACAATGGTAACTTTCATATTTTAAAGTTTATTCGGTTATTTGTTAATCTTTGTGGTTAATTATTTAATAGAACATTTACTATGCGTCAATATTTGCATAAACTGCATTTTTCTCAATAAATTCTCTTCTTGGCGGTACTTCGTCACCCATTAACATAGAGAAAACTCTATCGGCTTCCGCCAAGCTGTCAATAGTTACCTGACGCAACGTTCTAAAACCCGGATCCATTGTAGTTTCCCATAATTGCTCCGCGTTCATCTCTCCAAGACCTTTATAACGTTGAATTCCTGCGCTTCCGCCCATTCTTTCATTCGCTTGATCACGTTGTACGTCATTCCAAGCATATTCTTTCTTATTTCCTTTTTTAACTAAATACAAAGGTGGTGCTGCAATATACACGTGACCTTCCTCGATTAATTCTTTCATAAAACGGAAGAAGAACGTTAAGATTAAAGTAGAAATGTGACTACCATCGACATCGGCATCACACATAATAATTACTTTATGGTAGCGTAATTTTTCAATATTTAAGGCTTTACTATCTTCAGCAGTTCCTATTGTAACTCCTAGAGCAGTAAATATATTTCGAATCTCTTCGTTTTCAAAAACTTTGTGATGCATTGCTTTTTCTACGTTCAAAATCTTACCACGTAAAGGCAAAATAGCTTGAAACGCACGATCACGACCTTGTTTTGCAGTTCCACCTGCCGAATCTCCCTCGACAAGGTAAACTTCACATTTTGCCGGATCTTGTTCCGAACAATCTGATAATTTTCCAGGCAATCCACCGCCACCCATCACGGTTTTGCGCTGCACCATTTCACGCGCTTTTTTGGCTGCATGACGTGCTTGTGCTGCAAGAATTACTTTTTGAACAATGATTCGGGCATCATTTGGATTTTCTTCCAAATAATTTTCAATCATTTCGCTCACCGCTTGACTTACTGGAGAAACAACTTCTCTGTTACCAAGTTTGGTTTTCGTTTGTCCTTCAAATTGTGGTTCCTGAACTTTCACCGAAATAATAGCAGTCAATCCTTCACGGAAATCATCTCCTGAAATATCAAATTTCAGTTTATCTAACATTCCCGAAGCATCTGCGTATTTCTTTAACGATCTTGTAAGACCGGTTCTGAACCCTTGCAAGTGCGTTCCTCCTTCGTGTGTATTGATATTATTTACATAAGAAAAAATATTTTCCGTGTAACTCGTATTGTAAATCAAAGCAACCTCAACTGGGATCTCTCCTTTTTCATGATCCATAGAAATTACGTGTGCAATAATTGGCTCACGGTTTCCATCTAAGTAACGGATGTATTCTTTTAAACCTTCATCAGAATGAAATACTTCTGACACAAAATTTCCATCTTTATCTTTTTCTCTTTTATCTGTAAAAGTGATGGTAATTCCTTTATTCAGAAAAGACAATTCACGCATACGAGCAGATAAAGTATCATAAGAATACTCTATTGTTTGCGTAAATATGCTTGGATCCGGATAAAAAGTAACGATTGTTCCTCTTTTTGTCGTTTCACCAATTTGTTTAACCGGATATAATGCTTTTCCTTTTTCGTATTCTTGTTCGTATATTTTACCATCACTACTGTGAACGGTAGCTCTCAAATGATTTGATAAAGCGTTTACAACAGAAACCCCAACACCGTGAAGTCCTCCAGAAACTTTATAGGAATCTTTATCAAACTTTCCTCCGGCACCAATTTTAGTCATTACAACCTCCAATGCCGAAACACCTTCTTTTTTATGAATACCTACCGGAATACCACGTCCATTATCCTCAACCGAAACGGATCCATCTTCATTAATATCAACTATTATGGTATCGCAATGACCTCCCATTGCCTCATCGATAGAGTTATCTACAACCTCATACACTAAATGATGTAGTCCTCGAACACCCACATCTCCAATATACATCGAAGGACGCATTCTTACGTGCTCCATTCCTTCTAATGCCTGAATACTATCTGCTGAATAACTGTCCTTCTTGATTTCTTCGCTCATATATATTTTATTGTAAAAAATGTAATTTTTGTATAACACGCAAATATATAAAAACGCAAATTAGATAACCGTTAAAATCCCTTTTTAAGCCCTTAAGTTATTAACATTTGTTCATATAATTATAAAAAAACGCTCTCAAAATTGAGAGCGTTCTTCATTTATAAAAAATTCGAAATATTGTTTCAAACCGCAATTCCTGTTTTAGCAATTTCAGTATCGGCTTTAACGTGAGCTGCATTGGCTCTTCCACTTGGATCTAGGTTTTCTTGCCATTTTGGAATCCATTTCCTAACTGTTTGCGCGGCACTTATTTGCGGATAATATTTATTAAATATTGACCTATAAAAATAGGCTTCTTTAGTTGTAGGAGAATTGTATGGAAATTCGGCTGCAGCACCAGCTAATTGCTCATCCGTAACTTGCATTGCACAATATTCAATCAATTGATCGATCCAATTGTATCCTACTCCATCCGAAAACTGTTCTTTTTGTCTCCATAAAACTTCTTCTGGGAGATAGGGATTGTCTGGAGTATCAAATGCTTTTCTTAGAATGTATTTTTCTTTTCCATCGTACGTTTTAGGCATTTTTTCTTCTGCTTTGATGCGAATTGAAACATCTAAGAACGCTTTATCCAAAAACGGAACTCTGGTCTCTAAACCATGTGCCATCGTTGATTTATCAGCTCTTAACAAATCGGCAGTAAATAATTTCTGCACTCTTTCGATAGTTTCTTTTTGGAAATCTTCTGGTGATGGTGCATTTCTAAAATACAAATACCCGCCAAAAATCTCATCAGCTCCTTCTCCCGAAAGCACCACTTTTACACCCAAATCCGTAATCGCTTTCGACAAGAAATACATTGGTGTACTTGCTCGTACCGAAGTCACGTCATAGGTTTCTAAATGCCAAATTAGTTTCTCTAAAATTTCAATTCCTTCTTCGACAGTAAAATGAATTTCATGATGCTCTGTTCCTAAATACTCAGCAACTTTTCTGGCTGCCGCAGCATCCGGCGCATCAGCGTTCAAACCAATTGAAAATGATTTTAATTTTTTGTCGCTTTCTGCCAATAATCGTGAAGCAATAGCTGAAGTTAATGAAGAGTCTAATCCTCCCGAAAGCAAGACCCCAATTGGCACATCACTCATCAGTCGTTTACGAGTCGCTTCGGTCAACGTTGCTCTGATTAATTCTAAATCTAATTCCTGGTCGGCTTTTAAATAATCTTCATATTCCGGTTTGTAATATTTTACAAAACCTGTTTTTGCAGTATAATAATGTCCCGGAGGAAAAGTAGAAAATGTTTTACATTGATCTGCGATAGGTTTCATTTCAGAGGAGAAATAGATTCTTCCCCTTTCGTCCAAACCATAATACAGTGGCTTCACTCCCAATGGATCTCTTCCGGCAATAAAATCATCACCATCCACAATAACAAAAGCCCAATCTCCATCCAGCATATTGCAAAAATCGTAACCAAACTCTTCGTACAAATGCACAATAACTTCAGAATCTGATTTTGTTCTAAAAGTATGATCTTTCAAAACACCATCTCTTAATTCCTGATGATTGTATATTTCGCCGTTATGAACCATATAAGCCGTTCCCGCGCCTTGTATCGGTTGTTTTCCGGAATGTAAATCAATTATCGATAGCCTTTCATGACTTAGAATATGCCCTTTTTCAGTAACATGCAAATCGCTCTCATCCGGACCACGATGCGTCATTCTTTTTGAAAGTTCTCCAAACAATTGCTCCTCTTTTCCTCTTCCGATAATGGCTAATATTCCGCACATAACTCTGTATTTTTATTTTTTACCCAATTCTAAGTCGACAAATATGCAATAGGAGTTACAAATACAAAACACAATCGTAGTATTTAGTTACTATTTCAAACAAAAAGATACATTTTATCTTAAAAATGTAATTCAAATACCAATAAATTAAAATATTCTATTACAACTGTAAATTATCGCTACATTATAAAATAAACAGCATTAATTTTAAACATATAAGTCATATAAGTTTAAAAAAGTCAGTTTCTCAAATCGTGATTAAAAGGAAAAATAAGTTAAAAAAGTTCTTTGCAAGGCTATGTGACTTTACTTAAATGAACTTTTAGTTTTATTTGATTTTATTCAAATTAAAAACTTATATGACTCATATGTTTTAACAATGTATTATACAAAATGCTGTTATTTGAAGAATTAATCGTAAATTATAAAAGGCTGACAATTCAATTATTTTACTTTCTTCCCTTTTAAATAGGTGTTGGTAGGTTTCATTTTCACTATTTTATTTTCTTCCACTTTCATTAAATCCTGGTCGTACATTACAAAATCAGCCCATTTCTCTACTTCCAGACTTCCTTTTTCTTTTTCTTCGAAATTAGAAAAAGCAGCCCAAATGGTCATTCCTCTTAACGTTTCCGCTCTGGTCAAAGCATTTTCCATTTGGAAACCACCTTTTGGATATTCCTTACTGTCTTTTCTGGTTACAGCAGCATGAAAAGTCAGCATGGGGTTGACTTCCTCTACGGGAAAATCAGTTCCTAAAGCCACCATCCCTGCTTTTTGAAGTAATTTTTTATAAGCATAGGCATTTTTAAGTCTTTCTTTCCCCAATCTGTCTTCTGCCCAATACATATCAGATGTGGCATGCGTAGGTTGAACCGAAGGAATAATTCCAAATTTGAAATAATCAAAATCTTTTTCACGCAAAACTTGTGCGTGCTCAATTTTCCATCTTCTGTCTTTGGTTCCAGCCAAAACATCTCCGTAAATTTTCAAAATCACTGTATTTGCGGAATCCCCAATAGCATGAGTATTCAACTGAAACTTTGAAGCCGCAATTTGTTTGGCTACATCTTTTAATCCAGAAATTGGTGCCAACAAAGCGCCATATTGGCCTGGCTTGTCAGAATACGGTTTGTGCATACAAGCACCACGAGAACCTAAAGCGCCATCACCGTACATTTTAAAGGATCGAACATTTAGATTATCCGTTTTATAAATTCCTTTTTTTAGATATAAATCAATATTTTTCTGATTTGCCGTAATCATTGCATACACATTAAGCTTCATCACTTTTGCTTTTTGCAAACTATCCATCAAATGAATAATATCCGGATCTAATCCTGCATCATTTACGGTTGTCAATCCATAATCAAACATCACTTTTTCGGCATCCAATAAAGCGGCTATTTGTACTTTACGCGTTGGTTTGGGAATTATTTTAAACACCAATTCCATCGGATTATCTACTAAAATTCCTGTTGGTTCTCCATTAGCAATTTCAATCTGACCACCATCTGCTTTCGTATCTTTCGTGATTCCTGCTAATTTTAAGGCTTTACTATTAACGATAATTGCATGCCCGTCAACTCTGTTTAAAACTACAGGAATATCAGGAAATGCAGCGTCTAAATCAGCTTTTGTAGGATACTTTTTGACTTTCCAGTCGTTTTGATCCCATCCGTTACCTACAATAAACGTTGGATTTTTATCTTTTTGAAAAGCCTTTAAACGAGTTATTATTTCGTCCATACTTTTGGTACCGCGTAAATCAGCTTCTTGCAAGCTTAAACCATAGCTATAGAAATGGCAATGCGCGTCAATCAAGCCCGGGTAAATAAATTTTCCTTTCGCATCTATTGTATTTTTGGATTCATATTGTTTTGAAATTTCACTATTAGTACCAATAGCGACAATTTTTCCCTTATTGATCGCCATAGCCGAAGCCGTTCCAAAAGAGTTATCTACCGAGTAAATAGTAGCATCGGTAATAATAGTATCAACGGTAACTTTACTTTTTTGATCACAGGAAACCAACAAAAACAAAGCAAGAAATAAAGCAATAGATCTCATAATAAACATTTTAGTTATGCTAATATAAAAAAACTGTACCGAATTATTTTAAACAAACGGAATTAAAAGAAATTTTTGAATTCTTAACTTGACCATTCTGATTATTTCCATAAAAAAAACGCTCTCGAAAAGGAGAGCGTCTGTCTATTTGTAAAATTTTACTTAATTGTGTTTATGCTTTTGCATACGCATCATCATGCACGCTAGCTACTGCTCTTCCGGATGGGTCATTCATGTTCTTGAATGCCTCATCCCATTCCAATGCAATCTTTGTACTACAGGCAACGCTTGCTTCTTGCGGAACACACAAAGCAGCGGCATCACTTGGAAAATGCTCATGAAAAATAGAACGGTAATAATATTCCTCTTTTGAAGTTGGCGTTTGCAGAGGGAACTTGTATTTAGCATTTGCTAATTGTTCATCCGAAATTTCAACCGCTACGACTTCTTTCAATGTATCAATCCAACCGTATCCTACACCATCACTAAATTGCTCTTTTTGTCTCCAAGCTACGCTTGGCGGCAACATATCTTCAAAAGCTTTACGAACTACCCATTTTTCCATTGGATGTTCTGCATTGATCATTTTATCTTGTGGATTAACTCGCATCGCCACATCCATAAATTCTTTATCTAAAAACGGAACACGTCCTTCAATTCCCCATGCTGCTAAACTTTTGTTCGCACGCAAACAGTCATACATGTGCAATTTACCTAATTTACGTACGTTCTCTTCGTGGAATTCTCTTGCGTTTGGCGCTTTGTGAAAGTATAAATATCCTCCAAAAAGTTCATCTGCTCCTTCACCTGACAATACCATTTTGATACCCATTGATTTGATAACTCTCGCCATTAACCACATAGGTGTTGATGCTCTAATCGTAGTCACATCATACGTTTCTAAGTTGTAAATCACATCCTTAACCGCATCCAAACCTTCTTGGATAGTGAATTTAATTTCGTGGTGAATGGTTCCGATATGATCCGCAACTATTTGAGCTGCTGCTAAATCTGGAGAACCTTCTAATCCTACAGAAAATGAATGTAATTGTGGATACCAAGCATCGGCAACATCTCCCGATTCAATGCGTTTTTGCGCATATTTTTTGGCCACAGCCGAAGTAATAGAAGAATCTAATCCTCCAGAAAGCAAAACACCATAAGGTACATCACTCATCAATTGTCTATGAACCGCAGCTTCTAAAGCCACTTTAATTTCGTCAATGCTGGTTACGTTGTCTTTTACGGCATCGTAATCTGTCCATTCTCTTTTATACCATTGTACAAATTCGCCGTCTTTGCTGGTCATATAATGTCCTGGAGGAAACAATTGGATTTTTGTACAATAGCCTTCTAATGCTTTCAATTCCGAAGCCACATAAAAAGTTCCATGCTCATCCCAACCTATGTATAATGGAATAATTCCCATGTGATCACGAGCAACAAAATACTCGTCTTTTTCTACATCATAAATGGCAAATCCAAAAATACCGTTCATTTCGTCAATAAAATGAGGTCCTTTTTCTTTATAAAGTGCTAAAATCACTTCACAATCACTTTCGGTTTGAAAGTTGTATTTTCCTTCAAATTGTTTACGCAATTCTCTGTGGTTATAAATTTCACCATTTGCCGCTAAAATCAATTGTTTGTCTTCACTGAATAAAGGTTGTTTCCCTGAAGCAGGATCAACAATTGCCAAACGTTCATGAGACATAATCGCTTTTTCATTACTAAAGATACCACTCCAATCCGGTCCACGATGACGAATAATTTTAGACATTTCTAATACTTGCGGTCTTAAAACTTCCGCTTTTTGTTTTAAATCAAAGGCACATACTATTCCACACATAACTATATATTTTTAATGTTTTGTTTATTTTGATAAGGCAAAGATGGAGTTATAGTTCTAATTGAAAAACACAAATGCCATTTTTAGTTATAAATAATAACCAAAAAACAGCATTTGTATTTAAAATGTAACTAAAAGAGAATAAAAAAGGAATCGAAGTTGAGAATTGTAAAATGCGACACAGATGAGACGGCTGCAACTCCCGAAGTTTCGGGGTGGATTATAACGGATTTTATTCAATAGTCTCCACCAAATACTTCGTACCATTGATCTCAAAAGTAAAACCTTCTTGATTTCCCATGAGTTTATTTCCCAAAGGTGATTGTGGTGATAATGCGATAATATTAATTCCTTCTACATTAATTTTTGGAAGCGCCACACTCAGATACAAATAGATTCCGTTCGCTTTTACCAAGCTCCCAACAATAATAGTCTCAGCAATTGTAGTAGCGTCAATTTTATCTAAAACTGTTTTTTGATCCAATACTTCTCTCAATTTACGATTGAGTTTTTCCTGCTCAATATGCATCATCGACAAAGCGGTTTCGTGTTTGTCGCCGGCAGAACCTTTGGCATCGTTCTTAGAATCTTCAGTAAGTGCTACAATCATGTCTTTGAAAACATCGATTCGATCCTGAACTAATTGTAAATAATGGGTATGTATTTTTTGTTTGAAAGTCATAATTAGAATTACTAGCCTGACTGGGTTCAAAACCCTATCAGTGTTTCAAATTTTTATAATAAAAAAAGCGAAGATTGTTTTCCGTTTCGGCTCCCTCTCCTTTGGGGAGGGCTGGGGTGGGGATTTAAAAATCAAATTTATAGTTTGCTCCTAAAATTACCTGAAAACCTTGAACTGGATAATTCAACCATTTTTGATAGGCATTATTAGTGATATTATTAGCTCTTGCAAAAGCGGTCAATCGGTCGCTGTATTTGTAGCCTAAATTTGCATTGACATCAAAATATGATTTCAAAGATACAGGAGCTGCATTTGCCGAAAAGGCCGTATTCATCTGAAAATCTTTTCGCTCCCCTACGTAAAACACATTTGTTCCAGCGAACCATTTCTCTGTAATATTAAAATCAAGATTTGAATTTATTTTTATTGCTGGCATATTCCATGCTTCTTGCTGAAAATCATTAGTGAAACTGCTAAAAGTTCCGTTGATTCCAAAAGTTACATCCTCAGAAAAATCAGCTTTAAGTTCTCCATAAAAACTTAATGTTTTCATATCATCGTACACCATTTGAAAGGAATTTCCAAAAGCATAATCTTCATTACCTACATTCTCATTGTAATCATTGCTTCTAAACAAGGCTTTATTTCTTTCATTCACATAAGAAGCTTTTACATTATAACTCACATTATTGGTCAATTTCCCTTTTAATCCAGCAAAAATATCATACTGCTGATCTGTTGGAGTTATGGTCAATGTTGGAGATAAAAATGGATTTTCTTCTACAAAATCCTGATATGAATTTTGTTTTAAATTTCCTTCGGCACCCGCATAGAAAATCATCAAATCACCAACCACTTTATACGAAGCATTGAATTTTGGATAGACATAAAATGAATTATTGTTGTTTTGATTGTCCATGCTATAAAATACAGCGGCACCAATATTTAATGTCCAATCGTCTTCCTGCATTACAAAACTTGGTGAGATTCCGAAGTTTGTAAATCCGTATTTCATGGCTTCCGTATTTGTATTTAAATAATTTTTATCGAAACTTCCTCCCACATAATCTACCGTTAAATCCGTTTTCACTGCACTTTCCATCACGTCAAATTCAACAGTTGGTTTTGCATAGAATCGATTTTCTGAAGATCCTGAAGCATCTGAAAAATGGCTGTATTTAAGACTTGTTTTGTTCAAAATACTTTCGCTGAAAGCTACATTTCCGCCCAGAGATATCGTTCTGTACGTTTGCTGCGGATCAATTCCATTAATCAACATCACTTGATCCTGAGCTGATAAAGTATTTCCAAATTCCGACGGCAATCCATACCAATTATAAATCTGGTTTTGATATCCTAAATCCAAATTCCAAGACACGTCTTTTTGATTAGAACCATACATTAAGTCTAACGAAGTATCATAAAACCGATTTTCTAATGCTACATTTTGAATTCCGCCTTCAGACGAATGATGACGAAACATTCCACCAACATAATCTGTGTTATTAATATCATGATTTACGAATAACTCTCCAATAAAGGTTCCGTAATTACCAACACCAAAAGTCGCGTAATTTTTAAACAAATGTGCTTGTTTTTCTTTTTCTACACCTTCAGCTTTTCCTTTAGAAGGGGTAAATGTTGATGCTACCGGAAAAGAAAAAATAGAATATTTAATACTTTCTTTTTTAGTATTTCCTTCGTCATCCAATTCCGGAATTTCTTTAACTTTGAACGCGTCCGAAATTTTTGGCGTATATGGTTTTACTACATTAACCGTTTCGGTTCCTATTTGCTCTTTCTTTTGTGCAAACGAAAATTGGAATACAAAGAAGAATAAAATCCCCAACCCAACTCTCCCCGAAAGGAAAGGAGCCGAAAACGTTGTTACCTTATTTGTGAATGATTGTATGTTTGATTGTTTAAATGTCATGTTTTAATTTTTTACTTCTTAATTTCTAATTCTTGCTCCCGAGCCTTATGCTTAAACTTCCCATTCGCCTTTTGCAATGAATTGCGATTTGCCACCAATATTTATATCAAAATGATTATTCTCTAATTTTCCGTCAAAATAAATTTGAGAAGGTCTGTTTATAAATTCTCCCTGATGATTAATTATTTGAATTTCTGGCGCATTATATTTTAGAAGAAAAGCCTGCAAACAAGTGCTGGCACTTCCCGTTGCCACATCTTCAACAAGTTGATTATTTTCTATACAAAGCATTCTACTGCTTAATTTCGTATCTTCTAAAAAAAAGAAATACAACGCTCTATGACTTGTTTTACAGTTTGCCTGCAACCATTCGTTCATTTTAGTTTTATCCAAAATCAAATTCTCTAAAACTTTTTTATTTTTGACAGGAACAATTACAAACGCGCTTCCTGTGGTTACTTCCTGAATGGGAAATGCATCATCAAAATCAGCACTGCTTAAATTGCTGAAGTTCGAAAAATCTTGTGCTGAAAAAGTATCCAAAAATTGTGGTTGAGCCGCCTGCAACCATACCAAATCACCCGATTGATTAACGGGAATTTCACCTATTGGGACGTTTAAAGTTATATTTCGCGGTTGATTTACAAATATTTTATTCATCAAAACCCAAGAAGTTCCAATAATGGGATGACCAGCAAACTTCATTTCGTGCTCAGGTGTAAAAATTCTGATTGTTGCCGAGTTATTTTCAACATCAACCTTGGTAATAAAAGTACTTTCCGCAAAGTTGATTTCACGGGCAATTTTTTGCATCTGTTCGTCACTTAAGGCTTCAGCCTCTAAAAAAACAGCCAATTGATTGCCTGCATATTTTTTTTCAGTAAAAACATCAACTATATAAAAAGGTAGATTCATTCTCTTTGTATTTAGCTTTCGATTATTTAAAAATTTACGCTTGATTTAAGCTGTTTTCCAACTTTCAAACCTTGATTTTTATTTTGTTATCGATGAGTTAGTTTTGGATTCTTCGGCTTTAATAGCGTTCAACTCTGTTTGTGCATCTGAAACGACATCCGGAAAATCAGTGAAATTTTGAATTACATTTTCTAGAATATACGTTGCCTGATAACTATCTTTTAGTCCGTAAAAGTTTTTGGCCATTACCACTAATCCTTTGGCTCCAAAATATTTATAGCTGGAATAATTCTTTGCTAATTTTTGAACCGCAACATTTGACACCTCAAATTTTCCTTCTTTATTTTTAAAATAAGCATCATAATACAAGGCTTCGGCTGCTAATTCTCCTTTAGCAATCGTCAATAATTTTGCGTAGGCTACTTTCGCTTTCGCTTCATCACCCGTTTCAATTGCTGCACGTGCAATGATAATTTGTGCATCACTTTTTACATTATCATCTGTTTTTGGATTCATCAAAACCTTCTCGGCATACATACCTGAATTCGGATAATCTTTCTTATCGTAATACAATTTCATCAAATTCGATTGTGCAAATGTTTTGTTCTGAGAAGTATCAGCTTCGTTTTCTAAACGGGTCAAAATTAGAATTGCTTTTTGATCTTCTTTGTTTTTAAGGAAAATTTGAGCCAATCTTGACAAAGATTGTTCTGTAAATTCACTTCTGGATTGTGCAACTACATACTCATAATTAGGAATAGATTTGCTCTCAGACCCTTCAGCATAATACAATTGAGCCAGATAATAATTAGCTTTTAGAGCATGAATCCCACGAGGAAACTGGCTTACATAACCACTAAATCCTGCTATTGCCTGCTTGGCGTTATTTTGTTGAAATTGTTTTTCAGCAGCTTCATAGGTGTCATTATCCAATTCTGCATCCGTTACGGCAACAAAATCTAATGTACGAACCCAAGTTGCATATTCATCTACTCTGCCATTGTCCACATAAATCAATCGAGCAGTCGCAACCGCTTCTAAAGCCTCCGGAGTTCTAGGAAAATCCGCCGCTACTTTTTTAAACTTCAACAATGCTTGATCATCTTTATCGGTGTTATAATAAACCAATCCCTGACGCAAAATAGCTCTGGAAGTGAAAGAACCTTTTTTAAATTCTGTATTCAATCGGTCGTATGTTTTTATGGCAAGGTCATTTTTATTCTCAGCTACGTATGTATTTGCCAATTCAAAAAGTGCATCGTCTCTATATTCTGATTTTGGATACAATTGTAAAAAAGCGTTTAGTTCGTCAATTTTCTTATCGTTTTTAGCTAGAAATCCGTAGGAAATAGCTTTTTGGAAATACGCATAATCTGCATCAACACTTTTAGATTCGATTACTTTCGTGTAGGCCTCCATTGCCGCACCATATTTTGAAGTTACAAAACGACAATCTGCTAAACGCAAATACGAATCATTCAAACGTACTTTATCACTAGGTGCCTTTTCAATTTGTTTTTGGAAATAATCTCCTGCTTGATCGTATTCTTTCAATTTGAAATACGTGTATGCAATATTATAATTACTGTTTTTAAATTCCGGTGTTGCCGCTGCTTGGTTTGCACCAATGAACTGCTTGAAACTTAATAAAGCGTCTTTGAAATCATTCAAAACATATTCTGTTTCGCCTTTCCAGAAAGTAGCACGAGCCGTAAAAACAGCATCTTTTTGTTCGCTTAGTGATTTCGTAAACATTTTTAATGCTTCAGGATAATTTCCATCCGTGTATAGTTCCAAACCTCTATAAAAAAGCACTTTTTGGTACGCTAATTTATTTTCTGGTGATTTGTTTTTTTCCAATAAAACTAAGGCTTCTTTGTAGTTTTTAGAAGAAATATAAGAATCTATCAGTAATTTCTCCACCTCAGAACGGCTTGCATTATCTGGATATTTTTTCAAAAAAGCTTGTAAAACTGCTGGTACACTTTGGTACGAATTCCCTAATTCATAACTTAATTTTGCATAATTCAAGCTCGCATCTTCTTGAATGGCTTCATCAAAATCCATTTCCGAAGCATTTTTGAACGCATTCAAAGCCTGTTGCTTTTTATCGGTATTCAGGTAACTTTCACCTAAATGATAATAGGCGTTTTGTGCTACAAAATCTTTCCCGCCAATGATTTTATTGAACTGAGAAATCGCGTTTTCGTAGTCTTTTTGTTTGTAATACGCATATCCTAATTGATAAAAATCCGTATTATTCCATTTCCCTTTTTTTCCTTTATAATCTACTAAAAATGGAATTGCTTTATCATATTGTTTTAAATTGAAGTAGCTTTCGCCAATGATTTTATTCAGTTCTGATTTTTCCAAAGGAGTTGATTTAGCCATTGCTTTCTGACCTAAATCAATTGCTTTTTGGAAATTCCCGAGTTTAAAATTCATATCAGCCTGATAATACGAAAGCTTTTCTTTGTACTTTTCTTCGCCCGAAACTTCATCAAAATACTTTGTAGCTTGCTTGTAATCGTCGCCTTCATACGCCATAAAACCTAAATAATATTTGGCTTGCGAACCATATTCAGCTGAGTTTACCACTTTATTCAAATACACTGTAGCTTCTTTTTTGTTTTTGGCATTAAAAAAACTGTAGCCTTTCTGGAAATTGAATTTATCTTGATCGTTTCTGCTTAAGCTGCTTTCGTCTACTTTATCAAACCATTGCAACGCTTGCGGATAATTCCCTTGGTTAAAATGATAATGTGCCACTTCGATGTACGCTTGGTTTTGTTTTACGCTCGTTGGATAATCCGAAACAAACTGCTCCATCAACTCATCCGCATTGGATTGATTGGTTCGAATGGCACAATTCGCGGCATAATACGCACAATCTGATTTCAATTCTTCAGTTGCGGCAGTTTCCTTTACTTTATTAAAAATAAGCTGTGCCGAAGCATATTGCGCGTCTTTAAATAAAGAAACCGCTTTATTGAAATCTTTTGAATCGTGCGTGTAAATGGTAGATTTTTGTGCCGAAATACTGGCCGTTATAATAAAAATGGATAAGAAGTAGCTCCAGGAAAGTTTACGCATTGTGATTTTATTTTAATAATTCAAATATATTATATTCTGTCCTCTATAACGAATCACAATTGGCTTTTATTATGAATAATTTTTTTACAGTTTAGATTTCAACCTTCTTTATTGCAATATCAATCAAATCAAACATCCTAACTTTTTAATATTATTTGTAATTTTTGTAATTCTGTCTAATACAACAGAATTTATTTTGAATAGAACCGTTATCTTATTACTTTTACCCAATAAACAAATGCAAATTATGTCACAATCCGTACTGTCTTTAAAAAATGTAACTATTTATCAAGAAGGAAAATCTATATTAACAGAGGTAAACTTAGAGGTAAAACATGGTGAATTCCTTTACATCATTGGAAAAACAGGCTCTGGAAAAAGCAGTTTAATGAAAACTTTATATGCTGATTTACCTTTAACGGAAGGAGAAGGTCATATAGTAGATTTTGATTTAGCCACTTTAAAAGAAGATGACATTCCGTTTTTGAGAAGAAAGATTGGTATCGTTTTCCAAGATTTCAAATTGCTTCCGGACCGTACTGTAAATGACAATATGTTGTTTGTACTGAAAGCAACTGGCTGGACAGACAACGTAGAAATGCAAAACAAGATTGACGAAGTTTTGAATAAAGTGGGAATGAGAGATTTTGGCAAAAAAATGCCTCATCAACTTTCTGGAGGAGAACAACAACGTGTGGCCATCGCTCGCGCTTTGCTGAACGATCCGGAATTAATCCTTGCGGATGAACCTACAGGAAACTTAGATCCACAAACGAGCGCCGAAGTGTTGGAAGTCTTAAAGAAAATCAATGCCAACGGAAAAACCATCATTATGGCGACGCACGATTATGCGTTGCTAATGAAATTCCCTTCGAAAACATTGAAATGTGAAGATGCAAAAATCTTTGAAGTGATTCAGCAGCGAAACGCGTAATGCTTTCGATACTAATTCCGGTTTATAATTACAATGTTTATCCGCTAGTTTTGGAGCTGCAAAAGCAATGTATAGATTGCGGAATAGCGTTTGAAATTTTGTGCCAAGACGATGCTTCACAATCAAGTTTGAATGCATTTAATGAGAATGTAAATGCATTATCAAATTGTAGTTTTGTCTCGTTAAAAAAAAATCTAGCGCATCGTGAAAACAGAAATTCCCTAGCTGAGCAAGCAAAATTTGATTATTTGCTTTTTATCGACGGGGACTCCATTATTATTCATGACAATTTTATAAAAAAAAACATTGACAATCTTCATGATTTTGATGTTGTTTATGGCGGTAGGTTGCATCCTGAAAAATGCCCTTTCGACAATCAAAAACTACGTTGGAAATACGGAAAATTTATTGAAGACAAATCTGCCGAAAACCGAAAGAAAAAACCGTATCAATCGTTACTTTTTAATAATACCCTAATTAAAAAAGACTGTTTCAACAAAGTAAAATTTGATAAAGACAGAAAGAAATACGGTCATGATGATACCCAACTTTCGTATCAATTAAGTCTTTTAAAATCTAAAATAAATCATATTGAAAATCCTGTTGAACATGGAGATATTGATACAAATTCGATTTATCTGAATAAAACTAAGGAGGCATTAGAAAATTTGATTTCGTTATACGAAGAAGAAAAAATTGACATTGAATTTGTAAGACTGATTCAATTATATCATTTTTTAAAAAGAACAAAATTAAGTTTGCTAATTTCAAAACTATTTCCACTTTTTGAAAACTTATTATTAAAAAATCTTAAAGGAAAAAATCCTAGTCTATTTATCTTTAATGTTTTTAGAGTGGGCTTCATTTGCAAATAAAAACCATACTGACATGATTTACTTTTCAGTAATAATTCCATTATTCAACAAGGAAAAATTCATAGAAGCCACTCTAGGTAGCGTCCTTGAGCAATCCTTTACAAACTTTGAAATTATTATAGTAAATGATGGTTCTACAGATAAAAGTGAAGAAATTGTTTTAAAATTTAATGATACCCGAATTAAATATTTCTCAAAAAAAAACGAAGGAGTTTCTGTTGCACGAAATTATGGAATACAACAATCAAAGGGAGTTTATATTGCTTTATTAGATGCTGATGATTTGTGGTTTCCCAATCATCTTGAAGTTTTAAATAAATTAATTTATAAATTTCCCGAAGCCGGACTCTATGCCTCAAGATACATTTCGAAAGTGTCCAAAGATAAACATATTACAAACAATTTTTTAAAAATAGCTGAAAATTTTTCAGGTATTGTTCCTGATTTCTTTTATTCTAGCTTAATAAGCAGGATTGCATTAACCTCCGTACTAGCAATCCCAAAGTCCGTTTTAAACAAAACAGGACTTTTCAACCCTAATATTTCAAGCGGACAGGACTTAGATTTATGGATAAAGATTGCACTCTTTTTTCCTGTTGCTATTACAAATCTGGTTACTGTAGAATATAATACAATAGATAGCAACAGCCTTTCAAAAACAAACATTAGAGATAAAAATTTGATTGATTTTTCCCAATTTCAAGAAAACGAAAAAAACAATCCTAGCCTTAAAGCATTTATTGATGTTAACCGTATGGATTATGCATTAAAATTTAAAATTAGTGGAGACTTAAAGAAAGCAAATGAATATTACAAAAGCATCGCCAAAAAAAACATAACAGTAAAAAATTGGATTGTATTCCATTTGCCGCGATGGATTCAAATTCCATTACTAAGATTTAAGAAAAAATTATACAAGAATGGAATCTACTTTTCCGTGTATCGCTAATTATTTTTTAAAGCTAAAAAATCTTCAAATTTACGGATATAATCGCCTTCATCAAAAACGGCAGAAGCAATGACTAAACAAACACTCCCCGAAGAAAAATTATTAAGTTCACGCCAAATTCCTTGGTTAATTAACAACCCTTCAAAAGGTTTGTTAAGGGTTATTATTTGCTGTTCTTGGCCATCATTCAAAACCACATCAAAGCTTCCACTTAAAGCTATGAGAAACTCTTTTTGTTCTATATGAGAATGCCCACCACGCTCAGCACCAGCTGGAACATCATATAAATAGTATACTCTTTTAAATTCAAAAGGCAGAACATCATTTTCAATCACCGATAAATTTCCTCGATTGTCTTCAATTTTTGGAATTAAAATTCGCTCTATATCCATTTTAAATTATATTATGATTCAATAAATTTAACCATTTTTCAATACTGTTTTCATTAGAAAAGGAATTCACGGATGCTTTTGCATTTTCTTTGCATAAATAATAAAGTTGGCTGTCATCTACCATTCTTTCAAATGCTTCTTGAAGTGCTTCAAAATTTTGGTTTTCGACTAACAAACCGTTGTATTCATTTTGTACTAATTCACTTGGTCCTGTTTCACAATCAAAAGAAATAACAGGAATTCCAGAGGATAACGCTTCCAAAATTACCATCGAAAAACCTTCATATTTGCTGGATAGCACTAAAAATTGAGCTTCCCTAATATAACAAAGTGCAGTATCTTTAAAACCTAATAAGTGAATAAAACCGGTCATCTGCAAATATTCAATTTGTTTTTCCAAATGCTCTTTCTCTTCCCCTTCACCCAAAATTACTAAATGAATTTCTCTGTTAGGCAAATTTGATTTACTATAGGTCTCAATTAGTTTGTCAAATTGTTTCAGCTTCACTAATCGTCCAACAGCAATACAATATTTAAAGGAAAGTTTAGAATCGACACACTCCATTTCAATCGCTTTTACAGAAATTGAATTAGTAATTACAACAGCTTTTTCATAATGATACTTCGCCTTTATTTTTTCGTTTAATGCATTTGATACAGCGACAATCTTATAGGCTTTATTCAACATTTGTTGGCCAATCCAATTTACAGGTGTCAGATAAACGTCTAATTTACTGCTGTGAATCGTGTAAATAAATTTGAAACCTACATACATATAATGGATAAATAGCAGCTCCATCCAAGGATTAATTCGATAGCGAAAATCAATTATATAATCAAATTGATTTATTTTTAAATGCTGTTTTAGTTTGAAATATTTTTTGAATTTAGAATAATGGCCTAAATTAATTAAAGTCCCGTGATACGGGTATTCAATTTTATCTTCTAAAACAATCAGGTGAACGTAACAATTCGAGTGATGAAGCAACTCTGAAACATTGCTAAATATACGCTCTAATCCGCCATTGGCCAATTTATATCCCACGAGAGCTATTTTAGTCCTTTTGCCTTGCTTTGCCACTACTGAAGTATTATTTTCGTAACAAATATAAAACTCTTATCTCAAATTCATGCGCAACAGTCCGTTAGTTACCGTTATTTGTTTGTGTTATAATCATGCTAATTTTGTGATAGAGGCATTGGAATCGGTATTAAATCAAACCTATGCTAATGTAGAACTCCTTATTGCAGACGATTTTAGTACAGATAATTCGGTAAAAGTGATTGAAAACTGGCTAAAACAACATCCTGAAATTCCGTTGATAGTGAATAAAAAAAATCAGGGCAACACCAAAACCTTTAATAAATGTTTAAAATTAGCTAAGGGTGAGTATATTATTGATTTAGCTGCCGATGATGTTTTAAAATTAGATTGTATTGCGAATCAACTAAAAGGTTTTAAAGAAACTTCTCATAAAAATGTAGGTTTTATTTATGGAAATGCCGAGTTAATAAGTGAAGAAGGCAGTTTCATCAACGATTATTTTAAAACCGATACCAATCGAAAAAGAATACAATCACAGCCCACAGGCGACATTTATATTGGCTTATTAAATGGCAACAATAATCTTTGCTCTATCAGTTCTTTAGTCAAAAGAGAAGTTTTTGAAACGCTAAACGGTTACGACGAAAACCTGGCTTATGAAGATTACGACTTCTGGATTCGAGCAGCGCGAATTTATAATTTTGATTACATTGATGAAATATTGATTCAAAAAAGAGTGCTACCTGATTCGATGTACACTTTGCTGACCAAGAAAAACAACAAAAGAACCCGTCGATTTAATTTTTCTACTTACTTAATTTTGAACAAAGCTTTTATTCTAAATCGCACAAAAGAAGAATTTACAGCGATGTTGAAAAGAATTCATTATGAAATGACAATTGCTTATAAAACAAGGGATTTTCGTTTGTTAATGAAATATATTTTTTTAGAGTTAAAAGTTAGATTGAAAACAAAAAAGTAAACGTTTCTTATTCGCTTATCTTGATTCTGTAGTTAGTTTAATCACTTTCGATAAAAATTTAAATTCTTCTAAAATAACTATTCAACGGCTTTTCTACATAAAAATAAAGTGCAATCGCAATTATATTTAAAGATATAAAAATGAAAAAATAATTAGTAGAAATTGTATTTAAAAAAGTTCTAAAAAACCCAATGTGAATCAGATAAAAAACATAAGAACTTTTGCCTAACAAGATAAAAAAATTACTGCCTAATACTTTCGAAAATATTGTCTTTTCCTTAATTAGTCCGTAAAAAAGAGGCATTATTCCAAAAACAGGAAATAGTACACTATTAACTATACTTTTTTGAATAAAAAGCAGCTCGGAATCAGGATGATTCTCCAAAATCGACAAAAAATAAATGGAAAATACAATTCCCAAAACACCTACAACCGTAAAAAATTTAAAGTTATAATTTGAATTCTTTTTTAAAAGTAGCCCTAATGTTATACCTACAAAAAATTCAAATATCCGGCCAAAGAAAGTATATCCTAACATAAAATTCATGTTATTCATAAAACCATAAAAGGCGAAATTTTCAAAGATTTCAACTAATAAAGCACCCAATAAAATAAAACAGAATGGAACCACAACTACCATCCATTTGCATTTTTTTATACCTATAAAAAACAAGGGCGCTAGAAAATAAAAGGATTCTTCTACTGTTAACGTCCATCCTTGAGCAATTCCACTAAATTTCAAATCATCAAAAAAACCTCTTAAGAACGTAATGTTCAAAAAATAACTTCCTAAACCGCCATAACTTTTAAAAAAATAATACCCTAAAATAAATGTCAATGAAGTCAAAATAAAATACATAGGGTATATTCGAGCCAACCGCTTTTGTAAATACGATTTGAAATCAAAATCAACACTGTCATAATACCGATGTGTAATTAAAAATCCGCTCAACACAAAAAACAAAGTCACTCCGACGTGAAAACCATCAAAGAAATAATGCACACTAGCACCAAATACCTCTGCTTTAAAAGGATTAAAATGATGTAGGTAAACCATATAAGCTGCAAGAACCCGAATCCCTGTCAATGCCGGAAAATTGACTTGTCTCATTTCTTCAATTTATTTGTAAACTTTAGTACATATTCTTTGATATTAATTCTTTTATTAAATTCTATATAAGAGAAACAAATAGACATCAAACACAAAATTAACAGAATCCAATACGCATTTGGGTAATCAATAAAAAGAACGGTTATTGCTGCCAAGCTTCCTAAAACTGTCGATTTCACTATAATTCCTAACGTATTTTTCCGAAAATTAAATTGGAATTTATTTTTGACCACATTATAGACGTAGAACCCGTAAACCGCGTAATTAAATAACATTGCTAAACCAATTCCGACTAAACCTAGATATTCATACAACAAAATAGTAAAGATAATATTCATCGCATCCCCTAAAAGTTCTTGTTTAAAATAAAGTTTTTTTTCTCCTTTAGCTAAAATTATAAAAGCAAGCGGCCAAATAATTGCTTTAACAATTATTGCTAATAAAGCAAATTTTAGAATTAAAACCACATCAAGAAAATCCTTTGAATAGAGCAGTCTGATAACAACCGGTGCTAAAAAATAAAATCCTAAAATTAATGGTGTAATTAATAATAATGCAACTTCAATTTGATCATTTACCATTTCTTTTACTTGCGGATTTTCTTTTTGAACGATTGTCAGCCTCGGATAAAAATCAGTGGACATGGCGCTAAAAATCATTCCTACATAAGTAATTAACAACGTAGAAGCTACTACATACAACCCTAAAATTGACTCTGAAGTATTCTGAAAATTAAAATACAACTTCAGCAAATACGACATGATTTGCCCAAAAATCACATTAATAGAAAGTAAAAAACCCAATTGAATCATTTCTAATCCACACGAAATAGTTTCTTTTGCACTGACCTGAACAGGAATTATTTCAATCTTTCTTGAAAAAAACCAATTGACTAAATAATTCAAAACAGCTGTCAAAACCAAGACGGGAACAATTCCATCCATTCTAAAAAAGTAATAAATAGGAATAGTAACGCACGTTGCTAAAACAGCATAAATAACCGTTGAAACAGCAATTGCCTTCATTGAACGAGTACCTTGCAAAATCACCATTTTATGGACTGCTAAACTTGAAAAAATAAAATTGATGGATAAGATGAAAAACCAATTTACATAATCGACTGAGCCAAAAGTCCAAATACTTAATGGTTTTGCAAGTACAAAAGTTAGTAAAACACCTAAAATTCCAGTCACAATAGACCATCTTTGGAGAACTACAATTGATTTTGAAAATTGTTCTTGATCTTTTTCAGAATGTGCTAAAGCTACCATTCGCACACCACTAATGTTAATCCCAAATCCCGTTACAGAGGTAATAATAGAGAGCGTGTTTTGCAAAAGCCCTACGATTCCAACTCCTGTTGTACCTAAAAATAAAGCAACAAATTTAGAACTAACCAATCCCACAAGAATTCTCAATACTTGTGAAAAGCCAAAAACTCCCGTTGCTTTTAAAATTGTTTTATGTGATTGATTTGCCTCTATTCCTATTGTATTTTAAATATTACAACCAATGTTCTGGAATTGGTTCTTGAAAAGAAAAACCCATTTTTCCCAATCTTCTGTTGTGGCTTTTGGATTGTTTTCGTCGAATAAAATAGCATTGATTTTTGATACGTTGAAATCGTTTGGAAAATTATCCATGACATCCAATTTATTAGAAAACCATGCCTCATTTAAAATTTTATTAAAAGTAAAAATATCAAATTCACCTGCATCAAAATTTTTATTTGATGCCGAAGATAAAAATCCAGTTGCAACAAATTCTTCATTCATTCGCGCAAATTGAATCTTAGGGTTTCTATACCAAAATTTAACAGCATTTTTCAATTGCAAATTTTCATCCACTTGATTGTTGTGAGTACCCCACAAACTCAAAAAATACTTTTTATTAAAAATAGCGCCCGCTACACCATAAATTGAATAGTAATGTAATGCTTTATCTTTCGAATATAATTTTAAAAACCCCATTGTTTTTCTAATATTAAATCGTGTCATACCAAAAATAAGCCTATACAAAAACGGATTTTTGGTAAAAACATTCGGATTAAAAATTGTTACACTACCCTTATTTTTTATTGTAGTTCCATGAATCAATTTTGGATTATTGAGCCAAAATAATTTTAGGGAAAACACATTCTCCTCAATTAAAATTTTTTGTGTTTCTTCCAAATTAATTTTTCTGGTAAACCAAGTATCGTCTTCTAATAATAAAAAATAATCGGTTGCTTTTTTTGCTGTATTTAACCATAAAGCAATTGGAATTTTCGTGTTTTCTAAATCTTGATTATTTTTAATGCTATTGGATTTTTCATCATAAAATTCAGATTTCAATATTTCAATTTTCGGAAATTTCAATTGAATTTTTTCTAAATATCGAGAAGGTGTTCCGTCGTCTAAAACTTTAATCGAAATAGTTGTATCCAATACATTTGCATAAATGCTTTGAAGGCATCGATCTAAATAATACGGCCGATTAAATGATTTAATTAAAATATACATTGGTTTACTATTTTAATTACAAAGTCCACTTCATCATCTGTCAAAACTGGACTTATGGGCAAACTCAGTACTTGATTATGAATTTTTTCAGTAATTGGAAACGACAAATGATTCCAGTCAGATAATGCTTTTTGATTATGCGGCGGAACCGGATAATGTATTACCGTTTGAATCCCATTTTGCTGTAAATATTCTTGCAAGTTCGTTCTATTCTGCGTTCTAATGACAAACAAATGAAAAACGTGATTATTTGACAAATCCCAAAATGGGAGCGCTATTTTGTCATTTTTAATTTCAGATAAATACCGTTTGGCAATTGCTCTTCGCTTTTCATTTTCAGCATCTAAAAACGGTAATTTCACATTTAAGAAAGCCGCTTGCAGTTCGTCTAATCTTGAATTTACACCAACATAATCATTGTAATATTTGGTTTCCGAACCATAATTCCGAAGCGATTGAATCACTTTGGCTAATTCTAAATCATTTGTGGTAACCGCACCGGCATCACCTAATGCGCCTAAATTTTTTCCCGGATAAAAACTGTAAGCTACGCTTGATTTTTGATTGCTGATTACTGATTCTTGATTTCTGATTGCACCGTGAGCCTGAGCCGCATCTTCAACAATCAGTAAATTATTTGCCATAGCAATTTCATTTATCCTATCCATTTCAGCCAATTGTCCATAAAGGTGAACGACCAGAATTGCTTTGGTTTTTGAAGTAATTTTTTCTACAATTGATTCGGGATTGATATTGTAGGTTTCCAATTTTGGCTCGACCAAAACAGGAATTAAATCTGCTTGTAAAATAGCCAGAATACTCGCAATATAAGTGTTCGCAGGTACAATAACTTCGTCGCCTTTTTGCAATTTCCCTAACTGAATATAACCTTTGAAAATCAAAACTAAAGCGTCAAAACCATTTCCAACGCCTACACAATATTTGGTACCGCAATAGTTGGCAAAACTGGTTTCGAATTCCTTGACTTCATTCCCTAAAACATACCAACCATTATCTAAAACTAATTTCAATTTTTCTTGAAAAGCAGTTTCATACGGTTGGTTTATCTTTTTTAAATCAAGAAATGGTATCATATAAAGTTCATTTTATAAAAATCCTGACTGTAAACAGAGCATCCTAATTCTTCTTTTTGTTTCAAAAGTCCGGCATGATATCCTTTTTCGTTGTCCTCATTTACGATTCCCATATCAAAAAAAAGTTTTCCTTCGCTCTTGAATTTTTCTATTAAATTGATAAATAAAAAATCCAATGCGCGTAATTCTTCCCCTTTTTTAGTGGTAGCTCCATATTGCGATTTAACAACTGTTTCTGTTTCGAAAAGTGTAATACCTGCAATAATAACGTCCTCAAAATATACTGAAAACTGTTTGATATTATTCGGAAATTTTTCCTTTAGTTTAGTAATTTCTTGTAAATTATGTACGGGCGTAGCATTGTATCTCTCCAATAATCTTGGCTCCAAAACCAATTCCCAAAACGATTCCAAATGCTGTTCTTCGACCATTTCTAAATCGAGTTCTTCAATTTTCCTGAAATGCTTTAATTTACTTTTCGAAATTGTCAAAGGCATGGCTAAATTGATACCCAAATTCATTTCTTTTTTATCCAAAAACGCTCCTTTTTTAAGCATGAAAAATTCCATTTCAGAATTGCCTTTTGAAGTGTAAAACAGCGGAATGGATTTAAAAAAGAACGATTGCACCTCATTTTCTTTAAAAAAAGACAAAATAGAATCCAAAATATCTTCTACTTTTTCTCCATTCAATTTAGATGAATAAACCAATCCGCCATACGTTAAACCTTGATGCGAATAAACGATGTCTCCAAATCTATTTGCCGGCAAAACAGCAATTAGTTTTTCATCCTCAAAAACCACCAACGAAAAATCCTCGAATCGATCTTTGTGGTATTCCATAAAATCTCGGTGAAATAAAAAAGTAGCATTTTTGGCCTGACCAATAAAGGCATTCCAATTTGCATAATCACTTTCCCGATATAGTTTGACAGAATAATTTTTCACCGTTAAATTTTAGACTCCGTGAAAGTAATCAATTTTTATTTATGTTCTAAAGTAGGCAAATACCATTTGAATTTCACGGCCATTAAACGAACTGATATAATAACAATTGAAGTAGTCAAATACAGAATATCATTCTCTAAATTCAGTTTTCGAAGCAGGAAAAATACAATCCCGCCCAAAATACAAATAGTAGCATAAATTTCTCTTCTGAAAATAACGGGAATTTCAGTACACAAAATATCTCGGATAACACCTCCAAAACAGGCTGTCATGGTTCCTAAAGCAATACAAATTACAGGATGAAGTCCAATATTGATTCCTTTTTCAAGACCAATCAATGTAAAAACACCCAGGCCAATCGTGTCAAATAAAAATAAGGAAGTTCGTAATCTGTCGAATTTTTTTCGAAAAAGGATTGCCAAAACAAACCCGATGATGATCACATAAACGTATTTTAAATCCAGCATCCATCCTACCGGAGTTCGCCCAATCATTATGTCTCGTAAGGTTCCGCCGCCAACCGCAGTCACAAATGCAATGATAAAAACCCCAAAAGGATCGAGTTTTTTACTCATAGCTGTCAATGCGCCTGACATGGCAAAAGCCATCGTACCGATGATGTCTAATAAATGAAACATTTGGATTGGGATTTTGACAAAAATAGAGAAAATACTCGTGAAATCAGCTTGAAACAACTACAATTAATGAAACTTATGCATCCAAATAAATATTCAAATCCGATTAGAAAACTGGATTTTCTCTATGTATCTTTGTTGCTACTAATTAAATAGTTGAAACTCTTGAAACAAATCACTTCGATACAAAACCCATATATCAAATCTTTAGTGCAATTGCAGGAAAAAGCGAAGGCACGCAAACAGTCCGGTACTTTTTTAATGGAAGGAAAACGCGAAATTTCGATTGCCATAAAAGGCGGTTACGAAATGGAAACACTATTGTTTTTACCTGAAATTTGTTCCGAAACGGATGCCAGAGCATTATCCAAAAATGCGGAACTGATTGAAATCAACAAAGAAGTGTATCAAAAACTGGCGTATCGTGATACCACCGAAGGAATTTTGGCTGTAGCCAAAACTAAATCGATGCAATTATCCGATTTGAAATTATCCGAAAACCCTTTGATTCTGGTTGCCGAAGCTCCCGAAAAACCTGGAAATATCGGCGCTTTGCTTCGTACCGCCGATGCTGCTAATCTGGATGCGGTGATTATTGCCAATCCAAAAAGCGATTTATACAATCCAAATATTGTGCGTTCCAGCGTGGGCTGTTTATTTACCATCCAAATCGCGACCGGAACAACATCAGAAATTATTGCTTTTTTGAAAGAAAGAAACATTAATTTTTATTGTGCGACTTTACAAAACTCCACTTCCTATCACACGCAGGATTACACGACTCCAACGGCATTAGTCGTAGGAACGGAAGCCACAGGATTGACGGAAGAATGGAGAAAAGAAGCGACCCAAAATATTATTATTCCAATGCAAGGTGAAATCGATTCTATGAATGTCTCGGTTGCCGCAGCCATCTTGATTTTTGAAGCCAAAAGACAAAGAGGGTTTTAGATTTAAGATTGCAGATTAACGATTTTTGATAGCAGATTTAAAAACAAAAAAATATGAAAAATAATTTATTCGTTGTAATAGCATTAATTTCAAGCACACTTTCTTTCGCACAAATCAGCTCGACGCAGGTGGATGAATTAGTCGGTCGAACTTTAAAAACTTTCAATGTTCCTGGAATTGCAGTGGCAATAGTCAAAGACGGAAAGATTATTCATACTAAAGGATATGGTGTGAAATCTATTTTGACTAATAAAAAAGTGGATGCGAATACGCTTTTTGGAATTGCATCTAATAGTAAAGCGTTTACAAGCGCCGCTTTGGCAATGTTAGTGGATGAAGGAAAAGTAAAATGGGACGATAAAGTCATCAAATACCTTCCTAATTTCAAGATGTATAATGACTATGTAACGAATGAATTTACGATTCGGGATTTATTGACGCACAGAAGTGGATTGGGCCTTGGCGCTGGAGATTTAATGATTTGGCCTGACGGAAGTAATTTTACAGCACAAGATATCATTCAAAATTTACAATATTTAAAACCGGTTTCGGCATTTAGAACGCAATACGATTATGACAATTTACTGTACATTGTTGCCGGAGAAGTTATTCGCGAAGCAAGCAGTTTGAGCTGGTGCGATTTTGTAGAAGAACGCATGATGAAACCTTTGGAAATGAATCATAGCGCTGCTTCTTTTTTACGTTTAAAAGACACTACAAACATTATTGCACCTCACGTTCCTATTGACGGTAAACTAAAAGTAATCAAACGTTACCAAAACCAACTTTTTGATGCGGCAGCCGGCATTTACTCCAGTGTAAGTGATTTGAGTAAATGGACAATAATGCAAATGAAGAACGGGCAATATGGAGCTGATAACAAGCAATTATTTTCTAAAAAAGAGCATGCAGAAATGTGGCAATTACAAACCATAATTCCTGCGGCCACAAGATCTCCTTACAATACTCATTTCAGTGGTTATGGATTGGGCTGGTTCCTGAGTGATGTAAAAGGATACAAACAAGTAACGCACACTGGCGGATTAGAAGGAATTGTTACGCAAGTGACTCTTATACCAGAACTGAATCTGGGAATTATTGTATTGACCAATCAGCAATCCGGAGCTGCCTTCAGAGCAATTACCAATACTATAAAAGACAGTTATTTAGGAATCCAATCCGAGGATTATGTGACTAACTATAGTGCGAGTTTAAAAGAAAACGAAGCCTCTGCTGACAAAGTAACAGACGAAGTTTGGGCAACCGTAGCCAAGAACAAAAAGGACAAAATTAAAATTGATTTCAAAAGTTTTATAGGAACATACAAAGATAATTGGTTTGGAGAAGTAGTTCTTTCAGAAAAAAAAGGACGCTTGTATTTTGCTTCAAAACGTTCTCCACAACTTACTGGTGAAGTTTTTTTCTACAAAGACACTAATTATGTGGTAAAATGGGACAATGCCTATTTTCATGCTGATGCCCATTTATTTTTTGAATGTGATGCCTCTGGAAAAGCCGTGCGATTAACGATGAAGCCTATTTCTGAGCTAACTGATTTTAGTTATGATTTTCAGGACTTAGATTTTAGTAAAGTGCAATAATCAAGTTGAATGTCACATTTGTTATTTGCACCACGAAACCCTTTTTTACTTGCACATCTCCCAACTAATTTCTATTTTTAGAAAATGAACCATGCCGTTATGACAGAAATTGATATTGAAAAAGAAAATAAAGCAATTGCTCAAGAATACAAAGAATTACTTCGTATTAGCTACCAAACGTTAAGTGATGAAGATAAAAAACTCATCCGAAAAGCATTTGACGTTTCCGTAGAAGCACATAAAGAACAACGACGAAAATCCGGCGAAGCCTATATTTTTCATCCCATTGCTGTCGCAAAAATTGTTGCTTCAGAAATAGGTTTGGGTGCTACTTCCATTGCTGCTGCCTTACTGCACGATGTTGTAGAAGATACACCCACTACTGTTCAGGATATCGAACGTTTGTTTAATCCAAAAGTGGCTCAAATCGTTGAAGGATTAACAAAAATATCATTGGTACAAAAAGATCTGAATGTTTCCATGCAAGCAGAGAATTTCCGTAAAATGATATTGACGTTGAACGATGATGTACGCGTAATTCTGATTAAACTAGCCGATCGTTTGCACAACATGCAAACCATGGATTCGATGCAGGAAGACAAACAAACCAAAATCGCATCGGAAACCCTGTACATTTATGCCCCATTAGCGCATAGATTGGGCTTGTATAACATAAAAACTAAACTGGAAGACTTAGGTTTAAAATACACGGAACCTGCTGTTTACAATGATATTGTCAGTAAAATAAAAGAAACTAAAGAAGAGCAAGATGCTTATATCGAAGATATTTCTAATGTCCTGAAAGCCTCTTTAGATGCCGAAGGAGTTGAATATATTATAAAAGGACGTCCAAAATCTATTTATTCTATTCGCAGAAAAATGCAGGCACAAAACGTAAGTTTTGATGAAGTGTATGATAAGTTTGCGTTGCGTATCGTATACAAAGCGACTCCACATGAAGAGAAATTCGTTGCTTGGAAAATATATTCAATAGTAACGGATCATTACAGACCGAGTCCAAGTCGTTTGCGCGATTGGATTTCTTCGCCAAAATCTACCGGGTACGAAGCCTTGCACATTACAGTAATGGGACCAAAAGGACGATGGGTTGAAGTACAAGTTCGAAGCGAGCGTATGGATGAAATTGCCGAAAAAGGATATGCCGCACATTACAAATACAAGAACGGGGCTACCGAAGAAAGTGGTCTGGATGTATGGTTAAATTTACTAAAAGAAGCTTTAGAAAATTCCGAAACAAATGCAGTAGATTTTGTTGAAGATTTCAAAATGAATTTATATTCTAAAGAAATTTTTGTTTTTACTCCAAAAGGAGAGATAAAATCATTGCCTAAAGGAGCCACTTCATTGGATTTTGCGTTTAGCATTCACTCCGAAATAGGAATCCGAACCAGAGGAACGCGTGTCAATGGGAAATTAGTCCCTTTGAATTTCGAATTGAAAAGTGGGGATCAAATAGAAGTTATTACTTCACAACATCAAAAACCAACCATCAACTGGCTGGATTATGTGACGACTTCGAGAGCTAAAACAAAAATTAAAAACGTTCTAAACGAAAACACCAAGAAAATTGGAGAAGAAGGAAAAGAACTGCTCACCAGAAAATTAAAACATTTAAAGATTACTTTAAGCGAACAAGTAATTAATGAATTAGTTAACTTTTTTAAACTAAAAACAAGCCTGGATTTATTCTATAGAGTCGGAATTGGTGCTATTGAAAACCAACAGCTCAAGGATTACGCTGCGCAAAAGAGCAATACTTTCATTAATTTTTTCAAAAATAAAATGAAACGCTCGCCAAGCAACACCTCGGATGAGGATATTCACAAACCAGTCATAAGCAGTAATTATGACATGCTCGTTTTTGGAAAAGAACACGACAAGCTGGATTATAAATTATCGCCTTGCTGCAACCCAATTCCCGGAGATGACGTTTTTGGATTTGTAACAATCAATGAAGGAATAAAAGTGCATAAAAAAGATTGTCCAAACGCAATTGGCATGCAATCGAATTATGCATACCGAATTATGTCAGCAAAATGGATTGATTCATCGCAAGAAGAGTTCAAAGCCATTATAAACATCACCGGTATGGATGTTCTTGGACTTACCAACCAATTGACAAAAGTGATTTCGAATAACATGCATGTGAATATACAGAGTATTTCTTTGAGTACTGATGCAGGAATTTTTCACGGTCAGGTAGCCGTAATTGTTCAAAACAATACGATTTTGAAAAAGATGATTAATAACATCAAAAAGATTGATGGAATCGATAAGGTAACACGAGAGTATAAAACATAGAAAAGTGGTATTGTTTATTGAAGTCCGTCTTTCGGATTTTTAAACGCAAACGGAATAAACTTGAAACTAAACAAACCGGAAACTTTAAACTTTAAACTAAAAAAATTATCTTTGCCAGCATATGACACTCATTTCCACAGACAACAACAAAAACCAAGAAATTGTAAAAAATGTTTTTACAATGTACCTTGAAAAAAAAGGACATCGCAAAACCCCTGAACGTTATGCTATCCTTCAGGAAATTTACGATAGCGAAGAACATTTTGATGTAGAAAACCTCTATATCAAAATGAAAAACAAAAACTATCGCGTGAGTCGGGCCACCCTTTACAATACGATTGAATTATTATTGGACTGTGCTTTAGTGCGCAAACACCAATTTGGACAAAATCAAGCACATTACGAAAAATCATACTTTGACAAACAACACGATCATATTATCATGACGGATACTGGTGAAGTAATTGAGTTTTGCGATCCAAGAATTCAAAGTATCAAGAAAACAATTGAAGAAATATTCGATATAGAGATTACCAACCACTCGTTGTATCTGTATGGAACAAAGAAACAAAAGAACAACTTGGACGAAGAAAATCGTTCATAAATATAAAAACTAACTACAAATAACATTCAGAATGACGGTAGATTTATTACTAGGATTACAATGGGGAGATGAAGGAAAAGGAAAAATTGTTGATGTTTTAACTTCAAATTATGACATTATTGCTCGTTTTCAAGGAGGTCCAAACGCAGGGCATACTTTGGAATTTGACGGAATAAAACATGTTCTTAGAACTATTCCTTCCGGTATTTTTCATAAAACTGCTGTAAACATTATTGGAAATGGAGTTGTAATTGATCCTGTAGTTTTTCAAAAAGAAATCGAAGGTCTTGAAAAATTTAATTTAGACATCAAAAGCAAATTAATCATTTCAAGAAAAGCGCATTTAATTTTACCAACGCACCGTTTATTAGACGCCGCTTCTGAAGCTTCTAAAGGGAAAGCAAAAATTGGTTCTACATTAAAAGGAATTGGTCCAACATATATGGACAAAACCGGAAGAAACGGACTTCGTGTAGGTGATATTGAATTAGAAGATTTTGCAGATCGTTACAGAGCTTTGGCTGACAAGCATGAAGCAATGATAAAATTCTACGATGTTGCTATCCAATACAATTTAGAAGAATTAGAAAAAGAATTTTTTGAAGCTATCGAAGAACTAAAAAAATTAGATTTTATTGATAGTGAAGAATATTTACATCAAGCTCAAAAAGCAGGTAAATCAATATTATGTGAAGGTGCTCAAGGTTCATTATTGGATGTTGATTTTGGAACGTATCCATTTGTAACTTCATCAAATACTACTGCTGCTGGTGCTTGTACCGGTTTAGGGATTGCTCCAAATAAAATCAAGGAAGTATACGGAATTTTCAAAGCTTACGTGACACGCGTAGGAAGTGGTCCGTTCCCAACGGAACTTTTTGACGAAGATGGTGCAACTATGGCACGTGTAGGAAACGAATTTGGATCTGTAACCGGAAGACAAAGACGTTGTGGCTGGTTAGACTTAGTAGCACTTAAATATGCTGTTCAGGTTAATGGCGTAACGCAACTGATGATGATGAAAGGCGATGTGCTTTCAGGGTTTGAAACGTTAAAAGTATGTACGGAATACAATTATAAAGGAGAGAAAATTTCTCACTTCCCTTATAACATCGAACCAGAAAATGTAACTCCAGTATACCAGGATTTCAAAGGATGGAAACAAGATTTGACTGGTATGACAACCTATGATGAATTACCGACAGAGTTGAAAGAATATATTGCATTCATTGAAAAAGAAGTGGAAGTTCCTATCAAAATAGTTTCTGTAGGTCCAGACAGAAAGCAAACTATTCTAAAATAAGATTACCAAACGTCCCGATAAATCGGGACGTTTTTTTTAGTTAAAAATCCAATCCAAGCGAATGAAAAACCCAATTATTAAAATACAAAAAACCGAATTGCTATCAGACAATTGGTATATTTTAAACAAAGTAACTTTTGACTATCAAAAAAAAGACGACTCTTGGATTACCCAAAAAAGAGAAGTTTATGATAGAGGAAACGGAGCTGCCATTTTACTTTATAATACAAAGCAAAAAACAGTTATTTTAACACGTCAGTTTCGCTTGCCAACCTATCTTAACGGAAATGAAACAGGAATGATGATTGAGGTTTGTGCAGGACTTTTAGACCAAGATAATCCGGAGCAATGCATCATTAGAGAAACCGAAGAAGAAACAGGATATCGAATTTCTAAAGTCAAAAAGGTAATGGAAACCTATATGTCTCCAGGTGCTGTAACTGAAATTTTATATTTATTTGTTGGTGAATACGATGAATCTATGAAAGTAAGCGATGGCGGAGGCGTAGCACATGAAGAAGAAAATATAGATGTGATGGAAATGTCTTTTGACGAAGCGTATGCTATGATTGAATCCGGTAAAATGCAAGATGCAAAGACGATTATGTTGTTACAATACGCAAAAATTCATAATTTGGTTTAATGAGCAATACTACTAAAGGAGTTTTGTTTGCCTTATTTGCTACCTTGCTATGGTCCGTAAATATGGTAATTGCCAGTGGCATAAAAGGACACATCCCTCCTATTGGATTGGCTTTTTGGCGCTGGACAGTTGCTTGTATCGTTTTGGCTCCGTTTGCTATAAAAAGCACTATTGAAAATTTAAAAATTGTAAAGAAACACATTCGGTATCTTACGCTTACAGCAGTATTAGGCATCACAATTTTTAATACGCTGATTTACTTTGCAGGAAAAACAACAAGTGCAGTCAATTTATCGTTAATCGCCATTTCGATTCCGTTATTTATTGTTGTACTCTCTAGAATTATTTTTAAAGAGAAAGTGTCCAATATAAAAATAGTCGGAATTATAACCATAATCACAGGAGTTTTAGTTCTTATTTCCAAAGGTTCATTAGAAGTATTACTCCATATCAACTTTACTATTGGGGATTTATTAATGCTAGTGGCTTGCTTCTTTTTTGCTTATTACACCATATTAGTTCGCAAAAAACCAGATGAACTAAGCCCAAAAGTATTTTTGTTCAGTGTTTTTGTAATTGGTACAATTTTACTGTTCCCTTTTTATATATATGAAGACATCTATTATAAAAAAGTGATTTTTGACACTAAAACAGTCTTGGTAATCACATACGTTGGAATTTGTGCTTCCTTAATTTCATTTTATTTATGGAACGAGGCTATTCGATTAATTGGGACGTCAAAAACTGCCTTAATTTATTATTTGATTCCTGTATTCAGTGGGATTCTGGCGTATTTTTTTCTTAATCAGGCCATTTTGCTCACCCAAATCATAAGCATGGGAATCATTATTTCCGGGTTATTAATTACCAATAAAAAGTAAAAAATATACTTTTTACAAAATAGAAAAGCAGAATGAAAAATAAATTCATTCTGCTTTTCTATTTAAAAAATATACTGAAAATTACTATTTATTAGGCTGCGGTGTCATTCTTAAATAAGGTTTTATTCTTTCGTAGCCTTTTGGAAATTTAGCAGCAATATCTTCATCCTTAACCGAGGTCGAGATTACCACTTTATCCCCATCTTTCCAGTTGGCAGGTGTTGCTACGCTATATTTAGATGTCAATTGTAAACTATCAATTACACGCAATAATTCATCAAAATTTCTACCGGTTGATGCTGGATACGTCAATGTTAATTTTATTTTCTTGTCTGGTCCAATTATAAAAACAGAACGAACGGTGAAACTCTCACTCGCATTGGGATGAATCATATCATATAATTCAGCAATATGCTTGTCTTCATCGGCAATTATCGGGAAGTTTACTGTTGTATTTTGAGTTTCATTGATGTCTTTGATCCATTCCATGTGCGAATCTACTCCGTCAACACTCAATGCGATTACTTTTACATTTCGTTTTTCAAATTCAGGATAATAATTTGCAACTGTTCCTAGCTCAGTGGTACAAACAGGTGTGAAATCAGCCGGATGGGAGAATAGAACTCCCCAAGAATCTCCTAACCATTCATGAAATTTTATTTTTCCTTGTGACGTTTCTGCTTCAAAATCAGGAGCAATATCGCCTAATCGTAATGTTGCCATAGTAATTTAATTTATTGATTAGTAACACTGTAAGGTATTGAAATAAAAGCAATAAAGAAGAAAACTAATCTTAAAATTGTACTAATGTTTATGAAAAACAGAAAGAAATACTTCCAAAAAATGCAATGAGAAAACCAAATGCCCTAGCCCTGATCGCAACGGCATCTCCCGATTTAGAAAAACAAGGCTTTTTCGGCCGTAGTTTTTCTAAATCGGGAATACAGTGCAAAGCAGGAAACAGCTCCTAAAAAGAAGTGCTATTTTTTCTTTAAATTGGGTAAAAACAGCGCTATAATCCCAATCAAAGGCAGATAGGCACAAAGATAATAGACGTACGTTATGCTGGTGTGATCGGCAAGATTTCCCAACAAAGCAGAACCTAAACCGCCCATTCCAAAGGCAAAACCATAGAAAAGGCCAGAAACCATTCCGAGCTTTTTAGGCAATAATTCTTGCGCATAAACCAAGATTGCCGGAAATGCAGAGGAGATTATGATTCCAATTACAACCGACAAAACGCCTGTCCAAAATAAATCAACATACGGCAACAATAATGTGAAAGGCGCTGCTCCCAAGACAGAAAACCAAATCACATATTTTCTTCCGAATTTATCACCTAACGGTCCGCCAATTAACGTTCCAATGGCACAAGAAGCCAAGAATAAAACCAAATGAAATTGCGCTTCCTGAACCGATAGTTCAAATTTTTCGATTAAATAAAAGGTAAAATAACTGGACATACTAGCCATGTAAAAGAATTTTGAAAATATCAAAACCAGCAAAATTCCCACTGAGATTACTATCTTTTTTTGGGATAAATTAGGCAAATCGATAACCGTTTTCTTTGCACTTCTTAAACTTAAATGGTTTTGGTACCAAAGTGCAATTCTACTCAAAACAATCAATCCGATGATGGCAACAACTACAAACCAAATGATATAATATTGTGAATTTGGAACTACTATTAAGGCGACCAACAATGGTCCAATTGCTGTTCCGGCATTCCCTCCCAACTGAAAAATGGATTGTGCCAAACCACGCTTTCCGCCAGATGCCAAAAAGGAGATTCGGGAAGCTTCAGGATGAAAAATGGAAGAACCAATTCCAACCAAAACTACCGAAATAATAATCATTTCAAAACTGGAAGCATACGACAAACATACAATTCCTGATAAAGTAAAAAGCATTCCGAAAATTTGAGAAAAAGGCTTTGGTCTTTTATCCGTATACAAACCTACCAAAGGCTGCAATATAGAAGCTGCCAATTGATAAGCCAAGGTGATTAATCCGATTTGTGTAAACGTTAAATTAAAATTTTCCTTCAAAATAGGATATGCTGCCGGAATTACCGCTTGCAATAAATCATTCAATAAATGGGCAAATGCGATTGAAAATAGAATGGAATAAACAGTTTGCTGCGCAATAGGAGTTGTTTCTGTTTTAGAAACAGTATCAAGAGATGAATTCATATTTTTAAATAAAACTATATTACTAATTATAGGTTCAGATTCGGTCTTTAAAATTTAAACATACTGAACCACAAAATACCAAAATAACAAGGTGACAAACGACAATGGGATACCAAAACCAATCATCATACTACTTAGACGGGGTTTTAAACCGTGTGTAGACGCTAAAATGCAAGCCGTTATCATAGGCGCCATAGCCGACTCCATTATAGCAACTTGAATAACTTTAGAATGCTGTTGCAAAATTACGACATACAACACGTAAATGAGAGCCGGAGTCAGTATTAATTTATACAAAAGTCCCAGTCCTAAGAATTTCCAATGCTGGCTTTTTCGTTCAAAACGTAGTTGCAAACCAACAGAAAGTAAAGCCAAAGGCGTTACTCCACTTCCCAATTTTTGGAATAAAAGCTGCAAATATTCATGGAAATCGACATTAAAAACATTCATCAAACAGGCAATCAAAAAAGTTATAAATGGCGGAAAAAAGAGAATCTTCTTTGCAATTTGAAAACCATTTGGATTACCACTGGAATATAAAGTTGCCACTAGAATTCCTAAGGTAGAAAGAACCACAAAAGAACCAGGTTGATCGACTAAAATAGCCGTTTTCAAACCTTCTTCCCCATATAATGCTTCAATTATTGGGAAACCCAAAAAGGAAGTATTTCCTAAACCTGCCGTTAAAATTAAACAACCAATAAGTTTTTTAGACCAACCGAATTTGCTTCCCAAAAAACTAAAAAATAAATAGGAAACAATAAACCCAATCCAGGCAACTCCAATTGGAAACAATAATTCAGTACTCCATTTTATTTTTGGAATATAATATAAAGCCAAAGCAGGAAGACAGATGTAAATAACAATCTTATTTAACAACTTATAAATACTTACGGGAAACCCCTTTATATTTTGGAAAATAATTCCAAGGAATAGGAAAACAAAGATTAGGATGAAGTTGGTCATAATACCGCAAAGATATTGACTAATGAGAAATAAAATGATTTCAAAAAAATAAAATTTGTGAAATATCCTCCGCAAAAAAAGAGCCATCAAAATGAAATGACATTTTAAGAGAATGACTGTCTATTCAAGATAGTTTTTATTATTTTTACTATTCTAAAAAATAGTTTTGCCAAATAAAAAACACCATCCAAGCGCCTTAAACGAAAAACCCGGAATTTCTGCTCCTGAAATTATCAGCTCAGTTGCTGTTGGGCATATTCAGAAATTTAGAAAAATACAACCTTCGGCAAAAGAACTCGTTGAAGGAATTTTAGACGAAAATATTACTGCGCTGAGCCGCGCGATTACTTTAGTAGAAAGCACGAATGTCAATCATTTGGCGAAAGCCAACGAAGTAATAAATGCCTGCTTACCTTATGCCAATAAATCTGTAAGAATAGGAATTACCGGCGTTCCAGGCGTTGGAAAAAGCACCTTTATTGAAGCTTTTGGAAAATACCTGACTGGTTTAGGAAAAAAAGTAGCGGTACTTGCCGTTGATCCCAGTAGTACCATATCGCATGGAAGCATTTTGGGTGATAAAACCCGAATGGAAGAATTGGTCAAAGATAAAAATGCTTTTATACGTCCATCCGCTTCAGGAGAAACATTAGGTGGTGTGGCTCGAAAAACCCGCGAAACCATAACGCTTTGTGAGGCAGCCGGTTTTGATACCATCATTATAGAAACGGTTGGCGTAGGTCAAAGTGAAACTGCCGTTCACAGTATGGTTGATTTTTTTCTTTTATTAAAAATTTCTGGTGCCGGCGATGAATTACAAGGTATCAAACGCGGAATCATGGAAATGGCAGATGCTATTGTCATCAACAAAGCCGATGGAGATAATATCAAAAGAGCCAATCTTGCCAAACTGGAATTTAATAGAGCATTGCATCTTTTTCCTGCCAAAAAATCAGGTTGGACACCCACAACCGCAGCCTGCAGCGCCATAACCCATGAAGGAATATCCGATGTTTGGGAAACCATTCAAAAATTCCTAGAGTTGACAAAAGGGAATAATTATTTCTTTGAAAAACGAAAAGAACAAAACCAATATTGGATGTTGGAAACCATAAACGAACAATTGAAAACTAATTTTTACAACAATCCAGAAATTCAAAAATCTTTGGAATCAACTAAAAAAGCGGTGCAAAATGATGAAATTTCACCCTTTGCAGCCGCTCAAAAATTATTGGAAACGTATTTTAAAAAAGACTAAAATATTATTTTATGATCTTTCTTTCTAAATAGGTTTCGTAACCATATTTAATCATTGTTACACCAATGACAATATTTAAAAACTTACCTATGACATAACCCACAGCATGTCCATATTTGTAAGCGTCTCCAAACTTTTCAACTGGTTTAATTTCAAAAGGTAAAAAATTATAAACACCACCTATTAAGAACATTGTGCCTATAATAAACATAGAATACATAAATACATTTTTCATTTGAATATCAGTTAAGTAAAACAAAATATTAGTTACTCTTCGTAAAGTTTGATTTCTCTATCATAAAACTCATTAGCAAGAACTATTAATCCTTCCATTTCAGCATTTAATTCTGCCTCGTCAAGATCTTCAGCTTCTTCCATAAATTCTACCTCATCATCTTTAAGATTAATGATAAATCTTGGGTAATCAAGGTGTATGATGAAAATATCTTCGGGAAAATCAGTATTGTCGCCTAGTAAAAATTTTGGTAATTCCATGAATTTAATATTTAAGTAATTTATTATTTTATTTATTCTCGTTTTGCATCACCAAATTTCTTGTCAATCTCGCAAAGCGAATATACAAAAATAAAGCGGCAGCTGTTAATCCCGCTAAAAGTCCGATCCAAATTCCAACAGCTTTGAGTTCTGTGTATTTTCCTAAATAATAGGAAATAGGAAAACCAATAACCCAATACGCCACAAAGGTAATATACATAGGGATTTTCACATCTTGCAAACCACGTAATGCTCCCAAAACAACCACTTGAATTCCATCAGAAATTTGGAAAATGGCCGCAATCAATAGCAATTTTGAAGTGATTAGGATGATTTCTTCGTTATCCAACATTTGAGTCGAATCGCTCATATTCAAGAATAGATGCGGTAAAAAATTATGAAATGCCACAAATATTATCGCAAAGATCGTTTCTAATATAATTGCCAAAAGAAAAATAGATCTTGCCACGACAATCAAGTTTTTATAATCGTTCATTCCTTTTGTGTGACTAACTCGGATCATTGCGGTAACACTTAATCCCATAGCTACCATAAAAGTTGAGGATGCCAGAATAAGTGCAATCTGATTGGCAGCCTGACTATTTTTCCCCAGAGAACCTGAAAGCCAAATAGCAGCGGTAAACAACGTTACTTCAAACAACATCTGCATAGCTGAAGGCAAACCAAGATTGATGATTTTTTTCAGAATTGATTTTCGGATTTCTTTGAAACTGAAATTCTTAAAATATTTTTTTAAAGCCGAATTTCGTTTCATTAGGTAATGCATAAAAACCACCATCATTATTCTGGACAATACCGTTCCCAATGCAGCACCCAGAATCCCTAATTTTGGAAAAATCCAAATTCCGTAAATCAGTACATAATTAAAGAAGATATGTACGACATTTGCCATAAAAATAGCATACATCGAATATTTTGTTTTGGCTAAACCATCTGCAAATTGTTTGTAACCCTGATACATAATCACTGGAATCAATGAAAACGCCACCCAGTCAATATATGGAGCGGCCATATCAGCCACTTCTTTGGGTTGGTGCATCAAATACATAATTTGTTTAGAGAGCACTGTCAGAATAAATAATGCAACTCCTAAAACCGTACATAAAAGCAATCCGTGGTGAAAAGTAGTGCGGATTTTTTGATCGTCTTTTTCAGCATCAGCCTCAGCAACTAATGGCGTAATTGCCGTAGAAAACCCTATCCCTAATGATAAAGCTATGAATATAAAACTGTTGCCCAACGAAACCGCTGCCAACTCAGTAGAACCTAACTTACCTACCATGAAATTATCAACAATTCCTATTAATGTATGTCCCAACATTCCCAAAATTACGGGATACGCTAATTTAATATTATAAGAAAACTCTTTGAAGTACTGAGATAAATTCACTTTTTGTCTTTTTTTGAGCAAATATAATTAGAAGCTTTGAATTGTATCGATACAATTGAATATATAACAACCTTTTTTAAAACATTACATCTAAAAGAAGTAATTCTATAACAAAACCAAGTAATTCTATAACATTTCAAGCGATTTCGAGCTATACATTTGCACCGTTGTTTTGTACCAATTAAAAATCAAAATGACAAAAAAATTAATAATAAATATTACAATTATGAAAATCGCAGGAAAAATTAAAACAGGATTTGTATTAGCAATAGCAATGATGTTTGCTACCAATGTAGAAGCGCAAGAAACAACAAATGAAGCAACAAATTACGACCAAGGATTCCGTTTAGGTGTTGGTGCAAATGCAGGATATTCAGTTAATGATCCTTACAAATTATCACTTGGTGCAGATGTAAGAGGACAATATGATTTATCAAAAAGATACTCTTTGACGTTGACTACAGGTTACACTAATTTATTTGTGAGCAAAGCTGATGGGTTTCCTGGTCAAACAGAAGGAAAAGATTTAGGTATCATCCCAGCTAAAGCAGGTTTTAAAGCTTTCGTATGGAATGACCAATTTTACGTAATGGGAGAAGCTGGTGCAGCATTTGCAACAAGTAATGTAGAAAATACCAGAGATAAAACTTCTTTATTGTTATCTCCAAGTATAGGTTATGCTACTAAATACATAGATATTTCTTTGAACTATACACACTACAATCATTTTGATCGTTTAAACAGTAACGGTTCTCTTGGTAGAGGAGTTGGACAAGTAGGTGTTCGTTTAGCTTATGGTTTTGAACTATAAAACTGTTTTGAATTAGTTAAAAAAATGCGCTGAAATTCAGCGCATTTTTTGTTTACTATCAATAGTACTTTTTATCCGTCAATGTTTTCATAAAGGCGATAAGCTGTTTTTTTTCTAATTCTGTAAGATTCAATTTGTCTTCTGGTAACGTTTGATTTTGTAAATTAAACCCCAATCCGTTTCCACCGCCGTCATTGTAAAAATCAATTACTTCTTCCAGTGTTTTAAAAACACCATTGTGCATGTAAGGTGCCGTCAATTCTACATTTCTTATCGTAGGTGTTTTGAAAGAATTTCGATGAATTTCAGCTTTCGTTAATTCAAATTTTCCCAAATCAGCATCTAATTTTTTATGCTTATCAGGAACGCCTAATACTTCACTTTCTGATTTTATAAAACTTGGAGGTACAGTCCCGTTTGTTAATGGAATAAAATGACAAGTAGCACATTTTGCTTTTCCGGTATATAAATTAAAACCTGCAATTTCATCTAAATCAAATTTTTCCTCTCCCCGCATAAATCCATCAAACTTTGAATCATAAGTACTCAATGATCTTATATAGGATGCCAATGCGTTCTTTATCCCAAATTCATCTATTTCGGTTTTAGGAAATGCCTTTTCGAACTTGGCAACATAACTTACTTCTTTTTTCAAAGCAACTACTGATTTTGCAAAAGAACCATGCATTTCATTTTCATTTGTAATTACCGCTACAGCTTGGTCCTCCAGATAATTGACTCTGGAGTCATAAAAGAAAGTACGCTGAAATGCAATATGAGTAAGCGTAGGAGTATTTCTTTTTACCAAAGACCTACCGTCTAATGAAATTGATTTCTCCAAACCATCCGTAAATGCTTTATCTGAATGGTGACAGGAAGCACACGAACGAGAATTATCTCCTGATAAAACAGGATCATTAAACAATAATTTCCCCAATTCTATTTTTTCAGGCGTTGTTTCATAATCTGGAAATGCAGAGAAAGCTTCGGCATCAAAAGCGTTTTTATCAAAAAGTGTCTGTGCAGTTGTTTTCAGTCCTCTTGTTTCTTTTATAAAAGGAATTTTCAAGCTGACTTGCGTTTTATGCAAACCGATACTTAACGGATTGGCGATCTCTCGAATAAAAAAAGCGCGGTCAAATGCATTAAAATCGGTATTCATTTTTAAATATTCCTTACCTTTTTTAATCGTTTTTAAAACCTTCTGAAAAGATTCGTCGGTTGAATTATCCGCATAGATTTTATAATATTTCTCGATGCTTTCTAATACTGATGCTGCTTCCGGAATAGATTTTTGAGCAATTTGGGAATCAAATCCGGTTATTCCCAAGGTTATGATTCTAAAAACTTCCAAACGCATGGCATCAAAAACGTGGGAATCTGTGAATTCATTTGTTTGTGACACTTTGTCCAAACGCTTTAAATTTGCCGATAAAATACCCATTTCTTTCAACAACTCCGCTTTTGACTTTGGATTATAAGTTGGAAAAATAAATTCTTCAATCACTTGAAATCCTTCGGGAGGCAAAGTCTTTCCATCATTTTCTTCAAATTCTGCCAAGGCTGGACCATTTATAGCTTTAGAGACAGCAGGAAAATAATATTCACTGATCGTTTCCAATTGTTTATAACTGCTGTGTGCCTTTAGAAATTGTTTCTGGAGCTGCACTGTTGAAGTATTCAGTTGTATTAAATTTTCCAATTTAGATACTTCATCAATTACTTTTAGAATATCTGATTTGAATATATTATTTACCATTTCATGCTTAGGAATAGCATTTTGGCAAGAGACCAATAAAATTAGAACCAATAAAATGAAACTGTTTTTCATGATAAATGCGAGTAACTTTAAAAAATTGTAAAAACAAAAACCACGATTCCTAATAAGAAACCGTGGATAATTGTATCTATATGATTGGGTTAATTATCGTGCTAATCCTTTGATTAAAACGATTTGACTTGCCTGATCTTCATTTGGACGATTTGTTCCTCCATCTACTCCTTTGTATTTTGTCCCTCTCCAAGTATGAGGCTGAACACTTAATAAAAAGGTATCATCAATCCCCAATTGTTCTGAAACATCAATCATGGCTCCGTATTCCCAATCTCCAAATTTACTTGTTCCGCCTACATTATATTTAGTGGCATCAGTAGCCGAACGACGGTGGTCTAACTCAACAACCACTTTCAATTGTTTTGTCGCCATGTTGTATTGATAGATGTAAGCGTCATGCGTTTCATCACCATATCCATTTGCATCTTCCTGAACATAAACGTAGTTTTTTGTCACACAGATATTATCTGGATTTTGAAATTTCCCAGCAATTCCGGTACGATCATCGCCATCAAGAATTACTTCAAGAGTACCAACCAAAGGATTACTTGCATCCAAATTCAATTTGTAAACTCTACCATATTTCGTTCTTGAAGCATCCGCATTGGATCCGGTTGTATTTTGTCCTGTAACATTAAAATAGATTTCTCTTGCTCCGGCATCTGTACCTTTTTTATAATCCAAATCCTCTACTCTTCCAAATTTGATTCCTTTCAATGTATTCACAGAGGCATTTATAGCCGCTCCTGTCATTGTAGTATGGTTCTCAATTTTTACAAAAGAAACACCGTACGTTTGATTGACAACCATATCTTTCTCTCTCTGATTATCATCCGTTCTTTTCATCATGTACAAAGAACCATTCGCTAAATCACCAACAGTGTTTGAAACATACATAAACACTTGACCGCCATACGTTCCTGAATCATCATCTCCAATGACAACTACCGTTTTTCCTGCAAATGCAGACGCTTTTAATGGTAAAGCATTTTCAGCACTTATTCTTCCTAAAGCAGGTAATTCTTTTGAAACCGAAGCAGATGCAACATCTCCAAAAGGATTTATGGCATGAGTACGCGATTCTTCACCAGATTCTCCACAAGTCAAATACAATGGGCCAAAACCGTGTTCAGCAACCGTAGCCATTGTAGCGCCACATAACCTCCAAGTTCCACCATTAGAATTCAATAAATATTCTCCTTTTGTAGGTTTGAATGTTTTGTCAAAAGTTACTCTTGATACCGCAAAATTGTCTTCGTGATTTACCAAAAAAGTAAAAGTACCATCAGCATTTTTCAATAATCCTGATCCATCCGCAGAACCTCCAAAAACAAAATTCGGACTTCCTGCCAAAACATCATCAGAAGCAATCAATGAAAAAAGCTCAAGGTTTTCAAAGCCCGTTTGCTTTTTCAATAACACCGGAGTCGCAGATTGATTCGCTAAAACAACACTCGTTGTTTCATTCGAAGATTTAGAATCATTCTCACATGAGATTAATGATACTAAAAATAACATTGGTAAAATAATTCTTTTCATTTTGATTGATTGTTTAAATTTTCAGCAAAGTAATACTGTGAATTTTAACCCTGAATGAATAGAATATTAAGAAAAAACCAACAATTTAGTTGGTTTTCAATTCAAAAAAACAATTAATTAACGTACTAACTTTTTAGTAATTACAGAATAAATATAGCTTAACACAGAATGCAATAGCAATTTAATCTAATCTTATTTCTTCAACATGTCTTTATACATTTGGATATTCTCCCTAACTTTCTCATCCATTTCAGGCTCTTTAATATCCGTGTGTTTTTGCATTTCTTCCCAAATAATTTTGCCAACAATATATCTGGCCATTTCCTTGTCATCAGCAGGAATGACATACCAAGGTGCATATTCTGAACTTGTTTTGCTAATTGCTTCCTCGTAATAATGCATATAATCATCCCAACGATCCCTTTCTTTCAAATCGCCTGTCGAGAATTTCCAATTGTGTTCTCGTTCTTCCAGTCGGCGTAACAAGCGCTGTCTTTGCTCCTCTTTGCTCATGTGCAAATAGAATTTCATCATAATAGTCCCGTTTTGGGTAATGTGCTTCTCAAAATTATTGATTTGCTCCATCCTATTTTCCCAGAACTGAGGCGTAATATCAGCTACAGTTTCAATTCCAGGCAAATTTTCATTCATAATATATTCAGGATGCACTCTTGTGACCAAAACATTTTCATAATGCGATCGGTTAAAAACCGTAAACTTTCCTTTTTCAGGCAAAACCAAATAATGTCTCCACAAATAATCGTGTTCGAGCTCACTTGCATTAGGCGTTTTAAAACTGTGGACCACAACACCACGGGAATTAAACTCCTGAAAAACTTCCCGAATCAAACTATCCTTGCCCGAGGTATCCATTCCTTGCAGACAAATTAAAACGCCATAGCGATTGTGCGCATACATCACATCCTGTATTTCGCTCAATTTCACTTGCACTTTATCTAATTTTTCTTCCTTTTCATCATCGCTATGACCATTAAATAGGTTGGTAGGAATACTGGACAAATCAATTTTGCCAATTACTTTAAAATCGTCGGGGTTTATAGACTTCATAAGAAATATTTTATCTTTGTAAACTCAAATATAACAAATAATGAGGATTAATCCTGATGAATTTCAGGAGCATTTTCCAGCTATTCGTTGCAATCTTTCTAGTCCTGAACTTGTTTCAGAATCCTGAAACAAGTTCAGGACTAGAAAGGATTTTCACTACTATCTGGGCTAGGCACTCGTTTACAAATCAAATACAATGGAAAAATTCACACTCGAATTATTATTTCAAATCATCGGCATTGGTTCCGCATCAGGACTTATTTACAAAGACAATTCCCTATTGATTATTGGTGACAACAGCGGTTTTCTTTACGAATATCACATGGGTTCCAAAGATTTAAAACGCCATCCGTTATTGGAAAACCCCACCGAAAACACGCTCAAAAAAGACAAAGCTGATTTTGAAGCCATAACCCATTTTGGGGACAGCTTGTATGTTTTTGGCTCCGGTTCCACCGAGAAAAGGAACCGAATGATACAAGTCAATTTCACTGATAAAAAGATAATCGCCACAAATGACCTCACCGATTTGTATGCAGTCATGCAAAATTTTGGAGCAATAAAATCCGAAGATTTCAACCTCGAAGGCGCCATCTTTAATGGTGTAAGTTGGTTTTTGTTGAATCGCGGGAACGGAAGTTCCGATAAAAATGTCCTTTTCACCATCGAAGGAAAAAACCTTTCCAATGATTTCAGTATTCTTTCAAACGACTACAAACTCCCTAAAATAAAAGGAGTGCGCAGTAGTTTTACGGATGCTATTTTAGTCGATAACAGCATTTATTTTTTGGCTACAGCCGAAGATACCGAATCTACGTATGATGATGGCGAAGTTTTAGGAAGTCTTATAGGGAGCATCAACCTGAAAACCATGAAGATTGATTTCACTCAAAAAATTAGCAGCACCCATAAATTCGAAGGATTAACTTTATACGCCAATTCAAAAGAAAAAATCGAGTTCCTACTTTGTGAAGACAAGGACACAGAAATCTTGGAAACAGATATTTACAAATTGACTTTAGACAAAAAATAATTTACATTTCAGTCAAAATAACAGAACGTTAAATTTAAATTAAATAGAAAATCAAAATAGATTTCAACTGCAAAACGTACTACTTTTACAGTAAACTAAGCCTTTATTGGCTCAAATAATATACAAAATGACAGATTTAAAAAATAAAAATGCCCTAATCACCGGCGCAGGAAAAGGAATTGGAAAAGCAATCGCTTTGGCATTAGCCAAAGAAGGTGTAAATGTAATTTTAGTAGCACGTACGCAAGAAGAGATAGACAGTGTAGCGGCAAAAGTGCGTTCTTTGAGAGTAAAAGCACTGGCAATAACCGCTGATGTTGCTGATATCAATTCAGTAAACGCTGCCGTAGACAAAGCACTGGCTGAATTTGGAACCATTGATATTTTAATCAATAATGCCGGAATAGCTGCTTTTGGAAAATTCTTAGAATTAGAACCGACCGATTGGGAACGCATCATTCAGGTAAACTTAATGGGAACGTATTATGTAACCCGTGCTGTTTTGCCAAATATGATCGAAAGACAAACAGGTGATATCATCAACATTTCTTCAACAGCCGGATTAAGCGGAAATGCGTTAACGAGTGCTTACAGTGCTTCAAAATTTGCTGTTTTAGGATTAACGGAATCATTGATGCAGGAAGTTCGTAAACATAATATTCGCGTGACGGCATTAACGCCAAGCACTGTTGCGACTGACATGGCCAAAGAATTAAAATTGACTGACGGCAATCCAGAAACCGTAATGCAGGCAGAAGACATGGCCGAATTAATCATCGCACAGCTGAAACTAAACCGACGCGTTTTCATCAAAAACAGTAGTATTTGGTCTACGAATCCGTAGAAATTTTCAAACTTATAAGTCATATAAGTTTTTAAACCATTAAGGGATTAAGAAAATTAAGCGTAAAGCTTAATGAACTTAATCCCTTAATGGTTTTTAATCTTTTGCTTATATGACTTATATGTTTAAAAAAATTACACCAAAGCCGTAATAAAATCCATTCGTACACTTCCGTCTTCATCAATTTTCGTCAAATTAATATCATGCAACGTATTGACTAATTCTGGATTCCAGGGTGTTTTCACTTTCACATAATTTTCAGTAAATCCGTGAATGTATCCTTCTTTATTTTCACTTTCGAACAAAACAGTTCTATTACTACCCAATTGGCTTTCGTAAAAAGCACGACGTTTTTTCACTGATAATCCTCTTAACATTTTGCTACGTTTTGCTCGAACATTAGAAGGAACAACTCCTTCCATTGCAGCGGCTTCGGTGTTATCTCGTTCTGAATATGTGAACACGTGTAAATACGAAATATTCATTTCATTCAAGAAATGGTAGGTTTCCAGAAAATGTTCATCTGTTTCACCAGGAAAACCAACAATCACATCAACGCCAATACAAGCATGCGGAATCACTTCGCGAATTTTATTTACTCTTTCGGTATAGACTTCGCGTTGGTAACGGCGTTTCATCAACTTTAGAATGACATTGCTCCCTGATTGCAGCGGAATGTGAAAATGCGGAACAAAAGTTCTACTTTTAGATACAAATTCTATCGTTTCATTTTTCAATAAATTGGGTTCAATAGACGAAATTCGTAATCTTTCGATTCCTTCTACTTTGTCTAATTCCTGAACTAATTCTAAGAAGGTATGCTCGTGTTTTTTATTTCCAAATTCTCCTTTTCCGTAATCGCCAATATTTACACCAGTAAGAACAATTTCCTTGATATTTTGTTTCGAAATTTCTGAAGCGTTTTTCAGTACATTTTCCAGTTCATCACTTCTCGAAATTCCTCTTGCTAATGGAATTGTGCAATACGTACATTTGTAATCACAACCATCTTGTACTTTCAAGAACGCGCGGGTTCTGTCACCTATTGAGTAACTTCCCACATAAAAATCAGCTTCGGCAATTTCACACGAATGTACTTCGCCAAAATCATTTTTAGACAAATCATTGATATAATCTGCCAATTTAAATTTTTCAGTTGCACCAAGAACTAAATCAACTCCATCAACGCTTGCTAATTCTTCCGGCTTCAATTGCGCATAACAACCCACGGCCGCAACAAAGGCTTTGTCATTCAATTTCATTGCTTTTCGAACCACTTGCTTGAACTGCTTATCTGCATTTTCAGTAACGGAACACGTATTAATTACGTACATATCAGCAACTTCTTCAAAATCAACGCGGTCAAATCCTTCGTCTTGAAGATTCCTCGCAATGGTTGATGTTTCTGAAAAATTCAGTTTACAACCCAGCGTATAAAAGGCAACTTTTTTTCTATTTTTCATAAGATCGTCTCCATTAATGAAATCGTTGTCAAAAAATGGAGAATGCAAATTTACGAACTAATATCTATTAATGATAAAATCTTTTACAATAGAGTTTAATCTACTTCTTGTCTAAGTTCAATAACAATTTTAGCGTCTTTAAAAATTACATGAATCCCACACGATTTTGTCATATCCAGCTTGCAGTTCTAATTCGTACTCTTGAGTTGTTGCTTTCTTCTGTAATTTTCTGGTGTATCATTGGTAATTTTTTTAAAAGCTTGATAAAAATTACTATTACTTTCAAAACCCAACTCAAATACAATTTCATTGATTGGAACCACAGTATCTTCAAGTAATGATTTTGCTTTATTTATTTTTCTAGAAAGTATGTATTGATAGGGCGTTGTTTTTAGATATTTTGAAAATAGCCGTATAAAATGATCCATCTTCCACTCTGTTAAAGTTGCCAGTTCGTGGATTTCAATTTTCTTGTCTAAATGATTGTTAATGTAATCTACAACTTTTCTTATTCTTAGTGGTACAGGATCGTTTTCGTTTTCGTTATTGCGAAGTGCATCTATTTTTTTATGATAATAATTATTTAAAACCACCGAAACTGTGGCTTTTAAATCATCATCCTTAAAAGGTTTTACAATATAACCGTTTGGTCTAGTAGCATTTACTTGGTCTAAAGTACTTTTATCTGCATACGATGTTATATAAATATAGGGCATGGTATCCTTTTGTAACAAGTATTGTCCTAAATGAGTACCGTCTTTGTTTTTGTTCAAATTAATATCAATCAAAACAAGCATGGGTTGGTGCTCTTCTATGTATAAGATCGCTTGTTCTACAGATGTTACATCGATGATTACTTCAAATCCTAACTTTTCTAGCGTGCCTTGCATATCTAGCGCGATAAGTAGCTCATCTTCTACAATTAGTATTTTATTATTCATTTGTATTTTTTATAGTTTTAAATTGTATGGTGAATTGGGTACCAGAATCCTTTTTAATTTGCATTTGGCCGTTGATTTGTGAAACGAGCAACTTAACAATTTTTAAACCTATACTCTGTCCGTTTTCGGCAATAGCATCTATACCTATACCATTATCAGTAATTTCTAAATGATGTAAATCTTGTTCTTTAAATAATATAATTTTTATTATCCCTTGGTCTTTACCTATGAATGCATGTTTAAAAGCATTAATAACAAGCTCATTTATAATTAGCCCAAGCGGAATAGCAGTTTCTATATTAAAATGAGAATTATTTATTTGAGTTTCTAGTTTTATATTGCTTTGATTTGAAAAAGAACCTCTAATAGAACTGCTCAGTCTGTTTACATATTCTTCAAAATTTACATAGTTTATATTTTCTGATTCATACAAGTATTCATGAATTAAGGCCATAGAAAGTATCCTGTTTTCGCTTACTTCAATAAAGTTTTCTATTGATAATTCCTTACTGTCTCGTACTTGTATTTTAAGCAAACTAATCACGAGTTGCATATTGTTCTTGACACGGTGGTGTATCTCTTTGAGTAAGGTTTCTTTTTCTAGTAATGATTTTTTAACTAACGATTTTTCATCTTCTATGATTTGGTTTTTTAATTTTATGGTATTGTAGTTTTTAATATAGGCAAGCACAAATACTAATGCTATAAATAAGGCGATGGAAATATAAATTATGTAATCCGTTTTTGTGTTAATTTCTACTTGTTTCTTAAGTTGTGCAATTTGTAAATTTTTTATTTTATTATCTTTTTCGGTAACATCAAGATCTATCTCCAGTTGATGTAGTTTATTGTTATTGAAATTAGTATTATTTATTTGGTTTATTTTACCTATTTTTTTATTGAAAAACAAAGCTTTTTCAAAGTCTCCTAACTTTTCTTCTACTCCTACTTTAATCTCATAAATTTCTATTTTTAGCTCAAAATAATCATCTTCTTTTAAAAAATTCAATGATTCATTTATATATTTTTCTGCCGTTTGTATATCATTAAGTGCTAAGCAAATTTTAGCTTTATCCTTTTTACATTCTAGCTCGTTAATTCTCGTTTTAAATCCTAATTTTAATCTTTTATCTATGTATTTATTTGCTAGATAATAGTTTTTCATTTTATAATAGCAATTAGATAAAAAAGAAATATTAAGTAAATCGAATGTTTTATCGCTGCTTTTTTCATAATCAAGCGCTATTACAAGTGCTTCATTATAACGTTGCATACAATATAAAATTTTTGCTTTGTTTATTTTATAAATAGAATTGGCTTTAAAATTTTTAATTGCCAGATCATTGTATTCTAATGCTCTTTTATAATTTTTTGTTGAAGTATAAATACGACTTATGATATAATATATTTTCGCTTTATTCAGACTGTTTTTTTCTAGTACTAATGCTTTTTTTGCATATTTCAAAGCTTTGATATAATCACTTATACCATTGTACAAGTCGCAAAAACCATAATAAACAACAGCAATATGCTTGCTTTTTTTTCTTAAAGCTATACTCAGTGTATTTTGTAAAAGTATTTCTGATTTATCTATTAAATTATTTTTACAAAGAATAATGGCATAATCTACACTGTTTAAAATATAATTGTCCCAATCCTTATAATCATAAAACAATTTATTTGCTTTTTCTGCATAAATAACGGCCTGCTGATAATCTGACTTTTTAAGCAAATCGGCTATATTACTATAATAATGACCAAACTCTTTAGTCGCATTAGCTTTTTTTAAAATTTCTAATAGCTTTTCATTACAAGTGTTGAGCTTAGTACTATTACTATTTTTATAAATACTACAAAGTGCTACATAATGATTTATTTTATCTTTATCATTAAATTCATTATTAATTAAAAAATACAAGCTGTCTTCACTTTTTTGATACTCGTTTTGTGAGAAAACAGTAAAATTGAACAGTACCAATAAAAAAAACAGTTGTCTCATTGAAGTAATTTTAAACCCAAAATACAAAAATACGATTATTTTAATAGCGCAAAACCGTCTCTAAACTGAGACGGCTTTAACTGTTTATTAATTTAATTATTTACATCACAAATTTAAAATTTGATTATCTAGAGATACTAATTTAAATACACACTAACAAAGCAGCTACCGCACCAGTATAACAAGCTCCAGTTACAAGTAGTTGTGTTAAAAAATCAAATCCAGCCATACTCCAACAACCCTCTAGTACAGGAGCTGCCTCAGCGGCTACAATACCAGTAGCCATACCCTCACTTGCAATTTCTTCAACTGCTGCGCCAGATACTGCTGCTACAAAACATCCAGCAGCTTTAAGTGTTTTCCATGAACTTACAAGAAGCGATCCCACATCACCTGTACATTTGGCAGCCCCATACAAAAATCCTGATGTACAAGTCATTACTCTTGCTCCTGATGCAGCTGCTAAACCATTAGCTCCAATTGTATACATAATTTTTTGTTGCTCTTCAATATTCATACCTGCATAAGCAGGATATTTTTGATTTATATTCAATCGGTATTGTTCGTTTTGTAATTTAAGTGCATTTATTTTAATTTGTTGTTCATCGGTTAATTTTACAGAACCTTGCGATGCAAAATAATTTATAATAACCGTTCTTGATGAATTTTCGAACAAAGAAATAACATCTTCATCAACTGACATGTGAGCAATAAGCTCTTTGTTACCATAATTTACTGTAGCAGCACTTGCTTGGAATACAAATAAAAATAGCACACCTAATAACAATTTAATATTTTTCATAATATAATATTTTTTAATTTAGTTTATTTGAAGGAATCAGCCACGTTTGTACCATTTTGAAATTTAAAAGTCCCCGCATAAAGACGCTTATCAGAATATTTGGCAACCGTTACAGATTTTGATTCACCGCTATAATTTTTGCCAGCGTAAGCAGTAAAAGTTTTACTTGTTGAACTGTGATTAATAACATGTATTTGATAAGTATTTGTAGAAGTTGTTGGATACGAAAACATACCAGTAAGTACAACATTAAAAGAGAAAGAACCATCAGGTACCTGTACTCCTTTGACGTGTCTCATAGACTCAAAAGCTACACTTGTATCAGGAACATCACGACGAGCAAAGTGAAACACTTGATCAAAATTCGTTCCTACACCGTACTCGTAGTAAAAAACAAGTCTGCCAGAATGACTCGGTAAAGCAGGTATAAGTTCAGTAGCTGCAACTCTAGCACTTGATTTTTCAATTGTACTTTCATTTAATCTTGAAGCAAATTCAAGATCAATTTTTTTATACTTTTCAAATTCTGAAGGGGTTGTTGAAATAACTATTTTATTTTTAGAATAATCATAATGGATATTCCAAGCATCTTTAGCAGCTATCTTCACTGCATTAATATCGTTTGTAACAGAGCCATTAATTACATAATGCGTTCCATTTTCTATAGGTAAACCATCAGTTTCAATAGTAGCATTTTGTTCAACTTCTGGCATAGTATCTGTTGCTGTACACGACACTAAAAGTCCTGCTATCAATACCACTGCAATGTGTTTTAATTTAAAAATTTTCATAATATTAAAATTATTTTTATCCTACTCTATTATGGTTTTTCGGATTACACCATTTTGTTGATTTGTTTGCTAGTATTTATAGTAAATTAAAACTAGCGATGGGTTGGGGTGGTTTTTTTCGTGGTTTTGACATAGGATGTTTTTAGGATTAAAGGATTGTTTTTACAATTTTTTAAAAAATTAATTATCATTATTTATTGGTATTATATCGAACATCAATTCAAAAAAAGACTAAACTAAATCATTACGGTCTATTTAATTTTATGTCAATACGCTATACATTTCATATCTTAAAAGTTAAAATTGTACTAATAAAAAAGTGTTACTGTTAATATTAAGTCAAAATTAATCCAATAAAAAAAAGCATCAGTAGCGATAATCGATCTAAATTCTTGATTATCGACTTTTTGTTTTGTTTTTTTTTAACAATTATTAATTATCATATAATAAATAAATACTTGCAATAGCGTTTAAATGCATTTCAATAAAAAAGACCACATTTAGTGGTCTTTTTACCTTGATTTTTAAAAATAATTTAGAATTTCATCTTAATTTGAACTAAAAACTAAATGCACCTCATCATTATTATAAAAAGACACAAGTATGCCACGAAATCATTAAGTTTAGTTATTTATTTATGAGTACGATTTACAAATCCGAGGTTTTGGGAAAAGGACAAAAAGTTTGAAGAATCCCCGCACAGATGTCCTGAAAAGAATACGAGTATACATTGATTTTTGTAAAAGTTATAAATCGGCTATAATAAATCGTTTTGCTATTGCGTATAATCGTATCGACTATTAACTTACTTATTATAAATAACACAAGTATATGCAACTGGATTTCTTATAAAAAAGGAAAACCATTAAGAGATTAAGTGAATTAAGAACTGCTCCTTAACTACCTTAATCTCTTAATGGTTTAAATTATAGTTTAAAAAAAATTAATTCAAAATAAATCGTCTCACCACTTCGGCCACGCCATGATTATTATTTGACGCTACGATAAAATCTCCTTTATCTCTCAATTCAGGATCTACATTATCAACCCAAACGCCCAATCCAGCATATTCAATCATGGTTAAATCATTCCCTGCATTTCCTACAGCAATAATTTCACTTTGAAGAATATTTAATTTTTCGGCTAAAAATTTGATACTGGCACCTTTATCAATTCCATTTTGCGCTACTTCAAGAAAAAAAGGTTTTGACATGCTCACACTAAGATGCGGCATAGCTGCTTTCAAATCTTTCTCTACTTCTTTTAAATAACTTGGCTCTTCCAATAAAATACATTTCACAGCTGAAGATTGCACTTCTTCTTTAAAACTAATTACTTTATTGTGTTCCAAACCTGTGATATTTTTTTCGATTTCAATATATTCAGAATCCGTTTCACTAACAATTTTCCCATCAACATAAGTAATAATGTGTGTCTCACTTTTCAAACTGTAATCATACAATTCATGGATTTGTTCTTGGGTTAACGTTTGTTCAAAAATGATTTTATCTTCCTTCAAATCTGTAATAACAGCACCATTATACGATATCATATAGGAATTATCCAATTGTAATTCTTTAGCGTAAGCAATCATCGCTGGAGTTGGTCTTCCGGAAGCCAAAACGATATGAACACCCAATTCTCTTGCCTTAGATAACATCACTTTATTTTCGTTTGAAATGGTATGATTGTCGTTCAACAAAGTATCATCCATGTCCAAAACCAACATTTTATATTTCATTCTATTGCTTTTATTGTAAATGAATTAAATACTCATTCTGAATTCTTCAATAACAGGGTTTACTTTTGCAAACTCTGTTTCCTGAATAAACAATTCAACCGCTAAATCTGAATTTCCAAATCCTCCCAATCGAGCCGATTGTATATTATTTTTTACTACCACATTTACACCAATAGCTTCAATTTTTTCTTGTAACGCCATTGCTAAAATTTCACTTCCCGAAAACACTTTCATTAATCCCATTTCACTCTTTATTTAATTATTTAGTACCGTTTTCTTCATCACCTTCTAATTCCTCAAAATCCTCTTCTGCATCAGCCTCCAAGTTTTCTTCCTCTTCAAAATCTTCATCGTCTTCTTCCTCATCTTCTCCATCAAAATCAAATTCATAAGGTTCTTCTAACATTTTTTCAGCAAGAACTTCTATTCGTTCCGTGAATTGTTCCGAAAAAATAATACGTTGGGTTCTCACAATACTATTCGAAATACGCATGATTTTTGTCTCATGACGCAATTTCAAGATTGGATCAGCATCATCCAAAACAAACATTTTCAATCGGTTTACGTTAAATCCAGCCGTAGTAAACATTTCACTCAACTTATTTGGAGTCCCAATCAACACATCAATTCCGCTGGAAATATAATTTTTATCATATTCCATGTCGCCTTTATCATGAACACCGTAGACTTCCAAATTAGAATTCTTTCCGTATTTTTCAAAAAGTGATTCCATTTCCAATACTTTCGCTTTGTCTTCAACAATAATCAAAGCCCTTGGCGATTCTTCGGTTGCGCCTGCCAATCTCTGAATTACATTTAACACAATTGTCGTTGATTTACCGCTTCCTTTTGGCGCAATAATAATACAATCTGAACCACTTTTCAGTGTCGAAAATGTTTCTTTTTGCATCGCATTGGCTTCAGTCAAACCGTTTTCAATTAAGGCTTGTTGTAACTCTTCGTTTATTTTTTTTAGTTTCATTTTTTATGATTGAAAGATTAAAAATTAAAAGACTAAAAGATTAAAACTATTACCAAATCTTTAAATCATTAAATTTTTAAATCATTAAATTAATTTTATTTCGACGCAAATAACTTCACATCATTTTCGGAAATTTCGCTTCCGCCAAGGATTATCAAACGTTCCACTACATTTCGTAATTCACGGATGTTTCCCGTCCAATCGTATTCTTTCAACAAATTAATCGCTGCTGAAGAGAATTTTTTGACTGCATTCCCTTGCTCCGAAGCAATCTTGTCTGCAAAATGTGAAATCAACATTGGGATATCATCTCGTCTTTCATTCAAAGCCGGAACTTTTATCAAAATCACTGCCAAACGATGGTACAAATCTTCCCGGAAACGCCCTTCGGCAATTTCGACTTTCAAATCTTTATTGGTAGCTGCAACCACACGAACATCGACTTTGATGTCTTTGTCCGCTCCCACTCTGGTGATCATACTTTCCTGTAAAGCACGCAATACTTTGGCTTGCGCCGAAAGACTCATATCACCAATTTCATCTAAAAAAATAGTTCCTTTATCCGCAGCTTCAAATTTTCCTGCGCGATCTTTTACAGCCGAAGTAAACGCTCCTTTTACGTGACCGAATAATTCACTTTCTATCAATTCAGATGGAATCGCAGCACAGTTTACTTCAATTAAAGGGAAATTAGCGCGTTCGCTTTTCTCGTGTAATTGATGAGCAACCAATTCTTTACCGGTTCCGTTAGGTCCCGTGATTAACACTCTGGCTTCAGTTTGAGCTACTTTCTCAATCATCACTTTGATGTGATTGATAGCTTCGCTTTCGCCAATCATTTCGTAATTCTTGCTGACTTTTTTCTTCAGAATTTTATTCTCAACTACGAGTTGTTTTTTGTCTAAAGCATTGCGAACCGTATTCAATAATCGGTTTAAATCGGGTGGTTTTGAAATATAATCAAACGCTCCCAAACGCATTGTATTGATTGCCGTTTCCATATCGCCATGACCAGAAATCATTACCATAGGAATTTCGGGTTTGATTTTTTTGACTGCTTCTAATACCTCAACACCATCCATTTTTGGCATTTTGATATCACACAAAACCAAGTCGTAATCGTTATTCTTTATTTTTTCAAGACCTGCAACACCATCTTCGGCTTCTTCAACCTGATACGTGTCATTTTCTTCAGAGAGTATTTTTGTAAGTACTCTGCGAATTGCAGCTTCGTCCTCTATGATTAGTATTTTTGACATATTTTTATTTTTGTTTAGCTCGAAGGCACAAAATTTTTATTTCTAATAACAGACAACGTTTTCTGAAAACTGATGCCCTAGCCCCGATTAAAGTGAAAATCCTTTTTATTTTTATTTAAAAATAAAAAGATTGCAACGGAAAGCGGGAAATAGCTCTATAAATTAATTAAGTTTTAACAAAGCTGAACCGAGCTTTATTTAATATTTCAACCAGCGGTACATTTCGCTCCACGTTGGTTTTTTGCCATACATTAATATTCCTATTCGGTATATTTTTGCAGCAAACCAAACTACAAAAAAGAAGCTTCCAAATAATAATGTTACGGATATTGCGATTTGCCACAAAGGTACGCCAAACGGAATTCGCATTAGCATTACGATAGGAGAAGTCAGCGGAATCATTGAAAAAACAACTGCAACTGTGCCATGTGGATCATTGATAACCGTAAAAAATCCAACGTAAACGCTCAACATTAACGGCATGATGATAGGCAACAAAAATTGCTGAGAATCCGTTTGATTATCAACTGCGGCGCCTATTGCAGCGTAAAATGAACTGTACAGAAAATAGCCACCAATGAAGTAAATCACAAATCCAATCAAGATACTTGCAATGGGTAAATTCCATAATTCCTTAATATACATTTGGGCAGTTCCGGTCATTTCTTGCTGTGCAGTTTGCATCATTTCTGGTGAAATTCTTGCTGTTGGTCCAACATTCACTCCAAAAAATACGGAGGCTGCAAACATTAATGATAGTCCAATTATTGCCCAAATAAGGAATTGCAATAATCCTGCTAATGAAGTTCCTATGATTTTTCCCATCATCAATTGAAATGGTTTCACTGAGGAAATTATGATTTCTACAATTCGGCTGGTTTTTTCTTCAATGACACTTCGCATCACCATGTTTCCGTAAATGATTATAAACATCATAATAAGATACCCAAATGCGCCACCAATCCCGATTTTGATTTCGTTAAGTCCTTTGACACTTTCTTCACCAGATGATTTTGTCAAGCTGATATTCACTTTTGATTGGGCATTTTTTATTGCCAGCGTATCTAAATGTGCTTTTTCTAAATTATTTTTGGTCAGTTTACTTGCAATTATATCCTGAACATTTTCAATGAATGAAATACTGGGACTGCTGTTTGAAATAAATTGGATTTTACTCTCAAAATCCTTGTCATTACTCGCTTTTGGAATGAATAACAATCCTTCATAGCTTTCATTTGTGATACTGTCTCTGAGGAATTTTAAATCTATCAAAGACAAATCAAGGTATTTGTATTCCTCATTTTTATTGTTCTGCGATGTAAATTCCCTTACAAACATACCTGATTCGTCATGAATAGCAATTCGTTTTGTCTCCGCTTTCATGGAACTTAAATACGCCACAAATGATGCAATTGCTACAAACAGTAACGGACTTAAAAAAGTCATAACAATAAAAGATTTATTGCGCACCTTGGCTATAAACTCCCTTTTTATAATTAATGATACTATGGACATTTTAGATGGTTAGATGGTTAGACATTTTAGACTGTTAGATTATAAACCTTTAGATTTTCTAGAAATCTAAGAAGTCTAAGAAAGTCTATTGTGTTACTGTTTGAATAAAAATATCATTGACGCTTGGAATCTTTTCTACAAAATGTGTTACTTGTCCGCATTGTGTGAGAATATTCAATAACTCATTTGGCGTGGCATTCCCTAGTTGAATTTCCAGTTTTAATTCGTTGTTCAATGATTTAAAATTAGCCGGACCAACAGTGAATTTTTGTGTAATAGCATACATCAATCCTTCTACATTATCTGATAAAATACCCACTTCAAAACTATTGGTTTTAAATTTTCTTTTAACATCGTCCAGTTTTCCTTCAATGAGTTTATTCGATTTATGAATCAGCGCAATATGGTCACACAATTCTTCTACGCTTTCCATACGGTGTGTAGAGAAAATTATGGTTGCTCCTTCTTCTCGCAATGCCAGAATTTCATCTTTGATAATATTGGCATTTACCGGATCAAAACCAGAAAAAGGTTCATCAAAAATCAACAGTTTAGGTTTATGCAAAACGCAAACTACAAACTGAATTTTTTGGGCCATTCCTTTAGAAAGCTCTTGGATTTTCTTGTTCCACCAGCCTTGAATTTCTAATCTTTCGAACCAATACTCGAGTTGTTTTTTGGCTTCAGCCTTAGAAAGCCCTTTCATTTGAGCCAAATACAAGCATTGTTCTCCCACTTTCATCGTGTTATACAATCCTCTTTCTTCGGGTAAATAGCCTATATATTGAACGTGTTTTGGTTGCAATTTTTCACCATCCAAAATAATTTCACCGCTATCAGGCAATGTAATTTGATTTATAATTCGGATAAGTGATGTTTTTCCGGCTCCATTTGGACCTAAAAGTCCGTAGATACTTCCTTTTGGAACCATTAATGAAACCTCGTTAAGCGCCACATAATCACCGTATTGCTTGACAACTTTATTCACTTCAAGAATATTACTCATGCTTATTTTTTAATTGGTGTAAAAGTAAATAATTAGTACCGAAATACTTAGAATAGTTACATAAAAAACCCATCCTTATTTTAACAAGGATGGGGAATATATTTTAAAAAGCATCGAAAAATTGTATCGCTACTCTTTATTATGAAAACATGTCTTTCACTTTTTCAAAAAATGATTTGTCTGATTTTTCAGGATTTGGAATAAAATTCTCGTCCGTAAGATTTTTTTCAAAAAACTGTTTTTGTTCTTTGTTCAATGTTTTTGGAGTCCAAACATTTACATGTACCAATAAATCTCCGTTTCCGTAGCCATTAATACTTGGAATTCCTTTTCCTTTTAATCTTAGAATTTTACCGGATTGAATTCCTTCTTCAAGTTTGATTCTTACTTTTCCGTTTATAGCTTCGATATCTTTAGAAATTCCAAGAACCGCTTCAGCAAAACTGATGTATAAATCGTAGTGCAAATTCTCTCCTTCACGTTTCAAGAACTCATGCTCCAATTCTTCAATTGCAACAATCAAATCTCCTGGAATACTGTTTCCCGGAGCATCGTTTCCTTTATTAGAAACTTTCAATTGCATTCCGTCAACAACACCCGCAGGTATTTTTATAGAAACCGTTTCATCTTCAAGAATCATTCCTTGTGAATCTGCTTCTGATGGTTTTTTATCTAAAATTTGACCAGAACCACTACATGTTGGACACGTAGAAGCTGATTGCATTCTACCCAAAATGGTATTCGTAACGCGCATCACTTGTCCTTGACCGTTACATGTAGAACACGTTTTATAGGTAACTCCAGGTGCTTGAACTTTACGTTTTACTTTTACTTTTTTCTCAACGCCATTGGCAATTTCTTCCAATGTCAATTTTACTTTGATACGAAGGTTGCTTCCTTTAGCACGACGAACTCCGCCGCCTCCACCGCCTCCAAAACCACCAAAACCGCCTCCGAAAATATCGCCAAACTGACTGAAAATGTCATCCATATTCATACCGCCGTGACCACCTCCGCCAAAACCTCCAGAACCATCAAAAGCTTGATGCCCATATTGATCGTATTTGGCCTTTTTCTGAGGATCACTTAATACTTCGTAAGCTTCAGCAGCTAATTTGAATTTATCTTCTGCCGATTTGTCTCCAGGATTTTTGTCAGGATGATATTGTAAAGCATTTTTTCTATATGCTTTTTTAATTTCAGCAGCATCAGCATTTTTTGAAATGCCTAATATTTCGTAAAAATCTTTTTTCATTTTTATTTTTTCTTTTGTTGAGACGCACTGCAGTGCGCATCCATGCGTGATATAAATACGCGATTAATCGCGAATCTATTACTGCCCTATTACAACTTTTGGAAAACGAATAATCTTGTCTCCTAATTTGTATCCTTTTTCAAGAACATCAACAATTTTCCCCTTCATCTTTGGCGCAGGAATCTGAGTGATTGCTTCAGCAAAATCAGCATCAAAAGCGTCTCCAGCTTTTACATCAACTTGCTCTAATCCTTTAGAAACTAAAGTGCTTTTAAGTTTTTCATGAATAAGTTCCACTCCCTTTGCCAACAATTCGTCATCCGATTTGTTAATTTCAACCAAAGCTCTGTCGAAATCATCTAATACAGGAAGCATTGCAAGCAAAACTTCTTGATTAGCCGTTTTAAACAACTCTATACGTTCTTTAGAAGTTCTTCTTTTATAATTTTCAAATTCAGCAAATAATCGTAAATACTTATCTTTTTCTTTTGCTAAGTCTTGTGTTAATTGTTCTTCAACACTTAATTCATCCTCAACAACAATTTGCTCTCCATTGGCATTATTTTCTAATGTCACTTCGTGTAATTCTTGATCGATTTCTGTATTTTCAGTAGTCATATTACTTGTATTTTTAAAAATATTCTTAAACTTCATTTTTATTCTTTTTTTTGGATTGCAAAAGTACTGCCAATTCTTTTAAAATGTCAAATTGTCACCTTTTTATTGATTTTCATTTTCTAATACATTCCATTTTTTAACAATTTTAAAATCGTCAAAATTTTAATATATTTTTAAGATTATCTCAATTAAAATTCTATATTTTTGTTATTATGTTTTTTAGAGACATTTTAAATAATTATTAATTCAGCTTTACTTTATACTAAAAAAGCTTCGTTTACTAAAACGAAGCTTTTTTCATGTTTTTAAATCAAGACTCTAACAAGCTTTGCTTTAAACTTTCAAAATCTAATGAAAGCTGTTCGCCAGTGACTAGATTTTTGAGTAAAAACGTATTTGAAGCCATTTCTTGTTCTCCTACAATTACAGCAAAAGGAATTCCTCGTTTGTCCGCATGCTGAAACTGCTTTGCGACTTTAGTATTATCCGGATACAACTCTACTTTTATGTTTGAATTTCTCAATTCTTTTATTGCTTTCATCGCATAGAAAGCTCCAGCTTCGCCATAATTGATAAACAATGCTTTTGAAGTTGCAGTTACAGTTTCCGGAAATAAATTCAATTCTTCGACCACCAGATAGATTCGGTCTAATCCAAAAGAAATTCCAACGCCACTCATATTTTTCAATCCAAAAATCCCAGTCAAATCATCGTATCTTCCACCACCACCAATGGACCCCATCGAAACTGATTTTGGCGGAGCCACTTCAAAAATGGCACCTGTATAATAATTCAATCCTCTGGCTAAGGTTACATCCAAGTCTAAAATTGCGGTTGACAAACCTAATTCAGTAACATTATCACAAATAAAACGAAGTTCCTCAACTCCTTTCATTCCTTCCTGTGAATCAGCAAGCAAAACCGAAAGTTGGTTTATTTTCTCCGAAATAGTTCCTGTAAAATTAAATAACGGCTGTACTTTCAGAATCGCTTCATCGGAGATTCCTTTCTCCATCATTTCTTTTTTGACACCGTCTTCACCAATTTTGTCCAACTTATCCAACGCTACCGTAAAATCAATCAATTTATCCGATGCACCAATCACTTCAGCAATTCCGGATAATATTTTTCTGTTATTTATTTTGATGGTCACACCTGCCAAACCTAAAGCGGTAAAAACAGTGTCATATAATTGTACTAATTCCACTTCTTGCCACAAGGATTTAGAACCTACCACATCCGCATCACATTGAAAAAACTCTCTAAAACGTCCTTTTTGTGGACGGTCTGCACGCCAAACCGGCTGAATTTGGTATCTTTTGAATGGAAATTCAATATCATTTTGGTGTTGCACCACATAACGCGCAAACGGAACGGTTAAATCATACCGCAAGGCTTTCTCGGAAATACTGGCCGTCAGCTTCGTACTGTCTTTATTTTCCAGATGCGTTTCATTGGCTTTAGCCAAATAATCTCCGGAATTTAATATTTTAAAAATCAAACGATCGCCTTCTTCTCCGTATTTCCCCATTAGGGTTTCGGAGTTTTCAAATGAAGGTGTTTCTATGGGTTGGAATCCGAATTTCTCGAAATTACTTTTTATAATCTGGATGATATATTGACGTTTTGCCACCTCAATTGGTGAAAAATCTCTAGTTCCTTTCGGAATGCTCGGTTTTGATGCCATGGTATGAGTATTGGATTTTAAATTTTTAGATTTCAGAAGTGTTGAAAAACTCCAAATTCTAATTCTTTGCAAATATCTTATTTTTAAAATTATTCTGTTTACAAATTTCAGCATTTTATTGCCCGATGCCTAGCCCAGATTAAAGCGGAAATACATCAGTAAAAAATACTATTGTTTTCTTGCCTGAAAGAGCGACCGCAGGAAGCTCCTTTTGGGCAATTGAAAACAAATTATTTTTGCTGCTGGATTATAACGGAAAGCTGGAAATAGCTTCAAATAAAAGAGATTATAATAAATTAATTTTTAGCCGAAGAAAATTTGTAACAAAAATTGTATTTTCGTGTCAAACTAGCATGATGTTAAAATTATTCAAAGAAAATATCCGTATCGCATTAGGTTCTATTAGAACGCAATTGTTGCGAACCGTACTTACCGTGTTGATTATTGCTATTGGAATTACAGCATTAGTAGGTATTCTTACCGTTGTTTCCGCTTTGGAAAACACTATTTCATCTGATTTCGCCTCCATGGGCGCCAATACATTCAACATCAATCAATATGAAAATACCACGCGAAACCGTGGTGGAGAAGAGCGCGAAATCATAAATCCAATCATTTCTTATCCTGAAGCTGTAGCTTTTCAAAACAAATACAACTATCCTTTTACCGAAACCTCGCTTTCGTTTACGGCAACATCAACAGCCGAAGTAAAATATGAATCTACAAAAACGGATCCTGAAATTAAGGTCGTAGGTGTTGACCAACATTTTATCACTAATTCTGGTTTAGAAACTAGTTTAGGACGAAACTTTACAAGTTTTGATATCGATAACAATTCTTATGTTTGTGTTGTCGGATCTGACTTTGAAAAAGGATTATTGAAAGACGTAAATCCAATTGACAAAACAATCTCTATCCGGGGAGCCAAGTTTAAAGTTATTGGTGTACTAAAGGAAAAAGGTTCCACTTTTGGCAACAGTCAGGATTTGAGAGTCTTAATTCCAATTCAAGTGGCACGTTCCCTGTTTACAGCACCAAACATAAATTACACGATGAGCATCATGGTTTCTAAGAAAGAATTATTAGAACAAGCCATTGATAATGCTACGAGTACCATGCGTAGAGTTCGCAAGTTAAGCCCGATTAAAGACAATAATTTTGGAGTAGTCAGAAGCGATGACCTCATCAACAGAATTTTAGGCATTACACAATATCTTGGATTTGCCTCTTGGCTTATTGGGATAATTACCGTGCTAGGGTCCTCCATCGCTTTGATGAATATTATGATCGTTTCAGTTACGGAACGCACCAGGGAAATAGGGGTTCGAAAAGCCTTGGGAGCCAAAAAAACAACTATAGCCTTTCAGTTTTTTATAGAAACTTTACTTATCGGTCAACTAGGCGGATTAGTGGGTGTTATTTTTGGTATCTTAATTGGTTTTGGTATTGCAACTGCGGTAGACTTTGTTTTTGTAATTCCTTGGGGAGCAATTATGGCTGCATTCATAACCAGTTTTATTGTTGCAATCGTTTCCGGCTTGTATCCCGCCATAAAAGCGGCTACGCTTGATCCAATCGAGGCACTGCGATATGAATAGTTGAAAAGAGTGAATTGAAAATCTACATAAAGCTAAATTTTCATACTCGCTCTGATCATCCTGTCATTTCCGTAAATATCCTTAAGTAGCTCGATAGCAGCAAAATTCATTTTTTCGAGTAAATCAATCATTTCTTTCCCTAAATATTGATTGATTTCAAAGTACAATTGTCCGTTTTCAGACAGGTTTTTCTGAGCCAATTTGGCTATTTTTTTGTAAAAAATCAACGGATCGTTATCTTCTACAAAAAGTGCCAAATGCGGTTCATTGTCCAATACATTTTTCTTGATTTCTTCCTTTTCTAAATTCCGGACGTAAGGCGGATTAGAAACAATAATATCAAATTGTTGTTCTAAATCTACTGTTTCAAGAATGTTTTGATTGATAAAAGTAATGTTTACGGAATTATTTTCTGCATTTCTTTTGGCTGTTGCCAAAGCTTTTTCAGAAACATCAATGGCAAAAACTGTGGTATTTGGAAGATTTTTTGCCAATGAAATGGCGATACAACCGCTTCCCGTTCCAATATCCAAAATACGGATATTTTGACTTTCGATTCTCGACTTTTGACTTTCTAAAATCCATTCGACTAATTCTTCGGTTTCTGGTCTTGGAATTAAAACGTTCTCATTGACTTCAAAATCCAACCCATAAAAACTCGTTTTTCCTAAAAGATATTGTACTGGAATTTCCTGTTTCAATTGTTCTAAAATCGAGTTCCAAACTACAATTTCCGCTTCCGAAAAAACCAAATCAGGATGCAACGCCAAGTCTATTCTTTTCAATTGATGTTTTTCTTCTACTATTAAATAGAAAAAACTCTCTGCTTCTCCAGCATCATAAATTGGAGTCAGTTCTTGAATAAATTGGGTTCTGTATTCTTTAATTTTCATTTTTCTTATTTGAAATGCTTATTTAAAAACTACTTTTATTCTCTAAACCTCTTTGTTTATTAAAGTTCCAAGTGTTTTTGTAATTCGGTCTTTCTTACAAATCCTTCAACATCCAAACAGGACAACTGGTATGACCCGTGCTTCCCATCGGAGAACAAATGTATTCAAAACCTACTTTCTTGTACAGTTTTTGAGCATCAAGCATAAAAGGCATTGTTTCCAAATAGCATTTTTCAAAACCAAAATCTTTGGCACTTTGTAAACATTGAGCCATCATTTGGCTTCCAATTCCAAGTCCTCTGGTTTCCGGTAAAAAATACATTTTTTGAAGTTCGCAGATCGTTTCCGCTTCATTTTCAAGTGGTGAAACACCGGCAGAACCTATGATTTTTCCATCCTTTTCTACAACATAATAAACCGATTTAGGTTTGTTGTATTCCTCAAACATTAAATCCAAATACGGATCTTCATAAGCTGTTCCTACTTTTGGAATGTTTAATTCGTCAAAAACGGCTCTTATCAATGCTGCAACTGCTTGATTGTCCTCTTTTTTTATTTTTCTAATGCTGTAATTTTCCATTTTCTTCAAAAACTAATTTTATATGCAAAAGTAGAAATTGTTTAGTGTTATTTTAGAAAGTTTCAAAACTAATCCCGAAGTTTCGGGGCTAAACCCAAAATAACTACTTTTGTGTTGTGAAAATACATGAAAAATATATCAGACGATGCATCGAATTAGCCAAAAATGGTTTGGGAACAACGTATCCAAATCCTTTGGTAGGCAGTGTTATTGTTTACGAAGACAAAATCATTGGCGAAGGCTGGCATAAAAAATCAGGAGAACCGCACGCCGAGGTAAATGCCGTGAATTCTGTAAAAGACAAATCGTTGTTGAAAAAAGCTACTATTTATGTGAGTTTAGAACCGTGTAGTCATTTTGGCAAAACGCCACCTTGTTGTGATTTGATTATAAAGAATAAAATTCCAAATGTAGTTATTGGAACTGTTGACCCCAATATAAAAGTGGCAGGAAACGGAATCAAAAAACTAATGGAAGCGGGAATACATGTTACCGTAGGAATTCTTGAAGAAGAATGCAATGAACTTAATAAAAGGTTTTTTACATTTCACGAAAAGAAAAGACCCTATATTATTTTGAAATGGGCCGAAAGTCAAGATGGTTTTATCGCGCCAAAAGAAAAATTAGAAAAAAAACCGGTCTGGATTACAAATCCATATTCGAGACAATTAGTCCATAAATGGAGAACGGAGGAACAAGCTATTCTAGTGGGAACTCAAACTGCCATTGATGATAATCCAAAACTGAATGCACGCGATTGGTCTGGAAACAATCCGATTCGATTGGTTATCGACCAAAACAATCGCATTCCTGAACACAACCATATATTTGATAATCAAGCTAAAACAATCCTGTTTTCAAAATCAAGAAACAGTATTAAAAAAGAAAACACTATATTTGAAATAATTGATTTTGAAAAAAACATAGTAGAACAAATTGTGCAAATACTATATCAACATCAAATTCAATCCGTAATTATTGAAGGCGGCAGGCATACTTTACAAACTTTTATTGATGCCAATCTTTGGGACGAAGCACGAATATTTGTTGGAAGTGTCGAATTTAAGGAAGGAACTAAGGCTCCTAATATTGCTAAAAACCAGTTCAAAAAACAATCTATTGGTAATGACGAATTAATACTATCTAAAAACTATGATTAACACTATAATTTTTGATTTTGGAGATGTTTTTATCAACTTAGATAAGGAAGCACCGGTTATTGAGTTTAAAAAGTTAGGTTTAAATGAATGGCATGACGATTTAAAAGACCTAAATGTAAAATTTGAAAAGGGACAGGTTTCCGAACTTCAATTTATAAATGGTTTTCAAAAACATTTACCAAATGCTTCGATAGAAGATATCAGAAATGCCTGGAACGCAGTTTTATTGGATTTCCCCTTATACCGATTAGAATTCCTGCAATTGCTTTCACGAAAATACCGCCTATTTTTACTAAGCAATACAAATGCAATGCACATTGATAAATTTCAACATAAAGCCGGAATGACTTTTTACAGAGATTTTTATCAATGCTTTGAAAAAGTTTATTTCTCCTTTGAGTTAGGAATGCGAAAACCTGAAGCAGGAATTTTCAATTGTCTCATAAAAAAGCATGATTTAAACCCAAAACGCACCTTATTTATTGACGACAAGAAAGAAAACACTGATGCGGCACATGCATTAGGATTTAAAGTCTGGAATTTACAAGTTGGAAAAGAAGATATCGTGCATTTATTTGACAAAAAAATAATTTAGAAAAGCAGCTTTTGGAATTTAAAGACACCTATAATACTATTGAATTTGCCTCAGAAGAATTATTATTCAAAGAAAAAAATAGCAAATTCTTTGGTTATGCTTACCCAATTAAATCAGAAGAAGAAGTAAAACCGCTAATAGAAACCTTACGAAAACAACACCCCAATGCAGGACATTTTTGTTACGCATATCAAATAGGTGCTGACATCGTAACCTACAGAGCAAATGATGATGGAGAACCCAGCAATAGTGCCGGAATGCCTATTTATGGGCAAATACAGTCGTTTTCTGTTACAAACATACTCATTGTAGTGGTTCGGATTTTTGGCGGAGTAAAACTAGGCGTTGGCGGATTAATTTCTGCCTATAAAACCACTGCGCAAATGGTTCTTGAGACCTGTGAAATTGTCGAAAAAACAATAGATATTCATTTCACCATCTCATTTGATTACCAAAACATGAATAAAGTGATGCGGGTAATCAAGGAAAAGAAGTTGGAAATTGTATCCCAGGAAATGGAAATAAATGAAATTACCTCACTTCCCATGGGTAAAATCGAGATAAAAACACGAAAAAAAAATGCCGAAATGGTATTCGACATTTTTAATTCGATGTTTGAAATCGAAATAAATCGACTTTAATATCGTTACAAAATTGCCTGTTTTATAATTTATTCCATAGTTTTTAACAAATCTAAAATATAATCAGGTGGAACTGTCGGGCGACCCGTTTTTAGGGATATAAAAACCAAAATAAATTGGGCAGTTGTTAATAACTCATCCGATTCATTATAAATAGCGCAATCAAATTCTATCTTAACAGAAGTCTGACTTTTAAAAGTGGTGTGAACTGTAAGCAACTCATCATAGCGAGCTGATTTTTTATAATTTATATTCATGGAAACTATAGGCAGCGCAATACCGCTTTCCTCCATGCTCTTATACGAAATCCCTTTGTTTCTAAGCCATTCCACCCTTCCTATTTCAAAATATGGAATATAATTTCCATGATAAACAACTCCCATTTGGTCTGTTTCGGAGTATCGAACCCTAACTTCTATTTGATGATCTTTCATTAATTATGAATTAAAAATTTAAATTTTGAGCGGCACCTTACAACAATAATTCGTAAAATTATTACCCTATATATTTTTTTTTACAGAAATTTGTTCACATATTTGTTACCCCGATAATAAATAACAAAACATCTTTTTTTTAGTAAGATAACAATTACCAATTAAAAAAAATTTTATAGAATATATGAACAAAACTGCTCAATCAGTATGGGAAAACTGTTTGTCTTTCATAAAAGACAACATCCAAGACCAAGCGTACAAAACTTGGTTCGAACCAATCAAATCAGTTGAACTTACCGATAACGCATTATATATTCAAGTTCCAAGTAAATTTTTCTACGAATGGTTAGAAGAACACTATGTGAAATTATTAAAAGTGGCCCTTACCAAAGAACTTGGAAAAAACGCTAAGTTACTTTATAAAATCAGAATGGAAAACACTTATGGCAACAAACAACCGTTTACGGAACAATTGCCAAGTGCCAATAGAGTTCCTATGAAGCCCCAAGAAGTTGATGCTCCATTTAAAAACTTAAATCCAGAGTTAAAAAATCCTTTTGTAATTCCAGGAATTCGAAATTTGAAAATTGAATCACAACTGAATGCAAATTACAGTTTTGACAATTTTCTAGAAGGAGATTCTAATAGATTAGCGCGTTCTGCAGGTATGGCCGTAGCCAATAAACCTGGCGGCACTTCATTCAACCCCTTGTTAATTTTTGGTGGAGTTGGTCTTGGAAAAACACATTTGGCACATGCAATTGGTGTGGAAATAAAAGACAAATATCCTGAAAAAACGGTATTGTATATCTCTGCCGAAATTTTTACACAACAATATATTGATTCTGTAAAGAAGAACAACCGTAATGATTTCATTCATTTTTATCAATTAATTGATGTTTTAATTATTGATGATGTGCAGTTCCTTTCTGGAAAATCAGGAACTCAGGATGTATTTTTCCATATATTTAATTATTTACATCAAAATGGAAAACAGGTAATCTTGACATCTGACAAGGCGCCAGTTGACATGCAGGATATCGAACAACGCTTGTTATCTCGTTTCAAATGGGGATTGTCTGCAGAAATACACCAACCGGATTATGAAACCAGAATTTCTATCCTTAAAAACATATTGTATAGAGACGGTGTAGAAATTCCAGAAGAAATTATTGAATATGTTGCCCGTAATATTAAATCAAATGTACGGGAATTGGAAGGGGCAATTATTTCCTTGATTGCACAGTCTTCATTCAATAAAAAAGAAGTCACATTAGAACTTGCTAAAAGTGTTGTTGAGAAATTTGTAAAAAATGTAAAACGAGAAATTTCCATCGATTACATTCAAAAAATTGTTTCGGATTACTTCCAGTTAGATTTAGAAACCTTGCAATCTAAAACCAGAAAAAGACACGTGGTGCAAGCCAGACAATTGGCAATGTTTTTTGCAAAAAAATTCACTAAAGCTTCTTTGGCAAATATTGGTTCCCAAATTGGAGATCGCGATCACGCAACAGTGTTACACGCCTGTAAAACCGTTGACAATTTAGTGGCTACTGACAAACAGTTCAAGAAATTCGTGGAAGATATCAATAAAAAATTAACGCTATAAACGCATCATGTCCATAAAAATCTTAATGGTTTGTTTAGGGAATATTTGCCGTTCTCCATTGGCAGAAGGCATTTTGGCTGCCAAACTTCCTAAAGGCAAATTCACAGTTGATTCTGCCGGAACAGGATCGTGGCACATTGGACATTCTCCTGATGATCGTTCTATTGCTGTTGCAAAAAAAAATAAAATCAGTATTTCAAATCAAAAAGGACGACAATTCAGCACAACTGATTTTGATGCCTTTGATTACATTTACGTGATGGATAATTCCAATTATGAGGATGTAATTCAGCTTGCTAAAAACCAACAACAAAAAGAAAAAGTACAACTTATTCTGAATGAATTATTTCCAAATGAAAAAGTAGATGTTCCTGATCCCTATTTTGGTTTACCAAACGGTTTTGAAATCGTCTACAACATGCTAGATGAAGTTTGCGAGATAATTGCAAAAAAACTAATAGCGAAGCACGCATAATTTTTCTGAGAAAAATTACTTTGGGTTTATAACACAATCCTCACCACACCATAATACAAACACATCACTTTTAGGAACATAAATTACACCTATGAAACCAAACGCTGTTTTAGGAAAACTCTATTTAATCCCTACCACAATGGGCGATTGCGATCCTATGGATGTTTTGCCACAAACCATAAAAAGAAGTATTGACCTCATTGATTATTATATTGTTGAAAACGACAAAACAGCTCGTAAATCTATCAAAGGTGTTAATCCCGAGAAAAAACAATCCGAGTTAAAACTTTTTGTATTAAACAAACACACCGAAATCAAAGAACATTTAGAGTTCATAAAACCGTTACTAGAAGGTCACAATATGGGTTTAATGAGCGAAGCGGGATGTCCTGGAGTGGCTGATCCTGGTGCTGTAATTGTAAAATTAGCCCATGAAAAAGGAATTCAAGTTATTCCTTTGGTTGGTCCTTCTTCTATTCTTTTGGCAATGATGGCATCAGGAATGAATGGACAAAGTTTCACTTTTCATGGTTATTTACCTATCGAAAAAGACGAAAAGAAAGCCAGTTTTAAAACGTTGGAAAGAGTCTCTTTCGAAAAAAACCAGTCTCAAATTTTCATCGAAACTCCATATCGCAATAATAAATTACTGGAAGATTTAGTCCAAACTTTACATCCTGAAACACATTTATGTATCGCCACGGACATTACCTTGCCTACAGAATATATCAAAACCAAAAAAATTGCGGCTTGGAAAAAAGAAACAATAGATTTACATAAACGACCTACAATTTTTATTATTCACAAGATGTAAATTCAAAATGTTTTTTATTAATATTAAAGAATGATATCAGTAAAAACTCTAGAACTTACAATTTGATATAACAATAGTAAACTTTAAATTTTTTGAATCAAAAGAGTTAAAAAAAGATAAAACAATACTTCTAGTCATTAATTCTAATTATAAAAAACTATTTTTATAATTAGAATTAATGATTTTTTTATGAGTAAACTTCCAAATATCAGCACGAGTATTTTTACAGTTATGTCAAAAATGGCTGCTGAATATAATGCCATCAATCTTTCTCAAGGTTTTCCAAACTTTCCTGTTGATGAACGATTAACAGCTATTGTTGCAAAACTGGCCAAAGAAAATGTACATCAATACACGCCAATGTCTGGCTATCCACCGTTATTATCAAAAATAGCGACACTAATTAAAAACTCCTACGGAAGAACTATTCAGCCTGAAACGGAATTACTGGTAACCGCTGGAGCGACACAAGCCATTTTTACCACCATAACAGCTTTGGTAAAAAACAATGACGAAGTGATTATCTTAGATCCAAGTTATGATTGCTATGAAGCGCCCGTATTATTATGCAACGCAAATCCGGTTCGGGTAGCACTGAATGATGATTACAATCCAAATTGGGAAATTATCAAAAAAGCGTGTACCGCAAAAACCAAAATGATTATCATCAATAATCCACACAATCCAACGGGGAAAATTTTAACGGAATCTGATTTTGAAGCCTTGGAAATGCTACTCGAAAAATACCCTGATATCGTACTTCTTTCTGATGAAGTCTATGAATACATCACTTTCGAGGAGAAACATATTTCAGCTCATACACGCGAGAAACTATTGAATCGTTGTGTGATGGCTTCTTCTTTTGGAAAATCATTCCATGTTACGGGATGGAAAATTGGTTACTTAATAGCACCGGAATATTTGATGAAGGAAATCAAAAAAGTACATCAATTTTTAGTTTTTAGTGTCAATAGCATTTGTCAGGTTGCTATTAGCGAGTATTTAGATATTGTTTCTGTTTCTGAAATCGGGAAATTATATCAGGAAAAATGGGATTATTTTAGACAATTATTAAAAGACAGCCGCTTCAAACTCATGCCGTGTGAAGGAACTTATTTTCAGGTGGTTTCTTATGCAAACATATCAAATGAGAATGATGTTGATTTTTGCAAACGCCTAATTATAGAACATGGCGTTGCTGCAATTCCTATCTCTTCTTTTTATGCCGATGGAAAAGACCTGAAATTAATTCGATTTTGCTTCGCCAAAGACAATGCTACGCTTGAAGAAGCCGCTAAAAGATTGTGTGCCATCTAAAATCGGTATTGAAATTTATTTTTATTATGCATGCATACTATTTAATTTTATTATATTTACAATAAAAAAATATCAAAAATATGAGCTATACAGATAAAATGTTACGTGACGATGCCCTAAAAGGCAAAGTGATTGTCGTAACCGGAGGCGGAAGCGGTTTAGGAAAAGCAATGACTAAATATTTCTTGGAATTGGGTGCGCAAGTGGCCATTACTTCACGCGATTTAGAAAAACTGAAAAATACTGCTGCAGAACTGGAAACGGAAACTGGCGGAACTTGTCTGCCTATTCAATGTGATGTACGTCATTATGAAGAAGTAGAAAATATGCTGCAAGAAGTGTTGAAAGCTTTTGGTAAAGTTGATGTTTTATTAAATAATGCTGCCGGAAATTTCATTTCTCCAACCGAAAGATTATCTGCTAATGCTTTTGATACTGTAATTGATATCGTTTTAAAAGGATCCAAAAACTGTACACTTGCTTTTGGAAAACATTGGATTGACACCAAACAAAAATCATCTACTATCTTAAATATCGTTACGACTTACGCTTGGACAGGCTCTGCTTATGTGGTGCCAAGCGCAACTGCAAAAGCGGGAGTTTTGGCTATGACACGAAGTCTCGCGGTAGAGTGGGCAAAATACGGAATTCGTTCGAATGCAATTGCTCCTGGACCGTTCCCAACTAAAGGTGCGTGGGACCGATTGTTACCTGGAGATTTAGCCGAAAAATTTGATATGGCTAAAAAAGTGCCGTTAAAACGTGTGGGAGATCATCAGGAATTAGCCAATCTAGCGGCTTATTTAGTTTCTGATTTTTCAGCATATATCAACGGTGATGTTATTACAATTGATGGTGGTGAATGGCTTAAAGGCGCTGGACAGTTCAATTTACTTGAAGCAATTCCAGAAGAACTTTGGGATCAGTTGGAAATGATGATCAAAGCAAAAAAGAATAAATAATAGTTTTATATAAAATAAAAAGAGAGTCATTCAAATGGCTCTCTTTTTGTTTCTGCTACTATTTAGTATTTCCCAAGGCAAGTAGAATTTCACTTTTCAGTAAACCACTGCCACCTCCATAATGCTGAACAATCCTAATATTTGGATTTTTATTTTTGAAAAAAGCACACAATTCAGCTTCACTTTCTTCCTGAATTCCGGAACCTAACAATACAATAGAAAAATCTTTTTTAAGAAAAATTTCCTTCGCTTCCTCATCATTCATAACGCCTACTCCATTCCAATTCTCGTTTGCATTTATCAATCGGATGACGGTTTCTAGAATTTCCGGATGTCTTCCTATGTATAAAATATTTGTGGTTTCCATCATTTCATCTTTAAAAAAACACAAATCTGAAATGACATAATTCATTTGAAATTTGTGTCTAATTACTTTATATTATTGTTGCAAAAATTGCAATTCGATGTTTAAACGAACTTCTTCGCTTACTAAAACACCTCCTGTTTCAAGAGCGGAATTCCAGTTTAATCCCCAATCTTTTCTGTTAATTTTTCCTTCTAATGCAAGTGCCATTTTAGTATTTCCCCAAGGATCTTTCATTAATCCTCCGTATTCTGCCGCTAACTCCACTGATTTTGTAATGCCGTGTAAAGTCAAATCTCCCACTAATACGTATTCACCTTCATTAATTTTAGTGACAGAAGTAGCGCTAAATTTAATTTCTGGAAATTGTGCAGCATCAAAAAAATCAGCACTCAATAAATGAGCATCTCTATCTGCGTTTCCTGTTGTTATCGAATCAATTGCTCCTGTGAATTCAATTTTTGCGTTTTCTAAATTGCTGTCTTCTGCTTCAATTGTTGCATCAAATTTCGAAAATTTACCTGAAACATTAGTGAACATCATGTGTTTCACTTTAAAACCAATTTCTGAATGTGTTGGGTCAATTACCCATTTTGTTGTTGACATAGTTTTGATATTTATTAGTTATTTTTATTATTTAATGGATTACAATTGCATTGGAACTTCCATCAATAAAATTTCGGCATTTGCTGAATTAGCGGTAATTTTTATTGTATTCGTATCCCAAATTCCTAATCCGTCACGTTCATTTAAAGCGATGTTTCCTATTGTAAAATCACCTTTTAAAACAAAAGCATAAATTCCATTTCCCGGTTTTTTCAATTCGTACGAAGTAGAAAAATCCTTGTCAAACTTCCCAATATGAAACCAAGCATCTTGATGAATCCAAACCCCTTCGTCTTCTGGATTAGGTGACAAAATTTGCTGTAATTTATTGTGACGATCATTTAAATCTAAAGTAATTTGGTCATAACGAGGCGTTACATTTTTTTTATTTGGATAAATCCAAATCTGTAAAAATTTAACCAACTGATCTTTGTTTTTATTGTACTCGCTATGAAAAATTCCGGTACCAGCGCTCATCGCCTGAATATCACCTTCCTTGATTACGGTAGTATTTCCCATACTGTCTTGGTGTTCTAAATCACCTTCGAGCGGAATAGAAATAATTTCCATGTTATCATGTGGATGTTTCCCAAAACCCATTCCTTGGCTGACTCTGTCATCATTTAGAACGCGTAAGACTCCAAAATTCATCCGTTCTGGATTTTGATAATTGGCAAAACTAAAGGTATGATAGGATTCTAACCAACCATGATTAGCGTGACCGCGAGTATTTGATTTATGCAAAACTGAATTAGTAATTGCACCGTCTATTATTTTATCTGTATTTTCCATTGTCCTGTTCTTTAATAGTATGATGCAAAGTTGCGTCAAAAAAAAAGCACATGCATTGAACTAGGACAAGAAATGAAAAAAACGAGAATTTAAAGTTTAGCGATTTTAGTTCTTATTTTACTAAGAAACTCGGCTGAAATTCCCAAATAAGACGCAATATAATGCTGGGCAACGCGCTGTGAAAGTGTGGGATAATGTTCGAGAAACTCTAAATATTTCTCAGTGGCTGATTTAGAAATCGTATTAAATAAACGATCCTGAGTAACGGCAAGACTTCGTTGCATCAGAATACGGAAAGCACGTTCAAACTTTGGGGCTTTCGAAAATAATTCCTCTTTTGTTTCAGGACTAAAAAGGAAAAATTCACAATCTTCCAAAGTTTCAATGTACACTCTACTAGGATTATCTTCGTAAATACTGAAAGAAATATCACTTACCCAAGCATTTTCAATCGCAAATTGCAGAATTACTTCAAAACCATTGGCGTCAATGTAATATTTTCGGACACATCCTTTGATGACAAAAGCTTCAAAATTGCACATTTCGCCTTCATGAAGTAAAATCGTTTTCTTAGAAACCGTTTTATGTTCCAATAAAGAATTGAAAATTTCTAATTCTTTTGGTTCAAAAGTGACATACCGACTTATGTTTTTATTGATTTGTGAATACAATGTTTTAAATTTTAGAAACTAAAGATAGAAAAATGTCAATTAATAACCCCTAAATAAATATAGCAATTTAGCAATATTTCTTAAAAAAAGAAAAACTGCTCCCGATTAAATTCCTATTTTTGTTCCGATAAAAACATAACAAAAAATTTATGCTCATTATAGGAATTGCAGGTGGTACAGGAAGCGGAAAAACAACCGTTGTACATCAGATTATGAATGAATTACCACAAACTGAAGTTGGTATTATTTCTCAAGACTCATATTACAAAGAAAATCACGGGCTATCATTTGATGAAAGAGCATTAATTAATTTTGATCATCCTCGTGCCATTGATTTCCCGTTATTAGTGGCTCATCTCAAGGAATTAAAAGAAGGAAACAACATCCATCAACCCGTTTATTCTTTTGTAACACACAATAGAACAGACGATACTGTTTTTACACATCCTCGAAAAGTGATGATTGTCGAAGGAATTTTAATCTTGGCAAATCCAGAATTAAGAGAATTATTTGATGTAAAAATATATGTTCATGCTGATTCTGACGAGCGATTAATCCGACGGATGAAACGTGATATCGCGGAACGTGGCCGAGATATGAATGAAGTAATCAACAGATATCAAACTACTTTGAAGCCAATGCACGAGCAGTTCATTGAACCAACTAAGGCATTTGCGGACATCATAATACCAAACGACAAATACAACACCGTAGCCATTGATGTGGTTCGTGCGGTAATAAATCAAAAAATTCTATAATTTAGTTGTAATTTTAGTGGAATTATTATTAGGAGCTATTTCCCGTCTCGTCCTGAAGACGAGATTGCAATGTTTTAGTACGTGAATCTTCATTCGTCATAATCACCTACTAAAAGGATTTCCATTGTAATCGGGGCTAAAAAAAAATAAAATGAAAAATCCCTACAAAGAGAAACCTTGGTTTAAATTTTTAAGCAACAAATATGTCTGGGTTTTGTTGTTTTTTTGTACATGGATGATTTTTCTGGACAATTATTCCTATTTCGATCACCGAATTCTAGACCAGCAAATTGAAGATTTAGAAGATAACGCAGCCTATTATAAAGAAGAAATAAAAAAGGATCAGGAAAACATCAAGCAATTAAAAAATTCAGAACAAATAGAAAAATACGCCCGCGAAAAATACTATATGAAAAAAGATAGTGAAGATATTTATATCATCGAATTCGAAGGTGACACGATTGAAAAAAAATAAATAATTAAACTATTAATTATTCAAAACCATAATTTAATCAACTACAAAATGGCTAAAAACCTTTTCGATGATTTCAATCCCATTTCCTCCAAACAATGGAAACAAAAAATCCAATTTGAACTCAAAGGTGCGGATTATAATGAAACCTTAGTTTGGAATTCTCCGGAAGACATTCAGGTAAAACCTTTTTACCACAAAGATGAACTCACTAAAGCTTTTCCTGTTTCCACTAAAGCAACTGAATTCAAAATTTGCCAAAACATTTTTGTCTACGATGTTGAAAAATCAATAGAAAGAGCACGAGACACCTTGAGTCGTGGTGCAGATAGCCTTCGGTTTACAATAGAAAACGAATCAATTGATATTACTAATCTTTTGGAGCAATTACCATTAGAAAAAGTTAACGTTTATTTTAATCTTGGATTTATTTCAATCGATTTCGTTAAAAAAATTGATGCTTTCGCAAAGAAAAATAATACTGCTATTTTTTGCAATCTGGATGCAATTGGACAATTAGCCAAAGATGGAAACTGGTTTGTAACTAACGAAAAAAGCAATTTTGACACCCTGAATTTACTTTCAAAAGTAACAAAATCAGTGTCATTAATCAGTATAAATGCTGCTTTGTATCAAAATGCAGGTGCCAATATGGTGCAGCAAATTGCTTATAGTTTAGGACAAGCCAATGAATATTTCAATCGAATTGAAAATATAAACCAACCTATAGTTTTTGAAGTAGCCGTTGGGACAAATTACTTTTTTGAAATTGCAAAACTGCGTGCATTACGATTACTTTTTAATCTGATAGCCAAAGAATACAGCCACAACTTGGATTGTAACATTATTGTTTCGCCAACCAAACGAAACAAAACATTATACGATTATAATGTAAATATGTTGCGTACCACAACTGAATGTATGAGTGCAATTATTGGCGGAGCAGATGCTATTGCAAATTTACCGTACGATGCGTTGTACCACAAAGACAATGAATTTGGTGACCGAATTGCGCGAAATCAATTGTTGATTCTCAAAAACGAAAGTTATTTTGACAAAGTGAATAATCCGGCTGACGGCAGTTATTATATCGAAAATCTCACCAATCAATTAGCCGAGAAAGCGTTGGCATTATTTAAAGATATTGAGGCAAATGGCGGTTTCCTAAAACAACTTAATGACGGAATCATCAAAAGGAAAATTCAGGAAAGTGCTGATACAGCTCAGGAACTATTTGATTCCGGGAAAGAAATTCTATTAGGCACTAACAAACATCCTAATAAACAGGACAAAATGAAACATGATTTAGAATTGTTTCCTTTTGTAAAAGTCAAACCAAGAAAAACATTGATTACACCAATAATCGAAAAACGTCTGGCAGAGAAAATAGAACAGGAAAGATTAGATCTTGAATAATATTCAGAGATTGAGACTAATCAAAATTAAAAATTCATCAGCATTCGTGTAATTTGGTACTTAACAAATGAAAAGAAAAGATTTACAACATATAAAATTAGAAAGCACACCGTTGAAAGTGGAGAATAAAAATTCTTTGACTGATACTTTTCTAACCGCAGAGGGAATCGAACTAAAACCAACGTATTCAGAACAAGATATTGAGCATCTTACTCATCTTAATTTTGGAGCTGGTTTTGCACCAAATTTACGCGGACCTTACGCCACAATGTACGTCCGCCGACCATGGACTGTACGTCAATATGCAGGATTTTCGACCGCTGAAGAAAGTAATGCTTTTTACAGAAGAAATTTGGCTGCGGGTCAAAAAGGACTTTCCATCGCTTTTGATTTGCCTACACACCGCGGTTATGATTCGGATCACGAACGCGTAGTGGGCGATGTAGGAAAAGCGGGAGTCGCAATTGATTCCGTGGAAGATATGAAAGTATTATTCGACCAAATTCCGCTGGATGAAATGTCCGTTTCCATGACGATGAATGGCGCTGTTTTACCTATTATGGCTTTCTATATTGTCGCCGCCGAAGAACAAGGCGTAAAACCCGAATTACTCTCAGGTACGATACAAAATGACATTCTAAAAGAGTTCATGGTGCGTAACACGTATATTTATCCGCCAACGCCTTCGATGAAAATCATTGCTGATATTTTTGAATTTACCAGCAAAAAAATGCCGAAATTCAACTCAATTTCAATTTCCGGATACCATATGCAAGAAGCGGGAGCCACTGCTGATATTGAATTGGCTTACACTTTGGCCGATGGACTGGAATACATCAGAACAGGATTAGCGACCGGAATGAAAATTGATGAATTTGCTCCACGCCTGTCTTTTTTCTGGGCGATTGGAATGAACCATTTTATGGAAATTGCCAAAATGCGTGCGGGAAGAATGATATGGGCGAAACTGGTCAAACAATTTGAACCAAAAGATGATAAATCATTAGCCCTGCGAACCCATTGTCAAACTTCGGGTTGGAGTTTAACAGAGCAAGATCCTTTTAACAATGTGGCTCGAACCTGTATTGAAGCAGCCGCAGCCGCTTTTGGAGGAACACAATCTTTGCATACCAATGCTTTGGATGAAGCCATCGCTTTACCAACAGATTTCTCGGCTAGAATTGCCCGAAACACGCAACTCTATTTACAAGAAGAAACTAAAATCACCAAAACAGTCGATCCTTGGGCCGGCAGTTACTACGTAGAAAGTTTAACGAATGAGATTGCAGAAAACGCTTGGAAACTTATCGAAGAAGTTGAAGAACTAGGCGGAATGACCAAAGCCATTGAATCCGGAATTCCAAAACTTAGAATCGAGGAAGCTGCAGCCAGAAAACAAGCAAGAATAGACAGCGGTCAGGATATTATTGTAGGTGTCAATCAATACCGATTAGAAAAAGAAGATCCTTTACAGATTCTGGATGTGGATAACCAAATGGTTCGCAAACAACAGCTGGAGCAATTAGACCGAATCAAAGCCACCAGAGATACTGAAAAAGTGCAGAATTCTCTGAAAAAATTAATCCATTGTGCTCAAACCGGTGAAGGTAATTTATTGGAAATAGCTGTTGAAGCGGCCCGAAACCGAACAACCTTAGGAGAAATCAGCGATGCACTAGAAACGGTTTTTGGAAGATACAAAGCACAAATTAAATCCTTTAGCGGTGTGTATAGCAAAGAAATAAAAGACGACAAAAGTTTTGAAAAAGCAAAACAACTGGCAGATGAATTCGCTAAAAAAGAAGGACGTCGCCCAAGAATTATGATTGCTAAAATGGGACAAGACGGACACGACCGTGGTGCCAAAGTGGTCGCTACCGGTTATGCTGATGTTGGTTTTGATGTTGATATTGGCCCACTTTTTCAAACGCCAGCCGAAGCGGCTAAACAAGCAGTAGAAAATGATGTCCATATTTTAGGGGTATCTTCACTGGCTGCCGGCCACAAAACGCTGGTACCACAAGTGATTGAAGAACTTAAAAAATACGGTCGGGAAGATATTATGGTGGTCGTAGGCGGAGTAATTCCTGCACAAGATTATCAATTTTTATTTGATGCCGGTGCAGTTGCGGTATTTGGACCTGGAACAAAAATCAGTGAAGCTGCCATTAAAATATTAGAAATTTTGATAGGGAGTTTCGAGTAAAAACACCTCCTAAAAAATTATTATATACAAAGCATCAATCGAAAGATTGGTGTTTTTTTTTTGTTAAAACACTGAAAGTAAATAATTTAAATCCTATTAAAAAAAAATGAAATTCTATTCTTTTATTAACATTGTTTATGGAATACGTTAACAGTCAAGCCTTTAAAAAATAGGTAAATTTACATATACTTACGATAATCTACATTTTAAATCATTGATAAACAGATAATTAAACATTTAAAAAAAAGGGGAAGAAAAGATAAGCCTTAACATTCATTAGCGTATTACAAGTATTATGACTCATTAAATTAATTTAAAACTAAATATTATGAAATCACTTATTATTATACTTTTTTTAAGCATCACAATAGCATCAAATGCTCAAGAAACTCAAAAAGGAAAAATCAAAATAGAAGAACTACCAGGAGTAGTAATTAAAAGAGTTGGAACTGATTTTTCAGTTTATGTCCCTGATAATAATCCGGACCAAAGAGTGAAAATAGTAGAAGAAAAATTCATTGCTTATGATCTAGGGAAAGATGCTGAAGGAGCTGAAGAATATCTTGTAGTAATGGAAGTAAAAAACGGTTCTTTGTCTGCTACTTATAATGAAAACGGAAAATTAATACGTGTTGTAGAAGAATTTAAAAACGTAAGACTTCCTAGTGATGTTATCTATTCTATTTACAGAACGTATCCTGGCTGGACAATTGTAAATGATAAATTTCTTTACACACAAGAAGAGGGAGATATTATAAAAAAACAATATAACGTTAAAATTAAAAAAGATAAAGAAATTATTAAACTAGTGGTACGTCCCAATGGGGAAATTATTAAAGCTAAATAATCCCATTTAACGTAAAAGAAAGAGGCTGCAAAAAATTAATTTTAGCAGCCTCTTTCTTTTTTAGAGCTTCTATCTAATTAAATATTCTTGACGTTTGCGTTGACATTTGCAACAATAAATGAAGTATCATAACCTCCAAACATTTTCATATAACTTTTTACAGAACTTCCATACGCATCTCTAAAATTACGCTTGCCTTTATTTTTAAAATATTTTTTTACAGTCCCAGCTCCTCCAAGATGTGCAGCGGCCAATATACCGGATTCTGTTATACGAATGCCGTTCATAATTGTACCCTCATATTTTTCAATTTCTTTTTTTAGCTCCCATTTATTTTTTGCCAGAAGTGCAATAAATGCTTTTTCTTGCAATTCAGGACTATTCAAAAAAGCGGAACTATTATGTATTCCAACCGACTTTAATGTTTCTATACCAAACTGATATTTACCTAAATAGCCAAGAGAATTAACTGTTTTGTATTTACTCTCCGATTCTCTGTAGCCAATGGCTTCCTTAAAACCAATAAAGAAATTTCCGGTAAAAGGGATGTTTAAATTGGTGTACTCGCTTTGTTCTTCCGATGGATATAAGTAGTGTGTTCCATCTTGTTCACTGATAAGAAACCAAGGGTTAGTTTCTAAATTAAAAGGTTTAAAACCTGAGCTCAAAAAAACTGTAATAACAGTCAGACTTGTGTAAAAATACCACTTCTTTATCATAAATTGTTTTTCTTCAAAACGCTGTCCCGTTAAGAAATTTCTATGCGCAAAGATACAACAAAAATAATAATGCTGATAATCAGTAAGTTAAACTTTTTCTAAAAATAGATGAAGTGGCATTTTACATCGTTGAAACGCACAAATTCGATGGTTGGTGCAGGAATTTTAACGGTATTAAAAACAGAAAAAACGGTCTTTAGAAAATGAGAATTGGTCTTAATTTTTGTTAAATCGACATCCAAACTAAGGTAAAATTGTCTAAATCGCTGTGGATTTGAAGCTATAAAAGCGGTTGTATTTTCAGTTCTCCCAGTGATCATTCCTTCTGCTCCATAACCCAATGCTAAATTCAGCCATTTTGGTATTTTAGAACCTTTAGCAAAAGAATATAAATTGACCGAAAGCCAATACGTTTGTCCGTTATAATCTTTTAAAATTTGCTCCGAGAAGGAACTACCCAATACTTCCGGTCGTTCACTTGCATATTTTGTAGTATGAAAAGAGAATTTTGGTATAATCCGTTGTTCGTGCCACATTAATTCTTGGGAAACGTACAAAGCAGTTCCAGTAGCGTTTGCAATGATGTCGCCGGAGGAAGCGCCCCATTCAGATGAATATCCGTCTAAAACCTCAACGGCTGTTAGAAATGCAAAGCCAAGGCCAGCACCATAAAGCAATTGATTTTTTTTAGTAGCCCCACTCCAATGTAGCATTTCGGCACAAAACCGACCCAAATGATACGACGAAAATACATGACCGGCTTTATCCATTTGAAGCCACTCGGAATTGTCATTTATAAAATGAAAATCAGATTTGGGATACTCGGCGTACCAGAGTTGGTTTAAGCCTATCAATGTTCCCGTGGCCAAAACAGCTTCCGAAATGATAACGGCATTTTGCCTTTTTTTATTTAAAGAATCGGAGGATTTAAAAAAACTTTCCTCACGATTTTGTGAGAAACCAATTTGAAATCCAATAAATAATAAAAATACAAGGAGTGCTTTAAATTTCAAAATTATCTTTTCACACCTTGACTGTTGATCCAATCCGAATATTTTTTGGCGTTTTTATTGTGTTCTTCTAAAGTAGCAGCAAACTCATGATATCCAAAACGCTCTACACTCGCACAGAAATAAATAAAGTTATTTTTCTCAGGATCTAAAACGGCTTCTAACGCTGTGATGTCAGGCATAGCAATAGGTCCAGGAGGCAGACCAACATTAATATATGTATTATAAGGATGAGACATTGTCAAATCATTGTAAAAAACTCTTTTGATTACCTGATTAAAATCATTCGATTTCTTTTTCATTGCAAATATTACGGTTGGATCAGCCTGCAATGGCATTCCAGCTCTTAAACGGTTCAAATACACACCTGCAATTCTTGGTCTTTCGTCTTTTTTTACGGATTCTTTATGCACTATTGAAGCCAGAATCGTTGCTTCAATTGGAGTTAACCCTTGTTTTTGCGCTTTGGCAACTCTTTCCTTATTCCAAAAATTACGGTATTCTTTAATCATTTTATCGCGAAACTTTTCAGCCGTTGTGTTCCAATAAATCTCATACGTATTCGGAATAAACATTACTAAAATATTCTCTTCATTGAACCCGTTTTCTTTCAAGAAAATAGAATCTTTAAAGGTATTCAATAATGATAAACTGTCGGCTTCTATTTGAGAACCTACACGTCCCGCTAAATTTTCTACACGTTCCTGATTATTGAAAGCCAATTTTACAGGCGAATTAAGTCTCAAGGTTTTTACCAACTCATAACTGTTCATTCCTTTTGTGAATAGAAAACGCCCCGGAATTACATTATCAGTATAACCTCTTTTACTGGCCACCATTTCAAAACGATCCATATTCTCTACATATGGCGCGATTATTTTCTTGACATCTTCATAATTAGAATCTGTCGGAACATAGACAAACACTTCTTTATCTGCAAATTTTGTATTAGCTGCAAAAATCTGACGCAAAATAATCAATCCGTAAATCATTAATATTGATATTAAAACAACAGACGTAATAGTGATGATTTTCTTGATATTCATATGTGGTATTATTTTTTTTCTGGAATAATGATACGACTATTCCTCCTATTTATTTGATTTTTAATTGATACTTGTTCAAAACTAAAAATTTTAAAATTTAGTATTGATTAATTGAAAAATAGCCTCGTCTTTATAAATACCGTTGACGAAGGTCCAGTCTTTCTTTACGCCTATTATTTCGAATCCAAATTTAGTAAAAAGAGCTTTACTTGCTTCATTTTCGGTACCAATATTTGCATATAATTGGTGTAAATTAAGATTATAAAAAGCATATTCTATTAATAATGCCAAAGCTTCGGACCCAATATTCTGTTTTCGGTTTTCGTTATTTTGGATTACGATACCCACTCCTGCCCTATTATTCTTTGGATCAAAATCAAATAAATCGATTAAACCCAAAGCGGGAAAATCCTGATCCTGACAAATAGCCAATCGCAATTGCTTAGCTTCATAAATATCCTGATGGGCATTTTCTAAATATTGTTTGACTAAAAATCGACTGTAAGGCGTATGTGTATTACTGACTTCCCAGATGCTCTGGTCGTTTTCTATGGCATACACAAACTCCAAATCATTGGGTTCTAATGCACGAATATAGATATTATCGCCTTTTAATGTTTTCATATAAATAATTACGAATTAAAAACCTATTTATTAAAAATAGCTAGCAGTAAAATTATCATTACGATAGGAATAATTATAAAACCAATGATCGAACGATATTTATAATAATAATTCATTTTTGAAAATCCACCTTTTTTGAATTGAGAATAAAAAGAAAGCTACAAACAAATAATAACAATACTAAAATTGATAAATCTGGCATTTTTTATAATTCCTAATTTGTAGTTAAATCTCGATCGTTCCTTTAAATACAAATTCAGCTGGTCCTTTCAGGAAAACATTAGTAAAATGTCCATCTTTTTTATCAAAAGAAACAACTAATTTTCCGCCTTCAACATTCAAATCAATAGAGGAAGCATTCGTTTTTCCTAGCACATTCATCGCAATTGCAACTGCCGTCGCTCCTGTTCCGCAAGAAAGCGTTTCATCTTCTACGCCTCTTTCATACGTTCGTAACGAAAAAGTGTTGTCGTCAATTTGTTTGACAAAATTGATATTACTTCCTGCTTTACCGTATAAATCTCCGTATCGAATGGCCGCTCCATTTTCCTTGATATTGTAATTTTCTAAATCGTCTACTAGTTGTACATGATGCGGCGAACCCGTATTCAGAAAAACGTAATCTGCATTTACTTTTACCTCATCAACATCAATCATTTGAAGTGAAACCAATCCGTCATCGCCAATTGTAGCATGATGCAAACCATCTGTCGCTATGAAAGTAGTTTCGTTCTCTATTACGTTCAGCTTTTTGGCGAAAGCCACTAAACAGCGTCCACCGTTGCCACACATAGAACTTTGATTTCCATCTGAGTTGTAATAGACCATTTTGAAATCAGTGGCCGTTGCGAGATTCGAAGCAATCGTGTCATTTTCCAATAAAATCAGCCCATCGCCTCCTATTCCAAAACGTCTATCACATAAATGCGCGATTAATTGTGTATTCTCCTTTGGAAAAAACTCCGAACGGTTATCAACCATTACAAAATCATTTCCTGTCCCTTGGTATTTATGAAATTCTAGTTGCATTTTAATTTGTATTGAGTCCAACAAAAGTACGAACTATTAATGAAATGTTAATCATTGTTAAAGAGCGTTAAACTGTATTTTAAAAAAGCAATTTAGTTTTATTTTTACGGGTAAATATCTTAAAAAACGAATTTAATATGAAAAAATTTTCAACTCTATTTTTAGTTTCGTTGTTAAGCGGAGCGGTTACTCTTGGAGCTTACAAATTATTATTTGACACCAATGGATATTTTTCTAATGACAAAAGTTCAGCAGTTACCATGACATCCAATTCTTATGGTAAAAAAGTGGGATTATCATCGGATGTACTTGATTTTACTGAGGCTGCTGAAAAAACCATCCATACGGTTGTACACGTAAAAAACGTTTCTCGCAGAACGATTACAAATCCCATTTTAGAATATTTTTATGGGTATAAAGGAGGACAATCCCAAGAACAAGTGGGAACAGGTTCTGGAGTTATCATTTCTGAGGACGGTTATATTGTAACCAATAATCACGTGATTAAAGGTGCCTCAGAAATTGAAATCACCTTAAACAACAAAAAATCATATCAAGCAAAACTTATTGGAACCGATTCTAAAATGGACATTGCCTTGTTGAAAATTGACACCAACGAGAAATTACCATATACTGTTTTTGCCAATTCTGATTCGGTTAAAATTGGCGAATGGGTTTTGGCTGTAGGAAATCCATATAATTTGACTTCAACGGTAACTGCCGGAATTGTTTCGGCGAAAGCCAGAGATTTAGACACCAGCGGAATCCAATCTTTCATACAAACAGATGCTGCGGTAAACCCAGGAAACAGTGGTGGCGCCTTAGTCAACACGCGTGGTGAACTGATAGGAATCAACACGATGATTTCCTCGATGACGGGTTCTTACGTAGGTTATTCGTTTGCGGTTCCTTCGAATATTGCCCGAAAAATCATTGAAGATTTAATGGAATTTGGGAATGTGCAGCGTGGAATTCTTGGCGTTGAAGGAGGCGAATTGAATAGCATTAGTTCCAAAGAATACGGAATTTCCCAAACACAGGGATTCTACATTAATAAAGTAACTAAAAATTCCGGTGCCGAAAAATCAGGATTAGAAAAAGGCGATGTCATCATCAAATTAGACGAACAAAATGTTGCTACGTTTGCGGATCTTTCCGGATATATCAACACAAAAAGACCGAATGACAAAGTGCAGGTTACGTACATCAGAGATGGAAAAACGAGAGTGGTTCCAGTAGTGTTGAGCAAAAATGAATTTTTCAATGCAGAATTTAAAGGTATCGAATTAGAAAACATTGATGCTGCTGACAAGAAAAAATTCAAAATTGATTACGGTGTAAAGATCAAATCGATTACCAGCCAAAATTTGAAACAATACGAAGATGAGTTGGTCGGAAATATTATTTTGAGTATTGATAATATCAAAGCTATTGATGTGGAAACGGTCTCTAAACTTTTGAGTAAAAAAGAGGAAAACCAAACCGTACGCATTGAAATGATTAATAAAAACGGTGAAATACTGCGTGTAATTCTCTAACGCATTCCTTTTTTCAAAAACTAAAGCCATCTTAAAAAACAAGATGGCTTTTTTATTTTATAAATAAATCACAAAATAGCTTACGAAATCGATTGAAATGGGTAATTTTGCGCCAAATTTTAAAAAATACACTAACTTATTTTCATTAAATTTTCAACATGGACACCACAACTTTATACGAAAAAGAAGTTTCTTTTCAAGCCGACAGGCGACGTGCGGGAGTAAAACTGATTAAAATCATCAGCGATTTATGGTACGATAAATCCATTGAGATGGTCTTATTTCGCAATCAATTAATTGACCGAAATGTCAGTGACATCATCAACCTGCATGAATATGCCGGAGAATTTGTGGGCAAACCTATTTCTATCTTTGATTCTGTTAAAATTGCAAAAGCTATTTTAGAATTGAATTTGCCACCTGCAAAATTAGATATTGGAAAACTTACGTATGAATACCGTTTAGAAGATGAAAAATATCCTGACGCAAAGTATTTTGTAATTGACAAATTAAAAAACGCCAAAAACTCAGAGGAAATTCATCCAAAAGATGTGGTGCTGTATGGTTTTGGGCGTATTGGTCGTTTATTAGCCAGAGAATTAATGTCGAAAACTGGGAAAGGAAGTCAATTGCGATTGCGCGCTATCGTAACACGCGATAAAAATGATGCTACTTCTCTTGAAAAAAGAGCTTCCTTGTTGCGATACGATTCTATTCATGGTGATTTTCAAGGATCCGTAACTGCTGACCCTGAAAATAATGCTCTGATCATCAACGGAACCACCGTTCATGTCATTACGGCAAACGGTCCTGAAGAAATTGATTATACACATTACGGAATTGACAATGCTTTGGTTATTGACAACACAGGAGCTTTTACCACACATGAAGCTTTAAGCAGACATTTAGTTTCTAAAGGTACCGATAAAGTATTGCTTACCGCTCCCGGAAAAGGAGTTCCTAATATTGTTCACGGTGTAAACCATAACGAATACAATCCTGACGAAATCAACATATTCTCAGCGGCATCCTGCACTACAAATGCCATCACGCCAATCTTGAAAGCAGTTGAAGACACTTTAGGGGTTGTCAAAGGACATTTGGAGACCATCCATGCGTATACCAACGACCAGAATCTTGTCGATAATATGCACAAAAAATACCGTCGTGGAAGAGCTGCAGCCTTGAATATGGTGATTACCGAAACGGGTGCCGGAAGTGCTGTTGCAAAAGCATTGCCGTCATTGGAAGGAAAATTAACTTCAAATGCAATTCGTGTGCCAGTTCCTAATGGTTCATTAGTCGTTTTGAATCTGGAAGTTTCAAGAACAACTTCGGTTGAAGAAATCAATGCTATCATGAAAAAATACGCTTTGGAAGGCGAATTAGTGGAGCAAATAAAATACTCGATGAATAACGAGTTGGTTTCATCGGATATCGTTGGTACATCACAGCCTGCCATTTATGATAGTAATGCCTCCATTGTTTCAAAAGACGGAAAGAATATCGTGTTGTACATTTGGTATGATAATGAATACGGTTACAGCCACCAAGTCATTAGATTGGCTAAATATATTGCCAAAGTAAGACGTTTTACGTATTACTAGCCTGCCGTTTACAGGTTGTGGCTTGCAGTTGTATTTTTTTTAGTTTTAGTTTTTAGTCTCCTTAGTTTTAAATTTAAGACAACCGCAACCCAACCTGAATTCAATAGAAAATCCGTCGCGTTATCAAAACGAGACGGATTTTTTTATGTGTTAATTTGCCATTGTTTTACAAAATAGAATGCAGATGACGCGGATTAAGTAGATTTTCTCTGATTACTAAAAGTCATGAAAGCAATACTAATTATGAATATAAATATTTAGATGTTTTTTTTTAACATATAAGAAATATAAGTTTATTTAAGCTGGACTAATTTAAATTCATAACTCATAATTAAAAAAACTATTCCTTAGCTTTCGTCAAATAATACACCGGAATACCAATCAGCATTATCAAAACTCCCCAACCACTGGTACTCGTTTTAGTATACAACAAAGCAATGCAAATTGCCGTGGCGATAATTAGATAAAGTGCAGGCAGAAATGGATATCCAAAAGCTTTATAGGGTCTTTCCACATTTGGCATTTTTTTGCGCAGAATAAATATTCCTAAGATTGTAAGGATATAAAATATCAAAACGATGATGACCACAAAATCCAATAAATCACCATATTTTCCTGTCAGACATAACGCCGAAGCCCAAATACACTGCGCCCATATAGACCAAGCCGGAACGCTGGCATGATTCAATTCAGCGGCTTTCTTAAAGAAAACACCGTCTTGCGCCATCGTATAATACACTCTCGCACCCGCCATAATCAATCCATTGTTGCAGGCAAAAGTCGAAATCATAATCATCACAGCGATAATTAATGTTCCTACAGAACCAAAAATACTTTGTGAAGCCACAACAGCCACACGATCCGATTCGGCTGTAGCAATATCATACAAAGGCACCACTGCCAAATACATAATATTAGCCAAAATATAAATCACACTCACGATTAAGGTTCCTAAGAACAAACTCAATCCCACATTGCGTTTTGGATTTTTTATTTCACCAGCTATAAAAGTTACTCCTTCCCAAGCCACACTGGAGAACATAGAACCTACTAAGGCTGCCGAAATTCCAGATATCAAAGCCGTTCCGCTGATGGGCAACCACAAACCCGTTTCTACATTTAGTGTTTGTGACTTCCAGGCATTCGTCCAGTTCGCATCCCAAACCTCAGCTTTGGCAGCCATAAATCCAAAAATAATCAAACCTGCCAGCGATAGAATTTTAATAACCGTAAGCACCGTTTGTAAAATCTTAGAATTTTTCACCCCGCGACTGTTGATGTAACTCAGCAGAATAATGGTGAAAATAGAAACAATCTGAGCCGCATTGAGTTTGAAATCCCCAATCTCGTATAAAATATTTTTATCACTTAAAGGCGCGTACAAGTAGGCGGCAAATTTAGCAAAAGCCACACCCACGGCAGCAATCGTCCCGGTTTGAATCACGGCAAAAAAGCTCCAACCGTACAAGAAACCCACCAGTTTGCCGTACGCTTCCTTGATGTACACATATTGACCACCCGCTTTAGGAAACATCGCGCTCAACTCGCCATAACTCACGGCGGCAATCACCGTAATGGCGCCCGTAAGCACCCACATAGCAATCAACCAACCGGCAGATCCCAACTGGCGCACCATATCCGAGCTTACAATAAATATCCCGGAACCTATCATAGAACCCACCACAAGCATGGTTCCGTCGAGTAATCCTAATTCTCTTTTAAAATCGTCTGGTTTTTGGTCTTCCATATATTGGGTTTTTGGTTTTTAGTTGGCTAAAGATATACTTTTTTCGGAAATTTCATAAAAAGGATGGAAAAAGTGAGATTGTTCCTTTGGGCGTGACCCTGCAGCAGCTTTGTCGTTCCTCCTCGCCACTTTGGGTCGGGCGGTACGCTGTATCTTTATTTTCTTAAAGAAAGAAAATAAAGGATGCCGCTTCCCTCCCTCACGCAAACCACAATAACTATAGCGTTTATTCTTTTCAAGAAAAATTGTAAGAAAATTTTAATATATTTGAAAGAATATAGAACGAAAGAAAATTTTTGCCCACCTACCCATATTTGGGTGCATATGCGAAGGTTCGTTTCGTCTATATACAAGCAATAGGTAATAGAGCAACCATGAGAAAAACGGTTATGCTTTGTGGCTATCCACAATCTGCAAACTATAAAAAATTAACAAATAGTGATTAACAATAATGTTAGTCATAGTAAACAAGAAAAATGGCTGGAATAAATGATTATAAAATAATTGGTAAGAAAAGTAAAAAATACTTTGAGTTATTAGCTACAGAGTTAGACTTTGATTATTCATCATTAGAGGACAAACAAATTGAAAGACTTGGATTTTATTTATTCATAATCGAACATTTATCAAATACAACTGAAGTTTTAGATATAGCTGATTTAGTAACAGATACAGATTTTAATTCTATACTGTTCAATGAAAGATTTGATGATTGCGGAATCGATGCTATCATCATAGATGATGAAGAACATCATATTCAATTGTTCAATTTTAAGTATAGAACTAAATTTAATATTGGCAAACAAAGCCTCAATGAAACTATTTTATCAAGTAAGTTTATTAACGCTATTGTTAATGAAGATTTATCACAACTTGAGGGTAAGACCCAAAAAGGCGCAAAAGAGATCGTTGAAAAATTGAATGGTAATGAGGAATGGAAAATCTCTTTATTTGTTGTAAGTAATGAGGATATCGAGATCACTTCAAAAGATCATCATCTTGAACAAATGGAGAGAGTATATGGCCTAGAAGTAATACCTGTTGGATTAGAGCAAATAAGCCAATTTGTTTCATTAAGACCAAACCCTGTGAATGCAGAATTAATTGTTGATAATGATGCTATAATGTCTTTTTCCGAAAGTTCAATTTCATCATCAAAGTCCTATATTATTAGATTGCCATTAACAGAAATAATTAGAATAACATGTGCTGATAGTGATTTAAGGAGGAACTATGGAATTGAAGTTCTCGAACCCTTAACAAAGGTAAATATTGACTATTCTGTATTATTCGACAATGTCCGTGGTTTGGTAGTTAAATCCAAATACAACAAGAATATATCGTTTAGTTTGAAAAATGATCCTACTAAATTTTTCATGTATAATAATGGATTAACACTTACTGCAAATGACATTAAAGCGGAACCAGTTAATGCCAATAAAAAAATACGCTTAACAATAGATTCGCTTCAAGTACTGAATGGAGGTCAGTCATTAAGAACAATTCATCAATTTAATTCGGAAGATCCTAAACATTTAGAAGATTATCTTTCCAAAAGTGAAGTATTAGTGAGGATTTTTAAAACTTCAAAAGACTCTAATTTGAATAATAAAATTGCTGAATATACTAACAGCCAAAATTCTATTTCCAATGTTGATTTGAAATCATTGCGTAGCGAACAGCTACAAATAGAACAATTTCTTGACGATCATAACATCATTTATTCTAGAAAAACTGGGGATACAGGTTTAGATATTACCAAGAAATATTTACATAAAATCAGTATGGAAAGATTTGGACAAATCTTAATGTCGTTTCGCGGTATGCCTGAAAGAGCTACTAATCAGAAAAAATTCATTTTTGATAAATATTACGATGAATTATTCCTTAGTGAAACGTTCAAACTTGAGTTATGTCCTGAAATGATAACAAGCTACTTCCTAGTAAAAAAAGAATATGAAAAAATAAAAGGAACTGTAACTTCAAGTGAACAAAAAGTATTTTATGTACTTTACATGACCACAATTATCCAAAAGTCAATTGTTGAAATAATTACCCAATTAGAACAGATAATAAAATTATATAAACCTTCGTCTGGAAAAACTTTATCTGAGGCTCGTAAATTGATACAACTTAACTTTAGGACTTATCTAGATGAGCAAATACTAACTACAACAACCATTTTGAGGTAGCTGGGATTTAGTGGCATTACAGTTTCGCATCAAGTTTTCATTAAACCGAAAATTGAAAAGTTACGAACTTTCAGCCATCTCAAATCAGCAAAACATTGTGCATCATACTGCAAGACCATGGAGAATACAACAACTACTTGTAACAATTAATAAAATTTGATACTAATTACTAACCTTTAAATATTATTTCTTAAAAAGAAGAAAATGAAAAAAAATAATAAATAGAAAATCAGTAATTCTAATGTCTAGTGGAATGCTGATAATTGTAGTTTCACAGATCTTTTCTCATTTTGTAGAACTACCTGATTTGACAAAAGGTTTATTTTTTGGAATTGGGATTGGAATGTCATTATTAGCAATAATTTTTGACATACATAGAACTGCTCAATAAAATTAAGTTTAAATCTAAAGTCAAAATATGGAAATAATATTTTGAGAGCAAAAGAAGATGGATCAAACCAAAAAATACGAACGAACAACAGCGGTTTGCCACAATGGCTTAATTCTGTGATTCTTTAGAAAACACAGTGATAACTCAAAGTTTGGTTTATATTTATGATTGTTCGGTGAGAGGTACGCCACTGTGGCAAACCACAGGACGTCAGGCTGTGAAAAAACTATTTTCAAAAAAATTAAAAATATGCAAAAAGAAGAATACTCGAACAAAACGGACCAACAGTTAAAATCTACCTCTAGTTTGTACTACGGACTTTTGATTATATCTGTTGTGTTGCCAATTATTCTTACATTATCTGGTTACTTTTTGACTGGAAAGACCTATTTTAAAACTATTATTCACTTTGTTGTTATAATGATATTTCTTTTGCTCTCAAAGAAAAGATTTAATAATAATAATAATAATAACGACAAAACGATATAAAATACAAGTTAAAACCTCGGTGCTTGTACACTGCGGAAAAGACAAAGAAGTTAAGTCAGTTCTTTTTAAATTTTAGAAAGATTCTTCAAAAGCCGCTGATTAGAAACTAAAATAAGGTTACGCAGAACTTGACAAAAGCAATTTAGCATTTTTAAAATTAATGGTTTAGGCACAGTTGAAGACCTTGACGAAAGACATATACTTAAAGAAAAATGGACGAAGTTATAGGTTGGATAAGGTTCAAACAAACCGACGGAGAAAGAATTGGAAGTGTTACGAGGGAAGTAGGCTGTATGGTAGTGGCCTTTGAAGTCACTAAAAAGTAGTGGTAAAAAACTTAAAAGACACTGAATTTAGCAGCTATTTAAGGATATTGAGACTGGGCAAAATAAAAACTACTGCCAACATATTATTGCCAATATCGTGGGCTGACGGAAATGCCTGTTCATTTGTTATTCAATTTTACTATAGTACTTGTGCTATGCTGGCGTTTTTCAAATCCCACAACATCGACCATAATCCTACGTCAGGCTGTGAAAAAACATATTTCAAATTTAGAAAGTATCTGGAGGCTACCAAATAAAAATCTCAAATATGAGATTCTCAAGAGGTTGATTTTAGTTTTTTCACAGCCTAACATTGTAGGCAATGCTAACTCAGAATGGAGAATCTACCTTAATTTTTATATTAAATCAAAATGAATAATAAATTTTTTTCTAACTTATTTCTTTGGTTATTATTAATCACTTTACCAGATATGGTATTTTCTCAATCGGCCGACTTTACCATTCAAGATATAAAGTTTGAAAGTCAAGGCGTCACTCTTGCAGGCTCGATTTTAACACCTAAAAAAGCATTAGCAGCAGTTGTAATTGTTCATGGGTCTGATCCTGTAAAAAGAGAAATGGAGTTTGCTACACGTCTTGCCAAAGAAGGTATCGCTGTATTGACATATGATAAACGTGGAGTTGGAGAATCAGGCGGTGTATATGCAGGACCATCTGTTGGCACGAATAATATTGACCCTGCAAATCTTAATTTATTATCTCACGATGCACGTGCAGCAGTAAATACATTTCAAACTTATTTGAAGGATAAAAAAACACCAATTGGATTGGTTGGCTTCAGTCAAGCAGGATGGATAATCCCTATTGTTGCAAGCAAAAATCCACAAATAGAATTTATGGTTTTATTTAGTTGCCCTACAATTACAACTTTAGAACAACTACGATTTCAGTTTTATACTAATGGAAACAATAACTTTTGGGAAAACCATACAGAATCAGATGCTCGTGAACATACTAAAAATGACCCAGACCGGTATCAATTTCCCACTACTGACCCAAAAAATTACTTGAATACTCTTTCAATTCCAGGACTTTGGCTTTTTGGTGAGAAAGATATCCAAATTCCCGTAAAATTGTGCATTGAGCAATTAAATACATTTAAAGTTCAAGGCAAACCTTTCGAGTATGCTTTGTTTTCAACATTAGCACACAATATTGCTCCTGACAATATTACAGCTCCTGTTGACATTTCAATTCAATGGATAAAACAGAAAGCTTTGAACATAAAAAAGTCTAAAGCATCAAAATAAAGAACTGCCTACAACACACGCTACATGCAATTTGAGTATTAGGCTTAATTTGAAATTGGTCTTCTATTTGGAAGATTTGCTTCGCCTGTTCGCTATCGCTCGGTTGGCAAATCCGAAAATAGGGCTTAAATTAGTACCAAACACGTTGTAGTACTAGAACGTTATAAAAAAATAAAACCAATAATGAAATACGCTGAATTTAATATTGACTCGAATAAAATAGAATTCTTAAACTCTATTTTTGGAATTGAAAGTGTTTTACTGAATGGAAAAAGAATTTCTAAAAAGTTTTCTTTTTCTGGAATTACCCATGAAATAAAACTACAAGCCAGAGATTTAATATTGGAATCCAAATACAAGCAATTCGACAAAAAAGAAATCAAACTTGAATTAAAGGAAAATGGGGTATTACTCAAGGAACAATTTGTAAAAATAGACAAAAAACAAACATTTTTTTGGATGTTAATTGGAGTAACTATAGGAATTGCATTCTATAAACTTCTAAATTTACTTTATGAATATCTGAATGTATAAACCCCTTCGCTTGGATATTCTCAATCTGTTCCACTTGTTAATTTTTATTTCTTTCCCAGAAATAAACCAGCAGTTAACAGTAGTTATTCGTTGTACATAATTTAAAAATAATTATTATGAAACCAAGTAAAGAATTTATTAAAAAAGGGCTGTATTTATCGGGTATAATGAATATTGGTGGCGTACTTGTATTTTCCAGATTTTTCACCAATAAAGTTATTAATGAAGCTGACCCAGTCACTATGTCCAATTTTGGATTACTAATGATAGTAGTTTGGGGTCTTGTATTTTTAGCTATTGTTCCTAAATGGGAACATCTTAAATGGGTGATTGGAGTTTTTGTCATTGAAAAATTTATTTATGGGATTACCTGGTCTAAATGGATTATGAGTAATGACCTTTCTGCAGTCTATAAAGCAGATACAATGGCTGGGATTTATTATACCATTTATGGACTTAATGATTGGCTATTCTGTGTTTTTTACTTACTTGTTTTTATTTACTTAAGTAAGCTTGAGAAAAATCAAACAGATAATCATTAACATATAAAACTATGGCCAACCCGACCGCAGTGATATGCCACAATGAGCAGATAATCTAAATAACAAAAACTATGAATACATTAAAATTAGGATGGACAGGTCTTGGCAACATGGGAAACCCAATGGTTATGAACCTACTCAAAGCAGGTTTTGAAGTATCGGTTTTCAATCGTACCAAAGATAAAGAAACGCCATTACTGGCTGCAGGAGCAAAATCAGCAAGCAGTCTGCAAGAACTAATGGAAACTTGTGACGTCGTTTTGACGATGCTGTCCAATGACGCAGCTGTCAAGGAAGTTTTTGAAGGACCTATAGGATTATTGTCTAAAACTAATCCTGGTAAAACAATCATCAATATGAGTACGGTTTCCCCCGAAACTTCGCGTTATTTAAACACCATTTGCAACCAACATAACGTACATTTTATAGATGCTCCCGTTTCTGGAAGTGTAAAACCGGCACAAGACGGAACGCTGGTCATTCTTGTGGGCGCTTCGAGTGAAGACTACGAATTAGCCAAACCCATATTTGACGTTTTGGGTAAAATTGCGATTCATGTTGGCGAACCTGGCGTGGCAAGTTCAGCTAAATTAGCCATCAATTACTTATTAGGATTGAACCTTCAAGGAATAGCTGAAACGGTTTTATTTGCCGAGAAAAACGGCGTAAGTAAAGAAGACATGCTCAATATCATCAATCAAGGTGCTTGTGGCAACGGAATCACTAATATCAAAACACCTTCCATTCTGAAAGATTCTTATCCGGCAGCATTTGCGTTGAAACATTTAGTTAAAGATTTAAGACTGGCCAAAGAAGCCGGACTCGATTCCCCGCTAATTCATCCTTTGTATGACAGTTATGCCGCAGCTGAACAAGAAGGATTAGGCGATCAGGATGTGATGGCGATTATCAGCAGTTTAAAAAATAAGTGATATTACAATGCTGTTCTGATAAATAACCTTCACTTTATTTTCTCAGAAAAACAAAAACGTCAATTATTTAATCATTTATAATAGTAATAAATTTACAATACATCTGGGAAGTTATAAAGAAATACATTGGCGATACTATGAAAAAAAAAATCTGCTTTTAATTTTAATCTGCTTCAATTTTAATTTTCTAATTGCTCAACAAAAGATTTCAGACACCGAAAAATTAGTTACAATTGGCAAAATTTATGGTTTCCTAAAATATTATCATCCAGAAGTTGGAAAGGGAAAATACGATTGGGACAAAGAATTTATCAAATATCTTCCTCTAGTACTTGAAGCTAGCGATACGGAATCATTATCAAAAATTTACAGTAATTGGATTGACAGTTTAGGGCACATTGAAAAATGCAAAAATTGTAGTTCTGACAAACTTTATTTTGATAAAAATTTCAATCTTTCTTGGACACAAGATTCAGAGATTTTCAATAGTGAACTTACAGCAAAATTAAAATACATTGAAGAAAATAGATTTCAAGGAGAAAATTTCTACATAACTGCAGAACCTGTTGGAAAAATTAAAGTTACAAATGAACCTATTTATCAAAATTTTTCATATCCAAGCGAAGAATACAGACTGTTAGGCTTATTCAAATATTGGAATATCATCGAATATTTCTATCCATACAAATATCTTGCAGACCAAAAATGGGATTCTGTATTAACAGAAATGATTCCAAAATTTAGAAGTGCATCCAATAAAGACGAATATCAATCTTTCGTAAAAGAACTGGTTGCTAAATTAGACGATACGCACGCTTGGGTCAGCTTCAATGCTGAGAAAGTCAAATACCTTCCTATCAAAATTTCAAACATTGACAATAAAGCTGTAGTTTCAGGTTTCTACAATGATTCTCTTGCCAAAATCAACAATTTAAAATTAGGCGATATACTGTTGAAAATTGACGAGGTAGACATTCAAAAAGAAACAGAAAAAAAATCCAAATATATTGCAGGGTCAAATGCAAATATTAAAATTCGACAAACTTATAACGAAATTCTTCTTGGAACGGATAGTTCTACAACATTAACTATCGAAAGAAATAATCAGATTGAAAAAATTAAAGTCAATCGGTATAATTTCGACGACTTTAAATATTGGGATAATCCGACAACGATTAAAACCAAATCAATAAACGAAACAATTGGTTACATAAATATGGCAAGTGTAAAAGGTGCTGATGTTTCCAATATATTTAAATCTTTCGAAAATAAAAAAGCAATAATCATTGACTTAAGAAATTATCCAGCTTTCATCTACAAACTATTATCAAAACATTTAAATTCAGAAAAAAGAGATTTCAGTAAAGTTTATAGTCCAAATATGAACTATCCAGGAATGTTTAGCTTGAAGGATAACTTACAAACAGGAATCAAAAACAACAAAAATTTTAAAGGAAAAGTTATTATTCTGGTTAATGAAGAATCAATAAGCAGATCAGAGTTCACTGCCATGGCGCTTCAAACGGCAGACAATGTAATTACAATAGGAAATCAAACGGCGGGTGCAGATGGAGACGTAGTTGTTTTTGAATATATTGGAGGTTACAAAACTGCAATTTCAGGGAATGGTATAATGTATCCTAATAACACTGAGACACATAGAAAAGGAATTAAAATTGACATAGAAATTAGGCCTACAATAAATGGTTTGAGACAAGGTCGGGATGAAATTTTAGAAAAAGCTATTGAACTAGGCTCTGAATAATAAAATCACAGTTATCTTATTTTATTACAAAACAAGAAAAAGCTACATCTTTAGGAATGTAGCTTTTCTTATTTAATCGAATCAGAAAACGATATTACTTCATTTTCATTGGAGGCAAGTCAAATGCAGCTGATTCATGCTCAAAACCGTTGCGGTGGGAACCATCACAAAAAGGTTTGTTTACGGATAATCCGCAACGGCAAAGACCTAAAGCCGTTCTTCCTTCTAATCCGTATGTTTTTCCTTCACAGTCTGTTATTTCAAAATCGCCTTCTATTTTTATAGAACCATTGCGATTGATTGTTAGTTTTGTCTTGCTCATAATGCTTTAATTTTTTAGAGTTCAAAGATTGCAAAATATTTCAGGACCTTTTTGCATTGCTGCTCTTTTTTATGGTTCCAAATCGTAATTTACATTAATTCTATTTTGTGTAACACGATACCGAGGAAGTTTGATTTGGCTTGACTACATGAAAGTTCGTTACTTTCTATTCTAACATTCAGCATCAAATAATCAATCTACTAAGCAAATAATTGACTATTTTTATTGCTTTAAAACAACCCAATTAATTAAACTCTCATGACAAAGAAAATCGCAATCACCTTATTTTTTGGATTCCTCGTTGGAACAAGCTACGCTCAAAAAATGAACGTCGCCAAACTGGACAGTTTATTTCAGATTTTGGAAGCGAAAGATAAATTCATGGGAAGCATTGCCGTTTCACAAAATGGAACGCTACTTTATTCAAAATCTATTGGAATGGATGACATAGAAAGCAATAAAAAAGCAAGTAATTTATCCAAATACCGTGTGGGATCGATATCAAAAATGTTTACTTCAGCATTAATATTTAAAGCGATTGAAGAGAAAAAATTATCATTGAACCAAACCATTGAAACTTTTTTCCCAACCATAGAAAATGCCAATAAAATAACCATTGGTAATCTCTTAAACCACCGAAGTGGAATTTATAATTTTACCAATGCTTCGGAATACATGACCTACAACACCCAACCAAAATCTGAAAAAGAAATGGTTGAAATCATTGCCAAAGGAAAAAGTATTTTTGAACCCAACAGCAAAGCCGATTACAGCAATTCCAATTATGTTTTATTGAGTTACATTCTTGAGAAAACCTATAAAAAGCCATATAAAACCATATTGAACGATAAAATTGTAAAACCATTAGGCTTAAAAAACACCTATATTGGCAGCAAAATCAACATTCAAAATAACGAAAGTAATTCCTATTCATTCTCTGAAAAATGGAAAAAAGAACCGGAAACGGATATGTCAATCCCAATGGGAGCTGGCGCAGTGGTTTCTAATCCACAGGATTTGGTGCTATTTATTGAAAAGCTTTTCTCCAATGCCATAATCTCCGAAACCAGTCTGAAGCAAATGACAACTCTGCAAGACAACTACGGAATGGGGATTTTCCAGTATCCGTTTTATGAAAAGAAAAGCTTTGGTCACACCGGAGGTATTGATGAATTCAGATCATCATTAGCGTATTTCCCAGAAGACAAATTAGCTGTTGCATTAACCTCTAACGGGAGAACTTATGACAATAATGATATCATGATTGCCGCTTTGAGTGCGTATAACAACAAACCGTTTACAATTCCAACTTTTAAAACTATTACACTAAAAAGCGAGGATTTAGATCCTTATTTAGGAGAATATTCAGATGCTGGATTTCCGATGAAAATCACCATTACAAAAGATAACACCAAACTTTTTGCGCAGGCAACCGGGCAATCTGCCTTTCCACTGGAACCCACTGAAAAAAACAATTTTGAATTTAAAATGGCAGGAATAAAATTAGAATTCAAACCAAATGAAAAGCAGATGATTTTAAAACAAGGCGGCGGAAAATTTACTTTGACAAAAAAATAAAATAATTCTATAAGAGCGAATCTTAATTAAAATCCTCCGGCATACTTTTTTGCTGGATTTCATAACCAGCACTTATAAAACTCCGATATTTTAAGCACAACTTAAGATCCTATTATATTGAAGACAAGAAACTGCATTATTTCGATCTAAATTGTACATTTGCCTAGTACAAAGCACATTTTGGATTTAACATGACTAATTAAAAAAATCCCTAATCAACTTTAATTTCTAACTAAAAAATAGGTTCAAAACTATACCAGATTTCAAAACATGAGCATCTTACAAAAAATAAATATCTACCGAAGAATTGTGACGCATGGATTAACCAAGAATATTGGTAATTCACATAAGAAGCAAAATTATGATTTGAGTCAAAAAATTGATATCAAAAGAATTTTAATTTCCAGACCAAATCATAGATTGGGAAATCTATTATTAATAACCCCTTTGGTTCAAGAGATTGTAAAAACATTTCCTGATTGTAAAATTGATTTATTTGTAAAAGGCGGTTTAGCACCAATTATATTTCAAAATTACAACAACATTGATTCCATTATTGAGCTGCCTAAAAAACCTTTTAATCACTTAATCAGTTACTTTCAGGTTTGGATAAAAATAAAAAAGCAACGTTATGATATTGTTCTTAATGTTTCCAAAAACTCTTCATCTGGACGTTTGTCTACAAAATTTGCTGATGCAAAATATAAGTTTTTCGGTAGTTCAGATACAGAAATGGAATTAAAATACGCCGATTATCAGCATATCGCAAAATACCCGATATATGAATTTAAAAGTTTTTTAACCAAGTTAGGATTTAACGCAAACGAAAATCCAGTTCCATCATTGAATCTCAAATTAAGCGATATAGAAATTGCTGAAGGTAAAAAAAAGGTTAAAGAACTAGTCAAAAATGACAAAAAAACCATTTCTATATTTACATATGCAACTGGTGATAAATGCTATTCAAAATCCTGGTGGGAAGAATTTTATGAAAAATTAAAATTAGAATACGCAAATAATTATAACATTATTGAAGTTTTACCAGTTGAAAACATTTCACAAATAGGATTTAAAGCCACAACCTTTTATAGTAAAGACATTCGTGAAATTGCAGCTGTAATTGCTAATACCGAAATTTTTATCGGTGCAGATAGTGGAATTATGCATTTGGCCAGCGCTTCTTTAACTGCAACAGTAGGACTATTTTCACGCGATAATAAAAAAACATACGAACCGTATAACAATAATAGCACCGCTATAGACACGAATGCTGGCGATAAAGAGGACTGGATTAAAACGATAAATACCGTACTTGCTACTATCTAATTACTACTCAAAAATAAAATTTTGTTATAAAAATTTAGTATAAAAGTAAAAAACAGAACTGCTTAATTTTATATTAACCATTTGAAAACAAAATTTCAATTTCAATATTATTTTGCTTAATTTATACAAGAAGTCTTTGGTGCAAAGCCAAGAGAAGTTTACTTTGAAATTAGATCACATAGCGCTTTCGGTAAAAGACTTGTAAAAATCAGTTAATCTCTATAATTTTTTTTGAAACTTTCAGAAATCACCTATCTAACCAAAAAGTAACGCATCCGATGGCTTCTTTAGGAGAAGACAAAGAATTCATCTTACTCATATTAGAGAACCCGTTACGACATATAAGGCGGTTAATTTGACTTTATAAAGTCATTCCTTTTTATGCATTGATTAAGGCATTCTAATCGCAAAATATCACCTATTCTAACTGGGCAAGAACACTTGATAAAATCACTGTTCGCGGGGATACACACCAAAAAAATCTACATTCAGGATCCTTATGAATACTGGTTTGAGATCAATAGCGATAAGAAATAAAATATTCTTTCAAAATTATAACCGCTTTTGTCCTCCAATTTTCAAGGATTCAAATTCGCAGTCACAGCTGTTACTCAACAAGAAATCTGTAAAAAATGAAACTTTTAAATTAAATTATGCAATACATTTTACTCCTTTGTTTCCCAACTTTGTAAAACGAATTTACAATGTATTTCCGTTGAAATAAAAAAATAGTATTATGAGCGATACAGCAAATGAACACACAGTAGAAGGAATCGATAAACTTAGACGCCTGGTTGAAGAAATCAACACTTGTCTTTTTTGTACTAATCTCAAAACCAATGATGGAGCAACCACCAGACCTATGGGAGCTGTAAAGGTATGCGATAAAGGAAACATTTGGTTCTTCAGTGAAAAAGATAGTGATAAAAACAAAGAAATTGAGCAAGATTCAAGTGTTCAATTATTTTTTGCACATCCCGGAAAAGGAAGTTACATGGTTGTAAATGGTGAAGCATCAATAGTTACCGATAAAGAAAAAATCGAAGAACTTTGGTCTCCTGTTGTAAATATATGGTTTAAAGAAGGTAAAAATGACCCTAGCATTTCTCTGATTAAAGTTAAACCGACAAGTGCTTATTTTTGGGACACTGAAGGAAATCAGATGATTAATTTTCTAAGAATGGCTGCATCAGTCGCAACGGGAACAAATTATATAAGTGGTAATGAAGGAAAAATAAAAATCTAAATAATCAAAAACGCTCCAAATATTGAAGCGTTTTGAAACAAAATCGATATCTTTTAGAAAAACTATTGTACAACTCTATTTATTTGACTAAAATTCTTTTCGTAATATTTTTCTTTTGTAGAAGATATAATTACACCATTACTAACCGAAGAGTGAATAAACTTAATTTCACCTTCGCAAACTTCAACAACCATACCCACGTGGTTGATCTGGCTTCTGCCGTTAGTCTTAAAGAAAATCAAATCGCCTTTTTGGGCTTCTTCTGTATTAATTTTAGTTCCAATGCTAGATTGTTCACGAGATGTTCTTGGTAATTTAATATCAAATGCGCCAAAAGTAGTACACATAAGCCCTGAGCAATCAAACCCTGATTTTGTGGTTCCACCAGTACGGTAACGTGATCCAATATTTTCAGAAGCGCGTTCTATCAACTGATCTAAAAAATCATGACTGAAAGTTGGTTTTGCAAAATTATTAAATTCAGTTTTGTTAGTTATAATTCCACTATTTGCATCTGTGCTGATAGCAATGCTCTTTTCTACAGGCAAATTATTCGCACGAATATTCAATTTATAGCCTACAGGAAGTCTATTTTTAATACCTGGATTTTGTTTTTCTAATTCCTGTACGGAAATTCCATATTGCTTAGCAATGGCATATTTAGTTTCTTTTGGCAATACTTCGCGAACAATCTCGGAGGCAACAGCATTTTCGACTGTATTAGTTTGAGAAATTATGGTATTGTCTGCGATTTCAACATTAGTTTTTTGTTCAGAAACTTGGGGAATCTCTAAATTTGGTAAAATGGTGTTTGATTGGGAGGCAATTACAATTTCTTCTTTTTTAGGAAACACTTTGCTTTCTTGAATGATGTCTTTTATTTCGATGGTTGCAGATGCACTTGCAGGAATAGTGATTTGCTGACCTGCTCTAAGCGCTTTACCTTCTAATGTTGGATTTGCTCTGTCTAATTCCTTGACAGCAATTCCATATTGTTTTGCAATAGAATATTTCGTTTCCTTTGGCAAAACTTTCCTCCTGATTTCTTCTGTAGTTGGGCTTACAGCTTCACTTGGTTTAGGGACAATTTCTAATTCCTTTTTCGGGGAAGTTTGATTTGATGGAGAAACTGATGAAGACTCAGTTGTTGAAGATGCATTTCCAGGTATAACAATTTTTTGACCAATTTTCAATCCAGATGATTCTATTGCCGGATTAGCTTGATTCAATTCTTTTAAACTAATTCTGTATATTTTTGCAATTCCGTAAAGCGTTTCTTTAGGCTGTACTTCATGCTCTTTTCCAGAATAATTTGTGGCAATTTTAGAATTTGTGTTTTTTGTAGATGAACTAGGAATTAATAAAATAGAATTGAGTTTTAAAAGATTCTTAGCTTTTGGATTTAATTTTAGAATAGCACTTTGTTTAACTTCATATTTCTCAGCTATACTAGAAATAGTTTCTCCTTTTACAATGGTGTGCTTCGTGATATTTTCCTGAGAAAAAAGAACGATACTATTCAATAAAAACAATGTTACAATTAATCTTAAACTCATATTCATTTATTTCAAATTAATTACCCCATTTTATTCTACACAGCGATTTCGGGATATAATTATTAAATCTCGCTATGGGTTGCTTTTTTACTGCTATATTCAAAAAATTGTAAAAAAAAAATTCCTTATCCCTTTCAAAAAAAGAGGTTCAGCATGTGTTCATTTTAAATTCTAGTTGATTTTTATCTCAATTGCAAAAGCAGCTGAAATAGTAATGCCGTACAATCCTACTTTGTATTGTTGGGCTGAAAATAAAAATTATAAAGAAAGTTGATTCTAAAAACAATCAAAAAAGGCTTCTTTAAAAACTAAATTTTCTGAAAAGCTAATATAAATGATTTAATCAAAAAACACAGTCTTTTTTTTAATTTTAACGTATTTTAAATACAAATGAATCTTTTTTTTGATTTTTCTACACATTTTTACCACAAATCTGAAGCTTTTTTAAAAACTATTCACTCTTATTGTTGTTTCTACATCAGCCAATAATTTTGGTTTTGCTTCAATAGCCATGATGTGAGTAAAAAGCCTTTTGGAGCAGAATTGCCTATTTTTGCTGAGAAAAAAGAGCGACAAAAAGAAGCTCCTTTTTTATCTTGGAAAAAAGTAATTGTGCAAAAAAGCTTGAAACGGACAGCAGGAAATTGCTCCAGAAATAAATTGTAATTGAAACAAAAAAACTTCCAAGTTTCCTTGAGAGTTTTAGAAATATACTTTTGAAATGCTTACGCTTTTCCAGCTGCAGCGATCAAGTTTAATGCTGAACCAGCAACGAACCAGCCAATTTGTCCTTCATTATACGTGTGATTTGCCAAAATAATATCTTTGGTTCCATCAGCGTGAACGAATTCTAACGTTAATGGTTTTCCTGGAGCAAAATCAACTAAATCTGTGAAGTTGATAGTGTCATCTTCCTGAATTTTCTCATAATCAGCTTCATTTGCAAATGTCAATCCTAAAAGACCTTGTTTTTTAAGGTTAGTTTCGTGGATACGAGCAAATGATTTTACCAATACGGCTTTCACTCCTAAGAAACGAGGTTCCATAGCGGCATGTTCACGAGAAGATCCTTCTCCGTAGTTATGATCTCCCACAACAATTGAAGGAACACCGGCTGCTTTGTATGCACGCGCTACAGCAGGAACAGCATCGTAAGTATCAGTCAACTGATTTTTCACTGTATTTGGTTTTTGGTTGAATGCATTGATAGCACCAATCAACATATTATTAGAAATATTATCTAAATGTCCACGGAAACGCAACCATGGTCCAGCCATAGAGATGTGATCTGTTGTACATTTTCCGAAAGCTTTAATCAATAATTTGGCACCTGTAATGTTTTTTCCATCCCAAGGTAAGAACGGAGCCAATAATTGCAGTCTTTCTGAAGTTTCGCTCACAGAAACCTGAACGCCTGAACCATCTTCTGCCGGTGCTTGAAAACCTGGATCTTCAGCATCAAATCCGTTCTTCGGCAATTCGTCGCCTGTTGGCACTTCTAACATTACTTCTTCACCATCTTCGTTTATTAAAGTATCCGTCAACGGATTGAAACTTAAATCTCCGGCAATTGCCAAAGCCGTTACCAATTCCGGTGAACCTACGAAAGCCAAAGTGTTTGGATTTCCATCGGCACGTTTGGAGAAGTTACGGTTGAAAGAGTGAACGATTGTGTTGCGTTCTTCTTTTTCTGCTCCTTCTCTGTCCCACATTCCGATACATGGTCCGCACGCATTAGCAAATACCGTCGCACCAATCTTATCGAAAGTATCGATAAAACCGTCACGCTCGATTGTATAACGAACCACCTCAGAACCTGGAGTGATCGTGAATTTTGATTTTAATTTTAATTTTTTGTCAGTTACTTGTTTCGCTATTGAAGCTGCGCGAGCAATATCCTCGTAAGAAGAATTGGTACATGAACCAATCAAACCTACTTCAATTTTCAAAGGCCAGTTATTTTTGATGGCTTCCTCTTTCATTTTAGAAATTGGAGTTGCTAAATCCGGTGTGTAAGGTCCGTTTAAATGTGGCTCTAATTCGTCTAAGTTGATTTCGATTACTTGATCAAAATACAATTCTGGATTAGCATAAACTTCCGCATCACCTGTTAAATATGGAGCAATTTTATCAGCTGCATCAGCAACATCAGCTCTATTTGTAGAACGTAAATAACGGCTCATAGAATCATCATAACCAAATGTAGAAGTTGTAGCACCAATTTCGGCACCCATATTACAGATTGTTCCTTTTCCAGTACAAGACATAGAAGTTGCGCCTTCTCCAAAATATTCAACGATAGCTCCTGTTCCACCTTTTACGGTAAGAATTCCTGCTACTTTAAGGATAACGTCTTTTGGAGCTGTCCAACCGGAAAGTTTTCCAGTTAATTTTACTCCAATTAATTTAGGAAATTTTAATTCCCAAGCCATTCCTGACATAACATCAACGGCATCTGCACCACCAACACCAATGGCTACCATTCCTAAACCACCTGCGTTTACAGTATGAGAGTCAGTACCAATCATCATTCCACCTGGAAAAGCATAGTTTTCCAAAACTACTTGGTGAATAATTCCTGCTCCTGGTTTCCAGAAACCAATTCCGTATTTATTAGATACTGAAGAAAGAAATTCAAACACTTCATTACTTTGTGTTTTTGCTCTGGCCAAATCGGTTACTGCATCAACTTTAGCTTGAATCAAGTGATCACAGTGTACTGTTGTAGGAACAGCCACTTTAGATTTACCTGCATGCATGAATTGCAACAATGCCATTTGAGCCGTTGCATCTTGACAAGCAACTCTGTCCGGAGCAAAATCAACATAATCCGCACCTCTTACAAAAGCCTTTGACGGCATTCCATCCCAAAGGTGGTTGTATAAAATTTTCTCTGTTAAAGTAAGTGGCCGACCAACTATCTCACGTGCTTTGTCCACACGAGATGTCATATTTGCGTACACTTTTTTAATCATTTCAATATCAAAAGCCATAAGATTTATATATAATTGTTACTATTTTATTTTAGACATACAAGATACAAAAAAATAGAGTATAAAAAAAGCCTGAGTCATTAGACACAGGCTTTTAAACTATAATTAACTAATTATGTGAATTATTTAACTAATAACTTATGAGAAGGCGCAAACTTAGTCAGATTGATCCCTTCCACTGCTGTTTTATATTCTTCTATTGTTGGCGTTCTACCAAGGATTGTAGATAAAACCACAACTGGTGTAGAAGAAAGCAAGGATTCTCCTTTTTTACCTTCCGTATCTTCTACAACTCTTCCTTGGAAAAGACGAGTCGATGTTGCCATTACAGTATCTCCTTTAGCAGCTTTTTCTTGGTTACCCATACAAAGATTACAACCCGGACGCTCTAGGTACAACATGTTTTCATATGATGTACGTGCTGCTGCTTTAGGAACATTATCATCAAATTCGAAACCAGAATATTTTTGTAAAATTTCCCAGTCACCTTCTGCTTTTAATTCATCAACAATATTATAAGTAGGGGGAGCTACAACTAGTGGTGCTTTGAACTCTACTTTACCTTTTTGCTCATCAATATTCTTAAGCATTTGAGCAAGGATTTTCATATCTCCTTTATGAACCATGCACGATCCAATAAATCCAAGATCTACTTTTTTCACACCGCCATAAAAAGAAAGTGGTCTGATTGTATCGTGAGTATATCTTTTAGAAACATCTGCATTATTAACATCTGGATCTGCAATCATTGGCTCAGCAATCTGATCCAAATCAACAACAACTTCAGCATAATACTTCGCATTTGCATCCGGTCTTAGTGCTGGTTTCTCGCCTGAAATAATCTCAGCGATTCTCTTATCTGCAATAGCAATCAATCCTTTCAGCACTTGATTTTTATTATCCATTCCCTTGTCGATCATGATCTGAATTCTACCTTTCGCCATCTCTAATGACTCAATCAAAGTGTAATCCTCAGAAATACAGATAGAAGCTTTTGCTTTCATTTCTGCAGTCCAGTCCGTAAACGTAAAGGCTTGATCCGCATTAAGGGTTCCTAAGTGAACCTCAATAATTCTTCCTTGGAATACATTCTCTCCACCAAATGTTTTAAGCATTTGAGATTGCGTAGCATGAACTACATCACGGAAATCCATGTACCCTTTCATCTCTCCTTTGAAAGTCACTTTCACAGATTCCGGAATTGGCATTGAAGCTTCTCCAGTAGCCAATGCAAGAGCAACTGTTCCTGAGTCAGCACCAAAAGCAACACCTTTAGACATTCTTGTATGAGAGTCACCACCAATTATGATAGCCCACTCGTTTACAGTAATATCGTTAAGTACTTTGTGAATTACATCTGTCATTGCATGATAAACGCCTTTTGGGTCACGTGCTGTGATCAAACCGAAGTCGTTCATGAATTTCATCAATCTTGGAATATTTGCTTTAGATTTATTATCCCAGACAGAAGCGGTGTGACAACCTGATTGGTAAGCACCGTCAACGATTGGAGAAATCACAGTAGCAGCCATAGACTCTAGTTCCTGAGAAGTCATCAAACCAGTTGTATCTTGTGAACCAACAATATTTACAGTAACACGAACATCTGAACCAGCGTGTAAAACTTTACCCGGAGTTGAACCAACTGCGTTTCTATTAAATATTTTTTCTACAGCAGTAAGGCCTTGTCCTTCAACAGAAACCTCTTTTGACGGAGCATATACAGGTACAATATCAATACCCAGAGTCTTTGATGCAAATGTTTGCAATTTTTTTCCAAATACAATAGCATAAGACCCACCAGCTTTTATAAATTCAATTTTCTGCGGCGTGAATGCTTTAGAGATGTCAATTAATTCTTTGTCTCCGTTATATAATTTTTTTGATTTTGTATTAATTGTAAGAACCGTTCCTGTTTCCACGGAATATACTTCTTCTAAAACTGGATCACCACTTTCATTACGAACTACTTCACCATTAGCGTCAGTCTTTTTTACCCAGTTTTTAAGATCCAAACCTATACCACCAGTAACATCAACAGTTGTTAGGAAAATTGGAGAAATCCCGTTTGTTCCTGCAACAATTGGCGCAAAGTTTACAAACGGAACGTAAGGACTTGCTTGTTTACCTGTCCAAAGTGCCACGTTATTTACACCTGACATTCTTGAAGAACCAACTCCCATTGTCCCTTTTTCAGCAATTAACATTACCGATTTGTCCGGATTTTGTGCTTGTAATGCTTTAATTTCTGCTTGTGCTTCAGGTGTAATCATACATTTACCATGAAGCTCGCGATCTGAACGCGAGTGCGCTTGATTTCCTGGAGAAAGTAAATCAGTTGAAATATCTCCTTCACCAGCAATAAAAGTAATTACCTTAATTTCTTCTGCTATTTCTGGTAATTTAGTAAAGAACTCAGCCTTAGCATAGCTCTCTAGTATTTCTTTCGCTATTCCGTTACCGCTTTTGAAAGCAGCTTCTAAACGATCAGTATCTGCTTCATAAAGAAAAACTTGAGTCTTTAAAACTTCCGCAGCGTCTTTTGCAATGGCAACATCATTTCCTAAAGCTAAATCAAGTAAAACGGCTATAGAAGTTCCACCTTTCATGTGTGACAATAACTCTAAAGCAAAAGCAGGTGTGATTTCAGCAACAACTGATTGACCTAGAACAATTTCTTTTAAAAAATTAGCTTTTACATTCGCAGCAGGAGTAGTTCCTGGAACAACATTGTAAATAAAGAAGTTAAGAGAATCTGCTCTGTACTCGTTATTTAAATCTTTAATTTGTTCAATGATTTCACTTAATAATTCAGCACCATCAATTGGTTTAGGATGAAGCCCCTGACCTTTTCGGTCTTCAATTTCTTGAATGTAATTCTTATAAATATTCATAATAGAAGTCTTTTCTTGGTATTTTTATTTTTTGTACGCAAATTTAGGAATTAATGCCGAGAATTAAAAAAATATAATAGATGTAGCTTTTTCAAAAATTATTATTACAAAATAAAGAGTTTTACTGCTTTATTTTATCAAAAATTCAATTTTAAATTAAAATAATCAATTATCAGTAATTTAAAATCTTTTCTTTGAGAAAGTTGAAATTTAATATTACTTCTCGAGTGAGATTTTACACTGTTTTCAGCTAAAAACCTTTGATAAATTATCATTTACAACGTTGTAGTTGTATTTTTTACTGCTCTTTTTGGTCAAACTAAAATATGAAGTCAAAACAAAAAAAGCCAAACAGATTTCTAAAATCTGTTTGGCTTTCTTCCCAATATTAAAAATTATTACATCAGCTTCTGAATAATAGCTTCTTCGGTAATTCCTTCGGCATCGGCTTTGTAGTTCTTAATAATTCGATGACGCAAAATCCCGGTTGCCACAGCTTTTACATCTTCAATATCTGGAGAAAATTTTCCATTAAAAGCCGCATTGGCTTTGGCCGCCAAAATTAAATTTTGAGAGGCTCTCGGCCCTGCTCCCCAATCCAGATAATTCTTAACAAACTCATTTGACAATGGATTATCAGGACGGGTTTTACTAACCAATGTCACTGCATATTCAATTACATTATCCGCTACAGGAATTCTGCGAATCAAATGTTGAAAATCAATAATTTCCTGAGCAGTAAACAATGGATTAATACGACTTTTAGCATCTGATGTTGTTCGTTTCACCACTTGAACTTCCTCTTCAAAAGAAGGATATTCTAATTTTATGGCGAACATAAATCGATCTAATTGAGCTTCAGGCAAAGGATACGTTCCTTCCTGTTCAATTGGATTTTGTGTCGCCAAAACAAAATATGGCAAGTCTAATTTATAATTCTCTCCTGCTATAGTAACAGAACGTTCCTGCATGGCTTCCAATAATGCAGCTTGCGTTTTTGGCGGCGTTCGATTTATTTCATCCGCCAAAACAATATTGGAAAAAATAGGTCCTTTTATAAATTTAAATTGACGGTTTTCATCCAATATTTCACTTCCAAGGATATCAGAAGGCATTAAATCTGGCGTGAACTGAATTCTTTTGAAATCAAGCCCTAATGCCTGTGCCAGTGTATTTACCATCAAAGTCTTGGCTAATCCGGGAACACCTACCAACAAGGCATGACCACCGGAAAAAATACAAAGCAAAATTTGGTCTACCACAGCATCCTGACCTACAATAATTTTTGCGATTTCGTTTTTTAGCTCATTTCTTTTTTGAACCAAGTTATGTATTGCTGCTACGTCTGACATTTATAAAAGTATTTAAAATTAAAAAGAGTTAGCATTATGAAATCATAAAACTAACTCTTTTTATTTATTTAACGAAAAAATTTTTATTTCTATTCAAGCCCAAAGAGTGGTGAAAATTCTATTTTTTAAGCCAATTATTTGTAAAACTACAATCTCTATATTCTCCAATAATTTTGATGTACGTTTCTTTTATTTTTTCATCAAACCATTTTCCAATAGCAGTAATTTGTTTGTCTTTCAATGCCAAATCTTTGATTTTAATATAATCCTTTGCATAATCCGCAGTGTGCTCATCGATTCTGTTGGTCACCGTAATTAATTTGAATTTCTTCTTTCCTTCTTCTCCTTGATCTAATATTGGAGCTGAAACTTCATTTTCTTTCAAATTAGACACTTGACTGTAAAAAGTAGGATCCATTTTTGTCAATTCAAAACGTGTATCTTGTGTTTTTGGATTAATCAAAGCACCGCCATTTGCTCTAGTTTCTTTCTCATCAGATAACGTTCTTGCAGCTTCCTCAAAAGTAATCTCCTTGTCTTCGATTCTTTTTTTAATCAAAGTAATTTTTTCTTTCGCTTCATTCAGAGCTGATTCAGTAACCGTTGGCGATAATAAAATGTGACGTAATTCTACTTCTTGTCCTTTTATCTTTTCTACATAAATAATGTGATACCCAAAATCTGTTTCAAATGGAGCAGAAATTTCACCCTCAGCTAAACTAAAGGCAACATCTTTAAATTCTTTTACAAACGGTGTTTTTCTATTCATTTTATAAAATCCACCATTTGATCTTGATCCCGGATCTTGCGAATATAAAACTGCTTTAGTGGAAAAACTTGAACCTTCTTCAATTTCTTTTTTGAACCCATTTAATTTATCAATGACTTTTTGCTTATCCTCAGCTGAAACTTTAGGTGTAATTATAATTTGGGACACTTCCAATTCTGCACCAAAAAAAGGAAGATCTGAAGTAGGTATTTTTTTGAAAAAATTACGAACTTCTTCAGGAGTAATTTCTACAGCATCGACAATTTTCTTTTGCATTTCAGATGTTAACTTCCCTTCTTTTAAAATATCAGAGAAATAAGTTCTAAATTCTTCCTCAGAATCTTTCTTGTAGTATTGCACTACTTTTTCCAAAGACCCAATTTGTTCTACCATATAGTTCAATCGATCTTCCATCATGCCTTTTATTTCGGCATCCGTCACTACGATACTATCTTGAATGGCTTGATGCGCATATAATTTATCTTCCAATAACTTCCCTAACATCTGGCATCTTGTAATATCTTTTACAGAACCTCCTTGAGTTGCAATTTCAAGATACGACTTATCAATATCAGAATCTAATATAATATAATCTCCTACAGTAGCAATTACACCGTCAATTTTTTGTTTTCCATTTGATTGGACTTTTTTTACTGGAACAATAACAGTATCCTTAATAATTTCTTGCGCACTTATTATAACACTTGAAAAAAGCAAAAGAAAAAAAGTAAGTGCAATTTTATTAATGGATTTCATTTGTATTTTTTTTATTGGCATTTTTATAATTTATGTTTATTGTAAAATATCGATTTTTTCTGTGTTTAAAGCTATTCTTCAAAGACAGTAATAATTTTGGCAAATATACATTTTAAGAATCAAGAATCGAACTGAATTTACAATACAATTTCTTACCATTCTTAAAATTTAAAACGAACAAAAATAACAATTCAATTACATAATACAAGTTTCCTACCTACTATTAACAAAAATTTATTAACGGGTTTATTTATTCTCTTTTTCAGCACCTAAAACATATGAAAACTGGACTTTATAGTTTAAAAAACTAAAATTATAATTCCATATTTCTGCAATTATGAAAAAATAAATTCACTTCTTTTTTGTTTTTTCTACTATCAACGACAACTTTTTCCTTTCAGGAACTATTTTAGTTGTAACACAAAGAGTTGTAATTCTTTACAAGTTTATTGTTCAAAAATTAAAATACAACCTTTAAAACACTCATTTTAAGAGTTGTAATTTAAAAGTTGTTAACACTACAACGTTTTCGAAAAGAATAAAAAAAATTCCCGTATTCATCGTATAAGAATTTATATAAATTAGCTAAAAAAGTGCTGTTTTATCAAAAAATTAAACATAAAAATAAATATATACTAATTATTTAATTTATTTTTTTGATTCCAATAAAACGATATTTTATTTCAAATCTTAAAAAACACTAAATAAAAAATTTATAGGAATCATATTGCTTTCTGTTTTTCAATTATTACTCCAAAATCTATTACTTAACCTAATTTATTCATTTATGAAAAAACAAAATTTTAAAGCGTATCTGCTAACAGCTTTATTAGTTGGTCTGTATTCGTGCAATTCGAATGATGAACTTGTAAGCGATTCAGCTGCTGCAGCATCACAATTCAAAGTAATCAACGTTACGCATCACGACGGACAACCATTCAACACCGGAAAATCAGCTAATTCCACAACTGGAAGATATGTTGCAAATCCTGGTGGTGGTGTTATGATGCAAGCATTCTATTGGGATGTACCTGCTGGCGGAAACTGGTGGAATACTGTTAACGCCAAAATAACTGCTTGGTCAAATGCTGGTATTGGTTCCATCTGGCTTCCTCCGGTTTCAAAAGCACAAAACGGACCGTTTTCTATGGGTTACGATCCCACAGATTATTTTGATTTTGGAAATTACAATCAAAATGGTACTGTAGAAACAAGATTTGGTTCCCGTACCGAATTAGAAAGTCTGATTACAAAAGTACACGCCGAAAACATGCAAGTATATGCTGACATGGTATTAAATCACAATAGCGGTGGACAATTAGAAAGCAATCCTTTCACAGGAACACAAACGTACACTAATTTTACCGGTGTCGCTTCTGGAAAATTCAAGAGGACCAGCACTGATTTTTATAAAAATTCTTATGGAAATAATGATGAAGGAGCTTTTGGAGGATTTCCTGACTTAGCCCACGTGGTACCAAATGTGCAAGACTGGCTTTGGAAAAGAGCAGACGGAGTAGGTAAATATTATAAAAATACGATGAAATTTGATGGCTGGAGATTTGATTACGTGAAAGGGTTCGGCCCTTGGGTAGTGAAAGACTGGAATGCAAACGTAGGTGGATTTTCTGTTGGGGAATACTGGGATGCAAATGTAAACACTTTAGAATGGTGGGCTAATAATGCCAATAGTTCTGTTTTTGATTTTGCCTGTTACTACAAAATGAATGATGCCTTCGATGGAAATAATCTAAACATTTTGAATGATGACATGATGTGGAAAAGAAACCCATACAAAGCAGTTACTTTCGTCTCCAATCATGACACCGATGAAATTTGGAAAAAAGAATTAGCGTACGCCTATATTTTAACTCACGAAGGATACCCAACGATTTTTTACAGAGATTATGAAGAGTGGCTGAATAAAACAAAACTGAATAATCTTATTTGGATTCACAATAATAAAGGAACGGGAACTACTTCTATTTTATACACTGATACTGATGAATATATCGCTCGCAGAAACGGCTATAACGGAAATCCTGGTTTAGTGGTTTACATTAATAATTCATCCACTTGGCAAGAAAGATGGATTCAGACGAATTGGACAAACGCACAAATCAAAGATTTCACTGGAAATTCTACTTGGTTGCCAACAACTCAAGCAGACAAGTGGGTAAAAATTCAATGTCCGCCAAATGGATATTCTATTTGGTCAATCAATATGTAATACATAAATTCCATGAAGGCTGCCTAAATCGGCAGCCTTCTTTTTTTTCTGCTATTAAATCTTCACAATTCTAATATTGAATTAAAATCGCATGAATTGCAACTTCAAAACCCACCTACTCGATTTAGAGTATACAATTTTTTTAATTGGCATTTATAAATAGTACTTTTGCAGACTATTTATACAAATATGGGCTTTTTAGAAGAAATACAACGCAGAAGAACTTTCGGGATTATCTCACATCCTGATGCCGGAAAAACAACACTTACTGAAAAACTCCTCCTTTTTGGTGGTGCGATTCAAGAAGCAGGTGCGGTAAAGAATAATAAAATTAAAAAAGGTGCTACCAGTGACTTTATGGAAATTGAACGCCAAAGAGGGATTTCGGTTTCTACTTCGGTTTTAGCATTCAATTACAAAGACATAAAAATAAATATTCTCGATACTCCGGGACACAAGGATTTTGCCGAGGACACTTTTAGAACTTTAACTGCTGTTGACAGCGTTATTGTTGTAATTGACGTTGCCAAAGGTGTTGAGGAACAAACAGAGAAATTAGTTGCTGTTTGTAGAATGCGAAAAATTCCAATTATCGTATTCATCAATAAATTAGACCGAGAAGGAAAAGATGCTTTTGACTTGATGGATGAAGTGGAACAAAAACTGGGTTTAACCGTTACACCATTAAGCTTCCCGATAGGAATGGGTTATGACTTTCAAGGAATTTATAATCTATGGGAACAAAACATCAACTTATTTAGTGGAGACAATCGTAAAAATATTGAAGAAACAATTGCTTTCTCTGATCTTCAAAATCCAGAATTAGAGAAGATCATCGGTCAAAAACCCGCTGATAGATTACGTGAAGAACTGGAACTGATAGACGAAGTTTATCCTAAATTTGACCGTCAGGACTATTTAGACGGAAAACTGCAGCCTGTATTTTTTGGTTCGGCATTGAATAATTTTGGTGTAAGAGAATTATTGGACTGTTTTGTTCAAATTGCTCCATCGCCAAGACCAAAAGATTCAGAAACACGATTAGTAGATCCAAAAGAAGAGAAAATGACTGGATTTGTTTTTAAAATCCATGCCAATATGGATCCAAAACACAGAGACCGTCTGGCCTTTATAAAAATTGTTTCTGGAACTTTCGAAAGAAACAAACCGTATTATCACGTTCGCCAAAAGAAGAACTTAAAATTCTCCAGTCCAAATGCTTTTTTTGCAGAAAAGAAAGAAATCGTAGACATCTCGTATCCTGGAGATATTGTTGGCTTGCACGACACTGGAAATTTCAAAATTGGAGATACGTTAACCGAAGGAGAAATCATGAGTTTCAAAGGAATTCCGAGTTTCTCTCCAGAGCATTTTCGATACATTAACAATGCTGATCCAATGAAAGCCAAACAATTGGACAAAGGAATTGATCAGTTAATGGATGAAGGTGTAGCGCAGCTATTTACTTTAGAAATGAACAACCGAAAAATCATTGGAACAGTTGGAGCGCTTCAATACGAGGTTATCCAATATCGTTTAGAACATGAATACGGTGCAAAATGTACGTATGAAAATTTCCCGGTTCACAAGGCATGCTGGGTAAAACCCAACGACCCAAAAAGCGAAGAGTTTAAAGAATTTAGAAGAATCAAACAAAAATTCTTGGCTCATGACAAGTATGGCCAATTAGTATTCCTAGCTGATTCTGATTTTACAATACAGATGACACAAAATAAATATCCAAATGTTAAGTTATTTTTTACTTCTGAATTTGAGTAAATTTCTGCTTGGAGAAAAAAAGTTTTATTGAAAATCAATTTTAACACACCCGCATAAAAAAAACGCTAACTCTGAGAGTTAGCGTTTTTTTTATAACTTAAAATTAATTTAAGACTATGCAAGCATACTATCTAAATTTACTGCTTTTTTCAAAAATGATTTTATTAGTAAACGATTAGGAGCTACGCCCGAAGTAATAATTTGTTTTTTTGTATTTGTTCCTTCTGTAGAAATTGTGCTATTAGGATCTTGTTTTGAGCCCATAAACCACAACACAAAATTAATATTATTAGAAGAAGAACTTATTGAAGCATTTTCTGTTTTTTTATTAGCATTAATTTCTATAGAATTCACATCAACCACATTTTTAGTAGACTGAGCAGAAACAGAAACAGTTGATAATAAAATAAAAACAAACAAAATAACAAGGTTAAATAACGCTTTATTGTTTGCTTTTAAAGAAAAGTATTTCATAGTAATTTGCTTTTTTACAGAGGATAAAAGTCACTCCTTTATTTCGAGAGCGAAAATATATCTTTTGTTTTCTTGTAAAAAATATTTCCGATGAAGTGCTGTAATAATCGTTTAAAGCACAAATTTGTTGTTTGCAGTGAAGATTTAATGATGAGTTAATATTCCTCTACAGAATAAATATACAAACTCAAAGATATCAGAAACTATTAGAGTTCAAACAATGAAAAGCACAGCCTAAAGAAATATAGGACCGTAATTGATTAATACTTATTAGCAAATATTGAACTTACAGAATTTAAAAACTCGCCTTTAATTTGTAAAAAGCTGAAATATTATTCAGAATGACTTAGTGCATTCTATTCTAAAAAATAAAGAGAACTAGAGTTGTTGGTTTCATTTAAGAATTTGTTATAAATAAAAAGGCTCCATCTCTGGAGCCTTTTAAGAATATTATGCTTGTCCCGCAGGACCAAAATTAAGCGGAATTGGTGCTTGTTCAGTGTCTTTTATTTCGCCGTGAGCGACTTCAAAACGGTGAATATTTTCTCCAATAGCTTTCAACAATCTTTTAGCATGTTGTGGTGTCAAGACAATTCTTGATTTCACCTTAGCTTTAGGAATTCCTGGCATGATACTTACAAAATCTAAAACAAATTCTGATGAAGAGTGATTTATTATTGCCAAATTGGAATAAATTCCTTCAGCAATTTTTTCGTCTAACTCAATATTAATCTGCTCTTGTTGTTGATTAGAATTACTCATCTTAATAAATATATTCTTCTTTGTTAGCCATCATATCATTGTAATCTTCTTTCGAACCTACAATCGTATTATCATATTCTCTCATACCTGTTCCGGCAGGAATTCTATGTCCTACAATTACATTCTCTTTCAATCCTTCTAAGTAATCGATTTTACCTGCAACAGCAGCTTCGTTCAATACTTTAGTAGTTTCTTGGAAAGATGCAGCAGAAATAAACGATTTAGTTTGCAACGATGCTCTTGTAATACCTTGTAAAACTGGTGTTGCTGTTGCAGTAACAACATCACGAGCCACAACAAGATTTTTATCCGTACGTTTCAATAAAGAGTTTTCATCACGCAACTCACGAGGCGTAATAATTTGACCTTCTTTTAATGCACTAGAATCTCCAGCATCTTCAACCACTTTCATACCGTATAATTTATCATTTTGAACGATAAAATCTTTAGTGTGAATCAATTGATCTTCTAAGAATAAAGTATCACCTGGATCTTGTACTCTTACTTTACGCATCATTTGACGTATTACTACTTCAAAGTGTTTGTCGTTGATTTTTACCCCTTGCAAACGGTATACTTCTTGAATTTCATTAACCAAATACTGCTGAACAGCAGCTGGTCCTTGAATTCTTAAAATGTCATCCGGAGTAATTGCACCATCAGATAAAGGCACCCCTGCTCTTACGAAGTCATTTTCTTGTACTAGAATTTGGCTTGATAATTTAACCAAGTATTTTCTAATATCACCGAACTTAGATTCGATAACCACCTCACGGTTTCCTCTTTTGATTTTTCCGAAAGAAACAACACCATCGATTTCAGAAACAACTGCTGGGTTTGAAGGATTACGAGCTTCTAATAACTCCGTAATTCTAGGTAAACCTCCTGTAATATCTCCTGATTTAGAAGAACGACGCGGGATTTTTACCAATACCTTACCTGCTTTAATTTTTTCACCATTTTCAACCATCAAGTGGGCTCCAACTGGTAAGTTATAAGAACGAATCAATTCATTGTCTTTACCGTAAACCAATAAAGTTGGAATTAATTTTTTAGCTCTAGATTCAGAAATTACTTTTTCTTGGAAACCAGTTTGCTCATCAATTTCAACCATGAATGATTGACCTTGCTCTAATTCTTCGTAAGCAATTTTACCGGTAAATTCAGAAACGATAACTCCATTATATGGATCCCATTTACAAATCACATCTCCTTTAGCAACAGATTGACCATCTTTTACAAAGATACTTGAACCGTAAGGGATATTATTTGTACTTAATAAGATACCTGTTCTTTCATCAATTAATTTCAATTCAGTAGAACGAGATACAACAATATCAACTGCATTACCTTCACTATCTTCACCTTTAACAGTTTTTAAATCTTCAATTTCAAGTTTACCATTAAATTTGGTAATGATACTTGATTCTTCAGAAATACCACCCGCAACCCCACCAACGTGGAATGTACGTAATGTTAATTGTGTTCCAGGTTCTCCAATAGATTGTGCTGCAATAACACCAACTGCTTCACCTCTTTGTGTCATTTTACCAGTAGCTAAATTTCTACCGTAACATTTTGCACAAATACCTTTCAACGCCTCACAAGTTAATGGTGAACGCACTTCAACTTTCTCAATTGGAGAAGCGTCAATTGCTTTCATTATAGCTTCTGTGATTTGTTGTCCAGATTGAATTAAAACTTCATTGTTCAAAGGATTAATAAGGTCTTGCAAAACAACACGTCCTAAAATTCTTTCTCCTAATGATTCAACAATTTCTTCATTTTTCTTCAATGCTGAAACTTCAACACCTCTAAGAGTACCACAATCTTCGATATTAACAATAACATCTTGAGATACATCATGCAATCTTCTTGTTAAATATCCTGCATCGGCAGTTTTCAATGCCGTATCCGCAAGACCTTTACGCGCACCGTGAGTAGAAATAAAGTACTCAAGGATAGAAAGACCTTCTTTAAAGTTAGAAAGAATCGGGTTTTCAATAATTTCACCACCACCAGCAGTAGATTTTTTTGGCTTAGCCATCAAACCACGCATACCGGTTAACTGACGAATTTGCTCTTTGGAACCCCTTGCTCCAGAATCAAGCATCATATACACTGAGTTGAAACCTTGTTGGTCTTCTCTAATGTTTTTCATTGCTAACTCTGTCAATTGAGCATTTGCTGAAGTCCATACATCAATAACTTGGTTGTAACGTTCGTTATTGGTAATAAGACCCATGTTATAATTAGCAGAAATACCTTGAACTTGTTCTCTGGCGTCTGCAATTAATTTAGGTTTTTGATCTGGAATTCTAATATCACCAAGAGAGAATGACAATCCACCTTTGAAGGCAAATTTGTACCCCATGTCTTTCATGTTATCCAAGAAAGCAGCTGTTGTAGGTACATCAGTAGAACTTAAAACGTGCCCAATAATGTCTCTAAGATTTTTCTTAGTTAATACATCATTGATATATCCAGCTGCTTCCGGTACTACTTCATTAAATAATACACGACCAGCAGTTGTTTGAATAATTTTAAAAACTAATTCTCCAGCTTCATTAAAATCTTTAGCTCTAATTCGAACACGAGCATTCAATTCTACTCTACCTTCATTCAAAGCAATATTTACTTCTTCAGCAGAATAGAAAGTGATTCCTTCACCTAAAATCTTAAGTTCCGGAGTTGATAAACGTTCTTTGGTCATATAGTATAGACCCAAAACCATATCCTGAGAAGGTACTGTAATTGGAGCTCCATTTGCAGGATTCAGAATATTGTGAGAACCCAACATTAAAAGTTGCGCTTCCAAAATAGCTTCTGGTCCTAAAGGCAAGTGAACTGCCATTTGATCCCCATCAAAATCCGCATTAAATGCAGTACAAACTAAAGGGTGCAATTGGATTGCTTTTCCTTCAATTAATTTTGGTTGGAATGCTTGAATACCTAATCTGTGCAAAGTAGGAGCACGATTCAGTAATATTGGGTGACCTTTGATTACATTTTCAAGGATATCCCAAACTACAGGCTCTTTCTTGTCTATTATTTTCTTAGCTGATTTTACAGTTTTTACAATTCCTCTTTCTATCAATTTACGGATAACGAAAGGTTTGTATAATTCTGCTGCCATATCTTTTGGGATACCACATTCAGATAATTTCAATTCAGGTCCAACAACAATTACCGAACGAGCAGAATAATCCACACGTTTTCCAAGTAAATTTTGACGGAAACGTCCTTGTTTACCTTTAAGGGAATCAGATAATGATTTTAATGGTCTGTTTGATTCAGTTTTTACTGCAGATGCTTTACGCGTATTATCGAAAAGTGAATCTACAGATTCCTGCAACATACGTTTTTCGTTTCTTAAGATAACTTCTGGAGCTTTAATCTCCATTAATCTTTTCAAACGGTTGTTACGTATAATTACACGACGGTATAAATCATTTAAATCAGAAGTTGCAAAACGACCTCCATCAAGTGGCACAAGCGGACGTAATTCAGGTGGAATAACTGGTACCACTTTCATAATCATCCATTCAGGACGATTCTCACGGTTCAAGTTAGACTCACGGAAAGATTCAACAACTTGTAATCTTTTTAACGCTTCAGTTTTACGTTGTTTAGACGTTTCATTGTTAGCATTATGTCTTAATTGGTAAGACAATTGATCTAAATCAATTCTTGCTAATAAATCCATAATACATTCTGCTCCCATTTTGGCAACAAATTTATTAGGATCAAAATCATCAAGATATTGATTGTCAGCAGGAAGTGTATCTAAAATATTTAAATATTCTTCTTCTGTCAAAAAGTCAAGTCTTTGCAAAGATTCACCTTCTGCATTTTTAGCAATACCAGCCTGGATAACTACGTATCTTTCGTAGTATATAATCATGTCTAATTTCTTAGATGGAAGACCAAGGATATAACCAATTTTGTTTGGAAGAGAACGGAAATACCAGATATGAGCAATTGGCACAACAAGATTGATGTGACCTACTCTGTCTCTACGTACTTTTTTCTCTGTAACTTCAACACCACAACGGTCACAGATGATTCCTTTGTAACGTATTCTTTTATATTTACCACAAGCACATTCGAAATCTTTAACTGGTCCGAAAATTCTTTCGCAGAAAAGACCATCACGCTCAGGTTTGTGCGTTCTGTAGTTGATAGTTTCAGGTTTCAATACTTCACCTCTTGATTCTTTCAAAATAGATTCAGGAGAAGCAAGTCCTATTGAGATTTTATTAAACCTTTTTACAGGGTTTTTATCTTTATTGTTATTATTTCTATTATTCATCATAGTTTTTACTATTGATTTATTTGCAATTAAAAAATTGATTTTATGGAGATGTAGATCAACTACTTCTCGACATATTACCTCGGGTTACTTCTCTAAACTTCAAACAATTTTTGAAGTGCTAGTTATAAAATCTTTTGAGATTTTATAAAAAATCGGAACGGGTTACGGGTCTAAATCCTAAAAACTTCTATAAATGAGTAATCAGCCCCAATAAAAATCGGGACTGATTACTAAAATTTTATTTATTCTTCTAAACGAATGTCTAGTCCAAGACCTTTCAATTCATGCATTAATACATTGAATGATTCTGGTAATCCTGGTTCTGGCATAGATTCACCCTTAACGATTGCTTCGTATGTTTTAGCTCTACCAATAACATCATCAGACTTCACTGTTAAGATTTCTCTAAGCGTACTTGATGCTCCATAAGCTTCAAGTGCCCAAACCTCCATCTCTCCAAAACGTTGACCTCCAAATTGAGCTTTACCTCCAAGTGGTTGTTGTGTAATCAACGAATATGGACCTATAGAACGTGCGTGCATTTTATCGTCAACCATGTGTCCAAGTTTCAACATATAGATTACTCCAACTGTTGCAGCTTGATGGAAACGCTCTCCTGTACCACCATCATATAAATGTGTATGTCCAAAACGTGGTACTCCAGCTTCATCAGTCAATGCATTGATTTGATCAAGAGATGCTCCGTCAAAAATTGGTGTAGCAAATTTTCTACCCAAGTTCATTCCAGCCCAACCAAGAACAGTTTCATAAATTTGACCAATGTTCATACGTGAAGGTACACCAAGTGGGTTCAATACAATATCAACTGGCGTTCCATCTTCAAGGAAAGGCATATCTTCATGACGAACGATACGAGCAACAATACCTTTGTTACCGTGACGTCCCGCCATTTTATCCCCAACTTTCAGTTTACGTTTTTTGGCAATATATACTTTAGCTAGTTTCAAGATTCCTGCTGGCAATTCATCTCCAACAGTAATAGTGAATTTCTCTCTACGTAATGCACCTTGTAAATCGTTCAATTTAATTTTATAGTTATGAATTAAATCATTAACCATTTTATTAGTTGCATCATCAGCAACCCATTGACCTTTACTTAAGTGAGCAAAATCTTCAACAGCATAAAGCATTTTTTGTGTGTATTTTTTACCTTTTGGTAAAACTTCTTCACCCAAATCATTCATTACACCTTGAGATGTTTTTCCGTTTACGATCAAGAAAAGTTTTTCAACTAATTTGTCTTTTAATTCAACAAATTTAACTTCAAACTCCATTTCAAGAGCTCCTAAAGCATCCTTGTCCTGAGTACGTTTACGTTTATCTTTTACTGCTCTTGCGAACAATTTTTTGTCTAAAACAACACCATGTAAAGAAGGAGACGCTTTTAATGAAGCATCTTTTACATCACCTGCTTTGTCTCCGAAGATTGCACGAAGCAATTTCTCTTCAGGAGTAGGATCTGATTCCCCTTTTGGAGTAATTTTTCCGATAAGAATGTCACCAGGTTTAACCTCGGCTCCAATTCTAATCATACCATTTTCATCTAAATCTTTAGTAGCTTCTTCAGAAACGTTAGGTATATCGTTCGTTAATTCTTCGTTACCCAATTTAGTATCTCTAACTTCTAATGAATAATCATCCACGTGAATAGAGGTAAAAATATCGTCACGAACTACTTTTTCAGAAATTACAATCGCATCCTCAAAGTTGTAACCTTTCCATGGCATAAAGGCAACTTTTAGGTTTCTACCTAAAGCCAATTCACCATTTTGAGTTGCATATCCTTCAGATAATACTTGTCCAGGAACCACTCTATCCCCTTTTCTTACGATAGGTTTAAGGTTGATACTTGTACCTTGATTGGTTTTTCTAAATTTAATTAGATTGTATGTTTTTTCATCTGGTTCAAAACTTACCATTCTTTCTTCTTCAGAACGGTCGTATTTGATAGTGATGATATTTGCATCAACATATTCTATAACTCCATCTCCTTCAGCATTAATCAATACTCTAGAATCAGAAGCTACTTGACGCTCTAAACCAGTTCCAACAATAGGAGCTTCAGGACGAATTAATGGTACGGCCTGACGCATCATGTTAGATCCCATCAAGGCTCTATTCGCATCATCATGTTCCAAGAAAGGAATTAAAGATGCAGAAATCGAAGCAATTTGGTTAGGAGCAACATCTGTATAATCTACTTTTGATGGTTCAATTACTGGGAAATCACCTTCTTGACGTGCAATTACGTCTTCGGCAGTAATTTTACCAGTAGCATCCATTTGAATGTTTGCTTGAGCAATTAACATTCCTTCTTCTTCTTCAGCACTTAAGTAAACTGGAGTAGACTCTAAATCTACAACTCCATTAGTTACTTTACGGTAAGGTGTTTCAATGAAACCCATTCCGTTTACTTTAGCATAAACACCAAGAGATGAAATCAAACCAATGTTTGGTCCCTCTGGAGTTTCAATTGGACATAAACGTCCGTAATGCGTATAGTGAACGTCACGTACCTCAAAACCTGCTCTTTCTCTTGAAAGTCCACCAGGTCCTAGTGCAGATAATCTTCTCTTGTGCGTAATCTCGGCAAGTGGATTCGTTTGATCCATAAACTGAGACAATTGGTTTGTACCAAAGAAAGAGTTGATTACAGATGATAATGTTTTAGCATTAATCAAATCTATTGGTGTAAACACCTCGTTATCTCTAACGTTCATTCTCTCACGAATAGTTCTAGCCATACGAGCTAAACCAACACCGAATTGTTGAGACAATTGTTCTCCAACTGTTCTTACACGACGGTTTGATAAGTGATCAATATCGTCAATCTCAGCTTTTGAGTTGATTAATTCAATCAAATATTTCACGATAGTTATGATATCTTCTTTGGTCAAGACTTGCTTTTCCATTGGAGTATCCAACCCTAATTTTTTATTAATTCTATAACGACCTACTTCACCTAAGTTGTAACGTTGATCAGAGAAAAATAATTTATCTATAATACCACGCGCCGTTTCTTCATCAGGCGGTTCAGCGTTACGTAATTGTCTGTAGATATGCTCAACAGCCTCTTTTTCAGAGTTTGTTGGATCTTTTTGCAACGTATTATGGATGATAGCATAATCACCTTGATTAGCATCTTCTTTATGAAGCAAAATAGATTTAACGTTAGAATCAATGATTTCTTCCACATTATCTTTATCGATAATTGTATCTCTATCAAGGATTATTTCGTTACGTTCGATAGAAACTACTTCACCAGTGTCTTCATCTACGAAATCTTCGTGCCATGTATTCAAAACACGAGCAGCTAATTTTCTACCGATATATTTTTTAAGTCCTGTTTTAGATACTTTAATTTCCTCTGCAAGATCAAAAATCTCAAGAATATCCTTGTCTCTTTCGAATCCAATAGCACGGAATAAAGTAGTTACAGGTAATTTTTTCTTTCTGTCGATATAAGCATACATTACACTGTTTATATCCGTAGAGAATTCTATCCAAGAACCTTTAAAAGGAATTACTCTGGCAGAATACAATTTTGTACCATTTGCATGGAATGATTGACCAAAGAAAACACCAGGAGATCTGTGTAATTGAGAAACAACTACACGCTCAGCACCATTAATAACAAAGGTACCACTCGGCGTCATATAAGGAATTGTACCAAGATAAACATCTTGAACAATAGTTTCAAAATCTTCATGTTCTGGATCCGTACAATATAGTTTTAACCTTGCTTTTAAAGGCACACTATAGGTTAGACCTCTTTCTATACATTCTTGAATTGTATAACGAGGTGGATCAACAAAGTAATCAAGGAATTCCAATACAAAGTTATTTCTTGTATCAGTAATTGGGAAATTTTCCATGAAGGTATTGTAAAGCCCTTCGTCGCCTCTTTCGTCAGATTTAGTTTCTAATTGAAAAAAATCTTTAAACGATTTAACCTGAACATCTAGAAAATCTGGATAGTCAGGAATGTTTTTTGTAGAGGCAAAATTCAATCTTTCAGTCTGATTTGTTATCATCAATGGACAAAATTTTGATTAAAAAAGTAATTTTTTTGTACAAATAAGGATTTATTTATACTTTTCTTCTACAACCATTACATCTTTAAAAACCAATTTAAGATAACTACTTTCTTATTATCTGTTAATTTTTTTTCCTCGTAATGGGTAAAATGAATTTGATTTAAAAGACTATACTGCAATTACACAACCTAGACTTTTGTTATACGAAAAATGGTTTAGGTCATTGGGTGACTAAACCCAAGACCTAAACCTTATTCATTAAACTGAGTTTAACTATTTAAGCTCAACAACAGCTCCAGCTTCTTCTAAAGATTTTTTAAGACCTTCAGCCTCTTCTTTAGAAACACCTTCTTTTACATTACTTGGTGCGCTATCAACTACATCTTTAGCTTCTTTCAAACCTAAACCTGTAAGTTCTTTAACTAATTTTACAACTGCTAATTTAGAAGAACCAGCTTCTTTTAATACAACTGTAAATTCTGTTTGAACTTCTTCAGCAGCAGCTTCACCACCACCTGAAACTACTACAGCTGCAGCAGCTGGTTCGATTCCGTACTCATCTTTTAATATTGTTGCTAATTCGTTAACTTCTTTTACTGTTAGGTTAACTAATTGTTCTGCGAATTGTTTCAAATCTGCCATTTTTTCTATCGTTTTAAAATGATTTGTAAAAATATAATTTATTTATTGTGCGCGTTTTTTAAATAAAATTAGAGTAAAACCCTATTTTCATTATGCTTCCACTTCTTCTGTAGCCTCTTCGCTTTTTGCGAATTGGTTTTGAAGAGCAGAAATAACTCTTTGTGCTGGTGACTGCAATAATCCAATAAGTTCGCCGATAAGCTCTTCTTTAGATTTAATAGTTGCTAGTGCATCTAATTGATCGTCTCCAATATAAACTTCAGAGTTAATATAAGCTCCCTTTAAAATAGGTTTAGCTGATTTTTTTCTGAAATCTTTGATAATTTTACCAGGAGCGTTTGCTATTTCAGAAATGAATATAGCGCTATTACCAGTCAAAACTGAAGGTAAATCTCCATAATCATTAGCTGAAGCTTCCATTGCTTTTGCAAGCAAAGTATTTTTAACTACTTCTAATTTTATACCTGCTTTAAAGCAAGCTCTTCTCAAGTTTGAAGTTGTTTCTGCATTCATTCCAGAAATATCAGATACATAAACAATGTTTGTACCAGCTAACTGTGCAGTTAAAACTTCAATCGCGATTGATTTTTCTTCTCTAGTCATACTAAAAATTTTTAACTACCAATTATACTGCTTTAGGGTCCAATGCAATTGCAGGACTCATAGTGCTAGTTAGGTAAATACTTTTGATGTATGTTCCTTTAGCAGCAGTTGGCTTAAGTTTGATTAATGTTTGAATAATTTCGTGCGCATTGTCAACGATTTGCTCGCTACCAAAAGAAATTTTACCAATTCCTGCATGCACAATACCAGTTTTATCAACTTTAAAGTCAATTTTACCAGCTTTAACCTCTTGAACAGCTTTTGCAACATCCATAGTTACAGTACCTGTTTTAGGGTTTGGCATTAAACCTCTAGGTCCTAATATACGACCTAATGGACCTAATTTACCCATAACAGAAGGCATAGTGATGATAACATCAACATCTGTCCAACCGTCTTTAATTTTTTGTAAATAATCGTCAAGACCTACATAATCTGCACCAGCTGCTAAAGCTTCCGCTTCTTTATCTGGAGTAACTAATGCTAATACTTTAACGTCTTTACCAGTTCCATGAGGCAATGTTACCACACCTCTAACCATTTGATTCGCTTTTCTTGGATCTACACCCAAACGTACTGCGATATCAACAGACTCATCAAATTTTGCAGAAGCAACTACTTTTATCAATGCCGCGGCATCTTTAAGAGAATATAGTTTGTTCTTTTCAATTTTTGAAGCAGCCTCTTTTTGCTTTTTTGTCAATTTTGCCATGTCTTTCTCTTAATTAAAAAGGAGAATCTCCTGATACAGTTATACCCATAGACCTAGCAGTTCCAGCAATCATGCTCATAGCAGATTCGATTGTGAATGCATTTAAATCTACCATTTTATCTTCAGCGATTGCTTTGATAACGTCCCAAGTAACGCTTGCTACTTTTTTACGATTTGGTTCACCTGATCCTGACTTTAGCTTTGCAGCTTCCAATAACTGGACAGCAGCTGGAGGAGTTTTTACAACAAAATCAAATGATTTGTCTTTATACACAGTAATTTGTACTGGGCATATTTTGCCGGGTTTATCTTGAGTTCTAGCATTAAATTGCTTACAGAATTCCATGATGTTTACCCCAGCAGCTCCTAAAGCAGGTCCAACCGGTGGCGACGGATTCGCAGCACCTCCCTTAACTTGTAGTTTAACTACCTTACTAATTTCTTTAGCCATTTTTTAAAAAATTTAACATTACAATCATTGGAAGCGATTATAATGGATATTATAGATGTAACAAAAAATTATACTTTTTCAACTTGCATAAAACTCAACTCCAACGGTGTTTTTCTTCCGAAAATCTTAACCATTACTTCAAGTTTACGCTTTTCTTCATTTATTTTTTCAACAGTACCGTTGAAACCATTAAAAGGTCCATCAATAACCTTAATTGTTTCTCCAATATTGAAAGGAATTGAACGGGTATCCGTATTCACAGCAAGCTCATCCACTTTACCTAACATTCTGTTTACTTCTGAAATTCTCAAAGGAACAGGCTCTCCACCTTTTATTTCACCTAAAAAACCAATAACACTTGTTATAGACTTGATAATATGAGGTATTTCACCAATAAGATTCGCTTCAATCATAACATAACCAGGAAAATAAACTTTGTCTTTGATTATTTTTTTCCCTTCTTTCACAGTAACGACTTTTTCAGTAGGAACTAAAACTTGCGAAACATAATCACCCATACCTAACCTTGCGATTTCAGTTTCGATGTATGCTTTAACTTTGTTTTCCTGTCCGCTTACCGCTCTAACGACATACCATTTTTTAATACTACTATCTGCCATAACAAAAAAATTAAGCTTTTATCCAGTTAAAAAATCCAGCTAAAGCTTTTGCGAAAATTTCATCAACTCCCCAAGTTGCCAAGGCGAATAATACTGAAAAAACAGCAACAACAATCGTTAGACGTTGTACCTCAGGCCAAGCTGGCCAAGTTACATTTGACTTTAATTCCTCAAATGCTTCTGATATGTAATTTACAACTTTTGTCATTATGATTTATTTTTTTGCACGGGCGGAGGGATTCGAACCCCCATCAACGGTTTTGGAGACCGCTATTCTACCCTTGAACTACGCCCGTTAGTTAAAGCCAGCGATTTTTCAGTTATGAAAATCAACTGGCTTTATATAATTTTTAGGATATTAACCTACAATCTCAGTTACTTGTCCAGCACCTACAGTTCTACCACCTTCACGGATAGCGAAACGTAAACCAACACTCATTGCGATTGGGCTTAACAAAGAAACATTAATAGTTAAGTTGTCTCCTGGCATTACCATCTCTACACCTTCTGGCAAAGTAATAACTCCTGTTACGTCAGTTGTACGAACGTAAAACTGTGGACGGTAGTTATTATGGAATGGTGTATGACGACCACCTTCTTCTTTTTTCAAGATATAAACCTCAGCTTTGAAAGTAGCATGTGGTTTAACTGAACCTGGCTTAATGATAACCATTCCTCTCTTGATAGATTCTTTATCAACACCACGCAACAATAAACCTACGTTATCTCCTGCTTCACCTCTATCAAGGATTTTACGGAACATCTCAACTCCTGTAATAGTAGAAGTTAATTTTTCAGCCCCCATACCAATGATCTCAACAGCATCTCCTGTATTAGCAATACCAGTTTCGATACGACCTGTAGCAACAGTTCCACGACCAGTAATTGTAAATACATCTTCAACCGGCATCAAGAATGGTTTTTCAGTATCACGAATTGGCTCTTCGATCCAAGAATCTACAGCAGCCATCAATTCAATAATTTTTGGTACCCAAACTGGATCATTGTTCAATCCACCCAAAGCAGAACCTTGAACAACTGGACAATTATCACCATCATATTCATAGAAAGACAATAAGTCTCTAATTTCCATTTCAACAAGTTCCAATAATTCCTCATCATCAACCATATCCACTTTATTCATGAATACAACCATTCTAGGAATACCAACCTGACGTCCTAAAAGGATATGCTCACGTGTTTGTGGCATTGGTCCATCAGTTGCAGCTACCACAAGAATAGCACCATCCATTTGAGCAGCTCCTGTAACCATGTTTTTTACGTAATCCGCGTGACCTGGACAGTCAACGTGAGCGTAATGACGATTAGCAGTTTCATACTCAACGTGAGATGTATTAATTGTAATACCTCTTTCTTTTTCTTCAGGAGCATTATCAATTTGATCAAATGATTTTGCTTGACAGTAACCAGCATCAGATAATACTTTTGTGATTGCTGCTGTTAAAGTAGTTTTACCGTGATCTACGTGTCCGATCGTACCAATATTTAAGTGTGGTTTCGAACGGTTAAAGGTTTCTTTTGCCATTTTACTTAATTTTAATCTTGTTATATATTAATTTTTATTTCCTACTTACTTGAGCCAACTACGGGAATTGAACCCGTGACCTCTTCCTTACCAAGGAAGCACTCTACCTCTGAGCTAAGTCGGCAGAACCCCTTATCAAAGAGCTTAAACCACAATGCTCAGACTATTAAATCTACCTATTGCAACCTAAGATTAATCTTAGTGGGGAGAGCAGGATTCGAACCTGCGAAGTTCACACAGCAGATTTACAGTCTGCCCTCGTTGGCCGCTTGAGTATCTCCCCTACTTTTTATATTATCAAACCTTTACAGTCTTGAGCCGGCGGAGGGACTCGAACCCACGACCTGCTGATTACAAATCAGCTGCTCTAGCCAACTGAGCTACGCTGGCGAATCAATAAAAAAAGCCCGCTATTTCTAACGGACTGCAAATGTAGAGATTTTATCTCTCAATCAAAACATTTTTTCGAAAAAATTTATATTAAATATGAGAACTTATCTTTTCTTTTCTTTTTACCAACATTCGTTCTAGAGATTCTGCAGAAAGTTCCACAGCTTCTTCAAAAGTCTTGCACTGTTTTTTTACTAAAAAATCATCTCCGGGAACGTTAATTTTCACCTCTGCAATTTTATTCTCTTTATCACTTGTCTTTTCAACTTTCAAAAAAACATCCGCTGACACGACTTTGTCATAATACTTTTCCAACTTGTCCAATCTTTCTTGAACAAAATCTACTAGCTTTTTGTCAACAGTAAAGTTAACTGCATGAACACTTACCTTCATAATCATCTTTTTTAATTGTTAAACACTAAATCATTTCTTTCCCCGCGGATGAGCATCTTTATATATAGTTTTTAGTTCCGCTAAACTATTGTGCGTATATATTTGAGTAGATGCCAAACTGGAATGTCCCAATAATTCTTTCACGGAATTCAAATCTGCTCCATTATTTAATAAATGTGTAGCAAATGTATGTCGTAAAATGTGAGGACTTTTTTTCACTTTTTCCGACACAGTACTAAAGTAAGAATTTATTAGACGATACACAAAGGATTCATTTAATTTTAACCCTTTTTTTGTGAGAAAAAAATAATCATTATCAACTATAGCCAACAACGAAGTTCTTTCTTTTACATATAAAGAAAACTGATCTGAAATCATTGGAAGTACCGGAAGAATACGCTCTTTATTTCGTTTTCCTAAAACCTTAATTGTATTAGATGACAAATCAACATTTTCCATTTTTAGATGAATCAATTCCGCCCTTCGCACTCCTGTGGTATACAACAAATCAATTATGAGCTTATTCCTAACCTCTTCAAATCCGACCGTGTTTTGCATTTGATCCAAAACAGCCGTCATTTCCTTTTCAGAAAAAGGAATCTGTATTATTTTAGGAATTTTAAGCGCTTTGTGCTTCAAAAGCGGACTAACTTCTATTTGTTTTGTTTTTAATAGAAATTTATAAAATGCTTTTAAGGATGCAATTTTTCTATTCACCGAAACATTAGACACTGAGTCATCAACTAATGAAACTATCCAATTTCTAATTTGGCCATAATTCACTTGTTCGATATTATCCTGATCAAAATGAATTTTATTGAATGACTCAAAAGAATTAATATCGTTACAATAAGCTGTTATTGTATGAGGAGAATATTTTTTCTCCAAAGAGAGATAATCTCGAAATGCACCTTTATTTGTGGACATAAAAAAACCGTTAGCATCAAAGTTATAAAATTTTGATGACTAACGGTATTTTATTTAATGGAATTGACTAACTCTCTAAGTTATCTCTCATATTTTGGATATAAGCCGCTTTTTGAATTTTGATTCTATTTGTTACTGAAGGCTTAATAAAAGCAGTACGTGCTCTTAGTTGACGAACAGTTCCTGTTTTATCAAATTTTCTTTTGTAACGTTTTAACGCTCTATCGATATTTTCTCCGTCTTTAATTGGTATAATTAACATAATATAGACACCCCCTTTCTTTAGACTGCAAAAGTAGGATAATAAAGTGAACTAACAAGTATTTGCATAATTTTATTTATTTTTACCAATAAAATCTAGTTTATGTGGTTTATCGTAATTTCTATTCTACTCCTTTTTGCAAGTATTTTACCCTACATGCCACTGACACACTGGTTCTACAGGTTTTTTGAGTTTGGGAAAATTCAAATACTTATTTTACAGATGACAGCTTTAATCTTTAGCTTTATCTTAATAGATGAATCTGATGTTAGGATACGTATTCTTCAGTTATTAACTTTAATAAGCATTATAGGCCATTTTGCAACCCTTTACAAGTACACTTCATTTCACAAGTCAGTACAAAAAGAACCTTGTGACATTTCTTCAGAAATAATTACAGTCCTTTCGGCAAACGTATTTCAAGAAAACAAACAATATGAACAATTTATAGCTTTGATTAATAAATACAATCCGGATATTTTTTTAACCATGGAATCTGATAAAAATTGGGAAAAGGCACTCTCAGTTTTGGATCACAAATACAAATACAACGTCAAAGTAGCCTTAGACAATACGTATGGCATGCACTTATATTCTAAATTAAAAATAACAAATCAAAGTGTTCATTATTTTGTAGCGGATGATCTGCCCAGTATTGAGGCAAAAATAAGGACTGCTGACAATTTTGAATTCACTTTCTTTGCCGTCCATCCACCACCTCCAAGTCCTACTGAGGAAGAAAATTCCAAAGAGCGTGATGGAGAGCTTTTGAGTATCGCAAAAAAAATAAAAAAAAACGCTGATACTTGTGTTATAGTTGGGGATTTCAACAATGTGGCTTGGGCAAAATCCTCCATCTTATTTAGAAAAACTAGCGAGACAATAGACGGAAGAATTGGCAGAGGATTTATTTCAAGTTTTCATACCAAATACTGGTTTTTAAGATTTCCTATTGACTTGATGTTTCACACGTCAGATGTATTTATTGATGAATTAAAAAGTTTAGAACATTTCGGATCTGATCATTTTCCGATATATGCAAAATTTTTCATCAACAAGAAGACATCAGAACAAGAACATTTAACAGAAAATTTAGAAGAGGGAGAACACGAGATTGTTCAAGAAATAATCACAGAAGGCATAAATGAAAAAAGCGACAATCGTAACTGATTGTCGCTTTTTTTATTGTTTTAAAAGGCTTGCGCTTCCAACAAATTTGTGTAAATCACTATTTTTTTAATTTCAGTAATTCCTCTCCGAAAAGAAATAATTTAGAAATTCTTCATTACTCGCAGTTCTTTATCTAAATTAATTATCGGTAAGCTATTATTTTACAGCTGGCTCATAATTTTGATTATCGATAATCATTTTTCCTAAAATCTCTTTAAGAATTTCTGAAGTTCCACCGCCTATTGGTCCTAAACGACTATCTCTAAACAAACGTGCTAATGGATACTCCTCCATATAACCATAACCACCTAACATTTGTAAACAGCTGTAAATAGTATCATCTGCAACTTTTGTGGATTTCAGCTTAGCCATGGTTGCCTCCTTAACAACGTATTCTCCTTTATCTAAACGAGCGACAGCGGCATAGTTAAACACCTTACAATGTTCTACCTCTGTAGCATGCTCAACAAGTGTATGTCTCAATGCTTGAAACTTGCTGATTTTTTTTCCGAACGCTTCTCTATGTGACATGTAATCTATGGTATAATCTATCGCATATTCAGCTCTAGCATGTGCGTTTATCGCCATAATTAAACGCTCCAAAGCAAAATGCTGCATGATATAAGGAAATCCTTTCCCCTCTTCGCCCATTAAGTTTTCAACAGGGATTTCTACATTATCAAAGGCGATTTCAGCAGTATCTGATGCTCTCCAACCTAATTTATCTAGCTTTACAGCAGATATACCTTTTAAACCAGTATCCATCAAAAAGATACTTATCCCTTTGTTACCGAGTTCAGGATTAGTTTTAGCCGCAACAATATAATAGTCTGCATAAACACCGTTTGTAATAAATGTTTTAGAACCATTGATAATATATTTGTCTCCTTTTTTCACGGCGTTAGTGCGCATTCCCGCAACATCACTACCTCCAAAAGGCTCTGAAATACATAAAGCACCTATTTTCTTTCCAGCAATACTTGGCACTAAGTAGTCTTGTTTTATTCTTTCGTCACCCTCTGCATTCAAATGGGTCATTGCTAAATATCCATGAGCCCACATTGCAGCAGCAAAACCTGATGACTTAATTTTTTGTAATTCTTCGAGAAAAATAACAGTGTAAAATAAATCGAGATTTAGACCACCATAAGCCTCTGGATACGCAATACCAAAGTACCCCATCTCGCCAAATTTTTCCCAAATAAAACGCTCTATCGTACCTGTTTTTTCCCATTTTTCAATATGCGGAACAACTTCTTTTCGCAAAAAATCTTTTAAACTTTCTCTAAATGCTTGGTGTTCTTCAGTGAAATAAATTGAATTCATATATTATATATTTTTTTTTAACAAATAGTATTAATTGAAACATAATGATGCAGTCATGTTTCAGATTTATCTTTTTTAACGGTTAAAATAATTAGTGAATGAAAAAGCTATGCATCTATTTTAAAATACATTAGAATATTACTGACAATAGCCAAAAATTTGACACTTCTAATTAAAGTCCAAATATAAGCCAATTAAATTTGCTTTATCAACAGGAAATCCCTTAATTTTTGTTAAATCCTCAATATTCTTAATATTTCCATTCATACTCCGGTACGTTACTATTTCCTTAGCCAGCGAATATCTAAAATAATGAAACTGCGAAAGTTCCTTCAATGAAGCGTTATTGATTTCTATTTTTTTAAATCGAGGTAAAACCAAAACTTTGAAATGGGTATTCAAATTTTCGATTACTTCGGGAGATAATCCCCATACCTCCTTCATTTGCTCCATCGAAACAAATCCTCCCATAAGTTCTTTTTGTTTTAAAATACGACTAGAAATAGCATCGCCAATACCATAAATTTTCACTAAATCCTCTTTGGTTGCATCATTTATATCAATAAAAATAATTTTTTCTTTTTTGGCGAAAGCCTGATTTTGATACGATGTATATTCTTTAAATTTAGTATTCTGTTTTTTATTATTTACCCAATCCGGAAATTTAAAATAAGGAGCTATTACATTTAATAAAGAATCTGACACTTTAGTCACATTTTGAAATTCCTTAGCTGAATTCACATATTTGTTCTCTTTTCTAAAAGCCAGCAAACGATCAATTTCCTGAACGGACATTCCTAGTTTATATCCTTTATAATCCGATATAAAATTCGGATTGAAAAGATATATTTTCGGCTTGCTATTTTTAACATCCATTTTAAGAGAATCCATTTCAGACTGCAAAGAAAGCCATTTTTGTTTTTCAGGATATTCTTTACTAACAGAGCTAAAATCAACGAAAAAATAAACCAGTTGCAAAACGACGATAATTAGAAACAAAAAGAAAATACCTGTGCGTTGTTCCTTAGAGAACTTAAAATAAGTTTGAATCGTTTTGAAACTCATGTTGTACTGATGGTTTTGAACGTTGAAATAATGAGTCTAAAATTAGAAATAAAATTAAGATAAATAACTTTGTAAATAAAAATATTTCAAGTGAAAATCAATATTTTCAATAAGCCCTTTTCAACAAATATATACGAAATCAATATAAAAAAAGGCAATGCATAATTTTTTACAACTTAAAATTCAATTATTGTTTTTATTTTTTATAAAAAACAATACATTTGGAGCTTAATAACAAACAAAACCATATAACCCATGTCAATTTGGAAAACTAAACCGCTTTCGGTATTGCTGAATGAAGCATCAGAATCTGAAAAAGGATTAAAAAGAACTTTGTCTTCACGTTCATTAGTAGCACTTGGAGTTGGAGCAATTATTGGAGCAGGATTATTCTCGTTAACAGGTATTGCTGCTGCAGAACATGCTGGCCCGGCAGTTACACTTTCATTCATTTTAGCCGCTGTAGGATGTGCATTTGCAGGACTTTGCTATGCTGAATTCGCATCTATGATACCAGTTGCTGGTAGTGCTTATACTTACTCCTATGCTACAATGGGAGAATTTATGGCTTGGATTATAGGATGGGATTTAGTCCTTGAATATGCATTGGGAGCCGCAACAGTTGGAGTGAGTTGGTCCCGTTATTTACTAGAATTATTAAACAAATACGGAATACACCTCCCCCACGATTTAATATGTTCACCCTGGGAAACCTTAAAACTAAGCGATGGAACCATTATAGAAGGCGGTATGATTAACCTTCCTGCTATTTTTATCGTTTCGATGTTGTCTCTATTATTAATAAGAGGAACAAAAGAATCTGCATCTATCAATAACTTCTTAGTTGTAGTTAAAGTAATCGTAGTTATTATGTTCATCGTTTTAGGATGGAGCTTTATTGACACTGCAAATTATACCCCATATATTCCTGAAAACACTGGTGTATTTGGAGAATTTGGATGGTCAGGAATTGCTGCCGGAGCTGGAACCGTTTTCTTTGCTTTCATTGGTTTTGACGCTGTTTCAACAGCTGCACAAGAAGCAAAAAACCCACAAAAAGGAATGCCAATTGGTATTTTAGGATCATTAGTAATCTGTACTATATTATACGTATTGTTTGCACACGTAATGACTGGACTTGTACCTTACAGTGAATTTGCAGGAGATGCTAAACCAGCAGCAACAGCATTTGCCAGAACTGGATATACTTTTTTACAAACTGGTTTAATCGTGGCTATTTTAGCTGGTTATACTTCTGTAATGTTGGTGATGTTAATGGGACAAAGTCGTGTTTTCTACACGATGAGTAAAGATGGTTTATTGCCATCATTCTTTAGTGACATTCACTCAAAATTCAGAACTCCATGGAAAACAAATCTTTTCTTCATGGTATTTGTAAGTCTTTTTGCTGGTTTTGTACCAGTAAGTGATTTAGGACACATGGTAAGTATCGGAACTTTATTAGCCTTCGTATTAGTATGTATCGGTGTTTTGGTTATGCGTAAAAAAATGCCTGATGCTCCAAGATCTTTCAAAACACCATTCGTCCCTTATGTTCCAATCGCAGGAATATTAATTTGTTTGGCTTTAATGTATTCATTACCAAATGAAAGCTGGGCAAGACTTGTTATATGGATGGCATTAGGAGTTGCTATCTATTTTATCTATGGAAAGAAAAATAGTAAATTGAACAATCCGGATAAATAGATTTTTATCATAATTAAAAAAGGGCTTATAAAGTATTCAACTACTTTATAAGCCCTTTTTCTATTTAAAACCATTTACAAATCAAAAACAGAGGTGCGTTTGGCCCTTATCAAATCCTTTAATCGAATCCAGAATGCAAGCGTTAAATAAACGGCAAACCACAATCCAGCCGTAACAAACGATAAATAAATAAAAAAAAGTCGGACACTACTGGCACGCATTCCCAAAGTATCCGCCAAACGCGAGGAAACATGAAAACCGTGTTTCTCAAAAAAAAACTTGAGCTTGATAATTGCTGACATTTTATGAATTTTGAATGATAAGCAAAATTACAAAATTATCCAATTGACATCTTAGTTAAACCACTAATTGTTTTTTGAGTAATTCTATTCCTAAGCTGCACTCCAAACATTTACTTTTGTTACAATATTCATTCTTGAGTTGAAGCAACGATTGCGAATCAAAAGCACTTTTAGAAACGATTCCAAAAGAATAAAACTTATCAATAACTGCATTTTTTTCTGGCGAAACTTCATTTAACAACCGAATTAAATCCTCCGATAACTCTTTTCCTTGACTTTTTGCGAAAGCAAACTGTAGCGGAATTATAGTATTTATAAGAATCAAATCTACAAATGATCTAGAAAGCGATTTCTTTTTCTTCGGACTTTCTTTATCAAATTGATAATGATTCAACCAATACTCAGAAGTGGAAACTTGAAACAGGTCATAGGTGCTTTTTAAAGAATTCAAGGTGCTGATTTTCGAAAATAAATTCTGCTGACTGTGGTATAAATTAGCTAATTGAGAAAGCCGAATAGTTGGAAAATTGTCTGGACGATGCTTGAAAAACTGAACGGGTTCAATGCAAATTTTTTCCAATTGATATTTATGTAATAAATAGAAATACCTGAATTTTAAATCTTTAAAATAATTATCTTCCTTGTCAAAATCCAATAATCCAGCAGTTCCAAAAATCAAAGCTTCCAGATTCTCAACCTCGAAACTTTCTTTTCTAACAATAGAAAAAGGAATGTTTTGTGCGATTTTCAAAAAGATTTCACCATTGGTGTTTAATCCGAAATTTTTGGTCAAAAGACAAAATAACACCGCTTCCCAATCTTGGTTCGTTTGTTCCAATAAATCAAATATCGGGTTTGATTTTCTTTCCAACCGTTCAAAAAACAAGCGCTCCTGCCAATTTTTGAATACAAATTCATCAACATGTTTGATTTGCTTTTCACAGAAAATCCAAGATTTTGGAGCCATTAAGGATTGGTAGTTCTCCACGGTGCTTTTCTCCACGTATTTTTTGAGTTCTAAGACTGGTATTTCGGTATTATTACTTCTAAAAACCTCAGTATCATGCTCCCAAACCACATGTAAAATAACATTTTCATATCCAGAATCTTGCTCATGATGATGCACATACCAGTCCGTTGATTTAAGATGAATCTCTACATTCCCAGCCCATTTTTGATTACCTATAGTTATTTGGGCATTAAAAAAATCAGGTCCGGCAAGTTCTAAATATTGTCCAACATTAATGATTGTAATTTCCTCTCCATTGAAGGTTTTCAAATTCAAGGTATCAAATTTCTTGAATTTCCACAGATAATGAAGGAAATCTTCTTTCATATTGAACATATTAGATTGAAGACTAATGTAGTAAAAAAAGAAACAGTAAATTATCTAAAATAAAAATTCAGAAATTTTTCTAGAAAAAGAATATGGTAATTGAAAAATATAAGTGTTTTTATTTCATCAGATACAATTTGGCGCAAGCTCGAGCATCCGATAAAGCTTCGTGGTGATTTAAGGCAATGTTCATTTCCCGACAGCAGTCGCTCAATTTGGTTGGTCGCAATCCTTTGGCTCTATAAATTTTCACGGTACATTCCCAACGAGAAGCGATATTCAAATCAGCGTAATCCAAATTATAAAGTGCCATTGATTTCGCCAAAACATTCCTGTCAAAACTTTCATTGTGCGCCACTACTACTCTGTTTTGGAGTCTTTTTTGGATTTCAGGATACACTTGAGCAAATGATTTAGCATTGACCGTATCGCGAGGATAAATTCCATGCACTTGAATCGTAAAGGGCGAGTATGAATTGTTTGGCGGTTTAATCAAGGTAACAAACTCGTCAACAATTATTCCATTTTCTACGGTTACGATACCTACCGAACAAGGATGATATCCAATTGCAGTTTCAAAATCTATAGCAGTAAAAGTCAATTTAATTCAGGATTAAGGGTTAACGGTTTAGATAATATATTTACAAAAGTAATATCAATTACACAAGTTCAAAGCATCCGATAACTATCTTTTTATTTCTTGTTGCAAATTTTTGGTTCCAAAACTTTCATAGCCTAAAATAATTAACAAAAAAACCTGCAAGATTAAAAAAACCATGCAGGAATATAGTTAAGAAATAGATTCTTGTTTAAGCTTATTTTATGGAACCAATAATATCATATTTAGTAATAATATGGTGGTTTCCATTTTCTAATTCCACTAAAACAGCTTCATTTTCTTTAGTGAATAATTTAGACACTTCTTCAATAGGTGTTCCGTATTTCACAATTGGAAAAGGTTTCCCCATTACATCTTTAATTGGTTTATCGGCTACATCTTTGTCAGCGACGTAACTTTGAAACAAATCACTTTCATCAACAGAACCTACAAATCCAGTGATATCAATAACCGGAATTTGAGAAATTTTATATTTACGCATTCTTTCTATAGCATGCGAAACTAATTCTTCAGTACGAACCACAATCAATGGTTTATCGATATGATCTTTTATGACATCTTCGGCCTTTGTGATTTCTTCTTCCAGAAAACCACGTTCGCGCATCCAGTCATCATTGAACATTTTACCAACATAACGGCTTCCTGAATCATGAAAAAGTACCACAACAACGTCTTCGGGTTTAAAATGTTCTTTAAGCTGTAACAATCCTTTTATTGCTGCTCCAGCTGAATTGCCTACAAAAATCCCTTCTTCAAGTGCAATTTTACGAGTATAAACAGCTGCATCTTTGTCGGTTACTTTTGTGAAACCATCAATTAGAGAAAAATCGACATTCTTAGGTAAAATATCTTCTCCTATTCCTTCCGTGATGTACGAATAGATTTCATTTTCATCAAAAATTCCCGTTTCGTGGTATTTTTTAAAGACAGAACCGTAGGTATCAATTCCCCAAATTTTAATGTTTGGATTTTTCTGTTTCAAATATTTAGCTACTCCTGAGATTGTTCCTCCAGTTCCAACACCAACAACAAAATGAGTGATTTTACCTTCTGTTTGTTCCCAAATTTCAGGACCAGTTTGTTCGTAATGCGCTATCGCATTTGAAGGATTATCGTATTGATTCACATACCATGAATTAGGTGTTTCAGTAGCTAATCTTTTAGAAACTGAATAATAGGAACGCGGATCAGTAGGCTCTACATCCGTAGGACATACGACAACTTTTGCTCCAACGGCACGAAGAATATCCATTTTCTCTTTAGACTGTTTGTCTGAAATCACACAAATTAGTTTGTACCCTTTTATAATGGCTACTAATGCCAATCCCATCCCAGTATTCCCCGAAGTCCCTTCGATGATGGTTCCACCCGGCTTTAAACGTCCATCAGCCTCAGCATCTTCAATCATTTTTACGGCCATTCTGTCTTTTACGGAATTTCCAGGATTGAAGGTTTCGACTTTTGCAAGTACCAAAGCCTCTACTTCGGCAGTTACTTTATTGAGTTTTACTAATGGTGTATTGCCTATTGTTCCTAATATATTTTCTGCGTAGCGCATTATAGTTTTATTTTAAGATTGTAATTTGTTGTAAATATTGCTGCAAAGATAGTATTTTGTTATAAAATATTCTTCTTTACGGGATTTTGCGTTCGTGATAAAAGCGACATACTTTCCTTAATTACTTTAAGCAAGCGGAAGCTGTAGTGGATAGCACGATAAAACGCCTAATAACAAATATTTGAAAATTTGAAATTCTAAAAAATATTAATTGAAGAAGTTCCAGATTAAACCAAATCGAATCGTTAAATCACGAGATGGATTGTTTGGAGAAGCATAAAAATTGTTACCAGTTAATGCCGAATTAAAATGTTCTACTTTAAAATAAATTCTTGTTCGCTGCACTTTTGCATTGATGAAAAAATCTAGGTTTGGATGATTACCAATTTGTTTGTCATTTTGCACAAAAAACTCTCCTATTACAGGATTGTATTCATTAGCATAATAGTTAGAAAAATAATTCAAGGAGATTCCGGTTTGCAGAAACAAGGCTTTTTTGAACAAATAATTTGTGTAGTAAATCGTATTTCGCGTCACAATTTCAGGAACATTAAGCACTGCATCTTGTTGTTCCGTTTTTTGATATAGAATTGTGTTATCCAAAGCAAATTTTCCGAATTTAAATTCTCTGTTGATTTTAAGGGACAAATAATTTAGAGTTCCATCATATTGTGCTGGTGCCACAATTTGTGTTCTGTCTGTTTTTTGTTGTGCTGTAGATGCATCAGTAAAATACAAATGATCATTTAGAACAGATAACTGCAGCTCCGCATCAATCCAAGGGGAAATTGCATTTGCTTTGATTGTATTGATTTTTTCATTTTTGAAATTATTCGACCAATTGTATTGTACAAAACTACTTTGGTGCAAATTGTAATTATTGTTTGGCAGTTTATTTATATTTTGATACTGAAATGCAAGTTGAATTTCATCATTTAAATCATATTGTAATTTGGCATCCAAATTAGAAAGCGACTGTGCCGTTACGGATCTTGAGTACAAAAATTTTCCGTTCCATTTGTTACGTCGATATTCATATTGCCCACCAGCACTGTTGATTTCCTGGCTAAAGGAACTTGGTATCGTATTTTGATTGTCAAAAATAAGAATCTTGTTGTAATAATAATTTGATCTAAAATCATCTACAAAAAACTGAAAAGTTCCCAAAGTAGTATTCTCATATATTAATCCAACTCTATTGTACATTTTATTGTAACGGGTTTGATCATTAATACCGCTGTCTAGAAAGGAATCTCCAAAACGATATACTGTCTCAGAACCAACGGTTGATGGAACTGTTGCCTGACTGTATTCGAAAAACTTATTTTCGTAATTAAATTGGTGTGTCAGGTATAGATTATTATCTCCTTTTTTAGAATTAATTCTGAAGTTATGATCTAGAAAAACTCTTTTCCCTTTTAGAAATGATTTAGCATCATTAAAATACACTTCAAATCGTTGTCGGTTGTTATAGTTAGGGTCTTCACTTTCAAAATTCTCTATGGTTGTGATTCCTCCATTTTCCTCATTCAGGATATCTTGAAAGGTATAATGGGCTTTTGCAAAATAGCGTTTATTTTTAGTGTTGTAATTGGTAGTAAATCTAAAATTACCGGTACTTGATAATTGGTTGAGATATTCACCCTCTGAACGCAAACCTTTATATGCAATAGAAAAATTAAGATTTTCGGAAGTGTTTAAAGTAATAAAAGCATCAACAGACTGTCCCTTTTTTACAGTAGTTTTAAAGTATAATTCGGTTACCGGAGTCGCTACGGAATAATATCGTATTTGATTTGCCTCTAAAAAATTAAAATGTTTTGCCTTAAAACCAAATTCTGGATACGGTGAAAAATCCGTTAAGCTATAATGCAACATATTGTAGGTTTGTCCATCATTTGCAAAAGGCAAGAGCCCAAAAATATCTTTTCGCAAATAGTTATGGCTGTATTCTTTTTGAATGGTAAGAGAAGTATCGATGTAAGTCGTATCGTTTTCTAAGGTGATTACTTTGTAGAGATCGATGGTTGCTGTTTTTTTGTTTTTAATTGAATCAACAATTCTAATTGATTTAGGTTTCTGTACAATAGATTCATTTTTTACTTGGGCAAAAAAAGATAATGGAAACACTATAAAATAAAATAAAATAAAATTTTTCATTTGATAAAGAGTAATAACTTAAATACAAAGATAAATTTAATCAAACATAACTACTGTTTAATTTCACAATAATAAAAATGAAAACTCACAACCTAAAAAGCTTATACTTTCAAATAACTTTAACAATAATGTGGAATTAGAAAATACCAAAATAAAAAAAGCTGCGAGAATAAAATCTCGCAGCTTCATGTAAGCTAATAATTATATAAATGAATTATAAACTAGTAACCTTCGTTCTGACCGAAAGAAGCATTAGCATTTATTTCAGATTGAGGAATTGGTAAAGCAAATTTATAATTTCCTGTAAAATTAAAGTTTGCAGGGTTAGCACCAGGGAAGTTTAAACCTGTAACAGCATAATCCGCTGGGTCACGATCAAAGTTATTAATACCCGCAACTGCATACAATCTTTTTATATCAATAAACCTATGGCCTTCAAAAGCAAGCTCTACTCTTCTTTCATCAAGAATCGCTTTCCAAGCTTGTTGTGGTGATGTTAGAACTAGTAAAGCTGGAGGAGTGGTAAACCTTCTATCTGTGATAGATTTTAAAGCCAAAGCTACACCAGTGAAATCCGAAGCAGCAGCTCTACATTCTGCCTTTATAAGAAACATCTCAGATAACCTTACTTGAATAAAACCAGGATTAAAAGTACTAGCGCTTGTTCTAGCACCCGCACCTCCATGTTTGAATGGCACTAGGATATCAGTCGCTCTAACATTAATAGAAGTAGCGTAAGCAGGATCAACTAATGAACCTGTTGTTGGACCTTCAGGTCTCACGATTATATCTTTTCTAGCATCAACACCAGGTGCATTCCTTAAAACATTGTACAATGATCTTGAAACTTCATAAAAAGGAGAACCGTTTCTAGCATTAGCTACAGATACCCATCCGTTGTGAAGATTAGTAGCTTGAGCATTTTGTTGAGCAGTTCTAGCAAACTTATAAATCACTTCTTGAGTAGCAGTAGAAGTATGTGTATGAAATACCGCAGGTAACTGAGCTGCTGTAGCTAACGTTATACCAGAACTACTAATTACTTGATCTGCCCAAAATTCTGCATTAACATAATTTTTTTTGTATGCATAAGCTCTCGCTTTTAATGCTCTGGCAAGATTAAGCGTAGGGTAAATACTATTATTAGTAACAGGTGGCAAAGTATTAGTAGTATACAAAGCGATAGCATCATCTAGATCCTGATGAATTAATTCGTAAAATTCACCAACTGTTGCTCTTGGCGGAGTTTCATTGTACGCAAACGTTCTATTTGCCAAAATTCCAGCTAAAGAAGCATCATTTGTTAAATCAGGTGCGAAATAAGCAAGTATTTTCAAATGAGCAAGTGCTCTTAGTATTTTTGCTTCAGCTGTAATTCTCTTAACCAAATTTGCATCGGCTGGAAAATTAGTAGTAACTTTTTCAACATTCTGTAATACTAAGTTAACTCTAGCCATAGCATTGTAATTACTTTGCCAAATCGCGTCTGGAGCGGCAGAAGTAGGAACTAAAAAGTACAAAAAATAAGCATCTGTACCTGCAATACCTTGACCTCCATTGTTAGATCCAGGAGCAGCTTCATCAGTAAAAATAGAAGTAAAACTATACTCAGTCCTATTGGTCATAATGGCTTGAGAATTATTTAAAATTCTATTTAAATCTGCAGCAGTCCTTGTCGCTTGTTCTTCAAATGCAACCCCGGGTAAGAAAGGGTCCAGTACTTCCTCGCTGCATGATACAAACATAGCAACGATAAATAAATAACAAATAAATTTTTTCATAATACTTTTTTTTTTTTAAAATTTAATATCAACTCCGAAAGTATAGATTTTTGGTGTAGGGTACTGATAAAAATCAGAAGTCCTGTTACTTTCAGCATCAAAACCTTTCCATTTAGTAACAGTAAATAAATTTTCTCCCTGTAAAGTAAATGCAAGTGAATTTATAAAAGTCCCTCTCAATAATTTTGCTGGCACTCTATAACCTACTTGTGCATTTCTTAATCTTAAATAAGAAGCATCTCTTAAAAAACGATCAGAATCACCAGTAGATGGTAGGTTTGTAGCATCAAGAGATGGTACGTCTGTATTTGTATTTGTTGAAGTCCAAGCGTTTAACATCTGTCTTGAATTTCTAAATTGACCTATATTACCTATATCAAATAAGTTTTCTTCGTCAGTATCAAATCTATATGCATCAAGCACATAAGTAAAAGTACTTGCAGCAAAGAAACCTTTATATTGAAAATCAAAACCAAATCCACCTTGGTAAACCGGTACAAAATTCTTACCTGTTGCCTTTCTATCAAAAGAAGTAGGAGTTTCAGTAGGGTTTCCGCTAGCATCCTCAAACAATAAATTACCATTATCAGGGTTAACACCTAAGTATTTATAAACATACGGCTCAAAAATAGAACCACCATTTTGTGTAATAAAAGTGTAACCAGCGGTGTCTGTAGTGATGATCTGTCCATTATTTGATTTTATACCACCCACTGTGTTTTTGTTGTAAGAACCATTAAAACGTAATGTTAATAAAACATCTTCTTTCTGAATTAAATCGTACGCAAGATTAAGTTCAAGACCTCTGTTGGTAACGTCAGCATCCGAATTTCCACGTAAAGTAGTTGCACCGAAAGCAGCCGATGTAGGAATATCAATGAATAGATCAATAGTTTTTTTGTTATAAAAATCTATAGTACCTCTTAGTCGTTTAAACATATCAAAGTCTAAACCAATATTGTATTGCTCCGTAACTTCCCACTGTGCTTCAGGAAAACCAAAGTTAAAACCATAACCTTGACCACCATTGTAAGTGTTGTTTGTTAAACTATATGAGTTAGTAAACGCAGGTGGAATTACTCCAGCAAAAACAGTACCATTTACGATTCGTTGGTTACCAGTAGTACCAATAGAAGCTCTTAATTTTAATTGGTTTATAAATGTTGCATTATCCATAAACGCTTCTTCATCTATATTCCATCTTCCACCTATTGACCAAAAGTTACCCCATCTGTAATCCTTGTCAAATCTTGAAGATCCATCTCTTCTAAAAGTACCTGACAAACCATATTTATTATTAAAGTCATAATCAGCAAGAGCAAAATAAGACAAAAGATCATTTCTTAAACGTGATGCATTACCTGTAGGACCATAAAAATCATTAGCAGCATTATCATTTACATAACCTGCTCCAGTATCCGGAACAAAGAAAATAGGATCTAACCCTCTTTGTCTTTGGTTATCTGTATTAGTAGTAGCAAAATTGTATTCGTAATTTACACTAGCATTGATTGTGTGTTTACCAATTTCCTTATTGAAAGCAACTTGATACAAGTTGTTAAAATTAAATTCTCTTCTGTTATTAATGTCTTCAATTCCATTAAAATTTCCACCTTCAAGTGATGATACTCCTGGAGTAGATGAGAAAAGCAAGGCATTGAATGAGTTTGGAAATTCAGCTTGGAAAAATCTGTTTTCTAAAAACAATCCATTTACTCTAGTTCTTAAAGTAAAATCTTTAGAAACTTTGTAAGCAAAATCTGTAGCTACATCTACACGAGTCTCTGAAGTTTCTTGATCATACGTTTTCAATTTATCAATCAACATAAATGGTGTAGCTTCTAGACCAGGTGTGTTGTTGTACAAATCATATGTCCATGCTGAACCTTGATATTCATCAGGACTGTAATATGGTAGTCCCAAGAAAGCACCAAGCACATAATTCCTGTTGATAGCACCATCACCTAAATTTGTTGCCTCATTGTTTTTTGAATATCCAAAACCTGTAGCAACTTGATAAGTAAACTTTCCATTAGCTGATTTACCACCTGTATTATTTCTAAGATTAAATCTTTGTAATCCTGTTGTTTCTAGAACACCATCTTGATTAGTATATCCAAAAGAAGTGAATGAACTCATGTTTTCAGAAGACGTTTCAAAACTCAAATTATGAGTAACTGAAGTTGCTTGTTTAAAGAAAACATTCACCCAATCCGTATCAGTTGTATTGGCATTAATCTGAGCATCAGTAAGACCAGCACCTCTACCATTACCAAAATTTCTTTCAATTCTTAACGTTTCATTTGCATTTGCATAATCATACTTAGGATTTTGCAAAGAAATTACACCAAAATTAGACGAATATCTAAATGAAGATTTTGCTTCACCCAACGCAGGTCTTTTTGTTGTAATTAAAATAACACCATTAGACCCTCTGTTACCGTATTGTGAAGTTGCAGCAGCATCTTTCAAAACTGTAAGACTCTCGATGTCATTCGGGTTAATAGATCTAAAATTATCAGCATTTGTTGGAAATCCATCAATAACATACAAAGGGTCAGTATTACCATTAATAGTACCATACCCTCTAATTATTACTGTTGATTTGGCTCCAGGCTGACCCGTTGAAGATGTAATATTAACACCGGCCAATTGACCTTGCAACGTATTCACCACATTAGCATTTGGTCGATTCTCGATAGTTGCAGCAGCAACCGTTGCTACGGCTGCAATAGCAGATTTCTTTGTTCCTGTTCTGTACCCTTGAACAACAACTTCAGCAAGCACTTTTGCTGAATCTTGCATTGAAACATTAACAACATTAGTTGTACCAACTGATCTAGATGTATCAGTCATCCCTACAAAAGAATATACTAAAACATCTCCCGTTTTAGCTTTTATAGAATAAGTACCATCGAAATTAGTTTGCACCCCAACCTTGGTGCCTTTTACAGTAACATTCACACCAGGAACAGGTCCCGTCGCATCAGAAACAGTACCCGTGATAGTTCTTTCTTGTGCAAACGCAAATTGCATGGACAATGCCATTAGCAATGAAAAAATCCATTTGAATTTTGATCTCATATTAAATTTGTTTTGAATTAGTTATTTCACAAAAATCATAATAATTTCTTAAAGAAACAAATTTTTACAAAAATTAACATAATTAATTTAACAAGACTTTGAGTTAAACAAAACACATATCGCAATAGTAGAAAGTATCAAACCTAATTATATGTACATATTTAGATATAAAACTATATTTTTGTCAAAATCAATTTAATGTTAAGCCCCTTCTTTTTAACACCACATTTAGAAACAGGAACAGATGAAGCCGGTCGTGGTTGTCTGGCCGGACCTGTTACTGCTGCCGCTGTACTATTACCAGAAAATTTTCAAAACGAGCTTTTGAATGACAGTAAGCAATTATCGGAAAAAGCTAGAGAAAATTTAAGACCTATTATAGAGCAAGAATGTATTTCATTTGCAGTAACCCATCTAGAACCTTTAGTTATTGACGAAATAAATATTCTGAATGCCTCCATAAAAGCAATGCAGGAAAGTATTTTAAAGTTAGATCCAAGACCGCTGCATATTATAGTAGACGGAAATAGTCCGTTGATTCCTAAAAGCGGAATTAAAAATCGAGGAGGAAAGATATTTACCGATGCTGAAATTGAAATCTTAAATTCAATTCCGAATGCGAGTATTATTAAAGGAGATTCAAAATACATGAGTATTGCAGCCGCTTCTGTATTGGCAAAAACGTATCGGGATGAATATATGAATCGTATTCATGAGCAATTCCCAATGTATAATTGGAAAAAAAACAAAGGCTACCCTACCAAAGAGCACCGAGAAGCAATACGAATCTATGGTGTTACAAAATACCACCGAATGACATTTCGGTTATTGCCGGAACAGTATTCTTTTGATTTTTGATTGTAGATTAATGATTTTTGATTGCAGATTTCTCAAAAGTCGCTTCAAAAAGAATGGAGAAATGTTTCAGAATCTTTTCTTTGACTTCTTCTTCATTAACTTTTTTTACTCCAAGTTCAACGTTTAATGAAGTTACCGCTTTTCCGCGAATCCCACACGGAATGATATTATCAAAATAACCCAAATCGGCATTTACGTTTAAAGCAAATCCGTGCATGGTTACCCAACGCGAAGCGCGAACGCCCATAGCACAAATTTTTCTGGCAAATGGAGTTCCTGCGCCTAACCAAACTCCTGTTTCACCTTCGCTTCTCCCGCAAGAAATTCCATATTCATTAAGAGTAAGAATAATGGCTTCTTCCAGAAAACGCAAATACTTATGAATATCAGTAAAAAAATTTTCTAAATCTATAATAGGATATCCTACAATTTGCCCAGGACCGTGATACGTAATATCTCCACCACGATTGATTTTGTAGAAAGTTGCTCCTTTCGCTTCCAATTGCTTTTCAGATAAAAGTAAATTAGTTAAATCACCGCTTTTCCCTAATGTATACACATGAGGATGTTCCACAAAAAGAAAATAATTTGGAGTCTCTAATTCAAGTTCTTCTCTGCGATTTCGAATTTTTAAGTCTACGATTCCTTTGAACAATTCTTCTTGGTATTCCCAAGTTTCTTTATAATCTCTAGTTCCTAAATCTTGAAGTTGGATGGTTTTGTTCATTTTTAATGAGGCGCAAAGGTTTTAAGGAACAAAGGTACAAAGTTTTTAAGAGAAGTTAAACCTAAGAAAAGCTTCGAATGAATTACTCTAAAATCACTTCCAGATTGGTGCTCTCCGGATTTACTAAACAATCGGTTATCAGAAATTGCAATTCAAGTGATTTTTTGTCTTCGCTTATTTTCGCGTTTGCGTTCGATACTGATTTTATTTTTCGAGGAAAATGATATTTCAAAATAAAATTTTGAACAACTTTAAACTTAGAGAAGCGTATTTTTAATCTTTCAATTTCTTCTTGTTGCTTTTTTAGTTCTACTGCATCAGTAATTTTGACAAGTCGTTTAAAAGTACTGCCGTCAAAAGTAAAGTTGACACTATAATAGTGCTCTTCGGCAACCAATGCGTAATTATTTTCGATATCATCCGCGTATTCTTCGGTTTTGTATAAATCAGCTACTTCTGCTATTCTAGTAAAATTTTGAGTTATTGTTGTGCGAAATTCTTTTTCGAATGAGCTTTTCTTATTGTGTACTTTTACCGTGTTAAATTTTTGAAAAATGGCTTTTTCAAATGCCGGCAATCTAGAAAACGTTTCGGAATGCTTTGCTATTAAATCCTGAAAAACGTAGGTCGTATCCCGAAAAATTTCTTCTTTAGAATATTCCTCACCCATAAGCTGCATGTAACTTTGTTCTTCCCGAAGTTTACTGATTTCAATTTTTCCGGTTCCGTCTTGGTTCAAATGAATGGTTTCTGTTACTTGGCAACTGCTTAGAAATACTAATAGAAATAACGCAATATATTTTTTCATTGGGATGTTTACAAAATGATTTGATTTCAAATATACATTATTTGTACTATTTTTCATGATGTTTTGAGAATAAAAGTCGTAAGATAGCCCCGATAGCAGCGGCATCCCACGCTTTTGGGCGTGGATACAGCGAATAGCGGGACAAATCGCCTTGAAAAAACGAAATATTATGCTCCAAAAAACGGTACATTTTAAACTTTACATTTTAAAACTTATATAGTATCTTTGCGCTCTTAAAATCAGCATAAAATGGCATTATCCGAACAAGAAATATTACGCAGAGAAGCACTTACCGAATTACGCAATTTAGACATTGAGCCTTATCCGGCAGCCGAATTTATCACAACCGCCTATTCCAGCGAAATCCTAGCCGATTTCGAGAAGTACGAAGGAAAAGAAGTTGTTTTAGCAGGCCGTTTGATGGGGAAGCGAATCATGGGAAAGGCGTCATTTGCGGAATTGAAAGATGCTGAAGGACGTATTCAGGTGTATGTTTCGAGAGATGATATTTCAACTGATGAAGAAAAAACAATGTACAATGTAGTTTTCAAAAAACTATTGGATATTGGTGATTTCATTGGGGTTCGCGGTACGGTTTTTAAAACTCAAGTGGGTGAAATCTCAGTTCATGTTTATGGATTAACAGTCTTGGCAAAAGCCTTGAAACCGCTTCCTGTAGTAAAAACGGATGCTGATGGAAAAACGCATGATGCTTTTGCTGATCCGGAACAAAGATACCGTCGTCGTTACGTGGATTTAACGGTGAACGACCATGTAAAAGAAACGTTTATCAAAAGAACTAAATTGTTTAATGCGATGCGTTCCTTTTTTAATGACAAAGGGTATCTTGAGGTAGAAACTCCTGTTTTGCAACCGATTCCCGGTGGTGCTGCAGCCCGTCCTTTTATCACGCACCACAACTCGCTTGACATGCCATTGTACATGCGTATTGCAAATGAGTTGTACTTAAAAAGATTGATTGTTGGTGGTTTTGATGGGGTTTATGAGTTTTCTAAAAATTTCCGTAATGAAGGAATGGACCGAACGCATAACCCAGAATTTACTGCCATGGAAATATATGTAGCCTACAAAGACTACAACTGGATGATGAATTTCACCGAAAACCTTTTAGAACATTGCGCGATTGGCGTAAACGGGACCAGCGAAGCGACTTTTGGAGAACACACTGTGAACTTCAAAGCGCCTTATGCTCGTGTTACAATGACTGATTCTATTAAGCATTTTACTGGATTTGATATTTCAGGAAAAAATGAAGCAGAATTATTTGACGCTGCAAGAGGAATGGGAATTGACGTGGATAAAACCATGGGTAAAGGAAAATTAATTGATGAGATTTTTGGAGCTAAATGTGAAGGAAATTATATTCAGCCTACTTTTATCACGGATTATCCAAAGGAAATGTCTCCGCTTTGCAAGCAACACCGAGACAATCCGGAATTGACAGAACGTTTTGAGTTGATGGTTTGCGGAAAAGAAGTGGCGAATGCCTATTCTGAATTGAATGACCCAATTGATCAAAGAGAGCGTTTTGAAGAGCAAATGCGCTTGTCTGAAAAAGGAGATGATGAAGCAACCGGAATTATCGATGAAGATTTCTTGAGAGCCTTAGAATACGGAATGCCACCAACATCTGGATTAGGAATTGGAATGGACCGTTTGATGATGTTTTTAACCAATAATTCATCTATTCAAGAAGTATTATTGTTTCCACAAATGAGACCAGAGAAAAAACAAGTGAAAATTGAATTGGAAGAAGACGAAAAATTGATTGTTGTGCTATTGCAAACTAACAATAACCAAATGGAATTTGGTCTACTTAAAATTAATTCTGGATTGAGTGGTAAAAAATGGGACAAAGCCATGAAAAACTTATCTGCTTTGGGACTGACTGAAGTAGTAGTTGATGGAGATACCAAAGCGTGTAGATTGAAAGAATAAGTCTATTCGAGAAATATATTTATAAAAAAGGAGCTTCAATTGAAGCTCCTTTTTTTATTTCTAAAACAATATTGATGTTATTTCGGTTCAAACAAAAAAGTCGGCTCTAATCAAAGAGCCGACTTTTTATTTCAATTATATTCTATTTTAAAACCCTAAGCCAACAGCCATCGCTGTAGCTTGAATATTTATATCGGAAACTTTAGTAGCTGCGCCAGTTGCCAAGTTAATACTGTACACTGATGTAACATTATTTACTTTCAATAAAGCAAATGCAGCAGCACTGTTTCCACCGATGTCAAATCCGCTATCAGCATCAACATTTACCCCTAAACTTCCAATAGCTACTAATGTCCCGTTGTTTGGTGGATCTTGACGATATATCATATCCGTTTGTGAGTCAATTACAAATAAAGTAGTTGTTGTAGCTCCAGCAATATTATTGGTGTAAGCAGCTCCATTCACAAATGGTGTTCCAGGGTTTAAATTACCATCAACTGACAATACTGTTCCTAAATCTGGGTGTAAACGTAAGTTTTGACCTGTATTACTCACCAACCTGATTCTATCTACTGTTGGATTAAAATCAAACCCAAAAGAAGTACCTGACAATGCCGTTAACAAAGGAGACCCAATTACTGTTAATGCTCCGCTAGCTGTATTCACAGAAAACAATCTGCTTTGATTTGAAATAGCATATAAACCTCCGTTTGCAGGTCTAAAATCTAAACCTACAATACTTTCATTGGTAGCCAAACCAGTTAATGCAACAGAATTATTATTTCCGCTTGTAGGATTAAAGCGAACCAACATATTTCCGGAAGTTGTAGCATAAGCAATTGGGTTAGTTTTGAATGCTATGCTTATCACTGGAGCAGTGAATTTCCCAACATCAACAGCTTTTCCGGTAGTTAAATCAATTGTATATAATGTGGATACATTAGCATTATTAGTTACAGCCAAAGCAGTAGAATTATCCGCTAAAATATCCATGTCGCCTACACCTTGAAAGTTCACGCCTAAGTCACCAACAAGTTGAAGTCCACCATCATTTGGCGGTGTTTGAACATATAGTTTGTCTTGTTCGAAATCTATATCAAACAACATCGTTGTTGCTGCACCTGCCATACTATTTGTGTAGGCTACCGCACCAATTTTAGGATTTGTACCACCATTAATAACTCCATCAGTTGCTACAACAGTTCCCAATTCCGGGTGTAATCTTAAATTTTGACCAGATTCTGTTACCAAGCGAATTCTATCTACTGTTGGATTAAAATCCAATGAAGCATTAGCTCCGGCAACAATAGGAGAAAACGATCCAGCGCCTAATGCAGTTGCAGCTCCACTTTTCTCATTAATAAAATAGAGACGACTAGAAGAACCTAAGGCATATAACTGCCCTGTTGCAGGTCTGTAATCAATACTTACAATACTCTCTGATGCTGGTAAACCAACAATTGGAGTGGTTGAAGTTGGAGTTCCTAAATTTCGTGCATTGAATGTAAGAATGGTATTGTTACTGGCTAATGCCGTAAAATTTACATCTGGTGCCGATACAGGCATCATCATTTCATTACTATCATCATCATTACATGAAATTGCAGTAATAGATAACAGTACCAATCCAATAATGGAAGCAAAACCTAATTTTTGTTGTTTGTTTTTCATCGTTTGTTTATTTAGTTATGTATTTACATACGAAACATACTTCATTATGGTTTTAAAATTTTAAAAAAAACTTACATAACTACTAAATCGTAACGTATAACAAGAGTAAAAAACACCTCCGACTTGACCGGTATAAGCGGACTCAAGTCACCTTGAGAACATAATACCAATAACTAAAAAACTTCAATAAACTTTTATGATTTTACAAACTATAATTCAAATTTACACTCCAGCGATAATTCGCTTCTACATTGCCACCGGTAAGATTTTGATTGATAGGCAACATGACATTAGCTCCAAAAGAAAACCTATCCTTTCCTACCTCAAAACCTACTTTCCCAAACAAAATATCACCACTTGTATTTCTTAATTTTTGATTGTACTGGTAATTACTTTCATAAACTTCACCAGCAAAACCAAGTTGCGGAACAATAGAAAAACTATTTTTTTCGTATAAATAGAAAAAAGTTCCGGCGTAATTGAGTTGATTTCCAAAACGGTAACTCTTTTGGTTTTCTGTTTTTATTACATAATTCAGCATCGAGTTTAAACCAAATTGTTTTCTTTTAACCACATATTCGGTAGCAAAAAGATAATCCCAACTTCCTGTTCCTACTTGAAAACTTGGATTTATACTACCGGAATTTGCTTCATTAAATTTTCCGGTTGGCGCTTTGATTCCGCCTCCCAATTGTAATGTATGTACCAAAAACGTACTGTCTTTATGGGTTTGATACAAACGATACATCGCCAAAACGGTGATGTCGCCAATTCCATTGATGCTTTTGTTACCGGTGGCGGTTTCTCTTTCATGAAAATGAAAGGGTAATAATGCCGAAACCTGAACTTTTTGGCTAACCGGAATTCGGCCCCAAACCTGAACGGTGTTGAAATTTTCTTTGTACCAAGGCGAATTGCTGTACAAGCCATCCATGGATTTGTATTGTTGATTGAAATACCGAATCCCAACGAAATTAGAGTTCAACATCGAGGCGAATCCCATGCTTCCGCCACTGGCGGAGCAACCGCAGGCATCGCAAAAATCCTCTTCTTCAAGGAAGGAATGGTATTTTGTAAATGGATTAACGGTATTTAAACTGTCTTTTTCGGTGGCGTTTGCCAATTGAAAAAGAAGTACTAAAAGCAATGTGTATATTTTCATGTTTGTTGTTTTTAGCCCTGATGGAAACGGAAAGCCCGGAGCGGTAAAAGCTTGTTTTTCTTGTCCTAAAAAAGCGACCGGAGGAAGCTCTTTTCAGGACATAGAAAAATGGCTTTTGTAGCGAGGACTTGCAGTGTACAGCAGGAAATAGCTTCTAAAATTAATATTCAGAAAAGCGTTTGTCCGTTAGGTATTGCGTGTCTGTCAATGTTTTTAGAAAAGCAATAATTTTTAATTTTTCTGTCGCTGTTAAAGGAATTCCGAGTGATCCGTTTTTACTCAAAATTGGGTCTAAAGTAGCTGAATTGACTACACCGGAATTGTAATGATCCATGACGGCTTCTAATGTAAATAAGCGTCCATCATGCATGTAAGGCGCTGTTTTTTCTATGTTTCTAAGACTTGGCACTTTGAATTTGTACTTATCTTGTGGCAACTCCGTCACTCGAAAACGCCCGATATCATTGTACGCGGGATCAATTAGCAAGCCATTGTTTCTAAAAGAATTGTCCGTAAACAAATCCGTAGCATGGCAACTGGAACATTTTTGGTTGAAAATAGCATATCCATCCTTCTCATCTTGCGTGAGCGTTCCGCCAGATTCATTGCGTCGGTACTTGTCAAAACGGGAATTCGAGGACGTAACCATAACCATAAATTGTCCCAAGGCTTTGAGCATGTTTTCGGAATTGATCTGTCCATCCGTAAAAGCAACTTTGAATAGCTTTTGATAGGCTGAATCTCCTTTCATCATAGCAATCGCTTTTGCAAAATCGCCATTCATTTCTATAGGACTTGTGAACGGAATAATAGGTTGTAGGTCTAAATGTGATGCTGCTCCATCATACATAAAAGTGGTTTGATAGGCTAAATTCTGGATTGGTGGCGTGTTTCGGGTTCCAATAGCATCATCTACTCCGTGACTCAAGGTATGTCCGTGATGCGTAAATGCATCTTCCTGAATGTGACAAAATCCGCAGGAAACAATCCCATCCGAGGCCAATCGGCCGTCATAGAAAAGTTTTTTCCCAAGTTCAAATCCTTTTTCGGTGGGTGGATTATTCGCCAGATCGTATGCCAAAGGCGGGAAATTTGCCGGAACCTGAAAGTTTAGAGGAACGTCCTGATAGTCTTCGCTTTCATCAGTAGAACAAGACCACAGCAACGGAAAAATGAGCAATATGATATATTTTGCTTTCATTTTATATTTTTTTTATAAAAGCGGTCGGAGATTTAATTTCAAACCGCTTTTTGATTAAAAAATTAATCGTTGTGAACGTGATCTATTTTGAACATAGAAGAAACGTTAGTAGTAACCAAAGCCAGTTTAGCGCCACCCATAACGGTTGCCGCTTCAGTAAGACTGATTTTATTAGTTCCATCTATAACTTGAGACAAGTCAGTCATGATGTGTACTTGTGGCGTAATTGTAGTTCGTACCAAAGCATTTTCAGGAAAACTCAAAGTAACTTCAGCATAATTATAATCGGTTCCAGTTTGTCCGGTATGTACTTTAAACTCTTTTGCCGTTGTAACCGTAGGAGCTGTAAAAGTACCTTCGAAAGCCACAAACTTATAACCTGCACTCCAAGACCACATCATTCCGGCAGTTTGGGCTGTTGCCAAGAAATCTCCTTGGCCCGTTGCTCCTGCTTCCCACTGGGTTTTATCGACTCCAATTCCGTATTTTACTTTAGTGTAATTTCCAGCAGGAATGTTTGAAAGATTTAATACTAATGTTGCAGGCGTAGCTTCATCTACAATAAAATAGCTTTGACTTTTTGGGTACGTAAAGGTAGTTCCATCTTCTTTTGTCAAGACAATATTACTCACAATGTACTTCACTTTTGAAACCGCTACAACCTCAGCATTCGAATTGGTGTAGTTCGTATTGAAAGCAAAATTAGCCGATTTGTACACGTTATCAAATTCTAATTTTAAATTTCCGTTTCCGGTAATCATTTCATTATCATTGTCATTAGAGCAAGAAAACAAGGTAACTGAGATAGCCATTACAGCTAGTATATTTTTTAATTGAAATTTCATTTCTTAAAGTTTTTATTTTGAATTAAGTACTGTTTCGCATGCGATTTTTGGATTATTATTTCCAAAAAAAGCAAACAAATTTTCATCCGTTGTTTAAAACAGAAGAAATAAAGCACACTACGTGCTTAAAAATTTAAGAAATAAAAGTGGGTGGGTGAAAAACAGAAGCACTATTCAAATAAAAGTATAAATTAGAATAGTATGGGTTTATTTTTTCTTTAGTATCAAAAAAAACTGTTGCAATTTCGAAAGATTTGATTTCCTCAAAAATGATCACATCAAGTATAGGAGCATTTCCTTTTTTATCGGAAGAAAGTGGCTTTTCAGCATCAGAAGCTTTGGCTAGTTCTTTCATCAAATGACATTTTCCATTACATTGCATTTTAGGTTTATCCTTATTGATACAAAGTACTTTTGAAATGTATTCATAATTAACAACATACTCTAAAACCGGAAGAACGGGCTTTATAAGCATGATCAGTACAATTATAAATATGATTTTTTTCACGGTGCAAATTTACAACATCATACAGTAAAAAAAAATGTTTTTAAATAGAATAATCCTGTAAAAATCATTCTATTTAAAAACAAATATTTGGAGGCTTTACGCCAATTTTAATTCGGGGATTTCAATCTCGTTTAATTCCGTTTTATAGCAATCGAATTGACTGAAAATCTCTTTTTTAGTGCTTTCGAAAAAAGGAGTTGCTGTGAATAAATCCTCATAATATCCTATTCCTGAGAGCAAATTATTTTTGAACGAATTCCATTTTTTAATTTGTCCCAAAGTTATTTCTTCCGTAACGGCAGTGATTTCATTTTTCAGATAATCCAAATACATTTTTAGCTCTTTCACAAATAGATTTGGTCGATTAGTAACCGTCAATACTGATGCATTTCCATAAATGTGTTGCACCATTTTAGAAAGTGAAACTTCTTTATCAAAATATGCCATGTTGGGCCCTGGACAAATGATTACGCCTTGCGCCTGCCCTTTTATCTTAATGTCATTTTCAAGATACGAAGCATTGGCTAAACCCACACAAAGACAGGCTTTCTCCGTAATACTGTTTTTCTTTTTTTCGAAAATTTCAGCAGTTAAAATATCTTTTTCGAGAAGTAATTCTTCCAGTTTTAAGTCTTGGTATTTCTTGGAAGACGTACAAATTCCTTTAGCATCATATTCTTTGCTTAGCACCAAAAATCGTTTTGGACATGAACTTCCCGCTTTACTTTCCTCAATTCGTTTCAATTTCAATTTTTCATTCGTTGTTCCTCGTAACGTATTGAAAGGAATTCCCAACGGCGAAATATGACTTAAATAAAGATCATCTTCTTTGGCTCCAGCCAATAAATCTCTGGTGTGCTTATCAACCGATGTTGCTTCTGGAACCAATAAAAAAGGCGAACCCCAACCTACAGAATCCACATCATAATGATCCAATAGAAAATTGTGTTCTTCAGCAGTTCCTACACCGCCCTGAACCGTGATTTTTAAATCCAAAGGCTGTTCCGGAACATGCATTTGTTTTTGTCCTAATGCTTTCACCATCAACTCATGTGCGGATTGAATCAATTGCTCTTTTTTCTGTTTGAATTCTTCAAGAATTGGTCCCAACAAATAGCCTTCGGTTGCAAAAGCATGTCCACCGCAATTCAGTCCGGATTCGATTCGATATTCAGAAACCCAAAGTCCTTTTTTAGCTAAAAAATTCCCTTGAATCATCGCCGAACGAAAGTCGCTTACTTTCAGCGTGATTTTCTTTTTCAATGCATTATTCGCATCCGGAAAGAAAGCCGAAAAACTTTCAAAATAGCTGTATAATCTTGGATTCATCCCAGCCGATAAAACTACTGAAGATTCTAATGTACTGTTCACAAACCCACGCAGCGCCGCATGTGCATCATTAAAAGCAATTGGCAATTGTTCGTCTTTGATGAAATTATCCTTATCTAATTTGGTCATAATATTGACATCAATATCGCCCGGATAAAGATTTTTCTCCAGATAATTTTTGATGTTTTCTTTGAAAGCGAAACCGTCTTCCATCAAGTTTTGCAGGCCTGCTTTAATTTCTGATTTGTTGGGTAGCATCGCGATGTAATTTTCCAAAGCTGATTTGCTTTCGGATAATTCCGTCTTGAAGTTTTCAAATTTTTCCTTAACGATTTTGTCTACCAAATTCAAATAAGAAGTAATGCGTTCTGCGCGGTAATCATGTATTTTTTGGGTAATTTCCTGATACGGTAAATCGAATTTCTTGCTATAAAAAGCATTCATTTTTTCGATAAGTTCATCATCCATAATTGAAATCACGGACGAAATTCCATACTTTGCCACTCGTATCGGACTATCAATCGTATAAGCAAGTCCCATAACCGGGATATGAAAAGTATGTAGTGGTTTACGTGTTGTCATGTTAAATGATTTAAATAAATAAACCACAAAAATCGAGAAACAAAACCGTATAAAAACTGATAAATATCATGCTTTCAAATCTATAAACAACACTTATTTTGTGTCTTTTTATAGAAAAAAAATAACTTCAACTTTACATTTAATCCTAAAACCAAAACGATAAACTTTTGTTAACGATTAAACTTTTTAGTTCTATTCCTGTCTTATATCTATAAAACTTAAAAAAACAAAAATGAAAAAATTATTTATCGTTGCATTATTAGTTGTCGGAATGACAAGCTTTGCACAAGAAAGAAAAGCAAGACCGGAAAGAGCCAAAATGGAGCAAATGACTCCAGAGCAAAGAAACCAATTGCACTTGAAAAAGATGACTCTAGAATTAGATTTGAATGCTTCTCAACAAAAAGAAATGAGTAAAATCATTGCGGAACAAAATACTAAAAGAGAGGCCCGAATGGCAGAGAGAAAAGCAAACAAAGATTCGGCTAAAAAACAACTTACTTCTGATGAACTTTTTGCTAAAAAAAGCCAAATGCTAGAGGAGCAAATTGTGATGAAAGAGAAAATGAAAAAAATTCTTTCAGCTGATCAATATAACAAATGGGATGACATGAAAGGGAAAAGACACAATGGAATGAAAAAAAGAATGGCATACCATCAGAATAGAAAACCAGCACAAATAGGTGATAAAAAATAATCTATTTACTTAAACTATTTCATCTTAGTTCATAAAAAAGCCCCAAATTTGGGGCTTTTTTTCATTTAAAATGTTTTCGATACTTTGTCTATCGCTCGAATGGTAAAATCCAAATCCTCATAGGTTAAAGCATCAGTAATAAACCACGTTTCATAAGCGGAAGGCGCAATATATATTCCTTCCTGCAATAATCCGTGGAAGAATTTTTTGAACGTTTCATTATCGCCATTTGCAGCGGTTTTAAAATCAACAACCGGAGCTGCGTCAAAATGAACTGAAATCATCGAGCCAATGCTGTTGATTGTAAAGGTAACATTATTTGCTTTCAGCACTTTATCAATTCCTGCAGCCAAATACGCTGTTTTCTCCTCTAATCTTTGAAAAATAGCACGGTCATTATGTAAAGCCTGTAACATGGCTAATCCTGCTGCCATTGCCAATGGATTTCCAGACAATGTTCCTGCCTGATAAACGGGACCTAACGGAGCAAGATAATTCATGATTTCTTCGCGGGCGGCAAAAGCACCAACAGGCAATCCTCCACCAATTACTTTCCCAAAACAAACAATATCAGCAGTTATGTTAAGCAATTCCTGAACACCACCAGCAGCAAGCCTGAAACCAGTCATTACCTCATCAAAAATCAACAAAATATTATTATCGGTACACAATTGGCGCAAGCCTTCTAAAAAGCCTTTATTAGGCGGAATACAACCCATGTTCCCCGCAACAGGTTCTACGATTATGGCTGCAATTTCATTTTTATTTGCTTCGATTAAAGTGGCTACATTTTCTAAATCATTGTATTTTGCAAGCAAAGTATCTTTGGCTGTTCCTGCCGTAACTCCAGGGCTGTTTGGTGAACCAAAAGTAATGGCTCCACTTCCCGCTTGGATTAAAAACGAATCCGAGTGACCGTGGTAACAACCTGCAAATTTTATTATTTTGTCTCTTTTGGTAAATCCGCGTGCCAATCGTACAGCGCTCATACAAGCTTCGGTACCGGAATTTACAAATCTAATTTTATCGATATTTGGAACCATAGCAACGGCTAAAGCAGCAATTTGAGTTTCCAATTCTGTTGGCATTCCAAATGAAGTTCCTAACTTCGCTTTCTCAATCACGGCTTGTACTACCGGTTCGTAAGCGTGTCCTAAAATCATTGGTCCCCAAGAATTGATATAGTCAATCAAACGGTTTCCATCTTCATCGTACAAATAAGCACCTTTGGCACTTTTGACAAAAATTGGAGTTCCTCCTACTGCTTTAAATGCTCTTACTGGTGAATTTACACCTCCCGGTATTAGTTTTTCTGCTTCAGCAAAAAGCTGACTGCTTCTTTTATACAACATTTATGAATTATGAATTATAGTTATTTAAAATTATTTTACTACCAATTTTTGTCCAATAGAAAGGGCATTGTCCGAAAGATTATTTCTTTGTTTTAAATCCTCAACCCTTAACTCAAATTTTTTCGAAATAGAATACAGCGTATCTCCTTTTTGAACCACATATGAAGTTAAACCTTGATCTATTGGATTTTTAGATTCTATTCTTAATTCCTCCACCATTTGTTTTTCATTCGACACGTAATTCACATCTAAAACCTGATTGTCATACTCGTGCAAATTATACCGCTCAATATAAGAAATCAATTTGTCTGGATATTTCGGATCTGTAGCATATCCCGCAGCTCTAAGCCCCTTTGCCCAAGCTTTGTAATCTCCTTTTGAAAATCCGAAAAGCTTAGCATATCTGCTTCTGCCGGTTAAAAATAACGCATGATCTTTGTACGACTCTGATGGATTATCGTATTTTCTAAAACATTCCTGTGCGGCATCATCATCGTGTTTCACACTTTCTCCTGTCCAGCCAGCATGGCATTTTATTCCAAAATGATTGTTGGAGTTTTTAGCTAAATCACCTCTTCCAGCGCCAGATTCAAGAATTCCTTGAGCTAAAATAATACTTGCAGGAATTCCATAATTCTTCATGTTTCCCATTGCAATATCCTTAAATTGATAAATATAAGTTTTAATTACATCATTCGTAACAAGTGTTTTTGAAGTCGAAACGATTACCTCCGTTTCTTGATTACTCTGTTGTTGCTGTTGTTGTTTTACTGGTTTTGAAAGTATTTGTTTCGTTGTGTTAGAACGTATAGCAGCAGTTTTTTTGGTAGTCTGAACTATTTCTGTTCTTTGTTTTAAAGGCGCTTTTTTTGAAGTTACAATAACCGGCTTTGTGGCATTACAACCAATCAAAGAAATTATTGTAAAAGCTAGTAGGATTTTTTTAAACATAGATATCTATTGTTGGTAATTGTTTGTTTTTTAATTTAATGTTCATTCCTTGGATTCCCTGAATTCCACCCGTATGAATTAGTAATATTTTTGATTTAGCCGGAAAATAGTTTTTTTTGATTAAATCTATAACGCCAAAAACCATCTTTCCCGTATAAATGGGATCCAAAGGAATTTGATTTTCGGTATAAAACTGATTGATGAATCCGATTAATGCTTCATTTACTTTTCCGTATCCACCAAAATGATACTCGGTAATTAACTCCCAATTCTCATTTTGGGTGAAATTATGAATTTCCTCTTTTAAAAAATCACCTTTTAAGGCGGGAAAACCTAAAACTTTTTGATGCGGTAAAACGCTGTTAATGATTCCCGAAATGGTTCCGCCAGTTCCAATTGAGCAACCAATATAATCAAATTTAGCATCATCTTCGGTTAGAATTTCCTGACATCCTTTGATGGCTAACGCATTAGTTCCACCTTCTGGAATATGATAAAAACTTCCAAATTTTGCTTTTAAATTTTCTAAAAATGAACTCTCACTTTTCAAACGGTATTCTTCTCTTGAAATAAATTCCAGTTGCATGCCGCAATGTTGAGCGAATGACAACGTGGGATTCTCCGCGATTTTACTCCCTAATTCATCCCCACGAATAATCCCGATCGTTTTGAATCCTTTTTCTTTTCCTGCAAAAGCTACTGCTGCGATATGATTGGAAAAAGCACCTCCAAAAGTAAGTAATGTTTCCTGATTTTCTTCTTTTGCCTGAAGCAAATTATACTTTAACTTTCTAAATTTATTTCCCGAAACAAAAGGATGTATCAAATCTTCCCTTTTAATTTGCACTGAAATAGAGTTCGGAAATAATGTTAGTAACTTTTGATTCAAACTATTTTATTTTTTACAAAGTAAATTTATATATACTAAAAATGCAACCTCTACAGATTGCATTTCTATTATTTGTACTAAAATCAAAAATTAATTTTTAATTATAATCTTTTTCCCAAGTTCTATTTTATCCTCTGTTGCAATTTTAACAATATAAATTCCATCACTTAAACCGGATGTGGAAAAATTATAAGTAGTATCCATGCCTAAATCTTTTTTACTAAAAATTAACTTCCCAACAATATCATACAAATTACAAGTAGCAATATCTAATTGAAAAGGATTGCTAATGGTTAAGTTTTTTGCATTATTATTTTGAAAAACAACAAAATTTTCAACAGCTAAGTCTTCCGATCCTAAAGTAATTCTATTTCTAAAGGTTAATTCAAACTGTGTATTATTGACACCTCCGGGCAGCGTTAATTCATAAAAATCATTTTTTACATCGTGATAAACATCCGTAATCTTATCATGCAAATAGATATTTTCAGCTTCCGTGAAATTCAAAATTTCTTGCACTGTGATTTTAAAATTGGCTTGGTCCGTATTTTTAAAACCAATTGGAATTTTTGTATCTATATTAAACGGTCTTGCATCAATAACATATTCTGAGTCATTCATTGCAAAATAAACATCGGCTCCAGCGCTATCACCCGCTAACATAGCATCCATCGCGTGATCTACTCCATCTGTAGCATCAGGAACAAGCGCCAAAACCAATTGACGAATTCCTTGATTGTTTAATAATGTATTTAATCTAATTTGTGGGGCAGGCTTTGTGTTTACTGTGGTATAATCAAAACCGGATACTGATTGAATTACAGGCAAAAATTCATCGCTATTTTTAGTTTTATTAGAACTGGTAATTCTTTCAAATTGAGAAAAGTTTAGAACATCCTCTTTTACAAACACACGATAGCTGTTTTTCATTTCTACTATTCCGTCAGCAGTACCATCTAACATGAAGCCCTGTCCAACAGGACAAAATCGTCTTTCAAAAACATTTCCTGAACTTCCTAAATCAGTGACTTGATTCCCGCTGCCATCATACGTGTAAAATCTTGCAGGAGTGTATACTCCCATATTTCCATTCGCACCATTTACTACACCTCCAAGTGGAGAATAGGCGCCATATCCTCCTCTGAAATTATCAATATAATGCGAATTAGCAGTTTTATCATGCTCCCAGAAATAGGCAATTCCAGTTGTTTTTGCCGCATCCAACAAGAATAATTTTAAATCTATTGCGGATGGATATGGGTTTCCAGTTAATGTATATTGAAGATTAAGAACGTTAATTGCAATAGTTCCATCATTTGGTTTTCCTCTAAAATCGTATCGTTGCTTACTCCCTGCATTGTTCATAACGCCATTTACTGTTGTCGCATTGGTTCCCGAAGTTCCTTTCATGGTAAATCCTTCTCCTGCATTTATGGTAGATGCTGTACCCACGGAAATCCAACTCGAATAAGTATTAGAAGTCACTAATTTATTAATCCAATAAGGCGCTATCGCAAATGGACTGGCGGTGCCATTATAATTATTCATTGCTAAAGGCGTTGAACTAACACTAGAAGTCAAATCGACAATATCTTTAAGTTGGGTAATTCCAAAAGGAGAATTTCCTGTGGCAGCAATATTTCCACCAACTGGAGAACACCAATAATTATATTGAAAATTATTAGTAGACCCTTCCTGAAAAACAGATAAACTACCAATTCCTTTGTTTGTACTTGTAGATTGAGAACCCTGCAACAACTGTGCATCTTTTCTTAAATAAAAGTTACTGCTAGCGTCATTTAATTCCAAATCTTGTTTAACATAAACAACTTCGTTATTTGCAAAAACGTAACTATTTGGACTTACATACATCTGGGCACTAACATTGCTTTGAATTAAAAATCCAGTAACAATCAACAGTGTTTTTTTAAGTATTTTTGAGTTCATAAGCATAAAATTTATTGTTGAAAATCACAATAAAAATATAACTTTTCCAGACAAAACACTCGATTAAAAGAATATAAATCCGTTTAAATGCACGTTTTTACATATTATACATGTAATTTCTTATGTAATAAAATTTAAAAAAGCAGAAAAAAGAAATTATTGCAAAGCTATTTTAACAAAAAAAAGCTTGATCGTTGAAGATAAAACACTTCTCTAAAATATGAAAATTTGCAACGAAAAGAAAATAGAATTCCGTCTGAGATTGAAGCATAAAATCTTATTTCAAAAAATTTGTTGTGAATTAAACACTATTTTTTCAAAAACAAGTAGTTACAAAATTGAAAAATAGATCGGTTTTTTAAGTAGTCTAAATTTGCTTCATTCGAATACGCTTCACGCTCGAAACTGATATTTCTATAAGCCAAATTTGCATTTTGATACTGAACCAAGCGAACAAGATATTCTAATAAATACCAAATAAAAAAAGGAAGTATTAATAATTCAAGCTGTTGCCGAAGATGGATTTTTTCGTGATTGACTAAAATTATATTTTGTTTGTCTCCCGGATATTTTACCAATACAAAAGGAAATAGTGTGAATCCACGAAATCCTTTTGGAATTAAATATTTAGCAACAATCAGAAACATTCGCTATAAAATTTATAAATTTGTAATGATAAAATGGTTCTATTTAATGAAATACTCAATCGTTTGAGTTGACCTTGCTGAATTATAAAAACTAAATGAATTTTACAATAGAACATTCCCAAATATGATTGACCAAAGTAATGAAAATAAATTAATAGAAGGGGAAGATTTCTATTACACACCGGAAGGATATAAATGTTTTACCGAAAAACACCATTTAAAGCGAGGATATTGCTGTAAAAGTGGTTGTCGTCATTGTCCTTATGGTTTTGATAAAAAAACAGGAAGTAATAAAAAGTAAGCAGTGTTAAGTCGTGTTATTCAGTATCATTAATTGGATAAATACGCATTTACAACAACACAATACACATTTAAAACATGACTTTTCAAGAACAAATACAACAGGGAATTCCTTCGGTTTTACCAAAACCAAAACCATACGAAACCGACATAAATCATGCTCCAAAACGAAAAGAAATTCTTTCGGTAGAAGAGAAAAAACTGGCCCTTTGTAATGCTTTACGCTATTTTGAACCGCAACATCACGCTGAATTAATCAAAGAATTCTCAGAAGAACTGGAAACTTACGGCCGCATTTATATGTATCGCTTTCGTCCGGATTATAAAATGTATGCAAGACCAATAACTGAATATCCAGGAAAAAGCGAACAGGCCAAAGCGATTATGCTGATGATTCAAAACAACTTGGATTATGCCGTGGCACAACATCCGCATGAATTAATTACTTACGGTGGAAATGGAGCCGTTTTTCAAAACTGGGCACAGTATTTATTGACGATGCAATACTTATCAGAAATGACCGATGAGCAAACCTTGACAATGTATTCCGGGCATCCAATGGGATTGTTCCCTTCCCACAAAGAAGCTCCGCGAGTTGTCGTGACAAACGGAATGGTAATTCCTAATTATTCTAAACCGGACGATTGGGAAAAAATGAATGCATTGGGCGTTTCTCAATACGGACAAATGACAGCAGGAAGTTACATGTACATTGGTCCGCAAGGTATTGTACACGGAACAACCATTACGGTTTTGAATGGTTTTCGAAAAATAAAACGCAGTCCAAAAGGTGGTTTATTCGTCACTTCCGGTTTAGGCGGAATGTCTGGCGCACAACCAAAGGCCGGAAATATTGCCGGTTGCATCACAGTTTGTGCCGAAGTAAACCCAAAAATAACGAACATTCGCCACAGTCAGGGATGGATCAATGAAGTCATTGATGATGTGGATGAACTAGTAAAAAGAGTCGCTTTGGCGCAAGCCAATAAAGAAGTTGTTTCCATCGGATATCTTGGAAACGTGGTTGATGTTTGGGAAAAATTTGACGAAGAAAACATCCATATCGATTTAGGCTCTGATCAGACTTCGTTGCACAATCCTTGGGCGGGCGGTTATTATCCTGCTGATATTTCCTTTGAAGAAGCGAATATAATGATGGCTGAAAAACCTGATTTATTCAAAATAAAAGTACAGGAAACATTACGCCGCCATACGACTGCTATCAATAAACATACCGCCAAAGGAACGTATTTCTTTGATTACGGAAATGCTTTCTTACTGGAAGCTTCCCGCGCCGGTGCTGATGTAATGGCAGAAAATCATATCGATTTCAGGTATCCGAGTTATGTACAGGATATCATGGGACCTATGTGTTTTGATTATGGTTTTGGCCCTTTTCGATGGGTTTGTGCTTCGGGAAAAACGGAAGATTTAGCCAAAACAGATATAATTGCTTGCCAAGTTCTCGAAGAAATGGCAAAAACGGCTCCCGAAGAAATTCAGCAACAAATGCAGGATAACATTCACTGGATAAAAGGCGCTCAGGAAAATAAATTGGTTGTGGGTTCTCAAGCGCGAATTCTTTACGCTGATGCTGAAGGTCGCGTAAAAATTGCCGAAGCTTTTAATCAGGCTATTGCAAAAGGCGAAATAGGAACTGTCGTTTTGGGTCGCGATCACCACGATGTTTCTGGCACTGATTCGCCGTACAGAGAAACTTCAAATATCTATGACGGCTCCCGTTTTACGGCTGATATGGCAATTCAAAACGTCATTGGAGACAGTTTTCGCGGTGCCACTTGGGTTTCTATTCATAATGGCGGAGGAGTTGGCTGGGGCGAGGTAATTAACGGAGGATTTGGTATGGTTCTTGATGGTTCAAAAGAAGCCTCAAAACGTTTAACATCAATGCTTTTCTGGGATGTCAACAACGGGATTTCCCGAAGAAGCTGGGCTAGAAACGAAGGCGCACTATTTGCCATCAAACGAGCAATGGAAACACAACCTTTGTTGAAAGTCACCATCCCTAACATAGTAGCCGACAATTTGTTGGATTTTTAAAAATTTGAACGTATCTTTAATAACATTTAGTAATTTAATAATCAAGCCATGAAAGCAATTAAACTCCTCCCAGTACTTTTACTTTTCTTAGCTGTCTCCTGCAGTTCCGTAAAAGTATATTCCGATTATGATAACAAGGTAGATTTTAGTCAATATAAAACATACGCTTTTCATAAAAAAGGAATCGATAAAGTTGAGATTTCAGAATTGGATAAAAAAAGAATACTCAATGCAATAGACCGAGAATTAAGCTTAAAAGGCATGACCAAAAGTGAAAATCCAGATTTGCTAATCAATATACTTACCAAAGAAAGAGAACGAATTGACGTAAACCAATACAACGCCGGTTGGGGTTACGGTTGGGGATGGGGATGGAATCCTTATTTATGGGGAGGCCGCAGCACTTTTGTTTCTTCCTCAACAGAAGGAACGTTGTATATTGATTTAATAGATGCCAAGAAAAAAGAATTGATTTGGCAAGGAGAAGGCGTTGGTTATTTGACTGAAAACCGCAGTGAAAAAGAAAAACGAATCAACGAATTTGTTGCTAAAATTTTAGAGCAATTTCCACCTAAAGCAAAATAGTTTCCCATCAGATTCAAACATAAAAGTCTACCTTTGCGTAGGCTTTTTTTATACCCAATCATGACACCACAAAACGACATTACTACATTCGACGATATCAAATTACTGGTTGATACTTTTTATTCCAAAGTTCAAAAAGACGAATTTATTGGACTCATTTTCAATGAGAAAATAGGAAATCGATGGCCCGAACATCTGGAAAAAATGTACCGCTTTTGGCAAACTATTTTACTTGAAGTGCATTCCTATTCCGGAAGTCCATTTCCCCCTCATAAACAACTGCCAGTCTCCAAAGAACATTTTGACCGCTGGATGCAAATTTTCACAGAAACTACCGATAGTTTATTTGTAGGCACATTAGCCGAAGAAGCAAAACTTCGCGCTAAAAATATGGCTGAAATGTTCCATTACAAAATTGACTATTTCCGCAATCTTGAAAAAAACCAAACGAACAATTCATAGTTTCTAAAGTATTTTTTAATCCAAAACCTGTTCCATATTGCAAACAGCAACACATTCCTTTATGCGTAAATTATTATTTCTTGCAGTATTTCCAGCTTTTTTATTTTCTTGTTCAAATTTAAAACAAACCGCTGAAAACAAAGCAACGCCAAGTTTGAAGCTAATCAGTTCAATTGAAATTCCTTTTGAGGAAACATTTCAGAATACCAAAGTGGGCGGATTATCCGGAATCGATTATGATGCAAAAAACGATTTGTACTACCTAATATGTGATGATAGATCGGTGTTTAACGATTCCAGATTTTATACGGCAAAGATTAATTTGTCCAAAGACAAAATAAAAAGTTTTGCTTTTCAAAACGTAACTTATTTGAAAGATGAAACCGGAAAAAGTTATGGCAATTGGAATACCAATCCAACCACTTCTGCAGATCCTGAAGATATGCGATACAACCCAAAAACGAATTCTTTAATTTGGAGTAGCGAAGGTGCCCGAGTGATTACTGCAGATAAGGAAGTTTTACAAAATCCTTCTATTAATTTCATGGATTTAAAAGCTACTTTTCTGGGCAATGTTACACTGCCTGAAAATTTAAAAATGCAGCAACTGGAAAAAGGCCCTAGAAACAACGGGACTTTAGAAGGAATTACTTTTGACGAAAAGTATAAAAATATCTACACCAACATTGAAGAACCTTTATTTGAAGACGGCGAACAAGCCAATACCAGCAAAGGAGGTTTAATCAGATTGTATCAATTTGATGCCAAAACAAAAAAGAACATCGCTCAATTTGGCTACCAACTAGAACCTATTGCTCGTGAACCCAATCCGAAAGGAGCTTTTGCTGTAAATGGCATTTCGGCAATTCAGCATTATGCTAAAAACCAATTGCTAGTTGTGGAACGCTCCTACTCGACCGGAACACAAGCCTGCACGGTAAAAGTATTTTTGTGTGATTTGAAAAAGGCAACTAACGTTAAAAATCACCCTTACTTGCAAAACCAAAAATTGGAATTGGCTTCTAAAAAACTGATACTAAACATGGATGATTTGGGAATTTTTATTGATAACATCGAAGGACTTACTTTTGGACCAAAACTCTCAAATGGCAATCCATCTCTCATTTTTGTATCGGATAATAATTTTTCTGACAAACAGAAAACGCAGGTTTTGGTGTTTGAATTGGTGAAGTAGTAAATTCCAAAGGGCATCTTTCAATCCCCAACTCCCCTAGCCCCGATTGCAATGAAAAGCTTTTTGCGAAAGCCGTTTTTATTTTTCTTGTTTATAAAAAGCGACCAAAGGAAGCTCTTTTATTAACTTTAGAAAAACAAACGGGTTTGTAAAAACTTGCAATGAAAAGCGGGAAATAGCTCCTGAAATTCGTACTTTTGTAGCAGAACTACAACGTTTTCGATATGAACTCAACTATAGAAAGCAATCCGTTATTAGACCGATTGCCAAAGCACTTAAAACAATTCATTAAACCTCAGGATTATAGCGATTACACGCCCATAAATCAAGCGGTTTGGCGTTATGTGATGCGCAAAAATGTAGATTACTTATCAAAAGTAGCTCACAGTTCTTACTTGGAAGGATTGAAAAAAACAGGAATCGAAGTAGATAACATTCCAAGCATGTACGGCATGAACCGTATTCTGACCGAAATAGGTTGGGCTGCTGTTGCCGTGGATGGATTTATTCCGCCGAATGCTTTTATGGAATTTCAGGCTTATAATGTGCTGGTAATTGCTTCTGACATTCGCCAACTTGAACATATAGAATACACCCCTGCACCGGATATTATTCATGAAGGTGCCGGTCATGCTCCCATTATTGCCAATCCGGAATATGCGGAATACCTGCGTCGTTTTGGGGAAATAGGCTGTAAAGCGATTTCTTCGCACAAAGATTACCAAATGTATGAAGCCATCCGACTGCTTTCTATCTTGAAAGAAGCCGAAGATACGCCGCAAGCTGATATTGATGCTGCCGAAAAAGCAGTGGAAGATTTGCAGAATAACATGGGTGAATTATCCGAAATGGCACAAATCAGAAACCTGCATTGGTGGACCGTGGAATATGGTTTGATAGGAACTGTTGACAATCCAAAAATTTATGGTGCCGGACTGCTTTCATCGATTGGAGAAAGTGCATGGTGCATGACGGATAATGTGAAGAAAATACCTTACGATATATCAGCAGCGAACCAGAGTTTTGACATTACAAAACTGCAACCGCAACTATATGTAACACCCGATTTTGCTTATTTAAGCTTGGTTTTGGAAGAGTTTGCTAATAAAATGGCGTTGCGTACTGGAGGATTATCAGGAATTAATAAATTGATTCATTCGAATGCTTTAGGAACGATTGAATTGAGTACTGGAATCCAAATTTCGGGCGTTTTCACCAATGTAATTGAAGAAGAAGGAAAACCCGTTTATATCCAAACAACTGGAAAAACGGCATTGTCATACCGTGAAAAAGAATTAGTTGGTCATGGAACTACTAAACATACCGAAGGTTTTGGAAGTCCTATTGGAAAACTTAAAGGTATAAATCTAGCGATTGAAGACATGAGTCCAAGAGATTTAAGCGCTTATTCTATCACGGAAAGTAAAACTGTAACTTTAGAATTCGAAGGAGATATTACTGTAAAAGGGGAAATTATCACTGGATCCAGAAACTTGCACGGAGAGATTATTTTAATCAGTTTAAAGAATTGTACCGTGACTCATGGAGCAACTATTCTGTTCCAACCAGAATGGGGAATTTATGATATGGCTGTTGGTAAAAAAGTGATTTCAGCATTTTCAGGACCCGCTGATGTGAATAGTTTTGATTTGATTTCGCATGTACCAACAAGCAAAACCATCAAGGCAAAACATACCGCTGAACGTGACGATTTAGAGGTTTTATACCAAACAGTTCGAAACATAAGAGAAACGAAGGATACTGAAACTTCTTTGGCTCTAATTTTTGATAAATTACGAACCAATCATACAAACGATTGGTTGTTAGCTGTTGAAATTACCGAGCTACTGAATGACCGAAACGAACCTCAATTATTGCAGGAAATAATGGTTTATCTGGATCAATTGAAAGTAAAAAGACCCGAAGTAGCGCATTTGATTGCTGGTGGTTTAGACTTGATTTTTGATAAAGAGAAAGCTTAAAAAAATGAACCTCAAATTCGCAGATTTTAGACAACTCTAATAATTTACGAATTTGCGGTTCATTTTTTAATTATAATTTTATTTTTTGCCCGAAATCTTTCTCGCTTTCGATAATTTTACCTTCGTATTTTAAAGTCCAACCCAACTGACTCGTTGTGATTAATAGTTTAGACAACTCGCTAATCAATCGGTTTTGAGCATTCGTTTTTAAGGACGATTTTTCTATTTTCTTAGCCAGATTAGCTTTTACCGATTTGTTGATTTTATTGTAATCATCTCCCGTAAAAGGATTCAGTTTACTTTGCTCTACATCATAAAATTGAATGTCCGGACTGATTTTTATTTCTTCTTTTGGAATACTTACAATCGTTATGGTTTTATTTACCTCATCGATATCGTATTTCATTTTGTGTAAATCATACGCTACAGTTACATCAGCATTGACAACAACCAAAGCTTTTTTCTCGAAAGAAAGCATGTCCATCAAGTATTTTTGCTGATTTTTATAGGTTATCACTTCAGAGAAATGTCCTTCTGTAACGACCAATTTCCCTACGTTCAGAATTTGTTGTTGAATAATATTCGTGTTGTACGTGATATCCTCATCATCGTTTTTCTTAAAATCGCAATATTTAAACAACAAAAATATTCCGCCAATAACTGCTATTCCAATAAGTATTCTTTTAAGCATAATTAAAATTTCATGAATGAATATTGATTTTCCAATTTAGTGATTTTTTCTCTGACTTTCGACTCAAACTTCAAATGACTTTCAGAATTTGGGTTAAAAGGTTTGTGCGAAAGACTTTTTTGAATACTTTCTACTTCATCCATCACAGCAAAAACGGTTTCTGAAATGGAAGTTTCTTTAAATCGCTTCCAAATATAATCGATTGCCACTTGATTAGGATGCAACATGTCTTCGGCATAAAAACGGTAATCCCGAAGTTCATCCATCATGATCTCGTAGCTGGGAAAGTAATTTATAGTCGAAAGTCGAAAGTCAAAAGTCCCATGAAGCGCACTAATTATATTGGCCTTGCTCCATTGGTTTTCGACAAAACCATCTTTGATGTGTCGTACCGGTGAAACCGTAAAAATAATAGTGCAATCAGGGTTTACAGCATGAATTAATTCCAGCGTATTTACTATACTTTTTTTTATTTCTTCAATAGAAAGCAATTCTTTCTTAAACTGCTTTTGTAGCACTTTATGGCAATTCGCCACAATAGAATCGCTTTCTATATTTCGATATACCCACGAAGTGCCATACGTGATAATGATATGCGTTGATTCAGTTATTTGTTGATTAGTTGATTTGATTAAGGCATTCAAGGATGTTAATAAATCCTCTTTATCTGAACTACTCAAATCCGAATGAACATCAGAACTATGCCAGCGTTCATTGTGAAAAAAAATGTCGTTTTCTGTAAACTGCTTTCCAGAAACAACAAAATCAATTAGCTTTTCAATCGCCAACGGATGGAATAAAATACCAAATGGATTACAACTATTTTGAAATTTATAATAGTCCAGTTTCTCGGCCATATTTACCGCAAAACAAGAACCTAAAGACATAATTATAGCATTATAATCTATGGGATAATTACTTTTAGAAATGGGGATTTGGGTTCTGAATTGCATTGCTATTTTATTTACTACAAATTTGAATAATTTTAGCGAATTAAATGAGATTTAGATCTTTTTTCATTGGTATTAAAAAATCTAAAATTAAAAAACCCTTTCAGAGTTTTAAACTTTGAAAGGGTTGTTACAAACATAAATGTTTTTATTAATAGAAGTATTCTGTTTTCAAATAACCACCATTTCCATTAGTAGCAACAGTATTTTCGGAAACTCGTTCTATCGGGTAATTATCTAAATCGTATTTAAAAGAATTAGTATAAAAATTAGCCGATGATGTTATTTGGTCATCTTTCGAAACACTTGTAATTACACTACTAATTACGGTATTATTTATCGAAATTTTATCATTTTGATTTAATAATTCTCTGAATCCCAAAACATTAAATAATGGATTTTTCTTAGCGTCATAATCAAAACTAATGCTGTATTTTGAGTCAACTCCAACAGGCGTATTGTCATAAGTTCTCTCCTCTTTAATCAAATTTTCATTGTCGAAGTACAATATTCCGTGATATCCTTTAATTTCCTCATTCCCTGAACCTAAAGTAAGTTTCTCATAAGAAACTGTTTTGTCTGAATTATGAATGTAGTTTATTTTATAGTTCCCCAAAGACACAACCCTCATTAATTTACCATTAAGGTAACTGTACTCAGTAGTTTCAACAAGTTGATTTGTTTTATTAAGGGTTACCATTTTAGAAATTAAACCATCCGTGTAGGTAAAGTCTGTGCGGTCCTGAGTTCCATCAATACTCGCTATCTGGCTCCCATTATACACATATAAAAAAGTTTTTGAAGTGCCTTTATCAGTTGTTTCCACAACTTTCATAAGTAATTTAAAACTCTCGTTAGAATCATTTGTACACGAGGTAAGTGTTAACACAAAAAACGACAAGAATAAAAGTAGAACTATTTTATTTTTCATAATAAATCAATCACTTCTACCATATTATTTTTTGGCATAGAGGTATGTAAATTTAGCCAAATGAAATTTCTTTTACAAAATTCATCGTTGTAATCCTTATATTTCGGTTGAACTACTCCTTTTAAAACAAATTCCAGTACAGATAAAGATAGAAAACAAGGGTTTTAATAAAAAAACGAACCCTTTTAGAACATCAGTACTAAAAGGGTTTTTATCACATAATAATTTTTTTCTACCTTACAAACTCGATTGCTTTTTCCAAAGCTTGTTGAATTCCAGCTACATTCTTTCCTCCCGCTGTAGCGAAAAACGGCTGTCCACCACCGCCACCTTGAATAAATTTTCCCAATTCACGAACTACTTGTCCTGCATTTAGATTTTTCTCCGCAACTAATTCTTTAGAAACATAACAGGTTAACATAGGTTTATCTTGGTCGGCTGTAGCCAAAACCAAAAATAAGTTATTCCCTAAATTTCCTAATTCATAAGCTAAATCTTTTGCTCCTTCCGGATTCAAATCCACTTGTTTTGCCAAAAATTGAACGCCGTTTATTTCCTGAATTTCAGCAATTAAACCCGCTTTCAAGTTTTTGACTTTATCTTTTACCAAAGCCTCAATTTGTTTCGCTAATTTGGCGTTTTCTTCTTGCATCGAATGAACAGCTTTCAAAATATCCTGAGGATTTTTCAACGCAGCTTTCACTTCATTCAATGTATTTTCATACGAAGCAAAATGTGCTTTTACCGCATCACTTGTAATCGCTTCGATACGACGAATTCCCGCAGCAACCGCTCCTTCAGAAACGATTTTGAAATGCCAGATTTCAGCTGTGTTTTTCACGTGGATTCCACCGCACAATTCCATGCTTTCGCCAAATTTAATCGCACGAACCTCATCGCCATATTTCTCTCCGAAAAGTGCCATGGCTCCTTCTTGAACTGCTTGCGCAAAAGGAATATTTCGTCTTTCAACAAGAGGTAATTGCTCTTGTATTCTTGCATTTACAAAATCTTCGACTTGTTGCAATTCAGCTTCCGTCATTTTAGCAAAATGCGAAAAGTCAAAACGCAAATAGTTTGGATTTACTAACGAACCTTTTTGTTCTACGTGAGTTCCCAAAATACTTCTCAAGGCTTGGTGCATCAAGTGTGTAGCCGAGTGATTTCTGGAAGATAAACTTCTCAAATCCTGATTTACTTTAGCCACAAAACCAGCGTTAACATTCTCTGGCAATTTTTTTGCAAAATGCAAAATCAGGTTGTTTTCTTTTTTAGTGTCGATGATTTCAATAGTTTCATTTGCAGAAACCAACGTTCCTTTGTCACCCACTTGTCCTCCACCTTCTGGATAAAATGGCGTGTTATCTAAAACGATTTGGTATAAAACACCATCTTTTTTACTGTCAACTTTACGGATGCGGGTGATTTTTACGTCACTTTCTGATTGATCATAACCCACAAATGTTTCTAAATTTCCAGGAATTAAAACGGACCAGTCTTCAGTTGAAACCTCTGATGCAGCACGGGAACGATTTTTTTGTTCTTGCATCGCAGCGTTAAAACCAGCTTCGTCCAATTCGAATCCTTTTTCTCTCAGAATCAATGCCGTTAAGTCAATAGGAAATCCGAAAGTATCGTACAATTCAAATGCTTTTGTTCCAGAAACGGTTGAACCTTTAGTTTCGGCAACTACATTTTCTAATAATTGTAATCCTTGGTCTAGTGTTCTCAAGAAAGAAGCTTCTTCTTCACGAATCACATTGGTAACTAATTGTTGTTGCGCTTTGATTTCTGGGAAAAATTCCCCCATTTGATTGGCCAAAACAGCAACCAATTGATTGATGAAAGGTTCTTTGGTGTTCAAGAACGTAAATCCGTAACGAATTGCACGACGTAAAATTCTACGAATTACATAACCAGCACCTGTGTTTGATGGTAACTGCCCGTCAGCAATAGCAAAAGCTACCGCACGAACGTGATCAACCACTACACGAATAGCAATATTGGTTTTGTTTTGCTCTTCGCTAATATTTAAAACTTCGTTTGAAGTGTATTTTAATCCTGTAATTTGCTCTACTTTTTCGATAAGTGGCGTAAAAACATCGGTATCATAATTCGAAGTTTTCCCTTGTAATGCCATACACAAACGTTCGAAACCCATTCCGGTATCAACGTGTTTCGCAGGAAGTTTTTCTAAAGAACCATCAGCTTTACGGTTAAATTCCATAAATACATTATTCCAAATTTCCACAACTTGCGGATGGTCATTGTTTACTAAACTTTTTCCTGAAACTAAAGCTTTTTCCTCTGCAGAACGAATGTCAACGTGAATTTCTGAACACGGTCCGCAAGGTCCTTGGTCGCCCATTTCCCAAAAGTTGTCTTTCTTGTTTCCAAGAATGATGCGGTCTTCGTCAATTAATTCCTTCCATATATCCCAAGCTTCCTGATCGAACGGTACATTTTCATCCGGATTTCCTTCAAATACAGAAACATATAAATTTTCTTTTGGGATTTTATACACTTCAGTCAAAAGTTGCCAAGCCCAGTTGATCGCTTCTTTTTTGAAATAATCTCCAAAAGACCAGTTTCCCAACATTTCAAACATGGTGTGGTGGTAGGTATCAAAACCTACATCTTCAAGATCATTATGTTTTCCTGAAACACGAAGACATTTTTGTGTATCGGCAATTCTGGTGCTTTTTGGAGTTCCGTTCCCCAAAAAATATTCTTTGAACTGCGCCATTCCTGAGTTGTTGAACATCAATGTTGGATCGTCCTTAAGAACTATAGGTGCTGATGGAACGATTAAGTGTCCTTTTGATGCGAAAAAATCCAGAAATTGTTTACGTACGTCTTGTGATCTCATTATTAATTTTAGTTTAAAGTTTAAGGTTTAAAGTTAATTATCCCTGAAACTACATCTTTTACTATTCATTTTTTGCCCCAGATAGCAGTGAAAAGCTTCGAGATTTATATATCTATTTTTTCTTGAGGTGGTAGAGCGCCTAGAGAAAGCTCCTGCTGGCTCATTAGAAAAAAAGATTTATAAACGAGAACTTGTAACGAATAGCTGGAATAGGCACATTATTTTATTTATTCCTGAAAAAAGGGTGTAACAAATGAAACATTTCTTAAATTTGTTCGTCTAACCTTTTTACAGTGTGCAAAAATAGGGTATTTTAAAATATGTCGAAAGTAAAATATTATTACGATTCCGAAAATCTAGCCTATAGAAAAATAAAAACACGAAAAAGAATAAAATTTGGTGTTATTATCTTGTTTTTATTGGCATCAGCGTTGTTTGGTTTTTTGAGTTTTGTAGTTTTATTAAATACTCCTTATTTTGAAACGCCAAAAGACCGTTTGCAAGCGCGTGAAATTGAGAATTTGAAATTGAATTATGCGCTGCTGAACAAAAAAATGGATCAGGTAAATGGTGTTATTGAAGCTATTGAGGATAGGGATAATAATTTGTATCGCGTGTATTTTAACAAATCAGCAATTCCAGATTCTATTCGGAAAGCAGGATTACCAGGCAAAAACAGGTATCAATTATTAGAAGGATATAACAATTCACAGTTGGTAATCAATACCACAAAAAGGATTGATGTCCTTGGTAAAGAATTAGCGGTTCAGTCCAAATCATTGGATGTGATTTTGAAATTGGCAGAAGCCAAAAGTGATTTTTTGTCAGCCATTCCTGCCATTCAGCCAGTACGAAATGAAAATTTAAAACAAATGGCCTCCGGTTTTGGTTATCGCACGGATCCTTTTACAAAAGCAAGGAAAATGCATGAAGGAATGGATTTTACGGCAAAAACAGGAACGCCCATTTATGCTACGGGTGACGGAGTGGTAGCAAAAGCAGACAATACTGCTTCCGGATATGGAAATCATATTGTTATTCGGCATGGATTTGGATACGAAACTTTATACGCACATTTGAGTAAATATAAAGCCCGAGCGGGACAACGCGTAAAACGAGGTGACGTTATAGGTTATGTGGGAAGCACGGGAAGATCTGAAGCTCCACATTTACATTATGAAGTTTTAAAAGATAAAAAAGTGGTGAATCCGCTTAATTTTTATTACGGAAATATTTCGGCAGTGGAATATGTTGTAATCGCGCAATTGGCGAACCAGGAGAATCAATCATTAGATTAATGCTCCAGAAAAGTGATCAGTTTTAAGTGATCAGGTGTTATAGAAAAAAAGTCTACAGGTTGCAGAATTAAAAGTCAAATAAAAGAAACATGCATATTGAGCTTTCTAAAGATAAAAGATATTATAGTATTGGCGAAGTAGCCAAAGCATTTGACGTGAATGCATCGCTGATTCGTTTTTGGGACAATGAATTTGATATTCTGAAACCAAAAAAGAATGCGAAAGGCAATCGAATGTTTACTCCGGAGGATATCACTAATTTACAATTGATTTATCATTTAGTAAAGGAAAGAGGTTTTACGCTGGAAGGTGCCAAAACCCATCTGAAAGAAGGACAAAAGAAAACATTAGATAAGTTTGAAATAATTCGAAAATTAGAAACGATACGCACACAATTAACAAATATTAAAAACGAATTATAGTCAGCATGACTACCTACCAATTAAAACTTTAAACAATTAAATAATAAACATTAAATTAAATAAACATGAGAAGATTTTTGCCTTGGATTATCGGAGCAGTTGTAATTTTTGTAATTTACAGCTGGGTTAAAGGAATTAACAATACTGCGGTAACGTTAAACCAAAATGTAGAACAATCTTGGGGTGATGTGCAAACAGCATATCAAAGAAGAAATGACCTTATTGGGAATTTAGTAAATACCGTAAAAGGTGCCGCTGAATTTGAAAAAGGAACTTTGACAGCAGTTATTGAAGCGCGTTCTAAAGCAACTTCAGTAAATGTTGATCCTGCCAATATTACTCCGGAACAATTAGCGGAATTTAACAAAGCACAAAGTGGCGTTTCGTCAGCATTATCAAGATTATTAGTAACTGTTGAAGCGTATCCTGAATTAAAAGCAAACCAAAACTTTTTGAAATTACAAGACGAATTGGCAAGTACTGAAAATCAAATTCTAACGGCGAGAACACGTTTTAACGAAGCGGTAAAACCTTATAATTCTCATATCAAAACGTTCCCAAACAGCTTATTTGCTGGATTATTCGGATTCAAAGAGAAAGCATACTTTACAGCAGTTGAAGGTGCAGATAAACCAGTTGAAGTTAAATTCTAAAGTTGGATTATTAGACTTCTTAAATTTTTTAGAAGTCAAAATAAATCAAATTTAAATTAAAGAAACAACCTTTAAAAATTAACGGTTTTTGATTACGGATTTAATAATTCTGAAATCAAAAATCGTTAATCTTAACTCAAAAATATTTCAATGTCAAAAGTAGAAGATTTTTTAAGCAAAGAAGAAGAACAAAAAATTGTTGAAGCTATTCGTATGGCTGAAAAAAATACTTCTGGCGAGATTAGAGTTCATATAGAAAAAACAACTTCCATGGATGCGTATGATCGCGCCATGGAAGTTTTTCATGAACTAAAAATGGATGAAACTGAGCTTAAAAATGGTGTTTTGATTTACTTAGCTGTAGAAGACAGACATTTTGTAATTTGTGGTGACAAAGGCATTAATGATGTCGTACAGGATGATTTTTGGAATTGTACCCGAGACATTATGGTGACTGAGTTCAAAAAAGGAGATTTCAAGCAAGGTCTTATCGATGGAATTACCAGAGCCGGAGAACAATTGCAGAAATATTTCCCTTGGCTGGAAGGCGATACAAATGAATTATCAAACGAAATATCTAGAGGATAATGCTATTACAAAAAAAGAATACTACAATTTTCCTAAAGCTGTTTGTTTGTTTGTTATTCACACAAATTGGCTTTGCGCAATTTACCATTCCTGAAAAACCAACTTTACAGACTTCTGTTTATGATTATGCGAATGTTTTAAGCGCAACAGAAAAAGCACAATTAGAAGAAAAACTGATTAAATATTCTGATTCTACAACCACCCAAATTGTGATTGTTACGATAGAAACCCTTAAAGGAGAAGACATTGGTATACTTACTCCAAAATGGGGACAAACTTGGGGAATTGGAGGAACTGCTAAAGAAGATAATGGAGTTCTTATTTTATTGGCAAAAGCCGAAAGAAAAATATGGATTTCACCAGGTTATGGTCTTGAGGATCGATTGACTGCCGGTATAGGCGGAGAAATTACCCGAAATATTATTATTCCTGAATTTAAAGCCGGAAGTTATTACAAAGGACTTGACAAAGGAACAGATGCACTTATTGATGTTTTCAAAGGGAAATACAAAGGCGAACGAGTTAAAGCAACTAAAGATAAAGGATTCCCCATTTTGCCTATCATTATTATTGTCATCATTATACTGGTGCTGATATCGCGAAACAAAGACGGCGGCAATTCCGGTAACAGAGGTGGCGGAATAGGTCCAAGTTTATTGGATGTAATTATTCTAAGTAGCCTAGGAAGAAACAGTGGCGGAGGTGGTTTCGGCGGAGGTTCATCTGGTGGTGGATTTGGCGGAGGCGGTTTCGGCGGTGGATTTGGAGGCGGAGGTTTCTCTGGCGGTGGATCTGGTGGAGACTGGTAATATTCAGTTTCCATCTTTCTAAAAAAGGACCAAGATTCAAAAAAGCAAAAGCTCTTTTTAATATTTGTCATGTCTAATTTATTCAAAAAATATAAATCAAATCCAGTAAATGCTTTCACATAAAGCCAAATACGCACTAAAGGCCCTCCTATATTTAGCGCAACAAGAAGAAACCCATATTTCTCGAACTATCGAAATTGCGGATGCGGCCTCTATTCCAAAAAAGTTTTTGGAACAGATTCTGTTGGATTTAAAACGTGGCCATTTCGTAGGAAGTAAACAAGGAAAATTTGGCGGTTATTATCTTTTAAAATCTAAAAACGACATTACTTTAGCCGACATTCATCGTCTTTTTGATGGTGCAATTGCGTTACTTCCTTGTGCATCATTGAATTTTTACGAACGCTGTTCTGATTGCGTCGATGAATCGGAATGCCTACTACGACACGGATTAATTACCATTAGAGAGGAAACTTTAAAGGCCATGCAAGGTATTACTATTGCTTCATTGGTAAAAAAATAAAAAAATATAATTTAAACTCTACTAGTTTTATAGAATTAATTATATATTTGCTCCGATTTCAATAGTAACCCTAATTTAAAGCAACATGAGAAAGATGCACGAAAAAAATTCTTTACAAAATTTCAACAAATTAGAATTCAGTTCAATCCTTTGTATGATGTGTATGTGTTAGAAATAAAAAAATTTATTAAAAACTCTACTAATTACATATACATACTATAATGAAAAATATTTATCTAAAAACAAGCAGCACTTTATTACTTTTACTAGTTTTCTCAACATCTTTTGCTCAAGTTATTCTTGAGGGAAAAGTAAAAGACGAACAAGATACTCCAATTGTAGGTGTCAATATCGTACTAAAAGGCACCACAAACACTACTACAACTCTACCTGATGGATCCTTCAGTATTGAAGCAAAGTCACTTCCCTTCACGCTTATTGTGCAATATGCGGGCTACAATACCAAAGAAATTAAAATTACCGAATTGCCTACCAACGTAAAACCGCTGGAGATTATCATCTCATACGGAGAAGAAAAAGTACTCTCTGAAGTGGTGGTTACTTCTCGCAGAAGAATAGAAAAAGCGCAGGACATCCCAATTGCCGTATCTGTAGTAACTGGAAAACAAGCTGAACAAGCAGGCGCTTTCAACGTGAATCGAGTGAAAGAATTAATCCCTTCTGTACAATTGTATTCCTCAAACCCCAGAAATACAGGTATCAACATTAGAGGACTTGGTTCGCCTTACGGACTAACTAATGATGGTATTGATCCTGGAGTTGGTTTTTATGTTGATGGTGTGTACTATTCGCGTCCAGCAGCCACCACTTTAGACTTTGTAGATATTGATCGAATCGAAGTATTGCGTGGACCACAAGGATCTCTTTTTGGTAAAAATACGACATCTGGTGCTTTTAACATTACCACCAGAAAACCAAGTTTTACATCTGGTGCTGATTTTGAAGTAAGCTACGGAAATTACGGTTTCCTTCAAGCTAAAACATCCATTACAGGTGGGTTGAGCAAAAAACTGGCTGGACGAATCTCTTTTTCGGGAACACAAAGAGATGGATTGATTGATAATGTGGCGACTGGAAGAGCAACAAATACCTTAAACAATCAAGGAATTAGAGGACAATTATTGTACAATGCTACTGAAAATACTAACATTTTATTTGCAGCTGATATCACCACACAGCGTCCTGATGGATATGCACAAGTTATTGCTGGTGTAGCACCAACAAAAAGGGCTGCTTACCGCCAATTTGACGCCATCATTGCCGATTTAAATTATCAGCTCCCTAGCAGAAATGCTTTTGACCGTAAAATTGATCACGATACACCATGGCGATCTGGACAAGATTTAGGTGGCGCCTCGCTTAACGTAGATACTAAAATCGGTAAAGGAACCTTAACCTCAACAACAGCATGGCGTTTTTGGAACTGGGATCCTTCAAACGATAGAGATTTTACAGGACTTCAAGTTTTGGCTAAATCACAAAACCCAGCCAGACATACGCAGTTGACACAAGAAATTCGTTATGCAGGACAAGTGACATCCAAATTAAGTGGTGTGGTCGGTGCCTTTTTTATCGATCAAACGGTTAAGATTAGAGGAACAGAAGAATCTGGAAATGCACAATGGCGTTTTTCCCAATCGCCAGTAAACTACAACAATAATGGGGTTACAACTCCTGTACCGCTTGCTAGATGGGCTGAACCAGGATTACTTGAGGGCTACGGAATACGCACCATTGCTGATATTCATGCTGTTAGTGCGGCTTTGTTTGGTCAATTAGATTGGCAAATTACTGATAGATTGCATATTCTTCCAGGCTTGCGCTACAATTATGACAAAAAAGAATCGAATTACGACCGTCAAACGTATGGTGGTTTACAAACCAACGATCCACAATTATTAGCAATAAAAAGAGCGGTGTACACCAACCAAACCTTCTCTGCAAACAAAGACAAGTTTGACTTTTCAGGAAATATAACGGTGAATTACAAAGCAACTGATAAAATTAATGGCTACGCTACATATGCTAAAAGTTACAAACCAGTGGGTGTAAATGTAGCCGGTTTACCTACTCCTGCTGCAGGACAAACATTGGCTGATCTTGCTGTCATTAGACCTGAAGATGTAAATCATTATGAAATTGGGGTAAAAACGTCTCCGTTTAAAAGAGCTATTTTAAACCTGACTTTGTACAATACGGATATCAAAGATTTCCAAACCAATGTACAAGCAGCTGAATTAGGGGTAAATCGTGGTTACCTAGCCAATGCGGACAAAGTACGTGTACGAGGTGCCGAAGTTGATGCTAGTTTTGTAATCAATGAACATTTTGCCTTCAACGGTGCATTGAGTTATACGGATGGGAAATATGTTAAATTCACCAATGCTCCATTACCTCTTGAAGAAACGGGAGCTCCTGTATCTTTCAAAGATGTGTCTGGAAGTACTTTACCAGGTGTATCAAAATGGGCTGGAAGTTTAGGCGGAGAATATACCAAATCAGCTAAGTTTTTTAGCAACCTAGGTAAATTCTTTGTAGCAATTGACTCTTATGCGCGTTCTGAATTTTCATCTAGCCCATCAGCTTCAAAATACTTGGTGGTACAAGGTTACGCTATCTTTAACGGTCGTTTTGGATTTAGAGCAACCGAAGGATTATCTGTAAACTTTTGGGGTCGTAACCTATTGAACAAAGATTACTTCGAGCAATTGCTACCAGCTGGAGGAAATGCAGGACATTATGCAGGCGTTTTAGGCGACCAAAGAACATACGGAATTACCTTGAAATATTCACTTTAAAAAACTTTCAAAAAATTAAAATATGAAACAGCACTCATAAAACTTAGGTTTTAAGGTGCTGTTTTTTTTTCCTAAAACACTATAAAGCTGTTATAGTAAAATACTTTTTAAAAACACAAAACAATACCTATAGGATTTATAGACTTTATGTAAATTTGCCAAAATTGAAATAAAGCTCCGTGAAAAAATTTAGAGTCATTTTATTCTTACTGCTGTCTGTTCTTTGCCAAGCGCAAACGGATGAAAAAAATATAGATCATCAAAGTATTCTTTGGACCCGTTATTACAATCAATTGTTGCTAAACGAAAAATGGTCTTTGCATTCTGAATTTGACAACCGACTTTTTCTAAAACCAGTGCAAGAAAACTTATATGTCGTCCGAATTCAAGGTCGCTATAAAATCAATGATCATTTAGAGACCGGTTCTGGTTTTGCTTATTTCTCTGTCGACACACAAGTCTCTGAAATTAATCCTGATTACAATACACCTGAATACAGAGGACAGCAGGATCTTACTTGGAAATTAAATGTTAATAAAGTAACGCTGATGCAACGTTTTCAATTAGAAGAACGATTTATTCGCAATGCCGATAAAGAATCATTAATGAGTGGTGCTACATTTTCGTGGAGATTCAGATACCGACTCCAAGCTGATTATATTTTTTGGAAAAAAGAAAAACAGTTATTAAAAGCCTTAGTATCCGATGAAATAATGTTCAATTTTGGGAAAAAAATAATTAAAAATACGTTTGATCAAAATAGAATTTATGCTGCCCTACACTACGGACTCAATAGCAATTTAGCATTTGAACTCGGTTACCTAAACAGTTTCCAAAGAAGAAGCAATGGAATCGATTATTTCAACAGAGACATAATCCGATTTAGCATTTTTCATAAAATTAAAATCTAAAAAAGATATAAAGAGCATTTATAATCACAATCGATAATATTTTAAATATTGATTATCAACATATTAACTAAACTTTTACAATTCGTGCCGTAACTTTATTTAAAAGATATAGCCATGAAAAATTTTGCAATTAAACTCGTGTGGTTCACTACCATTTATGTTTTTGTTTTTGCCGGTTTATGTCAAACTAATGTTGCTTTACCGGTAATAATGACCCTATATTGCGTTGGTATACCATTAATCTTATTTATGGTTTACACCGTGCTAACCGATGATTATAAAACCACAAAAAGTTTTAAAGATTGGTACGGCGACCATCCAATGGAAACTTTGGAAAAAGAAGAAGAAAGCTAATCATTAGAATCCATTCTAACACAAAAAATCCCGACTCCTCGGGATTTCTTTATATTTTATAAATATCAATTTGAACTATTGAAATTCAGATTATCTCACTTTACTTTTTAAAACAAAATGATGCAACCACTTAGGAAAAAATCGTTTTAAATAAACTCCTAGTACTTCTTTACCGCCAATATAAACTTCAAATTTTTCAGACTCAACTGCTTTCACAAATTTTTTGGCAAAAACACTTGTTGCCATTCCGTTTTGAGTTGCTTTATCATCTATATTTTGTTTAGACCCATCTGCAGTCAAGGCATTTTTAGCCACATTCGTTTGAATAAATCCAGGACAGACAAGCGTCACACTTATATTGTCTTTTTGATGTTCCAATCTCAAAACATCAAAAAAACCATGCAAAGCATGTTTTGCACCACAATAGCCGGAACGATATGGCGACCCAAACTTCCCCATTAGACTAGTAACGGTGACAAAATGCCCTTTCTTATTTTTTAAAAAATGAGGTAACAAAGCTTTTGACAGCGCAACTGTACCAAGATAATCTACTTCAATTAGTTTTTTATCTACTTCAAAATCGGTGTCAGCAATCAGTGAGCGTTGGCTAACCCCTCCGTTATTCACTAGAATATCTATTTTCCCAAAGGCAGCAATGGCATTTTCTACATGATTTTTAGCATTGTCAAAATCAGACAGATCAAAAGGCAAAATCACAACCTCTGCTGTTGAACACTTCGATTTCACAGTTTCTAAAGCTTCCGCATTTCGAGCCGAAAGAATTAGTTTACAATTCTTGCTAGCTAATTCATAAGCCAAAGCTTCTCCTATCCCACTTGAAGCTCCTGTAATCCACACAATTTTGCCATTTATTGCATTCATTTTTTTCATAAAAATAAAAAAAGTTTATCGAGCTTTTACAAACTCAATAAACTTTCTAGTGTGATTATCGAAATAAAGATTATTTCTCTCTAATATAAATATCGATTGGTACTCCTGAAAAGTCCCATTTTTCTCTAATTTTATTTTCCAAATAACGTTTGTACGGTTCTTTTACATATTGTGGCATATTGGCAAAAAACACAAATTGTGGTGTCTGTGTTGGCAATTGCATGCAATATTTAATTTTCACATACTTCCCTTTTGTTGCTGGCGGCGGATACGCTTCAATCACTTTCAACATAAATTCGTTAAATTTTGAAGTCGCAATGCGTTGTTGTCTATTCTCATACACTTTTACGGTTGCTTCCAATGCTTTCAACAAACGTTGTTTTGTTAATGCTGAAACGAAAAGAATAGGCACATCCGTAAATGGCATTAATTCTTTTTTAATTTTCTCCTCATAATCTCTGGTAGACATGGTTTCCTTTTCAACCAAATCCCATTTATTAACAAGAATTACAACTCCTTTACGGTTTTTCTCAGCTAACCAAAATATACTTTGATCCTGACCTTCAAAACCACGAGTAGCATCAATAATCAAGATACAAATATCAGCATGTTCAATCGCACGAACGGAACGCATTACAGAATAAAATTCTAAATCCTCTTTTACCTTAGCTTTACGACGGATTCCTGCGGTATCAACTAAATTAAATTCAAAACCAAAACGGTCAAACTTTGTATCAATTGCATCACGGGTTGTACCAGCGATATCCGTTACCATAAAACGTTCTTTACCAATTAATGCATTGATAAAACTTGATTTACCTGCATTAGGACGTCCTACAACTGCAAAACGAGGCAAAACCACTTCTTCTTGAACTGGTTCTGGTTTCACAGGAAAAGCATCAATCAATGCATCCAATAAATCACCCGTTCCACTCCCTGAAATACTCGCAAATGTATAATATTCACCTAAACCCAAGTTATAAAACTCAAGAGCATCTTTCTCACGCATGGCATTATCTACCTTGTTTACCGCTAAAAGAACTGGCTTAGTCACTTTACGCAATAAACGCGCAACAACATCATCCATAGGTGTAATTCCCTCTTCCACATCAACCACAAAAATGATGACATCAGCCTCATCAATAGCAAGTTCGACTTGTTTACGGATTTCTCCTTCAAAAACATCATCAGAACCACGCACATATCCGCCGGTATCAATTACGGAAAACTCTTTTCCATTCCACTCGCTTTTACCATAGTTTCTATCTCGGGTCACCCCGGATACTGAATCTACAATAGCTTCTCTTCTTTGTATCAGCCTATTAAAAAGGGTTGATTTCCCTACATTAGGTCTTCCTACTATCGCAACAATGTTATTCATAATATAAATTCAAATATTTTGCAAAGGTAGTGTTTAAAACCATGAATATCTATTTTTTTGATATATTAGCAAACCCTTATCCTTTTAATACTTACAAGTTTACTACTATGGATGCCAATAAAGAGCTCAGGCTTCGCTTACGATTTTACAAAGATGTTCCGCAAAACATAGATGCTTTGAGAGTTAAATTTGCCAATTACACCCAAATCAAGTCCAAAGATTACTTCGTTAAAATTCGTGGTTATCACATTTGGCTGAACATAAAAGGTACAAAAAAAGCTTATTGGTCGCCTCATTTGCACATAGAAATGGAATCTATAGACCAAAACGAAACTCATATCAGAGCATTATTTGGCCCTGACCCAACCTTATGGACACTTTTTATGTTCTTCCATTTTATTATTGCGGGAATATTTCTGATTTTTTCCGGAATTGCTTACACTGATTACATCCTTAAAAACCCCATTACTTTCGATTTAGTCGTAATGGGATTAATGATTTTCGCCTGGTTTCTACTCTATATTGTAGCTAAACAAATCCGAAGTAACGGTCACGACCAAATGAATGATTTGGGAAATTTATTTTTGGAAATTATAGAATCTTAGTTTCTTAGGAGCAATTCCAGCTCTCCGCTATATCTTTTGTGGTGTCCCGAAGTTTCGGTACACCACAAAAGGATGCCGCTGCTATCTGGGCTAAAAAAAAATCAATACCAGAAATTGAATTCTAAATATTGATTTTTCGAAAATATGGACCAGAAAAAATTACTGGTTATAACCAAATCGTTTCAGCATATTCGCGTTGCTTCTCCAGTTTTTATTCACTTTCACATACAACTCAATATGGATTTGTTTGCCAAAGAATTTCTCTAAATCAGCACGAGCATCCATTCCTACTTTTTTCAAAGCGGCACCTTTATGCCCGATGATGATTCCTTTTTGGGTATCGCGTTCCACCATAATCAAAGAACGGATTCTAATGATGTTTTCATCTTCAAAAAACTCTTCGGTTACAATTTCTACTGCGTATGGAATTTCTTTACTGTAATTCAACAATATTTTCTCGCGGATCGTTTCATTTACAAAGAAACGCTCCGGTTTATCTGTCAATTGATCTTTTGGATAATACGCAGGAGATTCAGGTAACAATTCTATTATTCTTCCAAAAACTTCGGGAACATTAAAATTTTGCAAAGCTGATATTGGAAAAATTTCCGCATTAGGAACTTTCGCAGTCCAGAAAGCCACTTGCTCTTCAAGTTGTTCTTGGTTAGAATTATCTATTTTGTTCAATAATAACAAAACTGGAATTGTAGCGTGAATGATTTTATTAAAAAAAGCTTCGTCTTTCAATTCTTGCTCTCCAATTTCTACCATATAAATAAGGATATCAGCATCTTCAAAAGCGGACTTAACGAAATTCATCATGGACGCCTGCATTTCGTAGGCTGGCTTGATGATTCCCGGCGTATCCGATAAGATTAATTGAAAATCTTCCCCATTTACAATTCCTAGAATTCTATGACGTGTTGTCTGTGCTTTTGAAGTAATAATTGATAATCGTTCTCCAACAAAGGCATTCATTAGTGTTGATTTCCCAACATTTGGATTCCCGATGATGTTTACAAAACCTGCTTTATGTGACATTTCTATTATAATTTATTGTGCAAAGGTAGACATATCAAGTCAATAGACGAAATAAAACATTTTTAAAAATTTTTATTGGAAATACGGAAATTCGTTGTACATTTGCACCCGAAACAACGCGGGATAGAGCAGTAGGCAGCTCGTCGGGCTCATAACCCGAAGGTCACAGGTTCGAGTCCTGTTCCCGCTACTAAGGTAGCCTTATTGAGATTACAAAACGCACATCGCGGGATAGAGCAGTAGGCAGCTCGTCGGGCTCATAACCCGAAGGTCACAGGTTCGAGTCCTGTTCCCGCTACTTAGAAAAACCCATCAAAATTTTGATGGGTTTCTTCGTTTTAACTGCCTTCCTCAACCCCTATAAAAACTGAGATTAGCTCAAAAATACTGTTTACTTTTTTGGTTAGATATTCACTATTTTCTGCCCTAATGAGCAAACCTTCTGAAAATACTAAATTTTGAATTCTTATTTTGTCCTCCACATCCCAATTAAGTAATTAATCCTCGGATAGTTATAATCTACTAGAAGGGAGTCTAAGAAAAACACTAAAATTAAATTTCTTTTTTGAACCTTTTATAGTAATTATAAATAAGTAAAGTTGCTCCATTTGTAGATGATAATTCTTCCAAACTTGTTTCACAAAGAGCATCTATCCTGCACATTTGATCTATCGTTGAGAGTAATTTTCCAGAGGTTTCATCAAAAATAGAAATATTTTCAATAGCACTTTTAATTACTTTGATTAATTGTTTAAAGTCTTCTTGAGATAATTCATTGTCTAAAATATAATTTTCTAATCTTGCTCCTTTTCTGTATTTAGGATACTCCTCAAGCCCCATAAATAGCAACATCCATGATTTATTGTAGTATCCAATTGTTTTTACAATTCCTATATAATCTGCAATTAACTCATCGTGTAAATTATTTGATGCTCTCCCAAATTTTTTAAGAGTATATAGATGTGTGCATTCATGTTCTTCTCTTATCGAAATAGAATAGGATAACCATAAACTCTCAGCCAAACCCAATTGTTTTGCAGCTACATTACTATAGGGTTTTGTACTCAATATAATCAAATTATCTTTATATAAGTTCTTATTAGGCAAAACATTACAAGTAAACTCTTTTGCCCAATTTCCAAAAGTATTCGTTGCTAACCATTTGTTTTTTAAAATGGTTAATCTCTCCCAATTATTGATGCCATTTATTAAAACGGCGCCCATAGATTGCGGAACATGTTTAGGGTTATTTTTATATAAAAGTGACTGTATAATCGTTGTGAAGTCTTCAATATTTGAAACCGTTACTATAGATATTGAACCAGAAATACTTTTATGAATTTTAAATGTAATATTTTTAAAATCATTTAAATTTAGTAAAAAAGGAAAATTCATATCAACTATTTTTCCTCTTAACACTATATCTTTATAAAATTCTGTTTTTTCTATGCCTAATTGTATTGGGAAATTCAATTGAGGATAACATTTTTTTAATTCATTAAAAACTGTATTCCCTTTTGAAATTCGCGTTGAAATCCCTCTCCAATATTCAAGATCCATTTCATCAAACAAAGGTGTTGTCACGTTTTTTGTTACCAAAAATTTATTCTCTAAGTACTTTTTAAGTCCTTCAGAAAAACAAAGACTTCTATTATCGTCAAGTTCTTTTAACATATCTCAGATATAATGACCATTATTAAGCAATTTGACGTTTAGCAAGTTCTGTAAATAATCCATCCTTTTGAATTAACTCTTCATAATTCCCTGATTCTTTTATTTCTCCTTTTTCTAAAACAAAAATACGGTCAGCATTTTTTATAGTACTTAACCTGTGTGCAATAACTATACGTGTGGCTTGAAGTTTATCTAAACTTTCTGCAACAATATTTTGAGTTTTATTATCAAGAGCACTTGTAGCCTCATCCATAAATAATAATCTTGGCTTATGAGCAATTGCTCTCGCAATCATTAATCTTTGTCTTTGACCTCCTGAAAAGGTTCCTGCTCCTTCACTAATAAACGTATGCATTTCCATTGGCATATTCTTTATATCATCTTCCATACCAGCCATACGTGCGGCAGCCCAAGCATCATCTAGTGTTAATTCTGAATTGCCAACAATATTTTGATAAATACTACCTGACATAAGCGCTCCATTTTGTAGCACCACACCTATTTGTCGTCTTGTCAGTTCTTTATTCATTACGTCAAATGTATTACCATCATAGAATATTGAGCCTAACTCGGCATGTTCAAATCCTAAAAGGAGTCTCATAATAGTAGATTTTCCAGAGCCTGAAGCTCCTACAAAAGCAACCATTTCACCAGGTTTTATCTTAAATGTAATATTTTTTAAAATTAAAGGCTGATCTTCATAATACCTAAAAGATATAGAATTCAATTCAATTTCACCCATTAATTCACCTGGATCAATACTCTCCTCTATTGATTCTGGTTTTTCCTCTAGAATTGGCTTAACCCTTTCGTAAAGAGGGATAACACTAAGTGAAGAAATAAATGCCATACTCAATCTTAAACTATCATTTAAAAATTTGTTAAAGGAAATCATAAAAGCCATAAATGAGCCTACAGACAACATTGCTGAATCTTTAGAATTTAAAACCGTATAATATATGAATGAAAAAAATAATATACTTGTAAAAAGAGGGTAAGAACTATTAAAAACCTCAACGAAATTTTGATAACTACCTGAACTAAAGCCCAATTTTTTTAATTTTGAAAACTTTTCACCCCATAAAGAAAAAATTCTTTTTTCACCTCCAGTTATTCTTATTTTACTAATTCCAGATAAAAATTCGAAAAGGAAACCTTGAATATCTCCTTGATATTTTGACACCTCTCTATCGTACTTGAGTTTTAACCAGCCCATCAAAATCATAAAAGAAATAGCAATTAAAGCAAGCCCAACTCCTACCCATGCTAAGCTTGAATCATAATAAAAAAGAAGTAATAAATTAACACATGAGAATGCCCCACTAAGTACAACAGTCATCAATGTATTAGATAAGATTTGTCTAATTGAATTAATACTCAAAACTCTATTTGTAAGATCACCTGCTGTATATTTTTTATAAAAAGTTACAGGTAAACGAAGTATATAATCCATTACACCTACTTGTAGATTAACACTTGATTTTGACTCTAGCCTCATTTGTAACACTCCCTGTGCAAGTTGCAGTCCAGCAGATACGAAACCGATAATTATCATAATCATGAAAATTTCTAAATGTATAGATTTATCTGCCGTAGGTATTACATCATCGTATATCATTCCTGATAATATAGGAATTAATAAACCTATTAAACTAACAAGTAAGGAAGCAACTAGTAATAGTCTGGCATCTTTTTTTACACCATGCATAGCGAAACTTAATACTTTTTTTATGGAATCCATTTTTACATCAAATCCAGTAAAAAACATATAACCAATAGGTTCTAAAGAGTCGGCTATTTCATTATTAACTATAGTTTCCGTACCTTTTGAAAGGTTTTTAATTAAGTAAGTTGTAGAATTTTTTTGGATGAGAGCCACAGGCTCATTAGATTCTTTTAGAAATGCTAACAAATGTCCATTTTCATCTTTCCACCATACATCTCGCAAAATAATTTTTCGTATTCTTACTTTAGAACTTTGAGCAATTGCAAATAGATAATTATTTGTATTATGATTATCTGACTCAAAGTATTTTGGCTCTTCAAATTTAAAACCTGTTTGTTCTCCAATGAATTGACATGTCCAATAAAGTATATTTTGTTTCTTTGCTTTATTATTCTTGAAGTGATCTGATTCTTTTTTACTACCTGTAACTATAGATTTTATTTTTTCTAAAGTATTTTTCAATTCCTCTTCTTGATAAATTAATTTATCATTAAGAATATCACTTTCTGATAAACTATTGATCTCAATATTTTTGCAAAGTTGTTTGTAAAAATGAGCTTGTAGTTTTTCTAAAGAAATTAAAAAATTAATTTCATCTTCTAGAACCTCTCTAGTACTCATTGATTTTAACTCAGAACATTCAGACAAGGACTTAACCCATAACTTATTACAAACAGGAATTGGAAATTTAAGACCATCGTTATAATTGATTATCTCATGATCTGAAAAAATAGAAAGTTTACCATCAATTAAATTTATCCAGTTTATTCCATGAGAAGGGTATGCAATCGTTTCATGATTTAAATAAAAATAATTATAACTGTCAATCGTTTTATAAGTTTTCGGAGTATTAATTGAATTAATTTTAAATGAAGTTTTTAGTATCCATTTATCAATCATACCTGCTAGAAAAAAATGATCAATAGCAATAAGTTTATGTTTATCTATTGATAATAAAGTAGCTTCGTTTGAAAAAATAATTAAACGGGTATCATTCTTAGAGTCAGCAGAAAGTAAACTAAATAATAAGTCTCCTTTTTTTGCTGAGTATAGATATTTTAACGCACATAAATAATCCCCTTTTTCATCAACTCTTACATAAAATACATTTACTTCACCAGAGACTACCATCCAGAATTTACCTGTGCTATTAAGGATCAATGGTTCTTCAACTCCTATATATATTTTTTCTTGCGTTGACATATCTTAATTTTTATTTTGTTTCAATCAATTTTGAATAAACACCATTTAGTTTTAATAATTCTTTGTGAGAGCCTCGTTCTACGATTTTACCAAAATCCATTACAATTATCTCATCACAGTCCATTATAGTACTCAATCTATGGGCAACAATTAAACAAGTACATCCTCTTTTCTTAATATTATCCATCACAATTTTTTCTGTGGTTGAATCCAAGGCGCTAGTAGCTTCATCCATAATTAAAATTGTAGGGTTGCAAACTAAAGCTCTAGCAATTTCAATTCGTTGACGTTGTCCACCGCTAAAATTTGAACCGCCTTCTAAAACTGAGCTATCGTAACCTTCATTTCTAGCCGCAATAACATCATGAATATCAGCATCTTTTGCAGAATTTATAATATTTTTTTCAGGAATCATTGCGTCCCAAAAGGAAATATTTTCTTTAATAGTACCATTAAACACTAAAACTTCCTGATCAATTACTGCTAATGATTCTGTAATGATATGTCTAGAAATATCTTTTCTGTTTTTATTATCAAGCAATACCTCACCTTCCCAGGGATCATAAAGTCCTGAGGCTATTCTTGCCACAGTAGACTTTCCGCTTCCAGAACCTCCGACTAGTGCTACTCTACTTCCGGGTCTTAATTTTAAATTAAAATTCTCTATTAACGCTGGCATTGTAGGACTATATCCAAAAGTCACATTTTTCATTTCAAAATATCCAATTAATTTGTTATTTACGCAATCCTTATTTGGCTGCTGGATATTTTTATCTTCGTTATTAATAAATTGTTTGTCAATTTCATAGTTCATTACATCATCAATACGCGCCATATCGCTTTCCGTCTCGTGCAACATAGCTCCTACTGATACTAATTGATTTACTGGCGTAATAAAATTATTCATTAAATAGGTAAAGGCAACTAAAGCTCCTAAAGTCATCTCTCCTTCCATTATCCTCAAAGCCCCTAAACCTAAAATTAAAGTATTTGTTAAAGATGAAATTAGGTTTGGAAGTATATTAAGCCTTATGGTCAACCACCCAAATTCTTGTTGAGCATTCATTACTTTAGCCAAATAACCAATCCAATTCGTGAAAAAATCATTTTCTCTACCAGAAGATTTTAATGTTTCAATCATACTTATTCCAGAAGTAGTAGTTCCTAATAACTTTCCAGTTTCATTACTCAATCTTCGGCTTCCGTCTTTTCTAGCTGTCGAAACATATTTTAAGGCAACAACATTTAACAGTGCCATAAAAACACCTATTAAAGTCAGGGTAACATCATAAGAGAACATTAAAATTGCATAAAAAATTACAACAATAACATTTAATGCAGCATTCGCTAAATCACCACTTAATAGTTTTGCTACTTTGTCATTTAATGAAACTCTATTACCTATTTCACCACTATATCTCTGAGTAAAAAAAGCAATAGGTAAGTGAAAAACATGCCAAAGAAATTTACTAGAAGTTACTAATGCTAGTTTTGTTTCTAATTTAAGTAAAAAGTATTGCTGCAGATAGACTAAAGATGCATTAACAATAAGAAGGGCACTCATAATTAATAAAAGCGGCATTACAAAACCTGAAAAATTATTAATTAGATATTTATCTATAAATATTTTAAGGAATGATGGAATTACTAAACCAGGAATTACTAAAAACAAGCTTGCAATAATAATATAGGTTATACTCAATTTAGAATTTGTAATTCTTGAAATTAGTGATGCTATTAATCCTTTTTTATCATTTCCTTTTTCAAATTCTTTTGAAGGGCTAAAGGTTAAAACGACACCTGTGTAAGAATCGTCAAATTCTTTGTGAGTTACGTAATATCTACCTTGAGCTGGGTCACTAAGGTAAACTCTGTTTTTTGTAAAACCCTCAAGTACCAAAAAGTGATTGAAATTCCAAAAAATAATGGCTGGAGCTTCTATTTGCATTAATTTTTCAATAGATTTAGCGTATCCTTTTGCCTCTAACCCAAACTCTTTAGCCGCTTTTAGAATATTTGTAGCCTTTAATCCATCTCGTGATACCCCACAAGCTATTCTCAATTTTTCTAATGGAACAAATTTTCCAAAATGTCCTAAAATAATACTTAAAGCAGCAGCACCACATTCAACGCTTTCCATCTGAAGAACAGTAGGCACTTTGACAGGTCTATTTTGTTTTTTTAAAAGTAAGTTTATGATATTTTTCATTTTAATGGATCAATATAAGTCAAAAAATTTCTTGAACGCTGGAACAACTAATGTTACAGGAGGCTCTCGTTTGATTGTGATTTTACCTAAACATGATGTTCCTTCTTTCAGAAAAATATCTGGTCCTTTAGCTGAAGTCCATTTATAACCACTATACGATACTGGGTCTTTCTCAAAATCTACATATACTTCAAACAAAGGACCACCTACTAAAAGTTGCTTTGTAAGTTGATCATTTTTAACAGATGTGAGCATTCCTTGTTGGGTTATCGGAAAATCAGACACATAAGTAACTTTGCCTTTTATAAACCCATATTCTTCAGGCTGTACAGTCGAAGGTACAATTAAAGCTTCCATTCCTTTTTTGATTTTTTTCCCATCTTTGGAAGGAATATAAAGAATACCTCTTAATTGAGATTGCTTTGTTTTGATTGTATTTTTAAGTTTAAATAATGGAGACCCTATAGAAACAACAATTCCAGCATCAGTTAAAACCTCAACTACTTCTCCACTATATGGACTTTTTATATTTCTTTGATTATCATATCTTTCAGTTAAAAACTGAAGATTTCTTTCAGCTTCCGCAATTCTTTGCTTTTGTAATATCACTTTCTGTTGCATATCAAAACCTAAATCATTTTGTTGACTTGAGGTTTGAGCTATTTGTCCTTTTAATCTTTCAATAGTATTTTTAGCTACCTCAATTTGTTGTTTCGTATTGGCAACTTGCGATTTAGTTATTAAACTTTTATCCAATAAAACATTCTCTGATTCCAATTGATTATTCAAAAAAATAATCTTCTTTTTTTCTGATTCGATTTCACCTTTAATACTTACACGGGATTGACTAATTATTTCACCTTGTAGTTGAGTGCCTTGATTCCCATAAGACATTAGCTTTTCCATTTCAAATTTTCTATCAGATAGAACCGCTTTTGCATCTTCTATTTGTTGAAATAGTTCTGGTTGTCGAATTGTAGCGATAATATCACCCTTTTTAACGGCACTACCTATTACTACTCTCAACTCAACTAATTGCCCTTGTGCTGTAGCAACTACTTCATGAACGTCCCCTCCCAGTACAACACCAATTACATCTAATTTTGTTTTTACGGTGCCCATAAAAGACCATATTATCGCTGTGAAAATTGCTACTATAATTGTAATTAAAGCTATCCAAGCTTTTGTACCAGTGACCTTAATTAATTGATCTAATTTTTCTGGAGTTGAAAGTTTTTCTAATGCCGATTTTCTAAAAAAAGGTGCTGACATAATTTATGTATTTTTAATTTTCTGTGTTAGGAATAGTATAAAATGCATTTTGAGTAATTTTAAACCCAAGATCTTCTTTAGAAATAAGCGTACCTGTTTCGTGCCTAAGTATTAAGATTGCATTTGAGAATTGTTGCTGTGCGTTTAAATTCTCTAATTCTGAAGCAGTAAGTCTTTCTTGAAATAAGATTAAATTCAAAAGAGTAGTTAAACCGGATTGAAACTTAATCTGTTCATTTTTAAATGCATTTTGATAAAAATCAAAAGACTCTTTTGATTTTTGAAGAATTAAAACACTATTCATAAGATTATTAACTGCTAGGTCAATATTCAATTCAATATTTCTATGAATGTTTTCATTTATTATAGTTTGATTTTGCAAAGCAATTTTACGTATCGAATAATTCCCTTTGGCCAAATTGTTATTCAACGGAAAAGAAAATGAAAGTTTGGCTCCACCTCCTAGTTCTTGACCTTGATTATTAACAAGAGAAGACCATGATTTATCAACTCCGTTTCCTACGCTTGCACTCCCATAAAAACCAAATGCTGATAAGTTTAATTGAGGCTTTAGATTATTTGTTGCTACTAAATATTGAAGTTCTAATGCTTTATATTCCTCTCCAATTGCTTTAACATCACCTCTTTTACTCTTAGCTATTTTAATTAGTGCATTTTTATCAATAATCTCATTATAACCAGATTCTAAAACAGTGGGGAAATCATTAATAGGAATATCTAGTCTTTGACTTTCTTCATCGATTAGACCAATAACTCTTCCTAAATTAATTCTTGAGTTATACAAATTTTGTTTTGCAACTACAGTTAGCCTTTCTTGATTCCTTAAATCTGCATTGACTTGATCTAAATCACTCAGCGGTTTTTTATCAGCTTTTACAAGTTCTGTAGTCATATTTAATACCTCTCTTACTCTATTCTCATTTTGAGTATAAATTGACAGACTTTTATATGCCGTATAATAATCCCAATAAGCAATACCTATTTGCTCTATTTCAAAAGAATTTGCAAACTCATAATCATATTTACTTTTATTGATATAAAAAGCAGATGCTTTTTCTGAAGCTGTAACTATCTTAGCTCCTCTTCCTCTTAAAAGTGGTTGAGTTAAAACAAGGTTAAGCGTACTAGAATGATTACCATAAAAACTGCCAACAAGTTCATTGAAAGCATTGTACGGAAAATTTGTATTATTATAATTATATTTTAAAACTATATCAATTGATTGTCCAGTTCGAAGTCTTTTTTGTGAACCAATTGAAAAATCAAATGAATTATTTCTAAGCGTTTTATCGACGAAATCATTTCTAGGATCTGCATCAAAAAGATTGTATTTTCTATTTTGAAATGTAACATCAGAATTTAAGTTAAAATCAAAAATACTTTTTTGAAGTTGTAAATTAGCTTCGGCATTTTGAATGGAGTAATTAGCACTTCTAATGGTTGGATTTTTATTAAATGCAATACTTGAAACCTCAATTAAATCACACTTGATTTTAGCCTGACTATATAAAAGATTATAACTAATAAATAAAATACAAAACAAAAAGTAATTCCTCATATTGAACTTAATAATTGACACTTAACTTTACTTCTGAAAATCTATTTAATATTTGACCAAAACGCGCACCTGCTTGTGAAACCACATCTAATACTTTTGTGTCAATTAAATCCTCTTCCTCTGGTACTCCATATCCTAACTGATCTGTAGTTTTTCTTAACCTATTAGAAAGAAATAATGCTAACGAGTAATAAAAATTAGCTTTGAAATCTGGATTTGATGAAAGTCGTGCTTCTATTACATTTCGAGATATTTTATAAACAACAGCTGTTTTTTTTGAAATTACAGAAACTGATGGAGGTCTAGATTCTAAGAAAGACATTTCACCTACAATTTCACCTGCTCCTAAGATGGCTATTTCTTCATCCTCAGTCTCATCTGAAAAAATTGACAGCTGACCTGATAATAAAATGTACAAATTATCTACATAGTTCCCTTTTTGGATCAATTTATCTCCTGTTTTCAGTTCTATTTTTTGGCCATTGTGGATCATCCATTCCACATCTCTGTCGTTTAATTGGCCTAAGAAAAAAAGCACTCGTTTCATAGTATATATTTTTAAGGTTATGGTTATTTAGTTATGGTTTATTTAAAATGGATTTTATTTTAATTACTGGATTTGCCACTACTCTTTCAACAAACTCATTTTTAGGATAATGAGTTTATTAATGCTTTAGGTGATATATTGTATTGATTACTAAATAATTTAGAAAAATAGTGGGAATCATTATAACCAACAGAATATGAAACTTGAGAGATCGAATCTTGAATATAATTATCGATTAATTGCTTAGCTTTATGCAACCTTAAAACACGTATGTATTTATTAGGAGTCAAATAAACTAAATTCGAAATTTTTCTATGAAGTTGCCTTTCACTGACAGCCATTTTACATGATAATTCATATAGATCAAGGTCGCTATTAGAAATGGAACTATATATTTCTTTTTCTAGGTTGATTAACCAATTTTGATCGTTTTTTGTTACTTTTTCTGGAGTAATCTTGTTGGAGCATAAAAGCTGAACATTCTTATTTGATTCATAAATATCAAAAATATCAGGTCGTCTTTGTATTGTTAAGCTTACCGATTTAGATTTAATTTCATTTAATATTTCTTCTATAAGGTCATTAATTTGCTTACTACTCGAAAAAATTATTTCATTTGTTATCTTATTCTCAGCTGAGCTAGGCTTGCTAGCAGTAATAATCGTATCTAACGGGTTCTTTATATGTAAGAATAAATGATTTAAAATATCCGGCGAAGACCAATCTATCGTAGTTTTTTTGGCTGTTGCATTCATAAATTGTAGCGGTAATTAATTCTATTGATTACTAAATTTCAAAATTCGGATACTAACATGTTCGTGGGCAAACTCAAAGTCTATTGACTTCATTATTTTTAATTACCTAAAACTATTGGTAAAATGAGATACCTATATTGTTATGTAAACATTCTATTTTGTTGATTTTATGCCCTTCAAAATGTTAGCTAAAAATGATTCTTAAGAAATTCTATATGCCAAAACTACAACTGAAGTTTAGTGAAGTTTTACACTTAAAGTGTAAATAAAGTTAAATATCAAAAAACCCTGTATACAAATAACTTACTCAGAATTGATTGCATTAATTGCTACAAAATCTAATATTAAAACACATTAGAAATTACAACTAAAGACTTTTGGATTCCTTAAAAAAAAGATAAATATTCAGTCATAACCAAACCGCAAAATTTGCAAGTAGATTATTCTGTTATTTTAGTTTGTTAAAAAGGTACAAAACAAACTGTAAAATTTTAAATTAAAAAAATACAACTCCTTTTAACTAATATCCCATTTAAATAAGATATACTACTTGTTTGTAGCTGGTCAAATAGTTCCATGAATTCATTTAATATGATATTTTAATATTAGGTTTATAAATAAAAAATAAATGTTTAATAGCAACTTAGCCTTATTTTATAATTTTTTATTAAGAAATAAAGTAATAGGAATTCCTTTTGCTATTGATATTTATAGTTGCCAAAATGTAAATGAGGTAACAAAAAAAATATCATCAACATTAGATTGAAATAGAAAATAAAAATTAAATGAAATTTTTTAAAAATTTATGAAAATGTAATTTGAGTAAAAAGTATTTGGAGAAGATATACTTATAAAAATTTAAGAAACTGTAACAATAATTAAAACTTAAATTAGAGGAAAAATGACAAATGAAACAATTAAAAATAAAATCTACATTATAACAATCTATTTTAAATACAGCTTTGTTGGTTTAGAATGAGGTTAGATAATAAATTGAAAAACACATGAAATACAGTATTATGTTTCCTGATTATTAAAAAAACTTATTCTTTTGAAGTTCTTTTTATTTTTTTGAGATTTTTATATCAAAATTTATATCATTCTTAATATCCTACACTCCCGTAAAATGTCTTCGTCATTGCCTTTATCAATACCTAAAATATCCTTAATTTTACTTTTACGCTTTTTAACGGTATCTTCAGAGACTTTAATTGTACTGGCAATAGTTTTTATTTGACATCCATTAGATATTAACGTTATGATTTGACGATCAATAGTATCAAAATGTCCTTCAGCTAATAAACGATCAGTTTTTGCTTTTTTAGCTGTCTTACTGAAATAGTTTTCACCAGCCATGATTTTATCGTAGGCCAATAACAGTTCCTCATCGTCAAAATCTGTTTTTACCAAAATTCCATTGACTTTTGTTTTTTGATATATATTGTACAAAATAACACTTTCAAAATGGGAGGTAATAATTAGTGTTTTTGCTAAAGGAATATATTTATGAACTAAAACTGCTAAATCACCACCATTAAATATATTTTTATCAGGAAAAGGCGGCAAACTATAATCTAGCATAACCAAATCAAAAGAAATAGTATTGATTTCATTTGAAATGCATTCGTATGCGGATTCACAATTGCTAGCTGAATAAAACTCTAAATCATGGCCCAATCTATTATGCGAAAGAATAGTCTGATAAGCAGTAATCATTGAAGGATGATCTTCAACTATTAATATTTTTTTTGTCATAAATATTTAAAACTCAAATTTATTGAATTCTAATGGGATTGACAAATTTATTTTTGTTCCTATATTTTGTTTAGACTCTATTGAGAATTGTCCGTTAAGCTCTATGGTGCGATATTCCATATTTTTTAAACCAATTCCTTTTTTAATTTGCTGTATTTCAAAACCTTTTCCATTATCAGCAATTTGAACTCCTATACTTGTTTCATTTTTAGTAATTGCAATCGTTATTAAATTAGCGTCTGCATATTTATTAATGTTCTGTAAAGCTTCTTGAAAAATTCTGTAAAGATTCATTTTTACATTTTTATCAATAACAGACCATACTATTCTTGGATCAACTTCTATGCTTATTTTAGCTAATGAATTTAGATTTAACTCTGTGAATAATGCTTTAATCATGGCTTCAAAATCATCTGAGCCTGAAAAAACAGTAGTATTTAAATCGTGTGTAAGGTTCCTAATTTCCTCTTCAATATCTTTCATACCCGCAATATGATCTAAATGCTTTTTTATGGATTCTTGAGATTGATTGTATTTAATTTCATATAAATTCATTCGTATTGCTGACAATTTTCCAATTATTCCATCATGGAGATCCCTGGAAATTCGTTGCTTTTCAATAAGCTTGCCTTCTTCAATTTTTTGTTGATTTGAAAGTATCAAATTGTATATCTGTGAATCATTAAGAGCTTGTTCCTGTTTACGGAACAATTTTTCAAGTTTAATATTTTTGTTTTTGATGGATAAAACAAATAATAATATTAGCAATATAAATCCACTTAAAGCAGCGTATAAATAAAACTGTTTAGAGATTTCATTTTTTTTATCCTCAACTACTTTTTTTTCTTGGACTATTTGGTCAGTCTCAAACTCAATTCGGGCATATTTATCTCGAGAAGTACGCTCTACATCTTGAAGACTATCAGTAAGCTGAATATATTTATTTGAAAAAAAGGATTCCTCTTGAGGATTAACAAGAGCTAATAATTTAAGAATTGTGAGCTCGTCTTCAAAAAGGTTATTTTTATGTGCTTGAAATTGCGCTTCTTTTAAGAAGTAATTCGCTTTTGAGTAGTTTTTTTGATTTAAATAATATTCGCCTAAATAAATTTTAGAAGTTATCTGAATAGGTGTACTTCCAATGCTGTCGCCAATTCTTAAAGTTTCTTCAAATTGTTTAAATGATGATTTATCACCTAGTTTAAATTTAGAGTAAGCCAATTTATTGATAAGATAACAATAAATTGGAGGATCTATTTTTTTAAAATCAGCTAAAGCTAATCCCTGTTTTGCAAATGCAATGGACTTACTATATTTTTGGTTTTTTACATAAATATTTGCAATATGATTATAGGGTTGGCATTTATATGATAAATACATTGGCTCTGATTTTAGATATTCAGAGGCTTCAATAGCTTTATTGTAATACTCTAAAGATTTATCATAATCCTTTAAGCCCATGAGTGCAGTACCTAATGTAAGATAACAATTGTAAATCAATAAATTATTTTCTTGAACAATGCCAATTTTTAATGCCTCAATAGCTAGTTTTTCGGTTCCAATATAATCATTCCTAAATGATAAAATTTCTGCTTTTAGGATTTTAACGTTTCCTAATAAATTATCATTTTTTTCTTTTAAAATGACTTTTTCTGATTTTGTGTAATAATAATACGCAGAATCATATTTTGTTTCATTATTGTACAAACCTGCAATACTGTAGCTTGCATTTTGAATGCCTTCGTTATCTTTTAATAAAATTGATTTGCGATACAATTTTTGTAATAAGTAAAGACATTTATCAGTCTCTCCAAGCTGTAAAAACGAATCTACCAATTCAAAATAATAGTCTGCGGATATTACTAAAGCATTATTATTTTCAATAATTTTAAATGCTAATAATGCTTTTTCTAGTCTTTCCGATTTAGTTTTAGTTTTGTCTCTGGAATTTGAAATTAAGGAATCTATAGTATTAGTGGTCGAAGCGTAAAATTTTTCATCTTTACGCTGGCACCCCAAAAAAAATAGAATAAAAATCAATGCTATGTGAAATAGTTTCAATGCTGAAGAGTTAAAAATAATTGTAAAAGTACATTTTTTATACTTTTTTATACGATAAAAGGGATATCAATTAAGATAATAACCTCTTAATAGCTATACAATATAGCTAGATTATTTCTTTGGTGGTATTACAACACTACCGTTGTTACGTGGATCAACATCATCTTGAGATTGTACTTGAACTTTAGGTTTTTCTGTTTCAATTTCGTCTGCAGTACAAGAATTTAAAGTTACAACTAGTGCGAAAATGGCTATAATATAAAATAAATGTTTCATGGTCTTTATGTTTTTTATTTAATAAATGTTTGTTTCGGTAACAGCTTTTTCAAAACCGTTACGTTATTAAAAATGCTTTTCAGGAATCCCTTGTACTTGTAATATTACATGACAAATCTATATCGATTCTAAAGTTTGGCTTTAGACTAATAGTGTAAAAAATGTTAAAATTCCTATATTTCAGTATGTTGTTATTTTAAAAACAAATTAACATCTAGGCGTAGTTGATTTCACACTTTTTTTATGCAAACAATGTTGCTTTAACATGATTTATCAACATAAAAGCTGCATGGACATTGAAACTTAGCAATGAAACATAACACCATCACAGGTATATAATTAAGAAAAGTGTTTGAGGTTTTTGGAGTTTGAATTTTTCTAAAAAAAAATTAAAATTAACTCCTGGATAAGGAAAAAACATGAACATTAAAAAACACCAAAATTACTTCAAACAATAGAGGAGCTTATTTACGATATAAAATCAAAGAATTATCGGAAGATTGTTACGAAAAGTGTCATGAAAAAGCGTAAAATTTCATTTATTTTGTAGTCAGAACAGGATTAAAAAAGCCCAAGTTTTATTTTAAAACAAAACTTTTATCATGCAAAATATCAATACTAATGTTTCATCAAATAGATGAAGTAAAACTACTTTAGAACGAAGTAAAATAGGAGTTAAAACCGAAATATAGAAGAAGTCTCGATTTTTTAATCTGACACAGGTATTTAAGATCCTAACAAAAACTTCGTATATTCACTTGAAACCTATAAAAAATAACTCGGAGTATGTATGATAGCTAAATAGGGTTGCTGGTAAATCTTTAGCTAGAAGCTTATTTAAGTGTTTAAAAACTAACCTTAAAGCTTAACATATAAAGGTTTAACTGATCATTTAAAGGAACAAACAGTTTTTAAAAATACTATTAAAGCTAAAAGAATTTGTTAAAATTAAAATTTAAAACAACAGTAAAAAAGGAGGCCCGCCTTTAATTATAAAATTATTAAAGAACTTAAATTTAAAATTGATTACTTAGGTATTGCTGATTAATATGACTCCGGTTTAATTTACAAATCACGATTTTATTCACTCCATACAATAAACTTACTTAAAGTATGCCATTCCTATTTGATCAACAGTAAAATTCACTAATCCTTTTAAAATAAGTAAAAGACACGCATTAAGTATAATCAAGATAAAAAGAGTACTTTTTTTGTATTGGAATTTTGAAAAAAATTGATAGAAAAAAAAGCACATATAAATGAATTCTAACAAAGGATTAAACAAATTTAATACGCTCAAAACTTTTATGTTCCCGTAAAAGACTGTTAAGCTTGTAAAAAATAAACCTATTATCAATATCCCATTCATTAAATACATAGCCATTACAAGATGTTCTATGTAATTTAATTTAGCTTTTTTAAAGACGCAATAACTAGCAAAAGCATAAAAAGGAACAGTGGCTAATAAAATAAATTTAGCGAAATCTTTTGCCACTTTATGAAATCCCGACATTTTACCATCTTCAAATAATTGATCACCGGTAATTTGTGAATAATTACCAATGAAATGACCTACAGCAAGGAGTAGAATAAAGCCTGTGAAATAATTAAAATGATCAACTCTTTTACCTTGTATATATTCTCGAACACTATGTCCAGGTCTAGTTACTAATTCCTTCACAGTAAATAAAAAACCTTTGTCTAAATGAAACACGCCATGAATAAAGTCATGAATAACAAAATGTTTCATAGAAAATCTTTTTGTAGAAGATTTTTGCCCACAAAATGGGCAAAAATTATCTTCTACTTCGCTATTACAGCTGAGACATTTTTTGGTCATATCTTTTTATGCATCTAGTAAATAACAAATATTAATAAACAATTTTTAACAAGCCTCCTCTAACAAGTCTTTTTGCTAATTTCACTTTGTTGTCATCATTCACATATGGAATATCTTTAACATTAAATATACCTTTTTGCTCAGAAATAAATTCTAAGGTACTTACAATTTGAGAAGGCCCTTTAATGGTGTTTCCTTGAAACAAAATTCTAGCACCACTAAAATTATTTACAACTTTTGATGTAAGACAATCTCTTTTTGTCAATTTAGTTTCTAAAGTAATTTTATTTAAATTATCCAAATGAAAAAAGTGTCCGTCAGGTTTTGGTTGTTCTTTAAGCCTAAATTCTTCTTCTAGAATACCTAAAGAACCTTTAATATTATCTTCATTGAAAGCTGCTTGTAAGATCTTTATAAAGTCTTCTTTAGCTTCTTGAGTTAACAAACTATTCAAATCTGATTTTAAAAAACCTATTGGAAGTGCTTTTCTCAATTCTACATTACTTTGGCTTAAATTTAATAAAGATTTTGTAATAAAATCTATCCATTGTGTAGGTTGAACCCCAATAGTAATATGCATTGAAGAAGTGTCTTTAGTATATGCTTCATGAGGCACACCCCTAGGAATATACATTATATCTCCCGCTTTCATTGTGATTTCTTTCGCCCCAGTTAAATGTTCTCTTTGAAAAACAGGTTGAAAACTGTTTAACAGAGGTGTTTTAAAATTGGTGTCATCATAAACTACCCAATGTTTTTCTCCCGAAATTTGCAATGCAAAAACATCATGAGAATCATAATGCGGAGATAAAGCTTTTTCATTTTCGGGAGTCAAATACAAATTTGCAACCACATTATGATTCAGTTGCAATCGCATGTTTTGAACAAATTCTTTAATAGGATCCCAAAACCGTTGAATTTCATTAACTACGATAGTATGACCATCTGCATAAGCAACATAGAGCTGGTTTAAATTTAAACTCCCATCTTGGTTTTCGTATACAGTAGGATTCAAGGTTTGCTGGCTTTTCACAACTTTTAGGTTTATTCCTCTAGGACGACTATACTCTAGAAGTTTATCTAAATCATCAATAGAAAATAATGCTGAAAAAAAATCTGAATCATCTCGAGATATGTGTAAGACTTGTTTCTCCCAATAATTAATTTTAAAATCTCTAACACTAATGGGATTAATTAAATCTTCAAAACTTTCTAGTTTTTTATTAGTTTCAATATTTGTAATCATAAAATTTGTTTATATGTTTTTTGCTCTATTTTAAAAAGCCAAATGAAAATGTAGCTAAATAGAAGAGGTGTTAGGAATTACATATAATAAAATAGTAGAAAAATTAAATTTTTCTACTATTTTATTAAAAAAAGGCAGGCAACCAATTAAAAAATGTTTTTTAGTATATTTATGAAATGTAATTTATTATACAAAAATTTACTTACTATTATTTCTACAATAATCATTTTATACTTAAGATTTAAAACCTATTTTTTCAATTTTAAAATTGCAATAATCGCATTAATAAATAATATAACTAGACCTAATGCGATAAAAGTATATCCGATTTTTTTATTGTCATTATTAATTAAATGGTAACCAAAATATCCTAACCCAATTCCAACTATGATAACAAAAAAAATAATTCCATCATTTTTTTCTTTTTGTGTCATAATATTTTTCAATTTGTATAATATCCCACTGCACATCCAATAGCACCTGCAACTAGGCAAATTCCACCAATAATAAGAGTTGCTGCTATTACATCTCCTCCAGCAACTAATTCTAATTGTTCATCTGACAATTCTAATGAATCTAATTCATTTTTTGGTGGAATGTTTAAATAGATTATTGATGAATCTGACTGATCTTCTACATGATAACGATAATCAGAAGATATTTTATGCCCAACAATTTCTTCAATTATAATAGAAGGATTATTAATAAATCTTTCTTTGAACTCTGGACTTTCCCATGACATCTGGTATAAGTTGTTTAAAACTTTTAACCCAACTGTTTGACTTTCTGTATAAGTATTCATAATATTTTTTTTTATTGTGCTAAATCTTTCCCTAATAAATATCCGCCTCCAGCAAACATTCCTATAACTGTTACTATAGCGCAAGCTGCTATAATATCTCCACCTGCAACCATTTCTAATTGATCATCGGTCAACTCCATTTCATCCAAGTTAAGTTTTGCTGGAATATTCAAATAAATTATAGATTCATTAGTTTGGTCTTCTACTAAAAGTTTTTTATTTTCGGGTATAGTAAAACTATTATTAGTAAATTCCTTTATGGTTCTTAAAGGATTTTTTACCAGCTGCTCTTTAAACTCAGCAGATTCCCATGCTTTTTCTACTAGAGCTCTCATCAACTCAGCTCCTTTATCTTGATTTTCTTTAGTGTATATCATTTCTTCAAATTTTAAAGTATTATTATATATGTACTAGAATTCTACCGTTCCTGGAGGAAAACAAATAATAGGACCCCAAGGTATTGTTATGATTGGTAAAGGCATCATTCCTCCTGCTACAGCCTCAAGCTGTTCTTCGTTCAACTCGACATCTACAGGATTTTGTGAATTAGCTGGAATATTAATATATACCGTAGATTCATCTGTTTGATCTCTCACAACTAATGTTTTACCCTCAGGTAAATTCATCTTTTTACCTGTAAATTTTTCAATTGCAGCTATTGGGTTTTCGATTAATTCTTTTTTAAATGCTGTGTCCTCCCATGCTTTTTGTACAATTTCTGCGTACAGTTTTTGTTCTTGTGTAAATTCCATTTTATAAAATTTATAATTATTAGTTAGGTTTAATATAGCTCTGGTAAAATTGGCAGCGGGGTCCAAGGTCCTGGAAAAGGAAAAGTTGGAGTACAGCCACCAGGACCCTCAATTCCACCAGCAACTGCCTCTAATTGCTCTTCATTCAACTCAACATCATCTACTTTTTTTGATGCTGCAGGTATATTGATATAAACAGTAGATTCATCCGTTTGATCTCTTACTATTAATGTTTTGCCTTCTGGAAGGTTCATTTTTTTTCCAGTTAATTTTTCTATTGCAGCAACAGGATTTGCTATTAATTCTTGTTTAAATGAAGCATCTTCCCATGCTTTTTGTACAATCTCTGCGTACAATTTTTGTTCTTGTGTGAATTCCATTTGATTAATTTTATAGTTATTAATAGTTTTCTTGTTATACGCTTATAGTAGGACATATAAATAGTAGAAAGTCTTTAATCGGTGACTTCCCACCTGCAACAGCTTCTAACTGCTCTTCATTTAATTCCATGTTGTCAAAATCTACCCTAGCAGGTATATTAATATAAACCGTAGACTCATCTGTTTGATCTCTTACAACCATTTTCTTTCCAGGTGGCAAGTTGATTTTTTTTCCAGTCAATCTTTCAATTGCAGCTATTGGGTTAGTCATTAACTCATCTTTGAAACTCTTATCTTCCCATGCTTTTTGTACAATTTCTGCGTATAGTTTTTGATCTTGTGTGAATTCCATATTTATTTATTTTTAGATTATAAAGAGGTTAGATTTTAATAATATCTTTCAATTCTGGAAATAAATTATTTACTAAATCAGCCCATACCGTTTGTCCACCTCCCGCAATAATTTCTAATTGCTCTTCATTAAGCTCTATATCTTCTATACTGGGTTCAACTGGAATATTCATGTAAACCTTTGACTTATCCGTTTGATCATTTACCACTAGTGTTTTACCTTCTGGCAATATGATTTTTGCTCCTGTAAGATTCTCAATTGCTATTATTGGATCACTTATTAAATTTTTTCTAAAATCAATATCTTCCCATGCTTTTGAAATTATTAATCGTAAAACTTGTTCTTTATTTTTGTTTTGCCCCATGACTCAATTTCTTAATTAATGTAAAATTAGCTGATCTGTTTGCGACAAAATTGCCAAATAAACCGACAAAAAAACATCTTAGTTGCAACCTGTTAAATCATAAATCACAAACCTGATTTTGCTTTTACTCTTTAAATCATTCTCATTATTAATGTAAAATTAGCAAGTCTATTTCTGATGAAATTGCCAAATAAACCGACAAAAAAACATCTTAGTTGTAATCTATACAAACTATAAAATGTGAACTTCATTTAGCTTTAACTTCATAATCAGTTCTATTTTATTAATGTAAAATTAGTGAGTCAAATTCTGATGAAATTGCCAAATAAACTGACAAATTGCAGTACAACAAAATCAACAATTCAATCATTGTCAACAATTTACACCCGACATTAACCACAATAAATTCAAGAACAGTTTATCATTTAAAAAAGCATAATCAAAAAGATCATTTCTTACCGATCTTTTTGATTATGCTTTTTCATTAATGTAAATTTAAAGTATCTAATTCCTGTAAAACTGACAATTAGACTGACAAAATTGAATTTGAAAATTGGTTTTATTACTAGCGGTTATTTAGTTGGAAATAATAGGATTCTTTTCAACAAAATACATTTTGATTTCTCCCTTCCCTTTTGCGTGAATGTTGCCGCGGTATTGAAAAACAAAAGATTCATCATCCTTGATTAAATCATATAGTGATTCGCTTATATTTACTTTACCTACAATTCCATTGCTTTCAATTCTGCTAGCCGTATTAACCGTATCGCCCCACACATCATATTGAAACTTTTTTATTCCTACGATACCAGCTACAATGGGTCCTGCATGAATTCCTAATCGCATCTCAAAGGCAGGATTATTATTCGCTTCGTTATTAATTTTTCTTTTAGACATAAAATCCTGCATTTCTAATCCTGCTAGTACAATATTTGTTAAAGATTCTTTATCAGGTTTGGGGATACCACCAGCTGCCATATAAGAATCACCTATTGTTTTAATTTTTTCAATTTTGTGTTTTTCAGTGATTAAATCAAAAGCTTTAAAACAGGTATTTATTTCTTCTACTAAATTTTGAGGAGACATTTTCTCAGCAGTTTGAGTAAAGGATTTAAAATCTGAAAAAAGAATCGAAACTAAATTAAAGTCTCGGGCATTTACAAAACCCTTTTCTTTTAATTCTTGTGCAATTTCTTCAGGTAAAATATTTAGCAATAGCTCTTCAGAGAGGTCTTTTTCTATTTTTAAAGCAATTTTAGATTTTCGAGTATAGTTCAATCTATTCCATAATCCTAAAGCTACAAAAACAATAAAGCATAAAGAGATAATGATAATATTGCGTTGCGTTTCCTTTTTTTGAACCTCTTCTTTATGTTTGATTTCAACAGCATGTTCCTTGTTTACATGAGAGATACTATCTAATAACTGTAGACGTTGAAACTCCATATTCATCATTTTATTAGAAGTTTCGCCAGATTTTAAGCTGTCTTTAAAATTAATTGATTTTTCATAAAAATGAAGAGCTAACTTATCATTTTGATTAGACTTATAAGCTTTATAAAGACAATCGCATGCCTCTTTTTTTACAGATACAGCGCCTATTTTTCGGGCTGTAGTATATCCTTTTAAGCATTTTGTAATTGCTTGCTTATTTTTACCTAAATTATTTAATATTTTTCCAAGAGCAACTTCTGTTATACTTATATATTGCAAACTATTAATTTCGGTAGCATATTTGAGCGAAAGATTGTAGTAATATAATGCTCGTTCAAAATTTGATTGTTTAAAAAACAATTCGCCTAAACTCGATAAAATTTCAATTTTTAATTGTTTATCATTTATTTGGTTTGCATTCTCTAATGCTTGGTTTAAATTCTTTAGTGCTTTTGGGTAATTGGATAATTTTATATAAACAATCCCAGACGCATTTAAATTTTGGGAGATTGCTTTTACATCAGTACTATTTTTATAAATCAAATAAGATTTACGAAAGTATTTAAGTGCATTGGGATAATCTTCTACCTGCGAATATATTGCACCAATATTTTGAGAGGTTGCTGCAGTCATTTTCGTATCGTTTAGTTCTTCTTGAACAACAATAGCTTGTTTGTAATAGTTTAAAGCATCTAGATAGTTCCCTAAATAATAATAAACCCCTCCGATATTATTTAATATCGAGGAAATTCCTTTTTTATACTTTGTTTTTTTATATGCTTCGTTACTTTTCTTAAAAAAGAATAAAGCATTTGAATAATCTCCTTGATAATAATAGGTTACTGCTTTATAACTGCAACAATCACCTACTTTTTGACTTTTACCCAAAAGATTATAAATCTTTAAACTTTTATCAAATAAAAGTAATGATTTTGAATACTCTCCTGCATCTTGATATTTCATACCAAGATTTAGAATAGAATCAGCCATTTTAATGTTTTCCTTTTTTGTCAAAATAATTTTTTGTTTAATCCTTGATTGCCCAAAAAAAGATATTCCATTAAATAATAGAAAAATAGAGAAAACAATATGTATGACTCTTTTCATGAGTATATTGGTTATGATAAAATATGAAAACGTACATATTCAAGTTTAGAATAGGTACGTTTTTAATATTTAAAATTGTAAATAAGTTAATTTTATTTGAAAATATCCCCTGAATAATTGTTAGGCTTAATGATTATAGGTGGCGTTATATCTCCATCTCCACCTGATACTATATCAAGTTGCTCTTCATTCAATTCTACATCATCCATATTAACCTCAGCTGGAATATTGATAAAAATTGTTGAGAAATCTGTTTGATCAACAAATGCAATATTCTTACCCTCAGGCAAATGAAAAGGGTGCCCTAAAAAATTTTCTATAGTTGTGATGGGGCTAGCTATTAAATTACTTTTAAAAGTTGGATCCTGCCATGACTTTTTAATAATTGCATCTAGAATTTTTTGGTCTTTTGTTATTTCCATTTTTGTCATTTTTGTTAATTCATTTTTAGAATTGTGAAATTAACTTCTTATTTACGAACAGAAATGCCAAAAATGCTGACAAAAACTTGCTTAGCTACTTTAGTATTAATGCTTATGCTATAATTTCAGACTTAATTTTCAAATAGTTTCATTAATTTGTTTTTTAAATAAAACTTAGTGTTTATTAAAAGTATGCAAAAAGGAAGTTTTTGGTATGTTTCTTGGTAAGAACTAAAATTGTAGATATTGAATGAGTTTTCTAAATGATTTATAAGCGTTTGGTGTGGAAGATGTTTTTATTATAGCTACCGAAAATTTGAATGGCTTTACTCTAATAATTAGAAGTTTTTTCAATGAGCTACAAACACAAATAATTTAATTTCAGTAAATTTAACATCAAATATAAATTTATTGTATCTAAAACAGCAAGTGATTTATTGCCTATAAGAAACATATCTCTGATGCTCCAACAAAAGAAGCAGCAAAGCTAATCTAAAATTATTTTGCAGATAAATGGGAAGCCAAATTTTCTTACGCTATCAAATCCTGGCCTGAAATCTAGGAAGAACTAGTAGTATTTTTTGACTTCCCAATTGAAATCCGAAAAATTATTTACACTACAAATTTAATTGCAAATCTTAAGGGTAATATCCGAAAACACACTGAAAAAATGTCACTCCAGACACATAATTCGGTGCTCAAATCGATATATTTGACTCTTAGAAAAGAAGCAAAAAATGGTCAATGCCTATTAGAAATTAAGGAATTGTTTTAACCCAATTTACCTTTATGTTTGACGAAATTCTCCGACTATAAAATCAAAGCCTTAACTTATACACTTAATAGGGAGTGTTAATTTAAAATTTATTTTATAGATTCTCTTAACACTAGCAATACTATAAAAATCATCTATAAACTTGTTAGATTTTTCAATATTACCCGCTACTAGAAAAGCTTAAGAGAAATCTGGAGCTTTTTTCATTTAAATCCTTTGATAAATTTGTTTTTTTTTAGAATTTGTAAAATCTTTTAAACTTAAATAATGGAAGAAAACGTACTACATTTAAAAGACAAAACGATATCAATACTACCTTTCGGAATTATATATATATTCTCTTTACCGCTATTAGGAATTCTTTTGGCACAAACTGGAGTACAAAATAGCCTTATGATCTATATTCTTGCATTTACAATTACTATGTTTTATGCAATTATTTTATTTAGATTATTTTCCGGCACGCTACTTTTAGAACTTCGAAATCAGACAATAAAAATGGATTGGATAAAGAAACCTATTTATAGTTCGATTAAGTCTCAAACGATTAATTTGAAAGACATTAGTCATTGGAAACATCAAGAAAGAAAAGGTATTGACCGATTTAAAATTTATTTAAAACACAACAAAAAAGATATATTGAATTCGATAACATTTCAAATTTAGCTAAAAATTCTGAAATAGTAAACACGTTAAAAAACTTCCTTGTATTTAATGGATTAATACACAAAAACAAGAAATAAGTTATAAAATTCAACTCACAAAAAAACCTGTGAAACAGGTCTCACAGGTTTTTACGAACTAAATTATTTAACAACTAATTCTTATTTATACAGCATTAATCTATACTAAAATTGATATTAACTAGTCCTCAGACACAACTGCTTTATTTTTATCCATCGCTACATTCAACAATACTGCAATTCCTTTATCATTTATCATTTTCATATTCATAGCATCTAATTGCACCAAATCTTTAGAAACTAATCCACTAAACATATTGAATGAAATATTCATTTCTTTCAAGTTTTTTAATTTTTCCAACTCAAATGGAACCTGACCCATTAAATTATTATCAAACAAACTAATACTCTCTAAATTACTCAAGCTTGCAACTTGAGGATTTAATCTTCCTGAAAATTTATTACTATTCAAAAGTAATATCTTCAACGCTTTTAAACTATATAATGACGTAGGTATTTCGCCATATATTTCGTTATTATACAATGATAAAACTTCTAACTGATTAAGACTACCTATTTGAGAAGGTAATTCCCCTGAAAGCCTATTCATATATAGTTCTATACTTTTTAAATTTACCATCTTACAGATAGAATTAGGAATATTCCCAGATAATTTATTAAACGATAAATTTAAAATTCTTAATTCATTTAAATCGCCAATGGCAGAAGGAATAACTCCAGAAATTTTATTTTTATATAAATTTAATTCTTGAAGACTTTTCAATTTTACAATTTCTAATGGAATTTCTCCTATTAGATTATTATTACTTAGATTTATAGAAACTACCTTATCATTTAGCAATTTCACTCCATACCAAGTAGTAACTGATGATGATAAATCCCATTTGTTAATCCATTCATTCCCATTCGTCGCTTTGTATAGCTTTACCAAGATTTCTCTTTCAGATGAAGATATGTTCGCTAACATTGAAAATGAAAATAAAATAGTTAAGCACAGGATAGTAATTTTTTTCATAGTCAAGATATTTTTCTTTATAAATATATTTAAAGATATACACTAAACTGCTCATGAGCAAATAAAATCGACGAACTACATCGTATATTTTTTTATACGTCATAATATCTTACAATTTAATCTTATTTTAATGTTAACTAAAATAAGATTAAATTTGATGTACTAACCTCAAAATAAAATTTATGGAAATCAATTTCTTAGCTCTTTTTGTTGCGGCTTTATCAACTCTTGTAATTGGATTTGTTTGGTATCATCCAAAAATTTTTGGAACTATTTGGATGAAAGAATCAGACTTGACAGAAGAAAACCTGAAAGGAGGAAATATGCTTTTACTATTTGGAACCTCATTACTGTACGCTTTTTTCATAAGCTTTTCACTTCAAATGCTAACAATACATCAATTTGGCGCTCTAGGAATGGTTGGCGGAGATCCAAGTATCGCAAAAATTTCTTACGAAGCTTTCATGGCAGATTATGGATTAGCATTTAGAACCTTTAAACACGGAACATTACACGGATTTATGGCCGGTGTGTTTTTAGCGTTACCAATTATAGGAACTAATGCCTTATACGAAAGAAGAAGTTTCAAATACACCCTTGTAACCGGTGGATTTTGGATACTGTGCTTTACAATTATGGGTGGAATTATTTGTGGTTGGAAATAAAAATCGCTTTGAATTTAAAATAAATTTCGTCTGCTACTCTGCAAGACGAAATTTATTTTTTATTGAATCTCTTCTATGGCTTTTGCCAAATCAATGTCTTTATCCGTAACGCCATCTGCATCGTGAGTGGTTAAGCGAATCGTAACTTTATTATACACATTGAATAATTCTGGATGGTGATTACTCTTCTCGGCCATCACTCCTACCTGCACAATAAAACCTAAAGCTTGAGTAAAATCTAAGAACTTAAAATTTTTCTCTATTCCATTATTGATAAATTTCCAATTTTTTAGGTCTTTCAATTGGGTTTGAATAGATTCCTCTGAATAGGTTTTCATAATTTTCTTTTTTATTTATATAAAGTTAGTTAATTTCGAGACATTCAGTAATACTTTAACTTTATTAACTAATTTTGAAAAAAAATATTTCTACACAATTTGAATCCAGTTTACTCTTTCAAAATTTACAATTCAACTGTTGAACTTCCTGAAAAATGGGATGACTTAGCTGTTTCAACTATTTTTTTATCCAAAAAATACCTGCAGGTTTTAGAAAAATCCTCTCCTGACAACATGATTTGTCACTTTATTGGAATCTTTGACAATCCGACTTTGGTTGGTATTGCAATTTCTCAATTTTTAGACTTGAATTCATTGGAATCTTTTGGAGAACGTGATAAATGTATCAAAACTGCTATACGAAATATTGTTTTCAGAAACTTTGGTTCTCATGTACTGGTCATTGGCAATAACATGCTGACGGGTCAAAACTGCTTTGCTTTATCTGACAAGATTGATAAAAAGAAAGCAATACAAACGTTACATACTGCTGCAACCGAATTAAAAAAGATATTTAAATATAAGGGTGTCAAGATTCATATTACGACTTATAAAGATTTTAGCGAAGAGGAAATTAGATACTTTGCTGTTCCGGAATTTAAAAATGATTATCAATTCTCGACACAACCCAACATGGTTTTTTCGATTAATGAAAATTGGAAAACGGAGCAGGATTACATTGATTCTCTTTCAAAAAAATATAGAGATCAATACAAAAGAGCTCGAAAAAAAGCGGCTGGTATTGAGAAGAGAAAGCTACATCTGGAAGATATAATCGCTTTAGAGGATACGATTTATGATTTGTATTTTCATGTTGCCAAAAACGCACCTTTCAATACTTTTTTTCTACCAAAAAATCATTTTAGAGTTTTTAAAGAAATCTTTAAAGACAAGTTCCTTTTTTACGGCTATTTTATCGATGAAAAACTGATAGGTTTCAACACTTTAATTAAAAATGGTGAAGTAATGGATACCTATTTCCTGGGATATGACGAGAGTATTCAACGTGAAAAAATGCTGTACTTGAACATGTTATATGATATGATTGCCTACTCCATCAATAAAGGTTTCAAGGAAATTGTCTTTGCTAGAACTGCATTAGAAATCAAAAGTTCTGTTGGTGCAAAACCGATAAAAATGTATGGAATCATCGCACATAATAATGAAATGGTAAATCCATATATGCCAAAAATATTCAAATATTTAGAACCCGAAACTACTTGGCAAGAACGAAATCCTTTTAAATAATTTCATTAATTGGATTAGGTACTGCAACTTTCAATTGTTTTGACAGAATTTCGATATTCAGTTTCGTTTCTTTGCCGCAATATTCCCCATCAATTTGAAAACTCACCGGAATATTGGTTGTAACAAAAGCTTTATCCGTAGAAACAATTTCTACATCATTGACATCTATGGGCATATTTCCAGTAATAATTTTGCCAAGGACTACTAAATCCATATTTTTCAGGATCACCAATTCAAACTTTCCATCATCCATCACACCGTTTGGATTTATAGAAACTCCTGTACCATATTTTTGGGAATTAGCTATAACTATCATTCTTGCCTCACATTCTATTGTTGGAAAATCACCTGTAATGGTCGCAATAAATGGATCTTCCAAATCAATCAAAGTAGATACTGTTTGCAAAGCATATCCCCATTTGCCACGGATACTGCTATTTTCGTAGTTCTTGATCATTTCAGCATTTACACCCAAATCACTCAAGTGAATACTTTTCTTTCCATTAATAGAAATCATATCTATTTCCATATAATCATTGTGAAAAGCAATCTCTAAGTTTTCTTCAATGGTTGTGGGTAAATTCAAATCTACTGCTAAACCGTTAGCAGAACCAGCTGGCAAAATTCCAATAATAACATCATGCATTTCCATGGCTTCAGCAACCATCTTTATGGTTCCATCACCTCCGGCTACAATAATTCGCTTTGGAATATAGGTTTCATAAAGCACTTTTATGTTTTCACTATCTGAAGTTCCAGAAGTGTTGTAAATCACGAGATTCAAATTTTCTTTCTCGGCAAAAGCTGTCGCAGCATCAATAAGCTCTGATTTATTGACGTCTCCGGAAATAGGATTAACGATAAGGATAATATTATTTTTCAAACTTTTTCTTCTTTTATTGATTAAAAACCTCTAAATTGAACTTTTATCAAAAGTAATACAATATATGAAACCAATTTTAAAATTATACCGAGGATACGCAAATGAACAGGAATTAATCGTCATGGGTCACGTCTTCAAACCAACATCGATGGAAGAGTATAATTTTCAAAAAAAGAATCTAAAAAATGCAACTTCTGTTATTAAAATGTTCCAAATAAAAACGCAGGCAAATGCCGATGTCTATTTGAAACACAACAATTCCAAAATTCATACCAAAACATTAGTGGATGGCTATTTTAAATTTTGCGTCCCATTAGACCAGGACACTAAATACGGCTGGATTGACTATGAAGTAAGCATTGTTTACAAAAATGTCACTATCACTACAAAAGATAGTTACATTCGACCACACAAAGGAAATCTGGGAATCATATCTGACATTGATGATACTTTTTTAGTATCTCACACATTAAATCCATTAAAAAAATTATATGTTTTGTTATTTAAAAACGTAAATAAGAGAAAAATATATGATGATGTTGTAACCCATTATCAAGCTTTAAGTACTGCAGGAAGAGAAAAAAAGGAAGAGCTTAATGCTTTTTTCTATGTTTCCAGCAGCGAATGGAATTTGTATCGTTTCATCACAAAATTTACCGAACTTCATGAGCTGCCAAAAGCGGTGTTACTATTGAAGGACATCAAGACGAGTCTCACTGATTTCTTCATGACCGGCAGAGGAAATCACAATCACAAGTTTGACAAAATAAAACACATTTTAGAATTTTATCCCAACTTAGAATATGTCCTTCTTGGCGATGATTCGCAACATGATCCTTATTTATATGAAGCCATTTGCAAAATTTTTCCCGTCACTGTAAAAGCGGTTTACATCCGTCAGACCGGCGCCACTAAAAAAGAAAAAATAATCACTGTAATGAAAAATTTGGAAACTTTAAACGTTTCTATTTGTTACTTCAAAAATAGCAGTGAAGCAATCGCACACTCAAAATCTATTGGAATTATTGCATAAAAAAAGAGTTCCAAAATGGAACTCTCGTTTTTATAAATTATCTATTTCTTCCTGAACAACTTCCCATTCCAGCAGCAGTTTATCTAACTCTGCTTTTTTCTTATTGTAAGCAGTGAAAAACTTCGCATCTTCAATATGCTTATCATAATTAGAAGCCAACATTTTATCATCTTGCTGTATGTCCTTTTCTAATTGTTTGATTTGGCTTTCTACTTTGCTCAATTTATTTTGCAACGCTTTTCCTTTCTTTTGGTCTTCGTAGGAAGCTTTGTTACTTTCTTTAGGTGCAATTGCTTTTTCAGCATCTTTTTTCTCCACTTCACGCATATTCTCCATATTGCGTTGCTCTAGGAAATAGTTGATGTCGCCTAAATATTCTTTTATTTTTTGGTCTTTAAATTCATACACCAAATTTGACATGCCTTGCAAGAAATCCCTATCGTGCGAAACCAACAATAAAGTTCCCCCAAATTTTTGAAGTGCGGCTTTTAAAACATTCTTGGACTTAATGTCCAAGTGATTCGTAGGCTCATCCATCAACAAAACATTAATAGGCTGCAATAATAATTTACACAGCGCTAAACGGTTTCTTTCGCCTCCAGAAAGGACTTTTACCTTTTTCTCAACATCATCGCCACGAAACAAGAAAGAACCCAGCATATCACGCACTTTCATTCGGTTTGTATCTGCTGCAGCATCTTCCATTGTTTGCAACAAGGTAATTTCACCATCCAGATATTCCGCCTGATTTTGCGCAAAATAACCCAACTGTACATTATGCCCTAATTTGATATTTCCTTTATATTCGAATTCATCAACAATAGCTTTAATGAAAGTCGATTTCCCCTGACCATTTTGTCCAACGAAAGCAATTTTACTTCCACGTTCTACCAAAAGGTTGATATCTTTCAAAATAGTTTTATCACCGTAACTTTTAGTAACATTTTCAGCTTCAATAACTACTCTTCCTGGCTCTTTTGAAACCGGAAAAGTAATATTCATCACTGAGTTATCATCTTCATCAACTTCAATGCGTTCGACTTTATCTAATTTTTTTATTAACGACTGCGCCATAGAAGCTTTAGAAGCTTTGGCACGGAATTTTTCGATTAATTTCTCCGTTTCTTCAATTTTTTTGGCTTGGTTTTTTTGTGTAGCCAATTGCTTTTCGCGAATTTCATGACGCAATTCTAAATATTGAGAATAGGGTTTGTTGAAATCATATGCTTTACCAAGAGAAATTTCAATAGTCCTGTTTGTTACATTATCCAAAAACATTTTATCGTGCGAAACAATCACCACAACTCCTGGATAATTACGAAGAAAACTTTCTAACCAAATGATACTTTCTATATCCAAGTGATTCGTTGGCTCATCCAATAATAAAACATCATTAGCCTGTAATAATAATTTGGCTAATTCGATACGCATTCTCCATCCACCAGAAAAAGTTTCGGTTTGATTATCAAAAACATCTCGTTTAAATCCTAAACCAAGTAAAATTTTCTCTGTATCACCCACATAATTATAACCGCCCAATAATTCAAAACGGTGTGTATAATCAGATAGGTCTTCAATGATTTGACTGTACTCATCACTTTCATAATCCGTTCTTGTAACTAACAAGTGATTAATCTCTTCAAGCTTTTTCTCAACAATTTTTATCTCCGTGAAAGCTTCATAGGCTTCTTCAAGAACTGTTCTTCCTTGTTCAAAATCGATATCCTGACGTAAAAAACCCATTCGAAGATCCTTCTCTTGAGAAATAACACCTGAGTCAGGAGCAAAATCTTTTGCCAACATTTTAAGCATGGTAGATTTCCCCGCTCCATTCTTCCCAACAAGACCCACACGGTCTCCGGCACCCAATCGAAAGGTAACTTCTTCAAATAAATAAGAACCACCAAACGAAACGGATAAATTGTGTATATTAAGCATGTATTGTGATTTTATTCCTTTTCGAATGCGTAAATTTGTAACTCCAAAAAAGGAAAAATTAAATTTTTTGCAAATGTTAAAAAAAGGATCCAAATTATATAGCATTTTAACAGGAACTTGTCCTAAATGTCAGAATGAGAGTATGTATTTGGACAAAAATCCATTGCATTTCAACAAAATATTAAAAATGCATGAAAATTGCAGTCATTGCGGATTAAGATATCAAATTGAACCTTCTTTTTTTTACGGTGCAATGTATGTCAGTTATGGATTAAATGTTGCTATAGGAATTGCAGCTTTTATAATCTCATTTGTCTTTTTTGACTCGAATCTTAAAGTGGCTTTCGTTGCTATAATCGCATCCTTGATACTATCGTTCCCGTTTGTTTTACGCTGGTCCAGAAATATATATATAAATATGTTTGTTTCGTATGACCCAGAGAATAAGCTCAAGTAATATTAATTCTTTTCTTTGGATTTAAATCGTTTAATATCAATTACTGGATCTAAAGGAGTTTGGTTTTCTATATGGTCAAATAATGCTTTTGCCATAGCGGGACCTAACATAACCCCTCTTGTTCCTAAACCATTCAAGATATGTATTGCTTCATAATTTTGATGAGTTCCCACTAAAGGTCTTCTGTCTTTTACAGTTGGCCGTACACCAGCAAAATGCTCTAAAACCTCAAAGTCACAACTTATAATTTCTTTTATCCTTTCTATTAATTCTGTCTTTCCTTCTTCTGTAGGCAATTCCGTTTTGTCTTTCCAGTTATAAGTAGCACCAACTTTGAATAAATCATTCCCAAGAGGCAAAATAAATACGCTGGTATTGACGATTACATCTAAATCTAATTCAGGTGCTCTTATAATAAAAAGCTCTCCTTTGGTGCCGTCTAATGGTAAATGCTTAAAATATGGATTTGCATGCATTCCAAAACCTTCAGCAAAAATAATATGTTTTGCTTTAATGTCTTTATAACAAATGCCATCTGACACAATCTGCAGAGCATCATAATCAAATGATTCTTCTCCAAACAGACTATTTTCTTTAAGGAACTCTTTGTATTTGTTTAATAACAAAGCAGTATCAACATAGCCAGTTTGTAAAACTTCGCCGTATCCGTAAGGTGAATCTATTCCTAAATACTTTTTAGAAATTAATTCAGTGGATAAAAAAGGAGCAAGCGCTGCTTTATCAGAAGCAGCAAACCAATTATTTTGTTCTTCAACAGAGAAAAATTTTCTTAAAATGGGTATTCTAAAATCTACTTTACATTTTAATTTTATTTCCAAAGAAACATACAACTCATTCATTAATTCCAACTGTTCCTGAGCATTCCATACTTCACTAAATCGTTTTAGAATTACCGGATTATACAATCCACCAGCAATTTTAGAGGAATTTTGGAAATTATTATCTAAAACAAAAATGGACTTTTCATTAAACAAAGCCACCTCTGCAAATGAAATACCAGCTAAACCAGAACCTACTATTAAATAATCAATCATTAAAACTCTTTTAAACTATCTACAAAGAAAGCATTTTAAAACAAAAAAACTCTTACCATTACAGCAAGAGTTCCTTATTTTATTAAAATTGAAATTAATAATTCCACATATCTTGTTCGAAATTGCGAATTTTCTCTTTCACTCTTTCTGATTCTAACAACTGATTTTGCGCATTATCTTTCATGTAATCTTCGATAGTTCTGTCACCGTAAACATTTTCTTCTTTGTAAATAACACTGTTGAAACGTCTTGAGTTCAATATTTGGTCAAAAGAAACAGGCATTGCAGAATTCTTATCATTAAAGGCTTTAGCTTCATGTAAAACTTCCCTAGCTGATGGAAAAAATATCCAAAACAATTCGATATAATCTTTTTCATCACTGTTCATCGTATAAACATCAGGCGTAACGGGACAAATCCCTAACAAACGATATTTTAATTCACTTTGACGTTTATCAAAATACCAATATCCCTTTATTTTATATTGTGTAACATCTTGAGCAGTAAGATCCTGTCTCATGATATATTCTTGTGAAACTGATTGCCCTGCGTTAATTTGCTCTCTTCCAGCATCTGTTGTATCAATACGAGAAAGAGATGCTTCAATATCTTTAATAGATTTTTTAGTATTGAAATAACTGTCTGTGTAAACTTCAGTGATTTTACCATTCTTCATTGCTTTTGTCAAAACATCATATAAAGAACGTCTGTCGGAACCAACATTGGCAGTATCAATTGGAAAGTATAACGAAAAATTTATTCTTTCACTCAAATCAATTATCTCCCAAGTAGTTTTACCCATCAAAACATCACGGTCGTGCACATAACCATAAGCCAAAGGTTTATCATTATCAGAAATAAGTTGAGCTGCAGTTTTAAGTCCTATTTGATCTGGACTTTTTGCATTCAGCAAATTTGATTGTGCAAATGAAGCAACACTTCCTAGTAAGGAAACAATAGCTAAAAAAAGATTTCTAACATTCATCATGGTATCATTATATAATATTAAAGCAAGGATCCGATAAACTTACTTATTATTGTATTTCAAAAATTACTGGAGCAGTTCTAGGCAATAAATAACTACCTGCACCTACCAGTTTTGTTTTAATTTCAGAGATAGTAACTTGATCTCCTCTTCCCGCTTTAGAAAGAACCGATTTACATTGTGCATTTAATCTATTTCCTTGAACAACTACTGTAGGCTGCCCAGTTACTTTAAGATTAAACCCAACAACATCTAAACCAACTTGAAAATCAAAATCTACTAATTTAGCACCAATTGTTGCAATTTCTAAATTAGATTTAGGTCCTTTTACCACACCCACTTCTCCTCTAATTGTTCCAGTTGGACCAGGTATTCCTTTTATTCTAAATGCTTTCTTATCTGAAACTTTTGAACCATCGTTAAGAGTAGCTGTAACGTTAATCAACACTTCACTTCCTGAACCAGGACTCATGTTGTATTTACCATTTCCTGCAGAACTTAATCCTGGAGCAGAAACACTTACCTTATCAGCAGAAACTCCTGCAAATGAAATAGTCATAGGATTGACAACACCTCTATACACTACATTCATTTTGTCAGCAGAAATAGTTGCAGAATTCGGTCTCGGCACTACTACATAATTTCCTTGAAATTTAAGAGGTATATTTTTACCATCTTCTAAGAAAGTAAACTGACCATTAATAGTTTGCTCTCCAACATTTCCAGCAGTCATTGCAATAACAGCCTGACCGTTTACAATTTTTCCGGGACCTGAAAACGAAGTAGGCTTAGTATTTTCGTCATATCTTCCCAATACAACTTTTCCAGTTACTTTTTCACCTTGAAAATAAGCACTTTTATCAAGTACTACAATTGCTTGGTAATTACTATATGAGGCAGCAGCTACTGCAGCTTTTCCTAATAAAGTATTATAAACATCTGTTTCTGCTTTTTTAACATCATTCTGCCAAGCAGAAAGTTTTGCTAAAGAAGCTACAGCTGGAAAACCTTTAAAATGATAATCTAAATAATCAACTGCGATACCATCTTTATTTTTAACATCAGCCAAATTAAACTTAGTATCAACTTCAGATAAAATTGGAGATAATTTTTTATTATCACCCAATGCTAACTTCATATCTGATTTATACTTTTCTATTGTAGCAACAACTTCCTTGCCTTTAGCTGAATAACCTGAAGGACTAAACCATAAATGATCTATATTATCACCTTTATCCATTGCCTCATAAGGTAACTTACCCGTTTCCGGATCAACTTCAGTACCTACTAAAACTTCAGATTTTATTTTTCCAATATAATCATAAAAATTTTTAGTTATTACTTCTACTTTGTGCGCAGTAGCTGACGCAGCAGTAAATTCTCCACCTGCTTCAGACGCTTTAGCATCTAAACCAGCTAACATTTGAGTGTTAGATAATTGTGCTGAAGAATTTGCTCCTTCAAATTTTTCATTCATCAATCCAAAAGCAGATAATACTTCTTTGGACATATTTAATGCTAACATAGCGATAAAAACCAAGTACATTAGGTTAATCATCTTCTGTCTAGGGGTTAGTTTTCCTCCTGCCATATTTTCTAATAATTAGTTTATTTGTATTTATAGTTTGAAACTAATTATCCTTTATTATTCATCGCAGAAAGCATACCTCCATAAACATTATTCAAGGAAGCAATATTTGCAGTCATAGATTGCATCTGTTCTTTTAATTTACCAGCATTTTCAGCAATTTCTTTATTTGCTTCAGCATTTCTTGAAGCACTTTCCAGTTGAACTTTATACAAGCTATTCAATGATTCCATTTGTGCCGCAGCCATGGATAATTCTTCACTGTATTTTTTAGTTGCAGAAATAGAATCTACTGTTGGCGAAATATTTTTAGCTGCAGATTCGAAATTTTTAATGCTATTTCCTAAACTTGACATTAATTCACCGTCAATTTTAGCATCTTTTAACATAGCATCTAATTTTTGAGACAACATACCTTGCTCATCTGATTTTGCTACAACTTTGCTTTTCACATCACCTTTAACACCGTTAGCTAATTCAGGGTAAACTAGAGTCCAATCTAATTCATCATCAACTGGTTCGAATGCTGAAAGTGCAAAAATAGCAGCTTCAACCACAAGACCGATTGTAAGCATTAAATTTCCAGTTATAAATCCGAACTCTATGTGTGTGATTTTGAATAATGCTCCAATAATTACAACTGCTGCTCCCATACCATAAGAGAAATTCATTACTTTTTTACTTAACAATGCCATAATAATTTGTTTTTTTTGTTTTATAGATTTGGTTTATTTGTACTATTTATTTTTTTTTCCAGTTCCAGTAGTCTGCAATCCCATGTAATCTTGGACAGTTCTAAAACCAATAAAGCTTCTTGCTGAATCCGCATATTCGAAATCCCTTGTGCTTACCTGTAGGAAATAAGCAACGTCTTTCCAAGAACCTCCACGAACAACTTTACGCTTATTTGAAGCATCAATAACATTTGGATTCATAGACGATACATATTCATATGCGTTTGGATCATATGCAGAATCAGTCCATTCAGAAACATTACCCGCCATGTTATAAAGATTATAACCGTTAGGCTCATACGATTTAGCTTCTACCGTATACAATGCTTCATCAGCAGCATAATCACCTCTATTCGGCTTGAAATTAGCAAGAAAACAACCTCTGTCATTTTTTGTATAAGGACCTCCCCATGGATATGTGGCTGACTCTAAACCTCCTCTTGCAGAATATTCCCATTCGGCTTCTGTAGGTAATCTAAAAGAATTTATTAAATCTTGACCTTTCTTTTTTGATTTAATGTAAGTGTTTTTATTTAATGTTCTCCAAGCACAAAAAGCTTTCGCTTGAGTCCATTTGACACCCACAACTGGATATTCTCCATACGCTTTGTGCCAAAAATAATCATTATGCATAGGCTCATTGTAGGAATAAGCGAAATCTTTAATCCAAACTGTGGTATCAGGATATATTTGAACCTCTTCAGTTTTGATAAAATCTTTTCTTTTACCCACTTTTGCTTTAGCTGCTGCTTGAATGTCCATCCAAGAGTAACGGAACTTCAATTTATCAACATCTATTGTACGCAAACCATTGTAGGATGCTTCTAAAGGCAAATACATTGAATCCATAACTTCAGTATAATACTCATCCGGATACAATTTTGTATCCTTTATTAGCTTTACCTTTTTGTTTAATTTTCTACCTGCATATTGATCATCATCAGTACCTACACTATAGTAGTTGTCATACATGTACTTGTCATACGCGGTCATTTTTTCAGGATCTGCATCATTAAAAGCATAGTCACCAATACTTCCTGCATTTTTTCCTTTTGCATTTTCTCCTCCAGCTTTCAGTCCACTTTCTTCAGCTAATATAGCTAATCGCACTCTCATTGTAGAATCTTTTACCCATTCCACAAATTGACGGTATTCACTGTTTGTTATTTCAGTTTCGTCCATGTAGAAAGATCGAACAGTTACTGTTTTTGTAGGAGCATCATCTACATGAGCCATATCATCATCTGATTTACCCATTATAAACGACCCACCAGGAACCAGAGTCATACCGTAAGGCTTTTCAGGATGCCATTTTCCTCCTTTAACACCAACTAATTCTCCTTTGTCACTTGACTTTCCACAGCCAATTAATAAGGTCAAAATTGCCGTAAATGCAATGAACTTCTTCATATAATTTTTGGATTAACTATTCATTATTTTTAAGTGTGTAAACCTATTTATTATTTTTATAAAAAACAATTTTTTAAACAAAAGAAATTACTTTTTTTTATAAAAACATTAACACAAAAATAAAAAACATTTTAAACAATGTTTTTGCGTTGTGCTTTCCACCATCTCTCAGGCAATTCTTGATTACAAGCCTGCAAGTATTCATCATAAGAACATGGTAATAACGTATTTCTTTTTAATTTATTATTAACATTTGAAACAAATGGAATTTCTATCCACCAGCGATCCGTTTTGTCACTTTTATAAAAAACAAGCTCCTCTTCCTCCAATGGAACAATGTATTTTAAATAATTTTCTTTGCTCCCAAAAGGATACTCATTCGAACGATAATGAAACCCTTCAATAAAATACCAAATCACCTGCGCAATTAGTACCGATTCTTGTATTGAATTATTGTGGTTGAATATCCCAAACGAAGATACTTTATCACTTATTCCCGCATATCGAGACAAAGAACAGATCTCTTTTCCATTAAATCCATTCGGTTGAAATGAAATAAAATTTCCAGAATCAGACGATTTCAAAGAATTCAAATCAACACTTACCAAATCAGCATCCCTAAAAACTGGCTCTGAAATAGCAATATTATTAGAAACTTCTCCTAATCTATATCCATCAAAGAATAATTTTTCTATCAAATCTATTTCTTCCTGAGAATTAAAATAAGTTTGATACCCTATGTTACAATAGTTAAAAAGATTATTAGGCTCGTCTATAATTATTTTTGTCAAATAAGAAGTTGCAGAAACTGCTTCATCTTCTTTTCCGAAATCAAATTTATTATCAATAGAAACCAAGTTGACCATTTGTTCCAAATCATCGTAAGCTCTGTAAAGCGCATACGTTATATCCTGAGAACCTCCTATAACTATTGGCGTGATTTTTTTCTTAATCAAACTTGCCACCACTTTTTTTACTGCAAAATAAGTGTCCGTAACCGAATTCCCTGCAGCAATATCACCTAAATCCGCAATAGAAGCGTCCCAGTTTCCCGGAAACAATCCATACAACTCTTTTCTGAACGGTATTAAATCAACATCCGACACCGCTTTTTTATCTCCTCGATTTTCTAAAACGCCTATTACTGCAATTTTAATCTTGTTTAAATCAGGAAATTGCTCGTTAGTGTGCAAAACTATTTTACTTCCTAGTTGCTGCGAAGTCAATCCGTTTATGAACTCCTGGATTTCATCATCGACGGGTTTCAGAAAATCAAATTCCATTTTTTACTTTTTTGCTACTGGTTTCTTAACTGCTAGTTTCTTTGCAGGTGCTTTTTTAGCAGCTACTTTTTTGGCCGGCGTTTTCTTGGCAATCATTTCCTGAACTTCTGCCAATGTCAATTTAGTAGCATCAACATCTTTGCTTAATTCAATTTTGATTTTCCCTTTAGTAATAACCGAGCGTCCCCAACGGGCTTTTTCGACTAGAATCCCTTCGTCCTCCCAATTATGTAAAACCTTATCAATATTCTTTTGTAATTTATCTTCGATCAACGCTTCAATATCTGCTTGAGACAAATTATCAAAATTATATTTCTTACTTACATTGATAAACAACCCGTCCCATTTGATGAAAGGACCAAAACGACCTGTTCCTTTTTGCACGCCTTCGCCTTTATAAACGGCAATTGGAGCATCGGCTATTGCTTTTTCATCAATTAATTCCTGCGCTCTTTCAAAATCTACATCTAACGGGTTTTCTCCTTTTGGCAAGGAAACAAAAGCCGCACCATGACGAATATAAGGACCGTAACGACCATTACTTACTTCAACTTCTTCTCCTTTATATTCACCTAAATTTTTTGGCAATAAAAATAAATTCAATGTTTCTTCTAGAGTGATGTTTCCAATGTTTTGATCGTTCATCAAACTCGCAAACTTTTTATCCTCATCATCTGCAGCTCCAATTTGAGCCATTGGTCCAAATTTTCCTAAACGAACCGAAACCGGTTTTCCTGTTTTAGGATCTGTTCCCAAAATTCTTTCTCCGCTTTCTCTTTCTGCATTGGCTTCGACATCTTTCACCGTTGGGTGAAATTTATCGTAGAACTCCTGCATCATTTTTGTCCAAACGATATTTCCTTCAGCAATTTCATCGAAATCCTGTTCCACTTTTGCAGTGAAATTATAATCTAAAATGTTTCCAAAATTCTTAACTAAGAAATCCGTAACAATCGTTCCAATATCTGTAGGAACTAATTTCCCTTTATCAGAACCTGTATTTTCTTTCAACAACTTCTCTCCTACTTTTCCGGATTGTAATGTCAATTGCGTATAATTACGTTCTTGTCCATCAAGATTTCCTTTCTCGACATAATTTCTGTTGATGATTGTAGAAATCGTTGGCGCATAAGTAGAAGGACGACCTATTCCCAATTCTTCTAATTTTTTTACCAAAGAAGCTTCCGTATATCGTGCAGGCGGCCTAGAATACCTTTCGGTTGCTGAGATATAATTGTTTTGTAATTTTTCATTGACTTTCATGGCTGGCAACATTCCTTCTTGCTCTTCTTCATCGTCATCATGACCTTCCAAGTACACTTTCAGAAAACCTTCAAAAAGCAACACTTCTCCAGATGCCGTGAATATTTCACCGTGATTGTTTGCTTCAATTTTTACGTTAGTACGTTCTAATTGTGCATCACTCATTTGAGAAGCCAACGTTCTTTTCCAAATCAAATCATACAAACGCGCTTGGTCTCTGTCGATATCAACCGTATGACGCGACATATCCGTAGGACGAATCGCCTCGTGTGCTTCCTGTGCACCTTTACTTTTATTGACAAATGTTCGTGGTTTGGAGAACTCTTTTCCGTAAGATTTGATAATTTCAGCCTGAGCAGCTTCCATAGCATCTTTGGATAGGTTCACACTATCCGTTCTCATATACGTAATAAGTCCGGCTTCGTACAAACGTTGTGCAAGTTGCATGGTAATTCCAACAGGCAAATACAATTTACGAGCGGCTTCTTGTTGCAAAGTTGAAGTCGTAAATGGACCCGTTGGTGATTTTTTAGTAGGTTTCGTTTCTAAATCGGCTACCTTATATGTAGAACCTATATTTTTATTTAAAAAATCTTCGGCTTCTTTTTTAGTATTGAAATTTTTAGGCAGTTTGGCTTTGAATGTTTTCCCTGATTCATTAGTAAATTCAGCGACAACAGAATATGTTGCAACAGCTTTGAAATTTTGAATTTCTCTTTCACGTTCCACAATCAAACGAACAGAAACTGATTGTACACGACCGGCAGAAAGTCCTCCTTTTATTTTTCTCCAAAGTACAGGAGACAATTCATATCCAACCAATCGATCTAATACACGACGTGCTTGTTGTGCATTAACTAAATTATAATCAATTTCACGTGGATTATCAATTGCTTTTAGAATCGCAGTTTTAGTAATTTCGTGAAATACAATTCGTTTTGTTTTGCTTTTGTCTAATTTTAATTCTTCGGCTAAATGCCAAGAAATAGCCTCACCCTCGCGATCCTCATCACTTGCTAACCAAACCATTTCAGCTTTTTTAGCTAGTCCTTTTAATTTAGTAACCAACGCTTTTTTATCAGCAGAAACTTCATATTTAGGTTTGAAACCATTTTCCACATCTACTCCAATTTCTTTGGATGGTAAGTCGGCAATATGTCCGTAACTGGACTCTACCTGAAAATCACTCCCTAAAAATTTTTCGATTGTTTTTGCCTTTGCAGGTGATTCCACTATAACTAAATTCTTTGCCATATTCCGATTGTTTATGTCGGCAAAAGTATATGATTTTTTTAAATTTTAAGTTTTTTAAATTTTAAAAGTCAATTTAATCGTTCAATGGCGGGTTTTAACATATTTAAATTCAGTAAATTTTGAATCAATTTATCCGTTACTTCGAACGCCTTAAAATAGTGTTAATTCTTAATCTGACATCTTGTCATATTTATTTGAATTGCGTTATCTTTGCACTTTGAAAACATAGGATGGAAAAGATTATTGAAGAAAGCAAACAAGGTGAGAGTCTTGTTTTAGAAAATAAACCCGAGAACACAAAAAAGCTATTTATAGAAAGTTACGGTTGCGCGATGAATTTTTCGGACAGCGAAATTGTAGCTTCCATATTATCTGGAAACGGATATAATACGACGCAAGTGCTGGAAGAAGCCGATTTAGTTTTGGTTAATACTTGTTCCATTCGGGACAAGGCTGAGCAAACCATTCGTAAACGTTTGGAGAAATACAATGCGGTGAAACGAATTAATCCAAAGATGAAAGTTGGAGTTTTGGGTTGCATGGCCGAACGTCTAAAAAGTCAATTCCTAGAAGAAGAAAAAATCGTTGATCTTGTTGTGGGTCCTGATGCCTATAAAGATTTACCAAACCTTTTGCAAGAAGTCGAAGAAGGTCGCGATGCGATTAACGTGATTTTGTCGAAAGACGAAACCTATGGTGATATTTCACCGGTTCGATTGATGAGCAACGGAATTACAGCTTTGGTTTCTATCACGCGTGGTTGTGATAATATGTGTACGTTTTGCGTGGTACCTTTTACCCGCGGACGCGAACGCAGCCGTGAACCACAAAGTATCATGACCGAAATTCAGGATTTATGGGACAAAGGGTTTAAAGAAATTACGCTTTTGGGACAAAACGTGGATAGTTTCCTTTGGTACGGCGGCGGATTGAAAAAAGATTTTGAGAATGCTACCGAAATGCAAAAAGCTACTGCTGTTGACTTTGACCAATTATTAGAAATGGTGGCTGTTGGCTTTCCTAAAATGAGAATCCGATTTTCGACATCAAATCCGCAAGACATGCACGAAAGTATTTTACATGTGATTGCAAAACATCCTAATATTTGCAAACACATTCACTTGCCAGTGCAGTCCGGAAGCAATAGAATCCTAAGAGAGATGAATCGTTTGCATACGCGTGAAGAATACATGACTTTGATTGATAAAATCAGAACCATTATTCCGAACAGCTCCATTTCGCAGGATATGATTGCTGGTTTCCCTACAGAAACCGAAGAAGATCATCAAGACACAATGAGCTTGATGGAATATGTGAAATATAATTTTGGTTATATGTACTCCTATTCCGAACGTCCGGGAACATTGGCAGGAAGAAAAATGGAAGACGACGTTCCAGAAGAAACAAAAGCACGAAGATTACAGGAAATTGTCGATTTACAACAAAAACACGCTTGGTTCCGCTCTGAGGAATTCATTGGACAAACTGTAGAAGTTTTGGTTGAGAAAGTTTCCAAAAAATCGACAGAAGAATTTTCAGGAAGAAATTCACAAAGTATTACCGTGGTTTTTCCAAAAGAAAATTACAAGATTGGAGATTTTGTGAATGTGAGAATCACTTCTTGCACAAGCGGAACTTTGAAAGGTGAAGCAGTTGGGTTGAGTGAGATGAATTAAAAAAAAGTTTGTTTCAGGTTTCAGGTTTAAAGTTGTCTCGATAACTTTAAACCTGAAACAAAGAAAACTTTAAACAAAAATAATATGGAATCAGTTCAAGCTATAAAACAACGTTTTGAGATTATCGGGAATGACCCGAAGCTTAATCGTGCGATAGAAAAAGCCATACAGGTTGCTCCTACTGATATCACGGTATTAGTAGCGGGAGAAAGCGGAGTTGGAAAAGAGAATATTCCTAGAATTATCCATTCGCTTTCGCATAGAAAACATGGAAAATACATTGCCGTAAACTGTGGAGCCATTCCAGAAGGAACTATTGACAGTGAACTTTTTGGACATGAAAAAGGTGCTTTTACCGGAGCCACAGGAACTCGTGAGGGTTATTTTGAAGTCGCTGATGGCGGAACTATCTTTCTGGATGAAGTTGGTGAATTGCCTCTTACTACTCAAGTGCGTTTATTACGTGTTCTCGAAAATGGTGAATTCATAAAAGTAGGTTCTTCGCAAGTACAGAAAACAGACGTACGAATTGTGGCAGCTACCAATGTGAATTTATTTGATGCTATCGAAAAAGGGAAATTCAGAGAGGATTTATATTATCGTTTAAGTACGGTAGATATTACTTTACCACCTTTACGCGATCGAAAAGACGACATTCATTTGTTGTTCCGGAAATTCGTTGCTGATTTTGCCCATAAATATAAAATGCCTCCTTTGAAACTAGACGAAAATGCTATTCAATTGTTGCAGAAATTTCGTTGGAGCGGAAACATTCGACAATTGCGAAATGTTGCCGAGCAAATCTCCGTTTTAGAAACTAATCGGGATATATCAGCAGTGACGTTACAATCTTATTTACCAGTTCAGGGAAGCAATTTACCCTCTGTTATAAAAGATAAAAAAAGCGAAAGTGATTTCAGTACCGAAAGGGAAATTTTGTACAAAGTCCTTTTTGACATGAAAAGTGATTTGAATGATTTGAAAAAATTAACACTGGAACTGATTCAAAGCGGAAGTTCAAAAGTGCAAGAGACGAATCAGCATTTGATAAAAAAAATATACGGTTCAAAAGAAAATGACAGTGAAATAGATTTTGAAGAAGAACCTAGAGCTTCCTTAATAGCGTCTCAAAACAATGAGGATTTATACCAGGAACATGATGATAATTATCTTTTTGCAGAAACCGTTGAGGAAGAGGAAACTTTACGTTTAGAACAAAAAGAAATTGAAATGATTAAAAAATCATTAGAAAAAAATAAAGGAAAACGAAAAGCTGCCGCAGACGAATTAGGTATTTCGGAACGGACTTTATATAGAAAAATAAAGCAATTTGATTTGTAGTTTTTCTTTCGAGACCTAAATATCTTTGATTGAAAATGAATATATTTGAACCTGACTTTAGCAAATTAGCGAGGCAATTTTTAAAATAAAAAATGAAACACATTAAACTTATTCTTTTTTCAATACTAATATTGAGCATCAATAGTTGCTCGGTTTATAACTTTACAGGAACCGGTAAAATTGACGCCGAAACATTTCAAGTGGGCTTTTTTCAGAATAATGCGGAGTTAATCGAACCCGGAATTGATCGTACATTTACATTAGAACTTCAAGATTTGATTCAGAACCAAACTAATCTAAACTTAGTTAAAAACGGTGCTGATTTGTCATACGAAGGAGAAATTGTGGATTACAGAATAAGTCCAATGACAGCAACTGCAGATCAGCGAGCTGCTCAAAACCGTCTGACAATTCGTGTGAATGTTCGTTTTACCAATAAGAAAAAAGAAGCGGATGATTTCGAAAAACCATTTACTTTTTTCTACGATTATCCTGCAGAACAACAATTAACAGGCGCAACTTTGAATAGTGCTTTGAAAGATATTTTTGAAAGAATAACACAAGATATTTTCAACGAGTCATTAGCTAAATGGTAAATGAAGTGTTGATTCGGTAATTTGTTGATTCGGTTAATCGGAGAACAAATAAACGAATAACCAAATAAACGAATAACCTTTATGAATGTAACCGATTATACTTATTTGATTAACAAACCAGATGCTATCCATGAAAAGCAAACGGAAGCTTTGGAAAAAGTACTCTTTGAGTTTCCTTATTTTCAAAGCGCCAGAGCGATTCAGTTAAAAGGACTTTACAATCAAAATAGTTTTAAATACAATGCGGCTTTAAAAATAACAGCAGCATATTCAAGGGACAGATCGGTTTTATTTGATTTCATTACATCGGACACTTTTACTTCTATTCATCAAAGTCTGTACGATAGAAAAGCACTCGAAATTTTAGACATACAAGTAATCGATAGTGAGATTATTATTGCTGAAGAAAAGTTTGAACTTAAAACAAACACATTAGAACAATCGATTCTAACTTCTATAAAAGAAGCCTCTCCAATTGAAAAAGAGGACAATTCAATAACAGTTGAAGAAAAACTAGCTATTGGAACACCGTTAGATTTCTCCAAAAAGGAACAACATTCCTTCCAAGAATGGCTACAGCTTTCGCGTACCGAACCTATCATAAGAGAAAATGAGCAACCAAGAAATGAGCCTACTCCTATTATAGATGCCGACAAAAGAAAAAAAATAGAACTTATTGATAAATTTATTGAAACGAGTCCGAAGATTTCTCCAGTAAAACATGGCGTACCTTCTACCGTTAGTTTCGACCTAAATGCAGCGGACAATTCTTCGTTGATGACAGAGACTTTAGCCCGCGTTTATTTGGAACAAAAAAAATATCAAAAAGCGATTCAAGCTTATGAAATATTAATTTTGAAATATCCAGAAAAAAGTAGTTTCTTTGCAGACCGCATAACGGATATTAAGATTTTACAACATAATAATAATTAAACAATGAGCACATTTTCAATTTTTTTAGTTTTAATAACTATAGTTTGTTTTCTATTAATCGTAGTAATAATGGTTCAAAACCCTAAAGGTGGCGGATTATCATCTACAATAGGTGGTTCTCAAATGCTGGGTGGCGTACAAAAAACAACTGATTTTTTAGACAAAAGTACTTGGACATTAGCAACTATACTAATTGCACTTATTTTACTTTCTAGCTTAAGCTTTACAGGAACATTAAGTGATACCGATTCAAAAATCATTGAAAACACAGGAAGTACAGCGCCAGCCGCAAACACTCCAGTTGCTCCTGCTCAAAACACACCTGCTGCAACAAATCCAGCACAATAAATTATTACAACATATTCTAAATGCCAGCCTGTCAAAGCTGGCATTTTTTATAAGAAATTATGTCAGTTTGATTAGGATGGCATAATTTCTGAAATCTTTATAGACGTTAAAATAAATAATCTAAAAATATAAAATCATGGCTTTAAACATTAAACCACTTTCAGACAGAGTTCTTATCGAACCCGTTGCAGCTGAAACAAAAACTGCTTCAGGGATTTTTATTCCAGATACAGCAAAAGAAAAACCACAAAAAGGAACTGTTGTTGCTGTTGGTAACGGAACGAAAGAACATACAATGACTGTAAAAATTGGTGATTCTGTTCTTTACGGAAAATACGCTGGAACTGAATTAAAACTAGAAGGAAAAGATTATTTGATCATGCGTGAAGACGATATTTTAGCAATTATCTAAATAGTATTAAGTCCTAAGAATTAAGTATCAAGACAACTTGAAACTTTAAACAAATTAAACTTTAAACAAAAAGCAAAGAAATGGCAAAAGATATAAAATTTGATATAGAAGCACGTGACGGATTAAAACGCGGTGTTGATGCATTGGCAAATGCAGTAAAAGTAACTCTTGGACCAAAAGGTCGTAATGTAATTATTGGAAAAGCTTTTGGTGGACCAAATGTCACTAAAGATGGTGTTACCGTTGCAAAAGAAATTGAATTGAAAGATCCATTGGAAAACATGGGTGCTCAAATGGTAAAAGAAGTAGCGTCAAAAACTAATGATTTAGCTGGAGACGGAACTACAACTGCAACAGTTTTGGCACAAGCAATTGTAAAAGAAGGTTTGAAAAACGTTGCGGCAGGAGCTAATCCTATGGATTTGAAACGCGGTATTGACAAAGCGGTTGAAGCGATTGTGGCTGACTTAGCAAAACAAGCAAAAGTAGTAGGAAGCGATTCTGAGAAAATCAAACAAATTGCTTCAATTTCTGCTAACAATGACGAAGTAATTGGTGAGTTAATCGCTACTGCTTTCGCAAAAGTTGGAAAAGAAGGCGTAATAACTGTTGAAGAAGCTAAAGGAACTGATACGTATGTTGATGTTGTAGAAGGAATGCAATTTGATAGAGGATATCTTTCTCCATATTTTGTGACTAATTCAGAAAAAATGGAAGTAGAATTGGAAAATCCTTATATCCTTTTGTACGATAAAAAAGTTTCTTCTTTAAAAGAATTATTACCAGTTCTTGAGCCAGTTGCTCAATCTGGAAAACCATTATTGATTATTGCTGAAGATGTTGATGGTGAAGCATTATCTACATTGGTTGTAAATAAATTACGTGGAGCCCTAAAAATCGCTGCTGTAAAAGCACCTGGTTTTGGTGACAGAAGAAAAGCTATGTTAGAGGATATCGCTATCTTAACTGGTGGAACTGTAATTTCCGAAGAACGAGGATACACTTTAGAAAACACAACTATCGAAATGTTAGGAACTGCTAAAAAAGTGACTATCGATAAAGACAATACAACTATTGTAAGTGGTGCTGGCGACGCAGATATCATCAAAAATCGTGTCAACCAAATCAAAGGTCAAATGGAAGCTACTACTTCTGATTATGACAAAGAAAAGCTGCAAGAACGTTTGGCTAAATTAGCTGGTGGAGTTGCCGTACTTTATGTTGGTGCTGCATCTGAAGTAGAAATGAAAGAGAAAAAAGACAGAGTTGACGATGCGCTTCACGCAACTCGCGCTGCTGTTGAAGAAGGAATTGTTGCTGGTGGTGGTGTTGCTTTATTGAGAGCTAAAAATGCACTTAGCACAATTAAAGCTGATAATGCTGACGAAGCAACAGGAATCCAAATTGTATCTCGTGCCGTAGAATCTCCATTAAGAACTATTGTTGAAAACGCAGGTCTTGAAGGTTCAGTTGTTGTAGCAAAAGTTGCTGAAGGTACAGGTGATTTTGGATATAACGCAAAAACTGACGAATATGTTGACATGCTTAAAGCAGGTATTATTGATCCTAAAAAAGTAACACGTGTAGCATTAGAAAACGCAGCTTCGGTTGCCGGAATGATATTAACTACTGAATGTGCTTTGATAGATATCAAAGAAGATAATGGTGGCGGAAACCCAATGGGTGGCGGTATGCCAGGAATGATGTAATAATCATCTTCCTTAAAATAAAAAAACCGTCTCGATATAATTGAGACGGTTTTTTTATGAGTTGTAATTTATTGTTATTCTTGAACTTTTGATTTTTTACTGAACTTGTAAATTACGGGTAAAACAGTAATTCCAACTAAAATCAAAACAATTAATTCGATGTGTTCTTTTAAATCAATTTGATAATTTTCAAGTAAGAAACCATATAAATAATGTCCGGCAAAAATTAATGTAAATGACCAGATAAATGAACTCAGGACATTATAGAACATAAATTTTTGTTTATCCATAGATACAATTCCAGCTACAATAGGTGCAAACGTTCTGAATATGGGAAGAAAACGTGCAAAGATGATTGCTTTTCCACCGTATTTTTCAAAAAAGTCTTTGGATTGAACCAAGTATTTTTTCTTAAACCAAAAACTATCTTCCTTGTTGTACAAATAGTATCCACTTTTTGACCCAAACCAGTATCCTACTACATTTCCTAAAATTCCTGATAATGCTACAAGAGTTGATAAAAGAACAACATTTATAAAATCGTTATCAATAAATAAAATATTCTCTATTAATTCCCGGCTGTAAATTCCCGCCAAAAATAACAAACTATCACCTGGTAAAAAGAAACCAGCAAAGAGGCCTGTTTCGGCAAATACAATAAATAAAACTATGTAAATACCCAATTTAATTCCATTAACATCAAAATGAATATAAAAAAGTGGGTCAATTAAATTCTTCCAATCAAAATCGTTCATTCTTAGGTTTTTTATGCTAAAATTATTCGTGTGTGAAAGTACGGATAATATATCTTAACCACAATTTATTGCTTTATTTTAAAGTTTTATTAACGGTTCAGTATATCACTTAATTTTGAATATAAATTAGTCACCATAGTTTTTAAAAAACGTCACAAGAATTACCTCATTTTCTCACCGACTTAATCGCAGTAATGATGTAGAATTTCAGTAAAAAATCTACAACTCAAATTCTTGCCCAATAAGAGGCACTTTACAATCAAAACCATATTTTTCCTGAATTTTTATTCGTAGTTCATCCATCGGCTCATTTTCACCATGAACTAAAAACACTTTTTTTGGTTTATTTTCTAATTCTGACAACCAATTGAGCAAATCTTTTTGATCTCCATGTGCTGATAAACCTTGTATTTCTAAAATATTTGCTTTTACCGGATAATATTGTCCATGAATTTTAATTTCTGTTGCTCCTTCTAATAACTTTCTTCCACGCGTTCCTTCCGCCTGATATCCTACAATAATTACGGTAGTTTCCGGAAGACCAATATAATGTTCGAGATAGCTCAACACCCTTCCTCCCGTAACCATTCCGCTGGCTGCTATCACCACTTTAGGTTGTTCATCAAAAATTACCTCCATAGTTTCCTGATAATCCGAAACCAATGAAAACATTTCACTCATTTCGGCACATTCTTCCAAGGACAATTTGTGCCACTTTTGGTTATTCGAAAAAATATTCAATGCATTAATTCCCATTGGCGTATCAATAATATACGGAACATTAGGAATTTTATCTTCTTTTCTTAGTTGCCACAATAGATACATGATGGTTTGCGCACGCTCAACGGCAAAACTCGGAATAATAATCGTTCCGCCTTTATTGACCGTATTATTGATATACATTTCCAGTTCTAATTTAGTGTCCGTTTTAGGATGAATACGATTTCCATACGTACTTTCCAGAAAAACATAATCGGCTTTTTTAGGTTTAGTTGGCGGAAACATCAACACATCATCATCACGGCCAATGTCACCTGAGAAAACTAAGGTCTTATTCTCAAGAGTTAAAGCAATACTACAAGCGCCCAGAATATGTCCTGCATTGGTATAAACAGCTTCAATTTGGGCATCTAAAGCAATAGCCTCATTAGTTTCAATTACTCTAAATAGCGGAAAAACTTTCTCGGCTTGTTCAACGGTATAAAGAGGTTCAGCAATTTCATGTTTCGAATATTTCCCTTCATTGGCATTATTAGCCTCTTCTTCCTGAATCTTTGCACTATCTAAAAGAATTATTTTGGTAATATCTTTTGTGGGCCTTGTACAGTATATTTTCCCTGAAAAACCTTGATTGACTAATCTTGGCAACCAGCCGCAATGATCTAAATGTCCATGAGTGAGCAAAACAAAGTCTATTGTGGATGCCAAAACAGGCAAAGGTTCCCAGTTAAGTTCGCGCAACGGCTTTAATCCTTGAAACAATCCACAATCAATCAAAATCCTAATTCCGTTACTTTCAATTAATGTTTTAGAACCGGTTACAGTTCCCGCACCACCTATAAATCTTACTTTCATGGGATTTGATTTTTAAAATTAAACTGACAGTACAAACTTACTACTTAAAAATACCTACATAATTCTGACGCCTCTTTCAGCACATTTTTCATCCGATTTTCACTTAATCCAATCCTATTGAGACAATCTGAATTGTTAATTATTTCCTTTACTAAAATGACATCTAAAATTAGTAACTTATCTTTTTCAGCGAGAGACAAAGTTGTCAAACAGGTTACGGGATAAAGAGAATTATTATCATTCTTAGTTTTTAAATTATTTTCTGGTGGATAGTTCCAGCTCAGCAAACTCAATTCGGAACATTTAGAAAATGTAATTGCATCTGCAGTGAAACGGTTATTGGTGACAATCCAACATTTAGAGACCATATCTTTTTGGTCAAAAATAGGATGCTTCCTTTCTTTTAAATCATTAAAACGAGACAAAATATACATTGGAACTTTCACATCAGAAGCAACATCTCTGCCCGCATGATACTTACATTCGACCATGGCTATAGTTTCATTTTTTTTGACCAAAACATCTATTTCATGCGAAACACATTTTCCTTGCAAAGTCAAATTGGTAATCGTTTTATAGTTTTCCGCAACAAAAAGACGGGCTATATATTTTTCAAAAAAGAAACCTGCAGGACCTAAAAGCCGAATTGCTTCTCTTAAATTATAACGTGCTGCATGGGAATTAGCACTTTTTTTCAATAGCGAAAAAGCCATTTTATAGATTTCTTTCGTAGAAATACCTTCATACATATGCTTTTTTATGGCATTAAGTATGGTATCAACCACAACAGTACTTGCACCCGATTTTAAAAGAGATTTTTTGAGTTTATCAGAGTTAAATTCTACAATATCTCCAGAATGTTTGATGATTTTCATATTCGTAATGTTTTGATAAACAAACTCTTAAATCACCACTAAAGATACGGAAAAAAGACTACTTATTTTGTTTTTGATAATAAAATCCCGGAACAAATAGCAACACAAAAATAGGTTGGATTAAAAACCTACGGACATAAAATAGAATCCAATTATTATTTTCATTTGCGTAATAGACAATGTAGAAAAAAGCAGCCATTAAAATCATGAAGAAAAAATAATACAGTGCAAAAGCAAATTTAACCATTGTCACATCTTTGAAGAGGACGTAGATAATACCCAACGAGATAGCAGTATTTAATGTATAACGAAAAAATAATCCTAAAAATAATTGGGTCGAATTAAAACTTGGCAATCGTAGCTTTGCAAAATCTTTTTTAAAAAAATCCAAAAAAGGATCATAAAACAACTGATTTTCAAAAGCACGAACCAACACTAACAATGCCACCAAAAAAAGGAATTGCAGAACTCGAATTTTGTTATTTAGTATCTTTTGAAGCATATCTAGAAAAATTACGGACCCAAATTAACCACAAAATAAAAACCACACCATAAATATACAAAGGAAAAAGGACTCCGTGTAAAAACGGCTCTTGTTTTGGAAAATAAAAAATCAGTGCACTTAAAGCTGCAATTCTCAAAACATTCAACACATAAATGAGTAGGCTTCCGCCAAAGATAAAAAGCAAGGTTGTTTGTAGCCTTCCTGAAAAAGCGACCACAAATGAAATGAACAAAATAATCACACTAACTGCATTACAGCCTTCAACAATTCGGGCAACATATTTACCATTGTAATACAACTTCATATAAGCATCTGTTGCACTTTGTTCAATGAAAGATTGGTTATTAAATAATTGCATAACCCATTGTGTATTATCACTCACCATTCTGGTAATAGAATCTATTATATTTCCTTCAAATCCATTAAGATAGTGCTGATACAAAAAAGTCAGTACTGTATATGTCAAAAAAAAAGTGCCCAGAAAAAGCAAAAATGGCTTGTAGAGAATAAAATATTTTTTCAAAATCAATTTTTTAACAAATTTATGTAATTTTTGAAACTGGCTTTAAATACTTTTGCATAAATAAAAATTAAAAATATGACATTTCAAGAATTACAACCAAAAGTAACCGAAATCACTTTAAACACGGCAAAATCTAGAGACGAAAAGCTATTATCTATTTGTCAATTGCTTAGCGATTCTATTTCATATTATAATTGGGTTGGATTTTATTTTGCAAATCATGAATCTAAAACATTGCACTTAGGACCTTATGTAGGAGCAGAAACAGACCACACAGTAATCCCTTTTGGTAAAGGAATTTGCGGACAAGTAGCCGTTTCTAACGAAAATTTTGTAGTTCCAGACGTTTCGGCGCAAGACAATTACATCGCTTGTAGTTTTACCGTAAAATCAGAAATCGTGGTACCGCTTTTTGTAAACGGAGAAAACATAGGTCAAATTGATATTGACAGCCATGTAATAGATCCTTTCACTGAAGAGGATGAAAAATTCCTAGAGTTTGTGAATCAAGAAATTGCGAAGTTATATTAAGATTTAAAACAATGCATCACTGGCAATTCATAAATGCTTCGCTAATTCACAAATAAAGAAAGGTTTATTTTGTTCTTGTCATAATTATTTTTTACTTTTGCACCCGTCATATAATAGATATATGACATACATAAAAATCATTAAACAAATATTGGAATGTATTTAACTAAAGAGATTAAAGAAGAAATCTTCGCTCAACACGGAGAAAAAACAAACACAGGAAAAGCTGAAGCGCAGATTGCTTTATTCACTTTCAGAATTAGCCACTTGACTGAGCACTTGAAAAAAAATCGTCATGATTATAATACAGAGCGTTCATTAGTATTGCTTGTAGGTAAAAGAAGATCTTTGTTGGATTACTTGAAGAAAACAGAAATCAACAGATACCGTGAAATTATCAAAGTATTGAATATCAGAAAATAATCAATATAAAAGAGGTGCGAAAGTGCCTCTTTTTTTATTTTACAATTTAAAGTCTAAAGGTTCTATTTTGGTCCTGACACAAAAAGGATTAGAATCAAGACTACACCATAAAGTCTGTACTAAATTAGTACGGATGAATAAAAAAAGTTTGGTTTTTCATTGGGTTTTAGGCATTAACTACGCAAAACAACAACTACAACACAACTAGAACCCATGTTTAACTAATAAATTAAATTTATGATTCCACAATTATTTGTAGAAAGTATCGATTTAGGTGATGGCAGAAACATCACAATCGAGACAGGTCGTTTAGCCAAACAAGCGGATGGATCTGTAGTAGTAAGAATAGGTAAAACTGTTATTTTAGGAACAGTTGTATCTTCAAGAAAAGCAAGTCCAGGTATCGACTTTTTACCACTTACGGTAGATTATCGTGAAAAATTTGCTGCAGCAGGACGTTTTCCTGGTGGTTTCTTCAAAAGAGAAGCGCGTCCAAGTGATAACGAAGTACTAACAATGAGATTAGTTGACCGCGTTTTGCGCCCTCTTTTCCCAGATGATTATCACGCAGAAGTGCAAGTTATGATTCAATTAATGTCTTATGATGAAGATGTAATGCCAGATGCGTTAGCAGGTTTAGCCGCTTCTGCAGCATTAGCTTTATCTGACATTCCTTTCGAAACTTTAATTTCTGAAGCTAGAGTTGGAAGAATTGATGGTAAATTCATCATCAATCCAAGTCGCGCACAATTAGCTTTATCTGATATCGATATGATGATTGGAGCTTCAATGGATTCTATCGCGATGGTAGAAGGTGAAATGAAAGAAATTTCAGAAGCAGAAATGTTAGAAGCAATTAAATTTGCACACGAACATATTAAAAATCAAATTGCTGCTCAACTACGTTTGCAAGCTGCTTTTGGAAAAAAAGAAGTTCGTACCTATGAAGGCGAAAGAGAAGATGAGACTATTTATGCAAAAGTAAAAGACGCATCTTACGATAAAATTTATGCTATTGCAAGCAAAGGTTCTTCAAAACAAGAACGTACCGCTTCATTTGCAGAAGTAAAAGAAGAAGTAAAAGCTTTATTTACAGAAGAAGAATTAGCCGCAAATGGCGATTTAGTTTCTAAGTATTTTTACAAAACTAACAAAGAAGCAGTTCGTAACGTAACCCTAGATTTAGGAACACGTTTAGACGGAAGAAAAACTACCGAAATCAGACCAATCTGGAGTGAAGTAGATTATTTACCATCGGTTCACGGATCAGCATTGTTTACACGTGGAGAAACACAAGCATTGGCAACAGCAACTTTAGGAACCTCTAGAGAAGCAAACCAAATTGACTCTCCATCAGAACAAGGTGAAGAAAAATTCTACTTACATTATAACTTCCCTCCTTTCTCAACTGGTGAAGCTCGTCCTTTAAGAGGAACTTCAAGAAGAGAAGTAGGTCACGGAAACTTAGCTCAAAGAGCGTTGAAAAACATGATTCCTGCTGATTGTCCGTATACAATTCGTGTAGTATCTGAAGTTTTAGAATCTAACGGTTCATCTTCTATGGCTACCGTTTGTGCTGGAACATTAGCACTTATGGATGCTGGTATCCAAATGATTCGTCCAGTTTCTGGAATTGCAATGGGATTAATTACTGATGGAGAACGTTTTGCTGTATTGTCTGACATTCTTGGTGATGAAGATCACTTGGGAGATATGGATTTCAAAGTAACGGGAACTTCTGTAGGAATTACAGCTTGTCAAATGGATATCAAGATTGACGGATTGAAATATGAGATTATGGAAGCAGCATTGGCGCAAGCTCGTGACGGTCGTTTGCATATTCTTGGAAAATTAATCGAAACTTTAGCGGAGCCAAAAGCAGATGTTAAAGCGTATGCTCCAAAAATCATTACAAGAAGAATTCCTAATTCGTTTATTGGAGCATTGATCGGACCTGGTGGAAAAGTGATTCAAGAATTACAAAAAACTACAGGAACTACAATTGTTATCAATGAAGATCCAACTACTGAAGAAGGAGTTATTGAAATTTTAGGAACAGATCCTGCTGGAATAGAAGCGGTATTAGCTAAAATTAAATCAATCACTTTCAAGCCTCAAATGAATGAGTCTTATGAAGTAAAAGTAATCAAAATGCTAGATTTTGGTGCAGTTGTAGAATACACTGCCGCTCCAGGAAACGAAGTTTTATTACACGTATCTGAATTGGCTTGGGAACGTACTGAAAATGTTTCTGATGTAGTAAAAATGGGTGATGTATTCGAAGTAAAATACTTAGGATTGGATCCAAAAACCAGAAAAGAAAAAGTGTCAAGAAAAGCACTTATGCCAAGACCTCCACGTGAGGAAAGAAAAGAGTAATCAGATCTTAAGTTTACTAAAGGTTTATTTATAGGAAATCCCGTTTCATGAATTTGAAACGGGATTTTTGTTTTTATTTACTTTATTTTAAAAACAATTGTAACTTTTCTGAAACTCCATACGTATAATCATTTGTACACTTAAAAATTGAGGAGACAAAAACATGAGACAACTTAAAATCACCAAGCAGGTAACAAATCGTGAAACTGCATCATTAGACAAGTATTTACAAGAAATTGGAAAAGTTGACCTTATTACCGCTGACGAAGAAGTAGAATTAGCACAAAAGATTAAAGCTGGTGACCAGAAAGCATTAGAGAAATTGACAAAAGCCAATTTACGTTTCGTGGTTTCGGTGGCAAAACAATACCAAAATCAAGGGTTAACACTTCCCGATTTGATTAACGAAGGAAATTTAGGATTGATAAAAGCAGCACAACGTTTTGATGAAACACGTGGTTTCAAATTCATCTCGTATGCCGTTTGGTGGATTCGTCAATCTATATTACAAGCTTTGGCTGAACAATCTCGTATCGTTCGTTTGCCTTTGAACAAAATTGGTTCTATCAATAAAATCAACAAAATGTACGCTTTATTGGAGCAATCTAACGAGCGTCCACCATCTGCTGAGGAAATTGCAAAAGAACTGGACATGACCGTAAATGACGTTAAAGAGAGTATGAAAAACTCTGGTCGTCACTTATCAATGGATGCACCTCTTGTTGAAGGAGAAGATTCTAACCTTTATGACGTTTTACGTTCAGGCGAATCTCCAAATCCAGACAGAGAATTAATCCACGAATCATTGCGTACCGAAATCGAGCGTTCATTGGAAACATTAACTCCAAGAGAAGCTGATGTAGTTCGTTTATACTTTGGTCTTGGCGATCAACACCCAATGACATTAGAGGAAATCGGGGAAACTTTCGACCTAACTCGTGAGCGTGTACGTCAAATCAAGGAAAAGGCAATCCGCAGATTAAAACACACTTCTAGAAGTAAAATACTAAAAACCTATTTAGGATAATACAGTCAAATGCTACAAAGTCAAAAATCATATCGTCCAACAACAGTATGATTTTTGACTTTCGGCTTTCGACTAATAAGTAACGACGGTCTGATTAACTGTTCGTTTTTTGATTGATGATTGAAACTCCGGCTGATTACCGGAGTTTTGTTTTTTAATCTGAATTCATTTCAGATTCTCCCACTTTTTTAATCATTTCACATTTCTCTGATTTATTTCACAGCTTAAAATCATTTGGGCGTAACCCTCCGTAAAAACTACGGGTCAGGCTTTCGGCTTTATCTCTCCGTTACACTTCGAGGATACCGCCTCTATCCTTTACGCAAATCACAGGATAATTCACTAATTGAATCTATAAAAAACTTTCTCCAATTGCTGCAAAAAAACTACTTTTGCACAAACAACACAATCTGTAAAGAAACACCGCAGTGCATCTCTACACAACAACTACACAATGAAGAATACACTTATTGCACCATCAGTGCTTGCTGCCGATTTTGGTAATCTACAACGCGACATCGAAATGATTAACAACAGTGAAGCCGACTGGTTTCATATCGACATCATGGATGGCGTTTTTGTTCCAAACATTTCTTATGGAATGCCGGTTTTGGAAGCCATTAACCGCCATGCCAAAAAAACAATTGATGTTCACTTGATGATTATCGATCCAGACCGTTACATTAAAACTTTTGCCGAGTTAGGCGCAAATATACTGAGTGTACATTATGAAGCTTGTACACACCTTCACAGAACACTTCAAGCCATCAAAGCCGAAGGAATGAAAGCTGGAGTTGCCATTAATCCACATACAAATATTGATTTACTGGAAGATGTAATCAATGATATTGATTTAGTGTGTATCATGAGTGTGAATCCAGGTTTTGGAGGACAATCTTTTATAGAAAACACCTATGCTAAAATTGAGAAGTTAAAAGCTTTAATAATTAAAAAAGGAGCAACTACAATCATTGAAATTGACGGTGGTGTAACCAATAAAAACGCAAAACAATTAGTGGAAGCCGGAGCTGATGTTCTGGTGGCGGGAAGCTTTGTTTTCAAAGCAGAAAATCCAACACAAACGATACAAGATTTAAAGAAACTCACAAACTTCTAATAAAAAATGGCGCTTTAAGCGTCATTTTTTATTCAATTATTCGTCTTTGAAATTAATCATGGCCGCTACGTGGGCATACAATTCAGGATGCAAAATTTTAAAAACATGAGGCGTCTCAAAGAAATGCTCCAGAATTACCGATAAAAATTCGAATTGATTTTCATACGCATACAATCTAAAATAATCTGTTCGAGTTAACTCCTTATTCAAAACTGGATCGCTATAATATTTTATAACTTCATTAAACGCATCAAAAAATACAATGGCGCTTGGATCATTACTTTTTAAACAATGGAAATGCAACACATGCGAAAACTCATGTAAACCCAGATTAACATTATCATTTGAAGTCGCATGTCCTAATAAAAAATCTTCCCATGAAAAAACGATTGCTTTCATTTTAGGATTAAATTCTCCTTTGTGATACGCTTTATTCACTGTGGAAAAATAACTAGACGGATAAATTATTATTTTATTGAACAAACGGACAAGATAATTACGCATCCCGAAAGTTAACATTATATAGGTTCCCGCAATAAGCATTTGCATTTGTTCCGTAATAACAATATCCTTGCCTACGAACTGATAGTTCGCAATAAACTCCTTCACCCGATGTTCAAAATACATTTTTCTTTTTGGAGAAAGCCTGTTATAAAATGGAAAATCATTTACTAAAATTTGACGTTGACTGGGTTTCAATTTCTTAGAAAAAGGATACCAATGAATGTAAAGCGGCTTATTAAACAATAAAATATAAGCTGGCTCCACTATTCTAAAAATTAAAAGCAGGAGAAATAATGTCCCAAAAAGTATCGAAATAAAAAGTTGAAGAGACATGTTTTATAACGTTTTAAAATGAAAAATGCTTCAAAATAATTTCAAGGAAACTTGATTTTTTTGAAGCATTTCTGTTTGTATTTGTGGCCGCGACAGGGTTCGAACCTGCAACCCTCAGAGTCGAAATCTGATATTCTATCCAGTTGAACTACGCAGCCAATTTCAGATTACTAGATTTTTAGATTGTTGGAAGAGTCCAAATATCAAATAATCTAAAATCTAATTTATGTCAATAGTTTTTTAACTATTGTAGAAATTGTTTTTCCTTCGGCAGTTCCGCCTAATTGTGCAGCAGCTAATCCCATTACTTTTCCCATTGACGCAATTCCTGATGCTCCAGTTTCTGCAATGATTTTTGCAATCACTGCTTCTACTTCTGCTTCGCTTAGTTGTACCGGCAAGAATTTTTCAATTACTGCTATTTGAGCCAATTCTGGTTCAGCTAAATCCAAACGGTTTTGCTCCGTAAAAATTCTAGCGCTTTCCTTACGAGTTTTTACTAGTCTTTGCAGCAATTTTACCTCGTCATCTTCTGTTATTTCTTCTTTTGAACCTGTAGCTGTCTGAGCTAATAGGATTTCAGATTTAATAGCTCTTAAAGCTTCTAATGCAACGGTATCTTTGGCTCTCATGGCGGTTTTCATTTCGTCCATGATTTGTACTGATAAACTCATATTCTTTATTGTTAATTTGGTTAATCAATTATTTGACTAATCGATTGTTGAAATGCTACTTTTGAAAACGATTTTTTGCCCCAGATGGCAGTAAAAAGCCTTTTTAGGAGAAAATGTGTTTTTTATTGGACTTAAAAAGCGACCAAAGGAAGCTCTTTTAAGGCCTTATAAAAAACACATTTTCGAGAAAAAGCTTGAAACAACAGCTGGATTAAGGCCCGACAAATTTAAAGAATTTTACTCGGATTTACAACAACAGATTGCTTGGTCTTGTCGATAGTTACCGAAATTCCTTGCAATGGCAAAAAATAGCCCGAAAATTAAATATAATTTTCGGGCTACTCCTTTTGGTCTGCGTTCGTTAATCTACGTTATCGTGTAAATAGGAGTTGTTTGAACGCAACTGCAAATCATTATTACTATCTGTTCCTACAGAAATTCTTGAATTTGTATTATTCGTCTGACTATTTGAAATGTCTATTCCTAATCTTTTGTAAGCTGGTTCTTTTTCATACTCATCAATTTTAGAGACATTGTTATGAAACTTATAATTGAATTCTTTTAATTTTTTTCTTCTTTCATCCGCTTTCATTCGCAATGATTCTTCGATAGTCATTTCCATAGGAGATATTGCATCAAAATCTACAGTAGTGTTAACCGAAGTTTCCACTTGTTTCATGGTGATGTTCAATTCCGCCGGCACAACAACTTCTGGCATTTTTGCAACTGGCTTTGCCATAAATTCTGGCTCTTCTTCCATATATTCTTCTAGAGAATATTTGATGATTCCATTATCCGTCAATTCTGTTACGGGAACAAATTGAACGGCTTCATTTACTTTGATATCACGAGTTTCATTCGTCAATTCAAACATCACTTTGTTTTCTTCAACTTGCGCTACTGGTTCAGCTTTGAAAAGTGGCAAATCAAAAGAGAAAGTAGTTTGTTCTTGTCTCTCTACAACTTTAGGCTGTACTGCTTTTACTTCTGCCACTGGCGATGAAATGGTAAAATCAATATCAGTAATAGGAGAAACAATTTCAAAAGTCACGTCTAAATTTTTAATAAATTCAGACATTACCATCAATTCTTCCTTGTTGATTGTTGGTGCAGGTGCTGTAACTACTGGTTCTGGAGCAACTACCGTATCTTCCAACAAATCGAAAACTATTCTTTCGTTTGAATTATCAGCTGGCGATTCTGTATTCAAATCAAACGCAGCAACAGTTCTGTTGGTTAGATTATGAACACTTCTTTGCTCATCTTCTAGCGTGTGTATAATTTTTTTTGGTTCTGTATTTACGATTTCATTTTGTTGTTCAATATCAAAACCGGTAGCGATAATAGTCACTGCAATAGCATCTCCAAGTGATTCGTCTTCACCAACCCCCATGATAATATTTGCATTATGACCTGCTTCAACTTGAATATGATCATTGATTTCTCCAATTTCATCAATTGTAATTTCATTAGTTCCAGAAACGATAAGCAACAATACGTTTTTGGCACCAGTAATTTTATTATCATTTAACAACGGAGAATCTAAAGCAGCAATAATAGCTTCCTTAGCTCTATTTTCGCCTGAAGAAACAGAAGATCCCATAATAGCCGTTCCGCTATTATACAATACTGTTTTGGCATCTCTTAAATCGATATTTTGAGTATAGTGATGCGTAATCACTTCGGCTATTCCTCTTGAGGCTGTTGCCAAAACTTCATCTGCTTTTGAAAACCCAGCTTTGAAACCAAGATTCCCATACACTTCTCTTAATTTATTATTGTTGATAACAATTAAAGAATCGACTTGTTTACGCAATTTTTCAATACCAATTAACGCTTGCTCCTGACGCACTTTTCCTTCAAATAAGAAAGGCAATGTCACAATACCAACCGTAAGAATATCTCTTTCTTTAGCTAATTGCGCAATTACTGGTGCAGCTCCAGTTCCTGTTCCTCCGCCCATACCGGCAGTGATGAATACCATTTTAGTATTTCGATCCAACATTTTTTCAATTTCGGAAATACTTTCAATAGCGGATTGCTGTCCTACATCGGGGTTAGCTCCGGCACCAAGTCCTTCAGTCAAATGTACTCCTAACTGAATTTTATTAGGTACAGAACTGCTCTGTAAAGCTTGAGAATCCGTATTACATACGATAAAATCTACGCCTTTAATCCCTTGTTTAAACATGTGATTTATAGCGTTACTTCCGCCTCCACCTACACCAATAACTTTGATTACATTTGATTGGTTTTTTGGTAAATCAAATGAAATACTTCCAAATTCTGAGTTGCTCATCATTTTATTTGGTTTTTGATATTTATTATTAATTCTTGTGAGTGTTTGTCTTATTCTGCGTTATCTAAAAAATCTTTGATCTTATCAACATAACGGTCAAAGAAATTTCTTTGAATTCTGTTTACAGTAGAATTGTGCTTTTCATTCGAATTTTGTTCTTCTTCCTCTTCTACTTTCTCCGGAATCTCATACACTGGACTCTGAATAACCGGCGCTCTATAAGCGACCACTTTTGGTTCCACAACAGCATCGAGTCGTATTGCACTTTGTGAATTATTCTCAATGCTCTTCATTACTAATCCTACTGCCGTAGCGTACAAGGGACTTGAAATCTCTTCATCTGAATTTCCAGCCAAATGCTCATTAGGATATCCAATTCTAGTATCCATTCCTGTAATATATTCTACTAACTGCTTGATGTGTTTTAATTGTGCACCACCTCCAGTAAGTACTATTCCTGCAATTAATTTTTTACGAGGATCTTCGTGACCATACGCTTTTACTTCCGTAAAAACCTGATCTACAATCTCCACAACACGAGCATGGATTATTTTAGAAAGATTTTTTAAAGAAATTTCCTTTGGTTCTCTGCCTCTTAATCCTGGAATAGATACAATTTCATTGTCTTTATTTTCTCCTGGCCAAGCTGATCCAAATTTAACCTTTAATAATTCTGCCTGTTTTTCAATGATTGAACACCCTTCTTTAATATCATCCGTAATAACGTTTCCTCCAAAAGGAATTACCGCCGTATGCCGAATAATACCATCTTTGAAAATCGCTAAATCTGTCGTTCCACCACCGATATCAATCAATGCAACACCAGCTTCTTTTTCTTCCTGACTCAAAACGGCATCTGCCGAAGCCAATGGTTCCAATGTTAATCCAGATAATTCAATTCCGGAACTTTGAATACATCTGCCTACATTACGAATCGATGAAGCCTGTCCGACTACAACATGAAAACTAGATTCTAATCGTCCGCCATACATTCCTATAGGCTCTTTAATTTCAGATTGTCCGTCAATTTTGAATTCCTGTGGCAAAACGTGTATAATTTCTTCACCCGGTAACATTGCTAATTTATTCACTTGATCAATCAAAAGCTGAATGTCATCCCCACCAATTACTTCTTCGGGATTATGTCTGCTGATATAATCTGTATGTTGAATACTGCGGATGTGTTGACCCGCAATTCCTACTACTACATCTTTTATTTTATAACCTGAATTATTTTCAGCTTCATGTATTGCTTGCTGTATTGATTGTATGGTTTGAGTGATGTTATTTACAACGCCTCTTGCCACACCCAAACTTTTAGATTTTCCTACACCTAAAATTTCTAGTTTACCATATTCATTTTTCTTGCCTATCATGGCAACTATTTTAGTTGTCCCAATATCTAGACCTACTGCAATATTCTCTTTTTCCATTATCTATTATTTAGTGCAAACTACTTGTTCCGTAAATCGGAGATCAATTTTTCTATATTTATACAACGAACTGTCTAAAACTGCTTTTTGAAAAAAAGCTTTATAATTTTTAAATTTACGCTCTACATTTATGATTCTACCAAAATCTATTTGATAATCAAAATTTCTATTGAACATTTTTAAGCTCCCATTAGGCATAATCTGAATTCCAATTATGTTTTTTTTCAAAAAGGGATCATCATAAATTACACGAAATAAACTAGCCAAATCTTCGCTATTTTTTATACTCATCTCCCCTGAAACTAGCGGAACTCTTGCGGTAAAATTTGCTGACAACGGCATTCTATTTCCTTTGTAATCAACATAAAAAGAACCTTGCTCATTAAAAAATCTGGCTATAGGAGTTTTTTGTTTCACTACTGCTTTTAGAACACCATCAATGGTCACAAATACATCTGATTTGTCAATCATTTCTTGTGAATTAATGCTTTTTTCCAGCTTATTCAAATCTAAATCAACTTTTTGAATGCTTGATGCATCTCTTTTATTTTCTATCAACAATTTATTAACCATTTCTTGTTTAACAAAAGGGGCGTTATCGTCGACAAAAATGACCTTAGATTTAGTCAATTTTCTGTTTTCGTTTCGGTTTGATGTGAACGAAAACAGAAAAATCACTAAAACAAACATCAGTAGTAATCGAATATTTGTCCAATTAAAGAGTCTCATTTATTGCTTTTTTAATTGACGGTACTAATTCTCCTATATCTCCAGCTCCGATAGTAACAATAACTGTGGCATCATTACCTAAAATTGAAGTAATCAATTCATTTTTAGAAACTAACACACAATTTTTATTTGTCATTTTATCCATCAGCCATTTTGTAGTTACACCTTCCATTGGCAACTCTCTCGCAGGATAAATATCTAATAAGATAATCTGATCAAAAGCCGACAGACTTTTGGCGAAATCATCTGCAAAATCTCTGGTTCTGCTAAACAAATGCGGTTGAAAAACAGCCAAAATTTTTTGGTTTGGATATAACTCCCGAACTGCCTGATGTACTGCGTTTATTTCTGTTGGATGATGTGCATAATCGTCTATATAAACTAAATCATCCGTTTTAATCTGATAAGAAAACCTTCTTTTAATTCCTTTGAAACTAGCTAAAGCATTTGCAATATCGCTATTTTCTATACCATAGGTTTTTGACATTGCTATAGCCATTAAAGCATTCATCAAATTATGTTTTCCTGGTAATCCAAAATGCAAATCCTTTATTATTTCAGTAGGCGTTTGCACATCAAAAATATAACTGCCTTTGTCTATTCTAATATTCAAAGCTTTGAATGCAGCCTCATCGTTTACTGCACATATAACGCCTTCGAGTGGTAATTCTTTGGTAATAAAGAGTTTGCTTTTATCTTCTATTTTAGAGGCAAATTCAACAAAAGATTCTTCAATTGCTTCACTAGTCCCGTAAATATCCAAATGATCTGCATCCATAGAAGTAATACAAGCAATATTAGGAGATAAATGCAAGAAAGAACGATCGAACTCATCTGCTTCTACAACTGTAACTGTTTTTCCGCTTCCTATTAAATTCGAATTATAATTCTCTACAATTCCTCCAATAAAGGCAGTAACGTCAACACCACTTTCGTATAAAATATGTCCAAGTATACTTGACGTTGTTGTTTTTCCGTGGGTTCCTGCAACAGCAAAACTGAACGTATCTTTAGTGATTATCCCTAAAACTTCTGCTCTTTTTTTAATTACGTACCCTCTTTCTAAGAAATAATTCCACTCCGAATGTACCATAGGAACTGCGGGAGTGATTATCACCAAAGTGTTTTCTATAAAAAAATCTTTTGGAATCAAATCAATATTGTCTTCAAAATGAATTGAGATTCCGCTTTCTATTAATTCATTGGTAAGGGCTGAAGGCATTTTATCATAACCTGAAACCTGCTTTCCAATGGTCTTGAAATAACGAGCTAAAGCGCTCATTCCAATACCTCCGATGCCTATGAAATATACATTATGTATTTGGTTTAGGTTCATTTTATTAATTTTATGATTTCGTCAACAATCTCTTTTGTAGCGTTTACTTTAGCTAATTTTTTTATGTTTTCAGATAATTCTTTTTGCACTATTTCATTTAATACTAAATCATTAAATACCGTATTAAATTTTGTATCCAATTCATTTTCTTTGATTAAAATCGCTCCCTTTTTATCAACAACAGCTTGAGCATTTTTAGTCTGATGATCTTCCGCAACGTTTGGAGATGGAATAAAAATCACTGGTTTTCCCACTATACACAACTCGGAAACCGAAGATGCACCTGCTCGTGAAATCACAATGTCTGCTGCCGCATATACCAAATCCATCCTGTCAATAAATGAAAAAACTTGGATATTTTCGTTATCACCATAACGTTTATAATCCTCAAAATATAATTTTCCACATTGCCAAATCACTTGAATATTCTGTGCGGAAAAAGCTAAAATCTCTTTAGCTATCAACTGATTTACTCTTCTTGCGCCAAGGCTTCCTCCAAGAACTAATACTGTTTTTTTTTCAGAATCCAAATTAAAATGGCGAATCGCCTCGTCTCTTTTACTATCAATATCAATTAAATCCTGTCGTACTGGATTTCCCGTCAGAATCATTTTATTCTTTGGAAAAAAACGTTCCAAGTTTTCGTATGCTACGCAAATTTTATCTACATTTTTACTCAGCAATTTATTTGTAATACCCGGATAGGAATTCTGTTCTTGAATAACTGTTGGAACACCCGCAATAGCAGCTATTTGCAACAATGGACCACTTGCAAAACCTCCAGTACCAATCACAACATCCGGTTTGAATTGACTAATTATCGTTCTTGATTTCAGCAAACTGCTAATCAATTTGATTGGAAAAAGTGTATTATCAAATGTCAGTCTTCTTTGCAATCCTGCAATCCAAAGCCCTATGATTTTGTAACCTGCCTGAGGAACTTTTTGCATTTCCATTTTATCTTTGGCGCCTACAAAAAGAAATTCTGCATCCGGAAAACGCGATTTTAATTCATTTGCAATAGCAATTGCCGGATAGATATGCCCTCCCGTTCCACCACCACTCAATATGAATTTATACTGTCTCATTTATTTTAAATTACTAATTTCCTATTTCTTTAAAAAAACCTCAAAATGAATTATTTATTCAAAACTGCATGCATAGGATTTGCAGCTTTATCCTCAATAGAAAAATTTTCTGCAACTACATCTTCCTCCTCTAATTCCCGGTCAATTAATTTTTGAAGTGCTTCTTCTCTTTTAGCAGTATTCATCAATTCTTGAGCAATTTCTTCGTCTTTTTTAGTGACACTAATAATAATTCCAAGTGCAAAACAGGTCATCCAAATTGAACTTCCTCCACTACTTATCAATGGTAATGTTTGTCCCGTGACAGGTAATAACTCTACTGCAACTGCCATATTTATCATGGCTTGAAAAATCATTGGAAAACCTAAACCAACGACTACTAATTTCCCAAACAACGTATTAGCCTTGTGCGAAGCAATAACAAATCGAAACAACAACAGCAGATATAAAGTAAGTACGCCAAAACCACCTATAAGCCCATATTCCTCAACAATTATAGCAAAAATAAAATCAGAGGACGATTGTGGTAAAAAATTTTTTTGAACACTTTTGCCTGGACCTAATCCATATATTTTACCCGAAGCTATTGCAATTTTAGCTTTCTCTATTTGATAATCATCCTCGCCTGGTTTATCACTTGTAAAATTATCAATACGATTAATCCAAGTATCAACCCGGTTAGGAAATGCTTCCGGAAATGCTTTAGCAATAAGAATGAAAAAAGCTAAAAAAACTATTCCTGAACCCACAACTATTCCAATGTAACGCAATGGATATTTACCAATAAAAACTAACATCAACACCATCGAAAAAATCAATGCCGTTGTAGAAAAGTTAGCTGGTAAAATAAATAATAATGTAACGAAAACCGGAACCCAAAGTTCCCAAACCGAAGACTTAAAATCAATAGGAACTTCTCTTGTTTTAGACAAATAACGCGCAACGAAAACAAACAAAACCATAGATGCTAGCGTCGATGTTTGAAATGTGATTCCTATGAACGGTACTTGAATCCATCTGCTGGCATTAGCACCTGCAATTACTGTACCTTTAATTAGTGTATATGCTAATAATACCCAAACAACGTATAAAGCTCCTTTTGAAATAGCTTTAAAATAATGATAAGGCACTTTGTGAACAAAATATATTATTGCAAAACCAATACAAATATGTGCCAAATGTTTCACCAAATAGCCCAACGTATTCCCAGTTCCGTGGCCAATATAAGCCAAATTACTACTAGCACTAAAAACAGGCATAAACGAAAACAACGCTAATAAGGCCACAAATGACCATATTACCCTATCCCCTTTTAATTTGTTTACTAACTGTTTCATTCTTCATTTTTGTTTAAAATTTTACTAGTTAAAGGTTAATCAACTTAACTAAAAAAAACTTTTTATAGACTCTTTACCGCTTGTTTAAATTGAATACCTCTGTCCTCATAGTTTTCAAACAAATCAAAACTGGCACAAGCTGGCGACAATAAAACCGTATCTCCTTTTTCTGATAATCGTTGAGCCATTTTTACAGCATCATTCATATTCGTAACCTCAATCATCATATCGACCACATTTCCAAAAGCATCTATGATTTTTTTGTTGTCAACACCAAGGCAAATAATGGCTTTCACTTTTTCACGAACTAATGACATTAATTCATTGTAATCATTTCCTTTATCAACACCCCCAACAATCCAAACTGTAGGGGTATTCATACTATCTAAAGCAAAAAAAGTAGCATTTACATTCGTTGCTTTTGAATCATTAATATATTGAACGTTGTGGATTTTTAAAACTTTCTCAAGACGGTGTTCTACTCCTTGAAAATTAGAAAGACTCTCACGAATTGTAGCCTTTCTTATTTGCATTAATTTTGCCACAGAGGTTGCTGCCATTGCGTTTTTCATATTATGTTTTCCTTCTAAAGCAATGTGTTCTGTGTCCATTGTAAACTCTTCTTGATTGATCTTTACTTCCATTTTATTGTTTTTTATATAAGCCCCTTCGCTGAAAGTTTTAATCAATGAAAAAGGAATTAATTTTGCTTTTGTTGAGTGCGTTTTAAACCAATCGTTTATGGCTTCATCATCTGCATCGTATATGAGGAAATCGTCCTCCGTTTGATTCATCGTAATTCTAAACTTTGCATCAATGTAATTTTCATATTTGTAATCGTATCGATCTAAATGATCCGGACTAATGTTAGTTATAATGGCAATATGTGGTTTGAAATTCATAATTCCGTCCAGTTGAAAACTACTCAACTCCAGCACATAAGAATCGTATTTATTATCGGCAATTTGCCACGCAAAACTCTTTCCAATATTCCCACCCAATCCTACATTTAACCCTGCTGATTTTAACAAATGATGTGTGAGCATGGTAGTGGTTGTCTTTCCATTACTACCGGTAATCCCTATTATGGTTGCATCTGTAAAAGGTGCGGCAAACTCGATTTCTGAAATTACAGGAATTCCTTTTTCCAAAAGTTTTTTAACTATTGGAGACTTATCTGGAATTCCCGGACTTTTCATCACTACATCAGCATTAAAAATCAAATCTTCTGTATGCCTCTCTTCTTCCCAAGCAATTCCATTAATGATAAGAACTTCTTTGTAATTGCCTTTTATCTTTCCAAAATCAGATACAAAAACTTCATATCCTTTTTTCTTACCCAAAATAGCAGTTCCAATACCGCTTTCGCCTCCACCTAAAATTACTAGCCTCATACTATCTCAATTTTAAAGTAACAATTGACAATATGGCCAGCATGATGGCAACAATCCAAAAACGGGTTACAATTTTACTTTCGTGATACCCTTTTTTCTGATAATGATGATGCAAAGGAGACATTAGAAATATTCTTCGGCCTTCGCCAAAGCGTTTCTTGGTGTATTTAAAATAACTTACTTGAAGAACCACAGATAAATTTTCGACAAGAAAAATTCCGCATAATAAAGGAATCAGCATTTCTTTTCGAACGGCAATTGCAAGAACTGCAATGATTCCACCAATAGTCAAACTTCCTGTATCGCCCATAAATACCGATGCCGGATACGAGTTATACCAAAGAAATCCAATCAATGATCCCACAAATGCGGCAATAAATACTGTCATTTCCCCAGAATTAGGGATGTACATTATATTCAGATAATTAGAAAAAATAATATTCCCTGAGACAAACGTAAAAATCCCAAGAGCCAAGACCGAAATAGCAGAAGTTCCTGCTGCCAAGCCGTCAATTCCATCGGTTAAATTGGCGCCGTTAGAAACTGCTGTAATGATAAAAATCACCACTGGAATAAAAATCAGCCAAGCCCATTTTTCATATCCTTCACCTGTCCATGCCAATAATTCAGCGTAATCAAATTCATTATTTTTAAAGAAAGGGATTGTAGTCGCAGTGGATTTTTCTTCCATTGGCGCAGGCATAATTACTGTTTCTGTTGGTACTTTAAAAACATCCGATGTAGAGGTATCCGTACGAACCGTCACGCCTGCATGAAAATAAAGAACTATACCCACAATTAAACCCAAGCCTACTTGTCCTACAACTTTGAATATTCCTTTTAAACCTTCTTTATCTTTCTTGAAAATTTTAATATAATCATCTATAAAACCAATTGTTCCCATCCAAAGTGTGGTTACAATCAACAAAACAATATAGATGTTATGCAGTTTTGCAAAAAGCACAACTGGAACCAGAGTGGCAAATATGATAATTAAGCCTCCCATTGTTGGCGTACCTGCTTTTTCGTTTTGACCTGCTAAACCAAGTTCACGAACGGTTTCTCCCACTTGCTGTCTTTGCAAAAAACGGATAATTCTTTTCCCATAAATGGTTGACAACAGCAACGATAACATCAATGCTAATGCCGATCTAAAAGTGATGTACTGAAAAACACCTGTTCCAGGAACATCTAATATTTTGTCTAAATATTCAAATAAATAATACAGCATATTTTTCTATTTATGGAGTTGATCTAATATTTCTTTAATTATTTTCATGTCGTCAAAATCATGACGGACGCCATTTATTTCCTGATATGTTTCATGCCCTTTTCCAGCAATTAAAATAATATCATTCGGCTGAGCCAATTGACATGCGGTTTTTATAGCTTGTTTTCTATCTGTTATGGTCAATATTTTTTTATAATTCTGAGGGGCAACACCTAGTTCCATTTCAGCAATAATAACTTCTGGATCTTCGTTTCTTGGATTATCCGAAGTAAAAATTGCTTTATCACTCAAATCCGACGCAATGCCAGCCATGATTGGTCGCTTGGTTTTATCTCTATTACCACCACAACCTACGACCGTTATTAGTTGTTCGTTTTTGGTACGAATATCATTAATAGTTTTCAGTACATTTTCTAATGCGTCCGGTGTATGCGCATAATCTACAATTGCCGTAATATTTGAGGCCGAAACAATAAATTGGAAACGTCCAGAAACACTTTCTAAATCTGACAGTAAACGAAGTACTTCCAAACTTTCCATTCCAAGTTCAATCGCAGTTCCATATATTGCCAATAAATTATAAGCATTAAATGTTCCGATTAGTTTTACCCAAACTTCATTTCCGTTTATTTTCAACAACAAACCTGACAATTGATTTTCCAGGATTTGTGCTTTATAATCGGCATACGATTTTAAGGCATAAGTCAATTTTTTTGCCACAGTATTCTGTAACATCACTTGCCCATTTTTATCATCAATATTGGATAATGCAAATGCCGTTTTTGGCAAATTATCGAAAAATGATTTTTTTACATCTCTGTATTCTGCAAAAGTTGGATGATAATCCAAATGGTCGTGAGACAAATTGGTAAAAATTCCACCTACAAAATGCAATGCTTCCGTTCTTTTTTGATGAATTCCATGCGAACTCACCTCCATAAAACAGTATTCAACCCCGTTCTCAACCATTTCATTCAAATAATGATTTATCGTAATCGAATCTGGAGTCGTGTGTGTCGCTTTGTATTCTATTTCGTCAACCAATATTTTAACTGTCGAAAGCAATCCTACTTTAAAACCTGCTTTTTTAAATAATTGATACAATAAAGAAGCAATGGTCGTTTTACCATTAGTTCCCGTAATTCCAACCAATTTCAAGTTTTGAGATGGATTTCCAAAATAATTTGCAGCCATAAATGCTAGGGCTGAATTCGTATCTTTTACCTGAACGTAAGTAATTCCATTGGCAATAATTTCTGGAAATGTATCGCATATAATCGCAACTGCCCCTTGCTGGATTGCTTTTTCAATAAAATCATGACCATCCGAAATGGAACCACGAATAGCAATAAAAACATCATTGGACTCGATTTTTCTAGAATCGAAATCCATTTTATTAACAGTAATATCCGTCGAACCTTTTACGGCTTCGATGGCTACCTTATATAATATATCTTTTAGTATACTCATGATAATTCCAATAGTATAGTTGTGTTTTTCTGAATATTTTGACCCGCCTGAAGGGACTGTTTTTTCACTTTTCCTACTCCCACGGCTTTTACTTTTATTCCTAAATTTCCCAATAATGCGACCGCATCCATTCCTGACATTCCTTTAACATTTGGAATTGTTTTTTGTTTATTTTGAGATTTTACATAGAATGAATCGTAATTATTCTCTTGTTTAGGTATCTTTCTATTTAAATTTTTAATCTCATTTGTTGAAGGAGCATCAGTAAAAATCTTTTGTGCAATCCTTTTGAAAACTGGCCCTGCCACATCAGCGCCATAATAATTATTCAGTGCTGTACTTGGCTTATGCACTACAACTATACAAGAATACATTGGTTTGTCTGCCGGGAAATAGCCAACAAAAGACGAAGCATAATATTTTCCAGCTCCTCCAGCCTTTCCGTAATTCACAGCAGCTGTCCCTGTTTTTCCTGCCATCGAAAAATCCTTAGAATATAATTTTGAAGCTGTTCCTTTTTTTACAACATTTGCCAAAACTGCTCTTACTTTTGAAATAGTTTGTGGGGAACAAATCATCGGATTCAAAACTTCTTTCTCATATTTTTTAATGGTTCTATTCCATTCTTTGATTTCAGAAACAAATTGAGGCTTTACCATTTCACCATCATTAGCAACTGCATTATAAAAAGCTAATGTTTGCAATGGGGTAATATGGACTCCATATCCAAAAGCCATCCAAGGCAATGAAATATTGGACCAGTTTTTATCACGTGGTTGTGGAATATAAGGTATTCCTTCCCCTTTGATGGAAAGTCCTAAAGTTTTATTCAATCCAAAATTATTGAGATGATTTACAAATTTTGAAGGCTCATCTTTATACGCATTATATACTGCCTGAACTAAAACCGTATTCGATGAAAGTTCAAAGCCTCGCGCCAGAGAAATTTTTCCGTAACCACCTTTATGAGAGTCACGTACTTTTTTTCCAAAATAAGTTATTTCACCACCTTTACTGTCATAAACAGTACTAGTGTCCGCTTTTTTATCTTCAAAGAGTGCCATTAAATCCGCCAATTTATAGGTAGAACCTGGCTCATGCGACTCCGCTACGGCATAGTTTGTGGTCTCATAATAGGTTCCGTCACCAGCTCTTCCTAAATTAGAAATTGCTTTCACATGCCCCGTTTTTGTTTCCATAACAACAACACAACCATGATCTGCTTCATATAATTCTAATTGTTTAAGTAAAGCGTGATGCGCAATATCCTGAATATAAACGTCAATTGTAGATATGACATCATACCCGTCTTGAGGATCTACTTCATTAATATCACGGATAGGCTTCCACTGTCCTTTTGCTATTTTTTGCTTTAAAATCTTACCATCTTTTCCATTCAGATATTTTCTAAAAGCCCATTCGATTCCTTTTCCATCGAGTGATTCACCATTAGAAGTCCTTTCATAACCTACAGTTCGCTCAGCAATTTTACCAATAGGATGTTCCCTTATAGTCTCTTGCTCAACAATAATTCCTCCCTTGTAAGCTCCAAGATTAAATAAAGGAAAGCCTTTAATTTTTACATATTCTGTATAACTCAAGTCTCGCGCTACCAGATAATATCTATTCTTATTTGCTCTCGCTTTTCTTAACTCATTTTCAAAAAAATTAGTTGATTTTCCCAAAAGTTGAGCCAATGAATCTGACAATATTTTTATGTTTTTTTCAAATGCTTCTGATTTAGGCGCAACCGCATCAAAACGAATTTCATAATTTGGAATTGATGTAGCTAAAAGACTTCCATCAGCGGAATAAATATTCCCTTTATTTGCAGGGATAACAAAATTTCTAACGGTTCTTTCTTTAGCTAATTTTCTGTAATAATCCCCTTCAACCCACTGAAGATTAGTTAACTTAACAGCAATAGCGATTGCCATCAAAAAGATAGCAAAAGCGACCAGATAAATTCTGTAGGATATGTATTTATCTTCTACTGCCATATTTTTTTAAAAAAGTTTTTTTCTTCTTCTTTTGATACTTTTATTTTTGCTGGAGGAACTGTTGACGGAAATATTTGTTTTATTTCCATTTTCTGAGAAACAGTTGATTCCATTTTCAGCTTCATTAATTCAGAGCGTCTGTCTACAAATTCTGAACGCAATTCTTTTACTTGATTCGTTAAATCCGAGATCATAAAAACCTTCTGCTCAAAACGCTGTGTATTTGCAATCATAACAATAGCCAAAAGAATAACAAAAACGATAAAACGCCAATTCTTCATGGCATCATCGTCAATAAGGAATCGCGCTTTTAATATACTGTATACTCTCTTTTTCATTTTTTCCTCTTTACAAAAATCAAAAACACAAATTACTCTACAATTCTATTTTTTCAGCAATTCTTAATTTTGCACTTCGTGCCCTATTGTTTAGTTTAATTTCTTCTTTATCTGGAACAATTAATTTTCCAATTGTTTTAAATGGTACTGAAAAATTTCCGAAAAAATCTCGTTCAGGTTCTCCTTCGAACATTCCATTTTTCATAAATCTCTTTACCAATCTATCTTCTAGTGAATGGTACGATATCACGCTTAACCTTCCGCCTGGATTTAATATTTCTAAAGACTGTTCTAAAAATTCTTTCAAAACATCCATTTCTTGATTCACTTCAATTCGAATGGCCTGATAGATTTGAGCTAATATTTTATTTCGAACTCTTTCAGGTAAATATCGCGCCAAAACTTCTTTCAATTCATCTGTTGTTTTGATTGACTGCTCCTCTCTAGCCTCTATAATTGTCCTTGCTAATGCAGGCGCATTTTTCAATTCACCATAATCCAAGAACACTCTTCTTAAATTCGCTTCATCATATTCATTGACAACTCGGTAGGCATTCAAATCATTTTTCTGACTCATTCTCATATCCAACCCAGCATCAAAACGAGTTGAAAAACCTCTTTCGGCAACATCAAACTGATGAGAAGAAACTCCTAAATCAGCTAAAATTCCATCAACACTTTTCACTCCATAAAAACGCAAAAAACGTTTTATATGCCTAAAGTTTTCATTGATAAGAACAAATCTTTCATCGGGCAAAGCATTCGCCAAAGCATCTTCATCCTGATCAAAAGCAAACAACTTTCCGTTCGGCCCAAGTCGTTTTAAAATTTCTTTCGAATGACCTCCTCCACCGAAAGTTACATCTACATAAATGCCGTCAGGCTTAATATTTAAACCATCTACTGATGCCTGAAGCAAAACCGGATTATGATATTCCATTGTTGTCGTCATTTAAATTCCCCATAACTTCTTCCGCTAAATCCGCAAAATCCATATCTTCACCACTTATTGATTTTTCGTATAAATCTTTATCCCAAATCTCAACAATATTAACAGCTGAAGAGAATACCACTTCCTTAGCAATGCTTGCAAAAACCACTAAATCTTTAGGCACTAATAACCGTCCTAATGCATCAATCTCGACCACTTTTACCCCAGCGGTAAATCTGCGTATAAAGTCATTGTTTTTTTTAACAAATCGATTTAATTTATTGATTTTTTGCATCATCAAATCCCACTCCTGCATAGGATACAACTCCAAACATGGCTGAAAAACGGAACGCTTCAAAACAAAACCGTTTTGAAGAGAAGTGGCCAACTGCTTTTTTAAAGGCGCTGGCATAAGCAGCCTCCCTTTAGCATCGACTTTACATTCATATGTTCCGACAATTGTATCCAAGAAAAAGTATTAAATGGTGTAGAGCAAAAATATAAAAAATATTACCACTATTTACCACTATATACCACTTTGTTAATAAGTTTAACCACTTTTGAGCAAAAACCCTTAATTTTTGGACAATCAGAACATTAGCTCTCTTTTATTTCTTTGTAAGAAAGATAATTATATAAAAAAAAGACACGAAAACATAACGAATTATAGATTAAAAATGCTATGAATAAAAGTGGGAAAATCCAAAATAAGAACTCAAATATGAAAATAAAGCCATTTCATTTTTTACAATAATCAGTATATTTTACAATTAAAAATTGTTGTAAAAATTCATTTTTATTTATTAAATCCTATATTTGTCGAAATTGAAATCCGGATTCAAAAAAAATGGAAAAACACTATAAAAAAGAAGGTAGATACAGCTATTATGAAGCTGGTGAGGGAACTCCGATTGTCATTTTACATGGACTTATGGGAGGACTTAGCAACTTTGACGCGGTTGCAAATTACTTTTCTGCAAAAGGATATAAAATAATTATTCCAGATTTACCTATTTACACTCAAAACATTTTAAAAACAAATGTAAAAAGTTTTGCAAAATACGTTAAAGACTTCATCACTTTCAAAGGATTAGACAGGGTTATACTCTTAGGAAATTCATTGGGAGGCCATATTGCCTTATACCATACTAAAATGTACCCAGAAAAAGTGGCTGGACTAGTAATAACAGGCAGTTCTGGACTTTATGAAAGTGCAATGGGCGACAGTTATCCCAAAAGAGGCGATTATGAATACATCAAGAAAAAAGCTGAAGATGTTTTTTATGATCCAAAGATAGCCACCAAAGAACTAATTGACGAAGTATACGAATCTGTAAATGACAGAATCAAATTGATAAAAACATTGACGATTGCAAAAAGTGCTATTCGTCATAATATGGCAAAAGACTTACCAAAAATGCATGTTCAAACCTGTATCATTTGGGGGAAAAATGACAAAGTTACTCCGCCGGATGTTGCGGAAGAGTTTAATAAATTATTACCTAATTCTACCTTGTATTGGATTGACAAATGTGGTCATGCCGCCATGATGGAACATCCTGAAGAATTTAATCGTTTACTAGAAGAATGGTTGATAAAAACTAATTTATAAACCCTTTAAAAAAAGGTTTTTTCACATAGTAAGAATATGAAAATAAATACTGCCGAGTTCATAATTAGTAACTCAGATGTAACCAAATGTCCGAAAGATTTTTTGCCGGAATATGCTTTTATTGGTCGCTCAAATGTTGGGAAATCTTCTTTGATCAACATGCTAACGAATCATAAAAAGTTAGCTAAAACATCCGGAAGACCTGGAAAAACACAGTTAATTAATCATTTCTTGATTAATAATAATTGGTTTCTTGTAGATTTACCCGGTTATGGTTATGCCAAAGTATCTAAGAAAACAAAATCTATTTTTCAAGAATTCATTACTGATTATTTTGAAACCAGAGAACAATTAGTTTGTGCATTTGTTTTGATTGACATTCGTCATGAGGCACAAACCATAGATATCGAATTCATGTCCTACATGGGCGAAAGCGAGATTCCTTTTTGTATTGTTTTCACAAAAGCGGATAAAATCAGTAAAGTGAAAATTGACTCTCATATTGCAGCATACAAAAAGAAAATGTTTGCTAATAACTGGGCCGAAATGCCGCACTATTTTGTTACCTCAGCAACAGAATCTACCGGAAAAGAAGAATTACTAAGCTATATTGATGAAGTGAACCAAGAAGTTTTCAAGAATAACAATCAGTTTTAAAAACTACATCTACCAGATAAAAAATCCCAAAACTTGAACTAGTTTTGGGATTTTGCTTTTAAAATAAAACCTGCTCTATTTGGTCAATTCTAGTTTTTCTGCAAAATAATCACAGAAATCTTTCATAGTATCCGCCATTTTTTCATCATCTGTAGCACGCTTGAAGGTTTCAGACATAGCTACCAAAGTCTGGTGAAAGAAAATTTTCATTTCATCAACGGGCATATCTTTTGTCCATAAATCAATTCGCATACTTTCTTTTGCTTTGCTATCCCAAATAGACAACATGATAGCCTTTGCCTCCTCCTGCTCTACTCCGCCGTCTTTAGCAGACCACATTAATTTTTCTGGAACACGGTTTTCATCTAATTCGATTAAAAACTTAATTTCTGATGTATTTTTATTTGACATTACTTTTTAGGTTTGTATTTTGATTTCAAAAATATTTCTTTTGTATCTGTTTTTAATAAATTAGGAACAGGCACCTCATTGTTTTCCATGTAAGAACGCACCATCTGCCAACCAATCCAAGCACCAACTTGTCCTGGAGATTCATTGTCAATTTCTAAATAAAATTTAGAAAATGGAGCTGGATTTATAAATCGTGTTATTAGTTTTTGATCATCACTATACAACATCTCTTTTTCAATAAAGTAACGCCACATGTAACTTTCATTTTCTTGACACCATGTAATTTGCTCAGGAGTATACCCCATTTTTTCTGCATCACTGTAATTTGGCAAAAATAAATCTTTTAAATACAATTGTTTTCCCTGATAAATCATTTGACTTAAAAAATCTTTGTCAGTAACTGGTGGTATTTTCCGTGATGAAAAACTTGAAACTATATCCGGCATAATCTGTTTTTGCTCAAAATTCTGTTTTATGTAATTGGGAAACTGATAAAATTTATGGTTTTTTCCTAAATACAATTCAAGCGAAATAATAACCAGACTATCCGCATAAATAGCCTTGTTAGTATAATCCATTTCAGAGATTATGGTTATCACTTTTGGCGTTTTTGTTTTAGGAAAATAATATTTTATATGTTTAAAAAGCAATTCCAATTCCGATTTAACAGGCTCAAAATCAGCATATTTTTTTTGGACCTCTGTATAAACTTCCCTCCAGATTGGATCTTGCATTTTATTCAACCAAATACTATTATCATTTCCCGCAGGAAAAAAAAACGGAAAAGCTGCTTTTACTTTTTCTAAATCCTTTGGGGGAGTTTCAAAAAATATTTTATCAAAACGTTCAACCTTCAACTCTAGAGGAATTGCCGTGACAGCATTTTTTGTTTTATTTTTCTTATCGCACGATAAAAAAAAGAGACAAAAGACTACAAGAAATGGATATATTTTCATATTTATTAATTAAATTTGTTTCCAAAGAATTAAAGGAAACGAATGTACAATAATTGATTTTGCAAATATACATTCCTGCTTTTTAAAACGTAAACTATTATGATTAAAAAAAGAACAATCCAGGTTGAAAAAGTAAATGCGCATATTGTGAATTGGTTGAAGACGTATGCCGAAAATGCAAAAGTAAATGGATTTGTTATTGGGATTTCTGGCGGAATCGATTCTGCAGTTACCTCAACACTATGCGCCCAAACAGGATTAAAAGTTTTATGCGTTGAAATGCCCATCCATCAAGCGCAAAGTCACGTAACTCGTGGACGCGAACATATTGAGCAATTAAAAAACAGATTTCCAAACGTAACCAGTATCGAAGCTGATTTAACCTCCGTTTTTGAAACTTTTAAAAAAGCAGTACCCGATGATTCAGACACTTATAAACTAAATTTATCACTGGCTAATACTCGAGCTAGGTTAAGAATGACTACTTTATATTACTTCGCAGGCTTACACAGTCTTTTAGTTGCGGGAACTGGCAATAAAGTAGAAGATTTTGGGGTAGGTTTTTATACTAAATATGGTGACGGCGGAGTCGATTTGAGTCCGATTGCTGATTTAATGAAATCCGAAGTATATCTCTTAGGTAGTTATTTAAAAATACCGGAGTCCATATTGAAGGCATCACCGACAGATGGCTTATTTGGTGATGACAGAACTGATGAGGATCAGTTAGGAGCTAGTTATGATGAACTAGAGTGGGCTATGTTAGAAAATGAAGCGGGGAAATCCGGAAATGATTTCTCAGGAAGAGAAAAAGTTGTTTTTGATATTTATAAGCGGTTAAATACTATTAATCAGCATAAAATGATTGCAATTCCTGTTTGTTTTATCCCAAAAGAATAAAGAAATCACATTTTATATTGATTTACAATTAATTACAGAATTTATTTATTAATTTTACAATTCCAAATAACAAATAATTCTAAAAATTTAAAATCATGATTAAAGTATGTATAGCCGATAATTATCCTGTTGTGCATTTTGGAGTAAAATCTTACTTTAAAGATAATGCAGAGATATCAATAGTTGCCAATGTTGGTAATTTTTTGATGGTACGGGATATCCTTCAAACAAAAGAAATTGATGTATTAATATTAGACTTGGAACTGGAAGGTCTTTCCAGTATTTTTGAGGTCAAAGCACTCTTGAAAAATTTCCCAAAAACTAAAATTATTATCTTCAGTGGTCTTTCTGAACAAATTTATGCGCCAAATGCCATAAAAGCCGGAGTTTTTGGCTATGTGCATAAGTCAGAGAAATTAGAAACTTTAGGTCAATCGATTATTAAAGTCCACCAAGGAAAAATAATCATGAATGAGACCGTGAAGAAAAACTTAGCTTTAATTGCTAAACAAAGCAAAAGCGAACGTTTATACCGCAAACTTTCCAATCGAGAAGTTGAAGTTTTACGCTATTTAAGTGATGGAAAAAAGAATCACGAAATTGCTGATATCCTGAAACTTAATGAAAAAACTATTAGTACGTACAAATTACGATTGCTAACAAAACTGAATGTTACTAATTTAGTAGATTTAGTAAACAAAGCAAAAACTTTAGAGATCGTTTAATACCGCGACATAACTCTCCCTAATTTTTTTGAAAAAGAATGGATTAATACATTATAATCCATAACCATAGACAAAGGCTCTGTATTATCTGAATCAGCTTCAGATGATAGAGAGCTTTTTAATTCTTCGATGATTTTGCCCACCAAATACCAACGCAAAGTCAAAATAGTCTCCGAAACATCTTGTCCTATTGTATCATTTTTTGATTTCGGAAAAATATTCTGTCCTACCCAATCGTGCAACACCACACGTTCATCCTCCATCAAAATATCAGTCACTTCTTGTGCAAAATCAACCTGTAAGCGCATTAAATACTGCTCTAAACTAAAACTTTCGTTGTGATGATAATAGTTAATCAAGTCATTGAATATATCTCTAAACAATGGATTTGCCAATTCTACCTCATCCTCTTGTAAACTGAGATAGATTCGTTGATATACTTTATATTCCTTCTTTTCAGTTATAGTTTCTATTTTTCCTTCTTCATTTGTTCTCAAAAAGGTATCTTCAAACTCTTCATCTTTGTTTCCATACAGCAAAAGAATCTCAATGATTTTTCTTTCCAGACGATATAAAATATCTACTTTTTCTGCATCAATTGGATTTTCATTTTTTACAACTTCAAAAGCTTGTTGTTCCTGTTTTTGTTTTTTTCCAACTTCAGCAACATCTTTTTGAACTAATTGCGCCAAAGTACTTTGCAAAACTTGCTCCGAAATATCCATAATTCGGGAACATTCCTGAATATAAATTTCTCGCTGAATTCTATCTGGAATTTTCGAAATGCTGACTACCATATCCCGAATCAAATCCGCTTTTTTTATCGGATCGTTTTTGGCTTCATTCATCAAAAGCGAGGCTTTGAACTGAATGAAATCTTTAGCATTATTTTCCAGGTATAAAACTAAATCTTCATAGGATGTTTTCTTGGCAAAACTATCCGGGTCTTCTCCGTCAGGAAATGTACATACTTTCACATTCATTCCTTCTTCAAGAATCAAATCTATTCCTCGAACTGATGCCCGTAAACCGGCCGCATCTCCGTCAAAAAGTACCGTTATATTCTTTGTTAGTCTATTGATTAATCGGATTTGGTCTGGTGTCAGAGCTGTTCCTGAGGAAGCAACAACATTTTCAATTCCAGATTGATTGAACTGAATTACATCCGTATATCCTTCGACTAAATAACAATTATTCAACTTAGCAATGGATTGTTTGGCTTGAAAAATACCATACAATACTTTACTTTTGTGGTAAATATCACTCTCGGGTGAATTCAGGTATTTTGCCGCTTTTTTATCATTGGTAAGAATCCTTCCTCCAAAACCCAGCACTCTTCCTGACATACTTTGTATAGGAAACATCACACGTCCTTTGAACCTGTCAAAAGGTCTGTCATCACGCGGAATTGTGAGCCCTGTACTTTCCAAAAATTCTAATTTATATCCTTTGCCTAATGCTTCTTTGGTAAAAGCATCCCAAGCTTCCGGTGAATATCCTAAACTAAATTTCTTTATGGTTTCATTGGTAAAACCACGTTCTTTAAAATAAGAATAGCCAATAGCTTTGCCTTCTTCAGCGTTTAAAAGTGTATCATGGAAATAGATTTTTGCAAATTCCGAAACCAAATACATACTTTCCCGAACATCTGTATTGGCTTTCTCTTCATCTGATTGTTCCGTTTCCTCAATTTCAATATTGTATTTTTTGGCTAAATAGCGAATGGCTTCCGGATACGTAAATTTTTCATGTTCCATTAAGAAAGCTACAGAATTCCCTCCTTTACCAGAACTAAAATCTTTCCAAATTCCTTTAGCAGGAGAAACCATGAACGATGGAGAACGTTCTTCAGAAAATGGACTTAGCCCTTTGAAATTACTTCCTGCACGTTTCAAGTTTACAAAATCACCGATAACCTCCTCTACTCGGGCAGTTTCGAAAACAGTATCAATAGTGGCTTTTGAAATCAATTTTATTTGGGGTCAAAGTTATAAAGGGTCAAAGTTACAAAGTTTTTGAATATATAAACCCTTTCAGGGTTTGAAACTCTGAAAGGGTTCTTAAAAACTAACTCAAACAATTTTTAATTGAAATCAAAACGAAGCCCTAAAGAAACATTGTTTTGTTTCACTACATTGTCTTTAAACAAAGGATTCAAGTCGTATTTCAAGTACAAACTAGTGGATTTATATCCAATATAAGAACTCAAACCATAGATAAAGTTACTGGCATTAAAATCCCCTTTGGTTCTTTCAGTAACTTTTAAATCATTGTCATCGTATTTGATAATTTGCTTTGATTTCAAATTGATTCCTGCATAACCACCTATTCCAAAACGAACACTTTCATGCGTTCTGAAAAATGGTTTATCCTCTTTCATTTTTTTACCCGAAAAATCAAACTCTAAATGAACTGGCGCCACTAAATATACATTTCTGAAACGAGAATCACTGATATCAATAAGATTAACAGCCAGATTAGTTTGATTACCATTGATTACAAAACTACGATTATCAGTCGGACGAAGATTATTGTACATTACGGACAAGCCGTATTTAGCATGAAGCAAATTGTTATTTTTTGCAATTCTGCTGTTATAAGAAACGCCTAATTCATAAAAATGAGAACCTAAAAATCTATAATCAGAATCTTCCAGCTTATTATCCGTGGCTAAATTATTCAACCCGGCCGCAAAAACAAATTGTGACGTTGTTCTCCTTTCTCCCTGAATTGTATCTTTAAGATCATGCTTATGGTTCTTTCTATGGAAGGAAAAACTATAGGTTCGAATAGAATCATGTTCTTTAATTTTTCCATCTACTTTTTCCTGAACCAAGTCATTCAATGCCTCTTGTTCCACAGCCACCTTTGATTCGATATTGATTGCTCTGGCTTCGGCCAATAATTTCTTTTTACTCTCCGCTTCTTCTCTTGTAATCGTACCGTTGATTAATTGATTATTAACCGCGTCGACTTCTATTTTCAACGCAGCTTTTTCTTCTTTTGTAATGGTTTCAATTTTTGAAGCAATGGTTTTTGCTCGTTTTTCAAATGTTTGCTGCCCAAGCATTTTACTTGCAAAAAAACATAACAGTACTACTAAGTAAATGGTAAAATTTCTCATGGTGATTTGATTTTAAAGGTGATTGATGATTTTTATTCTAAGTTACGATTGGTCAACGCAACTTTTACGGTTTGGTAATTCTTGTTTACTTTATTGATTACTTTTTCTCGAAAGGAAAGCTCTAATTCTCCATCAACCTGCGAGAGTAAATTACTTGCATTAACATACACAACAGATTTTGGATTCAATTGATTTTCTTTTTTCGAAGGATTTCCTGCAACTGCTAACAGTTCGTCAACTGTAACATCGCTAATTTGTGATTTGATTAATTTTTGTTCTGTTTTTTGATTATTGATCGAAACTTCTGTTACTTGATTTTGATTTGAATTATTCTTAACGATTATTAATTTTTCTTTTAAAATTGAAGTTTTATTAGTTCTCGAAGTTGATTTTGAAACAACATTAGCGACCAAGCCTTTCTCATCCTCCTCCATTAGTTTTATAGTATTCTCTGGAACAACAGTAGTTTTTGGAGCAATAGAATTCTGAATAACAATTTCATTTTCCTGGTTTTCAATTGTATTTCGTTTTTGACCAAAATAAACTGTTCCTACCAATAGAAATCCAACAAAACTTGCCGCCATAAACAACCAAGGAAACTTTGTTTTTGGTTTTTGCTTCGCCTGTTCGCTATTGCTCGGGTCAGCCGCCGTAAGCATCGCATCCAGTTTACTCCAAGCCATTTGTGATGGTTTGATCTCCCTAGAATTCAACTGCTCTTTGAACTCCGTTTCTAATTTATTCGGTTCCATACTCGTAATTTTTTAACGTATTAATCTGCCCTTGCAACATTTTCCTGGCATGTGACAATTGCGATTTTGATGTTCCTTCCTTAATCCCTAACATACCTGCAATTTCGTGATGTTTGAATCCTTCGATAGCATATAAATTGAAAACCATTTTATACCCATCCGGCAAACTATCAATCAAAAATTGAATATCGTCTATTGAAAATTGGCTTTCGATGTTGTTAAAACTTTCTTCAAAATAGGTTTCATCTTCACTATATTTTAGCTTTTTTTCAACTCGGATAAAAGAAATACATTCATTGATCATGATTCTTCTAATCCAACCTTCGAAACTTCCTTTGTGCTGAAAATTCTTCAGATTGATAAACACTTTCATAAAAGCAGTAATCATAACGTCTTCGGCCTGATGGATATCTTTTATGTATTGGCGGCAAACGCTTAACATTTTTGGAGAAAACTTGGTGTAAATCTGCTGTTGTGCCTGCCGATTGTTTTCGACAGCTAACTGGATTAATTCATTTTCCTCCTGATGTAAGTTGATTACTTTCAAAATCTTTATAAAGTGTTTCTATAAATATAGACGATTGACAATGCAAAAAGGTTGCATCTTAAATAGCAAAATTTTTGATTTTATAAATTTAAAATCAAAAAAAGTCAATAAATTCAATAGGTAACGAGAGAAAATTATTTGAAAAAATAATTATTTTTTTCTTTCAATCACATAATTTACCATTAAAATCAGCGCTTCTTTAAACTCCGAATCAGAATAACTATCCAAAAGCAAAAGTGCTTCTTGCTGGAATGCTATCATTTTTTGTTCTGCATAAAGTAATCCGTTATTATTTTTTACAAAAGCAATAACTTCTTTGACGCGTTTTTTATCTTTATTATGGTTTTTAATGGAATTGATAAGCCATGTTTTCTCTTTTGAAGTACACGTATTCAAAACATGAATAAGAGGCAGCGTCATTTTTTGTTCTTTGATGTCAATTCCGGTTGGCTTACCAATGGCATCATCAGTATAATCAAATAAATCATCTTTTATTTGAAAAGCCATCCCAATGAGTTCTCCAAACTTGCGCATGTTTTCTACCTGAACTTCATCTTCGATAACGGATTTTGCACCCAAAGCACAACAAGCAGCAATAAGTGTCGCTGTCTTTTTCCGAATGATTTCATAGTAAATATCTTCCGTGATGTCAAGTCTTCGGGCTTTTTCAATTTGAAGTAATTCGCCTTCACTCATTTCGCGTACAGCAACAGAAATAATTCGTAGCAAATCGAAATCTCCATTATCAATGGAAAGCAACAATCCTTTGGACAATAAATAATCACCCACAAGTACCGCAATTTTATTTTTCCAAAGTGCATTAAGGGAGAAAAAACCTCTTCTGCGATTACTATCATCCACTACATCATCGTGAACTAATGTCGCAGTATGTATCAGTTCAATAACACAAGCGCCACGATAGGTTCTTTCGTTTACAATTCCGGCTGAAACCATTTTGGAAGTCAGAAAAACGAACATAGGACGCATTTGTTTTCCTTTTCTGTTGACGATATAATACGTGATTCTATTTAACAAAGCCACTTGCGAAGTCATCGATTCATAGAACTTTTTTTCAAAAAGTTCCATTTCATTGAAAATGGGCTGTTTTATTTGTGAAGTAATGTTCATTTAGAATTCAAAGATACTATTTTAATAAAATAGTTTATATATTTTTTAACTAAGAGTTTAAAATAACAAGTGATTTTTTTGATTAATTTTATACAAATGATCATACAAAAATTGTATTACCTACAGACAATTTTTGTTTTTTAAATCCCTACGAATACTCTTTATACCCCAATTAGTTAGAAACCGTTTTATTAACTCTAAAAACCTTTAAAATTATTAGAGGATCACCCCGCTGTTTTAAGCATATAATGAAATCAAATAATACAATTGGATTACATTTAAATATTAATATAAATTAAAAATTATGTATCATGAAAACAAAAATTTTATCAGGTATGGCATTTATATTACTGAGTTTTTTTATCAGTTGTGATTCTTCTAATAATGATGATAATGATCCTAATCCGTCTCCAGTGCTAACAAATGCGGATGTTGCGATTGAATCAAAAATTGATGTCGCTATTGATGATGTGGTATTCATTGTCGAAGACCAATATACCGCTCAACAAAATTCATCCAATAAATCCAGCGCCACTTCAAAAGGATTTTTACCCACATGCGCAACCTTTACAACAGTATTAGCTGACGGAATTTGGACTAGAACAATTGATTTTGGAACGGAAGGTTGCTTACTTCCAAATGGAAACCTAGTGAAAGGAAAAATAATTATTAGTTTTTCTACTAATTTCACCAGTCCTATAAGAACCATTTCCTATACTTTTGTTGACTTTTATCACAACAATAAACTTCTTCAAGGCAACAAAACAATCACCTACGAATTGAAAAGCACGGCCTTACTAGCTGAGGTTCATCCCGTAATGACTTTTACTGTTGATATGAAAATTACCTTTGACGATGGCAGAATTTACACAAGAACAGGCACAAAAATTAAAGAAACTGTTGAGGGAAATGGAACACCACTTATCTGGGATGACAATGTTTTTTTGGTGACTGGAAACAGCACAACAACTTTACCTGACGGGACCATCATAGTAAAAACAATAACCACTGCTTTGCGGTACGTAATGACTTGTAATTTACCATTTCCGGTGAGCGGAGTTGTTACTATCAGTAAAAATGACTCTGAGGGAATATTAGATTTTGGAACCGGAGCATGTGACAACCTCGCAACGCTGACAATTAATGGCGTTACAACCGAAATTACTCTTCAAAAATAACAACTGTTTTTTATACCAAAAAGCATTAAGATCGTTTTCGGATATCTTAATGCTTTTTTTATGCTTCTTTATTGGCGAGTTGTCCGCAAGCTGCATCAATATCTTTTCCGCGGCTTCTTCGGACTTTTACCACAATACCGCTGGCTTCCAGCGCTTTTATATATGCATTAATTGATTCTTCGGAAGCTTGTTGAAATTCTCCATCATCAATTGGATTGTATTCAATAAGATTCACTTTGCAAGGAACGTATTTACAGAACTTAACCAAAGCATCTATGGAAGCTTTATTATCATTGATGTCTTTCCAAACGACATATTCATAGGAGATTTTACTTTTGGTTTTTCGGTACCAATATTCTAATGATTCGCGTAAATCTGCCAAAGGGAAATTAGCACTAAACGGCATAATCCGAGAACGAATTTCATCGATTGCTGAGTGTAACGAAACGGCAAGCTTGAATTTCACGTCGTCATCAGCGAGTTTTTTTATCATTTTAGGAACTCCCGAAGTCGAAACCATAATACGTTTAGGTGACATTCCCAATCCTTCCGGCGACGTAATCATTTCGATTGCCTTCAACACATTGTTATAATTCATAAGCGGCTCTCCCATTCCCATGAAAACAATATTCGACAACGGATGATTGTAATACAAACGACTTTCTTTATCAATGGCAATTACCTGATCATAGATTTCAGCCGGTTCCAGATTTCGCATTCTTTTTAATCGCGCTGTTGCGCAAAAATTGCAATCTAAACTACAGCCTACTTGACTAGAAACACAAGCTGTAGTTCTTGTATTAGTAGGGATCAAAACCGATTCCACCACCAAGCCATCATGCAAACGAACGGCATTTTTCACGGTTCCGTCTTCACTGCGCTGCATCGTATCTACTTTGATGTGATTGATTACGAAATGCGTTTCAAGCATAGTACGTGTTCCCTTAGAAACATTAGTCATATCTTCAAAACTATGTGCGCCTTTGCTCCACAACCATTCATACACTTGATTCCCACGAAAGGCTTTATCGCCATTTGCAACGAAAAAATCTCGTAGTTGTTCTTTTGATAAGGATCGTATGTCTTTTTTATCGATTTCCATGGTGCAAATTTAATGACAATTTGTTGATTTGTTGATTTGATAATTTGATAACTTTGCTCTCAATTGAAAAAAATTCAAAAAATGCATTTCATTTCCCAAGAATTAGAAGATTATATCGAGCAACATTCCGAAAAAGAACCTGCTTTACTGGCCGCACTGAATAAGGAAACCTATCAAAAAATTCTGTTGCCGCGAATGTTGAGCGGGCATTTTCAAGGTCGGGTTTTGAGTATGTTGTCAAAATTGATTCGGCCTGTGAATATTCTGGAAATTGGAACGTATACAGGATATTCAGCGTTATGCTTGTGCGAAGGTATGCAGGAAAACGGACAGCTGCACACGATTGACATTAAAGAAGAATTAGTTGATTTTCAAAGAAAACATTTTGACAAATCTCCGTGGGGAAAGCAAATTTTCCAGCATTTAGGAGAAGCAGTTGACATTATTCCAACACTGGACATAAAATTTGATTTGGTTTTCATTGATGCCGACAAGGAAAACTACCTCAACTATTTTGAATTGATTCTTCCAAAAATGAATAAAGGCGGCATAATATTGTCAGATAATGTGCTGTGGAGCGGGAAAGTACTGGAACCGCTGAATCCTAAAGATTTGAGCACAAAAATATTACTGGAATACAATCAGTTATTAGCAACGGATCCAAGAGTAGAAACGGTTTTACTGCCTATTCGTGATGGATTGACAGTGAGTAGAGTTTTTTAGTTTAGGATATTTCTATTGAAAAACAAATGCCCTAGCCCTGATGGAAGCGGCATCCTTTTTCTTGTTATTCTGACCTAAGGAAGAATCACAAGAAAAAGATATAGCGTAGAGCAGGAAAAAGCTCCTGAATAATATTAAATTATTATATAGGAAAATATTTTTGTTGTGCTATTTTGTATACTTTATACATCAAAAAACCAGAAGTAAGTCCGAACAAATAGCCTGATAAGATGTCTAATGGATAATGCAATCCCAGATAAATTCTACTGTAAGCAAAAATCAAAGGCCATAAGAACAAGAATCCAAAAAATTTGATTTTATCCTTAAAATTAAAATACAAAAATGTCGCAACTGCCATTGAATTTGCAGCGTGCCCAGAGAAAAAACTAAACGAACTTCTCGACTGGACTACTCTAATAAAGGAATTGATTTCAGGATTATTACAAGGTCGTAATCGCTGGAATCCATTTTTGAAGAGATTAGTGGTTTGATCCGTAATGGTAATTAAAACAGCTACAAACAATAATAAATAGAGTGTTTGTTTTGCTCCCAGTTTTTTGAAAATTAAATACAATAAAAGCAAAAAAAACGGAACCCAGTTGCTTTGTCTGGTAATAAATAACCAGAATCCATCAAAAGTTTCAGAACCTAAACCATTTAAAAACACAAACAATTCCGTATCTAAGGAAAGTAATTTTTCTAACATTACATCTGACGTTTTATTGGTCCTGTAATGTCTTCTATTACTTCTTTCGTAGTTTCAATTGGAGCGGTTGTATCTGCCAACAAGCTGTCTTTGGCTTTATTAATTTCAGAAGTAATGTTGCCGGTTGTATCAGTAAATTGAGATGTATCGCCTAACAGATTATCCTTCGCTTTATTGATTTCAGAGGTAATATTCCCCCTAAAATCGGTCAATGTTTTCGCATCGAATCCGTTTGCCTCAGCTCCTTTTTGAATTTCACTTTTAATGTCATTCGTTGCATTTTTCAATTGCGCCATTGCTTTACCCATGGTACGGGCTATTTCAGGAACTTTATCGGAACCAAAAAGCATAAGCACTATAAACATGATAAAAATTAATTCGCCTCCACCTATACCAAACATATTTTTTGTTTTTGATTGTTACAAAGATATCAAATTTTGAATCTTTGACTTTTAATTTTTTCATAAAAAAAAGACTCTTTTCAGAGTCTTTTTTAGAAATTTTATTTTTATTTAGTCAAATTTAGATTTTACTTCTTCCTTAGGCCAAGTGTTATTGGTCACATCAATATCGGCAGTTTCTAATTTTGGATCCACTTGGATTTTTTTGATTGCTTTTTCAGTTGCATATACTTTCTTAGCGGTATCATTGTTTTTTCTCCAAATTTGAGCTGGATACTTGAATGACTCTTTCGAATCATCTTCGTACGTTAACTCAACGATAAGTGGCATTAACATTCCTCCAGGTTTATTGAACTCTACTTCGTAAAAATATTTTGGAGATTTTAATTTTGTTTTTTCATCTGCTGTAAAGTTTTTATTAACATAGTCCGATAATAAATTTACATCCGCAATTGCTAATGCTTTCTTTTCTTTTGCAGATAATTCTTCGCTAGTTCCAGGAACTAAATATACGAAAGGTCCTTTTTCCTGTCCAAAACGTCCTCTTCTTACGGTTGCATCTTTTAGCTCTTTAGTTGCAGTTTCAGAAACGTAATATTGTTTTACTTCTTTCACACCGATATCTACAAAATCAGTAGAGTAAAACCATCCTCTGAAAAACCAATCTAAATCTACTGCCGAAGCATCTTCCATCGTTCTAAAAAAGTCTTCCGGAGTAGGATGCTTGAATTTCCATCTGTTTGCATATACTTTAAACGCATGGTCAAACAATTCTCTTCCCATAATCGTTTCTCTAAGTATATTCAAACCTGTTGCCGGCTTACCATAAGCGTTTGCACCAAACTGAACTATTGTTTCAGAGTTAGACATAATAGGCTCCAAGAATTTTTGATCACCACTCATGTAAGGAACAATTTTACTTGCTGGTCCTCGACTGGAAGGGAAGTTTGTTCCCATTTCCTGCTCAGCCATGTATTGCATAAAAGTGTTCAAACCTTCATCCATCCACGACCACTGACGTTCATCAGAGTTTACAATCATAGGAAAGAAATTGTGTCCTACTTCATGCACTACTACCCCAATCATACCATTTTTAGTACGTTCACTAGTCACTCCTTTTTCGTCAGGACGACCGTAATTCCAGCAAATCATTGGGTATTCCATACCTTGATCTTCTGCAGATACTGAAACCGCTTTTGGATAAGGATAATCAAACGTATGTGCAGAATAACTTCTTAAAGTATGCGCTACAGTTCTTGTAGAAGTTTCTCCCCATAAAGGATTACTTTCTTTTGGATAAACTGAAATTGCCATTACCGTTTTCTCACTTAATTTAACTGCCATTGCATCATAAATGAATTTTCTTGAAGTGGCAATACCAAAATCCCTTACGTTTTTAGCACTGAATTTCCATGTTTTCTTCTTGTCAGAGAATCCTTTTTCATTTGCTTCTGCTTCCGCTTGTGTTACAATAACAACTGGATTATCGTATGATTTCATTGCAAGTTCATATCTTTTCACTTGTTCTGGAGTAAACACTTCGCTTCTGTTCATTAGCTCGCCTGTTGCTTCCATAACATGATCCGCAGGCACGGTGATATTTACATCAAAATTTCCAAAAGGCAACGTAAATTCTCCCGTTCCCCAAAACTGCATATTCTGCCATCCTTCAACATCATTGTAAACCGCCATTCTAGGATAGAATTGAGCAATCACATATAATTTGTTTCCGTCTTTTTCAAATAATTCATATCCTGAACGACCGCCTTCTGCTCTGTAGTTGTTAATATTATACGCCCATTTGATTGAAAAAGAAAATTTCTCTCCAGGTTTCATCGGCGTTGCCAAATTGATACGCATCATGGTTTGATTGATGGTATAAGACAATGAATTTCCTTTGGCATCTTTAACGAACTCAATATTGAATCCGCGGTCTAGTTCTTGTTTCAAAAATTTATTAGCAAAACCTCCCGCTGGAAAAACCTGCTCCATTCTCTGGCTTTCCGCCAAAGGAGTTTGTGAGTTTTTCGCAGCTTGATTTTGGTCTAACTGTACCCATAAATATTCTAAAGTGTCCGGGGAATTATTATAATACGTAACGGTTTCTGAACCGCTTAATCTAGAATTTTTGTCGTCAAGCTCAATGTTGATTTTATAATCCGCTTGTTGTTGGTAATAAGCTGGACCTGGAGCTCCTGAAGCGGTACGAAACATGTTAGGCGTGGCTAACAAATCATACATTTGGCTAAACTTATTGGTGTCGTACTTTCCGGTTTGTTTTGGCGCGACTGGAGCCGTTTTTTCCTGTGCAAACAATAATGCAGGAAAAAATAATAGTAAAGATAATTTTTTCATAGGTGGAAATCTGGTTATTTCAATGGGTGAAAATAATAATTTTAAGTAGATTTTTCTAAATTAATTAATATTTTAACATTCCCTTGGATGAAGACTCCGTAAAAAGCAATGTGTTTTTGACTCCAGAAACATTAAAATGCATGATGTTTTGTTGCTCTGCATTGCCTTCGGTGATTACAGCATTATAAATTTCCAAGGAATTTATTTTTTGGATTTCTTTCATGCTAAAGTAACAAATGAGCACATCGCCTTCCATCTCTTTGCTCAAAAAATGTATCGGTTTGGTCTGACCGTTTACTTTGATATAAAATTTTTCGCTGAAGTATTTTTTTAAAAAATTTATATCATCAACAGATTCATTTTCTGCACCTAAATTAATTTTCTTGCTATACTTTTTTCCAACTGCACTGTTCAAATCATCTACAAATATGCGAGTCGTTATCTGAAGCATTTTCTTTTCAGGAGCGTAATTTACCTGATACAAAGCAACATAAAATTTATGAACACTAAAAGATGTTAATGTTAAAAATAGTATTCCAAAAAAAGTGATTAAGATTGTCTTTTTCATTTTTGTAAAGTAGTAATTCTTTTAAATTCTTCGTTCTTGGTGATTAAAAAATCAATTAGTAAAAACTCATCTTCTTCTTTCAAAAGATTTTTTGATTTCGGATCACTTTCACAGTAATCCAGAAAAAGACTAATTTCTTCCGATTTCAATTTCAAGGTATTGGTGAAAAAATAGCGATCCAACCCTTTAGAAACGGTATCAGAAAAATCTGCTTGCGCATTCAATCCTGCTTTTTCATCCGAATCTTTTTTAAATACTTTGGAAACCATTTTAAATATTCTAACAAAATCCATTCCGTTTTCTATGGTTCCGTCCGAAGGCATCGTTCTATTTATAGGCGAAGATTTTGCATCATCCGTAAATTGCATATCTACAATTTTCTGAGTACTGCCGATAGCTGGCTTTATGTCCAATTTTCCTTTTACAATTACTTCTTTCAAAAGTGTAGTTTGCGCCTCTAAATCGATTACAAACAACGTTTTTAAAAAATCTTTTTCCTGAAGAACGATTTTTTTGGACTTGAAAGAAGGACTTGAAACCAGCAACGTATCTTTGGCTTTGGCCAAAATATCAAAAAAACCTTGATTGCTGATGAAGGTCCTTGTTTTCGAATTCAAATTAAAAACATAGCCATTGTCTACCAAAGCGATTTCATTTACAAATTGTCCGTGGAGTGACTTTCGGGTTTCATTTTGCCCAAAAGAAAGTTGGCAAAAGAAAAGTAAGCTAAGAATTTTTATTGTAGTTTTCATCTCGATTTATTAAGTTTTGTCTTTTATATCCCAGTCAATTCTCATTGTTTTAGTATGTCTTTGTATTCTTGTGCCAAAGCTACCATAAAAAATGAAGTTCTTTCTTCATTTTTGGATTCTAAAACTTTCAAAAAATTATCATTTTCTACTATGAAATATTTAAAACCATTTACGTAATCACTTGCAATTCCCAACTGAACCGTAAAGTATTCTTTAATATACAATTCAGAAATCAATTTGATATAGTTTTCTTTTTTCTCCAAAACAACTAACGTCTTAAGCCGTTTCGTTCTTCCATTGATCTTGTTGATCAGCGGATCGAGTGGCATCGACCCACCTAAAAAGTTCAATAATTGTATCGGTTTAAAATCTCTAGCAGTTCTTAACCTTCGTTCTGCCGGACTATATTTCACCGGGTCTTTAGTTACAACACCCAGTGAAAGTGCGTTAATTTGATTCTTTATGACAATCACCTCTTTCAATTCTGTCGTCTTAGACTCCATATTGATTGACAACATCCCAAGTTCAAAATCAATAAAACGGATTGTTTTCTTAAACGTTTTAAGATTTACAGCACTAAAGACCAATATATCATTGGCTTTCGCCAAAATAAAAAAATCTCCAGAACTATTTGTTTGCGTTATCTTTCCGTTTATTAAATTTAAGATATTTATTCCATTTACACCGACAGAATCTACTCTGATTTTTCCCTGCAACAGCTTTTCATCAAGAATTTGTCCAAAAGAATTTTGGCATAATAAAAATAAAATCCCCAATAAAATGCTATTGATTCTCAAGGACTATTATTTCGTTATAATTTTCAGCAAGTTTCACGATTAAATACATAATCAATGTTTTATTCTTTGCTCGCAACGCATTTGCAAAGGCAACATCATCAACACAATAATACTGAAATCCCTTGATATAATCCAATGGAATACTTAATGTTTCCGTGTAATATTTATCTTCAAAAAGCACATCAATTCTAGCCAAAAGCTGTTCTTTCTTTTCTACAATAATTTCCTTTTTCAACATGGCTTTTCTACCGGATATTGTATTCAAAAGCCCGTCAATTCCGCCACCGGAAGTTGCTGTGTATAATTTCCTTTCAGATGGTGTGTACTTCTTTTGACCGTAAGGAATAATGCCTAAACTCTCCGCAGTAATAGAAGACTCATTTACAATAACTTCATTCAAAATAATACTTTTTGGGAGCATTATCACCGATAGAACTTCCTCTACCAAATCCTCTTTAGTAATTTTCCGGCGAAGACCTTCTAAATTAACGGCTGTAAATACCAAAACATCACCTTCTTTTACGGGTATTGTAAAAAAACCTTTCGAATCAGAAACTGTAGCTTTTTCTGTTGTTATATTCACAATATTAATGCGATCCACTGCAACAGAATCTACGGTTATTTTTCCTCGAATTTCCTTAGTATTAGTGGTCTGCCCAAAGGCAACTTGAACCAACAAAAGGATTATAAACTGTAGTGTATTTTTAATTTTCACCGGCAATTATTTCTTTATATTTCGTAGCTAATTCTCCTATCAAAAAAGTAGTCATTGTTACATTTTTAGACTTCAGAACCGTCACAAATCGTTCATTTTCGATACTGTAATATTCAAATCCTTTGACATATTCAGCAGGAATTTTCAATTTACTCACAAAATAATCCGCGGTAAACATATTTTCTAGCTGTCGTAAATAAGATTCTTTCTTTTCAATCTCCACTTCTTTTTTCAACATCTTAGTTCTTCCCGAAATCCAATTTAACAATGGATCCGCCGAAACTGATCCTCCCATCATGCTACCCGCATTTGCTGATGCATTCAGATCACTGGCAGTATATAATTTGCGTTCTGCCGGAGTATAAATTTTCTGACCTCGAGGAATAATCCCCAGTGAAGTTGCGTTAATCCCATTTCGAACAATCACCTCGCGCAATTGATTCACAATAGGTATCACTTTCACATAAAGAATTCCTTTAGCAAAATGATCTTGCGTCAAAAGTAATGTAGTTTCCTTGAATTGCGTCGCGGTAAATAGTAACGTATCTCCAGCAGCTGCCTGAATAGAAAAATTACCGTCACGATCCGTAATTGAAGACTTTTCAGTTTTTTTATTTATAACATAAATACCTTCTAAAACCGAAACATCAGCAGTCACTTTTCCGTTCAACTGCATTCGGGACGCATCTTGTGACCAAACATTTGTTGCAGCAAAAGCCAAAAATAAGTACACAATTCTAATCATCTCTTTGAAAGCCATTATTGACACCTCGTAAAAGTATCTTAATGCATTCCAAATTAAGTACTAAAGACTTGGTAAAAAAATGTTAATTAAAAATTTGAAATAAAAAAGACTGATTTAATACCTTTAGCACAAATTATGCACCGAAAATGAAAAACATACTAATCGCAAGCACTTCAACACTTGCAAACGAGAATTATCTGGAGTATTTATTACCTGAATTGCAATTGCATTTTCAAAACTGCAATACAATTCTTTTTGTTCCTTACGCCAGACCTGGTGGGATTTCACATCAGGAATACACTACGATGGTTGGCTTGGCTTTCGCCAAAATAAATAAAAAAGTGATTGGAATTCACGAATTTGAAGATGCCGCTGAGGCTATAAAAAATGCAGAAGGAATTTTCACAGGAGGCGGAAACACTTTTGTTCTCGTATCCCAATTATATAAGAATAATGTTATGGAAATCCTTTCGGAAGTTATAAAAAATGGGACTCCGTATTTAGGAACAAGCGCGGGAAGTAACATTTGCGGACTTACGATGCAAACGACAAACGACATGCCAATAGTTTATCCGCCAAGTTTTAAAACTCTTGGATTGATTCACTTCAATTTGAATCCGCATTATTTAGATCCGGATACTTCTTCCAAACATATGGGCGAAACACGAGAAACCCGAATTAAGGAATATCATGCATTTAATACTGTTCCGGTTTTAGGACTGAGAGAAGGCAGTTGGCTGGATGTAAAAGGAGATACAATCACTTTGAAAGGTCATTTGACCGCACGATTGTTTCGACAAAATCAAATTCCTGAAGAATTAGAACCTGGAACTGATTTGAATTTTGTAAAATGATTTTGCAACGAGTTCAGAGTAAAAAAAAACCTCAAACAGAAGTTTGAGGTTTTTGGAGCGAAAGACGAGGCTCGAACTCGCGACAACCAGCTTGGAAGGCTGGAGCTCTACCAACTGAGCTACTTTCGCATTATAACAGTAAAATAAGATTTCAAAGTAAATTTGAAACTTAGAGCGAAAGACGAGGCTCGAACTCGCGACAACCAGCTTGGAAGGCTGGAGCTCTACCAACTGAGCTACTTTCGCATTAACAACAGTGCAAATATAATTAATAAGTTTGCTTTAATGCAAGTTTTTTTCTTAAAAAGTCTCAATCTTACCGCTTCAACTTTTTTTAAAAAAGAGGATTCAAATCATAAAGAATTTAATATGAAAATATTATACCTTTATAGGACACAAAAAAACCTTTGAAAAAATAATGCAAAACATCTAATAAATAATTGCTTTGGATGCATTTCCGGTACGACTTCCTACACTTCGTATAGAAAAATCGCTAGAAAGTTGTCGTTTTAGAGGCGATATTTCAGTAACAGCTGTTCATTTTGTCTGATACAACTCTGAAAATCTCTTGGGAATAGTCCCCATATTTGAAGAAAAGAATGTGTATTCACCCATGAAAAAGAGTGCAGCAACAACAAACCAAATCTAATTTGGTTCAACACCCGAAACGGAAGTTTTTATTTCTTTAGAAAAAAAGAAACTCAATCAATAAGAATCGGAGAATAAAGTATAATTTTTAAAGATATAAATTATGAATATTTCATTTCTGATTGTGTTGCTGTTTACCTTTATTAGTTGTAAAAAAGAAGAACTAAAGGGCGAGGTAATCTTGAAAGAAGAGATTGTAAAACCTCATGTGCAACCGGAAGGAAAACCAACCAATATGGACTCCACTTTAGTACTTTCATTCCGCAACAAAGTGCTCACAGATTTTTACACATCTACAAATTACAGGACAGTTTGGCAATCCCAAGAAAAGAGAAAAATAATTTTAGCCGAGCTTAACAAAGCAGGTGAAGAGGGACTCAACCCAGAGGATTACAACGTAAAATCTTTATTTGATTTCGAAAAAAAAGCAGCTTCTCTGGATTCTGTAGATTTGGCAAAATATGATATTTTACTGACTTCCAGTTTGCAAAAATACATTTCACATCTCACTAACGGAAAACTAAATCCTCGAAAATTATATAAAAACTGGGATTTGAAACCTAACGAAATCAACCTAAATACAACAGTCGCCCAATTACTTCAAACTGATTCTTTAGTTTATAAAATAGAACAATTGAAACCCAATCATCTTGTTTACAAAAGATTAAAAAAAGCATTACAGCAAATTAATTCTTTTCCAAAAGACAACTTTAAATCCATAAAATTCTCAAAAATAATAACGCCGAATGACACAAATCCTTCCCTCATCGACATCAAGAAACGATTAATTTATTGGAAAGAATTGCAACCTAAAGACAGCCTTACGCCGATTTATGATGAAGAAACGGTTCGTGCCTTAAAAAAATTCCAAAGTCGGCACGGTTTAGCCGCCGATACAAAAATTGGAGCTGGAACCATAGCGTCACTTAATTTTTCTAAAACCCAACGCACGCAACAAATACTAGCTAATCTGGAACGCTGGAAATGGTATCCAAAACAAATGGGCAAAGAATATATTATCATCAATATTCCAGATTATAAGTTGTCACTGGTAAACAATAATGATACGTTGAGAACGCACAGAGTGATTGTGGGAAGAGCTAAAAGAAAAACACCAGTGCTGAGTTCTAAATTAACACAAGTCGTTTTTAATCCAACCTGGACAGTTCCGCCAACCATATTGAGAGAGGACGTAATTCCTGCAATTTTAAAAAGCAGAAGCTATTTGACACATTCCAATATTAAGGTTTATGATAGTAACGGAAGAATTGTAAGTCCTTACGAGTGGCAATTATCTCAGGCCAAAACGTATCGTTATGTACAAAGTCCGGGCACTTTCAATTCATTAGGCATGGTAAAAATCATTTTTCCAAACCGTTTTTCCGTTTATTTACACGATACAAATCACAGAGATTACTTTGACAAAATTGATCGTTCATTAAGTTCCGGCTGCGTTAGAGTAGACAATCCATTGGAATTAACAGAATACATATTGAACGACGGAGTCAATTGGAATCTGGAAAAAATCACAGAAACACTACAGAATGAGAGAACGAAATTTGTAAAAATCAAAAAAGAAATAGCTTTCCATCTTCTATATTGGACTGCTTGGAGCGAGAACAACAAATTGATTTTCAGGGATGATATTTATAACCTTGACGCTGATTTGTACGATAAATTACGAAATTGATTTAGCTCCAAATTTAGGAGCTCTAGAAGGATGATAAATAAAGAAACAAGATTTACCTTTTATTGTACTGATTATTTCCTTAGATAATTCCGCAGGAACAGCGGGACAGCCTTGACTTCTTCCTAATCTGTGGTTGTTTTTTATAAATGAATTGGAAACGTAATCAGCCGCGTGCATTACTACACCTCTTGCTCTTGCGTTATCATTAACTCCTTTTTCTAAACCATCTAAACGAAGTGACATTCCGTGTTTGCCATTATAAATTTCACCTGTGGAATAAAATCCAAGGCTACTTTTATACGATTCCGCTGCGTTTGAGAAATTAGAAGCATATTCTTCGCCGGTATTTCTTCCGTGGGCAACAAGAGAATGATACAATACATCTCCAGTGATTAAGTCAATTACCCAAAGTCTTTTAGTATTAGAAGATAAACTAAAGTCGATTAACGTTAAAATGTCTTTTTTGATTAATCCTTTTTCTTTCAACGAATAATATCCTTTTAAGGCAACTGCAAAACTTTCCAATTTAGGTAAAGCAAATTTGTCAGAATGTAAATTATTGTAGGCCATTTCAATTTTAGTCTCATCACTAATTGCTACCGTTTTGGCATAAACTACTGGTTTAATAATATTTGGCTCAGTAAAAGTTGTTTTACTTGAAGAGAATGTTGCAAGCATAAATAAAACAGTAGGAAGTATCGTATAAATCATTGGTAGTGTTTAAGTTATAAGTTAATTCGGGTTGCAAACGTACGCATTAACGGACCTTGAAAACAAAAATTATGAAAACTTTAATTATAATATAACAAAATATTTCATAAAAAATTGTCTATCAGTGCAAAAATAAAAATACATTATCTACTATTTTTGCTATTTTTGTTCACATACATTAGTAATTCATGGCAAAACATATTTATTTATCATTACTTTTTTTAATTATCTGCAGTATTAACACCTTTGGTCAAAAAAAGACACTCCAAGCAAAATCCATCACAGAAAACATAACAATCGACGGAAAGATCAACGAACAAATCTGGGAATCGGCTTCAGTTGCAACTGATTTTATAATGTTTGAACCTGACAATGGAAAACCGATAAGCAATGATAAAAAAACAGAAGTAAAAGTGCTTTATGACAACGATGCTATTTATATATCGGCAATGTTGTATGATAACGAACCCAATAAAATTCAAAAAGAAACCACCAATAGAGATGTTTTTGGGGTTTCCGATCATTTCTCCGTTTACATCAATGGCTTCAATGATGGTCAACAAGATTTTAGGTTTTTTGTAAGTGCGGCAGGAGTTCAAATGGATTGTTTAGCAACTGAGGATTATGAAGATTTTACGTGGGATGCCATTTGGGACAGCGAAGTGACAATTACGGAATTTGGCTGGGTTGTAGAAATGAAAATTCCTTATGCCGCTTTGCGCTTTTCGAAAGCCGATAAACAAACTTGGGGCTTGAATTTCATGCGTGAAATAAAGCGTGATGTACAAAAATATACCTGGAACAGGATTGACACTAAAATAGGTGCTGTTATTCCACAAGCAGGAATTCTTCAAGGAATAGAAAGCATTCAAACTCCTACCCGACTTTTCCTGATTCCATATACATCCGCTTACTATCAGCAAAGTGACATTGGCTCTGACAGAACTTTCAAAGCTGGATTGGATATCAAATACGGCATTAACGACTCTTTTACATTAGATGCGATCTTAGTGCCTGATTTTGGACAAACAAAATTTGACAACGCCATTTTAAACCTCTTGCCTTTTGAACAAAGATTTGAGGAAAACAGACCTTTTTTTACTGAAGGAACTGACTTATTTAGTAAAGGTGGTTTATTGTATTCGCGTAGAATTGGCGGAAGCCCAATTGTTGAAAGAGAAAATCTTGAAGCCCAATTGTCTCCAAATCAAGAAATAACCGATTTTCCTAGTACTGTGGATGTGATTAACGCTGTAAAAATATCTGGTCGCACTGCTAAAGGACTTGGAATTGGTTTTTTGAATGCAGTTAGTGAAAAAACATACGCAACCATTTTTGACACAACCACAAAAACTGCATCAAAAACGGTCGTACAATCCTTGACCAATTACAATATGTTGGTTCTCGATCAACGCTTCAACCAAAACTCTTCGGTTACTTTTGTCAATGCAAATACTACCAGAAACGGTGGTTTCAGAGATGCAAATGTTTCGGCATTACTGTTTGATTTAAATACAAAATCAAATACCTATAATCTATACGGTGACTTTAAATACAGCTCTATCAATACAATTGAAGACTATGATGGATTTAAAACAGAAATTGGATTTGAAAAAACAAGCGGGCAATATAGATATGGTTTTTCTGGAAAATATCTTTCTGAAAACTACGATGTGAATGATTTAGGCATCAATTTTTATTCTAATTATCACAATGCTTACGGACATGCAAGCTATAGAATAGTAAATCCAACCAAAATTTTTAATACTTTCAGATTAAATGAATATGTAAATTTTGAAATAGACAATACTTCCGGAAAATTACAAACTGGTGCTTTTGGGACAGAAATAAGGGCGACAACATTAGGAAATGATTCTTTAGAGCTTTTATTCGAATTAACACCCCTCAAAACATTCGATTTTTACGAGCCTCGTGAATATGGAAGATATGTATTTCTTCCAGAAAGAATGATTACCATTCTAAATTTCACCTCAAACGACAACAATCCTTTTACATTAATTATCCAACCTACATTTACAAAATACAATGAGAGTGGTAGAAATAATTATGGCTTTTATTTAGGTTCAAAATACCGATTCAATGATAAATTTTCTTTAGCCTTCGCATCTGAATACACTAAAATGATTAATGATCGTGGATGGGTTGCCTTTGATGATACAGAAATTGTATTTGCAGAACGCAATCGAGAAATCCTTCAAAACGATCTTACTGGAAAATATTCCTTAAACAATAAAATGACCATTAACTTAACGGCTCGCTATTATTGGTCGTATTCTAAAAATCATGAATTCTTTACCTTGCAAAATAGCGGTTATTTAACTCCAAATAGTAGCTACGCACAAAACAAGGACCGGAATTTTAATTCCTGGAACTTTGATTTATCCTATTCATGGTGGTTTGCGCCAGGAAGCGAAATCTCAATTTTGTACCGTAATTATGGTCTACAAAGATCTGACATTGTTGAAAAAAGAGTATCCAAAAACCTTGATAACATCTTCAACAGTGATCTTACAAACGTGCTTTCTGTAAGCATTCGTTATTTTATCGATTACAATTCGGTAAAAAATAAATTTTAATTTTTTCAAAACAAACTGTAACATTCGATTGAAAAGGGAGTCTATTAATCCAAACTACTGTGTGGATTGGTGATTTGTCCCTTTGAAACTATTTTGGTTTTTCTAATTTTGCATCAATCAATCAATCAACAGTTTCATGAAAAATCATTTATTGCTTTGTTTCCTCTTCATAAGTGTCTTTGGCTACAGCCAAAAAAAAACATTACAAACAAAATTCATTTCCGAAAAAATTGAAATTGATGGAAACTTAGATGAATCCATTTGGCAATCTGCTGCAGTAGCAACTGATTTCATCATGTTTGAACCTGATAATGGTAAGGCAATTCCCGAGAACAAAAGAACAGAAGTAAAAGTCTTATACGATAACGACGCCATATACATTGGAGCCATTATGTATGACGACAATCCAGATAAAATTTTAAGAGAAATCACTCAAAGAGATAATTTTGGTACTTCTGACATTTTTGGAGTTTTTATTAACGGTTTTAATGACGGGCAGCAAGATTTTCAATTTTTTGTAAATGCTGCTGACGGTCAAGCCGATTGTATCACAACTGACACCAATGGCGAGGATTACTCCTGGGATGCCGTTTGGAAAAGCAAAGCCGTAATTACAGCTAAAGGTTGGATTGTCGAAATGCGAATTCCATACGCAGCACTGCGTTTTTCTGGTGAAAACAAACAAACTTGGGGACTTAATTTTTTTAGAGAGATAAGACGAGACCGACAAAAATTTACTTGGAACTTCATCGATTCAAAACTTGGAACATTTACCCAACAAACCGGAGTTTTAGAGGGAATTGAAAACATAAAACCTCCTACCCGACTTTTTCTTTTACCGTACTCTTCTTTCTATGTTAATGCGGACGCAAGGCAAAAAACATACGGAACTCTTAAAGGTGGATTGGATTTAAAATATGGAATAAACGATGCTTTCACACTGGATATGATTCTTGTTCCTGATTTTGGACAAACAAAATACGATGATCAAATTTTGAATTTAGGACCATTCGAACAACAATTTAATGAAAACAGACCTTTTTTCACGGAAGGAACTGATTTATTCAGCAAAGGAAATTTAGTTTATTCGAGACGAATTGGGGGCGTTCCAACATATAAGTTAAATGAAAATGAATCATTTGCAGAGACTCCAAATGTCAGTCTTATCAATGCTTTTAAAATTTCGGGCAGAACTAAAGATGGTTTAGGAGTAGGAATTCTGAACGCTGTTACGGAAAAAACACCAACCTCTATTTATAACCGTGAAACCGGCAAAATCAGAAATGAAATAGAACCACTGGCAAATTATAATGTATTAGTTTTAGACCAACGCTTTCGCAAAAATTCCTCTGTTGCGTTTGTGAATACAAATGTGACCCGAAACGGAAGTTTTCGTGATGGAAATGTAACGGCATTAGTTTGGGATTTGAATACTAAGAAAAACACCTACAACCTTGCCGGTGATTTCAAGTATAGTTACATCAATGGTATTGAGGACAAAAAAGGTATTAATTCCCAATTGAATTTCTCTGAAACCAGTGGTAAATTTCGTTATGGAGTTGGGGCTGATATCACCACAAAAGATTTTGATAATAATGATTTAGGAATCAATTTTGAGACTAATTATTACAGTCTATATGGTAACACCAGTTATAGAATCCTTAATCCTACGAAGTATTTTAACACTTTCAATGCCAGAATAAACGCTTATTCACAATTTCAAAAAGAAACAGGCAAATTACAAACGGGCAATATTAACTTTCAGATTAATTCGAATACCAAAAAAAATCATTACTTCGGAATAGGTTTCGATGCGAATCCGGTAGAGACTTATGATTATTATGAACCAAGAGTTGCTGACAGATACGTTATAAGACCTAGTAAACTTGGAGGATTTATTTATATTTCAACCAATTACAATAATAGTTTCGCCATTGATTTTAATCCATCTTACGCCGTTTTTGACGAGGCAGGAAGAAATTCGTATGGCTTTTCTCTTGGTCCGAGATACCGTTTTAGCGATAAATTATCGTTGAATTATAATTTCAATTTTTTCAGGCAAAACAATAACAAAGGCTACATTGACAGTATTAATGAAGACCTAAATTTGGCTACGCCAAATACTATAGTTTTCGCGAATAGAAATGTAATTACCTATTCGAATACGCTTTCGGGAAAGTATTCGCTGAACAGTCAGATGACGTTTAATATTTCGTTACGCCATTATTGGTCTTATGCGGAGAATAAAAATACTTTATCATTAGAACAAAACGGCAGACTTATGGATTTTGCAGGATACGCAGAGAACAAAAACTCTAGTTTTTATTCCTGGAATGCTGATTTGTCTTATACTTGGTGGTTTGCGTCAGGAAGTCAGGTTTCTGTTTTGTATCGAAACAATGCGGGTGCTTTTGAAAGAAACATCAATAAAGAATTTAGAGAGAACTTCACCAATTTATTGAATAATGACGCATTGAGTCATGTTTTCTCGATCAGTGTGCGCTATTTTATAGATTATAATGAAGTGAAGAATAAATTCTAAATGCATAAACCTTAAAAAAGGTAACTTTCCACAACAAAATAATCATTATTTGTTATGCTTAGCCTCTGAATCTATAATAGTGATTTTGATTCACTTGAAGATTTTTAGAAATACTTTATCTTTGCTTAAAATAAATTTGCAATGAATAAAAAAGTAATTCTTATGATTTTGGACGGTTGGGGAAAATCTCCTGACCCAAAAGTTTCTGCTATCGATAATGCCAATGTTCCATTTATTAATAGTCTTTATAGAAATTATCCAAGTGCTCAACTTAGAACTGACGGATTAAACGTTGGTCTTCCTGAAGGGCAAATGGGAAACAGTGAAGTAGGTCACATGAATCTTGGCGCAGGCCGAATTGTATATCAGGATTTAGCCAAAATAAACCTTGCCGTAGCACACGACACTTTAGCTAAGGAGCAAGTTTTAGTTGACGCCTTCACGTATGCTAAAATACACAATAAAAAAGTACACTTTTTAGGTCTGGTTTCAGATGGAGGTGTACACTCTCATACATCTCATTTACGCGGCTTGATTGATGCGACACAACAACACGGATTACAAAAAGTTTTTGTTCACGCCTTTACTGATGGTCGTGATGTAGATCCAAAATCCGGAAAGCATTACATTCAGGATTTACAGGATTATATCGCTCATACTACCGTAAAACTGGCATCGGTTGTGGGACGTTATTATGCGATGGACCGCGACAGACGTTGGGAAAGAGTAAAACTTGCTTACGATTTATTGGTAAACGGAATTGGAACACATTCAACAAATGCAGTTGCTTCTATCGAGGATAGTTATGAAGTCAATGTAACTGATGAATTTATTCATCCAACGGTTATTGTGGATGAATACGACAAACCTCTAGCAACAATTGAAGAAGATGATGTGGTTATTTTCTTTAATTTCAGAACGGACAGAGGAAGAGAATTAACAGAAGTATTGACTCAAATGGATTGTCATGAACAAAACATGCACAAACTTAATTTGTATTATGTTACGCTCACTAATTATGACGAAACGTACAAAAACGTAAAAGTCGTTTACAACAAAGATAATATTACGGAAACTCTTGGAGAAGTTTTAGAAAAAGCCCACAAAAAGCAAATTCGTATTGCCGAAACGGAGAAATATCCTCACGTGACTTTCTTCTTTTCAGGTGGAAGAGAACAGCCCTTTATTGGCGAAAGCCGCATCTTGAAAAATTCTCCTAAGGTTGCCACTTATGATTTGCAACCGGAAATGAGCGCCTTTGAGTTGACCGATGCTTTGATTCCTGAATTAGAGAAAGAAGAAGTAGATTTTGTTTGTCTTAACTTTGCCAACGGCGATATGGTGGGACATACCGGAATTATGAGTGCAGCAATAAAAGCCTGTGAAGCGGTTGATAAATGTGTGGAAAAAGTAATCACGGCAGCATTAGCCCATAATTATACTACCATCGTAATTGCAGATCACGGAAATTGTGAAACTATGATTAATCCTGACGGAAGTCCAAATACGGCGCATACTACAAATCCAGTTCCAATTATTTTAGTGGACAAAGATATAAGAGTGATTCATGATGGAGTTCTTGGCGATATTGCTCCAACCATCTTGGAATTAATGGGTGTCGAAAAACCGGAGGTAATGACTTGTCATTCTTTACTTTAAAAAAATTAAAAATTAATATTTAACTAAAAGCTGCTTTTCTTATGAGTAGCTTTTTTTATAAATAAAAGTTAAAATCTCAATATTGATAGTAATACTATTATATTTGCATAAAATATTATCGTTTATGAATTCTATACTATCGAATTTAAAAATACAAGTCAACGAGAAGATATACGTTAAGGATCCGGAAACGTCTCCTTTAGGTAAGAAGATTATACAACAAAGTATCCTTCTGATAGACGAAATTGGTTTTGACAATTTTACGTTCAAAAAATTGGGAGAAAAAATTGGTTCCAATGAAAGCTCTATTTATCGTTACTTTGAGAACAAGCATAAATTGCTCGTATATTTATCTTCTTGGTATTGGAGCTGGATGGAATATAAGCTGGTTTTTGCAACTACAAATATTTTGGATCCATCCGAAAAACTGGACAAAGCAATAACAATTGTAACTGAAAAAGTTACTGATGACGTTAATACAGAACATATCAATGAATCTATTTTGAATAAAATTATCATTGCAGAATTTACAAAAACATTACAGACAAAAGAAGTAGATCAAGAAAATAAAGAAGGTTTTTTTCTAATTTATAAAAGGGTAATAAACCGAATTGTAGGCTTTATAAACGAAGTCAATCCGGAATATCCTTTTTCTAAATCGCTAGCATCAACAATCGTAGTTGGAAGTTTACACCAACATTTTCTGACGGAACATTTGAAAACTATTACAGATTGTAATGAATACGTGAGTACTACTCAATTTTATTTAAATCTTACCAAAAATGTCCTACGATAAACAAAAAAAAATCACCATGACGCCATTAAAACGTTTTTACAATTTACTTGAATTAGATAAAAAAGATGTGTATCAAATATTTTTTTATGCCATTTTTGCAGGATTAATCAGTTTGTCTTTACCTCTGGGTATTCAAGCCATCATCAACTTTATACAATCCGGAAGAGTAAGCGCCTCTTGGATTGTTTTAATCATTTTGGTGATTTTTGGTGTCGCATTAGTGGGGATTTTATCGTTGATGCAATTGCGAATTACTGAAAATTTACAACAGAAAATATTTGTTCGCGCTTCATTTGAATTTGCAGCCCGTTTGCCAAAAATAAAAATGGATCAATTGTACAATTCTTATCCACCAGAATTAGCCAATCGATTTTTTGACACGATGACTATCCAAAAAGGAACTTCCAAGCTGCTAACCGATTTCTCAGCAGCATTATTGCAAATTGCTTTCGGAGTAATTTTACTGTCTTTGTATCATCCGTACTTTATAATATTTGGAGTCTTACTATTTTTTCTTTTGTATTTTATTTTCCGATTTTCTTTTAAATCCGGTCTGGAAACAAGTTTGAAAGAATCAAAATTCAAATATAAAGTAGCAGGCTGGTTACAAGAATTAGCTCGGAATAATTACAGTTTCAAAAATGATCTTCACTACAATTTTGGACTCCAAAAAAACAACAATATAGCGGCTGCTTATTTGAATTATCGGGAAAAACATTTCAATGTTATCCAAAGACAATTTACCCAATTAATCATTTTTAAAATTTTAATAACTGGTGGCTTATTGTCTATTGGAGGTTTTTTGGTACTTTCAGAACAAATGAATATTGGCCAATTCGTAGCGGCAGAAATCATTATTTTATTAGTTATAACTTCTGTCGAAAAAATTATCATTGGACTTGAAACATTCTACGATGTACTGACCTCAATTGAAAAAATTGGTCAAGTGACTGACATGGAATTAGAAGACGATACCGCATTTAACAGCGATACTTGCTATGCTAATATTTCATTGGAAATAGAAAATCTTACGTTTAAATTTCCGGATTCAAACAAGGAAATATTAAGTAATTTATCTCTTAAAATAGAACAGGGAGAAAAAATAGCGATTGAAGGACCTAATGGTTCTGGGAAAACAACCCTAATTCGCATATTGTCCGGTTTATTGCAACCTACATCTGGTACTTTTTACATTAATGACGATACGTATAGAAAAATTAACCTGAAGCAATATCGTTCGCAAATTGGCGGTATTATTCACGGTGAAACACCATTTGAAGGAACGCTGTTAGAAAACATTACGTTCAATGACAGCTCAATAACAACTGAAAATCTAAAATGGGCTATTGAAGGAGTCCAACTTTCCAGCTTTGTAAAAACGCTGCCGAAGGGTCTCGAAACACGCATTTTTCCTGAAGGTAAGCAATTATCATCTTCTGATGCTGAAAAAGTACTATTGGCTAGAAGTATCATACACAAACCAAAAATCCTTTTTTACGAAGATCCTACGGACATGATGGATATTAAAATTGCTAATGAAATTATTGATTTCCTTACATCCGAGAAGAACAACTGGACAATAATAGTTTCGTCAAAAAACCCATACTGGAAAACCAAATGCAGTCGCATCATCACTATGGAAAATGGAACTATTCAACTTGATTTAAAAAATAATTAGTCATGCTAAATATATCTGACAATAAAACAAAACTGCCGTCATTAGATCGTTTTAGTACGGTGAAAAACCTAGTCAACAGACCACACTATAAAATTTTAAATAAAATTATTGTAGGGGTTTCAATTATAGGGGTAATAGCACTCTTTTTGCCTTGGACGCAAAACATTTCAGGCAGCGGAAGCGTTACCACATTAAGACCTGACCAAAGACCACAGTCCATTCAGAGTGTGATTTCTGGTCGACTTGAAAAATGGTATGTTCAGGAAGGCGATTTTGTAAAGAAAGGCGATACAATTCTATTTATATCAGAAATAAAAGAGGATTATATGGATCCAAATTTAGTTCAAAATACACGAAATCAAATAGATGCAAAAAAACAATCTTTACAATCGTATGGTTCAAAAGTAAGCACGCTTACTGGCCAGATACAAGCCATTGAAAGAGAAAAAGTTTTGAAAATAGAACAAGCGCAAAATAAAATTAAACAATCCGTTTTGAAAATAAAGAGTGACAGTATTGATTTAGTTGCCGTAAGAACCCAACTAAAGATAGCCAATACACAATACAATCGTTCGGTTCAACTGAATAAGGAAGGACTGAAACCGCTTACTGATATTGAAGAAAAAAGACTGAAATTACAAGAAGTAGAAGCGAAAATTATCACTCAGGAAAACAAATACTTAACCAGCAAAAACGAGTTTATTAATGCTAAAGTTGAGATAAACAGAATAAGCGCAGAGTATGCAGAGAAAGTTTCGAAAGCCAATAGTGACAAATTCACAGCACTTAGCAGTCAGTACGATACTGATGCGCAAGTGAATAAACTTGAAAATCAGTATGCAAATTACAGCATTAGAAACCGAATGTATTACATCAAAGCCTCGCAAAACGGCTATATCAATAGGGCTTTGCAATCCGGAATAGGAGAAACCATTAAAGAAGGAACGCCAATTGCAACCATAATGCCATCAAAATATGATATTGCCGTAGAAACTTTTGTAAACCCAATTGACCTTCCGTTGTTACGCAAAGGAGAAAAAGTCAGAGTTTGGTTTGATGGATGGCCTACAATTGTATTCTCTGGATGGCCAAACATGTCGTATGGAACCTTTGGAGGTGAAATTGTAGCCATTGAAAATTTCATTAGTGTCAATGGAAAATATCGCGTATTAATTTCACCTGATAATAGTGATGATAAATGGCCTGAGCAACTGAGTATAGGAGCTGGAGCGCAAACCATCGCACTGCTAAATAATGTGCCGGTTTGGTTTGAATTGTGGAGATCCTTGAACGGATTCCCTCCTAATTATTACAAACCAGGGGTAAAACCAACAACAGAGAAAAAATAATGAAACAACTATTTTTAGCATTTTTATTTTTGGGTTTTACTGCAACAGCCCAAGATATCAACTCAAAAGAATTCACTTATACGGAGTTCTTGGGGTATGTAAAAAAATACCATCCGCTGGTGAAGAATGCCAACTTGGAAATCAGTAAAGCGCAAGCTAATTTGATGATGGCTCGCGGTGGTTTTGACCCAAAAATTGAAGTCGATTTCACCGAAAAACAATTCAAAGACAAAGAGTATTATTCGATTTTGAACAGCAGCTTCAAAATCCCAACATGGTACGGAATCGAGATTAAAGCGGGTTTTGACAATAGTGATGGCGTATACCTGAATCCGCAAAACACCCTTCCCAATCAAGGATTAACTTCCTTGGGAGTGACCGTTCCACTTGGACAAGGACTGTTTATCAACCAAAGAATGGCTGATGTCCGAAAGGCAAAAATGCAAATACAATTGAGTCAGGCAGAACGAAAACTTCAGGCAATTGCGGTTTTGTATGATGCTTCACTGGCGTATTTTAACTGGAAAAAAAACTTTAACGAAGTGCAGTTGTATGAAGAATATAATGAAAATGCACAAATTAGATTCAAAGGAATTCAATCTTTAATCAATCAAGGAGACAAACCAGCGATTGATAGTATTGAGGCAGGAATTATTGTGAAAAACAGAAAACTGAGCTTGGAAGATTCGAATCTGAAATTGGCTAAAGCCAAATTAGAACTCGCAACTTTTCTTTGGTTAGAAAACAATATTCCGCTGGAATTATCCGATGAGTTGATTCCTGAAACCCAATTGGAATTCACTATTCAGGAAAGTTTAAAAACGAATGATTTACTAAACACCGATTTCTCTATCACCAATCATCCAAAAATTAATGCGCTGCAAAGCAAAATTGACATGCTCAATGTGGAACGAAAACTGAAAGCTAACATGCTTTTACCAAAAATTGATGTCGGTTACTCCTATATTTCAGAACCCAGCTATATTGATAATTATCAGTTTGAGGATTATAAAATTGGATTGGATTTTTACTTCCCTTTGTTTCTGAGAAAAGAGCGTGGAAGCTTGAAATTGGCGAAGTTCAAAGTTCAGGAAACTGAATTTACATTGGATCTTGAAAAAGTGCAATTGACCAATAAAATCAATGCACAAAAAGTGGAAATTGAGTCCTTGCTGAGACAAAAAGAGCTGATAAAAGGTTTGGTACAAGACAATCTGACGATGTTAAACTCAGAGGAAAGATTATTTTCTTTTGGTGAAAGTTCCTTATTTCTAATCAATACCCGAGAGAATAATTTAGTTAGCGCTCAGCTTTCGAAAATCGCTTTAGAGAATCGTTTTTACATATCAAATTCAGAGCTTTTTAAAATAATGGCCAATCCGGATTAAATAATTTATAAAATTGTACTTTTGCAAATTGAAAATCCGAAATTATGATTATTGTAAAATCTCGTGAAGAAATAGAATTAATGCGCGAAAGTGCGTTGATCGTATCAAAAACATTAGGAATGATTGCTTCTGAAATCAAAGAAGGAGTCACCACTTTATACCTCGACAAATTAGCCGAAACATTCATTCGTGATCATGGTGCAGAACCTAGTTTCCTTGGATTATACGGTTTCCCAAATTCACTTTGTATGAGTCCAAACTCGCAAGTGGTGCATGGAATTCCAAATAATAAACCATTGGAAAGCGGTGATGTAATCTCTGTGGATTGTGGTGCTTTCAAAAACGGATACCATGGTGACCATGCATATTCTTTTGAAATAGGCGAAGTTGCTCCTGAAACTAAAAAATTATTACAGGTTACCAAAGAATCATTATACGTAGGAATTCGCGAATTAAGACTAGGAAACCGTGTTGAAGACGTAGGAAATGCAATTCAAAAATATACCGAATCACATGGTTATGGTGTAGTACGGGAATTAGTAGGACACGGCTTGGGCCAAAAAATGCACGAAGATCCTGAAATGCCTAATTATGGCAAAAAAGGAAGAGGAAAACTTTTTGTCGAAGGAATGGTTGTTGCCATTGAACCGATGATTAACATGGGAACCCGAAACATCAAACAACACAAAGACGGCTGGACAATCACAACCGCTGACGGAAAACCAAGTGCTCATTTTGAGCACGACGTAGCCATTATTGATGGGAAACCGGAGATTTTGTCCACTTTTGGTTATATCTACAAAGCGTTAGAAATCGTAAGTACTGAAGAAGATGAGTTTAGACAAACACCTTTAGTGCTGTAATGAAAAAACTATTTAAACTTATACTCAATACCATTCCGCGTCCTATACTTATTCGCTTAAGTTATGTGGCACGTCCTATTATCGCTTATTCATTAAAAGGAACTAATTTCACCGACCCTATTGATGGAAAAAGCTTCAAATCGATGTTGCCTTATGGATACGAAACACAACGAAATAATGTGCTTTCGCCAAGTACACTTTCATTAGAAAGGCATCGTTTATTGTGGTTGTATTTAAATAACGAAACAGATTTTTTTACTTCGACAGCAAAAAAGAAAGTACTGCATTTTGCACCAGAGCAAGCTTTTTATAAATTGTTTCGAAACCAAAAAAATCTGGACTACACGACAACCGATTTATTTTCGCCTTTGGCGGATGTAAAAGCGGACATTTGTAATTTGCCTTTTGAAGACAATCAATATGATGTCATTCTGTGTAATCACGTTTTAGAACACATTCCAGATGATACGAAAGCGATGCAAGAATTGTATCGGGTTTTGAAACCGGGTGGAATGGCTATTTTACAAATTCCACAGGATTTGTCCAGAGCCACCACTTTTGCCGATGATTCCATTACCGACCAAAAAGAACGCGCCAAAATCTTTGGTCAATATGATCACGTACGCATTTACGGTCGCGATTATTTTGATAAATTACGAAGTATCGGTTTTAAAGTAATTGAAGAAGATTACACCAATAAAATTGCACCTGAATTAGTAGAAAAATATTGTTTGGCAAAAGGGGAAATTATTCCTGTTTGTTTTAAATAGTTCAACCCATAAATTCACATCATAAAAAAACCTGCTAAAGTTAATTTTAGCAGGTTTTTAGATAATTAGTGAGTCGGTTTATTTCTTTTCAGGCATCAACATTCCAATAACTTTATCTTTGGTAAGATATTTTTTAGCAATATTCTGAATATCTTTTGCAGTCACCGCATTTACAGCTTCTTCAAATTTCAAGACATCCTCGGTACTGTTTCCATAAATATAAGATCTCGTGAAATTAGACAACCAATATCTGTTTTCTTTACTGTCTTTTCTAAAATCAGCTAATTCTCCTTCTTTGAATTTAGCCACATCTTTTTCATCCGGTCCGTTATCGATAATATTTTGAAGTTCTTTTAAAGCAGAAGCTGTCAATTTTTCAGCATTATCCGGTCCACATGGAAAACCAATATTGAAACTGTACATTCCATTTGGAATTTTACTCAAACTTCCTCTTGCAGAAACACCATAAACACCACTTTCGTTTTCACGCAATTGCTCGATTAATTTTATAGTCAAAACTTCACCAAGTGCCTGCATGGTCATCGCATCTTTAGCGGAATAAGTAGCATCGCCATAATACATGATCGTCACATTACTTTTTGGATCTGTTCCTTTGTTAACGACTTTTTTCAAATCTCCTTTTAACATTCGGTAGCCTAAATCAACTGCTTTCTCTTTTTTATTGGTAGCTGGCAAAGACGCTAAATATTTAACGGCATATTCTTCCATGGTTTTATCATCGATGTTTCCCACAAAATAAAACTCAAAATCAGCTGCATTCGCAAAACGCTCTTTGTATTTATTGTACGCTAACTTGTAATCTGTTTCGGCCCAAGATTTATCCGTTGGCATAACTCCATTGAATCTTGGATTTTCTTTATTCAAATACGTATAAAACTCTTGTTGAAAATAGTTTTGCGGTTGCGAAGCCATATTCTTAAAGAAACTTGATTGCTTTTGTTTAAAGCCTTCAAAAGCTTCAGGATCATAGTTCAAATCAGTGAAGTAAGCATACGTCATTTGGAAAAGATATTCTAAATCCTTAGGAGTAGCATTTCCGCGTAAACCTTCTGTAGTAGAACTAATATATGGATTCACTCTCGCTATTTTACCTGTCATGAATTTATTGATATCATTCAATTTAAGTCCTGAGAATCCGGCTTCCGCCAAAGCGCCATTGGCAAATTGAACTTTTTTCATCTCCTCGTTCGAGTATAAATTAGTTCCTCCAAAACTCACAGCTTCAAAAAGAACCTCATCATTCTTGAAATCGGTATTTTTATAAATCACTTTCACGCCGTTGGATAAAACTAATGTCTTAGTACCAATTTTCGAATTGCTTTCACGACTAACAATTGTACCCGGTTTAACCTCATTGCGCATTAAACTTGTAGCGACAGCAGCATCTTCATAAGGTTTAAGATCATCTGCGTTAACTTTTAATGCGTCTAGAACTTGTTGTTCCGTTACTTTTTTCAAACCTTCTTTTTCAGGTCCAGTCAGAATAATTACGCGGTTATCTTCTTTTACATAATCTTTAATCAAGCTATTCACATCCTTTAAATCAATCAAAGGCATCAATTGCTTCATCATTTGATACGTCCACTCGATTCCGGGAACCGGTTCTTTTTCTAAGAAATTAGCTTGGTATTCACCAACAAAATTCACTGAATTCGTTTTGTCTCTATCATTATATGCTTTTTCAATAGATGCAAGAAATTCGGCTTTGGAACGATCTAATTCACCTTGGGTAAATCCAAATTTCTTTGCTCTCTCATTTTCAGTGACCAAAACTTTCAAAGCATTCAACTGTTTGTCTTCCTGAGACATTGCTACTGATTGATACGCTTTTTTATTTCGGGCAAAAGTGCCGCCATAATACGAATATCCATACGTAAACGGAGGTGTTGCTGAGTTTGTCAGTTCATCCAATCGTGTGTTTAAAAGTGTAGAAAATAATCCTTCAACAAGAGAATTTTTGAAATCTCCAACATTTACCACTGGTTTTGGAGTTCCGTAATCTTTGTACATTAATTGTACTTGAGCACTTGAGGCTTCTTTATCACTTTCTACAGCTACAAAAGTTTCCTTATGATTAGGAACATCATAAACCTTTCTCAACTTTTCGTTTGCTGGGTTTTTATAGCTTGAAAAATGTGAAATAATTTTCTTCTCCATTTCAGCAACATCAATATCACCCACAACAATTACACTCATCAAATTTGGACGATACCAATCTTTATAAAAATTAATTAAGGATTGATGTTTGAATTTTTCTAAAACTTCCTTTTGTCCAATTGGCAATCGTTCCGCATAATGGGAATCGTGCATCATTTTAGAAATATAACGTCCCTGCATTCTTTTTCCGGCTCCTAAACCTAATCTATATTCTTCCAGAACAACTCCTCTTTCTTTATCAATTTCTTCCGGAGTCAAAACCGTATTGAAAGCCCAATCTTCAATAATTTGGAATCCTTTTTCCAATTTTTCAGGGCTATCTGATGGAATTGGTAAAAAATAAACGGTTTCATCAAAACTCGTGTAAGCATTCAAATGCTGTCCAAACTTTACACCAATACTTTGTAAATAATCAACCAATTGGTTTTTTGGAAAACGCTTGGTTCCATTAAAACACATGTGCTCCATAAAATGAGCTAAACCTTGTTGATCATCCGTTTCTAAAATGGATCCCGCATTGACGACTAATCGAAGATCTACTTTGTTTTCCGGTTTGGCATTTTTCTTGATGTAATAGGTTAACCCATTTTCAAGTTTTCCAGTTTTCACGCTCGGATCAAAAGGAATGGCTTTCGAATAATCCATTTGCTGGGCAAAAACAGCTAATGGAAATAACAAAACACCAAAGACTAAGTTGTTGATTTTTTTCATAAGGTTGGTTTATTTGTAGTAAAACTAATCAGTTACCATTTAAAAACAGAACGAATTAAGACAATATTAACAGATATTACTCACAAAAAAAGTCTTTACAAAACAAGATAAACCAAAAGCAAAACGTAATCATTATATTTACAAAATCTTAAGTGCTACAAAATGAAAAACTCTTTTCTCACTATAACCTTTCTTCTTCTCACGGTGTTTTGTTCCTATATTTCTTTGGCACAAACAGAAAAAGAAATCGCTCCGCCTTACAATATCAAAACGATTTCTTTTTTACAAAGTGATCGAAATGTGATTCCAATTTTTAAATTAGGTGAAGGATTTCAATTGCAGTTTGATGACCTTTTTGCCAATGAAGCCAATTATTATTACGAAATAATTCATTGCGATTACAACTGGAATCCTACCGCAATTCCAAAAAACGAATATTTAGAAGGTTTTGACAATCAAAGAATTCAAGATTACACTAATTCCTTCAATACATTACAAATCTATTCACACTACAAATTATCAATTCCCAATCAATTTACGCAGCAGTTGCGAATCAGCGGGAATTACATCATTAAAGTTTTAGACGAAAATAAAGAAGTCGTGTTTTCCAGAAAATTCATTTTATGTGAAGATCTTGTTACAGTTCCAATGCAGGTGAAGCGAGCACGAACAGTAGACAACATTGAAATGAAACACAATTTAGATTTTACCATTAAATCAAATACAATTACTTTTCAAAATCCGTTAAAAAACATCAAAGTACTTTTACTTCAAAACGGACAATTGAATAGCGGTATAAAAAACATAAGTCCACAATATACCATTGGTAATGATTTGATTTACAAATATGATTCGGAGACTCAGTTTTGGGCGGGAAATGAGTTTTTATTTTTTGAAAACAAAGACATTCGTTCGGCAAGCAACAATGTAGCTCGAATTGATTCTAAAACACCTATTTACGGTTCATATTTGTACACCAGCGCCGCCAGAGCCAATTTCCCGTATTCCTTTACCCAAGATGTCAATGGGAATTTTGTTGTCAACAATTTAAACTCAGCTAATAACGAAATCGAGGCTGATTATGCCTGGGTTTATTTCAGTCTTTCGGCACCTACATTCCGATTGAATAAAAATATTTATGTTACTGGAATGTTCAACAATTACACGCTGTCTCCAGAATACAAAATGGAGTACAATCCCAAAAAAGCGATTTATGAAAAAGCAATTTTAATCAAGCAGGGATTTGCGAATTTTGAATATAAAGTTGCTGACGAAAAAGGAGCAATTGACTATGAAAATACAATTGACGGAAACTTCTACCAAACAGAAAATGAATATACCATTTTAGTTTATTACAGAGAAAGCATTGACCGATACGACAGAGTTGTGGGTAAAGGAATGGCAAATTCGATAAATATTATTAACTAAAAAACTTTTGATAAATTTGGTAAAACGACACCATTTTTTTGTAAATTTGTCAATAATAACCCCACATTCATCCATTTAACATGGTTTCTCAAATAACAAGAGGCATAAAGATTTCGGTATTGACTAGTTTTGAGGGTACTTACTTCAAAAACTATAAGATTCACTTTGCCTTTAGTTACGTAATCACAATTGAAAACCACAGTAAGGATTCCGTTCAATTGATTTCACGTCATTGGGAAATTTTTGATTCCCTAAATGATATCGAGATTGTTGATGGCGAAGGCGTAATTGGTAAAAAACCAGTTTTAAAACCTGGAGAATTTCACACCTACAGCTCAGGTTGCCTATTGTCGTCCCCTTATGGCGCCATGAAAGGCTATTTCAATATGATTAATTTTACCTCAACAAAAAAATTCAAAGTGATAGTACCTGCTTTTAGGCTTAGTGCTCCGTTTGCTTTGAATTAAACTACAACTCTTTTATTAGAATTTTAACTTCCAATCAGATTCTCTGATTGATGAATTATTGTTACCTTTACCACTCAATTTTTGATTATAATTAAAATCTATTTAATATGCCAAAAGGAATTTACAACGTCCCAAAAGCGTTTAACGAAACCGTTAAGTCCTACGCTCCAGGAAGTCCGGAAAGAGAAGAAGTTCTAAGCACTTTCAAGAAAATGTATAGTGAAACCGTTGATGTTCCTTTATACATTGGAGGAGAAGAAATCCGCACTGGAAAAATAAAAACTATAAATCCTCCTTTCGACCACAAACATACTGTGGGACAATACCACGAGGCTGACAAAGAACATATAGAAAAAGCCATTTCAACTGCGCTTGAAGCAAAAAAGAAATGGGCTAATTTAGCTTGGGAACACAGAGCATCAATATTTTTAAAAGCTGCTGAATTGCTTGCAGGACCTTACCGTGCCAAAATAAATGCAGCAACAATGATTGCTCAGGCAAAAACAGTACACCAAGCTGAAATTGACGCAGCCTGTGAATTTATAGACTTTTTGCGTTTCAATGTGCAATTCATGTCTCAAATTTATGCTGAACAACCTGCTTCATCCGAAGGTGTTTGGAACCGATTAGAACACAGACCATTGGAAGGATTTGTTTATGCCATCACTCCGTTTAACTTTACAGCAATTGCCGGTAATTTACCTGCTGCTCCAGCATTAATGGGGAATGTTGTGGTTTGGAAACCAAGTGCTACACAAATTTATTCTGCAAATGTAATTGTAGAAGTATTCAAACTAGCAGGTTTACCGGACGGTGTAATCAATGTGGTTTATGGAGACTCAGCGATGATTTCTGAAACATTATTAGGAAGTCGTGATTTCGCAGGAATTCACTTCACCGGTTCAACCCGTGTTTTCAATGACATTTGGGGAAAAATTGGACAAAACATCAGCAACTACAAAACATATCCAAGAATCGTAGGAGAAACTGGAGGTAAAGATTTTGTTGTAGCGCATTCATCCGCTATTCCGGCACAAGTTGCTACAGCACTTTCCAGAGGAGCTTTCGAATACCAAGGACAAAAATGTTCAGCAGCTTCAAGAGCATACGTTCCAAAATCAATATGGCCAGAAGTAAAAAAATTATTAGTTGCTGATTTAGCTTCTATGAAAATGGGATCTCCAGGAGATACCAATAATTTTGTTTCATCCGTAATTTCAGAAGGTTCATTTGACAAATTAGCCGGTTTTATTGACCAAGCTAAAAAAGATGCTGATGCCGAAATTATTGCAGGAGGAAATTACGACAAGTCTGTTGGTTATTTTATAGAGCCAACCGTTATCGTAACTACAAATCCAAAATACACTACAATGGAAACCGAATTATTCGGACCAGTTTTGACAATTTACGTTTATGAAGATGCTAAATGGGAAGAAACTCTTGTTCTAGTGGATTCAACTTCTGAGTACGCATTGACAGGAGCTGTCTTGAGCCAAGACCGTTATGCCATTGAATATGCGATGAAAGTTTTAGAAAATGCAGCAGGTAATTTCTACATCAACGATAAACCAACTGGAGCAGTTGTAGGACAACAACCATTTGGTGGCGCAAGAGGATCAGGAACTAATGACAAAGCAGGTTCAGTATTGAACTTATTGCGTTGGGTTTCGCCAAGAACCATCAAAGAAACTTTTGTAACTCCAGAGAACTACAGATATCCATTTTTAGGGTAATCTAGTCTTAAAGAACTTAACAAATACACAAAAAGCCGAATCTAAAAAATTTTAGATTCGGCTTTTTTTTTTACATTTTTTCTATACACTTCTACCTTTCGACTATAATTGAAATTTCAACGGCAAATGCACTACTTTCTTAGTTTCAAAGAATTCATCTTCAAAGAAATCAGCTAAATTGTATTCCGTAGCTTTTGGAAAATCCTTCAATTCTTCAGTTAAATCTCCTCCTTTTAAATAGAGAATTCCGTTTTTCAATTCGTGTTTGTTGTTCTTTTTGATTTTGGTTTTTACCCAATAAACAAAATCCGGCATATTTGTAACGGCACGACTCACGATAAAGTCGAAATCTCCTTTCACATTTTCGGCACGCATTTGCTCCGCTTTTACATTCTTCAATTCCAATCCTTCGGCAACAGCCTGAACCACTTTTATTTTTTTGGCAATGACATCAATCAAATAAAAACGCGTTTCCGGAAAAAGAATCGCCAATGGAATACCAGGAAACCCTCCTCCAGTGCCCACATCCAAAACATAAGTGCCCGGTTCAAATTTTATAATTTTGGCAATTCCCAAAGAATGCAATATATGTTTGGTATACAAAGCATCAATATCTTTTCTTGAAATAACATTTATTTTTTCGTTCCAATCGTGGTAAAGAAAATCCAATTTTTGAAACTGTTCTTTCTGAATATCAGTCAAATTAGGAAAATACTTAAGAATCTCGTCCATGTTCTAATTTTTTAACAAAAGTAATACTTTAGAGTTAAAATATTTATCTCAATTTTGTATATCCAAAAATTTATAATAATTACCTTTGACCTTTATTGAATATATATGAATAATAATGCTCCAACATTTGCTAAGCAAGACAGCTTGAAATTTTTTAGAACGCTTAACTCTCGGGTTAACAATTACTTCAAAGAAAACAATATCCAAAAGACCGGGAATTGGAAACTATACTTGAAAACCATAATTCTCTTTTCAGTTTTTCTTGCTCCTTACTTTTTAATTTTGACACTTGGTATGCCTTTTTGGGCCCATCTTCTGTTGACCATCGTTATGGGAATTGGAATGGCCGGAGTAGGAATGAATGTGATGCACGATGGAAATCACGGTTCATATTCTAACAAAACCTGGGTGAACAAATTCATGGGTGGAACTATTTATGTTTTGGCAGGAAATGTATACAACTGGCAAGTGCAACACAATGTTTTACACCACACTTACACAAACATTCCAGGTCATGATGAGGATTTAGATGCTGGACGTGTAATCCGTTTTACTAAAGAAGCAAAATGGTATAACTTTCACCGTTTTCAACAATATTATTCTGTATTCTTATACGGATTACTAACGTTCAACTGGGCTATCACAACTGATTTCAAACAGATGAGAAGCTATTTGAAAAGAAAATTATCGTACGGAGAAGCGAAAAGCCCAAAAATACTTTGGACAACATTAATTATCACAAAAGTAATTTATGTTTCTATCTGGATCGTATTGCCAATCGTTATTGGAATCACATGGTGGAAAGTGCTTATTGGTTTCTTCGTGATGCATTACACAGCTGGTTTAATTCTGAGTGTTGTGTTTCAATTGGCGCACGTTGTGGAAGAAACAACCAATCCGTCTCCAAATGAATTAGGTGAAATGGACAATACTTGGGCGATACACCAATTGTTTACCACTACGAATTTTGCTCCAAAAAATGCTATCGTCAACTGGTACACTGGCGGATTGAATCACCAAATTGAGCACCATATTTTTCCAAATATCAGTCACGTACATTATGGTAAAATTGCCAGTATCGTAAAAGAAACTGCTCAGGAATGCAACTTGCCTTATTACGAATACAAAACAATGCGAAGCGCCGTTATTGCTCATTTCAAACATTTGAAAGAACTGGGAATGAAACCGGAACTTACATAGTCATATAACACCTAGAGATGCACTGCGGTGCATCTCTACTAATTAATAAACTAACTACAACCTATTACAATGAATCCATTATCCGATAGAATTAACAATCTAGCAACATCACAAACACTAGCAATGGCTGCTTTGGCCAGAGAATTAAAAGCACAAGGAAAAGACATTATCAGCTTAAGCTTAGGCGAACCTGACTTTAATACGCCTGACTTCATCAAAGATGCAGCAAAAAAAGCGATTGATGAAAATTACAGCACTTATTCTCCAGTAGAAGGATATGCTGAATTAAAAGAAGCCATCTGCAGAAAATTCAAAAGAGACAATGATTTAGAGTACAAACCATCTCAAATTGTAGTTTCAACAGGAGCAAAACAATCCTTATACAACATTGCACAAGTAATGCTAAACGATGGTGACGAGGTAATTTTACCGGCACCTTACTGGGTTTCATATTTCGAAATCGTAAAATTATCTGGTGGAGTTCCTGTAGAAGTTCCAACTTCTGTAGATACGGATTTCAAAATTACACCAGAACAATTAGAAGCGGCCATCACGCCAAAAACAAAAATGATGTGGTTTAGTTCTCCTTGTAATCCAAGTGGATCTGTTTATAATAGAGAAGAATTAACGGCATTAGCCAAAGTGTTGGAGAAATATCCGCATGTATACGTTGTAGCTGATGAAATCTATGAGCACATCAATTTCTCAGGGACTTTTTGCAGCATCGCATCTATCCCGGGAATGTTAGAAAGAACAATTACTGTAAATGGAGTTGCTAAAGCTTTCGCTATGACGGGATGGAGAATTGGATATATTGGCGCACCAGAATTCATCGCTAAAGCATGTACAAAAATTCAAGGCCAAGTAACCTCAGGAGCAAATTCGATTGCACAACGCGCTACCATAACTGCTGTAGATGCTGATCCATCTGTGTTAAAACACATGGTTGATGCTTTCCATAGCCGTAGAGATTTAGTAGTAGGATTATTGAAAGAAATTCCAGGCGTAAAAATCAACGTTCCTGAAGGAGCTTTTTACGTATTCCCAGACGTTTCTTCATTCTTCGGAAAAACATTGAAAGGAACCGAAATCAAAAATGCAATGGATTTATCAATGTACCTTTTGGCCGAAGCTAACGTAGCAACGGTAACAGGTGACGCTTTTGGAAATCCTGACTGTATTCGCTTCTCTTACGCAACCAGCGACGAGATCTTGAAAGAAGCATTAAAAAGAATCAAAGATGCTTTGGCACTATAGTCAAAACTCATAAAATCGAAAGTTAGAAAGTCAAAAATCCAACTTATAATATACTAACAAAACCTCAAGATATTCTTGGGGTTTTGTTGTTTTTGGGCGTGACCACAAGGGTCGGGCTTTCCGCTGCAATCTTTATATTTTTAAAGAAAAAATATAAAGGATTTCCACTCCTATCCCTCACGCAAACCCTGCCAAAATCCTAATTATTCTAATCCAGTACGGAATGTTCATTATTTGCTAAAATATTTATAATCAATCGATAAAATAACAACAATTTACAAATTTGTAATATTAATTTTATATATTAGCTCTAGAAATGAATCATTCTAAATAATATTTTGAAAAATGTTTACAAACCAAGAAGCTGAATATTTATTAAATCTAGAAAAAGTTTTAGTAAACCCTTATCAAACTATTGATTTAAAAAACAAAAAGAATAGAATTGAATTAATTTCTAATCAAGATTCCGATTACGCCTTTTGGATTGAAATAACTACAAATCAAAAAATAATCCTTAAAACCTCAATTCATCATTTAGAAAGCAATTCACATATTGGTCTTCTTAGAATTGATTTTAAAGGAGGCCATCATAATCCTGAAAATATTAAAGATACATTACCAGAATTTTTAAAACCATATGCTGATAAATGGTTTCTACCGAGCGAACCACACATGCATATTTACGTCGAAGGTTATAAACCTCTAGCTTGGGCTATTCCATTGACAGAAATTGATTTCCCAATTAAAGAAATTAATCAATCATCAGATTTGTCGGATTTAATATTTAACTTTGCTAGAAGGATAAATTTAAAATCCATAATAAATATACAACACGCACTACTGTGAATTGGGTAAACACATCTGTCGACAATTATTATAATTGGTTAAGAGAAAAAACTTTTATCCAAAAAGACCTTACTACGGATTGGTTTTTAATAAATACACCTTTTATTGGTGCATTTAACGATACAATTGAAATTTATGCTCAAAAAAATGGTTCTCAATTAAAATTGAGTGACAATGGAGAAACACTATCCAATTTAGAAATTCAGGGATTACAAATCCAAGGGTCAAAAAGAAGAAAATCATTATTAGATTCAATATTAATTAATTACGGTGTAAAAATTGATAATGACGAATTGGTAATTGAGACTAATATTGATAAATTTTCACAATCAAAACATAATTTTCTTTCAGCAATAATTGAGATAAATGACTTATATGTTTTATCAAATCATAATGTTGCATCAATATTTAAAGAAGATGTTCGAAATTATTTAGATTCCCAAGATATTATATTTACACCTGATTTTATTTCGAAAGGTTCAACTGGGTTAGAATTTAATTTTGATTTTCAAATTGCACAAAGAGATAAAGAAATAGTTATTAAATCTTTCAACACTATTAACAAATCCAACTTGCCTACATTTTTATTTTCATGGGATGACATTAAACCTGTTCGAGAAAAAATTACAAAAAAAAATGTAACTGCTATTGCAATAATCAATGATATTGACAAAGAAATTAAAAGCGAATTTTTAGAAGCCCTTAAATCTAAAAATGCTAACTTCATTCTTTGGTCTGAAAAAGATTCTGCTGAAAATAAAAAATTACTTGTTGCATAATCCGGTTTCGCATTCTAGATCCCTATAGCCTAGAAATTCTTTCTGCGCCAACAAACAACAGTAACAAAAAAATAAGCCAAACTAGATTTATAGAACTAATCAAACCCAAACCATCATGCTCACAGCCATCAACCCAAAGTTACCCATGCGTAACAAAGCAATTACAAGGGATTTCTACATCAAACAATTGGGTTTTCAAGAATGGGGTAGTGCAGACTTTGACGGGTATTTGATGGTACAAAAAGACAGCATTGAAATTCATTTTTTTGAGTTTCCGACCATTAATGCTGTCGAAAATTACTCAGGAGTTTACATTCGGGTGCAAGATATCGAAACCGTTTATAACAACTTCTTAAAGAACGGTGTTCCCATTCATCCCAATGGTCCTCTGGAAATCAAACCTTGGGGACAAAAAGAATTTTCGATATTGGATCCGGATTATAATCTATTGACTTTCGGGCAAAGTTTGTAGGTAATCTGCAGTCATAAAAAAGCAATTTAGTATTTTTACATTCTAATTAAGACTTCAAAAAATGAAAATACTACTGCTAGGCTCAGGCGAATTAGGAAAGGAATTTACAATCGCGGCACAACGTATCGGACAAATCGTAATCGCTGTGGACAGTTACGAAAATGCTCCGGCAATGCAAGTTGCCCATGATTTTGAAGTCATCAACATGCTGGACGGAGATGCGTTAGACAAAATCGTCGCCAAACACCAACCAGATTTCATCGTTCCTGAAATAGAAGCCATTCGCACCGAGCGTTTTTATGATTACGAGAAACAAGGAATCACCGTAGTTCCTTCTGCGAAAGCGGCAAACTTCACGATGAATAGGAAAGCAATTCGGGATTTGGCATCCAAAGAACTCGGACTAAAAACAGCCAAGTACCGCTACGCCACCACTGCCGAGGAATTGCAAAAAGGAGTTGAAGCCGTTGGAATGCCCTGCGTGGTAAAACCCTTAATGTCTTCGTCTGGAAAAGGACAATCAACCATAAAAACCGAAGCGGATATCGAAAAAGCATGGAATTATGCCGTGAAAGGTTCCCGTGGCGATGTGGTAGAAGTAATTGTGGAAGCTTTTGTCAAATTCAATTCGGAGATAACTTTATTAACCGTTGTTCAAAATAATAATCCGACGCTTTTCTGTGCGCCAATTGGTCACCGTCAAGAACGTGGAGATTATCAAGAAAGCTGGCAACCGGCAAAAATTTCCGACAAAGATTTGTATGAAGCGCAAGACATGGCCGAAAAAGTAACCGAAGCTTTGGGTGGCGCAGGACTTTTTGGAGTCGAATTTTTCTTGGCTGATGATGGTGTTTATTTCTCGGAATTATCGCCTCGACCTCATGATACCGGAATGGTAACTTTGGCGGGAACGCAAAACTTCAACGAATTCGAATTGCACTTACGAGCTATTTTGAGTTTACCTATTTTCGAAATTACATTAGAAAAAGCGGGGGCGAGTGCTGTAATTTTAGCTTCGGAAAACTCAACCAATCCAACCTATTCCGGAATAGAAAATATTGCTTCCTTACCAAAAACGGATTTCAGAATCTTTGGCAAACCAACTTCAAGACCGTATAGAAGAATGGCTGTGGCTTTAGTCAATGATACTTTAGAAACTCCAATTGAAGAGGTGGTAGAAAAAGCCAAGAAAGCAGCAAGTCTTGTTACTGTGCATTCGTAATTTACTATAGATAGTATTGTCAAGTCGAGCGCAGTCGAGACTCAACGCTTAGTCTCGACTGCGCTCGACTTGACAAACGTCTTAAGGAAACGAGATTGATCACCCATTACTTTTTAGAAATACGAAAATCTGTCGGAGTCATTCCCGTATGTTTCTTGAACAATCGGGTGAAATACGAATAATCATCATAGCCTAATTCCGTTGCAATTTCATTGACGGTAAACTTTTTATCCATCAGCATGCGTTTCGCTTCAAGGATAATTCTAGCTGTAATTACTTCGGTTGTGGTTTTTTGCAACATTTCATTGCAAATCCTGTTCAAGTGTTTCAAAGTAATATTGAGTTGTGAAGCGTAGAAAAAAGGCGCCTTTTCTGTTTTAAAGTTTTGCTCCAAAAGCACTTCAAAATTTTTAATCTTGACATTATACGAATGTGCTTCGTGCAAATGTGTTTCACTATATTTTCTGGCAATTTCAATGTGAATAATATCCAACAAATTCATTACTTTATCTTGCTTCAATAGCTGATTCGATTGTGTTTCTGCAATAAGACTTTCAAAATAAGGAAAAATCGCTTTCGATTCGGATACGTCAAAAACCATTTCCGGTTTATTATCCACCGAAGAATAAAATGGATAGTCGGCGATTGTTTTTTGTCCAAAATAAAGATTATACATTTCCTGCGAATAGAAAATTACGAACCCTTCCACGTCATCAGATAAATTCCAATGATGCATTTGTCCGGGTTGCAGAAAAAACATACTTCCCGCCTGAATCGTAAACACATCAAAATCGATTTCATGTGTTCCTGAACCTTTGGTAAAAAAGACCAAAACATACGAATTATGCCTGTGCGGTTCCTCAACAAAACTATGGTCAATTAAGTGATTTTTAAAGGTATTAATATACAAATCACTATTCACAGAATTGCAGTTAAAACGCTGAATGTTATAAATAGGATATTTTTTCATTTTGCTCCAAATGTCTTTATTGTGCTATAATTAGCGAATATAGAAAACATCTATGATATGAATAAGAAATACCTTTGATAAAATAATTACGATGTCAAATTCTATTGTACACATCTTGAATAATGATTGCCCTCATTGTCTTAAAGGCAAAGTTTTCAATGAAAAAAGTATCTTTTTCAATTTTAGATTCCCTAAAATGAACGAATATTGTTCTCATTGCAATTACAAATTCGAAAAAGAACCCGGTTACTTTTTTGGAGCCATGTATGTAAATTATGGGTTAACAGTAGCGCAAGGAATTGCAACTTATGTTATTGCTCAATTCTTCTTTAAAGAAACTTTCGATTTACGAATCATTCCAATCATTGCCGTGGTGATTATCGCAATGGCTTCTATCAATATTCGTCTTTCCAGATTATTGTGGATTTACATGTTTAAAAATTATTCGATGTAAAAAAACCTGTATCTTAGCTAAAGTAAAATTTAATCATTTATGAAAAAGATACTGTACTTAGCTATTTTGTTCTCTGCAACACTTGCTAGCGCTCAGGATAAAAAAGAAGAACCAAAACCTCAAATTGTTGAAGCTTCGTGCGGACAATGTCAGTTTGAGATGGAAGGACATGGTTGTGAATTAGCCGTTCGCATTGACGGAAAATCCTATTTTGTTGATGGAAGTTCTATTGATTCCCACGGAGATGCACATGCTAGTGATGGTTTTTGTGCAGCAATAAGAAAAGCTGAAGTTACTGGCAAAGTAGTTAATAATCGGTTCAAAGCTACTTCTTTTAAACTGTTGCCAAAAAAATAAAAAAAGGGCTTAAAGAATTTTCTTTAAGCCCTTTGTCATTAATTGGATTTCATACTCAATTTGAGATTACTATTCTCAAAACTCGAAATATCAATCACTTCTTCCAAGTCTACATCAAAAGAAATTGTGACACTATCACCTACCATTGTCACCGGCAATTGATTCGATATTTGGGATGAGCCCACAAAAATATTAGGATAATCTTTGACTTTAAAATAATAGAAGCTATTCCCGTTTTTTACATCATTTTGGATTCGGGTCACTACGGATTTCAGTGATTTTTTATTGGAAACACTATTCGGATTTATCTTATTATCCGCCATATTATAGACGTTTTTAAACGAAGTCAAGGTTTCTCGCATGGTATTTCCGACACCAACAATCGTGTAATCTGAAATAGCAACCATCGCAAACATTTTAACCAATCCGCCATCATCTTTCAGCGTCATCACATAGGTAGGAATGTTATTAATATTGTACGGAATAGGCAATGAAGCCTTATATCCTTTTTCCTGAACTTTCCCTTGTGCCGAACTTTGAGCAGCAAATTCTGTTGCGCCACCTTGTTTATAAAAAGTTGTTTCTTTGGTTCTAGTGTCCACCAAAACAAAACCTACGGCAGATTCCTCTTTCCCAACTGAAGTCAACCCTGTGTACCAGTAGGATTTATTGTCTTTTCCGTAAACCAATGTCATTCCTTCCGTAATTTGAAGTTTATCCTGATTAGAAAAATTCCAGTACCCGTGAACGTATTCGCCCCAATCATTCAACTGATTTTCGATGAAATCCAAAGGCTGGATTCGGTCCACCCACTTTGGCGTTTTAGCAATTGAATATTCGTTTATAACTCCAGATTGCGCATCAACCACAATAACTCCAGTCGCTTCTTTTCCGGAAAAACCAATTTTTTTACCATATTTTGTAACAATCCAAAACGGATTTCCAGCATCATCAATCTCAAAACTAAAATCAGCCAGACCAACCGTAGCATTTCCGTTAAAATAAACGTGTCGGTGAATATCGCTTTGAAAATAGGCGCCTTGCTGGTACTTAATTTTTATATCCTTCCCTCCTACATTCTGAACTAATTTCACATCGCGTTCATTGGTTGCAGAAACCATAACATATCCAGCAGTTCCTTCTTGGTTGTTAAACCATTTTAAAAAACCCGAATGCAATAAAGGTGCGACCCAATACAAATCGTTGTTTACTTTTTGGATGCAAAAATCACCTAATTCTACCTGACTTCCCAAGGCGGGTTGCGAACCTAAAATTTTCTCACCCAAAAGATGCGCTAATTCCTCATCGACCACACGGATTTTATCAATTGAAATTGGAGCAATGTGATTGGTTATTTTTTGTCCGTTTTTAACCTCGCCTATTAATTTCTGATACGAATCGCTTCGGAACATTTTTAGACTGGTTACAAAAGGTAACGCTATACAATACACCAAAAGCACTCCTGCCAAAACAAATAAAATCTTGTTAGGCTTAGAGACAAACTTGACCTGTTTTGTTTGCTGCGAGACTGTCAATCCAAGAGAAAAAACTATTCCAAGAATTACTAAAAGCAACAAAATAAAGGCAAAACCCGTAAAGCCATAATTGATTACCGGAAGGTTGCCATAAAACAATAAAAACCCAAAAAGGAACAAGAAAACAATTGAGAATATCTTTTTCATAACGCTGTTTTTTATACTTCATTAGTTTACACAAAATGAAAAATGTTACAGAAAAAAGTCGTAATAAATTAATACTGAAGAACAAAAGAATGTTCTGATTTCGATAGAAAAAGCTAAAAACAAAACTTTCAACTATTTATAAGATTTTGTTAATATTAGTTTAGCAGCGGTTTTTTCGAAAAAAAATAAAAGTTTAATCATTAGATTTGTGGAAATCGTTATGTTAATGAAGTTATTAATAGTTGAAGATGAACCAAATCTTTCGTCAATTATCCGCAAAGGATTTTCAGAAAAAAATCACGAAGTAAGTGTTGCGCTTGATGGTACAACAGCATTAGATTTACTTTCGAATCACAATTTTGATGTGGTGATTCTAGATGTAATGTTGCCTGACATTAATGGAATTGAAATTTGCAGACGTTTGCGAGCCGCGAAAAACTTTGTCCCCATTTTGCTGTTAACCGCTTTGGGAAGCACTGAAAATATAATAAACGGATTGAATTCCGGAGCTGATGATTATCTATTAAAACCCTTTAAATTCCTGGAACTTGACGCGAGAGTCAACGCACTTTCGAGACGAGCGGGTCAAGTACAAAAACCGAATGAAATTATCACTATTGCTGATCTTCAAATTAATTCGAAAACAAAATCCGTATCCAGAAATGGAGACACCATTATACTGACGGCCAAAGAATTTAAACTTTTATATTATCTGGCCATTAACTCAGAGACCATTTTATCCCGTGAGCAACTTTTAGACAATGTTTGGGATATTAATTTTGAGATGAACACCAATGTGATTGATGTTTACATTAACTATTTGAGAAAAAAAATTGACAAACCATACGAAACTAAACTAATTCATACCATGAAAGGTTTAGGCTATGTATTGAAACTATAAAAATGCAGATTAAGAAAAAAATTACCTTTACCTACATTGCGCTTTCTACCCTCAGCACACTTTTACTAAGTTTGGTGGTTTTTTTCTTGTTCAAACAAAATAACCAATATCATTTTTTGAAAAGATTACAAGATCGGGCTAAAATTGTAGCGTCGATTCACTATCAAAATGATCCTGTAAAAACCCGTTATTTCAAAGAATTTAAAGCTAATGGACTTGAAGAACTGATTGATGAGAACAATTATGTCCTAAAAGTCAGTGGAAAAAACACCTTTGAATACAACACCGATCTCGATTTACCAGCTGATTTTTATACAAAAGTAATGGCCAATGGTTCTAATTGGATAGAAAACAGCAACCGCTATTTTTATGCCCAAACTTTTACGGAATCCAATCAAAAATATATTGTAATCATTACTGCAATAGACCGCAGGGGAAATGTCAGCAGCATTTATATCATACAAATTCTGTTTTTTGGAGGACTGGCTTTTATATTATTGGCGTATTTTCTTGGTAGATTTCTGGCCAGAAGAGTGATCAATCCAGTAGCGCGAATTACAGATGAAGTTAAAATAATTAGCGCATCAAACCTTCACAATCGACTTCCTGAGACTAAAAGTTCGGATGAAATTGGCGATTTGACAAAGACTTTTAACAACATGCTGGACCGACTGGAAACCTCATTTGAAATTCAGGCAAATTTTATCAATAATGCGTCACATGAACTAAAAACTCCTGTAACAACCATCATTGCTGAAGCAGAAATCATGCTTTTGAAAGAAAGAAATGTTGCGGATTACATTGTATCTTTAGAAAACATTCACAGTCAGGCATCCCGACTTGGCGATCTTACAGAAAGTCTTTTGAAACTGACACAAACCGGTTATGACGGCAAAAAACAATTATTAGATATCGTTAGGATTGATGAACTTTTAATGGATGTAAAATCAGATATTGACAAAATTTACCCCAACAACAGAGTCACTATAAAGTTCATCAAATTTCCAAATGACCCGGGTTTATTGGAAATTCCTTGTAACAAATCTTTATTAGAACTTTCGTTGAATAATATTATTGCCAATGGAGTCAAATATTCTGATAATGAAACGGTCTTTGTTACTTTATCCGTAAATAATTCAACCATTAAAATTTCTATTACTGATATTGGAATTGGTATTCCCGCGGAAGATATTCCACATCTTTATGAGCCTTTCTTTCGAGGCAAAAAGGCATCAAAATACAATGGATATGGTTTGGGACTTCCGCTTGCCATGAAAATAATCAGGATGCACAACGGAGAACTTCAAATACAATCGGAACCTGACAAAGGGACAATTGTAAATATTACTTTTAATACGGCTAACATTAAAAATTCTAATGTTAATTCTTAGAATATTCTAATTTTAATTTAAGGTTGCTATAAAGTGGGAACTGTTATTTTGTATGTATAAAGAAATCAAATCTGCTACATATGAAAAATATTCTTATCCCATCGACATTACAAAACGACACAATCAATGCTGTAAAAACGGCTATAAATTCTGCTAATGGTAACCAGTGTCAGATCACATTAATGTTACTTGCAGATATTCCTGACACGTTTTCCTCTGCCAGTTTATTGCGAAACATTAATACAGGATTAAACTCAACCCAAGAAAATGTTTTGGATGTGTGTCGCCAAATCATCTCGGAAAATAAAAATTGCAGCTTAAAAATCCACCATCAATACGGAATTTCTTCACCGATTTTTAAAAATTTAGTAAGCCATTTCAACATTGGTTTAACCATTATAACTCCTTCTTTTAAATCTTCAAAAAAGAAAATCAATTCCTTTTGCATCCAAATTATTTCTAACAGCAAATGTCCTATTCTGCGCACCAACGCAAACTTTGACCAAGAACTATTCAGCCAAGCTTTGTACATTAAAAATTCAGATTCTAACCTTCATGCAGAAGATTTGCAAGCTTATGTGAATACACTTTTTTCTTTGAAAATTGTGAGTGAAAGCGAAACGAACGAAAGCCAACCTTTTTTGAGCGATACAATTTCTAAAAATAACATCAACTTATTGATTGAAACCAGGAAACCAAAGAAATTAAAACTATTAAAGAAAGAAAAAGCAGCACTCAACGAGTTACTGGGATTGCCAGTTCTTTCATTGTACGAAGAGATTTACTAGGAAAATCAAATGATTGTTTAAAATTTTAATCCAAAGTATATGTTACTAAATAAAAAAATTCCAATGAAATATGTGTTGGGTAAAATAAAAACCGAATTGACATTAGTCATTGTGTTTTGTATTTCCTTTCAAATGTTTCATTATTTCTTCGAGACTATAGCAATCAACATTCCTATTGCAATTCCTACTATTATTGGAACCATTATTTCATTATTACTGGCATTCAAATCAAACCAAGCGTATGACCGCTGGTGGGAAGCAAGAATAATTTGGGGTTCTATTGTTAACGATTCCAGAACGTTATTACGCCAAATCATTATTTTTTATGATGATCCCGATTTTTCGGTTCAGGCAAACGATTTTAAAGAAAAATTTGCAAAAAGACAAGCAGCGTGGTGCTACAGTCTTGGACAATCACTCCGTGAAAAAGATCCTATAAAACCAATAAAAGATTTACTGGATGAAGACGAATTACGTTTTGTAAAAAAACACAAACATGTTCCCAACGCAATTTTATTGTTACATGCCAAAGATTTAAAAAAAGCACTTAATACTAATAAAATTAATGTTTACCAACAGGTAGAAATCGACAATACATTATCGCGATTATGTGATGCTATGGGTAAATGTGAGCGTATAAAAAACACCATTTTCCCAACAACTTACAGCATGTATATCAGGTTTGCGCTGTGTTTATTTATTATTCTCTTGCCTTTTGGCTTGATAAATAACATTGGTTGGCTTCAAATTCCATTGGTGACAACCATTGCCGTTGCTTTTTTTCTGATTGAAAAAATGGCCATTCATTTGCAGGATCCATTTGAAAACAGACCTACAGACACTCCTGTAAGCGCTATTTCGAATACAATTGAAAAAAACCTTATGCAAATGGTCAACGAATATCGAGATGAGTTTGAGGAAGAATATTATTCATATCAAACAGCAAATCAACCGATTAAACCGTTAAAGAACACGTATTTCGTTCTTTAGAATTTTCATTTTTAGTGCCAATCCACTCTATTTATTGGGGTGGATTTTTTTTGGATTGAATGTAGTATTTTATAAATGAATCATCCTTTCAATAGCAAAAGGAAGCCAAACAGATAGTTTCAAATACCGCAAAAAATAGTATTTTTGCAGTCCGATTGAAATTCATTTTTCAATCTTTACATTTTTCAATCTTTACATTTTTCAATCTTTACATTTTTCACTCTTTAAAATAAACACATGAAAGCATACGTATTTCCAGGTCAAGGCGCACAATTCACAGGAATGGGTAAAGACTTATATGAAAATTCTGCTCTTGCAAAAGAATTATTCGAAAAAGCCAATGAAATTTTAGATTTCCGTATCACAGACATCATGTTTGGGGGAACAGCCGAGGAATTGAAAGAAACCAAAGTGACGCAACCAGCCGTTTTCTTGCATTCGGTGATTTTGGCAAAAACATTAGGTGAGGATTTCAAACCAGAAATGGTAGCGGGACATTCATTGGGTGAATTTTCAGCTTTAGTAGCTAATGGTGCTTTGTCTTTTGAAGATGGATTAAAATTAGTTTCACAAAGAGCTTTGGCAATGCAAAAAGCTTGCGAAATAAAACCATCTACAATGGCAGCCGTTTTAGGATTGGCCGACAATATTGTGGAGGAAGTTTGTGCTTCGATTGACGGAATTGTAGTAGCTGCAAATTATAACTGCCCGGGACAATTAGTAATTTCAGGAGAAACATCAGCAGTAGAAAAAGCGTGTGAAGCGATGAAAGCCGCTGGTGCAAAACGTGCATTATTATTACCTGTTGGTGGTGCTTTTCACTCACCAATGATGGAGCCGGCTCGTGAAGAACTGGCGGCAGCTATTGAAGCAACCACTTTCTCTACTCCTATTTGTCCGGTTTACCAAAATGTAACAGCAAGTGCTGTTTCAGATCCAAGTGAAATCAAGAAAAATTTAATTATCCAATTGACAGCACCTGTAAAATGGACGCAATCGGTTCAACAAATGATTGCTGACGGTGCTACTTTATTTACTGAAGTAGGTCCTGGAAAAGTATTGGCAGGATTGATTGGAAAAATTGATAAAGAAGCGATGACAGCAAATGCTTAATTAACGCTATTTTACAATTTACAAAATCAATAAATATACTGTACTCATAAATGAAAGTTTATGAGGATTTTTTTTATCTTTATACTAACAAGTACAAGTCGATAATAATTATTTAAAATAAACAAAATGAAAAAAACACTTTTAGGATTAGTATGTATTGCAGCTTTGATGACTTCTTGCAAAAAAGAAACAAAAGATGAAGTAAAAGAGGCTACTGAAGCAGTTGGTAATGAAATGGAAGAAGCTATAGATACAGCAGCGGTTAAAGTTGATGCTGCAGCTGATTCAACAAAGGTTAAAGCTGGAGAAGTTCTTGAGAAAGGAGCTCAGAAAATGGATGAAGCTGCTGAAAAATTGAAAGAAGCAGACAAAAAATAATTTATAAAAAAGGGCTATCGTTTGACAGCCCTTTTTTTATTTTCTAATCTTCTGTTCCCATTTCCAGGCACTGGCCATCGCTTCTTCAAGCGTTGATTGTGCTTTCCATCCCAAAACATCGTTAGCTTTATCGGTATTGGCGTAAGCCGAAGTAATATCGCCTTCTCTTCGTCCTACAATTTTGTAAGGCAGTTTTTTACCGCTCACTTTTTCGAAAGTATGTATCACTTCTAAAACAGAGCTTCCTGTTCCGGTTCCCAGATTAAAAATTTCTACTTTGGAAGTGTTTTTTTTATTCAGTAAGCGTTGCAAAGCGATTACATGGGCTTTCGCCAAATCGACTACATGAATATAATCGCGTATTGCTGTACCATCTGGAGTAGGGTAATCATCTCCATAAACCGAAAGCTCTTTTCGCAATCCAAAACCGGTTTGCGTAATAAACGGCACTAAATTTTGAGGAACTCCAATAGGCAATTCTCCAATCTCAGTGGATGGATGCGCCCCTATTGGATTAAAATAACGCAGTAAAATTGCGTTGATATTAGTAACTTTGGCAGTATCAGTGATGATTTCCTCTCCTATTTGTTTTGTGTTTCCATAAGGAGACATCGCAGTCTGAATCGAAGCATTCTCTGTAATTGGCATGGTTTCAGCCTGACCATAAACCGTACAAGAAGAACTAAAAATAAAGTTAGCCTCAGGTTTTTGCTGTAATTCCTGCAAAACATAAACTAAGGCATTTATATTATTTTCATAATACAACAACGGATTTTCTACGCTTTCACCTACTGCTTTCGAAGCTGCAAAATGAATGACACCTGAAATATCGTGATGTCTTTTGAAAAAATCTTGAACTTTATCCTTTTCGCGCAAATCTAACTTTTCGAAAGCCGGAACTTTTCCCGTAATATTCTGAATTCCGTCTAAGACATCTAATGAAGTGTTTGATAAATTATCTACAACAATAACTTCATATCCTTCATTTTGCAATTCAACTACGGTATGAGATCCTATAAAACCCAAACCTCCTGTAACTAGTATTTTCATAGTTCACTTTTTTAGATTCAGACGCAAAATAGCATCTTATTAATATTCTTTATAAAAAAAGACGCGATAAATCGCGTCTTTACATTATTTCAAAAATTCTAAAACAGAATCTGTTATAAACTTAATTTGCTCGTCATCTAATTCGGTGTGCATTGGCAATGAAAGTACTTCCTTAACCAACTGATTGGTAACGGGAAAATCTTCTTCTTTGTAACGAGAATCAGCGTATGCCTTTTGCGAATGCAACGGAATTGGGTAATAAATAGCACAAGGAATTCCTTTTTCTAATAAATGCTGCATCAAACCGTTCCTGTCAGCATCAATGATTCGCAACGTATATTGATGGAAAACGTGACAGTCGCAAATATCACAAATACTTGGCGCAACGATATTTTTATGCCCTTCAAAAGCAGCAGAATATTTCCTGGCTGCGTCTTGTCTGGCTCTTCCATATTCATCTAATAAAGGCAACTTAGCGTTCAAAACCGCTGCCTGAATGCTGTCTAATCTAGAATTTACACCTACAACATCATGATGGTATCGCTCGTACATTCCGTGATTTACAATTCCGCGAAGTTTATGTGCCAATACATCATCATTCGTGAAAATTGCACCACCGTCTCCATAACATCCAAGATTTTTGGAAGGGAAAAACGAAGTTGCTCCTACGTGTCCAATCGTTCCCGCTTTCTTTTTAGTCCCATCCGAAAATTTACAGTTGGCACCAATCGCTTGCGCATTATCTTCAATTACATACAAGTTATATTTTTTGGCAATAGCCATAATTGCTTCCATATTGGCGGCACGGCCAAACAAATGTACCGGCACAATTGCTTTTGTTTTTGGCGTAATTGCTTTTTTGATTCCTTCAATGGAAATATTCATGTTGAACAGATCCACATCGACTAAAACTGGTGTCAATTGTAATAAAGCAATAACTTCCACTGTCGCAGCAAAAGTAAAATCAGCAGTGATTACCTCATCACCGGGTTTCAAATCCAGTCCCATCATGGCAATTTGCAAAGCATCGGTTCCATTTGCACAAGGAATTACGTGTTTTACATCCAGATATTCTTCTAATGATTTTTGAAATTGATGAACTTGAGGTCCATTAATATAGGTATTAGTGTCTAAAACTTCCTGAATAGAAACGTTAACGGTATCTTTTATTTTTTCATATTGACTTTTTAAGTCAACCATTTGGATTTTTTTCATTGTAATTTTTGTTTAATGTTCGAAAGAATACCGATTCTTAATACAGTAAATACTTTCTTAAAACGAAGAACAAAAATAGTTATTTATGAATTGAAACCAATGCAACCAATAGGAAAAAAGATAATAATCCAATGAAATAAAAAGGGAGTTCCTAATACCCAAAATTTAAATATTGTTGCGGAAGAAATTAAAATAAAGAAAACGTATTTTAGCACTAAAATTTTAATGATGCTTTTTCTATATAATTTAATGGTTCAATTTGCTGGTTTTTTATTAAAAATCATGGCGCTTTTCAGTCCAAAAATGAAACTTTTTGTGGATGGCAGGAAAGTAGTTTTTCCTGTTTTGGAACAAAAAATAAAAGCTACTGACAAAACAATTTGGTTTCATGCCGCTTCTTTGGGCGAATACGAGCAGGGTTTACCCGTGATTGAAAAGATAAAAGAGCAATTTCCTTTCCACAAAATCGTGGTTACTTTTTTCTCTCCTTCGGGTTATGAAGTTCGTAAAAACAATACTGTTGCTGATGTCACGGTTTATTTGCTTTTAGATACTAAGAAAAATGCACAACAATTTCTAGAACTCGTTCATCCGGATTTGGTTTTCTTTATCAAATATGAATACTGGCCCAATTATTTATTTGAACTCAAAAAATCAAATACTAAAACCTATTTGGTTTCAGGAATTCTTAGACCAAATCAACTCTTTTTCAAATGGTACGGTGGTTTTTACAGAGACGCGCTGGATGCGTTCACGTACTTTTTTGTTCAAAATGAAACTTCTAAAAAGCTACTGCAGCAATTAGGAAAAACTAATGTTGCCGTTTCTGGAGACACCCGATTTGATCGAGTGGCCACAATTTTAGAAAAAGACAATTCACTAGATTTTATTTCTGATTTTAAAGACAACAAACTCACTATTGTAGTGGGAAGTTCATGGCCAAAAGATGAAGATTTAATAGTGGATTTTATTAATTCGAATACTTTCAATGTTAAGTTTATAATTGCGCCACATAATATTAAGGAAGAACAAATTCAACAATTAAAAAACAGCATTACCAAAAAAACTGTTTTATTCTCTCAAAAAGAAGGAAAGCAATTGGCTGATTTCGATGTTTTTATAATTGACACCATTGGCATTTTGACAAAAATCTATAGTTATGCAGATATTGCTTATGTGGGCGGCGGTTTCGGGAATCCCGGAGTTCACAATGTATTAGAACCGGCAACTTTTGGCGTTCCAATCCTTATTGGACCCAACTATTCGCATTTTGCAGAAGCAATTGCGCTAGTCAATATGGAAGCCTGTGTTTCTGTTAACAATCAAAAAGAATTGAACGAGGCTCTTGAAAACTTAATATGCAACGATGATATTCGAAATGAAAAAGGACACATGTGCAGCACTTTCGTACAAATGAACAAAGGCGCCACTGCCATCATTTTAAAACATATTTTGAATGATTGAATTTAAAACCTTAAAACTTTCCGATATAGAAACCGTGGTTTCCAAGATGGAAGAATTTTATGCCATCGATAATTATCCCATTTCCGTTGATGTGTCTAAAGCTTTGTTTCAAGAATTTATTTCCAATGAAAATCTGGGAAAAGCTTGGCTGATTGTATCCGACAACGAAATTGTAGGCTATATTATTTTAACATTCGTTTTTAGTTTTGAATACCAAGGAAGAATTGCTTTTTTAGATGAATTGTACGTAACCGAAAAAGTTCGTGGAAAAGGAATTGGCAACAAAGCCGTTACATTTATTAAAACCGAAAGTCATAAGCTATCTTTAAAACTGATTTATCTGGAAGTAGAACCGCACAATAAAAAAGCACAAAAATTGTATCTTGCCAACGGTTTTGAATCGCACAAAAGGCAATTGATGCAGTACAAAATCAAATAAAATTACACTCTAAATTTAATACCATGAAATTTTTAAAATTATTCTTATTATTATTTGTCATTCAGACGCAAGCTCAGCAAGGCGGCATGTGGATTCCTTCGCTGCTGAAAGGAATGAATGAAACCGAAATGAAAAATCTGGGCATGAAAATGTCTGTAAAAGACATTTATGATGTAAATCAGTCGAGCATGAAAGATGCGGTTCCACATTTTAACGGAGGTTGTACCTCAGAAGTTATTTCCCCAAAAGGGCTAATTTTAACCAATCATCATTGTGGATTTTCACAAATTCAATCGCATTCCACCGTTGACCATGATTACCTAACGGATGGTTTTTGGGCGTACAAAATGGAAGAAGAATTACCAAACGAAGGTTTGACAGTTACTTTTATGGTGAAAATTGAAGATGTAACAACAGCTGTTCTCGAAGGTACTGCAACTCTTACCAGCGAAGCCGAAAAACAAAAGAAAATTCAAGAAAACATTACGGCTTTGTCTAAATCGTTGCCAAAGGAAAATTGGCAGGAAAATAAAATTCGTACCTTTTTCGAAGGCAATCAATACATTCTTTTTGTAACGGAAACCTTTACAGATGTGCGTTTAGTTGGTGCTCCGCCTTCCTCTATCGGGAAATTTGGTTCTGATACTGACAACTGGGTCTGGCCGCGTCATACAGGAGATTTCTCATTATTTAGAATCTATGCTGACAAAAATAATCGCCCGGCAGCCTATTCAAAAGACAACGTACCTTATACACCTAAACACTTCTTGCCTATTTCACTAGATGGCGTAACCGAAGATGATTTTACATTGGTTTTTGGTTACCCAGGAAAAACAAACGAATATTTACCTTCGGTTGCGATTGAGCAAATTGTAAACGAACTGAATCCAGCAAAAATCGAAATCAGAGACAAAGCTTTGAAAGTTGCCGATGGTTTTATGCGAAAAGACAATGCCATCAAAATTCAATACGCTTCAAAATATGCAAGCATTGCCAATTATTGGAAAAAATGGATTGGCGAAACGCAAGGATTAAAAAAATCAAATGCGGTTACCGTAAAAAAAGAATCTGAAAAAGAATTTCAGCAAAAAATAGCGAAAGCAGGTAAAGAAAAAGAATACGGAACACTCTTGGCTGACTTTAACAGAAACTACATGGAAATTGCGCCTTATGCTGTAGCAAGAGACTATTTTACAGAAGTAGTACTGCGCAATACTGAATTACTGAGTACAGGATACAAATTATACCAATTGGAAGAAGTTTACAAAAGTAAAGGAGAACAGTCTTTCAATGACCGAAAAAACAATTTAATAACGGGACTGGCTGATTTTTACAAGAATTTCAATGCAACTGTTGATGAAAAAGTTTTTGAGCAGTTAATTGAATTGTATGCTACCAAATCTCCAAAACAATTTTTACCAAAAGGCTTGGTGAATGTGAATGCCAAAAATCTGGCTTCTGAAATATATACCAAATCTCAACTGAAAAATTACGCCGGTTTAAAACAATTGCTATCTGGTGATGCCCGTACTGTTTTGCTAAATTTAAATAATGACCCCGGGTTCTTGCTTGTAAAAGAATTAGCCGACAAATATTCTAAAGAAGTTGCGCCAAAATACGACGAATTGAACTTAACAATTACTGCGTTGCAGCGCACTTACATGAAAGCGCAATTAGAATTGAATACGGAAAGCCGTATTTTTCCGGATGCAAACAGCACTTTACGTGTAACGTACGGAAAAGTAAAAGGATATGAGCCTAAAGATGCTACTGTGTACACTCCAGTAACGTATTTGGATGGTGTGATGGAAAAATACATTCCGGGAGATTATGAATTTGATGTTCCTGCTAAATTGATCGATTTATATAAAACAAAGGATTACGGTCCTTACAGTGAAAATGGGAAAATGCCTGTTTGTTTTATTGGTACAAATCACACTACAGGAGGTAATTCAGGAAGCCCGGCAATTGACGCTAATGGAAACTTAATAGGACTGAATTTTGACAGGGTTTGGGAAGGAACTATGAGCGATATTTATTACGACCCGAGTATTTGCAGAAATATCATGGTGGATATCCGTTACGTTTTGTTCATTATGGATAAATATGCGGGTGCAAAAAACTTAATCAGTGAATTAAAATTAGTTCACCCAAAGAAAATTAAACCGCTGAAAAATAAAAGCTTAAAACAAAAATAGCCTAAAAACAAGGCCAAAGCAACGTTATTAAACATTTATTAATCACTTGCCCTAACTGGCATAATAATTGCGAATTACTCCGACGTTGACAAAAAATATTATTTTTTAAAAAAAAAATAAAAAAATATTTTACATATTAAAAAATTTATATCTTTGCCACGAATTAATAATTAACCTTTTATATTAAATTAAGATGAAAAAAGTATTTTTAAGTTTAGCTGCTGTTGCTGTATTGACTGTTGTATCATGTAAAAAAGCTGACGCTCCTGCTGAGGATGCTGCAACTACTGTTGATTCTGCTGCTGCTGTAGTTGATTCTGCTGCTGCTGTAGTTGATTCTGCTGCTGTTGTTGTTGATTCTGCTGCTGCTGTTGCTACTGAAGCTGCTGAAGTTGCTACTGAAGCTGCAAAAAAATAATTAGAACTCAAATTCTAAAAATTTTAAAGCCATCCGCTATGCGAGATGGCTTTTTTAATTTGTAAAATCTAATCTTTCGAGAAACAGATTTTCATAAATAAAAAAAGAGAGTTTAGGTAAATTTACCTAAACTCTCTTTTTTCATGCATTAATTCGCTACAAAGCTCAATCAATAAAGACCAAATCACCCGCTGAGAAATCTAATGTCTCCGACTGTGATCCATAACGCACAATTTCATCAATTCCTTTCTGCAAACGCAATGAAGTGGTGTATTTTCTACTTGTCGCAAAATGATTCCCTCCAATCATTAATTTAAAAAAAAACTTCCCACTGGAAGACTTAAACTTTAAAAAATCTGCTGATCCAATACTTGCTTTAAACTTCTCAATATCTTCCTCACACTCAAACTTAAGTTCATAACTTAAACTTGTAAAAACTACTTTTCCCTTCCTGGAAGTAAATACAAATTTATACTCATCGTTATATCTTTTACTAATTACAAAAGCACCCATGAAATTTTAGATTTTAGATTGCGTATTTTAGATTTCAGATTTAAAAATGGAGCTTAAAATTCACTTCTATAAAACCTCTTTGTTATCAGCTACAAATTCCTATAAATAAAAAAAGCTCCAAACATAGTTTAAAGCTTTTTTAGTACTCAGAGCGGCTCCGAAGCTTCGGAGTTAAACCCGTTAAATCGTTCTGATTTATTTTGAATATCTAATAAGATATCTGGATCAACTATTACTTTCTCCAAAAAAACTCTAGATTCATTCTTTTCAAAAACTTCTCTAATCCATATGCTTTCTGACTGGATTCACATTAAAAACTTAAACTCAACTCCCAAGGAATTCCCTTGACAGTAAATGATTCATTATAAAATCCAGAATTATGCTCACACAATCTTTTTAAGACATCATCCGTAGTTCCTACGTAATATCTGTCTATTTTTTAGAATAAATTATATAAATGAAATACATTTAAAAATTTTTAATAAAAAAAGCTCCAAACATAGTTTGAAGCTTTTTTAGTACTCAGAGCGGGACTTGAACCCGCACGAACATTGCTGTTCACTGGATTTTAAGTCCAGCGTGTCTACCAATTTCACCATCCGAGCATTATGTGGTGTTGGAGCGAAAAACGGGGCTCGAACCCGCGACCTCGACCTTGGCAAGGTCGCGCTCTACCAACTGAGCTATTTTCGCATTATCAATTCTTAAAAGAACCGCAATACTTGTTCTGTATTGCGGATGCAAATTTAAGACATTTATTGAATTACACAAGCCTTTTATATAAAAAAATCATGTGCAAAAGTTAATCTTCTGATAACCTATAGATTAAAAAAAATAAATTATTTTCTGGTCAACATTCTTTTAATTTCATTGAGTTTCATCAACGCCTCCATTGGAGTTATGGTATTTATATCTAAATTTAAAATCTCTTCCTTGATTTCTTCCAATAAAGGATCGTCCAGATTAAAGAAACTCATTTGCATCTCATCTTTAGCGGCTTTAATTCCGTTCAACGCATCGCTGGAATGATTTTTTTCTAATTTCTTTAAAAGCTTTTGCGCTTTCAAAATCACAATCTGAGGCATTCCGGCCATCTTCGCCACATGTATTCCAAAACTATGCGCGCTTCCTCCTTTTACCAATTTTCGAATAAAAAGTACTGTATCTTTCAATTCTTTGACAGCCACATTGTAATTCTGAATTCTAGGCAACGATTCACTCATTTCATTCAACTCGTGGTAATGCGTTGCAAACAATATCTTCGGTTGTGAAGGATGTTCGTGTAAAAATTCTGCAATTGCCCATGCGATAGAAATCCCGTCATACGTACTCGTTCCTCTTCCAATCTCATCTAAAAGCACTAAACTCCTATCAGAAATATTGTTCAAGATAGAAGCAGTTTCGTTCATTTCGACCATAAAAGTAGATTCTCCCATCGAAATATTATCGCTCGCTCCTACTCTGGTGAATATTTTATCCACAATTCCCATTCTCACGCTTTCTGCCGGAACAAAACTCCCCATTTGAGATAACAGCACAATTAAAGCCGTTTGACGCAAAATAGCTGACTTTCCAGACATATTAGGCCCCGTTATCATAATCAATTGCTGCGTTTCTCTATCCAAGAAAACATCATTGGCTATATAAGGCATACCAACAGGCAATTGTTTTTCGATAACAGGATGTCTTCCATTTTTGATTTCCAGTTCAAATGTTTCGTCTAGTTCAGGACAAACATATTTATTCTCGATAGCCAATTGCGCAAAAGAGCACAAACAATCCAGTTGCGCCACCAAATTAGCATTCATTTGAACTGGCTTAATATACGTAGCGATCCAGCTCACTAATTGTTCAAATAATTCTACTTCTATTTTATGAATTTTCTCTTCGGCGCCAAGAATTTTAGTTTCATATTCTTTTAATTCCTCCGTAATGTAACGTTCCGCATTTACCAAAGTTTGTTTTCGAATCCATTCCGCAGGAACTTTATCCTTGTGCATGTTCCTAACTTCAATGTAATATCCAAAAACGTTATTAAAAGAAATTTTCAACGAAGAGATTCCTGTCAGTTGTGATTCTCGTTTTTCGATTCCTTCCAGGAATTCTTTTCCAGAAGTTGATATTGCACGCAACTCATCTAATTCAGCATTGATTCCTTTGGCAATCGCGTTTCCTTTGGCAATAGCCACAGGCGCATCTTGATTTAAAACGGTTTTGATTTTTTCGCGCAACAATTCGCAACTGTGTAAACTGTCACCAATTACTTTTACGGCTTCTTGCGGACTTTCTAACGCCAAAGTTTTTATTGGAATAATGGCATCCAATGATTCTTTTAGATAAACTACTTCGCGAGGGGATACTTTCCCGGCTGCAATTTTTGAAATCAAACGTTCCAAGTCAGAAATTTGCTTGATTTGATTCTGAATATTTTTCAGCACCTCCTGATTTTCTTTTAAATACGAAACCACTTGATGACGACTTTTTATTTTAGCACTGTCTTTCAATGGCAATGCCAACCACCTTTTTAACAATCGTCCGCCCATTGGCGAAAGCGTTTTATCAATCACATCGAGAAGTGTCACCGCATTTGGATTATAACTATGATACAATTCCAAATTTCGAATCGTAAAACGATCCATCCAGACATAAGCATCTTCAGCAATACGTTGAATTGCTGTTATATGCTGCACTTTATTATGCTGCGTTTCGGATAAATAATACAAAATGGCTCCCGAAGCAATAATTCCCTCTTTCAATTCTTCGATTCCAAATCCTTTTAGGGAAACCGTTTGAAAATGCTTGGTAAGTGTTTCAAATGCATAATCCTCTTTGTAAATCCAATCTTCCAAGTAAAAACTATGATAGTCCTCACCGAAAATTTCCCGAAAATCATTTTTATTGTTTTTTGGAATCAAAACCTCACTTGGATTAAAATTCTGCAACAGTTTGTCGATATATTCTGCATTGCCTTGCGCTGTTAAAAACTCTCCGGTGGAAACATCCAAAAATGAAATTCCTATAGATTTATTGGCAAAGTAAACCGAAGCTAAAAAGTTATTCGTTTTAGACTGCAAAACCTCATCATTCATAGAAACACCAGGAGTCACCAGTTCCGTAACACCGCGTTTTACGATGGTTTTGGTCATTTTTGGATCTTCAAGTTGATCACAAATGGCTACTCGAAGTCCCGCTTTGACTAATTTTGGTAAATAGGTATTCAAGGAATGATGCGGAAAACCGGCCAAAGCCGTCTCGGTCTCAGAACCCGCTCCGCGTTTAGTCAAGACAATTCCTAATATTTTTGAAGCACGAACCGCGTCTTCTCCAAATGTCTCATAAAAATCCCCGACGCGAAACAAAAGACAAGCATCAGGATACTTTCTTTTTATTTCATTGTACTGCTTCATTAACGGAGTTTCCTTAACTACTTTATCTTTAGATGCCAATTGTATTTGTATTAAAAAATGAAAAAATATCAGCGAATTTATAGATTTTAAAACAAATAAATAAGGAGTTCAAAAAATTAAACTATTTTAAGAAAGATTTAAGTCATAATTTCTATTTTTTATTTAGATTTGTGAATATTTTAAATTAAAACACACATGAAAAAAATAATTGCTTTAGCTATGCTAGTTGTTTTAGGAGTTACTACTTCTAATGCACAAGAAACATCAAAAAAAGTAAAAGCTACTAGTGCGAAACTTGCAAAAGTGAATGGCGCAGGAATGGTTTTTGTAACTGAAACTATTGACTACGGAACCGTTGCACACAATTCTGATGGGAAACGTGAATTTATTTTCACTAATAACGGAAACAAACCTTTAATAATTACTAACGCTCAAGGTTCTTGTGGCTGTACTGTCCCAACGTATCCAAAAGAGCCAATTGCTCCAGGTGCAAAAGGAGTTATTGGAGTAAAATACGACACTTCAAGAGGGGGTCAACCATTTACTAAAACAGTAACATTAACAACTAACGCCACTGTTCCTAACAAAACACTTACGATAAAAGGAAATGTTTTAGCTGCTGAATCATCTTCAAAAAGCTAAATTTTAAACGAATACACAAAAAAGCTTCCATTAACTTCGGAAGCTTTTTTTTTGAATAATTGACAAAATATGAGAAAGCTAGAAAACAGCGAACTAGACAGGAAATCCATTGAAACCTTTAAAGAATCCGAAAAAACACCTCTTATTTTGGTGCTGGATGACATCCGCAGTTTACACAATATTGGCTCTGTCTTTAGAACTGCCGATGCCTTTTTGATCGAAAAAATATACTTATGTGGCATCACGGCTACTCCTCCAAACAAAGAAATCCACAAAACAGCGCTTGGCGCAACTGAGACTGTAGCCTGGGAACATCATGAAAGTGTTATTCACGTCATTGAAAATTTAAAAACAGAAGGCATTATTACTCTTGCCATTGAACAAGTAGAAAGTGCGGTTTTTCTTCAAAATTTTAAAGTTGAAAAAAATAAAAAATACGCTTTAGTTTTTGGAAACGAAGTACATGGCGTTTCTCAAGAAGCAGTTGCGTTATGTGATGGCTGTATTGAAATTCCGCAATTAGGAACCAAACATTCTTTGAATATATCAGTAAGTGCAGGAATTGTAGTTTGGGATTTATTTAAGCAGTTTAACGACTAATCTTTAAAATAGTAGAAAGTTATTGATTAATCTTATTCCGTATTTCATCTAAAATATACAAATAATCTTCTTGATTTTTTACAAAATCACGATCCGAAACATCTATAATCAACACATTCAAATCAGTTTGAGATTTGATATAATCCAGATAACCGCTATTGATTTTATCCAAATATTCAGCAGGAATTTTTTGTTCGTAGCTTCTGCCGCGTTTTTTAATATTTTGCAAAAGCCTTTCTGAATTTTGGTACAAATAAATGTACAAATCCGGTTTTGGCATCTCTCTGTAAATGATATCAAAGAGATTTCGGTACAAACGATATTCATCTTCCGCCAATGTTATTTTGGCAAAAATCAAGGATTTAAAAATATGATAATCGGCAACCAGAAAATCTTTAAACAAATCAAATTGTGCTAAATCATCTGATAATTGTTGGTATCTGTCTGCTAAAAAAGACATTTCAAGTGGAAAAGCGTAGCGGTTTTGATCTTTATAAAATTTGGGTAAAAAAGGATTATCAGCAAAACGTTCCAATACTGTTTTCGCATTGAAATCCTCGGAAATTTTTGTTGCCAACGTTGTTTTTCCCGCGCCAATATTTCCTTCAAAGGCGACATAATTAAATTGTTCCAGCGGAATATTTTGCAAAGGATTAACCAAATTCTGAACTACTGTACAAACACTTTCATCTGGTGACAAAGCTAATAATTCCGAAATGTTTTTTTGAAGAATGGGATGTTTCCAATCTAAATTCAAATCCTGAATGGGCAACAAAACAAAATTCCTATTTTGCATTAAGGGATGTGGAATTTGGAGTTTTTCCGTAGTAATAATTTCTGAATCAAAAGCAATCAAATCAATATCAATGGTACGTGATTGGTATTCTTGAGTTTTATTGCGCAAGCGACCCAATCTTTTTTCTATTTTTAAAACCTGAGCCAAAATTTTATGAGCAGAGGAAAAAGTATGCAAAACCAAAGCACAATTATAAAAAGCATCACTTTCAAAACCCCAAGCTGGAGTTTCGTATAATTTGGAAACTTTGAGAACCGTACCAATTTCCTGGTGTATCAATTCCAAGCAATGCTCAATATTTTCTAAACGATTGCCTTGATTGCTTCCTATCGATAAAATGACCTGATGTTGTGATTTCATAATTAGGTGCAAATTAACTAAAAGAATTTTAGAATAAGCAATATATTTGTATCCTCTGTTGATATTTAAACATAGAAATTCTAAACTATTGTTTGTAACATTTCTATGTTTTATGCGACTTATTAAAAAAATATAATTATGAAATTTTTAGGAAATGTATTGGCTACCATTATAGGTATTTTTGTTTTTTTCATGTTGTTCTTTTTTGGGATCATCCTCATTGGAACCATTTTTGGCGGTGAATCTGAAGGCGTTACAGTGAAAAACAATTCTGTGATTGAATTGAATCTGGAAGACATCAGAAACGATTATGCCGGAAAATACAAAGATCCTTGGATGACTATTTTTTCAGAAAACAAAAAAGTAGGTTTATCAGACATTATTAATGCTATCGAAGAAGCAAAAACAGATACCGACATTAAAGGTATTTCTATCCTAAACAATGCTTCATCATTAGGTATGGCACAAAGTAAAGCGCTGAGAGATGCCCTGGAAAGCTTTAAAAAATCAGGCAAATTCGTCATGGCATATGCCAATTCGTATTCACAAAAAGAATACTATCTAAATTCTGTTGCCAGCCCAATTTACATCAATCCAGTAGGAGAAATGGACTTCAAGGGATTGTCATCTGAAATTATGTTCTTTAAAAATTTTCAGGAAAAATCAGGATTAAAAATGGAAGTCATCCGTCACGGAAAATATAAAAGTGCTGTAGAGCCATTTTTAGAAAATAAAATGAGTGATGCCAACAGAGAGCAAACTACCGCATTATTAAATTCAGTTTGGAATTCCATAACCGCTGACATTTCAAAAAGCAGAAATATATCTGTCGCTAAATTGAATGAAATTGCTAATGGACTTCTTGCTCGAACTCCAGAAATGGCAAAATCCCAAAAATTAATTGATATTATTGCATATGAAGATGTGTATCACAATGCTATTCGTAAAGCGCTTAAAGTAACCAATGACGAAGACTACAATAAAGTATCTGTTGTAGATTATGCTCAAAAAGTAGCTACAACATCACAAACTTTTGACAGTAAAGACGAAATCGCCATTATTTATGCGCAAGGAGAAATTATGGGTGGCGAAGGTGATGTGAATGTAATTGGAGAAGGTTCTATGCGCCGTTCGTTACAAGAAGCACGAAAAAACAAAAATGTAAAAGCTATTGTACTCCGCATTGACAGCCCGGGCGGAAGTGCTTTGACCTCAGATTTAATTTGGAGAGAAGTTGAATTGACTAAAAAAGTAAAACCAGTAGTCGTTTCTATGGGTAATTACGCTGCTTCAGGAGGCTATTATATTGCTTGTAATGCCAATACTATCTTTGCCGAAGAAAATACAATCACGGGTTCTATTGGTGTTTTTGGAATATTACCAAACTTTACCCCATTAGCTACTAAAATCGGAATCTATACAGAACAAGTGAAAACCCATGAAAATTCCGCTAATTATAGCCCTTTTGTTCCAATAGATGAAAACTTCAAAGCCGTTACCTTAGAAGGAGTGGAACACATTTATAAAACTTTTGTAACGCATGTGGCCGAAGGAAGAAAAATGACATTTGCACAAGTAGATGCTATCGCACAAGGAAGAGTTTGGACAGGTTCAGAGGCTTTGAAAATTGGACTTGTAGATAAAATTGGAGGTCTTGATGACGCTATTGCAAAAGCAGCTTCTTTGGCAAAAACAAAAAGTTACAGCACCCAAAATTATCCGGAATACGAGAAAAATTTCGATGATCTTTTAGCTAATCTTCCTTTTGCAAAATCAAAAGCTGACTTTATAAAAGAAGAAATTGGGGAAGAGAATTACCGTATCATGCAGGAAATAAAAAAACTGCAAGCCAGAAAAGGGGTACAAGCCATAATGCCATTTGAAATCAACATGCATTAAATAAACAATAAAAGCTTTTATACTAAATCCGTTTTTGCACATGCTTAAACGGATTTTTTTTTATACATTAAAGTTAAATTATTATTTATAAAAACCCCACAAAAGATATGCTGTCATAAAAATACTATTTTTGTAAAGAATACAAGGCACCATTTTTGCTAAACTTATAAATCTAAAGACAATCAAATTATGCTAAAGAAAGTTTTAAAAATCATCGGAATACTGTTTATCCTGCTCGTCATAACTTTATTTGCCGCGCCTTATTTGTTTAAAGATCAAATAAAAGCTAAAATTTCTGAAGCTATCAATGCCAAAGTAGATGCCAGAGTCTCTTTTGCAGAAGCGGATTTAAGCTTATTCAAAAATTTTCCAAATGCGAATGTAACATTAGAAAAATTAGTCATTATAAACAAAGCTCCTTTTGAAGGTGACACTCTGATTTCACTAGGCGAATTGAATTTAAAAATGTCTATCAAAGAACTTTTTAAAGGTAAAAATGAAGCATTATCTATTGACGGAATCACATCGAAAAATGGATTAATCAATATCATATTCAATAAAGACGGAATCGGGAATTACGACATTGCTCTGAAAGAGGAAAAAACTGCAGCCGATGGGAAAAGCAGTCCGTTATCCTTAAAAATCCAAGAGTATAAAATTGAGAATTTTAAGTTTCGGTACTTTGACGAAAGTTCTAAAATCAAAATGGTAATTGACAGCATAAATCATGAAGGTGTAGGAGATTTTGCAGCGCAAAAATTGGATTTGGTTACCAAATCAACTGCAAAAGTATCACTGGATATGGACAAAGTCAATTACATGAATAATGTTGCTTTGACCCTGGACGCCGTTTTGGGAATTGATTTAGAAAAAAGCAAATATACCTTCAAAGAAAATAAAGCATTAATCAATCAATTGCCGCTGGAATTTGATGGTTTTATTCAAATGGTGGAAGCGGGTCAACAGTACGATTTGAAATTTAAAACCCCAACTTCATCGTTCAAAAATTTCTTGGGAATTATTCCCGCAGCGTATGCATCGAGTTTGGACAACGTGAAAACAACCGGAGATTTTACTGTGGTGGGTTTTGCAAAAGGCTTGTATTCTGACACGAGCGTTCCAAAATTTAATATTGAAATCGCTTCCAATAACGCTTCGTTTAAATATCCTAACTTACCAAAAACAGTTCAAAACATCGTTATTGACACTAAAATCATCAACGAAACAGGGATTCTGAATGACACGTATGTCAACCTGGACAAGCTCTCTTTCAAAATTGACCAAGATGTTTTTAATGCGAAAGCCAACATTAGGAACATCACTCAAAATGCAATCGTTGATGCCGCTTTAAAAGGAACTATCAATTTAGCCAATCTTTCGAAAGCGTATCCTATAAAGCTGGACAAACCACTATCCGGAATTTTAAAGGCTGACGTGACTACAAAATTCGACATGCAATCAGTTGAGAAAAGTCAGTATCAAAACATCAATAATGCGGGAACTATGAGTTTATCTGGTTTCAACTATGTGGATGAAAACGGCAAAACAATGAATATCAGCAATGCTTTGGTTCAGTTTAATCCTAGCCAAGTCAATTTGAAAGAACTGAACGCAACGACAGGAAAAAGCGATATTAGTGTAACGGGAGTTTTAGAGAATTTTTACGGATTTATATTTAAAAACCAAGAATTGAAAGGAAATTTCAACATGAATTCCAAACAATTGGCTGTTGATGATTTTATGACAACCAGTGAAACCACTAAAACCACAACAAAAAAAGCGGAAGCCATGAAGATTCCTGCTTTCTTAAATTGTACGCTTACCGCAAAAGCGACTACGGTTTTATATGATAATTTGACTCTGAAAGATGTTTCGGGAAAACTAATCGTGAAAGACGAAAAAGTAACTTTAGAAAATGTAAAAACATCTATTTTTGGTGGAACAATTGGAGTAAATGGAGCTGTTTCCACAAAAGGAAAAACGCCAGTCTTCAATATGGATTTAAAATTAAATCAAGTTGATATTGCTCAGTCGTTTACCCAACTGGATATGTTGAAAAAAATTGCACCAATTGCAGGAATCATCAACGGAAAATTAAATTCAAGCATCAAATTGAACGGAAATCTTGATGCAACAGAATTTACTCCAGACTTGAAAACGCTAACTGGAGATCTATTGGGACAATTGCTTTCTACGACTGTAAACTCCAGTAATTCGACTTTATTGACCGCTTTAGGTTCAAACTTGAAATTCATTGATGTGAGCAAAATCAATTTGAATGATTTGAAAGCGGCAATCACGTTCAAAGATGGAAAAGTAAATGTAAAACCATTTGACATCAAGTACAAAGACATCAAAGCAACTATTGGAGGAACGCATGGTTTTGACCAAAGCATGAATTACAATCTGAAATTTGATGTTCCAGCTAAATATTTGGGTTCAGAGGCAAATGCGTTAATAGCAAAATTATCTGCTGCCGATGCTGCTAAATTAGAAAGCTTTCCTATAAATGCCGTATTAGTGGGTAATTTTACAAATCCAAAAATCACAACTGACATCAATAGTGCGGTGACTAAATTGACTACACAGCTTGTAAATCAACAAAAAGACAGACTGGTAAAACAAGGAACTTCGGCTTTGACGGATTATATCAATAAAAACAAGAAACCAAGTGATACTACAAAAACGGCTACTCCCGCAACGCCTGCAACTAAGGAAGAAGTAAAAGCTAAGGCCGCAGCATTACTAAATGGATTGTTTAATAAAAAGAAAAAAACAGAAGAGCCTAAAGTACAACAGGAATAATTTAAGTAAAAACAGTAGTTTTTCAACATAAAAAAAGCAGGAATCTCTAAAATTGAGCTTCCTGCTTTTTTATGGAATTTTATACATTAATCGTTACCACATATCCTTCGGAACCACGAATATTAAAAACTGTTTCATTCTCAAAAAGTAAATATTGACCTTTTATTCCGATAAGTTTTCCTTGAAAGTGAGGTGTTTTATCTAAACTCAAACTGTTTACCTTGCTTGGATACTGTAAAACGGGATAATGCATCTCATACAAATCATTCTTTTGCAAATAAAAGTATTCCTGAACTTCCGTTGGAATAAGATTTCCTACTTTCAATCGTTCTGCGATTAAGTCAATTTGTTCGACATTATTCGTCAGCATTTTTCTCCAATTGGTTTTATCGGCATAATGATTTTTCAACGCCACCTCGGTAATTCCGGCCAAGTATCTATTAGGCACTTCTACAATTGAAATAGCTTGTGTCGCACCTTGATCAATCCATCGGGTTGGCATTTGTGTTTTTCTGGTCACTCCTACTTTGACTTCGCTGGACAAAGCCAGATAAACAATATGGGGTTGCAATTGCACTTTCTCTTCATACGCCAAATCACGATCCTGAATCCCAAGATGAGCGGTACTCAACTCCGGTTTCATAATCCAATCACCAACAGCAGCGCTGGAATAGAAACAATCGTAACAAAATCCCTGACGGAATATTTTTTTCTTCTTGCCACAATTCAAACATTGGTATCCCACAAAATTGATTTCAATTTCTTTATTCAGCAACTGATTCACATTTAAAAATCCATTCTCAAAAACCAAATAATATTGAATTGGATTTCCAAATTCGGTTTGCATTTTTGTAAGTACGCCTTCGTAGGTCATTGTGATTAAAGTTTCAGGTTTAACACTACTAGTTAAACAAATTTTGTTATTTTTGGTAAAGTTATAACTCACAATTCATAATTCATAATTTAAAAATGCCTCTAACCATAATCAATTCGTTTGCTTCTTGGGTTCTCAAACAAAGAATTCATCAGATCGAACTTTTCTTGAAATATCCAAATGAAGTTCAGGAAGAATTGCTTATGAATTTAATTCAGTCTTCTAAAAATACTGTTTTAGGCAAGCAATATGATTTTGCTACAATAAAATCCTATGCGAATTTTGCAGAGCGAGTTCCCATTTCGACTTATGAAGAATTGCAACCGCTAATAGAAAGAACCCGTAAAGGAGAGCAAAATGTTTTTTGGGAAACACCTATAAAATGGTTTGCCAAATCAAGCGGAACTACCAATGCAAAAAGTAAATTTATTCCGGTAAGCAATGAAGCCTTAGAGGATTGTCATTACAAAGGAAGTAAAGATTTATTGTGTTTGTATTTGAATAATAACGAGGATTCCGAACTGTTTTTGGGGAAAAGTCTGCGTCTTGGCGGAAGTTCCCAAATCTATGAAAATAACAACACTTTTTTTGGTGATTTATCCGCAATTTTAATCGAAAACATGCCTATTTGGGCGGAGTTCAGCAGTACGCCGAGCAACAAAATTTCCTTGATGAGCGAATGGGAAACTAAAATTGCTGCTATCATAAACGAAACAAAAAACGAAAATGTAACCAGTTTCGCCGGAGTTCCTTCCTGGATGTTGGTTTTAATGAATAAAATGCTGGAAGAAACCGGAAAAGGAAATCTATTCGAACTTTGGCCAAATTTGGAAGTGTACTTTCACGGAGGCGTAAATTTTGAACCATACCGAGAACAATACAAAAAAATACTCCCTAAAAAAGATTTTAAATATTACGAAATATACAATGCCTCCGAAGGTTTTTTCGCCATTCAGGATTTAAATAATTCCAGTGATTTATTGTTGATGCTGGATTACGGAATTTTCTATGAATTCATTTCAATGGATACTTTTGGGACAACGGAACAAAAAGTTATTCGATTGGTAGATGTGGAATTGTTTAAAAATTACGCTTTAGTGATTACGACCAATTCTGGTTTGTGGCGCTATTTGATAGGCGACACCGTTCGTTTTACGTCATTGAATCCATATCGAATTAGGGTTACGGGAAGAACCAAGCATCACATTAATGTTTTTGGCGAAGAATTGATGGTAGAAAATACCGATCAGGCTATAGCCAAAGCGTGTAAACTAACCCAAACCGAAGTGGTTGATTACACAGTTGCTCCAATATTTATGGAAGGCAAAGAAAAAGGTGCTCACGAATGGATGATTGAATTCAAAGATAATCCGGCTGATGTATCTCAATTCCAGAAAGCATTAGATGAATCTATACAATCCTTAAACTCCGATTACGAAGCGAAACGCTACAACAACATGACTTTAAATCCGTTAGTAATCAATGTAGCGCGGAAAAATTTGTTTTACGATTGGTTAAAAGACCGAGATAAATTGGGAGGACAACATAAAATTCCAAGATTATCCAACCAAAGAGATTATCTAGAACAACTGAAAAACATGCAGTTTCAAAGCGTATAAAAATAATTAAAAAGATGAAAAACACTTTCTACATCTTGATTGCACTTTTTATATTGAGTTCCTGCGGACCGCACAGAATGAGTTGTGGTGCCAGAGGAATTTGTAAATCTCCCGAAAAACAAACAACAGAAAAACCTGAAAAAGCGTTTACCGTTAAAGCATAAAAAAGGCTGTACAAAAACGAATCTGGTACAGCCCTTTTTATTTTTTATAATTATTACAATTACTCTTGCTCCATCATATCAATATGTCTGTCGTGGTATCCTAACAGGTATAAAACACCGTCGAGTCCTAAGCTGGAAATAGAACTTTCTGCTTTTTCTTTTACCGTAGGTTTGGCATGAAAAGCAATTCCTAAACCTGCCAAATTTAACATTGGCAAATCATTGGCTCCATCGCCCACTGCAATAGTTTGATTAATGTGAATTCCTTCTTTATCGGCAATGGCTTGAAGGTATTCTGCTTTCTTTTTACCATCCACAATTTCGCCGAGATAATTACCTGTCAATTTCCCGTCTTTGATTTCCAATTCATTGGCGTGAACATAATCAATCCCTAATTCCTTTTGCAGGTATTTTCCAAAAAAGGTAAATCCTCCGGACAAAATAGCCGTTTTATAGCCGTAATATTTCAAGGCCTTCATCAAGCGATGCGCTCCTTTCGTTATCGGTAAATTTTCAGCAACGTTTTGCAGCACGTCCTCGCTCAAACCTTCTAGCAAAGCCATGCGTTGCTTGAAACTTTCGCTAAAATCAATTTCACCATTCATCGCTGCTTCCGTGATGGCTTTTACTTGCTCACCCACACCCGCCAACTCTGCTAATTCATCAATTACTTCGGTTTGTATCAAGGTCGAATCCATATCAAAACATACCAAGCGTCTGTTTCTGCGATACATATTATCTTCCTGAAAAGAAATATCTACATCCAGTGTTCTGGAAATTTCCATAAAACTGGCGGTCATGAATGTTTTATCTACAATCGTTCCCGTAACTGATAATTGTATGCAAGAACGTGGAAATTCTTCTTTTTCAATAATAGAAACTCTGCCGGTTAATCTTTTGATGGCGTCAATATTCAAATTTTGGTTGGATAGAATCCTAGTTACCGCTGCCAATTGTACCGCCGTTAAGGTTTCTCCCAAAACATTGATGGTATAGCGTTGTTTGCGTTGTCCTTTGACCCATATTTCATAATCTGCAATAGAAATTGGTATGAACTTAACTTTCACACCCAATTCATACGCTTTAAACAATAAATCTTTTAGAACGGGAGCGGAAGAAGAACCCGCTTTTATTTCAAATAAAATACCTAAAGAGAGTGTGTCATGAATATCTGCTTGACCAATATCTAAAATAATAGCATCATAATTCGCCAAGATGGATGTCAAACCAGCGGTTACTCCGGGTTTATCCTGACCTGAAACTTTTAGTAAAATTACCTCTACATCTTCTATTTGCATTTTGTATATATTTGATTTAGAATGGACAAAAATCGACAATCTGACGTTGATAAAAAAAAATATTACTCCTTTTTTCAAACAATAACAAATAGTGTAATTTCCCCATAAAAAAACCTGTCCAAATGAATGAACAGGTTTGTATTTTTAAGAAAAATGCATTTTTTATGATGCTATCTCCAAACGTTTCAATAAATTTTTATTCAACGTTTCTTTAGCGTATTCAACATCAATTTCTAAGATTTTATCTTCAGAACTTGGTAATTCATACATTGCATCCGTTAAAATAGCTTCGCATAAAGAACGTAATCCACGAGCACCTAATTTGTATTCTAACGCTTTATCCACAATAAAATCTAAGGCTTCATCTGTAATGGTAAAAGTTACTTCATCCATCAAAAACAACTTCTCGTATTGTTTGATTAATGCATTTTTAGGTTGTGTCAAAATTGCACGCAAAGTTTCTCTGTCTAAAGGATCCATGTGTGTCAATACTGGCAAACGACCTATAATCTCCGGAATCAATCCAAAATCTTTGATATCTTTTGGGATAATGTATTGCAACAAGTTGTCTTTATCAATATTATCCACATTTTTTGAAGTTGAATAACCTACGGCCTGACGGTTCAATCGTTTCGAAATAATTCTTTCAATTCCATCAAAAGCACCACCGGCGATAAACAAAATGTTTTGTGTATTGACCTCAACAAATTTTTGGTCTGGGTGCTTGCGTCCTCCTTTTGGTGGCACATTCACAACCGTTCCTTCCAATAATTTTAGTAATGCTTGTTGCACCCCTTCCCCAGAAACGTCACGTGTAATAGACGGATTGTCACTTTTACGTGCAATTTTATCTATTTCGTCAATGAATACAATTCCGCGTTCGGCTTTGGCAACATCATAATCAGCTGCTTGCAACAGACGTGTCAAAATACTTTCAACATCTTCCCCAACATAACCTGCTTCTGTAAGAACCGTTGCATCAACAATAGCTAAAGGCACATCCAACATTTTTGCAATGGTTTTTGCTACCAATGTTTTTCCTGTTCCTGTTTGTCCCACCATGATGATGTTACTTTTTTCAATCTCTACCTCATCGTCTAATTGCTGTTGCATCAAACGTTTGTAGTGATTGTAAACCGCAACCGACATTACTTTTTTAGTTTGGTCCTGTCCAATTACATATTGATCCAAGAACGCTCTGATTTCCTTTGGTTTCTTCAAAATCAAATCTCCAACCAGTTTGGAACTTCCGCTGGATTTTAATTCTTCTAAAACAATTCCGTGAGCTTGTTCGATACATTTATCACAAATATGTGCATTGATTCCAGCAATCAACAATTGGGTTTCTGGCTTCTTTCTTCCACAAAACGAACACTCTAATACTACTTTTGCCATTCTTTTTTTGTTTAAAGTTTAAAAAGTTTAAAGTTCAAAGTTCCCGTAGCAACCTTAAACTTTAAACCTTAAACTTGTAACTATTTTTATCCTCTTATTAAAACCTCATCAATCATTCCGTATGCTTTTGCTTCTTCAGCAATCATCCAATAATCACGTTCACTATCAGTATGAACCTTATCAAAAGTTTGTCCAGAGTGGTGAGAGATAATTTTATATAATTCATCTTTCAGTTTCAACATTTCACGTAAGTTGATTTCCATATCAGTAGCAACTCCTTGCGCTCCTCCTGATGGCTGGTGAATCATTACACGAGAATGTGGCAAAGCCGAACGTTTTCCTGCAGCTCCTGCACATAACAGCACCGCTCCCATAGAAGCTGCCATTCCTGTACAAATTGTTGCTACATCTGGTTTGATGTATTGCATCGTGTCATAAATCCCTAATCCTGCGTAAACGCTTCCTCCTGGAGAGTTCAAATAAATTTGAATATCCTTAGAAGCATCAGCGCTTTCAAGGAACAACAACTGTGCCTGAACGATGTTTGCGATTTGGTCGTCAATTCCTGTTCCAAGGAATATAATTCTGTCCATCATCAATCTGGAGAAAACGTCTAATTGTGAAATATTCAACTGACGTTCTTCAATGATATATGGAGTCATGTTTTTAGGAGTCATTGCGCCTACGATTTTATCGTAATACATCGAGTTTACACCGTGGTCCTTTGTAGCAAATTTTTTAAATTCTTTACCGTAGTTCATATTTTTTTGTTCTAAGTTTTACGTTATATCTTGTGATTCCATTTAATGCAAAGGTCATACCTCTTTATAAATGATGTCAATATGTCTTATTTTTTAGCCCAGATGGAAGAGAAAAGCTTTTTGAATTCCGTTTTTTAGTTTTTTTATTCTTGCAAAGCGACTGAAAGAAGCTCTTGCAGGAATTTAAAAAACAGAAACGGAAGAAAAAACTTGAAACGTACAGCTGGATTAGCTCCTGAAATTAATTCAAACAAAAGAGCGCCAAAAAATATTTTTTCTGACGCTCAAATATAACTATTTTTTATTGTTTCGTATCTGTAATCAAATCATAAAATTTTAATAATCTCTAGCTCTTAGGGCTTTTGACTTTCAACTTTACAACAGTACAAACTCTTATTTATTCTCCGTAAGAAGCAGCAATAAATTCTTCGTAAGTCACTTCTTTAGTAGTAGGATTTGCTTTCTCTTTGAACAATTCCAATAATTTCTCAGCAACAACTTGGTCAGAAAGTCTTTTCACTTCGTCTTGGTTAGACAAAACTCTAGCTACAATTCCTTGAACTTCTTCGTCAGTAGGATTTGTTTGCCCGAATTGCGCCATTTGTTGACGGATATTTTTTGTAGTGAATGATTTCAAGTCTTCAAAAGTGATTTTGATGTCAGATTGAGCCATTGCTCTACCTTCGATCAATTGAAAGCGCAATCCTTTTTCAGAACGTGCATATTCTACTTCAGCTTCCTCAGGAGATAATTTTTTCTCACCAACAGTTTGCAACCATTTTTTAAGGAATTCAGCTGGTAAATCAAATTTTGTGCTTTCGATTAAGAACTCAGTTACATCACCTAATAATTTTTGGTCCGCTTGCTGTGCAAATTGAGTTTCAGCATCTTCTTTGATTTTAGCTTTCAATTCTTCAAGTGAAGAAACAGTTCCAGCTCCAAACAATTTATCAAACAATTCTTGGTTTAATTCTGCTAATTCAGCAGTGTTGATTGCTTCGATTGTGAAGTTTACATCAACATCTAAACCGTGAACGTCATCATGACTTACTTTCATAACGTCCATCAATTGGTGGTCGTCTTCAAATAAACCTTTAGTATTTACAGTCACTACATCACCTACTTTTTTACCTATGAACAAGTCAAAAGTCGCTTTGTCTTTGAAAAGATCAGCAGCAATAGTAGTAGCGTTATTAATTCCTTTTTCTTCGTTAGTGAATGTTCCAGTCACATCTGAATCTGCAGCAACAACCTCTTGAGGAATTGCAGTTCCAAATTGTTTTTGGATTCTTTCCACTTGACCGTCGATTAATTTATCGTCAGCAGTAACTACATATTTTACGATGTCGTTTTTAGCATCTAAGTCTAAAGTGAAGTTTGGCACTAAACCAATTTCATATTCAAAAACCAATTCTTCAGCATCCCAAGAAAAATCTTCGTTTACTTTAGGAAGTGGCGTTCCAAGAAGGTTTAATCTTTCTGATTGTACGAAACGCTCTAGAGCTAAATCAACAACTTTCTGAACTTCTTCTTGTTTTATTGCTTTACCGTATTGTTTTTCAACAAGATCTTTAGGCACCGCTCCTTTTCTAAATCCCTTAACTGTTGCCAAAGGCATTTTTTCGTTTATTCTTTTTGCAACTTGTCCTTTGTAATCCATGTGAACAACAGTCATTACAATTGTTTCATTCACAGCGTCTATTGCTACTCTTTTGATATCCATCTTCTTCTTTAATTTACATAATAAAATTGGGTTGCAAAATTATAAAATTTTTGCAACCCAAACAAGCTTTTTAGTGCCGAACCTTCGGGATTGAATTTTAGGCAGTTATTTGACAAAATCACAGGCCGAAAAAGGAAAATAATTTGGGCGTGTCCCTCCAGATGGCGCAGTCGTTCCTCCTCGCAACTTTGGGTCAGGCTGTTCGTTATAATCTTTTATTGCGCTTCGCTTCATAAAAGGATTTTCACTGCCATCCTTCACGCGGACCGTGGTTTTCAAAAAAAATAAAGTTGACTTGATAATGTATTAAAAAACATAAAATTATCCAAAAGTCCTATATTAACAATCTAAGTCGGTAGAGAAAATTTCGATATTACAGTGCATAAAAAAATTTAGTCAAACATTTAAAAAAATTAAGCACTAGATAGATTAAAAAACAAAAAGAAGATACTACTTTTATGATTAAAATATAAGAAATATGATTGAGCCATCAACTAAAGTTTTAGATAGAATAAATTTTGATTATTCCAAATGGGTTAAAATCCAAGTCAATGCAACAGACGAAAAAAGTACTAATGAAGCTGGTGAATATCTGATAGAAATAATGATTAGAGCTATCAAAGCAGAAGATGAAATAAAATTAGAAAAAAAGAAAGCAAACAGGACATCAAAAAAAAATGAAGATTTCTATCAATATAAAAAACCTGAAAAAGCAGATGATGAAGGTTATCTTTCTTTTTTGTATGAAACAAATCCAGACAAAGGGATTCAAGGATGTTTTTTTTTAGACGGTATAATAGACCACGAAATTGCCAAATACATGATTCAATCCGGAAAATTAAAGTTAGTCGAAAAAAAACTTCATCAAGGAGAAAACTTTAGAGCATGGACACCCTTTAGCGATGAAGAACTAAAATTTAACAAATAGTCAAATACCCCAGCTCCGCAAAGTGTTCATTCAAAGAAAAAATTTATCATTAATGCTGCGCAAACGTTTCTGACTTTACGCGTACAATAATGATCAAATAATATAAAAACAAAAGCCAAAATCAATAAAAAAAGCCTCGAAAATTACTTTTCGAGGCTTTTAAGATAATTGTTTATGAGTTGTAGCCCGTAGCGGAATCGAACCGCTCTTACATGGATGAAAACCATGCGTCCTAACCGATAGACGAACGGGCCATTTTTCAATGTTTCGGGTGCAAAAATAACACTATTTTTGAAATGCACAAAGCCAAACCCAAAAACCTTCAAATAAAAATAGTCTCTATTTCATTCGGTAATTGTAATCAATTCAGAACTAACACTTATCAATAATACGATTGTTTTTTCAACAAGTTAATTTTTCAAAGAACAAATCTAAAACCTAATGATAAGGTGCCGTTTTTGAAAATAAAGAATAAAAAAACAATCCTTACTTCACCGTTACTTTTGTACTTTTGAAGTTACAATTCAATCTAAATAGATGACAAAGTATTTAAAATATCTCCTTTCACTCTTTCTGGCTTTTGGTCTGATGGTGAATGATGGTACTTTAGATGCTCCATCCAATTCAGCAGATTATTACCAATTCTCGAACGTAATTCTTAGACGAGAATTAAACTCTAAGGGCTCGAAATTATATGTGTTCCATCAGGTAAATTCGGCTGAAAAAACTTCATTCCTATTTCAGTTAGATTATCTCCAATTTCAAGATAGTTACAGTCTTCAAATTCCAGTTATTCTAAAATTCCAGACGCAGCTTTATCAAAAAGTAAGCTTATTTGCAATGCAGCACATCTTCATAAACGAGATGATTACTTCCCGAATTTCCTATACAAGTTTATACACAGCCTAGAATTTTTTTTCTACGCATTTATGCAATTCCATGCATAAAGATGATACCAAATGTCTAATCATTTATCATTTACAACATGTATAAACACAATAATAAAGCACGTTTAGACCAACCTAAACGCCCTATTCTTTGGGCAAAAAGAAAAATTATGCTAATTATAACCGCCTTCATGATTGGCATGTCAAACGGAATGAATGTGGGAGATCGTACAATTAACGGAAATCAAAATCACACAGAGTTACAAGATAAAAAAGATTGATTTGATTCTTGCAACTATATTGCGCAACAGTAAATCAAAAAAGCTAGGAGTAAAACCTAGCTTTTTTCATCTTATAAAACAACAAGCTCCGCAAAGTGTTGAGTATTAGCAAACCCTAAGAACTATGAAATCGGTTTTGCAAACGCAATTTTAAGGGATAACCCCTAATTATTTAAACTCCTTTTACAGTTGTTCCTAATGCCAAAACAACGAAACCAATAAGTAATAGTGTGAAACTATGTTCCGTTAAAACCTGCACTTGTGCAAAATGTCCGATGATTCCAAGTATACCACAAGCCAATCCTATAATCCAGGTAATTTTCTTTGGTGCTGAAGGGTTATTCATATAAATAATTTTAAGTAAGTTACGTAATTAATTTGCTCCGAAGAAACAAAAATAATCTTATAAATTTGCAGAAATTCAATATAATTTTTGATAATAATTACATAATTCACATATTTTTAATAAATAAGATACGCTTCCATGTTTATTTCTAATAATTCAAACTCAATCCAAAACCCATTCCCATATCACTGTCGTAATGTGTAGTAATTCCAAAATTTCTTTTGACGATATACCGCAAACCCGCCATGTATTCGTTATCTGTATTCCACATTAAATTCATGCGCAATCTTTTGGAAACCGGAATATCCATGCGTTCAAATTGCAATCTGAAATTCCCGTCGGTATAGACTTCGGCTTGTGCTTTAATGAGCATCGGTAATGTATATTCGACTCCGGCACTAAAAACAGCACGATTGTCTTTGGTATTGGTTTGACCAAAAAGATTCTCTTCCATTTCTCCCATTTCCATTTTTCGGTACCTCCAGTCAAAACCAATGAACGGCATTAGCCACTGCATTTTCCCGATGTATCGTCCAATGTGCGTTTCGGTTTCATACCCGTGATGTTTGGTGTAGCCCAAACGCCATTCGGTACCAATACTCCAACGTGTGTTTTGAATCATCAACATTCCATCATTCCCATTGGTGGCAAAATCATTTTCGGCCATCACATGAAAGGCTCTGTCATCAGCAAATAATTTGCGTTGTGCTAATTTTGGATTTGGAATCAAAGGATTTGGCTCTTGATTTTCATAACTAAAAACGCGACCCATTCCCGCCATCATGTGATAAAGAATGTGACAATGAAAAAACCAATCGCCTTTAACATTAGCATTAAACTCAATCGTGTCGGTTTCCATCGGCATAATGTCAATGATATTTTTCAGCGGCGCATATTCTTCTTTTCCGTTCAGCACTCTAAAATCGTGTCCGTGTAAATGCATCGGGTGGCGCATCATGGAACCGTTGAAGAGTACTATTCGAACATTTTCTCCTTTTTTAATTAGAATTTTATCCGTCTCCGAAACTACTTTATTGTCTAGACTCCAAACATAGCGATTCATGTTTCCTGACAATTCAAAACGCAATTCTTTTACTGGTGCGTCCTTTGGCAAAGTTGTATTAGTTGGTGATTTCAGCATTGCATAATTCAGGGTCGTGATTTCTGAAAGTGCATTGGAGTCGTACTGATTGTGATTGGCATGTTCCGCTTCCTTTTGACTTTCGACTTTCTGCTTTTGATTGTTTCCTGTAATTTCAGGATACATCACCACATTCATGTCCATTTGGTTGAGTGACATTTGCATGCCCATATCGTCTAAATCACCATTCATTTTCATCATGCTGTTCATCATTTTCATCCCTTCAAAATACTTCAATTTAGACAAAGGGGAAATCAATTGCTTTATGCCGTCGCCTAAATACAACGAAGCAGATTTTGTGCGATCCTCAGAAGTGACCAAGAATTCAAACGCTGTTTTTTCTGCAGGAATCGTTACAACAACATCATAAGTTTCAGAAACAGCGACTATTAATCGGTCGACTTCAACAGGTTCTACATCATTTCCATCACTGGCTACAACGGTGATTTTTCCTCCAGCGTAGTTCAACCAAAAATAAGTAGAAGCACCGCCATTGGAAATCCTCAATCGTACTTTATCGCCTGTTTTGAATTGCGAAAGTTGACTTTCATTTTTTCCGTTGATCAGAAATTTATTGTAATACACATCACTTACGTCCATGGCGTTCATACGTTTCCATTCGTTCGCGACTTTTGTCTTGAAATGTCCTGCTTTTATAGCCTCAGAATAGCTTTGCGTGGTTCCTTTTTGAATCGCAAACCAGTCCGTGGCATTGTGCAGCATCCGATGTACATTTTCCGGTTTCAAATCGGTCCATTCACTCAGAATAATTGGAACGGTTGGCAAATCATCAATTCCTGCTCTAAAAGTGGGGTCTTCGTTTCTTTTATTCATGACAAAGGAACCGTACATCCCAATTTGCTCCTGCAAACCCGTATGACTGTGGTACCAATGCGTTCCGTGTTGAATAATCGGGAACGTATATTTATGCGTCGTTTTCGGCTTGATTGGCATTTGTGTCAAATTAGGCACACCATCTTCTTTATTGGGTAAAAATAATCCGTGCCAATGCAGCGAAGTATCTTCATTTAATTCATTATGCACATAAATCTCGGCAATATCGCCTTCGGTAAAGGTGAGTGTTGGCATCGGAATTTGTCCGTTTACAGCAATCGCTCTTTTTGGCTTATCGCCAAAAGTGACAATTGTATCCCGAACATACAAATCATATCGAACGGTCCTTGGCGGCGCATTTTTAATAATTCTTTTTACCGGTTCCTCTTTGAGTTTAGTGTCATCCGCAGGAGCAGTTGTATGATTTTGATGCAAATTATCACTTGCTGCTTTAGTCTCAATAATCTTAGCTTTTACAGGCACTGCTTTTTTTACAACTGCTTTTGATGATTGCTGTTTTGGAACAGATTTTTTTACCGGTTTTGCTTTTTCCTTAATCAAATCCATGCCACATTTGGGACATTTTCCCGGTTTAGTGGCATGAATTTCAGGATGCATTGGGCATGTATATGTTGTAGGCTTTACCTGTTGAATAACTGTTTTTTTTGAAATACTTCTGTCATTCTTATTTTCTGCTTGCACAAAAGGGCAAATAAACAGAAGGAACACTATTACTATTATTCTCATTTTTAATATTCTAAATTTTGAATTAATTATTTTTTTCTAAATCTAACAAGGCAAAAGGACTGCATGATTATTAATGATGGGCTTTATGATCTTCTTTCTTTTCCGTCTTTTTATCCGTTGCTTTCATTTTACTCTTGTCCATTTTTTCCTTTTTCATTTTCTCCATCATTTCCATCATTTTCTCACTTCCCATCATCTCTTTACACATTCCCGACATCATGGCGTCATCGCCTTTTGATGATTCCATCATTTTTGACATCATGCTTTTCATCATTTCAGGATTATCCTTCATCATTTTCATCATATCTGACATCATATTATGCATCATTTCTGGGTTATCTTTCATCATTGCCATCATTTTAGCATGGTGTTCTTTCATCATTTCCGGATTATCTTTCATCATTTCTGACATCATACTTTTCCTCATTTCCGGATTATTCTTCATCATTCCCATCATTTTATCATGATGTTCTTTCATCATTTCCTCCATCATCATTTTACCGTTTTCACTTTTCATCATAACATCCATCATCTCTTTTGACATGCTTTTACTGTCAGCGATTGTGTTCATGATTTCAGTTCTTTTATCGGACTGTGAAAGAACCTGTTTACTGGATTGACAAGAATAAATCAAAGTACTTAAAGCCAGTGCAAGCGTAATTTTTTTTAGTGTTTTCATGACTGTAAATTTTAATTGTTATACTTAAAGTGAATTTATTTTCTCAACATAAAATCAAACTTATTCAAACAAAAACTATTTCATAATCTAACATTAACCTTTCATTACTACTATTTTACAATTTTAAATTTCGCAATCGCAACGCATTGGCAATTACAGAAACCGAACTAAAACTCATGGCCAAAGCCGCTATCATTGGCGAAAGCAAAACTCCAAAAAACGGATACAAAACTCCCGCAGCAATTGGAATTCCCAACACATTATAGAAAAAGGCAAAGAATAAATTTTGTTTGATATTTCGCATCACCGCATGACTTAAGTTTTTGGCTTTTACTATTCCTTGCAAGTCACCCTTTACCAAAGTTATTTTGGCACTTTCAATAGCCACATCAGTACCGGTTCCCATGGCAATTCCTATGTCGGCTTGAGCCAAAGCTGGAGCATCGTTTATTCCATCGCCTGCCATCGCTACAATTTTCCCTTCGGATTGCAATCGTTTAATTTCCTTGAGCTTGTCTTCGGGCAAACAACCCGCTTTATAAGAACTTAAATGTAATTCCTGAGCGACTGCCTTTGCCGTATTTTCATTATCGCCTGTTAGCATGATGACCTCAACGCCTTGACGAATTAATTCTTTGATTGCTTCGACACTTGTTGCTTTTATCGCATCAGTGATTGACACAAATCCTACAGCAATTCCGTCCACTGAAATATAAGAAACCGTTTTTCCTAGTTTTTGTTCAGCTGTAATTTGATTTTCTAATTCCTCCGAAACAGTGGCTTTCACTTGCTCCATTAATTTTTTATTCCCCAGCGCCACTTTTTTATTGGTTACCGTTCCAACAACTCCTTTCCCGGAAATCGCTTCAAAATCCTTTACTTCTATTAATGAAATTCCTTTCGCTTTCGCAAAATTGACTACGGCTTGCGCCAAAGGATGTTCGCTGTACTGATTTAAAGATGCGATGCTTTGCAACAATGAATCGTCGTCATTATTCAATGAAAATACTTTTTCAACAGAAGGTTTCCCTTCGGTGATTGTTCCTGTTTTATCCGTTATCAGAACATTTACTTTATTCATATTTTCCAATGCTTCCGCATTTTTTATCAAAACTCCCGATTGCGCTCCTTTCCCAACACCAACCATTACTGACATGGGCGTGGCTAATCCCAAAGCGCAAGGACAGGCAATTATCAATACCGCAATAGCATTGATAAATCCATAAACCATTGCGGGTTCAGGACCAAATTGTGACCAAACAAAAAAGGTAACTACAGAAACAATTACCACTATCGGTACAAAATATTTAGCAATTCTATCCGCTAATTTTTGGATTGGTGCTCTAGAACGACTGGCGTCATTTACCATTTGCACAATTTGTGAAAGCAAAGTTTCCGAACCTACTTTCTCCGCAATCATCACAAAGGATTTATTTCCGTTTATTGTTCCCGCTATAACGGAATCATCTGTTTTTTTATCAACGGGGATAGGTTCTCCTGAAATCATCGATTCATCAATAGTACTTTCTCCATCTGTAATTTTTCCATCAACAGGAATTTTATCTCCTGGTTTTACACGCAATAAATCTCCTTTTTTGATATCATGAATGGAGATTACTTTATCTGCTCCATCGATTACCAAAATGGCTTCGGTTGGTGCTAATTTCAATAATTCTTTTATCGCACCACTCGTTCGACTATGCGCTCTGGCTTCTAGCAATTGTCCTAATAAGACCAAAGTTAATATTACAGTGGTAGCTTCAAAATAGAGGGAAACCGTTCCGTTATGCGTTTTAAATTCATTTGGAAAAATAGCTGGAAAAAATAATCCAACTAAACTAAATAAGAAAGCTACTCCAGAACCAATTCCGATAAGCGTAAACATATTGAGATTCCAAGTGATAATGGATTTCCAAGCACGCTCAAAAAACATCCAACACGCATAAAAAACAACTGGAAGCGACAAAATTAGTTGCACCCAATTCCACTTTTCCGCATCCATAATTTTCATTAATGGATTGTTGGGAATCATATCCGACATGGCAATAATGAAAATAGGAACTGTAAAAACTACAGCAATTTTCATTTTACGCACCAAGTCATCATAAACCTTATTTTCTTCGCTATCGGTTGGTTCCATTGGCACTAAATCCATTCCACAAATGGGACAAGAACCGGGACCTTCCTGAATAACTTCGGGATGCATAGGACAGGTATACATTATTTTACTGCTTACTATCGCTGCTTCTTTAACCAGATCCATTCCGCAAACGGGACAATCTCCTGGTTTATCGTACACTTTTTCTCCTTCGCAATGCATCGGACAATAGTATTTCCCTTTTGCATTAGGAGGCAAAGTTACTGTTGATTTCTCTTGTGGTTTATTCGAACTGCAACATGATTTCTCTATTGGTTTCTCAGCCATTCCGTGAGAATCAGTCGTATTATTTATGGTAATTGTATAGTTTCCTGCGCCAGTTAAAGCCTCTTGTAATTGAACTGTGGGAATGTGTTTATCCATTGTTATTGTCGCTAATGGCGGAACTAAAGTAACTACAGCTTGAATCCCATCGACAGCATTCAATGTTTTTCCCACTTTAGAACGACAACCGTCGCAGGACATTCCGGTGATTGAATAGGTATGTTTCATAATGTTTGAATTTTGATACCACGAATTTCCGACTATACCGTCATTCCCTTATTACACAATTCTGGAAAAGGTTTACGTCATTACAAATCATCGATTTGCTTTCTCGTTTTTACTTTCAATTGCTTAAAATAAGTAGGCGTAAATCCAGTTGTTTTTTTGAACTGATTGCTCAAATGTGCCACATTGCTATACTGAAGCTGAATAGCGATTTCGCTTAAAGTCAACTCATCATACGTCAATAATTCCTTGACTCTTTCTATTTTTTGAGCAATAAAATACCGCTCAATTGTAATCCCTTCTATCTCAGAAAATAAATTACTCAAAGCACTATAATCTTGTGCCAAATCGTTTGCTAAATAATCCGATAAATTGCTGTTTAACACATTATTTTTGTTGTAAACCAAATCAATTAGCACTGTTTTTATTCTTTCGATTGTTATGTTTTTTTTATCATCGATTAAATCAAAACCCAAAGAACGTAAGCGTTTGAGCAAATCATTTTTTTGGATTTCTGAACATTCTGTTTCTAATTCGACTTCTCCCAGCGTTATTGAAACGGCATGAAGTTCAAGTTTTTCCAACTCTAATTCCACTGCCGTAATGCATCGGTTGCATACCATATTTTTTATGCTAAGCTTCATCATTATTTTACAACTGCAATTCTTCTTCCACAATTTAGCATCTCAGAACCATAATAAGGATTGATAACTTCTTTTGTCTCACTGATCCAATACCCGGTTTTTCCGTCGCCATACATTGGACAATAATCCTGATATACAGTCTTTTTTGTTCCAAAAGCCTTTATTAAACCATAAATATCTTTGCTCAATAACGAAAAATATTCTCTTTGGTGGTCCATTTTGCCTGTATTATCGCCAATGTGTTTGACATGCGCTTTGGCATCAGCCACAAAACCATTGTAAGTGTTTTTTAATTTGGTATCCAAAGAGGTTGAACTGGTGCTATTCAAACTTGCAATTAATTCTTTTGCTGCAGCAGCTGCACCTTTTGAATCGTCTTTGGTCAGTGCATTTTTAATTTTGAGATACTTGGAAACAATCGCATCAGTTGGAAAAGTTGCTTTGTCAGCATTCGTTATTTTAATTATGTTGCTTGGCTCTTCCGCTTCATCAGAGATAGTAACAGGAGTTTCTTCTTTTTCAGCTGAGGTTGTTGGAATAACTTTTTCAGTTAGCTCCATTCCGCATTCTGGGCATTCGCTTCCGGCAACACCAGTAACTTCAGGATGCATCGGACAAGAGTATAGTTCAGCTGTTTTTTCTGTTTTCTCAGAATTTAAAGTCTTTTCATCTTTATTTTTTTGGTTACAAGAAACCGTCATAAAAGTCGCAATCAGAGACAAAAACAGTATTTTTTTCATGGTATTTTTTTTATGATTATATATTGACTTCTATTTAAATCAGCTATTCACTGCCTAAATTCAAGCCTTAAAATTTATTTTATGATATTAAAAAAGTTGTATTCTAAATTTAGATAAAATCCATTTGGTGCAGACCGTAACATAGAACTGTATAATTCGTGCCTGTATGCAACATCAATTCGTGCCTGACTATTAATTATAAATTGAATGGAAGGAACAATATCCAAATACGATTTTCCATTTTCGTTTAATGTTTGTCCAACAAACTCAACCATTGTATTGATATTTGTTTGCTTAAAATTAGTGTATTTTTTTGGATACATCAGTCTTCCAAACGACAATGTATAATTAGTGGCGTTATCACTTTGCGCTGCGGGAAATTTGTAATCCGGCTTATTATCGAATGCTTTTTCAAAACTGACAGAAGCACTAATGGCTACCTTTTTTATAAGCTGCGTCGCAACAATTCCAGTTTCAAAACCAGTATTTTGTCCCATAATTTCTAACTGTTCCTGATGAATATCGGCATTATTGAAACTGTATCTTCCAAATGCTGCCATCCTAAAATGACTGTGCAAGTCATCCGTGGAAAGGAAACGATATTTTGTATAAAAACTGGCGCCTTCAGTTACCAATTGATTACTTCTATTGCTGACAAACATGGATGTTCTCACCATCAAATTTTTATTGATTCCCAAAGTAACTTCGGGCATGACATGGTAATTAAATCGTGATTGCATTTGCTCCTTAAAAATGGATTGTCCCAAACGAATTCCCAGTGAACCCGCAGGAACATTACTTGCCGGATCAGTAACCACAAAAAGCTCCTGAGCCGATATTCCTTGAATAACAAAAAGCGTAAATAGAATTAAAAAATTTCTCATTATAGTACAGCTTTAATATGGTAATCGTCATCATTGTCTAAAGAATATGTCGCTGTTTTTGAAAACGTTTTAAGCAACTTTTTATGCTCTTTTTGAGTGACATATCCTTTGTCATAAATTTTCAATTTTGTTTCCCCATTACTATTTTTAAGTTCTTCATTCAATAAAACGAAAGTGGAACCATGAAATGAAATGGTTTTATTTACTTCGATTTTTAAGTTCTCTGTAGGTACAGTAATTACTAGTGAACCGATAAAGAAACCCGCTTTTTCAACACCTTCTTTTAGTACTCTTGGCATTACTTTACTTTCTTTTTTAAAATATACGGTGAAGGTATTTGTATTCAAGTCAGTACTCACGCTGTCCACACCAACGGTTGCTTTCAATTGTTTGTTTATCGCATTGGAACACATCGAACACGTTAAACCTGTCGCCATTATCTCAGCTTTTGAGATTTGAGAATAGGATTGTACACTTGTCATTAAAACCAAACAAGCGATACCTATGAATTTTAAATTTATACTTTTCATTCTACTTTATTTTTTTATTAGTATGATTATTTCTTCCTCAGTAGGATTGATAGCTACCAGTTTTCCTGATACATCAAAAAGATAAGCGCTTGGCAACTGCTCTACGCCAAAAAGTAGCGCTGCTTTAGCATCAAAACCTTTAGCATCGATTAATTGCTCGTACGCTAATTTATCTTTTTGAATGGCATTCATCCATTTCGTTTTATCAGTATCCAGAGATATCCCGACAATTTCGAAGTTGTCATTTTTATGCTGATTGTAAAAAGGCACCAACTTTTTATTGGCTATTCTACATGGCGCGCACCAAGAAGCCCAAAAATCAATTAAGACGGTTTTCCCTTTTAGCGAAGCCAAATTTATTGTTGACTCTTTATTATTTTTAAGTTCAAAATCAGGCAAACTGTCTCCAATTTTCATTTGCGCAGTCGCAGTTGAAATACTGATTATTAAACTGAATAGCAGCACTATTTTTTTCATTTTATATTCCTTTTAAATGCTTATTGAATCGTCTCGACCGTTTTTCCGCAAGTCATCATTTGGGAACCATAATAAGGATTTTTAACCTCATTTTCTTTGCTTAACCAGTTTGCACCTTTACCGTCATTTGCCATTGGGCAAAACTGAAGATAAACCGGAGTTTCATATTTAGCCACTTTTATCAATTCATACATCGATTTTGAAAGTGGAATGAAAATTTCTCTTTGACGTTTGATGTCTTGAGTCTCCGAAATATTCTTGGCACCAGCCATTAAACTCTTCATTTCTTTCATCCAAATCATGTGAACATCCATAGCAAGTTCTTCCATTTTTACTGCATTTAATGCTGTAAGAACTTCTTTAGCTACAGTAGCAGCAGCTTTTCCGTCTGTTTTTACCAAAGCATCTTTTAAAAGAAAATAGGTATCAAAAACAACTTTTAGTTTAGTATCCACTTGCTGTTTTGCAGCTGAAGTATCAGAATGATTGGCGTGGTTTACATGATTTTCTGTAGTTGCAGTTTCTGATTTCATCTCTGTAGAAACGGCAAGTTTAGCTTCTCTTTCATATTGACAACATCCATGTAATGCGTCATAAGTAGCATCCGGAGCAAGAAATTTATCGCTGTCGTAACCGGCTAAAGCGATACGTTTCAAAATTTCGTCTTGGCTCGTTTTAGTAGAATCATAGGTAAGTGTTGCCATTTTGGAATCTTTATTCCACTCGACTTTCGCTGTTTTTTTCAGGGTTCCAGAAGTTTCTATCTTGCTTTTACACATGTCACAGTTTCCATATATTTTAACAGTTTCTGTTTTGCTGTTTTTAATTTGCGCGTTTGCACTTGTAACTGAAAGCAATAGTATTATTGCCATCAATATTTTTTTTATTGAGTTCATTGTATGAATATTTTTGAGGTGAATTAGTCGCAAAAAATATTGAAAAAAATAGCACATTTAGCTACATTTCAAATCGTATCCGACTAAAATTTAATGATTGTTAAAGCATAATTTGCTTTGAAAAAGACAGTTTTCAGGCTGTCACAGAAGGAATTTAGCTTATTTTAGGTGGAAGCCAAATAGAACGAAAATGGGAAGAAATAAACATTTCCGAGTAATAATAATTTTGTTTTTCAGTAGAAAAACTAAAAACTTGCTTATTTAATTCGGTATAAAACACCGAAGTTAAACCCAATTGAAAGGCTGAACTACTGCAAGAAACATTCTTACAAGCACCATTACAGCCGTCGTGCGAACTTTCATTCGATTTTTTTTCTTTCTTGCAACAGTCTTTCTGCTCCTTTTTTGAAGAAGATTCTTTTTTGCAACACGACTTGTCTGCTTTTGTTCCACATGCAAAAGCTACGCTTGGTATCATAAAGAAACCAAGCATAACCAATAACAATATGTAAAACTTTTTAGACATAATATTATTTAAATAAAGTACAAAGGTATAAATTGAACACAAGTAAAACCGAAATTCAATCATAAATACGTGTTAAAAACAACGTTTTATTTTCCTTCTCCTAATATTCCATTCATTATAGACTGCAAAACTGATAATATAATACTAAAGAATAAGGCCGTCCAAAACGTGTCAACGCTAAATCCGCCCACAATTTTTGTACACAACAAAATCATTAGCGCATTAATAACTAATAAAAATAATCCTAAAGTAATGATGGTAACCGGCAAAGTTAGTATCACCAATATTGGCTTGATAAATATATTAAGTAACCCTAGAACAATGGCTACAATTAATGCTGTAGTAAATCCAGCCACATGAACTCCCGGCATAAAGTTCGCAATAAGCAAGACCAAGCCCGAAGTAATAAGAATTTTGATCAGTAAATTCATAATTTTATATTTTAATATTTAATAAATGTAGTAAAAATTTAAATCTGATTAATTTATTTTAAAAAGGAAATAACTTTTTGATAGAAATCGGCTGGGTTTTCGGCATGAAGCCAATGTCCTGCATTCGGGATTGTTTCAATGCTTGAATCCGGAAAATGCTGCTTTATGTTTTCGAAATCACTGTCTAAAATATATCTGGAATTTCCGCCGCGAATAAATAAAGTTGGTTTTTCAAAAATTGCATTCTCGGGTAACGGAATTCCTATTTCATCCATTTTGCTGTTAAAAACTGCCAAATTAAATCGGAAGGCGAGTTGTCCGGGCTCTTGCCAAAATAAATTTTTCAGCAGGAATTGTCGGGTTCCAAAATCAGGAACGTACTTTTCCATTATTGCTTCTACATCACCTCGGCTTGGCTTTTTTGAAAAATCGACGGCGTTCAATCCCGCCAAAATATCCTGATGGTGTTGCGGATAAAATTTTGGTCCAATATCAGCCACAATTAATTTATCCACTAATTCCGCATGTGTCGTTGCCAAAAGCATGGCCACTTTTCCACCCATCGAATGACCAATGATGTTGATGTTTTCTAAATTATGAGCCTGGCAGTACTCGTAAACATCCTGCGCCATGATTTCATAACTAAATTCTTCTGAATGTAAACTTCGTCCGTGGTTGCGCAAATCGAGAATATGAACTTGAAAATCAGTCGCAAATTGCGTTCCGAGTGTTTTCCAATTATCTGACATTCCCAGAAATCCGTGAAGAATTAAAAGTGGTTTCCCTGAGCCTTCTATTTTTGAAAAAAGCATATCATTTTAGATTTTAACGTTATAATTTAAATTACAAACCATTAACAAATTAAGGTTATTAAGCTTTACACTTAATCTATCTTAATTTCTTAATGGTTAAAAAAACTATTTTAATTTTTGCAAATATATATTCACCACATTATCCAATCCAAGATAAATAGCTTCGGAAATTAAAGCATGACCAATAGAAACTTCCAATAATCCCGGAATATTTTGTTTAAAAAACTGAATATTATCCAAACTCAAATCATGACCTGCATTGATTCCCAATCCAAGTTCATTGGCTAAAATGGCAGATTCTGTGTACGGCAAAATTCCGTTTTGATTTCCTAAACTGTATTGATGTGCAAAAGCTTCGGTGTACAATTCGATTCTTTCAGTTCCAATTTTCTTGGCGCCTTCAATCATTTCCAGAACAGGATCCACAAAAATCGAAGTTCTGATTCCATTTCGTTGAAATTCCTGAACGATTTCAGTTAAATATGAAGCGTGTTTTATAGTATCCCAACCCGCATTAGAAGTTATGGCATCAATTGCATCTGGCACCAATGTCACTTGTGTTGGTTTTATTTCCAGAACAAGATCGATAAACGTTTTCTCTGGATTTCCTTCAATATTATATTCGGTGTAAACCACAGCCTTTAAATCGCGGGCATCTTGATAGCGAATGTGGCGCTCGTCCGGACGCGGATGTATGGTTATTCCTTCGGCTCCAAACTTTTGAATGTCGGCAGCCACTTTTAATAAATCGGGAACATTACCGCCACGAGCGTTTCGCAAAGTAGCTATTTTATTGATGTTTACACTTAATTTTGTCATTAGAACACTTTTTGATTTTGATACTTGTATTTGTCAGGACAAAAATACAAAGTAAAACTTAGGAGATTTTGCTTATTTTTGATTATTTTGCATGAAATATTGCCGATTGATTTATGACAGAAATTACAGAATATATTACCAATGATTTTAAAGCGATTGACAGCCATGATTCTATTGCGGCCGTTCAAGACTTTTTTAGCGACTTACACTTTTCCCATTTTCCAATTGTAGAAGAGGGCATTTACATTGGCAGTATTGCATCGGAAGATATTGAAACCTTTGACAGTGACAAAGAAGTAGCCGATTACCGCTTTACGCTCGAGGGATTTTTTGCCAGAACAAATACGATTTGGCTGGATGTTTTAGAAGTTTTCGCAAAAAACCATACTAATTTAGTTCCCGTTTTGGACGAAAACAATACTTACGTAGGTTATTATGAAATAGAAGACATCATGAAGTTTTTTCATGAAACACCCTTTTTAAAAGAACCAGGCGGAATCATTGTTGTCAGAAAACCAATTTTAGATTATTCCATGAGTCAGATTACTCAAATTGTCGAAAGCAATAACGGCAAGCTATTGGGTTTATTCATTTCGGAAGCCGATGTTGACAGTGTGGAAGTGACCATGAAAATAACTTTGGGAGCGATGAACGAAATTATCCAGACGTTCAGAAGGTACAATTACGAAATCATTTCAGAGCATCAAGAAGATAATTACATTAATAACTTAAAGGAACGCTCTGATTATTTAGACAAATATCTGAACATATAACCACTTATTCGGAGATTTATTGATTCGGTAATTCACAATCTCAAATAATCAAATTAAAGATTAAAAAACACAATGAAAGTAGCAATCTACGGTCAATATTATCAAAACAGTACAGAACCTATTATAAACGACATCTTTGTTTTTTTTAACAAAAACAATGTAGAGATGATTATCGAGGCTCATTTTTTGTTGATGCTCAACGAAAGGAAAATTGTAGAAAAAAAATACAAAACTTTCACCTCCCATACGGAACTCGACTCCAGTTTTGATATGCTGATAAGCATCGGTGGTGACGGAACAATCCTAAGAGCCGCAACATTAGTAAGAGATTCAGGTATTCCTATATTAGGTATAAATGCAGGGAGACTCGGTTTTTTAGCATCGGTACAAAAAGAAAATATTGCTGAATTTATGCAATTTGTTATTGATAAAAAATATACGATTTCTAAAAGAGCTTTATTAAGCTTAACATGTTCACCACCCAATGAATCAATAGAGGAAATAAATTTTGCGATGAATGAAATTACGGTCAGTCGAAAAGACACGACATCGATGATTACGATTGATACTTACTTGAATGATGAATTTTTGAATTCCTATTGGGCTGACGGTTTAATCATTTCTACACCAACAGGATCTACAGGATACTCGTTGAGTTGTGGCGGTCCAATTTTGACCCCTGATGTAAAAAGTTTAGTAATTACTCCTATTGCACCACATAATCTCACCGCCAGACCACTTGTTGTACCGGACGAAACTGAAATCAGATTAAAAGTTTCAGGAAGAGAAGAAAATTATCTAGTTTCCTTAGATTCAAGAGTTACTTCTGTGAAAAACGAATCGATTCTGACTTTAAAGAAAACGCCATTTCAAATTAATATGGTCGAAATCCCCGAGGAAACCTTTTTGAAAACACTACGCAATAAATTACTTTGGGGAGAAGACAAGCGTAATTAAATCATTTTAGCTAAACATTATACGATTATATCAATTTTTCTCGTTTAAGTGAAACAAATACTCATTTAGTGTCAGTTGACTAACCAAATAGTCAAAAAAACACACATTTAACTAATTGGGTATTGAATCGTATTGATAATTATTATATTTGCACGCAATTTTTGATTAAATGAACAAGATTTTTTATTTATTTTTATTGTTTTCCCCTTTAATGGTCACCCAAGCTCAAATACATGAAATTGGTGTATTTGCTGGCGGAAGTAATTTTATAGGAGATGTAGGTCCTACAACCTATGTTTCACCAAACAAACTTGCTTTTGGATTGCTATATAAATGGAATAAAAGTCCAAGACATAGCTACCGCTTTTCCTACACACAATCAAAAATAACTTCAAACGATTTAAATTCTAAAGAGGCGAGTCGAAATCAAAGAGGCTATCGATTTGACAACAGTATAAAAGAAGTATCTCTAGGTCTTGAATTCAACTTTTTTGACTTTAATCTTCATGAATCCAGTACAAAAATTACGCCATACCTATACTCTGGCTTAAGCTACTTTCGATACGATGCGTTATATGTATTTAATGGACAAACTGAAAAGGATAAAAATGATGGTTCATTTGCAATTCCCATGAATTTAGGAATAAAATCAAACATCACCCGTAATTTAATACTGGCTGCGGAAGTTGGCGCAAGATACACTTTGACTGACAATATAGATGGAAGTAATCCAAAAAACACAAATTTGGAATACCTTCGGTTTGGAAATATAAATAACAATGATTGGTATGTTTTTTCAGGAGTTACTTTAACGTATACTTTTGGAAACAAACCCTGTTATTGTGCAGAATAAAAAAATGAACTTACTAGAGAATATCGACGCAAAAAATTTACCTCAACATTTAGCCATCATCATGGATGGTAATGGGCGTTGGGCAAAACAAAAAGGACTTCTAAGAGCTTTAGGCCATGAAAGCGGTACAAAGTCAGTAAAAGTAATCATAGAAGCCAGTGCCAAACTAGGTATTGAGTTTCTTACGCTATATGCTTTCTCAACCGAAAATTGGAACAGACCAAAACTAGAGGTTGAAACTTTGATGAAAGTACTCATCAACTCTTTAAAAAAAGAACTGACAACCCTACAGAAAAACAACATCAAGTTGAACGCTATTGGTAATTTGGAAAAACTACCAAAATCAGCCCAAAAAGAACTGCTTGACGTAATTGAAAAAACCAAAGACAACACTCAAATGACTTTGACCCTGGCGTTAAGCTATGGTTCCAGAGAAGAAATTGTAAGTGCAGTCAGAAACATCTGTAATAAAGTTAAAAATAATATAATTTCAATAGACAGTATTGACGATTCAATTATTAATGAGCATCTTTACACGCAAAATTTACCAGACGTAGATTTATTAATACGAACAAGTGGAGAACATAGAATAAGTAATTTTTTGTTATGGCAAATTGCCTATGCAGAATTGTATTTTACTGATATATTGTGGCCAGACTTTAAAGAACAAGATTTATATGAGGCTATCATTAGTTATCAAAAAAGAGAACGTAGATTTGGAAAAACAAGTGAACAAATTAAATAATTTTTTAGTGTTAAATAAAAGCATAAAAATAGTCCTTTCCGTTTTGATTTTTGGAAGTTTTGCACAAATTAAAGCCCAAGAAAGAGTTCCTTTTGATCAAGGAAAAAAATACATATTAGCAGATGTGGCGGTTGTTGGAGACATCAGTTTCAACAGTCAGACCGTTGTTACCTTTTCAGGCTTACAAAAAGGACAACAAATCACTATTCCTGGTGAAGAAATAAGTGCTGCTATAAAAAAACTTGGCAAACTAGGTCTTTTTGATGAAATTTCGTTCTATGTTAATAAAATACAGAATGACAGTATTTATCTTGATTTAAATATTGTTGAACTGCCTAAATTGAACCAAGTAAAATTTGTAGGTGTTAAGAAAAATAAAACTGAAGGTTTAATCAAAGATAATAGCCTTAATAAAGGTAAAGTAGTTAATGAAAACTTAATTACAACTACAAAGAACTACATTGAAAACAAATACAAGAAAGACGGGTACTACAATACAAAAGTAAACATAAACACTGTCAAAGACACTGCTGTAGTAAATCAGGTCAACATGCTTGTAACAATTGACAAGGGTGATAAAGTAAAAATCCAAAAAATTGACTTTGTAGGCAATACAAAAATATCTGACAACGCTTTACGTAAAGCGATGAAAGAAACCAAACAAAAGAAATTTACCCGTATTTTGAAAGCTTCAAAATTCATAAAAGATAAATACAAAACCGATTTAGAAAAAGTAATTGAATCCTACAAAGAAAAAGGATATCGAGATGCTCGTATAGTTTCGGATTCTGTCACATTTGACAAAGCTAAAAATGCATTGTCTATAAAAATAAATGTAGAGGAAGGTAATAAATATTATTTTGGAAACATTAAATTTTTAGGAAATACAGTATACACAGATCAAGGATTAAGCCGAGTTTTAGGTGTTAAAAAAGGAGAAACTTATAATGGTGTTCTTCTTGAAAAAAGAATTGCAGACAAGTCTAAACCAGATGCAGAAGACATCACGAATTTATACCAAAATAATGGGTATTTATTTTCTAATATAAATGCCGTTGAAGTAAAAACAGCAAACGATACTATTGATTTTGAGATACGAATCACGGAAGGACCGATCGCTTATTTTAACAAAATTACCGTTGTAGGAAATGATAAAACAAATGACCGAGTAATTTACCGTGAATTAAGAACAAAACCAGGAGAAAAATACAGTAAAGAAGAATTAGTTAGAACCATTCGTGAAATAGGACAATTAGGATTTTTTGATCCTGAAGCGATTGATCCAAAGTTTAAGAATGTTGATTCAGGAGCAGGAACTGTTGATATTGAATACAATCTTGTAGAGAAAGGATCCAGCCAAATCGAACTTCAAGGAGGTTATGGCGGTGGCGGCTTCATTGGTACACTTGGACTATCTTTCAATAACTTTTCGGCAAGAAATATACTAAACAAAGAAGCATATAAGCCCCTTCCTATGGGAGACGGTCAGAAAGTCTCTTTGCGTTTGCAAGCCAGTACCTTCTTTCAAACCTATAGTGTATCGTTTTCAGAACCATGGTTTGGGGGTAAAAAACCGGTATCTTTTAGCACTTCGTTGTCATACAGTAAGCAGTTTTTAAATAATTTTGTCACTCAGAGAGCAGATAAAACCAAAAGTTTTAACATCTTGACATTATCCGTAGGTTTAGCAAAAAGACTTACCGTACCAGATGATTTCTTCGTACTGTCACAATCTGTAAGTTACCAACATTATGATTTAAATAATTACAATACCGGATTATTTACATTTGGAGACGGAGCATCTAGAAACTTAGCGTACACAATAGGACTAACTAGAAACAATAAAGGAGTTAACCCAATATTTCCAACGTATGGTTCCGAATTTAGTATTTCGGCAAAACTAACACCTCCTTATTCCTTGATTAATGGAGTTGATTACGCAACATTAGGAGATAAAGAAGAGTATAAATTAAAAAACACTGTTGACAGATCCAACCAAGCTGATGCAAATGGAAATACAGTTCAAATAGGTGATTATATAGATGCCCAAGGAAATAAAGTCTTCAAATTTGAAGATGCAGCAGCAGATCCAGCTAAAGTAGATCAAAAGAAATTTAATTGGTTAGAATATTACAAAATCAAATTCAAGGCAGATTGGTACACTAAGCTTTATGGTAAATTAGTCCTCAGAGCTTTAACTGAATTTGGATTTCTTGGAGCCTATAATCAAGATAGAGGAGCCGTTCCTTTTGAACGATTTTACCTTGGTGGCGATGGATTAGCCAACTTCTCCATGGATGGTCGAGAAACGATTCAATTAAGAGGATATCCAAACAACTCCTTAACACCAATAAATAGCGTAGGAGATCAAATTGGAGCTACTGTTTTCAACAAATTCTCTATGGAGTTGCGTTATCCAATAACATTAAAATCATCAGCATCAATTTATGCATTAGCATTTATGGAGGCAGGTTCATCATATAAAGATTTCAAAAGTTATAATCCTTTTGCTTTGAGTCGTTCTGCAGGAGTTGGATTACGTGTATTTATGCCTGCATTTGGTTTATTAGGAATAGATTTTGGTCACGGTTTTGATGCATTACCAGGACAAGCAAAAGCAAATGGATGGGAAACCCATTTTATCATTGGACAACAATTCTAAAAAAATTGATTTTAGATTTTCTAATACAGTATCGTTATGAGAAAACAATTTTTATATCTATTTTTAAGCTTAGTAATTGTACAAACAATTAATGCGCAAACCAGAGGAACAAAAGTAGGTTACATTGATATGGAATACATATTACAAAATGTACCCGATTATGCTGAAGCAACAATTCAATTAGAGCAAAAGGCTCAAAAGTGGAAACAAGAAATTGAAACCAAGAAAGTTGAACTTAATACTATAAAAGACGCTTTAAAAGCGGAGAAAGCATTACTCACAAAAGAGCTTATTGATGAAAGAGAAACTGAAATAAAGTTTTTGGAAAATGAAATGCTAGAGTATCAACAGAAAAGATTTGGACCAAATGGTGATTTAATTCAGCAAAAATCTATTTTGGCAATGCCAATTCAAGACCAAGTTTTTACTGCAATTCAAGATATAGCTGTAGCAAAAAAATATGATTTTGTTTTTGATAAATCATCCGATTTAACAATGCTTTTTGCTGACAAAAGATTTGACATTAGTGATCAGGTCCTTCGTGTTTTAAACCGTTCCGAAAAACGAGAACAGTTGACTAAAAAACAATTAAAAGAAGAAGAATCTAAACAAAACAGAGAAGATGCTTTGGATGACAATCCTATATTAGCGGAAAGACAAAAAGCCTTGGATGAGAAAAAAACATCCAGAGAAAAAATACTGGCCGACAGAAAATTAATTCAGGAACAAAAGAAAAAAGAATTTGATGACAAAAGGAAACAAATTCAAGCAGACAGGGAAGCCAAAAAAAATGGCACGATTTCTGCAAATGTTAAAATAGAAGAGACCGCAAAGACTAAAACTGATAACGATTTTAACAATACTAGCGCAAAAGAAAGTATTGAAAAATTGAAACAAAATCAAGCTGATGCAAAAGCGCAAACTTTAGAAGACCGCAAGAAAGTTATTGAAGATCGTAAAAAAGCTTTAGAGGAAAAAAGAAAAAAAATACTGGAAGAAAGAGAAGCTATTAAAAAAGCTAAAGAAGAAAAATTAAAATAAAACACAAACAATAATTAATTACTTAATATTTTAAAAACGATGAAACAAATCAAAACTTTATTAATTGCTGCAATATTTATCTTAGGAGCAAACCAAACTATGAATGCACAAGCAAAAACTGCGCATGTTGATGTAAGCGAAATTATGACAAAAATGCCTGCAATGTTAGATGCTCAAAAACAACTAGATAAATTGAGTACTACCTATGATGGTGAATACAAAAAAATGGTTGAAGAATACCAAGGAAAATTAAAAAAATACGAAGCAGAAGCTGCAACTGTTACTGAAGCTGTAAATGGAGACCGTTCTAAAGAAGTGCAGGATATGCAAAAAAGAATTGTTGACTATAGAGATGATGCTCAAAAACAATTGCAACAAAAAGAATCTGATATCGTGAAACCATTAATGGAAAAAGTTAGAGCTTCTATCCAAAAAGTAGGAAAAGCTAAAGGATTTCAATATGTGTTAGATGGTTCTACACTTTTACTTGCAGATGGTCCAAACTTGACTGCTGATGTAAAAAAAGATTTAGGTTTCTAAAAAAATCACAATTCACATAAAAAACTGCTCACCTCCAATTGGATTTGAGCAGTTTTTTTGTTTAAAATAAATTTTAGGAAAATTAAGCATTAGCGCTTAACTTTGTTTACATGAATAGCAATAATCAACCTATAGGAATTTTTGACTCAGGAATTGGCGGAACATCTATTTGGCAAGCAATTCATAAATTGCTGCCTAATGAAAAGACAATATATCTTGCCGACAGTAAAAATGCGCCTTACGGACAAAAATCTAAAGAGGAGATCGTTGCATTAAGCATGAAAAATACTGATATTCTTCTTGAGATGAATTGTAAGTTAATTGTAGTTGCTTGTAATACTGCAACTACCAATGCAATTCAGGAGTTACGAGCTAAATACAACGTTCCTTTCATAGGAATAGAACCCGCTATAAAACCAGCAGTGACTCATTCTAAAACACAAACAATAGGGATTCTTGCTACTCAAGGAACCTTGAACAGTGAGCTTTTCAATAAGACTACAGAGAAGTACCAAGACACAAAAATAATTGAGCAAGTAGGACACGGATTAGTCCAGCTCATTGAAAACGGAGATATCAATTCAGCAGAGATGACTAAACTGCTTCACTCCTATCTGACTCCAATGATTGAAGCCAACATTGATTACCTGGTATTAGGATGTAGTCATTATCCCTATTTGATCCCTCAAATAAAAAAAATTCTTCCAGAACATATTCACATCATCGATTCCGGTGAAGCTGTAGCAAAACAGACTCAAAAAATATTACGGGAAAAAGTAGGTTTTTCATCGGCAGAAAATAGTCAACCCATTTTCTATACCAATACAAATACAAAAGTTTTGACTGAAATATTAGAAAATAAATTTACGGTTGAAGAAAAAGAATTCTAAAACACTATTTATTCTTCTTTAAACCAACTGGAATACATCACGTAATTATTAGAAATACGCTCGATTTCTCCAGCAAAGTCTGATTGATCAATGTCTTTAACTTTCTTTGCAGGAACACCGGCCCAGATTGTACCAGCTCCCACAATTGTATTCTGAGTAATAACAGCTCCAGCCGCTACAATAGAGTTACTTTCGATAAAACAATTATCCATCACAATTGCTCCCATTCCTATCAAAACATTGTCATGAATAACACAGCCATGCACAATGGCATTATGACCAATAGAAACGTTATTGCCGATAATTGTAGGATGCTTTTTATACGTACAATGAATAATGGCACCATCTTGAATGTTAACTTTATTTCCAATTTTAATAAAATTTACATCACCCCGTATTACAGCATTAAACCAAACGCTGCAATTTTTTCCAAAAGTAACTTCACCAACAATAGTGGCATTTTCGGCTACGTAACAATCTTCAGGAATAGAAGGTGATTTACCGTTGACAGATTTAATTAGCATAATAAAGTAAATTAATTGATTGCAGGGCAGTTACACTCGTATTTTTCTCGTTTGCAAAACAAATTAATTCCCAACGTAATTTGGTGATAACCCCCATTATCAAATTTAACATCCCCAGTTACCTGTGAATATGTATATGCAAACATGAAATTATTGTAGTTAACCCCAACAATTGGAGTGAAATATTGTAATTTTTGATTCGCTACACTATTACCATTGAGATATTCAGCACTATCAAAACTTCTTCTATAGGACAATCCGCCCCAAAGCGTTCCAAAGTCTAAATTTTTATAGGCCTTTAAGTTAATATCAATAGATTTTTCTTTAGTCTTTTCCACTAATTGAAGTAAAACGGATGGTTCCCATAATATTTTTTCTTTATTTCCAAAAACATAGCCAGCACTCAACAAATATTTTCTTAAATTATCACTTTCGTATTCCGTATAAATTTCTCTTCTTGTTTCTATGGCATTTTTAACCGTTGCATGTGCATAAAAATCCAAAAAATTATACGATGCACCAATATCGACATTAAAATAAGAATCCTTTTCTACAATAGAACCGTCAACAATAGGGTCATAATCACCAGACTGTAAGAACTCGGTTTGATCTAATTGACTTTGGATTAATCCCGCACTGACACCAAAGGACAATTGATTTAAATCAATCTCATCTCTAGAAAACATAATGTGATGAGCAAAACTAAATTTCACTCCTTTTTGAGAATGATATCCATTTTTATCATTGAAAACAATTATTCCTGCACCAGATTTTTCACCTACTCTACCATTAAAACTTAAGGTTTGCATTTGAGGAGCATCTGACTGATCAAACCATTGCTTGCGGGCTGTAAGTCTGACTTTAGCACAATTAGCAGCTCCAGCCATTGAAGGATGAATCAGATAATAGTTATCAGAAAGATAATCAGAATATACCGCAATTCCTTCTTGTGAAAAAGAATACTGATAAACAAAAAAAGAAAGTAGTAAAAATCTAAATTTTATAAACATCACGAGTAATAAAAAATGAAAAAATCTAAATCAATAAAAAATATCAAAAAAGAGGAAATGACTAATCTAAAAATTAAACTAAAGTTAATTTATTCATTAAAAAATCAAATATAGTTATTCGTAGAAAATAACTTTAGTAAATTTGTGAAAATTTCAAAAGCCATGAACAAAGTTACTATAAAAGAAACACAAAACCCAACGATATTAAAGTTTGAATTTCAAGATTTTATCACTCAAAATGAAAGTTTTGAATTTAAAAATATTGATGAAGCAAAAACTTCTCCATTAGCGCAACAATTGTTTTATTTACCGTTTGTAAAAACAGTTTACATATCCGGCAATTTTATCGCAATCGAAAAATATAGTATTGTAGAATGGGACGATGTAAAAGATGCCGTTGCAGAACAAATGGAAAAATTTGTCAACGACGGCGGAACAATCATCACTGTTGATGAAAACAAAACGAAGAAACAGCCGGTAACAGTTTATGGGGAAACTACTCCAAACCCTTCAGCATTAAAATTTGTAGTGAGCAAAATGCTTACTAAAAATGCGATTGAATTCAAAAATATTGATCAAACTGCTGCTTCACCATTAGCAAAAGAACTTTTCAAATTTCCTTATGTAAAAGAAATTTTTATTGATGAAAATTATATCTCGGTAACCAAATATGAAATCAATGATTGGCAAGAAATCACTTTAGAACTTAGAAGTTTCATCAAACAGTATATTGAAAACGGAGGAACTGTTTTAGATGAAAATTATGTTGCTGCTGTTACCGCAGAAGAAACTGTTAAGGCAAAAGAATTTGATAATTTGGATGTAACCTCACAACAAATCATCAATATTTTAGAAGAATATGTAAAACCTGCCGTACAAGCCGATGGTGGAAATATCGCATTTGACTCTTATAACGAAAATGACAAAACCGTAAAAGTGATCTTGCAAGGTGCCTGCAGCGGTTGTCCTTCTTCTACATTTACATTAAAAAGCGGTATCGAAAACATGCTAAAAAGCATGCTGAATGATGAAAGCATCAAAGTTGAAGCAATAAACGCATAAAACACAGAACACTATTTACTTGAAAATCTTCATGTTACGTGAAATATTTATCTTTTTAAATGTTCTATTTAAAAAAAATTGGTAAATTTATGTTTCACTTAACAAATAGAAATCATGTCAATATTAAAAGTAATTGAAATACTTTCCAGCTCAGAAATTAGTTGGGAAGATGCAGCTCGAAAAGGAGTTGCTAAGGCGTCAAAATCAGTAAAACACATCCGTTCTGTCTATATTCATGAACAAAGTGCAACAGTAAGCGATGGCGCCATTACAGAATTTCGAGTGAATCTCAAATTGACTTTCGAACTCGAATAAAGAACTTAACAAAACAAATCAAAGCGTTTCATTCGAGACGCTTTTTTTTAGAAGCTATTTCCCGTCATCCGTTGCAATCTTTCCAGCCCTGAAAAAGCTCAGAGCTAGAAAGGATTTCCACTACTACCGGGGCTAAAAACGACCTCATGAACGAATTACATTCAGAAGCCAGCCACATTTAATTGGCTTCACAATGCCAAAAAACTGACTAATTACAGTTTGGAGCATTTTTATGAAAATAAAAAATCCTTTTTTGTTTTTACATCAAATCTAGACGAAGCCTTTACCAACGCATATTACGAAACTAAAGACAATATGATTCCAGCTTCTAATTCAATGATGGCAAAAAACGTATTTCAACTTAGTGCTATTTCAGTAATTCTTACTATGAAAAAGTCAACCATCAAATGCTGATGGTCAAACTATGTGGAATCGAGTACCCAACCACATACTAGAATTGGATGGATTTGACTTTAAATTATCCGAAAAAACAAAAAATGAGCCATTTATGGAGAACAGGCTTTAGTGCTTTGTAAAAAACAAACAGCCAGTATATTCCCATTGTTCTATTGGTCGGGACAAAAAAAGAATCTACATTGCCTTTTTTAAATTCCCGCTACCAAAACCAGGAAACACTGTTTTAGCGGTAGCAAAACAAAACCTGTTTAATGCCAATTACTGATTTTCAGCAAATTATTAATGATTTAATAAAGCAATCATAGAAAAAAATGTTTAATATTGTAGGACTAATCAAATAAAAATACCATGGGACTATCTTCATTTTTTAAAAATCTATTTGGCTCAGCCAAAGAAACAGCCGGTGAATTAGCAGATAAAGCAGAAACTACTTTTGAACAAGCAAAAGAAGCCGCAGCACCATATCTTGAAAAAGCAGAAACATTTGCTGAGGAAACATTTGAGAAAGCAAAAGAAACAGCTACTCCCTATTTAGAAAAAGCAGAGAATTTTGCTGAAGAAACATTAGAAAAAGTAAAAGAAACAGCTGCACCAATTATAAATAAAATAGAAGATTTTAGCGGTCATGCTAAAGAATCAGTTGCAGATACTTCAGACAAAGCAGAAAATGTTTTAGAAAATGCAGCAGAAACCGTAAAAGAAAAAGCAGAAACAACCGTTGATAAAGTAGAAGATTTAGCCAGTGAAGCTAAAACAACAGTTGCTGAAACTGCTGAAAAAGTAAGCTCATTTGCAGAAGACAGCAATGAAGAAGCGAAAAAAATTGCTAAAGAAACTATAAATAAAATAGAAGAAGACGCTGATTAATTTATAAAAAAATAATTTATTCGTAATTTTGCCTTTCAAACTTAACCTTCTCCTTTGAGAAGGTTTTTTATTATACAAAAAATGAATTTAAATCCAGACCAACTTACTGATTACGCCAATACTTTTCTAAAAGTATTAATTGACTATTCCCCAAAATTGATTTCTGCATTTATTATTCTTTTTGCCGGACTTTATATCATTAGACTTATCAATAGGTTTATAAGAAGAATAATGGTAAAAAGGAATTTAGATCCTACGCTGACACGATTTCTCGCCGATATTTTACTTTGGGTACTAAGAGTAATTTTATTTGTATCTTTTATTTCCAAACTGGGAATTGAAACATCGTCATTTGTAGCCATTCTTGGAGCTATGGGACTTGCCGTAGGCTTATCACTACAAGGTTCCTTATCTAATTTTGCTGGCGGAATGCTAATTATTCTCTTCAAACCGTTTCGAGTAAATGACACCATCGAAGCGCAAGGAGTGATTGGAACTGTTAGCGAAATACAAATATTTGTAACCAAATTAATTACAGCCAATAATCAAACTATTTTTGTCCCTAATGGTTCGCTATCCAATGGAAACATTATCAATTATTCAATGGAAAAAATTAGAAGAGCTGATTTGACCATTGCTATCTCCTATGATACGAACATCAAAGAAGCCAAAGACATTATTACTGCCGTTCTAAAAAACAATCCAAAAGTATTGGAAATACCAGCTGCTGAAGTTTCTGTAAAAAACCTCACCGATAGTGCTATCCAATTAGCGGTAAGACCTTGGGCAAAAAATGAAGATTTCTGGGGCGTCTATGCAGACACACTCCAAAATTGCAAACAAGCTTTTGATACGGCAGGAATTGTTATTCAGCCATTTGTAAAGGAGTCTTCTAAAAAGAATAATCCAACTGATCCGAAATTATAGAGCTTCCATAAGTAAGAATTCCTATTTACTTTTTTGGAGCGGTAATCATGAAATCTTTCAAATAATAAGGTTCAAAATAAGCGACATCAACAGTGTCGTTTATTTTGAATTTCTCATAACTCAAAGCGCTCATCTCCTTAGCCGAAGGATATTTTATATCTTCTAAGAAAACATAGTTATCTTTATTTAATACCGATTGGCATTTTTCAGCACAATCACCAACGAAATAAACTGTTTCCTGCAAATCTTCAAATGAATTTTCATCGATAATTTGGGCAAGAACTTCTCGTTTTTTTTCTAAAGTCGGGCTGAAAATTGCACTGTACACTTCCATTCTTCGGGCATCAATCATAGGAATAATTAATCCGCTGGAAATAGTCACTTGTGCTGCCAAAGCCTGTAAAGTATCCACCGCAATCAAGGGAATATCTAATGCATAACAGAGTCCTTTTGCTGCAGACACTCCTATTCGCAATCCGGTGTAAGAACCAGGACCTTGACTCACTGCAATGGCAGATAAATTATTGAGCGTAATTCCTGCTTCTTTTATAATCTCCTCAATAAAAACATGAAGTCGTTCTGCATGAGAATATCCTTCTTCTGCAATTTCTTTACAAACTATCGTTTTTCCTTCTTTTGCAAGAGCAACAGAACAGTTCTTAGTTGCAGTTTCAATGTTTAGTATATAGCCCAATTTTAGATTTTATTTTAAATTAAAAATCACAACCACAAAATTAGATTTTATGATTGTGATTTCAAAATTATTACGTTAAAGGTTACTTTTTACTTTCTCCTTTTTCTTTATCGGTTTTTAATGCTACCTTATCTCCTGAATTCAAATCCTTAGCAACAGTTGAATAAGGTCCTGTAATGACAACATCTCCTTTTTTAAGACCCGTCAAAACTTCAATATTCGTATCGTCTTGAATACCGGTTTTAATGATTCTGATTTTAGCCTTATCACCCACTTTTACAAAAACACACTCAAACTTCTTATCACTTTTAGGCGCCGCTCCTTTTTGTTCTTCATTTGGATCAATTACTTTAATCTCTTTTACTGCCGCAGTATCTGATTTTACTACAACAGAACTGATTGGCACAGACAATACATTACTTTTTGTTTCTGTAATGATATCCACAGTCGCAGTCATACCAGGTCTAAAAGGCGAATACGTGTCTGGTTTTCCTTCTAATAAATCTTGGTAGGATTCTTTAAGAATTCTTACCTTAACTTTAAAATTAGTTACTTGATCCGCAGTCAAAGCTGAACTCGCCGAATTTGAAATACTGGTTACAATCCCTTTGAATTGTTTTTTCAAATAGGCATCCACTTCCACATTCGCTTCGTCTCCCACTTTAATTTTTACAATATCATTTTCATTGACATCGACTTCAACTTCCATGTTATTCAAGTTGGCCACTCTCAAAATTTCCGTACCTGTCATTTGTTGGGTACCCAAAACGCGCTCCCCTAATTCTACGTTTAACATCGAAATAGTTCCATCTGCAGGTGCGTAAATTGTAGTTCTTCCTAAGTTATCTTTCGCTTCATTTACCGTTGCCGAAGCACTTTGAACATTAAAATAAGCCGTTTGTTTAGCCGCTTTAGCAACCTCAAAAGAAGCAACAGCTTTATCCCAATCCGATTTAGAAATAATTCCTTTTTCGAATAATGTTTTGTTTCTGTCGTAATTGGATTTTGATTCTCTGAAAGAAGCATCTGCTTGGCTTAAATTTGCTCTGGTTCCTGATAAGTTAGAAACCGAACGGTTGTAACCCGAAGTATATAAATCTGGATTTATTTTTACCAATAAATCTCCTTTTTTTACCACTTGACCTTCTTTTACATTCAAAGAAATAATTTCTCCAGATACTTCTGATGAAATTTTCACTTCAATTTCCGGTTGAATTTTTCCGGTAGCTGAAACCGTTTCTACAATAGTCGAAGGTAGAACTTGAGCGGTTTCAACTTCAGTTCCTTTATCTTTATTACCGATGACTCCAGATTTTGAAAGTATGATAAGACCTGCAATGATTACTACTGCACCACCTATTAAAATATAAATTGTTTTCTTTGACATGATAAATTAGTTTTTGATAAGAGGAATCCCAAAATAGAATTCTAATATTTTAATTTTAAATATATAATCGTATTTAGTTCGGAGAACTTCTGACTGCGCATTAGTAAGCAATGTTTGCGATTGATTAAAGTCAAACGAATTCATTAAACCCACCGCGTATTTTTCCTTGGCATAATCATATGCACCTTGTCTGGCTTCTAGTGCCACAACTGATGATTCGTAAGCATTTAGTGCTCCTTTAGCATCGGCGAATGCTGTAAAAACGTTTCTTTGCAAATCTAAGTCTTGTTGCTCTAATGCAATTTTTGATCGTTCTAAACTTACTTTAGAACGCTCTAAATTATTTCTCACAGAAAATCCATTAAAGATAGGAATCGACAATTGTGCTCCAAAGGAATGTCCTTTATTATCACTAAATTGATCAAAGAAAGGCAGTGCTTTTCCTAATACGGGAGAAAAATTATTTTGCAAAACATTTTGATTTGTACCTTCCACATAACCAACTACAGATGTAGGATTTGAAGTATTTGGTTGAAATCCCACAACTCTATCACTATAACCAACCCTCGAACTAAAACTATAAAACCCTTGTAAAGTAGGTTGAAAAGCACCCTTGGCAATTGCTACATTTTTCTGTGCAATCTCTAAATTAGTTCTGGCAATTTTCAATTCAGTTCTTCCTTCCAAAGCTTTATCATAAATAGCATTTGGTGTTTGTGCCAAAATATTATTTTCATCTTTAACATCGGTATCATCAACAACATCAAAATTTTCAAAGTCTTTCAATTGTAACAATTGAGCCAAACTTAATTTTGAAATTAATAACGCATTGTCAGCAGCAATAACATTTTGATTGTTCAATGCTACAGTGGCTTTCACATCTAATAAATCTCCACGGGGAATTGATCCTGCTTTTACTAATTCTTCAGAGCGTGCATATTGTTTTTCATTAATCCCTAACTGTTGCTTTTGCACTTTTAGGTTCTCTTTATTGAAAAGTACTTGCAAGAAAGCGTTGGCAACATTCAAAGCTATATCCTCCTGCATTTTCAATAATTGATACTTGGCAGCCACTATTGAAAGATTGGCTTTACGAAGGGTGTTCTGATTTTGTAATCCCTTATAAATATCGATTCCAACATTTGCTCCAGCAGAAGTAAACTGAGTAGTTTGATTTTGTAAAAGCCCGGTAGTAATATCCTGGTTCAAACCAATATTCCAAGAATGGGATGCACTGGCGTTAAGAGAAGGAAGAAAATTTCCAACGGCGCCTTTTTTATCAATTAATGCGGTTTTTGAATCCAATTCGGATTGCTTAATGGAAATGTTATTTTGTATGGCGTATTTCACACATTCCTCTAAGGTCCATTTTTTAGATTGTGCCTGAATTGTTACGCAACAAATTAGCATGGTAATTAAACTAAAAAAACTTCTTTTTTCCATATATTTTTGAATAAAAGCGCAGTATAGCTGCAAAACAAATTTAACTTTTTCTAATAAAAATCTATGAAATAAAATTAAAATATTTCACCCATAAATCAGTTATAAAACAATTAGACATTAGAAATTAGCATTTGTTACAAAAATTCATAAAAAAAGAATTCTTTTGTTAATTTTGTTTTTTAAACTAAAATAAAATGCACATTTTTTTTCGAATCCTACTTGGAATTCTCTTTGGTATATTTGCTTCAGGCTGTTCGTCTACTAACAAGATCGCTACATTAAAACCTGAGCCGGACGATGCAACGCCTTTGGTTTACGAAAACACACCTTCGTATATAAATTTACCTATTAGTATCAAATTAAAAGATATTGAAAACCAAACCAATTCAGTACTAAACGGACTAATTTATGAAGACAATACCATTGAAGACGATGACATAGAAATGAAAGTTTGGAAACAAGCACCAATCACTGTCGTTACTGACAAAGGAGAAAAAATAAAAACTATTTTACCTTTAAAAGCAGTTATAAAATATAGAATCGGTACCAAAAAAATGGGAATCGAAATGTACGACATCCGCGAATTCAATTTGGATGGCATTGTGACTTTACTCAGCGATGTCTCTTTGACAAATTGGAAACTAAATACAAAAACAGAACTAAAATCTTTGGAATGGAATGAAAGTCCAACAATGATGGTTTTTGGAAAAAATGTTCCAGTTACTTATTTAATTAATCCCGGTGTAAAACTTTTCAAATCTAAAATTGAAAAGAAAATTGATGAGGCTATTGCAAAATCAATGGATTTTAAACCAAATGTTCTGGCTGCATTAGAGAAAATTTGCACTCCTTTTCTAATGAACGACACCTATGAAAGTTGGCTTCGAATTGTGCCTGTTGAAATTTATTCTACTACTGCTAAACTAAAAAATGACAAATTTGTTTTAGACATGGGAATGAAATGCAACATGGAGACATTAATAGGAAAACAACCAGATTCTAAATTTAATGCAGGCAAAATTATTTTAAAATCAGTTACTAAAATACCCCAAGAAATTACTGCCAATATTGTTGCAGTTTCTACCTATCAAGAAGCTTCAAAAATAATGACCCGAAATTTTGCCGGGCAAGAATTTGGTTCTGGATCTAAGAAAGTAAGGGTTCTAAATGTGGCAATCTGGCACAAAAAAGGAAAAATGATAATCGCTTTAGATGTATTGGGCACTGTTAATGGAACTATCTATTTAGCCGGTTTCCCACAATATAATGACAAAACCAAAGAAATCTATTTTGATCAGTTAGACTATGCTTTGGACACTAAAAACAAATTGATGCGAACAGCTAATTGGTTAGCACAAGGGTTGATTTTAAGAAAAATAGAGCAAAGTTGTCGGTACTCCATAAAAGCAAATCTTGAAGAAGGTCAAAAAAGCATGATGACGTATCTAAAAAACTATTCTCCTATGCAAGGTGTATTTGTAAACGGAAAAATGGAAGACATTCAATTTCAAAGAATTCAATTGACCAATCAAGCTGTTATTGCTTTCATAAAAGTAAATGGAAACGTCAATGTATCCGTAAACGGATTAAAATAATTCGGATTGATAAAGAGGAGAAATGCTTAACTTGATTTATTCTTCTTCATTCGATAAATTGCATAACCAATTCCTGCAACGAGGATGTAAGGAATTACCATTAAGTAAACAATTCCGTCATTTACTGCTGCTGCTTTCGCAGAATTTCCTTCACTAGTCAAAGCAGCACGACACATGGCACATTGCGCATTTGCAGATAGAGAAGAGAAACTTAAGACAAGAAGAAAGATGTAAACACTCAACTTCTTGAATGCAACATTCCCTTTCGAGCTTTTATTAGATTTAATATACATAATATGGTGATATCATTAAATAAACAACTACTCCGGTAACGGCAACATACAGCCATATTGGGAAAGTGATTTTCGCAATCTTTTTATGCCTATCAAAATTTCCTGCTAATGCTCTCACATAGGTGATTAAAACCATAGGAATGATAGCCACTGACAAAACTATATGGGTAAACAAAATAAAGAAATAAATGTATTTGATAGCTCCTTCTCCTCCGAATTTTGTAGAATCAGAAGTCATGTGATACGCAACATACATCACCAAAAAAGCTACTGACAAAGCAATTGCACCTGTCATCAACCTTTCATGAAGTTTTCTTTTACCATTTTTAATTGCAATAACGGCAGCTATTAATAAAACAGCCGTAATTCCGTTAGTAGTAGCATAAATAGGAGGCAAAAAAGACAGAGGTTCTACATTATATCCAAAATCTTTTAGTTTGACCCCAAAAAGTATAGCAACCGCAACTGGTATTATGATGGAGACCGCTATTATAAATTTATTGAATTTTTTTTCAAGAGAATTGTTTTCCATTTTTATTCTTCTAATAAAATATTAATATCTTGTTGTAAGTTTCGCACACCCATTTTATCTAATCCGTCATAATATAAAATAGGGTTTCCAAATTCGTCATTTCTGCAACGAATATTTCCGTTTTTATCAATCAAGGCAAACAATCCTGAATGCTCAAAACCACCTGCAACTTTTTTATTTTCACCAGCGTAAAGATTGAACCCTTTATTAGCAAGATTAAATATGTAGGCTTTGTCGCCAGTCAAGAAATTCCAATTAGTGGATTTTACTCCAAGAAGATTGGAATGTTCTTTTAATACTTTTGCAGTATCATTCTCTGGATCAATAGTGATGGAGACGATTCCAAAATTAGGATTTCCAAAAAACTTTTTCTCAATAAGAAGCATACTTTCATTCATCTTCGGACAAATAGTAGGGCAGGTAGTAAAGAAAAACTCCAAGACATATACTTTCCCCTTGTATGTTTCATTGGTTACCTTCTTATTGTCTTGATTTATCAATTCAAATTTTGGAGCAGGGCCAATTTTAATTAATTCCCCTTCTTCTGTAGTTGTTGGATTAACACTATCGAGTCTGTCGCCTTGAACTACCTTATCATTTTTAATTCTTTCGACTATTTTAGGAATAGCATAAATTCCAAAAATCAAAATAATAAAAGAGATACCTATGTATGATTTATTTTTAAACATAAACTACTATATTTTTCTGGTGGCGTTATTGTTCTTTTTTAGTGCTGCACGATATTCATAAAGAATCACTTTGAAGTCATCTAGCATTTCGTTACTCAACTCCGCTGGGTGAAATGTATTATACCCTTCTTTAGCATCTTTCACCAATTTTCTACCGCGAAGATTTCTTTTTTTGTCTACGATATACACTTTAGGAGTTCCTAATTTATCATCTAATTTATCTACCAATTTCAATTGTGAATAATACGAAATTATATCTTCAGGCGATGCAAATACAAAACGCCATTGTGCCACATCTGTAAAAGCAGACAAAGCATCAACTACTTTCTTAGCATCATTTTCAGTTCCAATTGGACAAATCACAACAAATTGAACATCTTTAAATTCATGATACCGTTGATAAATTTTTTGATTTAAATTAAAAAAATTCCCTCTGTTTTTCAAAAGTTCTGTTCCGGAAAAACCAAGAATCGTTACTTTTCCATTCAAACTAACTTTTTTACCATCTAAAGATTGCCAATTTCCAAAATCAGCAGTATTAGGAGTTATAGTAGGCAATTTAGTAAACCCGTTTACACCGGACGCAAAAAAGAGATATGCAACTATGGGCAAAATAAAAAGAACAAAGAGGACAATATTTTTTTTCATTACACTATTATTATTGAAGTACAAAAATAAAAAAAGGTACGCAATGCGTACCCTCTTTTTGAATTAATATCTTGTTAAAAATTCCATTTAATAGTAGAATTTTTAAAAACCTCATAAATATAATCCCCTTCGGTCAAAAGAATAAAGAGTATATACAATATCAGAAAAATTAATGGAAAAACAACTGCACTTCTTAAACTACTCTTCTCGCCTTCCATGTGCATAAATGCCCACACAATATAATAGGCTTTGTAAATCGTAAGAGCATAAAAAATCCAATTAAGTAAATTCATACCTAAAAAATTGTTCATGTGAAGAAATTCGGGTTTCAAAATCCCTAAAAAAACTTCTATTATTGTAACGGCAGACAATATTCCGAAAACTTTCCAGATTCTACCTGTATTAGATACGTGTACGTGTGACATGATATTACTTTTTTTGAAAATTAAACAAGATAGAAAACGGTGAATACAAACACCCAAACTAAATCTACAAAGTGCCAATAAAGACCTACTTTCTCTACCATTTCATAGCTTCTTCTTTTTTCATATGTTCCAATTAATACATTGAAAAATATAATGATATTAATTATCACTCCTGAAAGAACGTGAAATCCGTGAAATCCTGTGATAAAGAAAAAGAAATCAGCAAATAATTTACTTCCATACTCGTTTCTTACCAAATTGGCGCCTTCTACCACATAATGTGCCTGAGTCAACCTTGTTTCAGATTCCGCTCTCGAAAGAATTGTTTTTTGCTTTGCTGCAGTTATTACCTCTGTTCTAATTAAAAGTTCAGGATGAGCTTTGAAGCCTGCTTGAACTTCCGCAACAGAGTAAGAAGGCAAAGCTGGCTCACTCATAAACCATTTCGCTTTATTTCTTGTCAGTTGCTCTCTATCCTCCGGTAAAGTTGCCGCAAAGTCAGCTAAGGCTACACGTTTACCATCTTTATCAACAAACTGAAGTAAACTACCTCCTTTTGTTTCAATAGCACCATATTCTCCTTTGATGAAATTTTTCCATTCCCAAGCTTGAGATCCAACGAATATCATACCTCCGATAATGGTTAAGAACATGTAAAGAATCACTTTGTTTTTTTTCATTTGATGACCAGCATCAACGGCCAAAACCATTGTTACAGATGAAAAAATCAAAATAAAAGTCATTAATGCTACATAATACATTGGAGCAGATACCCCATGCATAAATGGAAAGTGAGTGAACACTTCATCGGCCAATGGCCATGTCTCAATAAATTTAAATCTAGAAAAACCATACGCCGCCAGAAATCCAGAGAACGTTAAAGCATCCGATACGATAAAAAACCACATCATCAATTTACCATAACTTGCTCCCATTGGCTCATTGCCGCCTCCCCAAGTTTTTTCTTCACTATTTGCAGTAGTAACTGTCGCTTCCATAAAAGTTATTCGTTAAAAAGTTTCCAAATTTACGTTTTTTTCTTATTTAAAGAAATATAAAAACAAAAACAAATAAACCCATAATAAGTCAAGAAAGTGCCAGTACATTGCACCTAGTTCTATTCCAAGGGTTTGAGATGAATTGTATTTTTGTTTAAAATGATTATAAATTATAATTAGCAGTGAAATCACCCCACCAGCAAGGTGAATCAAGTGCACAACGGTCACAACGTATAAAAAAGTAGTAGTTATTGAGCTCCCACTTCCTGTAAAATAATAACCGTTTTCCACTATTTGTCCAAATCCTAAGAACTGTAAAATTACAAACAATATTCCTAGAACTAATGTACTCAAAAGAAAAAGTGTTGTTTTACTTTGATCGTTTTTTTGAATGGACTTTTTCGCCAAATGAAACGTTACACTGCATGCGATAATCGCTACAGTACTGTAATAGAATGCCGGTGGTAACTGAAAATCTTTCAACCAATCGGCTCTGGATTTACTTACCACAAAAGCGCTGGTAAGCCCCGCAAACATCATGGTCATACTCACCATTGCAAATAACAAAATCAATTTATAGGACCTTGCCGTTCTAGATTTTTGTTCGGCTGCTGTCATTATCATCTCCATAACTATCTTAAAAATTTATCAAATATGTAAACTAACTGTAATAACGTAATATAAGAAACACTCACCAACATTAAGGTACGGGCTGCTTTTGCTGTTCTCAATTTATACAATCGTACTGCGTAAAATAACATCCATAGTCCCAACAAAAATACGATAACCGCTGCAATAGGCGTAATATATAAACGACCCGTATAACCAAAAACAGGTAAAAGTGAGGCTAAAATCAACCAAACTGTATATAAAATAACCTGTAAGGCTGTACCTTTATCTTTCTTACCTGTAGGCAACATGAAGAAACCTGCTTTCTCGTAATCTTCGTATAAAAACCATCCAATAGCCCAGAAATGTGGGAATTGCCAAAAAAATTGAATCAAAAATAAAGTTCCAGCTTCTATTCCAAATTCTCCAGTTGCCGCAACCCACCCCAACATAAAAGGGATTGCCCCTGGAAAAGCTCCTACAAAAACTGACAATGAAGTCATGGTTTTCAAAGGAGTATAAACGCTTGTGTATAAAAATATCGAAATAGCGCCAAACATAGCCGTTTTCGGATTGATCGTATACAGCAATGCAATTCCAATAACAGTTAAAAGACTTGCAATAACCAAAGCTGTAATTCTAGACATTCTGCCAGCAGGAACGGGACGATTTTTCGTTCTATCCATCAATGCGTCTAAATCTTTTTCGATAACCTGATTAAAGGCGTTAGAAGCGCCCACCATGCAATAACCTCCAACAGCTAACTTCAGTAATACCATCCAATCCAAAGAATGAAAGTCATAAATCCCAAGCATAAATCCTGCTATAGAAGAAAATACAACACTTACAGCAAGACGCGCTTTAGTAATCTCGCGGAAATCAATATAAATGGATTTTAATGAAAGTGTACTTTGTGTTGCGTTCAATGCTGGAATTTATTTGTTTCTAAAAACTTCTGCAAAAGTAGGATATCAAAAGGGATTTGACAAAAAACAATTCATAAAAAGATTATTAATCAGTAAAATAAAGATTAATAATCAAAATACCAATTAAAGATATCCGCTCTTAATCCTAAAGTTAACCAATTTGTGCTCTGACTGAAAGTAGTTGCCGTATTTTTTGTTGGATCAAAACTCCTGTAGATATAGCTTCCAAAGAGTTTCAGGTTGGTTGCAGGATTCACTAAATAACCGCCCTGAAAATCGACAATAAACACTGTCGTTCTATTTCCCTGCCCCACTTTTACACCACTATCAAAGGGTCTGTTTTCGTCGTAATCTTTATAAATATTGCCCCCGTAATTAAAATTATCTTCGGTTGTATCAAAATCTAGCCCTCGTGTTCCCATAGTAATTTTTGCATCAGCAAAATACCTTCTTTTATGATAGCGGGCAATAGCGATTAATTCCTTGAAATTCCCACCCCATTGATGCCCTATACTTTGGTTATTATGCCCGTAATTTGTGACTGGAACACTATGAGAATACACATACGGACGTACGTGATTGTATTCTAATTGCAACAGTAAATTATTAACCTTGAAAGCATTATAATACTTCATCCCTAATTGATAACCGTATTTGTTTTTCCAACTGTTATCTCTTTCTTTGATATCTCCAAGAGAAAATTCATCCAAAACAAACTGCCCGTATAAGTTGATTTGATTATTCCATTTGTATTTATAAGTCAATCCTAAAAGTGCATTTCCCGTTCTAGATGACGATGCAAATTCAACCGCACGATAAAAAATAATTGGATTAACAAAACTCATATCAAACCCTCTGTCGTTTGTATTGGTCCAAATCACCGATTCAAAGAAACCCAAATTCAATCTGTTGGAAACATTCCAGCTCAAATAATGGTTTGCCATGAACTTTGTAGCATAGGTTCGTTCGAGCGTTACCTCGGGACGAACATCTTTGAGCCACATATATGTATTAGTATATTTTATTTTCCAAAAATTAGTATTCAATTTAAAATACGGATATGGACTGGCACCATCACTTTCTAACAGAGAACGGTATCCATCACCAATAAAATTTCGTCCATAACCTAGTTGCAAATCAAAGTGTTTACTAGGTGCAAAAGTTAAATTAGCTTCTGCCAAAGGAAAATCATAAGAATCTGTTTTGAAATCTTTAGCAATCCCTATTCCCGGAATAATTGCAGGATTTCCTCCAGCAGGTTTAATGAGTTCTGCATATCGATTGTAATAATCAGCAAAACGCCCCTGGCTTTCAAAAATAGTTGTAGTAAAATTGAGCTGTTTCCCCAAACCTCCTCTAAAATTAATTCCGCGTGTATTAATGTAAGTATAAGACGCTTCGGTTTGAGAAGCTTTTCCAACTTGCAAATCAAATATTGGATTCAGTGTAAACCAATATCCTTCCCCTTGAATTTCTACAGTATTCTCATTCCATAATTTCTTAGCCCACCAGCCCGAAACATTTTTTTTCAAGTTTTCGTTGACTCTTTTTAAATTATAATATTTTGAAACTTCAGTATAAGTGTATGGTTTTGAAGCAGTATGATTATTACTGCCCACTTGATTTAGAGAAGCATCAAAATGAGCATAATAACTGTGCGAAAAAGGAATATTCAGATGACTTTCGAACTCAGGATTCGTGAATTTATTATAAACGATGCTATCCAGTTCGGTTAATTTTTTGTTGTTATTAGGCAAAATTCTGGCTTGCGCCAAAGCCTTCTCTGCTAATTCCTCCCTGCTCTTTAAAGGTATTGAAATTATAATCGTAAACTTAGAATAAGTTGGTCTTCCGTTATACGTTGACGGTTGAATTTTTGGAAATTCTGCAAAAACTCTTTTTGTTTCATTTATTAAATTTTCATCTGCGGCATCTGCATAAATTACTTTAAAAACACCGTTGCTATCAACCTCAAAAAGGACTTTTATTTCTCCTTGAAAATTATTTTGTTTTAAGTTCTCTGGAACTTCAAAATTTGTAAAAACAAAATCCTGCACTTGATTGTAAAAACAATTTTCTAATGCTTTTGATTGTAAATTTATACAATTAGAAAAAATAGGAAATCGTTCCGCAGAACTACTGGACTGCAAGGCTCCGTTGTTTGAATCTTGAGAATAGGAAAAAAAGGAGTACAACAATAAAAACAACGTTAATAATCCTTTATTCATACTTATTTCTTTTTTGAATTTAATATTCATTAGTTGAATTTTGACCATTTGCAATTATTTTGGCTCCTGAAGTGCCAATTCGTTTTACGCCTAACTGAATCATGGCAAGAGCTTCTTCATACGTTCGCACTCCACCCGCAGCCTTAACCGGAAGAGGCGAAGCATTTTCAAGCATCATTTTTATAGCAGGAATAGTAGCGCCATTTGGCAAATCACCTTCCGTCTTATAAAACCCTGTAGAGGACTTTACAAAAACCTTTGGAAACAGCTCTTGTTCAAAATTAGAAACAATTACATTTTTTATCAAACTGGACAATTGTATGATTTGTTTATCATTGAGCGCCGCAACTTCAATAATCCACTTTACGACTTTTTTACTGGCTAAACCCAATTGCGTGCATCTCAGAATTTCTTCTTTAACTAAATCTATATGGCCCTTTTTGAAAGCTTCGTAATTGCATACAAAATCTAAATCGTCGGCACCATCATGAATCGCCTGAATGGCTTCACTCAGTTTTTCTTCTAACGAAGATTTACCTTCTGGAAAATCAATTACAGTTCCTATTTGCAAGGTTGAATTTGCTTCAGTAATCATTTTTTTTGCTAAAGAAACCATATCAGGCCGAATCATTATGAGCTTAAAACCTTCCTCAATGGCTTCTTGGATAAATCCTTTTGCTACAAGAACATTTTTTTCTTCACTAAGTCCTGCCTGCTCTGCAGTTTTTAAATAGGTTGAATCTAAATATTGCTTGATATTCATGGCGTTATTGATTTCTTAATTACAGTAAATTCTAATAAACAAAAATACATTTTATATGCTTATGTGTTTGCTATAAAATTTTACAAATTCATTTTTTAATTTTAGTACTTACCTCTATAGTATGAAACAAAAAAATCCCACTTAAGTGGGATTTCAACTCTATATTAATTTTCATTTGATTGACGATATTTCTGATACAGCAGTATCAAAATAACTGCAAAAATTGCTCCGAACGTATTTGCTAGAACATCATATCCATCAGCCACTCGACTAGTTGTAAATACATTTTGAAAAAGCTCTATAAGTAACCCAAAAAAAATGGAAAGCAAAAGCGTAATAATTACTTTTTTGAAAGTATCCATTCCCAAAAAATGATTTTTGAAGTACAAAAACCAAAGTAAAGTGAATACAAAATGAAAAAAGGCATGAGCCATTTTATCTAGATTAGCAATTTGAACAACAGGAACTGCACTTGATTTCATCAAACAAAAAAAAGCAATCAATCCGGTCCATAATAAAGCAACCCAAAAATAAAGTTGTTTAGGCACCAATCAATTCTTTGTATGATTCGTTAGAAAGCAATCCATCAACTTCTGCCATTTTTGCAATTTTTATTTTGATCATCCATCCCGCTCCGTAAGGGTCCGAGTTTACACTTTCTGGAGTAGCTTCAAGAGCATCATTAAACGCAACAATCTCTCCTGACAAAGGAAGAAACAAATCAGAAACGGTTTTCACTGCTTCTACAGTCCCAAAAACTTCGTCTTTTTCTAAAGTTTGGTCTAAAGTTTCTACTTCCACGTAAACAATGTCGCCTAATTCCTTTTGTGCAAAATCAGTGATTCCTACTGTTGCGATATCGCCATCAATACTAACCCATTCGTGATCTTTAGTGTACTTTAAATTTGCTGGTATGTTCATATAAATTGTAATTGATAATTATTAATTAATAATTGAAATTTTATCTCACAAATGTAACAATCTCTATTCAAATCTAGTTTAGATTTTAAAAAAATTAATTGCCAAAATTATAACGCAAGGTTAAGCCAGAACGAATATTTGTCATTGGAAAAGAAGTTGATATTACCGCTTTGGAAAAAGAGTGATCATAATAGAAAATAGCGGTTAGGTTTTTACTGAAGGAATAATCCGCTTTGACGGTTAATGACCACAGATTCTGTCCTCCTGCTAATTGATTATTATTATAATCCAAATACCTCACAATAGTCTGATTATTTCTATACGATAAATCTGCTTTCAAATTGATGTCACTTTTAATTATTCCTGTTGGATTATCAGCGAGTCTGGAAGAGAAAATCACATCTTTGAAACGATACCCCAATCCTACCACATATTCTATCCCTTTAACTTCTGTTAATAAATTATTATCAAAGCTCATCGATAAAGCTCTGTCTTTTTTGATTTCAGCCAACACCTTTAACGAGCTCTTCAATTCGAAATCCATTCTGATAAGCGGACTAAACTGTTCAACTAAGTTAATATTTGACATAATCGTTTGGTTGAAAAAATTACCACTCGCATCTACTCCATTTGGCGTTTTATCATATTCAAAATTAGATCTAAATGCATTTATCGTGTAAGAAGCACGATAATTATGCTGCAAAGAGAATCGTTTGAAATTCTTCTTGAAAAGTTCATAACGCATCAACCCATTATATTTTACTGCCCAATTTGGAATTGGAAAACTTCTGAAAATTCCAAGGGAAACATCTGAAGCATTTCCGCCAGAATAAGCCGCCAAAAAAGCCGGCAACAATACCGCTTGATTATTTTTTCCATATCCTATTGGAAATCCTTCTGGATCTAAATTATTAGGATTATTAATGTCAATCCCCCGCTGTCTTGCTAATCGATTGGCAACGGTAAGTCTATTGGATCTAAAATCATCAAATGCTTCCGACATATTTTCATCGCTCGCTGAGAATGCTGTTTTTATTAAAACCGTTGAAATTGAGAAAATACCAGTATGATAAGGTGATCTGGCATTATAAACACCATTTGTGACATCATATTGCTCTGAGAAATTCTCAGAAAATGCTCGGTCTAATGTCAAATCAACTTTCAAATCCGGAAATAGGTCGACATTCGCTGTAGCTTTAAATAATTTATTAGTTACCTGTGAGAAATTTTGGTTAAAATCAGGATAATTCGTCAACCAACCGTTTTTCGCAGCTTCATATCGCACATCATCTTGACTTCCAAAAATAAAACCTAACGACGGTCTTGACGACCCTAAAAATCCTATACTTGGTGTATATCCTGGCAAAACCGTACCACTGTTGTAGGTATAATTCATTTGAATATTTTTAACGCTCGTTAAAATACCCATCAGCCCATCAACAAAAGGGTTATTCTTCTCTGCTGGATTAACAGGATTCGTATTCACGATTTTCTCTCCCGGTTTAGGCGCAGCAACTTTAGGTTTCGAAGATTTATTTACTGGAGCTTTTGTCAATCCTAAGTATTTATATAAAGTATCCATATTGAATGTTGCATTCAGATTATTTGAGCTTGCGTTTTGAATGGTATTACCTAGATTATACTTATTCCCTTCAATTTCTATTTCAGATAAGGCATTCGAAGTTCGCTGCCAACTATAGTCTCCTGTGTAGGAATAGTTCGCTTTAACAAAACTAAATAATGGTATCTTATTAATAGGTATTTCATAATTCAAAACTAATTGTTGCATGTGTTGATTAGGATCGCCAATATCCCAATAATTATCCCAAATAGTAAAACTTTCAATAGGTTCGTTATCCTCATTCAAGTAGTTTTTTACAATATTACTCGATGATGCGGTATAATTTAACTTCAACGATTTAGTCAAGTTATAATTAAATCCGTATTGATAATTAAATGCAAAATTTCTTCGGTACAAAGGATCCAACCCTATACCTTCTACCTCAACCTGTCTAAATTGTTGACGGTTGTATTGTCTATTTATATTAGTATTAAAAAAGATATTAGCAGGTAAATAATTAAAATTGAAATCACTTAATAATTTCCAGTAATTACTCTTTTTCATAAATTTAGTCTTCTTGAATGGCTCCACCGATTTAGACTTAAAAGCATAGGCATAATCAACCGAAGAGTTCACTTGCTGATCTACATAATCTTCGATTTCAAAATCATGTCTTTCGACCTCGTTAAAAGATTGAGAGAAAGTAAAATTTTCCGGATCATATACATGTTGTTTTTGCTCTGGACTACGCTCTTTTTTCACTCCAATAAAGTTGATACTTTTTCGCTTGGTGTAATCAATTGCTCTATTGGTAATGTTTTCTTTTTTTGCTTCGTCTGAAGTATTGTCAAGCAATTGTTTTAATTTTATATCTTGATTAAAAGGGTCGTATTCCGGGGTTATGATTTCCTCACCAATAGCGTAATTAAACGGCAAATTAATTCCCCATTTTTGCGGCAATAATTTTCCAAGATTTAAATTGGTTACAATATTATATTGTCGTGTATCCTCTCGATTTCTTTCATTAGGTCCTTGTTCCAATGCCCCAAAACCAATAGTGCTTTTTCTTCCTGAAGCTGAAACGGTTGCAAAATCAGCCAGATTTGAATCTACATTCAAAACAGCAGCCATTCCACCTTGGTTATCCATATCAGCCAAGCGGAGTTCATTAAACCAAACTTCCCCTTTGATATCGTTACGGAGGTCACTGTTTTTCACCCCAACCATAAGCGTTCTCACTAATCCAAAGTTCGGATTTCCTTTTATTCCCAATCTTAATTTACTATTACCATCACCGTCTGGATTACTATTATCACTGTCCGGATAATAAATACCATCCAAAGGCAGCGTACTTTGATCGATAGTCATTGCAAGAATTTTCAATTTGGTCAATAAAGCCAATGACAAATCAATTTCATTTTCTTCAGGCCAAACCACTTCAGCACTCAATGGAGAACAGTCTGAATTCGATGCCGACGAAGGAGTCGTAACTTTTAAAGGAATTTCAATCTGGTAAAAATTTTGAGTAAAATCATTTCCAAAACGAATAAAACCAACCATCTGATTGTCTTGAAGTGCAATTTCGCCTGGCAGAGATTCAGCGTGTAAAAACATTTTCAATTTCTTGAATTGACGCATATCAATACTCACATTTTTAAAAACGGCTCTTGAATCTTCTGGTTCTAAACCATCTCCAGAAACCCGCAATGCCAATGACTGTTCGTTTTGATTGATCACTGTATTATTGTTATACAACTGCTCGCGTTCTACTCCCGGAGGTGTAACATAATTAACAGGACATCGCTCATTGTTCTCTTGTACGTTTACCGCTAATACATCTAAATTAGTATTATCATCATCTATGTTAGTATCATTAAAATCTAGTGTATTCGTGTATCGTCTCCATTCACCGCGAACCAAATCCAGCGCTCCAAAACGAACCGTAACTTGTTCTTCAAAACCCGTCATAAACATCCTCATGAAACGTATCGATCTAAAATCAGATATGTTTCCTATCGTGTTCTCGGGTTGTGAAACTGGAATTTTAAACTGAATCCATCTCGCATCGGTATTGGACCCATCGGGAAGGGTTACCTGAGTATTTCTGATATCCGTAATGTAATTTTGACCAATTTTCATGTTGGGTTCAACAGCAATACTATATTCATAATACGCATTAATCGTATTCATTGTATTGTCCCTGTTAATATCTTCTACATCCGGCACTGTTGATGACCCTCTATTGTTATCGTTAATCTCAACGGGTGAGTTCGCTTCAGTTCCATTATAATTTTTATATCGTTCTACGATACCTCCCGATGCGTTCAAATAAAATCTGTAGTCATCTGCTGCAGGATCCAGTTCAGAAGCAAAATTTGTGTAGACCGCTCCTTCATTGGCACTAGCCAAACCATCTAAACCAATATCCTGATTTTTTCTATTATCAGCGTTGGTATCAAAAGCATAAATTAGCGATTGAGAAGCAGGAACATCTCCCCACAATGGCTGTGGATTTACCAAAATCTGATCAGGACCAAGTCCATTTTCATATTGTTTTCTTCCGTCCTTCAACACATCCTCGGATATTTCACCTAAATTAAAATAGATCTTCCCTGTATTCGACTGCGGTACTTGTCCATTTCCTACATAAGGATCTAACACCCAAAACTGAATATATTCAACATTTCCTTGTTCGAAATTAGTGGAATTTAATGCCCGCATAATTCCCCCAAAATTGTCTCTTGGACTTGAACCTATAGTTGAACTATTATTATAAGGCCCTCTTTCTGATGGATAATAACTCAAATCTAATGTATTTACAACTTGCGATTGTCCTTGGGCAATATCAGTCAAAGGATATAATTCTTCACTGTAAATTCTTCTTGTAGTGTTAAATGATAAATCTTCGTTTGAAATTCCTGATGGTTTTTGAGCATAAAATATTGGATCAATGGCATACCAAGCCAATTTGGCTCTCTTAAATCCATAACTTAAATCGTTAGCGTTCGCATTGAAGTCGTACGTGCTTGAAGTATTTCTATCCGGTGTTGATGCTAAACTCCAAGCATAAGGGGAACGCATATCTATAGTAGATTGAGATCCTTCAAAATCATCTACATAAATGGTTGATTCTCCTTGAAATTGATCGGCTTTTGGGGAATCCGGTTTTAAAAATGCAATTTCTCCTCGCACGGAAAGATTAGAGGGTACATCAGTATCCAAATTGGGTAACATATTTACCAATCGAGTTAAAAAAGGAACTTCAGTTGAAAAATTAGTATTGAATCCAAAAATGGTATTATTTACGGATTCCTGACCAAAACTCGATTTCTGAGTAAATGGTCTTTCGGTCATTTTTAAAAAAGTACCTCCAACTAAGAAATTATCGAATATTTTATGTTCTACATTTACTCCCATGAACCTTCTTGTTTGTTGGCCAAAAACAGAATTATTCTCCAGAGATACTTCAATGGGTGTATTTGAAGCTTGAAGTGAAGGATCTAAAATTTGCACTCTTCCCAATTGGTAATTTACACTGTAGTCAATTCCTTCTACTAAAACTCTACCCGCTGCAGTTACCACTACAGATCCTTGGGGTACATTAAAAGCACCAATAGGTATTCCGTCCCCGCTTGACGATTTGTATTTTCCTCGAAGTAAAAATTTATTCTTATCGCTATCTTGTAAGGCTCCTGATTGTGTACTACTGTACATATTACGGAACACATATTTCTTTTGATTCGGATTATAGGTATTAGCATCCTCATAATTTTCACTAGAACCTGTATATGATAATTTAGAAAATAATAATTCTCCAAAAGGTTCTTTGTTCGTAAAAATTATTCTTCCGTTTTGAGCATCTACTGTTAAACCTGGCATAAAATCAAAAAAACCATCGCCACCAGTTTGTGGATCATTGTTGTAGTTTAGTTTGTCCAAATTAAACACTTTTAGCAATGGGGTTTCGGCCACTTTGTTTTCAGGCAACGAATTAACGGGAAAAGGACTTCCATCGACTGCTGTAATATAATTTAATGGAGATGGATCGGTGTAAAGAATATTAAATCTAAAATCTTCTTGTTTCACTTGATAAGCACCAGGGATTTGATAGATATTTTTCATCATCAAATTCCAAACCGGATTCTTAACATTTGTCAAATTACTTTTCAACATTTTCAAGATCAAACTTTGCGAGATAACAGCTTGGTTTGAAGAACTATTGCCCGTCACTACAGTTGCATCCACTCCGTCATTTCCAAATTCCCCAACTTGATACACTTGATCACCTATCGTGTATTGATAAGCCACAGCCAGAACTTCATCATTAGCTAATCGCTGTTGCAATGAGATGTAACCTAATTGAGCATTAAAAGTATATTCGTTTGGATTCAGTTTTCTGGCATTTTCCAATTTAGAGTAATCCTGACCTTCGCTTACCGTAACATTAAATCCAGAATTTGCCGTTACAATTTCGCGTATATTTGGATTCAACAAACCGCCTCCTGTATTTATCTGTGCAGGATCATAATCATTGTTTGAATTATCAGTAGGCGAATCTAAAGAATTATTAAAAATTCCGGTAGAAGGATCTAAGACAACAACTTCATTATCATCTAAACCTGATAATTGACCTTCTCCTAAATCCTGCAGCGCAATAATATTTCTTAAATTATTATTGGTAGTCGTTACGCGATTTTGTTTATTAGTAACCCAAATTTCGATACGAGAAATTTGAACTCTACTATCAATAAAAGGATAATTAACTAATGATTTATCGTATTTATTTCTAAAATATTGAGATAAGAAAAAATGCCTGTCACTATCATAATCCAAGGCAAACATTTCAAATTCTTCAATTTTCCCTCCTCCTTGAGCAACTATACTTTTAGTTTGTGATTTCTGCTCTGAGAAAACGCCTGTAATTGTAGTTTTACCAAACTGTAATTGTGTTTTTACTCCAAATAAACTTTGCGCTCCCCTGATTAAAGAACTATTCAAAGGCATGCTTACATTCCCTACCTCAATTTTTTGAATAATATCATCTTCTGACGGGGCATACTCTAACTTAATTAAGTTTTGAAAAGCAAAAGTAGACTGTGTATCATAATTCGCATTTACACTGAGCCGAGTTCCTACTTTACCCATCAAACTCATACTGATTCTCTGATCAAAATCAAAAGAAATATTAGACCGGTTTCGAGGAGAAAATGATGGATTGTCTTGTTTTGTATAACGCATTCCTAAATCCATTTCTATAGATCCGGTTGGCTTTACGTCTATAGTATTACTTCCAAAAACAGATTCAAAAAGCCCTGATTTTATGTAATATCGTGGCAATAAATCTTTTTTCGCAGCTTCGCTTCCTTCTTTTTTTCCGTCAATAGCATCTCCTTTTTTCCTGAAATAATCACGCATTGATTCTTTCAAGACAAGTCTTTCATACTCTTTTGGTGTTAAAATAATAGGGTAATTAATGGAAAATCCATCGACAGAATTAGTATAAACGTAACGATCCGTAACTGGGTCATAAGTATAGGCCGAAAGAATGCTCTGAGAATCTTTCAATTGAACTTTTCCAATCGAATATTTATTTTTAATGGTATCCTGAGCCTGCTGTCCTACCTGAGCTTGCGAAACAAATCCACAAAATAAAACAAGCAAAAAAATATAAATTTTATGCATACAACTCGTGTTACTTGAATACCCTTTATAGGTTTTTTAAAGCTTTTTTAATGATTGATTCTACTGAAGCTTCTGGATCTTCTTTCACAATCTTTTCTATAATTTTTTCTGAAGATTTTCGTACAAATCCCAAAACTTCTAAAGCTGATAACGCCTCATCTCGATTTGTATTGCTTTGCGACATAGAAACTTCATCTAAATCATACAATTTTAATACTTTTTCTTTTAAATCCAGTATTACTCTTTGTGCCGTTTTGCTGCCAATTCCTTTTGCAGATTGTATTGTTACAACATCTCCAGATGCAATCGCATTAGTGACTTGCTTTGGATCTAATGAAGAAAGCATTGTTCTTGCTATACTGGCTCCTATTCCGGAAACGGATAATAACAATTTAAAAATCTCTCTTTCTGATTTTTCTACAAAACCAAATAGTGTATGCGCATCTTCTTTTATTTGAAGATACGTATACACTTTTATAAAATCTGTATTGGGAAGCAAAGAATAGGTATGTAAGGAAATATTTACGTGATAACCAACCCCTCCACAATCAATTATTATATGTGTTGGTGATTTTTCTACTAATTTTCCTTGTATGTGTGCTATCATGAATTATAAATATATCACCAAATATAACAAAATTAGCATACCTTTTAATTATTTTCATCAATTTAACTATCTTCTGGAGTACAGAATATTAAACTAAATTTATTTTATTATTTTCTTGTCTTTTTCTTGAGCATCTATCACGGCAATAGCTGCCATATTAACCATTTCCTCCACACTGGCACCCAATTGAAATATATGAACTGGTTTTCCCATTCCTAACATTATAGGTCCTATTGAGTCTACCTTATTCAATTCTTTCAAAAGCTTATAAGTAATATTTGCGGATTCAAGATTTGGAAAAATCAATGTGTTTACTTTTTTTCCCGCTAATTTAGAAAAAGGAAATTTTTCTTTTAGCATTTCTGGGTTCAGTGCAAAATCAGCCTGAAGTTCGCCATCAATAACTATCTCTGGATAATTTTTATGCAAATACGTTACCGCTTCTCTAACTTTACTAGCACTATCATTTGTTGAAGAACCAAAATTAGAATATGATATCATTGCAATTACGGGCTCAACACCAAACATTTTTGCAGTTTTTGCAGTCATAATCGCAATTTTAGCTAAATCGTCTGCTGAAGGATTAATGTTTATGGCAGTATCTGACAAAAACATTGGCCCACGAGCCGTCATCATAATATTTGCAGTAGCAACAATGGATGCTCCCGGCGCTTTTTCGATAAGTTGCAACATTGGTTTCACAACAGATGGGTAACTTCTGGAATGCCCCGTTACTAAAGCGTCTGCCTCTCCTTCATTGACCATCATGGCCGCAAAATAGTTTCTTTCACGCATTAATTTTTGAGCATCTAACAAGGATATCCCTCGTCTTTGTCTGGATGACCAGTAGGTTGTAGCAAATCTATTTCTTCTGGACTCTTCTTCTTTAATTTTTGGATCAATGATTGGAACATCGGCATCAAAACCAATTTCTTCTTTTAATTCTAAAATAATTTCTTTGTTCCCTAATAAAATTGGAAAACCTATTCCTTCTTCGAACACAATTTGTGCTGCTTTAAGAACATCTAAATGATCCGCCTCTGCAAAAACAATTCTTTTAGGATCCATCTTAGCTCTATTGGCAATCAAACGAACCATTTTATTATCATTTCCTAAACGATCTAAAAGTTCGTCTTCGTACTTTTTCCAATCTATAATAGGATTCAAAGCAACTCCGGAATCCATTGCTGCTTTGGCCACAGCCGGTGCAACAATAGCTATTAATCTTGGGTCAAAAGGTTTAGGAATAATATATTCTCGTCCAAAATTTAATTTTGTCGCACCATAAGCAACATTTACTTGTTCCGGAACAGATTCTTTAGTCAATGAGGCCAATGCTCTCACGGCGGCCATCTTCATGGCTTCATTAATTTTTGTTGCACGCACATCTAATGCACCTCTAAAAATATAAGGAAATCCAAGAACGTTATTTACCTGATTAGGATAATCCGAACGACCGGTAGCCATGATTACATCTTTACGAGTTGCAACTGCAAGATTATAGTCTATTTCCGGATCAGGATTTGCCATGGCAAAAACAATCGGATTATCAGCCATTCCCAATAGCATTTGCGGAGACATAATATCTCCTGTTGACAATCCCAAGAAAACATCAGCATTAACTAATGCTTCTTCAAGACTCATTGGTTTTATGTCTTTTGCATATTTTTGCTGTAAAACAGACAAGGAGGCATTGTCCTTAGTCAAGACTCCTTTACTGTTGAACATTAATATATTTTCTATTTTTACCCCCAACAAAACATACAAATCTGCACAGGCAAGAGCTGCAGAACCGGCTCCTGAAACTACTAACTTCACATCTTCTGCTTTTTTATCTGCTAATTCTAAAGCATTCAATAATGCTGCAGACAATATGATGGCTGTACCATGCTGATCATCGTGCATTACAGGAATATTCAATTCTTCCACCAATCGTCTTTCAATTTCAAAAGACTCTGGTGCTTTAATATCTTCTAAGTTAATTCCACCAAAAGTAGGCGCTATATTTTTAACCGTCTGGATGAATTCTTCAATATCTTTTGTTCCAATTTCGATATCAAACACATCAATATCAGCAAAAATTTTAAACAACAATCCTTTACCTTCCATCACCGGTTTTGATGCTTCCGGACCAATGTCACCCAATCCTAAAACTGCAGTTCCATTTGTGATTACAGCAACTAAATTTCCTTTTGCGGTATATTTATAAACGTTGTTTACGTCTTTCGCAATTTCTAAACACGGCTCAGCTACGCCAGGAGAATAAGCCAAAGACAAATCTCTTTGTGTTGCATATTTCTTAGTCGGAACTACTTGAATTTTACCTGGAGTAGGCTTTGCGTGGTATAATAATGCTTCTCTTCTTTTGCTATTTTTGTTCATTTTTTTAGATTTTATTCTAGCTTACAAAGATAAGAGTCTTGATTTAAAAAAAGAGGACTTTTCACCCATTCTTTTGCATAAAAACAAGCCTATTTTAATTCCAAAAAAAAAAGCTACAGTAAATATAGCTTTTTATGATTACAACTTTTTTAATTCTTTTTATTGTGTAATGTAAGAATTTAAATGTTGGATGGTGTCTTTTTGCATATCGATTATAGCTTTTACCACGTCACTTATAGAGATAATCCCAATTACAATATCATTATCTAAAACAGGCAAATGCCTTACCCTTTTAGTACTCATTAACTCCATGCAATATTCTAAATTATCTGATGGTTTTACAGTGATTATATCAGTTTCCATAATTTCATGAACGAAGGCCTTCTTAGAAGTTTTCGCTTTCAAAACAATTTTTCGAGCATAATCTCTTTCAGACAAAATTCCTTTCAGGATAGCATCTTCAATAATAAGAATTGCCCCAATGTTTTTTTCGCTCATCACTGTCAATGCTTCGTAAACAGTGTTTGTCGAAAGTATGGAATAAACTTCCTTCCCTTTTGTGCTTAATATTTGATTTACAGTCATATCCGAAAATTTAAGTTGACTATAAAGTTAAAAAAAAAAACATAGAAAGGAAATAAATTCTAATAAGAATAACTTTCGGAGGTTTATTACTCTAATTATATAAAAGAACTAATGTCAATATCAGCAGGAAGCCTACCAACGTTTTGTAATTTCAGCACTGCAAGTTTTTGCGCTATAGTAATAGTATCATTAAAATTTTTATTCAAAAGCTGTGCATACAAAAAACCTGTCCAAAAAGCATCACCTGCACCTGTGGCATCTTTTATCTCAAGAACTGGAATTGCTTTTTGATGAAAAAGCCCAAATTTTTTGTCTGATAAAACTACTCCTTCTTTCCCTTTTGTCAAGCAAATAGTTGAAGCGCCCAAATTATGAAAATATTCAAAAATAAAATCTTCCGTTTTTGATTCTGAAAACAACCTATAGCAGTCGTCTTCACTTAGTTTCACTAAAGGATCCGTTGCTAAATACTCTTTTAATACCAATTTAGCTTCGTCTCTATCATTCCAAATTCGTTCCGAAAAATTAATATCAATACTTGTTTTCAGTCCCAATTGCTTCGCTCTTTTAGCACTTTCAAGAATCGTGGTGCGAGCAGGATCTTTACTTAATGCGAAACAAGTTGTATGAAAAATTTTAGCACTTTCTAGTAAATCATCTGTAATTTGACTCGGGTCAATTTGAGAGTCAGCTTCTCTAAATGGAATAAAATCAGGAGTTCCCGTAGATTTAGAGACAAATATTACCGAAGTTGGCATATGATCAATTTTTTTTACATGAGAAGTAATAACATTATTCGCCTTCAATTTACGAACAATATATTCTCCTAATCCATCTTGACCGCAAGTGGCTACTAAAACTGAATTCAAGCCTAATCTTGTTGCATTAACAGCAACATTTGTAGGGGATCCACCTAAAAATCGGTGAAAATCTTTAGTTCTATTTATTGAAGTATCAATTTGATGACCAATAAAATCAATTAAAACTTCCCCAATACAAATTATATCAATAGATTTTTTCATTTTTTTTAAACTAAATATTTAAAATCACTATAAATACTTTGATGCAACATTACGGTTGCAGCTGCGCTCCATGCGCAATATGAAACCCCATTAGGCAATTGGGTTTTACTGTTGAAATTTTCATAAAAACTATAATTCTCAATTTTATTAATAGCATTTATAGCTTCCAGTATTTCAATAGCTTCTTCTTTTTTTGTTGAATTCAATAACGCAAGTCCATAAAACCCATTAACCATTGACCAACTTCCACCATTATGAAATTCGTTTGGAAAGTTCCTGAATTCGTATTTATAATTATTCTTAAGCAAGTTCCAGTCTACATCATTTTCTTTTATTGCCGGCCAGAAAGCGGGTAATAACTTTAATGGCATTTTGTTTTTTAAACCTAAAGAATATGACAAAATATTTTCTTGAAGCGCAGTTGTCCCTATATTTAAAAGTAGCGCTAAGGAATTTGCAAAAGCATCAAACTGCATTTTATAACCCGCTGGCGAAAACGAACAAGGCATAAAATTTTGAATATTAGCTTCCTTGTATGCCCTTTCATGGTATTTCTCTCCTACTGAATCAGGACAAAAATTAATTACTAACTGTTCTGTTATTTGTTCAATTTTACTTGCAATCAAATCACTTTTACAAAAATAATTATAACTTTTCAGAGCCCATAATCGCAATAATTGATCATATAATACATAACCATCCGTTATGTATTCATCCGCCCAATTTCCAGAAAGAGGTACATAAAGCAAATGTTTATTATTAAATTCCCATGCTTCTAAAAGCTGCAAACACTTTTGAATGTTACTATCATATTTTTGAATAAATGCCTCGTCCTTTTTATAAAAAGCGTATTGACAAGCACCAATAATAAACCAAGTCACTGCATCAACCCTTCCAGCTAAACCTCCATAACTAACTTCTACAACATCTCCATCTGTCATTACATTTGAGGGAATTGTACCATTATGATGCTGATTTTTTGCTAATGTTTCTAATGTGTTCCCAAAGGTCTCAATCAATTTTTCATCAGCTGAAGCTAAAGCTGCCAAACCACATATTACTCCATCTCTAGCCCAAACTCTTTTGTAATTTGAAATGTTTTGAGCGCTTGCTAAAAATCCTTCTTTAGACGAAGCATTTTGCAATAATTCAATTGCTTTTTTATAATCTATATTTTTCATCATACTATCGCTTCTTTTCTATTTTTAACAGTGATAAAAAGAGTGAAAATTGCCCCAAAAATTAAAAAAACACCCGCTAATTTAATCACATTCAATGGATTCCTTCCTAATAAATCATACACAAAATATTGCATTGTCAACACTTGAATCGCCATTGGTATTACAATAAACATATTAAAAATCCCCATATAAATGCCTGTTTTATCTTTTGGAATAGAACCAGCCAAAAGCTGATAAGGCATAGCCATCATTGAAGCCCAAGAAATCCCTAAACCAAATGAGTATAAAAAGATGGTGGTCACTGCAACGTTTTCTCCAAACGGATTGTGCATTACAAATAGAACATCTACATTGTTTAAAAACGGAATACTCAATAAACCTATTCCGCCTAATAATAAAGCAAAAAAATGAACTCCTTTTGCCCCAATTTTAAGTGCTAAAGGAACCAGTAAAAAAGCAACCATAAAACAAATTATATTATAGGTCCCATTTAAGCTACCTGTCAACAATTGTGCTTCAGAAAACCCTTGTGATGCCTGATCTGTGGTATTGTAAATAGATATTGAAAGTGTAGATGTGATGTATTGCCAATAACAAAACATAGCATACCAAGTAAAGAATTTAACAGGTATTAATTGTTTCATTGTTAAGGGCATTGTTTGGAAAGCCTTTACAATGTCAACTAAAACGGTATTAAAAATATTTTGCTTTTTCTTTTCATTAATCAATGCTAACTCCTCGTCAGTAGGCGGATATTCTTTTGTTGTAAAAACTGAAATCAGAACTGATACAATAGAAGCAAATGCTCCAATGAAAAAAGCCCAATAAGTATACGTTGGAATCCCATTCGATAATTTATCCGTAATTGCCAAAACCCCTAATGCTACTAAAATAGCAGGTGTAAAATTAGCCAATGTAATACCTAATCCTGTAAAGAAACTCTGCATTAAAAAACCTAATGATTGTTGTTTTTCATCTAATTTGTCAGCTACAAAAGCACGATAAGGCTCCATGGCTAAATTATTTGCAGCATCTAAAATCCATAGCAAACTCGCAGCCATAAAAATAGAATTAGAAAAAGGCATGACCAGCAACGCAAAACTTGATATTAAAGCTCCGATAAGGAAAAATGGTTTTCGGCGACCAAATTTTGGCGACCAGGTGCCATCACTAATCGCTCCTACAATAGGCTGAATTATTAAACCTGTAATAGGTCCTGCAAGCCATAACATAGGCAAACTTCCTTCATCAGCTCCTAAATATTTATAAATCGCACTCATGTTACTTTGTTGCAACCCGAAACTGAATTGAATTCCGAAAAACCCAAAATTCATATTCCATATTTGCCAAAAATTGAGTTTTACCTTTTTAAACATGCTCCTATTCTTTTTTTAATTTTAAAAAAACAACTCCTATATTTAAAAATATAGGAATTGCCCAACAATTAACTAATCATGAAACATTTTATTAAAATCTATAAGACAAGGCCATAGAAATTGATCTTCCGGTTAATGATCTTGCTCTTACGTAGTTTACCGTATTCTCCGTTATACTTCCTTCTTCTGACTCCGTAATTGCTAATGTATTGAATATGTTATTACCAGAAAGATTTACTGATAACCCTTTTGTCAAACCAACTTCAACAAAACCATTTACAATTACAAAACCATTCATTACGAGTTGATTTGAATCTTGAGCAAAGGCTTTAGTCTGCCCAATAAAACTTAATCCTAATGTATTTTTTCTATCCATAAATTTAAACGTTGGCATTACACCATACATTAATTTAGGCTGTCTTCTTGGCTCATTTCCTTCATCAGTGCCGGATGTAATTTCTGCTTTCGTATACGTCATAGACCCTCTTAGGTTCAAATTATCTGATAAATCATACGCTGACTCTAATTCTAATCCTAAAGATTTGTAATTATTTTGTCTAATTACATTTGCTCCAGCCTCATAACCCGCTTGCTCATCTGTTTTAGAACTAAAGGCAGTGGCATAAAGGTACCCTTTATCGAATTTTTGTTTATAGCCAATTTCTGTCTGCGTTAAAAAGTCAAGAGCATTGATTTTATTTCCGTCTAAATAATCCAATCCGCTAAATAAAATTCTATCAGCCTTCGCAGAAGCGCCTCTACTAACTCTAGCAAATAACGATTGTTTCGCATTTAACAAATAGTTTCCACCTAACGTGTAAGAGAAATAGTCGTAAGTATAATTAACCGGAGTTTCATTAGCAGTATTCACAGCAAATACATTGTTTTCCGGTGCAGATAATACTCCATCATTATTGATGTCATATTGTGTCGCTGTCCCCCCGGTAAAAGAACCTGTGGCTTTTCCATTATCATATCGTACCCCACCTTCAAAAGAAAGGTTTTCAGAAGCATCAAATGAAACATTTACGTAAGGCGCAGATACATTATACTGCGTGTCGTAATTTCTAGCTAAATTTCCCCAAGCAGGAGTCCCATAAGCATAGAGGCCATTCTCTGACAAGAGATTACCATTAACATCCGTTACATTAATTAAACGAGGATTAGTATCCGATACTTCTTGTAGGTAAGAATTCCATAGCCAAGACATTGAAACATTTTGCATTGATTTGAAAAACCCAAAAGTGATTCCTACATTATCTATTTTTTTTGTTAATCTCAAATCATTCATAAAATTACTCATATCATTCAGTTGTGTATCAAACATATGAACTCTAGCAACTAAACCATTAGGGGTATTAAAAGCAGTCCCATCATTTGCATAACTTAGCGTTGCACCCGCACCAAAAGAACTTGCGATAGCAGAAGCTGTACCCAATTCAGCAGGAAAAGGAGATATAAAGCCACCACTGTTTGCAGAGTAACGTAAATTATCTGAAACTTTCCAGTTATTATCTAAATCAAAAGTAGCATTTGCGCCTATGGATTTTGAAATAGGATGCATTCCATTAGCAACTTTTTCTCTTCTTACATTTCCTTCTGTCCCAAGTCCTACATTATGGTTTAAATAAATAGATTGCATAGCACCTCGTGTAGCATCATAGCCATCTACACTTGTCCAATTTGGATTTGCATTAGTTCCAGAAACCTGAACAGGCATTGGCATATATGCTACTGCTCTATCATTTAAAAATTTAGCATAAACTGTTACTAATCCTTTTTCGAATTCTTTTGTAACATTGAATTTTACTTGACCGCCATTATTGCTATTAAATCCTGTTTTTCTAACACCTTCACCTGATCTGTAAAAACCACCTACATGAAAATACAATCCATCACCTATTTTAGTCCCATAATCTAAATCTGTTCTGAAGTTTTCATAATCTAGCCCAAAAGTAGTACTCAAAGTTCCTCCTTCAGTTTTCCCTGTTTTACTAATAAAATTGATAATTCCTCCAGGAGAATTTGAAGACAATGTTGAAGCTGAGCCTCCACGAATAGCTTCAATTCTGGCTACGTTCCCATCAAACCTTGTAAAGATATCGGCTGTTGCAAAAGCAATATCTCCAAATAATAAAACTGGAAGCCCATCTTCTTGAATTTGTAAATATTTGGAACCTCCAGATGATATTGGCACCCCACGGACCGAAATATTGGAATTACCTTCTCCTCCTGATGATTCTGAACGTATTCCTGGAATAGTCCTAAAAATCTCAGCAGTTGATCTTGGTGCAGATTGCTCAATTTCCTTTGTATTCATTGATGTAATAGAAACACTCGATTTAATTTTTGTTCTTGGATTAATTACACCAGTAATTATAACATCATCAAGCACATTAGTATCTTCGATTAATGTAATATTTTTAATCACATTTCCATTTACATCAATTTTAAACTCAACATTTTTGTAACCAATGTATGAAGCAATAAAGTCAAAAGTACCATTTTGAAGATTTAAAAAATTATATTTTCCATCAATATCTGTCACAACTGACTTTGACGAATCTTTAATCAAAATATTAACACCGGGTATTGGTGCTCCATTAACATCCGAAACCACTCCTGTTACGGTAGCATTTTGTGCAAAAGAAAGATTAAATAGCAGTAAAGCTACAATCATGCCTATTTGCCTGATTAATAAATTAGGTTTTTTCATGGTTTTGAAATAATTTAGTTAATAAATTTTTATTAGTTTTATTATCAAATATATAATTATAAAGAAATAAAATAATGAATAACACAATCGAAAACGTTTTCGAAATACCGAAAACGTTTTCGATTTGATATAAAAAAATATTTTACCATATTTGTCTCATGAAAGAAGCTACTCTTAAAGAAATTGCAGAAAAACTAGGCATATCAATTACCACAGTTTCGAAAGCATTAAAAGACTATCCAGACGTTAGTTTAAAAACTAAAGACGCGGTAATTTCATTAGCAAAAAAACTCAACTACAGCCCTAATTCTTTTGCTGTCAATCTAAGAACAAAAGAATCAAAAACTATCGGCTTAATTATTCCCGAAATCGTACATCATTTTTTTTCAAATGTAATAAATGGGATTGTTGCTGAAGCTGAAAAAAACGGCTACCTAGTTATCATTCTACAATCGAATGAATCGTTAGAATTAGAAAAAAAACAGGTCGCTTTACTAATTAATAAAAGAGTAGATGGAATAATTATTTCTCTCTCTAACGAATCTAATGATGACAGCCATCTTAAGGAAATTATAGCACGTAAGATCCCGTTTGTGCAATTTGACAAAATTGCAAAGTTGATTCATAGTTCTAAGGTCGTTATTAACGATCAAATTGCCGCCAGAAATGCGGTTCAGCATTTAATAGATAACGGCTACCGAAAAATTGCTCATATAAGAGGCCCCTTAAATCCTCAAAATGCCATTGACCGTTTTATTGGTTATAAAAAAGCGTTAGAAATGAATAACATCCCCTTTGATGCTTCTCTAGTCTATACGTGTGAAAAAGTAACTTTTCAAGAGGGAATAGATTTTGCAAAACAAATAATGGCTGACCATTCTGATGTTGAAGGAATATTTGCCATTACAGATCTTGTTGCTGTAGGAGTACTTTCCTATTTTAATGATATAGGAATTAAAATTCCGGAACAAGTAGCCGTAATAGGCTTTAGTAATTGGTTTATGTCTCAAGTACTAACTCCTAAACTTAGTACAGTTGACCAACCAAGTCATGAAATGGGAGTAACTTCTTTTAAATTATTATTAGAAGAAATGAATTGTCACAAAAAAGAAATTCATTTTACACCTAGAACTATAGAACTCGAAACAAAAGTAATAGCAAGAGAATCTACTTTTAAAAAAAAATAGCGTCTATTGTAAAAAATCAATGTTCCTTTTGATTCCTTGAAACTTGGCTCTTTTCAGAGGCGAATTTTTAAACACTTCTTTAAAAGTCTCTTCTGTGATTTCTCTCCAATCTTTTTTGGACATTGAAAGCAATTCTGAATTTGAATTAAAGAGAGGTTCATTGTGTGGTTTCGAAAACTTATTCCAGGGACACACATCTTGACAAACATCACAACCAAAGGCCCAATCGTCAAATTTCCCATTCATTTCCTGTGGGATATTTTCTTTTAGTTCTATAGTAAAATAAGAAATGCATTTACTACCGTCAACAATATAAGGTGCGACAATTGCTTCCGTTGGACAAGCATCTATACAAGCTGTACAAGTACCACAATGATCCGTAGTAGCATTGTCATAATCTAAATCTAAATCTATAATAAGTTCCGCAATAAAGTAAAAAGAACCTACCTTTTGAGTCAACAAATTACTGTTTTTCCCAATCCAGCCCAAACCACTTTTTGCAGCCCAAGCTTTATCGAGCACCGGCGCAGAATCAACAAACGCACGTCCTGAAACTTCCCCGATAGTTGACTGAATGGAAAACAAAAATTCTTTCAACTTTTCCTTAATCACAAAATGGTAATCTTCACCGTAAGCATATTTTGAGATTTTATAAGCATCTGAATTTTGAAGTTGTTCCGGATAATAATTCAACAGAAGCGAGACGACACTTCTGGCATCATCAACTAGTAACGTTGGATTTAAACGTTTGTCAAAATGGTTTTCCATGTAAGCCATTTGGCCGTTTCTATTTTCATTCAACCAGTTTTCTAATCGTGGCGCTTCTTGCTCCAAAAACTCTGCTTTGGAAATACCACATGACAAAAAACCGAGGCGTTTAGCTTCAGATTTAATGAACTCAGTGTATTTAGATTTTTGAATTATGACCCGGAAAATAAAATTAATAGCTTATTCAAACTAGCCCTGATGGAAGCGGCATCCTTTTCTGGCTTTCTTTAAGCCGGAAAAGATAAAGCGTACAGCAGGAAATAGCTCCAAAAATTAAAACAATCCGCCTTGAATATTTGTATTTAATTTCCCTAAATGTTTATAGGCTTTGTCTGTAACTTCACGTCCTCTAGGAGTTCTCATGATAAATCCTTCTTGTATAAGAAACGGCTCATAGACTTCCTCGATTGTTTCACTACTTTCTGACACGGCTGTAGCCAAAGTTGACAAACCTACTGGACCTCCTTTGAATTTTTCAATAATTGTGGTAAGTATTTTATTGTCCATTTCATCCAATCCATGAGCATCGACATTTAATGCTTTTAGCGCATAACGTGCAATTTCAATGTCAATTTTACCATTTCCTTTTATTTGTGCAAAATCACGAACACGGCGCAATAAAGCATTTGCGATACGAGGTGTTCCCCTACTTCGCCCTGCAATTTCGATAGCAGCTTCCATAGTAATTGGCATTTTAAAAATGGCAGCACTTCTCTCTACTATCGTTGTTAATAACTCCGTTGTATAATATTGCAAACGGGATGATATACCAAAACGGGCTCTCATAGGTGCAGTTAACAGCCCAGAACGTGTAGTTGCACCAATTAAAGTAAAAGGGTTAAGGTTAATCTGAACAGTTCTTGCATTTGGTCCAGATTCAATCATGATATCAATTTTGAAATCCTCCATGGCAGAATACAAATATTCTTCAACAATGGGACTCAAGCGATGGATTTCATCAATAAACAAAACATCTCTTTCCTCCAGATTAGTCAATAAACCTGCTAAATCTCCGGGTTTATCCAATACAGGACCGGAAGTAATCTTGATTCCGACTTGAAGTTCATTAGCAAGAATATTAGCCAAAGTAGTTTTCCCTAAACCAGGAGGACCATGAAAAAGGGTATGATCAAGCGCTTCATTTCTTTGATTGGCAGCTTGTACAAAGACTTTCAAGTTTTCCAATATTTGATCTTGTCCAGCAAAATCGTCAAAAGAAAGTGGTCTTAATTTTTTTTCAAGATCAAGCTCTTCCGAATTGTATCCGTTTGATGTTGGGTCTAAATTTTCATTCATGTAACAAAGATAGCAAAGCAATTTCAAAATATAATTTTTAAATTTAAATGAAATAAAAATTAAAAACGATGCCATGTGAAAGAATAGTTCTTTGAAAAGCAGAAATAAGAGCACAAAAAAAAAGTCTCTACATTAGTAGAGACTTTTGTTGTAATTTAGTGGTGTAATACTTCCTCACCTTCTTTCATTGGAACCGTTTGAGGTACAAAATCTACATCATGTGCAGGATTACTGTAGTCATAAGGCCAACGGTGTACTTCTGGAATTTCTCCTGGCCAGTTCCCATGTATATGTTCTACCGGAGTAGTCCATTCTAGTGTATTAGATTTCCATGGATTTTGCACTGCTTTTTTACCGTAGAAAATGCTACTAAAGAAGTTATATAAGAAGACCAATTGAAAGGCACCTCCAATTAAAGCAAAGACTGTAATAAGAACATTTACATTTTGTAAATCGTCAAATAATGGAAAATTCGTGTTGGTATAATAACGTCTTGGTAAACCAGCTAAACCTATAAAATGCATTGGAAAAAATACACCATAAGCACATACTGCTGTTACCCAAAAGTGAACATAACCTAAGTTTTTATTCAACATTCTACCAAACAATTTTGGAAACCAGTGATAAATACCCGCAAACATACCGTATAGAGCAGAAATACCCATTACCAGGTGAAAGTGAGCAACTACAAAATACGTATCGTGAACATTAATATCCAAAGTACTATCTCCAAGAATAATTCCTGTTAAACCACCTGTAATAAATGTAGACACTAAACCAATTGAAAACAACATGGCTGGATTTAACTGTAAGTTACCTTTCCAAAGAGTCGTGATATAATTAAATGCTTTTACAGCCGATGGAATAGCAATTAATAATGTTGTAAATGTAAATACGGAACCTAAAAAAGGATTCATACCTGAAATAAACATATGGTGACCCCAAACAATTGTAGACAAAAATGCTATAGCAATAATAGACATAATCATCGCTCTGTATCCAAAAATAGGTTTACGTGAATTTGTTGCTATTACTTCAGAGGTAATACCTAACGCAGGCAATAAAACAATGTAAACTTCAGGATGCCCTAAGAACCAAAATAAGTGCTCAAATAAAACTGGAGAACCACCTTGATAATGTAAAACTTCACCAGCGATATAGATATCAGACAAAAAGAAAGAGGTACCAAAACTTCTATCAAAAATCAATAATAAAGCAGCAGATAATAAAACCGGGAAAGATACAATACCAATAATAGCTGTAACAAAGAAAGCCCAAATTGTAAGTGGCAATCTTGTCATAGACATCCCTTTTGTTCTCAAATTAATAACCGTAACTACATAATTCAAAGATCCCATTAAAGAGGAGGCGATAAAAATAGCCATAGAAACCAACCATAAAGTCATTCCCATTCCAGAACCAGGAATAGCTTGTGGTAAAGCACTTAATGGAGGATAAATTGTCCAACCTGAGGAAGCTGGTCCAGCTTCAACAAAAAGAGAACCTATCATAATAATACTTGACAAGAAAAACAACCAATATGAAATCATATTCATAAAACCGGATGCCATATCTCGAGCACCAATCTGAAGCGGTATCAACAAGTTACTAAATGTACCACTTAAAGCGGCTGTTAGCACAAAGAACACCATAATTGTTCCGTGTATCGTGACTAAAGCCAGATAAATATCATTAGCCATAACTCCGTTAGGAGCAAATTTATCACCTAATAAAATATTAAAAATTTTAAAAGACTCTTCTGGCCAAGCTAATTGCATTCTAAAAAGCATAGACATTCCTACACCAATAATCCCCATAATAATACCAGTAATAAGGTATTGTTTAGCAATCATTTTGTGATCAATACTAAAAATATATTTAGTAATAAAAGTGTCTTTATGATGATGTTCGTGTTCGTGATCCATTGCGTGATCGTGACCTTCTGCTGACATATATGTTTACTTTAAATTTTCTTATTAATTATTTCATTGCCATTACGGAAACCACTGCAGTATCTTTTGTTTTTGTAGAATCTGTACCAGATGCTCCATCAGCAGCAGCAGGTTCAGCCATTGCAGCTTTTACCTCATTTACGATTGTTGCCTTGTCTTTCAACCATGCTTTATAGTCTTCAGGTGTATCTACAATAATTTTCATTTGCATGTTATAGTGTGATGCTCCACAAATTTTGTTACAAAGCAATAAGTAATCAAATGTGTAAGGATCTAGAGCAGTTTCTCCCTTAGCTACTAATCCAATGCTTTTTTTAGATCTTAAAGCATTAATGTTAGCAACTTTCTCTACCATAAAAGGTAATTCTCTATATTCTGCTGTAGTGTAAATAGGTTCAAATGCAAATTGAGTAACCATACCTGGAACACAATTCATTTGAGCTCTAAAGTGAGGCATATAAGCTGAATGCAAAACATCTTGAGAACGCATTTTAAAAAGTATTTTTTTACCTTTTGGGATATGCAACTCCGTTACAACAATGTCATCTTGAGCATATGGATCCGCTAAATCAACTCCAACTGAATTGGCACCTTCAATAAACCTAACATTAGCCTTTCCTAGCACATTATCTTCACCTGAGTATCTTGCTTTCCAATTAAATTGTTGTGCATACAATTCTATTACAATGGTATCTTCATCTTCATCAACAAACATAATATTTGTCCATGCATAAAGACCATATAAAATCAATCCTGCCAAAACAACCGCTGGGATAACGCTCCAAATTGCCTCTAATTTATTATTATCAGCAAAGTAAAGTGCTTTTTGATCCTTTTTACCTCTGTATTTGAAGGCAAAATAATGCAATAAAACTTGAGTTATAGCTTGAACAATAAAAATAAGCACCCATGTGATGTTCATTAAATTATCCACTTCTCCACCATGAGCAGAAGCAGGTGTGTGAAGAACTAGCGGCCCCCATTTAAACAATCCGTAAATTGAAAAAATGTAAATGAAAGCTAGAAAACCAAACATTAAATAACCTTGAACGTTATTATCATTATCCGTAGCTATTTCTGAACTATCTGAATTGGATCCAACTTGCGTTAGGTCGAATATTTTAGTCAATTGCCATAAAGCAACAGCTAATAAAACTAAAACTATAATTACCAACAAACTTGTCATCTGTTTTTTTCTTTAAATATTAATAATGAAAATGTTTACTTTCTTCAATGAAAGGATTTCTTTTTGGCAACAAAGGTGATTTAGTTAATGCTGTAAAAACAACATAAATAAATAATCCAAGGAAGAAAAGAACAGATGCTATTTCTGAAATTCCAATAAACCATCTATCACCTACCGTTCCCGGCATAATCATATTAAAGAAATCAATATAATGACCTGCTAATATAACAACTCCTGCCATAACTAATACCCAAGTAATCCTTTTGAAGTCAGTATTGATTAAGATCAATAAAGGGAAAACAAAATTCATTACTACAGCTCCAAAGAATGGAAGATTGTACAACTCTATTCTGGTGATAAAATATGTCACCTCCTCAGGAATATTTGCATACCATATCAACATGTACTGTGAAAACCATAAATAAGTCCAAAAAACACTAAAACCGAACATGAATTTGGCTAAATCATGAATATGACTTGTATTAACATATTCTAAAAATCCCCTAGATTTTAAGTATAAAGTAACTAAAGCAATCGTTGTTATTGCACTAACAAAGAAGCTAGCAAAAACGTACCAACCAAACAAAGTACTAAACCAGTGTGGATCAATAGACATTATCCAGTCCCAAGACATTATAGATTCAGATACAATAAAAAACACAAGAAACATTGCTGAAAGCTTGAAGTTCTTTTTGTAGTTAAGATCATCATTTGCATCATCTTGTGCCAAACAATTTTTTCTTGAGAAGTATTGGTATAAACTCCAACCCGTCAAAAATATAGCAGCTCTAATAATCCAGAAAGGAAAATTTAAATAACCCGCCTTGTTTGCAATTAATTTATCATTGGCAACAACTTCAGGATCTAACCATATAAAAAGGTGGTTCAAATGTAACCCACATAAAATTAAAATCACAAAAAAGATAACTGAACCTACAGGTAAATAAGCAGTTATACCTTGCATAACTCTGAATAAAACAGGTGACCATCCAGCTTGAGCTACTTGTTGGATTGCATAAAAAACTAATACCCCAAGAGAAACAAGCATGAAGAAGATACAAGCAACATACAAAGCAGACCAAGGTTTGTTTTGTAATTGATGTAATACATGATTTAAATGTTCCGTATGTTCTGCCTCTTCACTAACCTCATGACCTTCTTTTTTAACGGCTACTTTAGATTGAACTGTTTCAGCATGTGCTGCTTCAGCAACTTTAGTAGTATCATCTGTTGGAGCAAGAGCTCCATGAGATTCCTCAATTTTTATCTCTTCGGTAGCTTCTCCATGGCCAACTGCAACTTCATGCGAAGATTCAGCTGAAGCAGAAGCTTCGTGTTTTGCTTCGCCATGTCCACCATGACTTTCGGCTGCAAGAAGAGTTTCAACTTCTTGAATATCCTTTGGTGCACTCCAAAAACCATATCCAATTCCTAATATACCTACGGCCATTAAGATGAAAGAAAGAGTTTTTAATTTACTTGAAAATGTATACATATCTATTACGATCAGTTTGTTCAACAATTATAATTCGCTTTTTAGTTTCAGAACATAGTCAGTAACTAACCAACGTTCCTGGGCACTCAATTGGTTTGCATGTGAACCCATTGAATTCAAACCATATGTTATTACATGAAAAACACTTCCTTCCGTAATAACTCTATCTTTATAACTAGGAACACCCAAGAATTTTTCTCTCTCTACCAGTTTACCTTTACCGTTTCCAGAAGCACCATGGCAACTGATACAATAAATCTCAAAAAGTTCTTTTCCTTTCTCAGGATTTCTACTTAAAGAATCTAAAGGAGATTTAAGGTTTGCTTTAGCTAACTCATATCCCGCTGTTGAATTTTCATATTCAAAAGGTTCGAATCCTCTATTTACAGTTCCTTCAGCTGGAAGTTGACCTTCTTTACCGTTTTTAAATGCATTCGATTCAGCATAAGTTTCATACCCTACTGATTCGTACATATTTGGAAAATATTGATAGTTCGGTGCCGCATTATTATGGCATGATGAAACTAAAATAGTTATACCAAATAAAAGTGTTATTTTATATACGCTTTTCATATCTATAATTAATGCTTATCTATTACTTTAACTTCTACAGCGCCTGTACTTTGAAAAAAAGAAATCAATTCTTCTTCGTTATCATTTACAGCAACTTCCATTAAAAAATGGTCATCTGTAGTTCTTACATCTGGATTCTCTGCTTCTTTAAAAGGCCATAATTTACTCCTCATATAAAAAGTAATAACCATTAAGTGAGCTGCAAAAAATACCGTAAGTTCAAACATAATTGGAACGAAAGCCGGCATGTTTTCAATATAACTAAAACTTGGCTTTCCACCTATGTCTTGTGGCCAATCTTGAATCATTATGTAATTCATCATAGCTGTAGCTACCGAAATTCCAACACATCCATAAAGAAAAGCACAAATTGCTAATCTTGTAGGTGCGATACCCATAGCTTTATCCAAACCGTGAACCGGAAATGGAGTAAAAACCTCTTCAATATGATGATGAGCTGCTCTGGTTTTTTTAACCGCATCCATCAATATATCATCGTCATTATAAATGGCGTATATTACTTTATTACTCATGGTGTGAATCTTTATTTGCTTCTCTTTCTCTTTTGTAATTATCTCCAGTTCCTTTCAAAATTGTTTTTACCTCTGCCTGTGCAATTACAGGGAATGTTCTTGAATACAATAAGAACAATACAAAGAAGAAACCTATTGTTCCGATGAAAATTCCAATGTCAACAAATGTAGGTGAAAACATTGTCCAAGAAGATGGTAAATAATCTCTATGTAACGAAGTTACGATAATTACAAATCTCTCAAACCACATTCCAATATTTACAACTATCGAAATTATAAAGGAGAACATGATACTTGTTCTTAATTTTTTGAACCACATGAATTGTGGAGAAAAAACATTACATGTCATCATTGACCAATATGCCCACCAGTAAGGTCCAGTAGCTCTATTCAAAAAAGCATATTGTTCGTATTCTACACCAGAATACCATGCAACAAATAATTCAGTTATATAGGCAACCCCAACAATAGAACCCGTAATCATGATAACGATATTCATCAATTCAATGTGTTGAACCGTGATATAAGCTTCTAGATTAGACACTTTTCTCATAATGATAAGCAAAGTATTTACCATTGCAAATCCAGAGAAAACCGCTCCAGCAACAAAGTACGGAGGGAAAATTGTAGTATGCCATCCCGGAATAACAGAGGTAGCAAAGTCCATCGATACAATAGTATGCACCGAAAGTACAAGTGGAGTAGCTAAACCTGCTAGTACTAAAGATACTTCTTCAAAACGTTGCCAGTCTTTTGCTCTACCGCTCCATCCAAAACTTAATATAGAATAAACTCTTTTGTTGAAAGGAGTAATCGCTCTATCACGTAACATAGCAAAATCAGGTAATAAACCAGTCCACCAGAAAACTAATGAAACCGAAAGATACGTTGAAATTGCAAATACATCCCAAAGTAATGGCGAGTTAAAGTTTACCCAAAGAGAACCAAATTGATTCGGGATTGGTAAAACCCAATACGCTAACCATGGACGTCCCATGTGGATGATTGGAAATAAACCTGCTTGAATAACCGAGAATATTGTCATTGCTTCTGCAGAACGGTTAATCGCCATTCTCCAACGCTGACGGAAAAGTAATAATACAGCCGAAATAAGTGTTCCTGCGTGACCAATACCAACCCACCAAACAAAGTTCGTGATATCCCAAGCCCATCCTACAGTTTTATTTAATCCCCATGTTCCAATACCTGTAGATACGGTGTAAATAATACAGCCAAGTCCCCAAAGGAAGGCTATTAATGCGATTGAAAACACAATCCACCAATGTTTGTTTGCTTTACCTTCAACAGGCGCAGCTACATCTACAGTTACATCGTGATAAGATTTATCACCTATAACTAAGGGTTTTCTAATGGTTGCTTCGTAGTGAGACGACATAATCCTTTATATTGATTCTTAATTAATTATTTTTTGTACTAGGTATTTCTAACTTTAACGTGGTAAATCACATTTGGTTTTGTTCCAACATGCTCCAATAAATGATACATTCTTTCGTCAGCAGCTAATTTAGTTATTTCTGCTTCTGAATCATTTACATCACCAAATTTCATTGCTCCAGTAGAACAAGCATTTGAACATGCTGTTTGGAATTCACCATCAACGATTGCTCTTCCTTCTCTTTTTGCTTTCAATATTGTCGCTTGTGTCATTTGAATACACATTGAACATTTCTCCATAACTCCACGAGAACGAACATTAACATCTGGATTCAATACCATACGTCCTAAATCGTCATTCATATGATAATCGAATTCACTGTTTTTGTTGTACAAGAACCAGTTAAAACGACGTACTTTATACGGACAGTTGTTAGCACAGTAACGCGTTCCAACACATCTGTTGTAAGCCATATGGTTTTGACCTTGACGCGAGTGTGAAGTTGCAGCAACTGGACAAACTGTTTCACAAGGTGCATGGTTACAATGTTGACACATTACAGGTTGAAAAGATACTTGTGGATTGTCACCCGCTTTTTCCATTTCATTAAATGTAGACAACGAACTTGACAAACCTGCGATATTTTCTTTTCTTTCGTTATCTCCTTCAAAAGTACTTTCAGAAGAATAATATCTGTCAATACGCAACCAGTGCATATCACGACTTCTTCTTACTTCTGATTTCCCAACAACAGGAACGTTGTTTTCAGCATGACAAGCAATCACACAGGCACCACAACCGGTACAAGCGTTCAAGTCAATCGAAAGATTAAAATGGTGACCCGTTGAACGATCAAATGAATCCCATAAATCTACTTTAGTTGCTTCAACTTCTTTATGATCTAAAGACACCATTGGTTGTTCATTCCAAACGTGAGCATCTTTTGTATTGAAAATTTCTAAAGAAGTTTCTTTTATGATATCACCTCTACCCATTAATGTTTTCTGACCTTGAACACAAGCAAACTCATGTTCTCCTCCAGCTTTCGCCAATGTTACAGACTGTACATTATTAAAACCTTTGTATAAAGAGTAAGCGTTTAAACCTACCATCATTTCTTCTTTCAAAGCCGCTTTACGACCATAACCTAATGCTAAACCAATAGTTCCTACAGCTTGACCTGGTTGAACAATTACCGGTACATTTTCTAATTTAAGTCCATCTGCAGTTATAATAGTAGCATAACTTCCGTTTAATCCACCATTTGCAACGATTTCATTAGAAAGTTCATATTTCTTAGCATCTGCATTCGAAACAGTAACATAATTATCCCACGATACTCTTGTAATTGGATCCGGAAACTCTTGCAACCAAGGATTATTAGCCTGTTGTCCATCTCCCATACCTGTTTTAGTATATAAAACAAGTTCTAGTCCTTGCGCAACTTTTGATTGTGCTAAAGCATTGGCAGCTGCACTAAAATCAGCAGAACCACCAGTGGCAGAAGGAATCACTCCAACAAAAACACCATCATGCAATACTTTGTTCCATGTAGAACCAGCTATTATTGTTGATGAAGTCGCTTTGATATAATCATAGAAAGTACCTGTTGATCCATTTAAAGACAACAATACATCTTGAAATTGTTTCGTATTAAAAAGAGGACGAATTGTAGGCTGAGTAATTCCATAAGTACCTTTTGTGATACTTACATCATTCCATGATTCTAAATAATGAGGAACAGCTGCAGCAACAGTACTCACTAATGCAGTCTCATCTTCTTTTAAAGAAAACGCCACTGATGTTTTTACCTTTTTAAGTCCTTCAACAAAAGAAGTACTATCAGATAAAGTATAAACTGGATTTACACCACTCATTATTAATGTATGAACGCTTCCCGCTTTCATATCATTAACCAATTGAGCAACTTTTGCATTAGAACCTTTTCTAATCTGTCTTGTTCCAGAAGTAGTGAAAGCTTCACTTGCCAATGCTTGGTTGACAGCCAAAACTAACAATTGAGCATTTTTATCTTGAATACCAGAAACTAACACTCCTTTTGAACCAGCAGCTTTCAATTGTTGAGCCGCTTTTGTAACTTCTGCTTTAAATTTATCTTCTAAACTTACAGCAACAGAAGAACCAGTTACAATATTATATATATGAACTAATGCTTGTTTTTGATTGGCAGTAGACATAGGCAAACGCTTATCAGCAGCAGCACCAGACAATGTCATGTTTGCTTCTAACTGAAAGTGACGAGACATCTTTCCTGCCTTAGGAATTCTTCCTTTTGCATAACCTGAATCATAACTACCACCTTGCCAATCTCCCAGGAAATCAGCTCCAATAGAAACTATAAGTGAAGCTTTAGAAAAATCATAATCAACCAAAGCCCTTTCTCCATAAACTGTTTCAAAAGCATCTAATGCTTCAGATTCAGATACAGCATCATAAACAACATGTTTAGCATTTGGATTTTTACCAATAAACTCAGCAATCAACTTCTCAGTTGACGGACTGGCTAATGTATTTGTCAAAAGCACCACTTGACCACCTTTTGTAGCAGCATCAGCTATACTTGATTTAATCTTAGAATCTACAGCTGACCAAGTTGAATTTTTACCTTCAATTTTAGGCTCTTTCAAACGCATACTATCATATAAAGATAGAATAGACGCATGAATTCTTGCATTAGCACTAAACTTAGCACCAGCAATAGTATTATTATCTATTTTAATAGGACGCCCTTCACGGGTTTTTACCAAAAGATTAGCAAAATCAAAACCGTCAAAAACAGAAGTTGCATAATAATCCGCAACTCCAGGAATGATTTGCTCCGGCTGAAGTACGTAAGGTATTGATTTGTTTACAGGACCTTCGCAAGCTGCAAGCGTAGCTGCCGCAGTACTAAAACCAACGTACTTTAAAAAGTCACGACGTGATGTTGACGAAGATGACAAAGCGTCATTATTTCCTAAAAATTCATCAGTAGGAATTTCTTCAACAAATTCGTTATTTCTAAGCGCCTCAACAATAGAACTATTTTTGTCTAGTTCCTCAACACTTTTCCAGTATTTTTTGTTTGATGACATATATAAATATTAAAATCTTAATAATTTGATTAATAATGGCATTTACCACATTCTAAACCTCCCATTTGCGCTGCAGTCAATTTGTCTACACCGTATTTCTTAGAAAGTTCATCATGTATTTTAGTGTAATACTCATTGCCTTCCATCTTAACGTCCGTTTTTCTATGGCAATCGATACACCAACCCATTGTTAGTGGAGCAAATTGTTTTTGAATCTCATACTCTTGAACTGGACCGTGACATGTTTGACATTCGATTCCAGCAACAGTTACGTGTTGCGAGTGATTAAAGTAAACAAAATCAGGTAAATTATGAATACGAACCCATTTTACAGGCTGAGTTTTTCCAGTATAAGTTTGCGTTGTTTTATCCCAACCCACCGCAGTATATAATTTTTGAATTTGCTCATCATAAAATGCTTTGCTGTATTCTGGTGTAGCAGTAGTTTCTGCAACTTCAGCTATATTTTTATGACAGTTCATACAAACATTCAGCGAAGGAATTCCACCGTTTTTACTTACTCTAGCAGCAGAGTGACAGTATTTACAGTTGATTTCATTATCACCAGCGTGTATTCTGTGAGAATAATGAATTGGCTGTATTGGAGCGTAATCTTGATCAACACCCACTTGCATCAAAAATCCATAAACAAAATAAGCACTAGCCAAAAGCAAAAACACCGCAGTGACTAAAACTAAAAATTGATTTCTAGCAAATGCTTTCCAAATAGGAGTTGTTGGAGTTTTCGGAGCAGTTTCAATACCATTTGCTTTCGCAACCTTAGATAAAACTTGATTTACTAAAAACAACATCACCACCAAAATAAGCATAACAAGTGCTAAAGCACCTAATATAATGTTATTCGAAACTCCACTTTCGGACGACGCAGTACCAGGAACCGCTTCAGCACTACCGGCTGCTGGGGCAGGAGCTTCAACTTTCGGTTCAGATGTGTACGCAATGATATTATCAATATCACCTTCCGATAATTGAGGAAAAGCCGACATAACTGCCTTATTATTTTCTTCAAATACTTTCACAGCCTGAGCATCTCCAGACTTAATCAAATCAGAACTATTTTTAATCCATTTGTAAAGCCACGGCATATCATACTTACCAGCTACACCCCTAAGAGCAGGACCCGTAGCTTTAGCATCAAGTTTGTGACATGCAGCACAATTTGCATTAAACAATTCTTTACCTTTTACAGCATCTCCACCCGTGACTGCAGCTGGAGCCGCAGCTGCATCAGTCACCGCAACAGCAGCTTCTTGAGCAAATGAAGTTAAAGAGAAAATTAACGATAAGGCTAAGCCTAAAAATAATTTCCTTGAGATCGAATTATGGTTACCCACCTTTTTCATATAGTATAATGATTATCTACTAAAAATTGGCACAGTTTTTTCTAATTGCATTATAAAAACTGATCCTTTATTTTAAAACTTGGACAAAAATACGACTTAAGAACTATTCTCAAAACCTTAAAATAGTCTTAATTTCAATTTATATCAATTCTAAATAACATTTGCTATTTGGTATCAATCATTAAATATTACTTTTACATAAAAACAATCACATTATGAGAATTTTAGCCACTCGAAAAGCCTTTTTTATCCCTGTAACATTATTAATTTGCACGTTCAACGCAACTGCACAAGATGGGAAAATTACTGTAAATCAGGACTACAAATTTGAACAATTACTAAACGAAAAGAGAAAAACAAATGTTTCCAATGCTGTAAATGACCGATATAAAATTCAAATTTTTAGCGGCGAAAGCGACAAAGCAAAAAACACACTGAATCAATTCAGACAAGAATTCAGCGACTTAGACGGTACCATTATATTTTTTACTCCAAATTATAAAGTTTGGGTAGGAAATTTTAAAACACGAATTGAAGCGGAACGCAATCTAATTGAGATTAGAAAAAGCTATAGCAATGTGCATCTGATAAGACCTAGTAAATAATAAAAATTACTGTTTTTTTCTCAATATAACATATTCTTAACAAGAAAGCCATTCGTAACGAATGGCTTTCTTGTTTTTATCTCATTCTAAAAACTCCATTGTCAAACTATCGGAATAACAGTAAGCAACTACAGACAAATAGACTTTTATGATAATATTCATTGAATTAGCTATTATATAAGTCTATATAAACTATTAAACGCTCTTCACTACTTAAATCAAATTTATCGCTAAAACAGCATACATTTTGGCAAAATGTTATTGCTATATCGTCTACAATTAAGCAAAAAATCCTTCCCTCAATTAACTTTATAAAATAGTATCAAAATGAAATATTTGCAGTTCCAATAGTATGGAAATCACTTTTTTTTAACTCATACAAAAAAATACCTGACTAAAATAATTTTCTCTAAATAGTAGTTTGAAGATTAAAATAAAACTACACCTCCTAAAACAACTTTATTACACTAAAGCCCTCTTGTTTGCGTGAAGCATAGAAGCTAGCTACCCCGTAGCGCGGATAAACCGGTAGCATATTGAAAAAAGTGCAATGAACAGCATATTGCTGACCCTTTTTCCTAGATGGCGACACTCCTAAATAAAACGAATTTAATTGCTATAGAAATAACAATTGGTTAAATATACAAAACAAAAAATCCCGACGAATCGGGATTTTAATTTTAAAAAATATTGAAATTCTATTTCAATTTCTTTTTGATTGCTACCTCATGGTATGATTCGATAACATCTCTTTCTTCAATGTCATTGTATCCTTTTACTTGAATACCACAATCATATCCTTTTGCCACTTCTTTTACATCATCTTTGAAACGTTTCAACGCTAACAATTCTCCTGTAAAGACAACAACTCCTTCTCTAATGATTCTCATTTTAGCATTTCTGGCAATTTTACCATCCATTACCATACAACCTGCAATCGAACCTACTTTAGAGATTTTGAATATCTCTCTAATCTCAGCTGTACCCAGAATTTCTTCTTTCATTTCAGGTGCTAACATTCCTTCCATTGCATCTTTCAAGTCATCGATAGCTGCATAGATAATAGAGTAGTAACGGATATCGATTTCCTCTTTGTCTGCCAATTGTCTTGCATTTCCAGCAGGACGAACATTAAATCCGATAATAATCGCATCTGATGCAGAAGCCAACATAACGTCAGTTTCCGTAATCGCTCCAACACCTTTATGGATAATATTGATTTGAATTTCTTCAGTAGATAATTTAGAGAACGAATCAGACAATGCTTCAACAGAACCGTCCACATCTCCTTTAAGGATAATGTTCAATTCTTTAAATTGACCCAATGCAATTCTACGACCAATTTCATCTAAAGTAATATGACGTTGTGTACGAACTGATTGCTCACGCATTAATTGAGAACGTTTAGACGCAATTTGTTTTGCTTCTTTTTCGTCTTCAAAGATGTTAAACTTATCACCTGCAGTTGCTGCACCATCTAAACCAAGAACAGAAACTGGAGTCGAAGGACCTGCAACAGTAACAATATTCCCACGTTCATCATGCATGGCTTTAATTTTACCATGATGCTTACCAGCTAACATATAATCTCCAATTTTCAATGTTCCGTTTTGAACTAATATCGTAGAAACATATCCTTTTCCTTTATCAAGGAAAGCTTCAACAACAGTTCCAGAAGCTGCTTTATTTGGATTTGATTTCAAATCTAAAAGTTCTGCTTCTAACAATACTTTCTCTAATAATTCTTTCACTCCTGTTCCTACTTTCGCAGAAATATCATGTGATTGAATTTTTCCACCCCAATCTTCAACAAGTAAATTCATACCCGCTAATCTTTCTTTTACTTTTTCAGGATTAGCATTTGGCTTATCAATTTTATTGATAGCAAATATGATAGGAACTCCAGCTGCTTGAGCATGGCTAATTGCTTCCTTGGTTTGCGGCATGATGTCATCATCCGCAGCAATCACAATAATAGCAATATCGGTAACTTGAGCACCACGTGCACGCATCGCAGTAAACGCTTCGTGACCAGGTGTATCTAAGAATGCAATTTTTTGTCCGTTATCTAAAGTTACTCCGTAGGCACCAATATGTTGCGTAATTCCTCCAGACTCACCTGCAATTACGTTCTCTTTACGAATGTAATCCAGTAACGATGTTTTACCGTGATCGACGTGACCCATTACTGTTACAATTGGCGCTCTGAAAACTAAATCTTCTTCTCTGTCTTCAACAACTTGAATTGCTTCTTCGATGTCTACCGTGATAAATTCAACTTCATAACCAAATTCGTCAGCAACGATAGTCAAAGTTTCTGCGTCAAGACGTTGGTTCATGGTAACCATGATTCCAAGTGACATACACGTACCAATAACTTTAGTAATTGGTACATCCATCATGATTGCAATTTCCCCTACAGTAACAAACTCAGTAACTTTAATAGTTTTACTTCCTTCGTCAATAGCTCTTTGCTCATCATCAGATTTCTGACGGTGCGTATCTCTTTTATCTCTTCTATATTTAGCCGCTTTAGATTTACCACCTTTACCTTGTAGTTTCTCTAAAGTCTCTCTAATTTGATTTTTAACTTCCTCTTCTGTAGGCTCAACTTTTGCAACAATAGCAGGTCTGTTTCCTTTTACAAAACCAGGTCTTGAACTTCTGTTAGCATTGAATCCTCCGCCACCTACATTAGGTGTAATCTTGTTAGGATTTGGCGCACCCGGAACTCCCGGTATTGCAGGCGGTCTAGGAGCACCTGGTTTAGGAGCAATCCTTTTACGCTTGTTTTTATTTGCATTGGCAGCAGCTGAACCTGGAGCACCCGGTTTATTCGGAGTGATTTTTGGTTCTTCTTTTTTCTTTTTCGGTTTGTTAAATTGAGATAAATCAATTATTTGACCTGTTAAAGTAGTCCCCGATAGTTTTTGATATTGCGTCGTGATGGTTTCATCAACAGGCGCTTCATCAGCTTTAACCGCTTCTACTTTTTCAACTACTTTTGGCTCAGCAGGAACTTCTTTCGGAGCCTCTACTTTAACCTCTTTTATCCCAACAACAGGTTTTACCTCTTTCTTGTCTGAAACAACTTTTTCTTCCAAAGGTTTTTCTGGCGACGGTTTTTCTGCTGAAACTTCTTTTTGTACTGGTTTTACCTCAGGTACTTTAGCAACTGGAGTCTCCACTTTTTCAACAGCTTTCACAGGAGGGACAATGGAAGGTTTTTTTGGATTAAGATCAATCTTACCCACTTGAACAGGTCCTGCTATAACCGCTCTCGCTTTTATAACCTCTTGCTGTTTAAGACGCTCTTCATCAATCTTACGTTTGTCTTCGATTTCTTTCTCTCGTTCTAAACGCAACGCTTCTTTTTCTTTTCTTTTCTCTTCCCCTACTTCTTTAGAAGCCTCCTTATTCCCTTTGTCACCTGCAAACTGACCGCACAAGACATTGTATATATCATCAGAAATTTTTGCGTTTGGATTTGCTTCAATAGCAATCCCCTTATCTTTTAGATAATCCACAGCTCTTTCTAAAGAAATATTCAATTCCCTTAAAACTTTGTTTATTCTAATAATTCTCTCTTCAGACATAAAACCTTTTTATTATTACCTTTTTTGTTATTCCTCACTTTACTTCCAACTCGATACCTACCGAGCAAGAATTAATTGTAAAGTGGCATGTTTATCGTTGAAGACACTTTGACTAACTGTCAAATTCTTCTTTCAATATTCTCATTACATCTAGAATCGTTTCCTCTTCCAGGTCTGTTCTTCTTACTAAATCTTCTACATCTTGTTTCAAGATACTTTTTGCCGTATCCAAACCAATTTTTGCAAACTCTTCAATAACCCAGTCTTCAATTTCATCTGAAAACTCAGTCAATTCAACATCATCCTCATCAGCTGTAGCACCTGCAACATCTCCTTCACGAATAACGTCTAGCTCATAACCAGTCAATAAACCTGCTAATTTAATGTTGTGCCCACCACGACCAATAGCTTTAGAAACTTCTTCAAGTTTCAAGAAAACTTCCGCTCTTTTTGTCTCTTCATTTATTTTAATAGAAGACACTTTTGCAGGACTTAAAGCTCTTGTGATAAACAACTGTATGTTACTTGTATAATTGATAACATCAATATTTTCATTTCCTAATTCACGAACAATTCCGTGAATACGAGACCCTTTCATACCTACACAAGCTCCTACAGGATCAATTCTGTCGTCATAAGAATCTACGGCTACTTTTGCTTTTTCACCTGGTATTCTTACCACTTTTTTAACCATAATTAAACCGTCAAATACTTCCGGAATTTCTTGTTCAAATAATTTCTCTAAAAACTTCTCAGAAGTTCTAGACATAATAATTTGAGGTTTATTTCCTTTTAATTCAACGCTTTCTATTATTCCTCTAACATTATCCCCTTTACGGAAAAAGTCAGAAGGTATTTGTTTTTCTTTTGGTAAAATAATTTCATTTCCTTCATCATCAACTAAAATCACAACTCTTGGACGCACATGGTGCACTTCAGCAGTATAGATATCGCCTATTAAATCTTTAAATTGTTTGTAAAGATTCGTATTATCATGTTCATGAATTTTAGAAATCAAATTCTGACGTAACGCTAAAATTGCTCTTCTTCCTAAATCAATTAATTTTACTTCTTCGGAAACTTCTTCACCAATTTCAAAATCAGGCTCAATTTTTCTAGCTTCAGTCAACGTAATTTCAAGATGATCAAAATCTAAGTCCTCATCCGCAACGATTACTCTTCTTTGCCATATCTCCATATCTCCTTTATCAGGATTTATAATGATATCAAAATTATCATCTGAACCGTATTTTTTCTTCAATGCATTTCTAAATACATCTTCTAAAATTGCCATAAGCGTTACACGATCAATAAGTTTATCATCTTTAAACTCTGAGAATGAATCGATTAATGCTAAATTTTCCATGCGAATTCTTTAATTAAAATGTTACTGTAACAATTGCTTCTTTTATATCTACGTAAGGTAGTTTAAGTTCCTTTTGAACTGTTTCTTTCCCTTTTCCTATCTTTTTAGGTTCTCTTTCTTTCCAAGACAAAATTACAAAATCATCATTAGCATCCACTAATTCTGCTTCAATTATTTCTGATCCAGTCTTTACAATCAATGTTCGTCCTATATTTTTCTTATACTGTCTTACTAATTTCAATGGAGACCCAACACCTACCGAAGCTACTTCGAGAGAATAATCCTGTTCCTCTCGATCCAAATTACTATCTATGTATCTACTTACATCAATACAATCCTGAAGCGCTACCCCATTATCACCGTCTAAAGTAACAATAACCTTGAAAGCATCAGTGACGATAAGATCAATCAAAAAAATTGACGGCTTCTCTAAAAGGCCTTCTGCCAATAACGTATGTACTTTTTCTTTAAATGTCATATTTTTATAAAAAGAGGGGACATTTAGTCCCCTCATTATCTAGATTTTAATAAATAACCGTGCAAAGATAGTCTTTTTTTTTATAATTTAAAATAATCAGTTGCTGTTAAAATATTTCTTATCTTTATTAGACATTTTAAAGAACCCTTTTTCTTATAATTTTAAACCCTCCTAAATTATGAAACGAATTTTAGTTCCAACTGATTTTTCCAAACATGCTGAAGACGCTCTGAAAGCAGCCGCGCAAATTGCTAAAAAAAATGGGGCAGAGATATATCTGCTTCATCTACTAGAACTGCCTAATCAAATGAATGATGCAGTAACAAATGGCAGCAGTATTCCCGAGGTCATGCTTTTTATAAAAAAAGCGAATGAAAAACTTCAAAAAATCATGGAAGAGCCACACTTACAAGGAATCACCATTACTACCACAGTTCAATTTGAAAAAGCTTTTGACGGTATATTATCATTCAATAAAAAAAACAAAATAGACTTAATAGTCATGGGCTCACATGGCTCCTCAGGCATCGAAGAAATTCTTATTGGATCCAACACAGAAAAAGTAGTACGCCTTTCAGATATACCTGTATTAGTTATCAAAAAGGATTTAGACACATTTAACATTAAAAATATTGTATTCGCATCTGATTTTTCGAAAGAAATCAAAAAACCTTTCCTAAAAATGATTGAGTTTGCAAAAATATTTGATGCAAATTTAATTTTAGTCATGATTTGCACACCCAACAGTTTTAAAACAACCGCAATTGGCGAAAAAACCATGAAAAATTTTATTGCAGATTTCGAAGTCAATAATTACTCCATGCACATCTATAATGATTCCAATATCGAAAAAGGAATTCTAAATTTCACCAACACGGTAGGCGCAGATTTAATTGGTTTGTGCACACATGGAAGAACTGGATTGTCCCATTTTTTTAATGGAAGCATTAGTGAAGATTTAGTAAACCACACCATCAAACCTGTTATAACTTTCAAAATCTAATTGACAAGAATTTAAACCGTGATGAGATAGATAAACCTTACCGTTAATCTTGGAAATTCAAAAAGAGACACAATTGTATTGCATAATTTCCCTTAAAATAAGACATAAAAAAACCTCTCAAATAATGAGAGGTTTTTTAGTTGGTCTACAAGGACTCGAACCTTGAAAGACTGCACCAAAAACAGTTGTGTTACCATTACACCATAGACCAGCACAATTACTAAGCTAATATTCCTGCTTAGCGAGTGCAAATTTATACTATTTTTTAGTTTGCACAAACTTTTTTATCAATTTTATCAAAAAAATTTTCTCTAAAATTGAATTTAATTTCAAAAACAAACGAAAAAGATTCATAGTCAGAACGTTATTGAATTGCATTACTTTTCCAGAAAATATTGTTAATGCTATCAAGTTTAAACAAAAAAACATTTTCTTTGTAACTTACAATTAAATTAAATTTTAGTACATGGATAAAGCAGCATTCAATTTTAATAAATGGAATACAATTATTGGTTGGCTTACATTTGGAATCGCATTATTAACCTACACTTTGACTGTTGAGCCTACTATGAGTTTCTGGGATTGTGGAGAATATATTGCCACAGCAGCAAAATTAGAAGTTGGTCATCCGCCGGGAGCTCCATTATACCAAATGATTGGTGCTTTTTTCGCCATGTTTGCTAGAGATGAAACAAAAATTGCCTTGATGGTGAATATGATGTCTGTATTTTCAAGTGCATTTACTATTCTTTTCCTTTTTTGGTCTTCATCGATGGTCTTGAAAAAATTAGTTTCCCGATTTTCAGAACCAAATAAAAATAATGAGATTGTAATATTAGGGAGTTCATTTGTAGGTGCTTTAGCATACACTTTCTCTGATAGTTTTTGGTACAATGCAGTTGAAGCCGAAGTTTATGCTATGGCTTCCTTATTTATTGCTTTATTATTCTGGCTCGGATTACGCTGGGAACAGGACATGAATAAGCCAAGAGGAAACAAATGGTTATTAATTATTTCGCTTGTTGTTGGACTTTCGTTTGGAGTTCACTTCATGGCTTTGTTAACCATTCCCGCAATTGGTTTCTTGTACTTTTTCAAAAACTACAAAGTTGTTACCATCAAAAGCTTTCTGCTAGCGAATGTAATCGTAATCGCTATTTTACTTTTTATATTCAAACTACTCCTTCCTATAACTATGGGATTCTTTGGTAAAACCGAAGTATTTATGGTGAATAGCTTAGGATTACCGTTTGACTCCGGAACTATATTTGTTACTGTTTTACTGGCAGCTTTGTTTTATTTTGGTTTAAAATACACCAATAACAAAGGCTTGGCAACTTACAACACTTTAATTTTATGTGTTCTTTTTATCCTAATCGGATTTTCTACTTGGACCATGCTGCCTATACGTGCTAACGCCAATACCGTAATTAATGAGAATAAACCTTCTGATGCGCGTGAAGTTTTAGCCTACTACAACAGAGAACAATACGGTGTAAATCCGTTGTTTTATGGACCTCAATACACCGAAGCTTTTTCAGGCCTTGATGAAGATAATCCTTATCTGGACAAAGCACCCAATTACGAAAGAGATTACAAAACAGGCAAATATGTTATTGTAAATAATTTCAAAAATGCGGAGCAAAATACGGATGACAATCACAAAACTATCTTACCAAGAATGTGGAGTGGCGATCATATTGAAAATTATATGAATTTCACGAATCCGCCAGAGTTTAGGTTAAATCCTAATTATCCTTACGAAGACGATCTTGCGAAGTACGGAATTGACCCTAGTCAGCTAAGCGAGGAAGATTATAATAAAGCAATTGCACAACTGAAAAATGAAACTGAAAAAATCATAAATGAGTTCAGACAAGCTTATGCTCAAAATCAAATTGACAATGAAGGTTACGTAAAGTTTCTAAAAAGTTATGGTGATTATTTATTGATTGAAAAACCTTCAACTGCTGACAATCTAGGTTTTATGGTTGAATACCAATTTGGTTATATGTACTGGAGGTATTTAATGTGGAATTTTGTTGGCCGTCAAAATGACGTTCAAGGAAGATACGATTACCTGGACGGAAACTGGCTCAGCGGAATATCCTTTATAGACGAACTGCATTTAGGAAGTCAAGACAACCTACCTTCTGATGTGGTTAATAATAAAGGTCGAAATGTATATTTCTTTTTACCATTTATTCTTGGTTTAATTGGTTTAATGTATCATGCTAATAAGGATTTAAAAAGTTTCTACGTATTACTCGCTTTATTCCTTTTTACCGGAATAGCACTGAAAATATACTTAAACGAAAGACCTTTTGAACCACGAGAAAGAGATTATGCTTTAGTCGGCTCATTTTACGTGTTTGCCATCTGGATTGGTTTTGGAGTTTATGCCTTATATGAAAGTATCCAAAAATATTTAGCTCCAAAAATTGCCGGCCCAATAGTTATCTGCGCCAGTTTACTGGCTGCACCTGTACTTATGGCTGCTCAAAACTGGGATGATCATGATCGTTCAGGAAAATATACTGCTGTAGCCATGGCAAAAGCCTACCTTACTTCGTGTGATCCTAATGCTATTTTATTTACCATTGGCGATAACGACACGTTCCCGCTTTGGTACGCCCAAGAAATTGAAAAAGTAAGAACGGATGTCAAAATTGTAAATACTAGTTTATTCATGACAGATTGGTATATCGATCAAATGAAAACCAAAACATACGAGTCAGATCCATTACCTATTTCATTTACTCACGATCAGTATGTAGGAGATAAACTGGATTATGTAGCTCACATTCCAAAAGTTGAAAGTCGTTGGGATATAAAAGATTTCATTAGTTTCATAAAAAACCCTAAATCTACGGTTGATATGCAAAACGGTCAAACTATTCATTTTTATCCAACCAATAAAATAAGAATTCCAGTTGACAAGAACATCATTATACAAAATAAAGTTGTTTCTGCTAAATACAACGATTCTATTGTGCCTTATATTGATTTGGATATCAGCAAAAATGCATTGTACAAAAACAGATTAATGATGCTGGATATTGTTGCCAATAATAACTGGAAACGACCTATTTATTTCAGCGGAGGCGCATTTGATAACGAAGATTATATCTGGATGAAAGAGTACCTTCAACTGGAAGGTATGGTATACAAATTAGTCCCTATTAAAACAACTATCCCTAAAGACGGCGGTCCTCTTGAAATGGGACAAATAGACTCTGATAAAATGTATGCTAAAGTTATGAAATGGGATTGGGGCAATAGCGAAAGTCCGAAAATTTATCACGACCCTGAAACCCGTAAAAACAGTATAACGTACAGAAGTAACCTTTCAAGACTAATGAATCAGTTGATTGTTGAAGGCAAAAACGACAAGGCAAAAAATATTATCGATTTAGCGATGACAAAAATGCCTTTGGAATATTTTGGCTATTATTCATTAGTAGAACCTTTTGCTGACGGTTATTATAAAATTGGTGACAAAGTGAAAGCGCAACAATTACTAAATAAACTGGTAAATAAATATCAAGAGAACCTGAACTATTATGGCAATCTTAAATCATCTGAACAAAGCAGTATTGCCATTCCTATAATCACTGATATTGAGCGCTACAGAAGCCTTTTGCAAGTCATGAAAGGAAATGGAGATACTGATTTTTACAATAAACATAAAATTACATTCAACACATACATTAAGATGTTTGAACGTTTTGAACGAGAAAAAGAGTAATCTTGAATAGCAATTAGAAAAGGTAGCGACGTTGAAAAATGTCGCTATTTTTTTTTACTTTTAAAACTAAAAAATGAAATTCTACTGGATCAAGACAAATTGGATCATCAAAAAAATATTTTCTAATTATACTTGGGATGTTTCCAATACAGGAAACACCGTGTATCTCACATTCGATGACGGACCTATTCCAGAAATTACACCATGGGTTTTGGAAGAATTAAAAAAATACAACTTGAAGGCTACTTTTTTTTGTATTGGAGAAAATATTTCCAAGTATCCCGAAATATTCCACAAAGTAATCAAAGAAGGTCATTCCATAGGAAATCATACTTTTAATCATTTAAATGGCTGGAATACTTCTACTGAAGATTATATTGAAAATGTTGCACGATGCGAAGAAACGATTGACAAAAACACAAATCAAAATCTAAAATCCAGACTATTTCGTCCGCCTTATGGCAAATTAAAAACGGCTCAATCAAAAGCCATACGGAAATTAGGGTACAAAATAATTATGTGGGATGTACTTAGCGCTGATTTTGACACAACAATATCTAAAGAAAAATGTTTGGATAATGTGCTGTCAAATATAAAACCTGGAAGTATTATTGTGTTTCACGACAGTATAAAAGCCTTCAAAAATCTTGAATACGTTCTGCCAAAAACATTGGATTTTTTAAAAGAAAATAATTTTAATTGTGCTGTTTTGTGACATCCAAAATCAATTTTACAATTGCTCCTGAACGATTCCAATAAGGGTATTGGCATCTAATTCTCCAGATTGTCTCCAGATCATTTGACCTTGTTTGTAAATCATCAATGTAGGTAAACCTTTGATACGTAAAGCATCCGCTAATTCTTGATTTTTATCCACATCAATTTTAATCACTTTTGCTTTATCGCCAAGAGCTGCTGCTACATCTCTGATAACAGGATGCATAGAAACTGATGGTTCATTCCATTCCGTGTAAAAATCAATTAACACAGGTACTTGAGTATTTATAAGTTCTCCAAATTTTGACATAAAACCAAAAATTTAATTTTTAAATTCACTAAAAAGAGATATTTATTTTACAAATGTAGCATTTTTAACGTATTATGCCACATTCGTACCCTTTTTTAGTTCAATGACCGTTATTTCCGGCATAATTCCTACTCTACCAGGATAGGCATGAAAACCAAATCCTCTGTTTACATAAACGTATCGCCCTAGATTTTCGTACAAACCAGCCCATTGTTTATAAACATACTGTGCCAGACTCCATTTGAAATAGCCCGGAATTTCGATACCAAACTGCATTCCATGTGTATGACCCGAAAGCGTGAGGTGATAATGCTTCTCATCATGTTGCACAATGTGCTCCCAGTGTGAAGGATCGTGACTCATCAAAATCTTGAAGTCTTCTTTCTTTAACGTTCCCGCAGCTTTATTCAAATCTCCGGCCTGCTTGAAGTTATGACCCCAGTTTTCGACACCAACCAATGCTATTTTGGCATCTCCTTTTTCGATAAAGGTATGTTCATTCAGTAATAAATTGAAACCAATTTCTCCATATAAACTCTTTATAGCTTTAAAATTATCCTCTTTTGCAGCTTCTGATGGCCAAGTTACATATTCGCCATAATCATGATTCCCCAAAACGGAATATTTGCCATATTCGTGTTTTTTAATTCTATTGAACGTTTCTATCCAAGGACGCATTTCCTTGGCATCAGTATTTACAATATCACCCGTAAACAGAATTAAATCTGAATTTTGCTCATTAACCAAATCAATCGCGTAATTAATTTTTTCAGGATTGTCAAAACTTCCGCTGTGAACATCCGATATTTGAGTAATTGTAAAACCATCAAAAGCTTCCGGCAAATCAGGAAAAAAAATGCGTTGTTTAATTACCTTATAATTGTATTTCCCAACCGTCACACCATAAATCAAAGATAGAAAAGGAACCGCCGCTAATCCTAACCCTATTTGACTGACAAATTTTCGTCTGGAATTAAGGAAATCCGTGCTCTTGTCATAATCTACAAAATAATTTACGGTTCCTGCACCCAATCTAAAGATATCTTCTCCCATTAACACAAGAGTCAAAATTAATTTTGGAACGTAAACAATCAGCAGCAAACCCATGATTACCATCATGTGTTGGGTTTGACCAACGTTTCGGTCAAATTGCATTATCGAATAAACAATATATACTAAGACTACGATGCTAATGAGCTGAATGGAGAACAAAATTGGCTTTGATTTTATCAAAGTTTTTAATACTTGAAAAGTATAAAGCTCAATAACAAGAAGGATTAAGCACAAGAATACGATACGAAAGATCATTTTAATCAAATTTTATACAAAATAACAAATTAAGAACATAGCATCTCTTGATATTAATCAAAATTTAACTAAAAATAAAAAAGTCATGATTTAATAGTACGAAAACAAAAAAGGTTAGTATGTTCAATCACACTAACCTTTCCTGCTGACTAAAAACTAAACCAAGTACTTTAATTTACAATAAGATTCATAGACACAGTCAATATATTACCTGATCCATAACCTCCCCCAACATATCGCTGAGCATAAACTTCAACATAATCATTTGGTGCTAGGTCCACAATTGTCTGAAAAGGTACCGCAAGTACGTCAGTCGTTGAGTTGGAACTTACATAAATTTTAGACTGATTGATTACTACACCATTTTTCGCAACATAAAATATATATAATGTTGTGTTTGCAGTTGCTTGAAAAGAAGAAGCACCACTTATTTTAAAAAATCTTTTTTTATTCCCTAAATATTGTAATCTATTATCAACACCTCCTCTGGAAAACCTAAATAAATTATTTGATGTCGTAGTAGCAACCACTTTGGTTGGAGTACCACTCAATGTAGTTCCGGCACCACCACCTAATCCAAAATCGCAATTAGCATCCCCTACTGCAACGTCGTCATCTTCAACAGGAATTCCTGGGCAGTTAACTTCCCATTTATTATTAAAATTATATCCCGAATAGTTTCCACTTGTATATCCTTTTACATATTGCCCTGTAGTTAAAGCTCCTGTAAAAACCACTTCGCTCATAAGCGCATCACCTGTAATTGTAGGATTAGAAGACACATCGATACCAATTTTAGTGCCTACTACTTCACTAAAACCTCCCGTTTTTTCAACCAAACCAAAAGTGCCTTGAAACGTTTCATAAGTTCCCGAATTAGTACCAAACCAACCCATATTACTCAAAAGTAATTTACTGATATCTTTATATACAATCCCTGTTGCATTTCCAGCATACTGTACAATACTAACAAATACTAATGCGAAATTTTCAATTTTACCAACACTAGCTGAACTTGCAACAATGCAATCTCTAAAAACAAGATTTTGAGTTTGTGTTCCCGCACCAATTGAACCCGTACCAACAATATTAAAAACATTTCCAGCAGAAGCGACCAAAGTTAATACCCTTATAGATCCTCCTGTTGTACCTACAAAAAGATCTCCAGATGATTTAATCAATTTATCATCATTAGAGTCTAAACCTACCACATAAGCATTATTCAACTCAATAGGTAAATCTACCATAATAGTTCCATTTATTTCATATAGTGTTTGAGAATCCAAGAGATATTTTGTGTTTCCACCAGCAGTTTTTTCTGCAGCTAAAACCGTTGCCAAGACATCTGTCGATTTAATTCTCTTAAACTTCGATCTCCCTTGCGCACTATTAATCCAAGTAGTTGCAGGTAAATCATAATAAGAGAAAAGTTTTAAATCAGTATCATAAACCATTAATCCATTAGCAGGAGAAGCAATTGCAATTTTCTGTGCCGTTGTCATTCTCGGAACTAACAATCCTTGAGTTGTAGAAGACACATCTAAGACAGAACTTGCATTCGGAGTAGTAGTTCCAATTCCTACCTGTGCGAACACATTTGTTGTTATTGTCATAAAAATTAACAAACAGGCTTGTAATACCTTTTTAGCGGCGTAATTTTTTTTCATAACAAATTTATTGAGTGAATATAAGACTTAAAAATAAAAAAAATCATTTAAATAATCGATTAAAAACACATATAATCGATTAAATACACTTTTTGTGTCTTAATCATATTAAAAAACTTACTATTTTTATTGTGATACTCTTTTCTTTTTAGCTATTTATACGTATTTAATTTAACCTCTAGTTCTATTAAAAGGAGTTCTTTTTACAAAAGCCACAAGATTGCTGCTTAGCACGAATATGTAAATTTCAACTGAAATTGGAACAAATCCTGCAATCCTGCACTCCTTTATATAACAAGTTTTGTACTTTTGAAAACTTTACAAAAACCATAATTCATGTCACAACAAAAACGCCTTTTCCTACTAGATGCTTACGCTTTAATCTTTCGTGGCTATTATGCCTTCATAAAAAACCCAAGAATCAACTCAAAAGGAATGGACACATCAGCCATTATGGGATTTATGAATTCCTTAATGGATGTAATCAAAAGAGAAAAACCAGATCATTTAGCCGTTGCTTTTGATAATGGCGGAAGTCAGTTACGAAATGATATATTTCCTGAGTATAAATCCCACCGCGATGCTACTCCAGAAGCCATAAAAATTGCTATTCCTTATATCCAAGAGTTACTGAAAGCCATGCATATTCCTATTATTGAAGTAAAAGGATATGAAGCTGATGATTTAATTGGTACAATTGCCAAACAAGCAGAAAAACAGAACTACAAAGTCTTCATGGTTACACCAGATAAGGATTTTGCACAACTGGTTTCTGAAAATATTTTCATGTACAAACCTGCCAGAATGGGAAATGGGATAGAAATTTGGGGAATTCCAGAAGTTTTGGCAAAGTTTGAAATTGAACGACCGGATCAAGTAATTGACTTTCTTGGAATGATGGGTGATGCAGCCGATAATATTCCTGGACTTCCTGGCGTAGGCGAAGTAACGGCCAAGAAACTGCTGAAGGAATTTGGAACCATGGAAAATCTTTTGGCAAATACGGACAAGCTCAAAGGAAAAATGAAAGAAAACATTGAAGCCAACAAGGAAAAAGGATTGTTATCCAAAACTCTGGCTACCATTCTTTTAGATTGCCCTGTTATTTTTGATGAAATCGATTATGAATTATCAACTCCAGATGTCGAAAAAACAGATGCGCTATTCAATGAATTAGAATTCCGTAGAATGGCAGAACAATTTGACGCCATATTCAAAAAAGGCGGAAGTGCAACCGCCAACAGCAATCCGGTTGACGAAACTAAACTGTATAAAAAACCACAACCTAAAAACGAAGAACAGTTCGAACTTTTTGGAAGTGCCATCCAAGATGATTCTTCAGAAGAAACACGCCATCAATATTATAATAATTTAGAAAATACTGCACATTCCTATCAGATAATTCAAGGTGATTTAGGATTGAAACTGCTGTTGCAAAATTTACAAAAACAGTCTTCTGTTTGTTTTGATACAGAAACAACCGGACTTGATGCTTTGCATGCCGAATTAGTGGGAATCTCATTTTCGTATGAAAAAGGAAAAGGATTCTATGTTCCTTTTCCGGAAAATCAAGAGGAAGCACAAACTTTACTAGAAAAGTTTATTTCTTTTTTCGAAAATGAAAATATTGAGAAAATTGGTCAGAATTTAAAATACGATTTAAAGATTCTTTCTAATTACAATGTTACCGTAAAAGGAAAACTATTCGATACGATGATTGCCCATTATCTGATCAATCCGGATATGCGTCATAATATGGATATTTTATCGGAAACATATTTAAAATATTCGCCTCAATCCATTGAAACGTTAATTGGTAAAAAAGGAAAAAACCAAAAATCAATGCGTGATGTTGAACTGGAAGAAATAAAAGAATATGCCGTTGAAGATGCTGATGTAACTTTGCAACTCAAGGAAATATTCACTTTGGAATTAGACAAAACCGGAACTAAAAAACTTTTTGAGGAAATCGAAATTCCATTAGTAAAAGTTCTGGCAGATATGGAAAAAGAAGGAATCCGTGTAGATGTAGATTTCTTAAAATCACTGTCCCAAACATTAGGAGATGACATCAAAATATTAGAAGCCAACATATTCGAAACTGCTGGAGAGAAATTCAATCTGGCTTCCCCGAAACAACTGGGTGATGTTTTATTTGATAAATTAAAAATTGGAGGCGTAAAACAAAAGAAAACAAAAACCGGTCAATATGCAACTGGAGAGGAAATCTTAAGTTATTTAGCCGCCGAAAACCCAATTGTAAAAGACATTCTTGATTGGAGACAATTGGTAAAATTACAAAATACTTATGTCGAGGCTTTACCCAATCAAGTAGACAAAATCACAAACCGAATTCATACCGATTATATGCAAACCGTTGCGGCAACAGGTCGGTTGAGTTCGAATAATCCCAACTTGCAAAACATCCCGATTCGTACCGAACGTGGAAGACAGATTAGAAAAGCATTCGTTGCCCGAGATGAGAACTACACTTTAGTCTCTGCCGATTATTCTCAAATAGAGTTGCGTGTAATTGCTGCATTGAGCGGGGAAGAAAACATGATTAAAGCATTCCAAAATCATGAAGACATTCACAAATCTACGGCTTCAAAAGTATTTAATGTACCGCTTGAAGAAGTGACTCGCGAGCAACGAAGTCATGCCAAAACGGTAAATTTTGGAATTATATATGGGGTTTCGGCTTTTGGATTGAGTAATCAAACTAACTTATCCCGCAAAGAAAGCGCTGATTTAATTGAGGCATATTATCAAACTTATCCAAGATTGAAGTCCTACATTCAGGAACAAATAGATTTTGCAAGAGAGAATGGTTATGTGCAAACAATATTAGGACGTCGTCGTTATTTGAAAGATATCAATTCACAAAACGCCATTGTTCGCGGTGGTGCAGAACGAAATGCGGTAAACGCACCAATACAAGGAAGCGCTGCAGATATTATCAAAATTGCGATGATTAATATTCATGAAAAACTCACGTCTGAAAACTGGAAAAGTAAAATGCTACTTCAGGTTCACGATGAGCTTGTGTTTGATGTACATAATGATGAACTCGAAAAAATTAAACCGATGATAAAATACGAAATGGAACATGCTTTCAAGTTAGATGTTCCTTTGGATGTTGATCTAGGTGCGGGAAAAGATTGGCTGGAAGCACATTAAAATTATATTTTATTGTATTCAAAAAAAAATCTCTAATCATTCAAAAACGATTAGAGATTTTTTGTGTTTATTATAAATGAGTTGCTACAATTTTCTTGTTGATTCTCTCTCTTTCAATTTTGTTTTTATAACAATAGTTTCATAAGGAACATGCTCTTCTTTAGATTCCAATCTGTCAATAAGTAATTTAGCGGCTACTTCACCTATTTCTATTCCGTGTTGACTTACAGTCGTTAAACTTGGAGAGAGTCTTCGAGAAGCGAGAATTCCATCGGCAAAACCAATTATTGAAATATCTTCCGGAACTTTAAATCCTTTTTTAAGCGCGATACGCAAAGCTGCTACTGAATCATTTTCATCCAAAGCAAAAATACCGTCAATTTTATTTTCAAAAACTTTCTCGATTTTATCTTTTAAATCCTCTTCAGAATCTGTTCTAAGAATTATATTCAAATTCACAGGAATATTATTATTTTCCAATGCTTTAAGATACCCATCAGCTCTAAGTTTTCCAACACTTAAATTATCAATAGAAGACAACAAAGCGATATTTTTGCAGCCCAAGTCTATTAAATGTTGTGTAGAATTTAAAGCAGAATCAAAATCATCTACAATTACTTTATCACAATCAACTCCGTCTGCAATTCGATCAAACATAACAATGGGAGTTCCATCATTAATGATTGCAGAAAAATGCTCGTAATCTTGATTTTTTTGCGCTTCTTCGGAAACGGAAACAATAAATCCATCAATGGTTCCATTGCTTAACATTTCCAGCGTATGCGCTTCTTTTTCTGCAGATTCGTTAGAGATACACATAATGACATTGTATCCTTTTTCATCAGCGATTTTCTCAATACCACTAAATACTTTGGCAAAAAAGGAATTTAGAATATTTGGAATAATCACCCCAATCGTTTTTGTCTTCCTGTTTTTTAGATTCAGACCAATTACATTCGGTTTGTAATTTTTAAGTTTTGCATATTCTTTGATTTTTATTTTAGTTAAATCACTAATCTCTGGACTATCATTAAGCGCTTTTGAAACTGTTGAAACAGAAACATTAAGTTCTTTTGCGATTTGTTTTAATGTAGCTTTGGCTTTCATGGAGAAATATTTAGTGTAATTGATAAGGTAAAAATAGGCACAAGATAGAAATAATTAGATTATTAACTAGGTAATGGACAAAAATAGCCAATATAATATAAAATTTACATGTAAAAAATAAGGAATATTCAATAAATGTATAAAAAAAATCAAATCAAAACTTGTCATAGCTACAGCTGCTGATTAATAAATTTAGTAATCAAAAAATATTTTAAATATACATTTGATAATCAGCACTAAAACAAAAAAAAATAATCTTTTAAGGTATTTGTATTTAAAATAATTAATTGTACTTTTGCAACCCCTTTATTGGGGATGGAATGTTTAATTAAAATAATATTATGGACGCATTAAGCTACAAGACACAATCAGCAAGCAAAGCCACCGTTACAAAAGAGTGGATTGTTGTAGACGCTGATGGGCATAACTTAGGTCGTATGGCTTCGAAGATCGCAATGATCCTTAGAGGTAAATACAAAGCTAGTTATACACCGCACGTTGACTGTGGAGATAACGTAATTGTTATCAACTCAGAAAAAATCAACCTTACAGGAAACAAGATGAAAGAAAAAACTTACATCCGTCACACTGGCTACCCTGGAGGACAAAGAACTTTAACTGCTGAAGTATTGCAATCAAAAAACCCTGCATTACTAGTTGAAAAAGCGATAAAAGGAATGTTACCTAAAAACAAGTTAGGTGCTGAACTTTTTAGAAATTTAAATGTTGTTGTAGGATCAGAGCACAAACAAGGCGCTCAAAAACCTAGAACAGTTAACCTTAACGATCTTAAGTAATGGGAGTTATTCACAAAATCGGTAGAAGAAAAACCGCTGTTGCACGTGTTTATGTTTCAGAAGGAACAGGAGTAATCACTGTAAACAAAAAAGCATTCGAAACGTACTTCCCAACTGCAACTTTACAGTACAAAGTATTACAACCTATGTCTATGACAGAAAACGTAAGCAACTTTGACGTAAAAGTTAACGTTTACGGTGGTGGTTCAACTGGTCAAGCAGAAGCTGTAAGAATGGCATTGGCACGCGTTATGTGTGAAGTAAATGCTGAAAACAGAGGGATATTGAAACCACAAGGTTTATTAACAAGAGATCCAAGAATGGTTGAACGTAAGAAATTCGGTCAGAAGAAAGCTCGTAAGAGATTCCAATTCTCTAAACGTTAATATTACCTGTCTTGTTCAAATGGGACAAGACATCGTTCATTTATTATTGAATTTAAAAAACAAAGTTGTTGTTGCTCTCCTACTGAGGTAGGAAATAGTTTAGCATCTAAATGTATAAAGCCGAGAAACCGCCATTTATTCATTGCTAATCAACAGAACGTAAACTAGAACAAAATGGCAAACAAAGTAGAAGTAAAAGACTTACTAGAAGCAGGTGTTCACTTCGGACACATGACTAGAAAATGGGATCCAAACATGGCTCCTTACATTTATATGGAGCGTAATGGTATTCACATTATCAATCTATATAAAACTGCAGCAAAAATTGAAGAAGCTAATGAAGCTTTGAAAAAAATCGCGGCATCAGGTAGAAAAATATTATTCGTTGCTACCAAAAAACAAGCAAAAGACATCGTTGCTGAAAAAGCAAAAGCTGCAAACATGCCTTACATCACTGAAAGATGGCCTGGTGGAATGCTAACTAACTTCGTAACTATCCGTAAAGCTGTTAAAAAAATGGCTACTATTGATAAAATGAAGAAAGATGGTACATTCATGACCCTTTCTAAAAAAGAGCGTTTACAAGTAGATCGTCTTCGTGCTAAATTAGAGAAAAATTTAGGTTCAATCGCTGACATGTCTAGACTACCAGCTGCATTGTTCGTAGTTGATATCAAAGCGGAACATATCGCAATAAAAGAAGCTCAAAAATTAAACATTCCAGTTTTCGCAATGGTGGATACCAATTCTGACCCAAGAGAGGTTGAATTCGTAATCCCATCTAACGATGATGCTTCTAAATCAATTGATAAAATTTTATCTTTAGTAACAGCTGCAATTGTTGAAGGACTTTCTGATAGAGGTTCTGACAAAGAAGGTGAAGCAACTGCTGAAGTTGTTGCTCCTGCTGCTGAAGTAGCTGAGGTTGCTCCTGCTGTTGAATCAGCTGCTCCTACTGCAACTGAAGAATAAATAAAATAAATTTAAAGATTGAAGGGTTTAAAGATTAAAAATTATTGATTGCAGAATTAATAATAAGATCCTTAAATCTTTCAATCTTTTAATCTTTAAAATAAAAAAATTATGGCAACAATTACTGCTGCAGACGTAAATAAATTAAGACAAACTACAGGTGCCGGAATGATGGACTGTAAAAAGGCTTTAGTTGAAGCTGATGGAGATTTTGACAAAGCTATTCAAAACCTTAGAGAAAAAGGACAAAAAGTAGCTGCTAACCGTTCTGACCGTGAATCTTCTGAAGGAGCTGCTGTATCTTTTATTAATGCAGACAAAACTAAAGGAGCTATCATCACTTTAAACTGTGAGACAGATTTCGTAGGTAAAAACGAAGCTTTCGTAACTTTAGCTAAAGAATTAGTTGAAAGAGCGATTAACTACTCTTCTAAAGAGGAATTTTTAGCTTCAGATTTCAACGGAATTACTGTTGCTGAAAAACTAATCGAGCAAACTGGAGTAATTGGAGAAAAAATTGAAATCGGTGGTTTTGAAATTTTAGAAGGTGCTTTCGTTGGATCTTATGTTCACGTTAACAAAATTGCTGCTTTAACTGCAATATCTGCACCAATTGCTAATGGTGACGTTATAACTAAAGACATCTCTATGCAAGTAGCATCAATGGGAGCTGATACATTATCTTACAAGGATTTTGATCCTGCTTTTGTTGAGTCTGAACTTGCTGCTCGTATTGCTATCATCGAAAAAGAAAATGAAGAAGCAAAACGTTTAGGAAAAACATTGAAAAATGTTCCTAAATACATTTCTTTCTCTCAATTAACTGAAGAAGTTTTAAAACAAGCTGAAGAGGATGCTAAAGCTGAATTAAAAGCTGAAGGTAAACCAGAACAAATTTGGGATAAAATTATCCCTGGAAAAGTTCAACGTTTCATCTCTGACAATACTACTTTAGATCAAGAGAAAGCCTTATTAGATCAAAACTTCATCAAAGATGACAGTAAAAAAGTTAGCGATTATGTTAAAGGATTCAACGTTGAGATTACAGGTTTCAAAAGAGTTACTTTAGGATAATTTATTGCGAGGAACGAAATCACATTAGTAAATTTCACAATCCGAATTTATATAAAATCCCATCTTATTTGAAAAAATGAGATGGGATTTTTCTTTTAAAAATAAAACCCTAAATTTGAATACTAATTTTTTTTTATGTTTAAAACCAAAAAAGAACTTGTCTTTGTTATTCTAGCAGGAATCTTCATTACTAACGCCGTTACCGCAGAACTCATCGGTGGAAAACTGATACAAATAGGTCCATTTGTAATGAGTATCGGTATTTTACCCTGGCCTATCGTTTTCCTAACCACCGATTTAATAAATGAATATTTTGGAGAAAAAGGAGTAAAAAAACTGTCTTTAATCACAGCCGGTTTAATTGCTTATGCTTTTATCCTCTTGTTTTTAGCCATAAGTATTCCCGCAGCAAAAGGAATAAGTCCGGTAAACGACGACCAATTTTTTGCAGTTTTTGGGCAAAGTATGTGGATCATCGTTGGAAGTATCATCGCATTTCTAGTTTCACAATTGATTGATGTAACTATCTTTTGGTTTTTCAAAAACCGTACAGGAAATAATAAAATTTGGCTTAGAGCAACAGGTTCCACTATAATTTCTCAATTATTTGATTCTTTTATTGTACTGGGAATCGCTTTTTGGTTACCCGGTAAAATTAACTTTGATACTTTTATCACATCTGCATTAACAGGCTATACTTTTAAACTCGGAATTGCCATTCTCTTGACGCCATTGATATACTTGGGTCATTATGTTATAAAAAACTATTTAGCCTCTGAAAAAGAATAAAACATGGAAGAAAAAACAAGATGTAAATGGTGCGTTGGAATTGATATTTACGAAAAATACCATGATGAAGAATGGGGAGTCCCAGTTTATGAGGACCAAAAATTATTTGAATTCTTAATCTTGGAAACTTTCCAAGCGGGACTAAGTTGGATTACAATCCTTAAAAAGAGAGAAAACTTCAAACTAGCTTTTGATGATTTTGATTATAAAAAAATCGCTCTTTATACCGAAGATAAAATTCAAGAATTACTCCTTGACGCGGGAATTATCCGCAATCAATTGAAGGTTCGCGCAGCTGTTTCTAATGCCGTTGCATTTATGAAAGTCCAAGACGAATTTGGTAGTTTTTCTAATTACATCTGGAAATTTACCGAGGGAAAACCAATTCAAAACAACCGAAAATCCTTAAAAGAAGTTCCTGCAACCACACCACTTTCGGATGAAATCAGCAAAGATTTAAAAAAACGCGGATTCAAATTTGTGGGTTCTACGGTGGTTTATGCGCACATGCAAGCCACCGGAATGGTTGATGATCACGTAGCAAATTGCTGGAAGAAAGAGTAATGAGCAATCCGTTTTCATCTTTAAAAAATTAACAAATAAAACTTTAAATCTGAAACTTTAAACAAAAAAACTATTACATTTGCTTCACACTTTAGGGGTGTCTACAACATTGTAGGCTGAGAATTACCCTCTGAACCTGATCTAGTTCATACTAGCGTAGGGAAAAGTAAGATGACTTCCGCGCACATTTATGTGTCATTGTAGCCATTCCTAAAGTATAACTATATACTAAATTCAAAAGGAATGGAGCTCAAAATCAACAATCAAACAAAACATTTTGCAACTGACAGTCTAACTGTTCAGGCACTTCTTGACTTGGAAATTCCCGAAAAACAAAACGGAATTGCTGTAGCCATTAATAATACCGTGATTCCAAAATCCAACTGGAATTCCCATCCTATACAAGAAAATAACGACATCCTCATCATCTCTGCTACTCAAGGAGGATAAACATTTTAATTTAAAGATTGAAAGATTTAAGAATTAAAATATTCATCAAATACCTCTCTTAAATCTTTCAATTTTTTAATTCTTAAATCTTTCAATTAAAAAACATGAATAACGAAGAAAAAATCTCAAGAACTCCCTTCCGAAACTCTACAAAAATTTACGTAGACGGAACCATTCATCCCATAAAAGTAGCAATGCGAGAAATTACCTTGGCTGACACTAAATTATCCAACGGACGAATAGAAAAAAATCCACCGGTAACCGTTTACGATACTTCCGGCCCATTCACCGACCCAAATATTGAAATCGACATTCGAAAAGGATTACCACGCATTCGCGAACAATGGATTTTGGACCGTAATGATGTGGAAGAATTATCTGAAATCTCATCCGAATACGGAAAATCCCGTTTGAATGACCAAAAGCTAGATCACTTACGTTTCGAATATTTACACAAACCCATGCGTGCCAAAAAAGGAGCTAACGTTTCCCAATTGTATTATGCAAAACAAGGAATCATCACACCAGAAATGGAATACATTGCCATTCGTGAAAACCAACGCTTGGAGTTGTTAAATGAACAAACCAAAGCCATGCAATGCCAACACGGCGGAAACAGTTTTGGAGCAAATACGCCAAAATCTAAAATCACACCTGAATTTGTCCGTAGCGAAGTAGCCAGAGGTCGTGCCATTATCCCAAATAACATCAACCACCCCGAAAGCGAGCCAATGATTGTAGGTCGTAACTTCTTGGTAAAAATTAATGCCAATATCGGAAACAGTGCCGTAACCTCAACTATCGAAGAAGAAGTAGAAAAAGCGGTTTGGGCTTGCCGTTGGGGAGCTGATACAATTATGGATTTGTCTACAGGGAAAAATATTCACGAAACCAGAGAATGGATTATCCGAAATTCTCCTGTACCAATAGGAACGGTGCCTATTTACCAAGCATTGGAAAAAGTAAATGGCGTTGCCGAAGATTTAACTTGGGAAGTATTCCGCGATACTTTAATTGAACAAGCGGAACAAGGTGTTTCTTACTTCACTATTCATGCGGGCGTTTTATTGCGTTACATCCATTTAACGGCTGACCGCGTTACCGGAATTGTCTCACGCGGTGGTTCTATCATGGCAAAATGGTGTTTGTTTCACCACAAAGAAAACTTTCTATACACTCATTTTGAGGATATTTGCGAAATCATGAAACAGTATGACGTAGCTTTCTCATTAGGAGATGGTTTACGACCTGGTTCTATTGCCGATGCAAATGATGCTGCGCAGTTCGCCGAGTTGGAAACACTTGGAGAACTGACAAAAGTCGCTTGGAAACACGACGTTCAAGTATTTATTGAAGGTCCTGGTCACGTGCCCATGCACATGATTAAGGAAAACATGGACAAACAATTAGAACATTGTGATGAAGCTCCTTTTTATACTTTAGGCCCATTAACAACTGATATCGCTCCAGGTTATGACCACATCACTTCTGCCATTGGAGCTGCCATGATTGGCTGGTATGGCTGTGCAATGTTGTGTTATGTTACTCCAAAAGAACATCTTGGTTTACCCAACAAAAAAGACGTGAAAGACGGTGTAATCACTTATAAGATTTCCGCTCATGCCGCTGATTTGGCCAAAGGTCATCCGGGATCACAATACCGTGACAATGCCTTAAGTAAAGCGCGTTTTGAATTCCGTTGGGAGGACCAGTTCAACTTGTCTTTAGATCCAGATACGGCGCGTGAATTCCACGATGAAACATTACCGGCAGATGGTGCAAAAGTCGCCCATTTTTGTTCTATGTGCGGACCCAAATTCTGTTCTATGAAAATTTCACAGGAAATTCGTGACGTTGCCGAAGCCGAAAAAGGCATGCAAGCGAAATCACAGGAATTTGTACAAAGCGGAAAAGAAATTTATAGCTAAATAAATGATCGTTATTTCCAATCCCACTCTTATAAAGAATGAAATCAGCACTATAAATCTTCTTTTCGAAAATGGAATGGATTTATTTCATATTCGAAAACCAGATTTTTCTGTAGCAAAAATGAAAGCTTTCTTGTTTGAAATAAAATCGGATTATAGACAAAATTTGGTTTTACACAGTCATCATCAATTGGCCGTAGAGTTTGGAATACGTCGCATTCACTTTACAGAAAAAAAACGAAATGAAACGTCTGAAGAAAGTTTAAAAAAATGGAAAGAAAATAGATTCACACTCTGTACTTCCATTCACAAAATGGCTGATTTTGAAAAATTATCTGATGTTTTCGATTATGCGTTTTTCGGGCCCGTTTTCGAAAGTATTTCCAAAACAAATTACATTTCGGATATTGATTTTGAAAAAGAATTAAAACAAAGAAATAATACCAAAACTGCACTGATTGCAGTAGGAGGAATTACATTCGAGAGAATCAAGATTGCATTGAAATATGATTTTGATGATGTGGCGCTTTTAGGTACCATTTGGAACAGCAATAACCCAATAGAAAATTATAAACTATGTCAGCAAATCGTTCTTTCGTATTAACAATTGCAGGCTTTGACCCTTCCGGAGGCGCAGGGATTTTGGCCGATGCGAAAACATTCGAGCAACATCATGTTTATGGTTTTGCAGTAAATACTGGAAATACCATTCAAACCGAAAATGAGTTCTTCGAAATGCAATGGACAGACTTGAATTTTGTTTTGCGTTCATTAGAAATGTTATTCAAAAAATATAGTATCAAAGCCGTAAAAATTGGAATTGTTCCTTCATTGGATTATTTAAAAGAAATTGTTTTTACCGTGAAAAGGCTTTCGCCAAAAACAAAAATTGTTTGGGATACCATTCTGAAATCCACTACCGAATTCGATTTTATAAGCATCAAAAACCAAGCTTTTTTGATTGAAATATTGAAAGAAATTGATTTGATAACGCCCAATTACGATGAGATTTTACAATTGTCTTCGGAAGAAATTAATGCAGAAACAATCGCAGAAAACCTTTCGGAATATTGCGCCGTTTTACTAAAAGGCGGTCATAATCCAGACGAAATAGGCGTTGATTATTTATATCTGGAAAATGAAATTTTCAGGCTTGCGGCAAAAAATGCTTCAGTTTTCGAAAAACATGGCTCCGGCTGCGTATTATCATCAGGCATTACAGCCAATATAGCTTTAGAACAAGACCTGAAAACTGCCTGTACTAATGCCAAAAAATATACAGAAACCTATTTACAATCTAACCAAACCAAATTAGGATACCATTATGCATAACCAATTACAATACATTTCGCAAGGAAATACAGTCGAAGAACAATTATATAACATCCACAAAGCATTGGATAATGGTTGCGAATGGATACAAATGAGATTCAAAAAAAATTATTCAGATGATACTTTCACGTTGGCGGAAACCGTAAAAATGTTATGCAAAGAATATTCAGCCACTTTTATCATCAATGACAACGTCTACTTAGCAAAACAATTGGATGCGGATGGAGTTCATTTAGGTTTGAGTGACATGAGCGTTGAAGAAGCAAGACTCATTTTAGGAAAAACAAAAATCATTGGAGGCACCGCAAATACTTTTGAAGATGTGCTTCAAAGAACAGCCGAAAATTGTGATTATATTGGCCTGGGTCCATTCCAATTTACAACGACCAAACAAAATCTAAGTCCGATTTTAGGATTGGAAGGCTATCGGTCGATTATCGGTCGAATGAAGGCAAAAAACATCCAAATCCCTATTTATGCCATTGGAGGAATCACACTTGAAAATGTAGAAAGTCTAATGAAAACTGGAATTCACGGCATAGCCGTTTCCGGTTTGATTACACAAACCGAAAATGCATCGCAACTTATCAATCAACTTAACCACAAATTATATGTTACCATTTAAAATAGGAGACAGAACCTTTGAATCCCGCTTGTTTTTAGGCACAGGAAAATTTGGTTCGAATAAACAAATGGAAGAAGCCATTTTAGCATCCGGGAGCGAGTTAGTAACCGTAGCCTTAAAACGTATTGATTTAGAAACTGAAACAGATGCCATTTTAGCACATCTGAAACACCCGAAAATTAATTTATTACCCAATACCTCCGGAGCACGAAATGCCAAAGAAGCCATTTTTGCCGCACAATTAGCCCGTGAGGCATTAGAAACCAATTGGCTAAAACTAGAAATTCATCCTGATCCAAAATACTTAATGCCTGATGCGATTGAAACCTTAAAAGCTACGGAAGCATTAGCTAAAATGGGTTTTATTGTTTTGCCTTACATTCATGCGGATCCGGTTTTGTGCAAGCGTTTGGAAGATGCCGGAACTTCAGCGGTGATGCCTTTGGGCTCGCCCATTGGGAGTAATAAAGGATTGAAAACTATCGATTTTTTAGAAATCATAATTGAACAAAGTAGAGTTCCAGTAATTATAGATGCCGGAATTGGGTCACCTTCTGATGCTGCTAAGGCAATGGAACTTGGAGCTGATGCAGTTTTAGTAAATACTGCGATTGCCGTTGCAGGAAACCCAATACTGATGGCAAAGGCTTTTAGAGAAGCTGTTATTGCAGGCCGAAAAGCATTTGAAGCAAAAATCGCGCAACAACATAATCGAGCAATGGCTTCAAGTCCTTTGACTGCATTTCTATATGAATAATCCTCTCCCCAACCCTCTCCAAAGGAGAGGGAGCCAAAACTGAATAATAAAAATGACGCTTCCTAAATAACCAACTTAAACGATGAACACATTTAAATCGGTTTTTGATAATTACGATTGGGATACCATTCAATCCAAAATATACCAAACTACACCAAAAGATGTAGAACGGGCATTGGCTAAAAACAAACGAAATTTAGATGATTTTTTGGTCTTCATTTCACCCGCTGCGCAACCCTATTTAGAACAAATGGCGCAACAAGCACATGAACTAACCCAAAAAAGATTTGGCAAAACGATTCAAATGTATGCTCCTTTGTATTTAAGCAACGAATGCCAAAACATTTGTACGTATTGTGGTTTTAGTTTAGACAACAAAATCAAGCGAAAAACACTTACCGAAAATGAAATTACATTGGAAATTGAGGTCTTAAAAAAAGCGAGATTTGATCATGTTTTGTTAGTAACGGGCGAAGCAAACCATACCGTAAACATTCATTATTTTCTAAAGACAATTGCTCAAATAAAAAATAACTTTTCTACTATTTCAGCCGAAGTGCAACCTTTGTCAACAGAAGAATACGAGCAATTGCATAACGCTGGAATCTATTCGATTTTAGTATACCAAGAAACGTATCATCGTGATGTTTACAAACAGTATCATACAAAAGGGAAAAAATCAAATTTTGACTTTCGCTTAGAAACACCGGATCGAGTGGGAACTGCCGGTATTCATAAAATTGGGTTGGGTGTTTTATTAGGATTGGAAGATTGGCGTACAGACAGTTTTTTCAATGCATTACATTTAGATTATTTACAAAAAACATACTGGCAAACTAAATATGCGGTTTCTTTCCCCAGATTACGTCCGGCAGAAGGAGTGATTGACCCCAACTTTATCATGGATGACACCGATTTAACCCAACTCATTTGTGCCTACCGCTTGTGGAATGAAGATTTAGAAATCTCCCTGTCGACGCGTGAAAATGAAAAATTCCGGGACAATATTATCCCAATAGCCATTACCAGTATGAGTGCCGGTTCTAAAACTAATCCTGGCGGCTATGTCGTTGATTCGCAATCCTTGGAACAATTCGAAATCAGTGACGAACGATCGGCTTCTGAGATTGCACAAGTCATTTCCAGTAAAGGATATGAACCCGTTTGGAAAGATTGGGACAGGAGCTACACAAAAATAGATTAACATTTTATATTACAGCAAGATGAGTATTATACAGGATTTTTTACGCTACAACCGACAAATGATGTTACCGGAAATAGGAGATTCCGGACAGGAAAAACTCAAGAATGCCAAAGTTTTAGTGATTGGTGCTGGCGGATTAGGGTGTCCTATCTTGCAATATATAGCAACGGCCGGAATTGGAACCATAGGAATTGTAGATTTTGACACAATAGAATTACACAACCTACACCGTCAAATCCTATATACTGAAGAGCACGTTGGTCAATCAAAAGCAATTATTGCAAAATCTGTTTTGGAAACTTTAAATACATTGATTGATATTATTGCTTTTGAAGAAAAATTAACTATTGAGAATGCGGCGCAAATCATCCTGAATTTTGATGTAGTTGTTGATGGGAGCGATAATTTTGCTACTCGTTATTTAGTAAATGATACTTGTGTGATGTTAGTGAAACCTGTAGTCTATGGCAGTATCTTAAAATTTGAAGGGCAAATGGCGGTTTTCAATCATAATGGAAGTAAAAATCTTCGTGACGTATTCCCTGAACCACCCAGTCCAAAAGATATTCCCAATTGTAATTTGAATGGCGTTTTGGGCACGCTCTCTGGGATAATTGGCACAATGATGGCGCATGAAACTTTGAAACTAATTATGGATTTACCAACATTGCAAAATGAATTAATTCTTTTTAACACACTAGATTGGAGTTTTAAAAAATTAAGATTTTAAGTGTTATTTGCTTTTCAATATTTCCATAAAATCGATTCTGTCAATTTCCCTGCAACCCAAACTTTCAAGGTGCGGATTATAAACCTGACAATCCAGCAATTTATAATTGGTTGCCTTTAATTGGTTCACCAAAGCTATAAAAGCCACCTTGGAAGCATTCGAAACTTTTGAAAACATGCTTTCACCACAAAAAACATGACCTAAATCAATTCCATATAAACCACCAACCAAAACCTCATCTTGCCAAACCTCAACTGATTTAGCGATTCCTAATTCATGAAGTTTACAATAGGCTTCAATCATATCATTCGTAATCCAAGTTCCGTTTTGACCATCACGTTCTATGTTTTGACAATTAAAAATTACGTCTCTAAAATTCTGATTGAAATTAACCTTAAAACTATTCCGATTTAGGATATTACGCATACTTTTGGAAACTACCAACTCATCCAGAAACAAAACCATTCTTGGGTTTGGTGACCACCACATAATGGGTTCACCATTTTCAAACCAAGGAAAAATACCACTTTTGTAAGCAAGTAGTAAGCGTTCCGGAGATAAATCACCGCCAACGGCTAAAATTCCATCGCGATTGGCTTGGTCAACAGGAGGAAAAAATAATTCTGGAGATAAATAATACATTTTTCAATTTCAAAAATCAACGGCAATTTCAAAAAAATAAAAAAGTCAGAAATTCAAGTAAAACTCAAACTTCTGACTTCTAATTTTTAACTTTTTTATGTCTTAGAATGGCAAATCATCTGCTTCTTCTTCATTTAAGTTTGTTGCTGGTGCAAAAGCTTCAGCAGCAGGCATAGGTGGCATTTGCGCAGCAGAAGGAGCTTCGCCTTGTAATTTTCCAATTCTCCATCCTTGAATAGTATTGAAATAAACTGTTTCCCCTTGAGGATTTGTCCATTCTCTACCTCTAAGATTAATATCAATTTTAACTGGCTCACCTACTTGAAAACTGTTCAATAAGTCACATTTATCTTGAACAAACTGAACTAGAATATGTTGTGGATACTGCTCATCAGTTGTAACAACTACATCTCTTTTTTTGAAACCTCCAGATCCAACTTCTTTAGTTTGATCGATCATTTTAATTTTTCCTGTAACTTCCATCTTCTCTATTTTAATTGTTTTGTTCTATCTTTTTTTCTCTGCCAAAAGCACTTTCCACGCGGAAGAAACATCATTGGCATTCAAATATTTTTTGGCCTCAAGATGCACTTTATCAGCATCATCGGAACTTAAAACTCCTTTTACTGCAAAATTTTGCTGTACAAATATACTAACTTCTTCGGTTGTAGGCAAGGCTTCTACATTCCCTAACATTCCTAAATCATTTCCATCAAAAATTGGACTTTCTTTTATAAAATTCGGAATTGCATCCACTCCGATTCCTAAGGTTGATAACGGTTTTGGCACTTCAAAAAGCCCTTGGTTTGACCTCGAATACCAATTGCCACCTAATCTGGAAACTAAGTCCATTTTATATTGATCAATCGCTCCATTTTCATCTAAAACAGATTCGTCAATATGTATTCGCAAAACTTCGCAAAGCACTAAATTTCCTGCTCCTCCTTCTGTTCCCAGTGGAATAATCTGAGTCACTTTGCATTCAAATTGAACAGGCGATTCTTTCACTCGAAACGGTTTTACCACTTCTGAAGCAATTGGCGTCAAGCCTGATTTTAAAAACTCATCCACGCCATCAGCATACTCCGTACTTGCCAGAGAAATCTGTTGTACCATATCGTAATTTACGACATTAATTACGACTTCCCTAGTAGCTTCGGCATTGATTAACGTATGTTTTATTGAATTGTCACGAACGCGTCTCGCCGGTGAAAATATCAAAATTGGAGGATTTGCACTGAACACATTAAAGAAACTAAAAGGCGATACATTAGGATTCCCTTCCGCATCCATGGTACTGGCAAAAGCAATGGGTCTTGGCCCAACAGAACTTTGTAAATACCCTTGTAATTTAGCCGTTTCAATACATTTAGGATCAATCGTAATCATATTTTTTAGTTTTTGCTGAGATACAAAAGTAGACAAATGGATTAAGTTTTAAGAAGTAAGACAAAAGATTTAGAATAAAATTAGAATGTGATTTCTTTGAAAGAAAATTCTTCGATTAAAACTAAATACTAAAACATTTATTTCTTTATATTTAGACACACTAATTTAATGGGCATCGTTTCGAAATTTTATTTGAGATTTTGGAACGGAGTTTTCCATAAAGAATATGCACGATCGTTAGATACAGAATAAAAAAAATAAAACAACAAGAAATGGCAAAAATAAGTAATGAAGAAAGTTATCCCAATATTCGAGAAAGTTGGAGAGTGGTAGGAACAATAATATTATTTTCAATTTTATTCATCCCTATAAAAATGATATTTGAAACAACTTTAGGAAAAGAACTCACATTCTTAATTTATTATGTTCTGACAATGGGGATTACTTTTGTTATTATTCATCGTATAAGGATAAATAGACAAGAGACAAGTAATTATGATTTTGGAATTAGTTCAATAAAGATTGCTTTACTGCTTTGCTTTGCGACAATTGCAATTCAAATAGGAATAACATTCCCTATTATTAGCCAAATCCCAATGCCAGACTTTATACAAAAGATATTTCTCGACGATGGAAGTACGACGGGTGTGTATTCATTTATTACCATAGTTATTGCTGCTCCTATTCTTGAAGAATTGATATTTAGAGGATTTATTCTAAATGGACTTTTAAAAAGCTACTCTCCACTAAAGGCAATAATTATTTCAAGTTTACTTTTTGGTCTAGTTCATTTGAATCCTTGGCAGTTTATAGGAGCTTCTATTGGTGGAATTTTATCAGGTTGGGTTTATTTTAAAACAAACAAAATAACTCTGCCCATTATAATACACATGACTAATAATTTCCTAGCCTTACTTGTCAGTTATTTTAATTCAAGAAATGTGAATTTAACTAAATCAATAAGCGAGTACTCATTTACTGAATTATATGGAGGAACGACAAACCTAATTGTAATATTAACTGTAGCAATAACCATAGCAATAAGTTCTATTTATCTACTTGACAAAGAATTTCGGAAAAAGGAAAAAAATAGCTACGCATAACACTAGAATAAAATAAAGCGATCATTTTTTTGATTAAAATTCTTTATCAAAAACTAAAATAGTACGCCATTTATTTCGTTATATTTATAATTCAAAATTTAATTTATGCAGTTTTCTGAAAGAAGAAATACAACCCGTTGGATCATAATTTTCGCCTCTTTTTTAATAATTTCACTGATTCTCTGGAACACCTACACTTTTTTTCAAATCTTCAAAAATGAAGAACGATTAAAAATGAATCTTTGGGCGCAAGCGCAAAAAACACTTATTAACGCCGGTGAAAACACGGATGTTGAACTTCCTCTACAAATTTTCAGTGATAATACTTCGATTCCTATTATACTTACAGAAAATGACAGCATCATAAACACCGTAAATATTGACGAGGTTATTGTAAAAAACAATAAAAAGGCAGTCGCTTTTTTGCATGATTTAAAAAGTGAAAATGAGCCCATTGTCATTGAATATGTCCCAGGAAAATTTCAAAAACTCTATTATGGAAACTCGGCTTTACTGAATAAATTAAAATATTATCCCGTTGCTTTAGTGCTAATTATTGTGCTTTTTGGGGCTTTAGTTTACAATTTTTACCGAAGTACCAAAATGGCAACGCAAAACAAACTTTGGGCCGGAATGGCCAAAGAAACTGCACACCAAATAGGAACTCCGCTTTCTTCCTTGATTGGCTGGGTGGAACTATTGAAATCTGAAAATGTGGATGAGAGCACGACTCTCGAAATTGAAAAAGACATTGAGCGTTTGCAAACCATTACCGATCGTTTTTCTAAAATAGGATCGGAACCCAAATTAGAAAACAAAGATATTGTCTCAGAAACTCTTCAGTCCTACGATTATTTGCAATCCCGATTTTCTAAACAAATTGAGTTTTCGTTCAAAGCACCAAAATCCCCAATTATGGTATCTCTGAATCCTACACTTCACAGTTGGACCATTGAGAATTTGGTAAAAAACGCAATCGATGCGATGAAAGGCAAAGGAAAATTAGCACTGGAAATTGAGCAAGAAGGCGATTATGTAAAAATAAACGTTTCAGATACCGGTGGTGGAATTCAGAAAAAACAATTCAAAAGTATTTTCGAACCTGGCTTTACTACCAAAAAAAGAGGTTGGGGCTTGGGACTTTCATTGACTAAAAGAATCGTTGAGGAATACCATAAAGGAACTATCAAAGTCTTGAATTCCGAAATTGGCAAAGGTACAACGATGCAAGTGAGTTTAAAAAAAAGTAATCTAGCTTAACGAGCTCCTAAACGATACCCTTTGAAAAACATCGTTTTTCTGACCGTTTTAGAGGTGTTCAAATAGTCTTGTACAAATGAGTAATGCTCTTCAGCTTGCGCTAAAGCTCTGCTGATAGATTTTTTTATCGAAGCCAAATTAGTTGCATTTTCATTCCCAACAAAACCAACTTTGTAAAGATCATTTTGACATTTGGCCAGTTTTTCTCTTGGCATTTCAATCATGCGATAAATTTCATCATCTGAAAAAATAGGGCTGAACTTATTGTTTCTATAATGGATAAAATCATTCAACAACACAACAGCCTCATTCATTTCATTTACAATAGAATTTAATTGCTGTATGTTAGTATTGTGTCGCAAATAGGTCAATTTTTTCTTTTTTCCTTCATAACGTTCTATAATCATGTTATTAATCAATCCATTTTTTTCTATTCGTTGTGCTGAAGCGAACAATTGATTCGCTTCAGACAAATTATTATGATTTGCAATTTCTTTCTCGAAATCAAAGTATTTCTTAGTTTTATTGATTTGGGTTTTACCTTCATAAAACTCATTATTGGTAATAGGATAATTAGAAAATTGCCATAAATAATCAAATGGAATGTGGGAAGTTATTATTTTAGTTGGCTCAGTTTTGAAATAAGCATTATCTAATCTTTTGTAAAATTTACCATTATTAACATAACCAGAACCCCAAGTTGGGTCAAATACATACCACTTCCTGTCAACTTTTGCAGCGACCCAAGCATGAGCCAAGTTACTTACTTTGCCGTTTTGCTTGGTATATCCTTCAATGATGTAGGATTGAATTCCAATTTTTTGAGAGAGATCATTAAAAACGGAAGCATAATGAATACAGACGCCTTTTTTAGTCTTCAACGTCTTTGCAATTTTCTGCTGAACTGTTTCATTAAAATTTACGGCATTCATTCCTGGAATATCGTAAGTGATATTTGATGCCGTCCAATAAAAAACCGCCCTGATTTTATCTGTTTCTGTTTTGAAATTAGCGTTGATGTAGTTTGCAATTGCTTGTGTAGAAGTAGTTACATTTGCAGGAATTGCGCCCATTTTAGCATCAACCCCAACATATCCGGTATTTGCTTGCCCAAAACTAAGCATGGAGAAAAAGAAAAAAAACAAAAAAGAAATGTTTTTCATAATATATAATATAGGCTTCATAAAGTAGAAAAGGGAACAGGTTTAAACCTATTCCCTTTTAAACGAAAACCATACCAAATTATTCTATTTTAAAAAATACTATAAATTGGTTTTTATACTTGCCGCCAATGCTTCAAATTCGTCTTTGGATAACGTTACTTTATTTTGAAAACGCATTTCATCCATTTCATTCAACGGAATCAAATGAACGTGCGCATGAGGAACTTCAAGTCCTACAACTGCCATCCCAATACGTTTGCACGGAACTGTTTTCTCTAAAGCCACCGCAATTTTTTTAGAAAACTGCATTAACCCTAGATACAAATCATCTTCCATCTCAAAAATCTTATTGATTTCTTGTTTTGGAATACAAAGTGTGTGTCCTTTTGCATTTGGATTCACATCCAAAAAAGCCAAGAAATTTTCATCTTCAGCAATTTTGTAGCACGGAATTTCTCCATTTATAATTTTGGTAAAAATACTTGACATCTTGAATCAATTAATCGTTTAAACCTTTAACTAGTTAGTCGCGTGAAATTTCCAAAATTTCGAATTTCAAAACACCATTCGGAACTGTAATTTCAGCAAATTCACCCACTGATTTCCCTAATAAACCTTTCCCGATAGGTGAGGTTACTGAGATTTTTCCAGTTTTCAAATCGGCTTCACTTTCAGCTACCAACGTGTATTTCATTTCCATTCCATTGGTTTGGTTTTTGATTTTCACATTGGATAAAACCAATACTTTAGAAACATCAAGATGTGTTTCGTCTATTAATCTGGCATTAGAATGTACTTCTTCCAGTTTTGCAATACGCATTTCAAGCATTCCTTGTGCTTCTTTAGCAGCATCGTATTCAGCATTCTCAGAAAGGTCGCCTTTATCTCTTGCTTCGGCTATATCTGCAGATGCTTTTGGACGCATTACGCTCTTTAAATAATCCAATTCTTCTCTTAATTTTTTTAATCCTTCTGCTGTGTAATACGATACTGTGCTCATAAATTCCTCATTTATATAAATAGAAAAAATCCCATCAGGACGGGATTTCTTTCCACAAAGATACTATTATTTTTTTTTCGTCTATAAATATATGTTAATCATATATAATTCAAAGTTAAATAAATTAAATTTGTTTCACTAATACTTTGACACTATTTTAAAATGAAAAAATACCTGCTGCTTTCCGTCATTATTCCTTTACTTTTTTCATGTAGTGATTCTGATTTCAACAATACAAATCCATTTGTCCCTAATTACAGTTTCACAGTAGATATCAATATGAACTTGCCTGAATACTCTAATCTTAAATTCGTTAGTAATGCTGTTTATGTTCCTGGAATTGGCGCACGGGGCATTATTGTTTTTAATACTGGTAGCGGCTACAATGCTTTTGATGCTGCTTGTCCCAATCAAGCTATAAGTTCCTGCTCTACCATGACCATAAATGGAATAAATGCCGTTTGCGGCTGTGACAACAAAGAATATAGTTTGTTTACCGGACAGGGTACTTTACAATATCCTATGAAGCAATATCGGGTTCAGGTAAATGGAACGTCGCTACGGGTTTATAATTAAACCAAAAAATCCTGACAGGTAAACCATCAGGATTTTTCTCATTATAACTAAACAAGATTCTAAAACTTTAGTGTCAAACCAGCAAGAAAATTAATTCCCGCTTGTGGATAATAATACGGATATACATCATACATGTATCCGTTAGAAACATATTTCTTATCTAAAAAATTATTCACTAAACCCGTCAACACAATTTCTTTGAAGATAGTTTTTGGCTTAAAAGTGTAGGCAACATTTAAATCGTTGACAAAGTAATCCGCCAACTTAGCGGCAGGCAATTCGATGTTATTCATGTATTGTTCTCCTACAAATTTTTGCAACCATGAAATATGAAGATTTTCAATAGGTGTATAAACCAAAATATTTCCCGCAATAATTGATGGTGAATACGCAATATCTGTAGTCCCATAATTCTGACCTTCTACCGCTAAATCAGTATTTTTATTAGCACTCAACGTAAAATTAGGACGAATAATCAATTGATCTGTCAACGCTATTGTAGCATCAACTTCCAGTCCTAAACGATAACTTTTTTCGCTATTGGAACGTATTGGTGCACCAACATCATCTAAACCTCCCGTTAAAATCAATTGATCTTTATAGGCCATATAATACACATTCGAATTGAATTGTACTTTCTCCGCAACATATCGCCAACCCAATTCAAAGTCATTCAACTTTTCCGGCTTTACGTTTCCGCCTTCATAATCACTCCTATTGGGTTCGCGATTGGCTCTGGCATACGATAAATAAACGGAATTTCCAGAATTGATCGTATAGGTTAATCCTGTTTTAGGGTTAAAGAAATTAAAAGTATCATCCACAACTGTTGGCTGGACACCGTTTGCTTTGTAATTCACTGATCTATATTGCAAATCTCCAAATAAACTTAATTGCTCCGTGATTTGGTAATTGGCTTTCGCAAAAATATTTCCATCCGTTTTATTGGCATAGTCATCATAATAGCGATCTTCTAACTCACTCTGAGAAGCATTTCGTGCCCAAATGACTTTTCCAAAATGGTCGCCTTCATACTTATTCCAACCGCCACCAAAAATCACATCCAGTTTTTCATCTTTATAATTAGCAGAAAATGTAGTTCCATAGAAATCATTCTCTAACCATTTTTGTCGCACTAAATCCGTTGTTGTAATAGTGCCAATAGGCTGTAATCCATAATCTGCAAAATCAGCATCTTCTTTATAATTTTCATAAAACCCTTTTCCTTTTGTGTAATGCAACGCAAAATTTATACTCCAGTTTTCTGATATTTTTTCGTTCCAAAGCAATTGTGAGTGATCTTGCTGGTAATTATCGGTTTCATTGTCATAAAAACGAGCATTTCCTTGTTCGTCCGTGAAAGCACCTGCTGAATTAAACGTTCGATCATTTTTTAAGGTTTCACCATCTATTCCGTTCCAAGACTGGTACGTTTTTTCGGTACCACCAAAAACCAATCCTTTTATCAAAGTAGTTTTGCCCACATACGTTCCCTGAAGAAAATACGATTTCAAATCAGATGCTCCACGATCTACAAACCCATCAGACTTGATGGCCGATAAACGTCCCGCAATTTCAAAATGATTGTTCATTAAACCCGTACTGAATTTTACGGTGTGTTTCCTGGTATTAAAACTCCCCAAAGAGTTGGAAATTTCACCCGAGCTTTCTTTGGCAAAATTATCAGTTAACATATTTAAACTGGCACCAAAAGCACCTGCTCCATTAGTAGAAGTTCCTACACCGCGTTGTAATTGCAAACTCTCCACTGAAGACGCAAAATCTGGCATATTCACCCAGAACGTTCCATGACTTTCGGAATCATTATACGGAATTCCGTTGATGGTAACGTTCACTCTCGTTGCATCGCTACCACGAACCCGAATTCCGGTGTAACCCACACCATTTCCGGCATCAGAAGTCGTGACAACTGACGGTAAATAATTCATCAGAATAGGAATATCCTGTCCTAAGTTTCGGAATTTGATTTCCTTTTTGTCTAAATTACTGAAACTTACTGGCGTTTTTGTGGTAACACGTACTGCAGAAACCAAAACTTCATCAAGTTGGTTTACTTTCGTCGTGTCTTTGACTTGAGAAAAAGAGATAAAAGATGCAAGAAAAAAGACAGAAGACATATAATATGTCAGATTCTTGGACTTTGAGATTTTGAGATTTTGAGACTTTGTAACTGTAATAAAAGTATTCATCCGTAAATAAGATTACGAATAAAAGGGGGAATTATTCTTTTGTTAAATTAAAAAATGATTGTTTCCTATGACAAATAAAGTAGTGTGCACGCTATTTGTTTGTCATTTTTTCCCTTGACAACATTACTTGTCCAGGTTCTTTGGGTATAATCTCAGCTCGTTATTTAGAGCACCCCTTTGAGACAGCGCAAAAGTAGTTTTTTTATTTGTAATTTAAAACTTTAGAAAATAAAATTAAAAAACCTATTCTAAATTTGGTCTTCTCCTGTTTTTCTTGACCTCAGAAACATTTTTTTTATCCTTTATTCGCTTTCTAATGACAGATTTAGGAATTCTGGTGGGCTTTCTTTCCTTTGGAACAAGCAATGCATTTTTTATCAGTTCCAAAAATCGTTTAATTACAATTTCTTTATTTCTAAATTGACTTCGGTCTTCATCACAATTCAAAATTAAAATGGCATCAGTAGTCAATCTGGAAGATAATTTAGTTTCAACCAAAAGTTTCTCTTCTTCTGTTAAAGCCTGAGAATTTTTCAAATCAAAACTCAATACCACTTTCGAGGAAACTTTATTTACGTTCTGACCACCGGCTCCACTGCTACGGACGGCTTTAAAACTTAATTCAGATATGATTTTATCAATTTCCATGAATATTTATTTTAAGATTGATGAGACGGTTTCAACAAATCATTCACAGTTTTTACCGGATTAAAAGTAATTAACGGCACCTGAACAAACACAGTCAACCAGTTTGCCATTGCTCCGTTCCATAAACCTGGCAACTCATATCCTTTGATACTTTTACCTGCTACATTTTTCTCTACAATAAAACCACTATTATTATCCACAAACTGAGTCAGATCAAATTTCTCTTTTTTATAATTTTTAATGCCACAAACTAAATCAACCGGATTGAAATGGGTGGCAGCATTCAGAATTATCTTTTGATCCTCATTTGACAAATTAACTTGAGAACTTTCTACGATTTGTAATGAAATTGCCCCTTGATTGTTCCGTACCCAATATGGCCCTCCACCTGGCTCGCCTTCATTTTTTACCATCCCACAAATACGTATTGGTCTGTTTAAAATAGCTTTTACTTCCGTGATTTTATTTTCCAAACTGTCCCTATGAAAAGTTTCCTTCATTGTAATATTTAACTTTTCCTTCAAAAAAAGAATAATTTCATTTATCAAGTCTGCTTCAATTGATCCAGTATCCAAAGTATTTAAATAGCTAAAAACCTGTTGCTGAATTGCCAATAAAATTCCAGCCAATCCTTTTTTATATAAAGAAATTTTCTCTAAATTGTTTTGAATTACATTATCAATATTTTTGATAAACACAATATCAGCATCCAAATTATTCAAATTCTCAATCAAAGCACCGTGTCCTCCGGGTCTGAAAACCAATTGCCCATTTTCATCCCGGAACGGCTTATTTTTCATAGTAACCGCAAGAGTATCTGTACTTTTATTTTGATAGGAATAACTAAGGTTTATTGTTACACCTGACTCATTTTCAATTTTAGGTTTAATAGTGTCAATGATACTTTCAAAAAGTTTTTGATGCGATTCTGAAACTGTAAAATGCAAATGGGAACTATTATTAGAACTCGAATAATGCGCACATTCTCGCAAATGTTCTTCGACTGGAGTTGCAATATGGGTTTTATATTTATGAAAAGGAAGAATCCCTTTAGGTTGATTAGCAAAATCAAAATGATCCGCTGACAGCAGAAATTTTATGAAATAATAATTTTTCAAACTTCGGTCCAAAGTATCAAAATCAGTAAATTCAGCTCTTAGTTGCTTGTCAACTGCTTCAAAAAAAGGAAATTTTTCCATTCCTACTATAAAAATAGAAAGCTTAGTTGCTTTTTTTCGATTAATGTAGGCGTTTATCGATTCGTTTTCAATATCAAATTCATTGATAAATTCAGTCAAAAACTTAAACATTCTGCTGGCTGCTCCAGAAGCAGGAACAAATTTATTTAATTTGAGACCTGATTTATTCGAATCAAAAAAACTGGCTTTCTCTTGAAAATCTTTTTCAGATAATTTTAAAATACCATTTGACAACGTTGCCGGACTGACTAAATCCGCTTTTGGTATTCCTTCTTTAAAAAAACTCAATTGCTTTTGAATAGTTGTAATTGGGATTCCATATTCCTGAATATACAAAAAATCAGCCGATGAAAATCCTAATTCTTTGGCTAACGTTAAATCATCAATGATAGCAACTGCCTTCTTAAGTCGCAAGTCCTTGTCTCCGGAAAGTGTTATAAATGGTTTATGATTATCGATTAAAGATTGCTTAAAAACCGCAAAAACAGATTCTCTTCCCTCCGCTTTGTCTCTCAAATCATCCCTTTCCCAAGGCACATCAATATCGGTCAGAAAAAACAAATCATATTCATGTTCGCAAGCCGCTTCATGCAACAAAGGGTCACAATAGTTATAATACACCTCAGAAAAAACCTTGGTTACCATTAAATTAGTATCGCAAAAAAGATATTTATTGGCAGTCAGCGTTCGCTCATTTTCTAATTTAGTTTGACCACAAGCAATGGGCAGCATGTCATCAATTGTGCATATTTGCTGACTTGAATTCCACTTTTCCTGAAGATAATCGCGTGCAAACTCCGGAACCCATTCCGTTTTATAATATTCCGCAAGCTGTCTTGCCAAAGTAGTTTTGCCAGTGCTTTCGGGACCAAATAAAGCTATTTTTATTATTTTTGTAACTCCGCTTGAGAGCTGTCTGAGATTTTCTTCCATTCTAAATAGCCAAAAATGGCAACTACTGTAAATACTATATATTGAAAACTGGTAAAAGTATAGCCTTTTGCAAAATACAACGGAATGGAAATTACATCTCCAATAATCCAAAATATCCAATTCTCTACTTTTCTTTTGGCCATGAGCCACATTCCTACAAAGAAAATTCCTGTAATAAATGTATCTACATATGCATACCAAGTGGTGAATTTTCCGAAATAATGATATACCGAAACCACAAAGGCGACGGTAAATATAAAAAGAATTATCGCAATTCTTTTTTCAGAACTCGAAATTTTTGAAATTGGGAATTCTTCCGTATCTCCTTTTTTCCGAGTCCAATGGTACCAGCCATAAATACTCATCACAAAATAATAACCGTTGATCATCATATCGCCCCATAAAGTCCATTTCCAAAGCAAATACACAAATATGGAGGTACTTATTAATCCGGTTGGAAAAACTAAAATATTGTCTTTTTTAGCGTACCAAACGCTTAATAATCCAAAGATGACAGCAACAATTTCCAATATAATATCTAATGTTGGGTATTCGCTGTACTGCGAAAAAAAATAATCAATCATTTAATTATGCGTTAAAAAAATTATTATCGTTTTCAAAAGCGGTTCCTATAATTACTAAATCGGCTCCGGAATCATAAGCGTTTTGAATTCCTTGCAAATCTACAATTCCGCCACCAACAAGTAACGGAACTTCAATATTTTGAGCCACTAATTCAATCATTTCTAACGGAACGGCTTGTTTTGCCCCACTTCCCGCTTCCAGATAAATCAATTTATTGCCTAACATTTCGCCTGCTTGTGCCGTAGCCAATGCTAAATCAAGATTATTTCTATTTAAAGGTTTGGTCTTACTCACTCTCTCTACAGCGGTCTCAGTTCCGCTTTCAATTAAAATGTATCCTGTTGAAATGACTTCTAGTTTGGTTTTCTTTAATATGGGAGCTGCTTTTACCTGATGTTCAATTAAATAATCCGGATTGCGACCAGAGATTAATGACAAAAACAAAATAGCATCAGCTTTGTCTGAAATCTGGGATGGATTTCCGGGAAAAAGAACAATAGGTAAATCACAGTTTTGCTTGATTTTTACAATTAATTCATCTAGAATATTTGTTGTAACATAGCTTCCGCCGATGAAAATATGCGTTGCCGGCGATTGATCTATTTTTGAAATTAGTATTGCTACAGTGTTCAAATCAATTTTATCTGGATCAAGAAGAATAGCTAATAATTTTTGGTTATTCCTTTTGGCTTGTATTATTTGACTGTATAGGTTCTCCATAAGTTCTAGCGCAAATTGCAGTTTGTTTTAATTTTCAAAGGCATAAACTAAAGTAAACTCTTCTATTTCTTCAAAATGAATTTTGAAATCTTTTACTAAATTATCAAAATGAAGTTCAGCGATGGTCTGTTTACTTTCTAAATCAAAATCACAGACTCTTATATGGTTTTTGAAACTAATTCCTTTTTCGTTTCTAATTTTGAAAATAGCTTCTTTACCACCCCAAATAACCGTTAATTTCTTGATGTATTCTTCACTATCCCGATCCAAGAATTGAAATTCAAAATCACAGAATTTATCTGCAATTCGAGTGATTTTATCTCTTTGCAATTCGATATCGATTCCTACGGTTTCATCACTTATAATAATTGCCGAAAAATTATGGGAATGCGTTATCGAAATGTACTTTTCTCCTTGAAGATGTGGCTTGCCGAATTCATCGTAATACAAATCTAAATCCGTGTGACCCGTTTCCTGTAATAACATGCGAACACTGAGGAATGCGCGCTGATGCATTTCGGATTTCATTCCTTCTAGTCGGATGCGATTGCTGTCGTTTAAAATCACTTGTTCTAATAATTCCGAATAGGATTCGGTTACTTTCCAAACGAGGATTTTTGTTGTAGAATTGAATTTTATGGTTTTGAAAAGCGGCATCTTATTCTGGTTTCGTTTTTTAGCCCCGGTAGTAGCGGCATCCTTTTTTCACGCTTTTTTGCGTGTAAAAAGATATAGCGAATAACGGGAAATGGCTCCTGATACTGAAACAAGTTCACCTTCAAGAAATTATTTAGTTAATGTTCAAAAGATTAGCGAATTAAACAATTCATAAATCTTTTAGAAAATAGTTAAAATCTAAAGTTATTCCGTAAATTTGCAAAAATTTTACAATTACAAATATACTATAAATGAGTACTACAACTATGCCTTTTGTGGCTTTCAAAGTTAAAGACATTTCTCTAGCGGCTTGGGGAAGAAAAGAAATTGAACTAGCTGAAGCTGAAATGCCAGGTTTAATGGCGCTTCGTGCGGAATATAAAAATGAACAACCACTTGCTGGTGCTCGTATTGCAGGATGTTTGCACATGACAATCCAAACTGCGGTTTTGATTGAAACTTTAATTGCTCTTGGGGCTGAAGTTACTTGGTCTTCTTGTAACATTTTCTCTACTCAAGATCAAGCTGCTGCTGCAATTGCTGCTGCAGGAATTCAAGTTTATGCTTGGAAAGGTTTGAACGAAGAAGATTTTGACTGGTGTATTGAGCAAACTTTATTCTTTGGTGAAGACAGAAAACCATTGAACATGATTCTTGATGACGGTGGAGATTTGACTAATATGGTTATTGACCGTTACCCAGAATTAGTTGCTGGAATCAAAGGATTATCTGAAGAAACTACCACTGGTGTTCACAGATTGTACGAAAGAGTTAAAGCTGGAACATTACCAATGCCAGCTATAAATGTTAATGACTCGGTTACTAAATCGAAATTTGACAACAAATACGGTTGTAAAGAATCAGCAGTTGATGCGGTTCGTCGTGCAACTGATATTATGCTTGCTGCAAAAAGAGTAATCGTTTGTGGTTACGGTGACGTAGGTAAAGGAACTGCAGCTTCTTTTAGGGGTGCTGGTTCTATTGTTACAGTTACGGAAATTGACCCAATTTGTGCGCTTCAAGCTGCAATGGACGGTTTTGAAGTAAAAAAATTAGATACGGTTATTGCTACTGCTGATATTATCATTACGACTACTGGAAATAAAGATATCGTTTTGGGTTCTCATTTCGAAAAAATGAAAGACAAAACTATCGTTTGTAACATCGGGCATTTTGATAACGAAATTGATATGGCTTGGTTGAATACAAACCACGGTGCATCAAAAGTAGAGATCAAACCACAAGTTGACAAATATACAATTGCTGGAAATGATATTATCGTTTTGGCAGAAGGTCGTTTAGTAAATCTTGGTTGTGCTACAGGTCACCCAAGTTTTGTAATGAGTAACTCATTTACAAACCAAACTTTAGCTCAAATCGAATTGTGGAAAAACAGCGCGGCATACAACAATGACGTGTATATGTTACCAAAACACTTAGATGAGAAAGTAGCAATGCTACACTTAGCTAAATTAGGTGTTGAATTAGAGACTTTGCGTACTGATCAAGCGGATTATATTGGTGTTCCAGTTGAAGGTCCATTCAAACCAGAATATTACAGATACTAGATTTTAGATTGCTGATTAGCGATTTATTATTTTAAATTTAAAACCCTTGCAGTGATGCGAGGGTTTTTTGTTTTTATTCTTTAAAAAATTGCATTATAAAAGCGCTTTTGTGTTAATTGAAGTAAAATATTCTAAACCAAAAAGTAATAATACAGTAGCAACAAACTAATATTAACTACCATAATTCAAAAAAGACACTGAGATGCGATATTATTAACATTAACGCTGTGCACATCTCAATGACAAACAAACTTTCATAGGGAAAGTCTACCTTATGCTAAACGTAAATTCTAGTAACCTCAGCTAGATCTGAAGCTAACTATTAATGAACAAACATTATTTCCTAAGAAACATAAACCACAACCCAGTTCTAATTTAAGTTTATGGTATCTTTGATTACTTAAAAATTTAAAAGAATTTTTTTATTTGAAGAACTCTATATAAAGCTTGCAAAAACCTTAAAAATAAAATTATGAATACTTACACCACTATCGCCCAACTTGCAATAGCACTGTCTGTAGGTTATGTTTGGATTTTTAGATTTGATAACATTGTAAAAGAATTTAAACAATACGGACTTTCTGATTTGACACGAAATATGGTAGGCGCTTCAAAAATAGTGTTAGCAACATTATTAGTAACTGGAATATGGTATCCAGAACTCGTTTTTATCCCTGCTCTTTTAATGGCTTTTTTAATGGCTTCGGCACAGTTTTTTCATTTCAAAGTAAAAAATCCATGGATCAAACACCTTCCTTCTTTACTACTTTTGGCAATATCTCTTTTTGTGGCACTATACGTTTCCAAATAATCAAAATATGAGTTACCTAGATATACTTATTTTATTTTCAGCAACTTCTTTTCTTATTTACGGAATAGCTTATTTTGTATCAACGAACATGAAAAATGAATTTAAGCGATTTGGACTTGAAAAATTTGGTCCATTAACAGCTGTTTTAGAATTGGCGGGAGCTATTGGTTTGTTTATTGGCATTGGCATTCAGAACAACACTATCTTACTTCTGGCCTCAGGAGGGCTGGCTTTGTTGATGCTTCTTGGCACTGGAGTTCGCATCAAGATGAAAGATTCTTTATTAATATCTTTACCAGCATTTTTTTATTTCGTACTTAATACCTACATTTTGTATAGGACTTTAATGTAAATCTATTCGAAATGGTTTTATTTATTTGTCACCAAAATACTATTCAATCAGATTTCAAATTAAAACAAAAAACCCGTCTCGATAAAAATCGAAACGGGTTTTTTAATAATTGAGAAAATCAATTATGCTTCAACTTCGAATGGAAGTATAGAAACATAAGATTTGTTATCTCTTTTCTTTTGGAAGAAAACGACTCCATCTACTCTTGCGTGTAGTGTGTGATCTTTACTAATGTAAACATTTGCACCTGGATTATGTTTTGAACCTCTTTGTCTTACGATGATGTTCCCAGCAATAGCAGCTTGACCACCAAAAATCTTAACACCTAAACGTTTTGATTCTGATTCTCTACCATTCTTAGAACTACCGACACCTTTCTTGTGAGCCATGACGTATTAGTTTTATTTTGTTATTATTCTTTTGTGTCTTCTTTTTTAGCTTTAGCTACCTTTTTCTTTGGAGCTTCAACTTCTTCTGTAGTTGCTTCAGCTGCTGCTTTTTTAGGAGCCGCTTTTTTAGCACCAACACCAGTAATACCTTCAATTACAATTTGAGTAAGATATTGTCTGTGACCGTTTCTCTTTTTGTATCCTTTTCTTCTTTTCTTTTTGAAAACGATAACTTTATCTCCTTTTAAGTGTTGTAACACTTTAGCTTCTACTGAAGCACCTTCTATAGCTGGGGCGCCTAAAGTGATAGTTCCGTTATCATCTAATAAAAGAACTTTGTCAAAAGAAACTTTTGAACCCTCTTCATTAGTCAAACGGTTAACATAAACCTTTAAGTCTTTGCTTACTTTGAATTGTTGCCCTGCTATCTCTACGATTGCATACATACTGAATTGTTTTAATAATTTTTAAGGTTGCAAATATACAATTAAATATTTAACTCGCAATTTGTTGAAGAAAAAAAATATTTTTTACGCCAGAATTCCTTATTTGTTAGGCTTTTGAACCAACTTTACGAAAGAACATGATGAACTAGTGTTAAATTTCCCACACCGAAGTAGTTTTGATGTAACAAAAATATAAAAGGACTACTAACAGTACATATTAACAAAATTATTAACCTTATGAAAAATTCATTAATGGCTTTAGGTGCTTTGTTTATGCTAGGAGGAGTCGCTTCTGCGCAGAAAGTAGCTTTTGAGGAATACAAATTAGACAATGGCTTGCATGTGATTTTGCACAACGACCCATCTGCTCCTACCGTTATTACATCTGTGATGTACCATGTGGGTGCCAAGGACGAAAATCCAGAGAGAACTGGTTTTGCTCACTTTTTTGAACATTTATTGTTTGAAGGAACCGAAAATATCAAACGAGGTGAGTGGTTTAAGATTGTAACTGGAAACGGTGGTGTAAATAATGCCAACACTACTGACGATAGAACCTATTATTATGAAGTTTTCCCTTCTAACAACTTAGAATTAGGTTTATGGATGGAAGCAGAAAGAATGTTACACCCAGTAATTAACCAAATTGGTGTTGATACTCAAAACGAAGTGGTAAAGGAAGAAAAAAGACTTCGTGTTGACAATCAGCCTTATGGAAACTTTTTAGCGGAAGTGAAAAAGAATATTTTCACAAAACACCCGTATCGTTGGGCAACTATTGGTTCAATGAGCCATTTAGACGCTGCTACATTAGAAGAGTTCCAAGCTTTCAACAAGAAATTTTACATTCCGAATAATGCTGTTTTGATTGTTGCCGGTGATTTCAAAAATGAACAAGCTAAAGAATGGATCCAAAAATATTTTGGACCTATCAAAAAAGGAGCTGCTATCCAAAGAGAGACATTTGTTGAAGAACCAATTACTCAAACCATAAAAGCTAAATTTGAAGATGCTAATATCCAAATCCCTGCAATTGTAGCAGCGTACAGAACGCCATCTATGAAAACTAGAGACGCAAGAGTATTGGACATGATTTCTTCTATTTTAAGCGACGGAAAAAGCTCAAGATTATACAAGAAAATAGTTGATGACAAGAAAATGGCCTTACAAATTGGTGCATTTAGCAATAGTCAAGAAGATTATGGAAGTTATATCATTTACGGTTTGCCACAAGCTCCAAACACTGCTGAGAATATTCTTGCCGAAATTGACTTGGAAATCGTAAAACTACAAACAGAATTGATTTCTGAAAAAGATTTACAAAAATTACAAAACAAATTCGAAAACCAATATGTAAACAGCAACTCAACTATTGATGGTATTGCTGACAACTTGGCTTCCTATCATTTGTTATACGGTGATGTAAACTTAATCAACACTGAAATCGAAATCTACCATTCTATCACTCGTGAGGAAATCAGAGATATTGCCAAGAAATATTTAAATCCAAACCAAAGATTAGTTTTGGATTACGTTCCATCTAAAGACAAAGCTCAAAACTAAGATATCTAATTATGAAAAAATCAATATTAATTTTATCAAGCTTGTTCTTAACAGTAATCATGCAAGGACAAATCATCCCTCAGCCAAAGCCCGGAGTAGCTCCAACAATAAAAATTGGAAAACCGATAACCTTTGAATTAAAAAATGGTTTAAAAGTTATGGTGGTTGAAAACCATAAATTACCAAGAGTTTCATTCAGTCTTACTTTAGACAATGATCCGTATACTGAAGGCGACAAAAAAGGAGTTGCTGACATGACCAGTACTTTAATTGGAAGCGGCACCACTAAAATTTCGAAAACAGCTTTCAATGAAGAGGTTGATTTTCTGGGAGCTAACATCAATTTTAGTTCTAATGGAGCTTCAGCAAGTGCATTATCTAAATATTCTGGAAGAGTTTTAGAATTAATGGCTGACGGTGCATTGAACCCAAACTTCACTCAGGAGGAATTTGATAAAGAAAAAACAAAACTTATTGAAGGATTAAAATCGAATGAGAAAAGCGTTTCAGCAGTTGCAGCTAGAGTTGTGGATGTTTTGACTTATGGAAAAAACCATCCTGCCGGTGAATATGTAAGTGAAGCTACATTGAAAAATGTAACTCTTGCCGATGTAAAAGCCAACTACAATACTTATTTTGTTCCAAGTAATGCATACCTAATTATTGTTGGTGATGTAAAATTCAACGAAACAAAAAAAATGGTAGAGAAATTCTTTGGTTCATGGAAAAAGGCAACCGCTCCATCGATAACTTATAATGACCCAAAAGACGTTCAGTATTCACAAATCAACTTTATTGACATGCCAAATGCTGTTCAATCAGAAGTTGCGGTTGTAAATATTTCGAACCTTAAAATGACTGATCCTGATTACTTCGCAGTTTTGGTTGCTAATCAAATCCTTGGAGGTGACTTTAACAGTTATATTAATATGAACTTGCGTGAAGCACACGGATGGACGTATGGCGCTAGAACTAGCATTTACGGAGACAAACGCGTTTCTACTTTCAATGCTTCTACACAAGTTCGTAATGCCGTAACAGATAGTACGGTTGTTGAGATTTTTAAAGAATTCAAAAAAATCAGAACAGAGAAAGTAACTGACGAAATGTTAGCCAGTGTAAAAGCAGGTTATATTGGACGTTTTGTAATGCAAATTGAAAAACCTCAAACGGTAGCTGGATATGCTTTGAGAATTCAAACACAAAGCTTACCGGCAGATTTCTATGAAAACTACATCAAAAATATCAGTGCTGTAACTGCAGATGACATTTTGAGAGTAGCCAATAAATACTTCTTGGCAGACAACAGCCGAATCGTAATTGTAGGAAAAGCAGCTGATGTAGCTCCTAGTTTAGAAAAATTGAAATTCCCGGTATCATACTTTGATAAGTACGGAAATCCAACTGCTAAACCTGAATTCAAAAAATCGGTTCCAGCGGGAGTTACTGCCAAAAACGTTATCGACAATTACATCAAAGCTATTGGTGGCGAAAAAGCAGCATTAGCAGTAAAAACAATCGCAATGACCGGAACTACAACAATTCCACAAGCGCCTTCTCCATTAAATTTTACTTCTAAAATTGACGCCAAAGGAAAACTTATGGTTGAATTAGCCATGGGAACTATGAGCCTGATGAAACAAGTTGTAAATGAAAAAGAAGCTTATGTAATGCAGCAAGGGCAACGTCAGAACATCGAAGGAACGATGCTAACAGACATGAGAGCAGCTGCAACACCATTTGAAGAATTGTCTCTTTCTAAAAAACAAGGATTAACTTTAGAAAGTATTGAGTCCATTAATGGAAAAGACGCTTACGCTGTTAAAAACGGAAAAACTACTTTATACTATGATGTAGTTTCCGGTTTAAAATTAGCTGATTCAAAGGTCATGGAACAAGGTGGAAAAAGCGTAACGCAAACTACTAATTACGGAGATTACAAAGAAGTAAAAGGAGTTAAGGTTCCTTTTAACATCATCCAAAATGTAGGTTTTGAATTAGACATAAAAATGTCTGATGTAAAAATCAATGAAGGTGTTTCAGATGCTGATTTTCAATAATCAAATCTTGAATAAATAATCGAAGGCTGTCTTTTTAGGCAGCCTTCGTTGTTTAATACTATTATCTAAACTATTTCTTAGCCGATAAATAAACACCTATTAAAATAATGAAAGCACCAAAAAACTGAACCGGCGTAAGCATTTCATTGTCTAATAATCCCCAGCAAAAAGCAACTACAGGAATCAAATAAGTTACCGAAGTAGCAAAAACAGGTGAAGACATTTGGATCAATTTAAAAAATAGAATATTCGCAATTCCGGTTCCTACAACCCCAAGAACCATTATAAATAAAACCGATTCCTGCACTTTTACATCATGCACCACTTCAAAGAAACCGGAGCAAAACAAGATGATGAATGCCGGAAAAAATAACACCATAAAATTCCCAGTCGTAATACTTAGCGGACTCAAATCGTGCAAATATTTTTTGATTAAATTGACATTGACTGCATAACATATTGAAGCTATCAAAACCAAAATAGCATAATAATAATTTTGTTCCGGATGATGGATTGCACCATTCAAAATCAACAAAGCGCTTCCTATCAAACCAATTAGAATCCCAAAAATCTGATTTCTTTTGAATTGCAATCCAAAAACCAAAGCTCCTAAAATCAATGTATTCAAAGGAGTCAGAGAATTCAAAATAGAACTAACGGAACTATCAATTTCGGTTTGGGCAATCGCAAACAAATAAGCGGGAATAAATGTCCCAAATAGAGAAGTCAAGGCAACATATTTCCATTTATATGCTGGAATTTTGGACAAACTTTTAAACCCTATCAATATTAAAAAAACAGCTGCAAAAATAATTCGCAACGATCCCAACTGTAAAGCTGTTAATCCAATTAATCCTTTTTTTATTAGTATAAATGAACTCCCCCAAACTAAGGCAAGAACCATCAAGTACACCCACTTCAACTGCTTCGATTCCATAAAAATAATTTTGCCCCAAAATTGTAATTATTTTATGAATTAGTCCTTCTTTTTTTAATTAATTTTGTGAGATACAAACATGCTTTTAATCTTTTAAATTTTCAACATAATGAATTTCAAAAAATCAATCGTAACGCTAATACTTACCAGTGTTTTATTTGTAGGCTGTAAAGAAAAATCAACAGATAAAGTTTCAAAAGAAACTGCAACAACAGAAACTCCAAAAGTTAAAAAAGAAATTGCTGCTGCTAATCTTCAAACAGCGAGTTTCTCTGTAGAAGGAATGACATGCGCTGTAGGTTGCGCAAAAACTATCCAAGAAGATTTAACCGCACTGGACGGTGTTCAAAAAGCAACAGTAGATTTTGACACAAAACTAGCCACAGTAACTTTTGACAAAACAGTTCAAACACCAGAAAAACTGACAACAGTTGTCGAAGCTGCTGCCGATGGTAAAACGTATAAAGTTTCGAAAATGAAGTCGTAATCCAGACTTTTACATTCTATAAAAAAAGCATTCTCTTAACGGGAATGCTTTTTTTGAACCATATAAGAAAGCTCTGAATCCAATATTCACGCGCTTATTTATACTTAAATGATAAAATATTACTTTTTGTTATTTCCATTTTAAGGTTTCCATCAGTCGCTGCATGTCATTTTTGATATAACTCGCCGCTGGCATAATAGAATCATAATTAGGTCTTGCATAGAAATAAACGGAACCCGTTACAAAATGCTTGGTACTATCAGTGGCATAAAACTGTGAATTTGTAGCGGCATTTCCTTCTACCTGATAAAACATTCCATAAACTTTTTGGTCGGAATTCAAATACGGCTGTTCTAATATATCATCTGCTTTTATCACGTGTTCAAAAGTTAATTTTTGCGCATCACGCAATAATTTATTGACATTTTCCGACACTGGTTTATACGTGAGATAAATTGTCGCTTTCATTTTAGGGTATGTAATCGTGAAACCACAATTCTTGTCTTTTTTAATAACGGCGTCTGAATTCATTTCGAAAGTAAAAGGGCACTCATTTTCAAAATTCACATATTTGGCTTCTGGATAATCCAACCGCAAATAGCTTGATGGTTTTGGCAAGACATCGTCTTTGCAACTAAAACTCACCAATGAGACTCCCATTATTGTACAAAAAGCGATTGTTTTTTTAAACATCTTTATTCTAAATTTATTTAATCTTTTATTTTTTCAAGAGAAACACCTTCCACAATTATTCTCCTTCCTTCGGAAGCGGTTAGGGGAGAATTATTCAATCGTTACTTTTATTTGTTTCACCCGTTTTTTATCAACTGCTTCTACCGTAAACAGACAGTTTTCAAATGTTATTTTTTGATCTTTTTTAGGAAAATTACCTAGAATTTCCAAAATAAATCCAGCTAGCGTTTCAGCTTCTCCTTTTTTGATTTCAAATAACTCTTCATCAACATCAATAATTCGATAAAAATCCTTAAGGTTTATTTTTCCTTCAAAAAGGTAATTTTTATCGTCAATTTGGGAAAAATTTATATGATCATCATCAAATTCATCACTGATATCTCCAACAATTTCTTCAATGACGTCTTCAAGGGAAACCAATCCTGATGTTCCGCCATATTCATCAACAACGATAGCCAAATGACTTTTCATGCTTTGAAAATCTTTTAACAGATTATCCAATTTTTTATTTTCAGGAACAAAGAAAGGCTCTCGCAACAACGATTTCCAATCAAATTCATTTTTATTAATATGTGGCAACAAATCTTTGACATACAAAACGCCTTCTATCTGATCTATATTGTCTCGATACACTGGAATTCTGGAATATCCTTTTTCTATAATTTTGGGACAAATAACGGAAAAAGATTCCTCTATTTCTAAAGCAAAAATGTCAATTCGGGGACTCATCACTTGTCTCGTATCCGTATTTCCAAAGCTTACAATTCCTTCTAAAATTTTTTGCTCTTCGGTAGATGTCTCATCCGAAGCCGTAAGTTCTAAAGCTTGTGATAATTGATTGACAGAGAAATTTGTTTTTTGTTTTCCTAATTTGTTATGCAAATAAATCGTGGCGGCCCGCATGGGTAAACTTATTGGAGATAACATCTTATCCAGAAAAGCAATTGGGTAGGCTATCAATTTAGCGAATTTTACGTTATTTCTGCTGGCATACACTTTGGGCAGAACCTCTCCAAATAACAAAATCAAAAATGTCACGACCAATACTTCCAGAATGAATTTTAAAAGTGTTGATGTTATCGCAGCAAACATACTTTTTCCAACAAATGAAAATAATATTACGATGGCTATGTTAATAAAGTTATTTGCTACCAGAAGCGTAGCCAGAAGTTTTTTGGGCTTTTCTAAAAGTTCCGAAATTATTTTCCCTTTAGAATTATGCTCCTGTATCGTTTCCTCGACATCTTTTTGTGACAACGAAAACAAGGCTACTTCAGCACCTGAAATTAAAGCGGAACAAAACAGCAAAACGACTATTCCTGTTATGCCAACTGCTACATTAGCACCTACAGCGTAAGTAACAAATAAACTGGGCTCTGGGTCCAAATTAGTTAAGATTAATTAAACAATCAAAATGGCAAGTCATTAATAGGCAAGACATTATTTTCTGGGTCAAAATTAGTGTTTTTCACAACATCAGCTGCAGGAATTTGTTTGTTACTTTCACTGTCTTTTTTTGTGGAAAGAAAAGTGAATTCGGTTACCTGAATTTCAGTGGTATGTTTTGTACTTCCATCCTCTGACTGCCATTGACGGGATTTAATGCGCCCTTCCACGTAAATTTTATCTCCTTTAGAAAGGTATTTTTCACAAAGTTCTGCCGCTTTATTGCGCACTACCAAATTATGCCACTCCGTAGAAGTGATTTTTTCATTGGTAGTTTTGTTGATGTATACTTCGTTTGTTGCCAACTGAAATCTTCCGATACAGTTGCCTCCGTCAAAATAATGCATTTTAATATCATCGCCAAGAAAACCAATTAGCATAACCTTATTTAATGTTCCGTTCATTTTAGAATGTAGTATTTTATCAAAGATACATTTTTTTAGAAACTCTATAAATCCTTTTCAATAAAATTATGAATCACAATTGGAAACGGAAAAGTTCTCAATGTTTCCCTATCAATTCCGTTTTCAATTGTTCCTTCAATTTTCACTTTCCAAAACTTGATGTGCAAATGCTGGTGTGACAATTTATGAATGATACTTTTTTCGTTATATTCTAACATACTCATAATTTCATATTGGTTGCTAAAATCCTTTTGTATAAGAGCAGTGATAGTATCAAAATCTTCTTCTTTTTCTGTTTCTATCAAAGGAAATTCATATAAGTTGTGCCAAATCCCTTTGTCTGTTCGTTTCTGGATAAGTGTATTTCCCGTTTCGTCTTCAAGAACCAAATAATTAAAGTATCGGTTCCTAACTTTTAGTTTTTTGGACTTTACAGGCAACTGATCGACTTTGTTTTTTTGCAAAGCAGCGCAACTTTCATTAAAAACACAAATACCGCAATTCGGACTTTTAGGAACGCATTGCAACGCGCCAAATTCCATAATGGCTTGATTGAAGGTCGCAGGATTATCCTTTGGCATCAGCTCGAAAGCTAAAGCAGCGAATTCTTTTTTGGCGGAAGCCTGAGCAATATCCGTATCCATATCAAAATAACGGGACAAAACCCGAAACACATTCCCATCAACAACGGCAACAGCTTCATTATAGGAGAAAGAAGCAATAGCTGCCGCCGTATATTCCCCTACTCCTTTTAATTTTAATAAGTCATTATAATTGTCTGGAAATACTCCCGATAATTCCTGTGCGATATGTTGGGCTGTTTTATGTAGGTTTCGGGCTCTGGAATAATATCCCAATCCCTGCCAGAGTTTCAAAACTTGTTCTTCATTGGCTTCCGCCAAATCAAAAACAGTAGGAAAAGCGGTTGTAAAAGACATAAAATAAGGCATTCCTTGTGCAACACGCGTCTGTTGCAACATGATTTCAGAGAGCCAAATAGGGTATGGATTGGTAGTATTTCGCCATGGTAAATCGCGTTTATTTTGTAAATACCATTTTATCAGCAGGTTAGAAAAATTCATCTTTAAATATTAGACTACAAAAGTAAAAGTTTATGTAATTAAATTTTAATCAATTAGCTTGAATAATTGTATTTTAAATTCATATCTTTGCAACCTCAAAAAAATAGTACAACATTATAAATAGGAAAGAAAATGACGAAAGCAGATATCGTAGCAAAAATTTCAGAGAAATTAGGTCTTGAAAAAGGAGATGTACAGGCGACTGTAGAGACTTTTATGAATGAAGTAAAAAATTCATTGGAAACTGGAGACAATGTTTATTTAAGAGGTTTTGGAAGTTTTATAGTGAAAACTAGAGCTGAGAAAACAGGAAGAAATATTTCTAAAAATACGACAATAAAAATTCCTGCACACAACATTCCTGCATTTAAACCTGCAAAAGTTTTTGTAGAAGGAGTAAAAACAAATAACGAAGCAAAATAATAATATTAATTAATCATAAAATCGACAAGATATGCCAAGTGGTAAAAAAAGAAAGAGACATAAGGTAGCAACTCACAAACGTAAAAAAAGAGCGAGAGCTAACCGTCACAAAAAGAAAAAGTAGTTTTAAACTACTTTTTTCTTTTTAAACGTTCATTGAAATTGAGATTTAAGATTGTAGATTACCGATTTAAGATTGCAGATTTGAAAAATCTAAAATCAAGAATCAAAACTCATAAATCTAAAATCTCCCCGGGTTCAATACCTGTTAAAATATTGTTTAATCCATTTGTTCGCCTTGGCGAATAGATAAAAATGTACAGCGTGAATAAAGAATTAATCATCCGATCTAGTTCTGAAGCCGTAGATTTTGCCTTATTAAAAGATGGAAAACTAATTGAATTACACAAAGAAGAAGAAAAAAGCAACTTCCAAGTTGGTGATATTTTTATTGCCAAAATCAGGAAACCAGTTGCCGGACTTAACGCTGCTTTTGTAAATGTAGGCTTCGAAAAAGATGCCTTTTTACATTATCATGATTTAGGACCTAATTTAGCTTCCCAACTGAAATTCATAAAACTTGTAAGCGCAGGTAAATTAAAAGATTTCTCCCTAAAAAACTTTCAGTTTGAAAAAGAAATAGACAAAGATGGCACCATTACTGATGTTTTGAGTTCCAATCAATCTGTTTTAGTACAAGTCGTCAAAGAACCTATATCTACAAAAGGACCAAGAATTAGCGCTGAGCTTTCTCTTGCCGGAAGATTTATAGTTTTGGTTCCGTTTTCTGACCGCGTTTCTATTTCACAAAAAATAGAAGACAAAAAAGAAAAAGAACGCTTGAAACGATTAGTGCAATCCATCAAACCAAAAGGATTTGGTGTTATTGTTCGCACAGTAGCCGAAGGCAAAAATACAGCCGAATTAGAAAAAGATTTGCAGAACCTGCTCAGCAGATGGACTGCAATGTGTAAAAAATTACCAACTGCTCATCATCCGTCAAAAGTATTAGGAGAACTCAACAGAGCCTCTTCGATATTAAGAGATGTATTCAACGATACCTTCAGCGGTATTCAGATAGATGACGAAGAGTTGTACAACCAAACAAAGGATTATTTGCAAGAAATTGCACCATCCAAACAATCAATCGTTAAGTTTTATCAATCAAAAGACACACCTATTTTTGAGAAATACAACATAGAGAGACAAATCAAAACTTCTTTTGGAAAAACAGTATCCATGAGTAAAGGAGCGTATCTTATTATCGAACACACTGAAGCCTTGCACGTCATTGACGTAAACAGCGGAAACCGTTCTAATAAAGCCACCAACCAGGAAGATACAGCCATGGAAGTCAATATGATTGCAGCTGCCGAAATCGCAAGACAATTACGTCTTCGTGATATGGGCGGAATCATCGTAGTCGATTTTATCGATATGTCAAATCCTGAAAATCGCAAAGTGTTGTTCGATTTCTTGAAAGAAGAAATGAGCGATGATAAAGCAAAACACAAGATCTTACCTCCGAGTAAATTTGGATTAGTTCAAATTACAAGACAAAGAGTAAGACCAGAAGTTAATATTAAAACTAGAGAAGAAGATCCAAACAATGAAAGTGGTGAAATTGAAGCGCCAATTCAAATCATTGATAAAATCGCTTTTGATCTGGAAAGAGTATTAAAAAACCACAAAGATGTTGTGCTTAATGTACACCCTTTTGTGGCAGCATACCTTACCAAAGGTTTTCCATCATTACGTTCAAAATGGTTTCTTGAACATAAAAAATGGGTGAAAATTATACCTCGTGATGCTTACACGTATTTAGAATATCATTTCTACGACAAAAAAGAAAATGCTGTCATAGAATAAATTACAAACTCCTCAAGAAATTGGGGAGTTTTTTTTTTGCGTCATTGCGAGATTTTTCGAAGCAATCTGTAATTTATAATTTATTTGTTTTTAGGAGCTATTTCCAGCTATCCGCTATATCTTTTCCTGGCTAAAGAAGCCAGAAAAAGGATGCCGCTTCTATCTGGGCTATGGCATTCGTTTATAGTATCACTTCCTTCTCTCAACAAAAAATCGCTTCATCAACTCCGAAGCTTCATTTGCCATAATTCCAGAAACAACTGTAGTTTTAGGATGCAATTGCGTACCCATTTTCACAAAACCACGATGTTCATCACTGGCTCCATATACAATTTTTGAAATCTGACTCCAGTACAAAGCACCGGCACACATCTGGCAAGGCTCCAGTGTGACATATAGTGTACAACCTATTAAATATTTCCCGCCAAGATAATTCGCAGCGGCAGTGATGGATTGCATTTCGGCGTGAGCCGTAACATCATGTAATAATTCGGTTAAATTATGACTTCTGGCAATGACCTTATTATCAATGACAATTAGGGCGCCAACAGGAATTTCACCTTTTTCAAAAGCCATTTCAGCTTCCTGCACAGCCTTTTTCATAAAATATTCGTCGGTGAAAGGATTTATCATAGTATAGATCGCAAATTCGCAAATTTAAATTCTTTGTGAAACAACTTTTTTTATCAACTGCAAAAATACAATTTCAAATCGTACCTTTGCTTTATGTCAGATAATTTACTTTCAAACATCAACAACCCAACCGATTTACGCTTGCTTGACGAAGCCCAACTTCCTCAAGTTGCCCAAGAATTACGCGATTTCATTATCGACATTGTGGCTGTAAAAGAAGGTCATCTTGGCGCAAGCCTGGGAGTCATCGAATTGACCATTGCGTTGCATTATGTTTTTGATACTCCAAATGATTTATTGATTTGGGACGTAGGCCATCAAGCCTATGGACATAAAATACTCACAGGAAGAAGAGAAAATTTTCATACCAATCGTCAACTCGGCGGTATTTCCGGTTTCCCAAAAAGAAGTGAGAGTATTTACGATGCTTTTGGTGTAGGCCACTCCTCTACTTCCATTTCGGCAGCGTTAGGAATGGCAATTGCTTCTAATTTGAAGGGCGATTTCAACAAACAACACATTGCTGTGATTGGAGACGCTTCCATCGCTTCAGGAATGGCTTTTGAAGGCCTAAATCACGCCGGAGTTACAGATGCTAATTTATTAGTGATTCTTAATGATAACGCTATCGGGATTGATCCAAGCGTTGGTGCTTTGAAACAATACCTCACTGCCGTAAAAGAAGGAAAAAATCCGAGGCAAAACAACATGATTAAATCATTGAATTTTGATTATTCGGGTCCAATAGACGGCCATGATATTTTTGTCGTGATTAAAGAACTAAAACGTTTACAAAAAATAAAAGGACCTAAATTCCTTCATATCATTACCACAAAAGGGAAAGGTCTTCAACAAGCCGAAGAGGATCAGGTAAAATACCATGCTCCGGGAAAATTTGACGCTTTAACTGGAGAAATACACGTTAAATCCGAAGAAAAATTACCTCCAAAATATCAGGATGTTTTTGGCTTGACCGTATTGGATCTAGCCAGAAAAAATGACAAAATCATAGGAATTACACCTGCTATGCCATCCGGAAGTTCGTTAAAATTCATGATGGATGCCTTTCCAAAACGTGCTTTTGACGTGGGAATTGCCGAACAGCATGCCGTGACTTTAGCTGCCGGAATGGCAACACAAGGCATGGTAGTTTATTGCAATATTTACTCAACATTTTTACAAAGAGCATATGACCAAATAATCCACGATGTGGCGCTACAAAATCTTCCAGTGATTTTTTGTTTGGACAGAGCAGGTTTAGTGGGAGAGGATGGAGCCACACACCACGGTGTTTTCGATTTGGCTTATTTGCGTTGCATTCCTAACATGATTATTCATGCCCCAATAAATGAAATAGCATTGCAAAACATCTTATATACTGCTCAATTAGGATTAAATCATCCTATCGCTATTCGCTATCCACGTGGTCGCGGCGTTATTGCAGATTGGCAAACACAACATCTTAGGAAGTATAAAAAAATAGTAATTGGAGAAAGTGTTTGCATCAAAGAAGGTTCGAAAGTTGCCGTTTTATCCAATGGAACTATTGGCATCAATGTCTCTTTGGCTATAGCCAAAATGAAACATCCACAAAATATTGCGCATTATGATTTTTCATTTGTCAAACCGTTAGACGAAAAGGTATTAAACACCATTTTCAATACCTTTAATACCATCATTACAATAGAGGATGGCACTGTAAAAGGCGGGTTTGGAAGTGCAATTCTCGAGTTTGCCTCGGAGAACAATTATGCGTCAAAAATTACTGTTTTGGGTATTCCAGATGAGTTTATTGAACATGGAACGGTAACCGAATTGCAACAATATTGCAAAATTGACGTTAAAAGTCTTGAAATATTTTTTTCAAGTTATTAAAATAATTATTTTGCCGTCTTAAATATAACTACCCCAAAATGAAATTTTTAGTCTACACATTATTACTGCTTACATTCACAATCCCTCTTAATAGTTTTTCCCAACAAGCAACAAACAGCACTCTTCTTGATGGACTTACACCTATAACCAGACTAACAACTGCAGGGAAATCATTGTATGTACCACTAAAAATACAAACTAAAACACATTATCTTCCCTTAACGTATTGGAGTAAAAAAAACAGTTTAGGCTTTGATATTTCCGAAGTTGCCTTTGTTAACTGGTCTGCCGGGGGAACAAGTTCGATTTCAGGATTATTTAAAGGAAAATTTCACAGAGTCTATGCCCGTAGTAATTACAACTGGTCAAATGAATTAATCGTTAAGTATGGATTGAATAAACAAGACGGAATCGATCTTAGAAAAACCGAAGATGCAATACAATTAAACTCTACTTTTGGCTACAGAAAAGACACACTTTCTAACTGGTATCATTCTGCAAAATTTAATTTTAATACGCAGTTCACAAACGGTTATGCCTATCCAAATACTGAAAAAGCAATCTCAAAACCATTTGCTCCAGCTTATATTTTTATGGGAATAGGAGCAGAAAATATCGACAAAGAAAAAAAGAGAACGTTTTACATCTCTCCTTTTACATTTAAAACAACCTTAGTTTTAGACCAAAGACTGGCTGATCAGGGTGCTTTTGGTGTTCCAAAAGCTACTTACGATCTCGACGGAAATCAACTCACAGAAGGTGAAAGATCAAAAATGGAACTTGGTTTTCTGATTACCAACAAATACAAAAAAGAAATATTCAAAAATATTAATTTAGAAAATCGACTAAGCTTATATTCTGATTATGTAAATCGTTTTGGAAATATAGATATTGATTGTGACTTACAAGTAGAGTTAGTAGTTAATCAATATGTAAAAGCGAATATTGGAGCACACGTTATCTATGATGATGACATTAAATCCAAAAGAGAAATAGAGGGCATTCAGGTAACCGAAGGTCCAAAAACTCAATTAAGACAAGCGATTGGAGTTGGCATTGAGTATATATTCTAAATAAAAAAACCTGAAATATTTGTTATATATTTCAGGTCTTTTTTTGTTAATTAATTATTTTAGTTTATAATTATTTTCTCTACATATTTCAAACCTTCTCCCGTAATATCAATCATATATATACCAGCGCTAAGTTGACTTAAATCAAATGATTTTTCATTACTAAACGCTACTTTATCTTCGCTATATACTATTCTACCATTAAGATCAACCACTTTTACGGCTACTAATCCGTTATAGTTGTTAATTCGAACCGTTATATTCCCATTTGATGGATTTGGATACACACGCATCACATTTTCTTGATTAATGTCTACTGTTCCTAGTGTACAATTTGCTCCTGCAGCAGGTCTAGTAAAATCTTCCGCTTGATCATTTCCAATATTTCTATCTCCAGCTGATGCATTGAACCCTAGGCCTCTAGCTGCAAAAACTTCCCAAATTAAGCAGTAATCCTTACCACCTGTTATTGCCTGATCTGCAGCTATAATAGCATTTCTTGCATCTACAAAAGTTGGACTACAAGGTTGTAACTTTATACCATCTAACACAATGCGCATCAGCCTATTATTTCCTCCGTTACCGGTATACTTGTTGTCATCATAACCATACTTATTAATGTAGGCCCAAGTTAAATCCCATAACATAGTAGCCCATACCGAACCTACACCATGTACAGAAGTTTGCTCAACTCCATTAGCATCCACCGATTGAAAATTATTAGTGAAAGCATATGTCATTGGATTTACCTCCCTATCTGTTGAATATTGATAATCTCTGATTCCCAAACCATCATTAGCTTGTGAAGAAACAAAAGTTCCAATTCCTCTTTTTGCCGCTCCAACATCTCCAGGTTTTAATTGCATCATCAAAGCAAACCAATCAGACCAACCTTCGCCCATTTGATCTTTGTTTGTTAAACAACTTGAATTATTTCTACCCCCAGCTAATCGCGTTGAAATACCGTGTCCATATTCGTGTGCGATTATCCCATTATCAAAATCACCATCTGAATTCAAAAAAGGTTGTGACTGTGTTTGTATCTTCACATTTACTGGACCAATTGCCATTTGCGCTATTAGATTCTCACCTGTAGAACTCGAAACACTTATTGCTGGAATGGCAATAGTCGCATCTGAACCTGACATTGGAATACTTCTCTCTTCATTATTTACTACAATTACAGCAATTGCCCCTTGATTTTGAGCTGCTTTTACTTTTACAGTAAAATTACAACTCCCTCGTCTAACAATAACAATTTTACCATTCATTGCTGCGGCATTTGTAGGTGCTGAACATCCTTCTGAAGCATTACCAAAACTATCTAAATACAATACTAAATCAGATTGCAGAAATGAAGGCTCAACTGGTAAGTCAATCCTTCCTGGACTAAAAGAATTTTGAGTGGCTACATAATTCCCTATCAGACTCTCAGGAGAAGTAACAATCAATGGCTTAATTTCGGGACCTCGACTCCACACAAACATTTGCATTCTACCTCTATTTCCATCAACAGGAGTAGAGAAATTAGCATTATTTAAACTCATTGGGGTCGCTAATGAACCATCTTGAGCTTCCGCATTAACATAGTCGCCTCCCGTACCTCCACGGTCATAATTATTCTCTTGAAAATTACCACTTAACTCATCAAATCCATATTGATACCATACATCATGCATAATATTGTTCATGTAAAATAAATTAGTGTTCGCAGCTTCAATGTAAGTGGATGCGTTAACGCTTGTGCCCCCATATGGGAAATCAAACAACAAGGATAATCCTCCGTCAGGACTTGAACCACCATCTTGATTACTTGCAAAAAAATCATCTTTTGCCCAAACATTATTTCCTCTTGTAATAGTATGCTCAGGACCAATAGCACCATCAGTATCATGCCATCCAAATGGTGATGCATTACTATTTGAAGGATTTGATATCAACTGAAAAGCTCCATGACTTGGACTCTCTACGTTAAAAGGTATTACACGGTAAGAGCCCCCTGAAGATGAAGAAATTACAGGAGAATACAGCTGTTTTGGCAACATCTCTGCGCTATTTAAGACAAAATTACTTTCAGTTACAAATACTTTATCTTTATGAAAATTACAAGAAATAACTAAATCATTTTTTTCTAATAATTTACCATTTAAAGCATCTATCCTAACACTCCATAAATGATCATGTACGCTAGTATTAATGTTAAAGTCCCAAGCCAAAATTAATTTGTTGCCACTTTCTTGGTGGTATACTAAATTTGCTAGAACCGGTTCCGTAATTCCAAGACCATTACTTATTTTGTATTTGTTAATTTCAACAGTTTCTAAAACAGTAAATTTTTCCTTAGGTGTAATCCCTAATTGAAAGTAAGCCTTTCCCAGTGCATCTACTACAGATAGGCTCGATTTTGTTGCATTAACCTTCTTAAATGCATCAGTGATAGTGCTGTTTTTTACGTCAATTACCTGCTTATTTTTTATAGAAAAATTAGAAACTGCTCTAAAAATCTCTATCCCATTATATCGTTGTATTACGTAGCAGTTTTCTATACCGGAAGTGGTAAGACTACCCTCACTTTGAATAGCCCAATCGCTTAATTCACGATTTAACTTATTAGATCTGGCTTCAGAACCATTCAAATAATTTTGAATTATTTGTTTATTTGACTGCGAAAAAACCAGTAATGGAACTATAAAAATAACAGAAAGTAGAATTTTTTTCATAAAAAATAAATGATTATTAAATTATTAAGCAAAACTAATTGATTTATTTGGTTTAGCAAACAAATTATAACAGTACAATTGTTAATTTTTAGCAGCAGTAATCGTTTTATAAAATAATAAAGCATTTCCATCCGTCAGCAATGAGATAAAATGACAAATATGCAGTAATCTTCCATAAAGATTCTCTTTTTCCAAATGGTGTTTCTCAGGCAACATTTTCAAAATTAAAGAATCGTAATTAGACGCATTACCGTTGTATTTGTTATTAAAAGCCGTTATGAATTTATCCAATAACGTTTGAATAATCTGATAACCTACGATTTCCTTCTCAATCACTTCACGGCTTTGATAAATATTATTAACACTAATCTTGATAATATCATCCATTTGGGCTTTGTACTTGCTTTTGTCCATTATGGCAAAAGGAAATTTTCCGTTCAGTATTAACGTTTCATTTTCAACAAATACTTTTACGGCATCATTTATTAAACTTCCAATTGCCAAAGCGCGTAAATAACTAATGCGGTCTTCTTTGGTTTCTAAAGTCTTGTATTTAGATGTATCAATACTGTCTTTTACCAATTTTATCAAATATTCCAACGCAAAATCTTCAGAAACCAATCCTAAATTGATTCCGTCTTCAAAATCAATAATGGTATAACAAATATCATCCGCCGCTTCTACTAAATATGCCAAAGGATGCCTTTCAAAACCTATGTTTTCGCCTGATTTATTTGGAATCAAACCCATATCCAAAGCTACATCTTGAAAAAAAGCTTTATCGGTTTGAAAGAAACCATATTTTTTGTCGGCAATGTCCTTGGTTGGTTTCTTCGGCAAGCTTTCTTTAGGATACTTCATAAAAGCACCCAAAGTTGCATACGAAATTCGAAGTCCGCCTTCAATTCCGGGACGAGTAGCTGTCAATACCGAAAAACCGTTCGCATTTCCCTCAAAATCAGTTAAATCCTGCCATTCTTTTGCGCTAAGCTGGTCTTTATATTGTTGCCCTTTTCCAATGGAAAAATATTCTCCAATCGCTTTTTCACCGGAATGTCCAAATGGAGGATTCCCAATATCATGAGCCAAAGATGCGGCCGCAACAATAGCACCAAAATCATTCATGTGATAGCCATGAACTTCTTTCAAATGCGGATATTTTTCGATGATTTTTTTACCCACCAATCGCCCCAAAGAACGCCCCACAACCGAAACTTCTAAACTGTGCGTCAATCGGGTGTGCACAAAATCTGTTTTTGATAGCGGAATAACTTGTGTTTTATCCTGTAAACTTCTAAAAGCGGCTGAGAAAATGATACGGTCATAATCCACCTCAAAACCCAAACGGGTATCGTCTTGTTCTACACGTAATCTTTTGCCTTTGTCGCCTTGTCGTTTTAGTGATAAAAGTTGTTCCCAGTTCATCATTTTATTTTTGGTATTTAGAAGGAGCGAATATAAAGAAAAGGATGTGTTTAAAAACAAAAAAGCAGCCTAAAATGACTGCAATTTTTATCTTTTGTACTTTCTTATTGCTCAGAAAACAATTTCTTTTTGGCTATAAAATCATGCTTTTTCACCACATAGGTAACTGATAAAGTATCATGCCATCCTCGCTCAGCAGTTAAAAAAGAAAAAGGCTCAAAAGGAATTAATCTAGAAAGTGTTCGTACAATTATACTTTTCATATTGGGTCTTGAACCTTCATGCTTTACAACCATTGTTTTCGTGAAATACTTCCCGAAGGTTCTGGAAAAATACATTTCAGTTATTAAATAATAAAAAAACAAGATAACAAGTCCAAAAAAGAAACTTTCAACTACGCTTAATGAGGAAACCCAATTTGATGCTGTATCACTTTTCGTTAAATCTCCAATTAAAATTATGGTTGTACCAATACTGGTTTCGATAACATAAATTATAAATAAATCAATAACGAAATTCAGTAGACGTTGGCCTTTGGAAGCTAGTAGATCATCCGTAACAGTAAATTTTTTATTTTCCATGATAGTAATTTTACAGTGATAACTATCTCAAATATAGTGAATTATTTTTGTAGTTTTAATTCAAACATTCATTGTTTAAGTTTTACGTTAGCTTCTATTTCGAGATAAATTAATAAAAAACAAAAAAGAGCATTTGACAATTCAAATGCTCTTTTAATTTTAAATTCACTCAACGTTATGCTGCTGAATTTATTAATTTTAAAGAAATCCTTACTAATGATTCGAATGTAGCTTCCCCATCCTCAAATTCAACCATTGAAGTAACATTGAAGCTTGTTCTAATTTTCTCTTTGTCCTTAATGTAAAAGGTTTTCGAAATACCATTATGGCCAATTACAAAACTTATTTCATCATAAGCACCTTGATTCATAAAAGGTATTTTATCTTGAGATGAAAAATTATCAAACAATTCAACCAAAATATTTTTCACACTTTGATTATTAGCTGAACTATTCAACTTTATTACACGTTCCTCTCTGCCTAGATTTAAATCTAATGTTTCTATGTTAGATTGACTTGTACCATCTATCAACCTAAATTCTTTTAGTTTTCCTAATTTTAAAAAATTATTAATCAGATATCTCGCGGGCGCTTGCTTTAATTGTAGTAAATAATTTGAAACTCCTTTCAACCTCATAAAAGAATTGAAAGCATTTTCAAATATCATTTTCACACCATGATTCTCTTTTTTCTGAAAAATAAAAAAACCATATTTTGAATTTTTAGGAACATGAATAAGATAGAAAAAATCTTTACTAAATAAATCCCCTTTTAAAATGTCATATTTGATATTAGAAGTTCTTCCATCCTTTATTTGCCCATATTCCCCAGTGTATCCAGAATCAAAATAGCCTGTGATAATCCTTTTTTCAACATCTTTAATTTGATTATTTGAAAGTGAAAAAGTTCTATACTTTCCCTGAACATCTATATAAGATTTAGTGTTTTTATGGATGTAACTACAGAAGTCATTCATAGTATCTAACAAGTCTTCTTCTTCATTGAAGAAACTAAGAACTTGTTGTTCTTTTGCTTTATTTAAAAGCGTAAATCGGTAAATTGATAAGTTTATCATATTGTCTTTTTTGTTGTTAAGAATTTTCTCAAAATTCATTTTACTCCAAGTCTTTGTTTTATTGGAGTTTAGATAAAAAATTAAATTCTGTGTATATTTAACTTGGAAAGACAGTACTATTTATATACTTTTGAAATATAAAATAAGCGGATGAGGTAATCTCATTGTCTTATATCTTAATTTAATATTTAGGCCTCGGAACCAAAATGATTAAGTTTTACAAGTTAGGGATATCACAGATGTCCCTTTTTTTATGCGTATTAGTTTTTTTCTTTACCTCAGCGCTCGATTTAAAGTTAGCATTCTTATAAAAGGCCTCCATTAAGAGGCCTTTATTATTTTACATTCTGAAATCTTTAACTCCCACACATTTCACATTCGTCTGGACCAGCATTTTTAGACAATTCTAGCATCGCTCTGTATTCATCCGCAGTCATTTCTACTGCTTCTGCAACCGCAGGAACAGCGATTGATTGCTCTTTAATTTCGATTGGCTCTGCTTTTTTATCATTATTCAATGTAAATTTAATTGCATCCACCGCAGCTTTTGTTCTTAAATAATACATTCCCGTTTTCAATCCGGATTGCCAAGCATAGAAATGCATTGATGTCAATTTAGAATAATTGGCATTTTGCATGAATAAATTCAACGATTGTGATTGATCCACAAAATAACCACGTTGACGTGACATATCTATAATGTCTTTCATTGACATTTCCCAAACGGTTTTGTACAATTCTTTCAAGTCTTGTGGAATATTAAGTGCTTGAACTGAACCGTTATTACGCATTAATTCTTGTTTCAAGTTCTCGTTCCACAAACCACGCTCCACTAAATCGTGCAACAAGTGTTTGTTTACCACAATAAATTCACCCGAAAGTACTCTTCTCGTGTAAATATTAGAAGTGTATGGTTCGAATGCTTCATTGTTCCCCAAAATTTGAGAAGTCGAAGCCGTTGGCATTGGCGCCACTAATAACGAGTTTCTCACTCCGTGTTCCATTACTTCTTTTCTCAATGAAGTCCAGTCCCAACGTCCTGATAATTCCTCATCTTTCAATCCCCAAAGGTTATATTGAAATTCCCCTTGTGAAATTGGCGAACCTTCAAAACTAGAATATGGACCTTCTTCTTTGGCCATTTCCATCGATGCGGTTACGGCTGCAAAATATAAAGTTTCAAAAATTTCCTGATTCAGTTTTTTCGCTTCGTCGCTCGTAAACGGCAAACGCAACATGATGAAAGCATCAGCTAATCCTTGTACTCCAAGACCAATTGGTCTGTGGCGTTTATTAGAATTCTCTCCTTCAATTACCGGATAATAATTCCTGTCAATTACTTTATTTAAGTTTCTGGTTACACGTTTGGTAACAGTGTACAACAATTCATGATTGAATTTTTTGTTTTCCACAAACATTGGTAACGAAAGTGAAGCCAAGTTACAAACCGCAATTTCATCTTTAGAAGTGAATTCCATAATCTCCGTACACAAATTCGAAGAACGAATGGTACCCAGATTTTTTTGGTTTGATTTTCTGTTGGCTGCATCTTTGTACAACATGTAAGGTGTTCCAGTTTCAATTTGCGATTCTAGGATTTTTTCCCACAATTCATGCGCTTTGATGGTTTTTCTACCTTTTCCTGCTTTTTCGTAATCCGTGTACATTTTTTCGAAATCGTCACCATACACATCATACAATCCCGGGCATTCATTAGGGCACATCAAGGTCCAATAACTGTCTTCCTGCACACGTTTCATGAATAAATCCGAAGTCCACATCGCGAAGAACAAATCTCTCGCACGCATTTCTTCTTTTCCGGTATTCTTTTTCAAGTCCAAAAATTCAAAGATATCCGCATGCCAAGTTTCGATATAAATAGCAAAACTTCCTTTACGTTTTCCTCCACCTTGATCTACATATCTTGCAGTATCATTGAAAACTCGTAACATCGGAACAATTCCGTTTGACGTTCCGTTTGTTCCACGAATATAAGAACCAGTCGCTCTTACATTGTGAATAGAAAGCCCAATTCCACCCGCTGATTGCGAGATTTTAGCCGTTTGTTTCAACGTATCATAAATCCCGTCAATACTATCGTCTTGCATTGCCAAAAGGAAGCAGCTTGACATTTGAGGTTTTGGCGTACCTGCATTGAACAATGTAGGAGTTGCATGCGTAAAGAACTTTTTCGACATTAAGTCGTAGGTTTCAATCACCGATTTCAAATCGTCTAAGTGAATTCCAACAGAAACACGCATCAACATGTGTTGCGGACGCTCCACGATTTTACCGTTTATTTTTAGCAAATACGATCTTTCTAAGGTTTTAAAACCAAAATAATCGTAGTTGAAATCTCTATTGTATATAATATGGGAATCTAAAAATTCCGCGTTATCCATTATCACTTTATGCACTTCCTCAGAAAGTAACGGTGCATATTGACCGTTTCTTGGATTCACATAATTGAACATATCATTCATCGTTTCCGAAAATGATTTTTTAGTATTCGAATGTAAATTTGAGATTGCAATACGAGCAGCTAACTGTGCATAATCCGGATGCGCAATAGTCATTGACGCAGCAGTTTCGGCAGCAAGATTATCCAACTCCGATGTCGACACACCATCATAAAGTCCTTCAATTACGCGCATTGCCACTTTTACGGCATCAACCAAATCATTCAAACCATAGCATAGTTTTTTAATTCTATCCGTGATTTTGTCGAACATTACCGGCTCTTTGTGGCCATCTCTCTTAATTACATACATAAGCTAAATTGTTTTTAAAAAACAGAAAATCCCTTTTCTATTTTTTGGGTATTTGTTAATTTTTTTTTGGGAAGCTAATCCCGCTGTCATTCCAATCTTTTTGTTTTTAAAGAAAAAACAAAAAGGATATTCCCTTTCATCGGGGCTAAAAAACCCGATACTACAATAACTATTTTCTAAAAATCAGCATCAAAAGATATTTTCTGAGCATCTTCATCGGTATTCATAACACCGGCTTTTTGATATTCGGCCACTTTCTTTTCAAAGAAGTTTGTTTTTCCTTGAAGTGAAATCATATCCATAAAATCAAACGGATTTGTAGTATTGTATTCTCGTTCGCAACCTAATTCAACCAATAATCTATCGGCAACAAATTCTAAATATTGCGTCATCAAAACTGCATTCATTCCTATCAAACTCACTGGAAGCGACTCGGTAATAAATTCTCTTTCAATATTCAATGCATCTACAATGATACTTCTAATTCTTTCTTTTGGCACTTTATTCACCAAGTGGTGGTTGTGTAAATGCACCGCAAAATCACAGTGAACGCCTTCATCACGCGAAATCAATTCGTTAGAAAATGTCAATCCTGGCATTAATCCGCGTTTTTTCAACCAATAAATAGAACAAAATGCTCCCGAAAAGAAAATTCCTTCCACCGCTGCAAAAGCAATTAATCTTTCAGCAAACGAATCTGATTCAATCCATTTCAAAGCCCAGTCAGCTTTTTTCTTAATCGCAGGAAAAACTTCTAATGCATTGAACAATTCATCTTTCTCTGCTTCGTCTTTTACATAAGTGTCAATCAATAACGAATACGTTTCGCTGTGAATGTTTTCCATCATGATTTGGAACCCGTAAAAGAATTTTGCTTCTGCATATTGCACTTCGTTCACAAAATTTTCAGCCAAATTTTCATTTACAATTCCATCTGACGCTGCGAAAAATGCCAAAATGTGTTTAACAAAATAACGCTCATCGTCCGAAAGCTTGTTATTCCAGTCATTTAAATCTTGTGACAAATCGATTTCTTCAGCCGTCCAGAAACTGGCTTCCATACTTTTATAAAATTCCCAAATGTCATGGTGTTTGATAGGAAAAATCACGAAACGATTTTTATTCTCTTGTAAAATTGGTTCAAGTTGTGCCATTTATAGTAGTTTGTTTTTTTGAGTTTTTAACGGAATAAATTCCGCTTTAAGAGTTACAAAGATTGTGAAATATTGCTGGAATTAAAAGCCAAACTTATCCACAATCGGTTATAGTTTTTAACAAACACTCAATAGAAGACCATTTCTCACAAATATTTTAAATATTTAAAAATCAAATATTTAAAACTAAAAAAAAGGGCACAAAGTACCGTAGAATATAGGATTTTAAAAACAGTAAACAAGAAAATTTGATTTTATTTTTAAAAAAAATATTTTAAATTTAGCCAACAAAACACATCATTAATTAAAAATAAATACACTTGAAAAACTTATCAATACAAAAAATTAAATTGTTCATAATTTTAAGTGCACTTTAACTTTGTTTCAAATATTTATACACTATTTTTGATGCATTAAAAAACCGATACAATCACTACGATTATATCGGCTTTTAAATTATTCTATCTTTCGATAAATAATTTCACTACGTCAAAAATGAGTCGTCCAAAACCAACAATTGACGGAGTGAGTTTCCAAAACTTGAGCCAAAGACTTTCTGAGTCTGTAGGCTCTTTTTTTTTGACTTTCATCTTTACAAAGATTGTCAAATATTGATGAAACTAAAAGCCAAACTTATCCACAATAAGCCATAGTTTTTAACAAAAGAAAAAATAAATAGATTTTTATTAAAAACATAACAAACTGTAAATCAGTTTATTAAAATCTAAAAAATAGTGTAAAGTACCGTAAAATATAGGATTTTTAAAATAGAAAACAAGATTTTTTTATTCTATTTTGAATTATTTTTATGCTCTTCGGCAACTGTCTCAAGCTCGGCATACCAATCCTCACCAAACCTTCTAACCAGTGCTTCTTTGACAAATTTATAAACCGGAACTTCTAACTCTTGACCTAAAGAACAGGCCGGATCACAAATATCCCATTTGTCATAATTAACAGCGGCAAATTCCGTAAAATCTTTAACCCGCACTGGATAAAGATGGCAAGAAACCGGTTTTTTCCAGTCGATTATTCCTTGGTTGTACGCTTGTTCGATACCACATAAAGCCGTTTTACCGTCAAATATTACGTATGCGCAATCTTTATCATCGATTAATGGTGTTTCAAGATCACCATCGGTTCCTTTGACCCAAGTTCCTTGCGCTTCAATAGCAGCAATTCCCTGCTTACGCAAAAAGGGTTTGACCTTTGGATAAATAGATTCGAGGATTTTAGTTTCCTCCAAACTTAATGGCGCTCCAGCGTCGCCGTCTACACAGCAAGCGCCTTTACAAGCGGTCAAATTGCAAACAAAATCTTTTTCGAGTAAGTCTTCTGAGACGATGGTTTTTCCTAGTTGAAACATTCTGCAAAGGTATTCAAAGAAATTCAAAAAAGCACTTCAGCAAATCATAAAATTCGAAAACAAAATAGAAGAAAATAAAGAATAAGTCACATGAATTTATAATCTGATTTTAGAAATTCACGAGAATTTTTTTCTAAAACAACACATTTCATGGTGGTGATTTTTCCTTTATCTTTCAAGTCTTTCATACTCATTGTCATCATCAAAGGTCGGTCTCCCGTTTTAAAATAACGTTTCAATACATCCGGAGTTTTCTGTCTTTGCTGAGATCTAAACATATCCGAAAAACTCACCTTGGCCTCATTTGTATAATAAAATACCATATCAAAGTCCTTACTTGTGGCTTCAATTCCCTTACAATTATAACCCATAATTATTTTATTAGGAAGCGACCTGTATGAAAATCCGTCACTTTCATTCTCTTTTGATGTCATTTCAGAGTAATCAGGCATTTTAGAAGCCATGGCAACCTTTTCTTTTTCTTGTTCAAAAGCAGTAATCATCAACTTATTCCTGCTGTCAATTACCATAAACATTTCACCGGATTCTCCCATTTTGAAACCAAAATATTCCGCATTAGGCTCTAAAAAATAATCCATAATCATCGCCTTTTCATTTTCACTCTGAATTTCCAAAGAATATTTCCAGCTGAACGAATAGGAATCTGGAACCAAAGCAGGATCAACTTTGTTTTTTCCATATGCCATTGCCATCACATTAGCATCCAAAGCCTTATCTTTAGAATTCTTCGTTTCCTCTTCCTCTTTATCACTGGCTTTCTGTTCTATTTTATCTTGGACTTTTTTTTGCAGTTTTTTTAAAATTTGCGCTTCCAAAACATTATTAAAAACCAACAACAACACCAAACTAAAAACCCAACACATCTTTTTCATGACAGTAAATTTTAGATTAAATACAAATTTACAAATTGATTATCAGATAGTTATGATTAATTAAATAAAATTAAGAAGGAGCAATATCTATTAAAAGAAAAGAGAAAAATAGCCTGATAAATTAAAAATTAACGTAGCCCATAAACAAACAAAATTCAATACTTTTGTGATAAATAAGTACCCGAATTATGGAATTAGACATTAGAGAAATAATCACAGTTGGAATGGTGCTTTTCGCCGTAATTGATATTGTGGGATCCATCCCAATTATTGTTGATTTAAGAACAAAACACGGACACATTGAATCTGAAAAAGCATCCATTGTTGCCGGTGTCATTATGATTGTTTTTCTTTTTGCAGGTGAAGAGCTTTTAAAATTAATTGGTATCGACGTCAATTCATTTGCAGTTGCCGGATCTTTTGTCTTATTCTTTTTGGCGCTAGAAATGATTTTAGGAATCAGGATTTATCGTGATGAGGAAGCCAGTTCCGCCTCCATTGTACCATTAGCATTTCCTTTGATTGCCGGAGCCGGGACCATGACAACTTTACTGTCTTTGCGTTCTCAGTTTTACACAATTAACATTGTGATTGCCATAATTTTAAATATCATCTTGGTATACGTCGTTTTGAAATCCTCTTCTAAAATTGAAAAAATGTTAGGTGAGAATGGACTTGGAGTCATCAGAAAGACTTTTGGAGTAGTTCTTCTCGCTATTGCTGTTAAATTATTCGCTGCGAATGTTAAAGGTTTGTTTGTCTAAATTTAATTTTCATAAATTTACCCCCTAACACTTTATATAAATAACTAGATTTTTAGAAAAACTACTTTCTAAATAACATCCCTAAATATTTCTTTCTTTTATATTAAAAAACAAAAACATCTTATGAAAATTTTCACTAACATATTGGTATTTTTAGCATTAGCTCTAATCCTATTTAATGTTACTTTATTGGACTTTAAAAATCCATTTCAAGGAGATAGCGTAGTTGCTTTTATTGGAATCGCAGCTTCTTTTTGTGCCGTGTTGATCCTTCTCATTTTTAGAATGTCTAAAAAAATAGAGGAAAAATCGAATGACAATCTATAATTATGTTTGATGTTTTGATTATTGGCGGTGGGGTTTCAGGAATGTCATGTTCACTTGTACTAGGTTCGGCAAAAAACAAACCTTTTGTCGCTGATAAAAAAATTGGCATTTTTACCCATCAAAAAACATCTTCCCTTCAAGAAGCGTTATTCAAGAACGCTTACGGAATACCACCTGGAAAATTAGGCTCTGATTTACTGCACGAAAGCATCACGCATCTTTCCGAAACGTATCCGCACATTCTGCAAATTCCCAGTGAAAAAGTACTGAAAATCGAAGGCATTTGTCCTGAATTTACAGTCATTACAAATAAAACAAGCTACAAAACCCGCATAATTGTCGTAGGAATTGGTTCGGCAAATACTTTTGCCATCGAAGGCTTAATGGAATATGTAGATCCACATCAAAAATCGCTTCCTGAAAAACAAAGAATACAACTCAAGAACATCGACCATAAAGTTGCCGAAGGTATTTACGTGATAGGAACTTTAGCAGGCTGGAGAAGTCAACTGGCCATTGCTGCCGGAAGTGGCGCCGCAGTTGCAACAGACATCCTAACGTTATGGAATCACGGGATTCAAACGCATGCCCATGACAGTATTAGGTAGAAAAAGTTGAATTAAACTTTTAATTATCCTTAAACTCTAAACTATTTATTATCTCAATAATAGATTGCCTTACTGATTTAAAACCTTTTTTACCATCGCATCTTCTTTCAACACAATCTCATAATAATAGCTTTCGCCATACAATTGTCGGGCAAATTCAGCGGAAAGATAGCGTTTTACCAAAGCCTTGCTTTTTCCAAAATTCAGATCCAATCCGTTTCCAAAAATAAACTTTTGGAATCCATTAAAATACATCTCTGTGGCATTCATTTTAGTTTGAAATTGATCGAAAGACAATCCTTTAAAAGCACTTCGGTTTTTATCCAATTGCTCAAAAACAAAATTACCTACAATTCCGGATTGCAATAAATAAGCGGTACTTTCATTTCCATGCTCCACTTCAAGGGGAACAAAAACATCTGGGACAATTCCGCCGCCGCCATATACAATTTTACCTTTTTTAGTTTTGAATTTTATGGTGTCCGAAACTTTTATACTGTCTTTGTCATACAATTCACCATTCCCAAAACGAGCTTCTGATTCTTTGAAATAGGCTTCATTTCCTTTTGAATATGGCTTTTGAATCGAACGTCCTGTTGGAGTGTAATATCTGGCAATAGTCAATCGAACGGCTGAACCATCGGCAAAATCCATTTCTCGCTGTACCAATCCTTTTCCAAAAGAACGACGCCCCACAATGGTTCCTCTATCATTATCCTGAATCGCACCGGCAAGAATTTCACTAGCTGACGCACTGTTTTCATTGATTAAAATAAAAACATTGCCTTTTTCAAAATTACCTTTTGCAGTTGCAAATGTTTTATCAATATTTCCGTTTTTATTTTTAGTAAAAACAATCAGTTGTTTATCCGGCAACAATTCATCGGCAATGGCAATCGCTTCTTCCATATATCCGCCACCATTATCCCGAACGTCAATAATAAGTGATTTTGCTCCTTGCTGTTTGAGTTTAGACAAACCTGCCATAAACTCTTTATAAGTAGTTTCCGCAAATCGATTTATTTTTATATATCCTGTCGCATTACCTAAAAGCAGTACCACATCGACACTTTTCAAAGGAATAACGTCTCGCTTTATTTTTAGTTTTAGTTTTTTATGTTCTGATTTTCTGTAAATCGTAAGTTCAATATCGGAGCCAATAGTTCCTTTTAACTTAGAAAACAAACTGTCAGTCGGTAATTTACGCCCATACAATTTTGTTTTATCAGCATATAAAATACGGTCGCCTGCCTTTATTCCAGCTTTTGCCGAAGGGCCGTTCTCTACTGGTTTTATTACAGCAACAGAATCTTTGTACATATAAAAATTCACCCCTATTCCTACGAAGTTTCCCTTCATGCTTTCCATCACTTCTTGCTGATCACTTGGCGGAATATATACGGAATGAGGATCGAGCTGTGCCAAAATATTATCAACCGTAAGATTTACAATAGAGTCCGTATTAACATCATCCACGTATTCATTATCGATAAAATCAATGAGTTTATTTAGCTTGCTTTTCGAATTGTTTTTAACAAGATAATCTGCTGTGTTAGGAAAATTTAACATTCCACCCAAGACAACACCCAAAGCAAGTGTTGAAAAAATAAGAATGGGCAAATATTTAGTATTAAAGTTCATTTATTCTTCTAAAATTGAAATCTGTTCCACCTCTACTCCGGCTTTTATCAGAAACTGAATTCCTGAATCATCCCGATATCCATTGTGATACACCACTCTTTTTATTCCGGATTGATGAATCAATTTACTGCATTCCTTGCAAGGCGAAAGCGTAATATACAATGTGGCTCCTTCACAGGATTGCGTGGATCGGGCTACTTTCAGAATCGCATTTGCCTCAGCATGTAAAACATCCCAACGCGTTAATCCTTCCTCGTCTTCACAGCAATTTTCAAAACCCGAGGGCGTTCCGTTGTATCCGTCAGAGATTATCATTCGATCTCGTACAATAATCGCACCAACTTGTTTGCGTTTACAATACGACAGTAAACTCCATTCTTTGGCAATTCTAAGATACGCTTTATCGTATTTATTTAATTTTTTTTCGTTCATTTTATCTTATCCAGATTTCACTTTCCACAATCATTGGTATAACCACTCCTATTATAAATGCCGACATTACTAATGTCCAATCGCGTTTCGAAAATCTAAAAACGGTTTGAACTATATACGACAAAATCAAAACGACAAAAACCACAACAATCTGAGCCGCTTCTATACCTAACGCAAATTCTGACAAAGGCAATATTTTAGAAGTAGCATCACCTCCAAGAATCGATTTAAAATAATTTGAAAATCCCAATCCATGAATTATCCCAAAGAAAAGCGTAATAAAAAACACCAAATTGATACTTTCTTTCTTGCTTGATTTTCCAGCTGTAAAAAGGTTAAACAATGCTGTTATTAGAATCGTTATTGGAATTAATAATTCGACTACATTCACTTTTATGGCAATTATACCAAAAACAGAAAGCATTAAAGCCATCGTGTGACCAATGGTAAAAAGGGTAACCAAAAGTACAATTCGCTTCCAATCCTTGAAAGAGAAAGGAACCGCTAGGGCGATTAAAAATAAAACATGATCATAAGCATGAATATCCAAAACGTGTTTTAATCCTATTTGAAAGTAAATCCAAAATTCTGACATCAGTAATTTATTAAGTTGATAAAGGGGTTGTAAACTTACGATTAATTTTGAAAATGATTCATTTGAATATTTAAATAAATACATTTCAAAACAGAACTTACTAAAAGAAAAAATATAAAAAAATTAAAATCAATAATTTAAAAATAGATTTATCTTTGTAAGATATAAAACCAATAATTATGTCATTTTCAGATTTATTTGATAGCGAATTTAAGCAACGAAATAAAGGTCATTTTGCATCAATTGTCCGTGTAGCGCTTACTGACGAGAAGTTTTCTCCAGAAGAAAAAGCATTTTTAGACAAACTGGCAGTTCGATTAGAAATTTCTGCTGCAGAATATGAGGAAATTCTAGAGAATCCTTTAAAATACCCAATCAATCCGCCTTATTTGTACGAGCAAAGAATGGAGCGTTTGTATGATTTAGCCCGAATCGTTCATGTTGATCATCATTTAGGTGACAAACAAGAAGTAATGCTTAGAAAAATTGGTGTAGGTTTAGGCTTTAACGCTGAAAACGTAGACTACATTGTAGATAAAGCGCTTAAATTAGTAGATAAAGAGGTTGATTTAGACACTTTCATTTTTGAGATGCAAAATATGAACAAGTAATCATATAAGTATATAAAAAAAGCTTCCGCCATGGCGGAAGCTTTTTTATTTTTAGTATTTGCTTAATTTTGCTTTATGCATAAATTCTTCTGCTTTTTCCACCATATTGTAGCTTCCGCAGAAAAAAGGTACCCGCTCATGCAATTCAGTTGGTATAATTTCCATAATACTTCCAAAACCATCTGAGGCTTTACCACCAGCTTGTTCAACAATAAATGCCATCGGATTACATTCGTATAACAAACGTAATTTCCCTTTTGGTGCTTTGGAACTTATTGGATAAATATAAATTCCGCCTTTAATTATGTTTCTGTGAATATCCGAAACCAAACTTCCTATATAACGTGACGTGTACGGTCTATCATCTTCTTCGGACTGGCAGTATTTAATATAATCTTTAACCCCTTGTGGAAAATGAACATAGTTCCCTTCATTGATTGAATAAATATGTCCGTCTTTGGAAAACTGCATGTTTGGATGTGACAAATAAAATGTTCCAATAGCCGGATTTAATGTAAATCCATTTACGCCGTGTCCTGTAGTATAAACTAGCATCGTTGACGTACCGTAAATCACATAACCTGCAGCAACCTGATTGATTCCCGGCTGCAAAAAATCTTCTATTGTAACTGGAGTTCCTATTGGCGTAATTCTTCTATAAACAGAGAATATTGTCCCTACTGAAACGTTTACATCAATATTAGAAGAACCGTCAAGAGGATCCATTAAAACTACATATTTATTGTTGTGGCTTTTGTCGCTTCCTTCCACTGTAATAAACTCATCGTTTTCCTCAGAAGCGATTCCACATACAATTTCCCGATTGATTAGCGTTTGAATAAAAACTTCATTTGCATACACGTCGAGTTTTTGCTGATCTTCTCCCTGAATGTTTTGCTCCCCCGCAGCACCTACAATATCTACAAGCCCCGCTTTGTTTACTTTATAATTGACCACCTTGGCTGCCAATCGGATGGAGTTAATGATTCGGGATAATTCGCCTGATGAATATTGAAAAGCATTTTGGTTTTCAATGATAAATTCTCCTAGTGTTTTGTTGCGTTGTTCCATTAAGAAATCGTTGTAGTTATTTTGAAGTCACAAATATCGTTTTTTTTGTGAAAATGATTTCAATAATATTTAGTTAGTTTATCAGTATTGTATATTTGCTTATTAAAGCTCCGGTTTTGTACGTATAAATACTGTTTTATCGTGTTTTTAGAACATTAAAATAAAAGATCATGAATATTAGAAGAGGAAATCCAGAAGACATGAAAGCTGTATTAGGGCTTATCAAAGAATTAGCTGAGTTTGAAAAAGAGCCAAATGCAGTTCTTGTAACTGTTGACGATTTAATTCGGGATGGTTTTGGCCCTGTTCCTCTCTTTCATGTTTTTGTTGCCGAAGTGGAGTCAGAAATTGTGGGTATCGCTTTATATTATTACCGTTATTCGACTTGGAAAGGAAAAACAATCCATCTGGAAGATTTAGTGGTAAAAGATAAAATGCGTGGAACCGGACTTGGATATGCTTTGTATTCTGAAATTATAAAACAGGGTAAAAAAGATCAGGTTCGAAGAGTGGAATGGAATGTATTGGACTGGAATACTCCGGCAATAGATTTCTATGAAAAATCAGGCGCAAAAGTCCTTCGTGACTGGTATGTAGTACAAATGGACGAATTGGGAATCACCAATTTTGTGGAGAATAAATTGAAATAAAATAAAGAACAATTTTTGTTTAAAATATGAGAGTATTCAAATTTGGAGGAGCTTCTGTAAAAGATGCCGCAGGAATTAAAAACGTGTACGACGTTTTACAAAAAGTGGGTTACGAAGATGTATTGCTGGTCGTTTCTGCAATGGGAAAAACGACGAATGCATTGGAACTCGTCATAAAAAACTATTTCGACAAATCGGCTGAGTTAAATTCATCTGTCCAAGAAGTAAAAAAATACCACAATCAAATTTTGATGGATTTATTTGAGGATGAAAAAAATGAAGTTTTTGCAGCTGTAAATACACAATTTTCTGATTTAGAATATTTTTTGGCACACAATAAATCTCCAAATTATAATTTTGTTTACGACCAGATTGTAAGTTATGGTGAATTAATCTCGACAACAATTCTCAGTCATTTCATGAATTTCATGGGAATAAAAACACAATGGCTGGACGTTCGTAATTTCATAAAAACAGACGCCAATTATAGAGATGCGGAAGTAGATTGGGAATTGACACAGAAAAACATTGCCAAAAACGTAAAACGAAAAATCCTAAACATCACACAAGGTTTCTTGGGTTCAGATGAGAACAATTTCACTACCACTTTAGGCCGTGAAGGTTCGGATTATACCGCTGCAATTTTTGCATATTGTTTAAATGCCGAAAGCGTAACCATCTGGAAAGATGTTCCAGGAGTAATGAATGCCGACCCAAGATATTTTGAAAACGCCAGTTTATTAAACCAAATTTCGTATCGCGAAGCGATTGAATTAGCATTTTACGGTGCAACGGTTATTCACCCAAAAACGCTGCAACCTTTACAGAAAAAGGAAATTCCCTTATATGTGAAATCATTCATAAATCCATTATTAAAAGGAACAAGCGTTTCTAAAGGAGTGGATTTAGAACCTTATTTACCTTGTTTTATTGTCAAAAGAAACCAACTTTTGATTTCGCTTTCCTCTATAGATTTCTCTTTTATCATGGAAGAAAACATCAGCGAAATTTTCGCATTGTTTCACCAGTTCAAAATAAAAGTAAATTTAATTCAGAATTCAGCGATTAGTTTTTCGGTATGTGTGGAAGACAAATTCGATAATTTTAAAGCGTTAAATGCTATTTTGTCGAAAAAATTCAAAGTCGAATTTAACGAAAATGTGACATTATATACCATTAGACATTTTGATGACAAAGCAGCACAAACTGTCGAAGAAAATAAAATAGTTCTATTGAAACAAGTCAGTCGCGAAACCATGCAAGTCGTGACAAAAGAAGTGTAAACACTTTTTATAAAGTATTAAAAAAATGGGAATCGAAATTAAATTTGATTCCCATTTTTCATTATTTTAAGTAAAAAACGAACACTAGAATTGACACAATTACTATTTATTTTTTCCGATATTTTCTGCGTGGCGCAAGTTCTGATTATCAAATTATAAATACTACTTTTGATACTTTCGAGTTATAGTATTTATGTTGAAAAAATTACTTTTTTGGATTCTAATCTGTTGTTTTTCTGGGCTTCATGCACAGCAAATAAATTCGCTGTACAAAACCAAAAAAATTCTTCCTTCGCGCGATACTATTTACATTGAAAAAGAAAGCCTTAATTCCAGTTTTTTCAAATTGCTTGACGCCAATGGCAAACAAATCGACAGCACTTTATTTGCAATAAATTTCGAAAAAGGAACTTTAATTTTAAGAGAAAACAGCACTTTCAATTCCGATTCACTGACCATAGAATACTTGAAATTTCCCGAAATTCTTACCAAAGAATATCGCATTTATGACGCATCAAAAGTTGTTAGCAACGAAGCGGGACAAGGCGATTTGTATGCTATTGAAAATAAAAACACCAATAAAAGCGTACCTTTTGACGGTTTAAATACTTCTGGAAGCATTACGCGTGGCGTGACTATAGGAAACAATCAAAATGCCGTTTTGAACTCTAATTTAGACTTGCAAATCACAGGAAAAATATCCGAAAAAGTAAGTTTAAGAGCCTCCATTCAAGACAGTAATATTCCGTTGCAGGATGGTGGTTATTCCCAAAAATTAGATCAGTTTGACAATGTTTTCATGGAATTATTCAGCGATGAATGGAATATCCGTGCGGGTGATATTTTTCTGGAAAATAGGAATACCCAATTCCTAAATTTCAATAAAAAGGTACAGGGACTGGCCACAAGTTTCAACTTTGGCACCGAGGAAAACAAAACGAATGTATTTGCTTCAGCGGCGTTAGTCCGCGGACAATATGCCAAAAGTAATATTGTGGGACAAGAGGGCAACCAAGGTCCGTACAAATTAAAAGGGCAAAATGGTGAATTATATGTTCTGGTGGTTTCCGGTTCAGAGCGGGTTTATGTCAATGGAATTTTATTGAAACGAGGTGAAAACAATGATTACACGATTGATTATAATGCAGGTGAAATTGTATTTACGCCACTTTTTACCATAACTTCCGAAATGCGAATTGCTATAGAATACCAATATTCTGACAGGAATTACACGCGTTTTGTAACTTACGCCGGAGCCACGCATGAAAATAAAAAATGGAGTTTTGGTGGTTATTTATATTCGGAAAACGACTTGAAAAACCAGCCGTTACAACAAAACCTCTCACAGGAACAAGCCCAAATATTAGTCAATGCGGGAGACAATTCTAGTTTAATGACCGCGCCTTCTGCGTATTCAGATTCCTACTCCGAGAACAAAGTACTTTATCGAAAAACAATATTAAATGCTGTTGAAATTTTCGAATATTCAAATGACGCACAGCAAGAATTATTCAATGTTCGATTCACTTTGGTAGGAGCCAATAACGGGAATTATATTGTGACAAATTCAGCCACAATCACCCGAGTTTATCAATATATTACTCCAGTAAACGGGATTCCGCAAGGGAATTATGATCCGATAATTCAACTTATTGCGCCTACGAAGGTACAAGTAGCCACCTTTTTAGGAAAATACAACCCCGATGAAAAAACAGCAGTCGATTTTGAAATTGGCATCAGCAACAATGATAAAAATTTATTTTCGACAATTGATGACGCGAATAATAAAGGTATAGCTGGAAAAATAAATGCCAAACAGCGTGTATTTTCAAAAAGATGGCAAATGGATGCTTTCACCAATTATCAATTTATTCAGAACAATTTCAGATCTGTGGAACGGCTTTACAACATAGAATTTAATAGAGATTGGAATTTAGGAACAGCAGGCATTGGAAATCAAAGTTTATTAGTTTCCGGATTGCAATTGGATTTAAATCCAAAACCAAAATCCACCAATAAAGGATTAGTATTGTATCAATTTGAAAAACTAGATTTCACCGAAAATTTTTCGGGTAGCAGGCATGTTTTAAATGGTTTGTTTCGAATAAAAAATTGGACTTTCCAAAACCAAGGCAGTTTTTTAAACAGTGATGGTACTATTTTATCCTCCGAATTTTTAAGAAACCAATCTCAAATACGTTTTCATTTCGATAAAAATTGGGTTGGTTCCAGCTTGCGATTAGAAGATAATCAGGAAAAAGACAAAACAACCAATCAGTTTTCGGCTTTGAGCCAAAAGTTTACAGAGTACGGTTTTTTCACCGGAAGAGGCGACAGCACGAAGGTTTTTGTGGAATTGGGTTATCTTAAAAGAACCAATGACAGCTTACAAAATGGCTTAATTCAGCGCGTAAATTCCTCCCAGACTTTTATGCTGAAATCGAAATTAATTCAAACCAATAAAAGTGATTTGTCCCTTTTTGCCAATTACAGAGTCTTGGAATTTGTGGACGCTACACGAAAAAAAGAACCTACATTGAATTCCAGAATCGTGTACACGGATCGTTTTTTCAATCAATTAATACAAAGCACAACGGTTTACGAAACGAATTCAGGAACCATTCCGCAACAGGAATTTACCTATCTGGAAGTACCGGCCGGACAAGGCGTTTACACTTGGAACGATTACAACAGCAATGGAATTCAAGAATTACAGGAATTTGAGGTCGCTCCGTTTATCGATCAGGGGAAATTTATCAGGGTGTTTTTACCCAATCGGATTTACATCAAAACACATCAAAATAAGTTTTCCCAATCCGTCACTTTAAACCCAAATCAATGGCAAAATGAAACAGGAATCAAGAAATTACTTTCCTATTTCTACAATCAAACTGCTTTTATAATCGACCGAAAAACGAGAAGTGACGGTGCCAATTTTGAATTAAATCCATTTAGCGATTCCAATGAAAATGTGCTGGGATTGAATTCCAGTTTAAGAAACAGTTTGTTTTACAATCGAGGAAAACAAAACCATTCTACAACGTATTCTTATTTAGAAAATAAAACCAAAAATTTATTATCCATTGGTTCGCAGGAAGCTACCAACAGTTCCCATCAATTGCAGTACAACCATTTGTACCAGAAAAGCTGGCTGTTTGGTTTTTTTGCCAAAACGATCCAAACCGCCATTCAATCGGAGAATTTCCCGGAGAAAAACTACGACATCAGCGGTTATCAACTAGCTCCAAAAATCAGTTATTTATTTTCCAAGAATACTAGTTGGGATCTCTTTTATGAGTTACAAAAGAAAGAAAACCAGATTGGAGTTTCGGAAACGCTACTGCAAAACCGTTTTGGAACTGCCTTCTCCTATTCGGGTACAAAAAAATTCACGATGAACGGGGAGGTTTCTTTTTACCAAAATAAATTTGATGGAAATGAATTTTCCTCGGTAGGATTTCAAATGCTGGAAGGCTTGCAAACGGGTCAAAATTTGACTTGGAGATTGCTTTTGCAAAAAAACATTACACAATTTTTAGACATAAACTTTAATTACCAAGGTCGAAAAAGCGAAACAAGTCAAGCCATTCATACCGGAAATGTGCAATTGAGAGCTTATTTTTAATGAAATAATTTAATAGTTTGGTAATGCCTTAGAAATATACAAAACGGGTTCATTGCCTAACTTTCAAATTAAAAACAACAAACCTATTTATCGCACATGGATTTGAAATCGAAACAAAAGACTATATTAATTGCACCATTAAATTGGGGCTTAGGTCACGCTACCCGATGCATTCCAATCATTAAAGCGTTATTAGAAAACAATTACACTCCTATAATTGCATCCGATGGGATTGCATTGGCATTACTAAAAAAAGAATTCCCTGACATACAAACACTCGAACTTCCCTCTTACCAAATAGAATATGCCAAAAATGGTGTCAATTTTAAATTGAAATTGATACAAAATAGTCCCAAAATGGTTCGAGCTATTTTGGAAGAAAAAAAAACAATCAAAAATTGGATTGAAAAACATGCAATAGACGGCATTATTTCAGACAATAGATTAGGCGTTATTAGCAAGAAAGTGCCGTCTGTCTTCATCACCCATCAACTGAATGTAATGACTGGAAATACCACTTGGATAACCACTAAAGTGCATCAATATATCATAAAGAAATATACGGAATGTTGGGTTCCAGATCTCGCCGGAACTCTAAATCTAACGGGAAAACTAGGGCATATAAATGATCCAAATATCAAAATCAAATACATTGGCCCTATAAGCCGATTAGAGAAAAAATTAGTCCCAAAAAAATATGACTTATTGGTCATTCTCTCCGGTCCTGAACCTCAACGGGGAATATTGGAACATCATTTGAAGAAAGAAATAGTTCAATTCAAAGGAAATGTGATTTTTATTGAAGGAAATATAGAATCTGAACAGAAAACTGTTGTAAAAGAACATGTTACCTATTACAACTTCATGAATTCAACAGAACTAGAACTGGCTTTTAACGAAAGTGAAATGGTCCTTTGCCGTTCCGGTTACACTACGATAATGGATCTTGCACAATTGAGAAAAAAAGCATTTTTTATTCCGACTCCAGGCCAGTACGAACAGGAATATTTGGCTAAAAAACTAGAAAAAGAAGGTCTTGTACCTTACGCATCGCAAGTTGATTTCAGGATTAAAGACATTGAAAAAATAAAAAACTACAAAGGATTACCCCGATTAGACACCTCGGTAGATTGGAAAGCATTATTTCAAGTTTTTGAGAAGGATCTATGATTGTTCCAGACCTATCCTATTAAGAACAAACAGTCGCTATGATTAAGATTTATTTTCCAATAAAAAACACTAATTATTATACCCTTTAAAGTATCAAATTAGTGTTTTTTATAAAAATATACAGGGCAATTATAGCTTATCTGTATTGAATTAATCTTCGAATTTTGTACTGCCAAATTTTTCGTGTTTGATAATTTTGGCATTAATCATAAAATAAACATACTCTGCAATATTTGTACAATGTTCAGAAATACGTTCTAAATGTTTTAAAACAATTACAAGGTTTGTTCCTGAAACGACCGTCTTAGAATTAGACTTCATCTCATTTATAATGTTATGAATGGCTTCATCACATTCATTTTTTATTCTATTATTCAAAATAAAAATTTCGCCAATCGTACTTTCATTACGAGTTAAAAAACATTCGTTTGTTTTTATTGTAATTGACTCCACTTGTTTGGCAATATCAGCAATAGAAAACTTAACAATTAAATCATGTTTGTCTTTAATGTTTTTAGACTTTTTTATGATACTTATCGCTAGATCACCTATCCTTTCTATCTCGTTGCTGATTTGCATTGCCGACATAATAAATCGTAGATCAGAAGCTACAGGTTGATGTAATGCAAAAATGCTTTGACAAATTTCATCAATTTTTACATCCAATTTATCAATCTTATTTTCTGTTTTTTTAACTTCTTTACCTTCTGTAACAGGCTCCGAAAGTAATACTTTGACAGCCTCAGCCACCTGGTTTTCGGCTAAATCACCTATTTTTATTATGATATTCTTAAGCTTCCCTAATTCTGTTTCTATGTGTAACGCCATTTTTTTCAAGATTTCAAGATTTAAAATTAAACCATTCTGAATACAAATCAAAATCAATATTATCCAAATCTTCCTGTTATGTAATCTTCCGTTTGTTTTTGTGACGGTTTTGTAAATATAGTTTTTGTTTTGTCATATTCAATCAATTCTCCCATATAGAAAAAAGCAGTTGTATCACTCACACGACCAGCTTGTTGCATATTATGTGTCACTATAACGATTGTATATTGTTTTTTCAATTCATAAATAAGTTCTTCAATTTTGGAAGTAGAAATGGGGTCCAAAGCTGAAGTCGGTTCATCCATTAACAATATAGAAGGTTGGATTGCCAAGGCTCGCGCAATACACAAACGTTGTTGTTGTCCTCCCGAAAGCTCAAAAGCCGATTTCTTTAATTTGTCTTTCACTTCTCCCCAAAGCGCCACTTGCTCGATAGAAGTAATCACGCGTTCTTCGATTGTCTTTTTATCGGTAATTCCGTTTACTTTTAAGCCATAAGCAACATTCTCAAAAATAGATTTTGGAAACGGATTTGGTTTTTGAAATACCATCCCAACATTTTTGCGTAAATCATCTACATTGGTATTTTTTTCATAAATATCCTGACCGTCAATCAAAATTGAACCCGTCATTTTTGTGTTATCAATCAAATCATTCATCCGATTCAGTAAACGCAAATAAGTAGATTTTCCACAACCGGAGGGTCCTATTAAAGCCGTTACTGAGTTTTCTTTCATTGATAGCGAAACATTATGCAATGCCTGAGTTTCTCCATAATAAAAATTTATACCTTTTGATTCTATCTTTTGCATACTAATTCATTTTTACTTTTTTTCCAAAATATTTACGAAGCGCATTCGCCAATAAATTAGAAATTAATACGATTATAATTAAAATAAGTGCCGTTCCGTAAGCCATTTCCCGCGATGCCTCTATATTTGTTCCACTGGTTGAAATTACGTATAAATGATACGGCAACGCCATGGCTTGATCAAAAATCGAGGTAGGTAATTTAGGCAAAAAATAAGCCGCAACGGTAAATAAAATGGGTGCTGTTTCTCCTGAAACCCTTCCTATGGAAAGGATTAATCCCGTAATAATATTTGGAAAAGCTATAGGAAAAACCACTTTGCTGGTAGTTTGCCATTTACTGGCTCCCAGACCTAAACTGGCTTGTCTAAAAGTGTCATCAACTGATTTTAATGATTCTTCGGTAGTTCGTATTACCACAGGCAAAACTAATAATCCCAAGGTTAAGGATCCTGCTAAAAGAGAATCTCCAAATTCCAGTTTATTAACAAACAATGCCATCCCGAAAAGACCAAAAACGATCGAGGGAACTCCGGCCAGGTTATTTGTCATTTGTTTAATAATCTTCTTCATCCAGCCATCTTTTACATATTCATTCATGTAAATAGCTGCCAAAACTCCTACCGGAAAGGCAAAAATCATACTTCCAAAAACCAAACAAAGAGTCCCCACTATTGCCGGGAAAATCCCTCCTTTTGTCATTCCCTCTTTGGGCATTTCTGAAATAAACTCCCAACTGATAACGCCAATTCCTTTTATTACTATAAAAGCTAAAATTACAAATAAAAGACCCACAACGGCATAGCTGGTGAATTGAAACAGTCCAAAAGCAATTTTTTGGTTTCTTCTTTTTTGTTTTGCTAAATGAATTTCTTTAGTCATCTTTTAATGTTTTTTATGAGATCCTCTGTTGGTAACCAATTCAACCAACATATTGATGCAGAACGTAATCAGGAATAAAATACATCCAAGAGCAAACAACGATTGATAATGTAACCCACCATTTGCAGCTTCGCCCAATTCAGCCGCAATGGTGGCAGGAATAGTTCTTAGCGGTGCTAAAAGTGTATGTGGCATTATGGCAGCATTTCCCGTTACCATTAAAACAGCCATCGTTTCACCAATCGCACGCCCAATTCCAAGTATGGCTCCAGCTGTTATACCGGATGCCGAATAAGGAATCACAACTTTATAAATCGTTTGCCAATGGCTCGCGCCCAAAGCTAAACTAGCTTCTTTCATTGCACGTGGCGTGGTACGCATCGCATCTTCGGAAATCGTGATAATCGTTGGCAAAGCCATAATCGCCAAAACAATACTTCCCGCTAAACCTGTTTCTCCAACAGGTAAACCGAAAACGCTTTGGATTAAAGGTACAATGACAACTAATCCGAAAAAACCGTAAACAACAGATGGAATTCCTGCTAATAATTCGATTAGTGGTTTCAAAATATTACGTGTTCGCTTTTTTGCTATTTCACTCAAATAAATCGCTGCAGCCAAACCAATGGGTAATGCCAATAGTATTGCGCCAAAACTTACCCAAAGTGTACCATAAATTAATGCTTTAACCCCCATTTGTGCGATGGGTTGAGCAGTTGGAAACCATTCTTCTCCGGAAAGAAATTCAAAGATTTTAATTTTATTAATTTCTAATTCTTTTCCATGAAAATCTTTTGCTTTGTATTTATCTGAAAAAAAGGCAATAACACCAGGAGTTTTAGAAACATACTCATCTATTTTCGCTGGGAAATATTCAAAATTTTCACCTAACTCCTCTTCCGAATAAAATTCGGTAATATCCTCGGTTCTAAATAAAACGATGGGTTCATTTTTTCCGCCCAACTGTTTCCAATTGGTGATTTTTTGATCAAAAATATCTTTTACTTGGGATGGTTCTAATTTATTTATTGGATTAGACGCGTGTACTGCCAACAAAAAACCTTCTTCAATAGGCTTTTTAGAAAAAACTCCGGCGCCTTCAATAAATAGAAAAAAAACAATCAAAACAACAGTAATACTTGTAGCGGCGCTGCTTAGCATTAATATAGTTTCTATTATTTTCTCTTTTATTTTTTTAAAATTTGTTCTCAAAGCTATAGTTTATTTTAACAACAAAAGTACATTAGGGTTACGCTTCGAATGTGTTGTATACATTAACCTTGCGTTAACTTAAAGTTAAGTATAAAAGTACGAAAATCATTTTTCATCATTCTTTAGTAAGGTTATATTATTCAAAATGAAGCAAATAAAAAAGGCTGCCTAAACAGACAGCCTTTTTTAACTTAAGAATAAATGTTATTATTTTAACGGTACATAACCTACTTCAGAAACATTCTTTTGACCTTCAGGAGACAAAGCATAATCAACAACTGTTTTTACTTTTGCAGCATTTGCTTTATCAAAAATATAGAACAATGGTCTGGAGATAGGATAGCTTTTATCTTTTGCAGAAGCTACACTTGGAGCAACAAAAGTCTTTCCTTGATCATAAGAAACAGAAAGTTGTTTCACTTCATTAGTTTCATAAGCCAGTCCAACATATCCGATAGCTCCTTTTGTTTGACTTACCGCCTGAACAATAGCTCCAGTAGCTGGCATACTCAAGATATCAGATGCATAATTTTTCTTATCCATTACTTCTTCTTTGAAGAACTCATAGGTTCCTGAGGAAGATTCTCTGGAATAGGCGACAATTTTAGCATCTTCTCCACCTACTTCTTTCCAGTTTTTGATTTGTCCCGTATATATTTTTTCTAATTGCTCACGTGTTAATTGTCCTACTTTATTAGCAGGATTAACAATTACCGCTAAAGCGTCAAAAGCAATAGTTACTGTTTCAATTTCTTTTTTTGCTTCAGAAAATTTTAATTTTTCTTCTGTTTTCAACTCTCTTGAAGCCATTGCGATATCCGTAGTTCCATCTAAAAGTGCAGTGATACCAACTCCTGTTCCTCCTCCTACTATAGTAACACTGACATCTGGATTAGTTTTCATCATTTCCTCAGCCTCTTTCTGTGCTAATGGCAAAACAGTATCACTTCCCTTTATTGTAACAGACACAGACGATGCTTTATCTTCTGATCCTTTTTCTTCATTTTTTGCTTTACCACAACTTAACATACCAATTAAAGGTAAGATTAAGAATAATTTAGTTTTTATAGTCATTTTTTGTTTATTTATAAATTTGTACAAAAGTATACACCTAATATTAACAGTATGTTAAGCCAGCATTATACTATCTTTATTATTATCTTAATTTTAATAATTATTTAATCCGCCAAAAATGAATGATAACAATTTATTAAAAGTTGAACTGTGCTTGTAAGCGCAATAAATTTCCTCGTTGCCTGTTATTTGGAAGGGCGCTATCTTCGAATGTTCTATCAGCAATAACCCATTCTGCCACTAACTCAAATGCCTTGATAGGCTGCCATTCTACTCCCAACTCATAATCTCTTACAACATAACTTCTGGCATCTTTCTCAAATTTCTTACCACCATCATAATACTGGAATTTGGCAAAAGGATAAATGTATTGGTTTTTAGGCAAATCCCATTTGTAATTTAAAGTAATATAACCACCCTCCAGATTAGAAAGCTCAACTGTATTGGTAGTTTTATTATAGCGGGGGCCCTTACCGATATTGTATTCTGTTTGAACTCCAAATGGTTTAGGATAAAGCACGAAAGAAGCCGCAATCCTTTGATCTGTTGTATATTGCTTATTTGGAGTAGTTACTCCTGTAGAAAGCTCATTGGTAAAAGCCCATTTTCCGGTATATGCTTGTATGCCAGGCTCTATAATTTGACTACCAATTTCAAAAGGATAACTTATTCTAGTCACAACATGCAAGTCCCTGTTTGCTTCTGACTTATTTGCTGTTTGTCCATTATATACTCCAAACCCAAATACTCCATAATCTCCAGAACCTTTATACCCATCTTTGATCAGCATAGCAAAACGCTCTCTAATTTTACTTGGAGCCCAATAAAAAAATGCTCCTAAATCTCTTTCGTTTACCACCGCACTATTCAAAGCATCGTTACGATCCAAAACCAATCGATTTTGACTAGATTGCAAGTTTTCGAATCCAAAAGGGATTTTACTTTGTCCAATTCTAATTCGATACTCTTTCTTTACATCAAATGACAAATCAAAATAAGCATCTCTGATTTGAGCAAAATTATTAACCCCAGATGACGGAGAACTTGCAAAATCTGGCTGAATATAAAAATAGACATTAGGATGAATTTGTCCCGAAAATACAATTCGGGCTCGTCTTAAAAAAAGGCCATTATTCGATTTTGCATCTACTGCTGTTGATGTTGTCCCCCAGGACTTATCACATTGATCACAGGACACTTTGTCGTTAGAAGAAAACAACCCATTGTATCGCACTTGTACATATCCTCTTATGCCGATTTTGTCATACCATTGTTCTTTTTTTTCCTTCGTTTTTTCTTGGACTTCTTTAACTCTCTTGATAGAATCCAAAACATGGATTATGGATTTAGTAAGCTCCTGTTTATTCGTAGAAGTTTCTACAGCAGGTGTAATTTGTGCAGATACTTGATGTACTACAAATATACTTGCAATAATTAATAATGCTTTTTTCACGATTAAATGTTGTTTGTTTAGTACACCAAAGATGATTGCGTAATGTTAACTAAACATTACGCAAGTGTTAAATAAAAACCTAATGTTAACAAATTGTTACAAATAAATTATAACTAATTGTTTATTAGGCATTTACAAAGATACTTTTTTTATTCCAAACTTTAACATTTATAACATTTTTAAAATATGTAACTTTAAAATTACATTTTGAATCTATATATTATTTACTGCTTCTATTTCCCTTTTCAAGTGTAAAAGAAAATTCAGACCCGATTCCGAATTTACTATTTACATAAATTTTCTCATCATGTGCTTCGATAATATGCTTCACAATAGACAATCCCAAACCAGAACCACCTTCAGTTCTTGCACCACTTTTATCTACTCTATAAAAACGTTCAAAAAGTCTCGAAATATTTTTCTTCTCAATTCCTTCGCCATTATCCGTAATTCGGACAATGACTTTTTCGTCAGTTAAATCTTCAATACTAACTTCTGTAGAACCTTTTAATTTTCCGTATTTAATAGAGTTCACAATCAAATTCATTACTACTTGTTGGATTTTTTCCTTATCCCCAACCACCATAACAGGCCTATTGTATTTCATATCAAACATCAATAGAATATCTTTTTTAGAGGCTTTCATTTCTAGCAGATCAAAAACATTTTGTACCAGCTTAACGATGTCAAATTCAGCAATCTCTAAATTTAGATCTCCAATTTCGAGTTTGGAAATCATATCTAAATCCTGTACTATATAGATAAGTCTTTCCACACCTTTTTCAGCACGTTCTAAATATTTTTTTCGGATTGTTTTATCATTCATCGCTCCATCAAGTAAGGTGGAGAGATATCCTTGAACCGTAAAAAGTGGTGTTTTAAGTTCATGGGAGACATTTCCAAGAAACTCTCTCCGGTATTCTTCCCGGACTTTTAAGGTTTCAATTTCTAACTTTTTGTCGGTCGCAAACTTCTTCACTTCACGGGTAAGTGTAGCCATATCGGTAGTTATAGGCTGGTTTCTGAAAGTACTTGACTCTAATAAAGAAACGTCATCGTATATTTTTTTTACTTTTTTATAAATGAAACGCTCAACCCGATACTGGATTACTATAAATGAAAAGGTAGCTATTGAAAAGGCAAAGATTAAGCAAAACTGATAGGAAAAAGAAAAAAATAAGTAGATCAGAAAACCAACTAATCCGGTAGAAAAAAGGGTAATATAAAGCGCCGACTTTACGGCAAAGCGATATGTTTTTTTAAAATTTATTGTCATTTATACTTCAAACTTATACCCTACTCCTTTTATTGTTTTGAATAATTCTTCTCCAATTTTTTCTCGTAATTTTCTGATATGCACATCAATCGTTCTGCCTCCAACAACCACTTCATTACCCCAAACTTTATCTAGAATTTCATCGCGTTTGAATACTTTCCCTGGTTTTGAAGCCAAAAGATAAAACAATTCAAACTCTTTTCTTGGTAATGCAATTTCAATATTATCTTTAACAATTTTGTACTCTTCCCGATTGATTTCAATACCGCCTACATTAAGAGTCTCGCTGTTTTGCTCTTTTTCATTTAGTCTACGCAGCAAGGCTTTTACTTTGCTAACTAATAATTTGGGTTTGATGGGCTTTGTAATATAATCATCCGCACCTGCATCAAAACCGGCAACTTGAGAGTAATCCTCGCTTCTGGCCGTCAGGAAAGTTATAATTACATTACTAAGTTCTGGAATTTTTCTAATGTTCTCGCAAGCTTCCATCCCGTCCATTTCCGGCATCATAACATCCATTATAATAAGGTCTGGGATTTCTTTTTTAGCCTTGGCTATAGCTTCTTTTCCATTTGCAGCTGTAAAGATTTGATACCCCTCTTGAGAGAGGTTATACCCCACAATTTCTAGGATATCTGGTTCGTCATCTACTAATAAAATCTTCGTGTGTTTTTTCTTCATAAAGCGTCAAAAATTGTTTTTGAATTGTAAATGTAATAATAAAAGGGGTATTGAAAAGCTGTTAACCGTAATTTAATATTAAGTACATTTTGAGTCCTAAAACAAAACATAACCGTAACAAGTCAGTAACTTACATTTTACATTTTGGACGTTACTTTGCAAAAAAATTAAAAACAAATGAAATTCAAGTTACTATTTTTCACGTTATTAATAACAGCCATTTCTTTTTCACAGAACAAAGGAACAGTTACTGGAATGTTAACAGACAAAGATGCTAATAATCAATCCTTACCATTTGCTAACGTTCTTATTAAAGGAGCTAATATAGGAACCAATACTGATATTGATGGTAAATATGCCATCACGGTACTTCCTGGAAATTATACTTTGCAGTTTAGTTTTGTAGGATATGAATCTATAGAAGTTCCTGTAACTGTAGTTGCAAATGAAACTATAACTATAAACAAAACGTTAGGTTCCGGAAGCTACAAACTAGAAGATGTGGTAATTAGAGCAACTGCACCAAGTCGAGAAAAGGAAACCGCATTACTACTTGATCAAAAAAACGCAGTAGCAATAAAACAAAGTATTGGCTCACAAGAACTATCCCGCAAAGGAGTTAGTGATGTAGCAACAGCAGTAACTAAAACCACTGGAATAACTAAACAAGAAGGTTCTGGAAATATATTTGTCAGAGGTTTAGGAGACCGATACAACTCTACCACCATGAACGGTTTGCCAATTCCGTCAAACGATCCAGAAAAGAAAAACTTAAATCTTGAGATTTTTTCAACAGATATTGTTGAATACATATCGATTGATAAAGTTTACAACGGCAATATCTATGGTGATTTCGCAGGAGGAAATGTTGACATTATCTCTAAAGACTATAAAGGAAAAGGATTCTTAAAAATTGATATCGGATCAAAAGTAAACACAAATGCAATTGCTGAAGATAATTTTAAATTGCGTAAGGGTTATGACTTATTTGGTTTCACCAAACAATCTATACCAAACAACCCACTTACCGAATTCAATTACAGTTCGCTTCAAATGAAAGACTACGCACCAATAGCTTCCTCTTTCGGTATATCAGGAGGAAAATCATTTGACATAGGTTCAGAAGGAAAACTTAGCTTTTTTGCAACGGCTTCATTTGGGAATGACTTTTCTGCAAAAAGCAACGGTACAGCGAAGGCAAGTGTGAATGGCAACGGTGTCGCCAATAAAATCTTTGATAGGTTTAGTGAATTAGAATACGAAACTAATACTACTGGGATGGCTAATATTGGCTACAAAATAAACAATAACACCAAAGTAAGCTTCAACTCCCTTTACATCAATACATCTACACAATCAAAAGAAGAATATTACGGGTATATTGTAGATATTGCAAATGATGGAAATGGTTTAATTCGCCGTTTTAACTATGAAAAGAACAGTTTGTGGATAAACCAGATATTAGGAGAAAATAAAATTGGAGAGCGTTCTAAATTAAATTGGGGGATTTCATACAATATTATTGATGGAAGCATGCCAGATAGAGTTCAAAATATTTTTAGAAATGAAGCTACAGGTTATCAATTATCGAGTATCTCAGCTCCAGACAATCATAGATATTTTCAAAAATTAAAAGAAGATGAACTTGCTGCAAACGCATCTTATGATTACAAATTCAACAAAAATGAAGACGGTGATTTTCTAGGGAAAATTACTTTTGGTCTAAATGAAAGAATAAAATCAAGAGGTTTTCAAGCTACTCAATTTAATGTAAAAGCTACGGAGGGAAATACAAACACAATTGTTGACCCAAATAATTTAGATTTATTCTATAACCAAGCTAATTTTAGTAACGATAATTTTAGGATAGCTACTTTTCGAGGAAATTCTCAAGTGTTTAACGCCCTATTCCCACAAACTTACGGCGGTGACTTAATGATTCATGCCGCATTTGCAAACACAGAATATAAATTCAAAAAATTAACTGCCTTACTTGGCCTTAGAGGAGAACAAATTACTCAAAAAGTAGCGTGGAACACCCAATTAGGATCAATTGGTGAGGATCAATTAGAAAAGACTGCTTTTTTACCAAGTTTAGTTGTAAAATATGAATTGAATGATAAGCAAAATTTACGTTTAGGGTTGAGCAAAACGTATACTTTACCTCAATTTAAAGAAAGAGCCCCTTTTATTTATGAAGAAGTATTGCAAGTAAAAGTAGGAAATAAAGATTTATACGAATCTGACGATTACAATATCGACATCAAATGGGAAATGTTTCCAAAAAGTAACGAGCTAATTTCAGTAACAGCTTTTGGTAAATACATTTTGAACCCAATGAATGAAGTAACAATATCATCGTCTTCAAATGATATTTCTTTTATAAACACAGGAGATTATGGTTATGTTGCAGGTGCTGAACTTGAATACAGAAAAGAACTTTTTAATATCGATTCAAATAACGCTAAGAAACTTTCCGCTGGAATTAATCTTTCGTACCTATATAGCAACCAAGAATTGAATTCAGAAAAAGTAAAAACAGAGACCGATTTTCAAGTTGATTTTACAAATACTAAAGGACAATTCACTGGGGCTTCTGACCTATTATTAAACACTGATTTAACATTCTTTAACGAATGGAATAATAAAAAGAGTAATTTAACAACAACTTTAGCATACTCTTATTTTTCAGATAGAGTTAATGCCATTGGAACAAGTGGTAAAGGAGATTTAATTGATAAAGCCTTTGGATCGTTAGATTTTGTTGTAAAATCTAAACTTACTGAAAAACTAGGATTGGGATTAGTGACAAAAAACCTACTCAACCCATCAATTAATAGGGTACAAGCAAATAATACTGGCGATGTAAACGTCCTCTCTTACAAAAAGGGATCAACAATCAGTTTGAATTTGAATTACCAATTTTAAAATAACAACATTTACATCGTTATAAAAGAGCAGCTATTAAGCTGCTCTTTTTGATTTCTATTAATTAAAAAAAGGTATAAATAAGATTTTAATAGAGCTATAACATCGAATAAACCACAGTTAATTAACTTAATCTGATTTACATTAAATTAATATTGAAGTCGCTTTTTATTAAACAAACATTCATATTTAGATAACATCAAGAAAAAGTACTTATTGCATCTTTGTAACAGTAAATAACAAAAAATTTATTTAACAATCATGAAAAAATCAACTTTAAAATTATTCGGGATTTTAACATTAGCTGTAGGTTTAATTACTAGCTGTTCATCTGATGACAATCCTACTCCATCCACTCCACCTTCATCTACATTTACAGCAGATGCAAACAATTTTCAAGGAACTATAAACGATGGTGAAGTTACTCTGGACGGAACAAAAACGTATAAATTAACAGGTAAAATTCAAGTCAACAATGGCGCTACATTAACAATTCCAGCGGGAACAGTTATTCAAGGAACAGCAGGCACATCATCTTACATTGCTGTTGCTCAGGGAGGAAAAATAAATATAAACGGTACTGCCGCCAAACCAGTAGTAATGACATCTGGTCTAGCTAACAAATTTGCTGGTGATTGGGGTGGATTGGTTATTTGTGGAAAAGCTCCTATTAACCGCATAACTGGAGGTGCTGGATCTGCACAATCAGAAGTAGCTGACTTAACTTACGGTGGAACTGTAGCGGATGACAATTCTGGTTCAATTACTTATTTAAGAATTGAATATGCTGGAGCTGCTTTTAACAGTGAAAAAGAGTTTAACGGACTTTCATTATTTGGAGTTGGTTCTGGAACTAAAATTGATTACGTAGAATTTTACCATGGTGCTGACGATGGAATTGAATTCTTCGGAGGAACTGTAAATACATCTAACTTAATTTCTATTGGAAACGAAGACGATCAGTTTGACTGGACGGAAGGATGGTCTGGAACAAACACAAATTGGTTTGGGAAACTAGGATTTGGTAAAGGAAATAGAGGAATTGAGGCAGATAACTTTGAATTAGGTTACGCTAATACTCCCATCGCTAACCCTACTATTACTAACTTAACTCTTGTAGGTCCTGGAAGTGCTCCAACAAGTGGTACATGGTTAGAAAATGACGCGATGAAATTAAGAAGAGGTACAAAAGGGATTTTTACAAATTTAGTATTAAGCGGATGGAAAACAGGTTTTAATGTTGAAAACAACGAAACAATCGCATTTATTCCAACTGCATTAAAAGCAGTTAATATTAGTTTCATTGATGTATTGGCAAAAACTAAAGGTACTTTAAATGTTGTAGCTCCTGCAACTAGCGGTGCAAGTGCTGATGTATCTGGAATTGTTTCATCAGAAGGTGCTGCAACTGGCGCTGGTAATGGCGTTGCAATGCCATCTTGGGCTACTGGATGGTCAGTAGGATTCTAATAAACATCTTAATATAAACAAAAAGCACTTCTCTTTCAAGAGAGGTGCTTTTTTTTGGTATGCTTTTTGAATTATTTTTTGTATATTTACTATTCAAACAAATCTGATGGCAAAAAACTACTTTTATATTATTACTGTATTGGTTTTTTTATTTTCTTTGAGCGTTAGTGCTCAGGAAACTAAACCGCAACCAAGAACACAAGAAACCGCTACAATAGAAGGTTTAAGCTTGTATCCGAACCCCGTGAATAATGGCAAAGTTTACATTTCTACTAAAAATGACCTTGATAAAGAAATAATTATCTTTGATGTTTTAGGAAAAAAAGTACTTCAAACCACGATAAGCTCAAGAGAATTAAACGTTTCTAATCTATCTTCTGGTGTTTATATCATAAAAATTAATGAAAAAGAAGCATCAGCGACCAGAAAATTAATCATCCGATAATTTCAAAAATACATCATAAAAGCTCCAATTGTAATTGGGGCTTTTTTTGTTTCTTGTTCTAATGAAAACTATTCCAGAACTACCTGTTAATCCAATTCCGTTATTGGTTTGCCTTTAAATTTTTGATTACTTTTGCAAAAAAAATTCTTGATCACATCCTCCGATATATTTGCTATCTCCAGTCAAAAACAATTTGAAAAAATTGCTTTAAAAGTGTTTCGTTTCCAATACGAAAACAACTTGGTCTATCAGGAATTTTGCAATTTTTTAAAAACAGATCCTCACAAAGTAAAGTCTTTACAGCAGATTCCATTTTTACCGATTCAGTTTTTTAAGAGTCATGAAGTGGTTTCGAATACCAATCCAATTCAGGAAACCTTCACCAGCAGTGGAACAACCGGAATGATAACCAGCAAACATCTGGTTACCGATGTTACTTTATACGAAGAAAGTTACCGCAAAGGGTTTTCCGAATTTTATGGCAATATTGAAGATTATGTTGTATTGGCCTTGCTTCCATCCTATCTGGAACGGGAAGGTTCTTCCTTAATTTACATGGTCAAGGACTTAATTGAACTTACTAATCATCCTGAAAGTGGTTTTTACCTGCACAATCACGACGAATTGATTGCCAAGCTTATCGCTTTAGATGAAGCCGGTCAAAATGTCATTTTGATTGGCGTTACTTTTGCTTTATTGGATTTAATTGAAAAACACCAGTTTCAATTGCAGCATACCATTATCATGGAAACCGGCGGCATGAAAGGCAAACGCAAAGAAATGATTCGGGAAGAACTGCACGAACAATTGTGTAAAGGATTTGGCGTTTCAGCCATACATTCTGAATACGGAATGACCGAATTGCTTTCGCAAGCGTATTCTTTAGGAAACGGCGTATTTGAATGCCCTTCTTGGATACAAATACTGGTTCGTGACACTGAAGATGCTTTAACTTATATTCAACACGGAAAAACAGGCGGAATCAACGTGATTGATTTAGCCAACATCAATTCCTGTTCGTTTATTGCTACGCAGGATTTGGGTAAAAAAAATCCCAACAACTCTTTCGAGGTATTGGGACGTTTTGATAATTCTGATATTCGAGGTTGTAATTTGATGGTTCTTTAAACCACTCTCACCACAAAATAGTTTTTCTTTCCACTTTGCAACAATACAAATTGACTGTTGATTAAATCTTTGGTCGAAAGCACAAAATTTTCGGCAACTTTTTCTCTATTTACTGAAATAGAATTAGCTGTCAAAGCGCGTCTTGCTTCACCATTCGATTTCAGAAATCCTGTTTTCTCGTTTAGAACGTCAACAATATTGATTCCCGTTTCAATTTCATTTCTGCTGATTTCCGCTTGAGGAACTCCATCAAAAACATCTAAGAAAGTGGCTTCGTCCAGTTGTTTCAAATCATCTGAAGTAGAATTCCCGAACAAAATATTCGATGCTTTTATCGCATTTTCTAAATCTTCTGCTGAATGTACCATCACCGTAATTTCTTCGGCCAAACGTTTTTGTAACAAGCGTAAATGTGGTGCTTCTCTGTGTTTTTCAGTTAAAACTTCGATTTCTTCATTGGATAAAAAAGTAAAAATCTTAATGTATTTTTCCGCATCAACATCCGAAGTATTCAACCAATATTGATAAAATTTATACGGAGAAGTTCTGGCCGAATCCAACCAAATATTTCCACCTTCAGATTTTCCAAACTTGGTTCCATCCGCTTTTGTAATTAACGGACAAGTCAACGCATACGCTTTTCCACTCGCAATTCTACGAACTAATTCGGTTCCTGTTGTGATATTTCCCCATTGGTCACTTCCACCCATTTGTAACGTACAATTCTTTTCTCTGTACAAATGCAAAAAGTCATATCCTTGAACCAATTGGTAGGTGAACTCCGTGAATGACATTCCTTCGGCAGCTTCAGAAGACAAACGTTTCTTCACAGAATCTTTCGCCATCATATAATTTACCGTGATATGCTTCCCTACATCACGAATAAAATCCAGAAAAGAAAAGTTCTTCATCCAGTCGTAATTATTCACTAATTCTGCTGCATTAGCCGAATTAGAAGTAAAATCCAGGAAACGAGCCAATTGACCTTTTATAGCTTCTTGATTGTGACGCAAAGTCGCTTCGTCCAATAAATTTCTTTCATTCGATTTTCCGGATGGATCACCAATCATTCCTGTTGCACCACCCACTAACGCTAATGGCTTGTGTCCTGATAGTTGAAAATGCTTCAATAACATCACTCCAACTAAATGTCCTATATGCAATGAATCGGCAGTTGGGTCAATTCCCACATACGCCACACGCATTTGTTCCATCAAATGTTCTTCTGTGCCGGGCATAACATCGTGGAGCATTCCTCTCCAAGTTACTTCTTCAATAAAATTCTTCATCTTTTTAATCAATTTACTTTCGTCAATTCAGCCTTTTAGGCTTCGTGTGCACAAAGATAAAATTTATTGCGGATTAGGTTATTTGTTTAATAGGTTATTCGAAAAAAATTATTCGTATTTTCGTAGCATGATTTTAGTCACAGGAGGAACCGGTTTAGTAGGCGCACATTTATTGCTTCATTTAATTGAATCCCGAAGTATCGGGACAGAAAAAGTTCGTGCTATTTATCGAAGTGTCGCTTCGATGGAGAAAACTAAATCGCTGTTTTCCATTTATAAAAAAGAATCGTTGTTCGATCAAATCGAATGGATTCAAGCAGACATTACTGAAGTTCCTTCATTAGAAATCGCCTTTCAAAATATTGATACCGTGTATCATTGCGCCGCATTAATTTCTTTTGATCCAAAGGATGAAGATATATTGCGAAAAACAAATATTGAAGGCACAGCGAATATTGTGAATTTTTGCATTGCTTATGGTATAAAAAAAATGTGTTTTGTAAGTTCCATTGCCACTTTGGGCGATTTACTGCCACATGAAAAATTCATTACCGAAGAGACCGAATGGAATCCGGAAAAGTACCATAATGATTATGCCATTTCTAAATATGGTGCCGAAATGGAAATCTGGCGCGGACAACAAGAAGGATTAGAGGTAATAATTGTAAATCCGGGCGTTATTCTTGGGCCAGGTTTTAGAGAACAAGGAAGTGGACAACTTTTTATGAAAGTAAAAAACGGGTTGAAATTTTACACGCTGGGTTCAACAGGATTTGTTGCCGTTACTGATGTTACTAGAATCGCACATCAATTAATGAAAAGCGAAATTAAGAATGAACGTTTCACCTTGATTGCAGAAAATAGTGTTTTTCGTGACATTCTGAATACTATGGCCTATTCATTAGGTGTGCAACGACCTGAAATTCATGCAAAACCCTTTTTTATAGAAATACTTTGGAGATTGGATTGGTTTGTTTCGAATATTTTTCAGCAAAAAAGAAAATTATCCCAAGCCACTGCAAGAGCTTCCTATTCAAAAAATATCTACTCCAATGAGAAGATTAAAGACCGATTGAAAACTGATTTTATTGATGTCCACCAATACATAAAAGACATTTCAAAACTTTAAATTGCAATTTTCTATTTCAATTTTGTGGTATCATTCACAATTGCAGTTGTTTTTTCTATTTTTTGAAGAGCTGGTTTCTTTTTCTTTTTTTCCAAATTGATTAAAGAATCTACACTCTTTTTATTGGTATCCAATCGTTTTGTAATTTGCTCAAACATCAATTTGTAGTCCTCATAATCCGATGCATAATACACATTGCTTTTAGCAAACTGAATACTGTCAATCTTATATTTTTTAAAAATATATTCTCTTGGATTTATTTTAAAGGTATCCAAGGAAGTTGGATTTTGATATTTAATCGCTTCCAAAATAGACAAATCATACATAATATCAACCATAACATCCTTCTCTATAAGTCGTTCCGGCTTATTCACTACTTCTTCTTTACAGCTTACAAACAGTGTTATGATCGTTAAAAGTGTTATGATTTTTCTCATTTATAAAATTTTATCTTTCGAATAATAAACGTTTTCCTGCACGAATATCTTTTACTTTAAAAGCGGTATAGACTAATTGTCCGTTGACAAAAGTATGGGTAATTCTGGATTTAAAAGTAAAACCTTCAAACGGAGACCAACCACATTTTGCCAAAATATTTTCTTTTTTTACACTCCAAGGCAAACCTGAATTCACGATAACCAAATCCGCATAATAGCCTTCTTTGATAAAACCACGTTTCTCTATTTTGAAAATTTTAGCCGGATTGTGGCACATCTTTTCTACAATTTTTTCAATGCTTATTTTTCCTTGATGGTGCGCTTCAAACATTGCTACAACAGCATGTTGAACCAGTGGCCCACCGGAAGGCGCATTCAAATAAGATTGTTTTTTTTCTTCTAATGTATGAGGCGCATGATCTGTAGCAATGACATCAATACGGTCATCTAATAATGCTTCCCAAAGTACTTTTCGGTCATTAGCGGTTTTTACAGCAGGATTCCATTTGATTAGATTGCCTTTCGTCGCATAATCATCATTGGTAAACCATAAATGATGCACACAAACTTCGGCAGTGATTTTCTTTTCTTCCAAAGGAATTTTGTTTGTAAACAAATCCATTTCTTTAGCAGTCGAAAGATGAAAAATATGCAAGCGAGCACCTGTTTTCTTAGCCAGAGCAACCGCCTTAGAAGACGAAATATAACACGCTTCCTCGCTTCGGATCAGGTGATGCACCGTAACGGGAACATCCTCTCCAAACTCTGCTTTGTATTTCTCTAAATTATTTTTGATAGTCGCTTCATCTTCACAATGCACCGCAATAAGCATGGGCGTACTGGAAAAAATTTTCTCTAAAGTGGCTTCATTATCCACCAACATATTTCCGGTTGAGGAACCTAAGAATATTTTTATTCCGGCAACATTCTTTGGATTTGTTTTTAAAACTTCTTCCAAATTATCATTGGTTGCACCCATCATAAACGAATAATTCGCATACGATTTTTGGGCAGCCAATTCGTATTTTTGCTCTAATATTTCTTGGGTAACCGCATTCGGAATCGTGTTAGGCTGTTCGATATAGGAAGTAATTCCACCTGCAACCGCCGCTTTAGATTCGGATTCAATATCGCCTTTATGCGTCAATCCCGGCTCTCTAAAATGCACTTGATCATCAATTGCACCCGGAATCAAATAATTTCCTTCGGCATCAATAATTTTACATTCCGAGGATTTGGCACTGATACTTTCTGAAATTTCAACAATTAAGTCATTCTCAATTAATACATCGCCCTCAAAAATTACCCCTTCATTTACTATTTTGGCATTCTTAATTAAAACCCTGTTCATCGTATCTTTTTCTTATAATGTGTTGACTAATCTTTTTAATCTAAGTGCAATAACTCCAAAAACGGCTTCAATAATGATTGAATTACTCATCTTGGATTGCCCTTTTGTTCGGTCAGTAAAAATAATTGGCACCTCCGTAATTTGAAATTTTTTACAGTACGTTCTATATTTCATCTCAATTTGAAAGGCGTAACCAACAAATTTTATCTTATCTAAATTTATCTCTTCTAAAACTTTTCTTTTGTAACAAACAAAACCGGCTGTGGCATCATGAATTTTCATTCCGGTAATCATTCGGACATAAACGGATGCAAAATACGACATCAATACGCGGCTCAATGGCCAGTTTACCACATTTACACCAGTGACATAACGGGATCCAATCGCTAAATCAGCATCACCAAAATGACAGGCGCTGTATAATTTTTCTAAATCATTGGGGTTATGGGAAAAATCAGCATCCATTTCAAAAATAAAATCATATTTATGTCGCAATGCCCATCTGAATCCATGAACATAAGCCGTTCCTAAACCTGATTTTTTATCCCTTTTTTCCAAAAACAATCGACCCTCAAATTCAGACTGAAGTAAAACGACCTTATCAGCAGTGTGATCGGGTGAATTATCATCAATAATAAGAACATGAAAAGGTTTATGTTGCGAAAGCACCGATCGAATAATGCTTTCTATATTTTCAATTTCGTTATAGGTAGGAATTATAACAATACAATCATTCATATTTTCGACTAATTTCACCGCAAAAGTAAACTTTTTATGCCATTTCATCCTTAATAAAATTATAATAAAAAGAATCATGGAAAAATTAGTAATTTTGCAGCGTTATGATCGAAACTATACTTCATCCCCGAATAACTGAGAACAAAGACTGGGCGACCGCTCTTTTTGTTCTGTCGTTTGCTATTATTGCCATTACTAAATCGATTTTCGAAAACCGATTTGGTGATTTTGCTAATCTAATTTTTTCAAACAAATACACTAAAGTTTATAGAGATAACAGCCACTTAAAAAGCGGTTTCACCGTCTCTTTATTTTTTGTACAGATTATTTCCCTTGCCTTTTTCATTCAGATTTCGCTGAGTTATTTTGGTCATGCCTCAAAAACAGATTGGGTGCTGTACATCCAAATATTTACGTTCCTTATTTTCTTTATTTTATCTAAATATCTAATAGAAAAGATAATTGCCACATCCTTCAATATTGAAGAATTCATGGATCAGTTTAACCTTCAAAAAGTCACTTACAGAACCTATATTGGATTATTGATACTGCCAATCAATATTATTTTGTTCTATTACGACTCCATTTCAAGAAATATACCAGCATTAATTATAGCTATAATTTTAGCAATCAATGTATTAACTTATTCTATTTCAATAAAAAATTATCAAAATTTAATATTCGGTAAGTTGTTTTATTTTATTTTATATCTTTGCACTCTTGAAATAGCACCCTATTATTTTATGTATTATTGGTTTACAAAAGGGAGTGCTTAGAAAACGTTTAGATATGAAAGTGAAAACAATTTTGGTGTCACAACCCGAGCCTAAGGTGGAAAATTCCCCTTACTTTGAACTTCAACAAAAGCATAAAGTAAAAATTGATTTCAGACCTTTTATTCACGTAGAAGGAGTTAATGCAAAAGAGATTAGACTTCAAAAAATCGATCTTAATCATTACACCGCGATTATTTTAACGAGTAAAAATGCCGTAGATCATTTTTTTAGAGTGGCTGATGAAATGCGTTATAAAGTTCCGGAAGGATTAAAATACTTCTGCCAATCAGAGGCCATTGCTTTTTACTTGCAAAAATACGTTGTGTATAGAAAACGTAAAATCTATGTTGGACCGAAAGATTTTGCTGATTTATCTCCACTGATAAAAAAATACAAAGACGAAAAATTCTTATTACCTGCTTCAGACCAATTGAATGCCGATGCGCCAATAACGCTAAACGCACTAAAAGTAGATTGGACACCAGCTGTTTTTTACAGAACTGTAATGAGTGATTTATCCGATTTAGCCGATGTATATTATGATGTTTTGGCTTTCTTTAGCCCAACCGGAATAAAATCATTGTTTATGAATTTCCCGGATTTCGAACAAAACGACACTCGAATTGCAGTTTTTGGGAGCACTACTCAAAAAGAAGCGTTGGACCACGGTTTAAGAGTGGATATTCTTGCACCAACCCCAGCAACGCCTTCTATGACAATGGCTTTGGAAAAATACATTATTGAAGCCAATAAAGGAAAATAAAAGATTACTTTTCAGATACAATTACAAAAGCCATTCGCAATCCGAATGGCTTTTTTTATGTGACAAATCATAAAAACAACACTATACCCTTTTTACTAATCGTTTTTTACTTAAATTTGATTTCCAATCCAAACTAAATTCCATATTTTAGTTTAAAATAACAACTCATGAAAATCAATTCCCTAGTAGTAGAAATTGACGGCATCGATAAAGAAATTTTACGCGACCTGATGGAAGATGCCCGAAAACCAATTCTTCAAATCGCCAATAAAATAGGAATTTCAGGAGCGGCAATTCATCAACGGTTGCGAAAACTGGAGCAGTCCGGCGTTATTTCGGGATCAAAATTCACCGTAAACAATAAAATTCTAGGTTACAATACGATGGCTTTTGTTGGGATTTATCTGGACAAAGCCGCCCGAAACCCAGAAGCCGTAAGGGATTTAAAGAAAATTCCTGAAGTATTGGAATGCCATTACACCACAGGAAACTGGTCGATTTTGATAAAAATTATTTGTCGGGATAATGAACATTTGATGCAATTACTCAACACCAAAATCCAAGCGATAGAAGGCGTTTCCAGAACAGAAACCTTCATTTCCTTAGACCAGCAAATCGACAGACAGATTCAACTATAGTCTTTTGGTTAATCATTGATTTGGTTATTTGATAAAAAAAATCCGCCTTGTTTTCACAAGACGGATTTTATATTTCCTTCAAAAAATGTTAATCTCTTCTACTTCCTCCCATATAAATCGAAACGTAATACAATAACGTTGCGATTGATCCCAAAGCAGCTACTACATACGTTCTGGCAGCCCATTTCAGTGAATCTTTGGCTCCTGCTTGTTCTTGTTGCGTCAGCATTCTTTTATTCTCTAACCAAGCCAAGGCACGATTACTCGCGTCATATTCGACTGGCAAAGTAACAATCGAAAATAAAGTGGTTGCGGCAAAAATGATAATTCCTACCAATAATAATTGTGGAAAAGTTTTCATCATTAAGATTCCAGCAAGCAAAATCCATTGCATATACGTTGATGCCACATTCACCACAGGAACTAATTTAGAACGCATCGTAAGCCATTGATATCCCACAGCGTGTTGCACGGCATGACCACATTCGTGCGCCGCAACAGCAGCCGCAGCCGCATTGCGTTGGTTGTAAACCGCCTCACTTAGATTCACGGTTTTATCTGCTGGATTGTAATGATCTGTCAAACGTCCTGGTGTCGAGATTACTCGAACATCGCGAATTCCGTTATCGGCAAGCATTTTTTCGGCAATTTCTGCGCCGGACATTCCGTTTTGTAATTGTAATTTAGAATAATGTTCAAATTTGCTTTTTAGTCTTGAACTAACTAACCAGCTAAAAAGCATAATTGCTCCGGCAAGAATCAAATAACCCATTCCCATATTTTTGTTTTTTAATTGTATTGTTAAAGTTAATAAAGAGTCATCAAAATCTGAACCAAATTTTCACAATGTCAATTTGGCATTTGTTAAATAAAAAACCTAGCAGCAAATGCCAACAAATTAATTTTCGGCAGTGGAGCTATACATCTGCTTCTAATTGATTATTAATTCTTTGAAAGGTATCAATTAGCGTATCGATTTTCGAATTCTCCTTAACTATTTGTCTTGGACGCAAGTAAAACCAAACAAATCCCATCCAAAATAATAAAACAGCGTACACAAAAAATCCCCACAAAAAAGACATCATTGATGCGTATTCATACATGTACAAGCATGTTCCCAGCCCGAGAACTACAAAGTAAATACTTAACATTTTGGACTGCAAGAACTTTTGTTTTGTTTTAATTGCTATTAATTTTTGTAAATATTCCGCATTACTATCGGTGTTGTCCAGTTCTTTATACGCATCAAATAATCTATTATAAACCAATAGATAGATAGCCATTATGGCAACGTTCAAAACAATTCCTATTTTGGTTGAAAGAAATTGCGGTTGGTAGTAATACCAAATTAAAAGTATTAAAACGCAAGTTGCAATCAGCATAGCATTTGTAAGTATTAATCTTCGCAAACTTGTTTTTTTAAAATGTTTTAGCTTAGCAAGTAACTCATTAATACTGGGTTGACTTATCGACTGTTTTTTCCATAAATCTTTAAAATCTATATTATTTTCCATGATCTTGAAATTTTTGAGTCAGTTTATCTTTTATTCTATGAATTTTTACTCTAACATTAGCTTCAGAAAGCCCGACGATTTTAGCTATTTCTGCTTGTTTAACATCTTCCAGCTCCAGTGAAATGATGATACGTTCCGTTTCTGGTAATTCTGCAATGCATTTATACAAAAACTGAATCTGAGGTTCTATAGAATACTGTTTTTCTTCGGTGATATGAAGAGGCAATTCTGATTTAAGGAATCGTTTCTCTTTCTCAATCTGCCGCAAACAATTATTAGAAGCAATTCTAAAAATCCAGGTACCAATGCCTGATTCGTTTCTAAAGGTATTTAGCTTTTGCCAGACAATAATGAACGTTTCCTGAGCCAAGTCCTGCGCAATATCATAATCGTTGACAAAACCCATACAAAGCCTGAATATTCTGTTCCAATAGGTTTTATAGATGTTTTCGAACTCCATCATTACGATTTTATAAAATTGGTAAGCTGTGCCAGATACCATTCTTTGTCATCATACATTATAAAATGTAAACCTTTAGTAGCATACTGAAAACTGGCCGTTTTTAAATTTACAAACTGTGCTTCGATAGGCGTTTTATAATTAGCAAAACCATATTCTAATAATATTAACGAAGGACATTTTATTGCCACTATTTTATCTCTCAAATCAGTATTGGAAAAATCACAATACATTTCGCTAAACGTTTTTCTGTCTGATTTCATGCTCCAGCTAATTGCTTTGTCTTGCTTTGAGGCATCAGCCACAAGCATCGCCATATTTCTTTTTTGCATTTGATAAAATTCGTCTTCTGACATAGCCGATATTTGATTATTCATTGAAGTACAATCATTGTTTTCCTGTGACTTAAAAGAAGGGTCTCTTAAAGCCGACAAACAAGGAAGCGCATCAACAACTACAATTTTAGCAATTAAGTCTGGATAATCAGAAGCGATAGCTAATGCAAGTCCTCCGCCCATACTATGACCAACGATAATTGATTTTTCGATTTTATTCTCTTGAATATAGTTCACAATTTCTTTTTCCCAATTTATAAATGAAGGATTTGGTTGTGGTTGAACTCCGGCAAAACCAGCCATCGTAAAAGTATAACAGGTAAACTCTTTTTCAAAATTCGCTTTTGTTTCATTCCAAACATCACCTGAGCTTGCAAATCCAGGAATAAATACAATGGATCGTTCTCCTTTTCCTGATTTTACGACTTCAAACGGATATGATTTTTTTTGTCCAAATGCATTAGAACACATAACAGAAAACACAATTGCAACAATAATTAGAATATACTTTTTCATTTTTAATAGTTTTAAATTGTTAATTAATCGGATCCGTCCTTTGGATACGGCAACTATTAAAATGTTACAAAAGTTTTCAAAAAAAAATAAATTTAAACTCCTTAATGCTTATAAAATAGGGCAAAAAAAATTCCAAATCCCAATAGTAAAATTGGAATTTGGAATTTAAAAATAATAAAATCCTAGAAATTACCCCACCAAATTGATGATTTTCCCCGGAACAATAATCACCTTATTTGGCGTTCTGCCTTCTAATTGTTTTATGGTTCTTTCGTCTTTCATAACAATTTCTTCGATTTGTTCCTTGGTTAAATCCAAAGGTAAAACCATCGTGAAACGCATTTTTCCGTTGAAAGAAACTGGATATTCCTTTTCGCTCTCTACTAAATATTTAGCTTCAAAAACAGGGAAATCAACGGTTGCAATCGAACCCGTATTTCCTAATAACGACCATAATTCTTCCGCGATGTGAGGTGCATAAGGCGAAATCACAATTGCTAATGGTTCCAAAATTGCGCGAGAATGACAGTTTTGAGCGGACAATTCATTCACACAAATCATAAACTGAGAAACTGACGTATTGAAAGAGAAGCCTTCAATATCTTCCGCCACTTTCTTGATGGTTTTGTGCAATGATTTTAAGTTGTCTTTTGTTGGTTCGTCGTTGGTCACAATCAAACCATTATCATCAAAATACAAACGACACAGTTTTTTCAAGAATCCAAAAACTCCAGAAATTCCAGCTGTATTCCAAGGTTTCGCTTGTTCCAATGGTCCTAAAAACATTTCATATAAACGCAACGTATCAGCACCGTATTCATTACAAATATCATCAGGAGTAACTACATTGTATTTGGATTTCGACATTTTTTCGATTTCGCGACCTACTATGTATTTTCCGTTTTCTTCGTAAATAAATTCAGCATCTGCATAATCTTCTCTCCAAACTTTAAACTTTTCGACATCTAATTCATCAGAAGAATTTATTAAATTAACATCTGTGTGTAGTTTTACTAAAGAACATCTATAGTCGTAGAATTCCTCATCTGCATTTACCTCCAAATCTCTAAACTTCAGTTCAGAAAACTTATTCCTAATTAAATCACTTAAAACAGCGTTATCTATAATACCATATTCATCAGCTTTAAACTGACTTGATTCGAAAATATTTTTCGAAATACCTACAAAGAAAGGACGTGGGCATTCAACATCAATAAGATCAATCTCATCATTAAAAGTATCTTTTGCAGAATAAGAATGGATAATTTCCACCCAAACACCATAAACAAACGCACTCATTCCCAAAATCATTCCCTGATTGATCAGTTTTTTGAATGGTTCTTCCGTTGGCGCAAAACCTTTGTCTTTTAAGAATTTGTTCCAAAAACGGGAATACAATAAATGTCCGGTTGCGTGTTCGCTTCCGCCAATGTATAAATCCACACTTTCCCAATATGCCAAAGCATCTTTGCTTGCAAATTCATTCTCATTGTGCGCATCCATATAACGCATCCAATACCAAGAACTTCCCGCCCAACCTGGCATCGTGTTCAATTCTAAAGGAAATATCGTTTTATTGTCGACTAAATCAGTATTAACTACTTCATTCGTTTCGGTATTCCAAGCCCAAACCGTAGCATTTCCTAAAGGTGGTAAACCTTCTTCGGTTGGCAAATATTTCTCAACTTCCGGCAAGATAATTGGCAAATGTTGCGCATCAATCATTTGCGGCAAGCCATTTACATAATATACGGGAAACGGTTCTCCCCAATAACGCTGGCGAGAGAAAACAGCATCACGCAAACGGTAATTCGTTTTTCCTTTTCCTTGGTTTAATTTTTCTAATTCTTCAATTACTTTTTGAGTTCCTTTCTTATAATCTAATCCATTTAGAAAATCAGAATCTACTAATTGAAAACCTTCTTTGGCTCCAAAAGCAGCTTCCGATATGTCTTTATCAAAAATATTCTTGATTTCCTGCATTCCGTTTTGACCTTTGAAGAAATTCGCAAAAGCATAATCTCTTTCGTCACCACAAGGAACCGCCATAACCGCGCCTGTTCCGTAACCAGCCAAAACATAATCGCCTATCCAAACCGGAATAGGCTCTTTCGTAAACGGATGTTCCGCATACGCTCCTGTAAATACTCCAGAAATAGTTTTCACATCAGCCATACGTTCTCTTTCGGAACGTTTTGAGGTTTTTTCTATATAGGCATCCACTTCCGCTTTTTGTTCTGCAGTTGTAATTTGAGAAACTAATTCGTGTTCCGGAGCCAATGTCATGAACGTAACTCCAAAAATAGTATCAGGTCTTGTCGTGAAAACCGCAATTTTAGCTTCTGAATTCTGAACATTGAATTCTACAGTTGCTCCAACGGATTTTCCAATCCAGTTTCTTTGACTTTCTTTGATGCTTTCACTCCAATCGATATCATTTAAACCTTGTAACAAACGTTCTGCATAAGCCGAAATTCGCATGCTCCATTGTGTCATTTTCTTTCGAACAACGGTAAAACCGCCACGTTCTGAAACGCCATTAACAATTTCGTCATTCGCCAAAACCGTTCCTAATCCCGGACACCAGTTCACCTCAGTCTCGGCTAAATAAGTCAATCTGTATTGCAACAAAATTCTCTCCTGCTGTTCTTTTGCAAAAGCGTTCCATTCATTTGCTAAAAATACCTCAATATTTTCATCGCAAACCGCATTGACATTCGCATTTCCTTCTGTTGAAAAAATGGAAACTAAAGTCGAAATATCTTCGGCTTTATCACTGTTTTTATTGTACCAAGAATTGAATAATTGGATAAAAATCCATTGTGTATGCTTGTAATAATCTGGATTTGAAGTACGTACTTCTCTGCTCCAATCGAACGAAAATCCAATTTTGTCCAATTGCTTTCTGTATCCCGCAATTTTATTTCCTTCTTTATCCGTTCCACCGTCAATATTTACTGAAGTCGTATCTTCCGGACGTTGTCCCGTTTGTATCGCATATTGTTCCGCAGGCAACCCAAAACTGTCGTAGCCCATGGGGTGCAAAACATTAAAACCTTGGTGTCTTTTGTATCTGGAATACACATCAGAGGCGATATATCCCAGTGGATGCCCTACGTGTAATCCCGCTCCAGATGGATAAGGAAACATGTCAAGCACGTAATATTTAGGTTTTTCTGAATTGTTTTCGGCTTTAAACGTTTGGTTTTCTAACCAATATTTCTGCCATTTGGCCTCTATTTCGTTCGGATTGTATTTCATTTCTATAAAAGTTGCAAAGTTGCAAAGGGACAAAGCTGCGAAAGCTTTCTCACGATGACTATTTTTAGGTGCCAAATTTACGTTTATTGTACGAAAGTTGAAACTTTGAACGTTATTAACTTTAAATAAAGAAATTCTTTATTATTTTTACCCAATAATTTCAATAAACTATGAGTTCTTCCTTTGATAATTTTCAAAAACGCCGGTTAATTTCCTCTTATTTTTCAGTAGTGCTAAGTGTATTCTTAGTTTTGTTTCTATTGGGAATATTGGGACTTTTTATTATAAATTCTAAAAAATTAGCCAACGATTTCAAAGAAAATATTGCCATGACGGTTTTTTTCAAGAATGAAGCCAATGACAGCATTGTGAAAGCTTTTGGAACCCAAATAAAAACTAGTCCATTCGTAAAATCATATACTTACGTCACCAAAGAAGCTGCTGCTAAAGAACATACCGATATTATTGGCGAGGATTTTATGGAATTTCTTGGTGAAAACCCTTTGCAAAACTCCTACGACATTCACTTAAAAGGAGATTACGTTGTTAAGGACAGTATTGCAAAAATTGAAAGTGGCTTGCGCAAAAACACAATGATTTCAGACATTGTTTATGACAAACAATTAGTGAATTTAGTAAACGACAACATCAAAAAAGTAAGTATGTGGATTTTAATAATCAGCGGATTCCTTGCTGTTATTGCCGTATTACTGATTAATAGCTCGTTGCGTTTATCGATACATTCGAACCGATTTATCATCAAAACCATGCAAATGGTAGGCGCTACAAAAGCCTTTATCAGAAAACCATTTGTGATGCGAAGCATAAAACTGGGAATGATTGGAGCAGTTTTGGCAGTTTTAGCATTAATTGGTGTTTTAATTTATGTTGAAACCAGTTTTCCAAATCTTGGTATTTTAGAAGATAAAGCTATGATTGGCTTGGTATTATTGGCCGTTTTAGGAATTGGCGTTTTAATTACTTGGTTAAGCACGTACTTTGCTACACAACGTTTCTTGAACTTGAGAACAGACGATTTATACTAATATTTATTAGTTGATTAATATAAACTCATTATCATTCGGCATTTTTAGATGCTGAACTAAATTCAGCATAAATGAAAAACAACGAACAGAAACCAGAATTTCTTTTTGATAAAATAAATTACAAAATCTTATTAATTGGGATTGGAGTTATTGCCTTGGGATTTATTCTAATGTCAGGCGGCGGAAGTGACGATCCAAATGTATTTAGCGAAGACATTTTCAATTTCAGAAGAATTAGATTGGCGCCAACAACTGTTTTAATCGGTTTTGGAATTACCATTTATGCCATTCTTAAGAATCCCAAAAACGCATAAATGAATACATTACAAGCATTTTTGATTGCTGTTATAGAAGGATTAACAGAATATCTTCCTGTTTCCTCGACTGCTCACATGGTTTTTCTAAGTTCTTATTTCGGAATTCAAGAGGATGATTTCGTGAAACTTTTTCAGGTTTCCATCCAATTTGGAGCCATTTTGGCGGTTGTCGCTTTATATTGGAAGAAATTTTTCGATTTCTCCAAATTCAACTTTTACATTAAACTGATTTGTGCCGTAATTCCAGCATTGGTTTTAGGAAAATTATTCGATGATAAAATTGAAGCAGTTCTTGGGGATCCAATTCCCATTGCGATTGTATTAATTTTAGGTGGCGTAATTTTGCTTTTTATCGACAGTCGTTTTCAAAGTCCAACTGTTATCAAAGAAGAAGATATTACGGTAAAGAAAGCCGTGATTATTGGTTTTTGGCAATGTTTAGCGATGATGCCGGGAACAAGTCGTTCTGCTGCCTCAATCATTGGAGGAATGCAACAAGGATTAACGCGTCATGCCGCAGCGGAATTCTCTTTCTTCTTGGCAGTCCCCACCATGATGGCCGTTACCTGTTATTCTGTATTCTTGAAAACCTATGAGTCTTCACAAATGAAGGGTTACGAATTGATTTTAAAGTCAAACGAAAACATACAATTATTCTTGATAGGAAATGTTGTTGCTTTCATCGTTGCCATTATAGCAATTAAATTCTTCATTGAAATCATCAAAAAATACGGTTTTAAACCTTGGGGTTGGTACCGAATAATCGTAGGAATTTTTTTATTGATTTACTTTTCATACTTTAAATAAATTTCTTTGAAGACAGCCGAAGATTACTTAAATGGACAAATTTTACTCATTGACAAACCCTTGAATTGGACTTCATTTCAGGCGGTGAATAAATTGAAATGGGCATTAATCACCAAACTCAATCTGCCAAAAAAATTCAAGATTGGTCACGCCGGAACTTTGGACCCTTTGGCAACTGGATTGTTATTAGTTTGTACTGGAAAATTCACCAAAAGAATCACTGAACTTCAGGGTCAAGCCAAAGAATACACCGGAACTTTTCACATTGGAGCCACAACGCCTTCGTATGATTTAGAAACGGAAATTGACCAAAATTTCCCAACGGAACATATTGACGAAGCTTTAATCCATGAAACTGTCAAACAATTTCTAGGCGAAATAGACCAAAAACCACCTATTTATTCGGCTATAAAAAAAGATGGTGTTCGCTTATACGAACATGCCAGAGCAGGAGAAATCATTGAAATTGCCACTAGAAAAACAACCATTCACGAATTTGAAATTACCAGAATAGCACTTCCTGAAGTTGATTTCAGAGTCGTTTGCAGCAAAGGAACTTACATTCGTTCACTGGCTTTTGATTTTGGAAAAGCAATGAATTCCGGTTCGCATTTAACGGCTTTGCGCCGAACAAAAATTGGAGATTACGATGTAAAAGACGGTATAGATGTTATCGCTTTCGAAGATAGTTTAGCATCAAATGATTAGTGTTTTTAGACTTTTTCGAACTTTAGTCATTTTCTTGTTTTTTACTTTTTCTGCTTTTTCCCAAAATAAAAAATTTACCTACATTCAATTTGATGTAGCCATTCCTATTAAAGGAAATCCGGATCGAGGCGAAACTGATCTAAATGGGAACACTAACAATTTATGGTTTTTACCCGATGGATTGAGCAGCAAAATAGGATATGGAATTCATCATAACAAATGGATTAGTTTAGGAATTCATTCCGGTGTAGACTGGAGATGGACAGACAAACTAGTTGTCGTTCCTATATTTGGAAATTTAAAATTAAGTCCAAAAATTAGTGAGGATACTCGAATTGCATTACAACTAGGTTTAGGAAAAGCAATGGCGCTAGGTCGCGGGGATTTAATGGGAGATTATAAAAAAATAAGTTTGGGTATTCAAACACCTAACGATCTGATTATATTTATTGAACTAAGCCATTACGCGATTCCTATTAATAATCAAAAAGATACTGGAAGCATCAGTTTAGGACTTTGTTTAATCACTTTTTAAAGAATACTTCCTAAATCCTCCATTCGAATAAAAAGCAAAAACACATGATAAATACAAAATTGGATTTATTATGTGTTTTTTCTAAAATTAAAGTACTGTTAATCCATACTCTTTTTTCTACTTGGCTACGCCAAATTAATTTAATAATGAGGTATGTTCTTACCTCCAAAAAGTAAATTAGACAAATAATCATAAACCTTTTCAAATAGCTTTTTCATAGCGATGTTATTTAAATTGTGAAACAATATATTTAAACACCAATAAAAAAAGTAAATCAAATAGCAGACTTGGTTGTAGGTCACTAATTTACAATTTTTTTTAATACAAAAAAAATTAATTATTTGATATAGAGAAACTTATAGCTAAATATACTTAATCTATTAAAGATTTTGCATCAAATTAATTATTTCTTCTTGAGTACTTAATCCTTTGTCATGCAAATACCACAGTTGTAAGTTGGTTTTTGCTGTCTCATCAATAACTCCAAATTCTTTCTTATAATCAATGATCAAATCGGCCGCTCCTTTAGGCCTTGGACCCCATTTTCCGAGGACACTTCCCGTTTCTTTATCTACTATTATCAATATTGGAATTGCTTTATTTTTATTGGTCAAAAACAACTTCATCAACTCTTCGTTTTCATCGCGCAACACAATCCTCAAATCAATTTTACCTGATTCTAGTGCCATCTTATTGATAATTGGCAATAGTTGTGCGGCATCCCCACACCAACCTTCAGAAATCACTAACCAAATATATTCACTTTTCAAGGATTTTAATTTCTGAATAATGTCTTCCGATATTTGAATCGTTTTATCAAGACGGTGCATTCTGGTTTCGTTTAGTTCACTATAATGTGTTAAATCTTCTGATTGTTCTTCACCGGTTGATTTTTTTTCAAGTAATAAATCTGTAATAAGTTTTCTGTATTCAGAATACGAATGGCTATTAAACAATGCTTTGGCTACTGGAATTTTCATAATGAATAATTTGTTTTCACAAAGTTACCATAAAAAAGAAGCATTAATATGATATCTATCACTTTCAATTCCGCAAAAAGAGTAATTTTATAACAAATAGTTAAGATGGATTTAAAAACAAAATCAATAGGATTAGTGCTATCTGGAGGAGGCTCTAAGGGTTTAGCACATGCTGGCGTCATCAAATTTCTGGAAGAACTAGATATCAAACCGTGTCAAATTGCGGGAACAAGCGCCGGTTCAATTGTTGGCGCATTGTATGCTTGGGGAAAAACACCCGAAGAGATTTTAGAATTTTTCAAATCCATATATCTTTTTCATTGGAAACACCTCACTTTTAAAAAAGCAGGACTAATTGATTCCGAATCTTTCCGCATTTATTTTCATAGTATTTTTGGCGATGCTGTTTTAAGCGATTTAAAAATTCCGATTCAAATTACAGCAACTGATATGGTTCGGGGCAAATTAAAAGTATTTGGTCCCAAAATAAAAATCGTTGATGCTATTTTAGCCTCTTCTGCCTTCCCAGGAATTTTGTCGCCGTATGAAATAGATGGAAGTATATACAGTGATGGCGGGATTTTAAACCATTTTCCTACCGATATTTTACAAGGACAATGTGATACCGTAATAGGAGTTTATGTGAGTCCGATTCAGAAAATAGAAGCTAAAGATTTACGTTCTATCAAAGCGGTGACCACGAGAGCTTTTGATATACTTTCGGCAAATTCAAATATGCATAAATTTAATATTTGCGACTGGGTGATAGAACCAAAGGATTTGTGTCTTTATAGCACCTTTGAAACTAGCAAAGTAAAGATGAATGCGGTTTTTAACATTGGCTATGAAGCCGCAAAAAAATCGTACGAAAAACTTAGTTTATAAAATTTAAGCAACATTATATTAAAAAAAAAAGAATATTCTATATTTGCACCAATCAACTCAACACACACATGAAATACAAAAGAATTCTTCTAAAACTAAGTGGCGAAGCTTTAATGGGCGACTTGCAATACGGAATTGACCCAAAAAGACTTGCTGAATATGCTGACGAAATCAAGCAAATTCATGATAAAGGAGTAGAAATCGCTATTGTAATAGGTGGTGGGAATATTTTTAGAGGAGTTGCTGGCGCAAGTGCAGGAATGGACAGAGTGCAAGGAGATTATATGGGAATGTTAGCCACGGTGATCAACGGAATGGCTTTGCAAGGCGCACTGGAAGAAAAAGGTATGAAAACCCGCTTGCAAACGGCATTAAAAATGGAATCCATAGCAGAACCTTATATCAAAAGAAGAGCGGATCGTCACCTTGAAAAAGGAAGAATTGTAATTTTTGGAGCCGGAACCGGAAATCCATATTTCACAACTGACACTGCAGCAGTTTTACGTGGTATTGAAATAAATGCCAATGTTATCCTGAAAGGAACTCGTGTAGATGGTGTGTATGATTGTGATCCTGAAAAAAATGCATCGGCGGTGAAATTCGATTTCATTTCCTTTGACGATGTTCTTAAAAAAGGATTGAATGTAATGGATACCACCGCATTTACATTAAGTCAGGAAAACAAATTACCAATTGTAGTTTTTGACATGAATAAAGTAGGGAATCTACTGAAAATATGTGAAGGAGAAAATATAGGAACCGTAGTAAATATATAGTTAATGGTTCTTGGTTTTAGGTGCTTGGATTGCTCCAAACATCTAAAAACCAAAACCCAAAACCTAAAAAAATGACTGAAGAAATTGAATTTATATTAGACAGTACCAAGGAATCTATGACAGGTTCTATTGCGCATTTAGAAAAAGAATTTTTGAATATTCGTGCTGGAAAAGCATCTCCGGCAATGCTTGGAAGTGTTTTTGTAGATTATTACGGATCAGCAACACCACTTTCTCAAGTATCAAAAATTAGTGTACCTGATGCCAGAACAATTACGTTGCAACCTTTTGAAAAAAATATGCTGCAAGTAATTGAAAAAGCAATTATGGTGGCTAATATTGGTTTTAATCCAATGAATAACGGCGATGTAATCATCATTAGCGTTCCCGCATTAACGGAGGAAAGAAGACGCGATCTTGCCAAACAAGCCAAAGTAGAAGCCGAAGATGCTAAAGTTGGGATTCGAAATGCAAGGAAAGATGCCAATACAGAAATTAAAAAACTTGAAAAAGACGGAACATCCGAGGACATTTGCAAAACTGCCGAAGAAGAAGTTCAAAACTTAACCAATAGTTATATCCGTAAAATAGATGAACTTTTAGTGGTGAAAGAAGCTGAAATCATGAAAGTCTAAAACAATCTCAAATCCTACCCATTTGAAACCCGTCCAGTTAGTATAATTGGATGGGTTTTTTGTTTTTTGTAAATATCATTAAAAGTGGGTATTATAATTTATAAAATATTTCTTATTTTTATAGAATATTAACTAACCAAAAAATATGAAAACAAACAAACAAACAAACAAACAAACAAACTCTTAATTTAAAGTGGCTCGTCCCTGTACTTATTATGGGATTAATTTTGTGTGTTTTGCAGTCTTGCAGTACGGAAGAGCTCCTTATAGAAAGTGACTCAAACCGTAATGTAAGGGATTATAGCTATGAAGAGATTACTTTTCAAGACTTAAAAAAGATAAATAATAAAGCTTTTATTGAGTCCGCTAAGCTTAAAAAAGTCATAGCAACTTCTAAAAATAAAGATATAAACTCAGCATCTAATTACGATATAGATTTAAAAAGTATTCGATACATTAAAAGAAAAAACAATGACGAAACGTTCTCTTTTCGTATTTTTCAAGTTCCTACTGCAACCTTTCAACAGAACATTGTAGTTGAATGTAAAGAAAATGAAAAACCTCAAAGTTATTTGGTGACCTATTATTTAAATAAACAAGTAAACCAAATTAACAATAGTGATGATTTTATTCGTGCCATAAAAGTACATCAATTATAAAAATAGAAGATCCATTAAAAACACACAGGACAACTAATGGTGGTTGCTTACAAATAGGGTATTACGATGATGTTGAAGTATGCCAAAACAATCTAGATGGCAGACCAAGTTGTTATGAAAGCGACGGTAGAACAAGAGCCACAATTAAGGTTTTTAAAGTTATTGATAGTGCTTGCTCAACCGGTGGAGTATCAGATTTTACGCCTCAAGCATCTCAATGGAATCAATACAATACTGCGCCTAGTGATTCTTATTCAGGTAATACAGGAGCAACAACTGGCGGTGGTGTAACTAGCGAAAGTACTGGTTTAAATATTTTTGCACCTAATTATTATGAGAGTGGCGATTTAAGTGATCCCGCAGTACAAAACATGTTGCAGATCAATCAATTCATTAGTAGCCTATACATTTCAAATAATGAGATTAAAGGAGTCGTAGACGGTACTGAATGGCTTTTAGCTTACACAAATTATTGGATAGGAACAAATGGAGGCTTAACCCAATCTAATCAAATCGCGCTAACGTATGCTTTTAGTAACATACCATTGTTATTCAACCAATATAATGGGACTTCTTATGAACCTGATGCAATTAATAATTTTAAGTTCAGTAGTTTTCAATTTTTACTTTTTCATGGTGAATTTTTGTCAAAACTTGATCCTTTGACACAGAAAAGTATTTTGGATGAAATAACTAGTTTGGAAAAAATTGAACTAATCAATAATGCGGTTAATTTTATGAATGAAAATCCTAGTGCAACATTTGAAAACACAAAAAATAAATTAATTGCCGAAGCAATAGAAGATGAAATTGATGATAGTAAACTTGATCCTTGTACGAAGGGAGTTCTGGATAAATTAAAAAAATTAAATCAAAATGACATTGCAAGTATCTTTGAAAAATTTGGCATCCCTGAAAATGGAACATATAAAATACAAATGGTAATGGGAACACCAAATAATTCAGCAGCAATTGCGGATACTAAGTGGCTAAGCAAAAATAATTATCTCATAACTATTAGAGAAACATATATAAAAGGCACAGATAACAATCAAAAACCTCCTACAGATATAGCAGTAGCTGCAATCATAATACATGAGTTAATTCATGCTCATTTCTTCGCTTTATTTGATGATTTTCACAATAATGGAAATAATTGTGCGTATGATAATTATGATTGTTTATATGAAAAATACGTTACAAAAACATATATTGGCACAATCGATGCACAACATGCACAAATGTTTGACAATTATGTTCCGAAAATAGCTGCAATTTTACAAGAATTTAAACCCGGTTTGTCTTTACAATTTTATGAAGACATTGCAATGTCAACGATGTATGGTCTACAATATTTTAATGACAAATATCCTAAAAATTCCCCAGACAGAAATAGAATAGAAAATAATCGAAATGCAGAAGACTCCAATGCTCCTAGAGGAGCAGCAACTCCCAAAGGAAGTCCTTGTAACTAAAATTATAAATTATGAAAACTATAATAAGTTTAATTTGTAGCATATTACTAATATCTTGCTCTACTTCCAAAATGGAAAAAAACGTAGTAAACGAACTTTTAAAGAATCAACTTATTAAATTACCTTATATTAAGGTTGTAATGAAGGAGTCTTTACAAACATTGGTATCATTAGAGTATTACGAAAAAGCGTATCAAGATAAAAATATTCGTTTAGGTGACATGATAAGAATTAGACCAGAGTCCAATCCTCCTTTTACATGGCCTATTGACTCCTTGGAAATCACAAAATTAAAAGAAAAACATAAAAAAGATACCATAAGTCAATTGTGGAGGAAAAATAATTTTCAGGGATTGAAATTAAAATTAGCAAATGCAAGAGCCATCAAAAACTTTAAAAGTCATCTTTCCAAAAGATACTTTGGAGATGAAGGTATTGCGATCTCTAAGCCGATAATCACGTCAGATAAGGAATTTGTACTCATATTTTTTAAAACATTTACTTTAGGTAAGTATTCTAACCATCCAATGCAAAAAGCCATATTAATGCAAAACAAAGAGGGGAGTTGGAGGATAAAAGAAATTTACGATGACCCTAATATTATTTATTAATGTGAGTTCAATATGTTTTTACTGTGACGCTTTAAAATCTTAAATTCCCCTGCTGGCATGAGCGTCCCGCTCGTGATAATTCTTAATGAATAATAGTATTGAGGTTTGTGCTAGTAATTAGCTTTCTTTTGAAGTATGTTGCAGTATAAATTGTGTTCACGAGCGGGACGCTCTCGCCAGAAGGGGCTTAAAACCGAAGAATATGATAAAACTAGCGCATCAGGTCATTCAGATCTTTTATTCACAAATAGTAAGGGTTTCGGTGATTGTCCATTTTACTGCTTTTTCAATTTACCAATACAAAGAATAGATATATGGATATTAGACTAGTAAAAACAGCATTAGCAACGGGGGTTATTTTAACCATATTTTCCTGTTCAAGCATTAAAGGCAGCACAGACCTCAATACTTATTATGGAGACGCTTTTTTTTATCCAGGATATTCAAAAAATAAACCGAGCCCTAAAAACGGTTGGGTAATAGAATATAAAGAAAATGCCTTTTTTGATTGTTTATTTCAAGGCTATAAAAATGATTCTATTTTCAAATTAATTCAGAAAGAAGACTCTTTCATTAATGCAGATAATATTCCCATGACATTGTGGTCTAAAATTAAATCAGATAGTAAAAAAATAATACAAGGCTTACCAGCTGCTGAATATTATGATGATGAGCTTACCAAAAACAAAAAACATATTTCACAAACGTGTTTATGCTATTTTGCGAGCAGAGAACTAGATTCTATTGCAAAGAGAGCATACAAAGAATATACAAAAGGTCAAATAAAATAAATCATATAACGGATTTAGCATAGACTCAAAAGATCTAATGTAAAACTTAACCAACGCTTTAATCCGTAAAATAGATGAACTTTTGGTTGTGAAAGAAGCTGAAATTATGAAAGTGTAATTACCTTTCAAAATATATTTAAAATCCGTCTCGTTGAACTGCCTCCAAAAAGTTAGACACTATTTGGAGGCAGTTCAACGAGACGGATTTTTTTATTGCTATTTTTGCGATACCAAAATGAAATTATACCCGTTTTGCAGTAAACCCTATTTATGAAGCAATTGTGTTTGTTATTCTTTTTTTTAACGCTTACGCTACAGGCGCAATTTCAGGTCAATGGAATTGTGAAAGAATCTACAAGCAACAAACCGTTGCCGTTTGCCACGATTACCACAAATAATGGCCTAAATACCATCTCTGATGTCGACGGAAAGTTTAGCATTGTAACCGCAATTCCCTTTACAGCTTTTGACATTTCTTATATTGGTTTCACCAAAACTAGAATTGCCCTCGAAAAAAACAAAAATTATTATGTTGTCGTTCTTTCCCAAAAAACGGATGATTTGAATGAAGTGGTCGTTCCAAGCGAAAACCCGGCTTTGGCGATTATAAAGAAAGTAATCGAAAATAAAAACAATAATAATCCCCAAAAAAAACTTCGTAGTTTTGAGTTCAAATCCTACAATAAACTCATTGTAACTGCAAATCCTGATTCTATTGATGGAAGAATCGATTCTGTTTTTGTCCAAAAGTCTAATGGAAAACAATTCTCAAAAATTGACTCCTCCGATTATAAATTTAAAGACGTCATTAGTAAACAACATCTGTTTCAAACCGAAAAAGTATCCCAATATCAATTTGCCAATGCTCGATTAAAAGAAACAATATTAGGTACCAAAATGGCGGGTTTCAAGCAACCTGTTTATGAAATTATTGCTTTTAACTTGCAGTCTTTCTCTATTTACGATTCCAGCTACGAGCTTTTTGAAACCAAATACAACAGTCCTATTGCCAATGATGCGCTAAACGATTACAACTACAAACTCTTGGATTCACTCCTCATTGACGGTAGAAATACCTACATGATTTACTTCAAGAACAAGAAAAAAAGAAGAGCGTCAGGATTGGAAGGCGTACTCTATATTGACCAAAATAATTTTGCTGTCGCCAAAGCGGTAATGCGCATAAAAGGCGTTCTTGACATTAGTGGAATACATGATTTTAAGTACATTCCCAATGAAAAATTATGGTTCCCAACAGACAAAACCTTTAAAATTGTAAAAGGCAAGAATGATGACGATATAAAAATCCTTGGCGGAACGATTCAATTTGATGGCGATGTAGAACAAGATTTTAAAGAAAGAAAAAAAGTCGCTTCAGATTTTACCTATTTACTTTCACACACGAATAATTTTGAAATTCAGTATAATACTCCAATACAAATTAAAAAATCGGCTATTTATATCGAAATCAAAGACGATGCGATTAACAAACCGGAAAATTTTTGGAACACCTACAGAAAAGACAGCTTGGACAGCCGAAACCAAAAAACGTATTTGGCATTAGACAGTATTTCTTCCAAAAAACGAATTGAAAGTCGCATCCGTTTTGGACGAAAAATCATCAACGGGTATTTGCCAATAGGAAAATTTGATTTAGACTTACGCAAATTGTTCAGTTATAATAATTACGAAGGATTTAGATTGGGAATTGGCGGAGTGACCAATGAACGGTTTTCAAAAAAATTCAGAATCGAAGGCTACACCGCTTATGGAACAAAGGATGGCAATTTCAAATACAATTTGGGAATGGCGACTCGTGTAGGTAAATTTTCGAATTCCTGGATTGGCGTTTCCTATACTGATGATGTTCGGGAAATTGCAAGCAGCGTGTTTACAATTGAGAAAAAAGCATTCAAAATCTATGATCCAAGACCAATAAACATCAGTACATTTTACAATTATGTAAGTTGGAAAACATTTATAGAAACGAAAATTATTCCAAAAACCGAAAGCTTCTGGGAACTTTCCCGTGCCGCAATAGAACCTAAATTCAATTATATATACAACTTAAACGAGAAATTATATACAAGTTATGTTATGACCACCGCGATGGTTTCTTTGCGCTGGAGTCCATTCAGTGATTACATGCAAACGCCTACGGGACGAATTGAAGTAGAGAAACGTTTCCCGAAATTCACTTTTCAATACACACAGTCCCTGCCTAAGGTTCTGCAAAATGATTTTGAATTCAGCAAATTAGATTTTAAAACAGAGTATGAAAAAAAATATTTAAACGGTCAAAAAACAAGTCTGCTTTTTGAAGCCGGTTATGCTCTTGGCGATGTACCGCTGACACATTTGTACAATACGTCTCCTAATAATATCACCAAGGAAACCATCATGCAGAGAATCACTTTTGCAGGGAAAAACAGTTTTGAAACCATGTTTTTTAATGAATTTTTCTCCAGTGAATATGCTTATTTTCAATTCAAACATGGCTTTAGCCGCGTAACACTATTCAAAAAAGTAAAACCTTCCTTAGTTCTTGTTTCAAGAATGGCTTGGGGGAATTTACAAAACCCAGAACAACATGTTGGATTGGATTACAAAACCTTGGACAAAGGTTATTTCGAATCTGGAATAGAATTGAACCAAATTTACAAAGGATTAGGATTAGGCGGGTTTTACCGTTATGGTCCGAATCAGTTGAGTAAATTTCAAGATAACATAGCGGTAAAAATAAGTTTCGTTCTTAATCTAGGGCTTTAATGACTAGAAACAATTTTCAGTCCAATAATAGAACTGATTAATGTGGTGATGAAAAAGATTCGCCAAAAATCAGCCGGCTCTTTAAAAACAAAAATCCCAACAAGAACAGTTCCCACTGCTCCAATTCCGGTCCAAACTGCATAAGCCGTCCCTATAGGCAATGTCTGAGTGGCTTTGTAAAGCAACACCATACTTATTGTCAAACAAATTAAAAATCCGCCCAACCATAATGTTGATGTCGTTCCTGAAGTTTCTTTGGCTTTGCCTAAACAAGTGGCAAAACCCACTTCAAAAAGGCCTCCGATAATCAATAATATCCAGTTCATCTTATTGTTTTAAAATTAATACCGAAGGAACGCCGCTCAACCAATCACTTCTTGAATCTACGAGCGCTTTCCAACTTTCGAGACTAATCAGCATTAAATCCTGCTGCGCCAAAAACTCCTCTTTGATTATTTTATCAGTTATCAGACTTATATTGTTTGGGTATTTTTGTTCCAAAGAATCAATAGCACTGTTCATCACAAAATTAGTTGTAAGATGTCCGTTCACATCCAAAATAACAATTTTAGCGTTATTATTGTACACTAATTTCTGAATATAATCAATCACAAACGAATCTTCGGGACTGAAAATTGGAATAAAAACATGGTTTACATGCTGCAAATCTTTATCAATCAAAATCCCGATTGGCATTTTGGTTTTAGAAATAATTTGTCTCGTTCTTTCGTCAAAAGGAGAATTTTCGAACAGGCCTTCTTTCCCGGTAAACTTATCAATCAAACGATCCGGATTGATTATTCTGGTTGTAAAACCAATTACTTTTCCAAGAATGGTACCTTCAAATATTGATTTCCCCAAACCTATCAACAGCAAATCATAATCGCCTTGATTAGCTACATCAGCGATTTCGGTTTCAATATCCATCGTTGCTTTAAAAATGGTGGTAATATCTTGTTTGAGCACTTGGGATTCTTCAACAATGGGATAAAAACTATTTTTTTCTTTGTCTTCCAAATTAAAAGTATGCACCTCATCACTCAAAGACAAATGCATCACGGTAATACTCGAGGTACTTTTTTGTTTTTTTATCAAACTGTTTGCCAGTCTCAATAACGATTTTCCTTTTTCATTGTTTCCAAATGAAATTAGAATTCGGTATTTATTGTGGTTTGTTGGTTCCAGTATTTCAACGCCGTCTTTAGTTTTAAAGATATAATTGATTAAATCCAAAGCCGGTCCCGTCATAAAAGTAGTAACAAGCGCCATAATCACCATCATGGTAAACACTTCGGGAGTCAGAACTTTAAGCTCTAATCCGATATTTAAAACAATCAACTCCATTAAACCTCTGGTATTCATCAATGCGCCGATTGTTAAACTGTCTCGCCATGTCTGCCCTACGAATTTGGCTGCCAAGGCACTTCCTAAAAATTTCCCCACTACTGCCACCAGAATAATAAAACCGGTAACTTTCCATAGATACGGATCATTAAGAAGACCGATTTCTGTTTTCAAACCCGTGAATACAAAGAACAAAGGCAGCAAAAGAATTAACGCCACATCCTCTACTTTTTCTATGAATATGGTTCTAAATTTTGGAACATCAGGCATAATTGCTCCCGCCATAAACGCTCCAAATAAGGCATGAATCCCAATCACTTCAGTAGCATAAGACGAGATAATAAGCACCAGAAAAAAGATGGCCACAACCGGTTTGATAATAGTATCTTTTGATCCATATAAATCTCCGATTCGTTTTAGAAATGGCTTTACAATATATATCATGGCTACAACATAAAGTACTGCCAACATAATAATGTATAGCGAACTCACAAAAGTTCCCGCTTTGACAATGGCAATTACCACCGCCAAAATACACCAAGCCGTAATATCATCGGCAGCAGCACACGTAATTACTATGGCACCCAATTTCGTTTTATGAATTCCTCGTTCCTGCACGATTCTGGCCAAAACCGGAAAAGCGGTGATACTCAACGCAATTCCCATAAACAAACTAAAGGAAAGGAATTTAACACCTTCAGGAGCAAATCGATTGTACACAAAATATGCTAATCCTATTCCAAGAGCAAACGGAATAACGATACTGGCATGACTGATGACCACCGCTTCATTGGCTTTATTTTTCAATACTTTCAAATCGAGTTCCATTCCGATGACAAACATAAAAAGGATTAATCCTATCTGACTCAAAAACTTCAAATTACCCAAGGATTCAACAGGAAATAAAGCTAGAGAAAATTCCGGAAAATACAGTCCCAATAAAGACGGCCCAAGTACAATTCCCGCGATAATTTCCCCAATTACGGAGGGCTGTCCTATTTTCTTGAAAATCCAACCAAAAACACGGGCGACAAGAATAATCGTTATAATTTGTGCCAAAAGAATAGCCAAAGGATCCTGAAAATTATGTTGCATCGAAGCTAGAAAATCGCACCAAGAACCCTTTCCACTTTCAGGTGTCACTATTGTTTCTGCCACTTCTAAACGTTTCCCTTTGGTTATAATCCAATACATCAAAGCAGTAAAACCGCCCGTTATCACCAAATAAAAAACTGTGTTTTTATAATTCTTCATATACTATTTTATGTCAGCATTCTCAACTGTGAACCATGACGATGAGAATTCAAATGTATCAATTATATCTCAAAAAAATATTTAATTGCAAATAAAATAAAGTTGCGTTAATATTGGCATTCACATTTAAAAAGTTTCCGTTAAAACAAATGATTTATAGCGGTTTTAACTACCTTTACCGCCGTTAAATAGGAAATATGATCAAGTGGTTCAGTTTAGGATTTTGGGAGTTAATAGCCCGAATTGTCCTTAGAAATAGAATTTTAATGTTATCCATTATTGTTGTGATAACAGCGCTTTTAGCTCTTCAATGGAAAAATATACATTTTACATTTACTGAAGCTAATTTATTGCCGGATGATAATATTGTAAATATTGAGTACAACGCCTTTTTGAATAAATTTGGTGAAGAAGGAAATCTGGTTATTATCGGTGTAAAAGACGACGCCATATTTACCCCAAAAGCATACGCTTCCTGGAGTAAAATGATGAATACGCTGAAAGGTGACAAAGCTGTTGATTTAGTTGTTTCTCTCAATGATTTAAAGAAATTACAAAAAAATGATTCGCTGGAAACCTTTGAATTGGTTCCTTTTGTGGACCAAAGCAAAACTGTTGACCCGGCTTATCTTCAAAAAATAAAAAAAGAACTTTTCAATGATTTGCCTTTTTATGAAGGATTGCTTTTCAACAAAAGATCTGGAAGCATTCGCTCTGCTGTTTACATGGATAAGAAAATTGTAAACACGGCAGCCAGAAAAGATTTTGTACTTGATAAATTGGTTCCCGCAGTCGAAACATTCGAAAAAGAAACTGGAATCGACCTGCGAGTTTCAGGAATGCCTTACATCCGAACGCTGAATGCAAAAACCATCACCGATGAAATCAGCATCTTTATTGGAGCATCATTATTAGTTACTTCACTCCTTTTCTTCTTCTTTTTTAGAAGCTTTAGGGCGACGTTAATATCAATGATAATTGTTATTATTGGCGTGATGTGGTCTTTTGGATTTTTAGGCTTATTGAATTACGAAATCACAGTTTTAACGGCTTTAGTTCCTTCATTAATCATCGTTATCGGAATTCCGAATTGTATTTTCCTAACCAATAAATACCACCAGGAGTACAAAATTCACCACAATAAAGCCAAAGCATTACAGCGTGTCACTACCAAAGTAGGAATGGCAACCTTGATGACAAACCTAACCACAGCCATTGGTTTTGCTACATTTGTCGCTTCAAACAACCAATTGTTATTAGAATTTGGGGTCGTGACTTCTATCAATATCATGGCACTTTTCTTTTTGTGTATTATTGTCATCCCTATTTTTCACAGTTACATTCCGGCACCAAAAGAGCGTCACATTGAGCATTTAGACCGCAATTATGTGAAGGTTTTCATGGATTGGATTCTGAGAAACGTAAAATACAATCGATTTTCAATTTATGTCGTTTCCATTGTTTTGCTTGTCATAAGCATTGTAGGAATCTATGAAATGCGTATTTCCGGTAGTTTGATTGAAGACATGCCTAAAAAAGAAGCGTTTTTTGAGGACATTGTTTTCTTCGAAAAAGAATTTGATGGTGTTATGCCACTCGAAATTATGATTGACACCAAACGCAAAAAAGGAGTCATGAAATTGTCTACGCTGAGGCGAATGGACGAGTTGGAAAAAACCATTGACGAAATTCCGGAATTATCAAAACCTATCTCCATTGTGAATTTAGTAAAATATTCCAAACAAGCGTATTACAATGGGAACCCCGATTATTACGATTTGCCAAGTTCACAAGAACAGTCGTTTATTTTGTCGTACGCTAAAAATGCCACGAAAAACTCGAAAGACAATCTGATGAAAAGTTACGTAGATTCGACGGGACAATTTGCTCGAATCACCACTTTCATGCGTGATGAAAACGGCGATAATATTGCAAAAATTGAAGCTGAGATTCGCAAGAAAGCCGACAAAATTTTCCCGCCAGACCAATATAAAGTCACTATCACCGGAAAAGCGTTGGTTTTCCAGAAAGGAACTGGATACTTGCTGGACAATTTACTTTCGTCACTGGCATTTGCTTTTTTCCTGACTGCGCTTTTGATTGGTTTTATGTTTCGTTCGTTCAAAATGGTTTTGGTTTCTATTATTCCAAATTTACTGCCGTTAATGTTAACCGCAGGAATCATGGGATTTCTGGATATTCCTCTGAAACCATCGACGATATTAGTTTTTGGAATTGCGTTTGGACTTTCGGTGGATGACACTGTGAGATTCTTGTCTCAATACCGCGAGGAATTAAAGAAAAACAACTGGAAAATCCGCAAATCTGTTTACGCCACATTTACGGATGCCGGTTTGAGCATGTTCTATACTTCTATCGTATTGTTCTTTGGATTTTCGGTATTTATGTTGTCCAGTTTTGGAGGAACAATTGCACTTGGCGGATTGATTTCACTGACATTATTGTTTGGAATGCTGTCGAATTTAATGTTGTTGCCGGCTTTGGTACTGACCTTGAATAAAACATTGGCTAACGAACAGGATTTTATCGAACCTAAAATTGACATCATCGAACCAAGTGATGCCGAAATTGATGATTTAGAAAAGAAAAAATCGGATAATTAGTCGCTATAATACTGCAATCTTTCCAATCCTGTCAGGTTTTTGTACCCTGACAGGATTAGCTTTAAAATAAAAAAGTTTTTTTTAGGATCTGAGTTTATTAAGTCCTCGATCATAAAGAACAATACTTCCAGCAACTGAAACATTCAAACTTTTTTCAGATTTAAATTTTACGAGATAATGACATTTTGAAATGGCAGCTTTTGATAGTCCGTTATCCTCAGCACCTAATAAATATACACAACGCCTTGGATGTTCAAAAGTTTCTAAATCAGTTGCGTTTTCATCTAATTCGACACCTACTAGGCGAGCGCCTTTGGGTAAATTTTTATAGAAATCTTCAAAAGTTTCATAATGAAAATAAGGAATTGACTTTACAGCATTATGCGTATCGCAAGCCTGCTTGGCGTAGCGATTACCAATTGTAAAAATATAACTTGCACCAAGATTTTGTGCTGTGCGCCATAACACACCCAAGTTCTCAGGAGTTTTACCGTTTTGAATCCCAATTCCAAAATACTCTGTAATAAAGTTATCATTCATGGTGTAAAAGTACGAACTAATAAATAGCTTGCCAAGTTTTGATTTTCGTCGCTGTTAAACATACAATCGCACAATTTTTTTCAACCGCAATTTGTCATTCTGACAAAGGAAGAATCATCAGACGTTGCTCAATAAACAAAGATCCATCATTCCTTAGAAAGACAAAATTAGAGCAAAATATTCTTTTAGCAGCTAATACCTAGCCCAGATAGAAGCGACATACTTTTTTACCGATGTTTTTCGAGATAAAAGATAGAGTGGATAGCGGGAAATAACTTCTGATTAACTTAATTATATTTTAAAAATTAACTGGTCAATGCTTTAAGTATTCATAGAACAACTGTACTCTATAATTCCTTACCAGCGAAAATCCTTTAAAGTAAAATAGTAGCCTAAACTCTTAAAACATAAAAAAAACTAATTTTAAAGTAATACCTGATATACGTATTTCAGCATTATTGCAAATTAAAAAGTAAATATTCCTACAAATTTTATACTAACTCATAAATTAAATGTACTTTTAATTACTTTTTTAGGTTTATGGTATGAATAAATTTTTTACATTTTTGCTATTCTCGTTTTCTCTATCAATATATGCTCAGGGCGAGGCTAATATTTGGTATTTTGGTGAACGTGCAGGATTGGACTTTAACAGTGGCTCTCCAGTTGCTTTAACTAATGGAAAATTAAGTACTACCGAAGGCTGTGCAACAATATCAAACAGTAGTGGACAATTATTATTTTATACTGATGGTGTAACTGTCTATAATAAAAATCATACTATTATGATTAACGGCAGTAATCTCAAAGGTCATTTCTCTAGTTCACAATCTGCTATTATAGTAAAAAAACCAAATTCCGCATCAATTTATTATATTTTTACCTCTGACGTTGAAGGATCTAACGAAGGAATATGCTACTCTGAAGTAGATTTATCTCTAGATGGAGGTTTAGGAGCGGTTACATCCATTAAAAATATTTTATTAATTACGCCAACTGCTGAAAAATTAACAGCCACTTTAAATAGAACAGGAGAGGGAGTGTGGGTCATTACTCATGGATATGGAAATAATAATTTCTACTCATTTTTTGTAGATAACTCAGGTGTAAATTCTATCCCAGTTATTAGCAGTGCTGGTGTAGAAGTAGGAGGGGTTAAAGATGCCATTGGTTACCTGAAAGTGGCTCCAACAGGAGATAAATTAATTTGTGCTAATAACTCAAGTTTAACTGAACTATTTAATTTTAATAACGAAACTGGTGTCGTAAGTAATCCTCTATTGATTACGGATAAACCAATTACTTATGGTGTAGAATTTTCACAATCTGGAAAAATTGCATATCTAACAACCGGTAGTAATATTCTTAAGAAATATGAAGTGAATCAATATGATTTAACAGCTACTAATATCCCCGATTCTGAAATCAATTTAATAACAACAATCGATGACATGTCTAGGTCATATACCTTGCAGTTAGCTCCTGATGGAAAGATCTACATAGCCAATTTTATCACACCTTATTTAAGCGCCATAGCTAAACCTAATGTACTGGGTTTAGACTGTACTTTTGAATTAAATACTGTTAGCCTTAACGGAAGACTATCTTTGGCGGGGCTACCTCAATTTACACCATCTAATCTTCAAGTCACCATAAAAATACAAAATAACTGTTTGGGAGAAATGACTTCTTTTTCATTAGATAGCAATCGAGAAATTATTGCTGCGCAATGGGATTTTGGTGATGGCAATTCTTCTACTGATCTCACTCCTAATCATTTTTATTCTTCAACAGGAAATTACACAGTTTCCGTAAAAGCAATATCGAATACAGGTGCAACAACAGAAACTAAAGGCATTATTATTTACGAAGTCCCTACAGCCTCTCAGCCACGAAACATTCTAGTTTGTGATAACAATAATGATGGTTTTCATGCTTTTGATTTGACATCTCAAAATGCTGCAATACTTAACGGTCAAGATCCCACTTTATATAAGGTTGACTATTATGTTAGCTCTGCTGACTACAATGATAATTTAGCGATAAATAGCCCAACTACATACACAAACACGACAGCCTACTTACCACAAACAATAATTGCTTCAGTAGCAAACAAAGCTAATTCGTCTTGTAAAATCAGTACTTCATTTTCAATTTCTGTTAATGAAAGACCTATTCCAGAAATTTCCACTGCTATACCAAACTACTTAATTTGCGATAATACGAGCATTGGCAATGATACTGATGGTCGTGTTTTATTTGATTTAACTCAAAAATCTTCAACAATTTTAAAGGGACAGTCAGCGACTCAGTTTTTACTTACTTATTACAAAGACATCGCTTTGACGCAAAATATTGCAAGTCCATCAGCTTATGCAAATACCAATACAACGGAAACGATTTATGTAAAAATGTATAACAAAGATAATCCCATTTGTTTTGCAACAACATCGTTCAAAATTCAAGTGAGTGCCTTATCCGTAATAAATCAAAATGTTGATCTAAAACAATGTGACGATGATATTAATGGATTTACTATTTTTAACTTAGAGGAAGCAATCCCAAAAATAACAGCTAATGCTACAAACGAAAGCATCACTTTTTATACTACACAAATTGATGCACAAAATAATCGTAACCCAATAACTAATCCCACTAGTTATAGCAATCAAATGATCAGTAACGATATTGTTTATGCGAGAATTACAAACTCGAATGACTGTTTTAAAATTGCTACAATAAACCTAATAATTTCTACAACGCAAATTCCGATTAATTTCGTTAGAAATTTCACAGTTTGCGATGATGCTGTTTTGGGCACCAATACAGACGGTATTTCTAGTTTTGATTTTAGTAGTATAAACAAGGAAATAAAAGATCTTTTTCCCACAGGACAACAATTAGACATTACCTACTATCGCAATCTTAATGATGCTTTAACAGAAAAAAATACAATTTTAGATATTGTAAATTATAGAAATATAGGGTATCCAAATTCACAAAAAATTTATGTTCGTATTGATAGTAAACTTAACAATGATTGTTTGGGAATAGGTTCTCCTATTCAGTTAAATGTTGAATCAATACCGGTTATGCAACCTATTAAGGAAATACGATGTGATGACAACCACGAAGGATTTTTCGCTTTTGATACCTCTACAATTCAAACACGATTATTGAATGGTTCAACTAGCGTCACTTTGAAATATTTTGATGAAAATAATAATTCTTTATCAAGTCCGCTGCCTAATCCTTTTGTAACTCGTTCGCAAATAATAAAAGTAGAGGCAACCAACACTTCAATGACTGCTTGTTCCTATGAAACAACATTAGAATTCGTGGTTTCTGATTTACCAGAAGCCTCTCCTATTCCGTCCAATTTATTAATTGTTTGTGATGATGAAATCGATCCTACTGAGCAAGATGGAAAATATGCTTTTGACACTTCTACCTTTCAAAATACCATCTTGGGAGGTCAAACCGGAATGATAGTCAAGTATTATGATGCTACTAACAATTTACTTTCAAGTCCATTGCCCAACCCGTTTATAACCATCTCACAAAATATAAGAGTGGAGGTAATTAATTCAAATAATGCTAACTGTAAAGCAATAATGTCTATACCATTCGTAGTTCATCCATTACCACCACTAACCTTGACCGGTAAGGAACGACTTTGTAGTAATATTAGTAATTTTACCAAAGTAATCAATGCAGCCATTGTTTATGAATTATTAATAGATAATTACACATATGAGTGGACTTATAACGGAAATCTAATTAGTGGCGAAACAGAATACACCTTAACAATTGACAAAACGGGAACCTATACAGTAAAAGTAACTACTGATGAGGGATGTTCTAGAACTAGAGTAATTACAGTTTCTGCATCTAATATTGCTAAAATAGAAAACATAAAAATTGAAGATCTTACTTCTACTAATAGTATTCAGGTTTCCGCAACTGGTACAGGTGACTATGTTTATGCCTTGGATGACGAAAACAGCTATCAATCAGAAAATCTTTTTACTAATGTTACTGCTGGAATGCATACGGTTTATGTAAAAGACTTGAATGGCTGTGGTATTAGCTTACAAGAAGTAGCAATACTTGGAATACCTAATTTCTTTACTCCAAATCAAGATGGGTTTAATGATTATTGGAATATAAAAGGTGTCAACAATGCCTTTAATGCTAAAACAATTATTCATGTTTTTGATCGATATGGTAAATTAATAAGCAAGTTAAATCCTTTAAATCAAGGTTGGGATGGAAACTTTAACGGGCGACCTTTGCCTTCTGACGACTATTGGTATACCATTGCACTAGAGGATGGCAGAATTTTGAAAGGACATTTTACCTTGAAAAGATAAAACAACAAGCACAATAGGCTAAAAATTAAACTTTAATTTCCATTACCTTTAGTAAGTCCAATTTTTAATTAATTAGAGATTTCTCAATTCCACCATAACATAGCCCTGATAACAGCGGCATCCTTTTACTTTTTTCTTTAAAAAGTAAAAGATATAGCGAATAGCGGGAAATAGCTCCTGATTACCCTATTTCTTACAATGACTTTTCAAACAAATCATTTATATTTGCAGTTCAGTCACGAGACAATTTTTAATATCAATTATATACATAAAATGAGACATACAAAAGTTAAAGACTTACTAAACAGCACAAAAACGCTTCATGAAGTAAATGCAAAAGGATGGGTGAGAACTTTTAGAAACAATCAATTTATTGCCTTAAATGATGGTTCGACCATTGATAATATACAATGTGTTGTCGATTTTGAGAACACGCCAGACGAGACTTTGAAGAGAATTACTACCGGAGCAGCAATATCTGTAACAGGGACTTTGGTGGAAAGTAAAGGTGCCGGACAAAAATTTGAAATTCAGGTGGCTAAACTGGAAATCCTTGGAGATTCAGATGCAGAGAAATTTCCGATACAACCAAAAAACAAACCGAGCTTGGATTTCTTGCGTGAAAATGCGCATTTAAGAGTTCGTACCAATATGTTTGGAGCTATTATGAGAGTACGTTCGGTATTGTCGTATGCCGTTCACAGCTATTTTCAAGAGAAAGGTTTTGTGTATGTAAATACGCCAATCATTACGGGATCGGATGCTGAAGGTGCCGGTGAAATGTTTAAAGTTACCGCTTTGCCATTTGACGGAACACCAAGAACTGAAGACGGAAAAGTGAATTACAAAGAAGATTTCTTCGGGAAAGAAACGAACTTAACGGTTTCGGGACAATTAGAAGGAGAAACTTTTGCGATGGCTTTGGGCCAAATTTATACTTTTGGACCAACATTTAGAGCTGAAAACTCGAACACTTCGCGTCACCTTGCAGAATTTTGGATGATTGAGCCAGAAGTGGCTTTCAATGATTTGAATGACAATATGGACTTGGCTGAAGATTTTATTCAATATGTAATCAAATATACAATGGACAAATGTCCGGAGGATTTGAAATTCTTGGAAACACGATTATTGGACGAAGAGAAATCAAAACCAGTTGCGGAAAGAAGCGAAATGGCTTTGCTTGACAAATTAAACTTTGTTTTAGAAAACAATTTCAAACGTGTTTCATACACCGAAGCAATTGACATTTTGAGAGATTGTACGCCAAATAAAAAGAAAAAATTCAACTATATCATCAACGAATGGGGTGCTGATTTACAATCGGAACACGAACGTTACTTGGTAGAAAAACACTTTAAATGTCCGGTAATCTTGTTTGATTACCCGGCAAATATTAAAGCATTTTACATGCGTTTGAACGAAGACGGAAAAACAGTTCGCGCGATGGATATCCTTTTCCCTGGAATTGGAGAAATCGTGGGAGGTTCTCAAAGAGAAGAACGTTTTGATGTTTTGGTTGAAAAAATGAAAGCCTTAGGAATCGATGAAGAGGAATTATGGTGGTATCTTGATACCCGAAGATTCGGTTCAGCTGTTCACTCTGGTTTTGGACTTGGATTCGAAAGATTGGTATTATTTGTAACAGGAATGACAAACATTCGTGACGTAATTCCTTTCCCAAGAACGCCAATGAATGCGGAATTCTAAAAATTTGTTTCAAGTTTAAAGTTTAAGGTTGTTGAAAGTTCAGCAACCTTAAACTTTAAACCTTAAACTTTTAAACAATAAAAATGCTAAAGCAATTCTTAAATTTAAAGTTATCACAGAAATTATCTCCACAGCAAATTCAGCTGATGAAGTTAATTCAATTGCCTACGCAAGCTTTCGAACAACGTTTATTGGAAGAAATGAACGAAAATCCAGCTTTGGAAGCCGGAAAAGAAGAAGATGAGTATGAAAAGGACGAGTTCGAAAACGAAGATTATGACGATTATGACGATGCCGAATCGGAGCGCATTGACGCAGAAGACATCAACATTGACGAATATTTAAGCAACGACGAAACACCGGATTATAAAACACAGGCCAATAATTACAGCGATGATGACGATGATCGCGAAACGCCTTTTGCAGCGCCAGTAAGTTTCCACCAAGATTTAATAAATCAGTTGAACACCTTTATTTTAAATGATGAGGAGCGTGAAATTGCAGAATTTCTAGTGGGAAGTATTGATGACATGGGTTATATCCGAAGAAGCGTTCCAGATATGGTAGATGACATGGCGTTTACACAAGGTATTTACACTGATGAAAAGATGGTGGAGAAAATGTTGCACGTGATTCATGAACTCGAACCATCCGGTGTAGGAGCACGTGATTTACAGGAATGTTTATTGTTGCAATTGAAACACAAAACACCAACAGAATATGTGGAATTAGCTACTGATATTATCGAAAATCAGTTTGATGCTTTTACCAAAAAACATTACGATAAACTGTTACAAAAATACAATGTTTCGAATGAGCAACTGAAAAAAGCCATTCACGAAATAGAAAAACTGAATCCAAAACCAGGCGGATCTTTTACTGGAAACAACAAAGTAACTGAAAATGTGGTTCCTGATTTCGCCATCAGAATTGTGGACGGTGAACTGGAATTGACCTTAAACGGACGAAATGCTCCTTCCCTACATGTTTCCAAAGATTATCAGGAAATGATGCAAACATATAAGGATTCTCGTGATAAATCAGCGCAGCAAAAAGATGCAGTGCAGTTTATCAAACAAAAATTAGATTCGGCTAAATGGTTTATCGATGCGATACGCCAACGTCAGGAAACGCTTTTTGTAACTATGAATGCGATTATGCATTATCAAGAAGAATATTTTCTGGACGGTGATGAAACCAAGTTGAAACCGATGATTCTGAAAGATATTGCTGATATGGTAGGTCTTGATATTTCTACAATTTCACGTGTTGCGAACAGCAAGTATGTAGAAACGCCTTATGGCACGAAACTGATTAAAGAATTCTTCTCGGAATCAATGAAAAATGACCAAGGCGAAGATGTTTCTACACTGGAAATTAAAAAAATCCTTCAGAACACCATTGAGGAAGAAGACAAGAAAAAACCACTTCCGGACGATCAACTGGCCGAAATCCTTAAAGAAAAAGGCTATCCAATCGCCAGAAGAACGATTGCAAAATACAGGGAACAACTTGATATTCCGGTAGCGAGAATGAGAAAGAAGATGTAAGATTGTTGATTTAGAAATATTAAAAAGGGGGAATTTGTTTTGAAACAAATTCCTCCTTTTTTTATGGAGTAAATTTTATTCTTATATCAAATTAAATATCACTAAATGTGGGTATTGTATAAGGAGTTAAATAGATTGACCTTGCAGATTGGAAGTTTGAAAAAAGACAAGTCATTAACGTTATACTAACTAAATCACATTGAAAAAATTGGTTTTTAGTAACTTTTAAATTACCTTTGAAATGAATTTACGGGAAGTCATTGCGTATAAAAATTACTTTGAAGATTTTCTTCTTGAACAACCAAAAAAAGTTCAGGATAAAATCTTTAAGATTATTGAAGCCATAGAAACCCTTGAAAGAGTTCCATCCAATTATTTAAAATCAATGGAAGGAACAAATGGACTTTATGAAGCAAGAATACAATTGGCTTCAAACATTTGGAGAGTTTTTTGTTTTTTTGACAATGGAAGGCTTGTTATTTTGCTAAACGGCTTTCAAAAGAAAACGCAGAAAACGCCTAAAATTGAGATTGATAAAGCCCTGCGTTTAATGAAACAATATTATCAAGAAAAATCAAATGAAAATGGAAACTAAAAGCTGGAAAGAAATTAAAGATAGTGTTTACGGAGAAAAAGGAACAGAAAGACGTGATGAACTTGAAAGAGACTTTGAAGGATTTAAAATTGGTTTACTATTAAAAAAAGCACGTTTAGAAAAAAACTTAACGCAAACAGAACTTGCAGAACTTGTGGATAAAAAAAGAGAATATATTTCAAAAATCGAGAATAACGGAAGTAACCTCACGCTAAAAACCTTGTACGATATTGTAGAAAAAGGATTCGGTGGAAAAGTAAAAATTCAGATTGAACTATAACCATTTCAAAAGAAAAAGAAAAACCCTTTCGAAGTTTAGAACTCTGAAAGGGTTTTTCTTTTTCAAAACTTTGTATTTCAATCCAGTTCCGGCTCCCTCTCCTTTGGAGAGGGCTTAGGGAGAGGATTTATTTTCCCTCCTGATCTTTTTTCATCGCATGATAATACGCGGCACGACTCAACGGTTCGTATTCTTCTGTTTCTCCTAACATAACGAGTTTGTCATTGTCGGTTTTTCGGAAACTGTAATTGGCAAGATTTCCGGTGCGGGTGCATACAGCGTGCACTTTGGTCACATATTCGGCAGTTGCCATTAATGCGGGCATGGGACCAAAAGGATTTCCCTTGAAATCCATATCTAATCCGGCAACAATTACCCGAATTCCCTGATTCGCCAAATCATTACAAATTTTGACAATTTCGTCATCAAAAAACTGTGCTTCGTCAATGCCTACAACATCACAACCTTGCGCCAAAATAGCAATATTTGCGGCAGCAGGAACAGGCGTGGAACGGATTTCGTTAGCATCATGTGACACCACCATTTCATCATCATAGCGCGTATCTATTGCCGGTTTAAAAATTTCGACTTTTTGCTTGGCAAACTGCGCTCTTTTCAAACGACGGATCAATTCTTCGGTTTTACCCGAAAACATGGAGCCACAAATGACTTCAATCCAACCAAATTGTTCTTTATGATTTACTGTATTTTCGAGAAACATTTTGTATTTTTCTGACTTAAAAAATGAATAGTTTTTATTACTTTGTAATAGACAAACCGACTTAAAAATTTTATACTTTTACGTCGTTTCAAAAGTATAAAATTTATATCAAATCGGAGATTCGCGAGCACTTATTTAAAAAAATAAAAATCGCGATACAAAGAATCCCTTTTCTGGGGAGGATAAAAAGATATGATAAAAACGCATCAAAAAAGCCCCGCCTAACACCCTATAATTTCAACAGTCATGAAAAAAAAACTGGAAGCCGATTTAATCAGCATTGCACACAGAATATTACAGCTAAAAAATAAATCTGATATCAATCAATTATATCTGGAAACGCAGAAGTTATATGAAAAACTTTCTGTCTTACGATTTGTGGACGAACATTTTAGTGAAGCAAAACCAACTATTGGTATAACGGAAATCAGCAAAGAAATAGAATCTATTTTTGATACAAGTGAGTCGGCTCAACAGGAAGCAGAAGCTTTAATTGAAGAAACTGTTGTAGAAGAAGTTACTGAAACGACTTTGAAAAAAACCGAAGAAACAACTGCTTCACCGGAAGAAGAAGCTATTACAACAGAAGAAGAAAGTGCTGTCGATGAAGAAGAAACGGCAACTGAGGAATCTGTAGATGAAGATGCAAGTGAAATGCCTTTGGAACAAACAGAAGAGGTAATTGACGCGAGCGAGGAAGAGGAAGAAACTGTGGTAGAACGAGAAATAGTTGCGAGCACAGAAATGGAAATAGAAGAAGAAACAGTTGAGCCTGAAGCGCCTTTTGAACCTGCTTTCGAATTATCACAGGAAAAAGAAGTGCAGGCCGAGCTGGAAATACCAAAGAAAACAGAAGCCGTACAAATCTCTTTTGAAGATTTATTAGGTGGCAATTACCACGATACACTTTTTGTAAAAAAACAGCAAGTCGATAATATTCCCACTGCAATAGTTATTGAAACTCCAAAAGAAGTGTTACCTGCTGAAGAGCCAAAATTAGATAATGTTTCAGCAGAATCTGCTGAAAAAGCGGAGCCAAAAACAGTTTCTTTGAACGATAAATTAGCCAAAGGAATCAACATCGATTTGAATGATCGTTTGGCCTTTATAAAACATCTTTTTGGAAACAGCAGCGAGGATTACAACCGTGTTTTAAGCCAACTTATCACGTTTGACACCTTCTATGAAACACGCGATTTTGTACAGGAAATGGTAAAACCAGATTACAACAATTGGGAAGGAAAACAAGATTATGAGGAACGTTTCATGGATATTATAGAGAAAAAATTCTTGTAACTTTCTTGTAACTTTTTCTGAATATACATTTGAACAAATACAGATTTTCTATAAAATTTGTATTTAATTATTTTATCTATGTCAAAATTATACATCGTTCCTACGCCTATTGGCAATCTTGAAGACATGACTTTTCGAGCCATTCGGATTCTTAAGGAAGTCGATTTGATTCTCGCTGAAGATACGCGTACGAGTGGAAAATTGTTAAAGCATTTCGAAATTGGCACCCACATGTACAGCCATCACATGCACAACGAACACAAAACCGTTGAGAATTTAATTTCTCGTTTAAAAGCTGGAGAAAATATCGCATTAATCTCGGATGCAGGGACACCTGCTATTTCGGACCCAGGCTTTTTATTAACCCGCGCTTGTGTTGAAAATGGAGTTGAAGTAGAATGTTTGCCTGGAGCAACAGCATTTGTACCTGCATTAGTAAACAGTGGCTTGCCCAATGATAAATTTGTATTCGAAGGTTTTTTGCCTGACAAAAAAGGAAAACAAACCCGTTATTTGGCCTTAGCCGAAGAAACAAGAACAATGATTTTGTATGTTTCACCGCACAAATTACTAAAAACTTTAGCAGAATTCATTACTTATTTTGGTGAAGACAGACCGATTTGTGTTTGTAGAGAATTATCCAAACTACATGAAGAAAATGTTCGAGGAACAGTACGAGAAGTTTTGACTCATTTTGAAAAAATAGCTCCAAGAGGAGAAATTGTTGTGGTTGTAGGTGGAAAACCGGTAACAAAAGAGCCTAAAAAATCTAAATTCGCAGCTGAAGAATAATCATGAAAAAGGAAAAAATTATTGTAATCGGTGCGGGACTTTGTGGACTCTACACTGCTTTTTTACTTCAAAAAAAAGGAATAGAAGTTCTGATATTGGAGGCTAATACCAGAATTGGAGGCCGCATAAAAACCATAACAGGGGCAACAGCTGTCACGATGGAAATGGGTGCGACTTGGTTTGGAAACCAACACCGCCATCTTCTGGAGGTACTTCAAACTTTAGAACTCCCTTATTTTAGACAACATACAAAAGGCATTTCATTATTTGAAACGATGTCTTTTGTGCCGCCACAGAAATTTGAAATATCAGATTCTGAAGAACCTTCTTTTCGCATTGAGGGCGGAACAGCAACACTAATTGAGAAATTAACTTCTGAAATTGGGATGCAAAATATTAAAACACAAACCAAAATAGTCGCAATAAAAGAGCAAAATAATCAATTAATAGTAACGGATTCAAGCGGAAACACTTATTCAGCCGATAAAGTAATCAGCACTATCCCACCCAATTTGTTTGTAAACTCGGTGATTTTTGAACCCAAATTACCCGATAATTTCACACAACTAGCCACGAAAACGCATACTTGGATGGGCGAATCTATAAAATTCGCTGTGGAATATAAAACTCCTTTTTGGAAACAGAATAATTATTCTGGAACCTTATTCAGCCAAGCCAGTATTATTCAGGAAATGTATGATCACAGCACTGCTAATAATTCCGGTTTTGCATTAAAAGGTTTCCTAAACGGAGGAACCGCAGTCCTGTCTTTTGAAGAGCGCAAAGAAAAAGTAATAGCGCAACTAACGGCTTTCTTTGGACCAGAAGCTTCGGATTATGTAGCCTATTACGAGAACGTTTGGAGGGAAGAACCGCTTACATTTCAGCCGTATGAACAACTCGTATTAGCGCACCAAAACAACGGACATTCCCTTTTCAAAACACCATTGCTAAACGATAAATTATATGTTTCCGGAGCAGAAACTGCCACTCAAAACCCTGGTTATATGGATGGCGCTATTTTTGCCGCGAAAACAATTGCCTCACAATTGCCTCACAATTCTAAACAATGAAAATCAATATGACTATAGCCGCTTTCTTAGAGAAATTAAAACAAACACCTGAAACAATAGTATTTTCGGAAACCATTGCTACTATCGAAGAAAACTACGACTTTACACCTACAGCATTCGAGAATGGTTTGCAACACAATGCAGCAGGAGAAAATTCAGGATCTTGCAAATTATTTTCGTTCGCCGAAATTCAAAACTTATCAGAAGCAGAAACATTAGCCTGTTTTGGAGCCTATTATTACGAAGATGTTTTACAAAATCCAAACGGAACTGATCATCAAAACATCCGCAATTTCATGAAAACCGGTTGGGATGGAATTGCCTTTTACGGAAGTGCTTTAGTGTTGAAAAAATAAAAATTGTTAAAATGCTAATTCCTATTATAAATCGACAGACATAATTAGCGAATTAGCGGTGGTTCCCTTTTCGAATTCCTAAATTCTATAATACCAAATCACTATGCGTTGGACCTTAAAACCAAAACCTTCCGAGGAGACTGTACAACATTTGGCGAAAGCGTTGAATGTAGAAGATTTTGTGGCCACTTTATTAGTGCAACGCGGTATTGAAACATTTGAAGATGCCAGAAGGTTTTTTCGTCCGAGTTTAGAGGATTTGCACGATCCATATTTGATGAAAGATATGGAAAAAGCAGTTGCCCGAATTGAAAAAGCAATTGAAAGTGAAGAAAATATTCTCGTTTTTGGTGATTATGATGTCGATGGAACCACGGCAGTTTCACTCGTTTCTTCCTATGTAAAAACCTATTATCCGAACGTGGCGACCTATATTCCGGATCGTTATGATGAAGGCTATGGAATTTCATTTAAAGGAATTGACTTTGCTGATGACAATGGGTTTTCGCTTATAATTGCTTTGGATTGTGGTATAAAATCCATCGATCATGTGGGATACGCCAAAGCAAAAAACATCGATTTTATCATTTGTGACCACCACAGACCAGGAGAATTCTTACCCGAAGCTGTTGCCATTCTCGATCCAAAAAGAGACGATTGTTCCTATCCCTACGATGAATTATGCGGTTGCGGAATAGGTTTCAAATTGATTCAGGCTTTGGGCCAAAACCGAAATGAAACAATCGATGATTTGATTCCGTATTTGGATTTGGTTTCAGCTGCGATTGCTGCTGATATTGTCCCTATGACCGGAGAAAATCGGGTGCTGGCTTATTTTGGATTGCAAGTCATCAATACTAATCCAAGACCAGGAATAAAAGCCATTATTCACCAAATAAAAAAACAAACCTTAGATATTACCGATGTTGTTTTCATCATCGCGCCCAGAATAAACGCTGCCGGACGCATCAAACATGGGAATCATGCGGTGGAATTATTAACCGAATTTGATTTTGAGCAAGCCCAACAATTTGCTTCTGAAATCGAGGCGTATAATTCGGAGCGAAAAGATTTAGACAAATTAATCACCAAAGAAGCATTACAACAAATTGAGGAAAACAATGAAAAAAAGCGTTTTACTTCCGTAGTTTTTCAAGAAGATTGGCACAAAGGAGTGATTGGAATTGTCGCTTCCCGATTGATTGAAACCTATTATCGTCCGACACTTGTTTTTACCAAAAGTGGCGATAAATATGCCGCTTCGGCACGTTCCGTAAAAGGGTTCGATGTGTATAATGCGCTCGAAGCCTGTACCGAACATTTGGAACAATTTGGTGGTCACATGTATGCTGCGGGAATGACGTTGAAGGAAGAAAATTATCAAATCTTCAAAGATGCTTTCGAAAAAGAAGTCGGAAGAACCATTCATCCCGATATGTTGACTCCAGAAATTGCCGTTGATGCCGAAATCGATTTTGCAGATATTACTCCAAAATTAATCCGAATCCTGAAACAATTTGAACCGTACGGACCACAAAATATGACTCCAATTTTCCTGACTAAAAATATTAAAGACACCGGTTATGGAAAACCTATGGGGCAAGAAGAGGAACATCTAAAACTTTTTGTCAAACAAAATAACTCCGAAGGCATCGCTGCAATTGGATTTAATTTGGGAAACAAAATCGAACTGACTACGCATCAAAAACCTTTTCAAGCTGTGTATTGCATTGATGAAAACGAATGGAAAGGCAAATTCAGTTTGCAATTGCGATTGCGAGATATTAAATAATGATTGTGATACTATGAAAAAAAACGACCCATACTCAGCTCTGCGTTATAAAGAATTCAATATTTTTTTATTATTACGTTTTGCCATGGTTTTTGGTTGGTCAATGCAGTTTATTGTCATTGAATGGGAAGTATACAGTTTGACCAAAAATCCGTTATCATTAGGAATCATAGGATTAATGGAAGTTATTCCGGCGATTTCGATGGCTTTATTTGCCGGACACATTGTTGATCAAAAGGAGAAAAAAGGATTGCTTTTCAAATGCATTTTAGGGTTTTCAATCATTAGTTTGGGCTTGTTCTTATTTACGTGGCCACCATTCATAAAAGATTTTTCTACCCAAACTATTTTATATTCCATTTACTTTTTCGTGTTTTTAGGAGGATTGGTACGTGCTTTTCTTGGCCCGACGATATTTTCTCTTTTAGCGTTAATTGTTCCTAAAAAATTATATCCCAATGCTGCCACCTGGAGCAGTTCCGTTTGGCAAATAAGTTCGGTTTTAGGTCCTGCAGTAGCTGGTTTTTCTATTAATTGGATTGGTGTTCACTGGTCAATGTCCATCGTTTTAGGATGTTCAATTTTAGCGTTGATTGCTTTAACCCAAATTGCAACTAAGCCTATTTTAAATCCAAAAATTGGTGAACCTATTATGGAGAGTTTGAAAGAAGGTGTAAAATTTGTTTTCAATAATAAGACTATTTTAGGCGCTTTATCGCTGGATATGATTGCCGTTCTTTTCGGTGGGGCCGTTGCGCTGTTGCCCATTTTTGCACAGGATATTTTGAAAGTAGGTCCGCAGGGATTTGGTGTTTTGAGAGCCGCTCCGGCTGTTGGCGCTTTTTTGATGTTAATAATCTCAGCGTATATTCCTTTTACTAAAAATGCGGGTATGAAATTGTTGTCGGCTATTTTTGCGTTCGGGATTTGCATTATCGTTTTTGGACTTTCTTCTATTTTTTGGTTGTCTGTCGTGGCTTTATTTTTAAGCGGTGTTTTCGATGGGATTTCGGTGGTGATACGTCAAACTATTTTGCAATTGAAAACTCCCGATCACATGCGAGGCCGAGTTGCAGCTGTGAATTCTATATTTGTGGGTTCCTCAAATGAATTAGGAGCTTTTGAAAGCGGATTAACCGCAAAACTGATGGGAACCGTTAGTGCTGTGGTCTTTGGCGGAAGCATGACATTGATTACCGTATTTCTTACCGGAGCCGTATCGCCTACTTTTAGAAAACTGGACTTGCAAAAAGATGTTGAGGAACACGAAAAGAGCGAGTAATAAATAGATTCTTTTTAGAAAAAACACTTCTTATTATCTTTCGGTAAATTAATCTCAAGATTACTTACCGACTTTTTTTATGTCTTTTTTATGTTTTATTATTTAGAATAAATATAAATAATACTTATATTTGTTTCAAATTGATGACACATGCAAGAAATAAAACAAATATATCATAACCATTTAGGCACTGCTTTTTACTGGAGAAAAGACAATGATGTAGTATTGGACAAAGTCCAACTGGTTTTTAGAGAAATGGGTTTTTATTTTACTCAACAGGAACTGCAACTATTTAAGCGCTGTATTGAAGACAGCTATATCCAAAACAAATGTTGCGACAATTGTGAACTGAAAAACAAATGCCATAAATTTTTACTAAAAACGCCTTGTTCCCAAATTGATTTGGCCGTTTCCATAGAAGAATTAGATGCCGTAAAAGACTTGGTGGAAGGCACTTTGTTTAAAATAAATTTGGATGATTATTTGTATGGCGAGGGAATGAATTAGGGATTAATACTTTTTAATCTCAAAATTCTCGCCATCAAAAACACCATAGGTAAAATACGTAATCCAGTCACCTAGATTCACATACTCGGCATTTTCTCCTACGGTAACTTTCATAGGCAAATGGCGGTGTCCAAAAATAAGGTAATTGTAGTGTTTGGTTTCCAGTTTTCTTTTGGAATAGAGAATTAGCCATTCGTTGTCTTCGCCAAGAAAAGTTACATCTTCATCACCAGAAATCAGCTTATTTTTTACGGAAAGATATTGCGCCAGTTTCACGCCAATATCCGGATGAAGCCATCTAAAAAGCCATTTGAAAAACGGATTTGTAAATATCTTTTTCATGCGTTTGTATCCTAAATCGCCCGGACCTTTTCCGTCGCCGTGGCCAATAAGGAATGTTTTATCTCCAAAAGTATATTCTTGATTATCATGAAACACAGGAATATTGAGTTCTATCTGGAAATAATCTTTCATCCATAAATCATGGTTTCCCACGAAGAAATAAATAGGGATTCCAGAATCTCTGATTTCGGCAAGTTTGCCTAAAACACGAATGAATCCTTTTGGGACTACGGTTTTGTATTCGAACCAAAAATCAAATAAATCACCCAACAGAAAAATAGCTTCTGCATCGCCTTTTACTTCGTCGAGCCAAGCTACAAATTTTTGTTCTCTCGGAAAACTCAATTTAGGTGTTGGTGCGCCAAAGTGCTGATCGGAGGCGAAATATATTTTTTTGTTATGGGGTAATTGCATGAAGTTACAGTATGGATTTCATATTATCACTGGCAAACCATTCTGCAAAAGAAGATTCGGTTTCTTGTAATTTTAAGGAGAAAAGAGTGATTCCTTGTGGTAATCTATTGATGATTCTTTGAGAAAAATCAACTACCATATTTTCGCTTGTTGGTTGGTAATCAACCAATATAACATGATGTCCGCGGCTCATCAATTCGTTTGCCAATTCGATATGCGGCGTTGTTCCGTTGAAAACAGTCGCATGGTCAAACTGATCTACAATTTCTTCTTTTACAATTTTCTTTAAATCCGTGAAGTCAATCACCATTCCAAATTTCACATTGGAACGATCTGTAATTGGAGTTCCAATTACTGTTACTGACAATTTATAACTATGTCCGTGAACATTTTTACATTTCCCGTCATAACCGTATAAGGCGTGACCGGTTTCGAAACTAAATTGTTTTGTAATTCTGATATTGCTCATCGGAGTTTAATTTTTGATGCAAATTTAGCAAATTGATATGAGAAATGAGATGTAAATCTTGGTATTTGGATTCCACTGAGGTCTAGCCCTGATGGAAACGGCATCCTTTTTATAAGGTGATTTTTCTTCACCTTATAAAAAGATATAGTGTACAGCAGGAAATAGCTCCTGAAATAAATTCAGAATAAATCCTGAAAAAAATTACTTTTTGAATTGAGATAATGCTTTTCTGGTAAAATCAGACAACACCAATTTACCCGAAATCGCGGCGCGTTCCAGCAATAATGTGTCCCAATGTTGTGTTCCTTCCCACAAAACTTTTTTCATTTCCATTAAAGCTTCGGGATTATAACTGGATAATTTAGCGCTGAAATCAGCTATTGCGGCATCCAATTCTTCGACGGTTTCAAATGTATTGGCATACAATCCTTTGGCTGCTGCCCAATCAGCAGTTTTCCATTCGTGGGCTGCGAGCGTCATTTCGGCCATTGCCGTTTTTCCAATTTTCTTTGAAACGACTGGTTCTATTACAAAGGGGCCAATTCCAATAGCTAATTCTGACAATTTTATGGAAGCATTTTTTGTAGCCAAGGTGTAATCACAAGCGGAAGCAATTCCTACGCCACCACCAACTGCTTTTCCGTGAATGCGACCCACGATAAGCTTGGAACACAAACGCATGGCGTTAATTAAATGAGCAAATCCAGAAAAAAACTCGGTTCCTTCTGATTCATTGGAAACAGCCAAAAGTTCATCAAATGAAGCACCTGCACAAAAAGCACCTGAGCCTTCACTTTGTATAACAATCACCGAAACAGTTGGATTGGCACTTAAATTATTGAATTCAGTAGTGAGTCGGTCTAATAATTCTCTGGGAAAAGAATTACTTGAAGGGTGACCAAATATAACGGTTGCGATTTTATTATCGATAGTTGTAACGAGCGAACCTGTTGGGTTTTCTGATGGCATAGTAGTGATTTTGATGTAAAGTTAAAAAAAGTAAAGGAGGATTTGACCTTTTTTAAAATAGAATGAATTTGTATTTTTGAAATTTGCTTTTTGGAAAATTTATATGTTATATTTGCGACTAAGTTTGGGGGATTAGCTCATTTGGCTAGAGTGCTTGCCTGGCAGGCAAGAGGTGATCGGTTCGAATCCGATATTCTCCACAAAAAACCGTAAAATCTTTTAAGTAAGAGTTTACGGTTTTTTTATTACGCTATTCACAATTCTATTTAAACAAATAAGCAATAGCTATTGAACCATAAAAATAACCTGTGACCAAATCATTCTTCAACTCTTTTCCTCTGTAAATAAAGGCATACGACAAATTAAGATTGTTTTTTCGGTATTTTATTCCTGATTCCGCATTAAAACGAAATGGAATTAAATCATACGTTATCGGGCTGGTATCATTAAAAAGACTTCCCTGTATTGTAGCATCATACAATTTATAATTTATACCGGGAACGATGTAAAAATACAACTCACTATCATTTTGCTGAGAATTAGCATGAACAGAACCTCCATAAAGATTAGAATCATAAACAGGCAGTACTTTTTTTATACTGATTCTAGTCAAAAACCCTGCAGAAACTCCCGTAAAAATAGTTCCTAAATCTGCTTTTGATTGAAAATGAAAATCTATATTCTGTTTGTTTTGTTTGACAAACAACTTATTAGAAAATAAAAAATTAGTTTGAAGGGCTACCGCATTTTTAATTTGGTACTGCCAGCCCTGAACTGATTTATAATTAAAAATTGCGTGAAATTCCTTTTGCATTTCTTCAGCAAATGAATTAACACCAATGAAACCGAGCTGAACCGCAACCTTCAATACCGATTCATTTTGATAAAAACTGGTTCTCCCCGCTTCAACAAAAAGATAACCAGCAAACGGCCGATCATTTAATCTTGCATCATTTGCTTTAATAGTTCTGGGATTATAAATATATTGGCCAATTCGAAATTCCAATATTTTTTTATTTATTGCTTCCTTATCATTTTTTACTAGAAACCTATAAAAAAACTCTAACCCATTGGTATAATACTTGTCATTCTTGGAAGAGGTATATAGATCATTATCCGTAATGAGACCTATCTCATTCATTTTATTTTGAGCAAAAGCAAAAGCGAAGAACATAATCAGAATACTACAAAGGATTTTCCTAAATAGCATCTAATAATTAATTTTTCCAACAGTTCGCATCACGCGCACAATTTTAGCTTTTCGTCTGTTGATATACGAGGAAGAACTTGTTGCCGAATATTTTCTAGGATTGGGTAATATCGCAGCAATTCCAGCTGCCTGCATCGGTGTAAGACTCGATGCATCTTTTCGATACCAATGTTCTGCGGCCGCTTGTGCCCCATAAACACCATTTCCCATTTCGATACTATTCAAGTACACTTCCATGATGCGTTCCTTACCCCAAATAATTTCAATCAGAACCGTAAAATAAGCTTCAAGTCCTTTTCTCAAATAACTTCGGCCTTGCCAAAGAAAAACATTTTTGGCGGTTTGTTGTGATATGGTGCTTCCCCCTTTTATTCTTCGACCTCTTTCATTGCTTTTATACGCTTTTTGCATGGCGACAAAATCAAAACCGTTGTGTTTCAGGAACGTTCCGTCTTCACTGGCAATTACGGCTTTTTGAAGATTCATCGAGATATTCTCAATTGGTTCCCAGTCGTGGCTAAAAAAAACTTCTTTTCCAGCAGCTTTGTTTTCAATCGCCCGAATCACCATTAATGGTGTAAACGGTACCGGAACAAATTTAAAAAGCACCACAAAAAATAAAGAAAGTCCGAAGAACCATAACAATACTTTGAATAAAAAACGGGTTAGTTTGCTCATAAAAGAGGTCGGTTCTTTTTTAACGGGTTGTCTTGATTTTCTTGGTGTTATTTTCGTTGCCATTATATTAAATCTGCTAATTCTGTTCCAATTAAACTTCCTATTGCCACTCCCATTCCACCCAATCGTACGCCACAATAGACATTATCGGACAATTGTGAAACGATGGGATTCTTACTATTGCCAATACCCATAATCCCGCTCCAACGGTGTGCAACCTGGAAATCCTGATTCGGCAAAATTACTTCTTTTAATAATTGTTCCAATTTTTTTTGGACGATTTCTGTTTGTCCAAATTCGGTTGTGTTTTCCGTCTCAAAATCCAGGTTTCTTCCTCCGCCTAATAGTATTCTGTCGCCAATATTCCTGAAATAATAATACCCTCGATCTAAGTGAAAAGTCCCTTTTATGTCTAAATTTTTAATAGGTTCCGTGATTAAAACCTGTGCTCTGGCTGGCTTAACAGCTCCATTAGTAATTCCGTTAGCAAAACCGTTCGTCGCAAACAATATTTTTTTAGTCGTGAAACTGAAATCGCCAAGCGCCACTTCCACTCCATTACCTTTGTCGAAATAAGAGGTAACAGTTTGTTGGTTTAAAATTAAAATATTTTTAGAAACCGCTTCTTTCAATAACGCCTGCATCATATTTCCGGTATCAATCTGTGCTTCAAATGGATTAAAAACTAAATATTCCTGTATCCCGCCAAATCCAAAACGATCTACTTCTTTGGCAAAAACATCCGCTTTGAAAAGTGGTCTTAAGATTTCATTGATGAACGGTAATTTCCCGACACACTCACTGTAACAACTCTCATCGTCTTTTAAAAATAACTCATATCCGCCATACGGTTTGAAATCTATCGTGTCATCACCGAGTCTTTTTCGTAACAATTGCAATCCTTTCCAACGTTTTTGGATTAGATGAATCACTTCTTCTTCCGAGTGGGATTTTAAATCGTCTATGATTTCTGAAAGGCTTCCGAAACACGCAAAACCGGCATTTTTAGTACTTGCGCCTTGCGGCAACATTCCTTTTTCCAATACCAGAATTTTGCTTTCCGGGAACCTTTCGCGCATGCGCAATGCAGCATGCAAGCCCACAATACCACTTCCTACGATGGTATAATGGACATCAGTAAACCAGTTTTTCAACTCCCAATAGCTCAAATCCATGTCCAAATATTTTTTATAAAATTAATAATTTTTTGGATTTATTCTCAATTTATTTCAGGAGCTAATCCCCCTATCCGTTTCAATCTTTCTAATCCTGAACTTGTTTCAGAATCCTGAAACAAGTTCAGGATTAGAAAGGATTTCCACTTTTATCGGGGCTAAAAAGCAAGTGTTAAAAACGAAAAAACATCAATTAAAATTGGCTAATTTTAGCATTCGAAAAAATCAATAATTACAATGAAAAAAATACTGTTTATACCCTTATTAATGATGAGTTTAACTGCTATGGCACAAAATGTAATGACTCCGGAACTGCTCTGGAAACTAGGAAGAGTAACTCCTTTAGGTATTTCCAAAGATGGAAAAAATATAGTTTATAAAGTGACCACTCCTTCGGTGGAAGAAAACAAATCGGACTCTAAATTCTACATTTTACCTGTAAATGGAGGAAATCCAACTGAAGTAAAAGATACCAAAGACTTATTAAAAGACAAAAATACTTCTCCGGATGGGAAATATATCGTTTATAATGAGGAAGTAAAAATCGAAAAAATTCACGGAAAAGATTTTTATCCGGAACTGGAAAAATCAGACGCTCAAATCTATGATGGCTTGAATTACCGCCATTGGGACACTTGGAACGAAGGAAAATACAACCATGTTTTTTACAAAGAAAACAAAGAAAGCGCAGCGGGAATTGACATTATGAAAGGCGAAAATTTTGACAGTCCACAAAAACCTTTTGGTGGAGACGAAGATTACATTTGGTCGCCAGACAGCAAAAGCATCTTGTACGTTAGTAAGAAAAAAGCAGGAACCGATTATGCTATTTCTACCAACACCAATATTTTCGAATACAATCTGGAAACAGGAAAAACGATCAATAAAACTGAGGAAAACCTAGGATATGATACTGCTCCACAATTTTCTCCAACAGGCAATTTGACTTGGTTGCAAATGAAACGTGACGGTTATGAAGCCGATAAAAACGACCTGATGGTGAGTTTCAAAGGAATGAAGATGAACTTAACGGCTAATTGGGACGGAACAGTTGATCATTTCATTTGGAGTCCTGACGGGAAAAAAATCTTTTTTGTGGCGCCGATAGACGGAACAAAACAATTGTTTGAAGTTAATTTTCCGGGTCTAACCAAAATAGCGATCACTGTTCGCCAAATCACAACTGGCGATTTTGATGTCAATGATTTAGTTGGTTTCTCAGGCGATAACATCATCGTAACGAAAACCGACATGAATCATGCGGCGGAAATTTTTTCATATAATTTAAACAAAAATACTTGGAAACAACTTTCCAATGTCAATTCGGCAACCTATAATTCTTTGGCGTTAAGCAAAACCGAAAGAAGATATGTAACGACAACGGATGGCAAAAAAATGTTAGTTTGGGTAGTTCTGCCGCCTAATTTTGATGCTTCAAAAAAATACCCAACGCTATTATATTGCCAGGGCGGACCACAATCTGCATTGACACAATTTTATTCCTACCGATGGAATTTGCAGTTGATGGCTGCAAACGGCTATATTGTTGTGGCTCCAAACCGTCGCGGAATGCCGGGTCACGGTGTAGAATGGAATGAGCAAATCAGCAAAGACTGGGGCGGACAAGTGATTGACGATTACCTATCAGCGATTGATGATGTGGCGAAGGAAAAATATGTTGATACAAGCCGTTTAGGATGCGTTGGCGCCAGTTACGGCGGATATTCCGTTTTCTATTTAGCGGGAATACACAACAACCGATTCAAAACGTTCATTGCCCACGATGGCGTTTTTAATACCCAAAGCATGTTTGGAACTACTGAGGAAGTTTTCTTCAGCAACTGGGATTTTGGTGGTGCGTATTGGGAGAAAGATAATGCTGTAGCTCAAAAAACGTACACGACATTCAACCCAATGACTTTAGTGGAAAAATGGAACAAACCTATTTTAATTATTCAAGGCGGAAAAGATTTCCGTGTACCAATAGGACAAGGTCAAGAAGCGTTCCAAGCAGCTCAATTGCGTGGCATAAAAAGCAGATTCTTGTATTTTCCAGAAGAAAACCACTGGGTGTTGAAACCACAAAATGCTCAGGTTTGGCAAGGTGAATTTTTCAAATGGCTGAAAGAAACCTTGTAGATTTGAACTTATAAAAGAAATTAAACCTCACTTTTCCGTGAGGTTTTTTTGTTCCCTTCAAAATATTTTGAATATCTTAACTTTAAAGCCTTATCTAATTTTTATCTTTGAAAAATGGACAATAAAAAAAGTTATATTCCGATAAAAGTTTTCATTAGTTATCTGGTGCTAGCTTTACTTTTTGCAAGTGTGGGCTGGTTTTTATACTCCGAAAGCAACGTTTTTTCAGAAACTGAAAGTAAGGCTGTTAAAGAAAATAGCAAGATTTTAAAAGTAAGTAATTTACTTTCTAAAATATATAAAACAGAAAGTTTAGCCCGAATAACCGTTCAGTCTAATTCTGAAAAAGATTTCAAGAATTATATTTCTAAAACAGACTCCTTAAAATTAGATATTGATTCTTTAAAATTATTGGTCACAACTCCCTATCAGATTACTTTATTGGATAGTGTAAAGTTTTTATTATCTAAAAAAACTCAAAATATAAAGCAACTTAAAGCCATAAAAAACAAGACCAATGATGAAGCTGCAGTAAAAAATGCAATTGAGGATTTAACAAAGATAGAATCTTCGTTACGAAAGCTCCAATTGGAAGATTTTGTAAAATATCCCTCAGAAATGGGAGAATATCAACGAAATGTACTTAAAAAATACGTCTCCTACTTAAATCAAAACATTCCTGATGACAGTACTAATACGTTAAGTAAAAAAGCTACTGATTCAATTTTAATGGCTTCCAAAACATTGTTGAATGAAGTGAAGAAAGAGACCGAAAAAAAGAAAATATTATTGAATTTTGAAGAAAATAAATTGCTTAAAAATGAAATTTCCATATCGGAACAATTAAGAAAAATCTTAAATATCGTAGAAAGTGAGATTATTAGAAATACAACCAAAAATAATCTAGACCGAGAAAATTCATTAAAAAAAACAAACCGAATCGTAACTATAGCTGCGGCGATAGGATCATTGTCGACATTATTATTTTTAGTGTTAATTTTAAATGATTTTTCAAAAACTCAATCCTATAAAAGACAACTTGAGGCAGCGAACACCAAAACCAAAACACTTCTTAAAAATAGAGAGCAACTTATTTCCACAGTAAGCCACGACTTAAAAACCCCTTTAAGTACAATCTTAGGCTACACCGAACTTTTGGGCAATTCAATCTTAAATCCAAAGCAAGAACATTTCACAAAAAACATCAAAAATTCTTCAGAATATATCTCGAAATTAGTTCAGGATTTACTTGATTTTACTCAAATTGAGGCTGGAAAAATAGTTGTTGAAAAAATCCCTTTTTCTTTATATGATATTATTCATGAAATAGGAAACAGCATACAATCGGTTTATATTCAAAAACCAATACAACTTGACATCAAAATTGATCCTAATCTAAAACAAAAAATCATAGGCGACCCGTTCAGGCTGAAACAAATATTGTCTAATATCATAGGAAATGCGTTCAAATTTACAGATAAAGGATTCATAAAAATTGAAGTTACGGTTAATCCTGAAACCGATAGAATATGCATCCGTATTGAGGATTCTGGCATTGGAATTGCAGAAAAAAATCAGCACTTAATTTTTGAAGAATTCACACAAGCCGACGAAAATATTGAAAAAAAATATGGAGGAACGGGTTTAGGACTTACCATCTCTAAAAAAATGACGGCTATTCTAGGCGGTGAATTGAGTTTAAAAAGTGAATTAGGCAAAGGAAGCATTTTTGAAATCCAAATTCCGTTAATTTTTGACGATACACTATCCAAAAAAGAAATTTTTATCAATCCTTCAAAAGAGAAATTCACAGCAGTAATCATTGATGATGATGAGAGTTTGTTGAAGTTAACAACCGAAGTTTTAAAACAGCATCATTATACTGTTTTTCCGTTTAATAATGCCTCTGATGCGATTACTGCACTCCCAAATATTGATTTTGATTTCATAATTACTGATATTCAAATGCCTGTTGTGGATGGTTTCTTATTTTTAAAAAAACTAAAAAAATCAACAGAAATAAATTATAAAAACGAGCCAATTATTGCAGTAACGGGAAGAAATGATTTAGATATAGAAAATTACAAAAAAGCGGGTTTCACAACGGTGGTCAGAAAACCATTTTCTCCAAAAGGATTGCTTAAAACCATCAAAGCAATTATGAATAATACGGAAATCCCTGTTGAATCAGACTTGAAAACTGACTCTAAACAAACAAACAAACCATATTCGCTAAAAGCGTTGAAATCATTTTTATCCGATGAAGATGAGGCTTTAAAAGAGGTTTTACTAACCTTTATGACAAGCACAAAGGAGAGTTTACAATTTTTAGAACAAGCAATCTTAGAGGACAACTTTCTTGAAATTAAAAATAGTGCTCACAAAATGAATCCAATGTTTAAGCAAATCAAGGCTTCTCATATTAGTACAATTCTAGATCAATTAGAGTTAGAAGAACATATAATCCAAAACATAAATATTATTTTTACGGATTTAAAAAACAAGATTGCGATTCTTTTTACACTTCTGGAAAAGGAAATAAACTAATTGATATCGTATAATTTTAATTTATTATACAATGTTTTTCTGTTGATTTTAAGCAATTTTGCTGCTTCAGTTTTATTATTATTCGTTTTATTTAAAGCCTCAAGAATAGTGTCTTTTTCATTTTCAGACAATGAAAAATCATTTGTTGTTGTAGGTTCATTTCGAAAAAATTCTACTGGAAGTGTTGCTTTTTCAATAAAATCTCCTTGTGACAAAAGCGTGGCTCTTTTGATACAATTTTGAAGTTCCCTGAGATTTCCCGGCCATCTGTAGTTTTGAAAAATAGTCATAACTTCAGAAGAAAATCCGATGACATTTTTGTTCAATTCTTGATTTGATTTTTCAAGAAAAAAAGCTGAAAAAAGCATTAAATCCTCATTTCGCTCTACTAATGAAGGAGAATGAATGGAGAACTCATTGATTCGGTGGTATAAATCTTCTCTGAAATCTCCTCTTTTTACTGCTTCGCGCAAATCTTCATTTGTTGCGGTAATAATCCTTATATCAACATCAATTTCTTTATTACTGCCAACGGGTTTTATTTTTCTTTCTTGTAAAGCACGTAAAAGCTGGATTTGATTTTCATAAGAAAGATTCCCTATTTCATCCAGAAAGATAGTTCCACCATTTGCCGCTTCAAAAAAACCGATTTTATCTTGGATTGCTCCCGTAAAAGATCCTTTTAGATGCCCAAAAAATTCACTCGCTGCTAATTCTTTTGGAATGGAACCACAGTCAACTGCAATGAAATTAGTGTTTTTTCTGGAACTGTTTTCATGAATACTTTTTGCAATGACTTCTTTTCCAGTTCCGCTTTCGCCAATAATTAAAACAGACATGTTTGTTGGGCTGACTAATTGAATGTATTCAGCAAGCTTTTGGGACGCTTGAGAAATACCTTTAACGAATTCATCAGTAGTTTTTTTAACTTCTTGTTTTTTATTTTTAGACGTTGAAACTATCTTGTTAGATATTTGTAGTGCACACGTAATAACCAATAAAACTTCCTCAGGATTAAATGGTTTTGAAATGTAATCCGCAGCACCGTTTTTTATAGCTTTTACAGCTGTACTCACATCCGAATATCCTGTCATTAGTACTACAGGAACATTTGGGTGAGTTAATTTTATTTCTGACATGAGTACAATCCCATCAGAATCGGGAAGCCTTAAATCCGTGATAATTAAATCGAATTCGTTACTTTTAATCTTGGATTTTGCTTCTGCGGCTGAAAATGTTGCCGTTACATCATAGGATTTTTTTATTAGAAATTTTTCTAATAACCTACAAAAAGCGACATCGTCTTCAATCAATAAAATCTTAGCCATTAACATTGTTTAACTTTAGGGCTAAAATAAAGTTATTAAATTTGTATTCTCATAATTTTTTGCAAAAAAAAGAGACTGTTAAAAAACAATCTCTTTTAAAAAATAAAAAATTTCCCTAAATTATTTATTTATCCAGTTCCCTTCAGCATCTGCATAAACAGTAGCTTTCTGGTCTCCAACTGTGATTTCTAATTTATATTCTTTCTTTGCATTAACAGAGGCTTTTACAAGTATAGCGTCCGGTTTAGCGGTTTTCAATGCTGCTTTCACCGCTTCAGGAATTGCTTCTGCCTGGACTTCGGTATATTCTTCTTGCATTAAGACAGATTGAGTAACTATATTGCTTACCGGAATAATAGTTGCATAAGTTGATAAACTTCCTAAAACGATTGCCGCTGATACCATTAACTTTTTCATCTTATTTACTTTAGTTTATTATTATTTTTGAATCCATTTTCCATTTGCATCTGCAAAAAGATTTCCTTTTTTATCGCCAACAGTGATATCTAATTTATACTCTTTGTTAGCATTAATATACGCTTTATCAAGTATTGCATCTGGATAGGCTGTTTTTAACGCAGCTTTTACAGCCTCTGGTACTTCTTCTAATTTCACCTCTGTATATTCTTCTTGAATAGATTGTGATGTGGTAGCGGAGTTAGTTGTAGGAAGGGTAGTTGCGTATGTTGAAAAACTTCCTAAAACGATTGCTGCTGATAAGATTAACTTTTTCATAATATTTATTTTTAAATTATTCATTTGTTATTGTTGTTTAAGATAAAGGAATAATTGTACCAGTTTTTTACGAGAACCTAAAAGACCTGTAATAGACTAAAAAATAGAGTATTAGTTTTTTATCACTTTGTTTTAAGATGGGAAAAGTGGGTAATATTTCGAGAAAAACGGGTAATTTTTACACACTTTACCCCAGTATCAAAATTAGAATAAACAAAAAAACCTTGCATCGCTGCAAGGTTTTTACTTAAATAAAGTATTTTTTATTCCGGATCGTTCATTTTGAAAGTATCCATGAATGCGGTAGTATAATCACCCGCAATATAACGAGGATCATCCATTAATTGTCTATGGAAAGGAATAGTTGTTTTTATACCTTCGATTACAAATTCATCTAAGGCTCTTCTCATTTTACTAATTGCTTCCTCGCGAGATTGAGCTGTAGTAATAAGTTTTGCAATCATTGAATCATAATTTGGCGGAATAGTGTACCCTGAATATACATGAGTATCTAAACGAACTCCATGTCCACCCGGCATATGCAATGTTGTGATTTTTCCTGGAGACGGACGGAAATCATTATAAGGATCTTCCGCATTAATACGGCATTCAATAGCATGCAATTGAGGTAAATAATTTTTCCCTGAAATAGCAACCCCCGCGGCTACAAGAATTTGCTCACGAATTAAATCATAATCAATTACTTGTTCTGTAATAGGATGCTCTACTTGAATACGAGTATTCATTTCCATGAAATAGAAATTACGGTGTTTATCCACCAAAAATTCCACAGTTCCAGCACCTTCATATTTAATATATTCAGCTGCTTTTACAGCTGCTTCACCCATTTTAGTACGCAATTCATCTGTCATAAATGGTGAAGGCGTTTCTTCAGTCAATTTTTGATGACGTCTTTGTACGGAGCAGTCTCTTTCAGAAAGATGACACGCTTTTCCATAAGAATCGCCTATAACCTGAATTTCAATATGACGAGGCTCTTCAATTAATTTCTCCAAGTACATACCGTCATTCCCAAAAGCAGCTGCGGATTCCTGACGTGCACCTTCCCATGCTTTTAACAATTCATCTTCTTTCCAAACGGCACGCATCCCTTTTCCACCACCACCAGCAGTTGCTTTTAGCATTACTGGATAACCAAAATCTCTTGATAATTGCAAGGCTTGATCATATGATTCTAAGATACCTACTGAACCCGGAACACAAGGAACTCCTGCTTCAATCATGGTTGATTTTGCAGAGGCTTTGTCTCCCATTCTATCAATCATCTCTGGAGATGCTCCAATAAATTTGATTCCATGTTCCTGACAAATTTTTGAAAATTTAGAATTTTCAGAAAGGAATCCGTATCCTGGATGTATTGCATCTGCGTTTGTAATTTCGGCAGCGGCAATAATATTTGACATTTTTAAATAGGATAAGTTGCTTGGAGGAGGTCCTATACAAACCGCTTCGTCAGCAAACTTTACATGAAGACTTTCGGCATCAGCAGTAGAATAAACAGCTACTGTTTTTATGCCCATTTCCTTGCACGTTCTAATTACGCGTAACGCAATTTCCCCTCTATTTGCAATTAATATTTTTTTAAACATCTTATTTTATATTTTAAATTTAAAATTCCAATAGTCAAAACTCAATTTGGAATTGGAATTTTGACTATTGGAATCTCAAAAATATTATGACGGATCTACTAAGAATAAAGGTTGGTCAAATTCAACTGGTGACATGTCATCAACCAGTACTTTCACAATTTTACCAGAAACTTCAGATTCAATTTCATTAAATAATTTCATGGCTTCGATTACACAAAGAACATCCCCCTTAGAAATTGTTTTACCTACTTCAACAAACATCGGTTTATCTGGAGATGGTTTTCTATAAAAAGTTCCAATAATTGGAGATTTTATAGTGATATAATGAGCGTTTTCTACTGCTGGAACTTCTGGAGCAACTACGGCCGGGGCAATTTGTTGCGGAGCTACTGCTTGTTGAAGTGCACCTTGAGCAGGCATTTGTTGTACATACGTGGTTTCTGTCACATTCCCTTCCAGTGTTGTTCTGATGGTGATTTTCACATCATCCATCTCTAATTTAACTTCTGCAACTCCTGAATTTGCTACAAACTTGATTAGATTTTGAATTTCTTTTAAATCCATAATTATTTGTTTTTAGTTTAAATTTATTTTTTATCGTATGCCCATTTTAGATAAATAGATCCCCAAGTGAATCCACCTCCAAAAGCAGCCAAAATTATCGTATCTCCTTTTTTGAATAAATGTTCAAAATCACTAAGTACTAATGGTAAAGTAGCAGAAGTTGTGTTTCCGTATTTTTCGATATTCATTAATACTTTAGAATCTTCTAAATTCATTCTATTAGCAGTAGCATCAATAATACGTTTATTGGCTTGATGAGGAACCAACCAATCTACATCTTCATTCGTCAAATTATTTCTTTTCAAAATTAATTCGCTTGAATCTGCCATGTTGGTCACTGCATATTTAAACACTGTTTTTCCGTCTTGAATAATATTATGTCTATTTTCTTTTACGGTTTCTAAAGATGTAGGATTAATGGATCCACCAGCATCAATTTTCAAAAAATCTCTACCGATACCATCACTACGCAAGTACTCATCCTGCAGTCCCAATCCTTCGTAATTAGGTTCAAATAATACTGCACCAGCACCATCTCCAAAAATAATACAAGTTGATCTGTCTGTATAATCCACGATTGAAGACATTTTATCAGCACCGATCAACAGTACTTTCTTATATCTTCCTGATTCTATGTAAGCAGCGGCAGTTGACATTCCAAATAAGAAACTGGAACAAGCTGCTTGCAAATCATATGCAAAAGCATTAGTAGCACCTATTTCAGTTGCAACATACACACCCGTTGAAGCCACAGGCATATCTGGAGTAGCAGTTGCCATTATCAACAAATCTATTTCAAAAGGATCAATATTAGCTTTTGCTAATAAATTTTGTGCAGCTTTAATGGCCAAAAAAGAAGTCCCTTTGCCTTCTTCTTTAAGAATTCTTCTTTCTTTTATTCCTGTACGAGAAGTTATCCACTCATCATTGGTATCAACCATTGCTTCAAGAGCTTTGTTCGTTAGTACAAAGTCCGGAACATAAGCTCCAACAGCGGTTATTGCGGCTGTAATTGTATTCATTGTATGCGATTATTTCTTGTCAAATGGTACCATTTGAAAATTTTTTAAAAGACTTGAAAATTACAAAAAAAAAATTCATTTCCATTGATTAAGAGCTTCTTATTTAACGAAAATGATAAACAACAAAAAAACTCTCACGATGTGAGAGTTCGAATATCATTTACTAAAATGTATTAAGCAACCGCTACAGATTTATCTATAACAACTTGCCCTCTGTAGTACATTTTACCTTCATGCCAATACGCTCTATGGTATAAATGCGCTTCTCCAGTGATTGGACAAGTAGCGATTTGAGCTACAGTAGCTTTATAATGTGTTCTTCTTTTATCTCTTCTTGTTTTGGAGATTTTTCTCTTAGGATGTGCCATTTTACTATATTATTTATCCGTTAATAGTTGCTTTAATTTGTCCCAACGCGGGTCAATATTTTCTTCTTCTTTAATTTCTTCTTTTTCTTCCTTTACTATGAGTTCATTTAATTTAGTTAAGGCTTCCGTCTTTAAACTTCCGTCTTTCACGCCTGGATGAACTCGTCTTAGAGGAACTGACAACACTATCATTTCATAGATGTATTGTGCAATATCTATTTCAAACTCTCCATGAGGTAAAATTAACAATTCCTCATTTTCATTATTAAATTCCTCCCCAAAACGAACGATTAACTTCATTTGACCTTTAATAGGCAAATCAAAATCTTCACTTGTGAGATCACAAGGCACATTTACAATACCTTTATGCTTAAAACTCAACTCTAGCAGCGTGCTTTTTTTCTCTAAAACTACATTTACTTTGATATTTGAATCTTGATATTCATTATAATCAAAGATTTCAAAGAACGCATTACTTATTTGATACTCAAAATGATGTTTGCCTTGCTTTAATCCTACGAAAGGAATTAAATATTCTTTTCTATTCTTCATTTCAACAACAATTTGCCCCTAAACTTCGGGAGTGCAAAGATATAAAATTATTCTAAATCTAATAATGTTATTCACTTTTTTTTGTTCACAACTGTTTTTCTTTTGTTTTCAATGGTTTCTCACTGATTTCCGCATATTGATTTCTCGAATGATAAATGTCAATTGCAAGATAAACAGCCTCTTTAAAAGAGTTGAAATCCGCTATCCCCTTTCCTGCAATATCATAAGCAGTACCATGATCCGGCGACGTTCTTATTTTATTCAGACCAGCCGTATAATTCACGCCATTTCCAAAAGAAAGTGTTTTAAAAGGAATTAATCCCTGATCGTGATAAGTAGCTATAATCGCATCATATTTTTCATATTGGTTACTTCCAAAAAAACCATCGGCAGCAAAAGGCCCAAAAACTAAAGTTCCTTTATCAAATATCTTTTTCAATGCTGGCTTTATTATTAAATCATCTTCAGTCCCGATAACCCCACCGTCGCCACAATGTGGATTCAATCCCAAAACCGCAATTTTAGGCTTATTGATACTAAAATCCTGAATCAATGATTGCTTCACTGTTTCAATCTTCTTCCTGATTAATTCCTCAGTAAGATGAGCAGCCACTTCGTTTAAAGGTATATGATCGGTCAATAATCCAACTCTTAAATTATCCTGAACCATTAACATTAAGGCATTTCCAGCTAATTCCTGATCTAAATAATCTGTATGCCCGGGGAATTTAAATTCATCCGATTGTATGTTGTATTTATTTATTGGCGCAGTCACCAGGACATCTACAAGACCATCTTTCAAGGCCTTGGTTGCCGCAACAAATGACCGTATAGCATACTCTCCGGCCTTCGAATCACTTACACCAAAATTCAAATCCACTCCTTCCTTCCAAAGATTTAAAACATTAATCTTCCCCGGAACAATTTGATCCAACTTATCAATCCCATGCAATAAAGAAGTCGATTGAAAACCTTTTTTCACAAAAGAAAGCAACTTTACATTAGCAAAGATAACAGGAGTACACAACTCTAGCATACGAGAATCCTCGAATGTTTTTAAGATAACCTCGCTTCCAATACCGTTTAAATCTCCTATAGAAATTCCGACGATTATATTTTCTGCCTTTTTCATAATAATCTAACGTTATTTATTGCTAATTTTGAAGTGCAAATTTAGTAAAATAAAACAAGAAATGTTTACAGGAATCATAGAAACCCTTGGCACCATCCAAGAAATAAAAAAAGACATGAACAACATTCATGTCACAATAAACGCATCTATCACCGGCGAACTTCAAATAGACCAAAGTGTAGCCCATAACGGAATATGCCTTACCGTTGTTGCAATTGGAGACGATTTTTATACCGTTACCGCTATAGATGAAACTATAAAAAAAACAAATTTAGCCGATTGGAAAGTTGGCAACAGCGTCAACTTAGAAAGAGCAATGAAACTTGGCGACAGACTTGACGGCCATATTGTTCAAGGTCATGTAGACCAAACCGGAACCTGCATCATTGCCGAACAAACTGACGGAAGCTGGCTTTACACTTTTGAATATGATGAAAAATTAAACAACATTACTATCGAAAAAGGATCAATCACCGTAAATGGAGTAAGCTTAACGGTAGTAAACTCCCAAAAAAATCAGTTTAGCGTAGCTATCATTCCTTACACTTATGAACATACTAATTTCAAAAATTTCGTGGTAGGGACAAAAGTAAATCTTGAATTTGATGTGATCGGTAAATACATTTCCAGATTGTACGCAAACAAATAAAAACTATATTCTTCGTTAAAAAACAAAAACCCCAATTAAATTGTGGTTTTTGTTTTTAACCTATTACTGTAAATGATATAAATTCCAAATAAAAAACCTATTATCATTACTATATATATATTCTCATCTATAGGCAAAAGAGGAGGAGTCGGAGGCGTTCTGTAAGTAGGCGAAGGAGGACTTTCCTTAGCAATTACACTAAAAATGCTAAAAAAAAAGATAACAAAACATAATGCGTTTTTCTGAACTATTTTCATAATGTCAAATATAAAAATCTATTGTTTAAAAACAAATCTTCTTCAATGCTAATCCAACTAATAAACATCTTTTTCACAAAATGCAAGACAAACTTGTTCAAACAAAACTTTTATAAATAAAAAAAACCTTGCTAAAAAACAAGGTTTTCTGTGGTCCCACCTGGGCTCGAACCAGGGACCACCTGATTATGAGTCAGGTGCTCTAACCAGCTGAGCTATAGGACCGGTTTAGAGTTTGCAATATTACCACTATTTTTCATTTGCTCCAAATATTTTTGACTTAGATTTAAATATAGTTTCATTATTAGTTTTGTTCAAACAGAAACCAACTGAATATTAGAATACTACCCATGCAACAATAATGAAATTATTTTATTTCCTGACACAATTCAATCAAAACACCATTCGTGCTTTTTGGATGCAAAAACGCAACAATTTTATTATCAGCACCTTTTTTAGGGATTTCATTCAAGACTATAAACCCTTCGTTTTTCAAACGTGCTATTTCCGAAACAATATCTTCTACATCAAAAGCGATATGATGAATTCCTTCTCCCTTTTTTTCTATGAATTTAGCAATAGGACTGTCTGGATTAGTTGCAGCTAGAAGCTCAATTTTATTAGGTCCATTCATAAAAAAAGAAGTTGTCACACCTTCGGTTTCGACATCTTCAAATTTATAAGCCGGAGCACCAAAGAGTTTTTCGAAAACTAAATTCGACACTTTTAAATCTTTAACAGCAATTCCTATATGTTCTATTTTTCTCATCACTTATACTATCAATTCAACATTCATTTTAAATTCAAGAAGTATACATATGCTTCACAACTTGATGGATGTAAAATTAAACATTAAAAACAAAAAATAGAGTTACATTCTAAAAAGTAATCTGAATTTGACCGCTCATAATAATTCTATAAAAAATTTCGATTGCATGAATTATAATTGTTATTTTGTAGATTCTAATTATGATTTGATATGTTGAAAAACAATTTAAAATATACCTTCTTTCTATTGCTTTTAATTACTGTTGGCTGTGCTAAAAGAGGCTCCATCACTGGTGGTTTAAAAGACACCATAGCCCCTGTTTTGAAAATGAGTTTCCCTGAAAATTTCAATACCAACTTCAAAGGAAATGAAATTAAGTTGGTCTTTGACGAGAATATCAAATTGAAAAATTTGAACAAACAATTAATCATTTCACCCCCAATGAAAAATGAACCGTTGATTTTACCAACAACGGCAAGCAAAACGATTACAATAAAAATCAAAGACACGCTACAACCCAACACCACTTACAGCTTTAATTTTGGCCAAAGCATCGCTGATAATAATGAAGGAAATCCATTCAATCAATTCAAATACGTATTTTCTACCGGCAATTATATTGACTCTTTAAGCCTTGGCGGAACAGTAAAAAGCGCTTATGACAAGGAAGTTGAGTCATTCGTTTCGGTTATGCTTTATGACGTGAATGACACTTTCAAAGATTCAGTAGTTTATAATGAGACCCCAAGATATGTGACCAACACATTAGACAGCCTTAAGACTTTTCGTTTTGAGAATTTAAAAGCCGGGAAATATCTGCTTGTAGCCATGAAAGACTACAATAGCAATAACAAATACAATCCAAAAACAGACAAAATTGGGTTTAGCAAAGACTTTATTACTATTCCGAATGATACGCTTTACGAGTTAGAATTATTCAAGGAAACGCTTCCTTTCAAAACTTTTAAACCAACCCAAGCATCCGGAAACAGACTGTTCCTAGGATACGAAGGCAATGTGAATTCTGCGGCTGCAAGTCCAAAAATAGTACTAAAAAACAACAATGATATCTTGTCTACGATCATTACTAAATTTCCAAAAAAGGATTCCCTACAAGTCTGGTACAAACCCATCAAAGTTGATTCGCTGAATTTGGCTGTAGCCAAAGACAAATACGAAACAAACTTCAATTTTAAAATCAAAGACCAGAAAAAAGATACTTTAAAGATTTCAGCGATCCAAACCGGCAATTTGAAATTCCGTGAGCGTTTTACATTAGAAAGTTCAACTCCATTAATCCGCATTGAAAATTCGAAAATAAGCGTAATCAACAATGCAAAGGCTCCAGTAGTTTTTACATCAGAATACGATGAGTTTAATCAAAAATTGTATTTTGACTTCAAAAATGAACCTTCGGAAAACTACACTTTTGAACTCTTACCCGGAGCGCTGACTGATTTTTTTGAACAAACAAATGATACTTTAACGTATAAATTAAAAACTAATAGCACTGATGTGTACGGGAATCTTACTGTATCATTAGAAAACGTCAAACAATTTCCTGTTATAGTTGAACTCACGAATCTAAAAGGCGATGTTTTAGCAACTGAATACACTGATAAGAACACCACCATAGACTTTAATTTAATCGAGCCAGCTATTTATACCTTGCGCGCTATTTATGACACCAACAAAAATAAGGAGTGGGATCCAGGAAATTATTTAGAAAAGCGTCAGGCAGAAGAAGTGATTTACTTTTCCGAAGAAATTCCTGTTCGGGAAAATTGGGACGTTACCATAGCTTTTGATTTGAGTCTTCCCTACATCCCTAAACCTAAAGAGAAAACCGATAAGAAAAATCAGAACTAGCTATTTTTTATTTCAAAAAAATCTCTGTCGTTCAAAAAACCTAATTTCTGTCTCGTTTCCAACATTTTTTCTTGGTCTAATTCTACCGTAAAAAAACCTTCAGATTCTTCTGGTTCCAATACATAATTCCCCAAAAAATCGACAGCTTGCGAGTGCCCAATATATTCATAACCATTTGCATCAGTCCCGATTCTATTGACGCCAATGGCATAACACATGTTTTCTATTGCTCTAGCTTTTAATAAAGCATCCCAAGCATTGGTTCTTATTTTTGGCCAACTTGCCACATAAATCAGCAAGTCATAATCATCTGAATTTCTGGAAAAAGCAGGAAATCGCAAATCATAACAAATCAACGGACAAATTTTCCAACCCAAATAATCCACCACTATTTTTTGGTCACCACTCGTATAAACTTTGTCTTCTCCAGCCAAAGTAAACAAATGCCTTTTATCATAAAATTGAATTGCTCCGGAAGGAAACACAAACACTAATCGATTGTATAAATTCCCATTTTCCGCAATAACTAAACTTCCCGTGATAGCGCAGTTTCTGGCTTTCGCCAACACTTTAAGCCACGTTACTGTTTTACCATCCATAGTTTCAGCCACGTGTTCGGGATTCATTGTAAAGCCGCTCGTAAACATTTCCGGTAAAACAATTAAATCAACATTTTCAGTAATTGATTTGATTCTTACTTCAAAGTAATTGCGATTTGACTTTGGATTTTCCCAAATTAAAGGAGCTTGGATCAGGGTGACTTGCATGATTTTATTTTTTATAAAAATAAGAAATATCACAATACCAGAAGTTCATTATATTAGCAAAAAACAATTTTATGAAAAAGATACTTCTTGCATGCACCATGTTATTCTCTATTTTAATTTTTGGACAAGAAAAATCAGGGGCAAAACAATTTTGGGAAAACTTACAAAAACAATGCGGAAAATCCTTTGAAGGAGAAATCAAAGAAGGCGCTGCAAATGACACATTTCGAGATAAAAAACTAGTAATGCACGTTCGCAACTGTGACGAAAATACGATTCGGATTCCGTTTTTTGTAGGAGAGGACAAATCAAGAACTTGGGTGTTAACCTATAAAAATGACCGAATCCAATTGAAACACGATCACCGTCACGAAGACGGTTCCGAAGATAAGGTGACCCAATACGGCGGAATAGCCTCAAATTCTGGCTCATCGACGCTTCAGTTTTTTCCGGCAGATCAACAAACCTGTGATTTGATTCCAAATGCTTCCGCAAATGTATGGTGGATTACTTTAGACGAAACATCTTTTACCTACAACTTAAGACGCATCGGTTCAGACCGACTGTTTACCGTGAAGTTTGACTTAACAAAAACAGTAGCAACACCTTCCGCACCTTGGGGATGGAAAGATTAATTTAAGACTGATTATTTTGCATAAAAAAACGCATTCAACTTTAACATTGAATGCGTTTTTTAATTATATACTTTGAATTTTTATCCTTTTAAACTTGCAGATAAATATTCTCTATTCATTCTGGCAATGTTTTCAAGAGAAATTCCTTTTGGACATTCTACTTCACAAGCTCCAGTATTGGTACAGTTACCAAAACCTTCTGCATCCATTTGAGCAACCATATTCATTACACGGTCAGCAGCTTCAATTTTACCTTGTGGTAATAAAGCAAACTGAGACACTTTTGCAGAGACAAATAGCATAGCAGATGAGTTTTTACAACTTGCTACACAAGCTCCACAACCAATGCATGTAGCTGCATCAAAAGCTCTGTCAGCATCGTGTTTAGGAATAGGAATTGTATTGGCATCGATAGTGTTTCCAGATGTGTTTACAGAAATAAACCCACCAGATTGCTGGATTCTGTCGAATGCACCTCTATCAACTACTAAATCTTTAATTACCGGAAAAGCTTTCGCTCTAAACGGCTCGATAAATATAGTATCTCCATCTTTAAATTTACGCATGTGTAATTGACAAGTAGTAACTAAACGGTCAGGTCCATGTGCTTCACCATTAATAAACAAAGAACACATTCCGCAAATTCCTTCGCGGCAATCATGGTCAAAAGCAACAGTATCTTCGCCTTTCACGATTAATTTATCGTTCAAAATGTCAAGCATTTCAAGAAAAGACATATCTGGCTCAATTCCATCTATTGGATATTCAACTATTTTTCCTTCTGCAGCGGCATTTTTCTGACGCCATATTTTTAATGTAAGTTTCATTTTTTTTGTAAGTATTAAGTATTAAGAATTAAGTATCGAGACTTTTCTAAATACTATTTATAACTTCTTTGAACTAGTTTAACATTTTCGAATTTCAACTCTTCTTTGTGCAACACTGCATCGCTAGGATTACCTTTGTATTCCCATGCTGCAACGTATGCAAAGTTTTCGTCGTCACGTTGTGCTTCTCCTTCTGGTGTTTGATACTCTTCACGGAAGTGACCTCCACAAGATTCATTTCTATGTAAAGCATCTTTAGCAAACAACTCTCCCAATTCAAGGAAATCTGCAATACGAAGTGCTTTAGCCAGTTCAGTATTGAAACTATTAGCTGTTCCAGGAATTTTTACCTCTTTATAAAATTCTTCTCTAATTGCGGCAATTTCACTTTGTGCCTCAGTCAAACCTTTAGCATTACGAGCCATCCCAACTTTGTCCCACATGATTTTTCCTAATTTCTTATGGAAGTAATCTGCTGGTTTAGAACCACCGTTATTCATTAAAGCTTCAATCTGTTGCTTAACATTATTTTCTGCTTGCTCAAATTCCGGCAAATCAGTAGAAATAGTCCCCATTTTAATGTCTGGCGCTAAATAATCTCCAATTGTATACGGAAGAACGAAATATCCATCAGCTAAACCTTGCATTAATGCAGAAGCTCCTAATCTATTTGCTCCGTGATCTGAAAAGTTAGACTCTCCAATAGAGAAACAACCCGGAATTGTAGTCTGTAAGTTATAATCAACCCAAGTTCCTCCCATCGTGTAATGTACAGCTGGGTAAATCATCATAGGAGTTGAATATGGATTCTCATCCACAATTTTCTCATACATTTGGAACAAGTTACCATACTTATTAGCAACAACTTCAGTTCCTAATTTAATGACTAAAGCTTTATCATTCTCGTCTAAATGCTTTAATCTCGCTTGATCCACTCCATATCTTTCAATTGCCGCAGCAAAATCAAGGTAAACAGCTTCTCCAGTTTTATTAACACCAAAACCTGCATCACATCTTTCTTTAGCAGCACGAGAAGCAATATCTCTAGGTACTAAATTCCCGAAAGCAGGATATCTTCTTTCTAAATAATAATCTCTGTCCGCTTCTGCAATTTGAGTTGGTTTTAACTTGCCTTCTCTAATCGCCTTAGCATCTTCTAATTTTGCTGGAACCCAAATACGTCCATCATTACGCAATGATTCTGACATTAATGTCAATTTTGCCTGATGATCTCCGGATACTGGAATACAAGTTGGGTGAATTTGCGTATAACAAGGATTTGCAAAATAAGCTCCTCTTTTGTGAATTTTCCAAGCTGCTGTAACATTGCTTCCCATCGCGTTAGTCGAAAGGAAAAACACGTTTCCGTATCCTCCTGAAGCAATAACTACGGCATGAGCAGAATGTCTTTCGATTTCTCCTGTAACCAAGTTACGAGCGATAATCCCTCTTGCTTTTCCGTTTACGATAACTAAATCCAGCATCTCGTGACGGTTGTGCATTTTTATTTTTCCACGACCTATCTGGCGATTCATTGCTGAATAAGCCCCTAACAGTAATTGTTGTCCTGTTTGTCCTTTAGCATAAAAAGTTCTAGAAACTAATGTACCTCCAAAAGAACGGTTGTCTAATAATCCACCATATTCACGAGCAAAAGGAACTCCTTGAGCCACACACTGGTCAATAATATTTGTAGAAACCTCAGCTAAACGGTGAACGTTTGCTTCACGGGCGCGGTAATCTCCTCCTTTTACAGTATCGTAAAACAAACGGAAAGTTGAATCTCCATCTCCTTGATAGTTTTTTGCAGCGTTAATTCCCCCTTGTGCAGCAATAGAGTGCGCACGACGTGGTGAATCTTGAAAACAAAATGCTTTTACGTTATATCCTAATTCTGCTAAAGTTGCAGCAGCAGAACCTCCAGCTAAACCTGTACCAACTATAATTACATCTAAATTACGTTTGTTAGCAGGGTTTACTAAATTAATATGATCTTTATAATTTGTCCATTTGTCCGAAATTGAACCTCCTGGAATTTTTGAATCTAATGCCATTTATAATTTAATATTAATGATTAAAATGATGAAATAATGCAATGAAAATGAAACCAAAAGGAACTACAATTGCAAAAGCATATCCTAATTTATGTAATGATCTTGAATATTTATTATTGAATCCTACCGATTGGAACGAAGAATTGAAACCATGCCATAAGTGAAGCGATAACAAAACAAATGAAACACAATAAATAGCGGTACGAACCGGACTTACAAATTTGTGCGTCAACTCAGCGAAGTATCTTGTTTCGTTTAACGGACTTCCATCTACGTATTTATAAACCATTTCAGGAACCCAAAAATCGTAAAAATGCAGTAAAATAAATGCTAGAACTACTAAACCGCTTACTATCATATTTCTTGAAGCCCAAGAAGAATTAGCAGCTCCGTTATTCTTTGCATAAGAAATTGGTCTGGCACTGTTATTTTTGATTTCCAAAACAATACCCATTGTAAAGTGAAAAACAACACCGATAATAAGAATTGGCTGAATTACAAACTGAACCAATGGATTATTCCCCATAAAATGAGAAATAGAGTTAAAAGTATCAGGACTAAAAACTGAGGTACTGTTTATAAAAAAATGTTGTGCTAAAAATAAAATTAAGAAAAGTCCAGAAAGCGCCATAGCTACTTTTTTTGCTATTGACGATTTCAATAATGCAGATTTTGCCATAAGATTTATATAATTTGTTTTAAAAAATTATACAAAAATAGAGCAATTAGACAGTAACTACAACCTTTTCGCTGTTATTTATAATCATTTTAAAGTGTTTTACACAAAATATCAAGAAATCCTTAAATATCAAACATAAATGTAAAAACAGGAAGAAAACGGTTAAACAAAATAGTACAGAATATGTGGCTAAGAAAATGATTAAAACCAACTTTAAAACCGTCAAAAAATACCAATTCACTAATTTTTAGTGTTATTTATTTCTAAATCATCAAAAAGAACAAAAATTTCCTTTTTACATCCCAAAAATAAGCACATTCAAATCTTCTTCAAATTTTTATGCTTTAAAACAAAAAATAAAAACAAGTGCTATAATTAATAAAAATCTAAAGGACAAAAACTAAAGAATTCAGTTCATTTTATCAAGAAATTGAATTGAGTCTAACTGAATTTTGCCATGTATTGCTGCACAATTAAATCCGTATTTTCGTTACGGGTTTTCTGCTCTAATTGTATTGGAGGCGAAGCTCTTTCCTGACAGTTTTTAACCGCACAGGTTTCGCAGGTAACTCCAACAAGTTGTTTGGGAATGGTTTGATTTTCCATGAATTTAAATTTCTTTTTCATTCCAGGCGTAATCAATATACCTACAGAAATACTTCTCAAACAATCTTTTTTGAAAGGATCCAGTGTAGCCGATGAAAAAACAAGGTATTCATTACTGCTGTTGTCATAACGAGAAATCTGAGCACTGAAATAATGCCTTTTATTTTGCTTTATTGCCTCGACAATGGTTTTTATAGAAACCCATCTTCTACAATAATGCTCATTCATTTCGTTTGCGTGCGGCTCCTGCTGATTCGTTATATGCAATTCCTTTTTAATTTGATACGTATCTGAACCGATTTGATGAGACAATCGAAGGAAAAATAGGTTTTTCAATTGAAAATCCTTTGGCAAAATATTCGTTAATCTCTGGTAGAAAGATTCCGGTGATACATTGAATCTACCCATGAGCTCAATCATTTCCTCAGCCTTAGGATTTGTTTTCGACAAAAATACATTCAGTTTATCGATCAATAACTGTCTTGGAATAAGCAAAGCTCCAGCAAAGTAGGAGGCATAAAAATTATTTAAAACCTGATCAAAATTATCGAATTTAATCCAACTGAAAGTATACAATCTCTCGCTTATTTCTAAATAATTATAAGCGATTTCTTTTGCCAAAATAAAGGCTTTTTGAGGCTCATCAATATCTAGTGAAAGCAATAAAGTTTTACTCTTAGGCACAAATATGGACCTTAAATCTCCCAATTGCTCGTGTTCCGAAAAAACAATTTCATTGATTGTATAGCCATATTCTTCAATAAGAATAGCCGTTAATTCTTCGACAGAAATCTTAGTGTTAATATTAACATGAAATGCATTCGAGAAATCCAATACCTTTTGCTCCAAGTCTTCAAAATAATTATTGTGTGCTTCTTGATACGAACGCAATGCAGCCAGAAAAAAACTTTCTCGTGTCAAGTTATAATGTTGTGCAATTTCAATAATTGTACTTATGAACGCATTCACTTTTGCAGGCGCATTTGCAATAATATCAATAAGGTCATTTTCCTGAATACCGAAAATTTCCAAAGGAATTTCTTTTAAAATACCTGATTTTAAAATTTCACCAATAGGCGCTAAATTATTATCCAGTTTTAAAGAAACCATACTGTCATAGGAAACTTCTAATTTTTCGGCCAGAAGAATAATTTTATCCGTTTTGGGGTATTTCTTCCCTTTTTCAATTTCGTTCAAATACGATTTTGAGAGGTCCGTAATCTTTGCCAAACCAAATAACGATAAATTCCTACTAGTCCTAACCTGCTTTAGTTTAAGCCCAAAAATCAACTTGATATAATCCTTTTCTATATTCATAAATTCAAAGGTACGCTAAAAAATAAATCCTTCAAAAAAAATATTTTTCATTTTTAGCGTACGTTCGCTTGTTTTGTAAAAAACTTTTTGTATCATTGCACTGTTAAACAATCATAAATTATTAACAAAACTTCATTATTGTTAAATTAAATACGTTTTAAAATGAATTTAAAAGAAGTATATTCGAAAAATTTGTTAAATTTTTCAGAAGAAACCACCGAGCATTACCCGGAAATCTTAACTGACGAAGCAATGACTTTTTTGTCTTTACTTCATGAAAATTTTAATGAAAGAAGACTAGCGCTTTTAGAGGAACGAAAAAAGCAACAAGTTTTATTTGATCAAGGCGCATTACCCACTTTTCCTACTGAAACAAAAAGCATCAGAGAAAGTAATTGGGAAGCCGCTAAAACTCCTGAAGATTTATTAGACCGAAGAGTCGAAATAACTGGACCAGTAGACCGAAAAATGGTTATCAACGCATTGAATTCAGGAGCAAAAACCTTCATGGCTGATTTTGAAGACAGTACTTCCCCAACATGGAGCAACTTGATAACTGGTCAACAAAACTTAAAAGACGCGGTCAATAAAACCATTACTCTTGAAGACACCATAAAAAATAAAAAATACAGTCTGAACGACAAAACCGCCATTCTGCTTGTTAGACCAAGAGGATTACATCTGCCGGAAAAACATTTTTTGGTAGATGGTAAACAAACTTCTGGTTCATTAGTTGACTTTGGTTTGTATGCTTTTCATAATTACAAGCAACTTATTGAAGATGGAACTGCTCCATATTTTTACATTCCAAAATTAGAACATTATTTAGAAGCCAGGTGGTGGAACGAAGTTTTTGAATTCACACAGGAATATTTGGGCGTAAAAAACGGAACATTTAAAGCAACAGTTTTAATCGAAACGATAACTGCCAGTTTTCAATTGGACGAAATCATTTTTGAACTGAAAGATCACATTGTAGGTCTTAACTGCGGAAGATGGGATTACATCTTTTCATACATCAAAAAATTAAGAAAGAACTCGGCTTTCATCGTTCCAAACAGAGATCAAGTGACTATGACCGCACCATTCATGAGTGCATATTCCCAATTAGTTATTCAAAGATGCCACAAACGAAACATTCATGCAATAGGTGGAATGGCAGCACAAATTCCGATAAAAAATAACGAAGAAGCTAATAAAACAGCTTTCGACAAAGTAATTGCCGACAAAGAACGTGAGGCAAAAAATGGACATGACGGAACTTGGGTGGCACATCCGGATTTGGTTTCACTGGCCATGACGGTATTCGATAAATACATGCCGACTAAAAATCAGATTCATGTAAAAAGAGAAGACGTACACGTGACCGAAAGTGATTTATTGGAAACTCCAAAAGGGACAATTACTGAGGAAGGTGTTCGAAAAAACATCAGTATTTCAGTTTTATATATCGCTTCATGGCTCAACGGACAAGGCGCTGCCGCATTACACAATTTAATGGAAGATGCCGCTACTGCTGAAATTTCGAGATCACAATTGTGGCAATGGCTACAAAACGAAGTGATTTTGGACAATCAAAAAGTATTGAATGAAAAATACTATCATCGACTAGCCATGGAAGAATTTGAAAAAATTAGAAAGCTCGTTGGTGACGAAAATCATGAAAACCAAAAATACAGACTAGCCGAACAATTATTAGACATTCTGGTGGTCAACGACAATTTTATAGAATTTTTGACTATTCCAGGATATAAATACATTTAAAAAACTAACTACAATTTCTAGTTAACAAACAACCCAAAAAAAAGAAAAAAAATGAAAACTACAGAAACAAGAATTCAAGAATTAGTTACTGACTGGATTACTAACCCAAGATGGAATGGTATTGAGAGACCATACTCTGCTGAAGAAGTGGTGAAATTGCAAGGTTCTTATCAAATAGAACATAGTGTAGCCAGAATTGGAGCCAATAATTTATGGAACAAACTAAATGCTCAGGATTTTGTAGCCGGACTTGGCGCGCTTACCGGAAACCAAGCCATTCAAGAAGTAGAGGCAGGATTAGATGCTATTTATTTGAGCGGGTGGCAGGTTGCTGCTGATGCAAATGTAGCTGGAGAAATGTATCCTGACCAATCTTTATATCCTGCTAACAGCGTACCGTTAGTGGTAAAACGAATCAATAATGCGCTTTTGAGAGCAGACCAAATACAAGTAGTAAACGGAACTGCTGACAAAAAAGAATACTTAGTTCCTATTGTTGCTGACGCCGAAGCTGGTTTTGGTGGAAACCTGAATGCTTTCGAATTAATGAAATCGATGATTGAAGCGGGAGCTGCGGGAGTTCACTTTGAAGATCAATTGAGTTCTGCTAAAAAATGCGGCCACTTAGGTGGAAAAGTATTGGTTCCTACGCAAGAAGCCATCAATAAATTGATTGCGGCTCGATTAGCAGCTGACGTTATGGGAACACCAACAATTGTTGTTGCCCGTACAGATGCTGATGCAGCTAACTTATTGACTAGCGATATTGACCCAAGAGATGCTAAATTTATTACGGGTGAAAAAACTGGAGAAGGTTTTTTCTATGTAAATTGTGGTGTGGAGCAAGGAATTGACAGAGGATTGAGTTATGCGCCTTACGCTGATTTAATTTGGATGGAAACCAGTAATCCAGATCTTGATTACGCAAGACAATTTGCTGAAGGAATTCACGCAAAATTCCCAGGAAAAATGTTGGCTTACAATTGTTCGCCTTCTTTCAACTGGGCTGCAAAATTATCCGTTGCTGAAATGGAAACATTCCGCGAAGATCTTGCTGCAATGGGATACAAATTCCAATTCATCACATTGGCAGGATTCCACGCTTTGAATACGAGTATGTTCGAATTGTCTAAAGCTTACAAAGAAAGAGGAATGGCAGGCTATTCTGAATTGCAGGAAAGAGAATTTGCTTTGCAAAAACACGGTTTCAAAGCGGTTAAACACCAAGGTTTCGTAGGAACTTCCTATTTTGATGCGGTACAAAACACCGTGACAATTGGAAAATCTTCTACAACAGCAATGAAAGATTCAACTGAAGCGGCGCAGTTCTAAACAAAATAGTTATCATAAAAAAAACACGATTTCATCTGAAATCGTGTTTTTTGTTTTTTAAATAAAAAGACTTTCTATTTTGATTCAATAATCTCAATATCAGTAACCACTTTGTCTTTTCCTTTTTGAATGCTTATTTTATTCACTGAAATTGGAAGATAATAGTTGCCGTTTTTAGCTTGCTCCAATTTTAGTTTTTTGTCTTTATTTTTCCAATTATCCGCTGCCGTTTTAGTCATTGAAAGATCGTAAACGTGTTTATTCAATCCTTTTGACGCTTTCACTTTCTGAGAATAAACGACTTCTTTAAAACTGTTTTCAATTTGCAAAAGTACTTCTGAATCCCCATTCGAATAAAACCAAATCTCTGCTTTTGGCTCTGAAGCTTTAGCCCAAGAACTCCAACTGTTACCCCATTCTCTTGATTTTTTTATCTTTTTAAGCTCAAAAATATGAAGATTTTCCGCTACCACTTTATCATTCAGTTGTTGCACTTGATCCAAGTTAACTTTATAAATCGAACGTCCATGAGTTCCCACCACTAAATCTTTCGCTACCTTTTGAATCACTAAATCGTGAACCGCAACGTTCGGAATTCCGTTCGAAAAATCATCCCAAGTTGTTCCTTTATTTAACGAAACGTACAGTCCGTTGTCCGTTCCCAGATATAAAACATTCTCATTTACATTATCCTCAACAACTACATTCACTGGATTTGCAGGCAAATTATTGGCGATATTTTTCCAGGTTTGCCCAAAATCATCTGACACATACACATAACTCGTGAAATCATCATTTCGATATCCATTTAAAGTTGCATAGACTCTTTCTTTCTTATGCGCCGAAGCCACGACTCTGGAAACCCAACGATTCTGAGGTAAATTTCCCGAAATTTTGTTCCAAGTTGCACCGCCATCTTTCGAAACATGAATCAATCCATCATCACTTCCTGCGTAAAGTAATCCGAACTGTAAAGTACTTTCGCTGATCGTAGCGATGGTACCAAAAGCTACATTTCCTTCTTTCACTCCTTGCGTCAAATCAGGGGAAATAGCCGTCCAAGTTTGCCCTTGATTCATAGAGCGATGCAAGAAATTAGATCCCATGTATAAAATATCTTGGTTGTGCGAAGACAATAAAATAGGCGTCTGCCAATTGAATCGGAACGGTTTTTCGTCCTTTTTTGGCTTTGGCGAAACATACTCTCGCTTGTTAGTTGCACGATCAATTCTATAATAATTTCCAAATTGAAAACCCGTAAAAACAATATTTGGATTTCTTTTATCAATTTGAGTTTGCATTCCATCGCCTCCCATCAAATTTTCATAAGGATATTTTCCGGTTTGGTACCATTCTGAGGAATATTTATACGTACTTGGTCCAACCCAAACGCCATTATCCTGCATCCCGCCATAAATATTATATGGTTCTTGCTCATCTACATTCACTGCATAAAACTGACTTACGGAGTACGAATTACTTTTTACCCAATGCGCTCCATCATCATACGAAATGTTCAAACCACCGTCATTTCCATTAATTAAATGTCCGGATTTATTTGGGTTCACCCAAACTACATGATGATCTGCGTGAACATTTTCTTCGCTTATGGAAGTGAATGTTTTTCCGCCATCATTTGATTTTATAATGGGTACACCTGATAAATAAATTTTATTTACATCGTTTGGATCAACAGAAATCACGCTAAAATAATACCCGTACGAATAAAAGAAATCATCGATAAAATCTTGGTGGGTCTTCGTCCAATTTTTTCCTCCGTTACTTGATTTATACACTTCGGCACCAATAACCTCTGTTTCGGCCAAACTATTTATCGCATCCAAAACCACTTTTGCCGCTTCGTTAGGTTGCAAATACCCGTTTTGAACCCAGTGTTTGATGTTTTCAGCTCTATATTTTTCAGTTAAACCGTAATTCTTTAGAATAGAATTCAAGCTTTTATTGGGTAATTTAAGGAATTCGTCTCCCGGCATAGAAAATGCAATTGGTAATGAATTGCTTTTTTTGGATTGCAACGGTCTTTTGAATTGATTATCCAAAACAGCATACACGTTATTATCGTCATATACCGCTAAACCAATTCTCCCAACGCCTTCTCCAACAGGAAACCCACTTTCAGCATTCGTAAAAAGTTTCCATGTCATTCCTGCATCTTCACTTTTATAAATTCCTGAAGTAGCTCCGCTTCCTATAAAATCCCATGCTTTTCTGTCTTTGCTCCAAGAAGCCGCAAATTGAATCTTAAAGTTTTTTGGCGAAACAGCCACGTCAATAATCCCGGTTTCATCGTCGATATAAAGGGTTTTATTCCACGTTTTTCCGCCATTAGTCGTTTTATAAATTCCTCTTTCTTCATTTTTCGAATACAAATGTCCCACTGCGCCCACAACAACTTCATCTGGATTAGATGGATTTATCAAGATTCTACTAATATGATGGCTATCGTGCAATCCCATATTTTGCCAAGTCTTCCCTTTATCTTCGGATTTTAAAATTCCAATTCCGGCGTAAGACGATCGGGACGAATTCACTTCGCCAGTTCCTACCCAAATCGTTCCTCGTTTCCAGTCTATCGCAATATCACCCACATTTTGCGTAGGCGCCGCATCCATAACCGGCGAAAAACTCATTCCGTTATTATTCGTGTACCAAAGTCCGCCTGAAGCGTACCCCACATAAAATTCGGTTGGATTTTCCGGATTTACATCCACATCCACCACTCTTCCGCTCATCACCGTTGGCCCAACATTTTCGAAAGTAACCTGCTGAAAAAGCGATTGATTTTCCATTATTTTTTTGGCTTCCAATGATTGCTGAATCGCTTCAGCAGAAACCTGTCCCCAAGAGACACTTTGGACTATGAAGGCAGAGAAGAGTACTATTTTTTTCATAAAATCTGATTTGAATTGGAAAATTAATCATAAAAATAGTTATCTAAAAATTTTATAGTGTAATTAACATCCGTTTCTCTCAAAGTTAGTATTTTTGAATAATCAATATAAAAAATAAGAATTGTATAATGTTATTTATGTTTATCCATAAAAACGCCCATTAAGATTGCATTTTACTACAATTAAATAAAAAAATCAACATATGAAATACCACCAAATTGACCGAGATTTATTTATAAAAAATAGAGCAAAGTTCATGGCTCAGATGAAGCCAAAAAGCGTTGCCATTTTCAACTCTAATGATATTTACCCCGTTTCCGCCGATAGTACTTTGCCGTTTGCACAACACCGCGATATCTTTTATTTAAGCGGAGTAGATCAGGAAGAAAGCATTTTATTGCTTTTCCCGGATGCGCCTTATGAGCACCAAAGAGAAATGGTATTTTTGAAAGAAACCAGCGAACATATTGCAATTTGGGAAGGTGAAAAACTGACAAAGGAGCGTGCTTTTGAAGTAACAGGAATCAGAACCGTATATTGGTTACAGGAATTTGAGAAAGTTTTGTTCGAAATGATGACGCATGCTGAAACAATTTACATCAATACAAATGAGCATTACCGTGCTACCGTAGAAACTGAAACACGCGAAGCCCGTTTTGTAAAATGGTGGAAAGAGAAATATCCGGCACATACTGTTGCAAAAAGTAACCCGATATTGCAACGCCTTCGTTCTGTAAAGGAAACCGAAGAATTGGATTTAATCCAAAAAGCCTGTAATATTACTGAACTTGGTTTTAGACGATTATTGCCTTTCGTGAAACCAAACGTGACCGAATACGAAATCGAAGCCGAGTTGATTCATGAATTCATTCGCAACCGTTCCAGAGGTTTCGCTTACACGCCAATTATCGCTTCCGGAAACAATGCCAATGTGTTGCACTACATCGAAAACAACCAACAATGCAAAGCCGGTGATTTGATTTTACTGGATGTTGCAGCTGAATATGCGAATTATTCCAGTGATATGACGCGTACCATTCCGGTTTCAGGAAAATATACCAAAAGACAAAAAGAAGTCTACAATGCAGTATTGCGTGTAAAAAACGAAGCGACAAAAATGCTGACTACAGGAACACTTTGGAAACAATACCATATCGAAGTAGGGAAATTAATGACTTCAGAACTACTAGGTTTGGGTCTTATTGACAAAGCCGATGTGCAAAACGAAAACCCAGAATGGCCTGCCTATAAAAAATATTTCATGCACGGAACTTCCCACCACATGGGATTGGACACGCACGATTACGGAATCCTGACCGAGCCAATGCAAGCCAATATGGTGTTCACCGTAGAACCAGGGATTTACATTCCTGCTGAAGGTTTCGGAATCCGTCTGGAGGACAACATTATCGTTCAGGAAAGCGGCGAACCTTTCAATATGATGCGCAACATCCCAATTGAAGTGGACGAAATAGAAGAATTAATGAATAGTTAATTTCTTAAATACATACAATCAAATCGGTTTACAGCAATGTGAACCGATTTTTTTTTGGGCGCAACCCAGCTTCCATAAACTCCAGCTGCGTCGGGCTATCCGCTATAAGTCCTCGTCTCGTCTAAAAAGACAAGACTGTGGGCTTTCCGCTTTTATCCCTTGCGCTTCAACGAGAATATCTGTAATTCCAAAATTCATCTTAAAGCTGTAACTTTATAATCACCCTTCCGACATATTTAAAAAACTTAAAACACTGAAATCATGCAAGCACACGAAATAGACTACCACATTTACGGCGAGGAAATGCAATATGTGGAAATAGAACTGGACCCACAGGAAATTGTAATTGCCGAAGCGGGAAGTTTTATGATGATGGACAATAATATCCAAATGGAAACCATTTTTGGAGACGGCTCTGGGCAGGAAAACGGATTGTTCGGTAAACTATTAAGCGCCGGAAAACGAGTACTTACTGGAGAAAGTCTTTTTATGACAGCATTTATCAATCAAAACAATACCAAAAGCAAAGTTTCATTTGCATCGCCTTATCCAGGAAAAATTATCCCAATTGACTTAACACAATTTGGCGGAAAATTCATTTGCCAGAAAGACGCTTTCCTTTGCGCTGCCAAAGGTGTTTCTGTGGGAATCGAATTCTCTAAAAAACTCGGTCGTGGATTGTTTGGTGGCGAAGGTTTCATCATGCAAAAAATAGAAGGCGACGGAATGGCGTTTGTACATACCGGAGGAACATTGGCCAAAAAAGAATTAGCCGCAGGCGAAATCCTAAAAGTGGACACCGGTTGTATCGTAGGCTTTACAAAAGATGTTGATTATGACATTGAGTTTATTGGCGGCATCAAGAATTCTATTTTTGGTGGTGAAGGTCTGTTTTACGCCACACTTCGCGGTCCGGGAACAGTTTATGTACAATCCTTGCCTTTCAGCCGACTTGCGGACAGAATCATAGCATCTGCTCCAAGAGCTGGCGGAAACAGTCGTGACGAAGGAAGTTTATTAGGTGGATTAGGTAGTTTGCTCGATGGGGATAGACGATTTTAAATTTTAATAATTACAAACGGCTTTCAGAAATGGAAGCCGTTTTATTATTCACCAAACGTAATGTTTATACAATATTTTATTAAATTCCAACTCAAGGTTAGTTTCATTTAACTTAACAAAAGAAAGCCGATCCTCTCTATTCATTTTCGAAATAAGTTTCTCTTCAACAACATTTAATAAGTTTCTAATTTTACTATCACGATCTTTATCATCATAATAGAAAACACAGATTCTAGATTTATTTAAAGTATCCTGTTTTAAAAATTCGAATAAATCTAAAACATACTCTTTATCTGAATTATCCAAAGAATGACCAATAATATAAAAAAAGGTTTCTTCAGAATATGCTTGATTTTTTGAAGGAATTTGAATGAATTTTTTATTAGAATTCTTTATTATTTTTTGATAATATTTAGTAAAATCAATCACTTTATTTGTCTCAATTGTTTTTGGCATTTCACTAATTCCTAAAACTATATTTTGTTTATCACAATCATCATTTATTTCTCCATGCAAATAAACCACTTTTGATTTATCCACCTTATATATCTGTTGTAAAGTAGGTGTATAATTAAATGTATAAATCTCATCCATTAATTGAAATGGGATTAAAGGTTTTTGGATTATTTCCGGATAAAAAACACTTACTACATCAATTAAATAACGATTAAAAATCTTAATGAAATCTTCAAATGATTTTGCTAAATCATCCAACATTTTCCTTATATCAATTGAATTACTTCTTTTATTGATGTATTTTTCATTTAAAGTGAAGGGAATTTGACCAACCATTTTATCATTAATTATTTGAAACAATTTAAAATCGGTATAGTCAAATAAATAATCATCAAATGCATTTTTTTTAATTATTCTCTTATCTTTATGTTTATTGAATATTTCAAATTGCTTCAAAACATTTTCAACTTCAACCTCAAAATCTATCCAAGTATCAATCTCTAAAATTTTAGAGAAATATTTATACCATAAATTATCTTTCAACATTTCCTTTATTCCATTTAATTTTTCATGATTAAATAGAATGTTTTCAACATTATAATTATCTATAATCGCATTATAATCATATTTAGAATCTATTTTAAATTCGAGTCCAAATAAATCTTCAAATGAAATATCTTTTGAAAAATTATTATCCTCAATAGTTTTCATTATTGACATAAAATGTCCGTATTTGGTAGGTAAATGATGAAATAAATCAAATCCGTTTCCTGTAATTAAAATCTTCCCCATAAATAAAAATCCTTTTCTCAAATATACTATTTTTAATACAAGCTCATCCATCAATTGCTTCCATGCTCTTATATTTCTTAAATGGTTAAAAAAATAAAATGTTACTTTTGTAGACTAAATTTCCATTTTGAAACAAATTCTCTTTAAAAATACCAACATCTCCTATTCCGATACCGGGAAAGGAACCGCTATTGTCTTGCTTCATGGTTTCTTGGAAAACAAAGGCATGTGGGATTTTTATATTCCGGAGTTTGCTAAAAAGAACCGCGTCATTACCATTGATTTATTGGGACATGGCGAAACGGAATGTTTGAGTTACGTACAAACAATGGAGGATAATGCTGATGCGGTTCACGCTGTTTTATCGGAATTGCGAATTAGGAAAGCCATTTTTGTCGGGCATTCTATGGGTGGTTATGTCGCTTTGGCTTTCGCCGAATTATATCCTGACACCATAAAAGGATTGGTTTTGTTAAACTCGACCGCAAGAGCCGACAGCGCGGAACGAAAAACAAATCGGGATCGAGCTATTAAAGCGGTAAAACAATCTTTTATGAATTTTGTTTCACTTTCTATTGCAAACTTATTCAGCGAAGCCAACAGAGAACGACTTTCATCCGAAATTGAAAGCGTAAAAAAAGAAGCTTTAAAAACCCCGCTTCAAGGAATCGTTGCGTCACTGGAAGGAATGAAAATACGACAAGATCGGGAAGTGTTGTTGCATCTTACACCCTATCCTAAATTATTAATTCTTGGCGAAAAAGATCCTGTTTTAAATTACGAAGAAACCAAAGAACAGATAGAAAACACAACAGTAAAATTAGTGACTTTTCCGGACGGACACATGAGTCATATTGAGAACCAAGACCAGTTATTGATTGTATTGTTGGCATTTTTTAAAAGCATCTAAATCATTCCTGATTTCAAATACCCTTTTTCAACCAATTCGCTTTTGTCTTTCAAGTGGTGCATTTTTCCTTCTTTCATCAACGCCAGTTTTGTGGAAACCTTAATCACATTTTCATAATTATGATCCGTGATAATAATACCTTTTACACTGGACATTTCTGTAATTAATTCATTAATTTTTTCAATCATTATGGGCGACAAACCATTATAAGGCTCGTCCAGCAAAACAAATTTTGACGCATTATTCAGAATTAATTTAATCTCTAAATACCGTAATTCTCCGCCGGATAAATGTTTTATTTTTTTGTTCAGCATTGATTGAATCATTTCATCAGCATAAAATTCCTGCAATTTATCTTTGGCTATAGACAATTGAATGGTCTTTTTTATCGAGAATGAATTTGGAATAAAATTATCTTGAGGCAAATAACTAATTTCATTTAGCAACTCGCTGTTTTTTGATTTCACGATACCATCCAACCGAACAAATTTAAAGTCGGCAGTTACAATTCCGAAAATGATTTTCAACAAAGTAGATTTTCCGGAACCATTTCTTCCTAAAACACCAATGATATCTGTGGTTTCACATTTCAAATACACATCGGAAACTATGATTTTTCCATCATATTGTTTTTGAACACTGTCTACTTCTAAAATATTTTTAGTCATACGAGTTTCAGTACTACATTAATGAATAAAATCAGCACCATTGAAAAAACAAAATTCATCAGAAAACCATACACAAACAATTGCATTTTTGAAATTCCGTTGTTGTAATAAAACAGGTATTCATTTTTGGCATTTACTTCTTTTATCAAAATACTGATGAAGAAACCAAAAATAATAAGCACGTATTTGAAGGTTTCAAACCCTCCAAAAACCCATGCCAAAACACTTATTGACACGTTTATCGTCAATGTACTTTTGTAAAACTCGAAGATGTTGGTTAATTTTCTAATTGTGAATTCTATTTAAATTATTTTCTCTTCGAAAGGTATATTTTCGTCTAAAATTTCGCTTAATAAAAGAACCATTTGTTCTAAATAATTACTCAAAATTTCTTCATTTATAATTGAATTTATTTCTTTGTCTTCTTTAAAATTAAATGGAAGAAAACCTGCTTTTAAATTCTTAAAAGAGATAATTCCTGCTTCAATTGGCTTTCCTTTTGCCTCATGTTCATACATATAAGCATACGCGAGCACCTGAATGATTTTGTCGCTTTTAATGTCTTCGGTTAATCCTTTCCAAGATTTCAAAGTGACGCTTGCTTTTTCTACTTTTCCGGTTTTATAATCAATGATTCGAATAATTCCGTTGCGTTCTTCAATTCGGTCCACATTTCCTTTTATCAATACCGGAAAAGGCAAATTAGGATGATTTAATGGTCGCTCGAAAGTTTGTTCTAACGCCAGAATTTTTATTGCATCGCCGTTCTTAATACTTTCCAATTCCACTTTCAGGAAATTCGAAACATTTCGTTTGGCAACTTCAAACGCCAATAAATTTCGGCCTTTTTTGATTTCGCCTTCTTTATAAACCAATTTAAACTGTTTCAAAACCTCAGCGTCAATTTGTTTGAAACAATTTAGAATATCACTTTCCGAAATAAATTTACCAATGAAAGGCTCGTACAAAACTTTTAGGGTTTCGTGGATAATAGTTCCCAACGTATTCAAGGCAATATTTTCCTCGACTTCTTCGACTTCACTAATGCGTAAAATCTTCTGGAAATAAAACTGAATCGGATTCCTAATATAACTCGTCAATGCCGATGGAGAAAAACCTTTTTCGGCAATTTCTTTCAATCGTACCATCACACTTTCCGATTTAGGAATTACCATCGGTTGATAGGCTGTTTCTGGTAAAACTGCATTATAAATTTCGTGCGTTAACGTATGATTTTTTTGCTTTTCGACTTCCAGTTGGGTTATGAATCGACTTTTTTCACCCGCATCCAAACCTTCACTTTCGGTATTATAAAGCAAGTAAATATTTTTGGCGCGTTGCAATAAATGATAAAAATGATACGTATAAATAGCATCTTTTTCTTTGAATGTAGGCAAACCTAATTCGCGTTTCACATCATACGGAATAAACGAATTTTGTGATTTCCCCGCAGGAAATTTTCCTTCATTCATCGAAGTGACAATAACGGTGTCAAAATCCAAAACACGGCTTTCTAAGACTCCCATAATCTGTAAACCATTCAACGGTTCTCCTTCAAAAGAAACTTCGGCTAAATCAATTACTTGTTTGTAAATGGCATAAAGCGTTTCTATTTTATCGATATGTTCGTGTTTCGAATAATAATTAATCAGTTTATTGATGACTTTGAAAATGGCAAATACAAAAGACTTGGTGATTTTTTCTTCCTCGCTATCGTTACTTAAATTTTCTTTTATGGTTTGCAATAATTTAGAAATAGTCTCTAATACCGGAATCGAACCCTTTTCCCATTTTTGGAATAATAGAAGAAACAATTCACTGGGAATTGCATTCAATTCCATCAATTTATGATGCGTAATAAAAGTATAATTGTTTTGATTGATGGTATGTACAAGCGAGCTGGTTTTTGCATACGGTTCCACCAAAGGATGCGTCAAAATATCCAATACATCTTTATAATACAACACATAACTTTTGGCATTTCTGGATAATGCATTCGTGTGCATTTTGAATAATTTGGCAATCAAAATCTGCGCTGGATTGTTCTTACTCGAATATCCCATTGTAATATTCAAAGCACCAACGCTTGACGGTAAAGAATATAAAAGCGGGACTAGAAGATTTTCCTCACCCAAAACCACAGCCACTTTATCCAACTTGCCTTCAGAATTTTTATTGATGACATTCTCGATAATACTTCCGGCTATTTTGGCCTGACCAATAGTTTTTGGTGTTCCAATCACCTGAATGTTTTTTGTCTTCGAAAAGTCATTCACAATCCATTCAAACGGATGCTGTTTATAATGTTTCCAACTTTCTTTGAAACGTCTTACAAAGAGTCCTGCATCGTGATACGGATCATTTAGAAAGGTTTGGTCTGCGTCCCAATAAATTTTCGCCTGATCAGAAGCGATAAGGTGTTGGATTATTTTTTCTTCGGCGGCATTCAACGCATTAAAACCAGCAAAGACAAATTGTTTTTCTTTTACCGAATTCGAAAAATGATTTAAGTTATTTACTGCTTCTCTATAAATCAAGCCTTGATAACCGATTCCTTTGTTTAGTAAATGTGTATAAAGGGATTGATAGTAATTGGGAAGTAATTTCCAAAAATCAATATATTTCTCTAATAATGCCGTTTTATTCTCGACTTCAATTCCCCATTTTTTAATGTCTTCAATATCTTTCAGATACGAAAGAACATGCGATGGTTCTAATAAATATCGATCAATTTCATTGAAGTCCTGCAGGAGTGTTTTCGCCCAATTGGCAAATAACTCAAAGGATTGTTGGTTTGCTTTATCAGTAATTGATAAGTAAACTTCGTAGAATTCAAATAATAGCTCAATAGGATCTATGGTACGAATACCAGCAATATTTTGCACAAAATCTTCAATACTTATTATCTCGGGAGAAAGTATATTGGTGGTGACTTGATTTTTTAACGCTTCAATCAGGAATATTTTAGCTCTTTTGTTTGGTAAAACTACAATCGTATTGGAAAGATTGCCTAAATAATTTTCAATTAAAATTGTGGCTATTTTATCTAAAAAAGAAGTATTTGTCATTCTATAAAAATAAAAAAACGCCCCGATAAATCGGGGCGTTTTCTAAAAATATTTTGGAAAAATTATTCTTTAATTAAAGATACTTCAACTCTTCTGTTGTTAGCTTTTCCTTTAGCAGTTTTATTAGTATCAATTGGTTTAGTTTCACCAAAACCTGTAGATCTTAATCTATCAGTAGCGATACCATTTTCAATTAAGTAATTTTTAACCGCTGCAGCTCTGTTTTCAGATAAAGTTTGGTTTAATTCATTACTTCCATCGCTGTCTGTGTGACCTTCAACCATGAATTTAGAATATGGGTATTCTTTTAGAATAGAAACCATTGATTGTAAAACTGGGAAAGTTTGTGGTTTAAAAGTAGATTTACCAGAATTAAACAAGATAGTTTTACCATAATTGTTTAATTGTTTAATTGCTTCTTCAGTAATTTCTGGACAACCTTGGTTAGCAACAGTACCTTTAACTTCAGGACATTTGTCATCTTTGTCTAATACTCCGTCTCCATCAGTATCTGGCCAAGGACAACCTGCATTTTCTTTAGGACCTGCAACAGAAGGACATTTGTCATCTTTATCTGCAACACCATCTCCGTCAGCATCAGGACAACCGTTCAATGCAGCTAAACCAGCAACTTCTGGACAAGCATCATCTTTATCAGCAATTCCGTCTCCGTCAGTATCAGGACAACCATTCAATGCAGCTAAACCAGCAACCTCAGGACATGCATCAGCACTATCTTGAATACCGTCACCGTCAGTGTCAGGACATCCGTTGAATTCTTTCAAACCAGCAACTTCTGGACAAGCATCATCTTTGTCATATATTCCATCTCCATCTGTATCTTTTCCTCCAAATTTGAAAATAAGACCAGCTGAATGTTGAAAATGTGATGGAGCATCTGGAACACCAGCTGCATCTTCTCTATCACCAAAAGATTTTTTATATTTTGTAGCAAGTTCTAAACCAACATTTTCAGTAAACCAAAAAGTTAAGCCAGCACCTGGATTTAAAGTTCCGTAGCTGCTATCACCAAAAAATGTATAACCTCCACCAACAGATAAAGACGGATCAATCACTTTAGAATTGATCAAGTTCATCATACTATATTTGATAGTTGCATCAATACCGTAGTACATTAAGTCTCCTGGATCAGATACAACATATCCACGAGAATCATGACCAAGTGCAGTTGGAGCAAATTTCACATATTTATCGATTTTGTTCACAGAACCAGAAAGTCCAAATGAGAAATTATCACCTACGTATTTCGATACACTAAGGTATGATACTGAAGGAAGAATATTCCAATTGTCTTTAACTGCAAATGGTTGAGAGAAATGACGATCAAGCCAGTTATTTCCTCCACCAGCACTAGTTTTAGTGTCTACGGCATTAACTCCAAAAGAGATAGCCCAAGGATTATTACTGTCTTGTGCGTGAGAGCTTAAGCCCATCACCATCATTACAGCAACAAAAAGTTTGTTAAGATGTTTCATACTTAATTTTTTTAATTACAATTTAGTTAATTATAAGCAAAAGTAGTACGTAAATTTTAAAATACAAAATAATATGTTAAAAAAAACCTACAAACATGATTAAAAGTGGGAATTATACAACATTTAACATTTTTCCGACCTCAATAAATGCTTTAATTGCCTTGTCTAAGTGCTCTATAGAGTGAGCCGCAGAAAGTTGTACTCTAATTCTTGCTTTGTCTTTAGGCACCACTGGGAAAAAGAATCCAATAACATAAATTCCTTTTTTTAACAGTTCATCTGCCATTTTTTGTGACAATTTTGCATCATAAAGCATTACGGGAACAATAGCTGAATCTCCATCAATAATATCAAAACCAGCTTTTTTCATTCCTGCTTTGAAATAATTAGTGTTCCATTCCAGTTTATCTCTTAAAGTAGTATCCTTTTCTAATAATTCAAAAACTTTGATAGACGCACCAACAATTGCAGGAGCAAGAGAATTAGAGAATAAATAAGGTCTGGAACGCTGACGCAATATTTCAATAATTTCTTTTTTTGCCGTAGTATAACCTCCCATTGCACCTCCAAGTGCTTTCCCTAATGTACCAGTAATGATATCAACTCTTCCCATTACCCCTTTTGCCTCTAGCGTCCCTTTTCCGGTTGCTCCAATAAATCCGGCAGCATGACATTCATCTACCATAACCATCGCATCATATTTATCGGCCAAATCACAAATTTTATCCAAAGGAGCCACAACACCATCCATTGAGAAAACGCCATCGGTAACAATCAATTTGAAACGAGTTCCTGCCTCAGTAGCTTTGATTAATTGTTGTTCCAAATCTTCCATATTGCTATTTTCATAACGATAACGAGCCGCCTTACACAAACGAACACCGTCTATAATAGAAGCATGATTCAAACTGTCTGAAATTATCGCATCGTTTTCTCCTAATAAAGGTTCGAAAACTCCACCATTAGCATCAAAAGCTGCAGCGTAAAGAATGGTGTCTTCAGTACCATAAAATTCAGAAATTTTTCTTTCCAATGTTTTGTGAATATCCTGAGTTCCGCATATAAAACGAACTGATGACATTCCGAAACCATGCGTATCCAAAGCGTCTTTAGCAGCCTGAATCACTTCTGGGTGCGATGATAATCCAAGATAATTATTGGCACAAAAATTCAGAACAGTTTCTCCTGTAGAAATAGTGATTTCTGCTCCTTGAGGCGAAGTTATAATTCTTTCTTTTTTGAAAATTCCGTTATCCTCAATAGTTTGTAATTCTGCTTGAAGATGTTCTTTTATTTTTCCGTACATTTTTTATGTTTTTAAAGTTCAATTTTGCGAATTATTCACTTTTTAGGCTACAAATTTACTACATCGATTTCTTTTCCGATGTAAATAAGTGCTTTTTTTACCACTTTATATCCCATTAATTCAATTGCCTGTTGATAATTCTCCAATTGTAATTGGTATTTTGGATTGTGTGTTCCAGTTTTATAATCCAATAAAAAGACCTCCTTATCTTTATTGATAGCCATTCTATCCGGCTTGATGGTTTTTCCTTGCTTTTGGATTATGGTTTGTTCGTTTAAAACTTCATTTCCTTCGGCAAAACAAATTTCTAATTCACTGTGATTGACAATTTCCTGAATTGTATTAAAAACTATTTCTTTCTGAGCAAAAGTTATCAATCCACTTTCAATAGATTTTGTAATCGCTAAATCCACGTCGGCTTTTGTTTTTACAAAAGATAAAATTTCGTGAACCAAATTTCCATATTCTATAGCTTCCTGTTGGTGCGTTCCCCACATAAGAGCTTCCCGTTGTGCAATTTTTATGTTTTTTGGGTTGAGAATTTCTGTAACCAAAGGAATTGTTTTAGAAGTATCTACATGTTTCTTTTCTTCAGATAATTTGCTTGAATTACCAAATTCGTATTCCAATTTACCTTCATCAAATTCTCCTTTATTAATCAAATAATTAATAAAAAAAGCACACATGTTATTTTTTGGAATTTCGCCCTTTCTTGACAAATTCATATTGGAAATAACATACAATTGTTCTTCAGCACGCGTTAAAGCCACATACAAAACATTGATATTATCCAATAATTCTTCCTGCTTTTTTTGGTTGTAAACCATTGAAGCTTCTTCTCCAAAACCTTCCACGGCAATACTGTTATCAATTAAAACTTTAGGCAAACCTATAGCTTCCTCTTCGGCGTTAAGCCATAGTTTATCTTTTGGTTTTCTGTTGTAATCTTCTTCAGCGAAAGGAAAAATCACAACCGGAAACTCCAAACCTTTCGATTTGTGAATGGTCATAATCCTAACTGCATTGTTCCCTTCAGGAGAAGGAATGCTGAATTTCTCGGCATTTTTATCCCAAAAATTCAAAAAGTCCGAAATTCCCGCTTGATTACGAATGTCTCGTTCCAAAACAATGTCCAAGAAATATTGAACATAAGCATTACTTATTTTTGGATTTAGGAATTTTGAAATAATAACCTCAACAGCCTCATACAATGATTTTTTTCGAATATTTTGAAACGAAAGAGAAACATCAAAACTCATTAACCAGTTTTCAAATTCACTTTCTTGAAACAAAGACATTCCTTTAGCAATAAAATCATGAACTGGTAATTGATCTTGGCTATTTTGAGCTAAATATTGAAGAAAATTAGCTTTGGCTTCTAAATCAGAACTATTTTTCAAATATTTCAACAGATGAATAATCAGTCGAACTTCAGTAGCGTTTTGTATCATCAAGGTTTCTGATGACAAAAGCGGAATTTTTTGTTCTGTTAAATAATTGGCAATCGCAATTCCCTGACTTCGTTTTCTGGTGAGAATCACGATGTCCTTGTATTCAAAACCTTCCCGAATCACTTTTTGAATCGTATTCAATGTGGCTAAAACATATAATTCGGTTTTATCCAAAGTTTCTTCATCGTCTTCTGCAGCTTCTATTTTTGGAATAAAAGAAATATTTACATAACCGCCCGTTTTATCATTTGTCTTTTGATGACTGTGATTTTCATATAAATCTTTATAATCTAAATGTTCAAATTCATTCGATACTAATTGAAAAAAATCATTGTTGAATTCAATTACCTGCGAATAACTTCTATAGTTTTTATCTAAATGTTCCAGAACTTTCTCTGGATTATTAAATGGATTTTGTTCTTTACTCAAGTCGATAAATTGCTCGGCTTTTCCGCCACGCCATCTGTAAATAGATTGTTTTGGATCGCCCACAATCATCAATGTTCCTTTTTCGCCATCAATTTCGCTGGAAGTCGCGTTATCAATCAGTGGAATTAAATTCTGCCATTGCATTTCGGAAGTGTCCTGAAATTCATCAATAAAAAAATGTCGATATCTTTCTCCTAACCTTTCGTAGATAAAAGGTGCCGGCTGGTTTTGAATCTCCCTGTGAATAATCGCATTAAATTCGGAAATGGAAAGTATATTTTGTTCACTTTGAATTTTTGCTAATTCATTGCTGACTGTATTTAGCAATGACAAAGGCGTAATGTTTTTAAGAAAAGCTTTGTAGAAATCTCTTTTTTCGAAAGTTTTATAAATCCGGTCCAAAATCTGCAATAAATCTGGGATTATGTTTTCAATAATCGCTCGGTCTTTTGCCGTTTTATTGATTTTTATATCATCAAATTCGTGATAGGTTTTGTTTTTTGGATTGAATTTTCCTTCTTGAATACTCAACAAATGTTTTGGAAAATGTCCCGCTGAAAATGATTTAGTGTCAATTCCATTTTTGTCTATTAACGACAATGTTTCTTCTGCAAAAACCACAGTTTCTTTTTCTAAAACTCTACAAGCTTCGGCTAGTTTCTTTTTTATCTCAACAAATTCAGCGATGGATTTATCTTGAAAATGCGTGATTTCATTTCTGTTATTTTCATTGAGAACCAAACGACCGGTATCGAGAATTTCTCGCGAAATATCCCAAGATTTATCATCGTCGGTTTTTTCTATCGTGAAATTAATCAATAATTCCGTAAGTGTTTCATCTTCACCAGCCTGTGCGATTATGGCATCGACGGCTTCAACGAGAAGATTTTCGGTATCCAAAGTCACTTCAAAAGTCATCGGCAAACCCAAATCATGTGCAAAAGCACGAATCACTTTATGCGTGAACTTATCTATGGTCGAAATATCAAAAGCAGCATAATTGTGAATGATATGCTTGATTATTTGTTGCGATTTGGTTTTGATTTGAATGATGGATAATTCCGTATCTATGGCCAGGTCCTGCATTAAATCTTGCGCTTTCCCACTTGGATCTTCTTTGGCAAATTCAGACAAACTGCCTACAATTCGGCTTTTCATTTCGTGCACCGCTTTGTTGGTAAACGTAATGGCCAGAATATTGCGATAGGCATCATTTTTTTTGGCAACAAGAATAATTTTTAAATACTCTTTGACCAAAGCATACGTTTTTCCGGAACCAGCCGATGCGTCATATATGGAGAAGGAAGGTCTTTGCATTACGATTTTAGATTTCTGATTAACGGTTTTGGATTTCTGATTGAGAATTAGCATTCTAATTCCCCATAGCCCTGATGGAAACGGCATCCTTTCTTGCCGGTGTTCGGCAGGAAAGATATAGTAAACAGCAGGAAATAGCTCCTAAAAACACAACTATTGCTAGGTTGTTTTTAAAAATTGTCCCGAAACTTCGGGATAAAACTTAAAAGTAGTATTTTTGCAGCATGGAAACAAATAGACAGAAAAAAATAGGTGGGGTTATCCAAAAAGATTTGGTTGATATTCTGCAAGGTGAAGTGAGAAAAAACGGATTGGCTAATTTAATCATTTCGGTATCCAAGGTTACTGTAACTACAGATTTATCAGTAGCTACAGTGCATTTAAGTGTTTTCCCTCAGGAGAAAGCAAAAGAAATTTTAGAGGCGGTTAAGTCCAATGCTAAAAACATAAAACATGATTTATCACAACGTGTTCGTTTGCAATTGCGTAAAGTTCCTAATTTGGTTTTCTTTATAGACGACTCTTTGGATTACATCGAAAAGATTGACAATGCGTTAGCAAATAGAGATAATCCTATTGAAAACAGAGATCTTTTGGACAAACGCAGATTTCAATAAAATTTGAATTTCCCTCTTTATATAGCCAAACGGTATATTCTTAGTAACAGTAAAAACAACGCTATAAATATCATCAATCGCATTGCCAGTATGGGAATTATTGTTGGCGCGATGGCTTTATTTGTAGTCTTGTCTGTTTTTAGCGGACTGAAAGTTTTTAGTCTTTCGTTTACCAATGACATTGATCCCGACCTTAAAATAAGCAGCACTTTAGGGAAATCATTTCTTATTTCTCCCGTTCAGGAAAGCCAAATCAAGAAAATTGACGGTCTTGCTTCGTATACCAAAATAATTGAAGAGCGGGTCTTATTCACTTTTAACGGAAAACAGGAAGTTACCTATCTAAAAGGTGTTGATGCTAATTTCAGCAAGGTTAACGCAATCGAAAAAAAGCTTTTCAACGGACAATGGTTGAAACCTGATACGTATCAAGTGGTTGTGGGTTATGGAATTGCCCAGAAATTTTCGATGGGTTTACTCGATTTTAATAACCAATTGGAAGTAATGGTTCCAAAGGCAGGAAAAGGCAGCATTGAGAATGAAGAACAAGCGTTTAACAAAACCGACATTATCCCTGTTGGCATTTACGCCATAAGTGAAGATTTAGATTCGAAATATGTTTTTGCTGATTTAGGTTTAGCGCAGGAATTATTAGAATACAAAACCAATCAGGTTTCTGGAATTGAAATCAAAGTAAAACCTAGTGCTGATGAAAATTCAATCATCAACAAACTTCAAACCATTTTCAACAATAAAATCACCGTAAAAAACAGGGCACAACTTAACGAATCGCTCTATAAAATGTTGAATACCGAAAATATTGCGGTGTATTTAATATTTACTTTGGTAATTGTTGTGGCGCTTTTTAATTTGATTGGCGCGTTGATTATGATGATTTTAGATAAAAAAGGAAATCTTAAAACCCTTTTTAACCTAGGAACCGAAATCAAAGATTTACGAAAAATATTCCTGCTTCAAGGCACTTTATTGAGCGTTTTCGGCGGAATTATCGGACTCGTTTTAGGGATTATAATCGTGTTATTACAACAACATTTTCAACTGATTATGATTACTCCTACACTTGCATATCCAGTGATTTTCTCTCTCGAAAATGTTCTAATTGTCATGGGAACGATTGTTACGCTTGGCTTTGTCGCTTCGCTGATTGCAAGCAGTCGCGTGAGTAAGAAGTTGTTGGAATAATTTTTTTTATTAAAAAGAATATTTACATTTACCTTTCAAAAAATCTAAACGCTATGATAGTTTCTGTCTAGTCCTTCTTTAATTTTAAAATAATTAGGACCACTTTATTTACTTTTAAGTTCAGCTAATAAGTCTGGACTGATTTTCTCATTAATCCTAATTTATCATGACAGAAACAACATTAGAAAAAAACTTATTTTCTCGAATTTTCACAACATTAAAACAAGCTATCAAAGGAGACGAATCTTTTGATTACACTTCTGGAAGCATCAAAAAAGGAGTAATTCTTCTAGCCATTCCGATGGTATTGGAAATGCTTATGGAATCGGTTTTCGCTCTTGTCGATTTATATTTTGTCGGTCATTTAGAACAAAGCAGTTATGCTATTCAAGCGGTTGGTTTGACCGAATCAGTAATCACTATTGTATATTCTCTTGCTATCGGAATTAGCATGGCCGCCACTGCCGTTGTTGCTCGTCGGATTGGTGAAAAAGATCCTGTTGCTGCTGCAAAAGCGGGAATGCAAGCCATCATCATTGCTTTTGTTATTAATACTATAATTAGCATTTTTGGTTTTATTTATGCCAAAGATATTTTGTTATTGATGGGAGCCTCCGTCGAAGCTGCTGAATACGGAGTAGACTTCACTCGCATTATGATGGGCGGGAGTTTATGTATAATGCTTTTATTTCTTATTAACGGAATATTCCGTGGCGCTGGAAATGCTGCCATTGCCATGAAAAGTCTATGGCTGGCTAATATTTGTAACATTATTTTATGTCCCATATTAATTAATGGATTTGGCCCAATTACCGCTTTTGGGTTGATGGGTGCTGCAATGGCAACAACTATCGGAAGAAGTATTGGTGTTTTCTACCAATTGTATCATTTATTTAATGGTCGAGGAATTCTAAAAATTATCCCTTCTTATTTTTACCCAGATTTGGAACAAATTAAAGCATTGATAAAAATCGCTGCTCCTGGAGTATTACAATTTGTAATTGCTTCCTGCAGTTGGATATTTCTGGCTCAATTAGTGGCCACAACCGGTGGAGATTATGGCTCAGCGGGATATCAAACGGCATTGCGCATCATGATGTTTTTTATTCTTCCAGCTTGGGGATTAAGTAATGCAGCCGCAACTTTGGTAGGTCAAAACTTAGGCGCAAAAAAAATTGAACGTGCCGAAAAATCAGTTTTTACAACCGCAAAATATAATGTTATTTTTATGGCAATTATTACGGTTATTACCCTAGTTTTTTCCAGATCCTTAATTTCATTTTTTACAGATGATCTTATTATTCAAAGGATTGCCGTTGAAGCATTACAAACCATTTGTTTAGGATATGTTTTTTACGGAATTGGGATGGTGTTAATTAATACATTTAATGGAGCTGGCGATACCTGGACTCCAACAATGGTTAATTTTTTCGGATTCTGGTTATTCCAAATTCCATTGGCTTATTTATTATCCAAATATTATAAAATGGGACCAACAGGTGTTTTTATGGCGATTCCTATAGCCGAAACCGCAATTACTTTGGCAAGTATCGTTCTTTATAAAAGAGGAAAATGGAAACGTATTAAAGTATAATAAAAAAGGCTTAACAATTGTTAGGCCTTTTTTATTTTAAACAACCTCGTATCCCACATACGCTTCTTCGATTTCATTTAAAGCAGCGAATAATTCTTCAGGTCTATCTAGCGTTACTAATTTTTGTTTGTGGGTTTTAAAAGAATGAATTCCTTTGAAATAATTCGTATAATGAGGACGCGTTTCAACAATTCCTAATCGTTCCCCTTTCCATTCCATGGCCCAAGTGAGGTGATTCCTAACAGCTTCTACTCTGTCTATAACAGTTGGTTTTGCTAAATGTTCTCCCGTTTTAAAGAAATGTTTGATTTCGTCAAAAATCCAAGGATAACCAATGGCAGCGCGACCAATCATAATTCCGTCGATGCCATATTCATTTTTATACTGTAATGCTTTTTCAGGAGAATCGATATCACCGTTACCAAAAATAGGCATCGTGATTCTAGGATTATTTTTTACACGGGCGATGTGAGACCAGTCAGAATGACCTTTGTACATTTGGGCACGAGTTCTGGCGTGTATGCTCAAAGCGGCAACACCAATGTCTTGCAAACGCTCCGCAACCTCATCAATATTAATGGAATTATCATCCCAACCCAAACGGGTTTTTACCGTAACTGGCAAATGCGTACTATCAATAACGGCTTGTGTTAAGCGAATCATTAAATCTACATCTTTCAAAACTCCGGCTCCGGCTCCTTTGCAAACCACTTTTTTGACAGGACATCCAAAATTAATATCGATTATATCTGGGTTTACCGTGGAAACAATTTTTGAAGACAACGCCATAGCTTCTTCGTCTCCGCCAAAAATCTGGATTCCTACGGGTCTTTCATAATCAAAAATGTCTAATTTCATTCGGCTTTTGATGGCGTCACGAATTAAACCTTCGGATGAAATAAATTCAGAATACATCATATCGGCACCATGCATTTTGCACAATCTACGAAACGGCGGATCACTCACATCTTCCATGGGTGCAAGAAGTAAAGGAAAATCTGGTAATTCTATGTTGCCTATTTTTATCAAGGGAATTTTTTTGCAAAAATACGTAAATGTTTGTAAGTCTAAAACATTTTCTTTTCGGTTAGGTATTTCCAGTAGCGTTTGGGAACGTGTTGAACGTGCAACTTGGTGTTTTTTCGTTCTTTTATATTGGTATGATCAAAATATTCCCACCATAGTTTTTGATAGTTGATTTCAGTATCTGAGAAAACTTGATTGTTTTTATCGTCCAATGATTTGATGTCTAAATCCATCATCACAATTTCGGCATCATTCAAATCGTAATACACACCGTATTTGCGCCGTAAATCATAAATAATCCATTTTTGATCTTGGTATCGATTTTTAAAATGTCTAATTATCAAAGTCAACACATCAAAATCAGGGTCAATTTTAGCAAAATAAATACCGTCTTTCAACTGTTCGAACCTAATAAAGGCTTCCATTCGATGCTTCTCACGACCAACATTTTTAGTAAGTTGAGAAATTTGCAAGACACTTTCATTCGAAAAATCCTTCATGACATTAATAGTAGGATTTAGAACCGCGTAATTAATTACATCGAAAATCACATCTTCGACAGCTGGTTTTTCGGAGAGAAAAGCCCAAATAATGCAACGAACACCATCACTTCCAATTTGTACGTTGAGTTTTTTTATCACCCTGTCCGATTTAGAAACATCAGTAGCGATTTCTATTTTTTCGGCAAATAAATTCTGCTGAAGATCGTCTTTTTTACTGATTTTAGGTTCTAGATATTTATATTCATAAATTTCGAAAACCGCAGTCAATAAGCCTTCAAAAGTATTATCGTAAGAAAGTTGTGTCATTGAGTAATGATAATTGATTATCAAACGGTTTCTCAAACTTGGATTTCATATCACCCAAAATAATTTCCTTTAAATTCAAGGCGTTCAAGAATTTTAAATGGGTATTCTCGTTGCTTACTGATATAAAATATTTGGCTCTGTTTACCGATACGCCAATTTTTTTTAGATGTTCCATTGTCAAGTTTTGGAATCGTCTTGCATATACAATTTTATGTGCCGATTTTACTCCGATTCCTGGAACACGCAAAATCATTTCTAGTGGAGCATTCTGGATAATTACCGGAAATTGTGTGATGTTTCGCAACGCCCAACCCATCTTAGGATCCACTTCTAAATCAAGAAACGGATTGTTTTTTTCTAAAATTTCATTGGCTTTAAAGCCATAAAAACGCATGAGCCAATCGGCTTGATAGAGTCTGTTTTCGCGAACCAACGGCACCTGAGCGCCAATTGCCGGTAATCTAGCATCGTTAGAAACAGGAACATAACCGGAATAATACACTCGTTTCAGATTAAAATTATTATAAAAATGGTCCGCAACCTGAATGATTTGAAAATCGTTTTCCTGCGTTGCGCCTATAATTACTTGGGTACTTTGACCAGCTGGAGCAAACTTGGGTGTGCTTTTGAATTTTTTCTTTTCTTCTTTGTATTGAATCAACTCATTTTTCACGAAACGCATCGGCTTAATCATGTCCTGATGGTTTTTATCCGGAGCCAATAATTTCAATCCGGATTCAGTGGGAATTTCGAGATTCATACTCAACCTATCTGCATATAATCCGGCTTCGCGCATTAATTCATCACTAGCGCCAGGAATACTTTTCAAGTGAATGTATCCGTTAAAATTGTGTTCTAAACGTAATTTTTTGGCCACACGAACCAAACGTTCCATGGTATAATCGGCATTCTTGAAAATTCCCGAACTTAAAAAAAGTCCTTCGATATAATTTCTTCGGTAAAAATTGATGGTCAAATCAACGACTTCGTCTACGGTAAAAGCAGCGCGCTGAATGTCATTACTTTTTCGAGTAACGCAATAGGCACAATCGTAAATACAAAAATTTGTCAACAGAATTTTTAATAACGAAACACAACGCCCATCCTCTGTATAAGTATGACAAATTCCCGAACTTGACGAATCACCAAGTCCTTTATTAGTGTTTTTTCGATTGCCGCCACTAGAAGAACATGACACATCATATTTAGCCGCATCTGCGAGAATTTCTAATTTTTCTTTAATTTTATCGAAGTTCAAATGAAGTATTTTTTAATTTTAAAGGAAGGCAAAGTTAGTTATAAAAATACTTGTTATAGTTTTATTTTGAGTTAATTAACACTCAAAAAAAAGTAATACCAAGTATAACAATCGATTATAAATTAATACTATTTTTACAAAAACACACAGATGCACTTTGACTTTGGATTTTACAGTTCTGTTTTACTTATTTCTTTTACCCAAGGCATTATTTACAGTTGTCTATTACTTGCTAAAGCTATTAAAACCGAAAACAAATCTAATTATTGGCTGAGTCTTTTTATTTTTCTATGTAGTCTCTACATTGCACCTTGGCTACTTGGTTTTGGTGGCTGGTATGACAATCAACCGTACCGGGATATTTTGTTTTACACACCGTTTCAGCATCTCTTTTTTATTGGACCCGTAATCTTTTTTTACACGCAAAGTTTGTTGAATCCTTCTTTTAAATTTTCAAAAAAAGACATTGGTCATTTGCTTCCTGGATGTATCTATTTTATTTATATCATCTCCATTTTTATTTACGATAAGTTCATCTATGGTGATTACTACTTTTATAAAGACGGAATGGACAAGGATTTTGATGCATTGTATCAAAAACTAGGTTTAGCCTCGATGATTTTTTATTTTATTTTAAGTATTCGATATTATAATGTCTACAAAAAACTAATGTTTCAGGTGGTAAGCTACGCTGATTCCATTTTGTTTAAATGGATAAAAACGTACTTGATTGCCTTTTTGGTAATGCTCGTTTTGCCAATTATTTTTGACATCATTGAATATATTTATCCAGAAATGAAATCTTACAAAGGTAGCTGGTGGTTTTATTTGTTCTTTTCGATTGTCATGTATTACATTGCTGTCATGGGATATTCTAATCCTGTGCTGTCGTCCATTCCGTATAAAATGTCATTATTTGATAAAAAACCTGTTCTTTTATTGGGTGAAAATCAACCCAACGAAACAGAAACGATTATTGATATTCAGCATGAAACTTTTGAAGAAACTATTTCGCCGGAAATCGAGCATTGGAAATCTAAAATTGAAATGCTGATTCAAGAACAAAAACTATATCAAAATCCTGAATTAACACTTACGGATTTAGCAAAAAATTAGAAACCAACGCTTCAATAATTTCTAAAACCATCAATCAAGGTTTTCAAATGAACTTTAACGACTGCATCAACACTTACCGAATTGAAGCTGTAAAAAATAGTTTTGCAAATGGCGAACATAAAAAATCGACCTTACTAGGAATTGCTTTCGATTGTGGATTTAACTCCAAAGCAACTTTTAACCGCGCATTCAAAAAAAATACCGGAAAAACACCCAAAGAATATCTAGATTTTCTATAAAATACACTTATTTAACGATTTACACACTTTAAAAATGAGTATCAAATTATAACTTGAAGCGCTCAACAGTTTTTTATGCTCCAACTTTGCCCTGTTGTTAATTACTAACAGCATCAAAACCTAAAGCATAAATTATGAAAAAAATCTTCTTCGCAATCGTACTAACAATTACGTCGTTTGCAAATGCGCAACTAAAGGGTTCCGGAAAAATAATTACAAAAACCTTCGATTACAAAAACTTTGACAAAGTCTATTTTGAAGATTTAGATGGAAAAATCGAAGTCGAAATTGGTAAACCTTGGAGTATTTTAATTACAATTGATGACAACCTAGAAAGTCTTTTACATCTATCGGAAAATGTTTCAGAGAATGAATTAAAAATTCAATTCAAAGGAAACAAAGACAATCAAATGTATGTTGAAAATAACAATTCAAAAATCAAAATTACAATGCCAGAAGCGAGTGTCATTAAAAATTCCGGAAACAGTAATTTGAGTGTTCAGAATATTTCAGGCCATTACTTTAAACTGGAAAATACTGGAAATGGTGATAGCAATATTAGTGGTACAGTTGATGTTTTGGACATTATTAAAATTGGAAATGGCGATGTTGATGCTTCTAATCTTAACGTTAAAAAAGCGGAATTAAAAAGCACTGGAAACGGAGATTTAATTGTAAATGTTTCTGAAACACTTTCAGCTAGATTGACCGGAAATGGCGATATCATAAATACAGGCAAAGCAAATTTTGATTCGGGCTCAAAAAAATCAGGCAATGGAGATTTAATTCTTAAACTCTAACAAATTCAAATCTAAAAAATATGAAACTACTCACTAGAATTACAAAACCTATACTATTACCAAATTGGTCACAAGATTTATTTTTAACAATTCCGCGAATTGTATGTGGATATTTACTCGCTTTCGATTTTGGAGCAGCAAAATTCGGAATGCCCTGGTCACCAATTGACAATAATTTAGGATTATTTGAAGTCGCTTTTTGGTTCCCCAATGATGTTGCTAGTTATGGAGGAATTTTTGCTATTGCTCCAGCGTTCTTTGCTTGGATGGGTGCCTTTGCAGAAGCAGTTGGCGGCATATTTTTACTACTGGGACTGCAAACAAGAGTAACATCATTCCTTATTATCTGCACGATGCTGGTTGCTATTTTCATGCAACAAATCAACAACGGACTATGGAATTGTCTTGCCGCAATGGGATTTCTTTGGATAACAATGTTCTATTTAATCCTTGGTTCAGGAAAATTTGGAATTGATTATTTATTATCTAAAAAATAACGCGTATTATGAAAACTAAACTAGCAATAATAACACTATTACTTTCTTTAATTTTGACAAGTTGCGTTCAAAAAACGTATCACAAAATAGTTGTTTTTACATTGGATGCATCCGAAATAAAAAACATTAAAACTGTGGGTATAAAAGGGAATGACAAACCCTTATCATGGAGCAAAAGCAGTGAAATGAGGGCCATTAAAAAAGACAGTCTATACCAGTTAACCATTACTTTTGAAACTGGTTATACGTTTACTGAAATAAAATTTATGGTAAATGAGAGTTTAGAATTTGAAAACCAAGACAACCGAAGAGTCAATTTCTCCACAACAGACACTACTTTTTACAAAGCAAAATTCAATTACAAGCAAACAAATCCTTAATTCTTAATTTTTCAAACCCCACATAATTAAATCGAATTCAACTGTCAAACTTTTACCTTATATTTGCAAATTAAATGCGAGAGCATCAGTAAAATTGACAGATACAGAAAATGAAACACATAAGGAATTTTTGCATAATTGCACATATTGACCACGGAAAAAGTACGCTTGCTGACCGATTATTAGGCGCAACACAAACCGTTACTGCTCGTGAGGAAAAAGCGCAATTACTAGACAATATGGACTTGGAGCGCGAACGTGGTATTACCATAAAAAGTCATGCGATTCAGATGGAATACACCTACAAAGGGCAAGAATACATTCTGAATTTGATTGATACTCCAGGACACGTCGATTTTTCATATGAAGTTTCTCGTTCGATTGCAGCTTGCGAAGGTGCACTTTTGATTGTAGATGCAGCGCAAAGTATCCAAGCACAAACGATTTCGAATTTATATTTGGCTTTAGAAAATGATTTAGAAATAATTCCAGTTTTGAATAAAGTCGATTTACCAAGTGCCAATCCTGAGGAAGTAAGCGATGATATTATTGATTTACTTGGATGTAAATTAGAAGACATAATTCACGCATCGGGTAAAACTGGTTTTGGTGTAGAAAATATATTGGCAGCAATTATCGAAAAAATTCCGCCTCCATCAGGAAATGTAGATGAGCCGTTACAAGCATTGATTTTTGACTCACATTACAATCCGTTTCGCGGAATCGAAGTTATTTTCCGTGTGAAAAACGGACAAATAAAAAAAGGCCAAAAGATAAAATTCATGGCTACTGGAAATGAATATTTTGCAGACGAAATTGGTACCTTGAAACTAAACCAAGTTCCGAAACAAGTAATTTCTGCAGGTGATGTTGGATATTTAATTTCTGGGATCAAAGAAGCAAAAGAAGTAAAAGTGGGTGATACGCTAACAGATGCGAAAAACCCGACTACCAATATAATTACTGGTTTTGAAGATGTAAAACCAATGGTTTTTGCGGGAATTTATCCTGTAGATACTGAAGATTATGAAGAGTTGAGAAACTCTATGGAAAAACTGCAGTTGAATGATGCTTCGTTGGTATTTTTGCCGGAAAGTTCAGCAGCTTTGGGGTTTGGTTTCCGTTGTGGATTTTTGGGAATGTTGCACATGGAAATTATTCAGGAGCGTTTGGAGAGAGAGTTTAACATGACTGTGATTACTACCGTTCCCAACGTTTCATATTTAGCTTACACAAAAAAAGACCCTACAACACCGCTTATCGTAAATAATCCTTCGGACTTGCCGGAGCCTTCTCGTTTGGATCATGTTGAAGAGCCTTTTATAAAAGCAACTATCATTACCAAATCCGATTATGTTGGAAATGTAATGAGTTTGTGTATCGAAAAACGTGGGTTGATTACCAATCAGACGTATTTGACTACCGAACGTGTCGAGTTGACTTTTGACATGCCTTTGGCAGAGATTGTATTTGACTTTTATGACCGTTTGAAAACAGTTTCTAAAGGATATGCTTCTTTTGATTACACGCCAATTGGGATGCGAACCTCTAATTTGGTTAAAGTAGATATCTTATTGAACGCTACCATTGTTGATGCTTTATCCTCTTTGATGCATGCCGATAATGCATATTCTATTGGTAAAAAAATGTGTGAGAAACTAAAAGAATTAATTCCACGTCAGCAATTTGACATTCCTGTTCAAGCTGCAATTGGTGTGAAAGTTATTTCGCGTGAAACGATAAAAGCATTACGTAAAGATGTAACTGCCAAATGTTATGGTGGAGATATTTCTCGTAAACGTAAACTTTTGGAAAAACAGAAAAAAGGTAAAAAACGTATGAGACTGGTTGGAAATGTTGAAATTCCACAAGAAGCATTTATGGCTGTTTTGAAGCTGAATGATTAGATTTTTTTTAGAAGAAAGAATAAAGAGAATAGAGGAAACCTGACGATGTTAAAATTGTCAGGTTTTTTTGTTTTTATTTATCTTTTAACCATTCAAACAATCGTTTTGCATCTTCGAATTTAAATAATTGGCTTCCTTCATTCATCGTTGCTGCTGAACCGCAAGCGACTCCCCAACGGATTACTTCTTTCAGGCTTTTATTTTGCGAAAGCGCCCAAACCATTCCACCCACCATACTGTCACCGGCACCTACTGTGCTTTTTTTAGCCACATTGGGAGCTGGAACAAATTCGTAAGAATCTTTCGTTACCAAAACTGCACCTTGTGGACCTAGAGAAACGACTACGATTTCAGCGCCACCTTTAGCAATTATTTGTTTTGCGGCTTCGTTTACTTCTTCTAGCTCCAATCGCTCTACGCCAATTAGTTTTGCAAGTTCACCAACATTTGGTTTGATCATATAAACACCCACTTCTAAGGCTTTTTTTAATGCTTCGCCTGAAGTATCCACAATTAATTTAGCATTTGTTTTTTTTGCAATTTCTGCGATTTTTGAATAAAAATCGGCTGACAAACCTTCATTCAAACTACCGCTGGCTACTAGGAATTTTGATTTTAAAGCTGCTATGGTTTCTAAAATTCTTTCGCTTTCTTCTTCGGAAATTTTTCCTCCGGTAAATCCAAAACGGTATTGAGAATTCGTATTATCATCCACAGCTACAAAACTTTCTCTGGTCCAACTTTCCACGGCAACTGCTTCATAGGCTATCGATTCTTTACTAACCAATTCTTCCAGCATTTTACCTGTAGGTCCGCCAGATGTAAAAACCGCCAACGAAGTTCCGCCCAAACGGGAGATTGCCTTAGATACGTTGATTCCGCCTCCACCAGCATCAAACCGCGGTTCCTCACAACGTATTTTTTGTTCTGGAACTAAGCCTTTAAAATGGGTGCTTTTATCTAAAGCCGAGTTAACTGTTATAGTAACAATATCAAATGATTCCATTGTTGATGATTTTAATTACTTAAAGATGCGAAAAAATGGCGAAAATTGATGCAATTCGAGGCAAATATTTCTTTGTATATTTGCAACTTCAAAACAATAAAAATAATGATCGAAGATAAAAGCCCACAACGTACAAGTATTGCCCAATTAGGAGAATTTGGATTGATAGACCATTTGACAAAAAACTTTGAAATCAACCAGCCTTCTACTCTAAAAGGGATTGGCGATGATGCTGCCGTTTTGGATTTCAAAGATAAAAAGGTCGTTATCTCTACGGATTTACTGATTGAAGGAGTACATTTTGACTTGGCTTACATGCCCTTAAAACATTTGGGCTATAAAGCAGTTGTAGTCAATGTTTCAGACATTTGCGCGATGAACGCCAAACCAACACAAATTACGGTTTCTGTTGCGGTATCCAATCGTTTTCCTTTGGAAGCTTTAGATGAATTATTTGCAGGAATTACGCATGCAGCACGTGAATATAATGTTGATGTTATAGGGGGAGATACAACCTCATCACAAAAAGGATTAATCATCAGTATAACTGCTATTGGCGAAGCAGATGTAGAGGAGATTGTTTATAGAAACGGTGCTAAAGAAACTGATTTATTAGTAGTTACCGGTGATATTGGTGCTGCGTATATGGGATTGCAAGTTTTAGAAAGAGAAAAGCAAGTTTTTCAGGTGAATCCAAATTCACAACCTGATTTAGATGCGTATACATATCTTATAGAACGTCAATTGAAACCGGAAGCACGTAAAGATGTCCGTACTTTATTGCATGCTTTAGAAATAAAACCAACTTCAATGATTGACATATCGGATGGATTGTCATCTGAAATCATGCATTTGTGCAAACAGTCCAAAGTGGGTTGTAATTTATATGAGGACAAATTACCTATCGATCCAACATTTATTAATGTTTGTGAAGAATTCAATATCGACAGTACAACAGTTGCCATAAACGGAGGCGAGGATTATGAATTGCTTTTCACCATTGCCATGGAAGATTTTGAAAAAATCAAAGCAAATCCAAATTTCACTATTATTGGGCACATGACACAAGAAAGCGAAGGCATTCATTTAGTAACTCGTGCCAATACCAAAATTGCTTTAAAAGCACGTGGTTGGGATGCTCTAACTGAATAAAAATTCATTAAACAACACAAAAAACGACACTTACTAGGTGTCGTTTTTTATTTAAGAAAATTTAGAAAAGCAATCCTTTATTTTTTGCCTCACGGACTAAGTCGATATCGCTACCGCCTTCTATCTTTAATAACTCTTTTAGGTTAAGTTTTCTTCTTTCAATTGCGACTAATGAAATCGGGATGTATTGCGTAATATCGTTTAACTTAGTACCTTTTGATAAATGAAATAAAATTTGTTTATCAAATTGATCAATTTGTATCGTATTTTCTTCAGATTGATTCAGCATTTTCAAAACCGACTCACTATAATATTTGTTATTTTTTAAAACTTTATCGAATGCAAAAAGTAATTCATCAAACGTTAAATCATTTTTTATAACCAGCCCACTCGGATTTATAGTATTTATAATGGTTTTTATATTTAATAGTTCCGTGAACATGGTTAGCAGAATAACTTTGCAATTCGGCATATATTGCGATAATAATTTTGCTAAATCCTCACCAGAATAAATATTTTTTTCTGCATACGGGGGCATACTAATATCCAAAAAAGCGATATCAAATACCGGAGTATCCGGATTAGTAATAATGTTATATGCAGATTGACAATCTTTAGCCTGATCAATATAAAAATGATATTGCTCTGGATGGTAGCGTGTTATTGCATTTTTATACCCTTCAATTATAAAAGGATGGTCATCAACAATCAATATGTTATTTTTGATTATGATGTCTGCAGTTGAATCAATTGTCATTTATTTGTAAGTATTTATATTTATTCTAACGCAATTTTGACTGCAATAATTGTGCCTTCTCCCATTTTAGAATTTATCTCAACGGTTCCGTTACATTCATGGGTTCTAGAACGGATGTTTTGTAAACCTATTCCTTTTTTTGATCTGTTAACATTAAAACCTATTCCATCATCGATAATTTCCAGAACAAGATTATTTTCGGCTTTCTTAAATTTTATGTTAATGGTATCTGCATTGGCATATTTATTAATATTTTGCAAACACTCCTGGATAATTCGATATAAATTAATTTTAGTCGAGTTACTCATTAAATCCCACTTAATAGCTGGATCAATACTTAAAATCAACTTAGATTCAAAGGTTTTCTTTTGGTCCTCAAATAAGTCGTTTAGAATGGCTACAAAGTTATTAATTAATTCTGATTTTTCCCTACTCAAATCATGGGAAATCTCACGTATATCTTGTTCAATATTCTTTAATTCCAGCAGGTAATTATTTCTTTTTTCAACGGCAATGGTATCATCAAATTTATTTAGACTGTCCAAATTAATACGCAAACCAAACATCCTGCCTAAAACACCGTCATGCAATTCCTGGGCGACTCTTTTTTTCTCTTTAACTCTTCCGGTTTCAATAGTACTTTGCTGGGAAATCATTAAATTATAAATATCTTCATTGGCTTTTTGTTGCCTCTGTTTATAAATAAGGACTTTATTCTTATTTTTTTGTGTCTTTACGACATAAAGAAATAATCCAAACACTACAAAAGAAAGTAAAGCATACAACAGATTCCTGTTTTTAGCCGTCAAATTAGAGTTTTTTTCCTTTACCTCTTCTGTTTCAAATTCAATACGGGAGAATTTATTCCCTATTTTTCGGTCTGATTTTTGGAGTTTTTCATTGACAAGAATGTATTCTTTCGAATAAACTGCAGCATTTTGAGGCTCAATGATAGACAATTGTTTTAATGAGATTAAAATATTCCGATAATTGTTGGTTTTTTGTGATAATTCAAGTGCTTCTTTCGCGAACTGCGTTGCTTTTATAGTATCACTCCCAGACATAAAATACTCTGACAAATTAAGTTTACTTGCAATGATACCCGTTGTGAGTTGTAAACTATCTTTAATTTTTAATGATTGAAAAAACAAATCTGGCAGACTATCCTTTTCATTTAGCTTAAATTTAGCGTGGCCTAAATTATCTAACAGCATGGCATACAATGAGGGTTTGTCTTTAGCTACATTTTCTTCTTCTAATCCTTTTTGAAAAAAAGATTTTGCTTTCTTAAAGTCTTTTTTGTTTTGATAAACTAAGCCAATATTATTGTAAGAAGTAGCTTTTGGCTGAGAGAAAGAAGCCATTAGCTCATCATCAATACTTGCTAAAGCTTTGTTATGATAAACCATTGCATTGTTATAATCCTCTAATTCATTATAGATTAATCCCAAAAGATTGTAAGCATCATAAAAAACATCATTGTTTTCAGTATCCCTTATAATTTTTAAAACCTTAAAAACACCTTTTTCAGAGCCTAATAAGTCGCTTTGATTAAATTGTAAGATTGCTTTTTTAATAATTGTTTTTGCTAAATTATAATTGTCATTTAACCCAATATATTTTTTTTCTGCATTATCATAGTATAAAAAGGAACTATCTGGCATCGATTGAGAATCATAATAATCTCCCAAATACGTATTCCCTTTTGCTGTACTGAAGGCATCCTGTTTCATTTCTGATTTTTTTAATATCAGGTGTACAACTTTATTATATTCTTTCCAGTTTTCTAAATTAAAGTAGCGATTGGCAATCTTGAATAGATTTACACGATATATAGAATCATTTTCTTGCGAAGAAATGACATCTAATGCTTTTAGGATGTATTTTTCTCGCTCGCCAGAAGGCAAATCAAAATCATTTGCTAAGGAAAAATAGGTCTGTAAACTGTCTTGAGAACTTGAAATTGTTTTAGGTACTATTTTTTTTTGCGTGCAACTTAACACAAAAAAAACAAAAAAAGTAATTAAATAAAAAGGATGTCTCAATAGTTCTGATATTATTCCATCAAAAATAATAAATTAAACTATTGGTATAAAAAAAGCTACTAAATAATTAGCAGCTTTTATAAATAAGAATAAATCTATTTTATTTAATCATTTTTTTTATTTCCACCTGCTGAACCACTACCTGTAAGCTCAAATTTTACATTTTCGATTTTAAAAACCTCTGCTTTATTGTCTTTTTTTGTTACTGAAGTGATTTCTTCATTTGAATTAAAAGAAGTTAATACCATCACTAAAGAAAATAATCCGATTGTTACTATTGCTTTTTTCATAATTTGGGGATTTTATGTTTTTGTTGTTTTTACATTTGTTATGATGGTGATTATCACTGCATCATGATGTAAAACTACTTCGCATATCCCAAAAAACAACACCTGAAAAAGGGTTAGTGGTAGAACATATTCAATTGGTAGTGTACAGGTATCAAATTAGGGTAAACTGCATTATTTTAAATTTCCAGGTAATTTCCATTAGCAAAATCAGAAATAACGCGATCAACGTTACCTTTATATAACTTAGAAAAAGGCAATCTTGAATTGGTGTTTTTTATATAGCAAACTGAGTTTCCATTGTGGATTCGAGAAATATAATTGCGATTTACAATATAACTTTTATGAATCCTGATAAAAGGATAGGATAATACCGCTTCAAAATATTTTAGCGTTTTGAAAGCAGTTATCATTTCACCGTTATTCAAATGGATATCTGTAGAATTATTATCTGCTTGCAAGAAACAAATGTCTTTAGCATCAATATACCTATGATCTCCATAGGATTTTATACACAATCGTAAAGGATGTAATTCATTTGGCATTTTTTGCTCCCATGAAAATGGAAAATTGTCAGTATGTTTTGCTCGTTCGACAATCCCTATTTCTTCCTCCCTTTTTGATTTATTTAACCTCAACAACAATTTTATAATATCCGATTGAGTTACCGGCTTCAATAAATAGTCTTTCACTTCATATTTAAAAGAATCAAAAGCCAAATTCTTTTCTTGCGTAGTCACAATAATCTTAGGAAGTATCGTTAAATATTTGTGTAAAGTATCAATAAAACTAAGTGATAAATTAGAACCCACATGTACTGGATCAATTTCGAGAAAAATTATTTCCGGTTTTTTTTCTAAAATAAGGTTTAAACCATCCGCAGCATTTTGTACGGATCCAATAAAGGAAAGTTCTGAAAAACCATCTGCAATTGCTTTAGTTTTCAAAATACTTTCTTGATCATCGTCAATAATAACGTACGAATAATTCATCGATCACCTTTATATTTGATTAATTACTACATAAAAGAAACTGTTTTATAAGTAACTTAACCTATTATTTCAGACAAATGTACTACAATTAGTTAAATAACAATTTAGACGCTACTGCTATTAAAAATTCCATAAATCAATTTAAGAAGTTAGTAGACTATTGTGAATCTAAACCAAAAAAGCTTCTCAATCGAGAAGCTTTTTTGAATATAGACTAAAAATAATTACATTTTCATCAACCAGTTTTTCATTGAAACTTCATTTTCTATAATGGATTTCAAGTCGGCGATAGCTACACGGTCTTGTTTCATTGTATCTCTGTGACGAATCGTAACTGTTTGATCTTCGATAGTTTGATGATCAACAGTAATACAGAAAGGAGTTCCCAAAGCATCTTGTCTTCTGTAACGTCTTCCTACCGCATCTTTTTCATCATAAGAAACATTGAAATCCCAGCGTAAATCTTCAATGATTTTGTGTGCGATTTCTGGTAATCCGTCTTTCTTTACCAATGGTAAAATGGCTGCTTTTGTTGGAGCCAGAACCGAAGGTAATTTCAGTACTGTTCTTGTGGAACCATCTTCTAATGTTTCTTCTTTTAATGAAGTTGCAAAAACAGCTAAAAACATTCTGTCCAATCCTACTGAAGTTTCCACTACATAAGGAACATAATTCTGGTTCAATTCAGCATCAAAATACTGTAATTTTCTACCGGAGAATTGTTCGTGCGCTTTCAAGTCAAAATCCGTACGAGAGTGAATTCCTTCTAATTCTTTGAATCCAAAAGGAAAATTAAACTCAATATCAGCAGCAGCATTCGCATAATGCGCTAATTTTTCGTGATCGTGGAAACGATAATTTTCTCTTCCTAAACCAAGTGATAAATGCCATTTTAATCGAGCTTCTTTCCAGAATTCATAATGCTTCATTTCTTCGCCTGGACGAACAAAAAATTGCATTTCCATTTGTTCAAACTCCCGCATACGGAAAATGAACTGTCTTGCAACGATTTCATTTCTAAATGCTTTTCCTGTTTGTGCAATTCCAAAAGGAACTTTCATTCTTCCTGATTTTTGTACGTTCAAGAAGTTCACAAAAATACCTTGAGCCGTTTCCGGACGCAAATATAAATCCATAGCTGAATCCGCAGAAGCGCCAAGTTTTGTACCAAACATCAAGTTGAATTGACGTACTTCTGTCCAGTTTCTTGAGCCTGATTCCGGACAAGCAATTTCTAATTCTTCGATTAATGCTTTTACATCTTCCAAATCTTCGTTACCAAGAGAACGCGCCATTCTTTCCAGAATTTCTCTTTCTTTAGCTTTGTACTCCATGACACGGGCATTTGTAGTCACAAATTCCTGTTCGTTGAAAGCATCACCAAAACGAGCACGTGCTTTTTCGATTTCTTTGATTGCTTTTTGATTTAGCTTTTCAGCATAATCTTCAATCAAAACATCTGCTCTATATCTTCTTTTTGAATCTTTGTTGTCAATCAATGGATCGTTAAAAGCGTCAACGTGACCAGATGCTTTCCAAGTCGTTGGATGCATCAAAATTGCCGCGTCAAGACCTACAATGTTATCATTCATTTGAACCATTGCTTTCCACCAATATTCGCGTATGTTCTTCTTTAATTCTACTCCGTTTTGTGCATAATCATAGACCGCACTTAAACCATCGTATATTTCGCTTGACGGAAAAATAAATCCGTATTCTTTTGCGTGCGAAACTACATTCTTAAATAAATCTTCTTGTTTTGCCATAATACTGCAAAAATATAAAAAGTGAACTTAAAAAAAAGAAAATTGTTAAAGATTGAAGCCTTGATTTGTCTATTTTTATAAATAAATCCCTGATTACATGTTTGAAAGCATTATTAATCTCTTTTTTCCAAAAGTCTGTTCCGGTTGCAGCTCTTTTTTATTGTCTAATGAAAATGTGATTTGCACGGTTTGCCGACACGATATTCCGCTAACCAATCATCATTTGAATCCAGAGAATGATGCTTTCAAAAAGTTTTATGGACGAATTCCTGTAATTCATACTTCGGCAATATTTTATTTTCATAAAAAGGGAATTGTTCAAGAACTCATCCATAATTTAAAATACAAAGGACACGAGGAAATAGGTACAATTCTTGGCGAATGGTACGCCGAAGATTTAAAATCTATCGATTTATTACAATCTGTGGATGAAATTATTCCGGTTCCATTGCATCGAAGAAAACTAAAAGAAAGAGGTTACAATCAAGTAACGGCTTTTGGCAAAGCGCTTTCATCGGGTTTAAATATCGATTATAATGGTTCTATTTTGGTTCGAAATGTGTACTCAAAAACGCAATCCAAGAAAAACTTAATAGGAAGAACAGAAGGAATCGAAAATATTTTTGATGTTGCTTTTACTGAAAAAGACCATGACAAACATTTCCTTTTAATTGATGATGTAATTACAACAGGATCAACACTGGAAGCTTGTTCCAGAGCGTTACTAAAAATTCCCGGCGCAAAAATCAGTATTGTTTGTATGGCAATGGCGCAATCATAATTTAAAACAGAATAGTAATTTTAACAGCACAGTCATTTTTTAGCCCTGATTGAAGTGAAAATCCTTTTATGAGCCTTTTCGGCGAATTAAAAGATTGTAGCGCAAAGCAGGAAATAGCTCCTGAAAATAAGTCTGTTACAACTCCAAAGAGCACACTATCAATTAATTTAATGAAATTATAACGAAATAGAATTTCCGTTTCCAAAGTTTAATGTTTAAATTTGAATAAATATTTATAAATCATTAAACAATCATATTATGGCTTTTGAATTACCACAATTACCTTATGCGTACGACGCATTAGAACCTTATATTGATGCGCGCACGATGGAAATTCATCATACGAAACATCACAACGCTTACATTACCAACGTGAATGCTGCAATTGCAGGTACAGATATGGAAGGTAAGACTATTGAAAATATTTTGATTAATCTTGATATGAAAAACATGCCAGTTCGTAACAATGGTGGTGGGTTTTACAATCATAATTTGTACTGGACTGTAATGACACCAAACGGTGGCGGACTTCCAACTGGAGATTTATTGGCTGCGATTGAAGCTGCTTTTGGAACTTTTGAAGAATTTAAAGCTAGTTTCAGCAAAGCTGGAGCAACACAATTTGGTTCTGGATGGGCTTGGCTTTGTGTTCATAAAGGTGGAAAAGTAGATGTTTGCGGTACTCCAAACCAAGACAATCCATTAATGCCAGGTGTAGGTTGTGGCGGAACTCCAATTTTAGGAATGGATGTTTGGGAACATGCTTACTATTTGCATTATCAAAACAGAAGACCAGATTATATCGAAGCTTTTTTCAATGTAATTAACTGGACGGAAGTGGCTAGAAGATATGCTTTAGAGAAATAAAAAGAACATCAAGATTAAAGATTTCAAAAATTACTGTTGTCTTTTTTCTTGTTTCTAAAAACAAAAAGCGCTGCTTTCAAAATTTGAAAGCAGCGCTTTTTGTTTTATCATTTCTTGAGTTTATTCCAATAAAAAAGGTGGAATTGCTTCCACCTTTTTTGCCCCAAATCTACCATAAACTTAACCTACTAATGTTATGGTGATTCAAATTTATAATAGTTCTTCGTTGCCACCAAATAAATTAGATGAACAACTTAGAAAACCGATTAAAAACTCAAAGAATCAATTATTAGTACGCTCTGGCATCTTTTCCTTCATAAAAGTTCATGAATGCTCGGTTTACTACACGATTTCCTCCTGGTGTAGGATAGTCTCCGGTAAAATACCAATCTCCTAAATTTTTTGGACAAGCAATATGCAAATCTTCTACGGTTTGGAAAATAATTTTCACTTCGGCTTTAATTTCTGGCGAACTCAACATTTCAGCAATTTTATCTGAAACCTCTTGAGGTTGAAAAGGTGCATATATTGCCGTTACATAATTTACCACGTCATGATCTTTATAATTTTCCTGCGCTTTACATTTTACATATACTTCATCAACGATATGGTATAAGTTTCTTTCTTTAAGCAGTTCTAAAGCTGCTTTGAACGCTACTAAACCTTCAAGTTTAGCCATATCAATTCCGTAACAATCCGGGTAGCGTATTTGTGGTGCCGATGACACAACAACAATTCGCTTTGGATTCAAACGATCCATCATTTTGATAATACTCATTTTCAAGGTAGTTCCCCGAACAATACTATCATCTATTATTACCAAATTATCCGTTGGCTTTATGACACCATATGTAACATCATAAACGTGTGCTACTAAATCGTCGCGACTGCTATCCTCTGTAATAAAGGTTCTAAGTTTAGCATCTTTGATGGCTACTTTTTCGGTACGTATTTTTACTGCCAATAATTCTTGTAACGATTCCTTTGTTAAGGTATTTCTATTTTGAAGAATGTAATTGTTCTTTCTTTGATTCAAGAAATCCTGTGCCGCTTCAACCAATCCGTAGAAAGAAGTTTCAGCCGTATTTGGAATATAAGAGAAAACCGTATTATCTGTATCTTGATCAATTGATTTCAAAACAGCCGGAAGAATAAGTCTTCCCAATGTTTTTCTTTCTTGATATATTTCGGCATCACTTCCTCTGGAGAAATAAATTCGTTCAAAAGAACACGCTTTTTTAACCGTTGGCGGAAGAATTTCCTGCATAGAAACCGTTCCGTTTTTCTTGATGATTAATGCGTTTCCTGGTTCAATTTCTTGAACTTTTTCAAAAGGAACATTAAAAACAGTCTGGATTACCGGTCTTTCTGAAGCTACAACAACGATTTCATCATCTTGATAAAAATAAGCGGGACGAATTCCTGCCGGATCTCTAAACACAAATGAATCCCCATGACCTAAAAGTCCTGCCATCGCATAACCCCCATCTAAGTTTTTCGAAGCTCGGGCCAAAATCTTGGCAACGTCCAGTTTCTCAGCAATTACTGGCGAAGCTTCTCTTTTTGTTAAGCCATTATTTTTACATTCTTGGTACAAATCAGTTACTTCATCATCCAGAAAATGACCTATTTTTTCCATTACCGTAACCGTATCGGCCATTTCTTTTGGATGCTGACCCAGTTCCACTAAACTTTGAAAAAGTTCTTTAACATTTGTCATGTTAAAATTTCCAGCCAAAATCAAGTTTCTGTGCATCCAATTGTTCTGACGCAAAAAAGGATGAACACTTTCAATGCTATTTTTACCAAAAGTTCCATAACGAACGTGTCCTAAAAACAATTCTCCTAAATATGGAATCTTCTGTTTTTGTAAAGCAACATTATCCGCATATTCCGGATGAGCAGCCATTTCCTCATTGATTCTGTCATTGATCTGCGCAAAAACATCCTGAATTGGTTGTGCATGATTGGAACGAACACGACTTATGTAACGCTCTCCTGGCTCCACGTCTAATTTTATACTTGCAAAACCAGCACCATCTTGTCCGCGATTGTGCTGCTTTTCCATCAAAAGATACATTTTCTGGATTCCGTAAAAAGCCGTTCCGTATTTTTCTTTGTAAAATTCAAGCGGTTTGAGTAGTCTAATTAAGGCTATACCACACTCGTGTTTTAAAGCATCGCTCATTGTAAGGTTGTTTGTGTTGTTGTGTTATTCTAAAAATAAATTAAACTGATTTAAAAAAAGATAAATCAGATGTAATTCCCTGCTAATTTTATTTAACAAAAAAAACCTCGTTTCCGAGGTTTCAGTGCATTATAATTCTATGTCGAATTGTGTCAGTGATTTGAATTGTTGTAATCTTGAAACAACTTCCTCTTTCTCTAAATCAACCATTCTTTCGGTTCCAAATTTCTCCACACAAAAGGAAGCCAAATTAGATCCATGAATAATTCCATTTTTCATGTTTTCGAATGAAATGTTTTCGGTCTGCGTTAAATATCCTGCAAATCCTCCTGCAAAAGTATCTCCTGCTCCAGTTGGATCAAAAACTTCTTCAAGTGGTAAAGCTGGTGCGAAGAAAACTTCTTTATTATGAAAGATAAGTGCACCGTGTTCTCCTTTTTTAATCACTACATATTTAGGTCCCATGGTGTGAATTTTTGCAGCCGCTTTCACTAAAGAATATTCTCCAGAAAGTTGTCTTGCTTCCTCATCATTGATAGTAATTACATCTACACGTTTTATCACGTCCAATAATTCCGGCAAAGCACAATCCATCCAAAAATTCATAGTATCCAATACTGTCAATTTAGGTTGTGTTTCCATTTGGTCCAAAACACTGCTTTGTACTAATGGATGTAAGTTTCCTAACATTACTATGTCAGCATTTTTATAGTCTTGAGGAACTTTTGGTTGAAAATCAGCCAAAACATTTAATTGAGTATCCAGTGTATCTCTTGAATTCAAGTCATTGTGATAACGACCACTCCAAAAGAAAGTTTTCCCTCCTTTAACCACTTCAAGACCAGAAATATCAATGTTTCTTGAAGTCAATAAATCTAAATATTCTTGAGGAAAATCATCCCCAACTACAGAAACTATAGCCGATTGAACATTAAAAAAAGAAGCGGATAAACCGATATAAGTTGCTGCGCCACCTAAGATTTTATCCGTTTTTCCAAATGGAGTTTCAATTGCGTCGAAAGCTACTGTTCCAACAATCAATAATTTATTCATTATATACGTTTCGAATTAAGGCGCAAAGATAGTTTATAAGTTGTAAAGTTGCAAAGAGTCTAAAGCGTAAAGTTTTGCCAATTTATTAATTTGATTTTCATGTAATTAAGTATGTGTTTTGGACTTTTGGCTACTTTGAATAGACCCAAAAACATTTTATCGTCGAACGATTAGAAACTCTCCATAAAAATTGAAAAAAAAAAAATTTACAATTGATACTTCTTGTCATAATAATTTTTCAACAATGGTATTTGTACCAAAATCATTAAAGGAACAATTAAAATCGCATAAATTGTGTTTATTGAAAAATGGAACTCTGAAAATATGTTTGAAATATTTACAACATAAGAATAACCTATTTCCGAATTATTTGACTCATTCCAAAAGGCAAAATAGAGAATCAAAGAAATTAAACTCCCTATAATAACAATCCAAATAGTTTTAGAAATCAAAGGTGTATAATGTTGAATTTTAATTTTTTCGACAACTAAAATTTGAGACATTACTTTTGAAGTAAAGTCAATTGACGGCGACTCCAAATTGCTTTCCGCAAATATATCACCTATAAGTTTTTTAATGTTTTTATCGCTCTCTTTCATAATAATCCAATATTTCCGGTTCCAATTGCTTTTTTAAAATGACTGCTAATTTTTTTCTGCTTCTAAACAACTTTACTTTAGCGTTATTGGAATTAATATCCATTATTTCTGCAATCTCATCTAAATTCTGATCGTCAAAATAATACAACGTTAATAAAAAACTTTCTTCCCTTGACAATAAATTCAGGCAATTTTGGATCGTTTGCTTCCGCTCTTTATCTTCCAAAGCACTCAAAGCGTTATCAAGCGTCTTAACTAGATGATCCGAAAACTCGTCAATTGAAATAGTGTTCTCTTCCGTTTTATTCTTTTTTAAACGATCCAAACAAGTATTATAAGCAATTTTATAGATCCATGTCGAAAATTTAGAATCCCCTTTAAACTTATTCAAAGAATTGTAAATTTTGATAAACGTATCTTGAGAAATCTCTTCGGCCTCTTCTCTGTTTTTAATCATCTTTAAAGCCAAAGTAAAAATCATTTCCTTATATCGATCAACCAATACGCCAAACACATTTGTGTTCCCTTGTATAATTTGATTGATATAATGTTGATCACTTAGCTTATCCATATACTAATAAGACGACGATAACTTAATTAAGGTTACAAATAATTTATTTTATTTTATTTGAAAGATCTGTAACCTAAATCAAATCTGTTTCGTCATATGGAATATCAATCATTTAAATTATGAAATTATGGGTCCAGAAATTTTAATCCCCTTGAGTTTTTTCCTTATGATCTTTGGAATTGTTTATCTTGTTTATTCTACAAGAAACCGAGAGCGCTTAGCTCTTATTGAAAAAGGCATAGATGCCAGTATTTTTTTGCAAGGAAAAGACAAAGGCGTTCCCATGTGGAAAGTTTTTATTCTAAATCTAGCTTTTTTATTAATAGGAAGTGGAGTTGGAATTTTTATTGCTTTGCTAATTACAACTTACACCAGGTTGAATGATGGTGCTGTTTATCCATCAATTATTATCACAATGGCAGGAATTGGTTTACTTGCTGGATTTAACAAGGCTAAAGAATTAGACAAAGAATAAATAATTCTTCTTTATAACGTATCAAAAAATATTTTGATACGTTATTATTTTTTTTGTTTCGATTCAATTGCTTCATAAAAAGTATCGACTGAAAGTTGTTTTTGCATCGAAGCCATAACAGCTAATTCATCGCACCTTTCGTTTTGAACATGATTGTTATGCCCTTTTATCCATTTGAAATCGACTTTGTGTTTTCTGTAGACTATTAAAAAACGTTTCCACAAATCAGAATTTTTCCTGTCAACAAAGCCCTTTTTTTCCCATCCCAAAACCCACTTTTTCTCTACTGAATCCACCACATATTTAGAATCTGAAACTACTAAAACTCTAGTGTTTGGATTTTTAAGTTTTTCTAAACCTACAATTACAGCTAATAATTCCATTCTATTATTAGTAGTAAGACGAAAACCCTCGTAGAACTCCTTTTTATAGGGCTTTCCTACCCATTCCATGACCACTCCGTAACCGCCATTTCCGGGATTACCCTTGGCTGCGCCATCAGTATATATATGTACGTCGTGTTCCATTTTAGACTTCTTAGATTTTTGGATGTATAGATTGGTTAGAAAGATAAATTATAATTGATTTAGATCTTTCCCAAATTTTAAGGATTGAACATGTTTTAGTTTTATGTCCCACAGAAAAGTCTAAAAAATTAATTTGCCAACAATTTCTCTATCACTTCCGGAAAATATTTTTGTTCTAATTCATGTATTTTTGCAGCCACTTCTTCCGGAGTTTCATCACCCGTTAAAATAACACTTTGTTGAAAAATAATGTTTCCCTCATCGTAATTTTCATTTACATAATGAATGGTAATTCCGGTTTCTTTCTCTTTATTACCTACAATTGCTTTGTGAATATTCATCCCATACATTCCTTTTCCGCCATACTTAGGCAACAATGCAGGATGAATATTTATGATCTTATTTGGATAAGCAGCGATGATATTTTCGGGGAATTTCAATAAAAATCCGGCCAAAACAATCCAATCAGGTTGGATATTGTTTATTTTTTGCAATACTTCTCCTTCAATTAACTCTGCTTTTGAGAAAATTTCTGTTGCTACATAATAGTTTTTTGCTCTATCAATCACCTTGGCACTTGGGTTGTTTGTAAACACCGCCGCAACAGTTCCAATTTTGGTTTTCACAAAATACTTTATGATGTTTTCAGCATTAGTACCCGATCCAGAAGCAAAAATCACTATTTTTTTCATAATTCTAACAATTTTTAATTGCACAAAAAAAGGAATAAAAAACGAAATTAAATAACATTCATAAACCTTTGTCAAATATATTTTATAAATTCGTTCTCACATTTATTAACTAAATAGTTGTTTTAAAATAAAGTTTTTTATTTTTGCCAACAAATTAAATTCTAAAATTAAAGATTATGTCAGACATTGCATCAAGAGTAAAAGCGATTATCGTAGACAAATTAGGTGTTGACGAAAACGAAGTTGTAACAGAAGCAAGCTTCACTAATGATTTAGGAGCTGACTCATTAGACACTGTTGAGCTTATTATGGAATTCGAAAAAGAATTTGATATTCAAATTCCAGACGATCAAGCAGAAAACATCGCTACTGTAGGTCAAGCAATCTCTTATATCGAGGAAGCTAAAAAATAATAAAGTACACACCCGTTTGCAATCTTGTAAACGGGTGTTATTATTTTTTTAAATTAAATTCAAGATTGAATTTCAATCAAAATATATTTATTGTAATACCCATGGCTCTTTTGTAATACTACAGTAAAGAAAGCGTGGGTTTTATTTGTTTAAAGATAACAAAAATAAAGAATTTATGGTATTAAGACGAGTTGTTGTAACAGGTTTAGGCGCTCTTACACCCATTGGAAATAACATTGAAGAATATTGGAACGGACTTATTAACGGCGTTAGTGGTGCTGCTCCAATTACCTATTTTGACGCTTCAAAATTTAAAACGCAATTTGCCTGCGAATTGAAAAATTTTAATGCTGAAGATTTCTTAGACAGAAAAGAAGCTCGAAAAATGGACCGTTATGCACAATATGCAATGGTTTCATCTGATGAAGCGGTACTTGATGCTGGTTTTAATTTCGAAAAATTAGACAAAGACAGAGTGGGTGTTATTTGGGGTTCAGGAATTGGCGGATTAGAAACATTTCAAATCGAAATGTTGAACTATGCAGCTGGTGACGGTACTCCAAAATTTAATCCTTTCTTTATACCAAAAATGATTTCGGATATTGCCGGTGGTCATATTTCTATAAAATACGGATTCAGAGGTCCAAACTTCACTACTGTTTCAGCTTGTGCATCTTCTACAAATGCTATTATTGATGCTTTTAACTATATAAGATTAGGTCATGCTGATGCCATGGTAACCGGTGGCTCAGAAGCTGCTGTAACAATAGCCGGAATGGGAGGTTTTAATGCTATGCATGCTTTATCAACCAGAAATGACGACCCTAAAACTGCTTCAAGACCAATGGATAAAGACCGAGATGGCTTTATTTTAGGCGAAGGAGCTGGTGCATTAGTACTTGAAGAGTACGAACACGCTATAGCACGTGGAGCAAAAATTTATTGCGAAGTAGGCGGTGGCGGAATGTCCGCTGATGCATATCACATTACCGCACCACATCCTGAAGGATTAGGCGCTAAAAATGTAATGTTAAATTGTTTGAGAGATGCTGGTTTACAGGCAACTGATGTTGATGGTGTAAATATGCACGGAACTTCAACACCACTTGGTGACTTGGCAGAATCTAAGGCAATTTTACATGTTTTCGGTGAACATGCTTATACTATGAATTTAAATTCGACTAAATCCATGACCGGCCATTTACTTGGAGCGGCTGGAGCAGTTGAAACAATTTCTTCGATTCTTTCCTTGAAACACGGAATAGTACCACCTACAATCAATCATTTTACAGATGATGAAAACATTGATTCTAAACTGAACTTTACGTTTAATAAAGCTCAGAAAAGAGACATGAATGTTGTTATGAGTAATACTTTCGGTTTTGGAGGTCACAATGCTTGTGTATTAGTAAAAAAATTAGAAATCTAATTATATATGCGTATAATCAGAAAAATATTTTCAAAATCCCGTTCTCCAGAAGACGGGATTTTTTTTGATTCTATTCAGAAAATTTTAGGGTTTGCTCCCGTAAATCTTGATTTTTATAAAAAAGCATTCACCCATCGCTCCTCAAATCGCCTAGATATCTTAGGAAATCCGATCAATTACGAACGTTTGGAATTTCTGGGTGACGCTATGTTAAGCTCTGTAATTGCTGCCCATTTATTCAACAAAGCTCCAGCTGGTGATGAGGGTTATTTAACTAAAATGCGGTCCAAAATTGTAAGCCGAGAACACTTGAACGAATTAGGCAAAGACCTAAATTTAGTACAATATATAGAAAGCAAAGTGCCACTTCAGCATTTTGGCGAAAACATTCATGGTAATATTTTTGAATCATTAGTCGGAGCAATCTACCTAGATCGAGGTTACGTTTATTGTGAAAAATTCATTCAAAAAAGAGTAATAATTCCATACGTAGATATTGCAAGGCTAGAAGGTAAAGTAATCAGCTACAAAAGTTTGGTCATTGAATGGTGTCAAAAAGAAAAGAAAATATTTAATTATGATATTTTTGAGGACAATGCCATTGACGGGCAACGTTTGTTTGGTGTAAAACTCAGCATTGATGATAAAGTAATTGCAAAAGCCAGAGCAACTTCTAAAAAGAAAGCAGAAGAAAAAGCATCCCAACGCGCTTATTTTGCATTTCAAGAAAAAATGGATAGAAAATAATATCCATTTTAAAAAACTACAACGTTATCGTTCATAAATTCACAAAAACATCCCATTTTAGGAGGTAAATACTTCAATAGAAGTACTATATTTACAACTTATTTTTTCATGAAATGGCTATTCATAAATTGGATCTTGGCGAATTTGACGAAATAGATTATTATCTCATTGCTATTCATACTTCATTAGAAGACTATCGATTGGCATTTTTTATTAATCAAATACTGCCTATAAATTTAAGTAAAAGCAAGAGCGAAATTCAAATTAATATAAAAGAGGGAGAAACAAATTTTTCCAGATTTTATTACAATGACGAAGAAAGTGCTATTGCCTGGAATTTGATCCAAAATAAAAATGAAGTAATACAGTACAAAAAAGGAAATACTCAAAATTTATTTTCAAATGTAACAATGGAAGTTTCAACAAAAGTTTTTTTGCTTCCTGAATTTAAAAAAGTAGATTATTTTCTGAAAATAGAAAATAACGACGATGCAATGAATGTATCAAAAATACAAATCCTATTAAATACCATAGATAGTGTATCAACTGTTTATATAGTGGATACAAATAAAATAAAATCAAAAAACAATTTAATTTTTTAATACAAATGCTTACAAACAAAAAAACTAAAATTGTAGCCACACTTGGGCCAGCTTGCAGTACTAGAGAAATCATAAAAGATATGATTGAAGCAGGTGTAAATGTGTTTAGAGTGAATTTTTCGCATGCTGACTACAATGATGTAAAAGAAAAGATAAACCTTATACGAGGTCTTAATGAAGAGTTTGGCTATACCACTGCAATTCTTGGTGACTTACAAGGCCCAAAACTTCGTGTGGGAGTAATGGAAGAAGGCGTTGTAGTGCGTGATGGAGATTTAATTACCTTTACTACTGCTGAAGAAGTTCTTGGAACGGCTAAAAAAGTATTCATGAAATACAAAGAATTCCCGAACGACGTTAATCCAGGAGAAAGAATTCTACTTGATGATGGAAAGCTTATTTTCGAAATCGTGGAGACTGATAAGAAAACAGAAGTTATTGCAAGAGTAATTCAAGGTGGGGAATTAAAATCTAAAAAAGGGGTTAATTTACCAAATACAAAGATATCGCTTCCTGCAATGACCGAGAAAGATATTGCAGATGCTATATTTGCTATTAGCCAAAATGTAGACTGGATTGCATTGTCATTTGTAAAAACACCGCAAGACTTACAAGACTTACAGGAATTAATCGCAAAACATTCGGATTATAAAATCCCAATTATTGCAAAAATAGAAATGCCGGAAGCATTAGAAAATATCGACAAGATTGTTGCCTACTGTGATGGATTAATGGTTGCCCGAGGAGACTTAGGAGTAGAGCTTCCAGCACATGAAGTTCCGCTTGTTCAAAAAGAATTGATTCGCAAAGCAAAAACAGCTCGAATTCCTGTAATTGTTGCTACTCAGATGATGGAAACAATGATTACAAGCCTTACACCAACCCGTGCTGAGGTAAATGACGTAGCAAACTCTGTCATGGATGGTGCTGATGCAGTAATGCTTTCTGGAGAAACTGCTACTGGTAATTATCCAGTTCAGGTAATTCAAAAAATGACTCAAATCATTGAGGCGGTAGAAGATTCTCCGCTGATTCAGGTTCCGCAAAATACCCCACAGATAAAAACTAAACGTTTTATCACTAAAACCATTTGTCACCACGCAGCAAGCATGGCCAATGTAATCAAAGCAAAAGCAATTTGTACATTGACCAATAGTGGCTATACAGCTTTTCAAATATCTGCTTGGAGACCAAATGCACATATTTTGGTATTTACCTCAAACAAAAGAATCCTTACACAACTTAATTTATTATGGGGTGTAAAATCTTTCTTCTATGAAAAAACAGTAAGTACTGATGATACGGTAACGGACATCAACGAAATCGTAAAACAAAAAGGTTTTGTACAAAAAGGTGATTTTCTTATCAATTTAGCAGCGATGCCAATTAAGGATAAAGGAATGGTGAACACCTTGAGAGTTTCCGAAATAGAATAATAAAAACTATTTTAAAACTATTAAAAATCCGTCTCGTTAAGAAAATGAGACGGATTTTTTTGTTTCTAAAGAACATGATTTATATTTACTCAAAAAAAATTAAGAGCATTTAAACATGCCTTTACAAAATTAAATTTATATTTGAACAACAAATAACCCTATAAACTATGAGTTTAAATTCTAAAAATCCATTTTTAAATAATAAAACTTTCTCGTCAACAGCAGTTTCAAAAAAAGAGGAAGTGCATCAAGCTACCTTCATTGATTATAATGACGAGATGACTTTGTCCGGCACTATCAATAAAAGTTTAATATTATTTTTACTTCTTACCGCCTCTGCAACCGTAATCTGGTGGTTGACTTTTAACGGAATGAACCCTTTAGTTCCTGCTATTGGCGGTGCTATTGTTGGATTAGTTTTAGTACTCATCTCAGCTTTCAAACCACAATATTCTCCTTATCTGGCTCCTGGATATGCGCTGTTTGAAGGATTATTTATTGGTGGGATTTCGGCGATATTTGAAGCAATGTATCCTGGAATCGTAATGCAGGCGGTAGGGGCAACTTTTGTAACGTTTATGGTTTGTCTAGGATTGTATAAATACAAAATTGTAAAAGTAACCGAACAATTTAAATCGGTAGTTGTAGCTGCTACATTGGCAATTGCAACATATTATATTCTATCTTGGGTATTCTCCATGTTTACCAGTTTTGTTCCTGTACATTATGGCAGCTCAATGATGAGCATAGGCATCAGCATTTTTGTGATTGTAATTGCAGCCTTAAATCTGTTTTTAGATTTTGATCGCATTGAAAAAGGAGCCGAACAAAAAATGCCAAAATACATGGAATGGTATGGCGCCATGGGATTGATGATTACACTGGTTTGGTTGTATATTGAATTTTTAAGATTGCTTTCTAAATTAAACAGTAAAAACTAATTCCATAACTTCATCTAAAAGAGAAAACCTTTCCATTCTGGAAAGGTTTTCTCTTTTATGCGGCTTTTTCAAAAGCAATATAATGACTTAAATCACCTTTTATATTAAAGACAGGAAACCCTTTTATCAAACAAGCATAAACTTCTCCATTCTTTTTATAATTCATTACTATTTTTTCAAAAGGTTGCTGCGCAATAATTGCGCAACGAATTTCATTTGAAGTAATTAGATTAGTGGCCTCTCCTTGAAACATTTTTGGACTTCTACCCAAAACCTCTGCTTCTACATACCCATTCATTTTTACGATGTTGTGTGACGCAAAAACAATCTTTAATTTAGAATCAGTAACAATTACTACTTCTTCTTTGAGACTATTTTTTAAATCCCAGTTGTCCTGAACCCATTTATTTTGGTAAGCAATTGAATTTAATTTTTTCAAATCCAAAAAAAAGCTCTTTACTGCAGTCAAAAATTCATTGTGAAAATCCCAGCACAAAACAGGAGCAGTCTTCACACTTAAGCTATTGTGATGCAATGCAATAGCATCCTCGTACTGTCTAAAATTATTCATGATTTCTTGATTTAAAAAGCCAAATGTAATTTTATTTATAACAATAAAATAACAATTCCCCGACTTTAACCATTGTTGAATGCATTAAAGAACCAATTAGAAATCGAATTTTAACTGTACAACAACAAACTTCTTTTCCTCCGTGTTTAAATTACTTAACGAAATTCCAAGCAATCGGACGGAATCTTTCATTCGTTCCTGATACAATAGTTCTTTTACGACTTCAATTATTAAAGCTTTATCAGATATAAAATAAGGCAATGTTTTACTGCGAGTTTGCTGTAAAAAATCACTGTATTTTATTTTTAAAGTGACTGTTTTCCCCGCTACATTATATCTTTTTAATCTTTTCTCCAATGCAGCCGCGATGATTTCCAATTTTTCTATCATAAAAATTTCAGAAGAAAGATTGACATCAAAAGTATGTTCTGCAGCAACTGATTTTGTAATCCGATCAGATTTCACTTCACTATTATGAATACCTCGGACGACATGATAATAAAAATTTCCTGACTTTCCGAAATGTTTCTCCAGAAACTCCAACGATTTGCTTTTTAATTCCAGACCAGTAAAAATTCCAAGTTGGTACATTTTTTCAGTAGTTACTTTACCAACACCATGAAATTTCCGAATGGGAAGCTCTTCCAAAAACGAAATAACTTCATCTGGATTCACCGTTTTTTGTCCGTTGGGTTTATTGTAATCACTTGCAATTTTGGCTACAAACTTATTGACTGATATTCCTGCAGAAGCGGTCAAACCAACTTCATTGAATATGCGTTGTCTTATTTCCTGAGCCAATACTGTAGCGCTTGGATTTCCTTTTTTATTTATGGTTACATCTAAATAGGCCTCGTCAAGTGACAATGGCTCGACCAAATCTGTATACTCCCGAAAAATTTTTTGAATTTTATTTGAAATTTCTTTATAGCGGTCAAATCGTGGTTTGACAAAAATAAGTTCTGGGCAGTTTTTTTTTGCCATAACTCCGCTTATAGCACTCCTCACTCCAAATGTCCTCGCCTCATAACTTGCCGCTGCCACTACACCTCGATTTTCTGAGCCACCTACCGCAATGGGCTTTCCACGCAACAATGGATTGTCCATTTGCTCTACAGATGCATAAAAAGCATCCATGTCAACGTGTATGATTTTCCTATTTGGAATTAATTCTTGCATGTTATAAGAATTGAATGCCCGTTCCTATTCTGAATGGTTTACTATCCTCCAATTATTTTGAATCCTCAACGTGTAAATAATTTTCAACCACAACAGATTTGCCTTTTTTTTCTGTTGGAAAAAAGAAACTTATAGGACTTGATTTGAAATGATTCCAGATGGAAACTGTAACAAAACGCAATTCAAATAATGAAATTGCTCTTGATCGAAAGGCTAGTCCCATTGAAAGACTAAAACTTACCATAAAGTTAACTAATCCTATAATGCCTATTCCAAAAATGCCCCAAAATAACATGGCATCACTCACTTCATAATTTGCCCCATATAAGGCCAAAGCTAGATTACCACTACCAAAAGTGATGTGTCGAATATCAAGGTTTAACCCTAAAAACAGCCCAATAGATGCCGTACTACCCATAAATATTCCAAACCAAAAATTTGAAATAATACCAGCCCATCTTTTTTCATATAGTTTTGCCAGTTTTAACGTTTTTATTTTTCCTAAATTCCTTTTCAGGAAAGGGTGTTCTGTAATCCTAAAATAAACCTGATTGTGTTTGTCTCTGTTCGCAACACTACCTGAAATAATTCCTGATAAAAACAGAAATACTCCAGCAATAGCAGCATGAAAAATTGCCAACGAGTGTATCGGACTTAAATCAATCAGTAAAGATTCCCATTTAGTAGCAGCAATATTATAATGCAAAAAATGGTCAATCAGCCAGATTCCAAGTAGTGAAACCGGAAAAGCCATAATAACATTCCCTACAAAGGCAATAAACTGTGAGCGGAAAACACGTGCAAAAAGAATGGCAAAAGCTTTATATTTTTCAGTATCCTTGCCTTTTTTCAAAACTCCTTCCTCTAAAGCTTTAATCAATGCAGAAGCTGTCATTGCGGGTTGTTTTGTTGCCAAAGTGAATCCAAGAAGATAAATGGCAATAAAACCAAATGCATAATTCATACTATACAAAAAAGCATGTCCAAAAAAACTAGTTTCCACTTTAGAGAGCAACACTTTTATAACACACAAAATCCCTACAATAAAGCCCCCGCCTATAGCCGTTTTGAACATTTTGTAATATTCTTTTTGGCTTTCTGTGATATATTGTTCTCCTGTTTTTGCTGTGTGTTGTGTTATCTCATACGAAATCAATTGTGTACTTTCACCAATAAATTTGCGAACATTATTTTTATAACAATTGAATTTTATTAAACGCAAAGCCAATACAATTCCATTTATTTTTTTGCATTTTTCCTTATCTACTGTAAGCAACGAAATCAAAAACTTCAACCGTTCTAATTGCTGTCTAATTTTCAATAAATTTTGATTCACCCGAAGTGAAATTCCATATTTTGAACTATTATGAAATGCTTTATCAACAAATTCTACGCATTGTTTATGCAGAACCAACAACTGCCCATAGGATAAATCGTCTGAAGAGATATAATGCCTATCTGAACTTCTAATGCGTTCTTCAATTAAGAATAATTCCTTTTCAAAAGCTGAAAAGGGACTTTCAAGATCGTCAAATTCGGGGACCATTTTGATTACATCCGTTTCCATGGCACGACCGCTGATCCGTTGGGTAATCAAATGCATGGCAACTAGTAATTCAGATAAGACCGAATTAGGCTCCGTACTGTCATAAATGGATTTAAATTTCAAAAGATCATATAATTCAGCCAGTTGATTTAATGGAATTCTGTTAATCCAAATCCCGTCATTTGCCAGATAAAAAACCTGATTGAGAATGTATTCTAAAGTGTCTTTTTGAGGCTGATAGGGTAAAAACTTAGCGAAAATTCTTTTTTTGACTTCAAAAATAAAATCTACATCCTGCAAAATTGCTGCATCAGAAAGAATTTTATTGAACTTCCTTTCTTTTAAAATTTCTTTTAGATAAATGGAAAATTGTTTCCGACACGAATAGTTTTCTTTTAAAAAAGTAATGATTTCTTGTAAATCTACTGTTTTTACGTTTTTGATTTTCAAAGGTCGAATTAACCTAACTAATTCTACTAAAGGCTCTAAGTTATCATTTGTTTCACGCCAAGATTGCGCTTCACCAAAAAACTCAGTTAAAAGTCCAGCTATTGTAGGCTTAGAGGTTGCTTTAAAAAATGCCTTCATTATTTACGTTCAATTTTTGTAAAAATACAAATCGGAAAACAAATTACTATAACTTATTCATTAAATTATGGTATCCAAAAGCTAAAAATGATAACTACATCATATTCTGGTTTTCCAATCGTCTATTTCGCTTATCGAAATGCAAATAAACCAAGGTGAAAAAATAGATTTCAAAATGGACTTAAAAGATACAAATCCATTAGAGGAAAATTTTGATACCTTTGAATGCTGGAATAGTCCAGATAGAAGTGAAAATCTTCGACTGAATAAAATTATTTTTTCTTTTAAAAAAGAGCGACCCAAGAAGCTCCTTTTTTAAAAATTGAAAAAAGTTTTGTGAGAGAGAAATTGGAACGAATAACTGGAAATAGCTCCCATTATTTAAAAAAAACAAAAATGATTGAAATAGAAAGAAAATTTTTGGTTAAAGATGATTCATTCAAGACAGCTGCTTTTGCAAATAACCACATTGCACAGGGTTATTTGAGTTCCGTTCCAGAACGTACGGTTCGCGTTCGTATAAAAGGAGACAAAGGATTTCTAACTATAAAAGGCGCTTCAAACGAAGCGGGATTATCCCGATTTGAATGGGAAAAGGAAATTCCTGTTGCTGAAGCAGAAGCATTGCTACTTTTATGTGAAAAAGGCGTCATTGACAAAACCCGTTTTGAAATAAAACAAGGCGATCATGTCTTTGAAGTGGATGAATTTTATGGTGAAAATGAAGGATTAATTGTTGCAGAAATTGAAATTAACTCTGAAACGGAAACTTTTGAAAAACCAACTTGGCTGGGGAACGAAGTAACCGGAAACAACCGATACTACAATTCGTATTTAAGCACCCATCCTTATAAAAACTGGTGATTATTGATTATCCAATACTGCAATTGTCACTAGCATTCCTCCGCTGCCTTTATTTGATGTAATATCCATAAATGCCCGTTTTGAAAGATCAATCTCTCTGGATTTAACAAATGGCCCTCTATCTGTAATTTCAACAATTACCCACTTTCCATTTTTTTCGTTAGTGACTTTCACTTTTGTACCGAAAGGAAGTTTTTTGTGCGCTGCGGTATATCTCTTGTTGTCAAATCTTGTTCCGCTTGCAGTCTTTTTTCCGTTGAATTTATCGGCATAATACGATGCATGTGCCTCCTCTTTATAGGTTTTGAATTTACTTAATGTAGTAATTAATGAATCTAATTTACTTTCTTGTACTTCAGCTACAGCTTTACCCTTTTTGATAGAGTCTTTTTGTATTGTAGATTTTTGTTTACTCAAAATTGAACTTTGACCACTAACTACGTTAATAATAGTCAGCAAAAAGAATAATGTAATTGATTTTTTCATATATACTGTATTAGTTAAATCCATTTTACAAAAACCATACCTAGATAAAAAAAGCCCTATTTCTAGAGCTTTTTTAGGTTTTTAGAACCACATATTCCATGGAATTCTGCTCAAAATAAGAAGCAATCCTAGACCATAAAAAATAGAAAATGTTTTGAATTTTGATTCACTTACAACTAATTTTTTATGTTTTGACCATCCTATTGTGATTAAAATAATAGCAATTATATTTATTAACGGGTGCTCCAATGAAGTAAGACGTAACGCCCTATCCGACATCTGTCCAAAAGAATCGAATCCTAATGGAGATACAAAATATAAAATGATACCTACTAATAATTGTATGTGAATTGCTATTAAGGCAAACAAGGCAATTTTCCTGTCTTTGGAAGTAAACTCTTTTTTTGAAAACATCCCAATAAAGGAATTAACCACTGCTACCACTAATACTAAAAGTGCTAAATAAGCCCAACCAGAATGAAATTTTTGAATGAAATCGTACATAAATACTGTTTTTGTTTTAACAAATATAAGAAAAAAAGGCATAAAAAAAACCACTTATAACTAAAAGCTAAAGTGGTTTTTAAAAATGATTTTATAAAATAAACTGTTTACAATAAATTGTGAACAGTTTATAAAATTTAGATCATAATCTTACAAAAATGGTTGTAATACTTTGTCAATTACCTGAACCACACCATTAGTCCCTTGAATATTAAAAGTTTTAACAGTACCATTAGTAGTACCTACAACATCTTTAATTTTAACAGTACCTTGCAAAATTGTAAATCTGTTTGGTGTAAAAAGCGTTGTTACTGCTACGTCAGCAGATGTAGAATATGAACTAGTAGAACTTGGCGCTCTATTTCCATTCTCTAAGTGATATCTTAGGATACTTGTAACTTGTGCATCAGACTTACCAACCAAATAACCATTTGTTGCAGTTGCAGCAGTAAATGCAGCATTTTCAGGAGCGTAAACAGTTAAAGGTGCTGCGGCAGTTGCACCGTTAAGAGTAGTCAATACTGAAGCTTGAGGAGCTGAAGTAACTACACTTAATAAAGAAGATAAACTTGGATTTGCTTTAATATGGTTAACAATTGTTGGCAAGAAAATAACGCCGTCAACAACATGCAAAATACCATTACTAGCTTCTATATTAGCAGTAGTAACTTTTGCTCCACCATTAGCAACACCTCCATTAATTAATACGTCATCACCTACTTTGTTTACAAATATATTGATGTTAACATTTGAAGATGCCGAAGCAGGTACTCTTACAGCTGCAAATGTTCTTGTGTAACCAGCTGCTAATAAATCATCAGCTCTAGTACCTAAAGTAATTACGTGGTTTTGCAATAATAATCTTAAGTTAGATATTGCAGTAGCATCTGCTGGTGCAGTTAAAGCATTAATGCTTGCACTTGTTACACCTGCCGCTGTAAATGCAGCATTAGTTGGAGCAAACACTGTGTAAGATCCAGAATTAGCCAAAGTAGCTTCTAAACCTGTTTTTTTCAATGCATCAATTAAAATACTAAAATTTGCTGGGTCCGCTTTTGCTATATCAACAATAGATTTTAAAGGAGTTACCTCTTTTGGTTCATCATTAGTGCAAGAAAATGTCATAAGAGCAACAGCTAAGATTGTTACAAAAGACAGGATTTGATTTTTTATTTTCATGGTTTTTATTTTTTATTAATGTGATCTATTATTTTATTATTTTTTTAATTTCCGAAAGTATATCTTAAAGTAAATTGAGCTTGCCAAACATCAGAGATAGATGCATTTTTTTGGAAAGTATCTTTTACTAAGAATCTTTTACCTTGGTTATCTGTTTGCAAAGCTAATGTATATCCTGGAATATAATTGTTTGTAGCAGTTGCTGCTTGATTAACTGCTAAAATCGCTCCATTAGATACAGTAGATCTTTGTGAAACTCCCCATTCACGATTTATTAAATTTGTAAAGTTTAAGATATCAGCTCTAAACTGAAAGCTATTCTTTTTACCTGCAATTTTAATAAAGAAGTCTTGCGTTACTGACAAATCAACTCTGTGTAACATCGGCAATACGTTCTCATTTCTATCTACGTATTGACCTCTTTTAGTAGACAAATATGGGTCTTGATCAATAAATTTATCAAAAGCCTCTTCTTGCTGAGCTACAGTATACAACACCATTAAAGATCCTCCTAAATTTTGAGTTATTGGTACGAAACGAAGATCACTTGCTTTATTAGGTACAAATAATAAATCATTACCATTTATACGATCACCATTTACATCACCATTATATAAATAAGTGAATGAACTAGACTGCTCACCAATGTACCCTAAGTTAATAGACGTTGCAGCTCCTGTTTTGTTACCGTATTCAATTTTATACCCAAGAATACCTACCATTCTGTGTGGAGTATTGTTGTTTGACAATCCTAAAACCTGATCATTATTTCCGTTAACTGAGCGTACACCATTCCAACTTCCTGATGCTGTTGATCCAGGAGATAATAAATCATTAGCTTCTGAATGGGTGTAAGCAAATGAACCCCAAAGACCTTTACGGTAAGGATACTCTAATTTCACTGTTGTAGAATAAAAATAACCTTTATCTGTATTTGATAGTACGATAGCATTAATAACGTTGTTATTAATACGCACACCATTATCATTTCCAGCAAACAAAGGCCTATTATCAGGACCATTAAGTGTTCCTACTGGATTTTCAAAATTGGCATTGCTATAAGCTGTTTCATTAATATTTTTACTGAAGATTCCTTCAATCGTACCTACAAAACCAAATGGTAATTTCTGATCTACTGCAATTGTAGTTTTCCAAACTTGAGGAAATTTATACTTTTTATCTGTAAAAGCCAAATCAATTGATGAAGGCAAAGTTGGAGTAGAAGGCGTAAAGTATTGGCTTGGATTTGCTGTAAAACCATAATTTCCTGCACCAACATTAGCATCACTGACATCTACTAAGCCAGTAAGAACTCCGTTGTTACCAATTGCATTTGATAAAAACACCAATGGCGGTCTTCCTGAAAATATCCCAGAACCCCCTCTTACTACTGTTTTAGCATTTCCAGTAACATCTAAATTGAAACCAACTCTAGGCTCAAAAAGATACTGTGAATTTGGCATTTCTCCAGTATTGAATTTCTGACCATTCGCAAATGTTAGATCATTAACTACAGGATTTTCAAGAGCTGTATCTACAAAAGAAACTCTAGTTCCTCTCAAACCAATAGTAACTTTTAATTGATCGTTCACTTTAAAATCATCTTGAAAATAAAGATCAATTTTATCAGATTTTAATATTTGTAATGGCTCAACACCACCAGGTAAAGCAGAATATCTAAATTGAGTCCTAACAGGTAAATTATTAACTGATGGCGCTCCATTTAACGCTAGTGATTCATTTGCTGCGCTGTAAAACTCATCCAATGAATTAAAAATGAAAACTCCATTAGAACCAGAGAAAAATAAATTACTTGATTTAAAATGCTCATAATTTGCTCCAAATAGCAACGAATGCTTACCTATTGTTTTAGTAAGATTATTTGTGAAGTGTAGCGTTGAATAACTAAGCTTATTTCCTTGTGTAAAAGGATCTAATCCCACAGAGATAAAATTCGTATTACCGGTTGTAAATCCTGTCAAAGGGGCTGTGTTTGCCACACCATTTTTAATATCAATTGTCGGAAACAAACCGCCACCTTGCAATCCTCTGTCTTCAATTTGTTTGTCATAACCTCCTATGAAATTATTACTCCAAGATTCCGACAATTTACTATCCAATTGCACAACGATAGATCTCGTATTATCAAGAATTGTGTAACCACTATTTTTGAATGACATTGAATTTACATTCGTTCTTCTGTTACCAAATCCTAATGAATTTGAATTAGATGTTAATTCATCAGAAGAAGAATCATGATGCACATAACGCACAGAAAATTTATTATTATCATTTATGTTCCAATCAATTTTAGCAAGAAACTTTTTAGACACTCTTTCTGAATCAAAATTTTCCCAAGGTCCAGTTGTGTAATTGAATTTATCTTTCATAAAAGTAGAAAGATCTTGCATTTGTTGAAATGTAGGAGCAGATATCTGAGCTCCTGGTTGAGGAGAACCTGTAGAAGTCCAATTAGATGCTGGACTAGTGTTATTAACTGTTTCAAAGTTTCCAAAGAAAAACAATTTATCTTTGATAATTGGTGCACCAATTCTAGCACCTAATATGTTTTCTTCAAACGTTGCTGGAACAATTCTGATTTGTCCTGCTTTTGTTCCAACAAATTCTTTTTTATTACTTCTAGTTGAAGCATAAACAGAACCTTCGATTTCATTGGTACCACTTCTAGTCACACCATTAATACCAGTACCCGTAAAGCCTGATTGACGAACGTCAAAAGGAGCTATACTTACTTGTAACTGCTCAATTGCATCTAATGAAATTGCAGTAGACCCTGTTCTTCCTCCTGCTTGAGCATCAGATCCAAGTCCAAAACCATTGTTAAAAACCGATCCGTCAATTGTAAAATTATTTAATCTTGAATCTTGTCCTCCAAAAGAACCTCCACCACCAGCATTAGCATTATACTTTGTGATTGAATTAATTGATCTTGATCCTGTAACAGGAATAGCTGTAAGTTCTCTATTAGAAAATTGTTGCGACGCACCTGTTTTTCCTTTATTGAAAGCACCATTCGATTTCGTTGAAACAACAACTACCTCTTCTAGTGCATTTGATTCTTCTGCTATAACAATATTAACAGTTAAATTACTTCCTAAGGGAGCATTAATTTCTGTAATTTCGGTTGTTTTGTAACCTACGTAAGTTACTTTTACAGTATAAGGCCCCCCTGGTCTAAGTCCCTGAACAGCATATCCTCCATTGTAATCTGTAGTTGAAAAATATTTAGTACCAGTTGGGTTGTGTCGGACCTCAACCGAAGCTCCCGGAAGAGTTTCTCCAGTGTTAGATTTAACAGTACCAGACATCGCGGAATTAGTGACCTGCGAATGACCTAAAACTGATAAAAAAATAATCAAAATAAAAATAATTCTTTTCATTTTTGCTTTTTTGTTTAGTTTAAAAATATTTGGCAAAAATATAACATTTTTGTTTTAAAAAGTTAACACAACGTTAAGAATAATATTTTTTTAAAGCAGAGAATTTAGCTTAAAATAGTTCTTCTTGCTTTTTTATTAAAAAAAAGCATTTTTTACAATAAAAAATGCTTTTTTTTAAATTATTCACATCTATATTTTAATTAGTAATGTTTTAAAAAAATGAAGTTAATTTAAAAAAAACACTACAACAGAGTCACTTACCCATAAAAAAGCCCTGATTTAATTAAAATCAGGGCTTTTAAACCAGTATCTAATCCTTAAAAATCCAAGCAAACACCTAAATTATAGCAAAGTTCATAAAACTATAAAAATTAGTCGCATTATTCACACTACTTACTCCTTAAAAAATGATTCAATAAAAAAGTTGTGGAACTGTCATGATTTTTGACAGTTTTTGTATTAATTGCCTCTAAAATTGAGTTTGCTAATTGTTTTCCTAACTCAACTCCCCACTGATCAAAACTAAAAATATTCCAAATAATTCCTTGTACAAAAATCTTATGCTCGTACAAAGCAATCAAAGAACCTAACGTTTTTGGCGACAACTTCTGAATTAAAATTGTATTCGTTGGCTTGTTCCCTGAGAAAACTTTAAACGGTAAAAGAAATTTAGCTTTTTCCTCTGAAACACCTTGTTTATCAAATTCTACTTGAACTTGCTTTGCTGATTTTCCATGCATTAACGCTTCTGTCTGAGCAAAAAAATTAGACATCAATTTATCATGATGATCATTGTCTCCATATAAAGGAGTTATAAAACCTATAAAATCTGCAGGAATCAATTTTGTACCCTGATGAATTAACTGGAAAAAAGCGTGTTGCGCATTCGTTCCCGGTTCTCCCCAAATAATAGTTCCCGTTTGATAATTTACTGGCTTCCCATCTCGTCCAACACTTTTTCCATTACTTTCCATCGTTCCTTGCTGTAAGTATGGAGCTAATTTTTGCAAATATTGTGTGTACGGAATCAAGGCTTCGCTTTCGGCACCAAAAAAATTATTATACCAGATGCTCAGTAATGCTAATATAACGGGCATATTTTTATCAAAATCTTCCGTTTTGAAATGCTCATCCATTTCACTAGCTCCTTTTAGCAATTCATCAAAATTATCGTATCCAACAGCTAAACTTATCGTAAGTCCAACAGCACTCCACAAAGAGAATCTTCCGCCAACCCAATCCCACATTGGAAAAACATTGTCTGGATTAATTCCAAATTCAGTTACTTTTTGAATATTAGTCGAAACCGCAACAAAATGTTTAGCAACATCTTCTTGCGTTGTTCCAAAGTCTTTTGATAAAAACCATTTTCTGATTGTTTCAGAATTAGTCAGTGTTTCTTGTGTAGTAAAGGTTTTAGAAACAATTACAAAAAGCGTCGTTTCTGGATTTAGCTTTTTTATAATCTCATTAACATGATCACCATCAACATTAGAAACGAAATGAACGTTAATGTGATTTTTATAGAATTGCAACGCCTCAACTGCCATCGCGGGACCTAAATCAGAACCTCCAATACCAATATTAACTACATCCGTAAATGCTTTGCCGTTAAAACCTGTTCGTTCCCCAGAAGTAACTTCGTTCGTGAATGCTTTTATTTTATTTTTTACTTCATAAATTTCAGGAATTACATCAATTCCATCCACTTTTACAACTGCAGATTCATTGGCACGTAAGGCAGTATGAAGTACCGCTCTATGTTCTGTTTGATTAATTATTGCACCGTCAAAATAATCAGCAATAGCACTTTTAAGCCCAACTTCATCAGCCAATTCTAACAATAGCTGAATCGTCTCCGAATTGATAATGTTTTTAGAATAATCTATTAAAAAATCATTCCACTGTAAGTTAAATGTGTTCGCTCTCGAAGAGTCCAATTGAAATAATTCTTGCATCGAAGCTTTTTGCATTTCGTTGTAATGCAATTCAAGTTTCTTCCAAGCATTTGTTTCTGTTGGGTTTATAGTATTTAAAGCCATTATAAAGGATTTGTAGTATTGTTAAAATTGGGACAAAAATACTCAAATTTGTTTTAATGGAAAATGGGTTTTGATTTATATCACAATTTAGCAACAAAACCGCTAAATAGCATAATTCTAAATTTACTTCATGGGATTCTGCTTTTGCATTAAAAAAACCGTAGACAATCTACATCCTTTAAATTATAGATTAGCGACACTATCTAATTCAAATTTCAGAGGCGTTATTTGTGCAAGAAATCGGGTTTTATTATTTCCGGTCATAGGCTCACCGGTAGGCAATTTAAGCCTTAGAGCGTCCACTTGCTTCCCGTTTTTCCAAAATCGATAACACACGTGTGGTCCTGTTGCAAGACCAGTACTCCCAACCAAACCAATAACTTGTCCTTGATTGACGCGCTGTCCTCGTCTTACCAATATTTTTGACATGTGCAGGTATTGTGTAGAATAAGTTCCGTTGTGCTTTACCTTTACAAAATTTCCGTTTCCAGCCGTAAAACCACTTTGCTCCACAACGCCTCCAGCGGTAACAGTAATAGGCGTTCCGCGTGGCGCTGCATAATCCGTTCCCTTATGCGCTTTCCATCTATGTTGAACCGGATGAAAACGACTTGATGAAAACCGAGAAGATATTCTGCTGAATTTTATAGGCGACTTTAGAAAGAAATTTTTAAGTGTTTTTCCTTGCTCATCGTAGTATTCTACTTTATCCGAATTGGGATTTTGAGCAAAAGGAAATGCGTAAATAATTTTTCCTCGGTACTCAAAAAAAGAAGCTTCGAGTTCTTCTACTCCATCATAAATTGAGTCATTTATAAAACGCTCAGTAAAAGTTATCGCAAAACGATCTCCTTTTTTGAGTTTCATAAAGTCAATGGAATAGGCGTAAATTTTAGATATTTTACTAGCCAAAACACCTTCAATCTTAGCATTGCCCAAAGTTTCTGATAATGATTCTTTTAAAACGCCACCAATAGTGCGTCTTTTAATTGTAATGGGTTTTGTCTTTTTGAAAACAGTTACAGCTGTATCTCGAAAATCAACTACGTAATAACTTAAATTATCGGGCTGATAGATAAAAACGTCTAAGTTATGTTTTTTGTCTTTGGATCTCAACAACGTAAAAGGTCTGTTAATTCTAATAGTTCTCACATCAAAAGAATCTCTGACTTTTGCAATAATATCATATACTTCGCGATCTCCTATATTTTGTTCTTCTAATAAAGTCCCAAAAGTATCTCCTCTTTCTATAGTGTCATTAACTATATTAAAATCAGCGAGAACAAATCCAAATTCACTTTTTTTAGGAACAAGTTTTACTACTTTTTCCGGAACTATTTCCTCCGTTTTTTTACATGATACTAAAGAAAATAATGCTATTATAACTATAAATATTTTTTTCAAACCGTGTTTTTTAATTCAACTTACATTTCTACTCCCCAATTTTCTAATTCATGGCTACTCCACAATTCCGGGAAGAAAATTCTTCTTTGGTATTTAGGATGCATGTATTTTTTCCAGTCACTTCCACCAGTAGCTTCGCCATCGCCTTTACCGCTTTGATCAATGTATTTTTTTGCTGTATTTAAATGTTGCATTACCCAAGTAATATTCACCGTATGGTCGTAATGACGCATCGCTTGAACTAATTCGGGATTTTTTTGATCTAATTCCGGCAGTTGCTTAAATTTTTGCCAAATATTTATGGTGTTGTATTCCTCCATGTGTGCTAGGAATTCCTTCTTGTATTTTTTTTCAAATTCCTCCAGTAAAAAAGATTTTTTTCCGGTATGATAATCTTTCCCGGCTGCTTGCCAATATAGATGTTCCAATGCAAATTCATATGGTGTATTTCTGTCTATTGTATCTCTATAACGGTGGTGAATCAGATTTATTAGGTCAGTAGAAGCGAATTCTATCAGGCGGTATTGCGCACTTTGAAAACCACTGGCAGGTGTCAGTGTATTTCTAAATTTCATGTATTGATCCACTTCCATTCCATCTCCCATTATACTGAAAGAGGTAGTCAACATATCAAAATAACGACTGATTCGCATTAATCGCTCCGTGAAAAATACTGTATCAATGTTCTCACAATAGGAAATTTGTCTCATCTCCCAAAGTATCATTTTAAATATCAATTCGTTAACCTGATGATACATGATAAAAACCATTTCGTCAGGAAGCGTGGTTCTTTGAATTTGCAGATTCAATAAAGCATCTGTTTGAATATAATCCCAATACGTGATCGGTTTTGACCACAATAACCCTTCTAGCTGCGTCTCCGTTTTTTGATTTATTGCTTCATATTTAAGCTCAATTTCTTTTAAAATAGCTTCTGAATTGTCGTTATTGCTCATTATTTTTTTGTTTTAAAAGGATTTTTCAAACCTTTATATGCTTCTATATCTGCCTTTATTGAACCTACGGCCAAACTGGCTTTTATTCTAAGGGGTAATTTATTATCATCATCCGAAATCCAAACTGTAAGACTCTCCTGCTCTTTAAAAACACGTCCTGATTGTACCAAAGGCCTAAAAATCATAGCTGGGACAACGCCAAATTTAGTGGTTATACTTTCTCGCCCAATAAACTTTAGCTTGAATTTAGTAGTTTCATCATCAAAAAACATATCAATCGCCACTGATTCTCCTACTTTCAATTTATCAATTGTGGGATAATTTCTTAAATAATAAAACGTAGATAAAATGTCTTGTGTGTTTTTAGGAACGTAAAGTGTTTTTTCGGTCTTATGTTTGTAATCCTTAATAAGAACTCTGTTTGTGGATTGATTAAAAAAACCTTCTTGATTTTTAGTATACCCGCCTTCATCAATTTTTCGAACAAACTGGTATGGATTTCCAGTCTCTTTGTCAATATAACTTTCGTATAAATCATCTACTTTAAAGAAAAAACGAGACATTCCTGTAGTGTACCCTTTCCCAACGACATGAAAAGTTTTTTTATTATTTATCGTGGCATCTTTTACTTCTAATGTTGCATATCCTGCATTCACTATGCCGTAGTGTATTCTGAATTTGAACCATTCCCCAACATCATAAGCATCCTCTCTTGGAGCGTCGAAACTTACCGTTACAAAGAGTACGAGGAGTAGAATTATGTTTTTCATGATGTTATGTTTTCTATTTATTTCTCAATAATAGCAAATTTTATTCCAAATATATCAAAACAAAAAAACTCAGTCAAATAATGACTGAGTTTTTATGCTATTAACTAACCAAAAAACTATAAACTATGAAATTTATATGAAATTAGGAAGGAAACCACCCCTTCCCTTTTTGCGAGTGCAAAGGTAGCTAACAAATTCAGTTATTTTTGTGAAAAATAAAGTTTAACACAACATTTACAAAAAAACACGCTGCTAATCGGTTATTTTTTCACAATATATAAAAATAACGCTTTTTTACAACGTTCCTCGCAATTGCTGTTCTCGCTCAATTGATTCAAATAGCGCTTTAAAGTTCCCCGCTCCAAAACCTTTAGCTCCCATTCTTTGTATAATTTCAAAAAACAAGGTTGGTCTGTCTTGCACCGGTTTTGTAAAAATTTGCAATAAATACCCTTCTTCATCGGCATCGACCATAATGGCTAATTTCTCGATTTCATTTAAATCTTCTTTCATCATTTTCATGTGATCGCCCAATCGTTCCGGAATGGCCTCATAATATGTATGCGGAGGAGCGGATAAGAATTCGATTCCTCTAGCTTTCAATTGCGATACCGTTTTGATAATATCATCCGTTGCAATGGCGATATGCTGAATTCCAGGTCCACCGTAAAAATCTAAATATTCCTCGATTTGCGATTTTTTCTTTCCTTCGGCAGGTTCGTTGATTGGAAATTTGATTCTTCCGTTTCCATTAGACATTACTTTACTCATCAACGCCGAGTATTCCGTATTGATTTGTTTGTCATCAAAAGAAAGGAAATTTACAAATCCCATCACTTCTTCATAAAATTTGACCCAAGTATTCATTTCGTTCCAACCCACATTTCCCACCATGTGATCAATGTATTTTAATCCTGTTGGCTCTGGATTGTAATCGGATTTCCATTCCTTATAACCCGGAAGGAAAACACCAGTGTAATTTTTTCGTTCTACAAAAATGTGAACGGTTTCCCCGTAGGTATATATTCCAGAACGAATTACTTCTCCAAATTCATCTTTCTCTACGGTTGGCTCCATAAAAGAACGCGCGCCACGTTTCATTGTTTCTTCGTATGCACTTTTTGCATCTTCAACCCAAAGCGCAGCTACTTTTACCCCATCACCATGTTTTCTCAAATGTTCATGAATTGGAGAATCCTGAGTTAATGGCGTGGTCAATACGATACGAATTTTATCTTGCTTTAGCACATAAGATGTTCTGTCTCGCACTCCGGTTTCTAGTCCAGCATACGCCAATGATTGGTAACCGAAAGCCGTTTTGTAATAATGTGCAGATTGTTTTGCATTTCCTACGTAGAATTCTACATAATCGGTTCCTAATAATGGAAGGAAATCTTGCGCTCCTTCGAATATTTTTTCTAGTCCGTATTCTACTGATTTTACTTCTTTTGACATGGTATTTATTTTTTGATTCGGTAGTTCTAGTTTTGGAACGCGGATAACGCGGATAAAACTGATGTACACGGATTTATTAATTTAAAATTATGTTGTTATTTATTCTAAAGCCCTAGCCCTGATGGAAGAGGCATCCTTTTCCTGGTCTCGTTTTTTTAACGAGACCAGGAAAAGATAAAGCGTACAGCAGGAAATAGCTCCTTATTACTCTACCCAAGATTTATAGTACTGACCATCATCTAATCCCATGGCTTCTTCAGTGACCATTAGCGGGCGAAACGTATCGACCATTACCGCCAATTCATGGGTTTCTGTATGACCTATACTGCGTTCCATAGCTCCCGGTGCGGGTCCGTGTGGAATGCCTTTTGGGTGTAATGTAATGTGACCTTGCTCAATATTATTACGACTCATGAAATCCCCATCTACATAATACAAAACCTCATCACTATCAATATTACTATGATTGTAAGGCGCTGGAATGGCTTTTGGGTGGTAATCGTACAGTCGCGGACAGAACGAACAAACGACGAATGTTGCCGTTTCGAAGGTTTGATGGACCGGTGGCGGCTGATGTACGCGACCCGTTATAGGTTCAAAATTATGAATGCTGAATCCGTAAGGGAAATTATAACCGTCCCAACCCACAACATCAAAGGGATGCGTGGCATAAACGACTTCATGCATCATTCCTTCTTTCTTGATTTTGATTAGGAAATCACCTTTTTCATCGTGCGTTTCTAACTCGTTTGGCAGAATAAAGTCGCGTTCGCAAAAAGGAGAATGTTCTAAATGTTGCCCTGATTCGTTTTTATAGCGTTTTGGCGTGTAAAAAGGCGCAAATGATTCGACATAGAAAAGTCTGTTTTCCGAAGTTTCAAAGTCAATTTGGTAAATCATTCCGCGAGGAATAATCAAGTAATCGCCATATTCGAAAGGAATATTCCCCATCATAGTTCGCAATTTTCCTTTTCCTTTATGGATGAAAATCATTTCATCGGCATCGGCATTTTTGTAGAAATAGTTGCGCAATGATTGTCTTGGTGCGGCTAATCCTATGGTACAATCTTTATTGACTAGCATCGCTTTGCGACTGTCCAGAAAATCATCTTCAGGCTTTAGCTCGAAACCTTTTAACAATAATGATTTGATGTTTTTTCCAATGGCAATTTTAGGCTCTACTGAATAGGATTTTAGAATTTCCTTGACTTGCGTAGGTCTGTGAACGTGATATAATAATGACGAATGACCGTGAAAACCTTCTGTTCCAAAGAGTTGTTCGTAATACAAACCCCCATTTGGTTTTTCGAATTGTGTGTGTCTTTTTTGAGGAAAACTCCCCAATTTGTGGTATAAAGGCATGATTTTTTTGTTTAAAAGTGTAACAAATTAAAGTTGAGATTACTTTATAATGTGCTATGATAAATCAAAAAAAAGAATACTTACTCAGGATTTCTCTTGATAAGGAATTGAAGATACTCTAATAAACCTAGCCATTTTGTTTTCATTATAACAAATATCGGAATTATTATTGAAATAAATTACAATTAAAACAAAAACCCAATACTGAACCACGTAAATCCTTTTGGCTGTTCCGGAGACCAGGAATATTTTATTTCTATGGGTCCAATGACCGTTTCTAATCCATATCCAACGGCATAACCAGAGTATTTGGGTATGGAAATCCAATCGACCGTTTCAAAAATGCGATCCCCAATATTAGCGAAATTTGCTGAGAAATTAAAATGGTTCTTCTTCAAAAATTCATAATCTACTGTTGCAGTTGATTTTATATAACTATTGGCTGCTACGCTCAAATAATCGTACCCATATAAATATTTGAAATTATTAAGCGGATTATACCCATAACCTCCTAAAATAAAATTAAAAAAGGCAACGCTTTCCTGACCAAAAGAAAACCCCGCATCAGTCTGGAATTTTACCGTGGTGTTTTTAAACAAAGTTGCCGCTACACCAAAATCACCCTTAGCAATGGAAAACGGCTGAAAATTACCGGTATAATTAGACGACAGTAAATACGATTGAATATCACCTGAAAAATACCATCCTTTTTTAGGGAAATATTTATTATCGAAAGAATCGAATTTCAAGTAACCAAAAAGACTTAAATAATTACTGTTGTCAATTATTGGATCTACATTGGCGAGTGTTTCTGATTTTATCTTTAAATATTTGAGTTCGACTCCGCCTCCAATTAAAAATTTTTGAACAAATAAAGACTGGAAATACGCTTGATTCGTCATGTCAGTAAAATCAACATTAATAGAATTTATATCTGGATTATTTAAAGTTGTACTACTTATTTCCTTGGCTACATTTCGATTAAATTGGTTGTAATGGGATTTGAAACCAAAACTCAGATTAAATCCATTTTCAATGTAATAATCTAAATTGTATCTAATATTATCGCCTAAAATAATATCCAGCGATGCTATATCATTTTTAAAAAGTGTTTTTTTACGTGTCAAATTCACTAACACGCCACTTTTGAACAAATTATCATAATGTAATCCGAATTTCAAATAGGTCTTTGTGGGATTTTCTTTCAAGCTAATATGTAAGTCAACATCTTCTTTGTTTGGCTCTAAAGAATAAGATATGGCACTGAAGTTTTTGGTCGCATTGATATTATTAATCCCCTTCAGCAAATCATCATAACATGTTTTTGCACCTGGCTTAAATCTTAATTTTCCAATGACATATTCTTTCGTATAATTATCTAATTCATTACTTTTTATGGCTCTAACTTGTATACTATCAGAACTCAATTCTAACTTTGGTTTCCGGTAAGGACTGGATTCATCAACAATTTTTTTTATTTGTTCGTAAACTGCAAAAGCAGCTTCTTCCCCTTTTCTTATAATTTCTTTTCCTTTATCAAAAGAGATCACTCCGTATTGCGTAATATCTGGTTTAATATAAATATCCGTGTTGGTTACATTTTTCTTCATTCGCTCTATCGATTGTAGATTGGTGATTTGTACCAAAATTTTAGTCGCATCTTTAAGCTGTGTCCGGTCCAATAAATCATTTTGAACATCAACACCAATAATGATATCAGCACCTAATTTTCGTACTTCTTCAATCGGATAGTTATTTACAACTCCACCATCTACCAAAATTTTCCCATCAATTTCCACAGGAGAAAATAAAGAGGGAAATGCGGAACTGGCAATCATGGCCTGCGCCAAATTTCCTTTGTTTAATAGCACTTCTTCTCCGGTTTCAATATTGGTACCAATACATAAAAAAGGAATGGGAAGTTGGTTAAAATCCTTAATGTGCCTTACGTTTCTGGTAATTCTGCTCAATAAATTATAATTATACATTCCTTTAGACAAAGCTTCCGGAATTCCAATCTTCATTTTATTAAACGGCAAAACGAGCGCATACAATTCGTCGTTTCTTCTTTCGTAAAAATTTTTGGAAGATCTGGGAATAAAATCGTTGATTAACTCATTGAAATCTGTCGCCTGAAAAATAGAATCAATTTGGCTTGCATTATATCCAGAAGCATAAAGACCGCCAATAACCGCGCCCATACTGGTTCCGCCAATATAATCAATCTTGACACCTGCTTCTTCCAACACTTTCAAAACTCCAATATGAGCAAATCCTTTTGCACCACCACCACTCAAAACCAAACCTATTTTGGGTCTTTTTTGTTCTTGCGAAAACACAGCCAGATTAGTGAAAACAATTAATAATAGTGCGATTTTCTTCATAAGCAGCCATTTGTTCCGTGATAGAATGAGAAATATTAACTTTCATTTGTTGCCTTGTAAAATTCGGTAATTTTTTTGGCTTTTGATACACCTATAACATCAGAAATTTCTTTTTCTGATGCTAATTTTAATCTTTTAACACTTTTAAAGTGTTGAATCAAAGCCAACATTGTTTTTTCTCCAATGCCGGGAATGGATTCTATCGAAGAATTCAGTGCTGCTTTACTCCTTTTATCACGGTGATGCGTAATCCCAAAACGGTGTGCTTCGTTTCGCAATTGTTGAATTATTTTCAGTGTCTCTGATTTTTTATCCAAATACAGCGGAATAGAATCTCCCGGATAAAACAATTCTTCCAGCCTTTTCGCAATACCAATTATAGCTATTTTTCCTCGCAATCCTAATTCATCAATACTCTTTAATGCCGAGGATAATTGTCCTTTGCCACCGTCAATAATGATTAAATTGGGCAATGGTTGATTTTCATCCAGCAATCGTTTGTATCTTCTATAAACCACTTCTGTCATCGAAGCAAAATCATCCGGTCCTTCTACTGTTTTTATATTAAAATGGCGGTAGTCCTTTTTGCTTGGTTTTCCATCTTTAAAAACTACACAAGCTGCCACAGGATTCGTTCCTTGAATATTCGAGTTGTCAAAACATTCGATGTGTCTTGGCTCAACCGGCAATCGCAAATCTTTTTGCATTTGCGCCATAATTCGTTTCGTATGGCGATCCGGATCTACAATTTGCAATTGTTTGAGTTGTTCGATTCGGTAAAACTTAGCGTTTCTAATCGACAAATCTAAAATCTGCTTTTTATCTCCCAATTGTGGAACGGTAATTTTTATATTTTCACCCAAGTCAACGTGAAACGGAACGATAACTTCTCTGGACAACAAATGAAAACGTTCTCTCAATTCAACAATCGCCAATTCTAATAATTCTTCATCGGTTTCGTCAAGTTTCTTTTTGATTTCCATCGTGTGCGAACGAATAATCGAACCGTGAGAAATTTGCAGGAAATTCACATAGGCCGCACTTTCATCGGAAACAATCGAGAACACGTCGATATTGGTGATTTTTGGATTTACAATCGTAGAACGCGATTGGTAATTCTCTAAAATTTCTATTTTTTCTTTTATTTTCTGCGCTTCTTCAAAATGCATGTCAGCAGCCAAACCGGTCATAACTCGTTTGAAATCTTTCATGCTCTCTTTGAAATTTCCTTTCAGGATTTCCCGAATCGCATCGACTTGTTTTTGATAATTTTCTAACGTTTCATAGCCTTCACAAGGACCCATGCAATTACCAATATGATATTCGAGACAAACCTTGAATTTTCCGCTTTCGATATTGCTTTTACTCAAATCATAATTACACGTTCGAAGCGGATACAGTTCTTTGATCAGCTCTAAAATAGTACTTACGGTCTTAAAACTGGTGTAAGGACCAAAATATTCCGACCCATCTTTGACCATTCTGCGGGTTGCAAAAATGCGCGAAAAAGGCTCTTTCTTGATACACAACCACGGATAACTTTTATCATCCCGCAACAATACATTATAACGCGGCTGCAGGGTTTTTATTAGATTATTTTCTAACAAAAGCGCATCGGTTTCCGTAGGAACCACAATATGTTTTATCGTAACAATTTTCTTTACGAGCACATTAGTTTTGGCCGTATCGTGAATTTTATTAAAATAGGAAGAAACTCTTTTTTTTAAATTTTTGGCTTTGCCCACATACAAAATTTTCCCTTCTTTGTCGTAATATTGGTATACGCCGGGATTATCAGGCAAGGTTTGGATTTGTAGGGCTAAAGTTGTTGGATTCATGTAACAAAGTTAATCTCAAAAATCCCCAAATACAAATCAATGTTCTTGAAATCTTACAGAGGAAAATTTTATCGAAATTTTAGTTTCTAATTCGTTATTATCCTTATTTTTATGCTTTCAAGAATCTATGATGAAAATTAATACCACACCTATCGTTCTTTTTGGCGAAAGCATAAATCCGGGCGACAGCAAAACTATCAATGTCGAAATTGCCAGACTTCACACTACTACAAAATTGAACATTCCCATTATCGTGCGACGCTCCAAGTTTGAAGGCCCCGTAGTTCTTTTCTCGGCAGGGATTCATGGTGACGAAATCAATGGAGTCGAAATCGTCCGCCAACTCATTTACAAAAAAATAAACAAGCCAAAAAGAGGTACAATCATTTGTATTCCAATAATAAACGTATACGGATTTGTCAATAAATCCAGAGAATTTCCAGACGGTCGGGATTTAAATCGCGTTTTTCCCGGAAGTAAAACAGGTTCTTTGGCCAGTCGATTTGCGTTTCATATTTTAGCTGAAATCATGCCTTTGGTACAATATGCTGTCGATTTTCATGCCGGTGGTGCGAGTCGTTTCAACGCGCCGCAAATTAGAATAGCACATAATAATGCTGATTTAAAAATTCTTGCTGATGTTTTTAATGCACCTTTCACCTTATATTCCAGAAATATAATGGGATCTTTTAGGAGTTCCAGCGAAAGAATGGACGTCAAAATGTTACTTTTTGAAGGAGGAAAATCATTAGATATTAATAATGATATCGCCGAGGAAGGTATAAATGGAGCAAAGCGCCTGCTCAAACATCTTGATATGCTGGATTTAAAACATACAACGGTACAACAAAATTTCAATACGATATATATTGAAAAATCTGGCTGGATACGTGCCAAGTGCTCAGGATTATTACACGATTTTAATACCATAGGGAAATTTGTAAAAAAAGGAACTATTCTTGCCACCATAACGGATCCGTACGGAAAATTTGAGCGTAAAGTAAAAGCTCCAAACGACGGTTACATCATCAATGCTAATCATTCCCCAATTGTGTATGAAGGCGATGCCATTTATCATTTGTCGAATGCTCTTGGAGAAGAAGGCGAATAAAATATTTGAAATGAACAAAACAGAGTTACGACAAAAATACAAAGCCTTACGAAATTCACTTTCCGAAAATGAAGTGGAAGAAATGAGTTTGGCTGTAGCCAATAAAATACTGACACTCCCGCTTTGGGAAAAGACCTATTTTCATATTTTCCTTCCCATAACAGAACAAAAAGAGGTTAATACCGAATTTATTTTACACTTATTATCCGGAAAAGATAAAGAGATTATCGTATCCAAAGCTGATTTCGCTACCCGAAATATGACCCATTTCTTATTGACGGATAACACTAAAATCAAGAAAAACGAATATAACATTCCAGAACCTGCAGATGGTATTGAAGTTCCTTCGGCTAAAATTGAGGTAGTTTTTGTTCCGCTCTTGGCTTTCGATAAAAAAGGGCATCGTGTAGGTTACGGCAAAGGGTTTTATGATAAATTTTTATCGGAATGCAAACCGGATTCGATCAAAATTGGACTGTCTTTCTTCGAACCTGAAGAAATTATTGAAGATGTTTTTGAAGGCGATATACAACTGAATTATTGCGTGACGCCAAATTCAATTCACTCGTTTTAATTTGGAATGCGTACTTTCGCAGCAGATACAATAAAAATAATTTATGAAAACATTCAAAAATTCAAGATTTGCAGTAAGCGTTATGGTTATTTTATTCGCAGTTTCATTTTCAAATTGCAGCATTCAAACCGGAACTAGCAGATCAAGTTATAAAGCTAAAAAACTTCCTCCTGGACAAGCTAAAAAAATATATGGCGGAAAAAGTGCGAAACGTTACGCACCCGGACATAACAAAAACTAATTAAGCAAAAAGACCTGTTCAAATCATGAACAGGTCTTTTTGTATAGGGTAAAAACGCTGAATCTAATTGTGATGAAATGCTTTTTTATTAAAGAAAATCAAGATTCCAACTCCGGTAGAAATCGCCATATCGGCAATATTGAAAATTGCATTGAAAAAAGTAAATTCTTTTCCTCCCCAAATTGGCAACCAACTCGGTAGATTTCCATGCCAAAAAGGAAAGTAAAACATATCTACTACTTTTCCGTGAAACCAGGTTCCATAGGGTTGATCTGAAAACAAAGTAGCTAATTGTTGTTGACTGTCGTCAAATATAACCCCATAAAAAACAGAATCAATAATATTTCCGAAAGCTCCGGCCAAAATCAATGATATAGCTACAATTAAATAATTAGAACTGTGTTTTCTTTCCACAGAATCCCACAACCAATACCCAATTCCACCTACAGCCACCAATCTAAAAAGCGTCAGGAATAATTTTCCGTATTCACCAGGAATTTCAGTTCCCCAAGCCATTCCTTCATTTTCGATAAAAAGAATTTTGAACCATTTGAATACTTCAACTTCTTCTCCTAAAATAAAATTAGTTTTAATATATATTTTGGAAACTTGATCAACAAGCAATAAGATAAAAATAAGGAGATACGCTTTTCGTAATGACATTTTATAAATTTTAATGGCGCAAAAATAACAATTTAATCAAAAAAAACGCTCCATTAGGAGCGTTAAATATTACACAACAAGTAGTTTATCTTTGCAAATTCTTTGCCTCAATACTCATTGTTGCATGAGGAACGATTTTTAATCTTTCTTTCCCAATTAGTTTACCTGTAACTTTACACACACCGTATGTTTTATTTTCTACACGGAAAAGTGCATTTTTCAAATCACGAATAAACTTTTCCTGACGGATTGCCAGTTGAGAATTCGCTTCTTTAGACATCGTTTCACTTCCTTCTTCAAAGGCTTTAAAGGTAGGCGAAGTATCATCAGTCCCATTATTCAAATCATTCATGTATGCACTTTTTATCAGATCTAAATCAGCTTGTGCTTTTTGAATTTTGTTAAGGATTATCTCTTTGAACTCTGCTAAATCAGCGTCAGAGTATCTTGCAATTTCATCTACCATTGTTGTATTATTTTGAAATTAAAATCATTGTTTTTATATCGTCAAATTCAATTTCTGTCCCGTTTTCTAATTCATCTACAAAAACCAAATCACTAGTTAATGTTTCTGATTTTATATACGCTTCATTTTCAAGAATTGCCTCTTCTAAAAGTCCATTTCTCTTCAATTGAACTTTAATTTTATCAGTAACTTCAAATCCGGAATCTTTACGGATATTCTGGATTCTGTTTACTAATTCTCTTGCAATTCCTTCTTGTTTTAAAGCTGGTGAAATTGTAATATCCAGCGCAACCGTTATTCCGTTTGAGTTCGCTACTAACCAACCCTCAATATCTTGAGATGTAATTTCTACATCTTCTAGAGTTAAAATTACGTTATTTCCTGCAATAACAATACCAAGACTTCCTTCCTTGTCTAATTGAGCAATCTGCTCTTTCGAAAATCCTTGTATCTCTTTAGAAATCAATCCCATATCCTTTCCAAAACGGGGTCCAAGCGCCTTGAAATTAGGCTTAATTTGTTTAACCAAAACACCGGAAGCATCGTCCAAAAGTACGATTTCTTTCACGTTTACCTCTGCTTTTATAAGGTCGGAAACAGCTTCAATTTCAGCTCTTTGATTGTCGTCAAGTACTGGAATCATTACCTTTTGCAACGGTTGACGTACCTTTATCATTTCCTTCTTTCGGAGTGATAATACCAATGATGAAATGGTCTGTGCTTTCTGCATTTTGCTCTCTAACATTTTATTAACATAGTTTTCAACCGAAATTGGAAACTCCGCCAAATGTACGCTGTCATACTTTTCCGACTGTGTCGCTAGAGTTAAGTCTCTGTAAAGTTTGTCCATAAAGAACGGAGCGATTGGCGCTCCCAGTTTACTTATGGTTAACAAACAGGTATATAAGGTTTGATAAGCCGCTATTTTATCCTGCGCATATTCCCCTTTCCAGAAGCGTCTTCTGCACAAACGAACGTACCAGTTACTTAAGTTTTCCTGTACAAATTCAGAGATTGCACGAGCTGCTTTCGTTGGTTCATAATCCGCATAAAAACCGTCCACTTCTTTGATCAAAGTGTTCAGTTCTGACATGATCCATTGGTCAATTTCCGGTCTTTCGTTTAACGGAATCTCTGCTTCTTCGAATTTGAAACCATCAATATTCGCATATAAACTAAAGAAAGAATACGTATTGTATAAAGTTCCAAAGAATTTTCTGCGTACCTCAGCGATTCCTTCTAAGTCAAATTTCAAGTTGTCCCAAGGATTCGCATTCGATATCATGTACCAACGCGTCGCATCTGGACCGTATTCTTTTAATGTTTCAAATGGATCTGCGGCATTTCCTAAACGTTTGGACATTTTTTGTCCGTTTTTGTCTAAAACCAATCCATTAGAAACTACATTTTTATACGCTACTTTGTCAAAAACTAATGTTCCAATGGCGTGCAAGGTATAAAACCAACCACGTGTTTGATCTACTCCTTCTGCAATGAAATCAGCAGGAAAATCTTTGTTTTCATCTATTTTATCTTTGTTTTCAAAAGGATAATGCCATTGCGCATACGGCATGGAACCTGAATCAAACCAAACGTCAATCAAGTCTGCTTCACGCGTCATTGGTTTGCCAGAAGCAGAAACCAAGGTGATTTCATCGACTACATTTTTATGTAAATCAACTAAATCGTAATTGGATTCGGCCATATTTCCAATTTCGAAACCTTTGAAAGGATTTTCTTTTTGGAAACCGGCAGCGATAGATTTTTCGATTTCGTTGTATAATTCTTCAACAGAACCTATTAAGATTTCTTCTTGTTTGTCTTCGGTTCTCCAAATTGGCAATGGAATTCCCCAGAATCTTGAACGGGATAAATTCCAGTCATTGGCATTTTTCAACCAATTCCCAAAACGTCCTTCTCCGGTTGCTTTTGGCTTCCAGTTGATGGTTTCGTTCAAGTCAAACATTCTGTCTTTAACTTCAGAAATTTTTATAAACCAAGAATCCAAAGGATAATATAAAATAGGTTTATCCGTTCTCCAACAATGTGGATAACTGTGGACATATTTTTCTACTTTAAATGCTCTGTTTTCTTCTTTTAATCGGATGGCGATTTCAACGTCTACCGAACGTTCCGGCGCTTCACCTTCGTTATAATATTCATTTTTTACATATTTACCGGCATATTCTCCCACGTGCGAAGTGAATTTTCCTTGCAAATCTACTAACGGAACCGGAGTTCCATATTCGTCAAGAACTAACATTGGCGGAACTTCAGGCGTAGCTTCTTTGGCTACTTTTGCATCATCAGCACCAAAAGTAGGCGATGTATGTACAATTCCGGTACCATCTTCGGTAGTTACAAAATCCCCTGAAATTACTCTAAAAGCATTTTCCGAATTTTGATACGGAAGTACTAAAGGCATTAATTGTTCGTAACGAATGTCAACTAAATCAGCTCCTTTGCATTCCGCCAAAACCTGATATGGGATTTTCTTGTCGCCTTCTTTGAAATTTTCAAAATCAGCAGGTTCATTACTTTCAAAGAATCCTTTTCCGAATTGTTTTCCAACTAAATTCTTAGCCAAAATCAATGTTGCCGGACGAAACGTATATTGATTGAATGTTTTTACTAAAGCATATTCAATTTTTGGACCTACAGTCAAAGCGGTATTACTTGGCAATGTCCAAGGTGTAGTAGTCCAAGCTAGAATAAAGATTTCGTCTAAATCCAACGCTTCTAACTTATAATGCAGTAAATTATTAGAACTGATGTAATCGTAAAACTTTGAGAATAACAACTCTTTGTGCGCGTCAATCACTTTAAATTGTGCTACAACTGTAGTATCCGTTACATCACGATAACTTCCAGGTTGGTTCACTTCGTGAGAAGATAATCCTGTTCCTGCTTTTGGAGAATACGGCTGAATGGTGTAGCCTTTGTACATCAAGTCCTTGTTGTAGATTTGTTTCAAAATCCACCAAACCGTTTCCATATATTTGGATTTGTAGGTAACATAGGGATCTTCCATATCAACCCAATAGCCCATTTTTTCGGTCAAATCATTCCATACATCCGTATAACGCATCACGGTTTTTTTACACGCTTCGTTGTATTCTTCGATGGAAATGGTTTTTCCAATATCTTCTTTGGTGATTCCTAATTCTTTTTCGGTACCTAATTCCACAGGCAAACCATGGGTGTCCCAGCCTGCTTTACGCTTTACTTGGAACCCTTTTTGAGTTTTATATCTGCAAAAAATATCTTTAATAGCACGCGCCATTACGTGGTGAATTCCCGGTAATCCATTTGCCGAAGGCGGCCCTTCAAAAAACACGAATGGTGGGTTTCCTTCACGAGTGGTTACGCTTTTCTCGAATATATTTTCTTTCTTCCAAAAATCCAGAACTTCTGACGCCACAGTTGGTAAGTCAAGTCCTTTGTATTCAGTAAATTTTGTACTCATTTTATCCTTTTCTAAATCGAGGTGCGAAAGTAAGGAATTTTGAATAAAAGAAAGAAAAGATGAGAGAAAATAGACAAATTTGATTAGAGAATTCGATAAAATTCATCATAAGTCCGACAACAGAACTTTCTATGAGAAGACTTCTTTTAAAACGTCTAATGATTTTGGTTTTTTAAAGCCGTCCAAATGAAAACTGTAGTAATCGATCAGTATCCTCAAAACGATTTGTCTTTCAATGACATGAAATGTTTTTTGATTGTTGTCGAATCTCAAGTCAATCAGTTTTTTAAACAAATTACTTTCATGTTCCGTAAGTGAGCTGACGGCATGAAAAGGCGTAAAAATACCTTCGTTCATTTCGAAAAAAGGCATATCCATGTCGGAAGTATCAGGATAAAAACCCAAATATTTTGTAGTTTCCAATAATAAAATCAAGTGAAAATTAGCAATTTCATCGTGATTGTCCAACCAATGCAAAGCGGTTTCCAGAAAGGTAAAAAGATGCTCATTCGTTTCTTCTTCGTGAATGGAATGATGCAACATTTCTGAAATAAACATCACAATCGTACTCTTATAAATATCTGAATGAATCGAATGAAAAGGAGTTGCAATTTTTATTTCCTTGAAATTTTCTAAAGTGCCTTTATTTTTATGAACCGATTCAATTTCGAGAATCGTCAACGGTTGAAAATAAGCGATTTTCTGATTCGCTTTTCGGCTTGAAAAAGCATCCCGAACGAAGTACGATTTCAAACCATGCGACAACGTGAAGCATTTGACAATCAAGCTTTTTTCCTGAAACTTTAATGACGAAAGGACGATGGCTTTGGTTTTGACTTGCACAATTTTTTTGTTTAAAGTTTAAAGTTTAAAGTTTAAAGTTTAAAGTTTCAGATTGTAAAGACAAACCAAACTCAAAACCAAAAACAAATTATCTGATTATCATTACTTTTTTAACTTTGGTTTCTACTCCGTCTTGTGCAGAAATAAAAATCATATACACACCAGAAGCAACTTTGTATTTACCAAAAGCGGTGGTATCCCATTCTATTGTTCCGCCTTCAGAAGTGGTTTCATAAACTAGATTTCCCTCAATATCGGTGATTTTAATAGTGGCTTTATCCAGTAATCCGACAATCTTAACGGTTCCTTGATATTCAGGACGCACGGGATTTGGATACACATAAGCATTACTTAAATCATCATTGGCAGCAGTCGAAACTCCTTTGAAAGAAACCAACCCTTTGGCAGTAGCGATAAAAACTTCGCCTGAAACGCTATTGATACCAATATCATTTATAACATTGCTAGGCAACGGTGAGTTGTTTATTGTAAAGTGATATTTGGTTTCCTTACCGTTTGGCGACACCAAAAACAAACCGGAATCAGCCGTTCCAATCCATTTATTATTCGCACCATCCACAGCAATGTCCGTAATGAATTGTTCAAACAACAATTCCTGGGCCAAGTTATCTTCTACAATTATTATTGGATTCGCCGTCATCTGTTCCTCCGATTGAAAATTACCTACATTAGGCAAAACCCGCAATCCTTTTGTGGTTCCTATCCAAAGTTGGTTTCTGGTATCTACTGCAACTGTTCTTACATTTGAAACAGGCAAATTCCCAGTATCTGGTCCTATTGTTATTTTCTTAAATTTCCCGGAACTCTCATTAAAACCAATCACTCCATCTTCACTGGTAGAAAGCCATTTGGTTCCATTTTTATCGATGGCTATTGTTCCAAAATTATTGTCAATAGCCGAATCTAAGATATTATCCATAGCATAACTTTGCCATTGTCCAGTAGATTTAAACACTTTCAATCCATTTTTTATCCGGCTGGTGGTAACCCAAAGATTTCCTGATTTGTCAAATGCCGTTCCGTTAACCCTTATATCTACATAATCAGGACCCACAAAGGTCAAAGATTCCAAACCACTATTGGTTTGATTGTATAAAATTGTAGGTACGTCATTTTCAATTTTCAATAATCCCGAGAAAAAAGAACTCGCATATACTTCGTTTTCATTGCTCGGATTAACTGTAATTCTGGTCATCGATTGTGCACCTAAAACTTGTTCATAAGGAATGTTCAACCATCCTGTTGCAGTAAACTTACTTACACCGTAACTATCTAATGGATACGGATTATAATCCGCGGAGTAATCTCCATAAACTGTCCAGAGTGCATTTGGTGTAACATGAAGCGAGAATATATTATTTCTTGCAGGGCCTATTGGCGTTATATTTTCAAAATTCACCGATGAAGATAAGGCAGTCGCAAACAATCCATTTTCTTTTGTTCCAATAAAAATAGTTGTCCCTATTACAGTAGCACAGGCAAAACGAATATTGCTTTCCGGGATTTGATTGGTATTTATTTGGCGCACTAAAGCCATTTGACTGTTGTAAATATAAATACTGCTTGAAGTCGTTACTATTAAATAATCGGCAGATACTCTCATATCTAATGAAGGTTGAGAAAGCTGGACAAATCCTGTAAAAGAATTTGATGCGGCAGAAAATTTTTGAACATTCCCAGAAGTATCAACAGCATACAAATCAGTCCCAAAAGTTGTTGCACTGGACCAGCTTCCAGTAGCAATTGTTTCCCATTGATTAAAATCGATTAAGTTTTCATTGGAAACAGCAGCCCTCCTTATTCCACTAGTTGTAGCAGCATAAATAAATCCATTGAACAATGCCGTTTGATTCACATTGATTTCAGCTCCATTATCTCCAATAAAATAAGTATCCCCAAACTGCATGGTAGTCAAATTAAATTGGACAATCCCAAAATCACACGATATATAAGCAATTCCTTCAAATTCCATGAAGTGATTGATTTTTTTTAAATTTGCGGGCAGTTGTTTATTGATGATATCGACCACATTCAATATGGTTCCATCTGCCTGATTAATTACCAATATCAGTCCGTTTTCGTATCCTACAATTGTCTTATTGAATGTTGCACTGAAGTATAGCGCCGAAATTGTTTGTCCGGAAAGTCCGTCTATGGTATTGGTTGTTTTAATTACGTTTGTCACTAAATTTTTTGAAAACAAAGCATTTTCGGAAGCAGCAAAAACAGCCGTTCCAGATTCTGATACATCTTTAATTTCGTTGTAAGAGAAATAACCCTGCCATGACAAATCGCTTTGGGCAAAACCCATTTGTACACAAAGCAGAAGCAAAAAATATAAAACGCTCTTTTTCATTATTTGTATGACTATTGGTTTACAAATATAGAACAAACGGAAGTCTTAGCATTTTGTTACATAAAAAAAATACCTTCGACCAATAACATCGGCAGAAGGCATTTTAAATTATAATTAAACCTGATTTACACCACTCCTTGAGCGAGCATAGCATCAGCAACTTTAACAAATCCGGCAATGTTTGCTCCTTTTACGTAGTTCACATAACCTTCCTCGTCTGTACCATATTTTTTACATTGATTATGAATTCCAACCATAATCTCCTTAAGTCTTGTATCTACTTCTTCACTGGTCCAGTTTAAACGAATAGAGTTTTGAGTCATCTCTAATCCTGACGCTGCTACACCACCAGCATTTGCTGCTTTTCCTGGCGCAAAAAGAACTTTAGCTTTCAAGAATTGTTTGATTGCTTCTAAAGTACATGGCATATTTGCTGCTTCTGTTACACAAATAACACCGTTTGCAATTAATTTTTTAGCATCCTCCTCGTTCAACTCATTTTGAGTAGCACAAGGTATTGCCACATCGACTTTTACTTCCCAAACACTTTTCCCTCTGTGGAATTGAGCTTTTGGATATTTTTCTAAATAAGCTTCGGCTCTATTATCACCTCTTGCTCTCATTTCAAGCATGAAGTCAATTTTGTCTCCAGAAATTCCTTCTTCGTCATAAATATAACCATCAGGACCTGAAATAGTAACTACTTTTCCACCAAGATCATTTACTTTCAAAGCAACTCCCCAAGCAACATTACCAAATCCAGAAATAGAAACTGTTTTACCATTAATGCTTTGACCAATAGTTTTCAACATCTGTTCCGCAAAATAAACTACTCCGTAACCCGTAGCTTCTGGTCTGATCAATGATCCTCCGTAAGCCAATCCTTTTCCAGTTAGGACTCCAGTAAATTCGTTTTTGATTCTTTTGTATTGACCAAACAAATAACCAATTTCTCTTGCACCAACACCAATATCTCCTGCAGGAACGTCTAATTGTGGCCCTATGTGTCTGCACAATTCAGTCATGAAAGACTGACAGAAACGCATTACTTCACCATCAGATTTTCCTTGTGGATCAAAATCAGATCCTCCTTTTCCTCCACCCATTGGCAAAGTAGTCAAGCTATTTTTAAAAACTTGTTCGAATGCTAAAAATTTAAGCACGGATAAGTTTACAGTATGATGAAAGCGTATCCCACCTTTGTATGGCCCGATTGCAGAGTTCATTTGAATTCTGAAACCTCTGTTTACCTGAATTTCACCACTATCATCTACCCAAGGGACACGAAATATAATTGAACGCTCAGGCTCCGACATTCTGAGAAGCAAATTTTTTCCATCGTATTTTTTTTGCTCTGCAATAAATGGAATTACAGTTTCTGCAAATTCCCTAACAGCTTGAATAAATTCAGGTTCATTTGGATTTTTGGCTTCAACTTGAGCCATAAAATCATTTATTTTTAGTAACATAGACTATAATATTTTAATTATGAAAACGATTTCGTTGTAATTTACAAATATACATTTTATAAAAATATTCAGACTCTGTTTTCTTAATTTATCAATAGAATTATCTTTTTATTAGACATTCACAAACAATTACGTTTAAGATATGCCCATTTAAACCAAATGACTACCACTTTCGTAAGTAAATAAGAATTTGTCTGCTTATTTTTAATTTTTTTAATAATTGATGTTTACATATATTTGCAACGATTCGAAATTTGAAATGAAAATGCTTAATTATAAAATTATTGTTTTATTTATTCTATTTGGATTTTCAGGTGCAATAAACGCTCAAATTGGTATCGCCCACGAAATAGGAGTTGTGTTTGGTCCGGTTATGTTTAAATCCGACTATGGTGCCCGCAACGATTTAGGAACAAACATAAATAATAATGGATTTGGAATAGGACTAGTTCATTATTTGAATTTTTCATACAACACCAATAATGAGACTTTTTTTTCTGAACACTTTAAAGTACGTTCTGATATTTCATATAATAAGAGTGAATTCAAACATTATGGGGAATATGTCGAAAAAAACAGTAATTCCACAGGAGTCCAGCAACTTAGGGCCATGCGAGGTTCTTCAGGAATTTTCAATTTAGGAACACAACTTGAATATTCTCCGATAAAAATTCATGACTTTGAAAAAACAATCGGCAGTTTTGGACCTTACGCCAGTATTGGTGCCCAATTGAGTTATTATTCAGCCAAAGCAAATTCTACACTTGGAGAATTGGGAATTCCATCAATTACTTTTCCAAAATACCTAACTCCTTCAGACGGTCATCCTTTCGGGTTTTCAAATGAAAGTAAAGCTGTTTTCTCTATCATTTCAAGTATTGGAACACGATACAAATTAAGCCCTTTACAAGATTTAATTATCGATTTTAGATTTCAGTATTTCAATTCTGATTGGGTGGATGGCTTAAATCCAAATCCTGCAATCTATAAAGAAAACAAAGCTAATGACTGGTTAGTTTGGGTGAATCTAGGGTATATTTATTATCTATAAACAACGTCGTAAAAAAAAGCTCCAATTCTAAATTTTAGAATTGGAGCTTTTTTATTTAAGATATTTAGTTACGCTAATGCTTGTTTCAAATCTTCGATTAAATCCTCAGCATCTTCAATACCTACGCTTAATCGAACCAAATCATCAGTAATTCCAACTTCCTTACGTTTGTCTTCCGGAATCGATGCATGCGTCATTAAAGCCGGATGATTTGCTAATGACTCTACTCCGCCTAAAGATTCAGCCAGTGTGAAAACTTTTAGTTTTTCCAAAAAGTCAATTGCATCTTCTTTTTTGCCCGAAACAAAAGTAAACGATACCATTCCACCAAAACCACTCATTTGTTTTTTGGCAATTTCATGATACGGATGGCTCGGTAATCCCGGATAATATACTGTTTTTACTTTTGGATGATTGTTTAAAAACTCCACTACTTTTCCACCATTTTCACAATGTCTTTCCACACGCAAATGCAAGGTTTTAATTCCTCTAAGCACTAAGAAACTATCCATTGGCCCCAATGTTGCTCCTGTAGCAAATTGTTGAAAATGCAATTGTTCTCCAAGTGCTTCGTCTTTTACAATTAAAGCGCCGGCAATAACATCAGAATGGCCTCCCAAATATTTAGTCGCCGAATGCATTACAATATCAGCACCTAAATCCAATGGTTTTTGCAAATAAGGCGTTGCAAAAGTATTATCAACCGCAAAAAGAATTTTCTTTTCCTTGGTGATTTTTGCGATTTCCTGAATATCGGCTAGTTTCATCAAAGGGTTTGTTGGTGTTTCTACCCAAACCAGTTTTGTATTTTCATTGATTAATGACTTGAATTTCTCGATGTCATTCATATCCACAAAATGGAATTTTATACCGGAATCTTTGTAAATACGAGTAAACATTCTGTACGTACCACCATATAAATCGTCCATTGCAATGATTTCATCCCCAGATTTAAAAGAACGTAAAACACAATCCGTTGCTGCTAACCCTGATGAAAAAGCCAATCCTCGAGTTCCGTTTTCGATACTTGCCAAAGCGTTTTCAAGCGCGCTTCTGGTAGGATTTGCAGCCCTGCTGTACTCATAATCTGGATTTATAGGTTGCCCCGGACTCGTTTGTACAAAAGTTGATGTTTGATAAACTGGAGGCATAACTGCTCCTGTGCTTGGGTCGTGGTGCTGTCCACCGTGAATGACTTTAGTATTGAATTTCATAAGTTGAATTTTTTGATGCAAAAATGTTTCACAAATTTACCCTTTAATTTATTTTAACCAAGCCACAAGTTGATACCTTTGTATTTAATTAACAATTTTGAGATGAAACACTTTATTATTTACACTTTACTGCTTTTTTCGGCTGCGCAATGTTCTAAAGAATTGGTTTTTGAAGAGGAATCTTTTCAGAAAAAAACGACGATGCCCTGTAAAGAAAACTGTCCGTCTATTAGTGTGAAAATACCCGTTGCAAATGCCGTCCCAGTTGTTGCGGACAGCATCAATAAAAAAGTGTTTTCAGTAATGAAAGAGATTATTTATTTTGGAGAAAAGCCCTATTCAGCAACTAATTATGATAGCTTATTGGCTTCTTTTATTGATTCCTACGAGAAACTTCAGAAAGAATTTCCCAATGATAAATTTGGGTGGGAAGCTGATATTGAAGGAAATGTAAAATACCAATCCGATGCTGTATTGAATATTGAAATCAAACATTACACCTATACTGGTGGCGCTCACGGATACCAAGGTTTGCGCTCCCTGCTTTTTGACCCAAATACCGGAAAATCAATCTCGAATGAGGAATTATTTAATGATAAAGCAGCTTTCAAGGCTTTCGCCGAAAAAAAATTCAGGGCAAAATATAAAATCCCTGCAAACAAATCCATCAATGCAACCGGATTGATGTTTGAGAAAGAAAAATTCCAATTGCCACAAAATATATTTTATACCGATAAAGGATTGTTGCTTTATTACAATTCCTACGAAGCCGCATCGTATGCTGACGGACCAAAAGAATTATTATTGCCGTACACTGAAGTGAATGATTATTTGGCGGTTAAATAATAAATGGTCTTTAAAAAATGAAATGTTTTTTTAAAGACCAAATAGTGTTTTTTAACGATTCGCTAGCCCCGATAGAAGCGGATATCCTTTTACTTTTTTCTTTAAAAAGGAAAAGATATAAGCGAATAGCGGGATTAAGCTCCCAATATTCTTAGAAATAATCCTAAATAAACTTTCTAATACTCATCATAATCCCAATGTGAAGCCCTTCATGGAAATTACTGAAAGCCATGGCATCTTCGGCATTTCTTAGAACGTGATCGCCAGTTGAAGTGGTATATTCCATATAGTTTTTAAAAATTTTATTGTCATAATCCACTTTAGTTTGCTGAATAGTTTCAAACAATAACGATTTGATTTCGTCTACTTCGGCTTGGGTTGCGATGTGTTCCGGCTTGGTTCCCTTTTTGTATTTCTCGACTAATTCATCAGAAACCATCATCGGCAAACCAGAAAGCTTGTATACTAAAAGTTGTTGTGAGACGATAATGTGACCGATATTCCAAATCAAATTATTGCTGAATCCTTCCGGAATCGTGTTGAGTTGGTCAAGATTGTATCCCGATAGAAATTTTGAAACCATATTTCTGCTTGTAGTGCTGACGTCGAATAATTGATTCATTTTTTTATTTTTTTGATAAAAATAATCATTTTCCGTGTCAAATGAATTTTCTTTGCACAAAGAAATCGCTATTTACATGGACATAATATACTACCTCGCTTCTTGCGACACCTGCAGAAAAATTATAAAATCATTACCGAAAGAACATGATTTTAAATTTCACGACATCAAACAAGATCCAATTACTGTTGCCGAATTAGAAAAAATGCGTGAGCTTTCCGGCAGTTACGAGGCGCTTTTCAGCAAAAAAGCACAGTTGTACAAATCGATGGATTTGAAGAACAAATCATTGACCGAAGAAGATTACAAAAAGTACATTTTGGAACATTACACGTTTTTGAGTCGTCCTGTTTTTATCATCAAAGACAAAATTTACATTGGCAATACCCAACAAAATATGTTGCAGGTAATGAAAGCTTTGGTATAATGTCCAAAAGAAATCTTGCACTTATTGGCGCCACAATTGTCTCTATAATTTACGGCGTCACGTTTACCATTGCCAAAGATGTCATGCCGTTGTATATTGATGCCTATGGTTTCATCTTGTTGCGCGTAGGCGGTTCAGTGCTATTGTTTTGGCTGGTTTGGTTTTTAATGCCAAAGGAGAAAATTGCACTCACTGATTTCCCTCGAATTATTGCGGCAGCTTTCTTTGGCGTGGCGTTTAATATGCTTACGTTTTTCAAAGGATTAAGCCTTACTTCGCCTATTAGTGCTGCGGTAATAATGGTTTCAACACCAATGATTGTTTTGACGCTTTCGGCATTGATTATGAAGGAACGTATGCAAAAACGAATGGTTTCTGGGATTATCCTTGGATTAATCGGGACTGCTTTTCTCATTCTGTATGGAAAATCCATTGGCAGCGCCACAAACGCCGGTTTGGGAAATTTTCTGGTTTTGGTCAACGCCATTTCCTATGGATTTTACCTGATTATCGTCAAGAAATTAATGGACAAATACAATGCGTTTACGTTTGTAAAATGGATTTATTTGTTTGGATTTATTATGGTTTTGCCTTTTGGCTGGAGCCAATTTCAAACTGTGAACTGGAATTTGGTTCCAATGGATATTTGCTGGAAAATAGGGTTTGTAGTTGTTTTTTCTACCTTCCTGACATATTTACTAAATTTGCTTTCGATGAAAGAATTAAAACCAACCACGGTTGCCGTTTTTATTTATTTACAACCGCTATTCGCCACTATTTTTGCGATAAGCTTGGGCAAAGACGAATTGAGTTTGGTGAAAATTGGTTCGGCAGTTTTGATATTTGTGGGTGTTTATTTGGTTACACAGAAGAAGAGTGTTCAGTAATCAGTGTTCTGACGTTGATTTAGAATCTTCTAATTTCAATCCATTTACATGTCTAAACTTATTTATAAAAAAGCACTGAATACTAAAAACGGACCACTGACCACTTTTTTATTATCTTTGACCTCTTTTAGAAAATTATATGATACAATCAATGACGGGTTTTGGTAAAGCGACTTTGCAATTACCAACCAAAAAAATCACGGTAGAAGTAAAATCTTTAAACAGTAAAGGTTTGGATTTGAATGTGAGAATGCCTTCGCTGTACCGCGAAATGGAATTGGGTTTACGCAACCAAATTGCACTGAAACTGGAAAGAGGAAAAGTAGATTTTTCTATTTTTATCGAAAGTACCGCGGAACAAACTTCTACGAAAGTGAACGTGCCGATTGTAAAAGCATATATCAATCAGTTAAGAGAAGTTTATGCTGATGCTGATGAAACCGAACTAATGAAAATGGCAGTTCGCATGCCGGACACCATGAAAATAGAACGTGATGAAATCGAGGAAAACGACTGGGTACAAATCCAAACCGTTATCGAAGAAGCGTTGCAAAACATCCTGAACTTTAGAAAAGATGAAGGAATGTCTCTTGAAAAAGAATTTCAATTGCGAATTGGCAATATTCGTCAATACATGACCGAAGCTTTAGCACTTGATCCAGAGCGCGTTCAAGCCATAAAAGACCGTTTGCAAACTGCAATCTCAGAATTGAAAGTGAATGTAGATGAAAATCGTTTCGAACAGGAATTGATTTATTATTTAGAGAAATTAGACATCACCGAAGAAAAAGTGCGTTTAACGAATCACTTGGATTATTTCTTGGAAACCATCAACGGAACCGAAGCTAACGGTAGAAAATTAGGTTTTATTACCCAGGAAATGGGACGTGAAATCAACACGATGGGCTCTAAATCCAATCACGCACAAATGCAAAAATTAGTCGTTCAGATGAAAGACGAATTGGAAAAAATCAAGGAACAAGTATTAAACGTATTGTAATTATTAACCTGCAAAGTTATATAACCTTGCAGGTTAATTAATTTTATAAGATACCTACAAGGTTTATTAAACCTTGCAGGAAAACATAAACAGATACTGAAATAAATTCAGCATAAAATGAGCACAGGAGGAAAATTAATCGTTTTTTCGGCACCATCAGGATCGGGAAAAACTACTATCGTTAGACATTTATTAAGCAAAGAAGATTTGAATCTTGAATTTTCGATTTCGGCAGCTTCCCGCGCACCAAGAGGCGAAGAAGTAAATGGAAAAGATTATTATTTCATGTCTACCGAAGAATTCAAAAAACACATCAAAAACGAAGACTTTCTGGAATGGGAAGAAGTGTACCGCGATAATTTTTACGGAACTCTGAAAAGCGAAGTAGAACGTATTTGGGCCAAAGGAAAAAATGTGATTTTTGATATTGACGTATCCGGCGGATTGCGCATCAAACATAAATTCCCAGAAGAAACTTTAGCCGTTTTTGTGAAACCTCCAAGTGTGGATGAACTGAAAAGAAGACTGAAAGAACGCTCTACCGAGAGTGATGACAAAATCAATATGCGTATCGCCAAAGCATCTGTTGAGTTGGCAACAGCGCCGCAATTTGATGTGATTATAAAAAACTACGATTTGCCTATAGCTCTTGAAGAAGCATATCAATTGGTAAAGAATTTTGTTAAGGATTAGAAGATTAAAAAATTAAAGAATTGAAAAATTCAAAGTTATTTCTAATCTTTAAATCATTTAATTTTTAAATTAATGAAAGTAGGACTTTATTTCGGAACGTTTAATCCCATTCATGTTGGACATCTCATCATCGCCAATCACATGGCGGAACATTCTGATTTAGACCAAATTTGGATGGTAGTTACGCCGCACAATCCTTTGAAGAAAAAAAGCACGTTGCTCGATGATTACCATCGCTTGCAAATGGTACATCTTGCCACCGAGGATTTTCCTAAAATAAAACCTTCGGATATTGAGTTTAAATTGTCACAGCCTAATTATACGGTAAATACTTTGGTTCATTTAGAAGAAAAATATCCAAATTACGAGTTCTCCTTAATCATGGGCGAAGACAATTTAAAATCTTTGCACAAATGGAAAAACTACGAAGTGATTCTCGAAAACCATGATATTTATGTTTATCCAAGACTCGAGACCAAAGGTTCTGTTGAAGAAGCAATTTCTGCCGACGTGGAAAATTTGGATTTAAAAATTTTACAAAAATTCGGTACAAAAATTCACATGATTGACGCTCCGGTTGTTGAAATATCATCGACATTTATTCGAGATAATATCAAGAAAGGGAAAAATGTACAGCCTTTATTACCAGCAAAAGTTTGGGAATACATTGATCATAACAATTTTTATAAGAAATAATTATCCCAAAACCCTTTTCAATTCCTGTTGAATATTTTCGAAAATCGTACTCAAATTATCGTTTTTACCGGATAATACAAACACTTCTGTACTTGGCATTTGCTTGCTGTTCCACAACAATTGGATTTTATTTTCTTCGATTAAACTTCTCGCATTGCAATCCCATACGACCGCTATTCCGGTATTTTTCGAAATGATTTCGAGCATTTCATATTCGGATGGAATGATATAATTAGGAATCATCGAAGGTCTTTTTTTATTAAAAACATGCAACCAAAATAATTTGATATGCGGAATTTGCGCATTGTGACTGAACCATTTTTGGTCGTTTAACCACTGTTCCGTTGCAGAAAAATCCTTTGTTTTAATACTAGATTTCAACTCGGAAGCATCGATAGTATTGGAACCTACAATCACTTGTTTAATTTCTCCAACCTTTTTCTGAATGGTATCAAACGTGTCATATTGTTTTGTTACAACCGCAAAATCTAATTTTTTAGAATCGACCAATTCAAAAAGCGCATCGTTTTCATGGAAGCTAAAATCAATGAATTCGAATTTGGAAACCAAAGCACTTCCCAAACTTCGCATCAAATGCTTTGAAATCCCAATAGAAATTAATCGATTGGCATTGAACGCTTTGGCACGAAAACCATTCTCCACATTTTCCAGTCGATCCAGTGCTTCAATGATTAAATTATTGAGTAACTTAGCGTATTCCGTTGGTTCCACGCCTTTAGACTTTCGATTAAAAAGTTTATATCCAACATGCGCTTCCAACATGGATATTTGCTGACTAACAGCAGGTTGACTAATAAATAATTCTTTGGCAGCCAAAGAAAAATTACCGTTTTTATAAACGGATTTAAACGTTCGATACCATTCTAGATTGACCATGATATAAATATATTTATCACAAACATAATTTAAATTATTTTTACTAATAGCATATTCGCCGTAAATTTGTACAAAGAAAATTAAAGATGAAGAAAATCGCATTATTTGCCATTATAATATTAACCGCAAGTTGTATTACAGCAACTGCACAAAATAAAAAAGGTATGAAAAAAGTATTATTCGTTCTAACTAGTCATAGTGAATTAGGGAACACAGGAGAAAAAACAGGATTTTGGATTGAAGAATTTGCTGCTCCTTATTATGAGTTAGCAGATAAAGGAGTGATTATTGATATTGCATCGCCCTTAGGAGGACAGCCACCAATTGACCCAAAAAGTTCAGATCCATCTTCGGCAACTGAAGACACTAAAAGATTTGACAAAGATACTGAGCTACAAGCTAAACTAAGCAAAACACACAAGCTAGCCGATGTTAAACAAGCTGACTATGATGCTGTTTTTTATCCTGGAGGTCATGGTCCATTATGGGATTTGGCAACCGATGCAAATTCAAGTGCTTTAATTGAATCTTTTTACACGAATAACAAGCCTGTTGCTTTTGTATGTCATTCACCAGCAGTGTTGAAAAACGTAAAAGTAAATGGAGAATTTTTAGTTAAAGGTAAAAAAGTAACTGGATTTTCAAATACAGAAGAAGAAGCCGTGGGATTAACTAATGTTGTTCCATTTTTATTAGAAGATGCCTTGAAAGCTAACGGTGCTACTTATTCAAAAATAGGAGATTGGCAGCCTTATGCTGTAGAAGATGGTCTTTTGATTACAGGTCAAAACCCGGCTTCGTCTAAACTAGTTGCAGAAAAATTATTGAACCAATTGAATTCAAAAAAATAAGAAGATGTTAAATTTCGAATTATACAATCCTACCAATTTAGTTTTTGGAAAAGGACAAATAGAAAAATTATCCACTTTAGTACCAAAAGGAGCAAAAATACTTTTGGCGTATGGCGGTGGAAGTATTTTCAAAAATGGAATTCATGAGCAAGTAATCAACAATCTGAAGGGTTTTGAAATCGTAGAATTTGGAGGAATTGAACCAAATCCACATTTTGAAACATTGATGAAAGCAGTTGACGTTATCAAGGAACAAAACATAGATTTTATCCTTGCCGTTGGTGGAGGTTCTGTAATTGATGGCGTAAAATTCATTTCGGCCGCTGTGAACTTTGACGGAAATCCAATGGATATTCTTCAAAAGAGATTATTGATTAAAGATTTGTCTAAAGTGGTTCCTTTTGGAACTGTATTGACTTTACCGGCAACTGGAAGCGAGATGAATTCAGGAGCTGTAGTAACTATTGAAGCTACGCAGGAAAAATTAGCTTTTGGTGGCTCTGCATTATTTCCAAAATTTTCTATATGTGATCCAACCGTAATTGAATCTTTGCCAAAAAGACAATTGCAAAACGGAGTTGTTGACGCCTACACCCATGTCTTGGAACAATACTTAACATATCCGCACGAAGGATATCTTCAAGATAGAATTGCAGAAAGCATTTTACAAACTTTGATTCAAGTGGGGCCAGAAGTAGTTGAAAATCCTAAAGATTATGCTTTGGCTTCCAACTTTATGTGGAGTTGTACGATGGCTTTGAATGGATTAATCCAAAAAGGAGTTCCTTCGGATTGGGCAACGCACATGATTGGGCACGAATTAACGGCTTTGTACGGAATAGATCACGCCAGAACATTGGCAGTTGTGGGTCCAAATTTATACCGAGTAATGTTTGAAACTAAAAAAGGAAAATTGGCACAATATGGAAAACGTATTTTCAATTTAACGGGAACTGAAGATGAAATCGCAAACGAAGCCATCAACAAAACCGTTGAATTTTTCCACACGATGGGAATGGACACTAAATTATCTGATTATACAAAAGATTTTGATAAAACGGCAGATTTTATAGTGGATCGTTTTAAAGAAAGAGGTTGGTTAGGATTAGGCGAAAAACAAAATATCACTTTAGAAAAGGTTAAATCTATTGTTGAAATGAGTTATTAATTAAAACAACTTAATACCAATTACCTTGGTTTAAATAAAAAGGCGTTCTCATTTTTTGGGAACGCCTTTTAAAATTCTAAATTATAACTAACTAACTCAATTCTCATTATCCTGTTAAATTATTAAACAATAAATAACAAGAACGAAATAGCTATACTTATATTGTGTTAAAATTTAAAAAAAATTGAAATTATTTTTCATTCTCAATAATTGCAGTATTTCCAACACGTTTAAAAATCAACCTTCTTGTTCTAATTTTATTTGTATAATCAGTCCTTTTTTAAGTACTTTTGATTAAATTCAATAAAAAAATGGCTGAAAATATAAAATTCGCAGTAATAGGTGGTGGAAGTTGGGCGACAGCGATAGCAAAAATGTTATGCGTAAATCTTACCGAGATTTCGTGGTACATGCGCAATGAAGCTGCTATAGAGCATATTAAAACCTACAAACATAATCCAAATTATTTAAGTTCGGTTGAATTTGATACTAAAAAACTGAAACTAACCAGTGACATCAATGAAGCTGTAGCGTATGCAGATTACATAATTTTTGCTATTCCATCTGCTTTTTTGGATGGTGAATTAGCAAAATTAACCGTTTCTCTAAAAGATAAAATCATTTTCTCGGCGATTAAAGGAATTGTCCCTGAAACAAGTTTAATTGTAGGAGAACATTTTCATGTAAAATATGACATTCCTTATTACAACATTGGTGTAATTACAGGTCCTTGTCACGCTGAAGAAGTTGCCATGGAGCGTCTTTCCTATCTTACGATTGCTTGCGGCGATCCTGATAAAGCCAAAGTCGTTGCAAAAAATTTATCTGGAAATTACATCAAAACCAAAATTACAGACGATATTATAGGAACGGAATATGCAGCGATGTTAAAGAACATTTATGCAATTGCAGCAGGAATGGCTCATGGTTTAGGTTATGGCGATAATTTCCAGTCGGTATTGATGAGTAATGGGATACGCGAGATGAAAAAATTTATCAAGAAAGTTCATAAGATGAAACGAAACATCAATGACTCTGCTTATTTAGGCGATTTATTGGTTACCGGTTATTCTATATTCTCCAGAAACAGAATGTTCGGGAATATGATTGGTAAAGGCTACACCGTTAAATCAGCAATGATGGAAATGAGTATGGTTGCTGAAGGATATTACGCAGTAAAAAGCGCGTATAAACTCAATCAGGCTTATGGTGCCAAAACACCAATTATAGATGCAGTGTACAGTATATTATACGAAGGTCAGGATGCTAAAGCCGTATTCAAAAAACTGACCGACAAACTCGATTAATTCAGCTTCAAATAACAACCAAACACAATTACTTCATGAGCGAAAGATGGAAATATCAAATTAAAACTGGCGGAATTTGGGGTGTATTTATGACGGTATTCAATGTATTATTCGACATTAAAGAAATCCCTTTTTCGGAACAGGTTGCTATGCCTAATTTTTATATTCGAGCAGCTGCCTATATCGCTGTAGGGATATTTGTTTTAGGTTATTTTACCTGGAAATCCAAAGTTAAACAACAGAACCGCTAAATCATTTCTATGAGCGAAAGTTGGAAATTTTAGATTAAAAATGGTGGGATTTGGGGATTTATTTTTGCCTTATGTCTATCCGTTTTTGACCTGTTCGAAATGTCTTTTGAAGATGTTTTTTTGTCCAAAAAAAATCTACTCCGAGCACTTTATTTCGTTTTAGTCGGAGTTATTTATAGTGGGCTATTTGAATTGGAAGAAAAAAGTCATACGTGATGACGATAGTGCTGAACTATCTCACGATAACGCCGTCAACAAATAAGATAGGCACTTCTTCGACTTCCGTTTCATTGATGAAATTTGCTTTGAAAGTAAACTTTTTATCGTATAATTTGTCCCCAATAAAAAAGGTGAGCATGAACTCATTGTTAAGTGTCAAAACACTCTTTTCGATCATTTCAATTTTTACCACAGAAACTGCAGGCACTTCTACAAAAGCATGACGCAAAAGTGAGGTTTTTTTCATTTCACCGTCTATGGTTCCAAATGCTTTGGAAACAACCATAACGCTTTCGATTAGAAAATCACTGTCGTTTATTAAGTAAGCATACCATACTTTTTCCATAAAATCGTCGCTCCATTCTTGGACCGCTGCAAGGAAAACATTTTCTACTTCGGGAATGATGATGTCGGCTTTCATTTATTTGATTGTTGATTGATGATTAACGATTTTTGATTGTAGATTTAAACTTCTAAAATCAAAAATCGCTGATCAAAAATTTTAATTTTTATATACTTGATTTGAATTGCTCCAAGAAACGAACGTCATTTTCGTAAAACATACGGATGTCTCCGATTTGATACAACAACATGGCAATTCTTTCGATTCCCATTCCAAACGCGAAACCAGTATATTCTTCCGGACTGATGTTACAGTTTTTTAATACATTAGGATCTACCATTCCACAACCACCAATTTCTAACCAACCGGTCCCTTTGGTGATACGATAATCGGTTTCGGTTTTCAAACCCCAATAAATATCGATTTCAGCACTTGGCTCTGTAAACGGGAAATAAGACGGACGCAAACGGATTTTTGATTTTCCAAACATCTCTTTGGTGAAATACAAAAGCGTTTGTTTTAAGTCGGCAAATGAAACGTCTTTGTCAATGTATAATCCTTCTACTTGGTGGAAAATACAGTGTGAACGGGACGAAACAGCCTCATTACGAAAAACCCTTCCCGGAGAAATGGTACGAATGGGCGGTTTATTATTTTCCATGTAGCGCACTTGCACCGATGAAGTGTGCGTACGCAATAAAATATCAGGATTGGTCTGAATAAAAAACGTGTCTTGCATATCACGTGCTGGATGGTATTCCGGTAAGTTCAATGCGGTAAAATTATGCCAGTCGTCCTCAATTTCCGGACCTTCGGAAACGTTAAAACCTATGGTTGAAAAGATGTCTATAATTTGGTTTTTAACCAATGAAATAGGGTGACGAGAGCCAATAATAACTGGTTCAGGTGAACGGGTCAAATCCCCATAAAACCCTTTGCTTTCTTCTTTGCTTTCTTCTTTGCTTTCCAAAGCTTCCTGAATGGATTTTACTTTTTCTTCGGCAGAAGTTTTAAGCAGGTTAATTACCTGTCCAAATTCCTTTTTTTGGTCGTTAGGAACATTTTTAAATTCAGCGAAAAGCTCTTTCAAAAGTCCTTTGCTTCCTAAAAATTTAATTCGAAAAGTTTCTAATTCTGCTGTATTTTGCGTTGAAAAAGCCTGTGCTTCGCCAATATATTCTTTTATCTTATCTATCATTTTCATTGCATAATTGAGAGTGCAAATTTAAGAAATTTGTTCCAAGTTTCAAGTTTAAAGTTTCAAGTTTGTTGCATTACATTTAAAACTAAAGATGTTACTTAAATTAGCTATTCTATTACTTCTCTTTCCAAGAAATAATTTACAATGGCTTCTTTCATCAAAACCGATTGTTCTCCAGCTTTTAGCGGTGGTAATTCCTCTTTTACTTTGTAATGTGGCCATCCGTCTTCATCAAAAAATTCGAATTCATAAAAACCATACGGTTCTAATAAACGACATATTGCGATGTGCATCAGGTTTAATTTTTCGTCTTTTTTAAACTCTCTGTGTACTTTTCCGAGTTCCTGAACACCAATTAAATAAATTATGGCGTCTAAATCTAAATCTTCACCTTGCGAAAATTGATTGGAAAGTATATTGACAAGCTGTTCCCAGCGTTCTTTAAGTTGTGTGTCTCTTGACATTTTTTTGAATTATGAATTATGAATTATGAATTATGAAATCCGCGCTCATAAAATTATTTTGGCAAAGATAAGAACTTGAAAACTGACAATGGTAAAGAACAATTCTTTTATATTTGCGGATATAATTTTCTTAATTAAGCGTTATGGGGTTTTTAGATATTATTTTGGGTGTACTACTCGCTTTCGCTTTTTATAAAGGAATCAGAAATGGTCTTTTTGTCGAACTAGCTTCGTTGGTTTCGCTATTGGCTGGAATTTATTTTGCTGTCAAATTTTCTTCCTTTATGCGGGATATTTTAGTAGGATATGTGAAGTGGAATCCCAATACAATCCAGGTTGTTGCCTTTATACTGACGTTTATCGCTGTGGTTGTGGTAGTCACAATTTTAGGAAAGTTCCTCACAGGAATTGCCGATTTTGCTTTTTTAGGCTGGTTGAATAAATTGGGCGGCGGTTTTTTCCGAGTGCTCAAAACAATTTTGATTATCAGTATTGTCTTTGCGGTTTTCGAAAAAATAAATTACAATCATATTTTAGCCAAAAAAGAAACTTTAGACAATTCACTTTTTTACAATCCAATCCAAAAAACAGCGGGATATATGTATCCGTCACTAAAGGAATGGTACAGTAGTTTGAAGAAAAAGTAAGCAATATTCACAGTGAATATTATTATTTCACTTCCTTAATCGCACTAGTTTCAATCCAGCCTTCGGTTCCATCAGTCAGTTGTATTTTTTTCCATTTTCCAATGGTTTCAAAAACAAACACTTTTGTTCCTTCATGCAATACTAATAATGGCTTACCACTATCTCTGGGTTCCGACTTCATATTCGTTCTTTCGGCAAAAATTATGGCTGGTTTTTCAGTATCAAAATGACTTTTCTCCATCATTGCAGCAGATAAAGTAATGACCATCAAAATAAATACTGCAAACATTCCAAAGAAGAAAATACGTTTAGAAAGTGTTCTTTGTGAAAAATAATACCCGATAAAAAACAATAAAAAAAATGTCGCCAGTCCTACAGAAATCCATCCCCAAGTATTGTAATTATAAATTCCGGTAAAATCCCGAAGTAACTTTCCAAAACCTACTTTTGGAATTACTTTAATCTCATCAATAGTTCTTTTTTGAGCGAATTTCAGGTTGTTTATGCTTTCCTTATCGTTTGGATTTAGCACCAATGCTTTTTCATAATAGTAAATCGAAGGCGCTACCTCATTCAATTTATAATACGCATTTCCTAAATTAAAATACAATTCCGAGGACTGATTATTGTCTTTTAAAACACTTTCATAAGCTGCCACAGCTTCAGTATACTTTCCTTTTGCATAGTAGGCATTCCCTTTTTCGAAACCGTTTTGGGCAAAGAAAATCTGAGTTGAAAGTAATAATATGTATAGTATGTTTTTCATTATTATGTTTTTTTTGCGATGAAGTCACAAAGGCGCAAAGTCTATTTACTCAAAAATTAATTTTATTAAGCAATTTGTTTTTCTAATTCAGAGATTATAAATACCGCTTTATCAAAATCCTGTTGTATCGTAACACTTGACGAAGGTGCATAACGAGCCACTTCACAATTTTCAGTAAGCGCAATAAAATCATTTACAGCTTCTGGTTTTGCATTTCGGGACAACAATAATTCCTGAATATTATTCTTACTCATTTCTGAAGTTTCAATGTGTAATTTCGCTTTGAGGAAATTATGCATCGCTTTTTCCAGAGCAATGTAAAACAGTTCTTTGTTATTGATTTGTTTCTTCGCTTCTGATAAATATTTCTTGGCCAATTTGTTATTCATTCGGATTCTGTTTCCGGAAATATCACCATCCATAGCTTCTTTCTTCTTTTTGAATAACACAATTATTGGTACCAATAAAAAAGGAAGCAATAACAATCCAATAAACAAATTCGACCCAAAGAAATCCTGTTTGTCAATGGTAACAAGATTGGTTTTTGACTTGATATTCTTAAATTCCTCTACCGCTGCAATTTTATTCTTATTTCCGCCTGTCGCTGTTGAATCAGCTGGTGTAGGACCATCCAAAACATTAATCATAATCTGCGGAGAACGCAACGTTTTATAGGTTCCGGAACTCAAATCAAAATAAGAAAACTGCATTGGCTTGACCGGATAATTTCCTCTGTATTGCGGAATTATTGCATAACTGTCCGACGATTTTCCAGCCATTCCAGAAAGTGGTGTACTGATATCTTCGCTGTGAACGGCATCGTACATTTCCAGTGCATTTGGCACTACTGGTTTTGGCAAACTGAATAGTTTCAAATTTCCTTTTCCGGATACGCTTACAACCAAATCAAGGCTCTCTCCATGTTTCAAATTAGTCTTTGATGGAGTAACTTTAAAATCAAAATCTCCAACCGCACCGCTGAAATCATCTGGTTTTCCTGCCTCGGGTAATGGCTTAACGTTGATGGTTTTGGCTCCAGCCGAAACACGTTTAGTGGTTTCTGTAAGCATCATACGACCAAACATATCCCTACGATTGGTTGGTAATTGCACATCTACCGATAATGACAATGGCTCAATTTTAAGTCTGCCCGATTTTTGCGGATACAGCACTACTTTTTTAAGTACAATAAACCTGAAATTCTGGCCCTTGAAAATTCCTTCTTCGGCCACAGGTTGTTTGATCTCGATATTTTGGCTCCAAAAATCATTGTACTTAGGCTTACTTGATTCTCCAAGGTTTGAAATTCCAATGTTACCAAAATATAATTTATAAACAACTGTAATGGGTTCGTTGATGTATGGATTTGTTTTAGAAACATCAGCAACCAGGTATAGGTTTTCATCCACAGACATTTGAGTATCGTTTGGGTCTCTTGGCTGTTCCGTGGCGGCAGTCACAATAATCTTGATTGGTGCCGTTTTATAAATTTGACCGTTGTACTCAATAGCCGCCGGCTTGATTATGAATGTCCCTTTTTGATTGGGTGTCAGAAAATAAGAATATGCTTTTTCAAAAGAACTTCTTCCGTTTACCCAGGATTGACTCACTTGCTGACTTGGTCCGGCTATAATTCGGAAACCATCAAAAGACGGCTGAACAAAATTATCGCCATCTACATTCATCATAAAATCAATACGCAGTCTTTCATTCAAGCCCAGCGTAGTTTTGCTCACTCTGGCCTCAAACTGAACCTGAGCGCTGAGTGTGCTGCATACCAATAAAACAATCGCCGCTATATATTTTTTCATTTTCAAACTCTCTAATTGAATTACCAATCCTTCTCCGTTTTAACTGGTTTTCCTTTTACTTTTTGGGCATTCACTTTGTCCTGAATCTTCTTTTCTTCTTTATTTACGGCATCTAAAAGATTTTCTAATCGTTCCTTAGAGATTCCTCCAGGAGCAGGTTTTGGCTCTCCTTTGTCTTTTGGTTTTGGATCTTTGTTTTGTTTGTCCTGATCGCCTTTATCGTCTTTTTTATCTTTTTCTTTATCGTCCTTTTTGTCTTTTTCGCCGTCTTTCTTGTCGTCCTTTTTATCGTCTTTCTTTTCCTGATCTTTCTTCTCGTCTTTTTTCTTATCGTCCTTTGACGGATTGTCTTTCAGCATTTTTTTGGCCAAAGCATAATTATAACGGGTTTCTTCATCAGTTGGATCATTACGCAAGGCATTTTTATACGCTTCTACTGCTTGTGTGTAATCTTTTTCATTCATGAATACATTCCCAAGATTATGAAAAGCACGGTGTTTCTGAGGTCTTGTTTTCGAATTTTTTAACGCTTTTGCATAAGCAAACTTCGCTTCGGAAGATTGTTTTTGCTTGTAAATACTATTTCCAAGATTAAAAGGCGCAGTTGCTTTATTAGGAAATTTCGAATCCGAAATTCGGTAATTAGCCTCCGCATCTACAAATTTGTTGTCTGCATAATCTTGGTTTGCTTTGGGCAAAATTCGATCTTTTTGTTGCGCATGCAATCCGGCTGTCCCGGAGAAAGCAACGATTAAAAAGGCAATTATGATAATTTTAAATCTTTTCATTTATTGTATCTATAAATCCAGAAGGCTTTGAAACCTTTTAGAAATAATTATTTATTCTCGTTAAATAAATCCAACTTTTTAACCCAACTCGTTTTTCTTTCCAATAGAAATACATCAACAAATAATAGCAAAAAGGCAAAACCCAAGAACCATTGAAATTGCGATTGAAAATCTGCCATTTCGGTAGCCTCAAACTCTGTTTTTTGAATATTATTCAAAGCATTCTTAACATATTCCAAAACTTCTTTGGTGTTATTACCATTTACATAACCTCCTTTTGTGGCTTTTGCAATGGCTGTCAGACTTTCTGGAACCAATTTTGTTATAACTACTTCGTTGTTATTGTCTTTCTTGAAACCTTCGATAATTCCATTTCTTTTTAATGGAATCGTACCTCCTTTTTCAGTTCCAACACCAATTGTAATAATTTTAATTCCAAGTTTATTCGCTTCTTCGGCGGCTTCATCAGCACCTTCATTATGGTCTTCACCATCCGAAATCATAATCAATAGCTTACTCGTTTTTTTATCATCAAAATACGTTGACGATAATTTGATAGCCTCGTTGAATGATGTTCCTACGGAGGAAACCATATCAGTATTCATGCTTTGCAGAAACATTTTTGCAACACTATAATCCGTAGTAATCGGCAATACTGGGAAAGCACTTCCTGCATAGGCCACAATTCCTATTCTGTCACTACCTAACTGATTGATAATTTGCGAAACAATTTGCTTGCTTTTATCCAATCGGTTTGGCGCTACGTCTTCGGCCAGCATACTTTTGGAGACATCAATAGCAAAAACAATGTCGATTCCTTCTCGTTTTACGGTTTCCATTTTGGTTCCAATCTTTGGATTTACCAAACCAAGAATGAGTCCAAGTAAAGCCAAAATCAAAACTGATACTTTCAAAACGGGTTTAAAAACTGAACTTTCCGGACTCAGTTTTTTCACCATTTCTAAATCGCCAAACTCGCGTTGTTTTTTTCTTTTCCAATATAAATTGAACAGAAAAACCAACACCACCAAAGGCAGTATAAAGAGAAGATATAAATATTTTTTTTCGTCTAATTCCATTTTTTTAATTTTAGTCGCAGTTTTCAGTTACAGTTTTCAGTTTGCGACTGTCATTATATAAAGCTTTTAAAAACCGTATTCCTTAATCCTACTTCCAGCAATAATAAAAAACCGGCGAACCATATAAAAGGTCTGAATTTTTCATCGTAATCATAGAATTTTAATTCTTCGATTTCAGTGGTTTCCAGTTTATTGATGGAAGCATAAATCTCCGCTAATTTGCTGTTGCTTGTTGCTCTGAAATATTTACCGTCTGTTTTTCTTGCAATATTTTTCATCAACTGCTCGTCAATTTCTACTTTCATCATTTGGAACAAAAACTTTCCATTTGGCGCGATAGCATAAGGAAACATGGCCATTCCATTAGTTCCAATTCCGACGGTATACACTTTGATTCCGTATTGTTTGGCAATATCCGATGCTGTTTCAGGCTCGATAAATCCAGCATTATTCACCCCATCAGTCAAAAGAATAATCACCTTACTTTTTGCCTGACTATCTTTCAATCTATTCACAGCGGTCGCTAATCCCATTCCTATTCCGGTTCCGTCCTGCAAAACATTATCATATTTAATACTGTTGATAGCATCCAGAATTACGGCTTTATCACTAGTGACCGGCGTTTTTGTGTACGCTTCAGAGGCATAAACCACAAGTCCAATCCTGTCATTCGGTCGTTCTTCAACAAAATCAGCGGCTACTCGTTTCAGAGCTTCCATTCTGTTCGGTTTCAAATCTTTGGCCAGCATACTCCCGGAAACGTCTATCGCCATGACGATATCAATCCCTTTCGTTGTTTTAGTCTTATTACTCACATCGACCGTCCTTGGCCTTGCCATAGCTACAATTAAAGAGCATAAAGCCAAAACCCGAAGCACATTCAACATCGGTTTTAACTTGGTCAAATACGATCCTGTTCCTTTAAATCCTTCTAACGAGCTTATTTTTAACGTGGCTGATTGATGGTTCTTTTTTCGCATGAACCAGACAATTACAACTGGAATCAGCAGAAACAACCAAAAAAATTCTGGGTTTAAAAATGTTATTTTGTCCATTATTTACTTGCTTGTTTTAATTCGACAGCATTTAAAACGCGTTCTGATATTTCGTTGCCATACTTATCTCCTTCTTCATGAAAAATTAAAATCTGTTGCAATCCGCCTTCTTGGGTGAACAATATTGCTTCATAATACATTTTTGCAGTAGTCTTATTGTCGCTATCAATTTGAGAGAAAGTTCCATAGGCTTTCAATCCTTTTACTCCTTCATTGGTTTCAAAATCTTCCTGTTTTACAATCATGTTTTGAGCTCCTTGCGCTTCAAGTGATTGCAGCGCACCATCCATAGATTTTGCCAAATCAATTTGAGTTTCTGCTTTGAATTTTAGTGTAGAAACCATCACATAAAAACGGTCCAAAACACTTCCGTAAGCAAAAGACTGCATTTCTTTGATCAAAGCCATTCCGTTTTTAGGGAGTGTTTTTGTCAAATCTACTCTCTTAAGCACTTTTGGTGTTTCTATGATAATTCCAGGATTTCCGTACTCACTTTTTACCCATTCACCTTCCAATAATTCTTTTGTAGGATGACCAATAATATTGTCTTTTACATAATCAAACCCCTTAGTAACGATGAAAAAAGTCGTGGTCGCTGCCAATAAAAAAACAACCGAAGCTACCGCAGTAACGATGCGTTTGTTCCTTTGTTTGCGCAATTGAATTTGGATTTGTTTTTGTCTTTGCGCTTCATTCAACAACATGTCTTCCTCTACCGGAATTTCCACAGGAATTGAATTGTCTAATGTCAGAATTGCTTTTTGAATCTTATTTCGGTCTTCTGTGATTTCGAAATCCAGTGGTTTTGACTTGGCAAATTTCACTAAATCGGCTTGTTTCAAAACGCGTTCCAAATTTTCAATTATTTCCTGCGAAAGCGTCATTTTCTTTTTTACAGAAGCTGCTCTAAGACCCTGAATCAATTCCGAAGTCGTGCTTTCCATAGCCGGAATTTCAATTGCTTCTTCGATATAATTTCTTGCGATATCAGTCAATTCACTATAATAGGCTTTGACTTCTCCTTTTTGCCAAAGTTCCTTTTTCTCTAAAGTATCCAGCAAAGTAGTCGCTTTCTCGATTGGAGTTTTATAAATTTCTTCCTGTAATTTCTTTTCTTGGCGTTTTTTAATGAACCAATAAATAAACGCTCCAATACCTACAATCAAAGCAATAATCAACAGGTATTTCCACCAGTCTCCAATTGGGTTATCCGCTGGAGCAATATCCTTGATGTCGAACATTTTTTGTTTCAAAGTATCCACTTGAACATTTGCCACTTCTACCAAAAGCGAATCCGTAAGAAACGGTTTGCTGTTGATAAAAATCCTAATACTTGGAACCACGTATCTACCCGAATCAAATTGGGTTAAACCGTATTTTTTGATTAATTCATAACGGCCGTCCATTTTGACAGTATCAATAGGATACGACTGAATCACCTCTAAAGCGCCAAAGTTTTTCAATTTTGGAAAAATGACTTTAGACGAAGTATCAACAGTAGTTTTTATGGACAGTTTAAATTCCGCACCAATTTTATTTTTAGTAGTGTCGATACTTGTGACTACTTGCTTTTGTTGTGCAAAAACCGCAGTCGAAAGCAGCAATAGTAGTAGGTATAATTGTTTTTTCATCTTTTATTATTGAACCCTTATCTCGATTTGAAATAACTTAATAATTTCGTCACATAACTTTCATCAACTCTAGTGTTTACAACACCAGAACCTGATTTACTGAATGTTTCTTTAAAATAATTGACTTTGTCGCGGTACTGTTTTTCATAATTCATTCGCACTGCTTTAGAACCGGTATTTATCAATTCGACTGCTCCGGTTTCAGCGTCAAGCATAGAAACCATACCTAAATCCGGCATTTTTTCTTCTCGAATGTCATATACGCGAATCCCCGTTATATCGTGTTTTTTTGCAGCAATTTTTAAAGTTTGCTCGTAATTTTCCGACATGAAATCAGAAATCACAAACACAATCGCTTTCTTTTTTTGAGTTCCTGATAAAAATTTTAAGGCTTGAGCAATATCTGTTTTACGGCTTTTAGGCTGAAATTCTATTAATTCCCGAATGATTCGAAGTACGTGTGATCTTCCTTTTTTTGGAGGAATATACAATTCGATTTCATCCGAAAACAAAATCAAACCTATTTTATCATTGTTTTGAGTTGCCGAAAAAGCCATCGTTGCAGCAATTTCTGTAACAATGTCTTTCTTAAATTGATTTTTCGAACCAAAACTTTCTGAACCCGAAATATCAACCATTAACATCATGGTCAATTCGCGCTCTTCCTCAAAAACCTTTACGTGCGCTTCGTTGTAACGTGCGGTTACATTCCAATCAATCGCACGAATATCATCTCCGTACTGGTATTGACGCACTTCGCTGAACGTCATTCCTCGTCCTTTGAAAGAAGTATGATACTCTCCCGAAAAGATGTGATCGCTCAATCTTCGGGTTTTGATTTCTATTTTTCGGACTTTTTTTAAGAGGTCTTTTGTATCCATTTTTAATTTGTTTAAAGTTTAAAAGCTTAACGTTCCAAGTCGTAATCCAACAACTTAAAACTCTAAACATTAAACAAACTTTAAGGTACTTCTACTTCGTTTACGATTTTGTTGATGATGTCTACTGAAGTAATATTTTCGGCTTCGGCTTCGTAGGTAACTCCAATTCTGTGACGCAACACATCATGAACAACCGCACGAACATCCTCTGGAATTACATAACCGCGACGTTTGATAAAAGCGTAGCATTTTGCGGCAGTCGCCAAATTGATACTTCCACGTGGCGATGCTCCAAAACTGATTAATGGTTTCAAATCAGCCAATTTATATTTCTCTGGGTAACGCGTGGCAAAAATGATATCAAGTATGTATTTTTCTATTTTTTCATCCATGTAAACCTCACGAACCGCTTCCTGAGCGCGTAAAATTTGTTCCACAGAAACTACAGCATTTACTTTTTCGTAACTTCCTTTTAAGTTTTGACGAATTACTAAACGTTCGTCTTCCATTTTTGGATAATCAATAACCGTTTTCAACATGAAACGATCGACCTGAGCTTCAGGTAATTGATACGTTCCTTCTTGTTCAATTGGATTTTGAGTAGCCAAAACCAAGAATGGTCTGTCCAGTTTGAAAGTAGTGTCACCAATAGTTACTTGCTTTTCCTGCATCGCCTCTAGCAATGCCGACTGCACTTTGGCTGGCGCACGGTTAATCTCATCGGCAAGGACGAAATTAGCGAAAATTGGTCCTTTTTTTATCGAAAATTCATTAGCCTTAATGTTGTAAATCATTGTTCCCACAACATCGGCTGGCAATAAATCCGGTGTAAATTGAATTCTGCTGAAAGATCCCTGAACGGCTTGCGAAAGGGTGTTTATCGCTAAAGTTTTTGCTAATCCGGGAACACCTTCCAATAAAATATGCCCTTGACCCAAAAGTCCAATTAACAAACGCTCCACCATGTGCTTTTGACCCACAATAACCTTGTTCATTTCCATTGTGAGAAGGTCTATAAATGCACTCTCTCTTTCGATTTTTTCATTGATTGCTCTGATGTCTAAAGTCGCCGTATTTTCTTCCATTTTATTATTTTTAAAACCTTGAATTTAATGCCTTCGTTTTGAAGGTGCAAATTGAATTTTTTTTTAGAAGTAAGATGTTAAAAAATGGTTAAAACTTCAATAAAAGCCTTAATTTTAAGGACTAATTGTGATACAATTTTTATATTTTTAAGAACTTTGAAAAATATACTTTGAATTACAGGATTTACACATTTCAATAAAAAATAAAAACCATGAGCAAAACAAAATTATCACCTATTGTAGCGGGTGTAATGAATTGGGGGATTTGGGATAAAAATCTCAATACCAAAGAAATGGAAAACATGATTAATGTGTGCTTAGAAAACAAAATCAGCACTTTTGACCATGCCGATATATACGGAGATTACACCACTGAAACCGACTTTGGAAAAGCCTTCGCTTCCAGTAAAATTGCACGAGAAAAATTACAGTTGATTTCGAAGTGTGGCATCCAAATGGTAACCGGAAACCGAGACAATACCATTAAACATTACGAGTATTCTAAAGATTATATTATCTGGTCCGTTGAGAACTCTTTAAAAAATTTACAGACGGATTATTTAGACGTCCTTTTACTCCACAGACCTAGTCCTTTGATGCAGGCCGATGAAATTGCCGAGGCGGTTTTAAAACTAAAATCAGACGGGAAAATCATCGATTTTGGACTTTCTAATTTTACATCTTCACAAACAGAATTAATCAGTCAAAAAACAGAAGTTTTATACAATCAAGTGCAATTTTCTGCAACGAATTTTGAGCCAATGGTGGACGGAAGTTTTGATTATATGCAAGCCAACAACATTCGACCTATGTCATGGAATCCGCTGGGATCCGTTTTTAGAGAAGACATTCCACAAACCAGACGATTAAAAAAGTTACTGGCAACCTTAGTTTCAAAATACCATTTGGGATCAGATTCGATTTTACTTTCTTGGATTTTAAAACATCCGGCTCAAGTAATTCCTATTGCAGGAACCGTAAATGTCGCCCGAATTCAATCGCTGATGAAAGCCGTCGAACTAGCATTAGACAAAGAAGATTGGTTTGCCATCTGGACCGCCAGCATGGGCGATGATGTAGCCTAAAATAGTGTTCAGTTCAGCAACTTTAGAATCAAAAACAGAAAAAAAATCATGACTAAAACAGCCTTAGTGACTGGAGCAACCAGCGGAATTGGTAAAGCAACAGCACAAATATTAGCTAAAAATAACTATAAAATTATTCTTTGCGGACGCCGTGAAGACCGATTAGTGGCTCTTGAAAAAGAACTTTCGGAATTTACTGAAGTGCATACTTTGTCCTTTGATGTTCGGGACAAAAAAGCGGTTTTTGAGAGTATCAATTCCATTCCGGAAGCTTTTTCTAAAATTGATGTTTTGATTAATAATGCCGGAAATGCGCATGGTTTAGATCCCATTCAAAACGGGGATTTAGATGATTGGGACGCCATGATTGACATCAATGTAAAAGGGCTTTTGTATGTTTCGAAAGCAATTATCCCACAAATGATCGAACGAAAATCAGGCCATATCATCAACATTGGTTCCATCGCAGGAAAAGAAGTTTATCCAAACGGAAACGTCTATTGTGCCTCCAAACATGCCGTTGACGCATTGAACCAAGCCATGCGCATGGATTTGAATCCGTATGGAATTCGCGTCGGTGCCATTCATCCCGGTGCTGTAGAAACAGAATTTAGCGAAGTGCGTTTTAAAGGTGATACAGACAGAGCTACCAATGTTTACAAAGGTTTTGAGCCATTACATCCTGAAGATATCGCAGATATTATTCACTTTGTAGTCTCCAGACCGTATCATGTAAATATTGCCGATTTAATGGTGTTGCCAACAGCGCAAGCTGCAGCTACTATTTTAAAAAGAGATATTTAAAATTGATTTTTAGATTGTTGGATTATTTAGAGAGTCTAAGAATCCAACGGTCTAAGAAATCTAAAAAATCTAATTGTATGATCAACAAACGCATTCTTATCAAGAACCTCCTTGCTCACAATGATGAGAGTAGTTTTTATGATAAAAAGCGACAGTTGAATTTGCATACACGGGAAGGAAAAGCTAAATTTTTAAAACATATTTGCGCACTCTCCAATTCGAATCCTACAAACAATTCCTATATTGTGGTAGGTGTGGAAGATCATGATAATCTTATTGTGGGCGATGATTTTTTTGACGACAGTCGGATTCAGAATTTAGTGAATGCATACTTGGAAAATCCTCCGAAAATTCAGTATGAAAATGTTCCTTTCCCAAATTTGCCAAAAGATAAAGTTATCGGACTGGTAACGGTCAAGCCAAAAAGCAAAACTTCCCATTTCAAAAAAGGAATTCACACGATTCCTGCCAACAGTATTTTCATACGGCGAGGCAGTAACACAATGCCAGTCGAAGGTGAAATTGAAAAAAATTATCAGAATACGGAAACCGTAATCGGTATCGAAAACAATTCTAGAAACAGCATTGAAAACACACTCGATGGCGTGATTGATTTCATGAATTTTCGCCATAAGGATATGGCGCCTAAATATAAAGTTTTCAAAGAATTATTTGTGATTTGCTGGGCAGGTGTAGCCAAAAAATCCCGTGAGAAAACTTATTTGTCACGTGTTGATATTGAATTGATCAATGAACAAATTAAGCTGTTTTATTCGGCTCAAGATGTGGTCGAAATTACTTTTGACGAAGATACTTTTACCATTATTGAATATGTTCCTTTGGGCTTGAACGACAAAACGAGCTATTATCCTTTAGAAAAGCAAACGATTCATTTTCATGATAATGGCTATTACAAAATTGAAAGAGAGATGCTGTTTCAGCCACCGGAATTCAACAAGAAAATGTTGTTTCATATTTATAATGCCAATATTGCTTTGCTGAAAAAACTCCAAAAAGGACTTTCGTTAACCGAAAGAGAGCATAAAGATTTAGAGAATTTACCTTCCACTTTTATGATTTGTTACCTCAACGGTTTTGAAGATGCCAAGCAAAAACTAATTGATGCAAAAGTGCTTTTAAAACCTTTCAACCAAGTGTATTTATCGTTCAAAGAGGCGTTGCGGATTTTGAGAAAGATGAAATATGATGTGCAGTGATTCTTAGGATTTTTATATTGGATTTGAACCAATATCTTTTTCTAATAATTTAGTCAAATTAATATCAGACTTCAATTGAAAAAAATAATTGCAGGATGCAAATTAAAAATCAGCAGCAATAAAACTCTTTTAATTTTCTTAACTCCTAAATAAAAGCCAATATTTCTTTTAAAAATTGACAGATAATTTTAGCCAACAGCAACGATAACTTAACAAGTGTACTCATTTGAAAAAAGTTTAATTTTTTGTAAAACTAATCCGAAAAAATAAATAAAACAATCACCTAAATTAGTGATATTTCAACTTTATATTAAAATGAGATTTGAGGAATTTGGTACCGTTATTTGCTATAAAAATTAGATTTTTTTTTAAAATACAGCTCCTTTTAATTTAGTTAAAAAAATAAGTTAAAAAGTAGTACTTCATCACACTTTTACTTAATTTTATGACTTGAAAAATAGCCTGTATTTTCTGCTATTTTTCAAGTCATAAAAGAACAACCAGTACATGAGAACACTTGTTATAGGCGACATCCACGGTGGTTTGCGAGCGCTGCACCAAATTATGGAAAGAGCCAAAGTTACTAAAAACGATACCCTGATTTTTTTGGGAGATTACGTTGACGGCTGGAGCCAATCCCCTCAGGTACTTGATTTTATCATTTATTTAAAAACGAAACAAAACTGCATTTGCATTCGCGGTAACCATGATGATTTATTACTGGAATGGCTTGACGAGAGCAAAGACAATCTGTTGTGGTACAAACATGGCGGGGAAGCGACGGTTTTGGCCTACGAATCCGTTAGCACAGAAACGAAACAAAAACATATTGAATTCCTAAAATCGTTGGATAATTTTTATCTGGATGAGCAACGTCGTCTGTTTGTTCATGCTGGTTTTACTAATATGAACGGTGTTGATTTCGAATATTTTCCTGGACTTTTCTATTGGGATAGAACCCTTTGGGAAACCGCATTGGCATTGGATACAACAATGAAATCCAATCACCCGTTTTATCCAAAACGGTTTACTTTATACAATGAAATTTATATTGGTCACACGCCCGTAACCCGAATTAGTGAAACAACTCCCGTACAAAAAGCTAATGTTTGGAACGTAGATACCGGAGCAGCATTCAAAGGTCCATTGACCATTATGGATGTTGACACCAAAGAATTCTGGCAAAGCGAACCTTTGGACCAATTGTATTTTGACGAGAAAGGAAGAAATTAGATTTTATTGAACTACTTTTGCACCCACTTTAAAAATTAAGAGTATGAAATGAGCATCACCGAAAATTGGTCACAAACACCAATTAAGATCTGCGAATTCCATATTCCAATAAAAAACAAATATTATCTTCATATGAAAAAAATTACCACATTAGTATTGTTATTGACTGTTGGACTGCTGCATGCACAAGCTTTCAAAGGAAATGGAGACGTTAAATTTGATGTTGGAGCGAACTTTCAAAACGGAGGTTCTGGAATTCGTGTTTCTTCTGATTTTGGTGTTGGAGAAAACATGTCATTCGGATTTGTTACCTCTTATTTGTTGTCTGTTTCTAAAGATGATTTAGGAAACAAACCTGATTTTGGAGACAGAGTAGATGTTAAGGCACGTTTCAATGCAAACTTGGGAAATGTTTTTGAATTAGATCCAAAAATGGATATTTATCCAGGATTAAATTTAGGTTTAAGAAATTTTGGTGCACATTTAGGTTTCCGTTATTTCTTTACAGAAGGTTTTGGTGTATTTACCGAAGCTGGAATTCCAATTGCCAGTTACAAAACAAATCCAATAGGTTTTGATAAATTGAACAACCAATTTACGTTTAATATTGGTGCTTCTTTCAATTTGTAGAATACTTTTCACAACAATTCTCGAAGCAATTTGAAATAAAAAAAGGCAATTTGAACTATTCAAATTGCCTTTTTTAGTTTATTATATTTTGTTGCTACAAATCGAATTTGATTCCTTGTGCCAATGGCAAACTTGTAGTGTAATTAATCGTATTCGTTTGTCTTCTCATATAGACTTTCCAAGCATCAGAACCTGATTCTCTTCCGCCACCAGTTTCTTTTTCACCACCAAAAGCGCCTCCAATTTCTGCACCGGAAGTTCCTATGTTTACATTTGCAATTCCACAATCAGAACCTACAACGGATAGGAAAAGTTCTGCTTCACGCAAATTATTTGTCATAATAGCGGATGATAATCCTTGCGCCACTCCGTTTTGAATTGCGATAGCATTCTCCACAGTTCCTGAATATTTCAATAAATATAAAACAGGCGCAAAAGTTTCATGTTGTACGATTTCGAAAGAATTCTCTGCTTCTGCAATTGCTGGTTTTACGTAGCAACCACTTTCAAATCCTTCACCAGAAAGCACGCCACCTTCCACTAGGATTTTCCCACCTTCGGCAACAACTTTTTCTAATGCTTTATTGTACATTTCCACTGCATGCTTATCAATTACAGGACCTACATGGTTGTTTTCATCCAAAGGATTTCCAATACGTAATTGTTTGTAAGCCGATACAATTGCATCTTTAACTTTATCATAAATACTTTCGTGAATAATTAAACGACGTGTTGATGTACAACGTTGTCCTGCCGTTCCTACCGCACCAAAAACAGCACCAATAACCGTCATTTTGATATCAGCATCCGGAGTTACAATGATGGCGTTGTTTCCGCCTAATTCCAATAATGATTTTCCAAGACGACCTGCAACTGCTTGCGCAACAATTTTCCCCATACGAGTAGAACCAGTTGCAGAAATCAATGGCACACGCTTGTCGTTAGTCATCATTTCACCCACTTTGTAATCTCCATTTATCAAACAGGAAATTCCTTCCGGAAGGTTATTTTCCTTGATTACTTCGGCAATAATATTTTGACAGGCAATCCCGCAAAGTGGTGTTTTTTCAGATGGTTTCCAAACACAAACATCGCCACAAATCCAGGCTAATGCTGTGTTCCAAGCCCAAACAGCAACTGGAAAATTGAAAGCCGAAATGATTCCAACAACTCCCATTGGGTGGTATTGCTCATACATTCTGTGACCTGGACGTTCGGAGTGCATCGTTAATCCGTGTAATTGACGCGACAATCCCACTGCAAAATCACAGATATCAATCATTTCTTGAACTTCGCCATATCCTTCTTGCAATGATTTCCCCATTTCATAGGAAACTAACTTGCCTAAAGCTTCTTTATTTTTACGTAATTTTTCACCAAACTGACGCACGATTTCACCACGTTGTGGCGCAGGCATCACTTTGAAAGTTTTAAAAGCTTCGGTAGCGGTTTGCATTACTTTTTCATAATCAGCAGCCGTAGTTGTTTTTACAGTACCTATTAGCTGACCGTCAACTGGTGAATAACTTTCAAGAATTTCCCCGTTTGAAAAATGGTTTATCCCGGTTGACGTTCCTTCATTTATGGCTTTTACACCCAATTGCGCCAATGCTTCCTTCATTCCGAATTGATCTGCTATTGTTATCATTGTAACTTTTTTATTAAAAATTGTTATATTTTTTTACAAATATATTGATTTAAGGTTAAATAGTAAACGTTACTACTTATATTTTCATTTTTTAGCCCTGATAGAAGCGGCATCCTTTATAGGTCTCGTTTTTTACGAGACCTATAAAGATACAGCGTATAGCAGGATGAGCTCCTGAAAATTATTTTTTGGCAACAAATCGAGGATCCGTTTCCATTACAGTTCCGCATTTTTCGCAAGTTCTCAAGTGTTCTGAATTATAGAAATGCTCGAAATGAGGCAAAAAATCTTTCTCGATATTATGCAGTTCAAAATAGACTTCGTGAAGCTTATGATTACAAGTATCGCAAAACCAAAGCAAGCCATCTGTAAATCCTTGTCCTGCTCTTTTTCGTTCGATGACAAGCCCAATAGAACCTTCGGAACGAACTGGAGAATGCGGAATTTTAGAGGGATTAAGGTACATATCGCCCGGATGCAATTCCATTTCTTTCCGCTCGCCGTCTTCCTGAACAATCACTTTTATCGAGCCTTCGAGTTGGTAAAATAACTCTTCGGTTTCGTTGTAATGGTAGTCTTTTCGGGCATTTGGACCCGCAACAATCATAACTATGTAATCTCCGGATTCTGTATATAAGTTCTTGTTACCAACGGGCGGTTTGAGCAGATGACGGTTTTCGTCAATCCATTTATTAAGGTTGAAAGGTTTTGCTATTGCCATGATTTTTATTTTAATTGTAAAGTTATGAAATATTAAAACGTTATTTTTTTTCCTTAATCAAATAAATATAGACAGGAAAATGGTCGCTAAATCCTATTTCGGTGGTGGAATGCCGCAACGGATAGCCTTTGTATTGTCCGCTATTTTGTATCAAAAATGACTTGTTGTAAATTCCTGCTTTCCAATATCGAAAGCTCGAATAATCCGTTTGTAGTAAGGTTTCCGAAACCATTATTTGGTCAAAAATATCCCATGCATCCCGAAATGCGATGGTTCCAAATCCCTTTTTGGCCATTTCTTCGAATGGATTGTAAATTCCAAACGGAAGCACATCTGCCTTTTTTGCTTTGGCGCCAAGCCCAATTCTGACGCTTTTATTATACGGTCCATCATTCAAATCACCCAAAGTAATCACTTTTGCGTTTGGATTTATACTTTGTAAAGAGTCTATTATTTTTCGGTTTAATGCGCCGGCGGCTTCACGAAACGGACTTGATTTTTTTTCACCACCTGAACGTGACGGCCAGTGATTGACGATGATATTGATTTCCTCACCATCGAGAAATCCCGTTACCAAAAGTTGATCTCGTGTATAAACCCGATAATTTTTGGTGCTTATTTGCAATTCATCATCTGTTTTTTCTTCAGAACTGGGTTTAGAATTTTCATTCGTATTTCCGCTTTCTTTATAAATGTACAACGGAATATTGCTATAACTCGTGGGCTGAAATTTCTTTTTTTGATACAACAGCGCCACATCGATTCCTCTTTTGTCCGGCGAATCAAAATGGATAATTCCGAAATCTTTCTCGATTAGTTTGGGTTGTTTGACCAAATCTTCCAAAACGCCTCGGTTTTCTATTTCGCATCCACCAATAAATGTAGGTGAATCCGTATTTTCCGCAGAACCTATTTCAGATAAAACGCGGGCTAAATTCCCTAATTTCTTTTCATATTTATCGTAGGTCCATCGCTGCAAACCCATTGGCGTCCACTCTTCATCAAAAGTATCAGGATCATTTATGGTGTCAAAAAGGTTTTCGAAATTATAAAACGCTACAGTATGAATGACGTATTTTTTCTGTTGTGCAGTAGATTTTATTATTGGAAAAAATAAAAAAAGAATAGGGATCCAGTGCGTAATTCTCATAGGTCTTATTTATTTCCAATTATTGATTAGATTCCTTTTTTGAATCTGGCTATTGTAAAAATAGTCATTTGAACCTGAACTTAGAATTATTTTCTAATTGTCTATCTTTGTTTTTATCATTTAAAACTTTACCACCAGAATTTTTTCAGAAAAGCATTCAAGCATGAACAAATACCGATTAATTTTTACACCACGAAGTCCTATATTATATCAATTTCTATTGCTTATTTTTGTTTTACAATCTTTCAACTGTCAAGCCCAATACAACATGATTACACCGCCTAGTTTACAAAAAGGAGATACCGTAGCAATTTTGGCAACAGCCAGAAAAAATACTGATGACAACCTGAAACCCGCTATTGCTTTATTGAAAAGTTGGGGTTTAGAAGTAGTCATTGGAAACACAATAGGTTTAGACAACGACCAATTAGCCGGAACCGATGAAGAACGCGCCGCCGATTTTCAGAAACAACTAGATAATCCAAACATCAAAGCCATCTGGTGTGTAAAAGGTGGATACGGAACCGTACGAATGATTGATTTACTGGATTTTACTGCCTTCAAAAAAAATCCAAAATGGATTGTTGGTTTCAGTGATGTGACTGTTTTACACAATCATTTGAATACAATGGGTTACAAATCCATTCACGGAATCATGCCGATAACCGCTCCTAAAGCAACTCCTCAAGCGATAGAAACACTGCGAATTGCGTTATTTGGTGAAAAATTGTCTTATGAAATAGATCCATTCCTGATGAACAGACCCGGAAAAGCTACCGGAGAATTAGTGGGCGGAAATTTATCGATTCTATACAGTTTGTTCGGTTCCCCATCCGCGATTGATTGTACTGATAAAATATTGTTTATAGAAGATTTAGACGAATATTTGTATCATATTGACCGCATGATGATGAACTTGAAACGAAATGGCTGTTTGGAAAGTATCAAAGGAATTGTTGTGGGTTCCATGACAAAAATGAAAGATAATGACATTCCGTGGGGGAAAAATGCCATAGAAATTATTGAAGATGTTACCAAAAAATACAATATTCCTGTCCTCTACAATTTCCCTGCCGGACATATTCAAGACAATAGAGCATTGATTTTAGGGAATAATGTGACTATCGATGTCAATATAAAATGCAGTACGCTGGTTTTTGAATAAAGACAATTTGATTTCAGACTGTTGATTATCAATTTTTGAATGCAGAAGTTTGAAAACTTAAAACAAAATTTTTGAATGGCGGAACACAACGAACTCGGGAAACTTGGAGAAGAAATGGCGGTCGAATTTCTACAAAAAGACGGTTACACTATTTTAGAAACCAACTGGACCTTCCAAAAAGCCGAAATAGACATTCTCGCCCAAAAAGAAAATATACTTGCAGTTATTGAAGTCAAAACACGTTCTTCATTAGAATTCGGCTTGCCTCAGGATTTTGTAAAACCCAAAAAAATCCAGCTTCTTGTAAAGGCCGTGGACGCTTTTGTCAACGAAAGAGATTTAGATATTGAAGTTCGTTTTGACATAATAGCCATCCATAAAGAAGGGAAATCTTTTGTAATTGAGCACCTTATCGATGCTTTTTATCACTTTTAAACGTTTTTTCTTGATGTTATATTTGTAACAAATTGTTTTTTATTTATATTTGCGTCATATTTACACACTAACTACGCGTATAATAACAACCAACTAAAAAAAATTACATCATGAAAACTGTTTCTTCCATTGTAGAAAACTACATCAAAACAAAGCCTTTTTTACTAAATGCATTATCATTAGGTATCATTAATCTGACCTCATTATCACGAAACATAATGACTGAATTAGAAAGTGAATTTGGCAAGGAAGTAAAACAAGGTGCAGTTGTTATGGCTTTAAAAAGACTAACAGAAGAACTGGATTTCAGGTTGAACCATAAGATTAACAAAGTCATCAAAAATATCGGAGAAATCACCGTTCGTTCGGCTTTGACCGATTATACTTTTGCTGCGTCCGACACCATTTTAAATAAACAAGCCGATTTAATTACGGATATCAATACACTACCGGATATTTTTTACACTTCATCCAGAGGAGTGAATGAAACGAATATTGTGGTTAGTAACAGTATTAATCACTTAGTAGACAAGCATTTTGCTACTGAAAAACTAATCCAAAAATTGGATAATCTGGCTTCAATTACAGTAAAATTACCTAAAGAAAATATTGTCGTTCCTGGGATTTACTATTTCATTTTTCAGCGTTTGGCCTGGGAAGGAATTATCATAAACGAAGTAATTTCGACTTCTAATGAATTTACTATCTTAGTGAGCGAAGAACAAGTAGATGTGGCTTTTAAAGTGATTAAAGATTTGAAGAATTAGATTAGTTTTCTAATATTTCGGTTTTTGTTTAGTTCCTCTAAAATTAATTATTTCAATACTTGATTTTTTATAATTTACTCGGTAAACCAAGTAGTTATTTTTATCTATTATTGCTTTGTGAAGATTTTTATAGGTTTCAGATTTTGGATATAAGTTAGGGAAAAGACTAATCTGATTGGTAACTTGGTTGATATTTTCTTCCAATTGCAAAATTTCTCTAAAAGTCCATTCTGCTTCTAAATATTCAATAACAATTGCTAAACCGTTATCGGCTTGTGGCGTCCATTTGATCTTTAACGCCATTTAGAAAATCTATTCATTACAGTTTCGTGACTAATAAATTCGTCATTTTCTGCTTGCTTTAAACCGTTTTCAATTTCAAGTTTTTCATCTGAATTCAAATCAGCAAACCAATCTTTTTTGCTGGTTTTTAAAATAATTTCAAGTTTTTCCAATAAACTTTCGTCTATTGTAGTCAACTCTTGAATAAAATTATATTTTCTGGTGGCTAAATTCATAACTTAAAATTTTAGTTTAACAAAGTTATCTCTTTTGATTGTGTTAAAAAAACAAATCCTAAAATTTAACTAAGTGATTCATTTTCAAATATTAAAAAAATTAATCTTAAAAATATTTCGTTTTTGATAAAAAAAATTGAATTAAATGCAAAAAGAATCCCATTTAAAAATTTCTTATTCCCCACCCAACATTTCCATCAATTCCAATGCTGTTCTGGTATTTTTCACATTATCAAAAGTCAATAGCAATCGTAATCCAGCCGGCGTTTGCTTTTCTTTCATTTTGCATAAATTAGGATGTTTTTGGACAAATTGTAACACCTTATGAAAACGATTCGATTGATAATAATCTGATTGTTGATCTGAAATAAAATACCCAATCATCTTGCCTTGTTTCATCACTAATTTCTCGATTCCAATGCGAGTCGCAATCCATTTGATACGAATACTGTTCATTAATGCTTTGGCTCGTGGCGGCATTGGACCAAAACGGTCAATCAATTTATTTTGGAAAACAATCAGTTCTTCTTCGTTTTTGACTGCGCCTAATTCATTGTACAAACTCAATCGCTCCGAAACATTATTGATGTATTCATCAGAAAACAATAACTCAAAATCAGTATCGATTTGTAAGTCTTTGACGTATTCTTTGGTTTCTAAATTATTTTCCTCTGGATACAAATCCTTGAATTCGTTTTCTTTCAATTCGTCAATGGCTTCGTTCATGATTTTTTGGTACGTATCAAAACCGATTTCGTTGATGAAACCACTTTGCTCGCCACCCAATAAATCTCCGGCACCACGAATCTCTAAATCCTTCATCGCAATATTAAATCCGCTTCCCAATTCGCTGAACTGTTCCAATGCCTGAATTCGTTTTCTGGCATCATCGGTCATCGCAGAATATGGTGGACAAATAAAATAACAAAACGCTTTCTTGTTGCTACGCCCTACTCTACCGCGCATTTGATGCAAATCAGACAATCCGAAATTATTGGCGTTATTGATAAAAATCGTATTGGCATTGGGAACGTCTAATCCGCTTTCGATAATTGTGGTTGCTACCAAAACGTCAAATTCGCCGTTCATGAAAGCCAACATCAATTCCTCAAGTTTTTTTCCGTCCATTTGCCCATGACCAATTCCAACTCTGGCATTGGGCACCAAACGCTGAATCATTCCGGCAACTTCCTTGATATTTTCTATTCGATTATTAATGAAAAAAACCTGACCGTTACGTTGAATTTCATACGAAATCGCATCCCGAATCACCTCTTCACTAAAACCAACAACATTCGTTTCAATAGGATAACGATTGGGCGGAGGCGTTGTAATTACGGATAAATCACGCGCGGCCATCAATGAAAACTGCAACGTTCGAGGTATTGGCGTTGCGGTCAAAGTCAGCGTATCCACATTAGCCGCAATGGTTTTGAGTTTATCTTTTACATTCACTCCAAATTTTTGTTCCTCATCTACAATCAACAAGCCCAAATCTTTAAAAACGACATTTTTGTTGACTAATTGGTGTGTTCCAATCACAATATCAAGCTTTCCTTCGGCTAATTGTTTTAGCGTTTCTGCTTTTTGTTTGGCGGTTCTAAAACGGTTCAAATACCCAATAGAAACCGGCATATCTTTCAATCGTTCTGTAAAAGTTCTGTAATGCTGGTAGGCCAAAATCGTCGTAGGAACCAAAATTGCCACTTGTTTACTATTATCCACAGCTTTGAAAGCCGCACGAATAGCCACTTCAGTTTTACCGAAACCTACATCTCCACAAACCAAGCGATCCATTGGTCGGTCGCTCTCCATATCGGCTTTAACTTCTGCTGTCGATTTGGTTTGGTCCGGTGTATCTTCATAAATAAACGAGCTTTCCAGTTCGTTTTGCAAATAACTGTCGGGCGCAAACTGAAAACCTTTTTCGAGTCTTCTTTTGGCATACAATTGAATCAAATTGAATGCAATATGTTTGACGCGTGCCTTAGTTTTTTGTTTTAAAATCTTCCAGGCATTCGAACCCAATTTGTAAATTTTGGGCGGCGTACCGTCTTTTCCGTTGTATTTTGAAATTTTGTGCAGCGAATGAATACTCACATACACAATATCATTATCGGCATAACCGAGCTTGATGGCTTCTTGCGTTTTGCCTTCGACTTGTATTTTTTGTAACCCTCCAAAACGTCCAATTCCGTGATCAATGTGCGTCACATAATCCCCAACCGAAAGTGTTGTGAGTTCTTTTAAAGTGATATTTTGTTTTTTCGAATAGCCATTTTTGATGCTGAATTTATGATAGCGTTCAAAAATCTGATGGTCAGTGTAACAGGTTATTTGGTTTTCCTCGTCAATAAATCCTTGGTACAAAGGCAAAACAATGGTGTTGTATTGCTTGCGGATATTCTCAGAATTCGCTTCATCCAAGGTTTCAAAAATATCATGAAATCGTTTCGCCTGAGCTTCATTCGAACAAAACAAATAATTTTTGTAGCCGTTAAAATGATTTTCATTCAGATTATTCAGCAACAAATCAAATTGTTTGTTGAAAGACGGTTGTGGCTGAATGTGAAATTCGAATTTTTTTGTGGTTCTAAAAATAGGTTTTGAACTCAATTCCACAATCGAAAAATCCAACGCTCTTTTTATAAATTCCGCTTGATTCAAAAACAATTGTTCTGGCGAAGACCGCTTTATTTCCTGCGACAATTTTGCGAAAGCTTCTTCGGCTTTGCCAAATTGTTTATCCAATTGCAATAAAAAATCTTCAGTATTCTGAATGAAAATTACTGTTTTCTCCGAGATATAATCCAAGAAACTTTCTCGGTTTTCCTGAAAAACTTTGTTTTCCACATTTGGGATTATTGTAATCTTTTTTTGCGTTTCAATAGACAATTGCGTCGCTACATCAAACGTACGGATACTCTCAACTTCATCTCCAAAAAACTCAATTCGGTACGGATTATCATTCGAAAATGAAAATACATCGACAATTCCTCCACGAACCGAAAACTCTCCGGGTTCTGTAATGAAATCAACTCTTTTAAATTCGTATTCGAACAAAACTTCATTGATAAAGTCGATGGAAATCTTATCCCCAACAGCAACTTTCAACGTGTTTTTATCCAATTCTTTTCGAGTCACCACTTTCTCGAAAAGCGCTTCTGGATACGTGACAATAACGGCGGGTTTCTTGCGGGAATTGATTCGGTTTAACACCTCGGCGCGAAGCAAAACATTCGCGTTATCCGTATCTTCTATTTCGTACGGGCGACGAAATGAACCGGGATAAAATAGCACATCTTGCTCCCCAATCATCTGTTCCAAATCGTTCAAGTAATACGCCGCTTCTTCTTTATTGTTTAAAATAACTAAAAAAGGAAGCTCCGATTGTTTAAATACAGAACGAATTACAAACGAAACTGCAGAACCCAAAAGTCCCGAAAGCTGCATTTTTACTTGATTATTTTCTGATAACCGCGCAACTATTTGCTGGGTTTTTGGCGAATTATCGTAGGTGTTGTATAAGATTTTTTTACTCAACGCGTGGTATATTTGGATCGATGACTGGTGTGTTAGGAATGGCTCTTGTGGTGTCCATCATTTTCAATAAATCAGATTCTCCCTCTTCAATGGGAATTTTACTTTTCTCCACAATTTTATCCATTTGTCTTTGTAGCGAGACTAATTCCAAGTTGATTTCTGAAACTAACAACGTCACTTTTTTATCAGGAATATTATCCAAATGAATGAATAAATCCAGCAATCTAACTTTAGTAATCAACGTGGAAATCCTGCTTTTTATTTGAGGTTTGTTGTATTCGTAAGGAATATTATCGTTTAAAGCCATTGCTTTTTTCGAAAGCGCTTTTGATTTTTGCTGAAAAGCTCCAATACTTTTTTTAGGCTTTTGTGCTAATTCAGCCAAAAACATACGCCATTCGTTCCAAGACGCAATGCTTTTTTCACCCGCTTCGGTTACTGGCTCATCGTACAAAACCCAACCTTTCTGTATGTTTGCGAAAATGACTTCTCTTTTTTGAATCTCTTTTTTGTTTTCCACAATGCGTTTTTCATTGTCATTTTTACAGGATAACAAAAGGAAAATCAGCGAAAAGAACACGGCTAAATTGTATTTCATTTTTAATTTCATTAAAGTACAAAGTTACAAAGTAAATTTACAATAATGAATTCCAGTATTGGAATAACAATCTAATATTGCTTCACTAATTTTTATGTTTAAAAACATCATAAATTAAGAAACTTAATATGTTTATTAAAGATATTTTAAGATTTTTATAATCATTTTCATCAAAGTTATGTTATTTGCGAAAACGTTATCTTTGTTTTTCAAAACAGACAAAAATGAGTACAAAAATATTGATTATTGGCGCGTGCGGCCAAATAGGAACGGAGCTTACGCAAAAGTTGCGAAAAATATACGGAACCGAAAATGTAATTGCTTCGGATATCCGAAAGTTAAATATTGATGTGGTGAATTCCGGTCCATTTGAAGTAGTGAATGCTTTGGATTTTAATCAAATTGAACATTTGGTCGAAGTACACCAAATTGACGAAGTGTATTTGATGGCAGCATTATTATCGGCAACAGCGGAAAAAAACCCTGCATTTGCTTGGGATTTGAACATGAATTCGTTGTTTCACGTTTTGAATTTGGCGAAAGCCGGAAAAATAAAAAAAATATTCTGGCCTTCGAGTATTGCCGTTTTTGGACCAACAACTCCGAAAGAAAACACGCCACAATACACGATTATGGAACCTTCAACGGTGTACGGAATCAGCAAACAAGCCGGCGAAAGATGGTGTGAATACTACCATAATATTTTTGGTGTAGATGTAAGAAGCATCCGTTATCCGGGTTTAATCAGCTGGTCATCGCCTCCTGGTGGCGGAACTACGGATTATGCGGTGGATATTTTTCACAAAGCACTTTCCGATAAAACATACGAATGTTTTTTATCCTCGGAAACTAAAATGCCAATGATGTATATGGACGATGCCATTGCTGCGACCATCCAAATAATGCAAGCGCCGGCAGACCAAATAAAAATTCATTCTTCGTATAATCTAGCCGCAATGAGCTTTACGCCAACGGAGATTGCTGCCGAAATCAAGAAACACATTCCTGAATTTACCATCACTTATGAGCCGGACTTCCGTCAAAAAATAGCCGACAGTTGGCCAGCAAGTATTGATGATGCTGAAGCTAGAAAGGACTGGGGATGGAAACATGAGTTTGATTTAGAATCAATGACAGTGGATATGTTGAAAAATTTGAGTGCAGAGAAAGCATAATACTTTTATTCATATAGATTTCGGGTTTTAGAAAATTAGGGTGAAAATCTTGTTTTTTGAAACCCGATTTTTTTTAATTGTGTTTTGTATTTTTCTTTAGCATCATATAAAAAAAATATTTTAACTAAATTTGATAAAAACGGCAGCAACATGAAACTAAAATCAAGTGAACCTTTTTGGTTAGTAAAAAACGGGATCATTAACTCGTATCCGTCATTAAGAGAAAATCTGGACACAGAAATTCTAATTGTAGGCGGTGGAATAACCGGCAGTCTTATAGCGCATCAATCTATGGCGGATGGTTACAAAACCATGCTGATCGATCGCAGAGAAATAGGTCATGGAAGTACATCGGCTACGACATCCATGTTACAATATGAAATTGACGTGCCTTTGCACCAACTTATTGATTTGATTGGCGAAAAAGCTGCCGTTGACAGTTATTGGGCGTGTTATAAATCAATTGATGATTTAAAAAAAATAGTACAACAAGTAAAATCTGATTGTGGTTTCAAGAAAAAAGAATCGCTTTATTTTGCCGCATTAAAGAAAGATGTTGGATGGTTAAAAAAAGAATTCGAAGCTCGAAAAAAAATTGGAATGCCTGTAAAATGGCTCGAATCGGATGAAATTGAAGAAAAGTTTCACATCAAACATTCGCATGGCGGAATCTTATCAGAACAAGGCGGCAGTATAGATGCTTTCCAATTAGCCCATGATATTCTAGCGTACAATCACGAAAAAGGATTGCAGATTTTTGATAAAACCGATATCAAAAAAGTTACTTACAAACAAAATGGCGTCACCGTTCTAACAGAACATGGAACTACCATCACTGCCAAAAAAATAATTTACTGCAACGGTTTTGAAAGCACCGAAATCATTAAAGACAAGTTTGTAAAATTACTTTCTACTTATGCCATTGTGGGCGAATGTTTTGAAGACGATCAATCGCACCTTAACGACACTCTTTTTTGGAATACGGCGGAGCCTTACATGTATATGCGAACCACGGATGATAATCGATTGCTTATTGGCGGCGAGGATGAAGATTTTGTAGACGCTGCAAAAAGAGATTCCTTACTCAACGAAAAGTCCGATAAATTGACTAAATATCTTAAGAAAATTTTACCTGATTATGATTTCAGAATGGATTTTGTATGGGCAGGTACTTTTGGAGAGACCAAAGACGGCTTGCCTTACATTGGCAAACATCCCAATTTTCCAAGCGCTTATTTTGTTTTGGGCTTTGGCGGAAACGGTATCACATTTTCAGTTATTGGAATGGAACTTGTTTCTGAAATGTTGAAAAATAAGAAACATACTTTAGAAGAATATTTTAAATTCAGAAGGTAATTTTTAAGCACCAATACTTCATTAAATTACATAAAAAATGCCCCAAATAGTGTCTAACTTTTTGGAGCATCTTCATTTCAGGGCTTTAAATTATTACTTCAATTCGTAGGTATTGTTTTCCTTCTTGATGTCAGCCATTAATCCACTTGGATCAATAGTGATTTTCTTGATGGAAGCTTTTGATTTAGAAATATTGAATTCATAGGTTGGATAAGCCCAAGCCCAATCACCCAAAACCGTTCTTTTTATAGCAAGATTCGGATTTTCCTTTTCGAAACTCATCATACGCAATGGAATGTAAAAACTCTCCATTGTTCCATCGGTATATTCCACTAACAAATCAATTGGCATAGGCATTCTGCCTATTCTGCCTAAAGTAACGGTTGTTTTATCTGTATTTTCTTTTACATCATTGATTGCATAATCAATAGTATTTGTGGTTTGTGTCCAATCTGTCAAATACCAATCCAGATTTGCTCCCGTAATTCTCTCGGCAGATCTTTTGATATCATTTGGCGTAGGATGTTTGAATTTGAAATCGCTATAATACTTTTTTAAAGTTTTCATCAGATTTTCCTTGCCTATCAAATACATCAATTGTGTCAGGAAAAGTTCTCCTTTACTATATGAAGAAATGCTGTACACTCTATTTTCGTCAAAACGATCCGCATGCGTTCCTTGTGGTAATTCTTTACCTGAATTTACCATCGAAAAATAACCTGCATACGCTCCAGTAAATGGGTTTTCTACTTTTTTATCGGCAATTTCATTCAGTCCCAAATCTTCTAGGAATGAAGTAAAACCTTCATCCATCCATCCGTGTTTTGATTCATTGGAAGCCAATACATGCTGGAACCAAGAGTGCGCCATTTCGTGAGCGGTTACTCCTAATAATCCTTCAAAACTTCCTTGCCCTAAAATCAACGTACACATGGCATATTCCATTCCACCATCGCCACCCTGAATCACAGAGTATTGTTTGTACGGATAATCGCCAACGGTTTTATTGTAAAACTCCATTAACCGCACTGTTTTTGACTGTAAATCTTTCCAGTTTTGTACAAATTTTGGATTGTTTTTGTACAAGAAATGAATATCAACCCCATTTGGTCCTTTTGCAATATCATGAATGTAATTCTTATCAGCAGCCCAAGTAAAATCATGAACCATTGGTGCATTAAAATGCCAAGTCAATGTTTTTGCTTTTTTTGGAACAGACACAACAACGCCTGAATCTTGATACCCGTGACCTATTTCGTTTTTGTTTTGCAAATAACCGGTACCACCTAAAACGTAATCTTTATCAATAGTAATATTCACATCAAAATTCCCCCAAACGCCATGAAATTCTCTGGCAATATACGGATCAGCATGCCAACCTTCAAAATCAAATTCGGCTAGTTTTGGATACCATTGTGCCATTGATAATTCTACGCCTTCGGCATTATTTCTTCCAGAACGACGAATCTGAATAGGAACCTGACCATCAAAATCTAATGTAAATGTAGTTTTGGATTTGGGTAATATTGGCTTAACCAAAGTTACTTCAAGAATAGTCCCAATCTCTTTTGCATTAGCAACTGCTCCGTCTTGTTTGAAATTAGAAATTCGTAGGTAACCAATTTCATTTGGTTTCAAATTTTTAATGCGGCTTTCTTTGACTTCTTTATCACCAACTTTTACTTTGGTGACCATTCTGCCATCTGGATCTTTGATGCTTTGGATTCTTGCATCCATTTCGCTTCCGGGCTGAAAAGCATTATTGAATAAATGGTAATATACTTTTCTCAAAGTATCAGGAGAATTATTGGTATAAACCAATTCTTGTTTTCCTTTGTATTGGTATGTTTTTACATCCATGGAAACATCCATTTTGTAATCAACGTGTTGCTGCCAATACGCATTATTTTGGGCAAAAACAGTTCCGAAACTCAAAGTGACAAAAGAGAATAAAAGTAGTTTTTTCATATTTGATTTAAATAAAAATGGAAGGACAAATTGCCCTTCCATATAATGAATTGTTTAAATATTATTTAGACATTTTTTCTGCCATCAGCAAAGCATTGTAGGCATTTACTATTTTTCCTGATTTAGACAGAGTAGTAAAAGAACGCGTATCATTTGCTTTTCCACCCACAATAACATCTGTTGAAATAGCAATTCCTGAATCCATCAAGATATGCTTCACTTGTTTAGCAGATAATTTTGGATAGTACGAACGAATTAATGCGGCAACTCCGGCAGCATTTGGTGCAGCCATTGAAGTTCCTTGTAAATATTTATAAGTATTGTTTGGAGTTGTTGCGTAAATTTTTACTCCAGGAGCAAAAACGTCCACATTAATTTTTCCAATATTAGAAAAACGAGCCACAACTTTATTTCCGTATTCAAAATTTAAAGCACCAATTGTGATTAAATTATCAGCAAACTCGGTTACTTTATCTTCAGAATCGTTAGGAAAATTCTCTGCATAATCAATATCCTTAGCATCATTACCCGCTGCGTGAACAATTAGCACATCTTTTTTCTCAGCATATTTTATAGCATCATAAACCCATTGCTTGTGTGGAGAAAAACTTTTTCCAAAACTTCCGTTGATAACTTTGGCACCATTATCAACAGCGTAACGGATTCCAAGTGCAATATCTTTATCATACTCATCACCGTCTGGCACTGCACGAACGGTAAGAATTTGAACATTATTAGCAACACCGTCGCCACCTAATACGTTGTTTCTACTTTGAGCAACAATTCCGGCAACGTGTGTTCCATGAAGAATTTCGTTCTTATCTGGTCCCATCACATTGTTATTTCCGTATTTAGTATCGGTAATATCATTTGGATTATCTCCTACCACTTTACGGTAATCTGTTTTCAGATTGTCTCCGTTTATAAGTGCAACCTGATCGTCTAATTGTTTTTGAACAGCAACTTTTAGTTCCGCTACTGGCAATCCATAAGAAAGCATTTGTTGCATAGCCGCTTTACTTTTTTGTGTTGTCGGCTCTTGCGAAACAATTGCATTTACCTCTTCGATTGTATAAACAGGTTTGCCAAAATGTTTTACTAAAACAGCATCACCTGCAGCAATAGTTTCTAGCATTTGCTCTGAACGCGTTTTTCCTGCGGCAGCATCAGCCACTTTTTTATCATTTAATGCTTTCGCCGCTTGATATGTAGCGTCATCAACTAAAGTTTTATCTTTGATGATTCTTTCGTATTCCAGATTCTCTTTGGTACTGTCTCCAAGAAAATTCCATCCATGAATATCATCGATATATCCGTTTTTGTCATCGTCAATTCCGTTTCCGGCAATTTCTTTTGTATTGGTCCAAAGTACCGATTTTAAATCTTCGTGTTCGATATCCACTCCAGAATCTACAATTCCAACTATAACTGGCACGCCTTTTTTACCTTTCAATAATTCAGCATATGCCTTATCAACACTCATTCCAGGAATGGTATCTGACACAATATCTAAATGACTCCAACGCTTCAAGTCATTTTCAGTTATTGGTGCCTTTTTTGCAATGTTTAAAGGTGCGCTTATGGCAACGAGCCCTGTAGTAGAAGTATTTGAAACTTGTTTTGAAGCGCCACATCCTACTAATGCTAAAAGTGCAAAAGCAGAAATGTAAATAGGTTTAATGGTATTCATTTCGGATTTTTATTAAGTTTTGAAATATTTGTCTAAAATAATTTTTTTTGTTACAAAAGGCATTATGATTAACACTATGTTAAGATTTGTTCGCAAGTAAAAACTTCTGCTAAGCGAACTCCCTTTTCGGTTTTTTGTACGGTGATAATCTCGTTATGTGCATCATGTTCTAAAAACAAATAATAATTGTTATCAGCAGCCGCATTCATGAATTTTTCTTTTTCCGGCATTGTCAATAAAGGTCTGGTATCATATCCCATAACATACGGAATAGGAATATGTCCGGCTGTTGCCAATAAATCAGCGCAAAAAACGATAGTCTTATCCTTATATTGTATGTGCGGAATCATTTGCTTTTCTGTATGTCCATCAGCAAAGAAGATGCCAAAACCCAGTTCTGATGTTGAAAGAAAATCTCCTTCTGGTCTTTGAATGAAATTCAGTTGCCCGCTTTCCTGCATCGGCAAAATATTTTCGGATAAAAAAGATGCTTTCTCTCTCGCATTAGGTTTTGTTGCCCATTCCCAGTGATTTTCATTAGACCAGAATTTAGCATTTTTAAACGCAGGTTCGTAACCTGTTTTGTCAGCGTTCCATTGCACGCTTCCACCACAATGGTCAAAATGCAAATGTGTCATAAAAACATCGGTAACATCATCACGATGAAAACCGTATTTAGCCAACGATTTATCCATGGAATGTGTTCCCCAAAGCGAGTAATACCCAAAAAATTTCTCGGATTGCTTATTCCCCATTCCGGTATCAATCAGAATCAATCGGTTGCCGTCTTCAATCAGTAAACAACGTGCCGCAATATCAATTAGGTTATTTTCATCGGCTGGATTGGTTTTATTCCAAATGGTTTTTGGCACCACGCCGAACATAGCGCCGCCATCGAGTTTAAAATTTCCGGTTTCTATGGGATATAGTTTCATGGTTTTTCTGTTTTTTGAGAGGATTCAAAGTTAGGGAATTCAAATGCTTTTTAATGTTTCAAATAGCTTTTTTCTATTTTTACATTGGTTATAAAAATGTTATCAATTATGGAAAAAGCATTTTATACACTATCTTTGTCCTTAATTTAGACAAAATCAATATAAGCTATGATAAAAGTTTCTGACACAGCAAGAAAAAAAATCATCGATTTAATGCAAGATGATGGTTTTGACGCTGCAATCGACTACGTAAGAGTGGGTGTAAAAAGCGGCGGATGTTCTGGATTGTCTTATGATTTAAAATTTGATAAAACAAAAAGCGACGACGATAAAATTTTTGTAGACAACGATATCACTATCGCTGTTGAAAAAAAATCTTTTCTGTACTTAGCCGGGACAATATTAGAATTCTCAGGAGGAATTAATGGGAAAGGGTTTGTTTTCAATAATCCTAATGCCAATAGAACATGTGGTTGTGGAGAGAGTTTCTCTCTTTAATATTTAGACATCAATAATAAAGTTTAATATTCAATTTTTGAATTTTTAAATCTTTAAATCTTTAAATCAGAATGAGCAAATATACAGAAGACGATTTAAAAATCGAACTCGAAACTAAAGAATACGAATACGGATTTTACACCGAATTAGAATCAGAAACGTTTCCAATTGGTTTAAATGAAGATATCGTTCGCGCTATTTCACACAAAAAAGGAGAGCCACAATGGATGACCGACTGGCGTCTGGAGGCTTTTCGTGCTTGGGAGCAAATGACGGAGCCAGAATGGGCAAATGTACATTATACCAAACCTGATTTTCAGGCCATTTCCTATTATTCAGCTCCAAAAGCGGTAGACCCCAATAAAACATTGGACGATGTAGATCCGGAACTGTTAGAAATGTACAAAAAGTTAGGAATCTCTGTCGATGAGCAAAAGATGATGAATAATGTGGCTATGGATATCGTTGTGGATTCGGTTTCAGTAGCGACTACATTCAAAAAAACATTAGGCGAAAAAGGAATTATCTTCATGAGTATTTCTGAAGCCATCAAAGAGCATCCAGAATTAGTTCGTAAATATTTAGGAACAGTCGTACCGCAAAAAGACAACTTTTATGCGGCGCTAAACTCAGCAGTTTTCTCTGATGGATCTTTCTGTTATATTCCAAAAGGCGTTCGTTGCCCAATGGAACTTTCAACTTATTTTAGAATCAATCAGGCGGGAACAGGACAATTCGAAAGAACATTATTAGTTGCTGATGAAGGTAGTTATGTTTCTTACCTTGAAGGTTGTACCGCTCCAAGCCGTGATGAAAATCAATTGCACGCTGCTGTAGTGGAACTAATCGCTTTGGACGATGCCGAAATCAAATATTCGACAGTACAAAACTGGTATCCTGGAAACAAAGAAGGAAAAGGTGGCGTTTACAATTTTGTGACTAAAAGAGGAATCTGCGAGAAAAACGCAAAAATTTCTTGGACACAAGTAGAAACAGGTTCTGCCATTACTTGGAAATATCCTTCTGTTATTTTAAAAGGAGACAATTCAACTGGAGAATTTTATTCGATTGCTGTAACCAATAATTTCCAACAAGCCGATACTGGAACAAAAATGATTCATTTAGGTAAAAACACTAAATCGACTATTATTTCTAAAGGAATTTCTGCTGGAAAATCACAAAATAGTTACCGTGGTTTGGTCCGAATTTCACCAAACGCAGATAACGCCAGAAACTTTTCGCAATGTGACTCGCTATTAATGGGAAATAATTGTGGCGCGCATACTTTCCCTTACATCGAAAGTAAAAATCCATCGGCAAAAATAGAACATGAAGCTACGACAAGTAAAATTGGCGAAGACCAAGTTTTCTATTGCAATCAACGTGGAATTCCAACTGAAAAAGCAATTGCCTTAATCGTAAACGGTTTCAGTAAAGATGTTTTGAATAAGTTACCAATGGAATTCGCCGTAGAAGCACAAAAATTATTAGAAATTTCGTTAGAAGGTTCGGTAGGATAAAAATTTGTTTAAAGTTTAAGGTTTAAAGTTGAGCAACTTATGATTAACTTTAAACCTTAAACAAAAATGAATGGCGACAATAACTAAGTTTGAAGATTTAGAAATTTGGAAAGAGGCTAGACGACTGGCTAAAGAAATTCATATTATTTCTGTAGAATCAGATTTAAAAAATGATTTCAGATTTAAAGATCAAATAAAAGCATCATCAGGCTCAGTAATGGATAATATTGCTGAAGGTTTTGAGAGAAACGGAAATTTAGAATTTAGGCAGTTTTTGTCTATCGCAAAAGGATCCGCTGGAGAAACAAGGTCGCAATTATACCGCATTTTAGATTACAAATATATCAATGAAGAAAAGTTTGAAATTTTAAAAACTGACTTCGAAAATTTAAGTGGAAAAATAAACAATTTTATATCATATTTAAACAAGAAAGATTTTAAAGGCACCAAGTTTCAGTAACTACGAGAACTTTAAACTTTAAACTTTAAACAAAGAAAACATGTTAAGTATAAAAAATTTACACGCCTCGATAGGTGACAAAGAAATATTAAAAGGGATTAACCTTGAAGTAAAAGCGGGAGAAATTCACGCGATAATGGGGCCAAACGGTGCTGGAAAAAGTACACTTGCGTCAATCATTGCAGGAAACGAAAACTACGAAGTAACCGAAGGAGAAATTTCTTTAGATGGAGAAGACCTATCCGAATTGGCACCAGAAGAAAGAGCGCATAAAGGCGTTTTTCTTTCGTTCCAATATCCAGTGGAAATTCCGGGAGTTTCAGTTACCAACTTCATGAGAACTGCCATTAACGAAACACGTAAAGCAAACGGTCAGGAAGAAATGCCTGCAAATGAAATGCTAAAAGTTATTCGTGAAAAATCAGAATTACTTGAAATCGACCGTAAATTTTTGTCTCGTTCTCTAAACGAAGGTTTTTCTGGTGGAGAGAAAAAACGTAACGAAATTTTCCAAATGGCAATGCTAGAACCAAAATTGGCTATTCTTGATGAAACCGATTCTGGTCTTGATATTGATGCCTTGCGGATTGTTGCCAATGGTGTTAACAAACTAAAAAGCGACAAAAATGCCATCGTAGTAATCACACACTACCAACGTTTATTAGACTACATCGTTCCTGATTTCGTTCACGTATTATACAACGGAAAAATTGTAAAATCCGGTGGAAAAGAACTAGCACACGAACTGGAAGAAAAAGGATACGACTGGATTAAACAAGAACAAGAAGCTTAAAATTTTGTTTGAAGTTTAAAGTTTAAAGTTGCCTCGAGATAACTTTAAACTTTTAAACCTTAAACTTTAAACAATATAAAAATGGAATTAAAAGAAAAATTACTATCGTCTTTTATGGCTTTTGAAGAGCGCGTCGATGTTCACTCCGAACTTCATGACGTAAGAACTGCCGCCATAAAAAACTTTGAAAATAAAGGTTTCCCAACCAAAAAAGACGAAGCTTGGAAATACACTTCGCTAAATGCCATCTTAAAAAATGACTTTACCGTTTTTCCAAAACAAGAAAATGCAGTTGAATTCAACCACGTAAAAAAATACTTTTTACACGAAATAGACACCTATAAAGTAGTGTTTATTGATGGTGTCTTCAGTTCGCATTTATCGTCAACAACACACGAAGGAATTGATGTTTGCTTGATGTCATCGGCATTGACGAAACCAAAATACAAAATGGTTATTGATACTTATTTTAACCAAATTGCCAACAAAGACGAAAGTCTGACTTCGTTGAATACAGCTTTTGCTATTGAAGGAGCGTACATCAACATTCCAAAAAGTAAAGTAGCTGATAAACCTATTGAAATCATGTATTTCTCTACCGGAAATGAAGCGGCTCTTTTGGTTCAGCCAAGAAACTTAGTGATTGTAGGTGAAAATTCACATGTTCAAATTATCGAGCGTCATCAAAGTTTAAACGAAAATCCGGTTTTAACGAATTCTGTTACCGAGATTTTTGCTCAAAAACGTGCTATCGTTGATTATTACAAAATTCAAAACGATACGCTTGAAGCGAATCTAATTGATAATACTTACGTTTCGCAACAAAAAGAAAGCCACGTTTCTGTTCACACATTCTCTTTTGGAGGAAACTTAACGAGAAACAACTTGAATTTTTATCACTTTGGGGAACGATTGACAAGTACGTTAAACGGAATCACGATTATTGGTGAAAAACAACACGTAGATCATTATACTCTAGTGAAACATTCGGCTCCAAATTGCGAAAGTTTCCAAGATTATAAAGGAATCTATGCTGATCGTTCTACAGGAGTTTTTAACGGAAAAGTGTACGTAGAGAAAGACGCTCAAAAAACGAATGCGTTCCAAAAAAGCAACAATATTTTATTGAGTGACAAAGCGACAATAAATGCAAAACCGCAATTGGAGATTTTTGCCGATGACGTAAAATGTTCTCACGGTTGTACCGTTGGACAATTAGACGAAACCGCAATGTTCTATATGCAACAACGTGGAATTCCTAAAAAAGAAGCCAAAGCGTTATTGATGTATGCATTCTCGAATGCCGTTATCGAAAACATCAAAATACCAGAATTAAAACAGCGTATCACCAAAATTATCGCCACAAAATTAGGCGTAAAATTGGGATTTGATTTGTAATCCAATTCAAGAAGTTAAATAGCAACCCTGTCAGAGTTTTGAACTCTGACAGGGTTTTTTAATATGACAAGGTTTTTTATTAATATGATTATTTCTTCACACTTTCAATTATTCCTTTCAACATCCCATTAAAATCAAAATTAGGATCTTCTTTTAAACCCATTCGAACAATCACTAAATCAAGTGACGGAATAATTGCCACCATTTGCCCCTGAAAACCGCTGCAATAGTACATATCTCTTGGGACATCACGGAATGATCCGCCGGCATTAAGCCAAAAATGTCCGCCATATCTTCCCTCAGATCTATTGGTAGGAGTTGCGGTATATTTCGCCCAACCTTCATTGAAAATTTGTTCACCGTTCCAATTACCGTTATGTAAATACAACAACCCAAATTTTGACCAATCTCTCGTTGTAGCCCAACCGTAGGATGAACCGACATAATTTCCAGCCATATCGGTTTCGATAACCATAGAGTTCATTCCTATTTTATCAATCAAAGCACTGTACCAAAAATCTAGATATTCCTGATGCGTTTTGAACTGCTTGCGCAAAATCCCTGAAAGTAAATTCGTGGTTCCCGAAGAATAATTCCACCGCATATTAGGTTTATATTCAGCCGGTTTTTCTAATTGCGAGCGAGTCATATCTGGGGCCTGAAAAAGCATTTTGGAAACATCAGAAATAGTAGTGTAATCCTCTACCCATTGTAAACCGGAATTCATGTGCAGCAAGTCACTTGTTGTGATCAATTTTCGGCTGTCATTTGCCCATTCTGGAATTGGCGCAGGATCATCAATGTCAAATTTTCTTTGTTTTTCCAAAATTCCAAACATAGCGCTCGTGACACTTTTGGTCATAGACCAACCCAAAATTTTGCTGTTTTTATTAAATCCAGTATCGTATTTCTCGGCTATGATTTTGTCTTTATAAATTACTAAAAGAGAACGCGTTCTCTTTTTCAATTCTCCTTTCGCATCAAAAGCATTGGCGACAGCCGCATTCAATTTAATATAATCAACATTAGCAAAAATGGTGTCTTTAGGTTCATTATTTCCATACGGAAAAGGCAAATTGTTGTTCAACTTTGTTCTTTTGGGAACCAAATACGGTTTTGATACATCAAAATCATCGTTGATTAAAGTCACTCCTAAACCTTCTCGGTAAATTGCTTTTCGTTCTTTCAAACCATAAACCGAAGCCACGGCAAACTTTCCGGCATCTTCAATTTTGTTTTTGGCCAAATCAATCATGTCGATATCATTGTCGCCTTTCTCAATCATTTCCTGCGAACGATTATCAATAAAATGACCCGAGGCGATACTTTTAGCTGAAAAGCCAGAAATTAAATCCAATTTTGGATAGGTTGTGAAACCCAAATAAAAGATTCCGATAAAAGAAGCAAAACCAACGAACTTGAAGAATTTTTTCATAGAGAATTAATTTGAAGCAATTTAATAAAAAAGAACCACATTTTTGAACGGATACCAAATTGAGAAAATCAAGTTTTATTAACAAGTGTTTGCTAAAAATTAATTCCAATTTCACTACTTTTGTATTTAGAAAAATTCTAAATAATGAAAGACTAATTCCAAATTAGTTTCTCTAAAAAAATGTTTACTATTGGCTTTATTTCAGACCAATAAAACATTAAAAAAAAGCAGACAAAATGTTAGACATTAATAAAATTAGAGCCGACTTCCCTATTCTTTCACAAAAAGTAAACGGAAAACCATTGGTTTATTTTGACAATGGAGCTACTTCGCAAAAACCACAAGTGGTAATTGATGCGATTTCAAAATATTATCAGGAAATCAACGCTAATATTCATCGCGGCGTTCACACGTTAAGTCAATTAGCAACTGATGCTTACGAGATTTCACGCGGTAAACTTCAAAATCACATCAATGCAAAATTTGCTCATGAAGTACTTTTTACTTCGGGAACAACGCATGGAATCAATTTAGTTACTAATGGATTTGCTTCTATTTTGAAACCAGGTGATGAAGTTTTAGTTTCGGCATTGGAACACCACAGCAATATTGTGCCTTGGCAAATGTTGTGCGAGAAAACGGGAGCGACTTTGCGCGTGATTCCAATGAATCTTGATGGCGAACTGATTATGTCAGAGTATGACAAATTACTTTCGGATAAAACTAAGATTGTTACCGTAAATCACATTTCGAATGCTCTTGGAACAGTCAATCCAATTAAATACATGATTGACAAAGCGCATGAAGTTGGCGCAGCGATTTTGATTGACGGAGCGCAAGCGGTTCCGCATTTGAAACCAGATGTTCAGGAATTGGATTGTGATTTTTATGTTTTTTCAGGACATAAAATATGTGGACCAACAGGTACCGGTATTTTGTACGGAAAAGAAGCTTGGCTGAATAAATTGCCGCCCTACCAAGGTGGAGGCGAAATGATTAAGGAAGTGACTTTCGAGAAAACTACTTATGCGGAGTTGCCTCATAAATTTGAAGCCGGAACACCAAATATTGCTGGTGGAATTGTTCTGGGAACTGCCATTGATTATATGAATGAAGTTGGTTTTGACAACATTCAACAACAAGAAAAAGAATTGCTGGAATACGGGACGAAACGATTATTGGAAATTGAAGGTTTGAAGATTTTTGGCACCGCCAAAGAAAAAACTTCCGTAATTTCGTTTAACATTGAAGGAATTCATCCCTACGACATTGGCACCATAATTGACAAATTAGGAATAGCAGTACGAACAGGCCATCATTGCGCCCAACCCATTATGAATTTCTTTAATATTCCGGGAACTATACGAGCATCATTTGCTTTTTATAATACCAAAGAAGAAATTGATGTTATGGTTGAAGCTATTAAAAAAGCGCAACTCATGTTGTCCTAAATAAAATTAAAATTATGAAAATTCTATCCTTATTATTTCTGACTATTTTTCTGGGCAACGGTTGCGATAGCGCCAAAGCGCAAGATATTGAAACCGCTGTTATTGAATACACAGCCAACACGAGAGGTTTTTATCAAAAAATCACGGTAAAAAATCAGATGCTGACGGTTTCAAAAGACAGAGACGGAAATGATAAACCGGTACCAACGAAAATTTCGGATGCCGACTGGAAAGAATTATTGGATTGTTTTAAAAAGGTGGAATTGGATAGTTTATCCAAATTAAAAGCGCCAACCGAAAAACGTTTTTATGACGGTGCTGCTATTGCCAATTTGAAAATCACCTTCAAAGATAAAACCTATGAAACGGATAGTTTTGATCATGGTTTTCCACCAAAAGAAATTAAGAAATTAGTGAACACCATAACGTCATTAGCTAAAGAATAAAACTGAAATAAATTCAGCATAGTATGAAAATTAAAGAGATACAAGAGGAAATTGTTGATGAGTTCTCCATGTTTGACGACTGGATGGAGCGTTATGAATACATCATCGAATTAGGAAAAAAACTTCCTTTGATAAAAGAAGAATTCAAAACCGAAAACAATCTGATTAAAGGCTGCCAGTCAAAAGTGTGGTTGCAAGGAGAACAAACGGATGACAAAATTGTTTTCACTGCCGATAGCGATGCCATTTTGACCAAAGGAATTATTGCGATATTAATTCGGACTTTTTCCAATCAAAAAGCGTCTGATATTCTCGAAGCCGACATGGATTTTATTGACGAAATAGGCTTGAAAGAACATTTATCGCCAACGCGCGCCAATGGATTGGTATCGATGATAAAAAATATTAAAATGTATGCTTTGGCGTTCAATGCAAAGAATTGATTTCAAACATATAAGTCATATCAGTTTTTTTAATTCAAATTAACATACACTAACTTTACCAACGTAAGCTGATGACTATAAATATAACGAGGAGTTATCTCAAAGATTTAGTGTATCAGGTTAATGGAGCAGCAATTGAAGTTCATAAAAGTATAGGTCCGGGTCTATTGGAATGTGTTTATCATCAATGCCTAAAAAAAGAATTAGAATTACGGAAAATAAATTATTCTTCTGAATTACTGGTCCCTTTAAAATATAAAGGACATGAGTTAGAATCTAAATTGCGATGTGATTTATTTATAGAAAATGCTCTTGTTGTTGAATTAAAATCGGTAAGTGAAATAAACCCGATTTATGAAGCACAATTACTTACTTATATGAATTTATTAAATGCGCCAATTGGTTTATTGATTAATTTTAATGTGAAAAATATTTTCTACGAAGGTCAAAAAACAATGGTGAATGAATTATATAGGCGGCTTGAAGACTAAAAAAAATTAAACATATAAGCATATAAGCATATAAGCAAATTAGATGAATGTTTTACTTTGAACAAAGAAACTTACATGACTTATATGTTTTAAAAATATTAAAAACTAAAATAAAAACTTACACATACTTATATCTTCTTTAAAAAGAGAAACTTATATGACTTATGTGTTTAAAAAACAGACAAAATTATGACACAAGAAATAGACACCACTGAATTAGGAGAATCAATCGTAAAAATATTAAAGACTATTTACGATCCGGAGATTCCTGTAGATATTTACGAATTAGGATTGATTTATGACGTGATGGTTAATACGGATTATGAAGTAAAAATCCTGATGACGCTTACCTCTCCTAACTGCCCAGTTGCAGAAAGTTTACCAAGAGAAGTAGAAGAAAAAGTAAAATCATTAGAGAATGTAAAAGATGCTGAAGTAGAAATTACTTTTGATCCGCCTTGGAGCAAAGATTTAATGAGCGAGGAAGCAAAACTAGAATTGGGTATGCTTTAAAATGGCGCGGACTCAACCCAAATCTTTAAACGATCAAAAAATTGGACTAAAATCTTCTTTTGATTCGCTTTTTTTTATACCCCGCTTTTTCAAAGAAATTTGGCGTACTAACAAAACGTTATTCTTGACATCAGCTTTTTGCAGAATCGTTGCGGCTTTGTTGCCCGTTGCAATTTTATGGGTTGGAAAACTCATTTTTGATGCCATCATCCAAATTACAACACACGGCGAAAAGGATTATTCTGCGCTATGGCATTCTGTAGCAATAGAGTTTATACTCGTCGTGTTATCTGATTTGGTAGGTCGGGCAATTTCACTTACCGATGGAATTCTTGGAGATCAGTACAATATCAATAGTTCGATTAAAATTATCAAAAAGACTAATGAAATCGATATTAGTCTGCTGGAAAATTCTGAATTTTACGACAAGCTTGACCGAGCAAGAACGCAAACGGCAGGTCGTGTCGATTTAATGTCGAATGTTTTAGGTCAGGCGCAAACTACTATTTCTATCTTTTCGCTTGTAATAGGATTGATTTATTTTGAACCTTATTTAATTGTCTTATTAGTTTTAAGCATTTTTCCATCTTTTATTAACGAAGTACGTTTCAGTCAACAACAATATTCGCTGGCTAGAAGCTGGACTTCCGAAAGAAGGGAATTGGATTACCTTAGATTTATTGGCGCTAATGATAAAACGGCAAAGGAAATTAAGCTTTTTGGATTAACTAGCTTTCTGGTCGAAAGATTTGAAACCCTTGCAACGCGCTATTTTAAATTAAACAAATCGCTCGTTGTAAAACGTTCCAGTTATGGGTTTTTATTTAATGTTTTAGGATCAATTAGTTATTATGCAGCATATGTTTTTATAATTTACAGAGTTCTTTCGGGCGGAATTACGCTTGGTGAATTAACTTTTTTATCAGGGAGTTTCAATCGCTTAATGAGTAGTCTGCGAGATTTTTTTTCGAAATTTACTCGGATATCCGAAAGCTCTTTATATCTGAAAGATTATTTTGATTTTCTTGACATTCCGTCCGAATATAAAAATGAAAAGGAGGTTCCGTTGCCAGAAAAAATCAAAATTGGATTTGAATTTAAAAACGTCTATTTTGCTTATCCGGAATCTGATAATCAAATAGTAAAAGACATTAGTTTTGTTATAAAAGCTGGAGAAAAAATAGCATTCGTTGGGCAGAATGGTGCTGGAAAAACAACACTTACTAAATTACTGCTTCGGTTTTACGAGCCAACATCGGGTGAAATTTTGCTTGATGGCATCAACATAAATCGATATAATAAGGCCAATTACCAGGAATATTTTGGAGTCCTTTTTCAGGATTTTTTCAAGTATGAATTTTCAGTGAAAGAAAATATCGCCATTGGCAAAATTGATGAAATTAATGATTACGAACGAATACAAAAAGCGGCTGAATTGAGTTTGGCCAACGAAGTTGTCTCTGAATTAAAGTATGGCTATGATCAACAACTAGGAAAACGATTTGCCAAAGGTCAGGAACTATCCGGAGGACAATGGCAAAAAATTGCGTTGGCGCGGGCTTACATGAAAAACGCTGAGGTTATGATTCTAGACGAGCCCACATCGGCACTAGATGCCAAAGCTGAAAGCGAAGTTTTTGAACGATTTATAGGATTAATAAAAGATAAAACCAGTGTAATAATCTCTCATAGATTTAGCACTGTGAGACAGGCAGACCGTATTTTAGTCTTACAAGAAGGTAAGATCTTAGAATCAGGAACGCATAATGAGTTAATGGAAAATAAAAAATTATATGCCCAACTGTTCACACTGCAGGCTGAAGGCTATCTATAAAAAAATGGTATGGAAGATGAAATTATAAATAAAGTTGCGAATAGTGTTTTGGAAGTTTTCGATCTCGAAGATTATTATCCAATGGGGATTCGTGCGCAAATCGATATTTCGCAATGGCTTTTGGAAGGTTTTTTATTGAAAGAAAAAGACTTTAGAGAGGAGTTGAAAAATCACGATTGGTCACAATACCAAGATCAATATGTCGCCATTCATTGCAGCACCGATGCTATTGTTCCGGCTTGGGCTTCAATTTTGGTGGCGATTCAATTAGCGCCATTTGCAAAGAAAATCATCAATGGAACTTTGGAAGATTTAGATGCTTCTTTGTATGAAGAATTGTTGCCTAAAATTGATTATTCGGTTTATGAAAACAAGCCGGTTATCATAAAAGGATGCTCCAAAAAACCGGTTCCGATGCGGGCTTATGTATTAGCAGCGCATTACTTGCAACCTTTTGCACGAAGTATAATGTATGGCGAAGCATGCTCTGCCGTTCCATTATACAAAGCACCTAAAAAGGGATAATATATTTACGTTTAGGAATACGTACACAGTGTATTTAAAATAAAAAACATGAAAAAAATAGCTTTTTCTGTAGTGTTTCTTTTTGCAATGCTTTCTGCTGCTGCACAAGAAACGGCAACAGACACGATAAAGTATTGGACCAAAAAAGGAAACATCTCACTGCTTTTTAATCAATCGGCTTATAATAAACAATGGCTGGGTGGTGGAACTTCGAATATTGCGGGGAATTTTGGACTGAATTATGACTTCAATTATAAAAAAGAAGATATCGTTTGGGATAACAAATTTATTTTAGCGTACGGTTTAACCAAAATAAAAGGAGACGAAAAAACCGCAAAAACGGACGATCGTTTGGAACTGAATTCTCTTTGGGGAAAGAAAGCCAAAGGACAATGGTACTATTCGATGTTTTTTAATTTCAAGACTCAAATGGACACTGGATTAGACAAAAATGATGATAAAATATCGCATTTTTTCTCTCCGGCTTACTTCCAGTTGGGACCAGGAATGCTTTGGAAAAAAAGTAATAATTTGAGTGTCAATTTTTCTCCGGCGACAGCAAAACTGATTGTTGTTCATCCTCATTTTACTGAATTTGGTCCTTCTTTTGGAGTATTGCAAGGCGACTCTACTCGATTTGAGTTTGGAGCCAGTATTACGGCATACTATAAATTCAATATCATGACGAATGTATCTGTAGAAAACCGACTGAATTTATATTCCAATTATTTAGATAATCCTCAAAACGTGGATGTTGATTACCAAATGAATGTCATCATGAAAATCAATAAATACTTGTCGGCTAATGTAGCGGTACAAGCCATTTATGACGACAATTCGATTCAAGCCGTTCAGGTTAGAGAAGTATTTGGATTAGGCGTTAATTACGGTTTTTAAGAAAATACATTTTTATAAAAAAAGACCTTTAGAAAATTTCTAAAGGTCTTTTTTTATGTTCTGTAGTGTCTCTGTACTCTGGTGCTCGTTTGCAACGAGTACCTACTTACTTGTGTGAACTAAATAAAGCGTTTGCAACGCGGCTAATATAAACAGATTACCATAAAGGTTCGACATTTACATTACAAAAAACAGTATTGTCTTCTTCATAATTTCTATAACTACTGTTTACATAATCTCTTTCATGAAAAACAATTTCGGCTTCAACAGGATTATAATGAATATAGTTTAGACACTGTTCTATTTTTTCCAAAGTATCCAATATAACGGGATGAAAACCATCTTGCCATACTTTATAATTTTTAGCTCTTCCTGATTTTTGAGCTTCGAAACTAAATTTCCGTAACAGTCATTCTCGCCTGCTTTCAGGGTGTTCTTTTATTGCTTGTACCAGTTTTTTTGAGGTGAATTTTTTAAAATCCCGAATAACATTTTGCAACTCTCCATCAAATGCTGTTACAATTAAATGAATATGACTAGTCATGTATACATAAGCATGCACACTCAATCCTTTTTCCTTGATACAATAATTTAAGGATTCGTCTAAAATACTACAATAATTAGGTCGTACCAATAAATCTACCCAGTCTACAACTGTTATTGTAATAAAAGTAGGCACTGTACTATCGATAACTTTATATTTCTCAGACATGTTTTTTGAAAATATTGATTTTAAGAAACGCTACTATAAAACAGTCGTATAGTTATTTAAAGCTACTCCGGTTTTAGCGATCCGCGTTGCAAACGCTATAATTTGTTTCTTAATTTAAGTAGGTACTCGTTGCAAACGAGCACCAGAGAACGAGGACAAACGAGCGCTAGTGGTTTTGCCAAATCATCCCAAATACGAAACCAACTTTCCATTAAGCCTAATACCCAAATTGCTTGTAGCGTGTGTTGGCGGCAGTTATAATATTGAATTAGCATCCACATCGTAGCCAGCTTTCTTTAGTTCTCTAACTAGCGCAAATTTCCAGGTATCAGCTTTATCAATTGGAATATATAAAAGACCGTGTATATCACTTGGCAATTCTACATTTTCTGTATAAAGAGGTAAAACTCGTTTTCTGCCTAATCGACCAATAAAATATCCAAGTTCAAGTACAACATTTTGACGTGCTCTACTTTTTAAATCAATTTCAGTTTTGGATTTACCTTCATCATCATCAGTTAACAAAATTACGGCAAAACCGACATCAGAGTTAGCTTCAAATTTTTCAATTACAGTATTTCCAGCATTTGGTTGTTCACTTAAAATTATTGGATTTAACCCCAATTTTTCTAAATTTCTTGCAACGCTTTGTTGAACTGCCATGTTATGTCCGTGTACAATAAAAATATTTTTATTGCTACTATGAACTGTTTTGGTAGATTTAACTATTAAAGCTTCCTCTACATCAGATTTTAATAAGTCAACTTTGTCAAATAACCTTTCTAAAAATGTTACTTTATTTGATATTTTTTCTTTTAGTTGTTTTAGTTTTTCATTAGGAGAATTATCGCTGTTGCCAAATAGTCCATAGAACTTGTTTGTATCATCGTATGTTCTTTTATATTGATTATTTTCATTATTAAAAGCTTGCTTTAAATATTCAGAATTATAATCTTCCCAACCATAGAAATCTTTTTGGTTTCTTTCTAACTCATCAACATTTGTTATTGAACGATTTAATAATTCTTTTCCTGATTTTAGAATTTCACCAAGTTTCATTTTAAAACTAGCTTTATCTATTATTAATGCATCTGCTAACTGTTGTTTTGTCGGTTCAGTTTTTTTTCGAGGTGTTGCCATATGTTGTTATTAAATCTGATTTTTCTGGATAATTACCGCCAACTTGTATATAGACGCTACAAAATAACGCATATACGTCTCATTTAGAGTGGAGCAATAATTTTTGTTTTCGTTTAAGTAGGTACTTACTCATTGTAGACCAGTCCCAGTTGCGATAATGTTCTTTATAGACTTTTCAATATATATTCTGTATTCAGTTTTAATTGATTTAAAAATAATTGTTCATTCTTGTAAACTCTCAACGATGCTTTAGAGCTATTAATCCCATGAATTTCGTTCAACTTAAATGAAATTAAAAAAAGACAATTATTAATTTTCATTGTCAATGGGAATATGCTTCTATTGGGTATCTTATATGTGTCAATAAATCCTCTATCCAAGTTCTTTCGAACAATTGTTAGATTATCATTCCAATATTTTTTTTCACTTTCTTTAGGGACAAGATTTTGATTTTCATATTGATTAGCCCACAAATTGAATTCAATTTTTAATTTATTAAATAGAGCTTCATTAAATATTGTAAAATCTAAATCACTTTTGCCAGAAAATGGTTTTCCATAATCAGGGTTGGGACTTATTGAAAAACCAGTCTTTGCACTTCCAATTAGTTTTATATCTGCATTTTCTAGCTCAAGTTCTTGTGCCAGATATTGAATTATTTGTTGATACAATATAGGAACACTCTTAAAAATATATGGGTTGTTATTAATGATAAAATGACTTAAAAACGATTTTTTTTCTAAAGGTTCAAGTTCAAAATATGTTGATAAAAAACTATCTGGCGACAAATAGACTTCATCAATTTTTAGTGCTTTCTCTGAAAGTTGCAAATATGATCTGATATTACCCATGGATTTTTAATAATTTATAATTTGAATGTTTTTCATATAATTTTAAAAGATACTTTTTTCTATTTTCAATCAGTTTTAACCTAGTACTCTTTTTCGTAGACTCTGGGTATTTAAGGCGTGATACTATTTCAGCACAAATATTATCATTTATATAATCACCTTTTTTTAGATTGAATTTTTTTAAAACTTTATCTAGTCCTTTAAAGTCTGTACCATAATAAGCTATGTTTAAATAGATAAGAGCAGTTGTTTTTTTGTTAATAAACAACTTTAAGGCAAAAGCAAGGCAAATCTCTCTTAATTTTCTGGATAGTGATTTTTCATACTTTCCTATAATAGTTCTAACAAGTTGCTGTTCTATAGTGCTTGCACCTTCCTGTTTTTTATATAAAATTCGATTTCTAAAGGCTCTAATTATTGCTATTATGTCAAAACCAACATGATATTTGTAGCGATGGTCCTCTGCTGATATTAAATAATCTATAAGTTTATTTATTGAAACATCATCCTTAATAATTTCGATTTTTATAGTCTCATTAGATATAATCTCTTTTAACTTATTCCAATCTTTTCTATATGAATGCATCAATTTACTCATTTCTTATAATATTGCCCTACTGGTTTATAAATGTGACAAAATCATACTAAACCACACAAAATTGGGTAGATCGGTATAATAATTATCACATAACATTCATTTTCAAATATATTGATTTTTTCTTACAAATAGTCTAAAAAACATGAATAGTACTTAATAAAACTAAAGCCCGCATGAAGGATGGCAGCGGAAATCCTTTTATGCAGCGCAGCGAAATAAAAGATTGCAGTGTACAGCCTGACGCAGCTGTAACGCAGAGGAAGCTGGGACATGCCCAAAAAAAATCCCTCTTGAAAATATCAAAAGGGATTCTGTTGCTCCACTAGCGCTGTTCTGGACTGCGCTCGAACTGACAGCTGTGTATTCTATAAATTGAAAATTATTCGTTTTCTTCTTCGTCTTTGTCTTCTTTTTCCACCGCGTCTTTATAATCCGGATATAAAAACTTATTGTACGGAAAACGGGTGATGTGAATGTGTCTTACGGCTTCGTAAACGCGTTCTCTGAATTCCTCGAAATTTTCTTTGTTGGTAGCCGAAATAAACAAGGCATTTTGCTCGCCTACTCTACTCATCCAAGTTGCTTTCCATTCTTCCAGCGTGTAATGTCTTGGCGTTTTTTCGGTCATTAAATCATCTTCATCAATAGTCAAATGCTTATACGCATCGATTTTGTTGAAAACCATAATAACGGGTTTATCATTTGCCTTGATGTCCAATAACGTTTGGTTTACGGATGCAATATGATCTTCAAATTCCGGATGCGAAATATCAACAACGTGCAATAACAAATCAGCTTCGCGAACCTCATCCAGCGTACTTTTGAAAGAATCAACCAGTTGCGTTGGCAGTTTCCTGATAAATCCTACGGTATCCGAAAGCAGGAAAGGCAGGTTTTTGATGACTACTTTTCGAACGGTAGTGTCCAATGTTGCAAAAAGTTTGTTCTCTACAAAAACGTCACTTTTCCCAACGGCATTCATCAAAGTCGATTTCCCCACATTAGTATACCCAACCAAAGCCACGCGTACCATGGAACCGCGATTGCCTCTTTGAGTTCCCATTTGTTTGTCGATTGCTTTAATTTTATCTTTCAATAAAGCGATTCGGTCACGAACAATACGTCTGTCAGTTTCAATCTCTGTCTCTCCAGGTCCACGCATTCCAATTCCCCCTTTTTGACGTTCAAGGTGTGTCCACAATCCCGATAATCTCGGCAACATATAGATGCATTGTGCTAATTCTACCTGCGTTCTTGCATACGAAGTTTCAGCACGTTGCGCAAAAATATCAAGGATAAGGTGCGTTCTATCCAGAATTTTACATTCTGTTATGATTTTAGATATATTTTTTTGCTGTGAAGGCGATAATTCATCATCAAATACCAAAGTAGATATATCATTTTCTTTTACAAAAAGATGAATCTCTTCAATTTTTCCAGTCCCTACAAAAGTCTTAGGATTAGGACGTTCCATTTTTTGCGAAAAACGTTTCACCACTTGGCCTCCTGCGGTAAAAGTCAAAAACTCCAATTCGTCAAGATATTCGTTTAGTTTCTCTTCACTTTGGTTTTGAGTCACAATACCAACTATAGCCGTTTTTTCGAAATTTATTACTTCTTTTTCTAACATATTTTTGAATAAGTTACAAATTTAATGATTTGTAAGGGACTTATTGAGTTCTGGGTTTATAAAAAAATCATAACGTGTGAATAATGATAGTATTTTAGTCGAACGACATATTAGACCAAAGAAGCACCAATAGAAATTAGCGAATTTGCGGTTATTTTAAAAACTCTTGCTTTTGCAAACCTTACTTTTGAAGTTCCATTGGATTTTTAATTATTTTTACAGCAATTTAATACCATTTGAATGAATCGCTTTTTAACAGTACTTCTTGCATTTTTGTTTCCCCTTTTTCTTTTTGCCCAAAATAATTCTGAACAATTATTGCAGGAATTGGATCGAACAGTTGCTGATTACCAATTGTATTCGGATAAAAAAGAGATTCAAATCAACAAACTCAAAGAACTGCTGCTTTCTACTACTACCGATATTCAAAAATATGATGTTTACGGAAAGTTGTATGCGGAATATAAATCGTATCAATCGGATTCTGCTTTGATTTATGCTCGAAAGAGTTTTCAAATAGCCGAAAAACTAAATGACATTGAAAAGCTAAATCATGCCCGATTAAATCTAGCTTCCATTATGGGAACATTAGGAATGTACAAGGAAGCAACCGATATTCTTAATCGAATGAACATCACTACTTCACCCGAATTAAAAGGCTATTATTTTACCGTAAATAGCGTCGTTTATGGTTATATGTCTGATTATGCGGCCTCTCTTCAGGAAAAAAAGAAGTATATTGTTTTAACAAAAAAGTACCGTGATTCTTCTCTAAATTATTACAAACCGCAATCAAGCGCCTATATTATGGCGAAATCCAGTACGCTTCTTGATGCCGGAAAACACAAAGAAACACTGGATTTGTTACTGAACTATTTCCCGAAAATTGCTCACAACAGTGATGATCGAGCAGTTATTGCCTACATTATTTCGCAGGCATATCGCCAAAAAAAAGATGCTGAGCAGGAGAAAAAATGGTTGACTATTTCGGCTATTTCCGATTTGCAATTGGCCAAGAAAGAATACATTTCGTTGCGTTCGTTGGCTTTTCTAATGTATGAAAACGAAGATATTGACCGCGCTTACAAATACATAAAACGCTCGCTTGAAGACGCCCTTTTTTGTAATGCGCGTTTACGAACCTATGAAATCTCTAAGATGCTGCCTATCATCAACGAGGCATATCAAAAACAAAATGAAACCAATCGATTTCAGTTGGTACTGTTTTTAATAAGTGTGAGTATATTATCCGTGTTCTTGTTGGCGGTGCTTTTTTTACTTTTCAAGCAAATGAAAAAATTGTCCAAAGCAAAGCAGGATTTAAGTTTGGCCAACAGCAAGCTTTCGGAGTTGAATACCGAACTAAATACTTTCAATGAAAAATTGAATGAAACCAATTATACGCTGACCGAAGCCAATCTTTTGAAAGAAATATACATTGGCCGTTACATGGATCAGTGTTCTGACTACATCGGAAAATTAGACGAATACCGCCGAAAATTGAATGTGATGGCAACAACTGGAAAAATGAACGACCTGATTAGTGCCGTAAAGTCAAAACAATTTATCGAAAATGAACTCGCAGCATTTCTCACGAATTTCGACAAGACATTCCTGCAACTCTTTCCTAATTTCATTCCAGAATTCAGCGCTTTGTTAATTGATGAAGAAGCCATACAATTGAAAGAAGGCGAACTGTTGAATACGGAACTACGGATTTTTGCACTGATTCGTTTGGGTATCAAGGACAGCGCAAAAATTTCGACTTTTCTTCGGTATTCGGTATCCACAATTTACAATTACCGTTCACAACTCAAAAATAAAGCAGCGGGTCCACGAGAAGATTTTGAAGCTAACGTAATGCGGATTGGAACCAATCTAAAATAGAAAAATGCTGTTTTTCAAGAAGGTCTTCGGGATTAAAACAATCTCAAAAACCACTTTTTTATTATAAATCTTCCACTTTTTTTAAACACTAAATTTACATAATATACAGTTATTCAGTATCTTGCATTTAAAAATGAGAAACGCAATCTACTTTTTTATGATGACAAAAATATGTAGTGTGTAAAGCGTTTACTTTTACCTTTTCGAAATATGGAAAACTTTGAATTTTTCAATAAATCGATTTCGTAAAAATCAGAATCTATTACCAAACCTGAAAAATTAATTTATCAAATTCTATTTAAAAAATGAAGCAATTTCTTTTCACAGCCCTAATGTGGCTCGCGTTTTTTAGCCCTGCACAATCGCAGCAGTTAAAATCACCAAATGGAAAATTTGTAATGGAGTTCTCCTTACAAAATGACGGAACTCCAAGTTACAGTTTAAATTACAAAAGCAAAGCAGTTGTAAAACCAAGTAAATTGGGTCTTGAGTTGAAAAACGACAAAAAATCGTTGTTAAATGATTTTACTGTTGTTGATACAAAAGCAACAACTTTTGATGAAAACTGGAAACCAGTTTGGGGAGAAGTAGCCTCAATTCGCAATCATTATAACGAATTGGCAGTTACTTTAAACCAAAAAGAAACCGATAGACAAATCGTTATTCGTTTCCGTTTGTTTGACGATGGTCTTGGATTTCGTTATGAATTCCCTTCGCAAAAAAACCTTACTTATTTTGTAATCAAAGAAGAAAGAACACAGTTTGCCATGACAGGCGATCATACCGCGTTTTGGATTCCAGGCGATTATGACACACAAGAATATGATTACACGACCTCAAAATTATCTGAAATCAGAGGTTTATCAGAGAAAGCCACTACTGAAAATGTTTCACAAACTTCTTTTTCTACGACAGGAGTTCAAACTTCGCTAATGCTAAAAACAGCGGATGGATTGTATATCAATTTACACGAAGCAGCATTAATCGATTATTCTTGCATGCATTTGAATCTGGATGATAAAACTATGGTTTTCGAATCTTGGTTGACACCAGATGCTAAAGGAGACAAAGGATACATGCAGGCGCCTAATCATTCACCTTGGCGTACTATAATTGTTAGTGACGATGCTAGAGAAATTTTGGCTTCAAAAATGACGTTGAACTTGAACGACCCTAACAAAATTGAAGATACATCATGGATAAAACCCGTTAAATACGTAGGTGTTTGGTGGGAAATGATCACGGGAAAAAGCTCTTGGGCGTATACGGATGAATTTCCTACGGTACAACTTGGCGTAACTGATTTTTCAAAAGCAAAACCAAATGGAAAACACGGTGCTAATAACGCCAATGTGAAAAAATACATTGATTTTGCAGCGAAACATGGTTTTGATGCGGTTTTAGTCGAAGGTTGGAATGAAGGTTGGGAAGACTGGTTTGGTCATTCCAAAGATTATGTTTTTGATTTTCTGACTCCTTACCCGGATTTTGATGTCAAAGGATTACATGAATATGCCAAATCAAAAGGCGTTAAAATGATGATGCACCATGAAACTTCGGGTTCGGTACGTAACTACGAGCGTCATTTGGATAAAGCGTATCAGTTTATGAAAGACAATGGATATGATGCCGTAAAAAGTGGTTACGTAGGTTCAATCATTGAAAACGGTGGAAATCATTACAACCAGTTTATGAATAACCATTATCAATTCGCAATAGAAAAAGCTGCTGATTATAAAATCATGTTGAATGCGCACGAGGCAGTTCGTCCAACAGGAATTGCAAGAACCTACCCTAACTTAATAGGTAACGAAGCGGCACGCGGAACAGAATATCAATCTTTTGGAGGTTCTAAACCAAATCACGTGACGGTGTTGCCTTTTACACGTTTAGTGGGTGGACCGATGGATTATACTCCTGGAATTTTTGAAATGGATTTGAGTAAAATGAACAAGGACAACAATTCCCATGTAAACAGTACGATTGCAAATCAACTGGCATTGTATGTAACGATGTACAGCCCACTGCAAATGGCAGCTGATACTCCAGAAAATTATGACCGCTTTCCAGATGCTTTTCAGTTTATCAAAGATGTAGCGGTAGATTGGTCGGACAGTAAATACCTTGAAGCAGAACCTGGTCAATATGTTACCGTTGCGCGTAAAGCAAAAGTGACTAACAATTGGTTTATCGGTAATGTAAATGGCGATACTTCTCGTACCTCAACAATCAAATTTGATTTCTTGGAAAAAGGAAAAAAATATGAGGCAACGATTTATGCTGATGCAAAAGACGCGCATTATAAAACCAATCCGCAAGCGTATACGATTCGTAAAATGAAAGTAACGAACCAATCGAAACTGTCACAACTCAGTGCTCCGGGTGGAGGTTATGCGATAAGCATCGTTGAAATCAAAAAGTAAATAACTACAAACGGCTGTCTAAATAGACAGCCGTTTTATTTTCTAAAAAATCAGAAATTACATTATATCATAAAAAAATACAGAAAGAAAACAGGATCATACATTGACTTTCTAGTATTCGTATAAATAATTAAACTCCGTTTTTACTATCCCATTTTCTTCTACAAGGGAACAGGATACTGGATAGTTTAAATTATTGTATTTGTATTTTCTGCTTTTACCAATAGCATTTACTGCAGTAGAGGCAAAACTTAACTCATTATTATTAGATATTGATTCAAAATCAAATTCATCTTCATGAAAAGAAACTAATGGCACAATCGTTTTATAATTTTGACCAAAAATATTTTTCACTATTAACAGATCAACAGAATTTTTATCATCAAAAGTATAGTTCTTTATTGATTTGTCACCAATCAATCCTTTATGTCTGATTATATTGTCTTTGAAATACACATACTCTATTTTATTAACTATTTGTTGATTTCGATCTCTGGAAGAACGTCTGGCTACAAGGCCATTTTCAACAACATATTCAATATCTTCAATCAGGGTTTGATGACTGTTACTTTTTTTAGTTACTGCTTTTACTCTTGATCCTTCGTAAGTAATAGTAACTGTTTTAGTAACAAGCTCTCCACCTTCTTCGTATTTCTTGGCAAACTTTACCAATTGGTCCTCTTTATTATAAGTGTAATTTACAACCTCTTTCCAGTTACTTCCTTGTCGTTCTTTGACTGTCATGTCCAATAATTCTTTTGGATTATAAAAAAAACTTTGAATGACGTCAGACGTTTTAATGGACTGTAATTTTCCGTCCTTAAATAAGATGGTTTTATTTATAATCTCACCACTTTTTAAATTACGAAAATTAGTCTTTACAATATTAATTTGCTTTAACTTGATTGAATTTTCTGGAATTTGGCTTTGTATCAAACACGGGAAGGCCACCATAAATAGGGCAATAAAGTAGGTTTTCATTAGGTATTTATATTGATTTGGAATGACCAAAATACAAAAACCAATCAAAGTATAAAATTTTTATCCCAAATTTATATTTTTCAGCTTGAATGCCATCCACTTAAGTGTATCTATTGTGTTTTTATCAAAAAAACAGGAGTTATCTCCAAAAATAGATAACTCCTGTTTTTTATATGATAACTCTTCGGTTTTTAAGAATATCTGAGCAATGAATATTAATTTACTGTAATCAATTTAACCTCAAAAATAAGTACAGAACCTCCGGGAATTGGACCTCTATCGTCATTCCCATATCCAAGGTGAGCAGGAACTAAAAGAATTCCGCTTCCGCCTTCTTTAAAATAAGGGATTCCTTCTGTCCAGCCTTTTATTACTTGGTTTAAACCAAATGAAATTCCTTCTGGTTTACTTTGATCAAAAACATTTCCATTAGTAAAATAGCCTTTGTATGCCACTGTTACATTAGAGGTTGCTGTTGGTTGAGCGCCAGTTCCCACTTCATTAACTATATAATACAAACCTGAATCGCTTCTTTGGGCTGTTAAATTATTTTTTGCGATATATGCAATAATATCTTGTTCATTTTGGGCAACATAGTCAACTTCTTTGTCTTTTGAACAAGACATACTGAGTACTAAAGTAAGTACAAAAAGGATTTTTTTCATAATAAATTTTATTTAAAGAAGGCAAATATAATGAAAATGTGACTGTAGCGATGCTAAAAATTAACCCCTTCCTTTTCTTTTGAATAAAAATCATTTGTCCCCAAAAACCTGAACATCATCTAACTGAAAAGCGCCATCCAAAGCCAGATTTTTCCCGGAGCCGATATATTTGAAAGCAATGTTAATTTTACCTTTATAAGAAGATAAATCTACTGCGCCACTTCCCACAAATTGATACCATGCTGTAGCTTGTTTAGGCAAATTTACCACTAACGGAGTCCACGTTGCGGAAGCCACATTAAGTCCGTCAAAATCAGAGGAAACATAAACTTCCAAAGAATTCAATGGTGAATCAACATCTAAATGATGCTGAGCCGTCCTAAAAGTCAAGACTTCTTTAGTATAAACATCCATATCTATTTTTGGCGAAATCAACCAAGCAATATTGGATACGACTTTAGTTCCTGAAATACTAAACTCGGCATAACCATTTCCGGAATACACTGTCCCTTTCCAGAAAAGTGTTCCCGATTGAACCATATTTAACCAACTGGGAAGACTCAATTTCGAGTTATCCACTACTTTTTCAAAATCTTCAGAGAAGAAAGGAACTGCTCTTGTTCCAGTCATAACGACGTCTTTTTCGGAGCGGGGCAATAATTGGTAATCTGTTCCGTATTTCGTCAAAATTCCCCTTACTTTTCCGCTTCCATCGGGAACTAATTTACTTGAAAAATCAGAAAAACTACTCGTTCTAAAATAGACTTGATTCCCTAATTTATCCACCAACCCCCAATTTGTCGCACCGCCCACATTATTGGTTTCTTCAAAATAATGACGGCCAATTGCCAATGCTGAAAACTGAACATCAGACAGTTCGACCAACGTATTCAAATTAGAATCATTCAACAGTTCCGACATGGTTAACGAGCGAACCAAAACGTCCTCTTTTACATTCTTACACGACGCATTTAACACTTTTTTATACTCATTTTGCGAAAGTCGCCCTACTCCGCCTTCATTGTAAGAATTCACAAAAATGCTTCCAATACGCATGCCACCGAATGAAATATCCGTGTATTGGTTTTTCAACTTTATGTATACTTTATTACCCAATCTATAGTCAATATACAAATTTGTAGCATCCACAGGAACGCTAAATCCTATGGCTGGCGTTGTGCCTGTTGCCAAAGTCTGAAAGGAAATCGACTTGAAAAAATTCCCCGATTCATCGCTGGAGACCACATATGCCTCGATGACATCATCGTATTTGTATTGCGTTACAATCGCATTTGCAACCGCATGAACTTCGCTCACTGTTTTATTTATAACTAAATCCGGCTGCGTACAAACTAGTTTTGGAGCCACAACTTCATCTGTCACGCAACTACCAAATGTGATTGTCATTAGTAAAAATAGAACCGATTTGTAAAATGTTGATTTCATATGCTTTAATTTATAGATTGATATAAAGGTTTACGAAATACGTTCTTCCGTATCCGTAGAAATATTTTGGTCCAAAAGAAGGCGTACCGCTGGAAACATCCTGATTAATTTGTCTGAAATTCGCATTTCGGGCTTGTTCGTAACCACCCGTTTTATAGGTAACATCAAGCACATTATTGATGCTGGCAAAAACGCCAACATTCTTTCCATAAATGCGCCATGATTTTCCACCCACGAGATTGAGCAACATCGTAGGGTCAAATTCTTCTTGTTTTAATAATACTGCGGCTCTTTCCTCCGTCGCTTCTGGAAAATTGAAACCGCTTGCGGGATTTCTATAAAAAATTTCGGTTCTGGAAATGGGTGAAATATCAATATAACTATTCGTGAGGTAATTTACATTGGCGCTAATCCACCAATATTTTGGATCTCGATATTCAATTCCCAAGGAATACGCGCGTTGTGGCATTCCCGCTTGTTTGTAATTTTTGAGGGAAGCCGTTCCAAAATCAAAAACCGGACTGGTATTCTCTGGAGTTGCTTCGGCATCGTTTGTCAATGTCACCTGTGGATTACTGTCATACGTATATTCACCAAAAGCCGCTGAAAAAGTCGTTTTAAAAGTTTGGCTTAATTGGTATTCCAAACTAAATTCTGCACCCAAATTCTTCTTGTTCAATTGCGTTAATGTTTGGCTCACAAAAGCATCGGTGTTTAAATATCCTGCGCCATCATCAAAAATTCCTTCAGCATAAAAAAAGGAAATTTGAGTTGCGTTTTTAATCAGGGAATAATAAGCTGTCAGTCGGGCTTTCAGTTTTGGTGAACGGTAGACATAACTCGCATCCAAACTGCTGATGTTCTCACTTTCGATTCCGTCTACAATTGCATTATTCAAACGGGAATTTGCAAAAGTATTTTTCAAAGAAGGCGCTTTTGTCAAATGTGCCGCATTAAAAGTCACCAACTGTTTGCCGGAGATTTTCAAATTGAATCCGGCTTTGAAGCCAAAGTTTTCAAACGCAACTTTCTCACTTTTCCCAAAGGAATTGGTTTCATAAATCCCATTTTTGTACAAACCCTCCCGTTGATAATCTGCTCTGGAAAAATTTTGTGCCAGATAGAAATCCACTTTGCTATAAGTGAATTTAAATTGGGTAAATGCTTCTACCGTATTGGCAAAATAATTATAATTGTATCCGTATGTATCGCCAACGACTACTTGACGGTCTGGATTATTCAAATCAGATTGCGATTGATTTCCGCTATAAAAAGCATCAATATCCTCAAAATAAGAACCGCCTAGCAAATCCAACAATTTTTGTGAGTTATGCGATTTTAGTTTTTTTAAAGATGCTCCAGCATTCAAAAAAATATTTTCTGAGAGTTGCGCACTCAAATTTGTTGTGGCCACCGCCGTTTCATCTTCAACTTGATCTTCGTATAAAACATACTTGCTTTTTGTGGGTTCGTAGCCCGTAATTGTTCCATTAGCATCCAAAACTGGATTTTGATTGGCTTGGTACAAGGCTGTCCAATCAATTTGAGAATTGGCTAAAAATTCCGCTTTGCTTTTCTCCGCATTTTCATAATCTGGAGTAAATGCTCCCGAAAATTCTCCGTTATCCGGTGCATAAAGCGAGCTGTAATAACTAGGCATTTTTCTGTAATACGTTGGGTCCGGACTATTCGCATTTTGATAATCGATATTGCTGTTGGCAATTGTTCCAAATTGATACATCACACTCGAATTCAAATTGATTTTATCGTTGATTTTAAAATAATGATTCAGTATTATCGTGGGTTCTTCAATGGTTTTTATGCGGGCATTTCTCTTTTCACCGTCTTGAAAACCCCAATAGGAATTATATTTTACGTTTGTCAGCTGCGTAACTTCGGCAGTGTTTGGTGAATTTTTGGCTCTGGAATTGGGCGTGTACAATGCCGTCAGATTTAACGAATGTTTCTCACTTAATTTTTTTTCGAGGCTTATAAAAAAGGAATTCGCATCATAATTGGTCCCTTCAAAATATCCTTCCTCCGCCCAACGCTTTCCTGCCGAAACTACAAAAGCCCAGCCACGGGAATTCATGCCGGAAGCATGCGTTGCCATGGTGCGCCAACTGTAATTGGTATTGGTTGATGAAAAGGAGATTCGGGAACCGGGTCTGTAAATGGAAGCCCGCGTGTTAATTTCCTGTGTTCCTAAAATCCCGCCAAAGGTATAATCCGAAGGAGCAGTTCCAAGAGTGAATTCCTGATTGCGGAGCGCATCATTCAATCCGCCCCATTCTCCCCATTGCGGTCTTCCATCATAAATTTTGTTCATGGAAACGCCATTAATCATCATCGTGGAATGTTCGCTGTCTAATCCGCGAACTCTAAAACGAGCTTGTCCCCAGTTGAACGCAGCAGCTTGCAAGAAAGCATCTCTGGAGGATTGGAGGAGTCCGGAAGTACTTTCGGAACTGCTGTTGTCTTCGCCAAAATCGCTTTCGATAAGTGTGATGATGCTGTTTTGCTGTTCCGTGGATTGATCTTCCTCTAAAGTTATAGTTCCTAAATCCAGCATTTGTCCTTCGGTAATTTCGACCGGATATAAGCCATCTTTGAAACCCTGACTGTGTACCAGAAGCAATATATTTCCTGTGGGAACGGAATCAAAACTGAAATTACCATCCTCTTTAGTGAGTTGCATTAAAGTCGTATTTTGAATACTGACGACGACAAAACCTAATGGATTTTGGGTTTTTGAGTCCACGATTTTTCCAAAAAAACCCGTACTATTTTGTGCAATACTACATCCAATATGAACCATAAAAAAGAACGCAACGTAAAATTTATTCATAAATTTAGATGATGAGGTTACAGTATAAAAGTGGGAATTGCAATAATAAGTTCAAGCGCTACAATGAATTGCAACGGTTGAACTACAAAAATTGAAAACGTTATCCGAAATGGGATAACGTTAAATAATTAAAAATGAATTTTGGAAAAAGTGGTATAAACCTTAAATACGATACTCCTGACTAAGTGGTATTTTGCATGCAGTATCAAATGAAAATAATCTATGAAAGAATTATAATGTTAAATGTATAAAAAAAATACTAACATATTGATTTTCAATGAAAATATTTTTACCAAATCTGTTTTCGGGGGAAGTTCTTAGATAATCGGAACGAATTCAGTAGCCCCGATGGCAGCAAGTATCCCACACTTTTGGGCGTGGATACTGCGAACAGCGGGAGAGTTTGTTTTTATGGAAACGAAATGTAGTGCTCCTAAAAATTTATAGTTATTCTATTGCCTTAATTCGGGACACCATTATGGCGATAAGAATCCCAAAAACGCCGATGAATGCGAATGAAAATCTGAGACTTGACAGCTCCGCTATGTAACCAATGATTGGCGGACCCATAAGAAAACCCAGAAAACTGACGCTGGAAACGGTTGTCAACGCTACGCTGGGTGATACATTTGGAGTTTTTCCGGCCACACTGTAAACGGTAGGAACTATGGTGGAAACTCCCAAACCTACGAACATAAATGCGATGGTTGAGGAAATGACAAATGGGAAGAATACTGCTGTGAAAAGTCCGGCTGATATCATGATGCCACTGATTTGCAAGACGGTTTTTCGACCAAATTTACCTATCAGACCGTCACCCAAGAAACGTCCGCCGGCCATCATAATCATAAAAGAAGTGTATCCCAAAATCACTAATGGTCCAGGTGCTTTAATGACATCTTTGAAATAAACGCCGCTCCAGTCGAACATGACGCCTTCACTGGCCATGCAACAAAACCCGATTATTCCCAACCAAATCAGAACACTGTCCGGTTTTGAGAATAATTTTTTCTTTTCAATTTGTACAGTTTCTTTGGCTTTTATTAAAAATTTATAGTTGAATGCCATAATCAAAAATACGATTCCGGCCACAATGAGAAAGTGAATGTACGGTGTTAACTCAAAAGCCAGCATTCCTAATCCTACTAAAGCTCCCATGAATCCGGCAAAACTCCACATCCCGTGAAAGGAGGACATGATAGTTTTTTTGAAAAGCACTTCGGTGTAAACGCCTTGTGTGTTTACGGCTATATTAGATAGATTTCCAAAGATTCCAAACACGAATAATCCCAATGACAATTGCCAAGCCGCAACAGCCAAACCTAAATTTGTCATGCTAAAAACATATAGTGAAAGGGCGAATATCAAGATTCTGTGGCTGCCAAAACGAGTGACCAATTTTCCAGAAAAAGGCATTACTACTAGTTGTCCTAATGGCAAAGCGAATAAAATACTTCCTAAATCACCTTCACTCAAATCCAATGCCGTTTTGATATCTGGGATTCGGCTGGCCCAAGTGGCAAAACACAATCCCATCCCAAAGTAGAACATCGAAACTGCCCAACGGATTCGGTTTAAATAGGAAACCTTTGCGTCTTTGTAAGTTTTTTTGAATTTGGCTTTCGTTTTTGACCTTCCTAAAAAGTTTAAATCTATCAAAGTGATTTATTTTAGCATTTAAGGCGTCAAATTTACAAAAAGCTTTCATTGGTTGTTTCAAAACAACACCTTTAGGAAAAAATACAACGTTATTGTTTATAAAAAGTAGTTACCGCGAATTCGCTAATTTTTTAGATTTTTTTTTAAAATTTGCGAATTCATAATAGATTTTATAGGTCAATTACTTTTTTCTGCACATTGCTTTGAATCGCAGCTTCAATAATTTGCATTACCTGAACACCTTCTTGTGCCGTTACCGGTTCGGTCGTGTCATTTACAATCGATTGATAAACTCCGTCAAAAAAGTCATAATAATTGCCTTGAAGTGTAGGAATAATTTCCTGAATAATTTCGCCATTAATTTCAGTGTGCAACAGTCCTCGTCTTTCGATGGATTCCGTTCCCCACGTTTCTAAATTTGGTTTATTTCCTAATTTCAATTCGTCTTCCTGAACATCGCCGCGTGGTTTTAGGAATGAGCCTTTTTTCCCATGAATGACGTACGCCGGAATTGCTTCCCGAACAAAAAATCCAGCTTTGAGTCGGACACGGAAATTGGAATAATACAGTAAAACATCAATATAATCATCTACCAAAGAATGTTCCCGTGTGATGCGAATATCCGCAAAAACGGATTGTGGCATTCCAAACAAAAACAAGGCTTGATCTATTAAATGCGGTCCCAAATCCTTCAGAATTCCAGCACCGGAATTAACGGTTTCTTTGTGTTGTTTCGGACTTAAAATAGGATTGTATCGGTCAAAATGGAATTCGGCTTCCACAATTTCACCAAGACTATTCTCCGAAATAATTTTTTGGACAGTTTTGAAATCACTATCCCATCTTCTGTTTTGGAAAACGGCCAGTTTCAATCCTTTTTCTTTGGCCAAAGCCGCTAATTCCTGCGCTTGGGCAACCGTTGTGGTAAAAGCTTTTTCGACAATGGCATGTTTTCCGGCAAGAAGCACTTTTTTTGCATATTCATAATGCGTTTCCACCGGCGTATTTACGATAACTAAATCTACATCATCATCTAACAACTCTTCCATGGTGGCGTAACTTTCCACCGCAGGAAAATCCTGGTGGATTAATTTTTTGCTTCGCTCCCAAGAACCAAGCAGTTCAAATCCCGGATGAAAGTTTAAAAAAGGAGCATGAAATACTTTTCCGGACATTCCGTAGGAAAGTAAAGCTGTTTTTATTTTTTGCATGGTATTATTTTTCAAATTATTGGCGTGTGTTTTTTAAACATATAAGCCACATAAGTTTTTAAAAATTAAATAAGTAGTGAAGTTTTTGTCATTTATTTTCTTTCAAAAATAGAGAATCATACTTGTTTTTTTAAACATATAAGCCATATAAGCTTTTGAAATTTAGATAAATAACGAAGTTCTTGTGATTTCTTTTTCTTTTAAAATATAGACTGAAACCTATTTTTTTAACATATAAGGCATATAAGTTCATATAAGAATTGGAATGTTTTTATATAGTTGTTTTATAATTTTTAAAAGTAAAACTTACATGACTTATATGTTTCAAAATTTAAACATATAAGTCATGTAAGAAATCTTAAAAAAACTTACATGACTTACATGTTTCAAAATCAAAAACTTACTTTTTAGCTCTTTCGTATTGTTTTGGCCATTCGATATCCGCTTGTAAATCATGAGCGAATGTTAATCCCAGATTCGGATTTCTAAGGGATTCTCTGGCAAACAACACTAAATCTGCTTTTCCTGAAGCCACTATTTCCTCGGCTTGAGCGGCATCAGTAATTAAACCTACGGCGCCTGTCAGGATTCCGGTTTCATTTTTTATTCTTTCCGCAAAAGGCACTTGGTAATTTGGACCCAATGGAATTTGTTGATGTGACACTAATCCTCCCGAAGAAACATCGATTAAATCCACGCCTTTTTCTTTTAATATTTTCGAAAGCTGTACAGATTCTTCAGCATTCCATCCTCCTTCTGCCCAGTCTGTAGCGGAAATTCTAACGAATAAAGGCAGGTTTTCCGGCCATTCTGATTGAACTGCATCCACGACATCGAGTGTTAAACGGATTCGGTTTTCAAAACTTCCGCCATAAGCATCGGTTCTAAAATTAGACAAAGGCGAAAGAAACTGATGCAACAAATACCCGTGTGCGGCATGAATTTCCATTACCTGAAAACCTGCTTGAACGGCTCTTTTTGTAGCTGATTTAAAGTCGGAAACTACTTTTTGAATTCCCTCTTCGTCTAATGCAACAGGAGCATTTTCAGTATGATGATACGCAACGGCACTTGGCGCCACGGTATCCCAGCCTCCTTGTGTTGCTTTTAGTTTTCGGCCTCCGTTCCAAGGTGATGCGGAACTTGCTTTTCTTCCGGCATGAGCCAATTGGATTCCGGGAACCGATTTCTGACCAATAATAAATTGATTAATCTGCTGCATTTTTTCGATTTGCTCGTCTTTCCAAAGTCCCAAATCCTCGGGAGAAATTCGGCCTTCGGGAGAAACTGAAGTTGCTTCCTGAATGATTAATCCTGCACCACCACTAGCACGACTTCCAAGATGTACGAGATGCCAATCATTGGCAAAGCCATCTTGGGCTGAATATTGGCACATTGGTGAAATAGCAATTCTATTTTTTAGCGTGATGCTTTTTATTGTGAGAGGAGAAAATAATTTTGAAGACATATCTTTATTTTTAAAGTGAAAGAAACAAGAAATACTCATTTCAAAAAAGTAAAGTTAAGATTCACAGACCAAAGTAAGAATTCAATTTCTATTAATTAACAAACTTTTAAAATGGTATGGAACAATTATTGTAAAATAAACAAATAGAAAACCTTACTTTTGTGAGTTATAAAATTAAATTAATAAGAGGATTAGATTGCTTCGTTCCTCGCAATGACAAATAAATGGACATAGTTATCAAGCTTTCTCAATTTTTATTGAGCTTATCATTACTGATTATACTTCACGAATTAGGACATTTCATTCCTGCAAAACTGTTTAAAACCAGAGTCGAAAAATTCTACTTATTTTTTGATGTTAAATATTCCCTTATCAAAAAGAAAATTGGCGAAACTGAATACGGTATCGGTTGGTTGCCTTTGGGCGGTTATGTGAAAATTTCCGGAATGATTGACGAAAGTATGGACAAAGAACAAATGGCTTTGCCACCTCAACCATGGGAATTTCGTTCTAAACCGGCTTGGCAACGTTTGATTATTATGTTAGGTGGTGTTACGGTGAATTTCATTTTGGCTTTTATCATTTATATCGGAATGGCATTTGCATACGGCGATACTTATATTGCTAATGAAGATTTGAAAGATGGCTTGCTAGTAGAAAACAAGGCTATGCAAAAAGTGGGTTTCCAAACCGGAGACCATATAGTTTCAGTTGATGGTGAAAAAATCGTCAAATTTGACAATGATCTTACGATGAAAGTTATCATGGCAAAAGAAGTGCTTATTGTAAGAAATGGAACAGAACAAGCTATCAAAATGCCAAATGATTTTGTGGATCAATTGTCACAACAAGAAAAAAGTGTGTTGCTGGATATCAGAATGCCATATGTAGTGGGAGCTGTTGCCCCTGACTCTAAAAACACTGCCTTGCAACCAAAAGACATTATAATAGCGCTTAACGGGCAACCAACAAAATATTTTGACCAAGCTAAAGCGGTTCTGGAAAGCAACAAAAACAAAACGATTGAGGCAACTATTTTAAGAGACGAGAAAGAAATAAAAGTCCCAGTTATGGTCACTAATGATGGAAAATTAGGAATTAGTATCGGTCGTTTAGGAATGGAATCGTTAGAAAAACTGGGCTATTACAAAGTAAGCAAACAGGAATTTGGTTTCTTAGAATCTATTCCGGTTGGGATTACAAGAGGAAAAGATCAATTAGTAGGATACGGAAAACAATTGAAAATGATTTTCAGTCCAAGTACGGGTGCATACAAACAAGTAGGTGGTTTTAAAGCAATATTTGACATTTTCCCTAAAACATGGAGCTGGGAAGTTTTCTGGAACATCACTGCTTTATTATCCATAATGCTTGGTGTAATGAACTTATTACCTATTCCTGCACTTGATGGTGGGCACGTAATGTTTTTATTATATGAAATCATCAGTGGTAAAAAGCCTAGTGACAAATTCCTAGAGAATGCGCAAATGGTTGGTTTCGTATTACTTATAACACTGTTACTATTTGCTAACGGAAATGACATTTACAAGGCAATTGTAGGGAAGTAAAAAAAATTAAAAAAAGTTTGATTTTTATTTGCACAAACCAAATGATAGCCTATCTTTGCACCGCTTTACCACTGAAACAAACATCACAATAAAGCAATTAAAAACGTTCATTCACACCAGAATAAAAATATACAGTTTCCTTCTTAGCTCAGTTGGTTAGAGCATCTGACTGTTAATCAGAGGGTCCTTGGTTCGAGCCCAAGAGAGGGAGCTTTTTAAAAAGACTTTACAGCAATGTAAGGTCTTTTTTGTTTTAAATCGGTAGTGAAAGCGAGGCTTGCAAATAAAAACTAAAAAATGATGTTGCATTCCCTTATCACAATCTCCTATTACTCCAAAACAAAGTTGCAGCGCAAAACAATATCCCTAGCGAAAAGAAAAACTAAATAAATTATAATAAAACAGTATTTTTGACTAATCGAATAAAAATGAAAGCAAAACTTTTTTTGAAATTAGCCGAATTATAAACCAACTCATTTTCTGACTTCAAAGGCTTATTGTTTAAAACAAATTCCATTTTAATGAACTTAAATTTTAATTTAGATCTAGCTGAAGGATATAAAAGCAATTCACAGATTACAAGAGTGTTAACTGAAAATTGGGTAAAAGTAAATTCATATTGTCCAAACTGCGGTCAACTACCCTTAAACGATTTTGAAAACAATATGCCAGTTGCAGATTTTTATTGTTTAGAATGTAAGGAAGAATTTGAATTAAAAAGTAAAAACGGAAAATTAAGCACCATAATTAATGATGGAGCTTATGAAAGTATGATAAAAAGGATTACTTCTGATACAAATCCTAATTTCTTCTTTCTGACTTATGACAACAATAAAGTCAATAATTTTTTAGTGATTCCAAAACAATTTTTCACTCCAGAAATTATTATTAAACGAAAACCACTATCAATTACTGCTAAAAGAGCTGGTTGGGTTGGTTGTAACATTGATATTTCAAAAGTTCCTGAAAATGGAAGAATTTTTATAGTTGAAAATTCAAGAATTATTGAACAAGAAAAAGTACATTTAAAATTAAAAAGTACTGATTTTTAAAATCTAAAAGTTTAGAATCAAGAGGTTGGATATTAGATATTTTAAATTGTATTGAACAAATTAAAAAGCAATCATTTACATTAGATGAATTATACACTTTCGAAAATAAATTAAAAATCAAATACCCAAACAATAATCATATCAAGGATAAAATTCGTCAACAACTACAATTTTTAAGAGATAAAGGATTAATAGAATTTAACGGAAGAGGAAATTATAAAAAAATTGAAATATGAAAAAATTTATATTTATTTCACCCGAAGGCGCCACTGAAGCTCCAAATAGTTCATACGAAGTAAACAATATGCAAGTAATAGGTATTGTTGAAGATGTTACCAATGAAGACGAAGCATTAAAAAAACTTCTAATTGAAAACTTATGGATAATTGATGCAGAATTCAATATTGCAGAATTTATAGTTTATGAAATCTTATAATTTCAAATTCAAAAATCTCCCTTCAATACCAGAATTTTTTAAAGCTAATGCATTCTCTCTTCCATAAGCAATGAAAACACTTGGAGCAACTGGTCTGCCACTTTGTATTCCAAAAATGTCATAGAATCTGATTCTTCCCCTTACAAATAAAATCGCATTCGCATCATTCCAAATATGCTCAAAGAAATATATGGTTTCAGTCCTTGCGTATATTAATGCTATTCCATTTCCATGATTTTTTAATTTTTCCATCCATAAATCCATTCCTCTACCATAGGGTGGATTTAGATAAACTCTACCAAACCAATCTTTTGACAAACCATCATCAGAAATAGTATAATTTGTTTTTGCATGTAAAAAAGGAGCGTTAATTGGACTACAAGGGTCTAAATCAAATTTACCTAATTTAATTACTAATTCAGGCGGTGTCAACCATTCTATAGTAGTGTTTTCTGAGCGTTCAAAAGAAGTATCCATATCATTTATTTAATTTGTTCAAAGAAATAGATTAAAAAAATGCTACACAACCCACAATAAGTGTGATTCTGATCTTTTTTCTAATCTATAAAAAAGGCAATTGGGACAAATCAGAGGGTTTTGATTTCATCAATGACTTCAATCGCAACTGGCTTACTAAGGTGCGTGAAAAACTAAAAGACAAGGGTACTATTTGGATAAGTGGCACCTATCATAACATTTTCTCTATTGGGCAAATCTTACAAGAATTGGATTTTAAAATTCTTAATGTTATTACTTGGGAAAAGAACAATCCACCACCTAATTTTTCGTGTCGTTTTTTTACTCATTCTGCCGAATTAATCATTTGGGCTCGTAAAAAAGAGAAAGTACCACATTATTACAATTATGAGTTAATGAAAAAACTCAACGGCAATAAACAAATGAAAGATGTTTGGAAATTGCCAGCCATTGCAGGTTGGGAAAAATCATGTGGCAAACACCCTACTCAAAAACCACTTGCTGTTTTGACTCGTATTATTCTGGCTTCCACACAACCTAATGCTTGGATACTTGACCCTTTTGCAGGAAGCTCTACAACTGGAATTGCTGCCAACCTAGCTAATCGACGTTATTTAGGTATTGATATGGAAACGGAATTTTTAGAAATTAGTAAAGCCCGTAAATTAGAAATTGAAAATCCCGAAATTGCAGAAACATACTGCAAAAAAATTAATGGCTTTGAAGATAAAAAACAATTTCAAACCTACTTACAAGTTGAACCTAAACCTAAGGAGAAAGTTGTTTTAGGATATACCAGAAGTAAAGATTTAGCTACTCTTACTAAAATGAACACCTTTTATTTTCACTCAACTGACAAGCAAAATAATTTTTTAGAATTTCCATATGATTTACACAATGCCAAAAAATTAGTAATCTACTCTGGCGGTAGAACAAAGGCATTTTATTTGACCTCTTTTTGTGGAGATATTGCATCCATTGCTCACAAACACAAATCTAAAATTGAAGGAAAAGAAAACTCTAAAACTGACTATTATTTTGAAATAAAATTAAAAGATAATTTTAAGGAAGAAAGTACTATAAACGTAAAATCTAATCTCAAAAAATGGATGAAGGAATATAGTGAGGAATACAATTTAAAATCAGTTGATTATTTACCGGTAGTAACTTTTTTAGAAAATATTTTTTTAAAAGAATGATAAGTCTTTACTTTAAAAAATAAATTCAATTCAAAAAAATGAATCTTTTCCAAATCACAAAAACGAATAATCTTAATCTAATAAAAGAAAAACCTTTTAAACTAGAAAAAGAAATTCAACAGTTAGTTGAAAATAATCTTCCAGAATTGATGGGCTTGGAAATGGTAAAGTCTGAATTTGTTATCAAAGGCAAGCGTATTGACACTTTGGGCTATGACATGCAATCAAAAGCTTTTGTAATTATTGAATACAAACGAGATAAAAACGCAAGTGTTGTTGACCAAGGTTTTACCTATTTGAGTTTAATGCTTGAAAATAAAGCTGATTTTGTTTTGTCATATAACGAAACACTTCATAAAACCATTCATAGTTCAGCTGTAGACTGGTCACAAACAAGAGTCGTATTTGTCTCGCCAAGTTTCACTGAAAATCAACGACTAGCAACAAACTTTAAAGATATCGCCATTGAACTTTGGGAAATAAAACGATATGAAAATGATTTAATCAGCATCAACCCAATCAAGAAAACTAAATCAGCTGAGAGTATCAAACCCTTGACTAAACAAAATAGTCTTATACAAGCAGTCACAGCTGAAATCAAGGTGTATACTGAAGAAGATCATTTAAACGGTTCTTTGGAGGAAGTTGCAGAATTGTATGAATGGTACAAAAATGCCATTTTAAACTTATCCGATGATATTGAAATTGTTCCCAAAAAACTATATATCGCTTTTAAAAAAAATAAAAATATTGCCGATATTGTTATCCTGAAAAAAAGGCTCAAGATTTTTATTAATCTAAAAAAAGGGCAATTGGACGACCCAAAAGAGTTAATGAAAGATGTATCAAAAACTGGACATTGGGGGAATGGCGATTATGAAACCATTGTAAACAGCACAATGAATTTGGAGTACATAATGAGTTTAATTAAACAAGCTATAGCATAGTTTTTTAAATATTTTGAACACGATAAAATATTACTTGAGGCATAAAATTTAAAACAAAAAAGTAAACTTTATATATTCTTCCCTTAAGCTCAAGAGAGGGAGCTTTTTAAAAAGACTTTACAGCAATGTAAGGTCTTTTTTGTTTTAAGGCGTTAGTGAAAGCAATATAATTGTTAGGAAGTCATAATACCAACTTTGCACATTCCCGATTACAAGAAATAAAAAAAGAGGATTCAAAACAGTACGTTTTAATCCTCTTCTTATTTCTTTCAGACTACTTAAACTAAGGAATCAATCGGTCCGTGCGAAGCTGTTCAAAAAGATCATAAAAGGAATCTTCCGTTGTTTGAAAAACAGGGAAACCGAGTTTGCAACTTTTAGACATATCCGTCATCACTTCTATCGGGCGTCCCAAGTCAAGATCCGTATGCCACGGAGAAGCCAACTTGTTTAAATCAGACTCTTCAAGATCACATTGCGTAGCAATGTTTTTCCAAACTGGAGCTTCATTTTTCATTTGTTCTTCAAGAGTATGAATCGTACCATCAAAACCTATTGCTTCAATTCCAAACGATTGCGCTAATTTTTTCCAAAGCCATTTCCAACGAAAAAAATCTCCATTGACCACATTGAATGCTTCGTTACGAGCCGCTTTAGTAGTCGAAGCCCATATTAGATGTTCTGCCAATACTCTGGCATCTGTAACATCCGAAAGTCCATTCCATTGTGCTGCTGAACCCGGCCACTGAAATGGCTTTCCAGTTTCTTTACAAATGCTGGCGAATACAGCGAGTGTTGTACCAAGATTCATTAAGTTGCCTACCGCTTTTCCTATAACCGTATGCGGTCGGTGGATGCTCCATGTAAAACCATCTCGCGCTGCAGCGGCATAAACTTCATCTTCTTGGGCATAATAAAAATTTTCTAAATCAAGACGCGGTTGCTCTTCCCTAAGTGGTGTTTCAGGCAAAAATCCTTCTTTGGCGTAAGCCTCAAACGGCCCAAGATAATGTTTCAATCCGGTAACAAGCGCTACGTGTTGCACTGATTTTTTAGGAGATAATGCCTCGAGAAGGTTCCTGATCATCAAGCTATTCACCCGAATATTTTCGGCTTCAGTATCTTGACGCATCCAAGTTGTAATGTAAATGTGTGTGGGAGAAATGTTTTTTAAAGCTGTTTTTAAATTCTCCAAATCCAAAAGATCTGCAACAACTGGCTGAAGTTTTTCTATGTCTTTTCGTGGGTTTCTGGCTAAACCATAAGTAATCCAGCCTCTGTCAATAAGTTTTTCTGCGAGATTGCTACCCGTTATTCCGGTCGCTCCAACTACAAGTGCTATATTTTCCATGTTTCTGTTTTAAAATTTTATGAAATACAAAATTCTAAAATATTTTATGGATTATAAAGGACATAGGTCACCGATAATTTGTGATATATATCACGTTAATGCGATAATCGACTCAATGTTTCTCTTGAAATACCAAGATACGATGCGATTAAGGTTTTTGGAATGCGATGAATCAAATCCGGATATAATTGGAGAAATTGCATGTATCTTTCCTCTGAATTTTTGCTCATCAGCGATAAAATTCGGTTTTGAAGCGCAATATTACCGGCGGTCATTTTTTGCAAAAAGAAGAATTCCATTTTCTGTAATTCGGCACACAATTTTTCTCTATTGTCAAGAGTAATGTAATAGGTTTGTGCATCTTCTATGCAGTCAATATTGAGCGTAGCATTTTGTTCATTATAGAAACCTTGATTGTCAGTAATCCACCAGTCTTTCATAGCGAATTGCAGAATATGGCTCTTACCCGATTTATCTACGTAGAAAGATTTCAACAGTCCTTTTACAACAAAATGAACATATGGAACAGGATTTTCCTGCTGAACAATATATTGATGTTTTTTATAGTTACCAACCGAAAAGTGAGACAGTACGAATAGAAATTCACTATCTGTTAATGGTACAATTTTCTCAATTTGTTGTCTTAAAATATTTTCCACAGGTTCTTTTTGTTAGTACTTGGATAAAAATACGATTGAATTATAAAATTAAAACTCGTTCGGGAAATTCAAAAAAACGCTTTACCTCCAAATCATCTCGGTTATTTTATTTTAGTAGAGATCCGAATTTTGTGAATTCAGGAGAATCCATTTTTTATCACTATTTAATTTAAAGGTGCCAATATGTTCTTTATTCCATTCATTAGGACCTATTAACGAAAGAAAGTGTACGCCTTCAGCATCTCTGTACAAATGATAGATTTCGCCAATAACGGGTTCAAATGAAAATTTAGCGCTATATACTAATTCATTCCATTCGTATTCCTGCATCAGTTTTTCATATTGCAGTTTCAGTTCATTAAATTTATTCCCTAGCTCTTTATTCACATTATCAATTCCTCTGCTTTTCCAGGAAACCACGTCATCAACTCTAATCACCGGTGCTCCAACTCCTGTTCCGTAAGGCAAAATATTGGCATTATATCCTGCTTCGACTGTGTAAACAACATTATCTGGTTTTTTATTTTTCATCAAATTTTAATTTATTTTTTCCAATTAATTACAAGAAACCAATCAGTAAAGTTTCATTTATAGTTTATAAAATGAGTTTAAAATGTTAATCAGCGGCAAAAAATCAGCTTACAAATTTAAAACCTACATTTTAAAACAGCTTTTTTGTTTAAATATTTCATTGCAAAGTTAAACAAAAAATATAAAAATCCCATCACAATTAAACCAGTAAAGGACAGTCTGAATATTTTTAACCCGTAATCTAAAAATATCTCAAAAAAGTAAATTCAACTGCTTTACACTAACAATTCACTGAGACAGAATTTGTAATCTGTTAATTCTAAGCAAATTTAAAATGTTTCATTACCTTTTTTATTACTCTTTTACTACCTTTAAAAAAGATTTATGTCTTACAAAGATTCAAAAACCAAACTCATGAAAAAAATCACATTAGTTTCATTTTCAATTATATCCTTTCTTTCTTTCAGTTGTGATGCGCAGGTAAAATCCAATGACATACCTATTAAAGACGAAGTAAAAAACTACACGCTCGAAACTGTAGTTTCAGATATTACTATTCCCTGGGGTATGACTTGGTTACCAGACGGCAGCATGTTAGTTACCGAAAAAAGTGGTGTTTTATATCATGTCAAAAACGGAGCAAAAACCGAAATCAAAAATGTTCCTAAAGTATATTCTCGAGGACAAGGCGGATTGTTAGATATCGTTCTACATCCTGATTATGCTAAAAATGGGTGGATTTATATGACTTTTGCTTCAGATGAAGGGGAAGGAACCGGCGGCAACACAAAACTCATTCGAGCAAAATTATTAGACGGAAGTCTGACACAAATTGAATCGCTTTACAAAGCCACTCCAAATACTACAAAAGGACAGCATTTTGGTTCTCGAATAGTATTTGACAACGACGGCTATTTGTATTTCTCCGTTGGAGAACGTGGCGAACATTTTGTAAATCCGCAAGATATTAAACGCGATGGCGGGAAAATATACCGATTAAATGATGATGGAACAATTCCTAAAGACAATCCTTTTATTGGTCAAATCGGTGCAAAGGAAGCCATTTACACCTATGGAAATCGCAACCCGCAAGGAATTGCAAAAAACCCATTAACAGGGGAAATTTGGGCACATGAACACGGTCCTCAAGGCGGAGATGAAATCAATATCATAAAAAAAGGAGCAAATTACGGATGGCCAGTAGTTACCTATGGAATTGATTATGACGGAACAACAATTAGTAAAGAAAACGACAAACTAGGCATTGAAAAACCTATTTATTATTGGTTGCCGTCCATCGCACCAAGCGGAATGACTTTTGTAACCAGCGATAAATATCCAGACTGGAAAGGACATTTACTGGTAGGTTCTTTAAAATTCCAATACCTTGAATTGTTAAAGTTGAAAGGCAATGAAGTTATTGGCAGACAAAAAATTGCTACTGATATTGGTCGCGTACGTAATGTTGTGCAAGGCCCGGATGGCTATATTTATATGGGCGTTGAAGGAAAAGGAATCGTAAAAATTATACCAAACTAAATGATGTTGATAACGAAATTATTTTTAGGATTTGGAGTGTTTGTATTGGGAAGCTTCTCTTTCGAAAACCCATTTTCCCAAGACAACTATATTAAATTGAATACCGAAACCGCCGTTGTTTCAAAACTTCAGTCACCCGGAAAAGAAATATATGCTGATTTTTGCATGCAATGTCATGGCGCAAATGGCAAAGGAGACACTAAGAACTTCCCTCCTCTTGATGGTTCTGACTGGTTGAAAAACAAGAGAAATCAAAGTATTGCTGCTTTGAAATTTGGACAAAGTGGCGAAATTGTTGTCAATAAAATAAAGTACAATAGCAGCATGCCTGCCATGGGACTTACGGATCAGGAAGTGGCTGATGTGATGAATTACATTATGACTTCTTGGAGCAATAAACAAACGAAAGTTGTAACCGAGAAAGAAGTCGCTGCTATTAAAAAATAAAATGTGGACTTATGATTTCTATCTAAAAAACATACGCTAATGAAAAACCTCCATAATAATTGACAGGATTTCCAGGATAAAAATAACGCGGAGCTGCAGTTCCAAAACCAACTGCGTTAGGCAAAATATTAGCCGCATATTTGGTATCCAAAGCGTTATTAATTCCAGCATTCAGCTCTGTTTTCAAGATTTTAAGAATCGTAAAAACATAGGTGGTTTTAATATCTAGCAACGAATACCGTGCACTGTATTTTGTATTGGAATCGTTCAATGGGATTTCACTCATCGTCCGGAAAGAAGTGTTGACACTAAATCCGCTTTTTGTGTTTAAATCTACTCCAAAATTAAATTGCTTTTCAGGAACGCCAGTCAATTGGTTTCCCGAATAATCAGCATCACCATCCAAGAATTCTTTGAATTTGAAGTTATTCACCGCACCTGAAAAATAAGGTGTAATTTGAAGTTGCGCAAAATTTAAAAGTTTGTAATTAACCAAGAATTCCAATCCCGTATGCGAGCTGCTGCCTGCATTAATCCCTACAAATTGGTCATTGGCGGTGCGTCGTGCCACTAATAAATTTTTAATTTGTGTGGTATAAAAAGTTACTTCGGTATATACTTTATTTTTAAGCCAGTTTCCTTTGAAACCCAATTCATAATTCCAACCTCTTTCTGGTTTCAAATTGGTGTTTATTTGACCTTCTGGAGTCAATGTTTCTACAACTGAAGGAACCGAAAATCCTTTGCTGATTGATGCGAATATGTTTTTTCCTTTGCTAACTTTATACGACAAACCAACTCTTGGAGACCAAACATTTCCAAAAGTAAAGGGCATTTTTTGGCCCTCAGAATTATTTTCAAAAATATCTTCTAACGAATATTTAGTTGTGTTTAATGCCATACCAGTTTCCAGATGCAGCTTTTCGGAAATCCAAAGTTCCATTTGCAAAAAGTAGTTGGTGTACTTTCGATTTTGTTTGATGGCGCTAAATTCGTCACCTTTTATACTTCCCTCTCCCGGTTGCGATTGGTACAAATTTTCAAAAAGAGAATACTCGTACTTTTCCGTTAATAATTCGGTGCCAAAACTCATTTCAAAGGGCAACGAAAACAATTGGTCTTTATAATTCACATTGGAACGAAAACCCACCGAACTTATATTTTCATCCAAGATATCAAACGGTCTGGGTTCGTAAGCGTCTTTAAAATTAGAAAAAACACTAGTTTGAATGGACCATTTTTCAGAAAATTGATGATTGTATCCTAATCCGAACATGAATTTATCATACGACTCAAAACCTTCTGCGGCTGCCCAAGTAGCGGCTGCTTTCTCCGGATTATTTTTTAAATCCGTCTCATTTATAGAACTCGGAATAAAAGCTTTCAATCGGGTGAATGTTCCTAAAAATGACAAACTTCCGTTGGAACTAATTTTTTGTTTGCCGTGCAGGTTAAATGATTTTCTGTTGTAGGAACTATTGGCTCTAAATCCATCGCTTTGTAAATCCGTATAACTTGTGAATACATTCGTTTTAGAATCGCTGTATCCTGCCGAAAGTCGGTTTTGCAACAAACCAAAACTCCCAAAAGTGACTGTTGACTTCCCAAAAGATTCAAATAATGGAGTTTCTCTTGAAAACAGCTGAATTACACCGCCTAAACCGGATCCAAAACTAGTGGAATTTGGTCCTTTTATGATTTCTATTTTTTCGATTGCTGCCAAATCAATGTCATCAATCGTAGTTTCGCCTTCACCAGAAGTTAGCGGAATCCCGTCAAAATAGGCTTTTATTTTATTGGTTCCATACTGAGATCGCGCACCAATACCACGAATCGTAATCCTATTGGTGTTCAAAGCACCTTGTTGCATGGTCACACCGGGAATTTTGTTTAGAACCGGAGTCAATATAATTCCGTCACTTTTATTAATGTCGGAAGTAGTAATTACTGAAACAGATGCCGCAATATTTTGAAGTGCACTTTTGATCGGTGAACCTTTCAACGTGACTTCTGAAAGGGCAATAGTGTCTTTTTTTACTTGGCCAAAAACAGCAGTTGCACAACATAGAAAAAGAAGAAAAGTAACGGAATTTTTCAACAATTGTTTGCGTATTTGGATGAGTAAAAACGTTTATAAAGTTAGCCTTTTTCTTTGTATTCTTAAAAACTATTCTGAGATTGTGATCAATGCAAACTGTTTTTTCTTAATTATAATCACAACCTTACAATTATCTGAAATAGATTTCGTTTGAATATTGAATTAGAAGAAATTTTAAACTATAACCCGTAAATTATGTAATAAATAGGCGTTGAAACACAATTACAAATGATTTCTCGCTTCTAAAATACTTTATCTTTACATAAAAAAATTAGAATTAATATATGAAAAAATCAGCTATTGCATTAATTGCACTTCCATTACTGCTTATGACCATTTCCTGTGAAAAAGGAAAAGCGTCAGATGGTGTAACCGCTACAGAAAAATCAGATACTGTAAAAACGGATACTACAGAAAAAACGCCAACTCTGACAATTGACACTGTTGATTTTAACAAAAGAATGATCGCTTTAAGCAACAATGACACAACTGGAAGATGGCCAGTAAAAGCGCCTTATCCTTTGCCTGGCGCATTATTACCGTATAATAGAATTATTGCATTTTACGGAAATTTATATTCTACACGAATGGGAATATTGGGTGAAATCCCTAGAAAAGAAATGTTAGCAAAACTGCAAGGCGAAGTAGCTAAATGGCAGGCAGCTGATTCTACTGTAAAAGCAATTCCTGCTTTGCATTACATTGCTGTTACGGCTCAAGGTGCTCCGGGGAAAAATAATATGCACCGCTTGCGAATGCCTTTTAAACAAATTGACACAGTTATTAGTTGGGCAAAACCCATCAATGCATTAGTGTTTTTAGATATTCAGGTAGGTCACAGTACGGTGAAAGCTGAAGTGGCGGAATTAGAAAAATATCTTTCCATGCCTAATGTACATCTTGGAATTGACCCTGAATTTTCGATGAAAAACGGAGAACGTCCAGGTTCTAAAATTGGGCATTTTACGGCAGCGGATATTAACGATGCGATTGACATATTAGCAAATATTGTGCGCAAAAACAAACTGACTCCAAAAGTGTTAGTAATACACCGTTTCACACAAGGAATGGTAAAAAATTATAAAGAAATCAAAACCGTTCCCGAAGTTCAAATCGTTATGGATATGGATGGTTTTGGAAGTAAAGTATTAAAAAAAGATTCTTACGTAAGTTATATTTATAGAGAACCTGTACAATTTGCCGGTTTTAAATTATTTTATAAAAATGACAATAAAAACGACTGGAAAATGTATAGTCCTGAAGAATTAGTAAAATTTACTCCGAAACCGATTTACATTCAGTACCAATAATTTACCATTGAATTCATGAAAAATATTCTTTATTCCGTTTTCGCTGGACTATTTTTAATGGTTAGCTGTCAGTCTGAACCACGTAAAATAGTTCCGGAAGTTCCACTTGTTGTTGCACCCGCGAAGGTTATAGCACCAAAAAAAGTAGCTGCTGATGCCGCGACTATTCTTTCTAAAAAAGAAGTTCCCATTTTATGTTATCATAATATTAAAGAATTGAAAGCGGGTGATGGTGAAATGACAAAAACATATACGGTTTCACCAGCAAATTTTGCACAGCAAATGAAAGCCTTATCTGATGCCGGTTATCATAGTATTTTACCCAATCAATTATACGACTATCTCGTATATGACGTACCGTTGCCTTCAAATCCAGTAATGATTACCTTTGATGACACCCGTGAAGAACAATTTAGCATTGGCGCAGCCGAGATGAAAAAATACGGTTTCAAAGGGGTGTTTTTTATAATGACAGTTTCTATTAACCGCCCCGGTTATATGAGCAAAGAGCAAATCAAAAGCTTGTCTGATGACGAACATGTGGTAGGTGCACATACTTGGGATCATCATATGGTTACAAAATATACTGGCGACGACTGGAATACACAATTAGTGAAACCAAAAGCAAAACTGGAGGAAATCATAGGAAAACCGGTTAAGGATTTTGCTTATCCTTTTGGATTATGGAATACAGCTGCAATTCCAGAAATTAAGAAAAGTGGTTATGAAATGGCTTATATCTTGTCTACCAAAAGAGATCCTGTGGATCCATTATATACCATTAGGCGTATTATTGTTTCTGGAACTTGGTCTACTGAAGGGATGATGAAGTCCATAAACTCTTCTTTTAATAAAATAGAATAGCACATTAAAAAGGTTCTAATTTTGATTTTTTATCCAATTAAATCAATAGCACGAACTATTAATTAGCAATACTACCGAAGAAAAGGTTTATATAAAACCTTCGATGATTTTAGTTCTAATGAGTTTGTTAGCTAAAATACCTTTCATAAAAAAAGCACTATCGTATTCCAAGGAATACGATAGTGCTTTTTTTTGTGTACAACCCTTTCTTATCTTGGTGACAGCCACCCTTCAGGATTGTTATATGTCGTATTTTGTAGGATTAGGAATTTAATGATTGTTTTCCCTGTTTCTCCATTGGTTCTTACCTTACCAATACTTTGTTTGATACTTACTTTATCTCCTTTACTCACATTCACTGAACTCAAATTTTGATACACTGTGAAGTAATCTCCGTGTTGTATCATTACCGCTTTATTTACTGGTGACAAAACGATTACGCTGGTTACTTCACCTCCAAAAACAGCTCTTGCACTTGCACCTTTGTCAGTGGTGATTTCTACACCGCTATTGTGTACGGTTATCGTATTAAACAATGGATGCGTTTGGTTTCCATATCCTAATGACACATATCCTTTTTCAACAGGATAAGGTAATCTTCCTCTGTTGGCTCTAAAATTATCTGCAACAATTTTAGCTTCCGGAGTCAGTTCAATTTTGGATGATGACACCGCAACTTTAGAAACCGGAGCATTCGGATTGGCTTTTGCCTTTTCTAAGGCTGCTTTCCTGTTGGCTGCAGCAATTGCTTCCCGAATCAATTTATTAATTTGTCTGTCAATCGTTCTATATTCCTGCTGTCTTTTTTTGATTTCTTGGGCAATCTTATTCTTGTCCTTTTTTATAACACTTACCAACTTCAATTGCTCTTTTTTCTCTTTTTCGAGTGACAATCGTTCTTTTTCATTTTCAGCAATCAGTTTTTGTTTTGCTGTTTTTTGTACGTTCAGTTTTTGATTAAAATCCGTAAGCTTATTCGACTTTGTTTTTATTTCTTCACCCTGCATTTTTCTATAGCTCGTGTATTGCTTCATATACTGGGCTCTTTTGTAAGCCTGTAAAAAATTTTCAGATGATAATAAAAACATCGCTCTACTTTCAGCTGAACGACTTTTATAGGATTTCACAATCATTTCGGCATAATCCTCCTTAAGTTCAGCCAATTCTTTCTTCAATTTATTAATCTGAACTTGATTAATATACATGTCATTACTCAGCAATTTGGTTTGCTTTTCAGTCGTGTTTATTAATTTTTCTTTAAGCTTTATTTTAGTGCTTTGAATAATTACTACGTTAACAGCAGATTTTTCTTTTTTCTTTACAGATTGTAATAACTTTTCATTTTCTCTAATTTCTTTTTGAATTTGAGCTTTACGTTCTTCTAATTTTTCTTGTTGTGATTCCTGACTCCACAGTAATGAAGTCATACAGATAAAAATCAGGCTTAGGAGAAATTTTGGCATATCGAAAAAATATTTTTGCTAATTTACTTAATTATAATTCTTTTGTACCCATTTGGAACACTATATGGAAAAGAAAGTTCTTCATTGAAAGTTACCGAGTTGTATTCCAGATTAATTTCGGTGTTTCCTTTCTTCTGAAACGTATTGATTAAAACGCTCGTAGGCAAAATTGCCTCATTATATACTTTGTTGTCAGCGTAAGCCACTTTGATCATTCGTTCCTCAGCAGTTTGCGTGATTTCTTGTTTCTGAACTAAAAATTTATCCGCATCTAAAAAGAATGATTTTTTTGTATTTTTATTCGATGTATCATCCAATCGATACGTTTGTTCCAATAACGTTTCTAAATATTTGCCTTTGGTCAAATCATCAATGGCCTGACCTAACAACATGTTCTGGATTTTATTGTAATCTAAATCCGTTCCTAACCATTGGCTTAAACTACTGAAATCACCTTCAAAATATTTTCCATTTATCTTTTCGTAATAGCTCACTGTTTTAGGAGTGATCAATGCTTTTGCCATTGTAATTCCCAGAAAACGAATGCTTACCAAAATTTGTTCGTCTTTCTTGATTTTGATTTCAGCTGTAACATTTTGTGTTTGTTTATCATCGGCATAACGGGCACTTGACTTAATATATAATGTAGAAAATTCATTTTTATTGTTATAATGATTTTCTATTATTTTTTTGGCCGACATTTTTTCTGCCGCTGCGACTGGTTCATTACCCGCTGCGATAGCAATAGCTTTGGATTTGCACGAAACCATAAAAACGGTAAGTAGTACTAGTATTGAAATTTTTTTGATCATTTTTTTTCTTTTAATAATTGATTGGCTTTAGCAAAAAACAAGTCTTTTTTCTTGAAATCTCCCAAACCATTATACGCTTCTCCAAGTTGGATATTGAAATTTATTTCCAATTCCTTATTGTCCACTACATAATCCATGCCCATTTCTAAAAAATCCTTCGCTTTTTTAAATTGCTGAAGCTCATTGTTAGCCAAACCAGCATAATAATAAAACTGAGGCTGCGTTGGAAAAGTCTCTACAAGCTCCAGAGCTTTATTGGCTACTGCATCAAATTGTTTCTGCTCTGTATGCGCTTGAAGCAAAAGCAAATGCGTCTCAACAACATCGCTTACTGCATTGCTTACCGATTTTTCATAATACATAATGGCTTTTTCCCATTGTTTTTTAGCGTGAAAAAATTTTCCAATTTCTTTCGCAACATCGACAGATTTGTCATTTTCGAAATAACCAACTGCTTTTTCTAAATCAGGCGAATATTGAGGATTCTTATCGGTAAAAATCAGAAACTCATTAAGAATCCGGTGTTTAATTTTCGAATCTATTTTGGCACTAGCCAAAACAATATTCATTGCTTTTATCGCTTTTGGTGCGTCATTTGAATCTAAATAATTCTTGAATAAACTCACTTGCGCCCACTCCGAATTTGGGATTGCTTTTTCTAGTTTTTTTACTGTTTCAAAAGCTTTTGTCTCTTCATTATTTTTAGAATACAAAAAGATTAAACTGATATAATTAGACTCTTCTTGCGGATTTTTCACAATCAATCCTTCCAGATTCGAAATCTCATTGTTTTGAAACTTCCCTTCGGACAAGATTTGGCTTTTGTATAATTCCCTTCGATCTGTTTTTCCATAGGCTTCATCAAGTTCCTGAATCAGCGCCAAAGCTTTCTCATACTGATTGGTTCCCATATACAATGAAGTCAAATCTTCTTTGTATTTTGGATCAAATTCAATCAACTTATTGATAACGGAAATTCCCTGAGTGAAATTTTTAGTTTCATAACTCACATCATACATTCCTATCCAAAACCATTTGTTTTTAGGATCAATCTTGGTCGCGTTTTCAAAGTAATTATAAGCACTTTTATACTCTTTTAATGCTAAATAATTCTTCCCTAATTCATAATAAACGGCTGCATCATTAGGTTTTAATTTATTGGCTTTATCCAAAGCTACTATCGCTTTATCATAATTCTCAATCCCTTTTTGAAGCAACGATTCATAAAAAAGTTCCTGAAACTGATCGGTATCGAGCTTGATCTCTCCGGGTTCCGTTTGTGCGCACAGCAAAGCCGAATTGCATTGCAAAACGAGAAATAAAATTATGAAAGCGCTTTTTTTCATTTCAAATTTAATCCTGCACCATTTTAAAAAAGATGCAGGAATTGTATTTTATTTATTCCAATACCGAATAATCCCCGATACTGATGCTGGTGAAATTCCCATCGAAACTCGCGTGATTTCCGATCATTGCATTGTCTAAATTCGCATTTTTGATATGAGAATGCGTTTGTACCAAACTGTTTTGTATCGTACTGTTTGAAACATGACATCCATCGCCTAAAGATACATTAGGACCAACAGTTGCATTTTTAAGAACCACATCTTTACCAATATAACAAGGCGGAATAATCGTCGAATTTTCTAATTTGACATCAAAATCTACTAAATGTTCGCCATCGTTATGCAAGAATCCTAACATTCTGGAATTCGTTTCCACCGTTACATTTTTGTTACCGCAATCCATCCATTCGTCTACTTTACCGGGAACAAATTTCATGCCTTTGGCCATCATTTGTTTGATACCGTCATTTATCTGGTATTCGCCGCCGTGAATAATATTATTGTCTAATACTAATTGTAATTCGTTTTTCAACACGGCAACATCTTTAAAATAATAGATTCCAATTACGGCAAGATCGGATACAAAAGTTGCTGGTTTCTCTACCAATTCAACTATTTCATTCGCTTCATTCAGTTTTACAACACCAAAAGCTTCCGGTTCGTCTACTTGTTTTACCCAAATTACGCTATCTGCATTTTTGTCTAAATCGAAATCAGCACGAATCAACGTATCCGCGTAAGCAATAACTGTGGGTCCGCTCAAAGAATCTTTGGCACACATAATGGCGTGACCAGTCCCTAAAGCTTCGTTTTGGTAATAAATTGTTCCTTTGGCACCTAGTTTTTGTGCAATAGCAAGTAGTTCTTCTTCTACTTTTTTGCCAAAACTTTCGTGGATGATAAAAGCTACTTCTTCAATTTCTTGATTCAAAACACCCGCAATATCCTCTACCAAGCGATGCACGATTGGTTTACCGGCGATAGGAATTAAAGGTTTAGGAATAGTTAATGTATGTGGGCGAAGGCGTGAGCCACGGCCGGCCATTGGCACAATTATTTTCATGTTCTTTTATATTAAAGGATTGAAAAATTAGAATTAAAAATTTTTGAATTTTTCAATCTTTGAATTATTAAATTTATTTCACTCCAGTACTTCCAAAACCACCTTCTCCTCTGGAGGTTTCTGTCAATTCCTGAACTTCGATCCACTCCGCACGTTCATGTTTTGCGATGATAAGCTGGGCAATGCGTTCTCCGTTTTGGATAACGAAATCTTCATTGGATAAATTTACTAAAATAACTCCAATTTCACCACGATAATCCGCATCTACTGTTCCGGGAGCATTCAGGACCGTAATTCCGTTTTTGGCAGCCAGACCGCTCCTTGGACGCACTTGTGCTTCGTAACCTATAGGTAATTCTATAAAAAGACCCGTTTTTACGATGGCTCTTTCCAGTGGTTTTAGTGTTATGGATTCAGATAAGTTGGCTCGTAAGTCCATTCCTGCCGAGGCTATGGTTTCATAGTTGGGCAAAGCATGTTGTGATTTGTTGATTATGTTTATTGTCATTGTTTTTTTATTAAGAAAAGACAAGTTGCACTTGTCCTTTTATATTGTTGTTTTTTTGTAATAGCCCTGATAGCAGTGGAAATCCTTTTCCTTTTTTCTTTAAAAAGGAAAAGATTGCAACGAATAGCAGGAAATAGCTCCTAAAAACTAGATTCTAATTCTTTTTTCGGTTCAACATTTTGATTAATAATTCTTTTTCATTGTGGTATATAAAATACATAAACACCAGTAATAACGTGATTCCTACGTAATAATTTTCTCTGAAACCGTAAAATGATACTGCCGAAAATCCTACTGAAATCAATAGATACATTAATATTTTATTGGTATCATACGGAATGGGATAATATTTATTTCCAAAATAATAAGAGATGGACATCATGCTTCCATATGCCGCAATAGTCGCAATTGCCGAACCGTAATAACTCATTGTAGGTATTAGTAAAAAGTTTAAAACAAGCGTAATTACTGCTCCCACAATGGAAATATAGGCCCCAATATGGGTTTTATCTATTAGTTTGTACCATACGGAAAGATTGGTATAAATTCCTAAGAAGAAGTTGGCCAGAATAATCAGGGGCACTACTTTCATGGCTTCCCAATAGGACTCATCTCGAATCATAATAAGTTTTAGAATATCCGCAAAAACGATGACTGAAAGTAATATAAAAGACCCAAAAATGACAAAATATTTGGTAATTGTAGCATACGTTTGTGGTGCATCCTGACTATCCGAGTGACTGAAAAAGAAAGGCTCGATTCCCAATGTGTAGGCCGTACGGTACAAAACCATGAACAACCCAAGCTTATAACAGGCGTTATATATACCTACTTCTCCGTCGGCAATATCAGGAGGCAATAAATAGCCTAAAAGTATTTTGTCGAACTGTTCGTTGATGGCAAATGCAATTCCGGCAACCATTATGGGCATGCCGTATTGCATCATTCTTTTCCAAAGGGAATAATCAAAATGCCATTTAAGTTTGAAATAATTGGGGGACAACACTATAAATGTAAGTAAGCTGGCAACAATATTGGACACAAAAATATAGCCAATCTGAAAATCTTCCAGGTATAAAGAGCGTAAAATACTGTCTGGATTTGATTCTGCTATCGCAGGTAAATAACTTAAAAAGAAAAGGTTCAAAAACAGATTAACGGCTACATTTCCTATTTTGATTATCGCATATTTTACGGGTTGCTGATTGACTCTTAATTTAGAAAATGGAACAATTACCAAGGCATCGAGTACTAAAATCCAAATCGTGTAACTTATGTATTGTTCGTCTATTTTAGCCCAACTCGATATCGTATTTCGGAATAATAAGGCTACGAATAAAAACGCTATGGAAGTCCAAAAAATAGAAACGGACGTAGTTTCAACTACTGAATTCTTATTGGTTTCTTTGTTATAAAACCTAAAAAAAGCGGTTTCCATTCCATACGAAAGAATGACATTGAAGAAAATCATTCCGGCAAAAATGATGGAAAGCTTCCCATATTCCGCTTTTGGAAGTAAATCTGTGTATAATGGCACCAATAAAAAACTGAACATTCTCGGCACAACCGTTGCTAATCCGTAAATGGCGGTCTGTTTAAAAAGATTTTTATATAATCCCAAAATGGAGTCTTTATTAAAATTAAGGAAACAAAAATAACTAATTCTTTGGTTTAAACCGATGATGTGAATGTTTGTTTTGAAAGAGAAAAATCAATTACAAAAGCATTTCTAATGCGCAACTATCTTAATGGCTTTTCTTGGACATTCAATATTTTATAAAAAAGGGTTTTACTGTCTTTCGAATATTCCAAAATTGCTTCGTTAGGTTTTAAATCGAATTTAGATTTTGAAACGACTGGTGCTTTATTGCCATATTCTTTTGCAGGATTGACATCCAGAATTAAATCTTCTTTTTTATTACTTTGATAAAAATGCGCAACAAATACATTTTTAGTAATTTCTTGAACCGGAGATTCTTGATTGTGAAAATAGATTTTTTCCAGTTTTATATTTGCTGACAGCGGATTTTTAAATTCGATATAAAAATTGATTACGCTTCTTTCCGTACCTTTTTTCATTTTCTCATAAAAAACCGACTGTATTTCTTGAGGAAATTCTGTTTGAAATTCTTGTTTCATAGCACAAAAAGTTAGGCTAATTGCCGTAATCAATAAGAAACTAATTATTTTATATCCTTTCATAATTCTCGATTTAGCTTAATCCTTCTTCGTTTAAAATCTTAAGAAAATGAAATCCTTTAGGAACATAACCTTGGTTATAATAAAACCGATGTGCGGTGAAATTTCCGGTAAAAGCATCTAATACAATCATGGTACAGCCCAGTTCTTTTGCTTTAGCATCAACATAATCAGTCATCATTTTACCAATTCCTTTTTTGCGATGCTCCGGATGCACAATAAAGTTGTCAATTTCCAGATATTTACCAGACCATAATTTGATACCGGACCACAATCCTGAGAGTCCAACACAAAGCTCATTTTCAAAAACGGCGATTTGCTTGTAATTATGCGGAATCATTTCCGTAAGATAGGAATCGTATTTTTCTAAAGTGAAATTGGTGTATAAATGTTGCATGACTTCATACTGAGCCAACATTTCTTGTTTTGTGGTGAGTTCTCTAAGTTGTAAATTCATTCTTAATGCTATTGTTTAAAAGTATAAAATTAAACAAAAAAAGAGCCACGCTATGCGTGGCTCTCTAAATATTTTGAATTAATAAATTATCCATTCAACGCTTCTGCTCCACCAACAATCTCTAAGATTTCGTTAGTAATAGCAGCCTGACGTGCTTTGTTGTATGTTAATTTCAATTGATTTCTCAATTCGGTTGCATTATCCGTTGCTTTGTGCATTGCAGTCATACGCGCTCCGTGCTCTGAAGCAAATGAATCACGAATCCCTTTATACAATTGTGTTTTCAATGATTTTGGAATCAAAGTCAGCACGATTTCCTCTTTAGATGGCTCAAAAATATAATCACCCGGAGTAACCGTAAGATCTGATTTTAAAGATGCTAAAGGCAAAAATTGTTCTGTTTGAACTATTTGTGTAGCTGCATTTTTAAATTGGTTGTATATCAACTCAATTTTATCGTATTCACCGGCAACGAATTTCTCCATTAGTGAATCAGCAATTTTAGCCACATTATCAAAAGTCAAATCATCAAAAACAGTACTTTGATTGTCTACAACCGGTAATGTTTTACTTAAAACATCATTTCCTTTTTTTCCAATAGCAAAAATATCAACTTGTTTCCCTGCGTAAAATTCTGCACGGCTTTTAGCTTCTTTGATTGCATTGGTATTAAAAGCACCTGCTAAACCTCTGTTCGAAGTTACTACCACAAGTAATACTTTCTTGATTTCGCGTTGCGTTGTAAACTCTCCGCCAGCGTCACCTTCCAGTGTAGCAGAAAGATTTTGCAATAATTCCGTTAATTTTTCGGCATAAGGGCGCATTGCTGTGATTGCATCTTGTGCTTTCTTTAGCTTTGCTGCAGAAACCATTTTCATTGCCGATGTAATTTGCATCGTCGATGAAACGGAAGTAATTCTATTACGGATTTCCTTTAAATTTGCCATTTTTTTGTAAGTATGAAGAATTAAGTATTAAGCATTAAGTACCCAGAAAATCTTGATACTTAATACTTATCACTTAGTACTTTTTAGTTATATTTTGCTGATAATTCTTTTGCTACAGTTTCGATTACATCTGTAATTTCGTCTGTTAATTTTCCTGCTTTCAACGCATCAAGAGTTGCTCTGTGTTTGTTGTTTAAGAATTCCAAGAAATCTTTCTCAAATTCTCTTACTTTGTTCACAGGAACATTTCTCAATAAGTTTTTAGAACCAGCATAGATAATTGCAACTTGGTCTTCAACAGTATACGGATCGTTCAAACCTTGTTTCAAGATTTCAACGTTTCTTTTTCCTTTTTCAATTACGTTTAAAGTAACTGCATCTAAATCAGAACCAAATTTAGCAAACGCTTCCAATTCACGGAATTGTGCTTGATCTAGTTTTAATGTACCTGCTACTTTTTTCATTGATTTAATTTGTGCATTTCCTCCAACACGAGATACCGAGATACCTACGTTAATTGCAGGACGAACCCCAGAGTTAAACAAATCTCCATCCAAGAAAATTTGACCATCAGTAATCGAAATTACGTTTGTTGGGATGTATGCAGAAACGTCACCAGCTTGAGTTTCAATAATTGGTAAAGCAGTCAATGAACCACCACCTTTAACAATTGATTTCAATGAATCTGGTAAGTCATTCATGTTTTTAGCAATTCCATCATCAGCAATTACTTTACAAGCACGCTCTAATAAACGGCTGTGTAAGTAAAAAACGTCTCCAGGATATGCTTCACGTCCCGGTGGTCTTCTTAATAAAAGAGAAACCTCACGGTATGCTACAGCTTGCTTAGATAAATCATCATAAACAATTAAAGCTGGACGACCTGAATCTCTAAAATATTCTCCAATTGCAGCACCTGCGAAAGGAGCATATACTTGCATAGGAGCTGGATCAGATGCGTTTGCAGCAACGATAACAGTATACGCCATTGCACCTTTTTCTTCTAACATTTTAGCAATTCCTGCTACAGTAGAAGCTTTTTGTCCAATAGCAACGTAGATACAAAATACTGGTTTCCCAGCATCGTAAAATTCTTTTTGATTTAAGATAGTATCGATACAAACAGTTGATTTACCTGTTTGACGGTCACCAATAACTAGCTCACGTTGTCCACGACCTACTGGAATCATTGCATCTACTGCTTTGATACCGGTTTGTAATGGCTCAGTAACGGGCTGACGGAAGATAACTCCAGGAGCTTTTCTTTCCAAAGGCATCTCGTATAAATCTCCACCGATTGGTCCTTTTCCATCAATTGGAAAACCAAGTGTGTTTACTACACGACCTACCATTTGTTCTCCTACTTTAAGAGAAGCAATACGTTGTGTTCTTTTTGCAGTTGAACCTTCTTTGATTCCTGTAGATGGTCCTAAAAGTACCACACCTACATTGTCTTCTTCAAGATTCAAAACAATAGCTTCTAATCCATTGTCAAATTCAACTAACTCTCCATATTGAACATTAGAAAGCCCGTAAATACGAGCAATACCATCTCCAACTTGAAGTACGGTTCCTACTTCTTCTAGTGTAGCACCAGATTCAAAACCTTCTACTTGCTTTCTTAATATTGCTGAAATTTCAGCAGGTTTGATTTCCGCCATCTTAATTTATAATTTAAACACTTAAATGTGCAATAAAACTAATTACTTAACTCTCTTTTTAATACTTGTAATCTGTTGGCAACCGAAGCATTGTACTGCTTGTCCCCTATTCTCAAAATAAAACCTCCAATAATTGCAGGATCTACTATGTTCTCAATTGTTATCTTCTTATCTGAAAGTGTTGCTACTTTCGCTAAAACTTGTGCTTCTAAATCTGCATCCATAGGAATAGCAGTAGTCACTTGTGCCAACTCAATACCATTTTCTAAGTCAGATAATTTACCATATTCAGTAGCAATTGCACCTAATATTTCGAATCTTTTGTTTTCAAATAACAAATGAAACAACCCTTTAGTTACGCCATTGATACCTGCAAAAACTTCTAACAATGCATTTTCTTTCACCGCTACTTTAATGGTAGGGTTCTGAATAAAAGTACTCAATTCTAAATTCCCATTAATAGTGGTAGCAATAGTTTTCATATCACTGCTTACTGCTTCGGCAACATTTTTTGAGTTTGCTAAGTCCAAAATTGCTTTTGCATAACGAATTGCTGCTCTTGTACTTGCCATAATTAGTTCAATTTAACGTCACCTAACATATTCTCAATCAATTTAGTTTGAGCTTCTTTGTTAGATAATTCATCTTTTAATACTTTTTCAGCAATACTTAATGACAATGAAGAAACTTGTGATTTCAATTCAGCCATAGCCGCATTTTTTTCTGCTAAGATAGCTGTTTTAGCTTGCTCAATCATTCTTGCGCCTTCTGCTTGTGCATCAGCTTTAGAATCAGCGATCATTTTTTCTCTCATTTCACGCGCTTCTTTCAATAAAGAGTCACGTTCTAATCTTGCTTCTTGAAGAATACGTTCGTTTTCTGCAGTAAGATTTTGCATTTCTCTACGAGCAGTTTCTGCTGAAGATAACGCTTCATTAATTGAATCTTCTCTACCTTTTACTGCGCCAAGAATTGGTTTCCAAGCAAATTTTCTTAAAAGAATAAAGAAAACTATAAAGATGATCGAGGTCCAAAAAATTAAACTCTCTGGTGCTGTTAAATTCATATTTTTATATTTAAAAAGTTTGTTTTAGAAATAAAAACTCCCTGATACCAACCGTATCAGGAAGTTTTAAGCTTTAATTATTTTGCGATCAACGCAACAACTACTGCGAAAAGTGCAACACCTTCAATAAGTGCAGCAGCAATAATCATAGCAGTCTGGATTTTTCCAGCAGCCTCAGGTTGACGAGCAATAGCGTCCATTGCAGAACCACCAATTTTTCCAATACCTAGACCTGCACCAATAACAGCTAATCCAGCTCCGATTCCAGCTAATACCATAATACTAAATTTAATATAGTTAATAATTAATAAAACACATTTTAATGATGATCATGCTCTGCTACAGCCTGACCAATAAACAATGCTGTCAACAACGTGAAGACATAAGCCTGCAACGCCGCAACCAACATTTCAAGTACACTCATGAACAATACGAAAGCTCCAGAAATAGGCGCCACAGCTACTGTTTTGAATATAAAAATCAATGAGACTAAACTCAAGATGATAATATGTCCTGCAGTAATATTTGCGAATAAACGAATCATTAATGCAAAAGGTTTTGTCAACATTCCGATAATTTCTACAGGAATCATAATAGGATACAATGCTTTAGGAACTGGAGGCATAAAAATATGTTTCCAATAATCTTTGTTAGCACTGAAAGAAGTTACAATAAAAGTAATCAATGCTAATACAAATGTAAAGAAGATATTTCCGGTAAGGTTTGAACTGAAAGGGAAAAAAGGAATCAATCCAATAAGGTTGTTAATCCAGATAAAGAAAAATATAGTCAATAAATACGGCATGTATTTCGCGTATTTTTTTGTTCCAATATTAGGTATAGCGATTTCATCTCTAACGAAAATCACTAACGGCTCTAGAAATCCAGCGATTCCTTTTGGCGCCAATTTATTTTTATTGTAAGAACGTGCAACTGCAAGGAACAAAAAGAACAATACAAGAGCTGACATCAACATCGAAAAAACATTCTTAGTGATTGAAAAATCAAGTGGTCTGGCGTCAAACGCGAAAGCACCGTTTTCTCTTTGGTCTTCAGTTAAATTTTCAAATTTATCTGCATAAAAAATAACTTCATTGAAACGAACTAATTTTTGACCGTTCACATCAACAACATGGTGTCCTTCATTATCATGGTGAAATTTTTCAGAAGAGAAAATTTCCAATCCATTGTTCGTCCACAAAATTACAGGAAGATAAAAAGTTATAGGATGACCATCATAATCCGCAATGTGAAATTCATGAGAATCACCAATGTGATCATTAATCAATTCCGTGGCATTGAATTCTTTTTCAGCAGAATGACCTGTTTCTCCGTGTGCTTCTGCAACAGGAGCAGCGTTTTCAGTGTGATTTTGAAGACTATCCGCGGTTGGATTTGCGAAAGTAACCAACGGCATACACGCTAGAAAAGTAACTAACAGGAATTGAAGTGATTTTTTTGAAATTACCATTATTAATTGTGTATCTGATTTTACGTTTTTAAAATTTTTTGCAAAGGTACATATTTAATTGAAAATTGAAAATTATAATGATGATTTTAAAAAATGAATTTTACAATCGTATTGCATTATTTTCAAGCAACTTATCTTTTATTTATTAATCGTATCGAAAAAACTGTTTCAAAAAGCAAAAATAGGAAATAAGGGATGAAAAAAGCTGCAATATCCAAATTAGTTTCTCGACCTTCTGATTGTATCAACGGAATCAAAAAAACGACAGCCGCCATCATTTTCACAAAAGTGGTGCCCAGAAAAGCAAAACCGGTGAAATCCGGAAAATTTGAGTTTACAAAAAGCAACAGCAAATAGATTAAAAGTGTGGAAACAAAGAGGAAAAGATAAATACTCCAAGTAGCATAAAAGAAGTCATGATCTTGACTGATTGCCGCTGTGCCATAATATTGAGCAAAAAATAAGAGTAGTGTGAAGGGCACTAAATACTTCAGAAACGATAAAACTTTGATCATTCGTTATTATTATTAATATTTTTAACTTGGCGAATTACGTTATAGAGTGCTATAAAAACCGATAATAGTGATAAAATAATGGTGTAAAGTGATGACGATTCATCAGAATATTTTTCATCCAGCCACATCCCAAAATAAGTAAATGCGAAAATGACAATTCCCATTTGAAAAGGAATCCCCATAAATACCAACCACTTATTGAAATTGTTTTTATTTGGTTTTTTGTTGTCCATCGTTTAGCATTAGATTTTTTGTACTTGCCTTCATGATGCATGATGCGCTAAAATCAGCACCTGGCTCCACTGATAATTTTCCTACAGTAACTTCCCCATGAATACTAGCTTTTGCTTTTACATTCAGGACTTCTGCAACTTGAATTTTACCGTCAAGCTTTCCTTCAATATCAGCATTCTTACATATAATATCTCCGGTGACACTTCCCGCAGGTCCGATAACAATTTTTCCGCCAGACTGAAAATTTCCAATCAAATTCCCATCCAATCTGAAATCAGCTTGTGAAATGATATCGCCTTTAATAATTGTTCCTTCAACGATTCTATTGGTTTTCCCCAAAAGATCGGTGTATGATTTTTGTTTTTTATCAAACATAATTATTGTCTTTTTAATGCTAAATATGCGTCAAGGTTTTTCTTGATCTGAATCACTTTGTAGTTTTGATTAGATACCACTATTGAGCTCTGTTTGCTTTCCGCAGACTTATCTGTTTGAATCTTTGCAACAATATTATTTGCAAAGACCGCTGAATTTAGACCATGAATAGTAATAAAACTTTCTTTCTCATTATAAAAGTCGTACGAGTACGATAACTCCTGAAAGTTGTTTTCTTTGAAAAACTTCTTTATTTTTTCTTCCAAAGCTTTTGTATCATTATCTTCCTTTTTACCTACTTTATATAGAATTTTCCAATTATTGGTCTCCACTGTATTAAAATCCATTTTCTCTAAAAAAGGAATTTGATCTCTCAAAATTTGCACTGCGTTTTTCCCTTCTTCGCTATTTGGATAATTATCCGCCACAAATTGCAATGCGTTTTTGTAGGCCGTTACTCCTTTCAGTTTACCAATGGTATTTGCTTTAAGCAACTCAAATTTGGATACAATTCCATCTCCCGAAAATTGATTAATCAAAACGTCTGCGTTATCTAAAACCATAACAAATTGTTCTTGTTGGAATACTTTATACCATTTGTTATAGACACTTTCCGGTGTTTCATTTTCAGAAATTGCATCTGGATTGGTGTTATTAATTATTTGTGCATAACGAGAATCCGGAAATTGAGCCGAGATCTTTTTTTGCATTGCCTCAGCTTTATTCAAATCAGTTATCTGGTATAATTTATACAAATTATACATTGCAGGAAGAATCAATTTTTCTTCAGGATCCTGCTGTAATAATTGTTCCAGTTTATTGATTGCCAGATTGTTTTCTTTGAATTTTTCCTTATAAATAATACCCAGTTGATAGTATGCGAAATTCCGTTCTTTACGGATACTGTCCAATTCTATCTGCGCTGTTGGAAGTTGTTTCAGGTAATAATCCGTGGTGTATTGCTCTACTATTTTATTCGAGTTCACTTCCTTTTCAGACGATTGTTTATCCCCATCCAAAGAGTCAATAGTTGTTACGTTTGCATTTCCTGCGGTAACCCTCCAATTCCCGTTTAAATTCCTGTCACCCCATATTTTTTTGAATTCCAATTTCCCAAAAGCTACAGTTGTAGGATTATAAAAATAAAAAGCACTCACCGTTTGTTGAGAAGAAACACTCGTCATGGCAGGTGGAGTAATTGGTGATTTTCGCGCCGGATTTCCGGATTCTTGAATAGAAGCGGGAGCTGCAGATGAAGCGGTGTTATTTCTCGCAATATTTTCCTGTTTTGCTTTGTTTTTCTCCTCTAAAAGTCGCTTAACTTCATCTTTTTCTTGTAGTGCAACAATGTACTTTTCAAAATAAGCCATACGACCCGTTGAGTTCATTGCCACAACATTTAGAATACTGTCGTTTCGCTTTGCCAGCGCTTCATACAAAATCACCTCATCGAGGTTGCTTCTTATTTTTTGGATTTTTACAAATTCTCTTGTTTTGTTATTCAGTTTAACCAAAGTACTGTCATAGTATTTTGCTGCCGCAGGATATTCCGCATTTCTAAAATACATATTTCCTATATTTCTATAATTTGAAGCAACTAAATACGTGTCTTTTGAATTCGTTCGTAACGATGCATTATAGAAATCCAATGCTGTTTTCTGATTGTTTTGCTTGTCATGAAACACCGCCATTTGATGAAAAATCAAATCTTTGTACGGACGGTTTTCACGATCTTTAATCAGTTTATCGAATGTTTTCACAAAAGAAACTGAATCTCCCGTTTGATAATCAAACAACTCCGCTTTTTTGGCATGTGCGTGAATGACAAATTTTCGCTCCGCTTTTCGGTTCATGTCAATCACGGCTTGATAGGAAGTAACGGCACTGTCCTTGTATCCCAATTCTTGATACAATTGTCCCAGAACAAAACGGTATCGGGCTCTTTCCTGATTTACTTTGGTGAATTCGATGGCGAGTTTTATCTTAGCAACGGCGCTGTCTTTCTCCTCCATGTTTAAAAAAGAAGCGGCCAAAAGTGCGTTTGCATCTGCAAAAACCTGTTTTTTTACTTCGTGATCTTCTAATAATTTATTGATATTTTTTATGACCAAAGCATCATTTCCCAAACGCATGTTGGTTTTCTCTCGCCAAATTTTGGCTTCATAAATTCGGCTGCTGTTTGGGTATTTGTATAGAATATAATTGAATGCATCTAGCGCAGGAACAAATCGTTGGTCGTAATATCTGGCTTTTCCAAGCATCAGATACGCTTCATCAATTTGACTGTTTTTCTCTCTGCCACCAATATTCATCGAATGTTTTTGAATGGCTTTGGTCGCTTTCGTTTCTGCCAATTCAAAATCAGTATTTTTAGGTTTTGTTGTGGAAGTGACATCTTCTACGATTTGCATTTTTTCTACCGGCAGAAGTTGCCAGAAATCATCATCTCTGCTGGCATTTACCGCCATAACTCCTTTATCCAATCCTACTTGACCGTTGTATAAAATATTATATTTGGTGCTTAAGGCATGCGAATTCCTAGCCATAAAGGTGTCTTTTTTAGTAGAACAGGCTACCAAAAAAGCAAAAAATAACATGAAGGATAGTGGTTTAAATATATTGATTTTCAATGGAAAACGTTTTTATCAATTAACTATTAAATATACTTTTTAGTATATGCACTGGTAAAAATACATTTCTTTTTGCTATCGTGAAAATTATGACGTTATATTTGGGTATTACGTACTTGCGTAAGGGATGGAAGCGGCATCCTTTATTTTCTTTCTTTAAGAAAATAAAGATACAGCGCACAGCCCGACCCAAAGTCTCGTCTTTTGGGACGAGACTTTGGGTTACGCCATAAGAAAACCGCTAATTCACAAATTATATAAACGCATTGGAGTATACAATTCGCAAATTAGCGGTAAAAGGTTTTTCTAGGACTGTTGCGTGAATTTTAAACCGCAAAAAACAGTTCTAATTCCTGTAAAGTCTCTTGAGAAGTTTGAATGTCTTTGACCACTTCGCCTTTATGCAGCGCGACAATTCTGTCACTCACCTCAACGGTGTGCAGCAAATCGTGGCTGGAAACCAGGACGGTTACTTCCGGATTATCGGCTAAATCCTTGATGATTTTTTTTAATCGGAATTGTGTGGTTGGGTCTAAATTAGCAAACGGTTCATCCAGAATAATAACCTCCGGATTCCCAATTAAAGTGGCGATGATACCCACTTTTTTCTGATTCCCTTTAGATAAATCGCGTAAATATTTCTTGTTTTTAAGAATTTCTCCGTTGAAAAATTCTTCGTGTGTGGCCAATAAAGCATCGACATCGGCTTTGTTTTGTCCGCGTAAATCGCCAATGAAATAGAAATATTCTTCGGGCGTTAAGTAGCCAATTAAGAAACTTTCGTCCAAGAAAGAAGCAGTGAACGGTTTCCAGTTTTCACTGGTGTTTACCTGAATGTCATTATTCACAATATTTCCTGTTGAGGGCTGGATTAAATCCAATAAAAGACTGAAAAAAGTGGTTTTCCCAGCACCATTATTTCCAACTAATCCAAAGCTTTCGCCTTTTTTTATTTCTAAAGAATCTATTTTTAATACGGTTGTTCCGTTGTATGTTTTCGAAAGGTTATTTACTTGTATCATTTTTGAAAAAGTTTATTCGGTTATTTGTTGATTTCGTTAATCGCTAGATTATCCTTTTTGTTTGTACGCCGCAATGGTCGCGTATTTCTCTGATTTATAGATTTTTTCAATCACGGAAAATGCTTTCTCTTTGAAGGCAAATCCAATTATTCCTGTACCTGCTACAAGCGCTAAGCCTATATTTGGGTTTCCAAATTTTGAGCCTAACCAATACAGTAAAACCGGTAATCCTAATTGAGGAATTGAGATAAGCATCGTTTTTACATTGAATGCTTTTTTATCTCCAAAAGCACCTTTCCCAGAACTCAAATCGATTGGTGTTTTAGTATACGCACCACCCAATAAAACCAAATGAGAATTGACTCCGATATTATAAATCGCACCCACGACTATGGTTAAATAAACATTAACTCCAAAATAAAGATAGAATGATGCAATGGTTGTGGTCACAATTGTAGCAATTACCATAAGCCACCATTTAGAACTCAAATAGCCTTTGTACGGAATGTTTTGTGTCATCATTAACTGGTAATACGCGCTGTCCCAACTCGGCACAAATTGCCCGAAAGTGATAAGGAATCCACCGGAAACGAAAATCCCGGCAAAAATGTGCATTGTAGGATTGTTGTATACTGCAATTGCATTGGTAAAGAAAAGAAAACCATAAAAAAGGAACATGACGCTCAATCCTACAGTGGTTTTAGAACGTTTGTTTCTTTTGATTAATTTAATGTCGTTTTTCAAGAAGGTTCCGATGGTTCCAAATTGGTTCAACCAAGTCAAATCCTCTGTTTTGGCAACATCGTGTTTGTTTGACAATCCCGCATCGAGGTATAAATTCTTTTTGAAATACTGGAACGTGACATAATATAAAGCGATTAGTGCCAAAACTGGAATGGCAAAAGCCCAATACGTATTGAAAATAGCATTGAAAAATGGCGCTGTAATTTCCGTGATATTAAAGAGTCCGTAGTAGTGTAATCCTCCTAAAATAGCTGCTATTGCCAAGAAAATAGCAAATAAATTGTCCTTATTACTCAGTAGAATATTGAGAAAATTGTTGAGATATAGCAATGAAAAAATAGCAGTGTACCAAAGCACTACGGAAAGCACATCATAGCCTTCGATGATTAAAACAACACAAAACGGAATCAGGAAAAAAGCGTGTACCAAATTAAAGAAGGACAAAACCGTTTTTCCTAGTGAGAAATGAACAATTGTCGATTTTTTTATGGGGAAAATCAACATCGGACGAATGTTCATCACCGGGATTTTTTGCAACAGTAATCGGATGATTAAATCCATCAATACATAATAAATCATGAATTGATTCACCGTAACAATTGGGTCCAGATTCATTTTCTTTAGAATATAAAAGGCCCCGACTCCTACTGCTAAGAAAATTAAAAGGAAATAAACGGCGACAAAACCCATCAGGATTTTCAAAGCCAAATTAGTTGCGAAGGAAGCTGACCTAAAAAAAGCTTTCCATTCGAGATAAAGGAATTTTTGAATCATAGTTTGGTTATTTTGGTTTTGTAATATGTAGTCAAAATAAGAAAACGTTACAAATTTTCTAATTTAAATTCCGGGTAGGTTTGTTTTAGATAGGTTTGCGTTTTAGATGGGATTAATTTAAAAATGATGAAAAGAATAACAGATAATAATACTAAAACAAGACTTATTGCTAGTAAAAAATAATCATTAGTTACATAGCTATCAATACGATTGTATATTTGTAACAGTACATTAAAGGGTAAAAGTATAGCACCAGAAAAAGCTCCATATTGATTGATGATGTCTTCAAACAACCATCTTTTTTGTTGTAATTTCTTTTTATTAATTCTTTGCCTCTGAGATTTAATCATTTCATAAATCGTAAAACCAAACAATGCAAGATATAAACCAATTATAGTCCACTCTTGATAGGTACTTGCTTTTAAAATAATAAATAATAAAAGGGCGGCTGCTAGAGTTAAGACAATTTTAGGAATACCAAAAAAATCTTTAAAATGTTCCCATACAATACGATTGTATTTTTTTCCTAAAGCAGCTTGACGACTTTCGACCACATCCATAAAACCAAAAACCCCAAATTTATTGAATTCTTTGTTTAAAACTTCGTCAAAAGTTAGTTTAGGATTTTGTTGCCATTCAGTTTCAATGGCGTTTGCCAAATGATCGACTAGTTCCGTTTGCAAATCATAATATTCCACATAATGCTGGCGGGTAAAAAGGTAGAGTTGGTCTATTTGTCGGGTGGTTAGTTTCATCTTCATAGAATTAATTCAATTGGTATTGTTTTTTGATCTTCGCTACAATTTTAGTGTTAATATATAAACCTGTGATACTGAATAAAACGCCTAAAACCCAAAAACAAATAAATGGTATCACTAATAGGTGATTCCGTTGGATTTCCTCCTTAAATATTTCAGACAAGTTTGTTCCAAATTGAGGAAACACTATCACACTGATATAAAAATTCTGACCATTAATTGCTAAAAAACGTTTCCCATTTATTTTTTGATTTTTAATCCAACTGTAAATAAATGGAATAGATAACGCCATAAGTAACATATTCAACCGAACAATAAATTCATGCGGCTTATCGAAGTAAAAAGATACTTGATAAGCTAGAAATCCCAACAGAATGCTTCCAAAAATTTTAGGGAACTTCAAATACTCAGCTATCATTTTTCGTTGACTTCGATTGTATTCTTTTCGAAGAATCGCCATTCTTTCTTTTTCAATAGCTTTAAAACCATTCCGCCCAAAATGATTTTCAGCATACTGTTTCACTTGATGAAAGGTAAGTTTCGGATCTTTCTCCCAAATTTCCTCCATACTATTTACCATGTGATCCGTCAATTCTACTTGTAATTCATACCATTTGATATCAAAAGATTTGACATAATTAGATACATATTCTATTTGTTCGGTGGTTAGTTTCATGGTTTGGTAAATGATAATTTTTTTTCAAATTCAAAATGCTTCATCGCTAATCGTGAGCTAAATAAAAGATGGAGTAACATTATAGAACACGTAAAAACTAACATAATTTGGTTTGTTGAATCAGCTGGAGTGTTAATAAAACAAAAGGGATAAATCCAAGAAATGTATATAGCAACTCTATTTTTATGTTGAGAATAAAAAGACGTGTTTATTTTTGAATTCCGAATTCTAATTGTATTAATAATCAATAATAAATATCCTGTAATGAATACAAATCGAGCCCCAACTTGAAAATAATAAGTAAGTAACTTTGCATTATAAAATGTTGAAAGAACTAAAAAAGTAGATAGAAAAATTAGACTTATCGAAAAGTTAATAAACAATTGTTTTTTTATTGCACTTACCTTCTTATCTAAAACTATTTTGGGATATTTAACGTTTAGTCCTGTGTAGATTGAATATGAAGGTTTTAATTCTTGTGACCATTTATCTATTGCTATTTTAAAATTGTCATTAAAAGAGAGTGTATTTTCATCCATCAACACTTGTACTTCCGTGGCAATATGATCTAAAACCTCCAGCTTAATGTCATCGTATACTATACCGTTTAAAACTAAGGTTTCTTCTATTTGAGCTATTTGTTGGTTAGTTAATTTCATCTTCAAAAAATTAAAATTCTAATTTTGGACTTGGGTTCACTAAACTCTGCATGTTTCGAATGAAATCTTCGAGTTCTGAGAGTCGGTTTACGTTTTCTTTCTGACCGGTTTCCGTAAGCTTGTAATATTTTCGCATGCGGTTATCCACTTTTTCAATTTCCACATCCAGTAATCCTTCGGCTTCAAGCTTGTGCAAAGCCGGATACAAAGCACCTTCGGTAATATTGAGTTCACCTTGGGTAATCGCTTTTACTTTTTGGGTAATTTCATAGCCGTACATCTTGCCGTTTTCCTCCAGCAATTTCATGATTATCGTATTCAGACTTCCTTTGTATAATTGTGAATTTTTCATTTTTTTGTACTTGCGAGACACGAAGCGGTCTCATTTTGAAAAACAAATATACATAAGATTCTTATACATAATAGTTTTAGGTATTAAAATTTTCAAATATTTTGAATTCAAAAAACCTATTCTGTTTACTATATTTGCAAAAAAAATATCATGTCATCCTTTTTGAAATTAATCATAAAAGAAGTAAAACGCGAAACCAAAGACGCTGTTTCCATACTTTTTAACGTACCTGAGGAATTAAAAGCGAATTATACTTTTATTGCCGGTCAATATATCAATCTAAAATTAACCTTGGACGGTGAAGAAATTCGTCGTGCGTATTCTATATGCTCAGCTCCTGACAGCGGGGAATTACGCATTGCTGTGAAAGCGGTCGCAAACGGTGCTTTCTCTCAATTTGCTAATACAAAACTCAAAGCTGGCGATGTTCTTGAAGTGGGAAAACCGGAAGGAAAATTCACTTTTGAACCACAAACGGAACGACAAAAAAACTACGCGGCTTTTGCTGCCGGAAGCGGAATCACACCTGTGATGTCTATCCTAAAATCAGTATTGAAAAACGAACCGAAGAGTTCTTTTGTATTGGTTTACGGGAACAAAACGCCAGAAGAAACCATTTTTCACCAAGAATTGCACGATTTGCAATTGCAATATGTAGGACGCCTTTTTGTACATTATGTTTATAGTCAAGCCAAAGTGGAACCTGCTTTGTTTGGGCGAATTGAGAAATCGACAGTGAATTTTGTTCTGAATAACAAACACAAGGAATTGGAATTTGATAAGTTCTATTTGTGTGGACCAGAAGAAATGATCAATATCGTCTCCGGAGTTTTGAAAGAACATAATGTAAAAGAATCTAATATTAAATTCGAATTATTTGCTTCTTCAACCAAAGAAAATAAAATAGAAAAATCGTTAGGCGGCCATTCAAAAATTACCATCATGGTGGATGACGAGGAAACAACTTTCGAAATGTCACAAAAACAAACCGTTCTTGATGCCGCTTTAAAGCAAGGCATTGATGCTCCATATTCGTGCCAAGGTGGAATCTGCAGCAGCTGTCTGGCTCGCGTTACCTCTGGAACTGCCGAAATGACTAAAAACTCCATCCTTACCGATAAAGAAATCGCCGATGGACTTATTCTTACCTGTCAAGCACATCCAACCTCTGAAACTATCTATGTAGATTATGATGATGTTTAAAAGATAAATATCCAATATTAAAAATTCCAAATCCCAGCCTTAAATGTCGGAATTTGGGATTTTTAATATTTCTAAAATCCGGTCATTTCATTTACAAAAAAGCATTCCACAAGAACATATTTTTTTGTCTTTTATTCTCTTCCTTGTCCTCTCCGTACGTATACCAGTCCTTTGTTTTTTCTTCTATTAATGTTTTTAGTTCTTTAAAATCATAAGTTTTTTTAGCTGTAATAGGCTTAATTACAGTGCTATCTTTGATTTTTAAATCTATTTTAGTTGCTATATATGACGTATACAATCTAGGTATTGAAAGTCCTAAAATCATACCTGGTAAACCATTTATACTACATGGACCGCCAGTAATGGTTATGTCGTCTGTATAAAAAGCAAACACATAAACATCATCAAATATTTTTCCAACCGCTTTTCGGCAATTGTAGCCCGCTATTTCTCTGCGCTCGTTTGTGATTTTCCATTCAATGTTGGGAATACTATCTGTAATAACAAAATTAGTACCCACAATTTGTTTTTGTAGGTTCATTTTTTGCGCTGTAAAATCAAAGAACCAAGTGTTTTCTTCGTCAGCTTCTTTCTCATGTTTTGGTATTCTAGTTTTTGGACTCCATCTATCGAACTTATACACACTTTTATTGTCTTCAAAAGTATACGTGTAATACGATATTTTTAAGTCGGATAAGTTCTCTTTCATCATTTCATCCCAACTGTCATTACTCATTGTTTTTTTGAGATTGGTATTGACTTCATACTCAATTACAGCCTTATCAAGAAATTGCTGGGCAAAAGTGCTGGACGTACATAATAAAATGGCGAGGTAAAAATATATTGATTTCATGAGCTTGTATTTAAAGTATTGAGATTATTTATTTTAAAAATATTGACATTTTTCGATGTTAAATTATAATTGGTTGCTGGCTTATTTATTTTTTTCAATGCCGTTTTTATTTTTAAAATTCCATGTAAAACCTATCATAGCATAGCGTCGGAGTCTGTCATTTCGCTCTTCCCCGATTGTATTTTCATAAACAAATCTGCTAATACCTATGTTTTGATTTAAAATGTCGCGCACCATTACATAAGCCGTAAACTCATCGTTCTTAAAGGTCCGTTGGAACCTGGCATTCCATAATTGATTGGTAAGATTGGTTTGAAAATCAACCGTTTTTTGACGAGAATATAAATTATAATCCGTTGATAATTTCCATTTTTCTCTAAAATAAACGGCAAGATCTAAACCAAGGTTATTGGTGTTAAATGATTTTACTTCATTGTTTTGAGAAGTACTGTTACGGCTGTTTGAGAAAGTATTACTTAGATTGATATCGTATTTCTTTTCTTTGGATTTATTCAAATAAACAGAAAAATTAGAACTTAAAATATTCGAATTATTGATTTGCTTATTGATGCTATTGACCGATTTGTTGTAATTTATTGAAGGACTAAGATTAACGTACATGTTTATTTTTTTGACTTTAAACCCGTAACCCATATACAAATTGGCAGAAAAGTTACCATTAGTATTTATAGGTGTTGTAATTGTTTTTGCGCTTTCTAGGTCAATATCTCTATTGAAAGAAATCAAATTTGATGTTGTTCTAAAAGAAATGCTTTGATAAAAATTCGTCTCGGTCAAAATGCTGTAACTATTATTAGAAACATTGATACTGTTTGTAAAAGATTGCTTTAAATCTGGATTTCCTACTACTTGGTTAAAAAAATCTTGATTGTTTCGTAGCGGTTGTAATTGGTCAATAGTAGGCTGTTTTGTAGCACCTTGATAATTCACTCGCAAATTGCTGTTGCTTTTGTACTTGTAAGAAAAATTTGCAGTTGGAAAAAAATTTGTAAAACTGCGATTGTATTCCTTATTTAAAGTTTGATCTTGTAAATTAAATGATGTGAAACCAAAACCACTACCAAAACTATAATTTATCTTTTTAGCATTATAACTTAATTTAATAACTGGTTTATTTGTTGTTATGTTTTGCTTGAATTGGTTTGAAAGGGAATCGACCACAACATCATACTTTCCTGTCAGATCTGAAAAATCATAAGTCACAAAGTTACTGTTGCCCGTATTATGCGTAATTTGATGGGATAATTGCACCGCAAATTTCTTTCCTATAGGTTCTGTATAGGTCACATTTAAAGTAAGATTTTGATTGGTTTTATCTCCAATTTTATTTTGATCTACCTCATTACTAAAAGCAAAATCGCCTCCTTCATAACTCTCATTAGCCGATTTTAAAAAATTGTTAGCATTCGTATTCAATGTACTCCAACTGCTGTTGATAGAAAGGGTTCTACGTGGCTTTACAAATTTATGTTTAAACAAAGCACTTGCTGACAGGGATTGCTTATCTGATTTTGTGGTAAATAATCGTTCCTGTTTGTTCCTTAATAATCCATCACTTCCAGTGGTATTTCCGGTCGTAAACTCATCACTTTCAGTATTGTAAAAATTTGTTTTAGCGGTAAGTTTAAGGGTGTTTACTGAATCTATTTTTACATCATAAACCGCATTAAGCTTAAAATTATCTCTATTTACATGACTAGCAGTTGCTCTATTTTCATTCAATTGTGTATCGCCTACCTGCGTTTGGGTATTTCTGCTGCTATTGTTTTGGTAGCTTTGTTTGTTGTATTTGGGTGATAAATTTAAGGAATGTTTGTCGTTCCATTTATTACTGTATTGCAATCCTGCATTGGTGTTTTTTATAAAACCGTTTTGAGTATCAACATAAGGTTCTTCATCATTATTACCGCCGGTCCATTCGTAATTTACATTTCCATCATCATCCATGCTCATACTCACATTCCCGTCTCCTCCTCCAAATTTGTCACTGTCCTGCCAACTTAATCCATCCTGACCCGTGTTTCCATTTAATAAAAATGCCGAAACCTTTCTTTTCCCTTTGAAACTACTCACCATGATATTGCTATTGTATCTGGAATCGGCGTCGGTAGCGGGTTGGTTTGCTCCATCAATTTTACCAAAATAGCCTTTCTTTTTATCCTCCTTTAATCTCAGATTTATTGTTTTTTTACTTTCACCATCATCTATTCCTGTAAACTCAGCTTGATCACTTTTCTTATCAAAAACCTGTACTTCCTTTATAGCATCGGCACGTAAGTTTTTTACAGCCATACCAGGATCATCACCAAAAAATTCTTCACCATCAACCAGTACCCTTTCTACTGTTTCTCCCATTGCTTTGATGGTTCCATTTTTATCTACTTGCATTCCCGGCAATTTTTTTAGTAATTCTTCAACATTGGCATTGGCATCAACTTTAAAATCACTGGCCCTATAACTTGTTGTATCGCCTTTAATTTTGATTGATCCCGTTTTTATCACTACCTCTCGCAACAGTTCCATTTTACTCATCAAAGCAATGGCTCCTAAATCTTTATCAGTTGTACTCACGGTTATTTCATCTAAATAATCGGCATATTGACTGTGAGATGTCATTACGATGTAATTCCCGGGTTTTACATTATTAAGGATAAATTTACCCGCTTTGTCTGATCGCGTAAATTGATATAAAACGGAGTCTACCGGAGTTAATAAAGCAACAACTGAATTGTGAATGGGGGTTTTTTCACTTCCAGCGGTCAAAACACCTGAAAGTTTATTTTTTTGAGAAAACGCAGAAAAGGAGAAAATCAACAAAATTGCAATTGTTACCGTAATTTTTGACATAAGTAGTTTCATATTTTTTTTAGTGGAACATTTCAACGTATTTCCAAAAAGTCGAACCAACAAATAAACATTTTTATTTAGTCTTTACTTTACGGTTTAAGCTGAACATATCAAAATCAAAAATAGTATTTTTCTCACTACACAATTATGGGTTTATGTTATAAATGTGTTAAAATTCTCATTATATGAAAATTACATCAGAAATAAAAAATGTATAATAAGTTCTAAATGCATAATCTACCGTTAAAGTGCCTTAACAATTGCATCAACGGTAATCGTTCGCATAGCATGTTCATAACCTGCGACTTTTTTGTTCCCATACACCGAAGTTGGTAGTTTAGGAAATAGGTTTCTATCAGAAACTAATGCATTTTCCATTGGTTGATTAAATGGTGAAAATCCAGCATACGGATGCGTCGCACCCCAAAGAGAAATGACTTTAACGCCCAACATAGCCGCAATATGAGCATTCCCTGAATCCATCGAAAGCATAACATCTAGATTACCGATGAGTTGCAATTCCTGTTGGAATTTAATTTTGCCCGCCATATTGATGACGTTTTCTTTATTAGCAGAAAACGAATCCACGATTTCAATTTCCTTTTTTCCACCGCCAAAAAGTAAAATGGTATTTGTTTTGTCCAAAGCCAATTGATCAATAACTTGTTGCATTAAATCGAAGGGATACACTTTAGAATCGTATTGAGCAAAAGGAGCGATTCCAATTAGTTTTTGATGATTTGTTCCAATTAACGTTAAAATTTCCGGACTCAAAACTGCTTTTTTAGGAAATAAAGTCCCGACACTTCGGGAGGATAAATCAACCTTAAAACCGATTTGTTCAAATACTTTGACATGTCTTTCAAACATCGTAGGGAGTTGCTTGAACACTTTATTTTCGGGTTGGATTAATGCTTTTTTCTCTGCTCTTCCCTTATCTACCGAAGCTATTTTTTTTCCGCTTGCAGCAAAAAGATTTCGGATGATTTTAGAACGAAGAACGTTGTGTAAGTCGGCAAAAGCATCAATTTGTAAACCTTTTAAATCTTGGAACAAACGCAACAACCCCAGAAATCCTCTGTGCCGTTCTTTTTCATCGAAAGCAAAAAAAGTAATATTAGGAATTTCTTCAAAAAAAGGTTTGAAAAACGGTCTGGAAATTGCCGTGATTTTAACTTGTGGATGCTGGTTTACAAAAGCCCGTAAAACAGGAACCGTCATGGCGACATCTCCCATTGCGGAAAGTCTCATGACGGCTATATGCTTGATAGTATTTGACATTTTTTAACCAGAATAATTTTTATTTCCTATTACTTCTTTATTTGATTGCGAGACATTCTAAAGTAGAAAATTCCGAAGAGAATAAGAATTACTCCTTTCAAGTGTTTCGTTTGATCTATGTAATCCAGAAAAATAACTTCGTACATTACATATAAAAACCCTAAAAAAGTTATGCTATATATCAGCTGAAAAAACAAAGGTTCTGATCCAAAAAAAGTTTTTTTAAACATCTTATTTTTTGGCTTGATACAAAACAGGATTCAAATCATCATCGTTGTACATTTTCATTTGTTTGTACACTTTCATGAATTTATCTCCGTTTGCAATATCGGTCAACAAATCATCAATAGCAGTTGACAAATCCGTTCTTTGTTCCAACAAAATATTCAATTTCGCCTGACATTTATCTCTATGCTCTTGTGAAGCCTCAGCACGAGTAGCTTCTTCTTGCATGTGATAAATTTTCAAAGCAAGAATTGACAATCGGTCAAAAGCCCAAGCAGGACTTTCTGAATTGATTTTTGCGTGGTCTTTTACCACAACATGACTGTATTTCTGAAGAAAATAACTGTCAATATATTCAACCATATCGGTACGTTCTTGATTAGAAGCATCAATTCTTCTTTTCAAAGTCAAAGCAGCAACTGGATTAATATTTGGATCACGAATAATATCCTCAAAATGCCATTGAACAGTGTCAATCCAGTTTTTGTGATACAACAAATGTTCAAATTTATCCTTCGGAAAAGGATTGTTTATAGGCTGATCAACATTATCAAATTGATGATAATCTTTGATACTTTGTTCGAATACGGAGTACGCTAGTTTTGAAAACATATCTTTATATATTAAAAGACAAAGATACTTTTTATACTTTTATACCATAAAAAAATAACTAGAAGTTTAATTACAAAAATACAACCATGCAAATTCATTATTTATCGGAAGGGAACAGTGTCCTAAATCACTTTTTGGGACAAATACGGAATGTGAATGTTCACAATGACAGCATGCGTTTCCGAAGAAATATTGAACGTATTGGTGAAATAATGGCGTATGAACTAAGTAAAGAACTGCATTACGCACCCATTGAAATACAAACGCCGCTAGGCATTAAAAATACGACTGAAATCAAAGATCAATTGGTTTTATGTTCTATTCTGAGAGCCGGATTGCCATTGCATTTGGGTTTTCTAAATTATTTTGACAGCGCCGAAAATGGTTTCGTATCTGCTTACCGTCACCATCCCAATAATGATGATTACTTTGATATTTTAGTGCAATACCAAGCCATTGCTGACATAAATGGGAAAAATCTAATCATAGTTGATCCGATGCTTGCCACTGGTCAATCCATTGTTGCCGTATTCAATAAATTAATGGAAAGAGGAACTCCAAAAGAAATACATATTGCCGTTGTGATTGCTGCCCCGGAAGGCATTGCGCATTTAGAAGAACACTTGCCTGAAAACTGTCATCTTTGGGTTGCTTCTTTAGATGAAAAGCTGAACGAGCACAGTTATATTGTTCCGGGACTGGGTGATGCGGGTGATTTAGCCTACGGTGAAAAATTATAATTGGCTGAAAAAAGCAAATAAACTGCAGGCGATTAACACAAACAGAACTAATTCCTGATTTAGTTTTTCTTGAGGAATTTCAATGTGACCCGTAGCCATAACTGCTAATGGAGCAAAAGTAAATAACAGTAAATCATTACTTTTATTGGAAGAAATTATGAAAATTAAAAGGCCAATGAAAAATGATACAATTATTTTTTTATATGAACTATGCAACAATAATGGTCTATTAGACAAAGACATAAACATTGCGATAATAAAAAACAAAGCCACAGTCAAGTAAATTGATAAGGCCCCATTTTGATAATTATTAGTAAAATAGTTGAGTTCAAAACTTATTTTAATGTTGGAGTACATTTGTTCAAAGCCGTTTATATCAAAAAGCGTGATTACGAACATATAGAAAATTCCAACCGTAAAAAAGGCAATAAAAGGCAATATCCAGTTTCTATAATCTCTGGAAACATGAAAAATTATAGAAATAAAAACCAACACTATAAAGATAATACTCCAAAAATGAAATATGGAGGCTATAAAAATCCACAAGGAAGCATCAAATATTTTTTCTTTGGATTCTTTTAGTGATTGTAACGAAATTAATCTGCGAAGCGCTAATAAAATAAAAAAATTAGAAATAATTAAATTTGTATTATCCAGTACCGAAGGAAAAAAAAGTAAAAATAAAAAGTAGAAAAAAATCGTATAACTACTGTCTTTACTAAGTGCATTTCTGCGGGCAATAAAGTCAATTAAGAAAACTGATGCCAACAAAATAATAAATGTTGTTGCTTTTTTAAAAATTAAAAAACCAGAACTTACCCAAGATAAATCTTGAATTTGATACATTAAAAAGAAAACTAGCATTAAAATAACGACCAATGCAAAATTTAATGGTGTAGATTTTTTAAAAACACTTGTTATCATAAGGATATTTTATACTTTTGTGGTTGTAAATATAGTACTTGTTTAAAAAGGAAACTCTCCAAGTTCAAAAAAGATTCTCTTTTTTAAGATACCAAGTTCCTTAAGACAATTAATAAATTAATTTTATACATTATGAAAGCATTTTTCGAAGGAATACAATACTTATTTGTAAATATTTTATTTGCTCCTCTAGACTTTTTACGTTCATTAGAGCTGTCATCTTGGTTTGCGGCAAATACAATCAATTGGATTTTCATGATTATTTGCGCTTTGGCAATGGTATACTGGATTAAACAATTGAAAATTTTTGAAGACGCCGGAACTGAGAAGCAAGATACTACCGCTCACTCTTTCTTAAAATAATATTTGAAAAAAAGTGAACAATAATTGGAAACTATTTCAAGTCGTTTCCAATATCTTTTCTAAAATACATCTTATCAAAATGTAGTTTATCTATGTTTTGGTAAGATTTTTTTATGGCCTCTTCAAAATTATTTCCATAAGAAGTTACGGTTAAAACTCTTCCTCCGTTTGATACTGTGTTTCCATTATCCAGTTTTGTTCCTGCGTGAAAAACAATGGAATCTTGAATGTTATCTATTCCAGAAATTACTTTTCCTTTTTCGAATTCCTCTGGATATCCTCCAGAAACAACCATAATTGTAGTGGCGCTTCTTTCATCAATTTCCAGATTAATTTCGTCTAGTTTTTCATTGGCAACAGCCAAAAATAATTCTACTAAATCCGTTTTTAATCTTGGAATAACCACTTCGGTTTCTGGATCACCCATTCGCACATTATATTCAATTACGATTGGTTCGTTATTGACATTGATTAACCCAATGAAAACAAATCCTTTGTACGGAATTCCATCTTTCTGGAAACCGTCAATCGTAGGTTTTACAATGCGTGTTTCTATTTTTTCCATCAAAACAGCATCAACATAAGGAACTGGAGAAACCGCTCCCATTCCGCCTGTATTTAAACCTGTATCGCCTTCGCCAATGCGTTTGTAATCTTTGGCTGTTGGCAATATTTTGTAATTTTTTCCATCGGTAAGAACGAAGCAGCTTAATTCTATTCCGTCCAGGAATTCTTCGATAACCACTTTAGAACTGGCGTCACCAAATTTTTGATGCACCAACATGTTTCTTAATTCTTCTTTGGCTTCTGCCAAATCCTGAATAATCAAAACTCCTTTTCCTGCAGCTAAACCATCTGCTTTCAAAACATAAGGCGGTTGCAGTGTTTCCAAGAATTCACATCCTTTTTCTACTGTTTCTGCAGTAAAACTATCGTAAGCAGCAGTTGGAATGTTATGTTTGATTAGAAATTCTTTGGCAAATTCTTTACTTCCTTCCAGTTGCGCACCCATTTTTGACGGACCAATAACCGGAATATGAGTTAATGCAGCATCGTTTAGAAAGAAATCATAAATCCCTTTTACTAAAGGATCTTCTGGTCCTACCACAACCATTGCTACTTTTTCCTGAATAACAAACTTTTTTATAGCTTCAAAATCAGTTGGACTGATGGCAACATTAGTAGCTATAGAAGCCGTTCCCGCATTTCCCGGAGCTACAAAAAGAGTGTCACAAAGCGGACTTTGAATCATTTTCCATGCAAAAGCATGCTCTCTTCCGCCCGAACCCAGTAGTAAAATTGTCATGTGTAGTTGTGTTTAGTTGTCGTGCAAAAATAATTGCTTTTGAACTTAAAAAATAATTAATTCTCAAAAAGTTGTTGGTTCTCCATTATTAGTTGTTGGTAAATATTATTTTTGGTGGAATATACCTCTAACATGTTTCGACTATTCGACTTATCGCTACAAATAAATGGCTTCCCAATGATGGAAGCTAAAGCCGAATTACGGAAAATTGTAGCCTTTTCTGAAAAAGAACATGAAGTTTTCGTTGCAAATAAAAAATTGGAAATTGTCGATTATCATTTGCAAAACAATGTTTTTTACAAAGATTTAGTCGGTACTACAACTTTTACAAGCTGGGAAGATTTACCCGTTTTGAATAAGAAAAACTTACAAAAACCATTATTGGATAGGCTCTCGAAAGAGTATTCAACAAAAAACAGTTACATAAATAAAACATCCGGTTCCAGCGGAACTCCCTTTATTTTTGCCAAAGATAAATACTGTCATGCGTTGACTTGGGCTTCAAACATGTACCGTTTTGGTTGGTATGGGATCGATTTTAATACTTCCTACCAAGCGCGTTTTTATGGTATTCTAATGGATTTTATTGGAAACAAAAAAGAACGCTTTAAGGATTTTTTGGGCCATCGGTTTCGGTTCTCCATTTTTGATTTATCGGATGAAGTTTTAGAAGGATTTTTGAATCATTTTCGAACTAAAAAATTCAATTACATCAATGGATATACGAGTTCGATAGTTTTATTTGCTAAATTTTTACAAAAGAGAAACATCGTATTAACCGCAATTTGTCCCACTTTGAAAGTATGTATGGTAACTTCTGAAATGCTTTTTGAAGAAGACAAAATCCTTTTAGAAAAACAATTTGGTATTCCTATTGTCAATGAATACGGCGCTTCGGAACTGGATTTGATTGCTTTTGAAAATCCTCAAGACGAATGGCAAGTCAATTCGGAAACGTTGTTCGTGGAAATTTTGGACGAAAATAATAAAGCGGTTCCTAATGGTACTTCTGGTCGTATCGTCATAACTTCTTTGTTCAATAAAGCACATCCGTTCATACGATATGACATTGGTGATATTGGAATTCTGGATGAACAAAGCACTTTACAAAAACCGATTCTCAAAAAATTAATAGGCCGAACCAATGATGTTGCCATTTTACCCAGCGGTAAAAAATCACCTGGACTTACCTTTTATTATGTGACAAAAAGCATCATTGAAGATGACGGAAACGTGAAAGAATTTGTGATTAGACAAACCAAAATAGATACATTTGAAATTGAATATGTGAGCGAAACCGAATTAAATTTGGCACAAATTGAAAAAATTGAAAAAGCGATAGCACTTTATTTAGAAAATGATTTGGTGTTCATCTTCAATAAAAAAGAAAAATTAGAACGAAACAAAAGCGGAAAATTAAAACAATTTGTTTCATTTGTAAAATAACATTATGAAAATCACAATAGTTGCAGGTGCAAGACCCAATTTTATAAAAATCGCCCCCATTATTAAAGCGATAGAGAAAAAACAAGCCGAAGGTGCGAAAATCTCCTATCGATTGGTGCATACTGGACAACATTATGATAAAAACCTCAGCGATACATTTTTTCAAGAATTAAATATTCCTGAGCCGAATGTAAATTTAGAGGTGAAAAGTGGCTCACAATCAGTACAAACTGCCGCAATAATGGTTGCTTTTGAACAAGAATTACTGCAAAATCCATGTGATTTAGTTTTGGTGGTTGGCGATGTCAACTCGACTATGGCCTGTGCGATTGTTGCAAAAAAATTAAATATCAAAGTAACCCATGTAGAGGCGGGTATACGTTCAGGTGATATGACAATGCCGGAGGAAATCAATCGAATTGTTACGGATAGTATAACTGATTATTTTTTTACAACCTCAATTTGGGCAAGGGAAAATTTGTTGAAATATGGGGCAGATTCTTCTAATATTCATTTTGTTGGGAATGTAATGATAGACACTTTATATCAAAACCTAGCTCGAATTTCGGCTCCAATTTTTTGGAATGAATTCAATTTAGAAACCAAGAATTACATCATTTTGACTTTACACCGTCCTTCGAATGTAGATGAAGAGCAATCATTGATTCAACTTTTGCAAGGAATTGATAAAATGGTTGGTGATAAAAAAGTAATTTTCCCTATCCATCCGAGAACAAAAGCGATTTTAGGTGAAACTAATTTAAACTTAAAAAACATAGTATTTGTTGAACCACAAGGCTATTTGAATTTTATGTTTTTAATTAAAAACAGTTTTGCTGTCATTACAGATTCTGGCGGAATTTCAGAAGAAACAACGGTTTTAGGAATTCCTTGTTTCACCATGCGAAACAATACCGAAAGACCTGAAACAGAAACCATAGGCACGAATATTTTAGTTGGCACATCGATTGAGAATCTAAATAAAATGTTTGGAGAATTTCTTAAAAATGGTCCTCGAAAAACAGGAATTCCTGAACTTTGGGATGGTAACGCTTCTGAACGAATAATTGATATTTTACTTTCAAAAAAATAATGGAACAAATCCTCATCATATCGAATTATTATCCACCAGAGAAAGGTGCGGCAGCGAATCGAATTGAGCAGCTGGCTTTAAAATTACATCAAAATAATTATACCGTTTCTGTAATTTGTCCTTTGGGTAATTATCCCAAAGGCGAACTATTTCCGGAATACAAAGGCAAATTTTTTGTTACTGAAAATCTACAAAATATTATTGTAAAACGTCTTTGGATTTATCCAAGCAACAGCAAAAATATAATCAAAAGACTACTATCTGTTTTATCCTTTTCTTTGGGTTTATTTTTTTACTTATTGTTTCAAAAAACACCGCAAAAAGTAGTGGTTCAATCACCGCCGTTATTGCTTTCTTTTATTTCAGTTTTTGTTCTTTCGCTGAAGCGAAAAAAAATTATCCTGAATGTTTCTGATTTATGGCCATTGGCTGCCGTTGAATTAAATGCTTTAAAAGCCAATTCATTTTCGCATCGTGTATCTTTATTTTTAGAACGTTTTATCTACAAAAAAGCAAGTTTAATTTTAGGCCAATCCAACGAAATTATTATTCATATCCAATCCATTTCCCCTGAAAAAAAATGTTTTTTATATCGCAATTTTCCAGACCATAAAACGGTTGAAATGGATTTGGAAACCCGAGAAAACGAACCTATTAAAATATTCTATGCCGGTCTTTTTGGTGTGGCGCAGGGAGTCTTAGAAATGTGTCAAAAAATCAATTTAGAAGACTTAAATATCGAGTTACACCTATTTGGTGATGGTGCTGAAAAAAAACAAATAGAAGCGCTGATTCAGTCCAGAGCAGATAATAAAATTTTCTTTTATGGAATGTTAGAACGTAAAGCTTTACACGAAAAATTAAAATCTTTTGATGTCACAATAGTTCCTTTGAAGACCAGAATTTATGGTTCTGTTCCTTCAAAAATTTTTGAGTATGGCGCATTGGGATTTCCAGTTTTATACTTTGGTGGTGGTGAAGGTGAAACCATAACTGAAAAGCATAATTTAGGCTGGGTAGCCAAAGTAGGAAACTATGATGATTTGAACGAGAAACTGCAAACCATTTCAAATATTCAAAAACCAGAATTGGATTTAATGAAAAAACAGATTTTTAATAATGTTCAAACTTCGTTTAATCTTGATATACAAATAGAAGATTTAATTCGACAAAATATTTTCTAATAGGCTTTTTCTTCTCCTTTAAAAATATTGATAACCGTTTGGAAAATTATTTTTAAATCTAAAATTAAAGACCAATTTTCAATATAGAAAACATCGAATTTTATTCTATTAATCATATCGTCTTCCGTTTGAATTTCACCACGGAAACCATTAACCTGAGCTAATCCAGTAATTCCTGGTTTAACACAATGCCTCACCATATATTTTTTAACTTTATTTCCATAAACTTTATTTTGAGCCCAAAGATGCGGTCTTGGACCTACTACTGACATGTCACCCAATAAAACATTTAGAAATTGAGGCATTTCATCTAAGCTTGTTTTTCTCATAAACCTTCCTATTTTAGTAACGCGAGGATCATTTTTAGAGGCTTCTTTTTCAGTTGTTTTATTGATTTTCATGGAACGAAATTTATAACATAAAAATTCATTTTCATCAATTCCTGGTCTTCCTTGTTTAAAAAAAACCGGACCTCTAGATTCTAATTTTATTAAAATCGCTAATAAAGGAATTAGCCAAGACAAGAGACCAATAATAATTGTAATTGAAAAAATAATGTCAAAAACCCTTTTGAATATCATTGTAGCAGGCTCATGGAGCATAGTTTTTTTCAGCGATAGTACCGGGAAAAATTCGTAATAGTCAATTTTTAAATTTTTAGAAAAAATCTCTTTTGTATCTGGTATAAATTTTATCTTTTTATAATTTTCATCAGCAAAATCAATTAAATCTTTCAAATCTTCATTTGAAATTTCATTCAAAGAGCAATAAATTTCATCGACAGAATTTTCAATAACAAAAGGTTTCAAATCTATCAATTTCCCTGTAATATTTTGATTTGATTTCTTATCTGAAAAATAGCCTAAAAAACGATAGCCATAATCACTTCTTGTTTCAAAAAGATTTTTTAATGCTATCGCCTCCGGAGTATAACCAATTATGACAGCGTTTCTATAATTACTTCCTGTTAATATTCGATATTTTTTTAAATAATAAAACAATAAAAATTTTGAAATAGTAATCAGTAGCATGACGGAGAATATAAACATCGCAACCATTAATCCGCTAAAAACAACTTGTTTTGAAAACGGGAAAAAAGCAATGGTTATTAAAAGGAATATGACACCTTGTTTGACTATTTTTGAGATTATTTCAAGTGGAGTTGTAAAGCGATATATCTCGTAGAACCTTATAAAAAAAGCAACTGTAATCCACCCAAATAACTGATAAACAAGAAAGCGCTCAATGTTAAAATTAAGGTCTTTGAAAAAGAAAAAACCAAGAGTCAAAATAACAATTAGGTCTACTGAAATACTAATGGGTCTAATGTATTTTGAATATCTTCCTGTTTGAGATGCCGTCATATTTGATGAATGAATTCCATTACTCCTCTCGTTACCAATGATTTAAAAACGAATATAAAATTATGTTATTCTTTTGCTATTTAATGTAACCTGAAAAATCTTTATGTTCTTCTTTAGAAAGTTCTTCTTTGGACAACGATTTGAAATAGTCGTAAGTGATTTTCATTCCCTCGGCACGACCTATTTTGGCTTCCCACCCAAGCAGTTCTTTTGCCTTTGTGATATCAGGCTGACGTTGTAAAGGATCATTTACAGGTAAAGGATGATATACTACTTTTTGATTGGTTCCCGTGAGTTTTATAATTTCTTCGGCAAAATCCTTGATGGTGATTTCATCTGGATTTCCAATGTTGACCGGATACACATAATCAGAATGCAATAATCTAAAAATACCTTCTACCTGATCATCTACATAACAAAACGAACGGGTTTGCATTCCGTCCCCAAAAATAGTTAAGTCTTCTCCACGAATTGCCTGACCTATAAAAGCGGGAATTACGCGGCCATCATTAAGACGCATTCTTGGACCATAAGTATTGAAAATTCTAACGATTCGAGTTTCTACACCATGAAACGTATGATACGCCATGGTTATCGATTCCTGAAAACGCTTTGCTTCATCATAAACGCCTCGTGGTCCAATCGTATTTACATTTCCATAATATTCTTCCGTTTGTGGATGAACCAATGGATCTCCGTAGACTTCAGAAGTAGATGCAATAAGGATTCTCGCCTTTTTAACACGTGCCAATCCTAAAAGATTATGCGTTCCAAGAGAACCCACTTTTAAGGTTTGTATCGGAATTTTCAAATAATCTATTGGGCTTGCAGGCGAAGCAAAATGCAAAATATAATCTAGTTGACCCAGAACATGAACAAATTTGGTGATATCATGATGATAAAATTCAAAATTCTCCAGTTTGAACAAATGCTCTATGTTTTTTAAATCTCCCGTAATGAGATTATCCATTCCAATAACAAAATAACCTTCTTTAATAAAACGGTCACAAAGATGTGATCCTAAAAATCCAGCGGCTCCGGTGATGAGTATTCTTTTCATATTGATTTTATAGTTTGGATATCATAGAAGTAATTTATTAAAAGCAAATAATTACTTCTATAATACCACTCTCTTTAACCTCACAGAGAGGATTCTGTCAAAAATAAACTTATCGTTAGGATTGTGAAAGGAATATGAGCAAAATCTTTTATTTCATAACCGTTTATGTTCAATTATTGGTGAAGCAATTTAAATTATTCAATTTTTTCTAAAACAAATACATTATTGAAATAAGCTGTTTTATCAATTGGCAATATTAAACTGAAAAGCACTCCAAGAAAATTAAAAAAGATGATAAAAGGAGTTAGAAAAACCTGTCTTAAGTACTTATTTTCAGGGAGTATATTCTTTATGTAATTTAAATTGAACTGAAAAATAACTTCAATATAATTTCCTGTTTTAAAGTTTTCAATCACTTTGAAACCATTTTTTTGATACAAATGTTTTAAAGCAGGTGTTGTATACCTCGCAAAATCATAAGGCATTTCATGTTCCTCCCACATAAAAGGAGTCGTTATTAAAGCCTTTCCGTTTTTCTTTAAAACTCTATTAAATTCCTTTAATAATTCGTCGATATTAAAAACATGCTCTAAAACTTCGGTGCACAAAAGAGAATCGAACCGTTCATTTTCAAATGGAATTACTTTTCCATCATAAAACTCATCTACTTCATTGTAATTTTGTTCCCTTCCTTCAATTTTATAATCTACACCAATATATTCCTTCACGTTTACAAACAATTTTTTATAAGGCTTCGTTCCACAACCAAAATCTAACAAAGAACCATTAAGTTTATCAGCATTATTTTTTATGGCGCTTCGAATTGATTTCCGAATCAGAAAATTATAATTAATGAAAAACCCAATAATCCCTGGATGAAATTTTTCTTTCTTAATCTTTTGTTTGATGAGCTCTTTATACATTAACTTTTTTTCAATATTATTCTAAATAGATAGATTCCAGTTCAGAAATATTTTCTTTAATATTATAGTTTTCGGAATACGAATTAAACGCATTTTTTGACAACTTATCTAATAATTCTTTATCACTCAATAACTTCAAAATTTTACTTTTAAAACCCTTTATATCTTCATTATCAACAACAAATCCATTATAATTATTTACAATCAAATCTTTATTTCCATCACAATTAGTAACTACACAAGCTTTAGATAATGCTAAACTTTCAATAATAGAATATGGCATTCCTTCATATCTGGACGTTGAAATATAAAACTTAGAATGATTAATAATATGAAAAACATCTGTTCTTTCAGTCCAATTTAAAAGTGTTACGTCATTGGCCATATCTAACTCCTGAATCAACTTTTTAACGGATTCTAACTGACCTGATACTGGACCAACTCCCATTACTATTAAATGAATTTTAGCTTCTTTATTAACTTCATGCATCACCCGTATCATTTGTTCAATATTTTTTTGATATGATGGACGACCAACGGTACAAATGTAATCTTCAGGCCACGTTTTAGAAATGGTTAAGGATTGTATTTTAGTTATAGGTTCAATGCAATTATTGAAAACTATCACATTTCCTGGTTTATAACCAACTTCTTCTATGGCACGCTTTTTCTCGGATGCTGATGTGGCAAGAATTAGACTATTTTCATTGGCAAGAAGCTTTTCAATATTCAAAAAAAGGCTTCTTTTCAGACTGTTTTGCGTGCTTAAATAAGAGAAAGCGTGTGGCGTATAAATCACTTTTATTCCTAATAATCTTCCTGTAATTCGGCCTACAATTCCACCTTTAGCGCTGTGTGCGTGTATCAGATTTGGCTTTTCTTTTTTTAGAATTTTATACGTTTGAAATAATGATTTAATATCATAGAATATTGAAATATCTCTAAAAATAGAAACTTTATATTCTTTTATTGTATTCCCGTTTTTATCAAAAAAAGGTTTTTTCGTGTCTTTTGTTCCATGAATAACAATGTTTTCAAACGAATCAGTATTCATATTTTCTAAAACAAGTCTTAAATACACATCGACTCCTCCTATAGAATGCAATAAATGAACTATCTTTTTTTTAGCCATTTTTTTGATGTAAAAGAATAATAATGATTCGCTATTCTTGGCTCATTTAATAATATAAATCAAATGTATCACAAATTTAATAATTATAAAGTATTGATGTAAATTATCTCATTAGCATCTATTTTAAAAAATATTCCTACTATATATAACTTCTATTAAATTTCTTTGATTAAAAAAAATAACGATATTTACGGAAATTTTGATTTCTATCATTTAAAATAAATTCAAATGAAAAAAACGTTTATGATTGCGACTCTAGTTGCTTTATTTTCATTGTCTTGTGGAAACAAGAAAGAGGAAACGACACAGCAAGATTCCATTCAAGAGGTTGCGCCAAAAGCGTCTAATGAAGTGAAAGTTGAACTAACTGACTTTGACCGTTATGAAGGGAAAATAGTTCACGCCTCAACAGGGCAATGGTATTTAATAAAAGAAGGTGCACGTTGGAGAACAAATTCAATTCCTGCGACTGATGACTATCTTAAAACACTGCCTCCAGGTCCTGACTATGTAGTGGAGAATGTGCCAATAGAAACACTGAAACAGTTTCCTGAGGTTGGAGAAATTCTTCCAAAACTGGAATTTAAAAAAGATGTAATTAAGACCGCTAAATAAGCGGTTTTTTTTGTGTTATTATAAAAAAATATTATCTGCAACCCGCTTGCTTTTTTGTTGAAGCCAATAACTGGCAAATATAGAAATCCATAATCCGCTAAAAACAATTCCATCAAAACGAAGGAGGAAATCATCGGTAAGGTTTGAAATGAAAAACAAAAAAAAGAAAGAAAGTACAACTGCATTTTTTGTCTTAATTCCCAAATAAGCAATAAATCCAATATAAAATAAGGCTACAATTGGTCCCAATATGCCAAATTTCAATAAATAATCTAAAAATTGATTGTGTGTTGGGAACTCATATTTTGCCAGAAATATTTGATTCGTTTCTTTAAAATACTTTACTAATTCTATCTTTCCATCCGATGCTCCTACTCCAAAAGGAAGGTTTTTAAGGGACAATTCCCATGCTGATTTCCAGATGGATAATCGGGTTACAAAAGAACTGTAAACCGCTATTTCGGGATGATCTATGGCATCTAATTTCCCTACTTTATCCATATTCGAAAAAATTTGGGTAGAATACTTCTCTTTCATGAAAGGATTCTTTTGTATGAATAAAAATAAAACGGAGCCAATCAAAAGCAACATAACAATTGCTCTTTTGAATATGATTTTAGAACTATACCTTTTGGAAATTTGGAAATAGCCCACCACCATAAAACCGAACAAAGTACCTAATAATGCCATTCTGGTATTCACATATAAAACAAAAAAGAAAGAGGTTATAAAAAGCACTAAATCTCCTATTTTATACCATTTATTATAATTTGTTTTTGAAGTTTCTAGCAAAAAATAAAGATTAGAAAAAGCTACAAAAGCCAGGTGCATATTAAGAGCCGGTGCATGAATCCCAATACTATCCGAAAATACATAACCCATTTCCCAAAGATGAATCCCATTAAGATATTTAAAGAAATGCTCCGGATACAACATTATAAAACGCACAAAAAAGAATATCATGATAAGTGTTGTACCAATACAATAGGCTTTCAATATTTTAAGAAATTGGATCCGTTGATAATTTCCAATTATAAATATTGGGAAAAAAAGTAATGAAAGACTTTTTTCGAGTGATTTTAAACCAAGAGCATAAGAATCATTATTTCCAAAAAACAACATTTCCATCAAAAACGGAGTTGCTATTACTATCATAATTGGTAGTTGGCTTTTTGAAATCTTTAATTTTTTTACAAACAATAAATTGAAAACTACAAAAACTATCAAGAAAACTGTACATAGTTTTCTGAAAATTAATGTAATCGCAATTAAAAATAATAATAAATTAAATACTTGGTTGAATCTCTTTTCTGAAATTTTCATAATACAATGCAAAATATATTAAAGGAAAAAGGCCTATTTTATGTCTAATGGAAGTACCTAAATCGGGTTCAAATATACCTTGAACTATAAAATAAGCGAACAAAATTAGTAATATCCACAACTCCAGTTGATATTGTTTTCTATTTTTTAAACATCGTGAAAACCTTACAAATAAAATATAAAAAATCAATAATTGCCATACAACAAAGGCTAGAACTTGAGGAGATAAAACATGCTTAATAGCTTCGACTATAGGTACATTTACCGCCATAAAACCATAAACAATACCAAACGCTTCACCATACCAAGTATCTTGAGATATTGGCGAAACAATAGCCGTATTTATATTGTTTTTATTAATCTTATTCATGACATAATTTTCCCTTGTTAGTTTAGAAATATACTCTCCTCTTACAACTCCATGACTCAGCGATAAAAAAATGGCAATCAGTAATCCATAAAAAATAGTAGAAAATGTTTTATTCTCAAATTTGACAAACGATATTACATACATCCCAATTGCAAATATTGGAATCAATAAGTAATAAGGTCTGAAAAACGAAAAACAAGCGATTAAAATCAATGAAAAAATAATTTTGAATCTTGGTTTTTTATTAGACTTAAATATAAAAGGAATGGTGCAAAACATTACAAAAGTTATAAATTCCTTAGTTGGCATAGACATGTATATACCCGTGAGAAGAAGAGCAACATACACCAAACCATTCTTTACATTTAACTTATGGAAGTTTGAAGGCACTCCAATTTTATATAAGATGTAGGTTACTATAGGAAATTGAATTAGGGTAATAACAAAAAAGGAGAAATGTCGCATACCAGTAATTTTATAAAACATAATGGCAAACGGATAACTGCCAAACCAACCTATTTCATGACCTTTGTCAAATATTATGGTTATCGTATCATTAAAATATCGTTCTGGTAAAATATAAGGCGTCAAAAAGGCTATGATTAAATTGCAAAAAAATAATCCTATAAATACTGCTTTATTTCTTTTTATTTTTGTTTTCATGTAAATGATACGTCAATTTTAATCACAATTTTGTTTTTTTATATAATAAATTAACCTTCGCATATATACTCATAAATTGTGGTAACACTGAAAATGGTAAAATTTTATAAAATCTATTTACTTTATTTACCGTGAGGTTTCTTCCTGAAGAAATCAAATTTTTCCATGCAGCAAGATCCTTAATCAGAACTTTTTTATTGGTTGGGGAAAGTTTATCAAAATGCATTAATACTACAACATAATAAAAAGACCAATAGTTTTTTATAGCCAATTGTAGTATCTCTTTGTTATTTTCAATTTCAATTACTCCTTTTTTTACTGACATAAAAATATCCAAAACTACCTTTTCGTTAATATTAAATACTATCGAACCTGGCCTTAATTGCCTATACATATAAAATGATTTAGGATAAATACAGTAGGTCTGCAGATGATTCATTAATTTAGCACACCATTCCATATCTTCACCAATTTTATCTAAAGTGAAAAACAAATCGTAATCTATTAGAATTGCTTTTTTAATTATTTTATTCCAAGCACTAGCGGCATATAAATGATGATAAACCAAATCTAAAGCATCCTCCTCAAATTTTCCAGAAAAATACTTTAATTTGTTTTGATTGTATTTGCATTCTATTCTATTTGAAGAAAAATACCTGCTTTCTTCATGAATAATAATATCAACATTTGTTTTGTATATTAAGTCCGTAATCTCCTGTAATGCATTTTGTCCAACCCAAAAATCATCGCTATCAACAAATATTATATATTCGCCCTTGGCTTCTAACAGCCCTTGATTTCGAGAAGCTGATAATCCTTCATTCTTTTTATTTATTAATACAACTCTCTCGTCCCTGTTTTTATATTCTGAACAAATTGACAATGAGCTATCCGTCGAACCGTCATTAACCAAAATTAATTCAAAATTAGAAAATGATTGTTCTAAAATACTATCTATACATTGATTCAAATACTCTTCAACATTGTAAACGGGTACAATTACGCTAAAAAGAATGTTTCCATTTACCTTTTCCATTTAATGCATAATAATTAATAGTTTGTCTTTTTTATAAATAATAAATGCAGTGATAATATTCCAAAAAAGTAAGCTAGACACAAAAGCAATTGCTGCTCCGGTAAGAGAATATTTTGGAATTAATATAAAATTAAGAATGAAATTAAGAAATACCGCCAAAATTAATACCATTTGAAAAATACGCTGTCTTCCTGTCATGTTCAAATAGATGGTGGTAATTCCAAATAGGGAAGCTACTAACTGACCTGCCATTAATATTAAAAGCGCTTGTTTGGCTTGTATATAATTAGGGCCAAAAAAATGCAGAATACCTTCAGAATAAAAACAAACCAATGCTACAATCGGCACTGTAAGAACAAAAATTAGTCTGGAACTTTGTTTCATTGTGTTCAAAAGAGCAACCTTATTATTATCTGTAAATTGTTGTGCAGTTTTTAAAGAAACAGAAATAAATACAGCGTTATTAATCAAAAATAAAATAGAGACTAACTTCATCGCAATTGAATAATAAGCAACTATTTCGTCTCCTTTGAATTTTTTTAAAAAAACAACATCTAAAGTCATCATCAAAAAAATAGCTACATTACTTATAGCCATTGGGTATGATTTATGGGCAATAAAGGAGTACGAAAAATGATTCGTATCATTTGGCAATGTTGAATCGCCTTTTTGTTTTTTGAAAAGCCAAAAAATAATAATCGTTGTTATTATTGAAAGTGCTACAAATCCTATCAAAAAAGTATCCACCAAATAGTCTTCCTGGTGATAATAAAATAAAACAATGGCGCCAAAAATGACAGTAACATACTTGAAGATGTTTCTAAACAATTCCGCCATATAATCTCTTCCTAACGCCCTTATTGTTTCTGTATTAAGTAGAGTCAAGGAATAAAAGAACAATATGACAACCGCTTTTAATACTAATGTGTAAGTGTTATTATCATTAAAAAAAAAGTGGATCAGACTTTTTCCAAAAAAGAAAAAAAGAATAAATACCACCAAGGATAATAGTAAAATAAGCGAAATAATTTTCTGATAAATTGCCTTTAATTTTTCCGTTTCATTTGTACTTTTTAAAATACCCGCAAAATATAAAATAGACTGATCTGTACCCAAAACACATATACTACTTAAAACCAAAAGGATTTTTTGTATGAAGTCAAATTGACCAATGATTTTTGGGTCGTAATTATGCGTTAAAAACAATGAAAATCCAAAAAGAGTAACTACACCTATAATTCTTAAAAACATCGTTTTTAAACTCTGTAAAACAAATGGATTTTTTTTTATTTTATTGAAACCCATATTGATTTTTTTTTTCAAAATTTCAGGAATTTGTTTTTTTAGAATTAATTAAATCATTTTTGATTTTCTCATTTGATTTTTATAATACCCTAAAAATAAACGAATTAAAATAAATGAAAGCAAAAATAAAATAGGTAAAATCAATTTTAACTTTCCATTGACTGAGTTCGTATTTTCAATATTTAATGTTGAACTATTGTCTTTTATAATTTTATCTAATCCAACTAATTCTACTCTATGAACTCCTTGTTCATTAATTAAAATTTCTTTTGTTTTTATAATATCGTTAAGTTGCGTGTTCTCATTATAATAAACCAATTTATCACTTTTTTGAGCACCATTTACCATATTAGAAAACCCATTCAAAACACCATTTATTTGTGAAATAATAGTGTCATTTTGAATCATTTTTACTTGGATATTATTTACCGTTTCTTTTTGGATTTTTTTATAGTAATCTGTTTCGTTTAAATAATTTAAAATAGGTTCTACAATTTCGGTATTGCTTGTTTGTTTTTTGGTTTTAAAAGTAATCGTATGTAACGTGTAATTCTTACTTGTCAAATTATCTTCGAGGATTTTTTTTATGTCTCCACCTTCTGCCATCAACTTGATTAATTCGAAGTTCTCTTTCTTGTCTTCAATGAATTTATAAACGTCTGTTATGGATTTGATTGCAATTTTTAGTATTTCTTTAGGTTTTTTTATCCCTACAATTTCTTTAAGAAAAATAGTATCCCGCTCTTTAATTTTTGATTCAATCAAGCCAATTTTTGAATATAAATAATCGGTGCTTTCAAAATTTGGAGTAACTATAATTTGATGATCATAGGTTTTTTTTGTCGCATCTAAATAAAACCCTAACCCAACTCCAATTACTAACAAAATCAAAATTAGAATCGCATTTTTTACAAAAAACTGAATACATTTAAATAAAAAAGTATTAATCCAATCAAATAATTTTCCTATTTTTTGAAAAATTTGTGACAAATCAATTTCTTGATCCTCTTGGTTATTGGGTTGGTTATTGTTCATCCTATGTTTTTATTTTACGTTGAAAATTTGTTCCAATATCTTAATCGTAATCAAATATGTTGGCTTCACTCCTGTTGTTCCCAATCCGCCTGAAGCTAATGTGCTTCCAGTTTCCAAAGGATTATCAGAGGCATAATACGCATATCTCACCTTCACATCATGAGGAACACTTTTTCTGATTTTTGATGCAGATTGAATCGCTTTTTGGTAATAAGAACCTTCCATTTCCAATCCGATAATTCCCCAAGTCGATTCATGGAAAAACTTCAATAAATCTCGGTTTTGCAATGAAGTTCCCAAAACGGTAACCATTGGACCTGCAAAAACAGCAATATCATTTCCTTCAAACATATCAGCAGTCAATTCATTTTCGAAAAAATAATTATCCGCCGTTCCTTCATTAATGTGTGCATTCGGAATCATGATATCTCCTTTTCCACCTTCCAAAATTCCAGCTTTTCCCATGATAGAAACCGATTCCACATTCAATAAAGTATCTTTTTTAAACGGTTTCAAAAGCTCATCAATGGTTTCATACGCTTGTTCTCCAAACGCATAATCCATAACAATCAATACTGGTTCTTTATCACCAGTATTCGCCTTAGGAAAAGACGTTTTTGCCCAATCAATTTTGGCGGTATCAAAAATCTGTACATCGATATTTGTTCCTGAAGTATCCGGCAACGTAATCATTCCGCATTTCAACGCAACTTCTTCCACTTGGTTTCGAACCGCATTAGCTCCGGACTTACTCAATTCCTCATAAATAAAGAAATCCGATTTGTCTTTGAACTTGGTTTTCAAAACTTCCGTTGCAAAAATAGAGTTCATCACACTGTGCATGTTGGCACTGATTACGTGAATTGGACGGTCTAAAAGTTGATTTTCTTTCAAAACTTCCTTGATGTTAGTAGCCCAAATTTCACCGTGGATGTGGTGTCCCAATCGTTCTCTCAAAATAGGACTGAAAGTGATTGTTCTCTTATTATCGTCTACAATTTCTTCAATGGCAAGTTTCCCCAACCAAAAGATAACATGCAAGAAACGATCTGGTGCAGCAGCTGAACCAAAAGCGTCATAAATATCCAATACTTCTTCAAATGTTCTTCCCAGAATATTAGCAGCATGCGAAATAGCTTTCTCTTTTTCTACCAAAATCAGTTTTTTCTTTTGAGAAACCGCTTGTTCCAGTTTAAACCAGTCGCGGGAAACCTCACCGGCATCATCCAGTAAAACCCTGTTTCTAATTTTATGTGATTCGATGAAAATAAAGGTCAAATGTGTCAGAATATCATAAATATCCGAACGTCCTCTTGTAATCTCCACATTCATTTGTTCCTCATCGATACGGTAACAATTACGACGTCTTTTTGGCGGTACAATCGCCTGAAAATGCGATTTAGAATACCCTTCATCCGAAGTTAAGTTGATAAATCTACATTCTTCAATTCCTACCGGAAGACGTTCAATTACATATAAAAGTCCGTTCAATTCTACTTTTTCTTCAGCAATATTTCCATAAATTTCTGGTCGCAATGCTAATAATGCTTCGCGCAACGTGTCACCTGAAATCCCCATAGGTTTGTAAAATCCCCTGTTAAAAAGGTGACGCATCGTGATGTACATTTTTTCAATTGCTGCCGATGATTCTTGCGCTCTGGAGCGTGATATATTTTTTGTCTCTTTCATTTTCTACTTATTTTCTAACCTTCAAAGGTAAGACATTTATTTACTTTTTAACAAATCCACTATATTTCTATCATTCGAAAGTCTGGGGATTTTATTTTGACCTCCCAGTTTACCAATCGATTTCATATAGTCCTGAAAACCGTTTTTAACCACTTTGGTGACAACTAATCTTCTTAAAACACTTCCTTTTATTAAGTCATCATAATATATATTACGTATTCGCATTTCATAGTCCAATTGTTGCGCAAAATCTTCTAGGTTTTCAGGTTCATTCTCAAATTCTATAAACCATTCATGGTACGGTAGGCCTTCTTTTGGATTAATCTGCGGGGCAACCGTAAATTCATTTACTTTAACATTGGTATTAACCATTGATTCACTCAGAGCTTGCTCAACTTCAAATCCAATCACGTGTTCGCCAAAAGCCGAAATATAATGTTTGATTCTTCCCGAGACAATTATTCGGTACGGTTTTAAACTGGTAAACTGAACCGTATCACCAATATTATAGCCCCAAAGTCCCGCATTAGTAGAAATTATCAAAACATAATTCACTCCCAATTCCACTTCGCCAATCGTATATCGTTTTGGATTATCAGTGTAGAATTCGTCACTTTTTATAAACTCATAAAAAATACCGGAGTTCAAAAGCAGTAACATTCCTTTTTCTTTTTGTGAATCCTGATATGCAAAAAACCCTTCCGAAGCCGGAAACAACTCAATACTGTCTACTTTTCGTCCAATAAGATTTTCAAATTTGGCACGATACGGTTCATAATTTACGCCGCCGTAAATAAACAAATTGAAATTTTTGAAGATTTCACCCACTGGCTTCCTTCCTTTTTGATACAATTTCTCAAAATACATTTGCACCCAAGAAGGAATTCCGGAAATCACAGCCATATTTTCGTTGAATGTTTCCTCGACAATCGCATTTACTTTGGTTTCCCAATCTTCGATACAATTGGTTTCCCAAGAAGGAATTCTGTTTTTTTGAAGGTATTTTGGAACAAAATGCGCCACGATTCCAGACAATCGACCTAATTTAACGCCATTTTTTTCTTCTAAAATGGGACTTCCTTGTAAAAAAATCATTTTTCCGTCCACAAAATCAGCTTTTCCTGTTTCGTGAATATAATGTAGAATCGCATTCCGGGCAGCCTCAATATGATACGGCATCGATTCCTTAGTCAACGGAATGTATTTGGCCCCGGAAGTCGTTCCAGAAGTCTTGGCAAAATAGAGCGGTTTTCCTTTCCAAAGGACGTTTTTCTCCCCTTTAACCACCTTATCCACATATGTTTTTAACGCTTCATAATCCCGAACTGGAACTTGTTTAGCAAAATCTTTCTCGTTTTTTATTTGGTCAAAATGATGGTCGATACCAAATTGTGTTTGCTTTGCATCTTTGATTAATTTTTGTAAAACCTTCTTTTGCGTTTCAATAGGATTATTGGCCCAAAGTTGTGTTTTCTTGTATATTTTTTTTGCAAATATTTTGGCTGCAATTGATTTTATTGACATTTTTTAAAAATTTGGAAATTTAGTTTTTATTGCCTTTTCGGTGAAATAGAAAATAAAAATAGTACATAAAAGTAAAGAAGAGATCCCCAAAATTAAATTTTGATTCTCATTAAAATCAAAAACAGACCAGCAAAACTAACTACCAGCAATATAAACCCGGATTGTATCATTTTAACGGAAGCGTATTTTTGAGAAAAAGTCCAAACTTCACTATTTTTCATAGAACTTGATGTCCTGTAACCATATAGATAATTGATTTTTTTGGGAGGATAGCCATATAAAATAAAGCCCACTATTATAAAAATACTTCCACAAAGCAATGGCATTTCGAGTAATTGATTAACCCAATTCATACGATTATAAATTATTTGGACTCCTCATTCGATTAATTAAATTTTATTTTTTTTCTTCTTTTGCTACTTGTTCCCGCAATTCCACTTCTTGTTTGGAGGGAGATAAATCAACCGGTGTACTAATTTCATCTGCTGCTTCCAGTATCGAGTCTTTATTAAATTTTGCATATTCTAATTCTCCTGTCAACACTTTCTGAATGGATTTGATATATGCTTCATTTCTTTTCAAGGCTTTTGACAAAGAATCTGATTTTAAAGCCAGTTCCATAGCATCTCTCTTTAATTTTGACGAAGAATATCCTGGTATAAATTCCCGTAAAGGAGTAAAAGCTATAATAAAAGTGGTAACAAATGTAATAATTATTGCTCCTAAAGAGGCTACCACAAAAACGTTCATTAAAGTAAGTTTCAATGAAAAAGTTTCTTCAAATGTATCTTCGTTTAGTATGATTAAACGTCGTTTATTGAATAGTTTTTCTTTAATTTTTTTTCGTTTTTGTCTTTTCTTGGACATATAAATTGATTATTGAACAAATATAACAATTATTGTCGTTGCTTGTATTTCCTTGTTTTTCTTGATTATTACAAACCTAAATTAAGTTTTAATAAATTTTTAACGCAGTTGAAACCAAATAAATGCATCAAAATGAATTTCCGTAAACTAATTCTATATACCTTTGCTTTTAGGTTTATTACAAATTTGCTTCGGCAATAAATTATTCTATCATGGGAAGATTAGGTGTTACAGAAATCCTCGTTATATTAGCGATTGTTTTATTACTTTTTGGTGGTAAAAAAATCCCGGAACTTATGAAAGGTTTAGGAAGCGGAATCAAAGAATTCAAAAACGCAGCCAAAGACGGTCAGCCAGCTGATAAAAAAGAAGAAGAAACAAAATAAAAAAAAGGCTTTTCATAATTTGAAAAGCCTTTTTTTATGGGTTAAATAACCATTGTCAACTGAATTCTCTTTCTATCCTCATCTACTTCCGTTACTTTGACCTGAACATGTTGGTGTAATTTTACCACTTCATTTACATCGCTTACAAAACCTGCCTTGAGTTGGGATATGTGAACCAAACCACTTTCCTTGACTCCAATATCCACAAAACAACCAAAATTGGTAATATTATTAACTATTCCGGATAAAACCATTCCTGTCTTTACATCTTTAATCGTTTTTACATTCGGGTCAAATTCAAATACTTTAGCTGATTTTCTTGGATCTAAACCAGGTTTTTCGAGTTCTTTGATAATGTCTTTCAATCCCAACAAACCTATTTCTGGTGTAATGTAATTTTCTGGTTGTATCAAAGCTGTTTTTTCTTTATTGGCAATCAAATTATTCACCGTCAATTTCAAATCTTTTGCCATTTTTTCCACAATTCCATACGCTTCGGGATGAACCGCTGAATTATCCAATGGATTTTTTGCATTCGAAATTCGGATAAAAGCCACGCCTTGCTGATACGCTTTTTCACCCAAACGAGGCACTTTTTTAAGTTGTTTTCGATCAGTAAAAGGACCGTTTTCTGAACGATAATTCACAATATTTTCAGCAAGCTTCTCTCCTATTCCACTCACATAACTCAGTAAATGTTTACTCGCAGTATTAATGTTTATCCCAACTGAATTCACGCAACGAATTACTGTATTGTCTAATTCTTCTTTTAATTTATTTTGATCTACGTCGTGTTGGTATTGGCCTACGCCAATGGCTTTCGGGTCAATTTTTACCAACTCTGCCAAAGGATCTGATAATCTTCTTCCGATAGAAACCGAACCTCGAACCGTAACATCATAATTAGGAAATTCGTCTCTAGCAATTTTCGAAGCCGAATACACAGATGCTCCTGCTTCTGAAACGATAAAGACTTGAACCGGCTTATCAAAAGCTATTTTCTTGATAAAGAATTCCGTTTCGCGTGAAGCCGTTCCGTTTCCTATTGAAATTGCATCAATTTTATAGGAATTCACCATCGAACGAATTTTTTTCATCGCCATCGCTTCCTCTTTTTGAGGCGCATGCGGATAAATGGTTTCGTTATACAATAAATCTCCTTTTTCGTCCAAGCAAACAATTTTACATCCACTTCTAAAACCTGGATCAATGGCCAGAATTCTTTTTTCACCCAAAGGCGGAGCCAGCAATAACTGCCCTAAATTATTCGCAAAAACCTGAATCGAATTGGCATCAGCCTTGGATTTAGCTTCTTGCAAAGCTTCATTAGAAATGGCTGGATTCAGTAATCTTTTATACGAATCTTTGATTGCTAATTGAACATGCGACGTAGTTTTATTTTGGCCTTTTAAAACTAACGCATCAATAATATCATAGGCTTCATCGATATCAACTTCTATTTTAAACTTAATAAAACCTTCATTTTCGGCACGAAGCATGGCTAATAATCTGTGCGAAGGTGCTTTAGTCAACGGTTCTGACCAATCGAAATATTGACTGAATTTCTGTGCTGCTTCGTCGTCTTTTTTTGTTTTTACAACTTTAGTGGTAATGGTGGCTTTGCGTTCGTATAATCTTCGAAGTTGCTTTCGAACATAAATATTTTCATTAATCCATTCGGCTATAATATCTCTTGCGCCTTGTAATGCCGCATCTTCATTGATGATATTTTCGTTCAAATATTTTGTCGAAATAAAATCGACATCATCATTATCCTGCGCCATAATAATTTTGGCTAATGGCTCCAATCCATTTTCTCGGGCTGTATCGGCTTTTGTTTTTTTCTTCTTTTTAAAAGGCAGATAAAAATCTTCTAATTCCTGTAAATCGAAACTTTGTTGGATTTTTTTCTCTAATTCTGGACTAAGCGCATTTTGTTCCTGAATCGATTTTAAAATCGCTTCTTTGCGTTTTACAATCACTTCATATTCCTTCTGAAATTTGGCAATTTGCTCAATAAAAACCTCGTCCAAATTACCGGTTTTATCTTTCCGATAGCGTGAAATAAATGGAATGGTACAATCCTCTTGTAATAATTGAACGGTATTTTGAATGTTTATAGCTGCTGTAGCAACATGTTTTTTGATATAATCGATGTTTGTCATAATGCTGACCATTTAGGCGGATATAGATTTTAATGAAAAAACAAAAATACATTGTTTTTTAACCAATTTTAAGCTTGTTCAAAATATAATTAAATTTTAATGTTGTGAATCGTAAATTTTTGACTAATTTTATAAGTCCTTGATTTACAGATATTAAAATCCTACTAACTATGAAAAGTAAGTAAACAATTAATACCTCACAAATATGGAAACTACTACTATTAAACGTTTTTTGCTAATTGGATTAGCGTTAACATTTTTGTCATTTGAATTACCGTCTGGTTGGTTTAAATCGGGAAGTGATCCAAACAGCTATGACATGAGAGTCGAAAAAGGAGCAGGTTACGACGGGAAAAATGCCGCAACAATTCAATCTATAATGCCTAATATTTCGGGATTTGGTACACTTATGCAGAGTTTTACCGCCGAAAAATATCTAGGCAAAAGAATCCGACTTTCAGGATATGTAAAAACAAAAGATGTTGCCGGTAAAGCTTGCTTTTGGTTGCGAGTTGAAAAAGCAAATTCCCAACAAATACTTTCGTTTGATAACATGAATGATCGCCCTATAATTGGCACAAATGACTGGAAAAAGTATGAAATTGTAGTAGATGTTCCTGCAACTGCTTCAAAAATTTCATACGGTGCATTAGTGCGAGGAACAGGAAAAATCTGGTTTGATAATTTGAGCTTCGAAATTGTAGATAGTTCCGTGGAAACAACCGGAAAGAAAATTGAAAAATCAGAAAAAATTATAGAACCTACCAATTTAAATTTTGATGAATAGTACTTCTGAATTTTTAATCCGATTAGTCACAAAATGAAATTCCAATCTCTAAAAATTATGTTTTTAAGATTGGAATTTCTGTTTTATGAAACTATTTTTTTATGCTTTTAAAAAAATTGAATTACACCCAATGCTTCATATTTTTAAGCACATTATTCTATTTTAGAACATTGTATTTTGTTCCCATTTATTGTTGCTAAAGCACTATCTTTGGGTCAAAATCCTTTGTTTATGTCTTTTTTATTTTGGTATTTTCCACTTATTAATTTAGTTGCTTTTTCAATAATAGGAATAGACAAACAGCTGGCCGTAAAGCAAATATGGAGAATTTCAGAGCGTAATTTATTGTTTACAAGTATTCTGGGCGGAACAATTGGTTCCGGGTTAGCCATGCTTTTCTTTAGACATAAAACCTCAAAAGAAAGCTTCCTTTTGAGGTTTTACGGAATTGTATTAATCCAAATTTTAATCCTTTTTGTACTTTTTTATTCTGGAGTAATAGAGTACTAACAAGAAATTTTATCTACTCTATTTTGGTGTCTTCCCCCTTCAAATTCGGTGTTTAAGAAAGCTTCTACCATTTCTACCGCTTGTGGAATCGAGGTAAAGCGAGCTGGAATACTAATAATATTGGCATCATTATGCTGACGCGCCAAAACTGCAATTTCTTTCATCCAGCATAAAGCCGCACGAACTTTAGATTGTTTATTAGCTGTCATTGAAATTCCGTTTCCGCTTCCGCAAATAATAATTCCAAAATCAGCTTTTCCTTCAGCAACATCTGTGGCAACAGGACGTCCAAAATCAGGATAATCCACACTTTCTGCTGAATCGGTTCCGTAATTCGTTACTTCATGCCCTTTTGCTTGCAGCATTTCAACAATTGCTTTTTTGTAATCCGGTCCTGCGTGATCGTTTCCTATGGAGATTTTCATATTATATGTGTTAAGGTGTGTGCTGCAAATTTAAATAAAGTAATCTATTCTAATGAATTAATTAAAGCTTCTTTATTTGATAATTTTAATTCAGATGCAGCATCAAAACTACAATCAAGATTTGGTTTTGTAACTATCAGATTATGATTTATTTAACAGTTATCAACAATTCTTTTAAATGTATAATTAGCTGTAAATCAATGAAAACTTTATATTATAAATGTTAAAAAATTGCATTGTTAATAGCAAAACGCAATTGCTTGATATTCAGTTAACTTTAAATTAACATGTTATGTTAATAACTTTGGATAGAAAATAAAAACTATTTTTTGGTTGTATCGAAAAAAAAAGTAATCCAAAACCTAGTTTTTAAATCCTAATTTAGTTTGAGGAATTTTTAGAATAGTTATCAATATTTAAAAGTAGGTTATCAACAAAAAACCGCTGTGTGAGTTATTTACAAAACCAATAGTTTTTCTGTTATCAACCATTGTTAATTAAAATCTAAAAACACTTTAAAACTAATACTTTATCCTAAAATAAGTATGTTGATAACTCCCAATAACATCCTAAAACTTGATTTCAATGCATTTTAAAATAAATTTATTGCCACTATTAACAAGCTATAATAACAACCAAGAAAGATTTTAAATTTAAATTTTCTTTTTGTTTATTTAAATATATGTTGACAACTTTCAAAAAAATCAAAGTCAAAAAATTGATTTTAGATTGATTTCAGTTTCAAACGATTTTCAAATTGTTGTTCAAGTTGTCTAACAGTTCCTGAACTTTTTCAAAATCGTTGAAATGAATTTTGAGTTTGATTCCGCCGTAGGCGAAACTTCCAAACGGATCGATTGAAACCAACGTTTCGTTTTCAAAAAAATAGTTAATCTCTTCCTGCTCCAGCAAATGCTTTATAACTACAATTTCATGGGAATAATTGAAAATTGCAATGGTTTGAAATTCTTCCATTTTTGATACTTTTTATAAAGATACAACTATTCTGTAAAGTTATATTTTCTTTAAAACTGTGCTCTCTTTACTGATAACAGTTTAGTATTTTGTAATTTTAGACTTTTAAGAACAGATTTATGAGTAAAAGATTAAGAAAGCCGATAAAAAAAGGGAAAGATTTCTCTGAAAAAATTATAAAAATATTATCGCAAAGTGCTAATAAAGCATTCAACTACAAACAAATAGGAGCAAAGCTAGAGCTTGACGATACCGAAAGCAGAAATCAAATTATCAAAGATTTGAAGATTCTGGCTTCGCAAAATAAAATTATAGAGTCAGAACCAGGTAAATATTTAGTGAAAGCTGAAAGTAAAGAGTATTACGAAGGTAAGATTGACATGACAGGACGTAAAACAGCTTATTTTGTTTGTACTGATATGGAAGAAGATGTCTTTATTCCTACAAATAACTTAAACCACGCTTTAGACAAAGACATTGTTAAAGTCTATGTTTACAATCGTAGAAAAGGAAAAAGACCAGAAGGTGAAGTAATTGAAGTCCTTGAAAGACATAAAACCGATTTTGTAGGTGTTATTGACATTCAAGCTAATTTTGCTTTTGTTTCTACAGCAAATCCAAAAATGTACACTGATATTTTTATTCCAAAGGATAAAATAGGCGAGGCGGAGCAAGGAGATGTAGTTTTGGTTCACATCGAAGATTGGCCAGCCAGAGCGGACAGTCCTTTTGGTTCTGTAATAAAAGTTTTAGGGAAACCTGGAGAGCACGATACAGAAATCCATGCAATTCTTGCTGAATACGGTTTGCCGTCAGAGTTTCCTATTGAAGTGGAAACGTTTGCACAAAAAATTGATACTTCGATAGAAGAAAGTGAAATTGCCAAACGTCGCGATATGCGTGATACGCTGACTTTTACCATTGATCCAAAAGATGCGAAGGATTTTGATGATGCACTTTCATTCAAGAAACTAGAAAATGGTAATTACGAAATTGGTATTCACATTGCCGATGTATCGCATTATCTTCAAGAAGGAACAATCTTGGATGATGAAGCGTATCAAAGAGCAACTTCGGTTTACTTAGTGGATAGAGTAGTGCCAATGTTACCCGAAGTATTATCAAATTTTGCGTGTTCATTACGTCCAAATGAAGAAAAATATACGTTTTCGGCCATATTCGAAATCACTGAAACATCTCAAGTAGTGAATCAATGGTTTGGAAGAACAGTAATTTATTCTGATCAGCGTTTTGCTTACGAGGAAGCGCAATACATCATCGAAACGAAGGACGATGTGATTCCGGAAGAAATTTCGATTACAGGAAGTTCCTATCAAGTTTCAGCAGCAATTGTTGCTGCAACGCTAAAAATGGATGAATTAGCTAAAATTCTTAGAAAAAGAAGAATGGCTGAAGGAGCTATTTCTTTTGATAAAGTAGAGGTGAAGTTCAATTTAGATGAAGCCGGCGAACCTCAAGGCGTTTATTTTAAAGTTTCGAAAGATGCGAATCATCTGATTGAAGAGTTCATGCTTTTGGCCAATAGAAAAGTAGCAGAATATATTGGAAAACAAAAAAAGACGTTCATTTATAGAATTCACGATGAACCAAATGAGGATAAACTTTTTGCGATGCAAGCTGTTATTGCCAAGTTTGGACATAAAATTGATTTTAAACAAGGTTCTATTTCACAAGCTTTGAATAAATTAATGGAAGATGTAAATGGTAAGAAAGAGCAGAATTTAATTGATACTCTTGCAATAAGAAGTATGAGTAAAGCCAAATATTCTACGGATAACATAGGACATTACGGTTTAGCTTTTGATTATTATTCGCATTTTACCTCACCAATTCGTCGTTATCCCGATGTAATGGTGCATCGATTGTTGCAACATTATCTGGACGGAGGAAAATCTGTTGATGAAGAAACATATGAAACAAAATGTTTGCATTCGTCAACAATGGAAGGTTTGGCAACCAATGCAGAACGTGATTCTATCAAATACATGCAGGTAAAATACATGCAAGATCATCAGGATGAGGAATTTTTAGGAGTAATTTCTGGTGTGACAGAGTGGGGAATTTATGTTGAAATCATCGAGAATAAATGTGAAGGAATGTGTAGAATCAGAGATATAAAAGATGATTATTACACCTTTGACGAAAAACAATATGCACTAACCGGCGCAACTTCTGGAAAATTATTACAATTAGGAGACGAAATTTACGTTAAAGTAAAAAATGCCGATTTAGTTAAAAAACAACTGGATTTTAATTTTTTAAGAAGAATTGAAGAACCGTTAAAATAAAAAAAATGAAAAAATTAATAATTATTGCTTTTGTATTTTTAAGTCAATTTGCAAACGCTCAAGTAACCAGAAACTTAGGAGATTTTGATGAAGTTAAAGTTTTTGATAAAATCAATGTTAAATTAATTGAAGCTTCAGAAAACAAAATTGTAGTAACCGGAGCACGCGCTGACGAAGTGGAAACGGTGAATAAAAATGGAGAATTAAAAATCAGAATGCCATTTCCTCAATTATTATCCGGAGATGATATTATTGTTAAATTATATTTTAAAAACCTGGAAAGCATTGCAGTTAGTGAGGGAAGTTATGTTTCAAGTGAAAAAGATTTCAAACAAACAAGCTTAGATTTGAATGCAAAATCTGGAGGAGAAATTAATTTAGATATAAATGTTGATAAAGTAAACATCAAAGCGAATGCCGGTGGTATAGTTACTTTATCAGGAAAAGCGAAAAATCAAGATGTTGTAATTACATCTGGCGGAATTTTAAACGCTAAGGATTTAGAGACTTCACAAACTACAATAAGCGTTGCTGCTGGCGGAAAATCAGAAATTCATGCTTCTACCTTAGTTGATGCAAAAGTTCGTGCTGGTGGCTCTATATTTATCTACGGTAAACCAAAACAGATTAACAAGGAAGTATTCATTGGCGGTACGATTTTAGAAAAAAATTAGTACTTTGGTTTAGATTTTAGCGTAATAAATTTAAATTTTTAATGATAAACGACATTTTAGCTGGTATTCCTTGGGGAATTTTCTTGAGTTTTATGATTGGTCCTGTTTTTTTTATTTTACTGGAAACAAGTATTATAAAAGGATTTAGAGCGGCTTTAGTATTTGATTTAGGAGTTATTTTAGGGGATATTGTTTTTATTGGAATTGCATATTTAGGAAGTTACAGATTGATTCAAAGTTTAAAAGATCAACCGGCTCTTTTTATTTTTGGAGGTGTATTAATGTTGGCTTATGGTATAATTTCCTTCATACAATTAAAAAAAGAACAGAAAATCAATACGGATATTATTGACAAAGAAATTGTAAAAAAAAATTATATAAGCCTTTTCATAAAAGGTTTTTTGTTGAATATTATCAATATTGGTGTACTGGGTTTTTGGCTGGCAATCATTATTTCTGTTGGACCAAAACTAGAAATGCAAACACCCAGAATGATCACTTTTTTTATTGCAGTTATTGGAACCTATTTGTTTGTTGATTGTATCAAAATTCTTTTGGCGAAGCAATTAAAAACAAAACTAACACCAGTAAATATTCTAAAAATTAAAAAAGGAATCAGTATTGTAATGATGGTTTTCGGAATGGTTTTAATCACCCAAGGTTGGTTCCCGGAAGAAAAAGAAATGGTTAAAAAAGCATTTGATAAAATCGATAATTAATAGATAATAATTTTTATAAAATAGTAAAAGCCTTGACTCTAATTGATTTAGATTCAGGGCTTTTTTATTTAAACATATAAGTCATATAAGTTTTTTAAACCATTAAGAAATTAAGTTTCATTAAAACTTGATACTTAATTTTCTTAAAAATTAAAACAAAAAAAAGAGACACATTTATGTATCTCTTTTAGAGGCATCGTCCGGATTCGAACCGGAGTAGGAGCTTTTGCAGAGCCCAGCCTAGCCGCTCGGCCACGACGCCATGGTTAAACGGATGGCAAAAGTACTTAAAAAGTTTAATGTTTAAAAGATTAAAGTTTAAAAGTTTTAAAAAATATTTTAAATTAACTTCTGTATTCTTCTAATTCAATAGTAACTGCTTCAACATCACCGCCAATAGGAGGATTTAGTTTAGAAACCGCTACAATAATTCTGGATATTTCTGGAATTTCTTCAAATATTCTCGTCAAAATACGGTGTGCTACATGTTCTAATAAGTCAGAACGAATAGCCATTTCTTCGACAACAATGCGATTTAAAAGCACATAATCCACAGTATCTTTCAAATCATCGGATATACTGGATTTTCTCAAATCAGTCTTCACTTCTAAGTTTACGGTATAGTCAGACCCAATTTTTCCTTCTTCGATTAAACAACCGTGGTAGGAGTAGGTTCTGATATTTTTAAGTTTTATAATTCCCATTTTTTTATTTTTTTGTTTAAAGTGTAAAGTTTAAATTGGAATTGCTAACTTTTCATAGGTTTCTATGGAAACATTAAACATTAAACCTTAAACTTTTTTACCTTTGCTAAAATAAAACAAAAAAATGTCAACTGAAGAAAAATCACTCCATTTTATAGAACAAATCATTGAAGACAGTTTATCAAACGGTTTTCCTCAAGATAAATTACGTTTCCGTTTTCCACCAGAACCTAATGGTTATTTGCATATTGGCCACGCCAAATCAATTTGCTTGAATTTTGGATTAGGTTTAAAGTACAATGCGCCAGTTAATTTGCGTTTTGACGATACAAATCCTGCCAAAGAAGAGCAAGAATATGTAGATGCTATAAAAGAAGATTTACAATGGTTGGGTTTCAATTGGGCCGAAGAACGATATGCTTCTGATTACTTCCAACAATTGTACGATTGGGCTGTAAAAATGATTAAAAATGGTAAGGCTTATATCGACAGTCAATCGTCAGAAGATATGGCTGCGCAAAAAGGTACGCCAACACAACCTGGAGTTGATGGACCTTATAGAAACCGTTCTATTGAAGAAAACCTTACCTTGTTTGAAGGAATGAAAAATGGAGATTTTGAGGAAGGAAGCCATGTTTTACGTGCCAAAATTGATATGACTTCGACTAATATGTTGATGCGTGATCCATTGATGTATCGTGTTTTACACCGCCATCATCACAGAACTGGAAACGATTGGAAAATATATCCCATGTATGATTTTGCACATGGAGAAAGTGATTATATAGAGCAAATTTCACATTCTATTTGTACTTTAGAATTTGTAATGCACAGAGAATTATACAACTGGTTTTTGGACCAAATTTATGATGACTCAAAAGTAAAACCACATCAATATGAATTTGCGCGTTTGAACTTGAATTACACCGTAATGAGCAAGCGAAAACTGTTGCAATTAGTACAGGAAAATATAGTAAATGGTTGGGATGATCCAAGAATGCCTACCATTTCAGGATTAAGAAGAAGAGGTTATACAGCGAATTCTATTCGTAAGTTTTGTGATATTATTGGCGTTGCCAAAAGAGAAAATATAATCGATTTTTCACTTTTGGAATTTTGCTTACGCGAAGATTTGAATAAAACGGCTCCTAGAGTTATGGCTGTTTTAGATCCAATAAAATTGGTAATCACTAATTATCCGGAAGATAAAGAAGAATGGTTAGAAGCCGAAAATAATCAGGAAGACGAAAGCGCAGGATTTAGAAAAGTTCCTTTTTCAAAAGAATTATTTATTGAAAGAGAAGACTTTTTAGAAGATGCTCCGGCTAAGTTTTTCCGATTGAGTTTAGGAAGAGAAGTACGTCTTAAAAATGCTTATATTGTTAAAGGAGAAAGTGTTATAAAAGATGCTGCTGGAAATATTACAGAGATTCATGTAACGTATGACGAAGATAGCAGAAGCGGAAGTGGGAGCGAAGCCAGTCAAAGGAAAGTGGCCGGAACCTTGCATTGGGTTTCGATACAACATGCTTTAGAAACAGAAGTTCGTCTCTACGATCGCTTGTTTATTGATGAAGCACCAGACAGTCATAAAGAGAAAAACTTCTTAGAATTTATGAATCCTAGTTCATTGCAAATTGTAAAAGGTTTTGTAGAACCAAGCTTGGCAACGGTTCAATCTGGAGAAAAATTCCAATTTCAACGTTTGGGTTATTTCAATGTGGATAACGATACAATCGAAGGTAAAATTGTCTTTAATAAAACCGTTGGATTGAAAGATGCTTGGGAAGAAAAAGGTAAAAAAGAAGAAAATTTATTGATGAATACGCAAAAAGAAATCAATAAATATGTAAAAGAAAAGGATGAGAATAATGCCAATTTGATTCTAAACAGCATTGTTGAAAACATCAAAAGTATCGATAATTACAGTTTAATTATTCAGACTATTGTCAAAAATATTAAGAATGATAACAACTCGTTATTGTTTTCTAATTTGATTTTACATCATTCTGATAAAGTACAGGTAAAAGATATCGAAGAAGAAGCTTTGACTAAATTATACACGATGTCATTGAAAAGTCAAATGGCAGCCGTTCGAATTTTGGCAATTGAAAATTTACAAAATGATTTGAATAATTTTACTCTTTTTGAAACACAGCTCTCAGAATTAAAAATAAACGAGAAAAACGAAAAAGTGTTACAATTATTAAATGATCTTAAAATATAATTTTAAAATATTTATTATAGATTTTATCAATTAAAAGCTCTCTTCTTAGAGAGCTTTTTTATTATTGTAATTTCTTATAAATATATTTTTTTTGATATTTTTTTTCAATCGAAAATAACATTCATAAATTGATTTTAAGGCTGTTTTTTAAAATAATTGAGTACGAATATAGAATTTAAATAAACGTGCAACAGCTCACTTATATTTGCTTTTTACCCCGTAAAAATGCACTTTAACGAGTTGTTAACGGCTTGTTGTTAATAAATCCGTATCTTTATAAAACAAACTTTTAAAATTTAAAATTATGTCGAATTCAACAGGAAATACATTATTGGCTATTTTGACAGGAGTTGCTATTGGAGCTGGAATAGGAATTTTGTACGCACCAGATAAAGGATCAAAAACTAGAGGAAAAATCAAAGATGGTTTTGATGATGCCAAACATGATTTACAAAATAAATTTGATACGGTATCTTCACAGTTAAATGATAAATTGACAACTGCTAAATTTGACTTAGAAGAATCTTATGAAGATTTGATTTCAAACATGAGTCATAAAACGGAAGAAGTTATTTCTTTTTTAGAAGATAAATTAGCGGAGTTAAAAAGACAAAACGCTAAATTTCAAAAATAATTTTTTTTGATTATCTAAACATTTTAAAATAAAATTATGGCTTTTGAGGAATTAAAAGAAAACACGGAGGATATTCAGGAACAAATACAAGGGTATATCCAGAGCAATGTGGCTTATTATAAATTATGGGGTTTTAAAGTAGCAATGAAATCTACGACCATGATTCTTAAGTTCACATTGATTTTTTTGTGTTTCAGTATGGTTTTACTTTTTTGTTCAATTGCAGGAGCAATGGCAATTGGTAAATATTTAGATAGTTATCCGTTGGGATTTTTAATAATAGGAGGAGTGTATACTTTGATAACGGGCCTTTTATTTTTAATAAAAGATAAAATTGTAGAAGGACCAATATTAGAGAAATTTTCAGAAATATTTTTTAACGACTAAATTATGGAAACCAAAAAATATTCTTCTTATGCTCAAATTGACAGAGAACTAGAAATTTTAAAAATTGAAAAAGAACTCAGTTATCAAAAATTGGTTTTTGGTGTAAAGAAAACGAAAGAAAGCTTTACACCTCAAAACATTGTTAGTGACTTAATAGGTTCGTATAGTTCCGTTATTCCTTATGGAGCAATCGTATCGACGGCAGCACCATTCATACTTAATAAAGCAATACCGTTTATCAAAAATTGGTTTGCAAAAAGAAAAAGAGGCGTTTAAGCCTCTTTTTTTATGATTTAAGTAGTTTATTCTTCTGTTTCGGGAGTTTCTGGTTCTTCAGGTAATTCAATAGCATTTTCTCTTCTGGAATTCCCTTTTCCATTTCTCTTTTTCATTAATTCACCTACTTGATTGGAAGCGCTGAACGAAGCAATCATGTTATTAAGCATGTCACTTCCGGCTTGTGGAGAATTTGGTAATAAAATCAAATTTGAATTGGCATCAGCACCAATAGCTTGCAACGTATCATAATGTTGGGTTACTACAATTAATGCTGAAGCTTCCTGAGAATTGATACCAACTCTGTTCAAAACATCAACACTTTCTACTAAACCTTTTGCAATTTCTCTTCGTTGGTTTGCAATACCTTGTCCTTGTAACCGCTTGCTTTCTGCTTCTGCTTCCGCTTTAGCTACAATTCTAATTCTGGATGCTTCTGCTTCAAATTCAGCAACCGTTTTTTCTCTGTCGGCAGCATTTATTCTGTTCATGGCATTTTTAACTTGAATATCCGGATCGATATCTGTTACTAAAGTATTGATGATTGTGTATCCATAAGTAGTCATGGCTTCATTCAATTCTCTTTTTACAGCAATGGCAATATCGTCTTTTCTTTCAAATACATCGTCCAGTTTTAGTTTTGGAACTTCGGCACGAACGACATCAAATACATAAGAAGTGATTTGATCATGTGGATATTCCAGTTTGTAAAATGCGTCATAAACGGTTTCTTTGATAACCATAAACTGAACCGAAACTTTTAGCTTCACAAAAACGTTGTCTTTAGTTTTTGTTTCAATGATAACGTCTAATTGTTGAATTTTTAGATTGACACGTCCTGCAATTCTATCTATCAAAGGAATTTTCAAATGCAAGCCAGATTGTCTGATACTTAAAAATTTTCCGAATCGCTCTACAACAACAGCTGTTTGTTGTTTGACAGTAAAAAAGGAGGAAAGTAAAATGAAAAACCCAAAGACCAGTAGGATAATTAAAGCAATGTTCATAATGTTTTTATTTTAGTTAAAAATTATCTCACAATTTACAAATTAAAATGTTTATTTACTTTCTAATACTATTTTTTAATAGATAAATTCTAATTTACGTAAAAGGAAAGGCATCAAATTCATAAATTAGAACTTATGAATTTGATGCCTTTCCGGTAAACAATATTTTTGTTAGCTTACAAACTTGCTATTGCTTTTTGAATTCTCTTAACCGTTTCCTCTTTACCAATTACTTCAACAATATCAAATAGGTGTGGACCTTTCAGCGCACCAACCAAACTCAAACGAAATGGTTGCATTACTTTCCCCATTCCAATTTCATTTTTCGTCATCCAGTCTTTTACAATCGTTTCGATATTCATAGAAGTGAATTCGGTGATTTCTTCTACTACAGAAATTAATTCCTGCATTAACGCGGGAGTTTCTTCTTTCCAGTTTTTGCTTGCTTTTTCATCATACGAAGAGGGAGCCGCAAAAAAGAAATCACTCATTTCCCAAAATTCCGAAACAAAATGCGCGCGTTCTTTGATTAAAGAAACCACTTTTGTTAAGACACTTTCATCAACAGAAAACCCTTTTTCAGCCAAAATAGGAGCATAGGCTTTCGCCAAAGTTGCATCTTCTTGCTTGATTAAATATTGGTGATTAAACCATTTGTTTTTTTCCGGATCAAATTTAGCTCCGGATTTATGAACTCTGTTCAAGTCAAATGCTTCCACTAATTCTTCCAGCGAGAATAATTCTTTATCTGTTCCGTCGTTCCAACCTAATAATGCTAAAAAGTTGATTACGGCTTCCGGGAAAAATCCTTTTTCTCTGTAACCTGATGAAACGCCTTCTGCGGTTTTCCAATCCAATGGAAATACAGGAAATCCCATTTTGTCACCGTCACGTTTGGATAATTTTCCGTTTCCAACAGGTTTCATAATCAATGGTAAATGTGCAAATTCCGGTGCTTCCCAACCAAATGCTCTGTACAATAAAACGTGTAAAGGCATTGATGGCAACCATTCTTCACCACGAATTACGTGAGATGTTTCCATTAAATGATCATCCACAATATTAGCCAAATGATACGTTGGCATTCCGTCACTTTTAAACAATACTTTATCGTCTAAAAGATTCGTTTCAAATTTCACATCACCACGAATGATGTCATGCAAATGCAACGTTTCATTCACTGGAGTTTTAAAACGGATGACATAATGTTCGCCAGCAGCAATTCTTTTAGCAGTTTCGTTTGCAGGAATTACTAACGAAGTGTCCAGTTTTTCTCTGTTGGTATGATTGTAAATAAATGTTTTTCCTTGTTCTTCCTCTAATTTTCGTGCTGCATCCAAAGCTTCTGCTGTATCAAAAGCATAATACGCATTTCCGGAATTGATTAATTCAGCAGCATATTGTTGGTACAAATCTTTTCTTTCGCTTTGACGGTATGGACCAAATTTTTCATTTTTACCAATAGTCTCATCTGGTGCAATTCCTAACCATTCCAGTGCTTCCATGATATATTCTTCGGCACCCGGAACAAATCGGTTTTGGTCTGTATCTTCAATTCTCAGGAAGAAAACACCATTGTTTTTTTTGGCAAACAAATAATTGAATAATGCGGTACGAACGCCGCCAATATGTAAAGGTCCAGTTGGACTTGGTGCAAAACGCACCCGAACTTGTTTAGACATTGCTGTAAATTTTTTGCGAAGATACAAATTCGATTTCTCATGTTATTATCTGAAAATGAGATAATGTAAGATTAATGAGTTTGATAATTTTTAACATTTCTTTATTCATATAAATTGTTACTTTTATTGGTTACAAAAAACAAAGCATAAATTTTGGAAACTCAGCAATTTATTTATCAAAAACTAGAAGCTTTCATCAGAAAGTTTTACACTAACGAATTGATTCGGGGAACTATTTTCTTTATCGGTTTAGGATTGTTGTATTTCCTATTTACGCTTTTTGTTGAATATTTTCTTTGGCTCAAGCCAGTGGGAAGAACCATTTTATTTTGGACTTTCATTGGAGTAGAAGTGTATCTGTTGTTCCGTTTTATTTTGTTTCCAATTTTTAAATTATTCAAACTTCAAAAAGGAATCGATTACAATCAGGCTTCGTCAATTATTGGAAATCATTTTACGGAAGTGAGTGACAAGCTGACTAACTTTTTACAATTATCAAATCCGAACGAGCATCAAATAAAATCGGAATTATTAGCTGCTTCGATTGAACAAAAAGCCAATGCGTTGCAACCAATTCCTTTTGGTAACGCTATAAACTATAATGTTAACAGGAAATATTTCCCTTTGGCTTTGATTCCAATATTGTTATTTGCTTTTTTTTACTTCTCCGGAAACAGCAATATGATTTCTCAAAGTTTGAATAGAGTAGTGCACTTCAATTCGACTTTTTTGCCACCTGCTCCATTTAAATTTGTAGTTCTTAATTCTAATTTACAAACGGAGCAAGGAAAGGATTTTATTCTTCGCATTAAAACCGAAGGGAAAGTAGTTCCTGAGAATGCGATGATTTTTATTGATGATGAAAGTTATTTTATGGAATCGACTAAAGCGGGAGAGTTTCAATTTAAGATGGTAAAGCCTTCAGAAAATATTTTGTTCCACGTGGAGGGAAATGCTATTTCTTCTCCGGATTATGAATTAAAAGTGATAACTGTTCCATCGATTGCTAATTTTGAAATGCAGTTGAACTTTCCTTCGTATTTGAATAAAAAATCAGAAACTATCAAAGGAACAGGAAATGCTGTTATTCCGGAAGGAACACGTGTGACTTGGAAAATGATCACACAAGCCACACAAAATGTAGTGTGGATGGATGGAATCTCGAAAGCTACTTTTTCAAAAACAGAAAACACCTTTGTTTTATCAAAAAATATAGTTCAAAACACAGATTATCAAATTCTTACTTCAAATGAGAAGGTAAAAAACTACGAAAAACTCAATTATCAGCTCACAATTGTCAAAGATCAGTTCCCAACAATCAATGTGAACAATGCACCAGACAGTTTGAAGGTGGCTAAGAACTATGTTTTAGGTCAAATCTCAGATGATAATGGTTTGTCTAAACTTCAGATTGTTTATTACGAAAGAGAGAAACCACAAACTGCTAAACGTGGAACAATTGCTATTAAGAAAAGTGCTTTTGATCAATTCGTATTTTCGTTTCCAAGTAATCTTCCTGTAGAGCAAGGCGTGTCTTATGATTATTACTTTGAAGTTTTTGATAACGATGCAATCCATAATTTCAAAAGTACAAAGTCTTCCGTTTTCTCGAATCGTGTTTCCACAAATGAAGAAAAGGAAGATCAAATTTTGCAACAGCAAAATGATAACATTAACAGTTTAGAGAAGTCTTTAAAAAACCAGGATAAGCAAATCTCTGAAATGGAGAAGTTGCAAAAAACTGGAAAAGAAAAAGAAAATCTGGATTTCAAAGATCAGCAAAAAGTAAATGATTTCATTAAGCGTCAAATGAAACAAGATGAGATGATGAAGGAATTTACCAAAAAAATGAACGATAATTTAGAGCAATTCAAAACCGATAAAAAGGATGAATTGAAAGAAGAGCTTCAAAAACGAATGGACAAAGCGGAAAAGGAATTGGAAAAAAACCAGAAACTTTTAGATGAATTGAAAGAACTAAACGATAAAATTCAGAATGAAGAGTTGTTGACTAAGTTGGATAAATTTAAACAAAACAGTAAAAACCAAACTAAGAATTTAGAACAATTAGTAGAGTTGACAAAGAGGTTTTATGTAGAAAAGAAAGCAGAACAATTAGGAGACAAATTGGACAAGCTTTCTGAGAAACAAGATAAGTTATCTAATGATGAAAAGGAAAACAAACTAGACAAGCAAGAAGATATTAATACTGAGTTTGACAAAATCCAAGAAGATTTAAATGATTTGGATAAAGAAAACAAGGAATTAAAATCACCTTTGGATTTACCTAAAGATGATGCTAAAGAAAAAAGTATTGATGAGGATTTAAAGAAAGCTTCTGAGGAATTGAAGGAAGACAAAAAGGATAAAGCAAAGCCTAATCAAAAAAGCGCGTCCAAAAAGATGAAAGAGATGGCACAAAAAATGGCACAAACTTTGGAGCAAGGTGATATGGAACAGTTGCAAGAAGATGTTGCCATGTTAAGACAAATCTTGGACAACCTATTAGCATTTTCTTTGTCCCAAGAAGACTTGATGAATCAATTTAAAAAGCATAAATCAGGATCTCCAGCGTTCAATAAAAACATCAAAGTGCAACAGGATTTAAAACAACAGTTCAAGCATGTTGATGATAGCTTGTTTGGGATGTCGTTGCGCAATCCTAAAATTGCGGAGGATATTACTAAAGAGATTGGCAATGTAGTTTACAACGTAGATAAGTCTTTGTCCAGTTTAATCGATGCTCAAGTTTCAAAAGGTTTGTCGCATCAACAATATACCATTTCTGCGGCTAACAAATTAGCAGATTTCCTAAGTGATATGCTTAACAATATGCAAATGCAAATGTCAGGAATGGGGTCTGGTAAACCTAAACCGGGTCAAGGACAAGAAATGCAATTGCCGGATATTATTAAAAAGCAAGAAGGTCTTGGCGAGAAAATGAAAGACGGAATGAAGAAAGGCGAGAAGCCTGGCGAAGGTCAAAAAGGACAAAACGGCAAGCAAGCTAAACCTGGCGAATCAGGTCAAGAGGGTCAGGGTGGCGAAAGTGACGCTCAAGCTATAATGGAAATTTATAAAGAGCAAAAACAATTACGTGAAGCATTGCAAAAAGAATTGAACAAACAAGGACTGGGTGGCAATGGACAAAGCACTTTGGAACAAATGAAGCAAATTGAAAAACAATTGTTGAATAAAGGTTTCAAGAACGAAACACTTCAAAAGATACTTAATGTAAAACAGGAATTATTGAAATTGAATTCTGCCATTCAGCAACAAGGAGAGGAAAATAAACGCCAATCTGAAACTAATAAAAAGGAGTTTAATAATCAATCTAATGCGCTGCCAGCTGCTTTATTAGATTATTTAAATAGCATAGAAATATTAAATAGACAATCCTTACCTTTGCGCTCGAATTTTAATCAAAAGGTTCAAGAATATTTTAATAAAAAATGATCAATTTTAATTACGAAACCGACTTTAATTTAGACAACGAAGAAGCTACAGCTGCTTGGTTAGGAAATGTTATTACCTCGGAAAATAAGAAAGAAGGAGAGATAAATTATATCTTTTGTGACGACGAGTATTTACATAAAATCAATGTTGAGTATCTTGATCACGATACATTAACAGATATTATCAGCTTTGATTATTCTATGGGTAATGAATTGCATGGTGATATTTTTGTTTCTGTCGAAAGAGTAAAAGATAATGCAACTGATTTTAATGTTTCTTTTGAAGAAGAATTAAAGCGCGTTTTAGTTCATGGAATTTTGCACTACTGCGGTTATAAGGACAAAGGTGAAGCCGAAGAGCTTTTAATGCGTTCTAAAGAAGATGAAAAAATCGCTATGTTTCACGTGGAACAATAGTGTCTTTCAAATTTTCAAATCAAAAGTGTTTCACGTGGAACATATAGAGTTGGTTTGAAAATAGGTTTGCAATGTTTCACGTGGAACAAAATATAGATTTCAAAATTACAATCCTGAACTAGGATTAAATTATAAAAGAAGATGTTTCTAAATGAATATGATGTTATCGTTGTGGGTGCAGGGCATGCAGGTTCAGAAGCTGCAGCCGCCGCTGCAAATTTGGGTTCAAAAACTTTATTGGTAACAATGAGTTTGCAGAATATTGCCCAGATGTCATGCAACCCAGCGATGGGCGGCATAGCCAAAGGACAAATTGTGCGTGAGATTGATGCGCTTGGAGGATACTCGGGAATTGTTTCGGACAGAACTGCAATCCAGTTCAAGATGCTAAATAAATCCAAAGGTCCTGCAATGTGGTCGCCGCGTGTTCAAAGTGACCGTATGCGTTTTGCTGAGGAGTGGAGAATGATGTTGGAAGGAACTCCAAATCTTGATTTCTATCAAGAAATGGTTAAAGGTTTGATTATTGAAAATGGAAAAATAAAAGGAATCCGAACTTCTCTTGGAGTTGAAATTCGATCTAAATCGGTTGTCTTGACTAATGGTACTTTTCTGAATGGTTTGATTCATATTGGCGAAAAACAATTTGGCGGAGGAAGAGCAGGCGAGAGCGCTGCGCATGGAATCACCGAAGATTTAGTTGCTGCAGGTTTTGAATCGGGACGTATGAAAACGGGAACACCTCCAAGAGTAGATGGACGTTCGTTAGATTACTCGAAAATGAATGAAGAAAAAGGAGATGCTAAACCGGATAAGTTCTCCTATTCGGATGTTACTTCTCCGTTGGTTCATCAAAGGTCTTGTCATATGACGTACACGTCTCTTGATGTTCATGATATTTTGAGAGAAGGTTTTGATCGTTCGCCAATGTTTAACGGAAGAATAAAAAGTCTTGGACCAAGATATTGCCCGTCTATTGAGGATAAAATTAATCGTTTTGCCGATAAAGAAAGACACCAATTGTTTGTGGAACCAGAAGGATGGAATACTTGTGAAGTATATGTTAATGGTTTTTCGACATCGCTTCCTGAAGACATTCAATTTAAAGCATTAAGTTCTGTTGCAGGTTTTGAAAAAGTAAAATTTTTTCGACCGGGTTATGCAATCGAATATGATTATTTCCCACCGACACAATTGAAACATACTTTGGAAACAAAGCTTGTAGAAGGTTTGTATTTTGCCGGACAAATAAATGGAACTACAGGATATGAAGAAGCGGCTTCTCAAGGATTGATGGCAGGAATTAATGCGCATTTAAAAGTACATGAAAAAGCGCCGTTAATTTTAAAAAGGGACGAAGCGTACATCGGAGTTTTGATTGATGATTTAATTACGAAAGGAACTGAGGAGCCTTATAGAATGTTTACGTCTCGAGCAGAATACAGAACGTTGTTGCGTCAGGATAATGCTGATTTCAGGTTGACGCCAATGTCACATGAAATAGGTTTGGCATCAGAAGCGCGTTTGCGCAGAATGGAACATAAATTAAACGAATCTGAAAAGATGGTGGCTTTCTTCAAAGAAACGAGCGTTTCGGTTGCGGAAGCAAATCCTATTTTAGAATCAAAAGATACAGCGTTGATAACACAAGGAGATAAAATGTTCAAAGTATTCTCTCGTCCGCAAATTGATTTAGAAGATATCATGAAATTTGAAAAGGTCGCAGCTTATGTTGCAGAGAATGATTTAGACCAAGAAATTTTGGAACAAGCCGAAATCCAAGTCAAGTATTCTGGCTACATAGAAAAGGAAAGAAACAATGCTGATAAATTGCTTCGACTAGAAGATGTGAAAATCCCAGAGAATTTTGATTATGAAAAAATCAAATCAATGTCGATTGAGGCAAAACAAAAATTAAGCAAGATTCGTCCGGTAACTATTTCGCAAGCATCAAGAATCAGTGGTGTTTCGCCAAGTGATGTTTCGGTGTTGCTGATTTATATGGGACGATAAGATTTAAGATTGCAGATTTCAGATTAACGATTTTTTTATTTAAATCTGGAATCAAAAATCGTTAATCTGAAATCTACAATCATTTTGTTCCACGTGAAACTACGCTGTGAAGCCTTGCTGTAATTGAAGAATCACAAAAATAAATATTTCAACCCTGAAAGCATCCTTTGGTGTTTTCAGGGTTTAGTTTAAAATTAAAATATAAAAGCACTATTAATTAATGGACATTTCAAAACAACAGCCTTTTTTAACCGTTAAAGATTATTCTGTTTCTCAGGAAATTTTCGATTTGTATCATGATGATAAATTGGACATGCTGATTACGACTCCGCAACCCAGTTTAGAAAATTTAGGAAAGTATTACGAAAGCGTTGATTATATTTCGCACACAGATAGTAAAAGATCTTTGTTTGAAAAAGCATATCATTTCGTGAAAAACATTGCACTTAAAAACAAATTGAATTTAATCAATTCATTGCAACCAAACAAAGGAAGCATTTTAGATATTGGTGCCGGAACAGGAGATTTTTTATCAGTGGCCAAAGAAAACGGTTGGAATACTATAGGAGTAGAGCCAAGCGAAAAAGCAAAAGCGATTGCAAAAAAGAAAGGTGTTTCATTTGTTGGGGACACCAGCGAATTAGATAATCATTCTTTTGATGTGATTTCGATGTGGCATGTTTTGGAACATGTTCCAAATTTAGAAAACCAAATCAAAGAATTGAAACGATTATTAAAACCGAACGGAACTTTAATTATTGCTGTTCCAAATTTCAAATCTTTCGATGCAAAACATTACGGTAAGTTTTGGGCTGCTTATGATGTGCCTATTCATTTTTGGCATTTCTCTAAAACGGCAATAAAAATGCTTTTCGAAAAAGAAGAAATAAAATTGGTAAAAGTACTTCCTATGAAATTTGATTCTTTTTACGTGAGTTTACTTTCTGAAAAATACAAAACCGGTAAAATGAATTATGTTAAAGCCTTTTTTGTCGGATTGCAATCAAATTTGAAAGCGAAGAAGAATTTTGAGTATTCTTCACACATTTACATCCTAAAAAACAACTAAAAATCATTTTAAGCGCATTTAAGGGTGGTTTTTAATGAAATCGAGGGTTGTTGTTGGATTTTAAAACTAATTCTCTTAATTAAAAGATATGAAGCCCGTTTTTAATAGTCATAAATTATACATTCATTAATCATAATAATAAAATACTATATCATAAAAAAGTAGCATTTTTTAAACTTTATGTCAATGCTATCTATTTTTTTATATTTTTGTCACCAATACTCAAAACTAGAAATTTATCAAAATGAAAAAAGCATTATTAATTATCGCGTTATCAATTTCAATTGTTGCTTGTAACAAACCAGCCGAAGCAGCTAAAGAAGTAAAAACAGCTTACGTAGACACTTCTGAATTAATGAAAGAATATACAGAGGCAAAAGACCTTGAAGCAAAATATAAAACAAAAGCAGAAGAAAAAGGAAGACAACTAGAAGCTGAAATTAATCGTTTCAAGCAAGAAGCTGCGAGCTTTCAAACTCAAGCACAAGCAAACGGTCAAGCGTGGGCACAACAAAAAGGTGCTGAATTACAAAAGAAAGAACAACAATTAAGTTATGCACAACAAGCGTTGTCTCAGGAATTGCAAGTGGAGAGTGGAAAAGAAATGGATTCTTTAGTAAGCGGCGTGAAAAAATTCATCAAAGCATACGGTAAAGAAAAAGGATATGCGTACATCTACGGTACAGGTGACGCGGCTTCAATTCTATATGCTGAAGATAAATTTGATATCACAAAAGAAATTATCAAAGCCTTGAACGACAAATACAAAGCACCTGTTAAAACAGAAGAAAAAGCAGAAGCTAAAAAATAATTTTTTTATATTAATTCAAAAAATTGCCTTCGTCTAGCTTTAGATTGAAGGCATTTTTTTTGAAGCTATTTCCCGCTATCCGCTGTAAACGTAGTTCACTGAACTCCAATTAAAATGAAAGTATAGTGAAGTAATCTCTCGTTTAGAAAGTGTTTTTTCTTACCCATAAAAGGAGCTTCTTTTAGTTGCTCTTTTCTGGCCAGAAAAAAAATCACTTTCTAAATTTCGAGGATTTCCGCTACTATCGGGGCTAAAAAATATTCGGATTATTAGCATAAAATGTTTACCAAAAAATAAAATAGTATTCCTAATTTTCAATACTTTAGCTTTATATATACACGCCTAATGCAAACCATTTCAGAAGCCGCCGCTTATACCTTAAGATTCATCAATCAAACGCATCGATCCGTTTTCCTTACTGGGAAAGCAGGAACGGGAAAAACCACCCTTTTACGGGAAATTATCCAAACCACGCACAAGAATACAGTGGTTGTGGCTCCAACAGGAATTGCCGCGCTAAATGCTGGCGGTGTTACCATTCATTCCATGTTTCAGTTGCCGTTTGGAGGATTTATTCCGGATAATTCATCGCCTCAATTTTCCGAAAGCACCAAATTTGAAACCAAAGCTACGTTGCGCAGGCATTTCAAAATGAGCGGTTTGAAGAAATCAGTGATTCGCAATATGGAGTTGTTAATTATTGATGAAGTGAGTATGCTTCGAGCAGATTTATTGGACGCTATGGATTATATGATGCAAACGGTACGCAAGAAAAGCACTGCTTTTGGTGGTGTCCAAGTCTTGTATATTGGAGATTTATTGCAGTTGCCACCGGTAATTCGGGACGAAGAATGGCGTACGCTGAAAACCTATTACAAAGGAAAGTTCTTTTTTCATTCGCACGTTGTGCAGCAACATCCGCCTTTATACATTGAATTATCTAAGATTTTTCGCCAGACCGATGATACGTTTATTTCGGTTTTGAATAACCTGCGTAACAACCAGATTTCGCAGCAAGACATTCAAACTTTAAACCAATACGTAAAACCCGATTTTGATTTAAAAACAAACAAAGGATACATCACATTAACCACGCACAACAATAAAGCCGATACGATGAATGCGCAGGCTTTGGAAGATCTGGAAGGAAAGTTGGTAGTTTACAAACCCGAAATAACAGGAGATTTTCCGGACAAGATATTCCCCGTGGAACAACAACTGCAGTTGAAAGTGGGCGCGCAAATTATGTTTGTAAAAAATGATTTGTCGTTTGATAAGCACTATTTCAATGGAAAAATGGGTGTTATCAAATCGCTTTCGAGTCAGGAAATTCTGGTTCATTTTGCCGAAGAAAACAAAACCATAGAAGTCGAAAAATACGAATGGCAAAACATTCGTTACAAAGTAGACGAAACCACCAAGGAAATTGAGGAGGAAGTTCTGGGAACTTTTGTGCATTATCCCATTAAATTAGCGTGGGCAATTACGGTTCATAAAAGCCAGGGATTGACATTTGACAAAGCTGCGCTTGATGTCTCGCAGGTTTTTCTTCCTGGGCAGGCTTATGTCGCATTGTCGCGTTTACGCTCGTTAGAAGGGCTTATTTTGCTTTCTCCGCTGCGCATGAACGGTATTTCAAACGATCAGGATGTGATGGATTATTCATTAAACAAAGCTTCGGATTCGTTTTTAGAGAATGCCTTGCATTTTGAAACCAAAAATTTCATCCATAACTATCTGATAAACACGTTCGATTGGAATGATTTGGCTCAGGAATGGCGCAATCATAAATTCAGTTATAACGAAAAATCAGAAATATCGGAGAAATCCAAACATGCGGTTTGGGCCAAAAAACAAACGGAAGTCATCGAACAGCTTTTGGATCCATCCAAAAAATTCATTTCACAATTGAATAAACTTTTTGGTCAGGAAACTGTCGATTTGAATCATGTTTCGGAACGTATTCAAGCGGCTTTCAGTTATTTCCTAAAACCAATGGACGATTTGGTTTTTGAAGTCCTTTGGAAAATTGAAGAAGTTAAGCGCATAAAAAAAGTAAAAGCATTTTATGATGAATTAATAGTACTGGAAGAGTTGCAAACCAAAGCCGTTTTGCGCTTAATGAAGGCCAAATTATTGATTGAAACAGTTGTTGCAGGAGAGACCATTTCGAAAGAGAAATTGACGTCTTCAGACATAAAAAATTACATTAGCAGTAAAACGGAAGCCATACAAAATCAGTTCAAGGAATTAAATATTACGCTGATTGAAGACGATAGGGACGTGGAACGTTATACTGCGAAGAAATCTAAAACAGCAGTGCCTAAAAAATCAACAGTTCAGGAAACCTACGAATTGTGGGTGGAAAAGAAATCAATTGAAGATATTGCTACAATCAGAGTGTTGACGAAACAAACGATTTACTCCCATTTTGTGAAGTTGATACAAACCAAAGCGGTATCTATTTCGGAAGTTTTACCGGAGGATAAAATGCAGGATTTAGCAACTGCTTTTGCCGGATATAAAGAAGAATCACTGAATACTATGATGGAAAAACACGGTCATAAATTCTCTTGGGAAGAAGCGAGAATGTATAAAGCGAGTTTGAATTAAAACAAGAAAGCGCTAAAACTAAAAAACCCTATTCGATAAGAATAGGGTTTTTGTTTTTATAGTGATTGAATTAATATCCAAGCTTCGGGATTGTGCTTTTCATTGATTTCTTTTTTTGCTTTTTCTGCTTCGGCAAAAGTGGCGTAACTGCCATATAAAACTGGAAAATAACCATTATTGTTCGGAGCGATACGTTTCGCATCATATCCTAAACGACTCAAAATTCGCAATGTTTTATTCGCATTTTTCTCTTCTCGGTACACGCCGGCCATAATGTGATAGGGCATTTTTATTTCCTTATCAGATTTTATGGATAGTGTAACAGCTGGAACTGGGCTTTCGATAAAGAAAGTGGCTTGCTGAATTTTATTTTGAACTTGTTTTTGAACGGCAGTTTCAACAAGAATCGTTTCTGAGGCGATTTGGTTTTGATACATTGGATAACCAACACTTCCTGCAAGTCCTAATCCTAACACAAAAATAGCAGCGTATTTTAAATACGGATTCGCTGTTCTAGTTTCTTCAGGAATTAATGTGATTGTTGCTTTTTCTTCAATCGCTTCCACTTCTTTTTCGAAGATTTCTCTTTTTACAAGTGGTGAAACAAAAGGAGCCAACCCAAAAGAACTGGTTAAATAATTCGTTTGATCGTAAGGCGTGAAAACAATGTTTTTATCTGCGTTCAAACGAAGATCACCTACATTTTTTATAGAAATAAGCTCGTTTTCTTCTAATGCTTTTTTCCAAGTAAAAACCTCATATTGAATTGCGCTTACGGCATATTCATAAGACGTTTTCTCTGCTAAAGCGATATGATTGGCTAATAAACCATCATTATTTTTCAAATTTGCATTGAAAGCAATCATTTTTTTGGGTGGAGAAAATGAATTTGTACTTTCGTTTAGTTTAGCCGATTGGATTTCGGTTAAAAAAGCTCCGAAACCGGGAACGGTAACACATTGATAACGGTATAAAAGCTGCGCGAGGTATAGTTCGATTTTCATACTTACAAAGTTATACAACCAAAATAGTTATCAAAATTTTATTCACAATTTTTATTAACAATCCGCATAAAAATTTATACATTTCACTCTCAAATAATTAGCATGAAATAGCCATGTTTAATCGTTATACAAACATAAATAAAGATTTTTTTAAACTGGCGTATTCCATATTCCAATAAAAAACAAGTATTATCTACATATGAAAGAGCAGGATTTATTTTATTTATTGGCATTGCAAAGAATAGAAGGAGTGGGCGACATAATAGCCAAAAAACTGCTTACTCATTTTGGAACTGCAGAAGCGGTTTTTAATACAAAGGCATCGCAACTTGCTGCTATTGATGGAGTAGGCTCTGTTTTGCTGAAAAATTTAAGAGACAAATCGGTTTTCGAAAAAGCAACTCAGGAACTGGAGTTTATAAAAACGAATGAAATCAATGCGGTTTATTTTCAGGACGAAGACTATCCGGAACGGTTGAAACATTGTATTGACGGACCACTTTTATTATTCACATCGGGTAATATCAATTTAAAAAACAGAAGAATAATCAGCATTGTAGGAACGCGCCAAATTACCTCGTACGGAACGGAATTTTGCCGAAAATTGATAGAAGATTTGGCTACGCTAGATCCTATAATTGTGAGTGGTTTTGCTTATGGTGTTGATATTGTTGCACACCAATTAGCGATGGAATATAATTTACAGACGATAGGAGTAGTAGCGCACGGTTTAAACCAAATTTACCCGAAAACCCATAAAAAATATGTATCGAAAGTCGAGCAAAACGGTGGTTTTATGACCGAGTTTTGGAGTTCCTCTAATCCTGATAAAGAAAATTTCGTAAAAAGAAACAGAATCGTAGCAGGAATGTCTGAAGCTACCATCGTAATTGAATCAGCAGACAGGGGAGGTTCATTGATTACGGCAAATATGGCGAATGATTACAACCGTGATGTTTTTGCAGTTCCGGGACGTGTTACGGATAAATACAGCCAAGGTTGCAACAACCTGATAAAAACCCAAAAAGCAAATGTCTTGACCAGTGCCGCAGATTTGATTTATATTTTAAATTGGGATATCCAGAAGGAATCCAAACCCGTACAGAAACAATTGTTTGTAAGCTTAGACGATGACGAGCAAAAAGTATATGATTACCTCCTTAAAACAGGTAAAGAACTGATGGATATTATTGCTTTACGCTGTGATTTTCCTATTTATAAAATCTCTGGAATGCTATTGAATATGGAATTGAAAGGCGTGATACGACCTCTGCCGGGGAAATTGTTTGAGGCGATTTGATTTTAAAATATAAGTCATGTAAGTTTTCGTGAAATAGTAATAAAACTATAAAAAAACTTACACGACTTATATGTTTTAAAAATGGATTTTACACCTCAAATCCTAGTTTTTCTCTCACTCTTGCCAGAACTCCATTGGCAACAGATGAAGCTTTTTCGGCTCCTTTTTTGAGTAAAGCATCAACTTCATTAAGATTATTGATGTAGTAATTGTATTTTTCTCTTTCGGTTTTGAAAGTCTCTGTAATCAATTCAAACAACGCTTGTTTTGCGTGGCCGTAGCCATAATTTCCACCAAGGTAATTGGCTTTCATCGCCGCGATTTGTTCTTCATTTGCCAGTAAAGAATAAATAGCAAAAGCATTGCACGTATCTGGATTTTTAGGATCTTCCAGCGGCGTGCTGTCGGTTTCAATACTCATCACTTGTTTGCGTAAGGACTTATCATCCAAAAATATATTGATTATATTATTGGCTGATTTACTCATTTTTCCACCGTTGGTTCCCGGAATCAACATGCTGTCTTCCTGAATTTTGGCTTCGGGAAGTACGAAAGTTTCTCCCATTTGGTGGTTGAAACGGGATGCTACATCGCGAGTGATTTCAACGTGTTGCAATTGGTCTTTTCCTACGGGAACCAATTCTGCGTCGTATAATAAAATATCGGCAGCCATTAGCATTGGATACGTAAACAAACCAGCGTTTACATCTTCCAGTCTATCAGCTTTGTCTTTGAAAGAATGCGCTAATGTCAAGCGTTGAAAAGGAAAAAAACAACTCAAATACCATGATAATTCCGCCGTTTGAGGCACATCTGACTGTCTGTAGAAAACAACTTTGTCCACATTCAAACCGCAGGCAAGCCAAGCTGCAGCGGTACTGTAGGTGTTGGTTCGTAAGGTTTCACCGTTTTTTATTTGAGTTATCGAATGCAAATCGGCAATGAAAAGAAAGGATTCGTTTTCAGGTTTATTTGATAATGCTATTGCGGGAATGATTGCGCCAAGTAAGTTTCCTAAATGCGGTGTTCCGGTACTTTGAACGCCTGTAAGTATTTTTGCCATTATTTCTTTTTTCTTAAGCGCAAAGTTCGCAAAGTTTTTTATTTTTTACCTCAAATTCGCAAATTATAAAATCAACTTACTTTAAATGGTGTTAGTAGTTTTTTTAACCATATAATTCATTTAAGTCTGTAAAACGTTGATGATTAAAAGAACGAGTTATAATTGACCAGTAACATAAAAACGTTGATGACATATAAGTTAAAAAACGCACGAATATTTTTTGAGCATCATAAGATCTGATTTCTTACTTTTGAACCTATGAGAGGATTGAAAATTATTTTTTGGGTATTGTGGCGCATTTGGTTTTATATTTTGATGACCATTCCCATATTGGTGATGTTTCCTTTTCTGGTATTATCTATTTTGACGGAAGGTGGCTATCATTATTTTTTTAAGATGGCTCGTATTTGGGCAAAATTTATTCTTTTTGGGATGGGATTTTATTATAAAATAGACAAAAGTCAAGAAATGGAATACCAAAAAAGTTATATGATTGTTGCCAATCATACTTCTATGGCCGATATTATGTTGATGCTTGCCCTGACCAGAAATCCGTTTGTTTTTGTAGGTAAAAAAGAACTTTCAAAAATTCCATTGTTTGGATTTTTCTATAAAAGAACCTGTATTTTGGTAGACAGAAGTTCTTCAAAAAGCAGAATGGAAGTCTTTAATCGGGCTCAAAAAAGAATCAATCAAGGATTGAGTATTTGTATTTTTCCAGAAGGCGGAGTTCCGGATGACGAATCGGTTTTGTTAGATACTTTCAAAGACGGTGCTTTTCGCTTGGCGATAGAACACGAGATTCCTATTGTTCCCATTACTTTTGCCGATAACAAAAAGAGATTCTCCTATACTTTTTTTAGCGGAAGCCCAGGAATTATGCGTGTAAAAATGCATTCACACGTAGAGACTTTAGGAAAAACCGGCGTTGACCGCAAAGAAATACGTGAAGAAGTGCGCGAAATAATATACAATCAACTGATAGCTTTCGATCCTGAACCAATTAAAAGCTATAACTAATACCAGAATACAAGCCGATAAATAGCGGTTTAAAGTTGCCCGAGTTGTTTGAAAATGTATTCAATTGATATTTAAGCATTGGTTCCACATTAATTTGGAATGATTTTATAATCTGGTACTTAAATCCTAAACCCACATTAGTACTGAAATGGACTTGATTCAGGTTTTTTGCCTCTCCTAATTTTACATTGGTTTCAGAGGAAACTAACGATATTTTATTCTGGCTGAGAAACAAAGTACTTATGCCTCCAATAACGTTGATTCCAAATTTTTTATCCAAAACAGCATAGGAAACTTCCAAAGGAACTTCGTAATAGCCCATTTTTTGATTGATAGCCCCCGTATTTGTTTTTTGCAAGTCTTTTTCAAAAATCAATAGGGTGTTAAGGCCAGCTTCATTTTTGATCTCAATTAATGCATTTGAAGAATAATTTATATTTTCCAGATTATTGTTAGCCAAACCGGTTGAGTAGAATACGTTATCCGTGTTGTATCCCAACGACAGCTTGTTAATTCCGCTTCGTAAGGCTACTTTTTTAGAAACAGCATAATTTACCCCAATACCAAAACTTAAGCTGTTATCGGCCGTTTTTTGATTTTCTGAAAATTGAGGGTCAATGGCAGAGCCGCCTGAATTCGAATTCAGATACACCGCCGCGATGTTTGGCGTAATTTGCCATCTGTTTTTTTGATTAAGAACTACAACTTCTTTTTCTTCTTCTTTTTTCTTTTTAAGGATTTCTTCTAATTCGTTGGGCGTTTCGGTATTACTCGATGACTGTTTTTTGGAATCTGTTACAGCAATTTTAGAGTTCACGTCTTCTTCTAAACCACTTTTTTTCAATGTTTTATTTTGAAAATCATCAAACGTTTTATCAGTTGTTATGCCATTTTTTTCTGTAGTGATGTACTCAGATTTTACAACATTGTTATCCGGAGAGGCTTGTTTTATCGCAGTATAATTTTCTTGTAAATTAACAAGAGCATTAGTTTGATTGTTCTTTTTCTCAGAATAGACTTTCGATTTATCAGCATGTATGAATTTTTTTTCATTTGTCTTCCCAGTTTTAAAAGTATTATTTAAAGCGACTTGAGGAACTTTTTTTAATTCTAAAAGATTGGTGTTGTTTTCTGTTTTAGGTGTCACAGAGTCCTTATTTTTAGAAGAATTTTTTAAAACATTTGGTTCTATAACGATGCTTTTATTTATTTCTATTTCCGTTTTAAAAATGGAATTCAATGCGAATATGCCCAAAAGAAAAGCCGCTGCAATTCCTGGAAATTTTATCCAGAAAGGAATTATTTTTCTTTTTTTCTTCTTTTCATCTAATGCAGTTTGGATGTTTTTCCAGACTTGCTCATTCGGATTCATTTCAAAATCCTTGAATTTTTCTTGAAAAAATCGGTCTATATTTTTTTTATCATTCATTTTGCAGACGACTTTATTTTAATTGTTGAATAAGCATCAATTTTGTCTTTTAAGATTGCTCTGGCTCTAGCAAGATTTGATTTTGTGGTTCCTGTAGAAATTTTCAGCATTTCAGAAACTTCTTTGTGGGAATAGCCATCAAGTACATAGAGACTGAATACTAACCGGTATTGATCCGGTAACTCGTGGATGATTTGCATTAAATAATCGATAGAAATATTCTCGACATCAATTTCAACTTCTTCATCAGGAATATTGTCATTTATAACCTCCATATAACGAACACCTTTGAATTTTTGAAGCGCATTATTAATTACGATTCTTTTTGCCCATCCTTCGAAAGAACCTTTAAAATTATACTGTTCAATTTTTCCGAAAATAATCAAAAACCCATCTTGTAAATTGTCCTCGGCATCTGCATAATTAGAAGAATACTTTAAACATACCCCATAGAATTTTTTCGCAAACAATTGATATAACTGTGCTTGTGCTTTGGAGTTGTTTTTTTTACATTGATTGATTATTTCATCTAATCCCACAGTATGATCAGGCATTAATTAGTGGTAACTGGAACTTCTACTTCCTCAAAAATATTTTTGCCATCGGCATCTTTTCCTTTATAAAATTTGAAAATATAGGAACCGGTATTGGTTACATAAAAATTAAAAGAAACCTCTGATGGTGCTGGGATTTGTTGTGTACAAATTTGGTTAGTATTCACTCCCGTTTGAATTCCTATGGTTCTTACATTTAAATTTTTATCATAATATATCCCTTGGAAAAAATGACATTCGGAAGGTCTTGTATACTTTAATTTTATCTCATAGGTGTTTCCCAAAATAAATTTTTCTGGTAAGGTGTAGCTATCTACAGGCTGCACTTCAAAGCTATAAGATTCTTGATTATCATTATCAATTGTACATCCAGTGAGGGTTGTAACGAACAGAATAAAAAGGACGAATTTTTTCATTTCTTAATTTTTTAAATTTATAGAATTCAGCTTCTTCATGGAATTTTAAGCTATTTTCTAAAAGATAAAAATTTCAACAAAAGGTTGCGTTATAAAGAAAAAAAAACCCGTCTCGTTTTTTAGGTTCGAGACGGGCTTTAGTATTTATGCTTCTGCTAGTTCTTTTATTCTAGCTTTTATTTTTTCTTCAAGTTCATCTGCTAATTCCGGATTGTCTTTGATTAAAGACTTAACAGCATCACGACCTTGTCCTAGTTTGGTTTCACCGTAACTGAACCAAGATCCCGCTTTTTTGATGATTTCAAATTCAACGGCAAGATCTAGAATCTCTCCTGTTTTTGAAATTCCTTCACCATACATTATGTCAAATTCAGCGATTTTAAATGGTGGAGCCACTTTGTTTTTCACCACTTTTACTTTGGTTCTGTTTCCAAGTACGTTATCACCATCTTTAATTTGTGTAGAACGACGTATATCTAAACGAACCGAAGCGTAAAACTTTAATGCGTTTCCACCCGTTGTAGTTTCTGGATTTCCAAACATCACTCCAATTTTCTCTCTCAATTGATTGATAAAGAAAACCGTACAATGTGTTTTGCTGATCGTCCCTGTCAATTTACGCAATGCTTGAGACATCAAACGAGCGTGTAATCCCATTTTAGAATCTCCCATTTCGCCTTCAATTTCACTTTTTGGCGTCAAGGCAGCAACCGAGTCAATTACAACAATGTCAATTGCTCCAGAACGAATCAAGTTTTCAGCAATCTCTAACGCTTGTTCTCCATTGTCCGGTTGTGATATGATTAAGTTTTCGATATCTACGCCCAATTTCTCAGCATAATTTCTATCGAAAGCGTGTTCTGCATCAATAAAAGCGGCAATTCCACCTGCTTTTTGCGCTTCAGCAATAGCGTGGAGCGTCAAAGTGGTTTTTCCAGACGATTCCGGACCATATATTTCAATAATTCTACCTCTTGGATATCCGCCAACTCCTAATGCCAAATCGATTCCTAAAGACCCTGAAGAAATGGTTTCTACTTCCTCAATGGCTTTGTCACCCATTTTCATTACTGTCCCTTTTCCGTAGGTTTTGTCTAATTTGTCAAGCGTAAGTTGCAGCGCTTTTAATTTTGATTCTTTCTCTGTACTCATCTTCTCTTTTACCTTTTCTTTCATCTATTTGTATTATTTTATAACGGTAAGAAACTGACAGGATGACTAATTATCCTATAAATTTCATTTGTAAACTGAACATTTGTTTTGTAAAAATACTTCTTTTTTTAATTAAAAATTTCTCTTTCAAGAATATTTTAAATCTATTTTGAATAAAAAATTATAAGTCAATTATGGGTATTAAGTGAACAATGCTTTTAATTCGGTTGCGTCATGCGGATTCATTTTACCAGCCAAAACTAAACTCAGTTGTTTGCGTCGTAATGCGGCTTCAAAACGTTGTTTTTCCAGTTCGGTTTCCGGAACAATTTGGGGTACTTCAACTGGTCTACCCGTATCGTCAACCGCCACAAAAGTATAAATGGCTTCATTGGCTTTGGTTTTGTTGCCAGATTCTCTGTCTTCGACCCATATGTCAATGTATATTTCCATCGAACTTTTGAATGAGCGAGAAACTTTAGCTTCCACAGTAACAACACTTCCCAGCGGAATGGCTCTGTTGAAAGCAACATGATTGACGGAAGCCGTAACTACAATTCTACGGGAATGTCTTCGTGCTGCGATACTTGCTGCGCGATCCATACGGGCTAATAATTCGCCACCAAAAAGATTGTTCAAAGGATTGGTCTCGCTTGGCAAAACCAAATCGGTTAATATCGTCAGGGATTCTGAAGGGTGTTTTGGTGTCATTTTTTTATGTAAAAAGGAATTGTTGTTCAAAATTAATAAGTTGTAAAGTCTAGTTTAACCAATAAACGGCCAATATTGCAGGGATAAAATAGATGACAATTGTTCTGGCGCCATCATAATCTTTGGCCAATCGTTGTCCGAAAAGCAACATCAACAACGTGATGCAGGAGAAAACGGCTCCGTAAAAACCGAAGATTCTACCATTATTCACGAATAATTCTATGCAACCGACCACACATAAAATACCAGAGATTAACTCTAAAATTAAAATGTTCAGTAATGCTAACGGCACTTGATTTTTTAACGGTGTTTTAGCGAAATGGCCTTTCAACCAGTCCACATTGTCTTTCCAATAAAACAGTTTGTCGTAACCGGACTGAAGAAAAGTGATTGCCAGGAAAATTAAAATTAAAATTGAAGTAATGTTGTTCATGTTTTTATTTTTTGTGGATTAATCGGGTTAGTTTTATGGATAAATCGGTGAGAATAATTTTGGCGTTTCCGTTGCGTTCTATATGATACATGGCTTCAGAAAGTTCTTTGAAAATATCATTGATGTTGTTTCCATTTACGAAAGGGGCAAAATTTTCCAATTTAAATTTTTCTACTTGCGGTTCCATGTAAACTAATCTTGGTGTTTGGTAATTCAGCAGCAATGCCTGACGGAACATGTCGATACAAAAATGTAAAAATTTCTTCTGAGTTTCTCTTCCTAAACCGGCAATTTGCTCGCTCCATTGAATCAAATCCTGAATGGCTGCTGCGTTTCCTTTAGCTCTAAAAGCAGCCCGAACCCAATCGACAAACCACTTTTCAAAAAAAACGGATTCGCTGTCCGGTTGCAGTAATTGTAATGCTTTATTGAAATTTCCTTGCGCCTGATGCGCTATTTTTATTGCAGTTTTAGGTTCTATATTTTCTTTTGAAACTAAAGCTTCTGCGATTATTTTTTCGCTTAATCCATTAAAATGCAACACTTGGCATCGGGAACGAATGGTTTGAATGATATCTTCTTCATTTTCTGAAATCAGAATGAAAACAGTTTTGTCTGTAGGCTCTTCCAGTAATTTCAGCAGTTTGTTGGAAGCGGCGATATTCAATTTATCGGCCATCCAAATAATCATCACTTTGTATCCGCCTTCGTAGGATTTTAAAGCCAGCGATTTCAAGATTTCCTGCGCATCGTCAACCCTGATTTCGCCTTGTTTGTTTTTAACACCCAGCATTTGGTACCAATCAAACAAACTTCCGTACGGGTTTAGCTCTAAAAACTGACTCCATTCCGTAATAAAATCGATGCTTTTAGGTTTGGTTTTTACATCTTCGGTACTGACCGTTGGGTAAATAAAATGCAAATCCGGATGCGAGGTTTTCTGGAATTTCAGGTTGCAGGCTTCATTGGATCCGGAATTCTCTCCGTTTTGATTGCTACAAATGATGTATTGTGCATAAGCAATCGCCATGGGTAAAGTGCCGCTACCTTCAGGACCAACAAACAGTTGTGCATGTGGAATTCTTCCCAAATCAGCACTTTTTGTCAAATGACTTTTGATGTGTTCTTGTCCTAAAATTTCTGAAAATTGCATAAAGCAAAGATAGCAGAAAATGGTTTAGTCTAAAATTTTAGGATGCAAAGTTTATATTCAACTGAATTTGATAGAAATAATAAGTAGTCGTCTAGAGTTTACGGTTTTTTGTTTCGGTTTTTTTCTAAGAACAAAAATGCCTTAACCCTACTATTTGTCCTGTTAAAGGAATTCATCTTTGGTATAAATAATAAATATTCAAAGCGTTTTTTTCTTAATTTCTTAATGTTAGTAGTTGTTGTGGATAAATTTTTATGTTTTTTTTATAATGCTTTTAGTTTAAAAATAGTATTGAAAAGTTGTAAATTCAAAATATTTGTATATTTTTGAGTTTTATTAATAATTTTATAATAAAGCTATGAAAAGAAAAATTATTTTCTTCAGTCTGTTTTTTTTGTTAGTAGCGGGAACTGTATCTGCTCAAAACAAAAACTTACCTAAAAGTATCATTAGTACTACCGCATCTATCAGGCAGTATTATGATCAAAAAGAATTGACATCAATGGGAAAAGGGGAGTTGCTTGAGTTGTATATAGAGCGTATCAAGGTTTTAGTTAAAATTTTGCCTTATGTTGCACTTGCTACAAAACCTGGAGTAACTATGGCTGATTTAGGTATTCCGGATGATTCCGATCATAGAAAATCGCTAGATTTACAATCTGAAAGTACAACAAGTTTTCTTAATACGACAGTAGATTTTCAAAGGAAAATGATGCCTTATTCAGATAAAAATAACTTAATAGCTTCAATTTTATTTTATCAAAATACATTGAAAGAACTTCATGTATTTAATGAACTTTAATTTTTTTGTTTGTAAAAAGCTTGATTTCTTCAATGTTTAGTTCTAAGGGAACAAATTTTAAAATCATGTAGATTTGAATCTACATGATTTTAAAATTAAAACCCATTTAGTTTTTTAATCCTAATTTGGTTACACAGCAATGTGTTACGAATTATTTATAACTTATTTCAATGAAAAACATAACCCAAATTATATGGATTGTTCTTTTAATAGTTTGTGATGTTAATGCACAACAAGAAAAAGGCATAATTGGTTCAAGTAACTGGCTAAATAACTGGACAGAATTCAAACCTAATATTGTTGATTATGGCGAAGCCAATCAAATATTAGCCGGAAGCATTTCAGTAAACACAAAGTTATTGAAAAGAAATATCTACGTTCTCCAAGGAGATGTTTATGTTACTAATAATGCTATTTTAACAATTGAACCCGGAACAAAAATAATAGGTGATTTTCAATCTAAAGGCGCACTTATTATTACAAAAGGAGCTTCATTGATTGCAGATGGTTTAGAAACGGATCCAATCGTTTTTACTTCAAATGCCAGTACAAAAAAAGCTGGAGATTGGGGTGGAATTATTATTTTAGGCGACGCTCCAATAAATAAATTTGGAAATTACTCTTCATTAAATTTAGAACTAGACCCTAATTTTAATACTTATGGGGGAACTAATTCTGTTAGTTCTTCGGGTATTATAAGATATGTTCGAATAGAATTTGCCGGTAAAAAAATTAAAGGAAATAATAATTTTAGTGGATTGTTATTAGCTGGTTTAGGATCTAAAACGATTGTAGAAAACGTTATGGTCAGTTATTGTGGAGGAAATTCTTTTGATATTTTTGGTGGAGAACTTAATTTAAATAAAATGGTTTCTCTTCGATCTAAAAAAGATGATTTTAAGTTTACTCAAGGTACTCAATGCCGAATTGATAATTCATTAGCTATTAGATCATCCTATGTTTCAAGTGATTCTGATTCCAGATGTGTAGAGGTTTTGGGTTATGAAAGAAAAGAAGAGACTGATTTTTCAAAAAAGTTAACAGTCGTTACCGCTACTAATTTAACGATGGTAAATGACAGTGAAAATTTAAGAGCGGATATACAAGCTGGTTTAATAAAATCAGCAGTATATATCGGAGAGAATGCATCACTTTTATTCAAGAGAAGTGTGATTTCAGGATTTAATCCAGCCGTTTTATTAGACAGTAATATTGAAATTAATGATAAGAATTTGAAGAAAATGCAATTTGAAGCAATGTATTTCAATAATTGTAACGGAAATATTTTTACAGAAAACAACACTAATAACGAAGATTTAGAAAGTTGGTATGGTCAAAGTGTGTTTTTTAATGTGTATTCAAAAGGAAATAACTCAGAGACATTTATAGATTTTTCAAACGATAAAAAACCAGATTACCGATTACAATTATCAAAAATTACAGCCTCTAAATAGAAATTACATGTACAAATGCTGCAATTTAATAGCTGAAAACAGACTAAAAATTAATTATGAAATGTAGCCCCACTACCATTTTTAATAAATATATTGTTGTTTTTTTATTGCTGGTTTTACCAGCAATTACTTGTTTATATGCACAAGTAGCTATTAATAAACCATCCCTTGGTTTTACGCAAGTATGTGCTAATCCTGGCTTTAATGCATTTGAAGTTAGCTTTTCTTTTAGTGGTGTTTTAGATCCGTCGAATCAGTTTATTTTAGAACTTTCGGATGCTGCAGGTAATTTTGCTACACCAGTTACTCTTAGTGCCACTGAAAAACCATTAACAGCGACACCTACTTCAAGGACTTTGATTTTTTCAGTTCCTACCAGCACTAGCGGAGAGAATTATAAAGTAAGAGTTAAGAGTACTTCACCTGCATCGGTTAGTCCCTTTTCAAATGTTTTTGCGGCGTATTATAAAATTCAAGATTCACAATTTTCTATTAATAATTTTAATGCCACAGCTACTTACTGTACAGGTGGTTCGTATTTATTAACGATAGACAATCCTGGAACAGGGACAAATGATTCTCCTTTGAAATATCCTTCACTTACCTATAAATGGTTTAAAGAGCCAAGCTTAGTTCCTATAGCTACTACAGCAAGTTTAACGGTGAACCAGCCAGGCCGCTATTATGTAGAGACTAATTATGGTACTTGTACGTCAGATTCTTATTCAAACAGAGTAACTGTAGGAGAAGCATCAGGTGTGTCTGCTACAATAACTTCTAGCAAAGGCAACCCTTTTTGCCCTGCGGATGGAGCCACAACACTTAGCACACAAGCTGGTAACTCGTATCAGTGGTTCAATAATGACGTAGCAATTTCAGGGGCGACAGGTCAACAATATCAAACTAGTATAGCAGGAAAATATTCTGTAAAAGTTGATTTTGGGGGTTGTGCTTCGACTGCTTCCATAAACTTACAAGATGTACCCTTTACTAGTTCTTTAAATGTATCGAGTACAACAATAATTAATGAAGGAGAAACTAAAACTATCATTGCGACAACAGATGCTGATAATCCTACGTTTGAATGGTACTTTAATAACACCTTAATTGCAGCAGCAGTTTCAAATACCTTAGATGTTACAGCGGAAGGAACTTATTCTCTTACGATTACACAAACCACCGGATGCATATCCCAAAAAGAGTTGCCTTTTGTAATCAACTTTCCTTTTGTTGATCCAAACGTTACTAAGATTCCAAATCTTATCAGTCCTAACAATGATGGAATCAATGATACCTGGATATTACCACAAGAATATGTAAGTGGGACAAATACGGAAATACTTTTATTAAATTCAAGAGGCGAAATAGCCTTACAAACCAATAATTATCAGAATAATTGGCCGGAGAATGCACTAGATTTTAAATCAGTTAATCCAATTTATTATTACATAATTACAACGCAAGATAATAAAGTTAAAAAAGGTTCTATAACGGTAGTCAAGTAACATGAAAAATATTTTTTTAAGCGTTGTGTTTTTTTTCTGTTTGCTACAAGTACTCCATTCGCAAGAAGGTGGAGTGGCTTCGTTTAATATTCCCGTTAGGAATTCTCTTAAGTTCAACAAATTTATCATAAATCCAGCTTTTAGTTTTGCCAGAGAACAAAATTCTTATATCAGTATTTTCAACAAACGCGAATGGGTACAATTTGAAGATGCCCCACAAACGTATTTAATCAGCTATTCCGGTCGATTTAGAGAAAATCAAGGTATTTCAATTGGGCTATTCCAACAAAATTATGGTGTGTTGACTACATTTGGAGGAATAGCAAATTTTGCCCAAAATGTTTATTTGGGCCAAGACAGTAACTTGACCTTTGGGGTTAATTTAGGTTTTTATAAAAGTGGAATTAATACTGGAAAGGTGGTAACAAACTATCCCGATCCTTCTTTAGAAACAATACCTTCAAATTCTTTGATCACATTAAGTCCGGGCATCAATTATGGGACTGCTTTTTTTGATTTTGGTTTAGCCGTTAAGAATGCCGTATTGTATAATCTACAAAGTTCTGAAATGGTACAAGATGATCTAGAACGAAGCATTCAAGCCCATATAATGTATACTGGTTTTATAGACAGCTACGGTTTTTTTGACAAAAGTAAATTTTCTGGACTAGTAAGAGCCGAAAGTAAAAAAGAGCAGACTATTGTTTCCGGATTGATGATGTTCAGCATTCCAAAAGGGATATGGGCACAAGCTGGGTATAACAGTTTTCATGGCGTTTCCGCAGGAATAGGACTCAATCTAACTTCCAGAATAGCGCTAGAATATAATTATGAAAAAGCATTAGGGAGTTTTACACAGTTTGGACCCTCCCATGAAATTGTCTTGGCTTATAAATTTAAAGGAAGTTATAGCGATGATGACGAAGAAGAAGGTGCTATTATACCAGCTTTAGAATCTCGAAAAGTCGCGACTTCAAAACCAGTTGTTCAAGCCAAAGTTAAATCAGATGCTGAAATTCAAAAAGAAAATGAACTCAATGCAGCTAAAGCAAAAGTACTTGCCGATGCAAAGGCTACTTCCGATGCCATTGCACAAACCAGATTAGAGAGTGCAGCTAGGGCAAAAGCCTTGTTAGAAACGAATCGATTAAAAAGAGAGAAAATCGCCGCCGATGCTGCCGCTAAAGCAAAAGCTATTGCTGATGCAAAAATAACTACAGTCGCAAAACCAATTGTGCCAAAAACACAACCAGTGGTCATAACGGATGCTAAAGCCAAAGCTGACGCCAAAGCAAAACTAGAGGCACAAGCTGCTAAATTAGCCGCTGACGCTAAAGCCAAAGCAGACGCCGATGCGAGAGCGAAATTAGCTTCCGATGCCAAAGTAAAATTAGATGCAGAAGCTGCTAAATTGGCCGCTGACGCTAAAGCCAAAGCTGACTCCGATGCCAGAGCAAAATTAGCTTCCGATGCTAAGGCGAAACTAGATGCAGAAACTGCTAAATTGGCCGCTGACGCTAAAGCCAAAGCTGAGGCCGATGCGAAATTAGCTGCCGATGCCAAAGCAAAACTTGATGCAGAAACTGCTAAATTGGCCGCTGACGCTAAAACCAAAGCTGAGGCCGATGCTAAATTAGCTGCCGATGCCAAAGCAAAATTAGATATAGAATCTGCTAAATTGGCCGCTGACGCTAAAGCCAAAGCAGACGCCGATGCCAGAGCGAAACTAGATGCAGAAGCTGCTAAATTGGCCGCTGATGCTAAAGCCAAAGCAGACGCCGATGCCAGAGCGAAATTAGCTGCCGATGCTAAAGCGAAACTAGATGCAGAAGCTGCTAAACTTGCCGCTGATGCTAAAGCGAAACTAGATGCAGAAGCTGCTAAATTGGCCGCTGACGCTAAAGCCAAAGCTGACGCCGATGCCAGAGCGAAATTAGCTGCCGATGCTAAAGCAAAACTAGATGCAGAAGCTGCTAAATTGGCCGCTGACGCTAAAGCTAAAGCTGACGCTGATGCCAGAGCGAAATTAGCTGCCGATGCTAAAGCAAAACTAGATGCAGAAACTGCTAAATTGGCCGCTGATGCCAAAGCTGACGCCGATGCGAAATTAGCTGCCGATGCCAAAGCAAAACTTGATGCAGAAACTGCTAAATTGGCCGCTGAAGCTAAAGTGAAAGCTAATGCCGATGCTAAAGCAAAACTAGATGCAGAAGCTGCTAAATTGGCCGCTGACGCTAAAGCCAAAGCTGACGCCGATGCCAGAGCGAAAGCCAATGCAAAACCGAAGGATGAGAATGCAAAAACGATGGATAATATAGCTGAAACATTAGATAACGCCAGAAAAGCACAGCTACAGTTATTGAATCAGTTGAATGAAAAAGTGAATCAAAAAGAAAAAGAACTGAAAGACTTAAAAACAGAGAATGATTTAAGTGATAAAGGAATTGCTAGTGCTCCAAAAGAATTCAAGAGTGTTTCCGCAGAAAATAGCGCCTTGGAGTCTTTAAAATCAGAAATAGATCAGGTTAACAAAAGCCAAAATCAGCTGCTAAGCACTTTTAAAAATTTATACGAAGAGCGTATTAAAAAAGTACCAAACAAAAATGATGCACTTACGCAAAGCTATTTGAAAACGATAGACTTGTTGAAAGGGGAACAATTAAAAGCGGAACAATCCAATACTAATTTAATTACTTCATTAGAGAAAATTAAAATAGAAACGGAAATAGAGAAAAAACGTAGGATAAAAAAGGCTAATTTTGAAAATGAGGATAGCAGGTATCAGAAAGATCAAGAGACGTTGAAACGTATTAAAGCAACAACAACACTTAGCGCAACAAAGCTCAAACCGGAAGATTTTGATTATGGTAATGAGCAATCGAATATGCAAATTATTAAGAATATTAAAAACGTGGAAACAGGTTATTATTTAGTGCTTGCAGTGCATGCTGATGTTGCCAAAAGAGATTCTTTTGTTACTAAAACGATAGCAGCGGGAGAGTCAAAAATTAATTTTTTCTATGATGTTAAATCAACGAATTATTTCATTTATTCTGAGAAATTTGATAATCTGCAAGAAGCAACAAGAACGCTGGAATCTAGAGGCAATAAACCCTATAACGGAAAAATGGTGATGGTGCGCGTAGAGAATTAAGAACAAAATAGTGCGTCTGAAAATTGAATATAGTAGACAGAAACAATAACAAAAAATGCAATAGGTTATCATAAATTTTGAATTGGGATGATCCTATTCTAAACTTGTTTTAGAATAGTATTTCCCGTTAAAGATGCCATCGACTATTCCTAATTTAATAGGGAATAAGGAATTAATTTTTTAATTAAATAGCAATACTAAATTTTTTAAATACCACATAATTTGCTTGGAATAAATTCCAGTTTTTGGAATGAAGATCAAGCAAGTACCCAAATAAACTAATACCATGAAAAAAACTACTTTTTTAAAAGTAATCCTACTTGCTTTTATTTTTTTACAAAGTTTCATATCCTATTCACAAACTCTTAAACCTTTTACTCCAAGGTTTGATAAGGATATTAAAGGAGATATGTTATTGATTGGGAATAGCATTCTGAATAGAGCTGATCCTAATACTGCTTACAATGGTAATAAGCTTAATTCTGATTTTGATATGCAGTTTATCAATATCGATAATGGAGCTACGGCAGGTGTTTTTAATTCTAGTAGTGCTAATCTAGTCGTTCCTAATGCTTCAGCTCCAGCAGCTCCATGTTATAAAATTTTATATGCGGCTCTGTATTGGGGTGCAGTGACTAAGGGTACAACTCCTATTACCAATATTAAATTCAAAATGCCTACTGGAGGGTATAATGATGTGGTAGGTACAATAATTCATGATTCAGGTACTAATGTGATAGGAACAAGTTATCCGTATGCCTGTTATGCTGATGTAACCAGTTTAGTAACTGGAGCCGGAAACCCAACTCCAGAGGGAACGTATACCGTTGCTAATGTGTCTACTAAAGTGGGAACAAATGGAGGAACAGGTCTTTCTGCAGGTTGGTCACTTTTTATTGTGTATGAAGATCCAAAGTTAGCGGCTAAATCAATTACCTCCTTTGATGGTTTTAGTGCCATCAGTTCTACAGTAAATTTAGATATTCCCGTAACTGGATTCAGAACAATTCCTACAGGACCAGTAAGAGCTAAATTTGCTTTTTCGGCCTTAGAAGGAGACCAAGGAATTTCTGGAGATTACTTGACTATAAATGGTTCTATACTATCAGCCGTAAATAATGCAGGAACTACAATTAGAGGGACAAATAATTTCTTTAATAGTTCTGTTACTTATATTGATCCGGCTAACGGTAAAACAGAGAATTTTATCAACCGTAATCCAGCAAGTACAAATACGTTGGGGTATGATGCCGGAATTTTAGAAATAAATAACAATGGGAATGCTGTCATTAAAAATAATGACATAAGTGCGGTTATAGGTTTACGAAGCAATCAAGATGTTTATTTTTATTATTTTAATGCGATTTCCTTAGAAATTATTGAACCCAAAATCGTACTTACAAAACAAGTTTTTAGTGATGCTACCTTAACTACTAACATAGGTAATGCTAATGTAACTTTAGGTCAAGAATTATTTTATGCTATTGGTTTTCAAAATATAGGAAATGATGATGCTGAAAACTTTACCATCAAAGATATATTACCTATTAATATAAATTTTGACCCTAATAACATAATTGTTCCAAATGGTTCTGGGATTACGTATGTGTACAACGCTGCTACAAGAACTATTGTATTTACTATTCCTAGTAATTTAGTGGAAAAAAGTGACCCTCGTTATATAATTAAATTCAAAGTTCAGGTTGTTCCGGAATGTAATGATCTTAGTGATGCCTGCTCTGATAAAATCCAGAATCAGGCTTTTGCGACTTATGTAGGAGTGACTAGTGACATTAAGGTAGATGATCAACTTAGTTTATCCACTTTTGGAGAATGCTATTTAGGTACTGCATCTCCAACCAACTTTTTAGTAGGAGTTGAAAATTGTATTTATACTAAAGATTACCAATTATGTGGTGCGAGTGTAGTTTTGACGGCTGCCAATGGATATAATTCGTATTCTTGGTCAACAAGTGCTACAGGTACACCTGTTATTGGCACTACTCAATCAATAACAGTTAGTCAAACTGGTACCTATTATGTTAATAACATTGCGAATGCTCCTTGTAGATCCATAAAACAAGTCGTTACGGTTTCACCCTCTGGTACTACTGTACAAAATCCGGTGATACCATTTGCAGATCAAGTGGTGCAATGTCCAAATAATGGAAAAGACTTGCCTAAAATATTTTTATGCGGTGCCAATGCGACTAGATTAATAAATACTGGTGTTACAGATGCTATTTCTATTGTTTGGCAAAAACTGAATGAAGCCAGTTGTACTGCCATAGGAACGGATGATTGTGCCAATGAAAAAGTGGATTGTACTTGGGATAACATAGCCACTGGATCAAGTTATACGGCAAATACTTCCGGACAATTTAGAGTGGTTTTCAATTATGCTGGTGGTTGTTTTAATATTTTCTACTTTAATGTTTTTAAAAACTTATTAAACCCAACGGCTACTTCCAGAGATATTATTTGTAATACTTCTGGTGAAATCATTGTAGGAGGCGTTCCTACATCCGGTTACGAATTTAGCTTGAGTGCTTCAGGACCTTTCCAGGACAGTAATGTTTTTTCTATAACTACAGCTAGTACGTATACTGTTTACATTAGACAAAAAGGTATTGTTAGCAATCCTTGTTTATTTTCAGTTCCCGGGATTGATATTCTACAACGTAATTTTACTGTAAGTGAATTCATTTCTCAGCCCTTGTGTAATGGTGACAAAGGATCAATAAAATTAGCAGCAAACGATGTACGAGCGCAATATTTTTATAGTATTAGCAAATCAGGTTCATTAGTAAATGCTGTTGGGCCTATAGCAGCGAGTGATCATACATTTTCTAATTTGTCTCCAGGTAGTTATGATTATGAAGTAAAAACAGATGATGGTTGTTTAAAAACAGGTACAATAGTACTAATTGAACCAGATGTTTTAAAAGCTACTGTTAATCAAACAAAAGCACTAACTTGTGAAACAGGCGAAATTACAGTGTATCCTATCGGAGGAACAGCTCCTTATGCGTACTACGTAAATGGTTCGACAACTGCGCAGTATAGTGCTGTAGTTAATACACCAACAGCGGGTAATTATACTATCAGAGTTGTGGATTATAATGGTTGTATAGCAAATACTTCAATTACAATTGCCGCAGTCCCTAAACCAGTTTATAACCCAACCGGTACCAACGTAAATTGTTATGGAGATTCCACTGGAGTTATCAATTTTAATGTTACTAATGCTAATGGGTATACTTTAGCCTATAGTATCAATAACGGAACAACGTATGGATCTTCTGCAATTATTTCTAATCTTGCAGCGGGAACGTACAACACTATATTAAAATATTCTTTGAATGGTGTAGAGTGTCTTGATACCATGAAAGTGATTACCATCACGCAACCAGCAACTGCATTGACTGCTTCAGCGGGAGTTTCGGAATTGGCCGGCTGTGGACCAGCTCGTGAGGGTAAAGTACGTATTACTAACCCACAAGGAGGAGTTGCACCGTATGAATATAGTTTTGATAATCAAGCGACTTGGATCAATGTCAATGATGCTTACAAAGCTCCTGGTACCTATACATTATATATCAGGGATGCCAACGGATGTATTTACGCTATGCCAAATATTATAATTGAACCAGAGCCAGTTGCTCCAGTTATAAATGTAGATACACCTGTAGATTTCAATTGCGATGGAACTGCAACCAGCACAGTGACCATCAACAATCCTGGTGGCACATCTTATACGTATGATTATTACTTAGACGGGGTAAAAAACACGAATGTACCCAGTAATGTATTCATAAACGTTACTCCTGGTACACATGCAGTCCGGGTAGAATATAAGGTGGGAACTGTACCTACTTTCAGTAATTTATTAAAAGAGGATTTTGGTATTGGTGAGGATGTAACCTCTCCAGGAATGAATAGTGCGTATTGTTTTGAAAGACAAGTTACTGCTACCCAATGTAGGTCAAGTATACAAATTAATGATGGGGATTATTCTGTAACAGCTCGAATTGTATCTCCTTTTGGACCTTGGGTAGCTGCTAGAGATCATACTTCAAATGCAACTGTTGCAAAAGGGAGATTTCTTGCGGTTAATATTGGTGGATTCGCAGGAGCCGATGGTGTACTGTACAGTAAACCAATTAAAGATATTATACAAAACCAACCCGTTTCGGTATCGGTTTATGCTATGAACTTATTAGAATTAGCGAATAGTCAGGAAGATCCGGAATTGCTTTTTCAATTGGTGAATGGAGCGGGTGTAGTAATTGCTTCTCAGTCTACTAATAAGATTCCAAAAACAGTTAAAAAAACAAATCCAGACTGGATTAATTATTCTTTGACACTTAATCCATTAAATAACACCAATTTAAATTTTGTTATACGTTCTAAAAGTATTGCAACTAGCGGAAACGATGTTGTTATTGATGATATCAATGTTTTTCAACTTCCAAAATCATGTATTACAACCAAAGATTTCACGGTAGTAGTTCCAACGGGAAAAGCATTTACTGCACAAATTGCAGGCACCAAAAACGTAACATGTAATGGTTTAACTAATGGTGAAATCACGATTAGCGCTACTAATATTGATGCAACGAAAGGATTTCAATATTCTATTGATAACGGAACTACATGGAGTGTGGCCTTATTTACGTCACCAGTAACGATCTCCAATTTGGCAGGAGCGTTGTATAAAGTAATCGTTCGTCCTGTAGGTTCTTCAGTGGCGTCTTGTTCTAAACCATTTGATGTTACTATTTCAACTCCTACTGCAGTAACGGCTACTGCCTCGATCACAACACTTGCTACTTGTACTACCGGAGCTACTATCACCGCAGTTGGCGGAGGTGGAACACCTGCGTATCAGTATGCGTTGTATCAATCAGATGGAACAACAGTAATTACCGGTTTCAATAATAATGCTAATTTCACTAATGTGCCGGCAGGAAGTTATACTGTTTTTGTTCGTGATGCTAATGGTTGTACAAATCCTGTTGGAATTGTGGTAAATGTAACAGCTCCACCGGCATTGACAGCTTCTTTAGCTACTACAACTGATTATTGCTACACGACCGCCAATCCAGCAACTTTAGGCGTAACCGTTACTGGTGGGACTGGACCGTTTACTTATAAACTGGATGGTAATGCAGCCGTTAGTTCTGCATCGACTTCATATTCATTTACAAATGTTGCACCCGGAACACATGATATTGTAGTAACCGACAGCAATAATTGTACGGATACCATTTCTAGTATAGTGATTGCGCCACAAATCGTCTTCAATGTATCCTTAATTAATGATTTAACGTGTTCTGACGACGCTTCAATTGGCAATGAAGTTGTGACCAATGGCAATGGTGGCTCCTACACCTACACCGTATCTTACAATTCAGGAACACCTGCTACAGTAACTTCATTCCCGTATACTGCAACACAAGCTGGGAATTATGTGTTTACCGTAACGGACAGTCGCGGTTGTCCTGCAACTAGCAACATAATAACTGTAACACCAAAAACAACGCCTTCACATAGTACTGTCAAAACAGATATTACCTGTAATGGTTTAAGTAATGGAACCATTACGGTAACTGCCTCAGGAGGATTTACAAGTGTGTACACTTATGTATTGAGTGGGCCTATACCTACCACAACCCAAACGACTAATCAATTTACAAATTTACCAGCTGGTGATTATACGGTAAGTATAACAGATAGTAAAGGATGTACATCTCTACCTACTACAGTAACTATTGCAAACCCAACACCTATTGCTCCTAACGCTACAGCGACTGCTTTTACTTGTAGTCCTACAAATGCACCTCAGTCAGCTACAATAACTGTCGCGCCTACAGGTGGATCAGGAACGTATACATATAGTTATAACAACGGAGCTACTTTCGGGTCTAATGCTACGTTAACAGTTAATGATAACGGACTTACACAAACTATTAATGTTGTTGTAAAAGACGCTAACGGTTGCTTGTCAACAATGCAAGCTATTGTTTTAGCACCATTAAACCGACCAGTAATAGATAAAATTACAAGTACTCTTATATATTGTGCCCCATCGGCAACAACAAGTACAGCAACAATTGCAATGACGCCAGGAACAGGAGTGGCGCCATTGGCTTACACCATTGTATCTGGACCTACAACAAATATTTCCGGTGCTTCAACGGGTGAATTCACAGGATTAGCTGCTGGAAACTATGTTTTTAGAGCAACGGATGCTAATGGTTGTTACGATACAGAGTCGCATACTATTGCGCCAGGAATCCCAATCGTAGCTACTGGAACAAAATTGACTGATGTAAACTGTTTTAATGGCACAACAGGCTCTATTCGTTATAGCGTGAGTGGTTTTGGAACAGGAACCTACAGCTATATTGTTAATGCAGAACCTCCAGTAACAGGACAAACTTTAGGAACATTCGATTTGACAAACAGACCTGCAGGAACGTACACGGTTGTCTTTACAGATGATATTACCAGTTGTACTGCAACTACTATAGTGACTATTAATCAACCTACGGCAGCATTAGATATTACTCTTGTTTCAAACATAAATGCAAATTGTAATGTACCAACTGCAAGAGTTACAGTTGCTGCTTCAGGCGGTACTACTGCTTATGCGTATGCATTTGTGCCTGTTGGAAATATACCTGCTGCAACTGATTATACAGCAAGTCCTGTAAGGAACTTAAATCCAGCAACGCCTGTTTGGGATGTATACGTACGCGATGCAAATGGTTGTACCGATATGGTACAAGTTACCATAACTTCAGACCCAATACCAACTGTAACCGCTACTGGTTCAGGATGTTTAGGAACTGCAGGTGGATATACCATTACAGCTGCTAATACTACAACACCATTAGCTGGAATTATTACTCCAATACGTTACAGTATTAACAATGGTGCTTCTTACCAAACAAGCAATGTATTTACTGTGACTACAGCAGGTACATACATCATTACTATGATTGATGGAAACGGTTGTATTGCAACAGCATTATCAGTAGTCGTTGCGCCACAATTAACGCTAAACGCCGTTTTAAACAAAGACATAACGTGTGTAGTAGGTGACGAGCCTGCAAGAATCACAGTTACACCTACAGGTGGTTCAGGAACATTTACCTATGCTATAACAACACCATTAGCAGAAGCATCAAATGTAACAGGTGCAACTACAGGTATATTTACAACAAACACAGCTGGTAATTATACCTTTACAGTTACCGATAATACTACAGGTTGTGCATATACAACAACAACAGCTATTACAGTTACAGCACCAATTATTCCTGATATTACAGGTATCACGCAAACAGCATTTATCAATTGTAATGGTGACGATACAGGTGCTATTAGAGCTGATTTTGATGTTTCACTTGGTTTAGCACCATTCCAGTTTAGTATTGATGGCATTAATTACCAAAGTTCAAATACGTTTACAGGACTTTCTGCAGGACCTTACACGATTACGATTAGAGATGCCAAAGGTTGTACTGATACTGATGGTATAACTATTACGGAACCTCGCCCGATGGTTATAGATTACAGGGTTATTGATATTCAATGTGTATCAGGTTCTGGTATTTCAAAAGGTTCTATTATAATTGATATGATTACAGATGGTGTGAGCACAGTTGGCGGTTCTGGTGGTACTGCACCGTATACATATTATGTTACTGGAATAAATGGATACAATCAATTTGAAACTAATCCAGGAAATATTTCAACATCTTTTGATGTAGTGGATTTTGGTTTCTATCAGATAAGAGTTGTGGATGCAAATGGATGTACCGTTATCGAAAATGACGTAAAAGTCGCATCAGATCCAGATGATTTAGATATCGTTATCAATACAACAGCGGATTGTACTCTTGGAGGTACAGCTAATGTTGCAGTATTGGGTGCACTAACCAGTTCAGGACCTTTTCATTTTAATATTTACAGAGGCGCATTCCCACCACAAATTTGGACAGCTGATGGTGTTGATGGTTGGCAAGGTGAAGCACCACCAACTTCCAAAGGAACTACTTTCACAGGATTACTTCCGGGAGTAACATACACTTTTATTGTGTATGATGAAGCTACTTTATGTTATTACTACGAAACAGCTGCTACAATTGTTCCAACTAATACTCAACTTACCGTTGATAATGTTGTAGGAAATAATATCAAATGTACAGGTGATACTAACGGTAGTGTAAATTTCAATATTAACAATACCTACACTTCTTCTGTAACTGTATCGTATCAAGTATATGAAGCCTTTACAAACGTATTAATTACAGGTGCTAATGGTACGGGAACGATTCCTGCAGGTGGAACATTGCCAATCACTAATTTTGGAGTTTCACTACTTCCGGCTGGTAGCTATTATATTTTGGTTCGAGAAACTGCAGGACCAAATGTAGGTTGTAGTATAGCGTCTATTAATTTTAATATTTTGGAGTCACCAGTAATACTTACTGTTACTGGAACAATTATAAAAAATTCTAACTGTACAGATAATGGTATTATTACAGCACTAGCTGAAAATGGTACAGGGCCTTACACCTATCAAGTAACTGCATCGGCTATTCCACCATTAGCTGCAGACACTAACTGGGTTTTAGGTAACACGTTTAATAGACCAGGTTCATTAACAGGTATAACGTATTATGTGTATGCTAAAGATGCGTATGGCTGTATTCAATCCGATGATGTTATCTTACTACAAGATGCGCCACCAACAATTGCACTTCCTGCGACTATTTGTTATAATGGTACACCATTTACAATCAATCTAGTTACTGATGCTGCTGCTTCTGCTACTATTTTACCGGCTACATACAGCGTAAACGGAAGTGCGTTCCAAGCTTCGCCAAGCTTTACTTTTAATGCAGCGGGAACTTACAACCTAGTGATAAAAGATGGAAATGGTTGTACCGATGATGTAGATTATATTGTATTGCCTCAGTTGCAGCTAACACCTGCTTTGACCAAAGTTTTGGATTGTAATTTACCTGCGCCAAATGCAACAGTTACCGTTACCGCTACTGGTGGTGCAGGTGCTGGTAGTTATACCTATATGATCACGTCTGGTCCAGTTGTCAATACTACGGGAGTTACTTCTGGTATTTTTACTGGTTTAGATGCAGGTACTTATATTTTTGAGACAAATGACGGCGCATGTACCGCTAGTACTACATTTGTAATAGACCCAATTCCTGCAACGGTATTGGCCACACCAATTGTTAAAAATGTAAGTTGTAATGCTGGTACTGATGGTGAAATTACTATAAACGTAACTTCAGGAGTTGGTCCTTATAAATACAGCTTATTTGATGGTGTTACTTCAACTCCATTCCAAACAGCTAATACTTTTGCAAACTTATCAGCAGGAACAACGTATACAGTTACTGTTCGTAATGATAGAGATTGTTTGGAGACAACAGTTCCAATAACTGTTTCAGAGCCAGCATTGCTTGCCGCTACGGCAGCTGCAGCGCCTAACACCACGTGTAGCAACACTACTGTAATTACGGTAACTGCATCGGGAGGAACTCAAACAGGAGTAGGAACGGGTTACACCTATAACTTCAATGGTTTAGGATATACCAGTGACAATACCTTTACGGTAAATAATGGTCCAGTAGCTACAACTACAACAATTAGTGTTAGAGATGCTAATGGTTGTATTGTTAATTTGACAGATGTTACAACTCCAGCCCTGATTCCACCAACGAATTTAACTTTTGTCCCAACAATTTTACCAACTTGTCCAGCTAATTCAGAAACGGTAGAAGTTAGGGCTACAAATGGAGTGGGAGCATTGGTATTTGAAATTATTGAATTTAATAACGCTCCTACAATACTTTATCCTTCACAAACTACAGCAGGAAATACAGTTCCAGCTAGTTTTACAGGCTTACCGCCAGGTGATTACATGTTCGAAGTAACAGATAGTAATGGTTGTACCTATCAAGAATTGTATACCGTAAATCCAGTAACCAATATTACAGTAGCAGCATCAGGTACCACGGATGTTACTTGTTTTGCTGCTAATAATGGAACAGCAACCTTTACTGTCACTAATTTTACAAGCTATACTGCAATACTTACATTAGGAAGTGGAACACCAGTAATCGCTGGAAATACAGTAAGTTTGATTTCATTAGCACCAGGAAATTACACCTTACAAGTAACGGATAGTACTACAGGATGTATAGATGATGTAAGTTTCACAATTACAGAACCTACATTAGCACTTGATTTTACAACTGTCGCTACCAATATCAATTGTAATGTAGACACTGCAACGATTACTGTGACGCCAGTAGGTGGAACATCAAATTATAAGTATGCAGTAGTTGCTAATATGGCAACAGCTCCTACAACTTATGTTTCTAGCAACCAGTTGACAGTAGATACCAGCTCCGGTTTAGATATGGTTTGGGATGTTTATGTTATGGATGCGAATGGTTGTGTAGATGTTGAAACAGTAACCATTCAAACAGATGCTAGTCCTACTATTGCATCTGCAGTAGCTACGCAGTGTCCGAGCTCTACAGGTACTTACGATATAACGGTTACAGCAACTGGATTTAGTCCAACAACGTTCCAATACAGTGCTGATGGTAGCAATTACCAAACAGGAAATATTATCACGGTGAATGCACCTGGTAACTATACTATTACGGTAAAAGATGCTAATGGATGTCCTTCTATTGGAGTTGCAGTAACGATTTATGAACCACTTATTTTAAGCCCAATCGTTGACACACCAGTTTCTTGTGCAAACAACGATGGAATTATAACCGTAAGTACAACTGGGGGGTCAAATAGTTTATCTAATTATCAATATAAAATTGATGCAGGTACGTATCCTATGGCCACTCCATTTGCTGGATTAGCATTTGGACTTCATAGAGTTTATGTTCAAGATATCGCAACGGGTTGTGAAGTTTATGTTGATATTGATTTGCAAGAAGCTACTCCAATTACTGGTTTTGCATTAGCTAAAACAGAGGTTACTTGTAACGGAGGTACTGATGGAACTATTACAGCTAGCATGGATACGCCAGCAGATGGTGTAAATGATAATCCAATATATACGTATGTATTGAGTGGAACAACAACAGTTACATCAACAGCGGTAAATCGTGGTCCACAAGACTCTCCTTTATTCAGCGGTTTAGAGGCAGGAACGTATACTGTAACAGTCACTTCTGAAAGAGGTTGTACAGATAACGCAAGTATTACAATAGTTGAACCTGGACTAATTTTTGTTCCAGCTCCAACTATAGTACCATTCGGTTGTACAACAGACAACATTGGTAACTTAGCGACTATTACGGTAGATCCAGCATTAGTAACAGGAGGTTCAAATATATATATGAATTATGAGTTTATCAAAGTTGGAACAACAACAAATACACAAGTTCAATTTGGTGCCAGCAATGTGTACACTGAAGCCGACTTAACCGGAGGTTCTTATATTGTGAATGTGTATGATGATAAAGGATGTATTGGTACTACTACAGCTGCAATTACAATTGACCCTTATATTGCTTTAGACAAAGTAAATGTGGTGATAGACCAAGCAATAACGTGTAATAACCTTGAGAATATTACGGTTTCAGCTACTATTATAGGGGTTGGAACTCCCAATTTAGAATATACTTTAGTAGATGTAATCTATGATCCAATTACAGGGGTGTCTACAACAGGTACTATTTATCCTGCTATTCCTAATAACAATGGAATATTCACAGGATTGCCAGTAGGAAATTATCTAATCACGGTGAAAAACTTAGATACGAATTGTGAAATCCAAGGGGTACACTATGTAAACGAGCCAAACACTTTCGACCTAACCATTGATACCGTTGTGGATGTGACTTGTTTCTCTGGTACTGATGGAAGTGTGAATGTCACTTTTGTAGATCGTTTGATTACGACTACGCCGGTTAACGGAGATGATGCAGGAGCATTCACGTATACTTTACAAGATGCTTTAGGAAATACATTACCTGGAGGAACAGCACTGGACGCTGGACCAATCACTATTTCAGGTTTGGCTACAGGAACGTACACGATTACGGCAACGTTATCGCAATCGCCTTCTTGCCCAGTAATTAAAAACTTTACCATTACAGGTCCTACAGCGGCACTGGATATTACGGAAACCCATACTGAAATCACATGTGTTACCGGTAATAATGACGGAACAATTTCGGTAACTGCTACTGGCGGATGGCTAGGTGCGTATGAATTTGAGTTAGTGGGGCCAACTCCTGCGCAAAATATTGCGTATTCAGCTCAAACAGAATTTACAGGTTTGACAGCAGGAACCTACACGATAAATGTAAGAGACAGTAAAGGCTGTGAGGATTTTGTAACGATTACGTTAGCAGATCCTGCTCCAATTGTTTTCACGGCAACGCCTAGTACAACATTGGTAAGCTGTTTTGGTGATACCAATGCAAGCATTACCGTTACAACATTGCCAACAGGTGGATCAGGCAATTATTTATATAGTTTAGTAACTACTTACACTAACGGTACAGTAACTACTGATGGCCCGCAAGTGTCTAATACATTTACAAATTTAGGTGCAGGAAATTATCAGGTACAAGTATCTGATTCTTGGACTTGTTCTGCATTATCAGCTGCTATTCTCATTACTGAGCCTGCAAAAGTAACAGCAAGCTTAGCATTGGCCACAGCCATTTCATGTGATGTTGATGCTACACTTACGTTAACTGCTTCAGGAGGAACTGCACCATATGAGTACAGTACAACTTCAACGTTTGGAACGGTTATAGCGATGACAGGTAACACTGCTACATTCTCTGTACCGGTAGGAACTTACAATTATTACATTAGAGATATCAATGGATGCGAAAGTTTTATATCTAATGACATCACGATTGATACAGTTCCTGCTTTAGTGATTGATGTAAATATTCAAAATGCAGTCATCAACTGTAAAGGAGATGATTCAGGAGTAATTGTTGCTACGGCACAAGGTGGTTTAGGAAACTATGTTTACACTTTATTGGATGGGGCTGGTAATGCATTGTCATTTACACCGGTGCAAACTTCTCCAGGGAATTTTACGAATCTTCCGGCAGGATCGTATCTGGTAAATGTAGTGAGTATGGATTGTGAGGCACGAACTGTAGTTCCAGTGGTCATTACAGAACCAGATTTCCCACTAACAGAAAGCAATGCAGTGACTAATATTACATGTGCAGGTGAAGGCGACGGAAAAATTGTGATAACGGCTTCTGGTGGAACAGGAATTATAAAATATGCCATTTCACCGGATTTAAACCAGTTTTTTGAGTCTAATGTTTTTGATAATTTAAAACCGGGTACGTATGATTATATTGTGCAGGATGAGAACGGTTGCTTTATATACACAACTGGAGTAATTATTAGTGAGCCAAATTCTATTTTTGTGACTACCATTCCGGGTACAGAGATTCCGGAAGTATGTGCTGGTGATGCTGATGGTGCATTCAGCATTAATGTTACAGGAGGAAACGCTCCTTACAGCGTAAGTCTTGATGATGTAAACGGAACGTATACTCCGGGAACTTTAGTTCAAACACAATTTGATTTTACTGGTTTATCAGGAAGTGAGCATATCGTTTATGTTCGTGATGCTAATAATTGTACCACGGAACATACCGTAATTCTAGGAGAAGCGGTGACATTAAACCCACAGGCGACTTTAAATTACGATTGTGTAAGTAATAGTGCCAGCAACTCCGTAACGGTTACGGTAGATGCCAGCAACATGCCAGCTGATTTGGATTACGCATTAGACGGTTCAACAGTGTTCCAAGCTAGTAATGTGTTTACTGATTTAACGCCAGGACGACACACGATAGACGTAAGACATTCTAATGGATGTATCAAACAAGTTGTATTTGATGTTTTACAAGTAGATCCATTGACATTGACCCTTGCGGATGGTGGCTTAAACGAAATTGTAGCTACTGCCACAGGTGGTGGTGGAAATTACCAATACACGTTAGACGGTGAATCGTACGGTAATCAAAGTAATTTTATTATTTACAAATCAGGTGATTATACGGTTACCGTTACTGATATAAATGGATGTACGGCAACGGCTACCCGATATTTTGAATTTATTGACATCAAGATACCAAATGTCTTTACGCCAAACGGAGATGGTAATAATGATACTTGGGCACCAACCAATACGATTAACTATAAGGATTTAGTATTCTATGTCTATGACAGATACGGTAGAAAATTAGGTTCGTATAGAGAAAGTCAATTCTGGGATGGTAAATACAATGGTAACGAATTACCTTCAGGGGATTACTGGTATGTCATAAAAATCAGAGATGCAAAAGATGCACGTGAATTTGTTGGACACTTCACATTATACAGATAATGGTAAAGGCAAGGCCTTATGTCATCTCAAAATAAAATTAATAAAATGAAAAAAATCATAGTATCATTTTTTCTCTTGACTGTAGCTTCTAGCCACAGTCAGGAGCTAAATTTGCCCGTTTTTACACAATACTTAGCGGACAATCCTTTTGTTATTTCACCCACATTTGCCGGGATTGGAGATAACCTTAGAATTAGAGCCAATGGATTGACCCAATGGGTAGGTATCAAAGACGCTCCAGACAATCAATCTATTTATGCTGATTTTAGGATTGCAGATCGATCCGGGGTGGGTGTGTCAGTTTATAATGATAAAAATGGAAATACAAGACAAACGGGTGCCAAGGCCTCATTTGCCCATCATATCATCTTAGACTATTATTCCAAGCAGTATTTGTCTTTTGGTATTTCATATAATATCAATAACTTTAAGATTGATGCAAATGCACTCGATCCTGTTGATTTTGACCCTGCAATTACAAACAACAGGTTTATTTCGAATAATAACTTTGATGTGGGATTACTCTATAGAAACAAAAGTTTTTATTTGAGTTTCAATGCCAGTAACATTCTGGATAAAGACATTGACAATTTTAGCGGGATAGAACCCAGTCTTTTGAGAAATTATCAAGTGTATTCCGGATACGTTTTTAAGAATAACAGCAATAACAGGGCAGAGATTGAACCATCAGTATACTATCAATTGTTTGTCAGCGACAGACGTTCCAGTACCGATATTAACATCAAGTACCGTAAATTCAACCGCTATGACGATTACTACTGGGGTGGAATATCGTATCGTTTTTTGAATGATCAAATAGGAAAACCATTAAATTTAGGTCCAATGGTTGGTTTCAAGAAGTCTAATTTTTATTTTGGGTATTCCTATCAGGTGACTCTTAACGAGCTTTCGGCATACAATTCTGGAACACATGTGGTTACAATAGGATTGGATTTCCTTCAGGGAATCAGTAATTGCCCTTGTACACAAAGTCCGGTTCACGACTAAGAACCTTCTTTTTTTTAACATCAAATCCGATACGTTTTTACAGCGTATCGGTTTTGTTATTTAAAACCGTTTTCAGTGCATATTCGGTGTTATTTTAGCCAAATTGAAAGTGTAACTTCAAACTACTTTTGTTTTGCGTTTTTGGTTCCTTACAAAGCATCTAAAAGTGTTTGTGGAATGTTTTTTGACTGTTGAAACGTATTGGAGATATTAAGAAAATTTTAGACATCTTTTTTGTTAGATTACAACGATTTCGTTAGTAAAAAATGAATTTATAGGTTTTTTTCCAATTTGTTACTCCTTTAAAAGTTCTATATTTGTTACTCTTTCTAAAAACAATAAACTAATGAAGACCTTAAAAGACTTTAATTTCAAAAATAAAAAAGCATTAATTCGTGTAGATTTTAATGTTCCTTTGGACGAGAATTTCAATGTAACAGATGCGACACGTATAGAAGCAGCAAAACCAACTATTGATGCTATTTTAGCACAAGGTGGAAGCGTAATTTTGATGTCACATTTGGGCCGTCCAAAAGGAGTAGAAGAAAAATATTCTTTGAAGCATATTTTGAAAACGGCATCAGCTATTCTTGGAGTTCCTGTTCAGTTCGCCACAGATTGTATTGGTTTAACAGCTAAAAATACTGCTGAAAAGCTACAAGCAGGGGAAGTTTTATTGTTAGAAAACTTGCGTTTTCATAGCGAAGAAGAGGCTGGAGATCTTGCTTTTGCAAAAGAACTGGCGTCACTTGGAGACGTTTATGTAAATGATGCTTTTGGAACGGCACACAGAGCACATGCTTCAACTACCATTATTGCACAATTTTTCCCAGCTGAAAAATGTTTTGGATTGTTATTGGCTAAAGAAATTGAAAGTTTAAACAAGGTTTTGAAAAATAGTGAAAAACCGGTGACAGCAGTTCTTGGAGGATCTAAAGTGTCTTCTAAAATTACCGTTATCGAGAATATTTTGGATAAAGTAGACCACATGATCATAGGTGGCGGAATGACTTTTACTTTTGTGAAAGCATTAGGAGGTAAAATTGGGGATTCTATTTGTGAAGATGATAAACAAGAATTGGCATTGGAAATTTTGCGTTTAGCTAAAGAAAAAGGAGTTCAAATTCATATTCCGGTTGATGTTGTGGCAGCAAATGCTTTTGCAAATGATGCTGAAACTCAAATTGTTGATGTTAATAAAATTCCTGACGGTTGGCAAGGATTGGATGCAGGTCCAAAATCATTGGAAAACTTCCATAAAGTAATCATGGAATCCAAAACAATACTTTGGAATGGTCCATTAGGCGTTTTTGAAATGGAAAATTTTGCAAAAGGAACTATTACTCTAGGAAATTCTATCGCTGCATCAACTGCAAACGGAGCATTTTCACTTGTAGGCGGAGGTGATTCCGTTGCTGCGGTGAAACAATTTGGATTAGAAGATAAAGTGAGTTACGTTTCTACTGGCGGTGGCGCTATGTTGGAAATGCTTGAAGGCAGAATATTACCTGGAATTGCAGCTATTTTAGATTAAATGTAAGCGCGGGTGTATTGAAGGTTACTTTTTATAAAAATTTATTTTTAAGAAAGTGATAAATTATTGTAGTGTAAAACCTTGGTAACATTTTTTTGTAATCAAGGTTTTTTTATTTAAAACAAGACTTTACTTCAGCAATCACAAATGTAAGCGCCGATTATGATGTAAAAAAGGAGACTCTTTATTTAGCATTGTCAAAAAAATATCTAGGTGTATCCATTTCGGACTTGAAAAAATGGAACGGTATTCGCGGTGAACATATCAAACCTGGAATGAAGTTAAAAATAAACGGATAATACAATAAACTTCTATAAATTTGGGTTTCATTTTATAATTGAATAGTAATGAATAAAGCCCATTTTTTAGTTCTGTTTGTTTCTTTGCTGTTGTTTTCCTGTAAAAAGGAGAATGATCATGTAACTCGTAAGACAACCGGTAAGATCAATACGATTTCAGTTATTATTGATGACCAGTTATGGAATGGGGAGATAGGAGACAGTATCCGAAGCAAGTTTGCATCGCCAGTAATTGGGTTGCCACAGGAAGAACCTTTATTCAACATCAATCAATATCCAGTCAAGCTTTTAGAAGGATTTATGACCGATACCCGAGCAATCATAGTGGTCAAAAAAGCAGAAGAAAACAGGTTTGAAATCAAAAAGAACCAATACGCATCACCTCAAAACGTATTTCATATTTCAGGCAAAACTGCCGCTGATATTATAGCTTGTATTGAGAAAAATGCTCCGAAAATGATTCAGATAATCAAAGATTCCGAAATCGCTGAGAGTCAAAAAATCAACAGCCAGTCATTAATTAATCCAAAAGTAATTGAAAATAAATTCCATGTTTCATTACAGATTCCTTCCGGTTATGCCTATGTACTTCAAAAAAGTAATTTTTTGTGGCTAAAAAAGGAAATCATTGGTGGGAATACCAGTATTTTACTGTATCAGGTGCCTATAAACACCATCAAAAAAGGCGCCAATTTGATTACTGATATCATAAAAATGCGGGATTCCATTGGGAAATTATACATTAGCGGTAAGGAACCGGAGACGAATATGATTACTGAAGAGGCGTATGCACCGTACCTTTTTAAGATTAATCTGGATGGAAAAGAAACCTTTGAAACTAAGGGAACATGGCAGCTAAATAATGATTTCATGTCCGGACCTTTTATCAATTATGCTATTATTGATGCGGATTATAATCGAATTTTGGTTTTAGAAGGATTTTGTTATGCTCCATCAAAAGATAAACGGGATTTAATGCATGAACTGGAAGCAATTATAAAATCTGTTGTTGTTGTAAAAAGATAATTTTTATTTTCTTTTATTTGCATTCTATAAAATACTCAAAACATGGGAATACAATGGAAAATAAAGGCGTTTGACGCACTTTCGGTTCACGAATTATACGATTTACTGCGTTTGAGAAGCGAGATTTTCGTGGTCGAACAAAACTGTGTTTACCTCGATCTTGATGGAAAGGACAAAGTGGCTTTGCATCTTATTGGAGAATTTGAAGGTAAAATTGTCGCGCATTCCAGACTTTTCAAGCCGGGAATCAGTTTTGACAATGCCTCAATTGGCAGAGTAACGGTTGATGCAAATTACCGCGACAGGAAATGGGGGCATGACTTGATGCGGGAATCAATTGCCGGAATTGCGCATCATTTTGGCGAAAGCAAAATCACTATCGGAGCACAGTTGTATCTGAAGAAATTCTATGAAAGTCATGGTTTCGTGCAAACGAGCGAAATGTATCTGGAAGATGATATTCCGCATATTGAAATGCAACGTAATTAGTTTACATTTTCAAAATTGTTTTATAGTCCGCGTTGTTAAAAATACTTACCGATCTCTTAATTTCTGAGTTGTTTTTGGTGTAATATTGATACAATCCTTCCTGATATTGGTAGCGTTTTATGATTTCATCGACCATCAGGTTTTTAATTTCCTTTTGGTTTTTATCCAATAATGCATTTTCACTTTTCTGCAGTGCGGCTAGCAATTGTTGGTATTCGGCCTGAATTGATTCATCCAGTTTTTCTTTTTTGGCTACAGCCAAAGTGTTTTTCAATGCCAATTCTGTTTCTGTATCGAAAGAGAATTTCTGCACTTTCAAAAATTGTTTAAAATCGGAATAATCTGCATCAGTAACGGTAGGAATACGGTTTCCTAAATCGGGATTTTTATAATAATAACTGGTTACGTAATTAAAAATTCCATCATTTTTTATCAAAGCATCGGTTATTGGACTTGATTTTGCCTCTTCCAGTTCCACATCGGGCTGAATGCCACCGCCATCATAAACCGTCCTTCCTTTTCTGGTTTTAAAAGCATTGAAGTTCTTCTCTTCTGTTTTTATAGCCATTCCATTTTTGTCTTTTCGAGAATAATCCAAAGCTTGAATGCATCTTCCGGATGGCGTGTAATAACGGGAAATAGTTACTTTTAGCTGCGTTCCAAAAGTCAAATCTACCGGTCTTTGTACCAGTCCTTTTCCAAAACTGCGACTTCCTACCACCACAGCGCGATCTAAATCCTGAAGTGCCCCAGCGACAATTTCTGATGCCGAAGCACTTCGGCCGTTAACAAGAATAATCAAAGGAATTTCAGTATCTACAGGATCTTTTGTCGTTTTGTAGGTGCTGTTATGTTTCTCTATTTTTGATTTTGTAGTAACGATAATCTCGTTTTTTGGAACAAATAAATTACAAATATTCACTGCTTCATTCAAGAGTCCGCCCGGATTATCTCGTACATCCAGAATAATGCGTTCCGCACCTTCTTTTTTGAGTTGTTCTAAAGCTTCTTTGGTTTCCAAGGATGCTTTTTTGTTAAAATGGGACAATACAATATAACCCGTTTTGTCGTCTATTTTTGCGAAAAAAGGAACCGATTTGATTTCGACTTCGTCCAGAATAATCTGTGTTGTATTTACTTTTCCCTTACGGATGTATTTGACGTCAATCTTTGTGTTTTTGGTGCCTTTGAAAAGCTGAGAAGCCTCATCTTTAAAATCAGATAAAAGTACATCGCCCACCTGAATAATTTCGTCTCCGGCCTTTAAACCCGCTTTGTCGGCAGGAAAATCTTTATATGGTTCCTTGACAATTAATTTGTCTTCTTTTCGAGTCAATAAAGCACCTATTCCAGTATATTCTCCAGTGTTGTTTATCTTGAATCGCACCACATCCTGCTCGTTGAAATACACGGTATAGGGATCTAAATTAGCCAGCATTCCCTTGATGGCCTTGTCCATTAGTTCCCCAGGATTGGTTTCATCAACATAATTGCGGTTCAATTCCTTGAAAAGTGTAGTGAATATCTCGATTTGCTTGGCGATTTCGAAAAAATCATCTTTGAAACTGGTTCCAACAAAGAGAAATGCCGAAGCGACAACGGGAATTATGAATTTTTTTTTGAAGAAAGAATACATTGTTTTATATTTTTTTTGACTTAAATCTTTTTCTAATAAAGTAACCTGCAGCAAACAGAATTATTATAAACGGCCAAATGCTGAGTAGATTTATAATTAAACTAGAAAGGCTATTGAATCCTGATTTGATGGCGGTCCATATTTTCATTCCGTATGAGGTAGTTACACCACTTTCTTCGGCGATAGATTTGTAGAATTCTATAGTAACGGTGCTGAACGAAACTTGGTTTTGCATATATTTCAACTGACCTTCTTTTGCTTCGATTTCTTCTCGAATAGCCGAAAGCTGTTTTTCGATTTCTAGCATTTCTGTTACCTTATTTGCTTTTTTCAAAAGTTCGAGATAACGATTTTCCAGTACTTTTTTAGCTTTTAATCGCGCATCAATATCAATATATTCTGCAGTTACATCCTGAGATGATATTTCTTTATTGTCAAAATAAGCAACTCCTTTTGAAATGTCTTTTAAAAATGAATCGAAATTTTTGCTTGGAACACGGATGATTAATCTTCTAAAAACAGATTCGTAATCCTTGCCCTCAGTATCATTTTGAATGATTGCATTATTGCTCTTTACCGCATTTTGTATTTGAGTGTAGGTAGCCGATAAATCATTGGTTTCAAAACGAAGATTTCCTTCTTTGATGATTTTTTGTTCAATGTTTTGTTGAGTTCCCTTTGTTGATGAATTTAGATCTCCTTTGCCATAAAGTGCATTGCCGGCTGAAACTTCTTTTGAAGGAAGTTTGATAGCTGATACTTTCATGTCTAAATCAGCCTCGGCCTTTTTACAACCGGAAAAAAAAACTAATAATAGAAAAAACAAGGCTATTGACTTCATAAACATTAAATTTTAATGCTAAAAATACAAAAAATAGAATTGCTACTCTTCTTTTTTTATTTGGAGTAAAAACTTCTCAAACAACTGAATGGTTTTAGTGTTAATTTCCTCGTATGTCAAGCGGTCTTTAGTTTGGTAAAAAAACATAAAGGAATATGGTTGGTCCAGATTGTCAATCAAAAGGTGTTTGTTTAGACGATAGGTTTCGCGCAGTACCCGTTTGAAATAATTGCGGTCGACGGCTTTCTTAAAATTCTTTTTGGAAACAGAAACACCCATTTTTATTTTTTCACTTTCGTTCAAAGAACTGGCTTTATAAACCAATCGCAACGGATATTTAGATACTGATTTCCCTTCGGTAAACAATAATCCAATGGTGATTTTACTTTTAAGCTTTTCGTTTTTTGGGTAAGTGAAGTTCATTTTAATAGAAAAAATTCTTAGATTTTGACTGGCAAAGTTACGATTAAACGTTGAGCCTGTATATTGTTTCGGATTTAAATACCGCTAAAAATATATTTCTTACTTTTACGGCAAATTTTTAAAGCATGCAAAAACTGATTTCGTATCCCATTTCCGTAATTTATTATTTATGTTTCGGTCTTACTTTGGTTATTTTTCACCCGATACAATGGGTTTGCTTCCATGTTTTTGGCTATCAAGCCCATAAAATAAGTGTTGATTATTTGAATTTTTTCTTGTTGAGATGCACGAATCTTTTGGGGACAACATACAAATTTGAAAACAGAGAAAGTATTCCAAAAAATGTTCCTTTAATTTTTGTGTCAAATCATCAAAGTATGTATGATATTATTGCGATGATTTGGTTTTTCCGCCGTTTTCATTGTAAATTTGTAAGTAAAATAGAATTAGGAAAAGGAATTCCAAGTGTGTCTTTTAATTTACGTCATGGAGGTTCTGTTCTTATTGATCGAAAAGATCCCAAACAAGCCATTCCGGCCATCAAAGGTTTAGGAGAATATATTGAAAAACACAATCGTTCGGCAGTTATTTTTCCGGAAGGAACACGAAGCAAGACGGGAAAACCAAAAGAGTTCTCGCAAACTGGTCTTAAAATTTTATGCAAGAACGCACCTTCGGCATATGTGGTTCCAGTAAGTATAAACAATTCTTGGAAAATAGTTAAATACGGTTTTTTCCCATTAGGTTTAGGAAATCGCCTTACCTTTGTAGTACATAAACCGTTAGCGGTTAAGGATTATGATTTTGCTGATTTAATGGAGAAAACAGAAACAGCAGTAGTTCAAGGAATAAAAATTTAATTTATATATAATGTCAATAAAAAACATTCGATTAGAAGTAATGCAGTTTTTGGAAAAAAACGTAGACAGCTTTGTCGATCAGTATCTAATTCCAGTGGAAAAAATATGGCAACCAACAGATTTTTTGCCTAATTCCCAAAGCGATACTTTTTTTGATGAGGTCAAAGAATTACGTGAAATTGCAAAAGAATTACCGTATGATTTCTGGGTAACTTTAGTAGGGGATACCATTACCGAGGAAGCTTTGCCAACTTACGAATCCTGGTTAATGGACGTAGAAGGAATTGATAATGTAGAAAGAAACGGTTGGTCTAAATGGATCAGACAATGGACTGGTGAGGAAAATCGTCACGGTGATTTACTGAACAAATATTTGTATTTATCGGGTCGTGTAAACATGCGCGAAGTAGAAATGACAACTCAACACCTTATCAACGATGGTTTTGATATTGGAACCGGAAGAGATCCTTACAAAAACTTTGTGTACACTAGTTTCCAAGAATTAGCAACATACGTTTCTCATAATAGAGTAGCGCAAATGGCTAAGAAATATGGTGATAACAAATTGTCTAAAATGTGCAAAATGATTGCTGGTGACGAGATGCGTCATCATCATGCGTACAGCGAATTTGTAAATCGTATTTTTCAGGTTGATCCAAGTGAAATGATGCTTGCTTTCCAATATATGATGAAAGCAAAAATCGTTATGCCGGCACATTTCTTGAGAGAATCCGGTGAAAAAATAAGCACTGCTTTCGAACAGTTTTCTGATTCAGCACAACGAATTGGGGTTTATACCGCAGCAGATTATGTGGATATTATGCAAAAATTAATTGACAAATGGGAAATTGACAAGATTTCCGGTTTGACAGATGAAGCAGAAAAAGCCCGTGATTATTTGATGAAACTACCTGCAAGAATGGCGAAAATATCTGAAAGATTAGTCATTCCACAAGAATCACATATCTTCAAATGGGTTGAGCCAGCTTTAGTACGATAGATTTTTGAGTTCTAAATAAAGAATTGAAATGTTGGATTTTGAAGTTGGAAAACTTTGAAATTCAACATTTTTTTTAAAATATAATAAACAATGATAAACCCTGATTTAATAGATAAAACGATTCTTTTTGTAAAAGAAAAATTAGAAAATGCCGAAGGTGGCCACGACTGGTTTCATATTGAAAGAGTTTATAAAAATGCTGTTCTGATTTCAAAAAATGAAGTTTGTAATCCTGTTATAGTTCAATTAGGTTCTTTGCTTCATGATATTGCCGATAGTAAATTTCACGATGGTGATGAAACCGTAGGTCCAAGAATTGCCCGTGAATTTTTAGAATCAGAAAATGTTGATGAGGAGATAATCACTCATGTGGTGAATATTATTGAAAACATCTCATACAAAGGCGGTAATTTCGAAAAGAAATTCTCATCTATAGAATTAGATGTGGTTCAGGATGCGGATCGTTTAGACGCGATTGGCGCAATTGGAATCGCGAGAACGTTCAATTATGGCGGATTTAAAAATAGAGCGCTATACGACCCTAAAATTGCTCCAAATTCCAGTATGACCAAGGAGGAGTACAAGAAGAACGATTCTCCAACGCTTAATCATTTTTACGAAAAGTTATTGCTTTTGAAAGATAAGATGAATACACAGACCGGAAAACAAATTGCACAAGAAAGACATCGTTACATGGAAGGATTTCTTGCTCAGTTTTATGCTGAATGGGAAGGGGAGAAATAAGTTAACAGTGTCCAGTTTTTAGTATACAGTTTATTGAAGTTAAGTAGAACTGCTGTATTCAAATAAATCGATTTCAGTCTTGTTTTACACATAAACTATGAACTGATCACTAAATTCTAATTACTGACCACTAATTTTAAATTCCTTTTTCTTTCATTTCCAAAATCACATCCGAAGCGTTTTTAAAAGTTGGCACTTGCTCGATAATGGTTCCCACTCTTTTTTTATTGAGTTTAAAAGTGATATCATTCTCTGTTGTAAACAGCAAAGCGGTCAGAAAGGGGTTGTTCATAAAAGGGGCTAAAATCATGAAAGCTTCATCAAGTGTATGAAAACTTTCTATTTCTTCGGTTTTGTAGCGCGCCGTAACCGAAAGACTAAACACGTTATTTTCTAATAAAACGGGACGCACATAGATGTTTTTCAGTTCGGTATCACCAATGGTTTTGGCAAGTGTTAATTTGGCGTAAGTGTGGTTTTCGATACTTTCTTTTACCTTTTCCCAGAAAAGTTCAAATACAGGTTGGAAGGACATATGTTGATTTTTAGATGATGTGTTATATTCCGAAACGGGTTTGCAAAATTAAGTGTTGTAAATCAAACAATCCGTTTTTGAAGAAAGATTATTTTAAAGGATACTACTTGTAACTAAAAAGAGAACCAATGAGGCTCTCTTTTGTTATTATTTTCCAGTAAACACTGCTTTTCTTTTCTCTAAGAAAGCCGTTGTTCCTTCTTTAAAATCTTCGGTTCCAAAGCATTTTCCAAAGGCTTTTATTTCGGCTTCATACCCATTTTTTCCTTCTTTGAAGTTAGCATTGACTGCTTTTATGGCTTTACCAATAGCATACGGAGAGTTCTTGATTATTTTATTGGCAACACTCATACAGTAGTCTAAAAGTTCGGCTTCAGGAACTACGTGATTTACCAATCCAGTCCTGTAAGCGTCTTGTGCCGTTACCATACCGGCGGTCATAATCATTTCCATCGCGCGTCCTTTTCCTATCAATTGTGGCAAACGTTGTGTTCCTCCGTAACCTGGAATTACGCCCAATGAAACTTCTGGCAATCCCATTTTTGCATTTTCTGAAGCGACTCTGAAATGACACGCCATCGCTAATTCTAATCCACCACCCAATGCAAAACCATTGACTGCTGCAATTACCGGAGTTTTTAAATTCTCTATGAAATCAAATAATTTTTCTTGTCCTTCTGCGGCTAGTTGCGTTCCTTCTTCAATCGAGAAATGAGCAAATTCTGAAATATCGGCTCCGGCCACAAACGCTTTTTCACCGCTTCCCGTTAAAATAATAACACGAATTTCAGCATTTTTTCCTAAGTTTTTAAACGCTTTGTTCAAATCAGAAATCGTGGCAACATTCAACGCATTTAGTTTTGTAGGACGATTAATGGTAATCGTTGCAATGTTATTTTCTGTTGCAATTAATATATTTTCGTAATTCATAGTTGTAATTTTAAGAGTTAATTATGGGAAGTGAAACCGTGAAAGTAGTTCCTTTTCCAAATTCAGTTTCAAAGGTAATCGTTCCTTTATAATTTTCGATAATGTTTTTTATAATTCCAAGACCAAGACCCATTCCGCTGCTTTTGGTGGTGAATTTTGGTTCAAATATGCGGTCAATATCTTCAGGCTGAATTCCAATTCCGTTATCGTTAACGGTAATTAATACATTGTTTGCTTCCTTTTTGATGCGAACAATGACTGATTTAATCTCTTGTTGTTCAGGTATCGATTGAATAGCATTCTTTGCTAAATTGGTGATAATTCGTATGAGTTGTGTTCTGTCAATTTTCGAAATAATCTCAGGAGAATCACTTTGGAATTCAATGTATTCTTCGTTGAAAATATCCATTGCAAGTTCAACTACTTCTACCACATTCAAAGTTTCATTTTGTTGTGCTGGCATCGATGCAAAATTTGAAAAAGCCGAAGCCACCGCACTCATGGTGTCAATTTGTTGAATCAACGTTTCTGAGTAATCGTTCATTTTCTGTTTTACATTGGGGTCAGTCGGGTCAAATTTTCGCTGAAAACTCTGTACTGTTAAGCGCATTGGCGTAAGCGGATTCTTGATCTCATGCGCCACTTGTTTCGCCATTTCGCGCCAAGCTTCTTCACGTTCGCTTTGCGCTAATTTAATGGCACTTTTCTCGAGTTCATCCACCATTCCATTATATGCTTTTATCAAAAGATTAATCTCTTTACTGCTGGCCTCTAAAACAATTTTCTCGTTTTTTTGGTTCAAACTTGTTTCACTCAGCTTATCCGAAATGGTCTTTAATGATTTTGTGATGTAAGATGATAGGAAGTAGGCAAGGGCAAAAGCTATCAGAAGCATGAAAGTGTAAACTTGTCCAAGACGTATCAAGAAACTTTTGAGTTCGTTTTCATAATAGCCGTCATCTTCTACATAAGGCAGATTTAAGATTCCTAATGGTTTAAACTTGTCATCTTTAATTTGGCTGAAAGCAGAACGGTTCTTTTTGCCATCAATAGTTTTGATGTCTACGTATCTTTTTTCGATAGAGGAACGAACCAACTTTAAAATATATTTAGGAATTGGCGGGGCCACTTTATCAACAGAAAAGGATTCCTTAGAGGATTTCAACAACTTTCCGTCTAAGCTGTAAATATTGATTTCGATGTTGTGAATGTGAGCTAATTCGTGAATTTTATCTTTAAAAATTAAATCCAGATTCGCAGAAGTCAACGGATAGGTGGTTGTTGAAAGGATAAAGTTAATGTGTTGTTTTACTGCATTTTCATTGCGCTCTAACCGCTCTTGATGATATTCCTTAGCTTCATTTTTGAATTGGATGATTGAAATGGAAGCTAGTATTACAGAAGCCATTAATATCAATACAATCATCGAAAGGAAAATCCTGATTCGTAAAGAAAGCATTGCTATTTTGAAACTTTTGAACATATTTATGATTGATTTCTTTCTCTAATTCTTTTGTAAAATTTAAAACCAAGCATTATCAAAATGGAAAATAAGAAAATCCCAATCACGCCATAAATCCAGTTAACGGCATTTTTTAAAACCACTAAAAAAACCACTGCAAAAAGGATAATGGTCGCGCCTTCATTCCACAAACGCATGAAAGTTGTTGTGTATTTCACCTCGTCATTTTGCAATTGCTTGAATATTTGCTGGCATTTTGCATGGTATAAGTACAACACAAATACAAAGCCAAGTTTTACGTGCATCCAAGGCATTTTTAACCAAGCTTGTCCTAAATCTGTGAAAAACAGCATCCAAAATGCGAAAATACTCGCTAAAACTGCTGAAGGCCAAGTGATAATGTACCAAAGACGGTAAGTCATTATTTTATATTGTTTTTGCAGAATTTCCTTTTCTGGAGATGGTTTTTGTGCCGCTTCAATTTGGTAAACGAATAAGCGCACAATGTAAAATAATCCTGCAAACCATGTGATTACAAAGATGAGGTGCAAGGATTTAAGGTAATTATAATATTCCATCGTTAGTTTGAATCAGTTTTGTATTCATTTCTTTTTTTAGAAAATAGCCAGTTAATATCGTTGATAAAACATCCGCGATTGGGAATGCAATCCACACTCCAAAAATACCTAAAAAATTTGGTAGAATCAGCACTAACGGAATTAGGAAAAATCCTTGTTTGCTTAACGTCAAAAGCAAAGCTTTTTTTGCTTTTCCTGCTGCTTGAAAATAAGCTGCACCAATGAGTTGAACAGCAATAATTGGCGAAGCCGCAAAAACCCAGCGCAACGCTTCCGGAGTTTGGTCAATTACTATAGGATCAGTCGTAAAAACAGCAACAATAGGTTTGGCAAAAATTAAAATAACCACAAAAATCAGTGAGGCTAATATAGCAGCGTATTTTATCGAAAGTTGGACACTTTCTTTCACTCTTGAATAATTTCCTGCGCCATAATTGAATCCGGCAATTGGCAGAAATCCTTGTGTAATTCCCAGAATTGGAAACAAGGCAAACATCAACATTCGGCTTATAATCCCATAAATAGCAACGGAATGTTCGCCACCGTAAGTATATAGAGTGTGATTCAGGATTATGGATAAAATACTCACAACTCCTTGTCTCGAAAACGTGACAAAACTCAATTCAGTTATTTCTTTTACAATAGGGATATTGAATTTGAAATGTCTTGTTTTTAATTGCAGTTCGCTTTTGAAAACAAAAAACCAAAGCACAAACAAGAAACACGTAAAATAGGATATGGCTGTAGCCAAAGCAGCGCCAAACATTCCTAAATCTAAGTATTTGATAAAAAGAATGTCCAAAGCAATGTTTACAAATGCAGGGATAATCATGGCGACCATCGCAAATTTTGCCTTGCCCTCTGCACGAATCACATTATTGCCCATCATGCAAAGTGCTAAAAATGGAACACTAATAATTATGGGAATAAAAAACTCTTTGGCGGGTTCCATTATAGCCCCTTTAGCACCAAAAAGCATTAGCATTTCGTCGCTAAAAAAAAGACCAAATAGCACAAATACTGATGCCAATAAAAAAGTCATCATGATTTGATTACCAAAAGTCTGCAATGCTTTTTCCTTGTGATTCGCTCCCAATGCTCTGGAAAGTACAGAACCTCCGCCCACACCAATTGCCATTCCCAAAGAAGAAATCAAAAAGGTGATGGGCAAAACTACGGTTACCGCCGCAATGGCCAAAGAACCAATCCATTGACCGACAAAAATCGTGTCAATTAAAATATTAACCGACATGAATAAAATCCCAATAGAAGACGGAACTGCTTGTTTTATCAAGAGTTTTTTGATGTCCTGTGTTCCTAACTCATCGGCGGTAACAGCCATTTAAGCGTTTATTTTTTCAGAGTCAACTTTAACAGTTGAAGAGGCGTTTGACCAATTCGTAATCCAATTGCTTACGGTTTTACACCAATCGTCACTGTCATTCAAACACGGAATTGCTAAAAATTCCTCACCACCATGAACTTTGAATTCATGATTGGCTTCCATGGCAATTTCTTCCAAAGTTTCCAAACAATCTGAAACGAATGCTGGTGTTACAACGGCCAGTTTTTTAATTCTTTTTTCAGGCATTTTGTTCACTTCGACGTCCGTGTAAGGAGTCAGCCATTTGTCTCCCGCTAAGCGCGATTGAAAAGTCTGACTGTATTTTCCTTCTGGGATTCCCAGTAATTTTACCACTTGTTTGGTGGTTTCATAACACTGGTGACGGTAGCAAAATTCATGTGCCGGTGAAGGCGTGTTACAACAAGAACCATCAATTTTACAATGTGATTTGGTGATATCTGTCTTGCGAATGTGTCGCTCCGGAATTCCGTGATAGGAGAATAATAAATGATCGTAATCAAAACCTTCTAAATGACCTTTGATAGAATCAGCAAGGTTTTGTAAATAATCAGGTTTGTTATAAAAAGCAGGAACAATCGTAAATTTCATTTCTGGGAAATATTTTTTACGGTGTTCTTCGGCTAATTCTAATATTGTAGTGGTTGATGCCATAGCATGCTGCGGATACAAAGGGAAAAGCAATACTTCATTCACACCTTTATCATGCAATTCTTGTAAACCGGATAATAAAGATGGATTTCCATAACGCATCGCTAAGGAAACTGGAACATCAACTAATTGCTTTACTTTGGCGTGCATTCTTTTCGAAATCACGACAAGCGGAGAACCTTCGTCCCACCATATTTTTGCGTAAGCGGCAGCTGATTTTTTAGGTCTTGTTTGTAAAATTATTCCACGAACTAATAATGCTCGCAACAAAAACGGAACGTCAATTACGTATTTATCCATTAAAAATTCATCTAAATATGGTTTTACATCTTTAGGAGTTGGACTTTCCGGAGAACCTAAATTAACTAATAATACACCTTTCATGTTGTCTTTTTTTGTTGGTACAAAAGTAATTAAAACTTACTTTTTTATAAATTGCGATTAACTATTTTTTATTTATTGTTTAATATAAGAAATCAATTGTTTATGGCATATTTGGGTTGATTGACATCAAATATTTTTTGGGCGTAGTGGCAAATTTCTTTTTGAAGGCCGCTATAAAATGACTTCCGGTGCTGTACCCAATTTTCAGTCCTACTTCGTTTACATTATAGGAACCGCTGTCTAGTAATTTTCGGGCAAAATCCATTTTGTAGTCAAATAGAAAACCATAAACCGTATCGCCATAAATTTGTTTGAAACCCATTTTTAGTTTCTTTAAATTCAAACCTATTTCATCAGCTAATTCCTGTAATCCGGGCGGTTCAGCCATGTTGGCAATGATGATTTCTTTGGCTTTTTTGATTTTTATTACATTGTCTTCGTCTATCAAAAAAGGACATTGTTCTGCGTTTGGGTCTTCGGTTCTATTGAAATACAAACTCAATAATTCATATCCTTTTCCTTTGTAATACAGGTTTTTTATAGAAGGATGTAAGCTGTAATGAAACAATTGCGACAAAACAATTGCCATCGAAGGACTGATATTTCCTTCGTTATAATATTTTTTGTCTTTATTATCGGCGCTTAAAAAAGTAATATAATCCGCTTCTGTAGAAAACAAAGCATGAAATTTTTTGATAGAAATAATCACAGATATCACCCAAGAATTTGGGGCTAATTCTAAATTCAAAGGTAATTCCTTTTGCGGATTGTATAAAAGGAGTGATTTTTCCTCTTTCAGTTCCAAAGCGTAATTCCCTTGATTAAAGATAAATTTGGCGCTTCCTTTCAATCCAAAATGAAATTGAATCAGACCGCTGCTGACTTCCCGTTGGGCATTGAAAGCGTCGATACCGTCATTTTGAAAACGGATAAGCGTAAAATCATCTTCTATTTTTATAATTTCCTGAGAACTCATAGCGATATTTTTTTAATATGAAAATCATACTTCTGAAACCTTTTTATTTAGAACAACTCTAAATAGAGTACTTCAAACGACTTGATTTCACTACAAAAATAGAGTTTTTTACAATTAAATAAGCAATTGGAATTAAAAAATCATTAAGCGATACAAAAAGAACTTCTAGCGTTACTTTTATAAATACTATAGTGATAATTTTGTTCCACTTTCTTGAAAAGTGCAAATATGGAAAACAACAACACATCAAAGCATCAGTATTTTTACTCCGTAGGGTTGAGTTATAAAAAAGCAGATGCGGAGATTAGAGGTAAGTTTAGTTTGGATGCTGCTGCAAAAACGCGTTTGCTGGAACAAGCTAAAACGGAAGGAATTGAGAGTTTGATAGTCACTTCAACTTGCAATCGTACAGAAATTTACGGTTTCGCGGAACATCCATTTCAATTAATCAAATTAATTTGTGAGAATAGTCAAGGCTCTGTTGAAGCATTTCAAAAGGTAGGTTTTGTTTATAAGAATCAAGAAGCCATCAGCCACATGTTTCGTGTAGGAACAGGTTTAGATAGTCAGATTCTGGGTGATTTTGAAATTATCGCTCAAATAAAATCTAGTTTTTCACAGTCAAAATCGTTGGGTTTAGCCAATGCTTTTATGGAAAGATTGGTGAATGCAGTTATCCAAGCCAGTAAAAAAATAAAAACCGATACAGAAATTAGTTCGGGCGCCACTTCGGTTTCTTTTGCCGCAGTTCGCTATATAATCAACAATGTGCAAGACATTGGAAACAAAAACATTCTATTGTTTGGTACAGGGAAAATTGGTAGAAATACGTGTGAAAATTTAGTAAAACATACTAAAAACGAACATATTACCTTAATTAATAGAACCAAAGAAAAAGCAGAGAAATTAGCCGGAAAGTTAAATCTAATTGTAAAAGATTATTCTGAATTGCATTTGGAACTACAAAAAGCAGATGTTGTTGTGGTAGCTACCGGAGCGCAAAATCCAACAATTGATAAGGCAATTCTGAATTTGAAAAAACCAATGTTGATTTTGGATTTATCGATTCCGAAAAACGTGCATGAAAATGTAGAGGAATTAGCTGATGTGACGCTGATTCACATGGATTATTTGTCACAACTGACGGACGAAACTTTAGAAAACAGAAAAAAACACATTCCTGCTGCTGAAGCGATTATTGAAGAAATAAAAGAAGAATTTATTACGTGGACCAAAGGCAGAAAATTTGCACCGACAATTAATGCTTTGAAAGCCAAATTGAATGCGATAAAAATATCTGAATTGGATTTCCAAAGCAGGAAAATTTCAAATTTCAATGAAGAGCAAGCCGAAATAATCAGCAACAGAATTATCCAAAAAATAACGACTCATTTCGCGAATCATTTGAAAGATGATGACACGATGGTGGACGAAAGTATTGAATGGATTGAGAAAGTTTTCAAAATAGGAGCGACTACAAAATAATGAGCAAAATTATACGCATAGGAACCCGCGACAGTGAACTCGCACTTTGGCAGGCCCACACCGTCGAAAAAAAGCTAAACGATTTAGGTTATAAAACCGAAATTTTAGCGGTAAAATCACAAGGAGATATCATCCTTGACAAACCACTCTACGAATTAGGAATCACTGGAATTTTTACTAAAACACTGGATATCGCTATGATAAATGGCCATGTAGATATTGCGGTGCATTCCATGAAAGATGTTCCTACGGCTTTGCCAATAGGAATTGTTCAAGCCGCTGTTCTGGAAAGAGCGAATACTTTGGATATTTTGGTACACAAAGGCAACCTTGATTTTCTTAATGGAGAAGGTATAATTGCCACAGGAAGTTTGCGCCGTCAAGCACAATGGTTAAACAAGTACCCGAATCATAAAGTAGTTGATTTGCGTGGAAACGTGAACACCAGAATGCAGAAATTGCAGGAAAGCGATTGGAACGGAGCCATTTTTGCGGCAGCAGGATTAGAGAGAATCAACTTGAAACCGTCCAATTATATTGATTTGGATTGGATGATTCCGGCGCCGGCTCAAGGTGCTATGGTTGTTGTTGCAATGGCAAATGATGAATTTTGCAGACAAGCGCTAAACGAACTCAATGATATTGATACCGAAGTTTGTACACATATCGAAAGACAGTTTTTAAAAACACTCGAAGGCGGTTGTACGGCACCAATTGGTGCTTTAGCAGTTTTTGTAGAAGATGATATTTTGTTTAAAGGCGTTTTATTTTCTATCGATGGAAAGCAAAAAATCGAAATCGAAAAAACTGTTCCGATGCAAGAATGGAAGAAATTAGGTTTTTATTGTGCCAAAGAAATTCTAGAAAATGGCGGAGCAGAATTGATGACAGAAATTAAAAATAATTTGAAGAAATAATGAGCCAAACAAGCATTTTATCCACCAAAACATTGTCTGCAGAACAAAGGCAAGTATTTATTGATGCTAATTTTGATCTTTTGGAACAAGATTTCATCGAAATTAAAAACAATGTTTTCGACCTCAATACAATCAACAACAACTTGATTTTTAGCAGCCAAAATGCTGTTTTAAGTTTGATAGAACAAAGTGGTTGGGAAGTTTTAAAGACCAAACCTGTTTTTTGTGTAGGTATTAAAACTAAGGAATTACTTGAATCGCATGGCTTTACAGTTGATGTTTATTTGGATTACGCCTCTGAATTAGCCGAAATAATCACTTTGATTTACAATAAGGAAAGCTATACTTTTTTAAGCGGAAATTTGCGTAAAGAAACGTTGCCTGAAGCATTAAAAAGCGCAGGAATAACTTTTAACGAAATCGAAGTTTATCAAACAAAACTTGCGCCTTTTAAAATATCAGACCAGGAAAAGTTTGACGGGATTCTATTTTTTAGTCCATCTGCGGTTGAAAGTTATTTGACAAACAATAAAATCAAGAATGAAGTTTGCTTTTGCGTAGGCACAACTACAGCATCAGCATTAGAAACAAAGAAAATTAAAAACATTGTAATTGCCGAAACACCAACTATCGAAGATGTGATTGAGGAAGTTATTGAATATTATAAAACGGAAAGCATCTAGCAATCTGCTAAATTTAAATACATGATTAAGAACGACCTATTTTTAAGAGCACTAAAAGGAGAAACAGTACAACGTCCGCCGGTTTGGATGATGCGTCAAGCAGGAAGATACTTGCCTGAATTCATCGCTTTGCGTGATAAATATGATTTTTTTACCCGTTGTCAAACGCCAGAATTAGCTGCTGAAATCACCGTACAACCTATAAGAAGAATTGCTCCGGATGCTGCAATTTTGTTCTCAGACATTTTAGTAATTCCACAAGCAATGGGAATTGAAGTGGAGATGAAACCTAATTTTGGTCCGTATTTACCAAATCCAATTCGTACAATTCAAGATGTGGAAAAAGTTATCGTTCCAGACGTTCACGAAACTTTGGGGTATGTTTTTGAAGCTATCAAATTGACCAAAGAAATGTTGAATGATGAGGTGCCGTTAATTGGTTTCGCAGGTTCTCCTTGGACAATTATGTGTTACGCTGTTGAAGGAAAAGGTTCTAAAAGTTTTGATATGGCTAAAGGATTTTGTTTCCAACATCCAGAAGCAGCGCACGTTTTATTGCAAAAAATAACCGATACCACTATTTTATATTTGAAAGAAAAAGTAAAAGCGGGAGTAAACGCCGTTCAAATTTTTGACTCTTGGGGCGGAATGTTGTCTCCAGTAGATTACCAGGAATTCTCCTGGAAATACATTAACCAAATCATTGAAGCATTGGCTGATGATGCACCGGTAATTGTTTTTGGAAAAGGATGTTGGTTCGCATTAGGCGAAATGGGGAAAAGTAGAGCATCAGCATTAGGTGTTGATTGGACTTGTTCTCCAAGAAATGCAAGATATTTGTCAGGTGGAAACATCACATTACAAGGAAATTTTGATCCATCTAGATTGTTGTCTCCAATTCCGGTTATCAAGAAAATGGTGCACGAAATGATTGATGAATTCGGAAAAGACAAATACATCGTGAATTTAGGTCACGGAATTTTACCAAATATTCCTGTGGATCACGCAAAAGCGTTTATTGATGCAGTGAAAGAATACAATCAGTAGTCAGTCAGAGTCACAGTTTTTGGTTTCCATTTTTGTAGCTGAAAACCATTACTGAAAACTAATTTATAATGAAAGAACAATTTTATTCTTACATACAAAACCTTCAAGACCAAATCTGTAAAGGATTGGAAACGGTTGAAGGTCAAGCCAAATTCCGTGAAGACCTTTGGGAGCGTCCGGAGGGTGGAGGAGGAAGAACCCGCGTAATTGAAAACGGAGCAGTTTTCGAAAAAGGCGGAGTTAATATTTCGGCAGTTCACGGGAAATTACCGGAAGCCATGCAAAAGATGTTCAATGTAGGCGAAGCTGATTTTTTTGCCTGTGGACTGAGTTTGGTTTTGCACCCAAAGAACCCAATGACTCCAACTGTTCATGCCAACTGGCGTTATTTCGAAATGTACGATGAAAACGGAAAAGTAATTCAGCAATGGTTTGGTGGCGGACAAGATCTAACACCGTATTATCTGTTTGAAGAAGATGCAATCCATTTTCATCAAACGTGTAAAACGGCCTGCGACAAACATAATCCGGAGTTTTATCCAAAATACAAGAAACAATGCGATGCCTATTTCTGGAACGCGCACCGAAATGAAGCGCGAGGAATTGGCGGATTGTTTTTCGATTATTGTAAAGCAACAGATGACATGAGTATGCAAGATTGGTTCAACTTTGTAACCGAAGTTGGCAATAGCTTCCTCGAAGCCTACGTTCCAATTGTAGAAAAAAGAAAAAATTTACCGTATACTCCAGAACAAAGAACGTGGCAGGAAATCCGTCGTGGTCGTTATGTGGAGTTTAATTTGGTGCACGACAAAGGCACTTTATTTGGACTAAAAACTAACGGAAGAATCGAAAGTATTCTGATGAGTTTACCACCACATGTGCAATGGGTATACGACCATCATGCAGAAGCCGGAAGCGAAGAAGAAAAATTAGTAAACGTATTAGAGAATCCAAGAGATTGGCTTTAGGTTTATTTTAAATTCTGAATTTTAAATTTTAAATGGGTTTAACTTTAAACTTTTAAACCTGAAACTTTAAACAAAAACATATGTTCCCATTACACAGAGGCAGAAGATTAAGAACGAACGAATCCATTAGAAGTTTAGTTCGTGAAACCAGTTTAAGTCCAGCGGATTTTATGTTTCCTATGTTTATTGCTGAGGGAGAAAATTATCAAGTAGAAATTTCCTCCATGCCAGGAATATTTCGTCGTTCTATAGATCTAACGGTACAAGAAGTCAAAGAAATATTTGCATTGGGAATTCGTGCGGTGAATATTTATGTAAAAGTAAGTGAGAATTTAAAAGATAACGAAGGAAATGAAGCTTGGAATCCAAACGGATTAATGCAAAATGCCATTCGTGCCATCAAAGCCGCTTGTCCGGAAATGATTGTAATGCCTGACGTAGCTTTGGATCCCTATTCTATTTATGGCCATGACGGAATCATCGATAAAGGAGATGTTGCCAACGATGCCACTAACGCCGCATTAGTTAAAATGGCTGTTTCTCATGCGCAAGCCGGAGCTGATTTTGTAGCGCCATCGGACATGATGGACGGACGCGTATTGCGCTTGCGTGAAGGTTTGGATGCTGCCGGTTTTCATAACGTGGGAATCATGAGTTATTCGGCTAAATATGCTTCTGCATTTTACGGACCTTTCCGTGATGCATTAGACAGCGCTCCTGTTGACGCCACTGAAATTCCAAAAGACAAAAAAACTTACCAAATGGATTATGCCAATCGTATCGAAGCTATCAAAGAAGCGTTGTGGGACGTGGAAGAAGGCGCTGATATGGTTATGGTAAAACCTGGAATTGCGTATTTAGATATCGTTCGTGAAGTTAAAAACGCGGTAAATGTTCCGGTAACGGTATACCACGTTTCGGGTGAATATGCTATGATTAAAGCCGCTGCCGAAAGAGGTTGGTTGGACCACGATAAAATTATGATGGAACAACTAATGTGTATCAAACGCGCCGGAGCCAGTTTGATTTCGACTTATTTTGCCAAAGAAGCCGCAATACTTTTAAACAAATAAACATGAAAAAATGTTTAATAATAGCGGTTTTATTGCTTTCCAATAGCATTTTTGCACAAGTTGAGGTAGTTTCCACTTTTGTCGAGAAATGGGATAATTCCAAAGATTATTTAGTAGCCGTTGCAGAAGCTATGCCGGAAGATAAATATGATTACAAACCAACTGCCCGTGAAATGTCATTTAGAGAACAGTTATTTCACATACAAGAGAATATGAATTGGTTGAGTACAACGCATTTTTCGGAAGAGAAATATGTGAAAAAAGAAGCTGTAAAAGAACTTTCGAAAGCGCAAATGATCCAAGAAATAAAAGCCTCTTTTGATAAAGCAAAGACATTTGTACAAAAAACCAATGATATTGAACTGTCCCAAAAAGTAGCTTTTTTTGCAGGTCCAAAATCAAAATTACAGATACTTAATTTGATGCAAGATCATGTTACTCATCACAGAGCGCAAATTTTAGTATATTTGAACCTGAATCAAATTCAGCCACCCAAATATGTGGGTTGGTAATTTTTACTGCTTTAGACATCAATAATTAAAGAAATTAACATGAGAAAGACGTTGTTTTTATTTGCCGTTTTAGCATTAGCTTCTTGTAAAAAAGAAGAAGTAAAAAAAGAATCTTTATACCCAACCACTACCGAAGAAGTTGCCCAAACTCCAGAGGAATTAGGGAAAGAAATTTTCAAAGGAAAAGGAAATTGCGTGGCCTGTCATCAAGTTGATAAGAAAGTGATAGGGCCAAGCCTGCAGGATATTGCTAAGATTTACAAAGATAAAAATGCTGATATGGTAGTGTTTCTTAAAGGGGAAGGCGAGCCTATTGTTGACCCAAGCCAGTACGAAGTTATGAAAACAAACTTTGCGGTTACTAAAGCGATGTCTGATGATGAATTAAAAGCATTAGAAGCTTACGTTTACTCACATTTGAAATAATTTACACTGAACTTGTTTCAGTATCTGGAGCTAATCCTGCTATTCGCTGTATTCCCGATAAATAAAAACTACGGCTAAAAAGCCTTGTTTTTCTAAATCGGGAGATGCCGCTGCTATCAGGGCTAAAATACAAGAACCATTCGTCCCTGCGAGTGGTTTTTTTATGTTCAAAACGTTCTGATTTTTATTTTTTACTGAACTTTGTTGCTTCTTTGGGAACAATGTGGTTAATTTTTTTATCTTTAAAATATGGAAACAGCCTACATCAAAACGCCTTTAGGAATTGCCACAATAATCGGTGATGAAAACGGAATATCCGTAATTTCAGTTGCTGATGAAGGTGAAATTTCTAACGCAATTCCTGCTGTTTTGCAAGAAGCGGTGAATCAGCTCAACGATTATTTTGAAGGAAAACGAACCGATTTTGACTTTGCGCTGAATCCAAAAGGCACTGAATTCCAACAAAAAGTCTGGAAAGGATTACTGGAAATCCCATTTGGAAAAACCTGTAGCTATATGGATTTATCCAAAAAACTGGGTGATGTCAAAGCCATTCGAGCCGTTGCATATGCCAACGGGAAAAACCCGCTTTGGATTGTCGTTCCCTGTCACAGAGTCATTGGGACAGATGGTTCATTAACAGGATATGCAGGCGGATTATGGCGAAAGAAATGGTTATTAGAACATGAAAACCCAACAACGCAACAAACTCTTTTTTAGTTGTTTGTCAATAAATTCCCTATATTCGTTTAAGAAAATCCGTGCAAATATCTAAAATCCGCGTCATCTGCGTGCCATAAAATGATAGAAAAAATAAACCTCAATAACATTCTGTTTCTCGACATAGAAACTGTTCCGGAAGCCGAAGATTTCAATGCATTAGATGCTGAAATGAAAGACCTTTGGGAGCATAAAACCCAATACCAGCGCAAAGACGAATACACACCGGAGGATTTTTACGACCGTGCGGGAATTTGGGCCGAGTTTGGGAAAATCGTTTGTATTTCGGTGGGTTATTTTACTATCAAAGGCGATATTCGGAATTTTAGAGTGACTTCTTTCTTTGGAGAAGAAAAGAAAATATTGTTGGACTTTAATAATTTGCTGAACAATCATTTCAATCAGCCTCAACATGTTTTGTGTGGTCATAATGCTAAGGAATTTGATATTCCGTTCCTTGCCCGACGCATGATTATCAACCAAATTGCCATTCCGAACAAGCTGAATTTATTTGGAAAAAAACCATGGGAAATCCCACATTTAGACACTTTGGAATTATGGAAATTTGGCGATTACAAACATTTTACTTCTTTAAAATTGATGTGTAAAGTTCTTGGAATCCCTTCTCCAAAAGGCGATATCGACGGAAGCCAAGTAGGACATGTGTTTTATGTAGACAAAGACATTGACCGCATTGTTACTTATTGTGAGAAAGATACCATCGCCGTGGCACAGATTTTCTTGAGATTACGCAGGGAAGAATTGTTGATTGAAGATGAGATTATTCATGTGTAAGCATTATATCATTGTTATTGCAATTGATATTGATTTATTACATTTACAAAAATTATAGATTATGGTATTGAGTAGATTTTGGTTGGTCATTTTTATTTCAGCAATAGTATTTGTAGTGTTTAGTTTGTTTTCTGGAGACAGTTATACCATTGACCACGTTTTGAACGGAAAGAAAGATGATCCGATTCTAGTTTCGGAGAAATTTGCCGAAGAACTTCCTGCTTTTATTAAAGACAGCATCAAAAAAGCACCAGAACAAACCATGATTATCAATCGGGACACGCTAAATGCGGACACGACTTATGTTTTTAAAAACAAAACGGTAAAAATTTACAGTGGCGTTCAAAAATCAGATGGATTATTGCCAACATGTAAAAGTACTTTATTGGATTTAATCCTTCCTTTAATGGCTTATTTGGCTTTTTTCTGCGGATTGATGGAGCTTTTAATCATTTCAGGAGCTTCTGGAAAGTTAGCTAAAGCATTGAGTCCTGTATTTGTAAAAGTGTTCCCAAGTATACCCGAAAATCATCCTTCTATTTCTTATATGACCTTAAACTTTGCTGCAAATTTTCTAGGATTGGATTCGGCTGCAACTCCGTTTGGTCTAAAAGCCATGGAGAGTTTACAGGAAATAAATCCAGAGAAAGACAAGGCCAGTGATGCGCAAATTATGTTTATGTGTTTGCATGCTTCGGGACTTACTTTAATCGCTACATCTATTATAGGGTATCGTGCTGCGGCAAATGCTAGCAATCCTGCGGATGTGATGTTACCTTGTATTATCACTTCTTTTATTGGTACTATTGCAGCCTTTTTAATTGTTGGAATCAAACAAAGAATCAATTTTAAAAGTGCTTCTTTGGTTATTGTATTGATGGTTTTAATAGCTGCTATTGTTGGTTTGTTGATGTATGTAAATCATTTGGATTTAATTGGAAAAAACTATTTTACCTCTAATCTTTCCGCTTTAATATTAATTGGAATTATTGCTTTTACTTTAATTTTTTCCTTTATAAATGAGAAAAAATTTACAGAAGCATCAACTACCGTTTTCGAAAGCTTTGTAGTGGGAGCCAATAATGGTGTGAAAACCGGAGTGACTATTTTTCCTTATGTTTTAGGAATGTTAGTTGCTATTTCTTTATTTAGAAACAGTGGTTTATTTGAAATTATAAGCAATTGGATTGCTTTCATTTTTTCAAATATGGGAGTTAGTAAAGAAATCACAGATGCTTTGCCGGTTGCGTTGCTTCGTCCCTTTAGTTCTGCAGGATCAAGAGGGTTTTTGATTGATTCGATGAATACTTTTGGAGCGGATTCTTTAACGGCAAGATTGAGCAGTATTTTTCAATGTAGTGCCGAAAGTACTTTTTATGTGATAGCCGTTTATTTTGGTTCTGTAAATATTAAAAACACACGTTACGCACTAGGAACGATGCTTATTGTAGATGTAATTTGTGTGATTACAGCAATTTTTGTGGCGACTTGGTTCTTTTAGGAATAGGAATTAAGATATATGAAAAAGCCTCACAATGTTTAATGTTGTGAGGCTTTTATTTTGGTTAGAAGCGTATTAGTTTTTAATGAATTTCTTCGCTTCAGTTTTTTGACCATCATTAACTTCAAGAATATAAACCCCTGATATTAATTGACTAACATTTATTCCGTTTTCAGAAAGCTTACCTGCATCAACTTGCTGACCAAGGAAGTTATACACTTTATAAGAACTATTTCTGCCGTCAGCCATTCTAACATTTAGAATATTGTTGGTAGGGTTTGGATACATTGAGAAATCAGAAATTGAATTTTCATTTCCTAATTCATTCGCAGTTTTAGTCGTTGTAAAACTTGTAATAGCTGTTCCACCAATAGTCACGGTATAATCTTCTACTTCACCGTAAGAGAAAGTTTCACAAGCTGTTTGTGCAGCATTGTATTTCATTGAAACTCTCATGCGAGTTGGTCCCGCCAAAGCTGATGTTGGAACTGTAAAAGTACCCGATAGATTTGTACTGCTGGAAGAAGATCCAGAAACCATTTCTTCAGTAGTTTCAAAAGTACCATTTTGGTTGTAATCAATCCAAACTTTCCAGAATTCAGTGTAAGCGGTACCACTGAATCCGGCACTAAATAGGATTGTATTCGATCCATAAGGTAGATTGCCAACTTGTGAGGTAAAGTTGCCATATCCTGCATTCCCGGCTGTTGTATTTGCAATTCCTCCAATAGAAACATAATCGATATACTCATCAGCTACGCTGTTTCCTTTAGATGCGCAATAGGTAAGTGCAGTTCCTGATGTGTTTACATTTACCACATTACTTGAAGCAGAGGTGTTTCCCGCTGCATCTTTCGCTTTTACTGCAAAAGTATAAGCTGTACTGGCTGTTAATCCTGAAACTGCGTAAGTCGTCCCTGTCACAGATGCTTTTAATGTAGCTCCTTGGTACACATCGTATCCTGTTACACCTACATTATCTGTAGAAGCAGTCCAAGAAAGAGTCGTTGTTGTAGATGAAGTTCCAGAAGCAGCAAGGCTTGTTGGCGCAGTTGGTGCTTGCGTATCTGCAGTTGCGGTAATAAGATTAACGGCGTAATCTTCTACTTCTCCATAAGATATCGCTTCACAAGAAGTAGGAACTCCGTTGTATTTCATAGAAACTCTCATTCTAGTAGAACCTGTAAGAGCTGTTGTTGGAACAGTAAATGAACCAGTGGCTGGAGTAGTGGTGGCAGCAGTTTTGCTCCAAACTAATTCGCCTGCATCTGCAAAATCTTTATCTCCGTTTAAATCAATCCATACGGCATATCCTTCTGCATAAGCGGTTCCTGTCCATGTTGGTGTAATAGTAATAGTGGAAGCACTTCCTTTAGTTAGATTCGTTGTAATTGCTATGAAATCGCTATAGCCCGTTCCTCCTGTTGAAGCGTTATTGATAGTTCCCAATTGTACTCTGCTGATATATTCATCCGCCACACTATTCCCTTTTGAAGCACAATACGTTGCTGTAGCTGCAGTGGTAGTTACGGCAACGGCATTACTTGCAACAGATAAATTTCCGGCAGCATCTTTTGCTTTTACGGTGAAAGTATAAGCGGTGCTGGCTGTTAATCCTGCTACAGAATAAGTTAATCCTGTTACGGTTGTCACCAAAGTTGCTCCGTTATAAATTGAATATCCAGTAACGGCAACATTATCTGTAGCAGCAGTCCATGATAAATTTGTAGAAGATGAGGTTGTTCCTGCAGCTGCTAAACTAGCCGGTGCTGTTGGTGCAACTGTATCGGTGGAACCAGAATAAGCGGCTCCAACACCTACTGCATAAAATGCATTTGTAGTGGCAATTACTTCGGCGGAACCTGCTCCATATAGCTCTACTGCTGATTGAATTCCAAATGTTCTTGCATTCGCAAAAGTGGAGTTGGCCGATAGGTAAACGCTTTCTAGTCTGTAAGCAATTTTTGCTGCTTTATCGATAGTAATTCCGGTAACATTGTATGAACTTCCAATGTCATTTGTTCCTGTTTTCCCAACAGATAAAATATAAAACCAATGGTTTAAAACACCGCTATTGGTATGAACACCACAATAATCATTTGTTTGAGTTGGTGTGCCACAATTAATGACTTTCCAGTTTGTTCCACCATAGGTGTCAGGTTGTCCTTCTAATTTTGGATTACTCATCGAACGCAAAGCTGTTTTACCAGATCTTCTTTCAATATCTTCACCAATTAACCAGGTAGATTTTGTAGGTGCTGCAAAATATTCAACACAAGCGCCCCAGATATCAGAAAACCCTTCATTCATGGCTCCTGATTCTCTTTGATAAGCCAGATTTGCTGTTTTTTCACATACTGCATGTCCTATTTCATGGGCTGCGACATCCAGAGAAGTTAGAATGTCAAAGTACGTTCCGCTTCCGTCGCCATACGTCATTACACTTCCATTCCAGTATGCATTGTCATAGGCATTATCAAAATGAACATAACTTTTTATGATGGCTCCTGCATTGTCATAACTGTTTCTAGCATGTTTGGTAGAAAAGTAGTCGTATGTTTTTTCTGCACCCCAATGCGCATCAAGAGCACCATTGTCTTTGTTTGTATTGTTAAATTCAGCGGCAGTCCAGTTATTATCAGCATCTGTAAAGTTAACCGCTGCTGTGTAGCTGGTTCCTTTTTTCATGTTGAAAGTGTTTATTCCGTTACCACGCGTATTGTCAGATAGAATATAAGACGAACCGCTTAATACCGTTTGAATGGTTTGTGTGCTACTATAACGAGTTGCTGCATTTGCGGCAACAAATAGTGACTTTTCTATTGTTCCGTGTGATTTTTCAGCAAGGTTATGTTTTCCATGGCTGTATTCGCCTAAGTGTTTAATGGTTGCATTATAGAATACTATTTCTCCAGTTAAAGCGTCAATATATACATCGCCACGACTTACCGGATTAGTGGCATAAATATCAAATTTATAGACTAATCGAATGTCGTTGTTTTTTTTGCTAGACTTGTCGTCATCCATCATTGGAAGTAAAACCAATTCACCCGCAGGTTTTGTGTAATCAATAGCAGCCGCTTCTAGTGGTTTTTCCCAAAGATATTCTTTTGCTCCAATTTGAGAAGTTGCTTTAGTAAGAGCTTGTTCATAGGTCAAACCTGGATTGGTGTTAATGTCTTCCAGTTGGTAAAATTCTCCATTCATCGATTCTAATTTTGACTTTTTCGAATGCAATGAATACGTTGAAAATTCTACTTTTAATCCTTTATGGAATAGTTGAAATTTTTCATGCAGAAAACCCAAGTCATCTGTTTCGGTTTTAACTTTTGAAAAATTTGAATTTTCTTTCAGTCCTAATTGCTCTTTTAGTACTTTTTGAGAATCTGAAGTCTTGTAGATAGACTTTTCGCTAAAAAGGATTAAAGTAGGTTCTCCTTTTTCATCTGTGATTTTTTGCTTTACATTTTTGTCAGTTTCTTGGGCATTTGTTTCCAATGCGAGAAAAGAAACGGAAGCGAAGAGCATAATCTTTCCGAGTAATTTTGTTTTCATGTGGTATAGTTTTGGTTAATTTCAGATTGTAAAATTATTTATTTATTGGAGTTTAATTTTACGGTTTTACCACACTTTTTTTAAAAATGTTTATTTTTTTTGTTAAAATAGATTACTATATTCTTTCTTATTATTAAAATAAACAAAAAAAGGCAACTCATTTGAGTTGCCTTTACTATTGATACATGATTTTTAATCAATAACCATCTCCGGAATTTCACCTTCAATAATTAAATCAGCTTCAGTAGAAGCGATGATATGTTCTACGGTTACACCTGGTGCGCGTTCCAATAGTTTGAAACCTTTTGGTGTTATTTCTAATACGGCTAATTCTGTTACTACTTTTTTAACGCAACCCACGCCAGTCAATGGTAAAGTACATCTTTTAAGTATTTTAGATTCTCCGGCTTTATTAACGTGCATCATCGCAACAATAATATTCTCTGCAGAAGCTACTAAATCCATTGCGCCTCCCATTCCTTTGACCATTTTACCAGGGATTTTCCAGTTGGCAATATCACCATTTTCGGCCACTTCCATAGCGCCAAGGATTGTTAAGTCAACATGTTGTCCGCGTATCATTCCAAAACTGAATGCAGAGTCAAAGAAACTTGCTCCGGGCAAAGTAGTGATGGTTTGTTTTCCTGCGTTGATTAAATCAGCGTCTTCGTCGCCTTCAAAAGGGAATGGACCCATACCAAGAATTCCGTTTTCGCTTTGAAATTCAACGTCAATTCCTTCTGGAATATAATTAGCTACTAATGTTGGAATTCCGATTCCGAGATTCACGTAGTAGTTGTGTTTTAATTCTTTTGCAATGCGTTTTGCAATTTGATTTTTATCTAAAGCCATAATTAGAAAATTTTTCTCACGGTTCTTTGTTCAATTCTTTTCTCATATTTCACACCTTGAAAAATTCTATTTACAAGTATTCCAGGAATATGAATTTCGTTTGGATCTAAACTTCCTGCAGGCAATAATTCTTCTACTTCGGCTATGGTTATTTTTGCTGCTCCGGCCATGCAAGGGTTGAAGTTTCTTGCGGTTCCTTTGAAAACTAGATTTCCGGCTTCGTCACCTTTCCATGCTTTTACGATGGCAAAATCAGCTTTGAAAGCGTGTTCCATAACATGCATTTTTCCATTGAATTCGCGGACTTCTTTACCTTCGGCTACTTCAGTTCCATATCCGGCGGGTGTAAAAAAAGCGGGAATTCCGGCTTGTGCTGCACGACAACGCTCCGCTAAAGTTCCTTGAGGAATAAGATCCACTTCGAGTTCTCCAGAAAGCATTTGGCGTTCAAATTCGGCATTTTCGCCTACATAAGAAGAAATCATTTTTTTGATTTGGCGCTTTTGCAAAAGCAATCCAAGACCAAAATCATCAACACCTGCATTGTTTGAAATACACGTTAAATCCGTAGTTCCTTTTTTTACTAATTCGGCGATGGAATTTTCTGGAATACCACATAATCCGAAACCGCCTAGCATAATAGTCATCCCGTTTTCAATTCCTTGAAGGGCATCCTGAACGTTGTTTACTTTTTTGTTAATCATAAAAATGAGTTGCTATTTGTCGAATTTTATTTAATGAAGAAGTAAGTCTGTTTATAATACAAGAACAACAGAATTTAATTTTGAGAACCAAAGCCTAGCCTAGATAAAAGCGACATCCTTTCTGTTCTTGATTTTTTTCAGGACCAGAAAGATATAGCGGTTAGCTGGATTAGCTCCAGATGAAAATTTTACAATTCAAACTCTTCGGTATCTTGCTCTACGGCTGTCGTGTCTATTACCTTTTTAGGAACGTAGCAGTCTACTTTTATAGAGAGATTTGCGGGTCTTTCAAAGGCTTCCTTAGAAACTTTAAGGGCAGGATCAGCATAACACAATTTCATGAAATATCCCCAAACCGGCAATGCGGCTGTGGCTCCCTGGCCATAAGTAATGCTTTTGAAACGTGCTGAACGATCCTCACAACCTACCCAAACTCCAGTTACAAGATTAGGAACCATTCCCATGAACCAACCATCGGATTGGTTTTGTGTGGTACCTGTTTTTCCTGCAATAGGATTTTTAAACGAATACGGATAACCGGTCCAGCGGTTGTCTCCGTTACCGCCGCCAGTGGTGCGCAAACGGTCTCCAGAACCGCCTTCGGTTACACCTTCCAGTAATTTGATAACTGCATAAGCGATGTCTTTATTTAAAACATCATGTGATTCAGGGATTGGTTCATAGATGATAACACCACTTTTATCTTCAATTTTAGATATAAATTGAGGTTTCATATAAACACCTTGATTGGCAAAAGTACTGTATGCGGCAACCATGTCTTCAACCGTTATTTCAACTGCTCCTAACGCAATGGAAGGTTGGTTTACAATTTCGGATTTTACGCCTAATTTATGGGTTAAATCAATTACTGCTTCCGGGCCCACTTTATCAATTAATTTTGCCGATACCGTATTTATGGAATTCGCCAAACCTCTTTTTAAGGTAACCATTCCACGGTATTTGTTGTCTGAATTTCTAGGTTCCCAATCTTCGGTAACATGATGGCGTCCTTTTCTGATTACAAATGGTCCATCAACAATCGAGTCACATGGAGACATGTTCAATTGTTCGATAGCTGTTGCGTAAACGAAAGGTTTGAAAGTTGAACCGACTTGTCTTGCACCTTGTCCTACGTGATCGTATTGGAAATATTTGTAGTTGATACCGCCAACCCAAGCTTTGACATTACCGGTTTGTGGTTCCATTGCCATCAATCCGGATTGTAAAAAGTGTTTGTAATACCGGATAGAATCTAACGGTGTCATAATGGTATCTTTTTCTCCTTTCCAAGAAAATACGGTCATTTCTGTTTTTTTGCTGAACGATTTTATAATTTCCTCATCGCTTTTATCCATGGATTTCATCACAGCCCATCGGTTAGATGACTTCATGGCCTGATTCAATATTTTTTGTGTTTCTGCTGTTGAAATATTTACAAAAGGAGCGTTTTTATTATCCTTGGACTGATTAAAAAACTCTTCTTGAAGGTTTGCCATGTGAGCCGTAACCGCTTCTTCGGCATGCAATTGCATTCTGGAATCGATTGTGGTGTAAATTTTCAGACCATCTTTGTAAATATCGTAATCAGAACCATCCGGCTTTTTATTTTCTTCAGCCCATTTTTTCATGTAATCTCGAAGATATTCTCTAAAATAAGTAGCCGTTCCTTCTTTATGAGTTTCTAATTTGAAATTCAACTTAATAGGTAAACTTTGTAATCGTTCCTTTTCAGCTTCTGTAATAATTTTTCCTTTTTCCATTTGCGAAAGCACAACATTTCTGCGGTTTGTTACTCCTTCAGGGTTTCTTATAGGATTGTATAAACCAGAGTTTTTGAACATTCCAACCAATATTGCCGATTCGCTGATGGTTAAATCCTTCGGTTCTTTAGAAAAATAGGTTTTTGCTGCAGAACTTACCCCAACAGAATTATTTCCAAAATCATATACATTGCAATACATGGCGATGATTTCATTTTTAGTATATTGTCTTTCTAATCGAATGGCGATAATCCATTCTTTGATTTTTTGAACGATTCTAAAAGGTAAAAATTTTGAACCCTCCCCGTGAAACAATTGTTTGGCTAATTGCTGTGTTAATGTACTCGCTCCACCGCTGGTTCCAAAACTGGAAATCGCTCTCAAAGTTCCTCTGCCATCAATACCGGAATGCTCATAAAAACGAGCGTCTTCCGTAGCGATTAAAGCTTCTATCAGATTTTTAGGTAAGTCAGAATACTTTAATTGAGATCTGTTTTTCTCAAAATATTTACCCAAAACTACTCCGTCAGCCGAAATAATTTCGGTTGCTAAATTTGAATCAGGATTTTCTAAATCTTCAAAAGAAGGCATCGAGCCGAAAAGCCCCCATGAAGCAAATAAGAAAAACAAACCGATGCCACCTAAGCCGATAAAGAAGATTTTCCAAAATTTATTTTTGTAGTAATTGATGTCTTTATCAATGTTCTTTGCCTGATTATTGTTTTTTTTGATAGCCATAATACTTTCTTAATCTTTTTTTTCTATTCTGAAGCCCACTTCTGTAATTCCATCTAAAAGGACTACGCCAGGAATCTTTCCAGTTTCTCTAACCGCTTGTTTGATGTGTACTTTGTATTTTCCTCTGAATTTTACGTTTTCTTTAAAATATAATTTACTTTCTTTTATATCCGAGAATCCATCACCAAGCAATGTCCCGTCAGGATTTGCCATTTGGTATTCAAGAGTATCTACCTTTGTAAAACCATTCGGCAATTCCATTGCAACGATTAGAAAGAGATTGTTGTATTGATATTTATTGTTGTCTCTTAAATTGATAAACAAATTATATCGTTTTGTAGAGTCTAATTCCGGTAAATTGAACGTTACAATGCTGTCTTTATGCCATGCGTCTCCAACAGATTTATACTCATCAAAAAACCTTTTTTCATCACATGAAATAAAAAGGGTTACAATCAAAAGAAGTAAAGCGCTATTTTTTATCCACATTTTTGGTAATAATTATTGGTTTTCTCGGCTCTGCAGGTTTTTTATCAGCAGGAGCTTGGCGGTTATTGTTTGCAGGTTTGTTGTTGTTTGTAATTTTATTGTTGCTTGCAGGCTTGTTATTATTGGCTACAATTGCATTTTCACCAGCCGGTTTACGTTTTTTATTCTGTTTTTTCTTTGTTTTTGGTTGGTCAAAACGGGTTAGACTTTCCTGACCCATCGCGTTATTGAAATTTTTCTCTGGCTCAACAATTAACTCAATAGCATAATCTTCTAACGAAGAAACTTTGTTTTTTAGTTTGTTTTCAGCAACAATTTCTTTGACCTGATCAATTTTCAATACATGCCAATTTGCGAAGTTATTGGTATAAGCAAACCACATTAAACCTTTGAAAATATCTTGTTTCTGGCAAATAGCATCTCCTTTTTCGGTAACTAATTTTGTTTCGAAATCAGGGAAATGTTTCAAAGCATCCATGTACGTATCTAACTCATAGTTCAAGCAGCATTTTAACTTTCCGCATTGTCCGGCCAGTTTTTGCGGGTTCAATGACAATTGCTGGTAACGTGCCGCAGAAGTATTAACACTTCTAAAATCCGTCAACCAAGTTGAACAGCACAATTCTCTTCCGCAAGAACCAATTCCGCCTAAACGAGCTGCTTCCTGACGGAAACCAACTTGTTTCATTTCGATACGAGTACTGAATTCTTTAGCAAAATCCTTAATTAAAGCTCTAAAGTCGATACGGTCATTTGCTGTGTAATAAAACGTAGCTTTTGATCCATCACCTTGAAATTCAATATCCGAAATTTTCATTTCCAGTTTTTGAGCAATCGCCAGTTCACGTGCACGAACCTTCATAGGCTCTTCACGATCTCTTGCTGCTGACCAAATATCAATATCTTTTTGGGATGCTTTTCTATATATTTTCGGAATTTCATTGCTTGCAGGATTGGCTCCTTTTTTCTTCATTTGAATTTTAACTAATTCTCCTGTCAAAGTTACAATTCCAATATCATGACCTGGCGAAGCTACGGTAGCAACAATGTCGCCCATGCTTAACGTTAGTTTCTCGGTATTGCGGTAAAATTCTTTCCTTCCGTTTTTGAAACGTACTTCAACACAGTCAAAAGGGGCGTCGCCATTAGGCAAACTCATATTAGAAAGCCAATCGAAAACCGTTAATTTATTGCAGCTATCGGTGCCGCAAGTCCCATTATTTTTACAACCCTTAGGTGCGCCACCATCAGAAGTTGAACAACTTGTACATGCCATAATCTTATATGTAGTGTTGCGACGAGCACAACTTAAGTTCTTAAAACGTTTAATGTGTAAAGATAGTATTTTTTAATTTTACGGAACAACGCATAAAAGCACCAATAAATCATAAATTTTTAATAAAAAAACCCACTACAAATCAGATTGTAATGGGTTAATTTCATAGGATTTTATCCTAAATATTTAATCTAAAATCTTATATAATTTATCAGATAATCGGATTCTGAATGGTAGTTTAAACGTGCAAGTGTCTCCAGAAACTGCTTTTTCTTGTGCCAAATCGTTAACAAGCATTTCTTCGATTACTACTTTTTGTTCTCCTGTTGTGGCACCTTTTATTAAAATAGTATCGCCAATTTTGATTTCATTTTCTTCAATTAAAAATTGACCAATACTTGGTTTTGGAAAAAAATGCGTTCCTTTTCCAATATAGACTTTCTTACTTTTTGGTTCTTTTTTGACTACTGTTTTTGGTTTTTCGGCAACAAAAACACCATGTGTTTCTTCGTTGTTTTTGAAAGTCAAAACATCTGATTTTCCTTTTTTGAAAATCTTATTTCCGTTTTTAATTCCTCTGCGGATGGCTTTTTGTTCGTCTTCCGGCATGTGAATGACAGTTACACATTCAGCAGAACAACATCCTTCCATTTTTTCCTTGCAAGAATCACATTGAATAAAAAGCAAATGACAACCTTCATTCACGCAATTCGTATGCACATCACAAGGTTCGCCACATTGATGGCATTGGGAAACAACATCGTCCGTTATTCTTTCGCCCAAGCGGTGATCAAACACGAAGTTTTTTCCAATGAATTTACTTTCTAAACCTTCAGCTTTTACTTGGCGCGTGTATTCAATAATTCCGCCTTCTAGTTGGTATACGTTTTCAAAACCTTTGTGTTTGAAATAAGCACTGGCTTTCTCACAACGAATTCCTCCGGTGCAATACATCAATAGTTTTTTGTCTTGTTTGTGTTCCGCAAGTTGTTCTTCGATGATTGGTAAACTTTCACGAAAAGTATCAACATCAGGTTTTATAGCTTTGGTAAAATGTCCAATTTCTGATTCGTAATGATTTCGCATATCGACCACAATCGTGTTTGGATCTTCCAGAAGTTCATTGAATTCCGCCGCTTTTAAGTGAATCCCAATATTGGTCACATCAAAAGTTTCATCAACCAAACCATCAGCTACAATCTTGTCGCGCACTTTTACCGTCAGTTTCAAGAACGAGTGATCGTCTTGTTCTACGGCAATATTCAATCGGATTCCTTTCATGAAATCATAGACCTCAATCGAATCTTTGAATGCGTAGAAATTATCTGCAGGCAATGATAATTGGGCGTTGATTCCCTCACTGGCTACATAAATTCGACCCAAAACTTCAAGTGAGTTCCACGCCAGAAATAATTCGTTACGAAATTGTGTTGGATTTGAGATTTGCGCATAAGCATAGAAAGACAGCGTAAGACGTTGTTTTCCTGCATCATCAATCATGATGGCTCTTTCCTCTGCGCTTAATGTGTTATACAGTTGCATGCTATAAACAGTTTTAAGTTGAGAAATATATTTTTTGCAAAAGTATGGAAAAAGGTTCAGAGGAGCAAAAATCTTTAGGTACAAAGGTGCAAAGTACGAAGAAGCAAAGGCTAGAGGTAAAAATAAAAAAGCACTAAATTAATAGTGCTTTTGTAAACTTTGTGCCTAAACACCTTTGTTTCTTTGTGCCTTTTAAAAAACTAGCAATACTCGTTGAAAGCGTCTTTTAAGTTTTCAGCAATTAGTTCCGCTGGGCGACCTTCAATGTGGTGACGCTCTAGCATGTGTACTAATTCTCCGTTTTTGAACAAAGCCATACTTGGCGATGATGGAGGAAAAGGGAACATGTGTTGTCTTGCAGCATCAACTGCATCTTTGTCAACTCCTGCAAAAACAGTGATTAAATGGTCTGGTTTTTTAGCGCCATCTAAACTCATTTTTGCTCCCGGACGTGCGTTTCTAGCAGCACAACCACAAACCGAATTTACAACTACAAGCGTTGTTCCTTCTAATTTCATTGCGTTTTCTACCGCTTCAGCACTATGTAAATCTTGAAAACCTGCAGCTGTTAATTCCGCTTGCATTGGTTTTACCATTTCTTCTGGATACATATCTTTTTATTTTAAATCAATATTAATTTTGAGTTGCAAAGTTACAAAGTTTACAATCAAGAATTGGAGTTGAATTATAAAGTTTTGTTATAGTTTGATTGTTATTTTATTGCTTTGGAAGCCACGTGAAAAATAGCTTTTATAAATAGCATTTTTGGACATTTTAAAATCACCTGAATGTCTTCGTATAAAGTAGTTTCCTCGTCCAGAAATTTGAAAATTAAGGTTGGATTTCCTTTTTTAAACATCGAAGAAAAGATGTGGGAACCCAATTCATTTTTTCGGTCCAAAATATCTAGCAAAAGCAAATCATAAAACCAGAATTTAGTTTTTTTATGAAATTTCGTGAAGTCGGTTTCCCTTTGAAGAAAGGCAACTAATTCACTTGATTTTTTATCAGAATTTTTAAAAGTATAACCCGTACTGGCTTTCGTCCAACCACCGGAAGTCCCTATGTTTAGTACGTTTTTAGTATTTGCTTTCCAAAAAGGATAACACGTCATAGGAATACTGCCTTGCTCTTTTTCGACAATTTCATAATTCGTTATCCCAAGTTTTTCGATGTATTGCCGGATTTCGTTTTCGTATTCTTCCTTTTTTAAATGCTTGTGCGAAAACAAAGTGTATTCCAGTAAAGCTTCAGTTTTTGATGTGGGCAACACGTACATGAAACGGGTATTCCCTCTTTGTTCCACCGAAAAATCCATGAAAGTAGCTTGCTCCGGATTGAAAACAGGCTGCTCGCTTTTGATAAACCAACCAATAAAATGCTGCTGTAAAACCGGATATTTCGTCTGGCTTTCTGCTTTTTGTCTGTTGTAAATACTGTTGAATAATTTTGAGCACGAAAAGGATTCACTTTCGGTTTGTACCAGAATTATAGTTTCGGATTCTTCGATTTCTAAGACTTTTTCATGTATAAAAGTGATATTTTCTTGTTTCGAAAGCAAATCAAATACTTGGGTATAAAAATCCAGCCCTTTTACCATATTGTAGTGATACGGTTGCAAGTCTAAATTCCTGCGAAAGTTTTCATTGGCAAACAAAGCCGAATCCCATTTCTTTGAGATTGATTGTTCCCAAAGTGAATTGTTTGTTTTCCAAAAACACCACGTTCTGTCGTTGGTTTTTTTAGTATTTTCATCCAATAACAAAATACTTGTATTCTTAAATTTTCCGGATTGCACCATTTTATATACGGTCATCAAAGCCGATAATCCTGCGCCGGTAAAAATATAATCGTAGTGTTTCATTTTGATGTTAGGGAATTCTTTTCAAAAGTAACTAATTATTTTGTTCTCTCAAGGATTCAATTAAGCGCTTTTGTATTCAGGAAAGAATGTTTTATTACCAAAAATAATGAATTGGTAATAAAAACATCAGCTTTTCGATTCGTTTATTGGTAAATATAATTGGCTATATTTGAAAAGTAATAGATACTTAATATGTCTCCCATTTCAAATAAAATCCCAAAAAATTTAAAAGAAAAATTTGATCATGTTTATTGTTCAATTTGCTTATTTAATTCCGCTTTAACGGAGTTACAAATAATTTCAGATCATGATTATAGCGAAAAAGAACTTTCAATTGTAAACTCCCATACTTTCAGTTTGTATAAGGTTACTTTACAATATTGCTTAATAATGGAATATACTAAGCTTTTCGAAAGAGGAAGAAGTAATAAAGAGGAGCATGTTTCATCTTTATTCAGATTAAATGAAGCGATTTTAAAAGATGACGAATCATTTCGATTAAAATTTATCGAAAATGAAGAGAATTTAACTAGACTAAAATCTACTGTTTTCTTTGAGCATATTAAAGTTCTAAGAGATAAAAAATTTGCACATTCAGATTCGCACGAGAAAAACTCTCCATTTAATATTAAGGGATTTCAGACTAAAGATTTTGAAGATGCATTTTTTCATTTATCAATAATAAAAGAAGTATTGATAAATTGTAGTTCTGAATTTGATTTTGAATACGACCTTCAGATTCCTAATTCAGATAATAGGACAGAGAACTTTATTCGTTATCAAGCAAAATATAAAGATTATTATTTTAAAGATTATTTAAAAGCAAGGCAAGAAGGTTTATAGTAAAGAGTAATTTATTGTAAAGTTTGACATTTCCCCAAAAATAGGCAATTTTATTCTTTTAGTTTGGCTAAAATCAGCTTTAATTCTTTTGGTTTTAAGTACCCGCTGTGCTGAAAAATAATCTCGTTTTCACTGTTCAAAACACACAATACAGGAAAGTTCAATTGTTTATTTATTGTTCCTAGTGCGATGGCCAGTTCATGTGTTCCAGTGTTATTTCCCGTGGATTTGAATTGAAAAGTGGTTTTGTTGAAGACTACCGTTCGCTTTTCTTCGGCATTGAAATTAACAAAATAAAAAGCAGTGTTAAGCTCCTTGATGATTTCCTCGTTTTTGAAAGTGGTGTTTTTCATCGCATGACAAAATTGGCACCAATAGGTTTGAATAAAAACAATCGTTTTTCTCTTTTCGATACGTTGTAAACTGTCTATTTGTTCCAATGAAACCGAATGTAACTGCGCAAATCCATCCGGAATCGCACAGCATAATAACAACAGTAAATAAAGATTCTTTTTCATTATTTTAAGGTATAACGAAGTCCGAAAAAGCTTCTGATTCCTTGGTTCGGTCCATAGACATAAGTCGTATCAAACGTTAATCCATAAGGATTTTCAGGTGTTGCCAGCACTTGTCCGTTTGTATCGTAGGTTACATTTTTATCAAACGGATCATTGGTTCTGGCAATCAAAAATGGATTGTTTTGTTTGGGTAAAAAGTTCAATAGGTTTTTAATTCCGGCATAGAATTCAAAGTGTTGCAAACCAGAATAGGTGAATTGAATGTTTTGCAAACTGTACCAAGGTGATTCCGGAGCGCGAGGATCTAAAGCACTTAAAAGAGGCAATTGCATCGGACTGTATACATTTCCGGTATAGTCTACATTCAAATCAATTGCTTGAATTTTATACGAAACACTCCAGGTTGCCGTAAATTTTTCGGTTAGAAAAGGCGTTTCTTTTCGGCCATTTTGAACGTTTTTATTGTCAAGCAAAGAAGCGCCAGTGATAATCTTTAATCCATTTGGAAAATTGAAATCGATATTCGTACTGATTCCTTGGCTTATCGCATAGCCATTGATGTTGTCATAGATAATTTGGTTTGGATTCGTATCGTAATCCGACACAATTTTATTGCTGAATCGCGTATGAAAAAACGAAGTTTCGATACCAATAAAAGTTCCGTTATCGAAATTTATCTTCTTGATATAATTCAAATTGGCATTTATGGATTGTTCTGGCTTCAGGTTATTGGCAATTATAATTTCACGAGCACCAGTCAAAGCAGCATGATCTTCGGTAAATAAATTCACCACTCTAAAACCCGTTCCAGCATTCAAACGAATGATATTATTGTCGTTCAATTTCCATTTATACGCGATTCTTGGTGTTAGGATACTTCCGTGAAACGAATTGTAATCGTAACGCATTCCCAGTAATAGCTTGTGTTTTTCAGTGAATGTAATTTCGTCTTGAATAAAAATCCCTGGTAACCAAGTTTTCTCGGGATTGTTATTTCCTAGTTTTGAAGTTGCCGGCGTATTGTCATCGTAATAATTGTATCGGGTGGCGATTCCGGTAAGTAAGTCATGATTTCCTATTTTTTTGTCCCAAGTCAATTGTAAAAAACCAATTTTTTGATTGGCAATATAACTCGTTGTGCCGTATCGACTGTCTTGAAAATGTACGTTTCCTGAAAACGAAAACATCAGTTTTTCCTGAAAAGGCAGTTGGTAACTCCCTATTAATTCTGCTCTTTTGGTATAAATGCTTTCGCCATAGATTTCGTCACCGCCACGGTGTTTTTTCTCCCAACGCACATCGCCACCAAAACGGTCTTCATAAACTCCCCGCGCGGCAATGGTAAACAATCGATTTTCTTTTCTGTCGAAAGTCCATTTTTGAAAAAGGGAAATTCGGTCCGAAAGGGAAACATCAGTAAAACCGTCGTTATCGTTGTCAATTTTTTGATTGTAGCTGAAATAATTTAATCCTAAAAGTGCGGTTGCTTTTTTACCAACATTGAGTTTTACTCCTAAATCAACATTAGTTTCCAACCAAGAAGTAGAAAACACATCAGCGGAAAATAGGGGAGCGTTTGTTGGGTTTTTAGTAATGATATTGATTAAACCGCCCACAGCTTCGCTGCCGTATAAAGACGAAGCGGGACCTTTTACGATTTCAATTCGTTCCACCAGTGAATTTGGAATTCCGGATAATCCATACACCGTAGATAAACTACTCACAATAGGCATTCCGTCGATTAAAACCAAAGTATACGGACCTTCCAGCCCATTAATATGAATATCACCGGTATTACAAACGCCACAATTAAGCTGCGGTCTTACGCCATTTACATTTTGTAAGGCTTCATAAATACTGGCCGTTGGGTTTTTCTTGAAAAATATTGGAGAATAAACCTCGACCGGAACAGCGCTTTCTAATCTTTTTACCGCTTTTAATGTTCCCGAAACCACGACTTCGTTGAGTTGGTTTTCGGTACTAGAAAGTTCAAAATCCTGAATGTTGTTTTCATTACTTTTGACAATTATATTCTTTTTTAAAGTTTGAAAACCTTCTGCTACAATTTGTATTTTATAAATTCCCTCAGCAATATTCTCGATGCTGTACTTTCCTAAACTATCAGTTTGAGTGGCGTATTTTGTTCCTATTAAAAAAACACGAGCCTCCGAAACTCCTTTTTTTTCTGATGAAACAAATCCCGAAAGATTAGTTTTTTCTTGTGCATGGCCAAGGTTAAACATCAGAAAAACAAATAACGCACATATTTTTTTCACCGTACTTAAATTAAATTTAGGCAAAGCTAAAAATTATATTTTGCAAAACAAATTTTTTAATTACATTTGTATCAATAACTTAATTGATTTAGCGAGAAGTCTGAAATATGAAATCAAAAAACGTTAATCTTCAATCTTAAATTAAATGACCTTTTCAGAAGAAAATTATCTCAAGACCATTTACCACCTTACTTCCGTTTCGGATACTGATATCAGTACCAATGCCATTGCTGAAAAAATGGAAACCAAAGCATCATCCGTTACTGATATGCTCAAAAAACTCTCCGAAAAAGACTTAGTGAACTACGTAAAGTACCAAGGTGTTTCCCTTACGGATAAAGGAAAATTAGCGGCGAAAATGATCGTTAGAAAACATCGGCTTTGGGAATGTTTTCTCGTGGAGAAATTGGATTTTTCTTGGGATGAGGTACACGATATCGCCGAGCAATTGGAACACATCAAATCCGAAAAGCTCATCAATAAACTGGATGATTTTTTGGGAAATCCTACCGAAGATCCACATGGAGACCCGATTCCGGATGCTAATGGACGAATTATAAAAGTAGAAAAACAACTGCTTTCTGAATTTGAGAAAAACCAAATCGGGATTTGTGTGGGTGTTAAAGATACTTCGTCAGATTTTTTAAAATATTTAGACAAACAGGAAATTGCTTTGGGTTCCCAAATTGAAATTATCGAAAAGGAAAGCTTCGATTCCTCTTTCCGAATTCGAGTTGGAAGCAAAGAAATAACCATTTCAAATAAAATAGCCAGTAATTTATATATCAAATAATTATGTTTCAATCTATAGTAGATTATTTCACGAGTATCGATCCAATATTAGCCGCTTTGTATGCGAGTTTGTTCACTTGGTTCCTAACGGCTTTAGGAGCTTCGTTTGTTTTTATGTTTAAAACCATGAATCGTACTGTTCTTGACGGAATGCTCGGGTTTACGGGAGGTGTTATGGTTGCAGCCAGTTTTTGGAGTTTATTGGCTCCAGCCATAGAAATGACGGGTGGTGAAGGATTTGCGAAAGTTATTCCTGCAGCTTTTGGTTTTTTCCTTGGTGCGCTTTTTATATTTGGAATTGATAAAGTGTTGCCGCATTTGCATATCAATTTTAAAGTTACCGAAGGAATCAAATCGCCTTGGCAACGTACCACATTGTTGGTTTCCGCAATTACACTGCACAATATTCCGGAAGGATTGGCGGTTGGAGTTCTTTTTGGTGGTGTTGCTGCCGGGATTCCAGAAGCTTCTATCGCGGGTGCTGTTACGTTAGCAATTGGTATTGGAATTCAAAATTTTCCAGAAGGAATTGCTGTTGCCATGCCGTTGCGCAGAATGGGAATGAGCCGATGGAAAAGTTTTATGTACGGACAATCTTCAGCATTAGTTGAGCCGGTTGCCGCTGTTTTAGGTGCATTTGCTGTTACATTTTTTACTCCAATTTTACCGTACGCTTTGGCTTTTGCCGCAGGCGCGATGATTTTTGTAGTGGTCGAGGAAGTAATTCCGGAAACACAACAGGACAAAAATACCGATATTGCCACGCTTGGATTCGTTGGAGGATTTATCGTGATGATGGTTTTGGATGTGGCTTTAAGTTAGAAATTTAGTGGTTTTAAAAGAATATAGTAATCCTTTAAACATAACGTATGAAAAAGTCAATTCTATTCCTTTTTATGATGATCAGCAGTGTAGCTTTGGCGCAAAGCCCAAAAGCACAAAAAGTTAAATACACAACTATAAAGCAAAAAGTCTGTCCCAATCAAAAAGGATTTCAGTTGGTTTTAAAAGCAATTGTTTCTGATTCTCGTTGCCCTGAAGGTGTGACTTGTATTTGGGCGGGAGAAGTTAGTGCTGTTGTTTCGGTGTACAAAGATTCAAAATTGTTAGAAGATACGACTTTGGTGTTTTCGATGAAAAACGAAGAAGACAATAAAAAGTGGTTCTCTAAATATCTGCCTGAAAAACAAAAGAAGATAAAAAGCATTGGTGTGGTGCCGTATCCAAAAGAAGGAAGCAAGATTAATCCGGAAGAGTATTATCTGAAAATTGGTTACTTAAAACAAGATTAGCTACAACCACAATCGCCGCTACCGCAATCTTTATCGGATTTTTTCTTTTTGAAAAAGAATTTTTTAATCAAAAAAGCCAGTGCTATTCCGAGTGCTAAAAAAGCTAAAATTTCTTGAATATCCATATCGTAAATATAAGAAAAAGCAACCCGAAAAGGTTGCTTTTTTGCGTTAAACTAATGACAAAGTTTTTACAACTGCGCCATGATTCCAAAGTTAATTCCAAAAGGCTGACCTGGTCGTAAACCTGCAGGAACTCTAGAAACTGCGTATTCTTTGTCCAATAAATTAATAATATTTCCCATCAAACTGATGTGTTGGTTGAGGTGGTATTTAGCCGAGAAGTCTATAATAAAATTCGAAGCGACTCTGTTATTCGCCGGAATAGTTCCAACACCAGCTTCAGTTCTGAAAGCATCTACGTATTTTCCGCTAAGGGCAAAATTGAATTTTTCTGTTTCAAATGCTGTTGTGATAGCCAACTGATTTTTGGCGATGTATGGAATTTCATCTCCACTTTCTACAGTTCCCCAAATCGTGCTGTTGAAATTATTTTTCAATTCAGTATCTGTCAAAGTATAGGAAACAGTAACCGGCACTTTAAACCCTTTTTCTGAGTTATTGATAACATCGTAGGTTGCCAGTAATTCGATTCCTTTTACGATAGCTTCTCCTGCATTGAATAAATCTCCAGTCCCGGCTCCTCCGCCTGACATCGAATCTGAGCCTTGAAGATTTGAAAAGTTGTTGTAATATCCAATGATTTCCCCTTGCAAAGCATTTTTGTGAAAACGGAAACCTAATTCGGTGTTCAAACTGCTTTCCGCATCTTCGCCAGCTTTCACACCTGGAGGTGAAAACCCTTTGTGAACGCTTGTAAAAATATTGTAGTCGTCATTTATTTTATACAAAATCCCCATTCCTGGAATCCAAACATTTGTTTTGTTATTGGCTTTCGCCAAAGATGTTCCCGCTCTAATCACATCATTTGTACCATAATTCAACGAATTCAGTTTGATGTCTTCGTAACGAATTCCCGGTGTGAAAGTAAATTTATCTATATTCAGGTTGTAAAGAATATGCGCTGCAATGGCTTCGGCTTTTACAATAGCGTTGGCGTCAGTTCCGGGAGTTCCGTTGCTGGTTCTGTTCATCACACCGTTTTGAATTGCATATCCGTCAACCCATTGGAAACGATCTTCAAAATCTTCATGGTAGCGGATGCCAAAATCAATATCGTGTTTTGTTTTTCCGGTTTCAAAAGTGTAGTTCGCTACGGTTTGAATTCCTTTTGCTTCATACATACGGTTGTTCGCTTTCACCAATAAAGCGTTGTTTATCGTGTTATCTACACCTGTTATTGCTCGGTATTCTACATTGTAAGTGCCAGGATTTGTCAAAATATTATTGATGCTTACCCTTGATGCACCGATTTTTACGGCATCTAATTTGTACCAGTTTCTGGCAAATTCATTTTTATAAGCTTTGGTAGTAATGCTGAAGTTTTGAAAAGGTTTTATCAAATGCGTCAGCATAATTTGTTTGTGCTCCGTTTCAATATAATCTTCATTGGAACCCACATATCTTCGGTACGGATTTTCAGCGTAATCTGCATCGGTCAAGCCAAGGTAGGTTTCGTTTGCCAAATCTTCGCTATATTGGATTTTTGCGGTTAAGGATTGATATACTTTTGCATCAGCATTTGTATTAATCCTGAATTTTGCCACATAATCATTCCCTTGAAAACCAGAGTTTTTTGAGCTGTTGTCAATTTTTTTGAATCCATCAGAATTTCGGTTGTTGTATTCTAAGACATAACCAAAATTTTTATGTTCATCGCCAATATTCACGTATGTTTTTTTGGTGTTAAAACTTCCAATACTAGCTATTATACGACCTGAAAACTTATTTGGTATTTGAGTCGAAACCATATTCATGGCGCCTCCAGTTGTGTATGGTCCGTACTGGATTTGGCTTCCGCCTTTCAATATCTCGAAAGATTGCATTCTGTTTACCGTTGGGAAATAATAAGCGGCAGGAGCGGAGTAAGGAGCCGGAGCAATAAGAATACCATCTTCCATCAAGGTGATTTTTTCACTTCGATTTGGGCTGGTTCCTCGCATTCCAATATTCGGACGTAAACCAAAACCGTCTTCTTCCTGGATAGTAACTCCGGGAACAGTTCTCAGAATTCGAGAAACATCGTCGTAGTTGAAGGTTTTTAATTCTTTTGGAGAAATAAAATAAGTAGAACCGGCTTTGTTTTTAGCTTTAAATTTGCTTCCAACGATTGCATCAGTGGTGATGATGACTTCATTTAAACTTTCAATACTGTCTTTTTGGGTTTTCGAAAGTTCCTTTTCTTGCGCAAACAAAGCTGATGTAACTAATAGTGAAGCTGCAATTATATTATTCCTCATTTTTATTTAGATTAATTCTACGCTGCAAAGGTAAAACCCAAATCTTATTTAGACAAGATAAAAATAATAAAAATAAAAAATTTAACGTTTGTTGATTAAATAAGCGAGGTTTTATTTCAAGATTTGGTATGCAATTAAAGCCACAACATAAGCAAATCCAGACATGAAGATCAATTGTCCGGCTGGCCATTTCCAAGAATTGGTTTCTTTTTTAGTAACCGCTAATGTACTGGCGCATTGCATGGCAAAAGCATAAAACAACAACAGCGATATTCCAGAAGCAAAATTGAAGATTTTTTCTCCGGTAACGGGATTGATTTCGGCAGCCATTTTGTTTTTTATGGTAACTTCATTGTCGCTTCCGCCAACGCTGTAAATCGTGGCTAATGTTCCCACAAAAACTTCTCTGGCAGCAAAGGAACTAATAATTGCAATTCCAATTTTCCAGTCGTAACCCAAAGGTGAAATGGCAGGTTCAATGGCTTTTCCCATGATTCCAATATAGGAGTTTTCCAGTTTTTGAGAAGCCACAGCATTTTCAAATTCGGTTTCCGATAATGGATTCAGCTTCGTGTTTTCAACAACAATTTTTTTCGCGTTGTTAAATTTCTCTCCTGGACCGTAAGAAGCTAAAAACCACAATACGATGGAAATCGCCAGAATGATTTTTCCGGCTCCAAAAATAAAAGCTTTTGTTTTTTCGATTACATTGATCCCCACGTTCTTGAAAAGAGGTAATTTGTAATTCGGCATTTCTACCACGAAGTATGTTTTTCCTTTAATTTTAAGGATTTTATTCAAAATGTAAGCGGAGAAAATAGCCATTCCAAAACCTAGAAGGTACAACAACATCAAAGTCATTCCTTGCATGTTCAGAAATCCAAAAACACGATTGTCCGGAATTACCAATGCAATAATGATAGCGTAAACAGGTAATCTGGCAGAACAAGTTGTGAATGGAGTTACCAGAATCGTAATTAATCTTTCTTTCCAGTTTTCTATATTTCTAGTTGCCATAATCGCAGGAATCGCACAAGCTGTTCCAGAAATAAGCGGTACCACGCTTTTGCCTGATAAACCAAATTTACGCATGATTTTATCCATCAGGAAAACCACACGGCTCATATAACCACTTTCTTCTAGTATAGAAATAAACATAAATAAGAAGGCGATTTGTGGTATAAATATCAAAATCCCTCCAATTCCCGGGATGATTCCCTGCGAAATTAAATTGGTTAAAACTCCTGCTGGCAGTTCTTCGGCAGCAAGCGTGCTCAACGAAGCAAAAGAAGCATCGATGAAGTCCATAGGAATCTTAGACCATTCGAAAATGGATTGGAAAATAACAAATAAAATCAAAAAGAAAATGACGTAACCCCAAACTTTATGTGTCAGCACGCGGTCGAGTTTGCTACGGTAATCTCGTGCAACTGAGGAATCAATTTTTAGTCCCACTTTCAAAACATCATTGATGAATTGATAGCGTTTTATAGTTTCTTTTTGTTGCAGTCGTTTTAAATCAGAGTGCGATTTTGTGAACGAGCTTCGGATTTCATTTCGTTCTAAATTAAGGAAATTTACGTCTTGTGTAATTACCAACCATAATTTATAAAGCAATTGATTGGGGAATGCTTTGCGTAAACTGTTGAAATAATCCGGATCAATTACTGAGGCATTCAGGCAAGGTTCGCTTGAAATAGTTCGGTAACTGACAATCAAATTTTTTAACTCGTCAATTCCATACCCTTTTCTGGAACTGATTAATGCAATTTTAGTTTTTAAGTGCTCTTCAAGATACGGAATATCCAGCGTAATCCCTTTGAATTTCATTCTGTCAGCCATGTTGATGACTAATATTGTTGGAATTTCAAGGTCTTTTATTTGGGTAAAAAGAAGTAAGTTTCGTTTTAAATTTTCCACATCGGTAACGACAAGCGCGACATCAGGATATAATTTATCGTTTTTGTTCAGTAATAATTCAATGACCACATTTTCATCAATGGAACTGGCATTCAGGCTATATGTTCCGGGTAAATCCAGAATATTTGCCTTGATATTATTGGGTAATTTACAAAAGCCTATCTTTTTTTCAACGGTAATTCCGGGATAATTCCCCACTTGTTGATTCAAACCCGTAAGTTGATTAAAAACGGAAGTTTTACCCACATTCGGATTCCCGATTAAAGCGACATTGATGTTTTGTTTGCTTACCATATGTTGGTTTTTATAATGTCAACCTCAATTTCTTTTGCAGTTTCCACCCGAATTGCAACATGTGAACCATTAATATTCAAATATAAAGGATCTCCAAAAGGAGCAATTTGAAGTAATTCAACCATATTGCCGGGTAAGCAACCCATTTCCAATAATTTTAATGGAACGGTGTCGATGTCAAAGTCTTTTATAATGGCTTTTTCGCCTTTTTTGAGAGAATGTATCGTTGTTTGCAAACCTTATTTAGATTGAATTAAGATTGCAAAAATACACATTTTAATACAAACACAAATGATAATTATCACATTTATACGGTAATTAAAACAAATCAATCCAACAGATAATACAGCGAATATCTTTATAAAAACTGGGGTTCGTTCGGATGCCTATTATTCATTAGCTAAAAAAGTAATGTCTTCAATTAATCGTTTCATGTCCTCTTTGTTGGTGCCGTCATAAAAGCCACGAACTCTTTTTTTGGTGTCGACCAAAACAAAATTTTCGGTGTGAACCATGTCGTAAAGTTCACTTGGTTTTCCAAGTTTCACAGCCAAATAGGATTTTCTGGCCATGGTATAGATTTCTTTTTTATCTCCGGTAACTAAGTTCCATTTATTGTTATCAACATGATGTTTTTTGGCGTAAGCCTTCAAAACGGGAACGCTGTCTGTTTCGGGAAAAACAGTGTGTGACAGCAATTTTACCTTTGGATTATTGGCGAAAGCTTTTTGGATATCGGATAAGTTGGTGGTCATTTTTGGACAAATAGAGCCACAAGTGGTAAAGAAAAAATCAGCCACATATATTTTGCCTTCGTAATCTTTTTGGGTGATGGTTTTTCCGTTCTGGTTGATGAATGAAAAATCAGCAATCGTGTGGTATTTGCTTTTGTACTGAACCGTGCTGTCTACTAATTCCGGATTTACATCTGCGGGATTAAAAATGGGAAGTGTTTTTTTTGGCTTTAAAGCCGAATAAAATAAGGTTAAAATGATTGCCGAAAGAACAATGAAAACCCCAAAAAAGAGACGGTATTTTTTAAAAAACTCAGACATAGTGCTATTTTGGTGCAAAAATACGAAAAGAGAAATTGTTTTAAATCAAATTAACACAATCTTATTTTAGATAGATTCTTTGGAAATGAAGGATTTAAAATTAATACCTTTTTTGATTAAACCTTTTAGAAAGTTTGAAGTCAAATAGTGATGTTTTTGTAAATAGTAGATTTTAACTAAAAATCACATTATTTATCAATAGCTTTGTTAACATAACTAAAAAACTAAAAAAAATGAAAAAAACCAGCAATAAGCAATTGCTTTTTGTGATTCCCGCAATTATGGGTTTTGCGGTGGGTCAAGCACAGAATGTTCCGGCAACTAAAGAACCTGGAATTAATGTGATGAATATTGATAAGAAAGTAAAACCCAGTGATGACTTTTTCAGGTATGTAAATGGGACTTGGCTGGACAAAACTGAAATTCCAAGCGACAGAACTTCTTGGGGGAGTTTCAATGAATTATTGAAAAAAACCGATAAAGATGCCATGGATATTTTGAAGGAAGCCTCAAGAAATCCAATCTATAAATCGGATACTGATCAAGGAAAAGCAATCAATCTTTTTAAATCTATTTTAGATACTGTAGCGAGAGATAAGCAAGGAATTACGCCACTTAAGCCATATTTAGTTAAAATTGATGCCATCAAAAACACTAAAGATTTACAGAAAGTGTTAGTTGAAATGGAACCAATAGGAGGAATAGGTTTTTTTGGGCTTTATGTAAGCGCTGATGATAAGAACAGCAGTAAGAATTCCCTTTATGTGGGTACGGGATCTTTAGGATTACCGGACAAAGATTATTATTCAGCAACCGATAAGGATTCAAAAGAAAAACGAGAAAAGTACGAGGTGCACGTAGCAAGAATGTTACAATTCGTTGGTGAAAATCCTGTTAAAGCTAAAGAGAGTGCCAGGAAAATTGTAGCGCTGGAAACAGTCATGTCAGCACCTAGACTTGATAGAGTTGAGCAAAGAGACGGACGATTGCAATACAATCCAATGACTGTTGCAGAGTTGCAAAAAATAACTCCTGCAATAGATTGGCAAAACTATTTTACAGACCTTGGTTTTACAAAACTGGAAACGGTTATTGTTACTGAACCAAGATATATGAAAGCATTACAAGCTATTATGACACAAAATAAAATAGAGGATTGGAAAGCATACATGAAATGGACTATACTCAGAAGCGCTTCGGGACAATTATCATCGGAAATAGAGGTTGCAAATTTTGATTTTTACGGTAAAACTTTAACTGGTGCTATTAAGCAAAGACCGAGAGAAGATAGAGCGCTGCAAACCGTTAACGGAACAATTGGCGAAGCATTAGGGAAGTTATATGTTGAGAAAATGTTTCCGGCTGAAGCCAAAGTAAAAGCCGAAAAAATGATTAAAAATGTAGTTCTGGCCTATCAAAACAGAATTAATAATTTGACTTGGATGTCGGCTGAGACCAAAGTAAAAGCCATTGAAAAGTTGAATAAGATTACGATTAAAATTGGATACCCAGATAAATGGAAGGATTATTCAGCATTGAAAATTTCCTCTACAGAAGCAGGTGGAAGTTATTTTGAAAATGTAAAAAATCTTAATCGTTGGTCATTTAATGAAGATGTTGATAAATTATACAAGCCAGTAGATAAAACGGAATGGGGAATGTCACCACAAACGGTCAACGCTTATTACAATCCTTCTTATAACGAAATTGTGTTTCCAGCAGCTATCTTGCAACCTCCTTTTTACAATTACCAAGCTGATGAAGCCGTGAATTATGGTGGAATAGGAGCTGTAATAGGTCATGAAATTTCTCATGGATTCGATGATTCCGGAGCGCGTTACAACGCTGATGGAAACTTAGTAGACTGGTGGACCGCTAATGATTTAAAACAATTTACTGATTTAGGAACTGCTTTGGCAGACCAGTACAGCGCCTTGGAGCCACTTCCGGGAATTCACGTTGACGGGAAATTTACTTTAGGAGAAAACATTGGTGATTTAGGTGGTGTGAACGCTGCTTATGACGGTTTACAACTGTATTTAAAAGCCAATGGAAAACCAGGACTAATTGATGGATATACTCCGGAGCAACGTTTTTTTATCTCTTGGGCTACAGTTTGGCGTACTAAAATGCGTGATGAAGCAATTAAAAATCAGGTAAAGACAGATCCACATTCTCCGGGAATGTACAGAGCTTATGTTCCAGTACAAAACGTAGATGCTTTTTATGATGCTTTTGGAGTTAAATCAGGCGATGGAATGTACATCCAACCAGAAAAAAGAGTGAAAATCTGGTAGTTTAAACGAAAGAAATAAATTAAAAATCTCATTTGACCAAAGTCTATACTTTTAGATTAAGCAAGTGAGATTTTTTTGTTAACATCTTTGGGTATTTTTGAAGAATAAAATTTAACAGAAAATTTAAAAATTTATTAATAGCTTTGTGATTATAACTAAAAAACTAAAAAAAATGAAAAAAAATAGCAATAAGCAATTGCTTTTTGTGATTCCCGCAATCATGGGTTTTGCGGTGGGTCAAGCACAAACCGCTCCTGCAGCTAAGGAACCGGGAATTAATGTGAATTACATGGATAAAAACGTGAAGCCAAGTAATGATTTCTTTCGCTATGTGAATGGAACTTGGTTGAACAATACGGAGATTCCAGCTGACAGAACCCGTTGGGGTAGTTTTGACGAATTGCGTCAACGAACTGACGCGGATGCTTTGGCAATTTTAAAAGAAGCCACGACAAATCCGATCTATAAATCAAATACGGATCAAGGAAAAGCGATTAATTTATACAAATCTATTTTAGATACTGTAGGAAGAAACAAGTTAGGAATAGCTCCTTTGAAACCGTATTTGAAGAAAATTGATGCGGTTAAAAATGCTAAAGATTTAGAGGCTTTATTGATTGAAATGGAACCAATCGGTGGTATTGGATTCATGGGTGCCGGTGTAGGAACGGATGCGAAAAACAGCAGTAGAAACGTGATTAACTTAGGTCCAGGCGGCGTAGGTTTGCCAGACAGAGATTATTATGTTTCTGAAGATGCCGATTCTAAAGAGAAACGTGCGAAATATGTTTTACACGTTGCTAAAATGTTACAGTACTTGGGCGATAAGCCTGCTGTTGCAAAAGCCAATGCTGATAAAATTCTGGCTCTTGAAATTGCCATGTCTAAACCAAGATTAGACAGAGTAGAGCGTAGAGACCGCCGTAAGTCTTACAATCCAATGACATTGGCTGAATTGAGTAAATTGACTCCATCTATCAACTGGAATAATTATTTTACAAAAATTGGATTGACAAAAGTAGATACCGTAATCGTATCACAACCTAAATACATGACCGCTTTAGAAATTATTTTCAAAGAAAATAAAGTGGAAGACTGGAAAGCATACATGCGTTGGAGTTTGTTGAACAGATCGTCAAGCCAATTGTCAACTGAAATTGAAAATACAAACTTTGAGTTTTACGGAAAAACTTTGACTGGTGCAGTAAGCCAAAGACCACGTGATGAAAGAGCACTTCAAACAATCAATGGAGCAGTTGGTGAAGCATTAGGGAAATTATATGTTGAGAAAAAATTTCCGGCTGAAGCCAAATTAAAAGCGGAAAAAATGATTAAAAACATCTTCTTGGCTTTCGAAAACAGAATCAATAATTTATCTTGGATGTCTGCAGAAACAAAAGTAAGCGCGCTTGCTAAATTGCATAAATCAAGAATTAAAATTGGTTATCCTGACAAATGGAAAGACTATTCAGCCTTGACGATTAAAAGTCCGGAAGAAGGTGGGACTTATTTTGAAAACTCAAAAAACATGGCAAAATGGCGTTTTGAGGAAAACTTAGCCGAGTTAAATAAACCAGTGGATAAAGAAAAATGGGGAATGTCACCACAAACGGTAAATGCCTATTACAATCCTTCAAATAACGAAATTGTATTCCCAGCAGCTATCTTGCAACCGCCTTTTTACAATTATCAAGCGGATGAAGCAGTAAATTATGGTGGAATCGGTGGGGTTATTGGACACGAAATCTCACATGGTTTTGATGATTCAGGTTCCCGTTACAACGCTGATGGAAATTTAGTTGACTGGTGGACGGCTGAAGATTTGAAACAATTCTCTGCTTTAACGGGAGCTCTTGCAGCTCAATACAGCGCTTTGGAACCAATTCCAGGAACTTTCGTAGATGGTAAATTTACATTGGGAGAGAACATTGGAGATTTAGGAGGCGTAAATGCCGCTTATGATGGTTTACAATTGTATTTGAAAGAAAGCGGAAACCCAGGATTAATTGACGGATACACTCCAGAACAACGTTTCTTTATTTCTTGGTCGACGATCTGGCGTTCAAAAATGCGTGATGAAGCCTTGAAAAATCAAGTGAAAACAGACCCGCATTCTCCAGGAATGTACCGTGCCTATGTTCCTTTGCAAAATATAGATACGTTCTATAAAGCTTTCGATATTCAAGCAACTGACGGAATGTACATTGCACCTGAAAAGCGTGTGAGAATCTGGTAATCAGTTTTAAAAAACTAAAAATATCCCATTCGTTCAGTTGAATGGGATATTTTTTTTACAATTTAAAGACTAAATTGTTTTGGAAAAAGATTCTTTAAACAAATCCTATTTCTTTGGCTTTCTTAATAATAGCGTCGTCGCTTCCTTTTTCTACACCAAAATATATTTTTATTTTTGCTTTTCTTTTTTCAATAGCACTCAAGCTCAAGTTCAATAGCTCAGGCATATTTACGGTTTTGGTATTTTGACTGATCAGAATTATAATCTGTCTGTCAATAGTATCTAAAAACATTTCTTTGGTTGAAAAATCTTCAATTGTTTTTTTTACTCTTTCACTCTTATATATTTCTCCAGCAATAATTTTATTGCAAATAATACTGATTGAACTAAAATCAAGATCTGATTTTTCAATCAAACCTTCTGGATTTATATCATGTATAATACTGTTTAATCTTATAATGTTGCAATAACCTGTGATAAAAATAATTTTAGTTCTAGGGTGTCTTACTCGAATTAATTTTGCTAAATCTTCTCCATTTTCTATTTTTTTTTCGGGGTATTCTGGCATGCTTAAATCTAGTATTACTAAATCGATGCGTACATCTGGACCATTATCAAAAATGAATTTATAGGCATTTTCTAACGAATTAGCGGATGTAATTCGTGTGCTTATTTCTAAATTTGTTAAAGCCATTTTGTAACAGTCAGTAATCATAATGTGGTCATCTACCAATAAAATTTCTAGAGACATATAATTTGATTTAGGGGGCTTTATAAAAATGAATTTTAGTTTTTTATTTATTGCTATCAGTTCTGAGAGAATCGTCTCATTTTCGTGTTTTTCTCAATGAATAATTGACCAGATACAATCCGCTTAATGTAACTCCTCCACCTATTGCAATGGCAGCGTTAAGGGTTTCACCAAAAATTAGCGCTCCTAAAATTACAGCAACAATGGGGTTAATGTATGAATAGACAGTACTAATCTCTGCAGGAAGATTTTGAAGCGCATAAATAAAGGCAATGAAGGTAAGAATAGAACCCACTATAACTAAATAGGCAATCGACCACCACGAAATCGCCGGTATAGCACTCAAACTAACGGAAGTTCCAGTTGCTCCATTGTATGCAAAAATTAGAATACTGGATATAAACATTTGCAGTCCCAAACTAAAATATGGATTAAAAGTCGCTGCTTTTTTCTTGGTATACAAAGTCCCAAAAGCCCAGGTTAAAGTAGAAATTATGGAAATTATTATCCCGAATCTGAAATTTGGAATTAAGAAATCACTCAGGTGGTCGTAAAAAATAACACAAACGCCACTAAAGCTGATAATCAAACCAATAACCGATAATCTGGACAAACGTTCTCCTCTAAAAAAAGTAATAATAACGATCCATAAAGGTACAATAGCCCCAATGATTGCGCCAAGTCCGCTACTGATGTATTTTACGCCCCAAGTGCTTAATCCGTTGCTTAGAACAAAATTAAGAATGCTTAGAATGATAATTGTTTTCCATTGTTTTCCCTTTGGCCAAGGTGCTTTTTTAAACAAAAAAAAGGAAATATAAAGGAAACCCCCTAAGAATTGTCTGATGGCGACAAGCTGTAAGGCGGGCATGTGTTTTACACCTTCTTTGGAAGCAATCCAGGTTGTTCCCCAGAAAAAACTGACCCAGCACAAAGCTAAAATAGGAAGCCCAATAGTGTTCACTTTAGACGAAACAGCATTCTTAATTTTAGTTCTCACGTTACAAATTTGGTTTCGTAAAAGTATAATTTAAAACCTTTTCTAAGCGAGCGCTCAAAATTATTTTTCCACCAGAATTTTGTTCAGAATTAAACTTTGGCAAAGCCAAATTCAAATCTATAGCCTTTTGAGTATAGTACATTTCTCGGGAAGGATGAGATGGAGCCACCGCATTGAAGGTTTCATTCCAAGAATCCGTTTCAATAATTTTTAGAATTATTCCAATACAATCTTCCTGATGAATTAAATTAATCGGAGCGTCAGGATTGTCTAAATCTTCTCGACCGGCCAGGAACTTCACAGGATGACGGTCTTCGCTAATTAAGCCACCAAAACGCAATACTGTTGTCTTGAAATGGCTGTTGTTTTGCAAAAGCAGTTCTGTTTCTAGTAATTGTTTGCCGCTTTCAGTGTCTGGTTTTGGGATTGTTTCTTCAGTAACAAAAATCTCGTCATCATTATAAACCGATGTTGAGCTAATGAAAAGCACTTTTTCGACAGATGATTTTTCTATAAACGGAATTATATTTCTAATCTTGGATACAAAATTTTCTGTACCTGAACCGCGAAGTTTCGGCGGAACATCGATAATCAGAATTTCAGAATTTTCCAGAAATTCAGTTAAGTTTCCAGAGGTTTTATTTTCTGAAAGCGCAATTAAGAAAGGAGCGATTCCTGCATTTTTTAATGTTACTAATTTCTCATCAGAAGTTGTTGAGCCTTTTACTGAAAACCCATTTGTAAGTAAGGCTTTCGCCAAAGGCAAACCCAACCAACCGCAACCTAGAATACTAATTTTTGTCATTTTTTGAAAAATTAATTGACTTTCAAACTGTCTTTAGCAACTGTTAAACTATCTTTTACAACAGGATTTGTTACAGCAGCATCCAAAGTATTCACAACAACCGGACTCACTTTTATTTTTTGTCTAATGACCACTGCATCGTTCAGAACAAACGGGGTTGGCATCATCCAGTTTTCTCTTTTTGTGATTTCAAATAATGGGTTTGACAACAAATCAAATGAACTTTCTAAGAGTTCCATATCTAAAACTGTTGAAACATTCATGCTGAACTGCATTTCTAAAGGTGCATTTCCTACCACATAATAGCTCAATATCTTTTTGCCTTTTCGCTGATAAAGTGAATTTTTTTGGCCTAAAGTGGTTACGCCATTTGCTTTGAAATTATGAATTTCCATTTTTTCATTGGCAAAAATATCATAGCGATTAACGTTTCGATTCGGGGAAATTTTTATTCTCAAATACCTTTGATTGCCTACGATTCGGTCTTCCAGAAATTCAATACTTGGTTTCTGAAGGTCTTTTTTAGGCGCATTCGCCGCGTATGTAAAACCAGAATTGTATTTGCTGAACAAAGGAATTTCGTTCAAATTGGTTGCGTTTTTCGGGTTTTCACCCAAATAGCCTTTGGTCCAAGAATCAAGATTTTTGTCGTATGTTGCCCAACTTGCTTGGTCTGTATCAGCATCGTACACATACAATAAACTGTTTGATTTTGCTTTACCAGCTTCGTAACCGGATTCAGAATGCGCTTTCGCAAAAAAGCCAATGGAAAGCAAAAGAAGGATTATGGACCAGATTCCCTTTTTGGCGAAAGCCCCAAAAACTGGCAACAATAAGCCAAAAGTCAGCACCGTAAGGATGGCACTTCCAAACAGGACTTTCAATCCTAAACCTATCGGAAACATTTGGATAAAAGGCGCTATTATTAGCAAAGCGGGAATGCTTAATAGGAGATTTAATGTTTTGTTCGATTTTTGTGTCACGATAAAAAGCCCAAAAATCAATAGCCCAAAGTACACCGGAATAATCAAAAATCCTGCTCCAGGTAAAACAAAAGCTAGAATTCCGTTGATGATGATCCATAAAAATAATGGCGCTGCATAATGATTGATGGTTACTTTTCGCTCAGATAATAAATGATAAAAAACCATACTTATCGCTAAGGATAATAACACAAAAGCGGCAATATAAGCATGTCCGTTATAGGTAAATCCGTTCAGCAAATCATTGTATTGCGGATAGGCCATTAACAAGCCTTTCCACCCGAAAAAAGTGATTAATCCAGATGCAAATAAAGAACCTAATAGCGGTATAAATCCTTTACCGATTTCCCTAAACGACAAAATGCGTTTGGCTTTTCCTAAAAACAGCAGAAAAATAAACAGCGCCAATGCAATTATTACCATAGGCAAAACCCAACTGAAAGGATAACTTATAAATGTATAAGGAATGGTAAAATAGACGTAATCTTCGCTGGCTTTTGTTGTATTTAAATCTGTGTTTGAGAAATAATTTAATAGCGGCATCAAATAAGAACCTTGATGTGCTAATGTGTTTTTGTTCAAATGATGGATGTCATCTTGGGCGGTGTGATAGTTAAAATGGTCATCTATAAAAGCAAAATTATAACCTTGAATGTTGCCTTGTTCCCTGAAAACGGTCAAATCAGTATCATTGGGTAACATTTTATAGATGCTGTACATCAAGGAATTTGAAACTGGAAAAGTCGCTTTTGCGGCAGCAAACTCTTTTACTAATCCTGCATTTCCTTTGTTAGTTTCCATCAGCATATAGCTTGGACCGGATGAGCCGCGTGCTTCAAAATTTAAAACTAAGCCGACTTCTTTAGCCCATTGATGTTGGGTTACAAAAAGTGCAGCGCCATTCAGTCCTAATTCCTCAGCATCTGAAAACAGAATAATTATATCATTTTTATGCGGCGTTTTATTGTACAAAAAAGTACGAACACTTTCCAGGATTGTTGCTACACCAGAACCCGCATCGCTGGCACCAGGAGAGTAGGAGTGAGGTGCGCTGTCATAATGGGAAAGCAATAACAATGCTTTGGAACTATTGGAACCTTTGATTCGGGCCAAGATGTTTTTGGACTTTACCAGATTTCCCCAATCGCTGAGCGTATATCCTTCCTGAATAGAAGTTTCCAGTCCTAACTTATTCAGCTCTTTTATTAGATAATTTGCGACTACTTCATGATTTGCAGAACCTACAAAATGTGGTTGTTTCGAAATGGCTTCTACTTGATTTAAGGCTCTTTTGGTTGAAAATTCAGCAAGTGAACCTTCATCATCCGAAGTCCATTGTGGCATCATTGTAATGTAAATTAACCCTAGAATTAATAGGATAAATAAGCCGGCAAAAATTGAAAAATAGTCTTTTTTCATGGTAGGTTAGGTAGATTTGGGGATTTGCGGTATTAAATGTCTTTTTTGACCAACATATAAAAATCATTTTCTAAAACCATGTATCCTTGGTCGTACAAGAAATAGTAGGTATTTCCTGTTTTGGTTTGGAGGATATTGGTAAAAAATTCAAAATCAAAACCTTTACTTAACAATTTTGCCCGTGTGGCTTTTGATTTTCCGTCGGTATTTAGCTCAGATAGAATGCGGTAATTTTTGCGCAACTTGTTGTTGATGTTGCGCATAAAATTAGTACTGTCCTTGTTTATTTTATTGTTGAAAGCATTACGACAACCGTCGCTACAAAACTTTTTGTCTTCCCGGCCTACAATTTTTTCTCCACATTCTAAGCAGGTTTTATTCATGGATTTATTTTTTTGATGTCGTATAAGTCAGTTCTGCGGTCTTTTAGAATTCGAACACTTCCATGCTCGTGAAGTTCTTTCAGTAAGTCTAAATCTACATCGACTATCAGTGTCATTTCCGTATTTGGAGTTGCCTCGGCTTTTATTCCGTTACTTGGAAAAGCAAAATCAGAAGGTGTAAATACTGCTGATTGTGCATATTGAATGTCCATGTTGTTTACCTTTGGAAGATTACCCACGCAGCCGGCTATTGCCACATAACATTCGTTTTCTATCGCTCTGGCTTGTGCGCAGTGTTTGACTCTGGTATACGCATTTTGAGTATCTGTCAAGAACGGAACAAATAAAATATTCATTCCCTCATCTGCCAGTAATCTCGAAAGTTCTGGAAATTCGACATCGTAACATATCACGATTCCAATTTTTCCACAATCGGTGTCAAATGTTTTAATTTGTGAACCGCCTGTCATTCCCCAATGCTGCACTTCGTTTGGAGTAACATGTATTTTGGCATACATCTCAGAAGTTCCATCTCTTTTGCAAAGAAAACCCACATTGTATAATGTGCCGTTTTCTAAATACGGCATGCTTCCTGTAATGATGTTGATATTGTAAGAAATAGCCAATTCCTGGAAACGTTTGCGAACAGGTTCTGCATGTTTTGCTAATTCCCTAATCGCATCGGCTTCTGACAAATGATTGTAATCCGCCATCAAAGGAGCTGTGAATAGTTCTGGAAACAGCGCAAAATCACTACCGTATCCTGAAACGACATCGACAAAAAATTCGCATTGTTCGAATAAAGCTTCCAGATTGTTTAGTTGACGCATTTGCCATTGAACAAGTCCTAAGCGGATAACGCTTTTCTTAAGGTTTATTAATTTCGGACTTTCGTCGTAATAAATATTGTTCCATTCCAGTAAAACTGCAAATTCTTTTGAATCGGTATCACCTTCCAAGTAGTTTTTCATCACTCGGATTACGTGAAAATCATTACTCAACTGGAATGAAAGTACGGAGTCGTGTAATTCTTTTCTTTTTACTTTCTCGATATAAATTTTTGGAGTAAGTGTTGCTGCATGTTGTCCATAATTAGGAATTCTTCCGGCAAACACAATTGCTTTCAAATTTAATTGTTCACATAATTCTTTTCGGGCATCATACAATCGTCTTCCAAGGCGCAGTCCTCTATAATTTGGATGAATAAATACATCTATTCCGTATAAAACATCTCCTTTTGGGTTGTGGGTAGAGAAGGTGTATTTTCCGGTTATGTCAGAGTAATTATGGTTTTTGTCTACTAAACTTTCGTCAACAATTAGAGACAAAGCAGAGCCAACTACTTTTCCATCTACCAAAATTACCAATTGACCTTCAGGAAAAAGGCTTAATAATTTTTCAATATGATGTTCTCTCCAGTAGGAACCTACCATCTCCGGATACGATTCTACCATGGAGTTTTTCAACTCTTTGTAGTCATCAAATTTCAGATTTCGTAACTCTACTTTGTTTATTTTGGTTTGCATAAAAATTTTATTTTTATCAAATATAGCGAATTTTTCCCATTTACAAACGTTTACAAATAGTTACAACCGAAAGTAAATAGTTAGTAACCGAATAGTTTTTGACAGTCACCGCATCTTTGCAGTGTTGATTTCAAATAACGATTCAACAAATAACTTATATACACTAACATTTAAATTTTACACGCCATGAGCACATTAAGAAACAAAGTACAGTTAATTGGACACGTTGGGAATGACCCGGAAATCAAATCATTTGACGGAGGAAAAAAGTTGGCCAATTTTACATTAGCAACAAATGAAAGCTATAAAAACGACAAAGGAGAAAAAGTAGAAGAAACCCAATGGCATAAATTAGTAGCTTGGGGAAAAACAGCTGAAATCATAGAAAAATACGTTACCAAAGGCAAGGAAATTGCTGTTGAAGGAAAATTGACCCATAGAAGTTATGATGATAAAAACGGAGAAAAACGCTATGTTACGGAAGTTGTGGTAAACGAAATAATGCTTTTAGGAAAATAATTATTCCGGAGTAAAGTATAAAAATAATGCCCTCTGAGATAGAGGGCATTTATATTTTGAATTAAGATGTTTTTTTCAATAAATCAAACAGAGGACATCGTTTGCAACGTTTATCTTCTCCTTTTTTAAATTTTTTACAGCATTTAGATTTACAGTTTTCTGCAATCTTAATGGTTTTAAGGATTTCTTTTTTATCCTTTTTCTTTTCCTTTTTTTTTTTTTCCAATTTTCTAAAGAATAAAAAACTAAGGCAAATGTATATTATTTTTATCTGTTCTAAATAAATTTTAACATTTAAATAGCAGGTTTTACTAATGCTACTTGTTGTAAATCACGGTCAAATAAATACAAACCACCTTTGTCATCACCAATCAAATTGATTTTGTCTAAAATAGATTTTGCGGTTGCTTCTTCTTCAATTTGTTCGGCAACATACCATTGTAAAAAGTTGTGTGTGGCATAATCCTTTTCTGAAAAAGTGATGTGTACCAATTCATTTATTGAATCCGAAACAAAGATTTCATGTTTATAAAGTTCCTCAAACATTCCTTTGAAGGTTTCATAAGTAGTTTTTGGCGCTTTTAAATCTGTAATTTGTGCATGACCGCCGCGTTCATTTACATATTTGATTAATTTGAGCATGTGCAAGCGCTCTTCGTCAGATTGTGCAAACATGAATTGTGCAATTCCTTCCAGCCCGCTCACTTCAGCCCAACAAGCCATGGAAAGATAGGTTTGTGAAGATTCCGCTTCGATGCGAATCTGTTTGTTTAAGGCAATTTCAATATTTTTTGATAGCATAATAATGAGTTTTTAGTAAAGTTAAAAAAAAATAATCGATTACTGATTCATCAACTCTTGGAAACAATCTACAAATTGTCCCACATGAAAACCATCCATCAATCCGTGATGGACATGAACTGACATCGCCATGGTACTTTTGCCGTTGTCAGCAATCCTCATTTTCCCAAAGGAAATTTTCGGGCAACTGTCTGGAAAAGTATAACTTCTGGCATGCGATAAAGAGGTGAAATCAAGCCAGGGAATAGCCGAAAAGTGAATAACATTATCATCGTCAAATGCTCGGGTAAAAAGTCCGGTTGTGGTTTGAATCCGCTCAATTTCTTTTGAAGTGTTTGTTTTAAAAACGGAAAAATCAGGATTGTATTCAATCAAAGAGAATCCAAACGTGCCGTCTTCACGACCAATAGTAGCCGAAGCATTTATTTGGTCACAAATATATATTTGGTCATCAGAAATTCGATAACGAAAGGATTCAATCGTATTTACTGCTACCAATGTTTTGTGTAAATAGTAACTGAAAAAAGTGGCTTTCAGTGCTTTTGCAGTAGCATAGGCTTTGGTACAATCAATCTCGACAGTGGCACCAAAGAAAGGTTCTTCGAATTGTCTAAAAAAATGAAAATGTTCTTTTCTGGACCAGTTCTCTATGTTTAAAAGGGTTCTCAAAGTGGTATAATTTTAATTATTTTTCAAAAGTACTACTAATCTTTTAAATCGTAAATTCAATTTTCATGCAGAAATAAAAAAGACATAAAAAAACCCTAAAAGAAATTTCCTTTAGGGTTTTTAGAGAATATTGAGAAAGAATTATTTTACTCTGAAAGTAACTCTTCTAACTAATTTTCTTGCTGCATCTGAATCTTTTTCAACTGAAGAATCTTCACCTGCTGCAACTACATTTAATCTTGAAGCGTCAATGTTAGCTTTTACTAATACATTTTTAACACTGTTTGCTCTAGCTGTAGATAATTTATCATTGTATTCTGATCTTCCTAATTCGTCAGCATGACCAATAATCTCAACTGAAGCAGTAGGATTATTTCTTAAATACGTTAAGATAAAATCAATACCTTCTGTAGATACATTTGTTGGAGTTGATTTGTTGAAATCAAAATAAGTACTTACGTAACCACCATTGATTAAGTTTCTAATCAATTCATTGTTACTTAGAACAGCTGATTTATCAGTATTGCTTCCGTAAGTTTTCAATAAATAACTTTCTAATTCGTCAGGAACATTATTGTTATTTAAATCAATTGATTTTCCTTTAGTGTCAACCATTACACCAGAAATAGTGTTTGGTTCTTGATCTAAATAATCAGCAACACCATCTTTATCAGTATCTAACATTGAAGTTTCGATATCAGCGATTTGTTTTTTCAATGCATCGATTTCGTTTCCATTATCAATTACCCAGTCAGCATGTTTTTCGTTTTTACCTAAGTAAACTGTTAAACCTACAGTACCATTAAAAAGAATTCCTGAAAAACCTCTTGAACCAGGAGTACTTGCAGCATCAAAAGCAGCATCTTGAGATGCATTTAAGATTGTTGTAAAATCTCCAGTTAAAGCAATTCTGTTTGATAATTTAATTTGACCAGTTACACCCGCCATGAAATTACCCATTCTGTCTTTCAAAGCAGAATTTTGATCTTCTAATTGAGCTAAACCAAAACCAGCATGACCCAATAAACCTAGTGTATTTGTCCAAGTTTCAAAATTCATGATTCTTCCTAAGTTAGCCACAGCTTGAATGTCTGCTCTGTAATATTTAGTGTCAAAATCAACTGAATTATTTTTTCCTTCAAAACTGTTGTATCCAAAATCCGCTTTCAAACCGAATTTATTGTTAAACATATATCTAACTCCTAAATCAGCAACATAAGGACTTGGTGTAGATGTAAAGTAACCAGCAGTCATAGGTCTTTGTGTTTTGTTAACACCACCTGCTAATTCAATAGACCATTTGTTATAGTCGTTTTCTGTAGTTTTTTTAGTCTCAGTTTGAGCACTTAAAGTTGTCATTGCAGAAGCAAAAACTAACGTAAGAACGATTTTTTTCATTATTGTTTTTTTTAAATTCCCTGCAAAAGTACAACATAATGAAGGATAAGAAATTTTAAACAGTTAATTATGTAAGAATTAGTTTTAATTCTATAAACTAAGAATGGAACGGTACTTTTGGCAATATTTTGTACTTTTTTTTTAGATTAAATAAAAATATTAACTTTAAATGTGGGTTTTTTTTGTTGAAAATACTGCGATTATTGATTAAAAAGGTTTGAAACCGGCTTTTCTACTCCAATTTTTTCAAAACTTCTGCTATTTTTTCGAAAGAACTGAAGTTTTGATGTTCCACTTTATGATCGATTTTTTCGTGTGCCCAAGTAGTATGAAACGGAATATGTACGGCATGTCCGCCAATTGCTAAAACGGGTAAAACATCCGATTTTAAAGAATTTCCAATCATAAAAAATTCGGAAGGTTGTATTTCTAATCGTTTTATTAAATCAGAATAATCAATTTCTTGCTTGTCTGACATTACTTCGATATGGTGGAAATAATGACCCAAGCCTGAATTGTGTAATTTTCGACGTTGGTCTAATAAATCGCCTTTGGTAGCAACCACCAATTTATATTTTCCGTGTAATGCGTCTAAAGTTTCTTCCACACCTTCCAATAAAACAATTGGTTTCTCCAGCAATTCTTTCCCATATTGGATGATTTTTTCGATTATTTCTATAGGAAGCGTATTATTCGAAATAGTCATCGCAGCCTCAATCATCGATAAAATGTAGCCTTTGATTCCGTAACCGTATAGTTTTAAATTATCAATTTCGACCTTAAAAAGTTCTTTGGATATTCCTTGATGGGATAAATAATCTTCCATTAAACCACAGAACTTCTTCTCGGTTTCATCAAAATACGTTTCGTTGATCCATAAGGTATCATCGGCGTCGAAAGCAATTACTTTTAGTTCCATTTTTATTTTATTTTGATAATAATTGAGGTTTTCCTTTTAATTGTCCCCTGCTTTGGAAAAGACTTTCTTCATTGAAATTGTTTTCGAAAAAAAGGTAATTCGGATTCCCAAAAGTAAAATAATTCCTCCGATAATCATTTGCAGTGTGATTATTTCATCTAAAAACAACCAGGCTAAAATAGAAGTCAAAACGGCTTGACCGAGCAAACTCAAAGACACTCTTGTGGCCCGCATGTGTTGTGTGGCATAACTGAGCGATAACCATGCTAATAATTGGCAAACTACTGCTTGGATCAACAAGACCAGCCAGCCAGCATCAGAAAATCCGAAAAATGGTTCGTCTAACATTAAACAGAGAATTCCTAAATATATACTTGAAGAAATTAGGCTTATGGTCATAAACGAAAGGACATCCACCTTAGAAAGCACTTTTTTGCTGACCAGTAAGTAAATAGCATATAAAATACCCGATAATACTGCTAAAAGAAAAGCGGTATCAAAATTCAGTTCGATAAAAAACTGAAAACCAACCAGCATAATCATTCCGAATAACGAGACTAGAGTTCCAATCCAGAAATTAGTGGCGGGCTTTGTTTTTAAAAATAAAAACGAACCAATCCCAACCCAAAGCGGTGATAAATTAGTAAGCAGTGAAGCCTGCGTAGCGCTAGATTCTTGTATGGCGATATTCCAAACGGCAACATCTGAGGCAAATAAAATTCCGCAAATTATAGCGGGAATTAATACCTTGAAAGTTGGAAGCTTGAATTTTTTTGTGAGGATAACATAAGGCAATAGCAAAGTTGCTGCAATTGCCATTCTATAAAAAGCCGAAATTAGCCCGGGAGTTAACCGAAGTTTTATTAATATTGGAAAAATCGAAATGCAGAGTATCCCAACAATTAAAGCTAATTGCGGCTTTTTTATTTTCATTTTATAATTTCCTTAATTGATTGTCTCTCCATTAGCAACGCCATCCGTATCCGGATTCACAAAAACCAATTTTCCTTCAGCGTTTGTAGTCATCAAAATCATTCCTTGACTTTCTACGCCACGAAGGTTTCTTGGAGCCAAGTTCACTAAAACAGTTACTCTTTTCCCTACAATGTCTTCCGGTTTAAAACTCTCAGCAATTCCAGAAACGATTGTGCGAACATCAATTCCGGTGTCTACTTTCAAAATCAAAAGTTTGTTGGCTTTTGGCATTTTTTCGGCTTCCAGAATCGTTCCCACACGAATATCCATTTTGGCAAAATCCTCAAATTGAATCGCTTCTTTCTGTGGTTCCGCTTTTTTGTTTTCGGCAGTATTAGCGGTTTTAGTCGCTTCCAGTTTGTCTATTTGTTTTTGGATTTCTTCGTCTTCAATTTTAGCAAACAACAATTCAGCTTCCCCAATTTGGTGTCCAGCCGGAATCAAATCAGAATTTTGAGCAATAGTATTCCAGTTCAACGGACTTTCTATTTTTAGAATTCTTGATAATTTTTTTGCTGTAAATGGTAGGAACGGTTCGCAAAGTGAACTCAACGCAGCTGCAATTTGCAACGCTACATACATTTGCGTTTGTACGCGCTCCGGATTGTCTTTGATGACTTTCCAAGGCTCTTCGTCAGCCAAATATTTATTTCCTAAACGAGCCACATTCATCAATTCACTCAACGCTTCACGGAATCTATAACGTTCCACAGAACTCGAAATCACAGCTGGATACGCTTTCAATTCTGTTAAAGTCGCTTCATCCACTTCCGAAAGTTCATTTGGTTGCGGAACAATTCCATTGTAATATTTATTGGTTAAAACCACCACGCGATTAATGAAATTCCCGTAAATTGCTACTAATTCATTATTGTTTCTCGCCTGAAAATCTTTCCAGGTAAAATCATTATCCTTGGTTTCTGGAGCGTTTGATGTCAAAGCGTAACGCAAAACATCTTGTTGATTTGGGAATTCTTCTAAATATTCGTGCAGCCAAACTGCCCAGTTTTTAGACGTAGATAATTTATTTCCTTCCAAGTTCAAGAACTCATTTGCAGGAACATTGTCCGGTAAAATATAACTTCCTTCGGCTTTCAACATCGCTGGGAAAATGATGCAATGAAAAACAATATTGTCTTTCCCAATAAAGTGAACCAGTTTCGTGTCCTGATCTTTCCAGTATGGTTCCCAATCTTTTCCTTCGCGCAAAGCCCATTCTTTGGTGGAAGAAATATAGCCAATCGGCGCATCAAACCACACGTATAATTTTTTTCCTTCGGCACCTTCAACAGGAACATCAATTCCCCAATCCAAGTCACGAGTTACCGCGCGAGGCTCTAATCCGCCATCAATCCACGATTTTACTTGCCCGTAAACATTCGGTTTCCAGTCATTTTTATGTCCAACGAGAATCCATTCTTTCAAGAAATCTTCATAACGGTCCAAAGGCAAAAACCAGTGTTTCGTCGATTTCAAAATGGGAGTTTCTCCTGTTATTGTCGATTTTGGATTAATTAAATCCGTAGCATTCAGCGTTGAACCACATTTTTCACATTGATCACCGTAAGCTTCTTCGTTGCCGCATTTTGGGCAAGTTCCCACCACAAAACGATCTGCGAGGAACTGATCTGCTTTTGCATCGTACAATTGCTCGGTTACTTCTTCGATAAAATCACCTTGTTCGTACAGTTTTCTAAAAAACTCCGAAGCCGTATCATGATGAATTTTAGCCGAAGTTCTGGAATAATTGTCAAACGAAATTCCAAAATCCGAGAACGATTTACGGATTATTCCATCATATTTATCGATTACTTCCTGTGGCGTAATGCCTTCTTTTTTGGCTTTCATCGAAATCGCCACGCCGTGCTCATCACTTCCGCAAACAAACAAAACGTCTCTTCCTTGCAATCTTAAATATCTGGAATATATGTCCGAAGGCACATAAACACCCGCCAAATGGCCAATGTGAATCGGTCCGTTCGTATAAGGCAATGCCGCTGTAATCGTATATCTTTTTGGATTCTGTATCATAAAATTATTTTTAGATTCTGAAATTAATTCAGAACGAGCTGCAAAAATAAGCAATAGAATTTTATTTGAAGCTATTTAGCTTCGCTGAATCTGCGATGTCCCGCTATACGTTACAATCTTATTGTTTTTAAAGAAAAAACAATAAGGATTTTTACTGCTATCGGGGCTATAGAGCCACCCTCAATGGTTTCTGAAAGATTTGGAAAACAATCTTTTTGTAAGATATTTTTATATATTTAGAGAATAATTAAATTTGATATTTGTCATACTTACTTTCATTAAATAGGGTGGATTTGTGTGATTTTATAACGCATATGATTAGTTATGAACCATTTCGTAAAATCCATATAAAAAGAAAAGATGCTAATTCCAAGACAATATAAACCAAAATCGAACGAACTAATTTACCACTATTGTGATGCAAATACATTTCACGCAATTTGTACAAATAAAACTATACGTTTTTGTGATGTCTTTTCTATGAACGATTTTATGGAAATGCATTGGGGATATTCAATATGGGAAAAAGCAGCATCAGAATTATTACCTGAATTAGGACAAGATTTTCTTGATGCAATTGATGGAATTTTCCACATCTCTGGACTTAAAGCTTTAGTGCTTGCCTCTTGTTTTTCACTAGATGGAGATGTTTTAAGTCAATGGAGAGCATATTCAGATGATGGTAATGGGTACGTACTAGGCTTTAGTGCAAAAGACTTACTTAAATTACCTGTAAAAGGTTTAAAAGTAGAATATAACGAAAAGAAACAAATCAAAGAAATTAAGGCAATGGTAAAAGCTCTTCACGAAGCAGAAGAGTCAGAAGACGAAACGTTTGGTGAATATTTCATGAATGCATGTATTGAGATAGCATATGACTTAACTTCTTATAAAAACCCTGCCTTTTCGGAAGAAAAAGAAGTAAGATTAGTACATCTGGTTAATTTTATAAAAAGTAACAATTCGCTCAAAATTGTAGATCCAGGAGGGACAGCTTTCGGAAAAGATTCTGCTCCACAGGAAATTAAATTTTTAATGTCTCAGAATGCTCCAAAAATTTATTTAGATATTGATTTTTCAAATGGAGAGAAAAATTTCCCCATAAAGGAAGTGATAATAGGTCCCAAAAATACGGTCTTATCTTCTGCAATTTCTGTTTATTTAGAAACCTTGAATATAAAAAATGTTGAGATTAAAAGATCAAAAGCATCTTATCGATAATTTAATAAAAATGGATTAAAGGTTTTTTTTTATACTTAACACATCAGGAAAAAAATGCTTTTTTTATCTTTGTAACCGTAATTAATGAAGACTGTAAACCATGCCAAAAGGACCCGAAAAAAACACCAAAAATAAGGCGTTGCACACCAAATTGCTAAATCGGAAAAAGGCTAAACTTCAAGAAGAAAAAAAAGAAAAAGCCTTACGTTTGAAAGCTTTGGTTACCAAAATGAATCAGAAAAAGAGAGGTGATGAATCTGATGTCAGTTAAATGGTAACGTAAATCCAATCTATGTTAATCCGTGCAATCCGTGGCTAAAAAAAACTTTTCGATTCTTCACTATTTTACCCGAAATTTGCAGCACATATTCAAATACAAAACAAATGGAATTCGGTAGAATAATTATTTCAGAAACAGCCTTTAACAGTGAGAACCTTCAAGATGTAATTCACTCAAATATTTCGGTAATCAACTTAATGCGTGAGGAAGGCGTAAACGATGATTTGATTCACGAAGATGCGATAATGAGTTATTATTTAGATTACTATACTTCACAATATACTGAAGGTAATTTTGCTCAATTTGTATACAATTCGGGTTGGGATAAAGAGTTAAACGAATTAATAGAAGAAGGTTTGGCTTTGATTGGCGCCGAAAAGCATTTGGAATTGTTCCAACAACAATCCAAAAAAGTAAAATTAATGAGTAGTGTAAAGCTGAATAAATTCTTGAAAGGGAAGTTGGAAGGCGTAAATCCTATCCGAGATTTGCTCAACAATGACACTTTTTTCGAAATAGAAGAAAACCTGATTACTTTGAATGCTAATTTTCTTAAAACGCACCCCGATTTCGAAGTCCTTTCTGTAGACGATATGTTTGCAGCCTTAGAAGAATTTGTAGGGCACGAGATTAAAAGAAAGTAGATAACTTTTCATCAAAACTTTCCCTCATTTCTATCAAACATTTCCTTAAATTTGCTACCATTAATATATAAGTTAGCGTTATAAAAATCAAACTATGTTACAAATCGCATTTATTAGAGAGAATCAAGAAAAAGTAATCACCGCTTTGGCAAAGAGAAATATCGATGCTACAAGTGTTGTTGAAGAAGTGGTCCAACTGGATGAAAAACGTCGCGCTACGCAAGTGGAGTTAGACAGCATTTTATCAGAATCTAATAAATTATCCAAAGATATTGGCGAATTGATGAAATCGGGTGAGAAATCAAAAGCCGCAATTCTAAAAGAAAAAACCGTTTTAAATAAAGAGAAAAGTAAAGCTTTAGCGGAAACGGCTGATGCACTTGCCGCAGAACTTTTAGAGAAATTATATACATTACCCAATCTTCCTGCTGATATTGTTCCTGTTGGAAAAACGCCGGAGGAAAACTTAAACGTTTTTGAAGAGGGAGAAATTCCAGTTTTGCATGAAGGAGCGCAACCGCATTGGGAATTGGTGAAAAAATACGACATTATTGATTTTGAATTGGGAGTAAAAATCACGGGAGCAGGATTTCCGGTTTATAAAGGAAAAGGAGCACGATTACAACGTGCCTTAATCAATTATTTCTTGGACAAAAATACGGCTGCCGGTTACAATGAAGTTCAGGTTCCGCACATGGTAAACGAGGCATCGGCTTATGGAACGGGACAATTGCCAGACAAAGAAGGACAAATGTACCATGATAAAACCGATGATTTATACCTAATTCCAACGGCTGAGGTTCCTGTGACGAATTTGTTTCGGGATGTAATCCTTAACGAGAGCGAATTGCCCATTTTAACTACGGCTTATACACCATGTTTTCGTCGTGAAGCAGGTTCTTATGGTGCGCATGTACGTGGATTGAACCGTTTGCATCAATTTGACAAAGTGGAAATCGTTCGTGTAGAACATCCTGATAAATCATACGAAGCTTTGGACGGAATGGTGGAACACGTGAAAAGTATTTTACAAGAATTGAAATTACCATACAGAATATTGCGTCTTTGTGGTGGCGATATGGGTTTCACATCGGCTTTGACGTATGATTTCGAAGTGTTTTCTACGGCGCAAGATCGTTGGTTAGAAATTAGTTCGGTTTCTAATTTTGAGACTTTTCAAGCCAATCGTTTGAAATTGCGTTTCAAAGACAAAGATGGAAAAAACCAATTGGCACACACTTTAAATGGAAGTGCATTGGCTTTGCCAAGAGTTTTGGCTGGAATTTTAGAAAATTATCAAACTCCGGAAGGAATCGTAATTCCAGAAGTATTGCGTCCGTATTGCGGATTTGATATCATAAACTAAAAATTTTAACATATAAGTCATGTCAGTTTTTGCAAAGTTTTAAATTTAAAGCGATGCAAGTCTTATATGACTTATATGTTTAAAAAAAATAGATGTTTGAAGAAATAAACTGCACTTAAAAATGAAAAAACTCTTTCTACATATTACCCTGTTTTTTTCATTGCTTTGTTTTTCTCAAAACGAACAGTTAGCGCAGTATTATTATGATAAAGGTGATTTTGAAAAAGCAAAAATCAGCTACGAAGAGTTACTGCAAGATATTCCTCAAAACTCACAATATTTTCTGAGAACTATTGATTGTTCCCAGCAATTGCAACAATTTGATAGCGCCGAGAAAGCCCTTCAGCAACGACTTGAAAAATACAATCAAGGGAATATTTTGGTAGAATTGGGGTATAATTTTCAGTTGCAAAAGAATAATGCCAAAGCCACGGTTTACTACGAGCAGGCATTAGACCGAATCAGAAAAAATCCAAATGATGTCTATGGTATTTCAAACGCTTTTGAAAGGAAAGTGCTATTGGAATATGCGCTAAAGTCCTATCAAACTGCTACAGAATTGGAACCGAATTTTAATTTCAAGTATCAAATAGGATTACTTTACGGCCAATTATCTAATATGGAAATGATGATTTCCACCTTTCTGGACGAAGCGTATGCGAATCCTCAAAATTCAATATTAATTCAAAATCAACTGGTTCGTTTTATGGTTGACGAGGGCGATGCTGCCTTTAGTGAAATGCTTCGTAAGGCATTAATTATAAGAACCCAGAAAAATCAAGATCTTTTTTGGAATCATTATTTGAGTTGGTTTTATGTACAGCAGAAAGAATTCGGAAAGGCATTTATTCAGGAAAAAGCTATTTACAAACGCAATCCGGAATCACTTACTAATATTGTAAATTTAGGACAATTGGCCATAGACGAGGGAAATGAGGAAGGGGCTAAAGAAATTTTGGGATTTGTATTGGAAAATACACAAGATTTAGAATTGCTTATTCAAGCGAATTCGTATTTGATAGCCATGAGAATTGAAAAAGCATCCGAAAATGACCTTGTAGCCATCAGTGCAGAATTAGACGGTTTGTTGAAACAATTTGAAATAAGTCCTTTTACCTTATCTTTGCAGCTGATTCAGGCACATTTTACGGCATTTAATTTAAAAAAACCAGAGGAAGGAAAGGCAATTGTCAAGAGAGCGTTGGAATTGCAATTGAATGATTATGAAATGGCTAATGCCAAAATGGAACTGGCAGATATTTTGCTGTACGAAGAAAAATTTAATCAGGCTTTGATCTATTATTCGCAGATAGAATTGGATTTGAAGAATGATGTAATGGCGCATGAAGCGAGTTTGAAAGCAGCCAAAACGAGTTATTTCAAAACCGATTTTGCTTGGGCATTGAAACAATTTAAGGAATTGAAATCAGCCAATACGCAGTTGATTGCAAATGATGCTTTGGAATATTTTCTGTTAATAAATGACAATACAGTAGCCGATTCGACACAAACGGCTTTAAAACAATTTGCAAAAGGAGATTATCTGTTGTATCAAAACAGGAATCAGGAAGCGGTAACGCAGTTTCAGTCTATTTTGAAAAACCATAAAGGACAGGAAATAGAGGCTGTGACCTTGTTGCGATTAGGAAAAATATATGAAAATAAAGGTGATTTTGCTTTGGCTTTAAGCCAATACCAGACGATTATTGACCAGCACAGCGACGGAATTTACATAGATGAAGCGTTGTATTTTTCGGCAGAAATATATAATAAGCAATTGTTGCCTGAAAAAGCGAAGCCACTATATGAAAAGGTGTTGTTCAATCATCAGGACAGTATTTATTTTGTGGAAGCCAGAAAGAAATTTAGACAATTGCGGGGAGATACTAATTTATAAAAACAGATTATTTAGATTCTTGACTTTTTTGAAAAAGTCTAGTAATCTAAAAGTCTAACAATCAAATAAAAATGATACTATACAACGTCACTACAAACATACACGAAAGCGTTCACGATCAATGGATGATTTGGATGCAACACAAGCACATTCCTGAAATTTTGGCTACGGGAAAATTCTCCTCCGCAAGAATGGTGAGGGTTTTAATTGAGGAGGAAATGGGCGGCGTAACCTATTCGGTTCAATACACAACGGACAGCAAAGAAACTTTGGAGAAATATTATCAGGAAGACGCACCTGGTTTTCGCGAAGAAGGAGCGAAATTGTTTGGAGATAAAATGCTGGCTTTTAGAACGGAATTAGAATTGATTGCAGATTATTAGAGTCATTGCAAGGAACGAACCAATCACATTCAGATTGTCGTTTTGAACCACAATCTTGAAGTCGCAATCTGCGACCTCCAATTTGAAATAAAATACACTTTGTGCCTTAGTGCCAAAATAAACTTAAAATAAAGCGAGATTGCTTCGTGCCTCGCAATGATAACATGGAAAAAGTAACAGCCAAAAAACACCTCGGACAGCACTTCTTGAAAGACGAAAGTATTGCAAAAGATATTGCCGACACGTTGAACTTAGAAGGATATGATGATGTATTAGAGATAGGTCCGGGAATGGGAGTTTTGACAAAATATTTGTTGGACAAGCCGGTGAACACGTACGTTATCGAAATCGATACGGAATCAGTGACGTATTTGGACCAAAATTATCCAAAATTAAAAGACAGAATCATTTCTAAAGATTTTTTGAGGTATGATATTAATGAAACTTTTGAAGGAAAACAATTTGCTATAATTGGGAATTTCCCGTATAATATTTCGACTCAAATTGTGTTTAGAACTTTGGAATACCGCGATCAGATTCCGGAATTTGCAGGAATGTTCCAGAAAGAAGTGGCGCAACGTATTTGTGAAAAAAAGGGGACAAAAGCGTATGGAATTCTATCGGTTTTAGTTCAGGCTTTTTATGATGCCGAATATTTATTCACGGTAGATGAAAATGTATTTATTCCGCCACCAAAGGTAAAATCAGGTGTTTTACGTTTGCGCAGGAAGAAAGATTACAGTTTGCCTTGCGGCGAAAAATTGTTTTTTACGGTAGTGAAAACTGCTTTTCAGCAACGACGTAAAACATTACGAAACAGTTTGAAAACCTTAAATTTGTCCGATAGTTTAAGAGAAGATGAAATCTTTAACCTTCGACCAGAACAATTAAATGTAGAAGAGTTCATAGCACTCACCCAAAAAATAGAAGCCGATGGAGTTTAAAATCAGCAAAGAATTAATACAAGAATTAGAGCAACTCATTCAAAATAAAAACGACCAGCAACTGGAAGTATTATTGAATGATATGCACCATGCTGATATTGCTGAAATTCTCGATGAGCTTGATTTTAATGAAGCGACCTATATTTTTAAAGTTTTAGACAGTGAAAAAACTGCCGAAATTCTTCTGGAACTCGAAGATGATTTGCGGGAGAATATATTAAGCAGGCTTTCGGCAAAAGAGATCGCGGAAGAATTAGATGAGCTGGAAACCAATGATGCCGCCGATATTATCGCGGAGCTTTCGAAAGATTTGAAAGCCGAAGTAATATCAGAACTTCAGGATGTTGAGCATGCTAAAGATATTGTTGACTTATTGCGTTATGACGAAGATACTGCAGGTGGAATCATGCACAAGGAATTAGTCAAAGTCAATGAAAATTGGAATGTGCTTACTTGTGTAAAAGAAATGCGCATTCAGGCCGAAAATATTTCCAGAGTCCATTCGATTTATGTGGTAGATGATGAAGACCGACTGAAAGGACGTTTGTCACTCAAGGATTTATTGACCACTTCTTCCAGAACACCAATTAATGATGTTTACATCAGGAAATTGAACTCCGTAAAAGTAGATACCGAAGATGTTGAGGTGGCCCGAATCATGCAAAAATACGATTTAGAAGCCATTCCTGTCGTAGATGAAATGGGACGATTAGTAGGTCGAATCACTATTGATGACATTGTGGATGTAATCAAAGATGAAGCCGATGAGGATTACCAGTTGGCAGCAGGTATCTCGCAGGACGTTGAAGCGGATGACAGCATATTTGAACATACAAAAGCACGACTGCCTTGGCTAGTTTTAGCTCTTTTGGGTGGTTTTATCTCCGTGAAAGTGCTCGGATTATTTGAAGGAGCGATGCTTGAACATGGGAATTTATTCTTTTTCACGCCACTTATTGCCGCGATGGCAGGAAATGTTGGGGTGCAATCATCGGCAATTATTGTGCAGGGTTTGGCTAACAATACGTTGAGCGGATCCTTATTTAATAGATTGGTAAAAGAAGTGTCACTGAGTTTATTAAATGGAGTGATTCTGGCGACAATATTATTTTTAGGAAGTCATCTTCTGTTGAATGTTGAAATCATCATTGGTGTGATTGTCACCATAGCGTTAATTTCAGTAATTATAATTGCCTCTCTTATTGGAACTTTTATTCCATTATTGCTCGATAAATTTGGCATTGACCCCGCGCTGGCAACCGGACCGTTTATTACAACGAGCAATGATATTTGCGGAATTCTGATTTATTTTTCGATAGCAAAAATGATTTTAGGATTTTAAGAAGGAAGGTAACAAAAAGAGGGAATTCAAAAACAACTAATACAACTATAACTATACAACAAACACTTTTCCCTAACTGCTCATTTTCCTTTGGAGAGCTCCCGAAGCTTCGGGAGGGGAGAGGAAAACCACAACTAGCATGAAAGTACACATCATTGGCGGAGGAAACCTAGGTGTTTCTATCGCATTAGGACTATCAAAATTTTCTCCGGAAAACCAAGTCACTATAACCCGAAGAAACACCTCCAGCATTCTGTATCTTGAAAAATTAGGCGCAACAGTTTCTACAAATAATATCCATCAGATTCAGGAAGCCGATGTCATTATTTTGACTATCAAACCATACCAAGTAGATACTGTTTTAGCCGAAATCCTTCCGGTAATTTCTAATAAAATCATCGCTTCGGCGGTGAGTGGATTATCGATAGAAAATTTACAAAACAAAATTGGTAGTTCGAATAGTGCTGTCCGAATCATGCCCAATATTGCGGCACAGTTTGGCGCATCAGCCACTTGTATTGCGTTCCATGAAAAAGACAAAGAGAAAGCAGAAGACATAGTTTCCCTTTTTCAGAGTTTGGGAACCGCTCCAATAATTGACGAAAAATTAATGGATGCAGCAACCGTTTTAGCGGCCAGCGGAACTGCTTTTGCGTTGCGTTACATTCGCGCTTCGATGCAAGCTGGAATCGAAATAGGATTTGACTGGCAAACCGCCTTAGCCATCTCTGCACAAACCGTAAAAGGTGCTGCTCAAATGCTACTGGAAGAAAAAGTACACCCGGAACAATTAATTGACCGTGTGACCACACCACAAGGCTGCACGATTGCCGGATTGAACGAAATGGAAATGCATGGATTCAGTTCGTCCTTAATACGAGGAATCAAAACGTCATTGAAACAAATCAAGGGATAAGCGGCATTAGGATGAGTTAATTATAGTGGATAAGGGTCGCACTAGCCTTTAGATTTGAAACGGAAACTAAAAAACAGCTACGTAATCATTGTAGTATAACAAAAAGGAATAGTATGAATCAGAGTACAATTGTAGTTCGAATGTCTAAAAGCAGTGGAGTTTATAATAAATCCAATCGTTATGTAGTGCGAATTACTGATGAAATTGATTGTGAAATGAACTTTACCAACAGCCGGAAAGAATATCGTGTTTTGCCAGGAAAGCATAGTATTGAAATTACTGATGGGACTTTTTTTCAAACAGAACAAATTATCCTTAAAGCCGAAGAAACTAAAGTGCTGACTATAAATCCCAGTCTTACGTACAATCTCGGATTAGGGATAATGACAGGAATGGTAGTGACTGGTTTGATTATTCAATTTGCGGTACTTCAAAGATTTTCGCCTGTAATGATAATTCCATTGTTTTCTTTTTTACTCATTAGAAAAAAAAATTTCTCTAATAGTTTTGCAATAAGTCACTCAAAATAAAATTTATATTAACATCAAAAAGCCTCGTTTAATTACTTAAACGAGGCTTTTTGATTAAATTGATTGTAAATAAATACTGTTGTGCTATTTTTTTGCTCTAATGGGTTTCAAATTAAATTTCAACCATAAAAAACCAATGGTTCCCGCAATAAAAGAAGCAACCAGAATCGCAATTTTTGAATAGGTAATTACTTCTTCTCCATCGTTTTTAAAAGCAAGTAATGTTATGAAAATTGACATTGTAAAACCTATTCCACCCAGCATTCCTGCACCTAGAATACTGTTCCATTTTAGATCTCTTGGCAGCGTACAAATTCCTAAACTCACAGCAAGGAATGAAAACAACCAGATCCCTAATGGTTTTCCTACCACTAAACCCAGCATAATTCCAATCGTATTGGGATGATTTAATCCTTCATGCCAATCGGAGTTGATGGCGATACATGTATTTGCTATGGCAAATAAGGGAAGGATAAAAAACGCGACCGGATAGTGTAAAAAATGCTGTAATCGATAGGAAGATGTCTTCTTGCCCCCATTTCCAAAGGGAATGACAAAGGCTAATAATACTCCGGTTATCGTCGCGTGCACACCTGAATTTAGCATGAAATACCACATAGCCGCTCCACCAATTAAGTAAGGAATAAGACTGTGTACTTTTCTTCGGTTCAGGATAAACAATCCACCCATAATGGCAAAAGCGATAAACAAATTCATATAATCAATAGTGTCCGTGTAAAATATGGCAATTACCATGATTGCACCTAAATCATCAATCACCGCAAGTGCAGTCAAAAATACTTTGAGCGATGTAGGAACACGATTTCCTAAAAGTGACAGAATTCCAATTGCAAAAGCAATATCTGTAGCCATAGGGATTCCAGCTCCATTTTGTGTGATGGTGCCAAAATTCAACAGTAAAAAGATTCCTGCTGGGATAACCATGCCACCTAAGGCTCCAAAAATAGGTAACGCTGCATTTTTTATACTGGATAATTCGCCTTGATACATTTCACGTTCTAATTCTAAACCAATGAGAAGAAAGAAAATAGCCATTAAACCATCATTGATCCAATGTGTTATGGAATGACTACCGATATCAGTTCCCCAAAAAGCAATATATTCGGTTTGAAAAGATGAATTAGCTAATAGCATGGAAACTATGGTAACGAATAGTAATAAGAGTCCGCCTGATTTTTCGCTTTCAAAAAAAGCTTTGAAGGTTTTTGTCAATTTCATTTTTGGATTTTAATTTATTCTAAAAATAAAATTTAGAACAAAATTTATTAATCGCTAATTTACGAATTACAACTCTAATTTCGGTTGTTAAAAGAATAAACCGTAATTTTTTTGTTAATTTGAAGTATCAAAAATTGAACTATTATGGACATCAAAATCCTTCATATAGACAGCAATCATTCCTTACTTTGGGATCAGCTGCAGCATTCCGGATTTATAAATCACAGTGATTTCACTTCGTCAAAAGAAGAAATTGAAGCTAAAATTCAAGACTATCAGGGAATTGTTATTCGAAGCCGTTTCAAGATTGATAAAGAATTTTTGGACAAAGCCACTAATTTGCAATTCATTGCGCGTGTTGGAGCCGGATTAGAAAGTATTGATTGCGATTACGCAATATCCAAAAACATTACCCTTATCGCTGCTCCCGAAGGAAATCGGAATGCCGTTGCCGAACATACATTAGGAATGATTTTATCCCTTTTTAATAAATTGAATGAAGCTGATGGCGAGATACGATCCGGACATTGGAACCGGGAAAGCAACCGCGGCCATGAACTCGACGGAAAAACAATAGGAATTATTGGTTACGGAAACATGGGGAAATCATTTGCTAATAAACTTCGTGGTTTTGATGTGGAAGTACTTTGTTATGATATTCAGGATAATGTTGGCGATGTCAATGCGAAGCAGGTTTCATTAGCAAAATTTCAGCAAAAAGTAGATGTAGTAAGCCTGCATATTCCTTGGACTCCGGATACCGATAAAATGGTTGACAGTGATTTTATCAATGGATTTGTCAAACCCTTTTGGATTATCAATACGTCTCGCGGCAAGAATATTGTCACTGCTGATTTGGTTGCGGCCATGCAATCCGGGAAAATTCTCGGCGCTGGCTTGGATGTTCTGGAATATGAAAAATTATCTTTCGAAACGCTGTTTAAAGACAAACACACACCGGAAGCTTTTCAATATTTGTTGAAAGCAAGAAATGTAATTTTGACACCGCATATTGCTGGTTGGACTTTCGAAAGCCATGAGCGATTGGCACAAGTAATCGTTGATAAAATAAAAGCAAAGTATTTTGGTCAAGCCAAAGTTGCAGAGCCAGAGAAACGCGTTACGGGAATTGGTGGTTTCTTTTTTAAATCAAAAAATCCCAAAGAACTGGTGGCTTGGTACGTGAAACATTTGGGTTTAAAAACCGATGATTATGGTTCCACTTTTTGGTGGAAAGACAAAGAGGGTAATGATTGTTCCACACAGTGGTCGCCATTTTCTGATGATACTAATTATTTTGCTCCAAGCCAGAAACCATTCATGCAAAACTTCAGAGTTGATGATTTAGAAATTTTATTACAAAAATTATCAGATGAAGGTGTAACAATTGTGGGTGATGTGCAGACTTATGAGTATGGAAAATTTGGATGGGTTCTGGATAACGAAGGAAATAAGATAGAACTCTGGGAACCAATCGATAAAGCATTTCAATAATTTTTAATAATCACTAACTTAAATTTAACCAAACCAAACCAAAATGGAAGAAATCGTACAAGAAACTTGGAACACTCCAAGGAAACCTATTCCAGTATTTAAAGTAGATCCAGTATTAGTATTAATTTTTGGGTTTTTAACCTGTGGATTGTATTTAATCTATTGGAACATTAAAGTAGCAGAAGTTTTTAATGCAGTTTCTGAGCGAGAAGTTATCTCACAACCCATAGCCATATTTGCAGGTTGTTGCTATCCTGTAAACATTTATTTCTTTTATTTAGCAGGTAGAGACGGACTTCCGGACGTATACCATAGATCTGGTTCAGTCCAAAAAGACGATACAGTTTTGTTGCTTATTTTAGGACTTTTATTTCCAATGATTGCTGCAATGATAGTTCAAAATGAAATCAATAAATTATATTAGTAATACTAAAGATAAACGTAAAATTTACGGAATTATAGGCGCTGTTCTAACGCTGATGATTCCGTTTTTTTTAATGTTTTTTAATGGGGACAATCATATTGAGACCGATCAATCTTTGTGTCCTTTTAAAATGCTCACTGGTTTTCCATGTCCGGGTTGTGGGATTACAAAGTCATTGGTTTATTTTTATCATGGAGATTTTTACAAGAGCATTAGCTATCATATATTGGGTCCTTTTGTAATTGCATTTAGTGTTGTGAGTATTGTTGTACTGATCATGGAGCTAAGTACTAAAAAAGAGTATTTTAATACTGTTATGTATAATAAAAGACTGGCGTATAGTTTAGGTTTTTTCCTTGTTGGATATCATATAATAAGGTTGATTTTCTTTATAAAAAACAATTCTTTAGATTCCATTTTGAAAGAATCAATTTGGAGGTAATTAGAAAACATAAAAAATCCCGTCTCGTCTTTTTAGGACGAGACGGGATTTTTTATATCCACTGGTACTAATCTTCTTTATCTACTAATTTTCTTTCCAGTTCTTTCTGAAACTCTTCCATTACGGGTTTCATGGTGCTTTCCGGAATATCTGCAATTCGGATGTACATTAATCCGTCAACGGCATTGTTAAAAAGCGGATCTACATTAAAGGCTACCACTTTTGCATTTTGTTTGATGTATTTTTTAATCAAAACCGGCAAACGCAAACTTCCTGGCTCCAGTTCGTCGATAATTTTATCAAACTTATTCAAATCAGATTCGGCTTCATCAAAAATAAAATCCTTATCAGCATCTTTCAGTTTTACTTTATACGCTTTCTTCGGGTGAATGTATTGCGCAATATACGGATCATAATAATTGGACTTCATGAATTCAATCATCAATGATTTCGAAAAATCTGAAAATTGATTGCTGATACTTACGCCACCCAGTAAAAATTTATGTTCCGGGTAACGCAATGTGGTATGCATAATCCCTTTCCAAAGTAAGAAAAGAGGCATCGGTTTCTGTTGGTATTCTTTGATGATAAAAGCACGGCCCATTTCTATGGATTTGTGCATCATATCATGCAATTCAGGCTCAAATCGGAACAAGTCGTTGAGGTAGAAACCATTTATTCCATACTTCGGATAAATTTCGGAACCCAATCCCATTCGGTATGCACCGGCAATTTTATTAGCTTCATTATCCCATAAAAAAAGGTGATGGTAATATTGATCGTGCTTGTCTAAATCAATGGATTCGTTTGTTCCTTCACCTACTTCCCTGAAAGTAATTTCTCGAAGGCGTCCTATTTCATGAAGAATATTAGGTATTTTTTTTGCTCCTGCAAGAAATACTTCATAGTTTTTACTTTGTAAAAGTCGGTAATCGGTGCTGCGTAACGCATCAACTTCCTTGATCATTTTGTCCTGATTTGCGGCAGTAACAATTGTCTTTGGACTTTTAGGAATTTTTAAAGTAGGTGTCGGCAAAAAGTTGCTTTCTTTTTCGAAAGGATTCGCAAGCATGTACGTTTTCTTTCTCAAAAACTCAGAGTATTCCTCAATCGTAGTGTGTTCGTTTTGCTCATTTACTGAAATAGGTTTTCCAATACGCACTTTGATCACGCGACGTTTCTGGCTAAATACTTCCGAAGGCAGTTTTGCCGTTCTGAAAGTACCGCTTATTTTAGAAAGCAAATAGAATAATCGACTATTTTTAGCATGAAAATAAATAGGGACAACAGGTACTTGTGCTTTTCTAATTACTTTTATTGCCCCTTCTTCCCATGGTTTGTCCACCATTAATTTTCCATCTTTATACGTGGAAACTTCTCCGGCAGGAAACATTCCTAATGGTTTTCCATCACTTAAATGACGCAATGTTTCTTTTATTCCCACCACGCTTGATTTAGCATCCTTATGATTTTCAAAAGGATTCACTGGCATAATGTATTTCTTAAGTGGTTCAATGCGATGTAAAAGGAAATTGGCAATAATTTTGAAATTAGGTTCCCTTTCAAGCATTAATTTCAATAATAAAACACCATCAATTCCTCCAAGCGGATGATTAGAAATAGTGATATAAGCACCTTCCTTTGGCAATCGTTTTAAGTCCTCCTCTGGAATTTCAAATTTTATTTTTAAATCATCCAATATTCCATTTAAAAACGAAACATCTTTCAAATGTTTGTTTCTGTTGTATACTTTGTTTAACGTCGATATTTTTAGCACCTTCATCAGCATCCAGCCGGAAAAAGTCCCCAGAACTCCGTACTTGTCTGCATTTATTGCTTTTGCAACTTCTTTTGCGGTTACTAAACCCATGTATTTTTTGTTTTTTTAGAGCAAGAAACAAAGATAGCAAAAAACTCCATTTTCTCTATTTTTCTCTATCAAACTTCTACTTTTTTGTTACATTTGAAATTTAAAAAAAAAATTAATGAGAATTATTTCATACAACGTTAACGGAATCAGAGCCGCCATTTCAAAAGGCTTTATTGACTGGTTGCAACACGCAAATCCGGATATTATTTGTCTTCAGGAAATTAAGGCAACCGAAGATCAAATCCCAGTCGAGGATATTGCAAAAGCGGGTTATCCTTACCAATATTACTATTCCGCGACTAAAAAAGGATATAGCGGCGTGGCTATTCTTTCTAAAATCAAACCCAATAATGTTGTTCATGGAACCGGAATTCATCACATGGATTTCGAAGGAAGAAACCTTCGTGCTGATTTTGATGACTTTTCAGTGATGAGTTTGTACCTGCCATCGGGGACAAATATTGATCGATTGGACCATAAATTCACATTCATGGATGATTTTCAGAACTACATTAACGAACTCAAAAAAGAAACGCCAAACCTGATTATTTGTGGGGATTACAACATTTGCCACGAGGCAATCGATATTCATGATCCTATCAGAAACAAAAATGTTTCTGGATTTTTGCCACAAGAAAGAGCTTGGCTTGATGGATTCATGAAGTCTGGATTTGTAGATAGTTTTCGCCATTTCAATAACGAACCGCACCAATATTCTTGGTGGAGTTACCGCGCCGGAGCCAGAGGAAATAATAAGGGTTGGCGTATCGATTACAATTTAGTCAGCGATTCTTTAAAACATAAACTCAAAAGAGCCGTTATTTTATCAGATGCCGTGCATTCGGATCATTGCCCGATTTTAGTGGAATTAGAGTAAAATTTTCAGGAGCTATTTCCCGTCTCGTCCTAAAGACGAGATTACAATCTTTTCTCTCGTTAAAAAACTAGAGAAAAGGATTTTCACCAATATTGGGGCTCATTCGAATACATTTTGAATTTTTGTATTCAAAACAACATTAGAAACAACATAAATACCAACAAAATGATTAAAAGAGTTTCCATCGGACTATTAGTATTGGCGCTTTCAACCTCTTGTGTATCTAAGAAAATATACAATGACTTAGAAAGTAAGTTCACCGATTTAAAAAAAGAAAACAGAAGTTTAGCAGATGAAAATGCCGATTTGCTAAAAGCTAAAAACCAATTAGAATTAGACCGTGACGGCTTAAAAACTGATTTGAGTAAATCCAAAGCAGAGCTGGATAAATTGAAAGCAGATTATGCAGCGGCTCAAAATAAATTCAATGTCCTGCAGGATTCCTACGCCGCTTTAGAAAAAAACAGCGGAGATGCTTTGCAAAGCAACATGAAGAAAAACCGTGATTTACTGGAGCAATTAGAAGAGAAAGGAAAAGCATTGGCATTAGAACAAGAGCGATTGAGCAAAAATGCACAACGTTTGCAAGAACTGGAAGATTTGATTGCTGCCAAAGAAGCGAGCATGAAAAAACTAAAAGAAACCTTGTCTAAAGCTTTGAACAGTTTTGAAGGAAAGGGGTTGACAGTGGAACAAAAAAATGGAAAAGTGTATGTTTCTATGGAGAACAAATTACTTTTTAATTCCGGAAGTTGGGCTGTAGGTTCCGAAGGAAAAAAAGCAGTTATTGAAGTAGGTAAAGTTTTGGGTGATAACCCGGATATCTCAGTGCTTATTGAAGGTCATACGGATGATGATGCTTTCACGGCTTCAGGACCAATTGCAGATAACTGGGATTTATCGACTAAAAGAGCTACTGCAATAGTTGCTATTTTGAGCGAGAACAAAAAAATCAACAAGGAAAACTTAACTGCGGCAGGACGAGGCGAGTTTTCACCGTTAACAAGCAATGCAACAGCCGAAGGAAAAGCTAAAAATCGTAGAATCGAAATTATTCTAACACCAAGATTAGACGAAATCGCTGAAATGTTGAATGAGATAAATTAAAAAGGAGCAAAGGTTCAAAGATGCAAAGGTTCAGAGTTTATGCTTTGGACCTTTTTCTTTTACCGCTAATTCGCGTTTTTTTTTTAACATGCTGTAAACGTTTCTCAATTTTCTGTTAACAGCAAATGCTAACCACAAACTAATTTTATCTTTGTTTTCGAAAATAAAATACAATTTCCTTAGATATGAAATACACTACTTTACCAAATACTGATGTAAAAGTCAGCAAAATTTGCCTTGGAACGATGACTTTTGGAGAGCAAAACACCGAAGCTGATGGTCATGCCCAAATGGATTATGCTTTAGAAAATGGAGTTAATTTCTTTGATACTGCCGAGATGTATTCGATTCCATCGCGTGAGGAAACCTACGGAAGTACAGAGAAAATACTTGGAACCTGGTTCAAAAAAACAGGAAAAAGAGAAGAAATAGTTTTGGCATCCAAAATTGCCGGACCCAATCCGAATTTTGGCTACATGAGAGAGAAATTAGATTTCTCGCCAGCTAGTATAAAGTTTGCATTGGATAATAGTTTGCAACGCTTACAAACAGATTATATCGATGTGTACCAATTGCATTGGCCAGAACGCAAAACCAATTATTTTGGACAACGCGGTTTCAAAGTGCAGGATGATGCTTGGCAAGATAACATTCACAATGTATTGGAAACGTTGGACAGTTTTGTCAAAGAAGGAAAAATAAACCACATCGGACTTTCAAATGAAAATCCTTGGGGAATCATGCGTTTTCTGGAGGAGAGTAAATACAACAATCTGCCAAGAGTAAAAACGATTCAAAATCCATATTCGTTATTAAACAGACTTTTTGAAAACGGTTCTGCTGAAGTTTGCCTGAGAGAAAATGTTGGTTTATTAGCATATTCGCCGATGGCTTTTGGGGTTTTGTCGGGTAAATTCCTAACAGGTGAAGACCATCCAAATGCCAGAATCAAATTGTTTCCTCAGTATTCCAGATATAACAGCGCACAAAGTACCGAAGCCACTCGTTTGTATCAGGAGATAGCCAAGAAAAATGGATTGACCTTGACGGAATTGTCTTTGGCATTTATAAATCAACAGCCATTTGTAACTAGCACGATTATTGGGGCGACAACATTGGAACAATTAAAGGAAAATATTGATACGATTCAGGTTACACTTTCGGATGAAATTCTAAAAGCAATTGATGAAGTTCAGGCTATAATTCCTGATCCGGCTCCGTAAAGTAATAAACCCTATTAGAGTTCAAAACTCTGATAGGGTTGTTTTTAATTAAAGATCAAATTCATCATCAACGGATAATGAATCCACTTTTATTTGCGTTGAATCTTGTACTTTGAATTTGATAAAAGATTTTGCAGGTCCTGAAATTATGATGGGTAAGGACTTGTAAATAGTGTCTTCTGGAGTTAAAAGTCCTCTTCGAAACATGATATTTGTTAGGAACGACTCTTGTTTTATTGCAAAATCTTTCAACATTCCTTGATCGTTAAACTGATACATAAATTTCTTAGGACTTGGAATAATTCGGGCGAGATACAAACATTCGTTCAGCGATAATTCAGAAGGTGTTTTTTGGAAATAAAACTGACTTGCTTCACCAATTCCATATACATTTGGACCCCATTCGATAATATTAAAATACACTTCAAGCATGCGTTCTTTACTTACAATCCGGTTATTTTCCAGAATGTAAACCAATAAAATTTCCTCCAGTTTGCGTGATACTGTTTTTTCCCGACTCAGAAAAGCATTTTTCACTAATTGCATGCTGATAGTGCTGGCACCGCGTGAAAACTTTTTGGTTCTGATGTTTTTTACGATGGATTGTTTGAATGCTTCGCTGATAAAACCACGGTGCGAAAAGAAAGAAGGATCTTCTGTTGTTAAAACCGACTTTCTTAAATACGGTGAAATTTGGTCTAAAGGCGTATAATTTGGATTGGCAGAACCAACCAAAATCGGGCGTTGCAACACATTTTTGATAAGAGCACGATATACAAATTCGCCATTAAGTTTGTTGAGATTAGCTTCTCCGTATTTTGTAATTTTCAGATTTTCTTTCTTCAATTTACTGTCAAAAACCAGTTGATTCGGTTTGTTTTGGTTGAAGGCAAAATCCAATTTGTAATCAAAAGTACCACTCGCTTCCATTCCTTGAAAGTGGGTAAATAAACCATCAGGAAGCGAAGTAATGAAATCCTGCGCGTTCATTTTTGGAATATTGACCTTGAGTTTGTAAATCGTATCTTTTTCGGTTTCGTAAGCCAAGTAAGGGTGAAATTTTATTTTATTCAACTGAACTGTTGAGCTGCTGTCAATCGAAATAAAATCAGAACCCAATAAGAATCTGTAATCAAATTTAGCATTCTGTAGGACTACATCTTTACTGGCAATTTTTGGATGATTGATTTTTAAATTGGCAATAGCCATAAACCCATCAATATGCAATTCGTCACCGTCTTTATCAATGTTTTGAATATTCAATCTAATTGAGTCAAAGCTTGATTTCAGGTTGAAACGCTCGTCTAAATACGGCATCTGGATGGCACCAGTATCAATATTTACAAAGCGAATATCTGCTTTTTTGTTTCTTGGATCGGCAAATCCTTTGATTTTCCATCGTTGTGAAATCGTATTGGTTTGAACTTTTATCGAAGTTTCGAGCTGTTTGTTGATCAATCGTAATTTTTGGAAATCGATGGTTGCTTTTTTCCCGTTATCATTGAGTCGGAAAGAAAGATTGTCCAGGATCATATCCGTTGGGACTAAATTCAGCGCTTTTGAAATGATTCTGTAGGCAAACTGAGCGTAATTTCTTTTTTCGTCACGAATTTCTGTTTGACTGTCTTTTTTTAGAAATGAATCATAATTTCCCGACCTTCCTTTTTTTACAAATTGAACAAAACCATTCTGCATTTCTAAAGTTCCAAGTTGCAAGTCGCCGGTGATTAATTTCCATAAATTGACACTGGTTTTTAGTTTTTGAATTTTAAAAAGAGTGTCTGCATTTTTTGGGACCAGAATTATTTCGGTAAGATTCAAGCCCGATAGTCCATCAAAAGAAGCTTTTTTTATTGAAAAAGTACTGTTGTAATCCACTTCCATTTCGTGTGATACCTTAGCGATGGTTTGTTGTAAAACGGCATCACGAAATATGTAAAAAGCAATAATCATGACGGCAAATAATACAAAAAGTATTTTCGCAACAAGGATTATTTTTTGTTTTCCGGTTCTCATAAATGATGTGGATACTTGATAAAATCTAAAATAAATGGAGTTTAGAATCTCGTCTATAAAGAAAAGCAAAATAATACCAAAGGAAAGTTTTTTATAGTTTTCTTTAGAATTTTGATGAATAATATAATTACGTTCGATTGTAAACATAAAAAAACTACAACTTAAATAGCGATGTAGTTTCTAAATTGCTTTTTTGCGGTCAATTAGCTTTTTGGCTTTGGTTCTTTGTATTCATAAGGATTGTAGAACCTACGCACTTTCTCTACAATTTGATTTAACGTCATTTTGTCCGCGGTTTCTACCGCTTTTAGTTTCCCCGGTTCAATTAAATGATCTGTCATTAATTTTTGTTCCAGTTTGGTTTTGGTTTGCGCAGGACCAAAAACAATAAGTTCATCTGATTTTTTTACATACGACAGCACTGATTTTATAAAATAATCCAGCTCTTGTTTTTTTCGGTCGTCAAATTTTTTATCGCTATCACCGTGATGACCTGCTGAAAAAGTGCCTTTATTACCTTCTTTATTGTGATAAACGCTGTTTTCAACCTCAGAATCTATTTCGGTAATTTTTTCTGTATCACCATCAAGAGCAACAATTATTGCTTTTGAAGAATCTATCCAAATGCCAGTTTGTCTTTTCATGTCTTTGCTATTTTAAAATTAAAGTAGATTGTTTTATGCGGTTTTTATTGAAACAGAATCGCACTCAGTTGACTTATTAGAACGTGTTCTGATTTGTTTTTTCCTGAAAATGATAAAGCTATGGCGTTGGCAGTTTTTAGAATTAAGGCATTAATTTCTGGAGTGAATAAGTGTTGATGTTCTGCTCTGAAAATTTTAAAGTCGGGAATCACTTGTTCCAATTCCCATTCATTGGCGACAAGCCAGTCAAAAACAATTTCGATTTCATAAGCAGTGTCATCACCAAATTCATTAAAACTATTTTCCAGCGGAAGCCATTCCGTTTTTATGATTTGTTTCAGTTTTTCGATTTCTTCTTTATGAATGGTTTTGTCTATGGCCGCAATAGAATAGAACACTTTACCTAAGTGTTCGTATAAATGAGTCATAGTTTGGTGTGAGGGTTTCATTTTTCTGTAAGACGTTGTTAAACATAAAGTTACGAAAATAATGAATCTCTTTCTTGATTTTTTTATTTTTATTTAAAATAAGAAATAGTTAAAGGAAGCTAAGGTTGTGAAAAAGATTTATTTCGTTTTTGCATCCAAAAACGACAGCAGATTGTCTGTTTCCAGTTTTTGATTGGCGTATTTTGATTGGAGTTCAGAACCTTCGCCCATTCTATTGAAGTATTCTAACGCTTTTTTTGCAAAGAAGCGTTTGTGGAAATCCGGAAGTTCAGGAATTTGAGGAAATTTTTTATGAAAAAGCATTTCATAATACGCTTGCCATTCCCTTTCATTTTTATCTTCAATTAAGTTTTCTTTCGTTTTCTGACTCACGTGAATCATTTCATGCATCAGTAGATTGAGCATTAAATGCAGCGGATATTCGAAAGTGTTTTCTGGAATCCGAATAATTTGTGGTCCAGCAAGTGGTCCTTCGGTTGTCATTAAAATAAAGTTAGGCTTTGCTTTTTCTCTGAGTTCAAAACCTTTGAAGTTAGGGTGTGTTAAACTGTATTTTTCAATCAAGAACTGTGCTGCAGCAATCGTTTCTCCTATTTCATGATAGGAATGTACAATTTGTAGTTGGTCTTGGTAAGTTTTCATTGCAGTGGATTAGCGTAATTTATTTCAGTTTGTTGATGAGCATAAGCATGGTAAATATATACTTTATTCGGTTTTATTCATAATCGAGTGAACTCTTCTAACTTGTAGACTTCAAAAAAAAAAGCCTAACAAAACAAATGTTTGTTAGGCTTTAAAAATTTGGTTTTGTAGGTTACAGGATCGCTTTGGCTGCAAATTCTGCTACAGTATGATCGTCTTCTACGGTACTTCCACTTACTCCAATAGCTCCAATTACCTCACCATCATTGTTTTTGATAACAACACCACCTGGGAAAGTAATCAATCCGCCATTACTGTGCTCTATGTTGTACAACGGAGCATCAGGTTTTACCAACGGAGTTAAAGTTGCAGTGTCCATGGTGAACCATGCTGATGTTTTTGCTTTTTTGAATGAAATGTCAATAGATCCTATCCATGCGCCATCCATTCTTGCGAATGCTACTAAATTAGCACCTGCGTCTACTACGCAAATGTCCATTTTAGTTCCAATTTCTTCTGATTTGATTTTTGCTGCAGCAATAACTGCTTCTGCTTGTTGTAATGTAATGTTCATCTTTTTAAACTTATTTGGTTGTAAATTGGGTAATTAATTCAATTGGAGTTGCACTTAAAGCTTTGCTGATTGGGCATCCAAGTTTTACTGCTTCGGCTAATTCATTAAATTGTGCTTCGGTCATTCCGCTAACTTCACCAGTTAAATGAAGTTTGATGACTGAGATTTCAAATCCATCACGATCAGCGTCGAGTGCTACTTTGGCCTCAACGTGTAAAACTTCTGGAGTAAAACCAGCTTGAGTGACAGCAAAACTCAAAGCCATTGCAAAACATCCTGCGTGAGCTGCTGCTAATAGCTCCTCCGGATTGGTGCCTTGTGTGCCATCTACGTTTTCAAAACGAGAATTAAAGCTGTAAGGAGTGTTATTAAAAAATTGATTTTTAGAGTTTAGAGTTCCTTTTCCCTCTAATCCGGTACCGTTCCAAGTGGCGGTCGCTTTTCGTAATGTTCCCATAGTCTTATCTTTTATAGTGTGCTACAATAGTTGCTTTTGCAATGGTGTTGGCCCATAAATTATAACCAACTAATTCTGGATTAGCAGTTGCATCTAGTCCTAAATTATCTGTTTTTAATGCGTATACTGTAAAAATGTAAGTATGAATTCCGTGGCCTACGGGCGGACATGGACCTCCAAAACCAGTTGCGCCAAAGCTTGTAGTACTTTGAATTGTTCCTGCAGGCATTAAATTTAAGGCTGGATTTCCTGCTTTTGAAACAATTTCATTACTATTTGACGGAATGTTAAAAGCTACCCAATGCCACCAACCTGCTCCTGTAGGCGCATCTGGATCGTAGCACGTAATAGCAAAACTTTTGGTTCCTTCTGGAGCATTTGCCCAGCTTAATTGTGGTGATGCATTGTTTCCGTTACAGCCAAATCCATTAAACTCATTCTGAATGGTAAAGGATCCGCCCATATCTTTACTGCTTAGCGTAAACGTTTTTTGAGCAAAAAGAGTACCTGTAAAAAGTAATACAGCTGATAAAAATAAAATTGATTTCTGCATGATTAATGTTTTAAAAATTACATTACAAAAGTCAGTAATATGGCAGGAAACTCTAAAACTAAAAAGTTCAAAAAATGTTGCTAAAAGTTCAAATATTAATTTGTGATTGTTTAGGAGTGGTTCCAAATTTATTTTTGTACGCTTGAACAAAACTCGATAAATTTTCAAAACCTATTTCTTCGTACACATCAGAGGCACGCATTTTTTTGGTTTGCAACAAGTAAGCAGCATGTTCAAGTCGTTTTTCTTGAAACCATCGAATTGGACTTGTTTGAAATTCTTTATCAAAGTTGCGTTTAAAAGTAGAAACGCTCATGTTACACAAAAAGGAAAGTTCTTGTATGCTTAAATTGTTCAATGCATTTTTGTGCATCGTATCTACAAATGATTTTGCCGATGGGTTTTGATTATGAACAAAATTCAATAAAAAATCGATTCCCTTCATTTGCACAAGATACAGAAGGATTTCCTCAAATTTTAACGGTAGCATTTTGTTGATAAAATCAACAGGTTGCGTTTGAAGGTGAACCAAACTTTTAACAATATTTTGAATTACGCGATCGTATTCTGTGATAATAAAAGGATCGTTATTTTGTTTATGATTGTTCTTGTAATCGTATTTTTTTAGAAAGTCTTCAACGGCTTTGTCCGAAAAAAAAAGCAACATACTTCGGTAATTTTGACTCAAAGAAATGCTTTCGCTCATCAAACAATTACCTGCTTTAATAATGACAAATTTATCGTTTTCGATTCGCGTTGTGTGGTTTTGAGTGATGAGTTCTTTGGTGCCATTGAGTAGAAAACTAAAAACATTTTTAGAAAGTTGTACCTTGTTTTTGTTGATACTTTTTGAAATAAAATACTCATACATTTGTAATTCACTATCGCTGTTGGTTTCTATCTGCTCAGGTAAATATTGAATTTCCATCTTATGATTTAAAATTTTTCTACAATAAATATAATTATCCAAATAGCTCACTCGCTACATCTTCAATTTTGGCAACCAATCTGATTTTTATTCCGGTATTTTTCAGCGCAATTTTGTTGTATTTGGATACAAAAATGGTCGAAAAACCTAATTTTTCTGCTTCCTGAATGCGTTGGTCCACACGGTTTACAGGACGTATTTCGCCAGAAAGTCCCACTTCTCCGGCAAAACAGAAATCTTTATTGACTGCAATATCTTCATTCGAAGATAAAATGGCGGCTACAACCGCTAAATCTATTGCGGGATCATCTACTGAAATTCCTCCGGTTATGTTGAGGAAAACGTCTTTGGCTCCAAGCCTGAAACCAGCTCTTTTCTCTAAAACTGCCAAAATCATATTGAGTCGTTTGGCATTATAACCCGTGGTGCTGCGTTGCGGTGTTCCATAAACTGCGGTGCTTACTAAGGCTTGGATTTCAATCATCAAAGGACGCATGCCTTCTAAAGTGGAGGCAATTGCGGTTCCGGATAATTCCTCGTCTTTGTGTGAAATTAATATTTCGGATGGATTTGAGACTTCGCGCAAACCATTGCCCAGCATTTCATAAATCCCAATTTCAGCAGTGGATCCGAAACGGTTTTTTAAAGAACGTAAAATGCGATACACGTGATTCCGGTCGCCTTCAAACTGTAAAACGGTATCAACCATGTGTTCGAGGATTTTTGGTCCTGCTATGTTTCCGTCTTTGGTAATATGACCAATCAGAATCACGGGAATATTAGTTTCTTTGGCAAATTTTATCAGTTCAGCTGTGGTTTCCCTAATTTGAGAAATACTTCCGGGAGTGGATTCGATATAATCCGTATGCAAGGTTTGAATAGAATCGATGATGACGATTTCCGGTTCGATGGCTTCAATTTGCTTGAAGATATTTTGTGTTTTCGTTTCCGTCAAAATATAGCAATTGTCTCCGCTCGGCGTGATTCTTTCGGCACGCATTTTTATTTGTTTCTGACTTTCCTCGCCCGAAACATATAAAGTTTTGTAGGGTAACTTTAAAGAAATTTGGAGCAATAGTGTACTTTTTCCAATACCGGGTTCGCCTCCCAAAAGGATTAAGGAACCTGGAACGATTCCGCCACCCAAAACGCGATTTAATTCGCTGTCAGTAGTGTCCATTCGGATTTCTTGAGCCGAATCAATTTCGTTTATTCGTAACGGTTTTGGTGCTTTATTACTGGAAGTAGGTTCGCTCTTCCAAGCTACTTTTTCTTGTTTTTGGATTATTTCCTCTGCAATGGTGTTCCATTCTTTGCAAGAATTACATTGTCCTTGCCATTTTGCATATTGTGCTCCACAGTTTTGGCAAAAAAAAGTTGTTTTTACTTTTGACATTGTCTTATTTTTTTTCTTCTACGGCATCTGTTATTTCGGATTGCTCTGTTTCTTTTCCTTTTTTGGCAAAGGATTTCTTCAAAGAATCCGTTTTTTCAAACATCATATCTTTGGTAAGCTGTCCAATTTCATCTTTCAAAAAAGCGTCTTGATAGTATTTTGCGGCTCGTTTTAAGTCGCCTTTTTGTTCAAACATCAGCGCCAATTCATAATCAGCAAGCATTGTTTTTGGGTAATTTTTTCTTGCCAAAATAGACAATTCTTCAAGTTCATTGTACATTTTGTTCTTTAAAATTGCGGATTCTATAGCATTAAAATCTGAAATTCTAACAGGAGTTCTTACACCATAATATTTCTCCATGTCATCATATTTTTTTGTCAAATAAGAAACATAGTCATTTGGCAACACTACGATTTTTTCATTGTACTCCAAGGGAGAAATTGCTTTGTAGGTTTCAAATAAATGGTATAAGGCATTTGGTATGGAATGCAGTACTAAAGAGTAGTGGGATGCGCCAATAAATTGATCCTGTTTATAATGTAAATTTTCATTTTTTATAGTTAATATATTGGAATGTAGTATTTTAATCCCTTCTTGGTATTCTTTTAAATCTTTGTCAGAATAGGACTGGTAATAAAAGACTGGGGAGCTGACTTTAGATAATTGTTTTGCAATTTGCATTTCCATTCCGGTTGCCAGTTCTGGACTTAATGATATATATGCTCTGAAGGGAGAGGTTTCTTTGTATAAAAAAAGATTTAAATAGCTGGCAGTGAGGTCATGTCCGGCTATAGTTTTAAAGGGGGTAATTCTGTATTTTTTTTCTAAATTAGGCAATAGTTCCGTAGAAATAAAATCAAAAAATTTAGTGCCTTTTTCTATGGGATATCCAGTTGCATCGTCAATTTCGCAATCAAATTCCCGTTCGTTATTTTTATTTTGATGAATTCCCACAATAATGGTTTCGGGCATTTCATCCCAATAATTCCCATAGGATAGTGCCCCGTTAAAGGCATCAAAAAGATAATCCCCATCGAGTAAAACAAGTAAGGGGTATTTTTTCTCTTTATTCTTTTGATAAGAAGCCGGTAATGAAACTGTGATGATCCGATTTTCATCTAAATGCTGCGATGCTATAGTGTCTGTGCTTACTTGAGAAAACGTGGTTACACAGAATAATAATGATACAATGAGGAAGAATTTTTTCATGTGAAATGAATATTTTTAATAATTTAGGTTGTCAAATAGATGGCCAATATAGTAAATAATTTTTTCTACAGGCGAATCTCTTTTTCTTTACGTAAACGAATTAATTAAAATTTATACATTAAAAATTATGTAGGATTCATATTTGTTTTTTCCAAAGTTCGCTTTGTTATATATACAAAAAAGTACAAGCTTTAGATATAAGCTTGTACTTTTTTGATTATAGCAACACTGATTTCCGATATGAATTCTATCGTAATTATTACAATTACGTCAAAGAATTGTCATTTTCATTTGGGAAAATAACCCAAGGTTTAAATGTTTTAGCCTCTTCAAATTCTAATGTGGCGTAAGAAATGATAATGATAATATCATCTTTTTGGACTTTTCTTGCTGCGGGTCCATTAAGCGTTATGGTGCCTGAATTTCTTTCGCCTTTAATAGCGTAGGTTTCAAAACGCTCTCCATTATTGATGTTAACAATGGAGACTTTTTCGCCTTCAATAATGTTAGAAGCGTCTAGTAGTGATTCGTCAATGGTAATGCTTCCGATATAATTTAAATCGGCGCCTGTTACTTTTACTCGGTGAATTTTTGATTTTAATACTTGAATTTGCATGCTACAAAAGTAAATTAATTTAATGAAATGGTGTCAATCAAACGAATATTGTTGACTAATACGGCAATAAAAGCACGGTATTTTTTATTTTTATTTTTCAGTGTACATTCTGAGAGCGTTTCCTCATCAGCAATTACGAAATATTCCAATGTAAAGTTGGGGTTATTCTCAAATTCTTTTTGGACCCATTCTGAAATTGTCAAAGGACTATCAGATGTGAATTTTTCTTTTACTTGGGTGAGGATTTTATAGATAATTGCTGCTTCATCTCTTTCTAATGCTGATAAACGTTCGTTTCTGGAACTCATTGCAAGCTGGTTGGATTCTCTGAAAATGGGACAGCCAATTATAGTTACTTTCAACTTGTTCTTTGCCACCATTTTTTTGACAATCTGTAATTGCTGAAAATCTTTTTCACCAAAATAGGCTCTTGTAGGTTCAATAATTTCAAAAAGACGTTTTACTATAGTGCCAACTCCGTCAAAATGGCCTGGCCTGAATTTTCCTTCCATCTGATTTTCAAGTCCATCAAAATTGAAAGATTGAGATTGTGGTGTACCATCATAAATGTCTTCAACAGTTGGAGCATATAAAATGATCTTTGGGTTTAAAGCAGTAAGTTTTTCTACATCTTCGGCTAATGTCCTTGGGTATTTTGCCAAATCTTCAGGATTGTTGAATTGAGTTGGATTTACAAAAATACTCACAGCAGTATATTCGTTTTCCGAAAGAGATTTTTGCATTAAAGCCAAATGTCCTTGATGTAAAGCACCCATAGTTGGAACAAATCCAATGGTGGAATTTGAAGTTTTGATCGATTTCAAATACTCTCTCAAAGCCGCTTTTCCATAGAAAATATTCATGGTGGTATTGTTTAAATTAGATGCAAACTTAATATTTTAGTTAATAACTGCATAAATTTTTGTAATTTTGCTTGGTTTTTATTGCCAATAAATTAAGTAAATTACAATATGAAAGATAAGAGGATATTATATGTATCATCTGAAGTGGTGCCTTATCTCGCTGAAAATGAGGTCTCTTTAATGTCTTATGACGTGCCAAAAATGATTAATGATCAAGGTGGACAGATAAGAATTTTTATGCCAAGGTATGGAAATATTAACGAGAGAAGACACCAGTTGCACGAGGTAATTAGGCTTTCTGGGATGAATTTGGTGGTAAATGATTTAGATATGCCTTTGATAATAAAAGTAGCGTCGATTCCTAAAGAAAGGATTCAGGTTTACTTTATTGACAATGAAGAATATTTTAAAAGAAAAGCTACATTCGCGGATGAAGAGGGTGTTATGTATCCAGATAATGATGAAAGAGCTATCTTTTTTGCAAAAGGAGTTGTAGAAACTGTAAAAAAATTGAATTGGGTTCCTGATATTATTCATGTTCACGGTTGGATGGCGGCTATGTTGCCTATTTACATGAAACATTTTTATAAAAATGAAGCCTTATTCTCAGAAACTAAAATTGTTACCTCTGTTTACAGTCAGTCTTTCGAAGGGACTCTGGATGTCGAAATGATTAATAAAGTTAAATTTGACGGCGTGCCGGATGAAGCAATTGTAGACCTGGCTATTCCAGATTACGAAAATATCATCAGAACAACGGTAATGCATTCTGACGCGGTTATTATTGCTTCAGAAAACCTATCTCCAAGTTTAACAAAATTTATAGAGTCTTCGGGTAAACCTTTTTTACCTTTCACCCCAAAAGATAGATTCGCTGAGGCGTACACTAATTTCTATAAAAACGAGGTTCTGTAAATTAAACTTTTATTTTAAATATGCACAATAATTTTTTTTTAAAAAGCACACTGGTCTTAGCCTGTATTGTTCTTCTTTGTTCATGTGACAAAGAATTTAATGGCATTGGAGATGAATTAATTGGTGAAAATCATTTTGATTTTAATAAATATACTTCAAACGTAATTGCCTATAATCAGAAGATTGGACCTATTCAGTCCAATGGTCTTGAAGTAAATGCATTGGGATTACTGGATGATCCCGCCTTTGGAACTACGACTGCGAATTTTGCGACACAATTAGTGTTGTCAAGTGTTAACCCAACTATTGGAGCAAATGCCGAAATTGAAAGTGTAGTGTTGACCATCCCGTATTTTAGTACTTTGAAATCAACAGACACTGATGGGAATAATGTATATGAATTAGATTCTATTTATGGGTCAAGTGATGCTAAAATCAAACTTAGTGTTTATGAATCCGGTTATTTTATGAGAGATTTGGATCCGGTAGGTGGATTTCAACAAGCTCAAAATTATTTTACCGATCAGAATAGTGATTTTAACAATCGTAAAGTTGGAAATCGTTTAAATGATGCTGCTGATGCCGTTCAAAACGATGCCTTCTTCTTTGATAAAGCGGAATATGTTGAATCAACAACCGATGCGGATGGCAAGGTTACAAAGACACGAAAGGTTCCTGGAATGCGTCTGAATTTGAATAAAACTTTTTTCAAAACAAAAATTATTGATGCTGTTGCCTCCGGTAAATTAGCAACCAACGATGTTTTTAAAGATTATTTCAGAGGGTTGTATTTTAAAGTAGAAAAGTCAGGGAGCAGTCCAAGTAATCTAGCAGTATTGAATTTTGCATCTGGACAAATTACTATTAAATACAAAGAAGATTTATCTACTACGACCACAGGAGTTACCACTGTTAGCCGAGTAGACAAATCTATAGTACTTAATATGTCAGGTAATACAGTCAGTTTGCTGGATCAAAGTAATGTAAATGCGGCTTATACAAATGCTACAAATAGTCCAAATGTAACATTAGGAGATGAAAAATTGTATTTAAAAGGTGGTGAAGGTTCAATGGTAATACTTGATCTTTTCAGTACTGCAGGCGAATTAGAAACAATTAGAAATAATGGTTGGTTGATTAATGAGGCTAATTTGGTTTTTCATGTTGATGCCAGTGCAATGGCAGGAAGTTACGAGCCTAATAGAATCTATTTGTATGATTTAAATAATAACCGACCTGTTGTAGATTATTTTAATGATCAAACTACAAGTTTAGACGCGAAAAAATCAAAATTAATATTTGATGGAGTTTTAAACAAAGCCGCTGTTGCCAATGGCAGAGGTTTGACTTATAAAGTTAGAATTACAAATCAAGTACGGAATCTGATAAGAAATGCTGATTCAACTAATGTAAAATTAGGAGTTGTTGTTACTGAAGATATAAATAAAATGACTTCGTATAAATTAAAAACCGCAAACGATTTTACTTCTCAAGCGCCAAAAGCATCAGTCATGAATCCATTAGGAACTATTTTGTTTGGTACTAATATTCCTATTGGTTCAGCTAATTATGACAAAAGATTGAAATTAGAAATTTATTATACAAAACCTAATTAAGGCAAAACTATGTGTGGAATCGTTGGATATATCGGTTATAGAGAAGCTTATCCTATAGTAATTAAAGGATTAAAAAGACTTGAATATAGAGGTTATGATAGTGCGGGTGTCATGTTATTTGACGGTGAAAATCTAAAACTTTGTAAGACTAAGGGGAAAGTTTCAGACCTTGAGCTTAGAGCCTCTGAAGAAATTACAACAAACGGAACAATTGGAATAGGTCATACACGTTGGGCTACTCATGGTGTTCCTAATGATGTGAATTCTCATCCACATCTTTCAAATTCAGGGGATTTAGCAATAATTCATAATGGAATTATTGAAAATTATGCCCCGTTGAAAGCGGAGTTGATAAAAAGAGGATATATTTTTCATTCTGATACAGACACTGAGGTACTGGTAAATCTTATTGAAGAAGTTCAGAAAAAAGATAATTTAAAGCTTGGAAAAGCAGTGCAGGTAGCTTTAAACCAGGTTGTTGGGGCTTATGCTATTGCTGTTTTTGATAAAAAGACACCAAATGAAATTGTAGCGGCTCGTTTAGGAAGCCCATTAGCAATAGGTGTTGGAGAAGGAGAATATTTTATTGCTTCAGATGCTTCGCCATTTATTGAATATACTTCAAATGCTATTTATCTGGAAGATGGTGAAATGGCAAATATTAGATTGCATAAAGCAATGAAGGTTAGAAAGATTAAAGATGATACTTTAGTTGATCCTTATATTCAAGAGCTTAAAATGAATCTGGAGCAAATTGAAAAAGGTGGATATGATCATTTCATGCTAAAAGAAATTTACGAACAGCCGGATGTTATCAAAGACACTTATCGTGGAAGGCTTCATGCCAATGAGGGTATCATTCAGATGGCAGGTGTGGAAGATAATCTGGAAAAATTCTTAAATGCTGACAGAATAATAATTGTAGCTTGTGGTACGTCATGGCATGCAGGTTTAGTAGCAGAATATATATTTGAAGAGTTTGCTCGAATCCCAGTTGAAGTAGAGTACGCATCAGAATTTAGATATAGAAATCCGATAATAAACAGTAAGGATATTGTCATTGCAATATCACAATCAGGTGAAACAGCTGATACGATGGCCGCAATAAAATTGGCCAAAGAAAATGGAGCCTTTGTGTTTGGTGTTTGTAATGTAGTGGGTTCTTCCATTTCCAGAGAAACTCATGCAGGAGCATATACTCACGCGGGACCTGAAATTGGTGTGGCTTCTACAAAAGCGTTTACTACTCAAATCACTGTTCTGACAATGATTGCTTTGCGTTTAGCGAAAGCGAAAGGCACAATGTCTGTGTCAGACTTTCACATGTATTTACAAGAGTTAGAAATAATTCCTGAAAAAGTGAAAGAGGCTTTAGAGACAAACCAAAGAGCAAAAGAAATTGCTTCGGTATTCAAAGATGCTCCTAATTGTTTGTATCTAGGAAGAGGTTATAATTTTCCAGTAGCACTTGAGGGGGCTTTAAAACTTAAAGAGATCTCCTATATTCATGCTGAAGGTTATCCTGCAGCGGAAATGAAACACGGTCCTATTGCATTGATTGATGAACATATGCCTGTAGTGGTTATTGCCCCAAAACAAGGTCATTATGATAAAATTGTAAGTAACATTCAGGAAATCAAATCGAGAAGTGGAAAAATTATTGCAGTTGTCACTAAAGGTGATACTCAAGTCCGTGAATTAGCAGATTATGTGATTGAAATTCCGGAAACTTCAGATGCTTTATCTCCATTGATAACTACTATTCCATTACAGTTGTTGTCTTATCATATTGCTGTTATGCGCGGTTGTAATGTTGATCAACCTCGTAATTTGGCAAAATCAGTTACCGTAGAATAAATTTAGTTTATTGTCTAGTTTTCTGTTAAAGAGATTTATACGAAGTCATATTGTTTAATAATCAGCCTCGAGAGTTTTCTTTCGAGGCTTTTTTAGTTTGTAAACAAGCCCTCGCTCTTGTAAAAAGCCTAAAAAAAGAATAAATTTCGCCGTTTACATCACTTTTATCAAATATCTAAAAATTAATAATTATTTTAAGATATATGTATTTTTTATATGCATGCATAATGATATCCATTTTTTAGACTCTATTTTTTAACATAAATAAATGAAATATAAAATATGCAATAAGTGTAAAAGAGGCAAATTAAATGATAAATATGAAATTTTTTCTGTGATTTTTTATTGATATCAAAAATATTTGTACTTTGGCGTCATTAACTAATAAAAATCAACCAAATGAGAATGTATTTACTTTTTATGACATTGTTTTTTTGCGGCATATCTTTCGCTCAAAATACAATTTCAGGTTCAGTTACAGACCGTAACAATCAACCGGTTCCGGGTGCCAATATTAAGATTGTTGGCGAAAACTCTGGAACAACTACCGATTTTGATGGTTCTTTTACCTTGCAATCATCAAGAAAGCCGCCTTACGTGATAGAAGTCACGAGTGTTGGGTTTGAATCTCAAAAAGTAAGTGTTTCGTCCAGTACTCAAAAAGTTCTTGTGCAACTTGAGGGGGAAGAAAATAAACTGGATGAAATAGTGGTTTCTGCCTCGAGAACACCTGAAAGGGTTTTGGAGTCTCCCGTGACTATTGAAAGAATGGGAATAGTTGAAATTAAGAAAACAGCTTCTCCTTCTTTTTATGATGGATTAGAAAACATGAAAGAAGTACAAATGAATACTTCAAGTATGTCTTTCAAATCGATTAATACGCGTGGATTTGCAACAGTTGCAAATACTCGTTTTATGCAATTAGTTGATGGTATGGATAACTCCTCGCCATTGTTGAACTTTGTGCTTGGAAATTTAATTGGGGTGTCTGAAATAGATGTTCAAAGTGTAGAATTATTACCAGGAGCTTCTTCAGCATTATATGGCGCAAATGCTTTCAATGGAATTTTGTTTATGACTAGTAAGAGTCCGTTTACTAGCCAAGGAATAAGAGCTTACGCAAAATTTGGGCAAACCACTCAAAAGGCGGCAGGTACAAATGATTATTTAGATTATGGAGTTCGTATGGCTAAAGCGTTCAACAAGTATATAGCAGGTAAAGCTAATTTTGCTTACATGAGAGGTACAGAATGGCATGCTGTTAATTATGATGATAAAACTGTAGCAGGTCGAGATAGAACTCATTATGGGTATGATGGTATCAATGTTTATGGTGACGAAGTGTCAACAGTTATTCCTGCACCTACTTTACCTAGTGATAAAGTTTCAAGAACAGGGTACAATGAGGTGGATTTAACTGATAATAAAGTTTCAAACACAAAAATTGACTTGTCATTGCATGTTCGTCCTTTCGGTGACGAAAGATTAGAAGTTATTTGGCAAAGTAAATTTGGTTACGGTAATACTGTATACCAAGGAGCTAACCGTTACTATTTGAATAACTTTTTCATGCAACAGCATAAAATTGAATTCAAAGGGAAAAATTTCTTTTTGAGAGGATATACTACTACTGAGGATGGTGGGCAATCTTATGACATGTTGTTTACAGGTATCAATATAAATCGTAAATGGAAGTCAGATCAACAATGGTTTACAGAATATGGAACTACATTTGCTCAATCAACATTGGGTGGTATGTTGCCAGCAGATGCGCACAGAGCGGCTAGAGCAAGAGCAGATCAAGGAAGGTTCTTGCCAGGAACTCCTGAGTTTAAAAATGCTTTTAACCAAGTTACAAACGAAGCGAGTGTGTTAACAGGTTCTAAATTAGTTGACAATTCGAGAATTTATCACTCAGATGTAAATTATAATTTTAAAGATTTAATCAAATTTGCTGAAATTCAAGTTGGAGGTTCCTACAGACAATATGAGTTAAATTCATTTGGTCGTATTTACACAGATGCTAATGGGCCTATCAAGTACGATGAATACGGAGCATACACGCAAGTGATGAAAAAAATGATGGACGATCGTTTGAAATTTACAGGATCTATTCGTTATGATAAAGCGCAAAATTTTGATGGGAATATTTCTCCAAGGGTTTCGCTTGTTTATTCAGGCGGTCAAAATAAGAACCATAATTTTAGAGGTTCTTTCCAAACTGGTTTTAGAAACCCAACTACACAGGATCAATACATAGGTTTCAATGTCGGTAGTGCTATCTTATTAGGATCAGCACCAGACAACCTAACTCGATTTGTAGAAACTTTACCAATAAATGGTGCAGTAGGTCAAGCTTTTGCTGGTGGAAGTACGGTAACAATTAATGGAACAAATGCTTATAATAATTCGTATACAGCGTCTTCAGTAGCGGCTTTTGCGGCGGCAGCTAATCCAGTATTGCTAAGAAAAACAAATGCAGGATTAGTGAAGCCTGAGGAAGTGAAAGCTTTTGAACTTGGATACCGTTCGTTTATCAATAAAACCTCTATTGATATTAACGGATACTATAATATTTACAACAACTTTATCGGTAATCTTAATGTTGTTGCTCCGCTTTATGGAACAGCTACAGACGAAGGTGGTTTAGCAACGGCTGGAGGGCAACAATCGGTTCATGCTTTGCAAAATGGTAATACAAGAGTTTTTCAATTGTACACAAATACACCACTTGAAATTGAATCTATCGGTTTTGGTATAGGATTGTCTAGAAAAGTATACAAAGATTTTGAAATAGGAGCTAACTATAATTACGCTGAATTTAAATTTGATCAATCTAAAGATCCTAGTTTTGAGGCTGGTTTTAATACGCCAAAACACCGTGTAAAAGCATCTATTGGTAACGAAAAATTGTTCCCTAATTTTGGATTTAATGTGAGTGGTAGATGGAACAGTGAGTATTTGTGGCAGTCTTCTTTTGCTGATGGTACCATTGAGGCGGCAACAGTTATAGATGCACAATTAAATTATAACTTCCCTTCTTTGAAATCAACTTTAAAAATAGGTGCTTCAAATATTGGAGGTAAAGAATATGGTCAAGTATTAGGAGCTGGTCTAATTGGTCAACAATATTTTGCATCATGGACAATCAACCCGTAATACTTTATTAAAACTAAAATCAAAGAACAATGATAAAAAATTTCAAATGGCTACTATTTGCTTCATTGGCATTTGTAGCGTGTAATAATGAAGATGAAGTAATAGCTGACGCTAACTCATCTGATGGGCAGCCTTTAACTGCGGGATTGGCAGTAGTAACAAAATATGTAGCATTAGGAGATTCTTATGCCGCGGGTTTTAGTGATAATGCCTTGTTTATTGAAGGTCAAAAAGGTTCATATGCTAATATTATAGGACAACAATTTGCATTAACGGGTGGAGGAGAATTTAAAACGCCTTTAATGGCTGACAATGTTGGTGGTTTATTATTTGGTGGAAATGTGATTTTAAACCAGCGCTTATTTTTTAATGGTGTTGCGCCTGCTCCAGTTACAGGAAGACCATCAACAGAAGTTACTACAAAACTAGCAGGTCCATTCAGTAATCTAGGTGTGCCAGGTGCAAAAAGTTACCATTTAGTTGCGCAGGGTTATGGAAATGTGGCTGGAGTAGCTACAGGTCAGGCGAATCCGTATTTTGCGAGATTTGCAACATCGGCGACAACATCTGTAGTAGCTGATGCTGTTGCTCAAGATCCTACTTTTTTCTCTTTATGGATAGGTGGAAATGATGTATTAGGTTATGCTACTTCAGGAGGTTCGGGTAGAAACCAAACGGGTAATATGAATGCTGCGACTTATGCAAGTAATGATATTACAGATCCTGCGGTGTTTGCTGGTGCTTATAACAGCATCGTTGATGCAATGACAGCCAAAGGTGCTAAAGGTGTTGTAGCGAATTTACCTTATGTAACTGCTTTGCCATATTTTACAACTGTTCCATTTAATCCATTGACTGCATCAGTTTTAGGTCGTGGAAATGTTGCTGTAGGGACAGCTACTATACAAGGTTTGAATGCGCAGTTATACGGTCCTTTGAAGCAAGCTTTAACGGCATTTGGTGCGGGATCGAGAATAGAATTATTGTCTACTACTGCTGCAAACCCATTATTAATTCTTGATGAGAGTTTGCCTAATCTTTCTGCGCAATTAACTGCTGCGTTTACCCCTACATTAGGAGCTCCAACGGCAGCTTTTTATGGTCAAGTTTTTGGTCAAGCAAGACAAGCTACAAAAGAAGATCTTGTAGTGCTTACTGCTCAAACTGTTATTGCATCTGCACCTGCAGGAGTTCCTGCGCCATTGAATGTTTTTGGTGTAACATATCCAATGCAAGATGTACATGTATTGACTAAAGCTGAAGTGGCTGAAGTGAAAGTTGCTACAGATGCTTACAATGCTACTATAAAATCTGTTGCGGATGCAAAAGGTTTGGCATTTGTTGAATTGAAAGGGGTAACTGATCAGTTAGCAAATGGAGGTATAATCTACAATAACTACAAAGTTACTTCTGCGTTTGTAACTGGTGGAATGTTCTCTTTAGATGGAGTGCATCCAAGTCCAAGAGGGTATGCTATCATAGCTAATTTGTTTACTGGTGCTATTAATGCAAAGTTTGGAGCTAATTTCAAAAATAAAGATGTAAGCTTGTATCGAATACTGTATCCAGCAACTTTATAAGATTTAAAAGTAAATAATAACGAATAACCATCTGCTTATGCAGATGGTTATTTTTTTGAGGATATTGTTGTTACTGGATTGTTTTAAAGCCTTTTCTTCGATAGGAAGTAAAAATATCCATTTTTTATAAAAAATAATTGATTTTATATTTTAAAAAATTATCTTTGCACACTGAAAAAAGCATTTAATCGATACGTTTCGATTGGTATTATTTCATAAACCTAAATAGCTATTTAATAAATACATAAGTAATGTCGAAAGTAATAGGAAAAGTTGCCCAGATCATTGGACCAGTAGTTGATGTAGTTTTCAACGGTAAGGATGTTGAACTTCCAAAAATTTATGATTCATTAGAAATCACAAAAAAAGATGGTACTTTATTAGTGCTAGAAGTACAATCTCACATTGGTGAAAACACAGTACGTACCATTTCGATGGACTCAACAGATGGTTTGAGTAGAGGTTATGAAGTAGTTGGAACAGGGAATCCTATTCAAATGCCAATCGGTGCTGATGTTTACGGTCGTTTATTCAACGTAATTGGAGATGCCATTGATGGTTTAGGAAACTTGCCAAAAACAGGTGAAAACGGTATGTCTATTCACAGACAAGCGCCAAAATTCGAAGACCTTTCAACTTCATCTGAAGTTTTATTCACAGGTATCAAAGTAATTGATTTAATTGAGCCTTACTCAAAAGGGGGTAAAATTGGATTGTTCGGTGGTGCAGGTGTTGGTAAAACTGTATTAATTCAAGAGTTGATTAATAATATCGCAAAAGGTCACGGTGGACTTTCAGTATTCGCAGGAGTAGGAGAAAGAACACGTGAAGGGAATGACTTACTTCGTGAGATGTTAGAGTCAGGAATTATAAAATACGGGGATGAATTCATGCACTCTATGGAAAATGGAGGATGGGATTTATCTAAAGTAGATATGCCAGGAATGAGAGAGTCTAAAGCTACTTTCGTTTTCGGTCAAATGAATGAGCCTCCGGGAGCTCGTGCTCGTGTAGCACTTTCTGGATTGTCTATCGCTGAATATTTCCGTGATGGAGCAGGAACTGATCAAGGGAAAGATGTATTGTTCTTCGTGGATAACATCTTCCGTTTTACACAAGCAGGTTCTGAGGTTTCGGCACTTTTAGGTCGTATGCCATCTGCGGTGGGTTACCAACCAACATTGGCTACTGAAATGGGTGCTATGCAAGAGCGTATTACTTCAACAAATAAAGGTTCTATTACATCTGTACAAGCAGTTTATGTACCTGCGGATGATTTAACTGATCCAGCTCCGGCGACTACATTTGCTCACCTTGATGCTACTACTGTATTGTCTCGTAAAATTGCTGAGTTAGGTATTTATCCTGCAGTGGATCCATTGGATTCAACTTCAAGAATTCTTACTCCTCAAATCTTAGGTGATGAGCATTATGACTGTGCACAAAGAGTGAAAGAAATTTTACAGAAATACAAACAATTACAAGACATTATCGCAATCCTTGGTATGGAAGAATTATCTGAAGAAGATAAATTATCTGTTTCAAGAGCACGTCGTGTGCAACGTTTCTTATCTCAACCTTTCCACGTAGCTGAACAATTTACAGGGTTAAAAGGAGTTTTAGTTGATATCAAAGATACGATCAAAGGATTTAACATGATTATTGACGGTGAATTAGATCACTTGCCAGAATCAGCGTTTAACCTTAAAGGTACTATTGAAGAAGCAATCGAAGCTGGAGAAAAAATGTTAGCGGAAGCTTAAAATAAGTTTAAAAGTTTAAAGTTTAAGGTTCACTCGTAACTTTAAACTTTTAAACTTTAAACTTTAAACTAAAAAGAAATATGTTATTAGAAATAGTTTCACCAGAAGCAAAATTGTTTTCAGCAGAAGTAACTTCGGTAACACTGCCAGGAGTTGATGGAAGCTTTCAGATTTTGAATAACCACGCGCCAATTGTTTCTATTTTAGAAAAAGGTGTAATAAAAATTACAGCATCAAACTTTACTTTTGCAAAAGAAGTAGCAAGTAAATTCACGAAGCTGGATGCTCAAAATTATACACTTGCTATCAATTCAGGAACAATTGAAATGAAAGACAATAAAGTTATTGTTTTAGTTGACTAAGATGATTTCCGATATATAAATGAAAGCCTCGCAATTTGTGAGGCTTTTTTTTTGGAGCTATTTCCAGCTGTCCACTATATCTTTAGTAAAATTTCCAGCCAAAGGCTTTAAGTTTTACAAAAGGATGCCGTTTTCATCTGGGCTAAAATACAGAGAACAAGAAATCATTCGTCTTTTGTAAACTCCATAATATCTCCGGGTTGGCATTCTAGTATTTCGCAGATCAATTCTAAAGTTGAAAACCGAATCGCTTTTGCTTTTCCTGTTTTTAATATAGAAAGGTTTGCAGTGGTAATTCCCATTCGTTCCGCTAATTCATTGGAACGCATCTTTCGCTTGGCGAGCATTATGTCTAAGTTGATTATAATAGCCATATTTAAATCGTTAATTCGTTTTCTTCTTTCATCGTTTTAGCAATTTTAAAAACTTCACTCAAAACCATAAAAAACAATCCAAGAGAAATAAGATATAGGAAAGGATTTGCTCTAATCTCTATTTTTATTTCACCTTGTGCTACTTTATAAAAGAAAGCAGGAAGACCAGACAAAAATCCAGAAATTATCAATAAGTTTCCAATTCTTTTAAAATGAAAAATTATTTGGTCATCAAAAATTATTTTTAACTTAAATAACTGGAGTAATTTTTTAAAAAGATATAAACCATACATAACTACGATATATGATAATGTTGTAAAAAATAAAACAATTTTAGCATTGAGGTCTAAAACAGTAATTTCGACCCCATTCATCTTTATTGGAATATCAAACGGCTCATTTGAACTTGTTAAATATCCTATAAATAATAATAAAAACGGAATAGTGATTAAAGCCAAAATCCAAACAAAATCAATAATTGCTTTCAATAAATTTAATTTTCTCATATTATTTAGATTGTTAAATTGTTTTCCGTCTCGATGATATTTCCTTTTTTAATAACATCAGAAAAAGCTAATAGCCCAAAGCCAATTGCTAATAATAATAAATACATAATTATATCAGATAGTATTTGATCTTCTGGCGATTGATTCACACCAAGCAGTCTAATTATAATTCCAGAAACACTTAATAATAATAAAAGATAGCCACTTCTGTTAAATCGTTCTGAGCTTTTGAAATTAAAAAAACCTTCTTTAATAAATCCTTGTAACCCTTTTTGTATGTTAAAAAGTGCGAGTATTAAAATAGCAATACGCACTAACATTACATAAGGACTAAAAATTCCAAAAATTGAATTCTTGTACATTAAAGTTATGACTTCGCTAGACATGTTGTACCGTAAACATTCGTCTATTGGAATAGCTAAGATCAATAATCCTATAAATATTTTTAAAACCCAATTTAAAATAATAATTTTTCTCATACTTTTTTCTTGTAAATATATAAAAATTATTGATAAACAATAATAAAACAACTAAAAACAATAATTATTTTTAATTTTAATGTAAATCTGTCTAATCTGTTTAATCCGTGGGCCATTATTTAACCCATTTTTTTCCTAACTTTGTTTTTATGACGTTCCCAAAAAATCTCACTGCCAAACTTGAAATCCGCATGCAAAACAATGCGCTTCGGAAATTATCTTTTCGTAATAATTTAATTGATTTTTCTTCGAATGATTATTTGGGATTGTCTCAGTCAGAAAATATTTTTGACGAAACGCACCAATTTATTTTAGACAGAAATTATAAAAAAAACGGGGCAACCGGTTCCCGATTATTATCTGGAAATCATAAATTGTATCAAGAAACAGAAGACTTTATCGCTAAGTTCCATCAATCAGAAGCGGCATTGATTTTTAATTCGGGTTACGATGCTAATGTTGGTTTTTTTAGTGCAGTTCCACAAAAAGGCGATTTGATTTTATACGACGAATTGTGTCATGCTTCCATTCGGGACGGAGTTCAACTGTCGAATGCCAAAGCCTATAAATTCAACCACAATGATCCTGAAGATTTAGAAAAGTTGATTTTAAGGAATCCAAACACCATTATTTATATTGTCACTGAATCTGTTTTTTCGATGGATGGTGATTGTCCAAATCTAGAAGAATTGGTTTCGGTTTCAAGTAAACACAATTGTTATCTTGTTGTTGATGAAGCGCATGCTTTGGGAGTTTTTGGTTCTTCAGGAGAAGGATTCGTTCAAATGCTGGGGTTGCAAGATCACGTTTTTGCCCGAATTATGACTTTCGGGAAAGGCTTGGGTTGTCATGGAGCCGCGATTTTAGGTTCGGTTGAATTGAAGGATTATTTGGTGAATTTTGCCCGAAGTTTTATTTATACCACAGGGCTTTCGCCACATTCCGTTGCTACGATTTTGATTGCTTACCAGCATTTAAAAAAAGATTCTGCTTCAATTTTAAAATTAAGAGAAAATATTGTTTTTTTTAATCAGCAGAAAAATCTGTTGAGTTTAAAGTCTCTTTTTGTCCGAAGCAAATCAGCCATACAATCTGCTATTATTCCTGGAAATGAAAAGGTTAAATCCATAGCCAATCAATTGCAAGAAAAAGGATTTGATGTTAAAGCGATACTGTCTCCAACTGTCCCAGAAGGCCAGGAAAGACTGCGTTTTTGTTTGCACAGTTATAATTCGCAAGAGGAAATTTCGGCTGTCATGCATTGTATTTACTCACTTCTTTAAATAAATTAATTTTTTTTGTAACGTTTTGCTTATTTAATTACTTACGAATGGTAATCAAATAAATAAAACCATTATGAAAACAGAAACCACAAAAAAATTTAGCGAGAGAAATGATTTCGGACCTGTTATGATCTTTATCAGTTCAATTGGACTTGGCTACGCTATAGTAAACCAATATGTTTATGACAAACCAAATTTGGATATGCTATTGATGATGTCTTGCTTCTTTTTGGCAGGTGTATTTTCTGTTTTAAGAACAAAATATAGTAAATAATTCTAACGAGTTTCAATCATCTAAATCAATCAAAAATCAAATTATTATGAAAAAATTATTTAAATCAATTGCAGTAGTAGCAGTATTGTTAATTTCCAGCGGAGTTTTTGCACAAGCAAAAAAAGCTACATCAGTAAATTCAAATGATAAATCTCTTTTATGGGAAATTTCAGGAAATGGATTGTCGAAATCTTCGTATTTATATGGCACGATTCACATGATTTGTGGGAATGATTATTTTCTATCTGATAAAGCCAAGAAAGCTTTTACTGCTTCTGATAATTTAGTTTTAGAGGTTAATTTATCAGACCCAAAGGAATTGAGCGCTGCCCAACAACTGGCCTATGGAAAAGATCCATTAAGTAAAACATTGAGCCCAGAACAATTGAATGACCTTGATGCTTTATTACAAAAGCGAACTGGAATGACAGTCAAACAAGTTGACAAGTTTAGTTTAATGACAGTAATGAGTTTAATTACGATGAAATCTTTTGGGTGCGCTGATATTAAAAGCTATGAAATGGAATTTATTGCAATGGCTAAAGAATCTGATAAAAGTGTTACTGGATTTGAAACACTTCAATCACAAATGGATTTCTTAAGCAAAGGTTATTCTGATGTGGAGATGATTACAATGTTACAGGAATCCAATGACGATACTACAAAAAAGATGGTTCAAAATTACATTCAAGAAAACCTTCCGGAATTATATAAAGATATTACGGCTCCAAAAGTGATGAATGAAAATGCCAGAAAATGGTTGTTAGATGTCAGAAATGAAAACTGGGCTGTAAAAATGCCAGATATGATGAAAGATAAAAGCACTTTTTTTGCAGTAGGAGCCGCTCATTTATTAGATGAACAAGGAGTGATCAATTTATTGAGAAAAAAAGGGTATATCGTTAAACCTATTCTGAACTAATACCATTTTGAAAGAGAAAGAACCAGAATTTTTAAACCGGATTGAAAAACACAAAGGGATTTTATATAAAGTTTCTAAAATGTATATGGATAATCATGATGATCAACAGGATTTGTTTCAGGAGATTGTCTGTCAACTTTGGAAATCGTATGATTCGTTTAGAAACGAAAGCCAGTTTTCGACTTGGATGTATCGGGTGGCCATTAATACAGCTATCGTTTTTCTAAAGAAAGAAAAAAGGAAAGTCGATAAATATGAAATAGCATCTGAAAATATTAAAGAAGAAACTGATGATTCAGAAATTAAGGAAAGCCAAATTGAACATTTTTACAAAGCAGTTCAGAAATTAGAAAAAATAGACAAGGCTATCATTTTTTATCAACTAGAGGGTTTTTCGCATAAGGAAATAGGAGACAATTTAGGTATTTCAGAAGGGAATGCCAGAGTGAAATTAAATAGAGCAAAAGAAAAATTAAGAGAAATAATTAAAAATCAGGGATATGGATTTTAACGATATACAATCAGCATGGGATAATGATAACAATGAGAATGTTGTTCTCCCTAATAATTTAGAAAAAATTCAAACGGCAAATACGCCCTTGGATAAGATTAAAAAAAATCTTAAAAAAGAACTCATTTATCAATCGCTAACTGTTATTCTTTGTGGGTTTGCACCTATCATATATCATTTTCCTGAAAAATGGTTGGCTCCTTTTTACTTATTGTATAGTATGTTTTTTGCAGTTTGCGTCTACTATTTGGTGAAGTTGTATTTGTTTTATAAAAGACTTAATAATATCACTTTAAGAACAAAAGATAGTTTGTATGAAACGTATTTTGATGTGAGATTAAACATGGAATTGTATAAAACATTTACGTTTGCTCTTACACCGTTTGTAGTTCTTTTTTTAGTAGGATTTACTTTTTATGTGGCTTCCACAACACCTGGAATGAAAATATCAGATTTAAGTAATACTTTAATGATTGCTATATTCGTGATAATTTCCGTTCTTATTTTGTTTATGGGATTAATGGCAGAATGGTGGGTTCATTTTTTCTACGGAAAGTATGCAAAAGAAATTAGAAAAGTTTTAGACGAACTAAAAGAAGAATAATAAATGACCCATCTTACCGATGGGTTTTTTACTTTTGTGTTCAAATCTAAGTACTATGAAAATATTTGTAACCGGAATAGGAACCGATGTCGGCAAAACCATTGTATCTGCCATAATCACCGAAGCACTAGAAGCTGATTATTGGAAACCAATCCAAGCCGGCGATTTAGATAATTCGGACAGTCATAAAATCAAATGTTTTTTATCTAATAAAAAGACGGTAATTCATCCGAATAGTTATGCTTTGATTACGCCGGCAAGTCCACATCTCGCTGCTGAACGAGACGGAACTACTATTGATTTACAGAAAATGACTGAACCCAAAACAGAGAATCATTTGGTCATTGAAGGTGCGGGAGGTGTTTTTGTTCCGCTAAATTCAAAGGATTGTGTTGTTGATTTGATTCAGCCTGATTATAAAATTATCGTGGTTTCCAGACATTATTTAGGAAGCATCAATCATACTTTGCTGACCATTGAAGCCTTGCAAAACAGAAAAATCGCAGTCGCGGGAATAGTTTTTTCTGGCGATGAAAACAAAGCGACTGAAGAAATAATTCTGAGTAAAACTGGTATAAAATGCTTTGGAAGAATAGAACAAGAGCCGTATTTTGATAAAAATGTAATCAAAGAATACGCAGACCGATTTAGAGAAAATCTATTGAGTCTTTAAAAATTGAAAATCAAGAAGAAAGAATCAACACTTGTTTTTTGCGTTTTTCTCGCTTCTTGTATCTTGCTTATTTTATCTTTGCAGAATGAAATTAACTGATAGAGACCGCCAATATCTTTGGCATCCGTATACCCAACACAAAACCGCAGCGTTGCCAATTGCCATCAAAAAGGGCAAAGGCGCTTTGCTTTGGGACGAAAATAATAAGGAATATATTGATGCAATCGCTTCTTGGTGGGTGAATCCTTATGGGCATTCAAATACATTTATTGCTGATGCAATTTACAAACAACTTACCACATTAGAACATGTATTGTTTGGGGGTTTTACACACGAACCTGCTATTTTGGTAGCCGAGAAGTTGATGGAAATTTTACCTAAAAACCAACAAAAGATATTTTTTTCTGATAATGGGTCTACGGCTGTTGAAGTAGCGATTAAAGTTGCCTTGCAGTATTTTTTCAATAAAGGAGAAAAGAGAACTACGATAATTGCTTTTGAAAATGCTTTTCACGGCGACACTTTTGGTGCTATGGCAGCAAGTGGAATCTCGTTTTTTATAGAAGCTTTTCAGGGAATGTTTATTGACGTGGTTCGGATTCCAGTTCCGGTTAAAGGACAGGAGCAGGAAAGTTATGATGCGTTACAATCAGTTATAGAAAACAACAATTGCGCCGGTTTCATTTATGAGCCTTTGGTTCAGGGAGCTGCGGGAATGGTAATGTATGAGCCGGAATCGTTAGATAAATTGATCCGAATTTGTCAAGAAAATAAGGTGCTCACGATTGCTGACGAAGTGATGACCGGCTTTGGAAAAACGGGAAAAACTTTTGCGACGGATTATTTGGTGGAAAAACCAGATATGATGTGTCTGTCCAAAGCGTTGACGGGAGGAACTATTCCTATGGCGATTACGACTTTTACTCAGGATTTATTCGATGCTTTTTATGATGACGATATTAATAAAGCATTGTTTCATGGACACACCTTTACAGCTAATCCAACAGGTTGTGCTGCGGCTTTGGCTAGTTTGGAGTTGTTGCAAACCAATGAAATGCAAACAAATATAGTCCGTGTCAATCAAAATCATTTGGAATTTCAAGAACATATAAAAAATCATCCAAAAGTAGTTACAACTCGTGTGTTGGGAGTCATTTTTGCTTTAGAAATAAAAACCGAAAGTTCAGCCAGTTACTATGGAACTTTGCGCAATAAACTCTATGATTTTTTTATAGAAAATGGAGTGATTCTGCGTCCTGTTGGGAATATAGTATACATTTTGCCCCCTTACATCATAACTGATGAGCAATTGCAAAAAGTATATCAGGTGGTTGAAAAGGCGTTAGAAATAGTTTAAATTCGCATAATTTTTTTCACAGAAATTCAGAGAAAAACGAAGATCAACAACGATTTTGTTTGTTAATCTCCTTGTAATAAAAATAAATATCTTGTCAACAATAATCTCCATAACCGCTATAGCTTCCATTTCACCGTTGGGTGCTGACTCAAAAATAATTTGGGAAAATTATCTCAATCACAATCATTGTTTTACTGAACATATTTTAGACGATAAGAAAACTTTTGTTGCTAAGTTGGATACAGACTCTGAAGATGTAGTTGCTGACTTACGAGTGTCAGATATTAAGTATAAGTCTTTAGATAAGTCAGTTTTGTATGCTATGGCAGCTTCGCGTCAAGCTATGCAAAATGCGGGTTGGACACAAAACGATGTTTTCGGGATCAACATTGGTTCGTCTCGCGGTGCCACTGATTTATTCGAAAAACACTATCGCGACTATTTAGAAACGGGGAAAGCACATACACTGGCTTCTCCTACGACAACTTTGGGGAATATTTCCTCGTGGGTGAGTCATGATTTGCAAAGTTCCGGCCCTGAAATTTCGCACTCTATAACTTGCTCGACAGCTTTGCATGCAGTTTTAAATGGTGTGGCTTGGTTAAGTGCTGGAATGGCTGATAAATTTATGGTTGGTGGAAGTGAAGCTCCATTAACTGATTTTACGATTGCCCAAATGCGCGCTTTGAAAATTTATTCGAATAGTAACGAGGATTATCCCAATCGCGCTCTTGACTTAGACAAAAAGCAAAATACCATGATTCTTGGCGAAGGCGCTGCTGTGTGTTGTCTCGAAATAGGGAAAAAAGCGAATGCCTTGGCTTACATCGAAGGAATTGGTTATGCTACGGAGATATTGGAACATAATATTTCTATTTCTGCAGAAGCGAGTTGTTTTCAGAAATCCATGAAAATGGCGTTGCAAAATACTGATTTGTCCGAAGTAGATGTCATTGTGATGCATGCACCGGGAACCATAAAAGGTGATTTGACAGAATATAAAGCGATAGAAAAAATCTTTGGCGAAAGCCTGCCTTTATTGACTACCAATAAATGGAAGATTGGTCACACTTTTGGAGCATCAGGGATTTTGAGTATGGAACTTGCTATTATGATGATGCAACACAATAGATTTATCGGAGTACCCTTTGCGGAAGTACAAATACAAACAAAATCTATTAAAAAAGTACTGATTAATGCGGTAGGTTTTGGGGGGAATGCGGTGAGTATTCTTTTAAGTTTGTAAGAATTAAAAAGTTTAAAATGGGTGCTAATCCGTTAAATCCTTGTAATCTGTGTTCAAATTCTCCAGCTCTTTAATTTTTTCATAAACCAAATTGCTCTCAAATCCCTTGCGCAATAAATAATCGCAGCATTTTTTACGTTTTTTTATCAAATTGGTTTCTCGCACGGATTCCCAGTTTCTTTTTGCCAGCGTGTGAAAAGTGGATAGATATTCCTCGGTTGAGATTTCTTTGAGTGCCAGATTTATATTGTATTGTGTAATTTTTCGAAATTTCAATTCGTTGACAATTCTGATTTTTCCCCAAAATTTAATTCGGTGCTTTCCTCTAGCGAAACTACAGGCAAAACGACTTTCATTTAGAAAATTTTCCTTGATCAGATGAACTAAAATAGTGTCGATTTCATCAGGATCCATTTTCATGCTCCTTAATTTCTGAACTACTTCTTCGTGACAGCGCTCCTGATAGGCGCAAAAATGTTCTATTTTATGTATGGCTTCTTTTATGGAGTAAACTGGGTTCATTTTTTTGATTTTAAAATGATTCTTTGTGCTTCAATTTGTAAAATAGATACGGAATTCAATTTCAAAAATAAGGCTTTAAATCCATTGTGATCCAAGTGGTAAACATGAATTTATTTTTTGTTGTTTCTTATGATAAAAAAGGAAATTAAGTTTTCAGCAAAAGAGGTTGTCGTAGAGGAAGTTCAGGCTAAGAAATAGTTTGTTTTCAAGATGAATTCCAAAAGATTTCACTTGGTTGTAAAAGTGTATTTTGACAGATTATTTTGTATTTGGTCGATTAAATTGGGCTTTATTTAAAATACGGAACGATATTGCCATGTTAGCTCATTTCTTTAATTTTTTTTGATAAAATCAAAGAGAAGTTGTTGAATTTAGCATCAAGACATATAAAAATAATACCACATGAATAAAAAATTACTTTTACTACATAAAAAATTTCTTCTTTTTATTTTTTTTATGTTGTTATCCATTGTGTCTAGTGGACAAACAACTCTTTTTCAATTTAATTTTGAAACAGCAACTACCCCAAATATAAATAATACAGTTGGTACACCAATAATTGCTCAGTTTGGTTTAGAGAACCTTCAATATGCAAATTATAATAGTTGTGGAACTGGGATGTCATCATCACTAGCGGCTAATGGATGGAATATTAATGATTATTATCGAATAGCAGTTAATACTACGGGATTCACTAACATGACTTTTTCGTACTGTAATAGTACAAATAATACCAATATAAATAGTTTCGATATTCGTTACAGTATAGATAATGGTGCAACAATATCTACTGTTGCACCTGCCTATGTTCCAACGACTGGAGGAGGAATTAATAGTGCTGTATTGCCTGCTGCTACTAATAACCGATCAGTTGTTTGGATTTATATTTACAAATCCAACAATAATCCTAATATTAATACATTTTTGATAGTTGATAATATTACTTTGACGGGTTTTTCAATACCATCTATTTCAAACTTTACACCAAACACAGCATGTGCTGCATCTGGATCTTCAGTAGTCATTACTGGTACAAATTTTACTGGAGCAACTGCCGTAAACTTTAATGGTATCCCTGCGAGCTCATATACAGTAAATAGTAACACACAAATAACCGCTCAATTACCTGCGACAGCCACTACTGGAGCTATAACAGTAACTACTCCTGGTGGGACAGCAACAAGTACTTCTAGTTTTACTGTAAGTCTTGGTATAAGTGAAAATAACTTAAATTACACAAACGGTACCTCAGGACAAGTAAGTGTTACAGCTACAGAAAATGCAAATGCTGTGTTTAATGCTCCTGTAGGAACCTATTTTTCTACAGTGAATTTTGCTAGTTATGGAACTCCTAATGGAGCAGCCCCTGATTTTGTATTGGGTAATTGTAACGCTTTAACAAGTCAATCTGTAACAGAGAGTTATTTGTTAGGAAATAACAACCGTGCTATTCCCGCTACGAATGGCGTTTTTACAGATCCATGTAGTGGTACGCCAAAGCGTTTGTATGTGGTAGCTTCATATGTCCAACCTATTTGTAATGGAAGTGTTGTATCTATTACAGGTAGTATACCTTCAGGTGGGTCGGGTACTTATAGTTACCAGTGGCAAAGTAGTACTAGTAGTGCAACTTCAGGTTTTGCAGCTGCAGCAGGAATTAATAATGAGACTAATTATGTTTCTGGCACTTTAGCACAAAATACTTGGTTCAGAAGAGTTGTAACTTCAGGGGGATGTTCGAGTACATCGGCTGTAATTCAAATAAACTTAAATTCAACACCAGTTGGAGGCACAGTTACAGGAGGAATGACAATATGTTCAGGAAGCACTAGTGGAATGATGACTTTGGAAGGGTACACAGGAACAATAACAAAATGGCAATCATCTGTAAGTCCATTTTCAACTTGGACAGATATAGTAAATACTTCAGCAACCTATACATCAGGAGTACTTAATGCAACAACACAATTTAGAGCAGTAGTTCAAAGTGGAAGTTGTGCATTTGTGAATTCAGCGGTTACAACAATTACAGTAAATAGTACTCCAACAATCACTCCAAACAAAGTTGACGAAACCTGTTCTACGGCAAATAATGGTTCTATTTTCCCTACACTTTCAGGAGGATTAACAAATATACGTTACATTAAATTAACCCAGAAATATAATGTTGATGCTTATCAACAAGTGGCAGAAATTCAAGCTCTCGAAGTTTTTACAGGCACTAATGTTGCTCTTTCGTCATTAGGGTCTGTTGCAACAGGATCATCTGTATGGCAGAATAGCTCCGGGCCTAATTACATACCCTCAAACATAAATAATGGTGTCATAACAGGAAATACTTTTTGGCATAGTGCATCATCCAACATTAATGAGTGGGTGCAAATAGACTTGCGATCAGGAAAAAATTTAGATAATATAAGAATCTACAATCGCACTGATTGTTGTTCACAAAGAGGGCAAAATATGCTATTGGAGTTGTTTGACTCATCTGATAATTTAATTTATTCAAAAACAATTGATTTGTATCAATCAGGGGCTAATGTAGTTGATGTAAATATATTAGATTTATCTTGGACAGATGGTGCAACCACTTTAAATAGAACCGGTTTAGATTCGGCTACATATATTTTGAATTATGCAGATGCAATAGGTTGTTCGTTAAGTTCTCCAATAAACATTGGTACAGCAAATATAGCTGCGCCAACAAGAGGAACAATTACGCCGGTAACGTGCAACGTTCCTATCGCCAGTGTGATTTTAAATAATTTGCCGTCAGCAGGGACTTGGACTTTAATGCAAAGTGGTACTTCTACAGCAACAATTACAGGTACAGGGATTTCAGCCACTGTTTCAGGACTGGCACCGGGCACATATACTTTTTCGGTATCAATTGATGGTTGTTCTGCTTCTAATCCAGTAGTAGTAAAAATTGATTCTTTACAAGAAACTGTTTGGAATGGTGCTTGGTCAAATGGATTGCCGAATAGTGATAAAAAGCTTATTTTTAATGCAAATTATAGCCAGACTACAGATTTAGTTGCATGTTCATGTGAGGTGACTTTAGGAAATGTAATTGTTAGGTCTGATAAGACCTTGACCTTGACTAATGAATTAAAAGTTTCTGGTGGTACATTAACCTTCGAAAACAACGCAAGCTTAGTTCAAATTAATGAAGACCCTACTATAAACTCGGGAAATATAACCTATCAAAGGGAAACAGTGACAGCTGTAGATAAATTCGATTATACCTATTGGTCTTCACCTGTTTCTTCACAAACTTTATACAATACATCTCCAAATACTTTATGGGATAAGTACATGTCTTTTGATGCTGTTAACAACAACTGGAAACAGGAAAATTCATCAAAAGTAATGGAAAGAGGTGTTGGGTACATTATTCGTGGACCACAAAATCATTATGCGCCAAATCCAATAGGGACCTATCGTGCTAATTTTATTGGCGTGCCACACAATGGAACTATTCCAGTTGCTATAACGGCAACAGGTGAAGCTTCCTATCTTCTTGGGAATCCTTATCCATCTGCGCTGGATGCAGACTTGTTTTTACAGGTGAATGAAGACGTATTAGACGGAACGCTATATTTTTGGACCCATAATACGGATATAGCTCCAAGTGGTTCTAACTATATTTATGATTCAGATGATTATGCTTCCTATAATTTATTGGGAGGAGTTGGGACCGCTGCAGCTAGTGATGTTAATCCTATACCTACAATTCCTTCAGGGGAAATTGCTTCTGGTCAAGGTTTTTTTGCAACTAGTATTGTACCTGGAACGGTTAATTTTACTAATACGATGCGATTGATAGGAAACGTAAATTCACAATTTTTTAGGTCTAACTCAAAATCAAAAAAGAATGCAAGTTTTGATAAAAACAGGTTGTGGTTGAATTTTTCAAATAAAGAAGGTGCATTTAAACAAACACTAATAGGCTACGTAACGGGAGCAACAAATGAGTATGAGAGAACATTTGACGGAATAAGTTTTGATGGGAATACATTTGTTGATTTTTATAGTGTATTTGAGGATAAAAACTTTGTAATTCAAGGGAGGGCTCTGCCATTTCTACAAAGTGATCAGGTACCGTTGGGTTATAAAACAACTATTGCAGGAGCATTCACTATTACTATTTTTCAAACAGATGGATTCTTGACAACTCAAAACGTATTTCTTGAAGATAAAATGCTAGGTATTATACATAATTTAAAAGAATCACCATATAATTTTACAACTGAGAAAGGAGTTTTTAATGAGCGTTTTGTGTTGCGTTACAATGATAAAACACTTGGAACGGGTGATTTTGAAAGCCAAGAAAAAACAATTGTAGTCTTTAAAGAGAAGAACGAATTAAAAATTAAATCTGAATTTGAAACGATGAAACGGGTGATAGTATTTGATTTATTGGGTAAAAAAGTATTTGAAGAAACACTTGAGGATGTAAATGAATTCCGCACTTCAAATATTACATTAAAGAATCAAATTGTAATCGTAAAAGTTGTCTTAACTAATGGCCAGGTAGTAGCTAAAAAAGTTAGTTATTAGCACTAAATAGTATTTTTAATTTTTTATTAAATCCCATTCTGATGAAAACAGAATGGGATTTTTTTTTAAAATGGAGTTAAAAATGAGAAATATAAATAATTTGGCGGTTTAGGCTAAATATCACTAAATGTGGGTATTGCGTAGAATTAGGATTGTCTATATTTTTATGTGAAATTAGTAAACACTTGTATTAGTGCGTATTAGTGTAGTTAGCAAAATCTTAAATCCATTGTAAATTTGAAATCAAAACTTCTTTGCTTCGTTGTTGTGTTTAGTCTTTCCATTTTTAATCCAGCTTCTTGTCAAGAAGGGAGAGTTGATGCCACTTTTAACACCTATGATGATGGGTTATTAGGAGATGGTTTTGATAATACCGTCAGAACTGTTTCGATTCAATCTGATGGAAAATTAATTGTAGGAGGCGATTTCTTAAATTTTAATGGTGCTGCTACTCCTTACTTATGTAGATTGCTTCCGGACGGTACTAAAGATTCTAGTTTTAATTTAGGCACTGGAATTAATGGAAAAGTATATTGTTCTTTGATTCAGCCAGATGGGAAAATACTCCTTGGCGGTTCATTTACACTCTTTAATAGTCAAACTACTAACAGACTACTTCGGTTAAATACTGATGGATCTCTTGATATGACTTTTAATACCAGTATTGCTTCTAGTTCTGGAGTAATCTATAGTCTTGCGCTGCAATCTGATGGGAGTATTATTATAGGCGGTAGTTTTATTAATTATAACGGAAATAATGTAACTCGAATTGCACGAATTTTAGCCAATGGAAATTTGGACACCACCTTTGTAACCGGAACTGGTGCCAATGGTATTATTTATGCCATACAAATTCAATCTAATGGTAAAATAATTCTTGGTGGATCATTTACTTTGTTCAATGGAATCCTTTCAAATAAAATAATTAGATTAAATGGGGACGGTAGTAATGATGTAACTTTTGTTACCGGAACTGGTTTTGATGATGATATTAAAACTCTGGCCGTTCAAACGGATGGAAGAATCTTGATTGGAGGTGATTTCACAAAATACGATAATCTTCCAAATAACAGAATACTTCGTTTAAATGATGACGGTTCTATTGATGTCAGTTTCATTGCTGGATTAGGTTTTAGTAATGGAGGTGTTTCAGTTATCAAAATCAGTACTATTGGTTCAATTATTTTAGGTGGTTCGTTTACCGGGACCTATGATGGAATAGCCGTAAACCGATTGGTACTGTTAGAACCCAATGGTGTTATAAATCTAACATTTGATAGTAGCTCAGGGCCATCTTCGGGAACTATTCTCACTATAGCACCAGAATTAAGTGGTTCCTGGTATGTTGGAGGTTCTTTTTCTATTTTTGATTCCCAAAATCAAGGCAGGTTAGCGAAAGTTGATGCTTTTGGGGCTTTAGATATTGGGTATTTAACTGCTGGTGTTGGTTTTGACAATTCCGTTTATAAGGTCATTTCTTTATCCGATACTAAAACTATTGTGGTTGGTAATTTTTCTAAATTTAATGGGTTCAGCGCTCCAAAAATAGCACGTTTATTAAATAACGGTTCAATTGATCCGTCCTTTAATGTTTCTGGTTCTGGCGCTGATGGATTAATCAAAAATGCGATTGTCCAGCCTGACAATAAAATTATAATAGCAGGTAATTTTTTGAATTATAATGGGGTTTTAGTGAATAGAATTACCAGAATTTTATCAGATGGTTCCATTGATGTTTCTTTTAATACAGGTTTGGGTTTTAACAGTCAAATTTATGGAATAGCCTTACAAGCAGATGGGAAAATCATCGTTGGAGGCAATTTTACAAAGTGTAACGGAGTGTCGGTAAATAGGATAGCACGTTTGTTTTCGGACGGAACTCTTGATTCGAGCTTTAATAGTGGTTTGGGGGCTGATGAAATCGTCGAGTCCGTCATTGTTCAGCCCGATGGAAAAATAGTTTTAGGCGGTCGTTTTTTGACTTTTAATGGAATTGTCCAAAATCGTATCGTACGATTAAATGTGGATGGTAGTGTGGATAATGGCTTTTTTACAGGTTCAGGTTTTGATAAAAATGTGTATTGTATAACCATACAATCAGATGGGAAGTTATTAATTGGAGGGTCCTTTTTAAATTATAATGGATCTGCAGCAAAACGAATGCTAAGATTGAATTCTGATGGAAGTTTAGATACGGGTTTTGCTGCTGGAACTGGCTTTAGTAACGGAGATGTCAGAGCTATTTTAATTCAGCCGGATAAACGGATTTTGGTAGGTGGAACTTTCTCTGGTACTTACAGCGGAACTTCTGTAAAACGGATGATTCGACTTTTGCCCGCTGGTGCTTTTGATGGTACTTTCTCGGCTAATTTAAATAGTCCGCTGTATAGCATGTGTTTTACTCCGGATAATAAAGTCATGATAGCAGGCAATTTCAATTCTGTTTCGGGTGTGACAAAACACCGGGCTGCTCGGTTACTTTTGTGTTTGGATACTACTGTTTGGGATGGTTTAGTCTGGAATAATGGTTTGCCTTCTTCAGAAAAAAGAATAGTTTTCAATGGAAATTATCCTGTTTTAAATTCTGTGAATGCTTGTTCATGTGCTATCAGTTCAGGAATTAGTGTTGGTGTTCCAAATGGAAATACGTTGGGTTTAGTTTTTGATTATTCGGGTTTGGGAACATTAATTTTGGAAAATAATGCCTCACTTTTTCAATCTGAGGATCAAATAACAAATACAGGGCTAGTTGTCTATAAACGCGAAACAACTCCAATAGTCAAATTTGATTATACCTATTGGTCTTCTCCCGTTTCTGGCCAAAGATTGATTGATGTCTCTCCTGATACCCTTTCGGATAAGTTTTTTTCCTTTAATGCAGCTTCTGATTCATGGAGCAATGAATCACCAATGAACGTAATGGAGTCCGGTAAAGGATATATCATAAGAGGTCCTCAAAGTTTTTCAACAACAGTTCCAGCTATTTATGAAGGGGTTTTTTCAGGCATTCCTAATAATGGGATTGTCTCAGTTCCTATAAGTATAACAGATACTTCAAATCTCATAGGAAATCCCTATCCATCGGCTATAGATACGAACCTCTTTTTGAAATTAAATGAAAAAATCATTGATGGGACACTATATTTTTGGACACATAATACGCCAATTACAAATAATGCATATGCATCAAATGATTATGCGTCCTATAATTTATTAGGTGGAGCAGGAACAAAAGCTACAAATTTGGGTGTTAATAATACAATTCCTGATGGTAAAATAGCGGCTGGTCAATCCTTTTTTGTGACCAGTATTAATGGTGGAGGATCAGCCATTTTTAACAACAGTATGCGCGTGGTTGGGCAAAATTCGAATTTTTTTAAATCAAGTTCACCTAAAAAATTAAAATTAAATGAGATTGAGAAACATCGTATGTGGTTGAATTTGACTAATGAGGAAGGTGCTTTCAAACAGGTTTTAATAGGATATGCATCCGGAGCGACTAATGATTTTGATAGTTCCTTTGATGGAGAGAGTTTTGATGGGAATGAGTATTTAGATTTTTATAGTATTAATCAACATAAGAATTTAGTAATTCAAGGAAGATCATTGCCATTTAGTGAAACCGACGAAATAAAATTAGGCTTCAAAGTTAAGATAGCAGGGGATTTTAAGATTAAAATTGATCATGTGGATGGTCTTCTAGCAAATCAAAATGTTTTTATTGAGGATAAATTTAATAATAGTATTGTTGATATAACAAATGGGAGTTATGCTTTTAATACTACTGTAGGAACATTTGATGATCGTTTTATATTGCGTTATATAGATAAAACCTTGACTTCGCTGGAGTTTACTAATAATAAAGAATTCGTGTTTGTATCAAGTAAAAACATGATGTTGCAAATTAATTCAACCAAGGAATCCATTGATGAGGTTGCAATATACAATTTGTCAGGAAGAAAAATATATCAAAAAAAAGAAATAAACGCTACGTATTTATCAGTGTTGAATTTGCTTATTGGGCATCAAGTCTTGTTGGTGAAAATACTTTTGCAGAATGGCCAATCTGTTACCAACAAAATAATGTATTAGAGAAAGAAGCATAAAAAAACCATCTTGTGAGCCAAGATGGTTTTGTATATTTATTCAAAATAAAGTTTATTTTTCTTTACCGGATGCTTCAAGATTTCTCTCGATAGTGTGTCCTGGTCTTGACCATTTTGGTTTTTCACCTAATGGAGCAAATTGAGAATCTTCCGCTTCAACAGTTTGTGGTTGAGAAACTTTTGTGAATGGTTTTTGTGGATTTAAACCTAACATCTCAAACATTTTCATGTCTTCATTTACATCAGGATTTGGAGTAGTCAATAACTTATCTCCCGCAAAAATTGAATTGGCACCGGCAAAGAAGCACATGGCTTGACCTTCACGGCTCATGTTCATTCTTCCTGCAGAAAGACGTACTTGGGTTTCCGGCATGATGATTCTGGTTGTTGCCACCATTCGTATCATTTCCCATATTTCAACTGGTTTTTCTTCTTCCATCGGAGTTCCTTCAACGGCAACCAAGGCATTTATCGGGACTGATTCTGGCTGTGGGTTTAACGTAGAAAGTGCTACAAGCATTCCTGCTCGGTCTTCAATGCTTTCTCCCATCCCGATTATTCCACCGCTACAAACAGTAACGTTTGTTTTACGAACATTTTCTATTGTTTGCAAACGGTCTTCAAATCCGCGGGTTGAAATTACTTCTTTGTAATATTCTTCAGAGGTATCTAAATTGTGGTTGTAGGCATATAAACCTGCTTCTGCTAAACGATGTGCTTGATTTTCAGTGATCATCCCAAGGGTACAACACACTTCCATATCCAGTTTGTTTATGGTGCGAACCATTTCAAGAACTTGGTCAAACTCAGGGCCATCTTTTACATTTCTCCAAGCCGCTCCCATGCATACACGGGATGATCCGCTTGATTTTGCTCGCAAAGCTTGCGCTTTCACTTGGCTAACTGACATTAAATCATTCCCTTCAATTTCAGTATGATATCTTGCGGCTTGTGGACAATAGCCACAATCCTCTGGACATCCACCTGTTTTTATAGAAAGTAAAGTAGAAACCTGAACCACGTTAGGATCGTGATGCTCTCTATGAATAGACGCTGCTTCGTAAAGCAAATCCATCATAGGTTTATTATATATTGCGATAATTTCGTCTTTGGTCCAATTGTGTTTTGTAATACTCATTGATACGATTTTTTGATGGGTCAAAAGTAGTTAAATTGTTCTAAAGAACCAATGTAATACTATTGAAAAGCCTTTTGTAAAATATTTTTTGGTTAAAGGTAGGCTGTTGTATGCGGGCGTTTCAGAATTTTATAAAGTGTTATTCAATTACTTTATCCGAAGGTATTTATTAAACAGAAGGAATATATAATTTATAAAACATAAAAAAATAAACGCCGTAAAAACAATAGGAGATGCTCGTTTGGGAAGTGGTATTGGAATTAAGTAAGGATAAAAATTTAAGATTCAGCGCCATGCTTGTCCGAAGAATAGCGAGTGTCCCAGTATAACATAAGCATGAAGGTTACGATTACGGCAGATACGATTCCTTCAAATAACAGAGAAATGGAATACGTCATTACGGATGGATTGCCGCCAAATAAGAATGTTTTTGATAACGATTCAATATAAATGTCACCTCCTTTTATATAGCTATAAATAATTAACCCAGCAATGCTCAAAAACACTCCTGAAAGCGATGTAAACAGAGCAGAGACTGCATTAGAAACCAGTATAATTTTACCTTCGGCGAAATTACTTCTTAACGTTTTATTAGTTCCGTAAAATACAAATAGGACATTGAACAGACGCAGGAAATACATATCGGCAAGGCCTAAAAGTTCCATTAATAAGAAATAAAGGCCAATGCCGATGAAAATAATGAATCCGTTTACTATTTCTTTTGGAAGTTTCATACGACTATTTTTAAAAGTTAGAAAGTATATCTAAATGATAAACAGAATATTACCTTCAAATTTACAGAAAAAATAGTAATGTTTTATTAAAAAATTAAAATTTATTCAAGTAGTTGAGTGTAGTTTTTTTGTCTTTTTCAAGTTGTTCTTTCAGTAACTCAACCGATTCAAATTTTTGTTCGGAACGAATTCTATGTAGTATTGAAACGCTGATTTTTTGATTGTATAAATCAGCATTAAAATCAAAATAATGAATCTCAATGGATTGTTTTTGTCCGTCAACAGTAGGATTAAATCCAATGTTCATCATTCCAAAAACGGTTTGTTCATTAATTATGCTTTTTACAATATAAACTCCATTTTGTGGAATCAGTTTGTAATTTTCTTCGATTTTTAAATTAGCCGTTGGAAAACCGATGGTTCTTCCCAATTGTTTTCCTTTGATGATGATTCCGGTCAGAACGTATTCGTATCCTAAATATTCATTGGCCAATGCCATGTTTCCTTCTAATAATGCATTTCTGATTTTTGTTGAGCTTACTGATATTTCATTAATTTCCTGAACTGATATTTGTTCTACTTCAAAATCATACTGCTTTCCAAAAGCGATAAGATCATCAATATCTGCAGTTCGATTTCTTCCAAAGCGGTGATCGTGACCAATAATTATCTTTTGGATATGAAATCGATCAACGAGAATAGTACTTACAAATTCTTCGGCAGTCAATCTCGAAAAAGTTTCGTCAAAAGGATGAATCACAAGATTTTCTATGCCAATTTTTTCCAACAAATCAATTTTCTCAGTTATAGTGTTGAGTAATTTTATATCAGAATGTTCCTGTAAAACCATCCTTGGATGAGGAAAAAACGTAAGTACCAGACTTTCGTATTTCTCGTTCTCCGTGTTTTGGGTTAGTTTATTCAGAATTTTTTTGTGACCAATGTGAACTCCATCAAAGGTTCCTAACGTTAGGATTGTTTTTTTTGTGGAAGTGAAATCGTTTATAGAATGAAAAATCTTCAAAGCAAGTGTTTTATAAAAGCGCAAATTTAAGGTATCTATTTGATATAACTAAAAAAGGATCGAAAAGTTCGATCCTTTTTTAGTTATAAAATAATTTTTATTTTTTAATAAATCGAATTGTTTTGGTTTCGGATTGACTTTTTGATAATTTTAAAAAATAAATACCTTGAGATAAATTGGAGACGTTTATTTGAAGATCCTCAGTTGATTCGATTTTTTTAGATTTTATAATTTGACCTAAAGTATTGATAATAGTATAGGCTTCCGGAGTTTCTAACTTATTTTCAACAGCTACGTTTAATATATTTGAGGTGGGATTCGGATAAAGATAAACCGAATTTAAGTTTTCTACATTAGCGATTGATAATGATCCAATTCTAAAGCTTTTTGATTCACTCGCTCCAAATTCCCCTCCAGTTGCAATTATTTCTCCTGTAGGGGTCGTTATTGTATAAGATCCATTTCCGTAATCACAACAGATTCCGTCTTCCTCCTTGTCAATTATTGTAAAAGTATAGCAGTCGTTACTAGCAATATTAAAACTTGTTTTGAATGGTGCTGGAAGTGCGATGTCTTTAGCAGTGTTGGTATATGGACCTCCTTCATACAATGTCAATCCGGCTGAATTTGTTAGTTTCCATGTGGTTTCAGTTCCGTAGCGATCTATTTGTAATGTGAAGTTCACGGTATTGTTTGCGTAATTCTTTACAATATCAAAATTTAAGGTTTCAGTGTTATTGGCATTGTTTTGATCTGTTATTCCATTCACGCTGTTTATGTTAGTGCTAAAATTATGATTACCGCCACTTGTAGTCAAACTGTTTAGTGTGATATTTTGTGATTCGTTGTTCGTAAGATTACCGGTCCAATTGAATGTTTGTAAATTGTTGTTGTCTATTCCATAAGTAAAAGATGCTTTAGTCAATGTTGCATTCCCTTTGTTTACAATTTTTATTATTGGCGAGAACGTATTGCTGCATGGATTAATGTTTAAGTTAACAATCATAGTGGAGGCATCACTTTCAAAAATTACTCCGGGAGTAAGAGCGTCTGAAGTTTGTAATGAGACTCTTCTGATGGAGTTGTTCATAACGGTAATCATGCGTGTTTTTTGATCTGCAGTAAAAATGTTCATACAAGCATCATAAGTATAGTCCATGTAGTTCTCAACCATATCCATTCCTGGCGAAGTTGGACAAGAGTCTACTCCTGTTGGGCATCCTGCGTTTTCTTGTCCTGCATTTGGAGTGTCTGTACAAAAATCGTCTACATCACATCCACCGTCTCCCCAAATGTGACGCAATCCTAGCCAATGTCCTACCTCGTGTGAAGTTGTTCTCCCTTTGTCATAATTGGAAGAATACGTTCCGTTAGGAAAATAATCTGAAGAACCAAAAAATTTATAGCCAATTACTACGCCATCAGTATTTGCTGATCCTTCGTTTTGATTTAATCCAGAAAGTCCTGAGCCACTTGGGAATTGTGCATATCCTAATAAATCGGTTCTACTAAAATTCACCACCCAAATATTTAGATATTTTTCAGGATTCCATTGTGTTTGGGGCTTTAAAACGTCATTTATATCAGTAGTTGACCAGCTTTCTTGTCCTAAGTTTACACGATTTATCCCATTTGATAATACGCCAGATGGATCTTGCTTTGCAAGTGCAAATTCAATTTCTACATCAGCTCCAACGGGATTGGTATTAAAACCAGGAGTGCCTGATTTCCTTCTGAAATCATCGTTAAGGACTTGGATTTGCGAAATTACTTGTTCATCAAATATGTTTTCATCAACGCCTAAAATGTCACCACTATGAATTACATGAATCACAACAGGTATCGTGATGACTGCATTTGTTTTGAGTCCTTTTGAGGTATTCTTTTTTTTGTTTTTTTCAAGTATGATCTTTGGTGTTATCCATTGTTCAAATTCAGATGTCGATAGTACGTTTGGATTTTTGGATTTCAAGTATTCTTCATATTCCGTAGATGCGCAGCGAATTACGGAACCTTGTTTTGTGATTTTATTTTTACCAAAAAGCAGGATCTCATTAGTAGTAGTCGCCTGCGCAAAAGTGCAGTTGATTGAAAATAATGAGAGTAATAATAGAAAAGTAATTTTTTTCATAATATCAGTTTTTTGGACGTAAATGAATCTGCTTTTGTAATGAGTTGTTTTGAATCTAATTATGGTTTTAGATAGTGCTTTCTTGAAATTTAAAAAGTAATGTGATTGGATAAAATTAGATAATTTTTCTTTTTCATTTACATTATGAATCTTTTATTTCCCGTTGAATGCGGTCATGGTGTTTTCCAATCCGGCTGTTCCAAAAGATTTTATAATCTCTGAAGCCAATTCCAGTCGTTCCGGAAGTGCGGTTTTTTCAGCATCATCCCATTCTCCCAGGACATAATCAACTTGTTTCCCTTTTTTGAATTCATCACTGATCCCAAACCGGAATCTTGGGTAGTTCTGAGTATTTAGGACAAGATTGATGTTTTTAAGTCCGTTGTGTCCTCCGTCACTTCCTTTTTGTCGGATTCGGATTGTTCCAAAAGGTAAATTCAAATCATCAGTAATAATCAAAATATTTTCTAATGGAATTTTCTCTTTTTCCATCCAATATTGAACGGCTTTCCCGCTCAAATTCATATAAGTGTTGGGTTTCAAAAGCAGAAAAGTTCTTCCTTTGAATTTGTATTGGGCCAGTGCGCCCAGTTTTACTGTTTCGAAAGAGACGGCTTCTTTGCGAGCTAGGAAATCCACAACTTTGAAACCGATGTTGTGTCTTGTGTTTACATATTCAGCACCAATGTTGCCGAGTCCGACTATTAAAAATTTATTACTCACGCTTTCTATATTGTTTTTTTGGTGTTCGTGAACCTCTGGTTTAATGTAATCTGTATTGTCTTCTGTTTTTGTTGACGAGAATAAATTTGAAATCCATTTTATCATACTGCAAAAGTAAACTAATTAGAGTATTTGATTATTAGATTTTTAGAAAATCGTTATTGAGGGTAAAATAGTTCTGAATAGCCCTGATGGAAGTGACATCCCACGCTTTTTTGCGTGGATATAACGGACAGCAGGAGCAAAGTTGTTATGAAAAGGAGTAGTGGTGCTCCTAATAATTTAAAACAGGATAATGAGATTTCTCATTCCTTGCAATGACAAAAAGTAATGCGCAAAAAAAAGCACCAGTTTTACAACTGATGCTTTCTTGAATGATTGAAAAAATATTATTTTTTCTTTCCTTTTGCAGGAGCTTTCGCTGCTTTTGCTGCTTCTTGAGCTGCTTTCATAGCTGCACGAGAGATTCTTACTTGAGCAACAACAGTGTTGTCAGGATGAATCAATTTGTAGTTGTCGTTCACTAATTTAGTAACGTACAATTTGTTTCCCATTTCAAGTGGAGTAATGTCAGCTTCAATAAAATCTGGAAGATTTTTTGGTAAAGCTTTTACTTTAAGTTTACGAGTGTTCAAACGTAAAACACCACCAGCAAGAACTCCTTTAGATGTTCCAACTACTTTTACAGGAACTTCCATAGTGATTTCTTTGTCATCAAATAATTGAAAGAAGTCAATGTGTAAAATCTTGTCAGATACCGGGTGAACCTGGATATCTTGTAAAATAGCGTTAAATGATTTTCCTTTTCCAAGATCGATCTCAACTGTGTGAGCGTTTGGAGTGTAAACCAAGTTTTTGAAAGCCATAACTTCTGCTGAGAAATGAACTGCCTGATTTCCTCCGTATAATACGCAAGGAACCAATCCAGCATTACGTAGGGCTTTAGTCGCAACTTTACCCACGCTTTCTCTTTCTGATCCTTTAATTGTAATCGATTTCATTGTAAAAAAAATATAGTTATTAAATAATATTACTTGTTTGGGGTTACATTATGAACTTTCCACTAATGGAATTGTTATGATGTACCATGTGCATAACTTCAGCAAAAAGTGGCGCACAACTCAACACTCTTATTTTGTTTGATTCTTTCTTCAACGGAATAGAATCGGTAACGATTAATTCTAATAATTTAGAATTCTCTATTTTTTCGTAAGCATCACCAGATAAAATTGCGTGGGTACAAATCGCTCTTACGCTCAATGCTCCTTTTTCCATCATTAAATCAGCGGCTTTCGCCAAAGTGCCTCCGGTATCAATCATGTCATCTACTAAGATTACATTTTTACCTTTTACTTCACCAATCAATTCCATGGTGTCAATAATGTTGGCCTCTTTTCTTTGTTTGTAACATATAACTACGTCAGATTCTAAAAATTTAGAATAAGCGTAAGCTCTTTTAGAACCACCCATGTCCGGAGAAGCAATTGTTAAATTGTCTAATCCTAAACTCTTTACATATGGCAAAAATATTGTCGATGCAAAAAGGTGATCAACTGGCTTTTCAAAGAATCCTTGAATTTGATCGGCGTGCAAATCCATAGTCATTACTCTTGTTGCACCAGCACTTTCTAATAATTTAGCCACTAATTTAGCTCCTATCGGAACTCTTGGCTTATCTTTTCTGTCTTGTCTTGCCCAACCAAAATAAGGAATTACTGCGGTGATGTGTCTTGCCGAAGCACGCTTTGCAGCATCAATCATCAATAATAATTCCATCAGATTATCTGCCGTTGGAAAAGTCGAACAAACGATAAAAACACGTAATCCTCTGATAGATTCTTCATAAGAAGGCTGAAATTCACCGTCGCTGTATTTTGACATGGTGATTTTCCCTAAAGGGATTCCGTATTGCTCTGCTATTTTCTCAGCAAGATATACACTTTGTGAACAAGCAAAAATTTTAGCTTCTGGTTCTAGGTGTGACATTTAATTTGTTGTTTTTATTCCGCTGCGCTCCATACAGTTTAGCTTTGTCTATTGATTAAAGCCTTGTGTGCGTATTTGCCTCGGGTGTAGTTAGTTGTGTGTTGTGTTTTTAACGAGGTGCAAATTTATAAAATTTATTCAACTCTGAAAGGAAAAAATTAAGTATTTTTTGTTGAACATTTAATATTATTTTTTACATTTGCACCGTGTTAAAGGAATTGATGGTTGATTTAAACACAATCACATCTTTTATTGCGTTGAAATAACTGTCGTTATTTCATGTCTGCTAAGCCCGGATGGCGGAATTGGTAGACGCGCTGGTCTCAAACACCTGTGGGAAACCGTGCCGGTTCGACTCCGGCTCCGGGTACAAAAACCGCTTCGAAAGAAGCGGTTTTTTTGGTTTTGCGTCACAAGGGATTTAGGGATATGTTGTTTGTTGCTATCGAATGCAATTCTGAGGCAATTCTAGAAAAATAATTGTGGACGATGTTTTATTTTTTAAGTATTAACATTCCTTCACTATCTCGACTGGACACCGCGCAATATAAACATCTACAAAATCCAATTCTATGAGTGCATTTTCTGCAAGGTACAGGGAGTAAATATGCTTCTTCCATCGACATAATTTTTCCATTCAATTTTTTACAAGTCTCGCACGAATCTGAACACCCAACAATTTGAACTTTAAATTCTAAATTACTTAATTGAAAACTGTCTAATGTAGCTTTTGCGCTTAGTTGTAATAATTTAAAATTATCTTTCCCCTCTTCGTGAAGAAAAATTGCCATTGAATAATAATCTATTCTCAGTTGATTAAAATCAGCCACATTTTTAATCAATAATTCATTAAAAATAGACCAAAAGGCATTGTCCTCATTGATTTCTATTCCAGACTTTAAATAAAGTTCATCTTTTCTTTTGATAAATTCATCCTCTGTAACTCCGAATTCCTTTAGTTTTCTTAGTCTACTATTCTTTGAATAATTCTTTCTTTGTTCTATTTCAAGTTCTTTTACTTGCTCTTGGGTAACAAGAGTTTTAAGTCTATAATCATTTAATTTCCGTACAAAAATATAGTTGTTACAATGTGGGCATTTTGTCTTTCTAGATGGAAATTTGATTAATGAATTTTTACAATATGGACATAGTGCTTCATTTTCAGCTTCTGTAATTTTGAAATCATTACTTTCTTTCCTTTCAATTTTTTTGACATCTTTGTTATCCTTACCAAATAACCATTTGAATATTTCCATTGTGACTTTACATTAAGGGGAAAGATAATTGTAGGACTAGGCTTTATTTTAATATTTGATTACAGTGAAATCTCATCAGATTTATTCTTTTTACCAATCCGATTTAATTCTTTTCTTAATGGTAAATAATTCTGTAAAATGAGGGTTAAGAGCTTCGGTCAAATTGTACCCAAGATATGATTCTCTTATTGTACCATTCTTTTTGATTAAAGATTCTTCAATTGTATATTCTGAAATTGTTTGAGTACTAAACATTCCTGAATTAATTCCAATTGGTTCTGTAAAGAATTTAATGTTACAAACAGAAACTCGGTATTTTCCTTTTTTAGATTGAACTTTAAATTCTGCAATCAATTGTCTAACCTTTTTATCATTGAAATTTGTCTTTTTAATGTATCCTGTTGAGTCTGTAATAAATTCTAAACGTGGATTGTTTTTTAATTCGGAGATATTTGTTGAATCTTCATAAACTAATTTCCAAAAAATTAATTTGTCTTCAATTGTGAAGTTTTTGTTTTGAGAAAATGAAATATTTGTGATAAATATCAGGAACAATAACATTTTTTTCATTGTTTTAAAGATTTAGATTAATAATATCCAAATGTAACCCATTAAAAATCATTCACTTTGAGGTTTTCCGTAAAGGAGGTGAATGTTGAGATATTTTACTCGTTGAAAAACTCAAACAACAAATTATTTATAGCTGTTCGCAACGTTTTTGCAATGCTGCCGTCAGTTTTCACAACACGGCTTTTGTCAATACTTTTAATATGATCAAAACACAATTCGCCTTCAATGTTTTTGTGATTTGTCAGTATTCTAAACGGATATCCTTTGGGTTTTGAGGTAAACGGGACTACAACAATAGTGTTCATGTATGTATTGACACTGTTCGGAGAAACTACTAAACACGGTCTTATTTTTGATATTTCACTTCCTTTAGTTGGGTTCAAATCGACCAATACAATATCCCACTTTTTATAAATCATCTATGCCATCTGTGAGGGTGGTATCAAAATCGTTGAAATCGTCTTCGGGTTCTATTTTCATTTTAGCTAGGATGCTTTCCCATTCGCTTCGTGGTGGTGTGGTAGTTTTTATGGGCTTAATAATTAAAGTGTTGTCTGATAGTTCTAAGACAACCTCTTTGGTTCCTAATGCATTAAGGAAGTCTTTAGGAATTCTAATCCCGTTAGAATTGCCTATTTTTATAATTTGTGTTTGGCGGACTTTTATCATCTAACAAATGTAATTACTTTTGTGGTTACTTTTTGTGGTTTTATACTTTTTTTATCACATAAGTAACCATTCCCCAGATGATTAATTGGTTTTCCTCTGTTACTTTTATGGGTTGGTAATTGGGATTTTCAGGCATCAAGTACAAACAGTCTTGTGCTACTTGTATCCGTTTTACGGTAAATTCTCCGTCTATGAAACAAATTGCAATAGCATTATTTCTTGGTTCTATGCTTCTGTCAACGACCAAGACATCTTTGTCGTTTATTCCGGCATTAATCATCGAGTTGCCTTTGACTTTGATGTAAAAAGTAGCCAGGGGATTTTCGCTTAACTCTTTATTTAAGTCAATGTTGTTTTCCATAAAATCAGCTGCCGGTGACGGGAATCCTGCCGAAACGCCACCTTTCATGAATGGAATTTTGATTTTACTATCAAAATTGGGATTGAAAAATGTTAGTTTTTGATCTTTATTTATTGACATTTGATTTCGAGTATCTCATTGAAATTAGTGGTGTATTTAGACGACAAATGATTTTGATTCATATTCCATGTTAAGCCTAAGTTTTGTGTGGCTAATTTTATTTTTTTATCTCCAATTTTATTGTTGAGACGATCCATCACTTTCATTAGCGCTAAATGTTTTGGATTCTCTTCGTCAAATAATTGTAGTTGTTTTTTGTCTTCATCAATAAGCGCAGTAACGATTACACCTGCTTTCTTGAATTTTGTAGTTTCATTTCCTTTGTGCAGTTTTTTCAAGATATCTATGGCTGCATTCGAAATCGTCAAGGTAGAATTTGATGCATAAGGCAATGTAATCGCCATGTTAAAATAGTATTTTGAGGTTTTAACCGTATGTTTATCAACCACTAACATCACGATAATAGTATGGCAGCAGGAGTTTTGTTTTCGCAATTTCTCTGCGCAAACTGCTGCAAAAGTCGCTACACGTTCGCGCAGCAAATCAAAATCAGCAATTTGTTTTGGAAAACTTCGGGTGGTTGCTATGCTTTTCTTTTGGTCAGCAATAGGTTCTAAATCTAAAACTGATTTTCCTTCGAGTTCGTATTTTAAACGTAAACCAATCACACCCATTTCTTTTTTGATCCAAGCTTCATGTTGTGGTGCAATAAAATCTAAAGCAGTTACAATGTTTTTGGCTTTCATCTTTTTATTCATCCGATAGCCAATGCCCCAAACATCTTCAATCTTAGTCCATTTTAGGGCTTTGATGCGTTTTTCATCGGTATCAATGACATAAACGCCTTGTGTTCTGTCTTGGAATTTCTTAGCGATTTTATTGGCTACTTTTGACAATGCTTTTGTGGGAGCAAAACCAATACAAACGGGAATTCCAACCCATTTTTGTACGCGGGTTTTCATTTGGATTCCATAATCATGATAGTCAGAAATAGTCAAACCATCAAAATTTAGGAAAGCTTCGTCGATACTATAAATTTCTACATTAGGTGTAAACTGAGCTAAAATTGCCATTACGCGATTGCTTAAATCGCCGTACAATGCATAATTTGACGAAAAGATCTGTATATTTTTTTCTTTTGCCAATTCTTTAATCTGGAATGCTGGCACGCCCATAGCAACTCCCGCGGATTTGGCCTCATTGCTTCTGGAAATCACGCAGCCATCGTTATTTGATAATATCGCAACCGGTTTTCCGTTGAATTTCGGTTGAAAAACACGTTCGCAGGAAGCATAAAAATTGTTACAATCGACTAAAGCGTACATGATACAAAATTACTCAATATCGATGATTGCGTCTAAGTAACAAAAGTTAATTTTAAAGCAATGTTGATAAATATTTTTTATAAAAAATGGAGCTAAAAATTAGGTTCGTTTTCTTTTTTGAAGTGTTTTTTTATCCAAAAGAACAACAAAAAATAGGCAATGAGATGGGATTTGTATTAAAAAATACTTAATATTTTTTCATGAAATAGTATTTATTGTTGGTTTTTAAAATAAATAAATAGCTGTATTCCAGTTTTTTAAATTCTAAAAGTGGATTAATGCTTTAAAACCATAAAGCCATGATTCAAATCTTTGGCATGCTACTTGAATATACTTAATCAAATAAGTAAAAAAGCGAAAGCCGAAAAGCTCAAGAGTAGGCAAAATTCAAAATAGATATATCATGAAAAAAATTACCTTTTTAGTAGCTAGTATCTTCGTATTTGGAGGTAGTGTAGCAAACGCAGCAGAAAAAATCGATTTTTCTGTCGAAAGAAGATCTCCAGTAGATTTTAGAAATGCCGACCCAATTGTTTTTACAGAAAGAGGAATTGAGTTCTTCGTGTTCCCTGACGGACAATTGGATTTTAATACTCGCCCTACAACTGGTCGAGATGTGTATTACAAATCAAACAGAAAAAATGGTGTAAACAAAACGTATGGTGCGCCAGCCAATATTCGAAACGGGAATTATGGTGTAAAGGTAGAACACGATAACAGGGGTCGAGTTAGACAAGTGGGAAATGTGTTTATTAACTATGATGCTAACGACAGAGTAAAACGAATTGGGTCTGTTTACATGACGTACAATCGTTATGCATTAGAACAAGTAGGGGGTTTACAGATTGTCTACAACCTTCGTGGTCAAATTGTTGATACAATAGGAGCTGTAAAAGGTGGTAGAAGCTACGAATACAGCCAAAACAACGATTATGAATATGGAAATGGCCAAAATTCAAGCGATCAAGATGACTATTACTATAGAACGAATGACCCAAAAGTCAAAAAACAAGATGCTAGAGTAGTAGGAAGTGTAGATATCAGCATTAATAAAAGATTTTAGTTTGTTTAAATGATTGGTTTAAAAAATCCCGTTGATATTCGTATCAGCGGGATTTTTGTTTGAAGCTATTTCCTGCTATCGGCTGTATCTTTTTAGAAGGCTAGGAAAAATAGTCTTCTAAAAAGGATGCCGCTTCTATCAGGGCTAATTCCTGCAATTTACAAATCATCATCACTCAGAATATTCAAACGGGAAATCTATTTTACAGAATTAAATCGTTTAGTGAGACTTGTTTTATTCACAGCCGTCAATTCCACAACTAGTTCCGTCAGTTGTGTTTTGCAGGATGATTTTAGAACGAAATTGACCTTCTTCCCATGCTTTTTCTAAAGTTTTCAGAAATACCTCAGAAGGTTGTGCGCCTGAAACAGCATATTTATTATCAATTACAAAAAACGGAACGCCAGTTACGCCAATAGCATGAGCTTCTTCCTGGTCCTGCTGTACGGCATCGGCATACATATTAGAGTTTAAAACTTCTTCAATAGCTTCGAATTCCAGACCCACTTCCAGACCTAATTCTTTCAGGGTGACTAAATCATTTACATTTTTACCGTCAGTTAAATATGCTTTGAATAGTACTTCCTCTAGTTGGTTGGAAAGATGATGCTTTTTTGCTAAATGCAACAAACGATGTGCATGCAATGAATTTGCAAGAATTGCTTTTTCAAAATGAAAATCTAATCCTGATGCTTTTGCATTTTGCGTCATATTTTGTACCATAGTTTTAGCCCAGTCTGTATTTTTTTGGTATTTCTCGGCCAGATGGTCAATAATGCTCTCATTTGGTGTTGCTGAAAAGCTAGGGTCTAGCTGAAAACTTTTCCATTCTATAGCAACAGAGTCTTTATTCTCGAATTGGGATAACGCTTCTTCTAATTTTCTTTTTCCAATGTAGCAAAAAGGACACATTACATCCGACCAAATTTGTATTTTTAATTCATTTCCCATTTCCATATTGCTTTTATTTTGGCTAGGCCAAAGGGGTTGTTAGGACGCAAAATTAAGCAAATGTTATTTTAGCTGTTTTTATTTTAGGTTTTTATTAGGAAAGGCGAATGGTTGGTCTTCGGAGTTCTCAATTGCTAGTGTTTCTTTAAAGCAGTAAGAATTGGGCATAAAAAAAGCTCCCAAATACTAATATTGGAAGCCTTTTATGTTTTAATAAATGTTTTTTTAGTCTCTAGTTACTAAAGCGTCTTGTTTCCAAGTTTTAACAGAAGCGATTCTGTTATCAGAATAATCTACTTCGCTTAAGTTACTGTCATTCCAAAAAAGCCATTTTCCGGTTTTAGTACCATTTTCATAATTACCAATAGATTTTTTGTTTCCATTTGTATCGTATGAAGTCCAAGTTCCTTCCAGTTTTCCATTTTTAAAGAAACCTTCTTGTTGTACTTTTCCGTTTTCAAAGTAGTAAGTTGTTTTTACTAACTCACCTACAGCTTCTAATTTTGGATTGTTTTCTTGAGCAAATGCTATTCCTGAGAAGAGTAATGCGGTTAAAATTATATATTTTTTCATATCGTTTAGATTTTAAATTCATAATAGCTTAACAAATATATAAAAGATTTTACATTAATAGAACTTTAAGTTAACAATTTAGTAACATTGAATAAAAACTTAACATTGGAAATTAAATTTTCAATAATAATCTCGCACTAAAAAATGATATTTCTCAATTCATTATTCATAATTAGTCCTAAATTTGCACCCGAGCCTAAAAGGCAAAACAATCTAAAATTAGAATAATGTATAGAAGTCATAATTGTGGCGAATTGAATGCCTCACATATTAATACAGAAGTTACACTTGCGGGATGGGTTCAAAAATCACGTGATAAAGGATTTATGAACTGGGTTGATTTACGCGACCGTTATGGAATTACGCAATTAATTTTCGACGAAGGTCGTTCAGAAAAATCAGTTTTTGAACTGGCTAAAACTCTTGGTCGTGAATTTGTAATTCAGGTAAAAGGAACTGTTATTGAGCGTGAAGCCAAAAATAAAAACATGGCTACCGGTGAAATAGAAATTTTAGTTACTCAACTTACTATTCTTAACGCTTCACTTACGCCTCCTTTTACAATTGAAGATGAAACGGATGGTGGCGAAGACATCAGAATGAAATACCGTTACCTTGACATTCGAAGAAATCCGGTGAAAAATAGTTTGATGTTTCGTCATAAAGTAGCCATGGAAGTGCGTAAATATCTTTCGGATTTGGATTTCTGTGAAGTAGAAACGCCGTATTTGATTAAATCTACTCCCGAAGGGGCTAGAGATTTTGTGGTCCCTTCCAGAATGAACGAAGGACAGTTTTATGCATTGCCGCAATCTCCGCAAACGTTCAAACAATTGTTGATGGTAGGTGGAATGGATAAATATTTTCAAATCGTGAAATGTTTCCGTGACGAAGATTTACGTGCTGACAGACAACCGGAATTTACACAAATCGATTGCGAAATGGCTTTTGTGGAACAAGAAGATATTTTGAATGTTTTCGAAGGATTGACAAGACATTTATTAAAAGAAATAAAAGGTATAGAAGTACAGAAATTCCCAAAAATTACCTATGAATATGCGATGAAAACCTACGGAAATGACAAGCCGGATATCCGTTTCGGAATGGAGTTTGGAGAATTAAATGAAGTAGCACAACACAAAGAATTTCCGGTTTTTAATGCTGCGGAATTTGTGGTTGGTATTGCAGTTCCTGGAGTTGGAAATTATACTCGCAAGGAAATTGATGGATTAATTGACTGGGTTAAGCGTCCTCAAGTAGGTGCATCCGGAATGGTCTATGTAAAATGTAATGAAGATGGAACCTATAAATCATCCGTAGATAAATTCTATGATCAAGACGATTTAACACAATGGGCAAAAATCACTGGTGCAAAACCCGGAGATATGATTTTTGTACTTTCTGGTCCAGCTGATAAAACTCGTGCACAATTAAGTGCATTGCGTATGGAATTAGCAACTCGATTAGGATTAAGAAATCCAGCTGAATTTGCGCCGCTTTGGGTGGTTGATTTTCCATTATTGGAATTTGATGAAGAAAGTGGTCGTTACCATGCGATGCACCATCCGTTTACTTCTCCAAAACCGGAAGATATGCACTTATTAGAAACAGACCCAGGGAAAGTTCGTGCCAATGCGTATGATATGGTTTTGAATGGAAATGAAATTGGCGGAGGCTCAATTCGTATTCATGATAAAGCTACACAACAATTAATGTTTAAGTATTTGGGATTTACAGAGGAAGATGCGAAAGCGCAATTCGGATTCTTGATGGATGCATTTCAGTTTGGTGCGCCACCTCATGGAGGTTTAGCTTTTGGATTGGATAGATTGGTTGCTATTCTTGGAGGGCAAGAAACAATCCGGGACTTTATCGCTTTCCCAAAAAACAATTCCGGAAGGGATGTTATGATCGATGCGCCATCTGTAATTGATGAATCACAGTTAAAAGAGCTGCATATAAAATTAGCTTAGTTGTAGTTGGTCGGAATAATTTGTTAGAAAACGTTGAATATCAATATTTTTACAAAATAAAAACAGAAGATAGCATTTCGTATTATATTAAATATTACATTTGCTTCATTATAAATTATTATTACAATTACAATGCGTACAGGTACAGTTAAATTTTTCAATGAGTCTAAAGGTTACGGATTCATTACAGACGAAGAAACAGGAAAAGACATTTTTGTTCATGCATCAGGAATCAACGCGGAAGAATTACGCGAAGGTGACAGAGTAAGTTATGAAGAAGAAGAAGGAAGAAAAGGAAAAGTTGCTGCGAAAGTAGCAGTTATCTAAGCATAAAAAATTAATTTTTTTTGCCTACGAATGGTAAAAACGTTTCGATTTATATCGGAACGTTTTTTTTTGTACCTATAAAATCCGAAAAAATAAGCGTAGTATTTAAGATTGTTAAATAAAATAAACGTTAAACACATCTTAAGAAAATGGCCTTTTCTTATTTATAATTAATAAAAATTGTAAATTTACATCGATATAGTTAGGATGTATTTTTAAGTTTTAATTGTTATTTAATAATTTGAAAGTTATCTTTGCGACTTACTCTTAATCAAAAAACACACAATATGCAATCGGATCAATTAAATTATATTCCAATTCTCATGCAGTTTATTTTGGCTGTAGGTTTTGTTGTTGGTACTATATTGGTTTCAGGTAAATTAGGTCCTAAACGTTCGTCTGAAGCAAAGGATAAAAACTTTGAATGTGGTATTGAATCTGTTGGAAATGCGAGAATTCCTTTTTCAGTTAAATATTTTCTAGTAGCCATCTTGTTTGTTTTGTTTGATGTTGAGGTGATTTTCTTGTATCCATGGGCAATCAACTTCAAGGAATTGGGAATGGAAGGAATGGTGAAAATGGTGATTTTTATGATGTTGCTTTTGGTGGGTTTCTTTTACATCATCAAAAAGAAAGCGTTAGAGTGGGAGTAAAGATTTATTTTAAATGCTGAATTTTGAATTTTAAAATAGGTTTACTATTGATTCAGAATTTATAATTCAAAAAAAATACAAAATGAGTGATTCAAATATAAATATGGTTGCCCCTCCGGAAGGTGTTGTTGGTGAAGGTTTCTTCGCTACAAAACTGAACGATGTTGTGGGATTGGCTCGTGCAAATTCATTGTGGCCTTTGCCTTTTGCAACATCTTGTTGCGGTATTGAATTTATGGCAACGATGGCTTCGCATTATGATTTGGCACGTTTTGGTTCGGAACGAGTGAGTTTTTCTCCTCGTCAAGCGGATATGCTAATGGTAATGGGGACGATTTCGAAAAAAATGGCGCCAATTTTACGTCAGGTTTATGAACAAATGTCAGAACCTCGTTGGGTTATCGCTGTTGGAGCTTGTGCTTCATCTGGTGGAATTTTTGATACTTATTCTGTTTTGCAAGGGATTGATAAAGTAATTCCGGTTGATGTTTATGTTCCGGGTTGTCCGCCAAGACCAGAACAAATTGTTGACGGTGTTATGAAATTGCAAGAATTGGTTAAAACGGAATCAGTAAGAAGAAGAAGTTCTCCTGAATACCAAGAATTATTAGCTTCTTATAACATCAAATAAATAATGGCGCTAGAAACGATACAAATCCAAGAAAAATTAGTTGAAACATTTGATTCAGCTGTTTTTGAATTCAATCAGGAAAAAGATATATTTTCATTTGAAGTTGCTGCTGATAAAATTACGGCGGTCATTCTTTTTTTGAAAAATGACCCAACATTACGTTTTCATTTTTTAACTGATTTGTGCGGGATTCACTATCCTGACAATGATGTTGACCATCAATTTGCAGTGGTATATCATCTACATAATTGGTACGAAAACAAAAGGATTAAAATTAAAGCGTTTATCAACGGTGAAAATCCAGAAATAAAAACGATATCAAATATTTTCTTAAGTTCTAACTGGATGGAAAGAGAAACGTATGATTTTTATGGGATAAACTTTATTGGTCATCCACAATTGAAACGTATTTTGAATATGGATGAAATGATTTCTTTTCCAATGCGTAAGGAATTTCCAATGGAAGACAGCGGAAGAACTGATAAAGATGACCGTTTCTTTGGAAGAACAACAGACAATTATTAAAAACACACACTATTATAATTTTTCACATTAAATAAATGTCAGAACTATTATTACCACCAGAGCATCGCTATGCTAAAAGAATAAAAGAACAACTAAATGAAGATGGAAGCGAGCTTTCGATCCTAAATTTAGGGCCAACTCACCCAGCTACACACGGTATTTTTCAAAATATCTTGTTGATGGATGGAGAAAGAATATTGGAAGCGGAACCAACCATTGGTTACATTCACAGAGCTTTTGAAAAAATCGCCGAAAATCGTCCTTTTTACCAAATCACGCCTCTTACTGATAGAATGAACTACTGTTCATCTCCAATAAATAATATGGGTTGGTGGATGACATTAGAAAAATTATTGGATATTGAAGTTCCTAAAAGAGCACAGTATTTGAGAGTCATCGTAATGGAGTTGGCAAGAATCACGGATCATATTATCTGTAATTCAATCCTTGGTGTGGATACCGGAGCGTATACCGGATTTTTATACGTGTTCCAATTTAGAGAAAAAGTTTACGAAATCTACGAAGAAATTTGTGGTGCGCGTTTAACAACGAATATGGGAAGAATTGGTGGTTTCGAAAGAGATTGGTCACCAGAAGCTTTTAGAAAATTAGATGTGTTTTTAGAAGAATTTCCAGCAGCTTGGAAAGAATTTGAAAACTTATTTGAAAGAAATAGAATTTTTATTGACAGAACTGTAAATGTTGGAGCAATAACTGCTGAACAAGCTATGGCTTATGGGTTTACAGGTCCAAATTTACGTGCTGCAGGTGTTGATTATGATGTTCGTGTAGCACAACCTTATTCTTCTTACGAAGATTTTGATTTTATTATTCCTGTTGGAAAATCAGGCGATACTTACGATCGTTTTTGTGTTCGTAATGCCGAAGTTTGGGAGAGTTTGAGTATCATTCGTCAAGCATTGGCAAAAATGCCGGAAGGGAATGACTTTCATGCTGATGTTCCGGATTATTACCTTCCTCCAAAAGAAGATGTATACACAAGTATGGAATCATTGATTTACCATTTCAAAATTGTTATGGGTGAAGTTCCTGTTCCAGTTGCTGAAATATACCATCCTGTTGAAGGTGGAAACGGAGAGCTAGGTTTTTATTTGGTTACTGACGGAAGTCGAACTCCTTATAGATTGCATTTCCGCAGACCTTGTTTTATTTACTACCAAGCGTATCCAGAAATGATTAAAGGTTCATTACTATCGGATGCAATTGTTATTTTGTCAAGTTTAAATGTTATTGCCGGAGAGTTAGACGCTTAAAAGATATCAGATTGTTAATTAACGATTTTAGATTTCAGATTTAAAAAAAATGGAAAGAACTTATCACAAACAAGAAATAAATATGACCGAAGCATTGATGACCCGCATCAATGAATTAATCAGTCATTATCCTGAAGACAAAAGAAAATCGGCATTATTGCCTGTTTTGCATGAAGTTCAAGATGCTCACGAGAATTGGTTGAGTATTGAATTAATGAATAAAGTAGCCGAAATCCTTTTGATTAAACCAATTGAAGTTTACGAAGTAGTTTCGTTTTATACGATGTACAACCAAAGACCAGTTGGAAAATACATGTTTGAATTTTGTCAAACTTCTCCTTGTTGTTTGAATGGAGTAGAGGATTTAATGGATTATACCTGTGAGAAATTAGGTGTAAAAGTAGGGGAGCCTACGCCAGACGGTCTTTTTGAAGTTAGAGGAGTTGAATGCTTAGGTGCTTGTGGTTACGCTCCGATGATGCAATTAGGCGATTTTTACAAAGAGCATTTGACAGCAGCAAAAATCGACCAGTTAATTGAAGATTGCAAAAACGATACAATAATATTACACGATAAATAATATGTCACAAAAAATATTATTAGATAAAATAAATATTCCAGGAATTAAAACCTACGAAGTGTACCGTCAAAACGGTGGTTATGCTTCAGTAGAAAAAGCCTTAAAAACATTAACGCCAGACGAAGTGGTCGAAGAAGTGAAAACTTCAGGATTACGTGGTCGTGGTGGAGCAGGTTTCCCAGCAGGAATGAAATGGAGTTTTATTGATAAAAAATCAGGAAAACCAAGACATTTAGTTTGTAATGCGGATGAATCTGAACCGGGAACTTTCAAAGACCGTTATTTGATGGAATTTATTCCTCATTTATTGATTGAGGGAATGATTACTTCCAGTTATGCATTGGGTGCAAACCTATCTTATATCTACATTCGTGGAGAATACATGTGGGTTTATAAAATATTGGAAAGAGCCATTAATGAAGCAAAAGCTGCTGGATTTTTGGGTAAAAATATATTAGGTTCAGGATACGATTTAGAACTTTATGTTCATTGTGGTGCCGGAGCTTACATTTGTGGTGAAGAAACTGCATTAATCGAATCCTTGGAAGGTAAAAGAGGAAATCCTCGTATCAAACCACCCTTTCCTGCTATTTCAGGACTTTGGGCAAATCCAACGGTTGTAAATAATGTAGAAACAATTGCCGCTGTGCCTTGGATTGTAAATAATTCAGGTGCAGAATATGCTAAAATTGGTATTGGTCGTTCTACAGGAACCAAATTAATTTCAGCATCTGGGCATATCAAAAACCCAGGTGTTTACGAAATTGAATTGGGTTTAAGTGTTTACGAATTCATGAATTCTGATGAATATTTAGGTGGAATGAGTTCTGACCGACCTTTAAAAGCATTTGTACCGGGAGGAAGTTCTGTTCCCGTTTTACCTGCGAATTTAATTTATAAAACGGCAAACGGTGAAGATCGTTTGATGTCATACGAATCATTAAGTGACGGTGGATTTGCTACAGGATCTATGTTAGGATCAGGTGGATTTATCGTTTATAATGATACGTCTTGTATCGTTCGTAATACTTGGAATTTCTCTCGCTTTTATCACCATGAAAGTTGTGGACAATGTTCTCCGTGTCGTGAAGGAACAGGCTGGATGGAAAAAGTATTGCACCGAATCGAAAATGGTCACGGTCGTGAAGAAGATATCGATTTGCTTTTGAGCATTCAAAGTAAAATTGAAGGAAATACCATTTGTCCTTTAGGTGACGCAGCAGCTTGGCCAGTGGCAGCAGCAATTCGTCATTTTAGAGAAGAGTTTGAATACCATATTCGTTTCCCGGAAAAAATAAAACATAGAAATCATTTTGTTGCTGAACCTTTTGAAAAAGTAAAGCATTTAGTTTCTAAAGTAATCGTATAAAGTCAAGAATTTCAGAAAATGAAAGTAACCATAGACGGTCAAAGCATAGAAGTAGAACCAGGAACAACAATCCTGCAGGCAGCACGTATGATAGGTGGAGAAGTAGTTCCGCCAGCGATGTGCTATTATTCTAAACTAAAAGGTAGCGGTGGAAAATGCCGTTGTTGTTTAGTTGAAGTTTCCAAAGGAAGTGAAGCCGACCCAAGACCAATGCCTAAATTAATGGCATCTTGTGTAACCGGTTGTATGGACGGAATGGAAGTGAACAGCAAATCTTCACCAAGAGTAACCGAAGCCAGAAAATCTGTAACGGAATTTTTATTGATTAATCACCCATTAGATTGTCCTGTTTGTGATCAGGCAGGAGAATGTGATTTGCAAAATTTAAGCTTTGAGCACGGGAAATCAGAAACTCGTTTTATCGAAGAAAAAAGAACTTTTGAGCCAGAAAATATTGGTCCAAATATTCAATTACACATGAACCGTTGTATTCTTTGTTACCGTTGTGTAATGGTTGCAGATCAGTTGACTGACGATCGTGTACACGGAGTAATGGATAGAGGAGATCATTCTAATATATCAACTTGTATCTCGAAAGCGGTTGATAATGAGTTTTCTGGAAATATGATTGATGTTTGTCCAGTAGGAGCTTTAACTGATAAAACATTTAGATTTAAATCTAGAGTTTGGTTCAGCAAGCCTTATAATGCGCATAGAGATTGCCCTACCTGTTCTGGGAAAACTACTGTTTGGATGTTTGGTGACGAAATCCAACGTGTTACCGGAAGAAAAGATGAGTACCATGAAGTGGATGAATTTATTTGTAATGGATGTCGTTTTGACCACAAAGACATTGCAGATTGGACTATTGAAGGACCAAGAGCATTTGAAAAAGATTCGGTTATCAACCAAAATAAATACAACAGAAAATTACAAAAAGTGGAAATCGCTACTGAAGAAAATATCCTTTTAGGTAGAGAAGAAGACCGTAAGAAAATAAGCATGGTCGAAATTCCATTGACAGAAGAAGACATTATTAATCAAAAAAACTTGGGTAATAATGGATAATGTATTTATCATAGAAAAAAGTGTCATCATTATTGCAGTTTTTGCTTTGACAATGTTGATGGCAATGTATTCCACATGGGCTGAACGAAAAGTTGCCGCTTGGCTTCAAGATCGTGTTGGACCAAACAGAGCAGGTCCTTTCGGATTGTTTCAACCGCTTGCTGATGGTTTGAAATTATTTTCTAAAGAAGAATTTGAACCAAATACTCCTAACAGATTTTTGTTTTTTGTAGGTCCTGCAATCGCAATGAGTACCGCTTTAATGACTAGTGCCGTAATTCCTTGGGGAGACAGGCTGCATTTGTTTGGAAGAGATATTTTATTGCAGGCAACTGATTTAAACATAGGATTATTATACTTTTTTGGAGTTGTTTCAGTGGGTGTTTACGGAATAATGATTGGTGGTTGGGCATCTAATAATAAGTTCTCTTTGATGGGTGCGGTTCGTGCTGCTTCGCAAATGGTATCTTATGAAGTTGCCATGGGACTTTCGATGATTGCTTTGTTAATGATGACCGGAACGTTGAGTTTAAGGGAAATTTCGGCGCAACAAGCAGGTATGAACTGGAATGTTTTCTACCAACCATTATCTTTTATTATATTTTTAATTTGTGCTTTTGCAGAAACAAACAGAACTCCTTTTGACTTAGCGGAATGCGAAAGTGAATTAATTGGAGGATATCACACCGAATATTCATCTATGAAAATGGGATTCTACTTATTTGCTGAATATGCGAATATGTTTATCTCTTCTACGATTTTGGCGGTTTTATTCTTTGGAGGATATAATTATCCTGGAATGAGTTGGGTGGTTGAAAATTGGGGTGTAAATATTGCCAACATTTTAGGATTTGGTGCTTTGTTTATCAAATTATGTGGATTCATCTTTTTCTATATGTGGGTTCGTTGGACTATTCCAAGATTCAGATACGATCAATTGATGCATTTGGGTTGGAGAATTTTAATTCCATTGTCAATCATTAATATTATAATTACTGGAATTGTAATTTTGAGAGCAGAAATTGCTACTTATTTAGGATTTTAATTAGTACCGAAAAAGCCCTAGCCCTGATAGCAGTGGAAATCCTTTATTGTTTTTTCTTTGAAAACAATAAAGATTGAAACGAATAGCAGGATTAAGCTTCAAATAAAAATAAAAAATGTCAATAGAAAGTATATCCTTATCGGGAAGAAAAAAGCAGGTCTCTAACAAGGAGATGACTTTTTGGGAAAGAATGTATCTTGTTGCGATTGTCAAAGGTTTGATAATTACGATTCAGCATTTGTTCACCAGAAAAGTAACGATTCAATATCCGGAGCAAGTACGTGAAATGAGTCCGGTGTATCGCGGTCAGCACATGTTGAAACGTGATGAGCAAGGTCGTGAGAACTGTACGGCTTGTGGTTTATGTGCGTTGTCTTGTCCTGCAGAAGCGATTACGATGAAAGCTGAAGAGCGCAGAGCAGATGAAAAACATTTGTACAGAGAAGAAAAATATGCGTCGATTTATGAAATCAATATGTTGCGTTGTATTTTTTGTGGATTGTGTGAAGAGGCTTGTCCGAAAGATGCAATTTACCTGACGACTTCTAAAGTATTGGTTCCTTCCAGTTATGAAAGAGAAGATTTTATCTTTGGAAAAGATAAATTGGTCATGCCGCTTGAAATGGCAATGAAAAACGCTCAACTTAAAAACGCTAACTAATGTCTACGATACTTATAATTTTTTGTGTATTGGCTGCTATCACATTAGCAACCGCATTTTTGACAATTTTTAGCAGAAATCCGATTCACAGCGCTATCTATTTAGTGATTTGTTTTTTTTCGATTGCAGGTCATTATCTATTATTGAATTCTCAATTCTTGGCGATAGTCCATATTATTGTATATTCTGGAGCAATTATGATTTTGTTTTTATTCACCATCATGTTGATGAATTTAAATGAGGAAAGAGAAGTACACCGACCAAGAATTACGCGATTAGGAGCTATTGTTTCTTTTTGTTTGATTTGTTTAGTTTTGATTGCCATTTTTATCAATTCAAAACCTATTGTTGGAGAATACGTAACTACCGGTGAAGATTATCAGTCTATAAAAGTATTGGGTAAAATCTTGCTGAATGAATATATGGTTCCGTTTGAATTTGCTTCTATATTACTGTTGGTTGCTATGATTGGAACTGTTTTATTGTCTAAAAAAGAAAAATTGCAAAAATAAGATGAACAATATTTTAAACCACATTGGTATTGAAAATTATATATTCCTAAGCGTAATACTTTTTTGTATTGGCGTTTTCGGAGTGTTGTACAGACGAAATGCCATTATCGTATTTATGTCAATTGAAATTATGCTGAATGCAGTAAACTTATTGTTTGTAGCATTTTCGACCTATCATCAAGATGCGCAAGGACAAGTTTTTGTGTTCTTTTCGATGGCTGTTGCTGCGGCAGAAGTTGCGGTAGGATTGGCGATTCTGGTTTCTATCTTTAGAAATTTAGGTTCAATTACTATCGATAATTTAAAAAACTTAAAAGGATAAATGGAAATGAATACCAATATAGCTTTAGTTTTAGTTCTCGCTCCTTTTTTAGGATTTTTAATCAATGTTTTCTTTGGCAAAAGCCTTGGAAAATCACTTTCCGGAATAATAGGAACGCTTTCGGTTTTGGTTTCTTTTATTGCAACTGCTTACTTCTTTGGGGGAATAGCGGCAAAACCGGAAGGAATTCGTATTTCACTTTTTGACTGGATCCAAATCAGTAATTTCAATGTTGATTTTGGATTTCAATTAGACCAATTGTCTATTTTGTGGTTGCTTTTCGTAACTGGAATTGGGTCCTTGATTCATTTGTATTCCATCAGTTACATGCACGATGATGAAAATATGCACAAGTTTTTCGCGTATTTAAATCTGTTTATATTCTTCATGATTACATTAGTAATTGGAAGTAACTTATTAGTATTGTTCATTGGTTGGGAAGGCGTAGGTCTTTGTTCTTATCTGTTAATTGGATTTTGGCATAAAAACCAAGAGTACAATGACGCTGCAAAGAAAGCATTCATCATGAACCGAATCGGTGATTTAGGGTTGTTAGTTGGAATTTTCATTCTTGGAAATTTATTCTCAACTTTAGATTATGCTACTTTAAAAACGGCTATTGCTGGTGCAACGAATCTTGATATGTATTGGCTTTCTGTTGCTGCTTTCGCTTTATTCATTGGAGCTTGTGGTAAATCAGCACAAATTCCATTGTATACTTGGTTACCGGATGCGATGGCAGGTCCAACACCAGTTTCGGCATTGATTCACGCGGCTACGATGGTTACTGCGGGAATTTTTATGATTACAAGATTAAATTTCTTATTTGATTTGACTCCAGATGTGCAATCGATAATTGCTATAGTTGGAGCTGTTACTGCTTTAGTTGCTGCTACGATTGGATTGGTTCAAAATGATATCAAGAAAGTATTGGCTTATTCTACCGTTTCTCAATTGGGATTAATGTTTTTGGCTTTAGGTTTAGGCGCTTATGAAGTGGCTGTTTTCCACGTAATCACGCACGCTTTCTTCAAAGCTTGTTTGTTCTTGGGTTCAGGTTCTGTAATTCACGCTTTGCACGGAGAACAAGACATGCGAAATATGGGCGGCTTGAAAAAAGCAATGCCAATTACTTTTGCTACGATGTTGATTGCTTCATTAGCGATTTCTGGAGTACCATTATTCTCAGGATTTTTCTCGAAAGACGAAATCTTATTAGTGGCTTTCCATCATAATATTCCGTTATGGGTTGTGGCTTCGGTTGCTTCTATAATGACTGCTTTTTATATGTTCCGTTTAATGTTCTTAACGTTCTTCCAAGAATTCAGAGGAACCGCAGAACAAAAACACCATTTGCATGAAAGTCCTTCTTTGATTACTATTCCTTTGATTGTTTTAGCAATTTTGGCAACTATCGGTGGTTTGATCAGTTTACCAGGAAACAGTTGGTTGAATGAATATTTGATTCCAATTTTACCAAAATTAGCAACCGCTGAACACCATTTAGGAACTACTGAATATATCTTGATGGCTATTGCTGTTGTGGGTGGATTAGTAGGAATTGGTATTGCTTACGCCAAATATATCAAACAAAATACAGTTCCGACTGAAGATGCTGCAATCACAGGATTTTCTAGAGTGCTTTACAATAAATATTATGTTGATGAATTTTATGACGTTATTTTTGTTAAACCAATTAATTTCTTGTCTCGTTTTTTCAGAGACACTGTAGAAACAGGTTTGTCAGCTTTAGTTTTTGGATTCGGAAAAGTTACCAACGAAATAAGTTACCAAGGAAAGAAAATTCAAAATGGAAGCATTGGTCTTTATCTTTTTGTTTTCGTATTAGGGCTTTGTGCCATTGTTTCTTATTTATTTTTAGCTCAATAATCTTATACTATGAATGTATCTCTAATATTAATTATACTTTTGGTTGGTGCGTTTGCAACTTTTCTTGCAGGCGATAAACTGGCTTCAAAAGTGGCTTTGTTCTTTGGATTAGCTGCTGCAGGCGCTTCTATTGTATTATTAAATCACTATAATTTAGGTGAAAATATCAGTTTCATCAATCAGTGGATTACGCAACCTAATATTTCTTTTGCTCTAAAAGCAGACGGATTATCAATGGCAATGCTTTTATTGACCACAGTTTTGACTCCAATAATTATATTTTCCTCTTTTGGAAATGACTATAAAAATTCAAAATCATTTTATGCGTTAATCTTGTTTATGTCGTTTGCAATGGCAGGAACATTCTTGGCATCAGACGGTCTTTTGTATTACATTTTCTGGGAATTATCGTTGATTCCTATTTACTTTATCGCTTTAATTTGGGGTAACGGAGACACAGAAGAACGCAAAAAAGCAGTAGTTAAATTCTTTATCTACACCTTAGCAGGTTCTTTATTTATGTTAGTGGCTTTTGTTTACATGTATCAAAAAGCAGGAAGCCTTTTATTAGAAGATTTATACAAATTGAATCTAACAGCAAACGAGCAATTATGGATATTCTTGGCTTTCTTCTTAGCATATGCGATTAAGATTCCATTAATTCCTTTTCACACTTGGCAAGCAAATGTGTATCAAAAAGCACCAACTGTTGGGACAATGCTTTTGTCTGGTATCATGCTAAAAATGGGATTATATAGTGTTATTCGTTGGCAATTGCCATTGGCGCCATTGGCAGCCAAAGAGTACATGTATATTTTCATAGGACTTGGAATTGCAGGTGTTATTTACGGTTCTATAGTTGCTTTGAAACAGAAAGATTTAAAGAAATTATTAGCCTATTCTTCTTTGGCACACGTTGGATTAATAGCAGCAGGAACGTACACTTTGACTTTAGACGGATTGCGTGGAGCAGTTTTACAAATGATTGCACACGGATTTGTAGTTGTTGGATTGTTTTATGCAGCTGAAATTATTTTCAGAAGATACGAAACCAGAGCCATTGCTGAAATGGGCGGTATCCGTACGCAATCACCAAAATTCACTTCGATGATTTTAATTTTGGTATTAGCATCTGTTGCTTTGCCTACTACTTTTAACTTTATTGGAGAATTCACCGTTTTATACAGTCTTTCACAAATTAATATTTGGTTTGCCATTTTAGGAGGAACTACCATAATTTTAGGAGCGTATTATATGTTGAAAATGTTTCAACATGCGATGTTGGGAGAAACAAATACAAAGCCTTTTGCTGATGTGACTGTCAATGAAGGAATAACATTGGTACTTATAATTGGTGTTTTGTTCTTTTTTGGGATGTATCCAAAACCAATTACCGATTTGATTACGCCAAGTCTGGAAGAAATTTTAACTCAAATAAACCGAATTAACTAAGTCAAATAAAAAAATGAATACATTAATAGCTATAATAGGATTAGGTGTTTTATGCCTTTTATTTGAAATTTTTAATTTAAGGAAAGCCATTGTTCCAATAACAATACTTGGATTATTGGGAGTGTTGGGTTTAACGATATCTGAATTTAATTCTACGGAGAGTTACTACAATAACATGATTGTTGTGAGTAAATTTTCAAGTACCTTTTCGTCTTTGTTTATTGTGCTTACCATTTTCTTGGTGGCTTTGGGACATAATTTTTACGAAAATCATCAATCTAAAATCTCTGATTATATTGCCATAAAAATATTTTTATTGGCAGGAGCAGTAGCAATGGTTTCTTTTGGAAACTTAGCAATGTTCTTTTTAGGAATTGAAGTATTATCAATTGCGCTGTATATTCTTGCGGCAAGTGATCGTATGAATTTAAAAAGTAACGAAGCGGGAATGAAGTATTTCTTGATGGGATCTTTTGCTTCGGGAATTATTCTTTTTGGTATCTGTTTAATTTACGGAGCTATGGGAAGTTTTGATGTTACGGAAATCAGTGAATTATCACAATCAGCTGAGTTACCGGTTTGGTTCCCAATCGGAATTGTATTGGTAACTATCGGATTGTTATTTAAAGTAGCTGCAGTTCCATTCCATTTCTGGGCACCTGACGTTTACGAAGGTTCTCCGGCATTGACAACAGCATTGATGAGTACTTTAGCCAAAGTAGTTGCTATGGCAACTTTGTATAAATTATTATCAGTAATGAATGCTGATGTTTCAGAGTCATTCAAAATGGTAGTAGTTATTATTTCTATGGCTTCGATGACCGTTGGTAATATTATGGCATTGAGACAAACGAATGTGAAACGTATGTTGGCTTTTTCAGGGGTTTCTCATGCTGGTTTTATGTTGATGACTTTATTGAGTTTGTCTACATCAGCAGGAAGCTTGTTGTATTATGCATCAGCGTATTCTTTATCTGGAATTGCCGCTTTTTGTGTAATTTTATACGTTTGTAAAAATAGAGATAACGAAGATGTAGTTAATTTCCATGGATTAGGAAAAACAAATCCATTGTTGGCAGCTATTCTTACGGCAGCTTTACTTTCGATGGCTGGTATTCCAATTTTTGCCGGATTCTTTGCTAAGTTGGTTTTGTTCAATCAAACGATTCAAGCGGGTTACTTGGCTTTAGTAATCGTAGCAGTAGTGAACTCTATTATTAGCGTTGGATACTACTTCAAATTAATTTTGGCGATGTATACCAAAGAACCAAATGAAGAACGAAAAGGAACTCCCGTTATTATTTATGCTGTTGCTGTTATTGCAATTGTATTGAATATCGCATTAGGTTTGTACCCTTCATTTGTGTTGGATTTATTGGCATAAACCAAAGTTTTAAAAATATACAGAAAACCATCAAGAGCAATTTTGATGGTTTTTCTATGATATACCTTTATTTTTAAGAGTAAGATGATATATTTTAATCTAAAATATTCTCAATTTACCTTAAATTTTGGATGTGCAAACTTATTTTATTTGGATTTAAGAGAGATTCTTAATCCATCAAATAGTAAACTAATCAAAATCCAACTTTGATTTTATAATAAAATTAAATCATGTTAGCGCTGGAGTATTATACAATTTGGTTTGAACCAGAAATGCTAGTTACTTTGCTTTAAAGATGGCTTAAAGAGTATTGAGATGCGGATAAGGCGCTTTTTAATTGGCAATTTAAAGTTGATTATTCGATAAGGAAAGATTCGCAAACAGGCGGGTAATTGAAATGATATAACACTTTAGTAAAACATACTAGAAATAGTAATCGATATTTTCCTCTGTTGGGCTTGATGGAATGTGTTTTTAATTGAAAATTAAGGAATAATATTTCTAATCGAAAAATATACAATGTTTTAAAAACACTTTGTAAATAAACATAAATGGTGAAATAATTATATTTCTAAATGAACACTCAACTGCGATATTAATTTTTATTGCATTTCTGCTTGAACAAGTTATCCTCAAGATTTATCTTTTCAATCATAAATAAAAAAACCTGTTCAAACAAATGAACAGGTTTTACATTTTAAATAATTACGTTTTATACCGTATGTTTTGGATTAAAACCATCTTCGCTTAACTCGATGTGGTCATAATCAGCAACCATTTCCGCTTCGTAATCAACTTTTTCTCCTTTAGAGAATTTAGCAATTAGCTTCTCCATGATTTCGTAAATTACTGGAACGACAATCAAGGTTAGGAATAAGGAGCTTATTAATCCACCAATAATTACCCATGCCAAACCATTTTTCCATTCGGCTCCAGCTCCAGCAGCTAATGCAATTGGGAACATACCAAAAACCATTGCAATTGTTGTCATTAAAATTGGACGAAGACGCGCATGATTCGCTTGAATTAATGCGGTTCTAATGGTTTCACCAGCGGCTCTACGTTGGTTGGTGTAATCAACAAGCATGATCGCATTCTTACATACCAGACCAATAAGCATGATGACTCCAAGAATTGTAAAGATGTTCAAGGTGTTATTCGTTAATGCTAATGCTAGTAATGCTCCAATAAATGAAAGCGGAATAGCAAATAATACTACGAATGGATGCACGAAACTGTCATATAACGAAACCATTACAAGGTAAACCAAGATAATAGCAGCCAATAAAGCAATTCCTAATGTTCCAAAACCTTCAGTTTCATTCTCTTTTTGTCCCCCCCAAATATAGTCTACACCAACGGGTTTCTTTAATTTATCAATTTTTTCTTCCCATTGTGATACTATCGTTCCAGAAGAGACACCAACATTTTGGCCTTTAACAGTTACAGACGCTGTTTTATCTCTACGTTCCAATTGACTTGGACCAGAACCTTCCGTAACGGTTGCAAATTGATTTAACTCGATTTGTTGACCAGAGTCGTTTATGAAGATCAAGTTGCTTACATCAGCAATACTTTTTCTATCAAAAGCATTGTACTTGATATTGATGTCGTATTCGTATTCGCCCGCTCTAAAACGCCCGTCGGTATTTCCGCTAAAAGCCGTTTGCATGGTTATACCCACCGTTTGTAAACTCAAACCAAGTGCGGCCATTTTATCTCTGTCTACTTTTACGCTAACTTCAGGATTTCCGTCTTCTACCGATAATTCAATCTCTGTGGCTCCAGGAATAGTGCGCAATTCTTTTTCGGCAGCAATAGCAAATTTCATAGCACTTGCTACATCTGGACCCGTTACAATAAGTCCTAAAGTAGCATCTTCAGCTGTTCCTAAAATACCTACGGGAACCGTTTTTACTTTTGCGCCAACTAATAATTTTTCTAATTTACGTTTGGTTTTTGCAGCGTAAACATTTGCAGGTTCATCTCGCTGGTCTAATTCAACCATTTTCACGTTAATTTCTGATTTATAAGCAGTTGATTGTGAAGCCCCCATACCACCACTAGTTTGACCCACAATAGTAAATTGACTGTGAACAAAATCTTCTTTGTCTAAAAAGGCCTCTGCTTTTTGCGTCATGAAGTTGGTTTGTTCTAAAGATGCATCTTTTGGCATTTCGATTTGAACTAAAAACTCACCACTATCCGATGCTGCAAAGAACTCCCCACCAATAAATCCTGCTGGTACCAATGCAATTGAGCTGAAGAATAAAACTAAAACAATGGCAAGTGTTGTTTTGTAATGATCCAAAGACCATGTCAGTAATCCAGAGATCCAATTGATGAAACGGGTTAAATAACTTTCAAAACCAAGAATGATTCTTCCAAAAAAGTTTTTACCTTCAATATGTTCTAATTTTCCGTATCTAGATGATAACCAAGGGATAATAGTAAATGATGCCACTAATGATAGTAAAGTAGATATAATTACTGTTACACAAAACTGCGTAATAATATTAGAAACCAGACCAGAACTCAATGCAATTGGTAAAAATACAACTACAATTACAAGCGTAATTGATACTACAGTTCCACCTATTTCGGCCGTACCATCATAGGCAGCTCGAACTTTGTTTTTGCCCATTTCCATGTGCCTGTAAATGTTTTCTAGAACCACAATAGCATCATCTACCAGAATTCCTACAACAAGTGAAAGTCCCAATAAACTCATCAAGTTCAACGTATAACCCATTAAATAGATTCCAATAAAAGTAGCAATTAACGATGCTGGGATCGAAATCATTACTATCAATGAGTTTCGAATACTGTGTAAAAAGAATAACATGACAAAGGCTACTAAAAGTACCGCAATAAGTAAATCGTGCACTACGGCATCAGCTGCTTCAAGGGTAAAAATGGTACTGTCTTTGGCAATTTGTAGTTTTAATTCGGAAGTTTTATATTCTCTTTCCAGTTTCGCAATGGTTTTTACCAATTCTTCACTTACCGCAACTGCGTTGGCATCAGATTGCTTAATAATTTGTAAAATAATTGCGCTTTTCTGGTTCACACGAGCCACTTTCTCCGTAATTTTTTGCGTGTCTTGTACATCTGCAACATCGCCTAAACGAACTTGGATTCCACCTCTTGAGGACACAATTAAGTTTCTTAACTCCTCAACGGTTTTATACTTTCCAGCTAAGCGGATTAATATTTTTTGTTCCCGAGTTTGAATGTTTCCGGTTGGGAAATCCAAGTTGGAGGATAAAATGTTTTGCTGTACTTGCGGTACCGAAAGTCCGTAAGCCTGCATTTTTACAGCATCAAGATTGACTTGAATTTCTCTTTCTTGTCCACCGGTAATGTTTACTTGTGCGACTCCTTGTACACGAGATAATACGGGCGCTAATTTTTTATCAACTAGGTCATAAAATTCAACTTCATCCATTTTTCCGTTCGCACCAATGGTCATAATTGGTAAATCGCTCAAAGAAAACTTGTTTAGGGAAGGGGCTTCCGCATCATCCGGTAAGTCATTGATGATGGCATTTATCTTTCGCTGCGCATCGTTCATCGAAATATTAACATCAGCATTTGATGTCAGTGTTATCGAAACCGAGGATAAACTTTCAAAGGACTTAGAGTCGATCTTCTTTATGTTTTCTAAAGAGGAAATCGCGTCTTCAATTTTTTTGGTAACGGTATTTTCGACCTCACTAGGTGATGCTCCGGGATAAACCGTTGCAATCGAAATCACGTTGGTTTCAAATTTTGGAATCAATTCGTAGCCCAACTGGCTGTAACTGAACAATCCTCCTAAGGTTAGTATCGTAAACAATACGATGACTAAGGAAGGACGTTTTATGGATATTTCTGCTAATTTCATATATTTATGTTTTTATATCTTAAAGCTTTGGACTTGAATCAGTTTCTTTAAGACTTTCGACTTTGAGACTTATTTTATAATATCCACTTTAGATCCGTCTTGAAGGTTGATTTGACCGGTAACAATTACAGTTTCACCTTCTGAAAGTCCGTTTAAAATTTCTACTTTATCACCAAGAATTCTTCCTGCAGTAACCGTTTTCAGTTTAGCAGTTCCATTTTCGATTACAAATATTTCGTTGCTGCTTACACTTCCTACGAATGCATTTCTAGGAACAATCATCAACGATTGTTTTCCTTGATTTGCAGAAAATTCAGCAGTTCCGTACATTCCGGCTTTCAAATCATTTGCTGCATTATTTGCAATTTCTATTTCTACAGGAAAGTTCAAACTTGCGTCCGCTTTAGGAGCGATGAACGAGATTTTTCCAGAGAATGTTGCATCTGGATACACACTTGCTTTTACAGAAATGGTAGTTCCTACTTTTAAACCTGCAACTTGATTTTCATTTACATTTACTTTCAATTTTAATTTTGACACATTTACAATGTCAAACAATTGAGTTCCCGCACCAAGAACAGATCCTGGCTCAATGTATTTTTTATTCACAATTCCGTTGATTGTCGCTTTGATATTCGTATCGCCAATATTCACTTTTGCTTGTTGCAATCTTGATTTTGAAGTTACTAAATTCAATTTTGCCTGATCCAATTGTTGTTTAGTCACACCGCCAGTTTTGAAAGCATTTTCAAAACGACTGTAGTCGGTCAAAGCATTTTGATAGGATGCTTGTGCAGTTTGTAAATCAGCTGTGATTTGTTCGCTTCTTACAATTGCCAATGTTTGACCAATACGCACTCTGTCCCCTTCATCAACTAAAACACGAACTACTCTTCCTGGCTTCTCAGCAGAAAAACTCAATTCTTGTAGCGGTGCAAAATTTCCATTGGCTACAAAATCAAGGGAAACTTCTTCGGTTTTTACCGTTGCAACTTTAACAGAAATACTGGCATTTTTCTCCGCTACAATAGCAGTTTTTGCTTCGTTTTCCTTTTTGTTATTCATTAATACATATCCGATAATGCCTAAACTGGCTACGATTGCTACAACGATTAGTATGTTTTTTTTCATTTTAGTTAGTTATTTATAAGTGATTTTAATTCTCCTTTTGATTTGATTAATTGTATTTCTGCCAGTTTGTATTCCAGTACGGCCGATGTATAGTTGTTTTGTGCTTCCGTCAAAGAGTTTTCAGCATCCAATAAGTCAGTTAAAGAAGCTAATCCCTGAACATAATTATTTCTAGTATTGTCTAAAACTTCTTTGGCTAATTGTGCATTCTCTTTTTGATTGTTGATGGTAGTTAAACTGTTATCAATTTGCGTTTTTGCATTGGCGAAAGCCAGATCAAGCGCCAATTTAGTGTCAACTAAATCTTCTTGAACAGTTCTAATTTCAATATCGGCTTGTCTTACTTTGGCACGAGTACCAAATCCAGTAAAAATTGGCACTTTCAAATTCAATCCAATCGAAGAGAAATCTGACCAATAAACTCCATCAGCAGGTTTCCCTCCAATAGGCATTTTTGGACCTTGACCGATATAATTGTATCCGGCGTTCAATGATAATGTTGGGTAATAAGAAGCTTCAACAGCCTTTTTTTGATAAAATAAAAGTTGTTCTTGTTTCTTCAAAAGCAAATATTCCGTTCTGTTAGATGTATTTGGAATTTCAGATAGTGCTTGTGGTCCTACTTCAAATGCAGTTTGTGGAATCTCAATTTGAGTTTCTATCGGCATTCCCATGTAAAATTTCAACGCATTTTCCTGAATTTGTACCGCATTCAGCACTTGTTGACGTTGCGTATTGATGTTTGAAATCTTTACTAAAATTCGATCCAAATCAATTTTCTTAGCTAATCCGTTGTCAAATTGCCCTTTGATAATGTCTTTTACTTTATTGGTATTTTTGTAAGTACTATCAATAACTGTCAGTTTTTGTCTTTGAACATAAACTTGGTAATAATTATTGGCTACGCGTTCAATTACTTGTTCTTCGCTCAACTGGTTGTTGATTTGGTAAAATTCTCTAGTAGATTTTGCCGCCTTCAAACCGGTAAAAACCGTTTGGTCGAAAATCGCTTGAGTCAAAGAAACACCTGCTGTTGAAACCCATTTTTGTCCAAAAGCGGCCTGAATAGTTGTTCCTGGTTGTCCAAATCCAGCTCCGTCAATTACAGTAGTTTGAATCACAGGATTGTAAGTCAAATTTCCGTTTGCTGATATTTGTGGCAACGCTCTGGAGCGCACTTCTTGAATTTGGTATTCGCTGTTCTCCACTTGCAGTTTTGCTTTTTTGGCATCGGCTTTATTCTCCAAAGCGTAATTTATTGCCTCTTTGAGCGTAAGTGTTCTTACTACCTGGGCATTGACGCCAAGAGTAAATGTTAAGATTATAAAAAGAATTGTTTTTTTCATTGTTATGTAATTGGGTTAAGTAAGTTTTTTTCTAATTCGGCAATTCCCTTTTCTGTCGCCATTGCTCGGGTGTGGTATTCTAGTGCTTCCATTTCTAAGGCCGCAGCTTCTCTTTCGGAACGGGTATTTTCATTAATGGTAAAAATTAAAGCGTAATAAAGTTTAACATAGACGTCAATATTGATATCTTTTCTGTACAAGCCTTGAGCAATTCCTTTTTCAATGTTTTGTTTAAAGCAGCTTTCACATTCTTGAACTTGATACTCTAAAGCCTTTTCATATACTTCTGGATAATGCTTTTTTAGCTGATAAATAGGAGAGGTGTCCGTAGATTTGAACATATCAGCAAACATTTTTCTAATCTGGAAGTTTTCCTCTATTGCATTGTAATCTCGAGAGATAATTTCGGTGATGATTTCGTGAACTTCCTTGTGAAGCAATTGTGTGCTTTCGTGTATCAACAATTCTTTATTGGCAAAATATTTATAAATTGTTTTCTTTGATATACACATTTCACCAGCAATATCATCCATTGTTATGCTTTTGAAACCAAGTCTCAAAAACATATCTTTTGCTTTATTTATAATTTTTTCTTTCATCTTTTTTTGCTGAAATAGTTTCAGTATGTTTTAATTAAGTTCTATTGTGAAGGTGGACTAATCAAATCGAGTGCAAATGTAAGAAGGAAACTTTGAAGACTAAAATAGTTTCCTTTTAATTTGTAATTATTTAACATTTAGTTTAGATTGATTAGTTAAACCGTAAATTCAAGATTAGCAATCAGTTTGATATCTTGTCCTAAAGCCAAGCCATTGGTTTGATTGAAAGAATTAAAGGTTAGTCCAAAATCTTTACGGTTAATTTTACCTGTTATTTCAAATGCTGCTTTCTGATCGCCATTGTAAGCATTTATTCCGATGAATTCCGCATCTAATTCCACGACTTTTGTAATGTTTTTGATAGTCAAATTCCCTTTCAAGAAATTGATGTTTTTATTTACTTTTTCGAATGAAGTCGACTTAAAACTAATAATAGGGTATTCAGTGACATCAAACAGGTCATTCATTTTTAAATGCGTGTCTATTTGTTCCAGTTTTCCGTCCTTGTTGTTTACATCCAATGAAAATTCGATAGAGGCGTCTTCAATTTCATTGTTTTCAATATCGATATGCCCGTTGAATTTGTTGATGGTTCCCGCTAAATAAGCAATAATTGAATGCCTCATTTTAATCAAAACATCAGATTGGTTGGAGTCAATTGTCCATTTAGTTTTCATAATTCATTCGGGTGTATTAAAATTTAATTGATTTCGCAATCATTTAAAAAAGTATGTAAGGATTTGAATTGTTAAATTCGAGTGCAAATGTAAGACGGAAACTTTGAATACCAAAATAGTTTCCACTGTATTTTTATTTATTTAACATTTGATAATGAAACGGAGTTTGTAATGCAAATTGAATACTGTAAATTAGCCGAAAATTTATTTTATGCATACCATTTTTCAGTATCAGGAGTTCCTTTCGGATTATTTGCAATCACAATACGAAACCAAAGAACCTAGAAATTTATATGAGCCTATACATTACATTTTAGATCTTGGCGGAAAAAGAATGCGTCCGGTGCTTACTTTAATGAGTGCGGAGGTTTTTGATGCAGATTACAAGAAAGCGCTTCCTGCTGCTTTGGCTGTCGAAGTTTTTCATAATTTTTCGTTGGTACATGATGATATTATGGATGATGCTCCTTTGCGCAGAGGACATGAAACCGTGCATGAAAAATGGAATTTAAACACTGGAATTTTATCAGGCGACGCAATGTTAATTTTAGCGTACCAATATTTCGAACAATACGAGCCTCTAATATTTAGGGATTTAGCAAAGTTGTTCAGCAAAACGGCACTCGAGGTTTGCGAAGGGCAACAATGGGATGTTGATTTTGAAGAGCGCACCGATGTAACCATTGCGGAATATTTGAAAATGATTCAATATAAAACCGCAGTTTTAGTGGCAGCAGCTATGAAAATGGGGGCGATAATTGCGGAAACTTCTGTTGAAAATGCTAATTTAATTTATGATTTTGGATTAAATTTAGGTTTAGCTTTCCAGTTGCAGGATGATTTTCTGGACGCCTTTGGTAATCCGGAAACCTTTGGAAAACAAGTGGGCGGTGATATAATTGAGAACAAAAAAACCTATTTGTATCTCAAAGCAGTTGCATTTTCAAATGAAGAAGAAGCGCAGGAATTGAAAAGCTTATTTTCGATTCAGCCAGAAGATAATACCGATAAAATTGAACGTGTAAAAGCGTTGTTCAATAGTTCTGGTGCTTCAAAAGCAACTCAGGATGCGATACAGGATTTTACGTTTAAGGCTTTTCAAACTTTGGATAAAATGAATATCAGCACAGAGAAAAAAGAAATGTTGAAGGCTTTTGGTGAGAACTTAATGGGAAGGAAAGTTTAGATTTTTGATTGTAGATTAACGATTTTTGATCGCAGAAGTTTTGCTTCGGGTAAATAATGGTTTATTTCAAGAATCAGTATAATTCAAAAAAATCAAACATTTAGAGAGTTTCTTAAAATCAAAAATCTAAATTCGTTAATCAACAATCTGAAATCAAATGTTTATAGTTCCAAAAAATACCGATTTACTACTTACTGAAGCCGAAGGTGAAAATTTATACTTGAAATTAATCGAACAAATGAATAAGGATTTTAATTTGGCTAACGAAGCAATCGATTTTCCTTTGAGTATTTCTCCTGCTGAATTGAAGTTACAGCTTCATGAAAAAATCTACCGACTCATTCAGTATAAATTTGCTGAATATCTCAATTTATTGTACATAATTGATGTTTCCGAAGAAGAAATAAAAAAACTAGATGGTTCTGATTTAGTAATTCTGGCGGAACAAGTCGCTTTTCTGATTCTAAAAAGAGAATGGCAAAAAGTTTGGTTCAGGAATAAATATCGTTAATATTTTTTCAGTTTGGATTCCTTAAATATTAAGAAATAGGATTTAAAAATACACTCGAATAAATGGCATAAAGGCACTGCCGTAAATATTATTTTTGTCAGTCAAAACATTGTAGCGGGCACCAATTGTCGCACTTCCGGATCGATAACCTGCGCCAATAAATAATCCGGTATTCCAGTAATCCTGTGAATTAGTATTGGATCCATCCAGATTTACATTGACTCTTAATTGTTCCAGTTCAGCCGAAAGTTGGATTTCAGGTATCGGATTAAAAAGACCTATAACGCTACCGCCGTACAAATGGGAAGCGTAAAAATCTCTTTGTTTTAAATATTTATATTGTAAACCTACGCCTAAAGCTACATATTCATTGAAATTATAAATGGCGCTTGGTGCCAAAGAAATATCCGTGTAGCCAGAACCAAAACCTAATCCGATTCCACCTCCAAATTGCACATTTCGCCAAAACTGATTTTCCATTTCTGGTTGCATATCATTTTGTTGCGCAAATACACAGCTTGAAAAAAACAAAGCAATTAGCGCCAAAAAGATTTTGGAATGATTCAAAAAGCCATTCTTTGTCATAAGTTTTTGGTTTTTTAACAATATTCAATGTAAAAGTATCTTAAAATAAATTATAAATTTATTGTATTATCGTACTTTTGCCAAACTATTTTAACAAAAAAGGTATATTCACTAAATATTATGGATAGGTTTTCATTTTTAAACGCAGCACACACAGAATTTTTCGCACAATTATACGATCAATATTTAGAGAATCCAGATAGCGTAGAGCCAAGTTGGAGAAGTTTTTTTCAGGGTTTCGACTTTGGAATGACGACTTACAATGAGGAAAACCCTGTTGAACAAATAGCAAATTTTGCCTCTAATAATACGGATGTAAGTTTGGTCTCTGAAAAGCTTCAAAAAGAATTCAACGTATTAAAGCTAATAGATGGATATCGTTCTCGCGGTCATTTGTTCACTAAAACAAATCCGGTTCGAGAAAGACGTACAACATCGCCAACATTAGAAATCACGAATTTCGGACTTTCGTCAGCAGATTTGAATACTGTTTTTGATGCCGCTAAGGTGATTAATATTCAGCCTTGTACGCTTCAGGAAATCATCACACACCTAGATACTATATATTGCCAGCACATTGGGGTGGAGTATATGTATATCCGTAAACCGGAAGTGGTAGAGTGGATTCAGAAAAAATTAGGTTATAATGACAACCAACCTAAATTTTCTTTGGAAGAAAAGAAATCGATTCTGAATAAATTAAACCAAGCTGTTTCTTTTGAAAACTTTTTGCATACTAAATATGTAGGTCAAAAACGTTTTTCTCTTGAAGGTGGAGAATCAATCATACCGGCTTTGGATGCTTTAATTGAAAAAGCAGCCGAAAAAGGAGTAGAGCAATTTGTTATGGGAATGGCACACCGTGGCCGTTTGAATGTTTTGGCAAATATTTTTGGCAAATCAACCCAGGACATTTTTGGAGAGTTTGATGGTAAGGATTATGACCAGGAATATTTTGACGGAGACGTAAAATACCATTTAGGACTTACCGCTGATAAAGTTACTAGCACAGGTAAAAAAATCAATATCAATTTGGCTCCAAATCCTTCGCACCTTGAAACTGTAGGTGCAGTAATCGAAGGAATTACAAGAGCGAAACAAGACAAATATTTCCCAGACGATTTCTCTAAAGTATTGCCAATCGCCGTTCACGGGGATGCCGCAATTGCTGGTCAGGGAATTCTTTATGAAATTGTGCAAATGGCACAGTTGGACGGTTACAAAACCGGAGGAACTATCCATATTGTAATCAATAACCAAGTTGGTTTTACTACTAATTACCTTGATGCACGTTCTTCTACCTATTGTACGGATGTTGCTAAAGTGACACTTTCGCCAGTATTGCACGTAAATGCGGATGATGCTGAAGCTGTTGTTCACGCAATGTCATTTGCTTTGGATTTCAGAATGCAATTTGGACGTGACGTTTTCATCGATTTATTAGGATATAGAAAATACGGACATAACGAAGGTGATGAGCCTCGTTTCACACAGCCGGTATTGTATAAAATCATTGCTAAGCACAAGAATCCAAGAGATATTTACATGGAGAAATTACTTGCTGACGGAGTAATTGACAACACTTTTGTAAAAGGCTTGGAGCAAGAATACAAATCAAACCTTGAAATTAACTTAGAAGAATCCCGTAAAAAAGATTTGACTATTATTACCCCGTTCATGAAAAATGAGTGGAAAGGTTTTGAGCAGGTTTCTGATGTTGAAATGCTTAAAAAAGTAGACACTACTTTCCCAAAAGAAGGACTTACTGAGGTAGCAAATGTAATTTGTAACTTGCCAACAGATAAAAAATTCATAAGCAAAATTCAAAAACTGATCAACGATAGAAAAACAATGTTTTTCGAAACGAATAAGCTGGATTGGGCTATGGCCGAACATTTAGCGTATGGTTCACTTTTAAAAGAAGGATACGATGTTCGTATTTCCGGACAAGATGTGGAGCGTGGGACATTCTCTCACCGTCACGCCGTTGTAAAAGTGGAAGATTCAGAAGAAGAAGTTACTTTATTGAGTAATTTAGAAGGTGCAACCGGAAAATTCAATATTTACAATTCTCTTTTGTCTGAATATGGAGTGTTAGGATTTGATTACGGATATGCTTTGGCAAACCCAAATACACTAACCATTTGGGAAGCACAGTTTGGAGATTTCAGTAATGGAGCTCAAATTATGATTGACCAATACATTTCTTGTGGAGAAGATAAATGGAACAACCAGAACGGTATTGTTTTATTATTACCCCACGGATATGAAGGACAAGGAGCTGAACATTCATCAGCCAGAATGGAGCGTTATTTACAACTTTGCGCCAGACATAATATGTATGTTGCGGATTGTACAACACCTGCCAACTTCTTTCACTTGTTGAGAAGACAAATGAAAACAACCTTCCGTAAACCGCTTATTGTGTTTACACCAAAGAGTTTATTGCGTGATCCAAGAGTGGTTTCTTCAGTTGAAGAATTTGCAACAGGTAGTTTCCAAGAAACATTCGATGATGAAACAGTGAATAAAGACGAGGTGAAAACACTAGTTTTTTGTACCGGAAAATTCTATTATGACATCACCGCCGAAAGAGAAAATCTGGGTAGAAATGATGTTGCGGTTGTTAGAATCGAACAATTATTCCCATTGCCAGTGGAACAATTAAAAGAAATTATTGCTAAATATCCAAACGCTGATGATTATGTTTGGGCACAAGAAGAACCAAAAAACATGGGAGCATATAGCTTTATGTTGATGAATTTCGATTTAGTAAAATGGAGATTGGCTTCACTAAAAGCATACGCAGCTCCAGCAGCTGGTAGTTATACAAGAGCAAAACGCCGTCAGGCTGATGCTTTACGAATGGTTTTTGATAAAAATTTATACAGATAAAAATTAGTTTAAAGTTTAAGGTTTAAAGTTGCTCTCGGGTGAATTTGAACTTTAAACAATTCAAACCTTAAACAAAAAAAAGATGATTTTAGAAATGAAAGTCCCATCACCAGGGGAATCTATAAAGGAAGTTGAAATTGCAACTTGGTTGGTAAAAGACGGAGATTATGTAGAAAAAGACCAAGCAATTGCTGAGGTTGATTCTGATAAAGCAACATTAGAATTGCCAGCAGAAGCAAGCGGAATCATTACTTTAAAAGCAGAAGAAGGAGATGCAGTAGCAGTAGGAGCAGTAGTTTGTCACATTGATACTGACGGAGTAAAACCATCAGGTGATGCGCCAGTTGCTGAAGCTACAAAAACAGTTGAAGCACCAAAAGCAGAAGTTAAAGCAGAAGCGCCAAAAGCGGCACCGGTAGCAGCAGCTCCAGCAGCGACTTATGCTTCAGGAACTCCATCTCCAGCGGCAAGAAAAATATTAGACGAGAAAAATATAGCGCCAGCTTCTATAACAGGAACTGGAAAAGACGGAAGAATCACTAAAGATGATGCCGTAAATGCAGCGCCTTCAATGGGGACGCCTACAGGTGGTTCTCGTGGATCGGAGCGTACTAAGTTATCGATGTTGCGTCGTAAGGTGGCTGAGAGATTAGTTGCTGCTAAAAACGAAACAGCGATGTTGACTACTTTCAACGAAGTAAACATGACGCCAATCAACACCTTGCGTAATGAGTACAAAGATGCATTTAAAGCAAAACATGGCGGAATTGGTTTAGGATACATGTCTTTCTTTACTAAAGCAGTAACTAGAGCGTTAAAATTATTCCCAGATGTAAACTCAATGATGGATGGTGATCATAAGATTGCTTTCGATTTTTGCGATATTTCAATTGCAGTTTCAGGACCAAAAGGATTAATGGTTCCTGTAGTTCGTAATGCAGAGAATTTGACTTTCCGTGGAGTTGAAGCTGATATTAAAAGATTAGCAATCAAAGCGCGTGATGGTCAAATCACAGTGGATGATATGACTGGAGGAACGTTTACGATTACTAACGGTGGTGTTTTTGGAAGTATGTTGAGTACACCAATCATCAATCCTCCACAATCTGGAATTCTTGGAATGCACAACATTATCGATCGTCCAATTGCTGTAAACGGAAAAGTGGAAATTCACCCAATGATGTATGTAGCACTTTCTTATGACCACAGAATTATTGATGGTCGTGAGTCTGTAGGTTTCTTAGTAGCTGTAAAAGAAGCATTAGAAAACCCAATGGAATTATTGATGGATAACAATCCTAAAAAAGCTTTAGAACTATAGTTTTAAGGTTTTAGAATATAAAAAAATCCTGTTTAGTTTTTCTAAATAGGATTTTTTATTTCAGCAAATATAGATAATGATTGTAATAATCCACAATCGCTTTTCCTTTCATCAAGATATCAGCACCTATAATTCCATGGACCGGTTTTGCTTTGTGCTGTGTTAGCGCTTCATTTACATGAGACAAATCAAAAATAACAATCTCAAAATTTGAATCCTTCCAAGAACCAAGCTGCAATTGATTTTTTAAAGCCAGTTGGGTAAACATTCCGGTGGCTCCCGCACCAGCGGCTTTCGTTTTGGATTTTTTTGCTTCCAAGAGAAACAAATCGACACTTTCAAATCCTACACAACTGTTTGAAGCGCCTGTATCCAGAATAAAATTCCCTGAAACACCATTGATTTTCGCCTTTATCAAAAGATGTTGTGTTTTAGTAATTTTAAATTTTACTTTTTTGTAGTTTTCTTTTTTAAGGATATCGTGGAGGTTCTTCATTTATGCCGAATTTATTTCAGTAATTTTTTCTGTTTTACAAAGATACATGGAGTTATGGAACGAATCCAACGAATCTTTTTAAAACCATTTTTTCGACAAGTTTTATTCTTGTAATTTTGTACCCTTAAACTTTACACTTGGAAACAAATAGTACAATTACCGATACGCACACCCATTTATACTCAGAGGAATTTGATCAAGATAGAAACGAAATGATACAACGCGCTATTGATGCTGGTGTTTCGCGTTTTTTTATTCCCGCAATCGATTCTACTTGCACGGAAGCAATGTATGAATTGGAGAGAAATCATCCTGAAAATGTTTTTTTGATGATGGGATTGCATCCAACGTATGTAAAAGACAATTTTGTTGAGGAATTACAACATGTGGAAAATGAATTGGCCAAAAGAAAATTCTATGCGGTTGGCGAAATAGGAATCGATTTGTATTGGGACAAAACCCATTTGCCACAGCAACAAATCGCTTTCAAAAGGCAAATACAATTAGCGAAACAGTACAAATTGCCTATTGTGATTCATTGCCGGGAAGCTTTTGATGAAATCTTTGAAATTTTGGAGGAAGAAAAATCACCTGAATTATTTGGTATTTTTCATTGTTTCACAGGAACTTATGAGCAAGCTTTGCAAGCGATTTCGTATAACATGAAGTTAGGAATAGGCGGTGTAGCGACTTTTAAAAACGGAAAAATCGACCAGTTTCTGAACCAAATAGACCTAAAACACATAGTTCTGGAAACAGATTCTCCTTATTTAGCCCCAGTTCCTTTTCGAGGTAAAAGAAACGAAAGTAGTTACATCGTTAATGTAGTGGATAAGTTAGCGCAAATTTATAGCCTTTCGGCAAATGAAATTGCGGCGGTCACCACAGAGAATTCTAAAGCTATTTTTGGGATTTAAAGTAGAATTTACCTTATTTTGATATTTTTTTTGTTCATTTGCCCACACAAAAATTGAGAACCAAAATGCAGAAATTTGATGCTATTCGGCCATTTTATGATTCCGAAATAAACGAAGCACTTCATAATGTAGTTAATCATCCCATGATGAAAGCATTGATGAATTTTACTTTCCCGGATGTTGCGGATGAAGTTTGGAAAGAACAACTTCGCAAAACGCATTCTATTCGTGATTTTCAGTGTAATTTCATTTACAAATCGGTACAAAAAGTGCTCGAGAAAAGCTCTGAAGGATTGACCACTTCCGGTTTTGAAAACTTAGAACCCAATACTTCTTACTTATTTATATCCAATCATCGCGATATTCTTTTAGACACAACGTTGTTGAATACGGCTTTGTTTGAGCATGGTTTAGTGATGACTGCTTCAGCGATTGGCGATAATTTAGTCAAAAAAGCTTTTTTGAATACATTAGCAAAACTGAACCGGAACTTTCTGGTGCAACGTGGCTTAACGCCAAGGGAAATGCTGCAAAGTTCAAAGCTATTGGCAGAATATATTGGGAATTTATTGCTGCATGAAAACCGTTCCGTTTGGATTGCGCAACGCGAAGGAAGAACAAAAGACGGTAATGATGAGACCAATCCTGGTGTTTTGAAAATGCTTGGAATGGGTTCTGATGAAAAAAACCTGATGGATTATTTCAAAAAGATAAAAATTGTACCCGTTTCTATTTCTTATGAATACGATCCTACTGACGCTTTGAAAATGCCTCAATTAATGGCTGAAGCCAACAATGAAGTATACGTTAAAGAGAAAAATGAAGATTTCATGACGATTCTTAGCGGTGCTTTGGGACAAAAGAAAAGAATCCACATTCATGTAGGCAAAGTTTTAGATACAGAAATTGAAGCCATCAAAACTGAAAATGACAGTTCCAATAAGCAAATTGTTGCTTTGGCACAAGTCATTGACGATGCCATATTGAGCAATTATAAATTGTGGCCAACAAATTTCATCGCCTTTGATATTGTAAATAAGACTAATCGTTTCTCACATTTGTATACCGAAAATGAAAAATCATTATTCGAGCGCAGACTTGAAATGCGAATTGATCATGACAATCCTGTTGCCTTAGACGGTTTTCTAGCGATGTATGCTAATCCGGTTGTGAATAAATTAAAATATCACGATGTTGTATAAAGCCAAAATACTTTTAATCTATACTGGCGGAACCATCGGTATGAGAAAAGATTTTGAGACGGGAGCGCTCAAAGCTTTCAATTTTAGTAAATTATTACAACGCATTCCAGAATTGAAACAATTGGATTGTGAAATCGAAACCATTTCTTTCGAAAATCCAATTGATTCCTCGAATATGAATCCTGAAGAATGGGCTAAAATGGCAACCATTATTGAGGATAACTACACTTCATTTGACGGATTTGTGGTGCTTCATGGATCCGATACCATGTCATATTCGGCATCGGCGTTGAGTTTTATGCTCGAGAATTTATCGAAACCCGTGATTTTTACCGGATCTCAATTACCAATAGGGGATTTACGTACCGATGCTAAAGAAAACTTAATTACTGCTATTCAAATTGCATCTTTGCGAAACAATGATGAACCAGTTATCAGCGAAGTGTGTCTTTATTTTGAATATAAATTATATAGAGGCAATAGAACCACAAAGATTAATGCGGAACATTTTAAAGCATTTACCTCACCAAATTATCCTGAATTGGTGGAGTCTGGCGTGCATTTAAAATTAAACTCCGAGTTATTCCTGCCTAAAAACGAAAATAAAGAATTCAAGGTTCATAAAAACTTGGATAACAACGTTGCGATTATAAAAATGTTTCCAGGGATTAGCGAAGCTGTTTTAGCCGCTATTTTAAATATTCCAAATCTTAAAGGAATTGTTTTAGAAACGTACGGAGCTGGAAATGCTCCTACGGAAGATTGGTTTTTAAACCTATTAAGAAAAGCAATTACCTCAGGTTTATACATTGTCAATGTTACTCAATGCGCAGGTGGAAGCGTGAGTATGGGGCAATATGAGACCAGTACAGGAATGAAGGAAATTGGAGTGATTTCCGGAAAGGATATTACAACTGAAGCTGCAATCACTAAATTAATGTATTTGTTAGGCCAAAAAATAGATCAAAAAGACTTTAAAACTATTTTTGAAACTGGTTTGCGAGGTGAAATAGCATAATAGTTAGATTTTACTTTTCTAACTCATTTTTTTTATTGTTATTTGCAACCTCAAATGAAATAGAGAGGTGTCCGAGTGGTTGAAGGAGCTAGCCTGGAAAGCTAGTATGTGGGTAACTGCATCGTGGGTTCGAATCCCATCCTCTCTGCAAAAAAAAATAATGCTTCCTGAAAGGGGAGCATTTTTTGTTTTATAGCGCCGCAAACTTTTTAGTTTTTCTAAGGGTATAAAACAAAAAAGTGTCATGCATGAAATGCCAAGCATTACTTTCTTTGTGACCCGCCCTTTTTGGGATCAATGCAGTTGTTACTAATTTTGCTATTAAAAAATCCGTAAATCTGTGGCGGAATAATGCATTTATTTTTTGTAAATAAATAGTAGTTACCCAATACGAATTGTCAAGTAAAAAAGTTTATTAATTGGAATCTGTAACAGTTTTCAGTACTGTAGTTTCAAAACGTATTATTTGTTGTTATTACTTATCAAAAAAGCATCAAAATGGTATATTTGTAGCTTTATAATGAAAATTGAAACCTGAAATGTGTTTTGAACGACCATTAAACAATTTAAATCCAAAAAAATATGCGAATTTTTCTTAGTTGTTTTCTAATGCTAATGGTTGCTACTGTTTTTTCCCAAGAAAATACAACAACTCAAGATACTCTCGTTATGAAAGTTGACTCCTTGTATCGAGAAGATCAGTTTTATTTTTCAATAACCTATAATACATTGATGCATAAGCCGTCGGGGTTGTCCCAAAGTAAATTTTCTTCGGGTTTATCATTGGGTTTTTTAAGAGATATGCCCATCAATAAAAATAGAACTATCGCAATAGCATCCGGTATCGGTTTAACCTATAATAATTATAATCAGAATCTTGCTATTTCATCATCGGCTGAAAATCCGGTTTATACTTTCATCGATTCCGAAACGGAGTATGATAAAAATAAGTTTTCTCAATTATTAGTTGATGTTCCTATTGAGTTTAGATGGAGAACATCCACTTATGGAAGTCATAAATTTTGGAGAATTTATGGAGGAATGAAGTTCAGTTATTTAATTTATGACAGATCTATTTACAATAACGGTCAGGACAAAGTCATTGTTTCTGGGAATAAAGATTTTAATAAATTACAGTATGGGGCTTATATATCATCAGGCTATAATACGGTAAATGTGTACGTTTATTATGGATTGAATTCATTGTTTAAATCTGCAAAAATCAATGATGAATCTATTAACATGAAAGCATTGAATATTGGGGTTATATTTTACATTTTATAGCCATAAAATTAACAACAGTAACTGTGAAATTGCTCCCAAGGCAAACCCTATAATTAGCTCTGGATAGGTGTGTGCTTTCATCTCCAAGCGGGAAGAAGCTACAAAACCATTTAAAAGCATCAGTACTGCAATGGTAAATGTAATCTGAATTTGAAGATGCATGCTCAACCCAATAATAAATACTGTTATCGAACTTATCGCAATCATGTGAAGGCTCGCTTTTATATTGGTAAACACTAGAATGAGTGCCAATAAAGTGCTTAATAGTGTTCCCAAAAAGAAAAAGTGCAACTCTGGATAGCGATCTATGGTTATGTTATTTCGAACTAATAAGATAATCAAAAAACAATGCAGAATTAATGGGATTTTGCGCTGGGATGTTTGGGAAACCATTATAGAATCTATAATTCCTGTTGCGCGCAAAAGTAAGAATGCTAACACAGGAATAAATAAGGTTACAATCACAACTTGAAAAAAAACAAGTAGTTTTTCTTGGCTCACAAATTCAGTTCCATTCAAAAAAAGATAGAATAAGGTGGCCATTGCCGGTATAAATATCGGATGGAAAACATAAGAGAAAAAGGGAAGAATTTTTTTCAAGAGTTATTTTTTTTCAAAAACAAATATAAGCAATCTGTCAAAAACAGTGTCGTATAATCCTGTTGTTTGTTTATGTTTTATAAACGATAGTACTCATAATTATAGTATAACTGGGTTCTCGTTTTGAAAAGAAGTGGTATTTTTGGAAAAGTTATAGAGCAATAAGAACTATAATAAATATTTTTTCCAGAAAAGAAATTCACCTCAATCTCTTTTATTTCCATGAGTCAAAAAATCTTAAATAGCCTTCAAAGAATCACCGCAAAATATATTAGTAATCAAGAAAATGTAACCTTAGACAGTGTTTCTATAGACAGTCGTTCATTGCAGAACGGCCCTCATACGGTGTTCTTTGCATTGGTTGGCGCTCACATTGATGCACATTTTTATATCAAAGATTTAATTGATAATGGCGTTCAAAACTTTGTTGTGACCCATATTCCGGATGATTGTAAGGAGAACGCTAATTTTTATGTTGTTGAAAATACACTTATCGCCTTACAACAATTTGCTGCCAACTATCGCAGTCTTTTTGATTTCCCTATTATCGGGCTGACTGGAAGCAATGGTAAAACAATAGTAAAAGAATGGCTCAATTTTTTATTGAGTCCTGATTATAACGTTATCCGAAGTCCAAAGAGTTATAATTCCCAAATTGGTGTTCCGCTGTCCGTTATTGCGATTAATGAAAAACACAATTTAGGGATTTTTGAAGCGGGTATTTCCACTCGTTCTGAAATGGATAAATTGGAGGAGATTGTTAAGCCAACCATTGGAATTCTCACGAATATTGGAACTGCACACGATGAAGGGTTTACAACTACAGAAGAAAAAATAACTGAAAAATTAAAGCTTTTTGAACATTCCTGCGTTTTAATTTATCAAAAGAATAAAATTATTGACGCTTGTATCAATCCGGAAATCAAAACGTTTTCCTGGAGTTTTGTGGATAAAACTGCATCTGTTTTTGTTGCTAAAAAAAGCGTCTTAGAAAAGACTGTTTTGAATATTGAATTCGGTCAGGACCATTTTGAAATAAAAATTCCTTTTCAAGACGAGGCTTCGGTCGAAAATGCCATCTCTTGTTTGATGGTTTTGTTGTATTTTGAATACGATGCAGCCACCATTCAAAACCGAATGGAATTGCTGTATCCGGTTGAAATGCGCTTGAAAGTCAAAAATGGAATCAATAATTGCAGTATTATTGATGATAGTTACAGCTCGGATTTTCAGTCGTTGAAAATTGCACTGGATTTTCTAGAAAGTCAAAAACAATACAAGAAAAAAACGGTGATTTTGTCTGATATTTTTCAAAGTGGCTTGTCTACGGAGGCGCTTTACGCTAAAGTTTCTGAGTTGATTATTTCCAATAAAATTGACCGCGTTATTGGTATTGGAGAAACCATTTCGGCATTTAAAAATAAATTTACGAATTGTATTACTTTCGAAAATACTGCTGCCTTTGTAGCTGATTTTGAAAACCTCGATTTTGGTAATGAAACCATTTTGATAAAAGGTGCGAGATCGTTTCAGTTTGAAGAAATTGTGTATTTGCTAGAAGAGAAAACACATGAAACGGTTTTGGAAATCAATTTAAATGCAATCAGCTACAACTTGAATTTTTTTAAATCAAAGCTAAAGCCAAAAGTGAAAATTATGGTGATGGTAAAAGCATTTGGTTATGGAAATGGTGGACTCGAAATTGCCAAATTACTGGAATATCATAAGGTTGATTATTTAGGAGTGGCTTTTGCCGATGAAGGGATTTCATTGAAAAATGGAGGGATTCAGGTGCCTATTATGGTGCTGAATCCGGAGAATACGAGTTTTTCGGCCATCATCCAAAATCAATTAGAACCGGAAATTTACTGCTTGAAAGGACTTTATGCGTTTTTGAAAATAGCGAAACAGAAAAATTTAGAGCACTTCCCAATTCATATTAAATTTGATACGGGAATGCACCGACTGGGTTTTGAGGAAAACACGATTGATGAGCTAATAGCCGCGCTGAAAGGAAATACTACAGTTCAAATAAAAAGTATTCTGTCACACATGGCCACGAGTGATGATCTCGAACACATAGATTTTGCTCATTCACAAATTAATTTATTCGAAAAATTATCATCAAAATTGATGTCTGAGTTGCATATAAAACCTTTGCGACACATCTTAAATACCTCGGGAATCAGTAATTTTTCAGATTCACAATATGATATGGTCCGATTGGGAATTGGATTGTACGGCGTTTCAAATGACGCCGAAGAACAAAAACAACTCGAAAATGTGGGTACGCTGAAATCGGTGATTTCGCAAATAAGAACGATTGCAGCTGGAGAAAGTGTAGGGTATGGCCGCCGGTTTATAGCCGAAAAACCAACAAAAATTGCCACTATTCCTATTGGCTATGCCGATGGAATTTCCAGAGGTTGGGGAAATGGATTAGGATTTGTAATGATAAAAAATACCAAAGCATATATAGTTGGAAGTATTTGCATGGACATGCTTATGGTTGATGTTACTGGAATCGAATGTAAAGAGGGCGATTCTATACTTATTTTTGGGGAAAACCCAACGGTATCTTTTATCGCCGAAAAATTAAATACCATTCCCTATGAAATTCTCACCAGTATTTCGCAGCGTGTGAAACGGGTATTTTATCGCTAACAGCTAAACTAGAGGAAATGACTGTTAATTATGTTAAAATTTTTATTAAATTCGCTTATGAAGAAATGAATTTTTAACCTAAAAAGATAAATTATGGGATTTTTCAGTGATTTTAAAGCTTCTTTAATGAAAGGAGACGTTTTAAGTTTGGCAACTGCTGTTGTTATAGCGGGTGCATTTGGTAAAATTGTTGGATCCGCTGTGGATGATATCATTATGCCAATAGTAGGTTTGATAACTGGTGGAATCGATTTTACCCAGAAATTCATCACTTTAGACGGTAATAGTTATGCTGATTTACCTGCAGCAAAAGCAGCAGGAGCGGCAGTTATCACTTATGGAAATCTTGTGCAAGCAATTATTAACTTTGTTATTATCGCATTTTTTGTTTTTGTGATTTTAAGAGCTGCTGAGAAAGCGAAGAAAAAAGAAGTGGTTGTTGTAGCTGCTCCGGCTGGACCAACACAAGAAGAATTATTGACTCAGATAAGAGATTTATTGAAAAAGTAATTTCCGCTACACTATATATTCTAATTTATCCTGAATTCATTTCAGGACTAAACCGCTTCGTAATTGAGGCGGTTTTTCTTTTTGTTTAATAATAGGAAATAATGATTTGTTGTATTTATAACATTTTGTTATTTTTTGTGAAGCCGCTTGTTTTGGTTTTAATATTAGTTACTTTTGTATTTCAAATTTAATATTCAATAATAAAAATATAAGATGAGAATAGCAGTTGTAGGCGCTACTGGAATGGTTGGCGAAGTAATGTTGAAAGTTTTAGCAGAAAGAAATTTCCCTGTAACAGAATTAATTCCGGTTGCTTCTGAGCGATCAGTAGGAAAAGAGATTGAATACAAGGGCAAAAAATATAAAGTAGTAGGCATGCAAACGGCTGTTGATATGAAAGCAGATATTGCTTTGTTCTCTGCAGGTGGCGACACTTCACTGGAATGGGCTCCAAAATTTGCGGCAGCAGGAACAACGGTTATCGATAATTCCTCGGCTTGGAGAATGGACCCGACCAAGAAATTAATCGTTCCGGAAATCAATGCAGCTGAATTGACTGCAGCCGATAAAATCATTGCAAATCCTAACTGTTCTACGATACAAATGGTATTGGTTTTGGCCCCTTTGCACAAAAAATACAACATCAAACGTGTGATTGTTTCTACGTACCAATCCATCACTGGAACTGGCGTAAAAGCAGTACAACAATTGGAAAATGAATACGCAGGTGTTCAAGGTGAAATGGCTTATAAGTACCCAATTCATAGAAATGCGATTCCACAATGTGATTCATTTGAAGAAAATGGATACACCAAGGAAGAGATGAAACTAGTTCGTGAAACCAAAAAAATCTTAAGTGACAACACGATTGCCATTACAGCAACTGCGGTTCGTGTGCCAATTGTGGGCGGTCACAGTGAAGCGGTAAACGTAGAATTCTCAAATGATTTTGACGTAAACGAGGTAAGAAACATTTTGCATCATACCGATGGCGTAGTAGTTCAGGATAATAACGATACTTATACGTATCCAATGCCAATGTACGCACAAGGAAAAGATGAGGTTTTTGTAGGTAGAATTCGTCGTGACGAGAGCCAGGAAAATACATTGAATATGTGGATTGTTGCAGATAACTTGAGAAAAGGAGCAGCAACAAACACAATCCAAATTGCTGAATATTTGATTGCAGCTAAATTGGTGTAAATCAATTTTTATTTTTAAAATGAAACCATTTGTTTCGCAAAAATATATTTTGTGACACAAATGGTTTTCTTTTTTTCTTGTTTTTATTACCTTTGGCTCGAATGAAAAAGAATAAACTCATACTAAGTCTTTCTCTGGTTGTTACAGTATTGTTTTCAATGCTGTTCCAGTCTTGGCATACGTATGAGCATTTAGAAAAACAGCTTACGCAAAAGCAGTGTCACCATAAATACAATGTTACAGATACTGAAATCACGCACCAACATCACAAATTAGAGCATTGTTATGTTTGTGAATTTGCTTTTGGAAGTTACATTACCCCAAAAGATTTCTCCTATCAATTGTACTCCACTATTGAAGAAATCCCTTATTTTTTTACTGCAGCGGAAACAGTTATTTCGTTCTCCGGCAGTTTGTATTCCCTTCGAGGTCCACCAGTAAATAGTTAAAGCTGAATTTATTTCAGCACGAATCTCTTTTTATTTACTAAATAATTCCAGCCTCGGCTCCCTCTCCTTTGGAGAGGGCTGGGGAGAGGAAAAACTATACAATCATTTTCAATGAAAAAATTTATTATAGCCCTATTTTTGGGGTTTTCGGCGATGCTTCAAGCGCAAAATACCCTTTCGGGAACCGTGACCGATTTAAAAAACCAACCCATAAAAGGCGTTTCAGTCTATGCATCAGAATTGCATAAAGGAACCACAACAGATGAAAACGGAAAATATACTTTTTCAAATCTGCCAAATAGAAACTTAAAAATCAGCTTTACGTTCGTAGGATTTGCAACTCAAAATAAAACCATAAACAGTCTTCAAAAAGAAAACACACTTGATATTATTCTCGAAGAAGCAATTTTCGAAATGGACGAAGTTATTGTTTCCACCGCTTTCAATAAAATTCAATCACAAAACGTGATGAAAGTGGAGCACGAAAGTATCAAAAATTTGCAACGAAAAGGGACCGCTACTTTAATCGAAGGATTGGCTACTATTCCGGGAGTTTCTCAGGTTTCTACCGGAACATCTATTGGGAAACCAGTAATTCGTGGGTTGAGTGGGAATCGTGTTTTGGTGTATTCGCAAGGCGTTCGAATAGAAAATCAACAGTTTGGTGACGAACACGGTTTGGGATTGAACGACTCAGGAATAGAAAGCGTTGAGGTGATCAAAGGACCGGCTTCGTTGTTGTACGGCTCCGATGCTTTGGGTGGTGTTTTGTATTTTAACCCAGAAAAATTTGCCGATGCGAATACTTTTAAAGCGAACTTCAGTCAAAAATATTTCTCGAATACTGCCGGAAGCAGTTCTTCTTTGGGTTTGAAAACATCTACTGACAATTGGAAATTCATGGCTCGCGGAAGTTACAATACGCATTCTGATTATAAAATTGCAGATGGTGACCGAGTAACAAATACCCGTTACAATGAAACCGATTTTAAAACAGGAATTGGCTACAGCAATGCTAAATTTTCAAGTGTATTGCGTTACAATTACAATGAATTGGATTTAGGAATTCCGGAAGATGGGATAGCAGACCAATCTACTAGCAAGAAAACCGGATTTCCAAAACAAGGTGTTTTCAATCATTTATTGAGTTTAAACAATGTTTTCTTTTTCGAAAAATCAAAACTGGATCTTGATTTAGGGTATGTTGCTAATGATCGAAGTGAGTTTGAAGACAGCAATGTGGCCGTTTTACACATGAAACTGAAGACATTTAATTACAATGCAAAATACCATTTACCAAAAATGGGAAAAATAGAAACCATTCTGGGCGTTCAGGGAATGCACCAAACCAACACAAATTCAGGAGAAGAATATTTAATTCCGGATGCGGTAACGAATGATTTTGGTGTTTTTGGAACAGCTAATTATGAGTGGAATACAAATGTGTTGCAAGCCGGATTGCGTTTCGACAATAGAAATATTACTACGGATGCACAGGGAATTGCCGGAGAAGAAGGTTCTTTTGAAGCCATCGATAAATCATACGACAGTTTTAATGCGTCGTTGGGTTACAAAACCAATCTTGCCGATGATTTGACATTGCGTTTGAATGTTGCTTCTGGATTTAGGGCGCCAAATCTAGCTGAGTTAACTTCAAATGGAGTGCATGAAGGAACGAATCGCTATGAAGTAGGAAACAGCGATTTAGAAACGGAGCAAAACGTACAGACGGATTTGAATTTAGAATACAAAACGGATCATTTTGAGTTTTTTGTAAACGGATTTTACAATCACATCAACAATTATATCTACACTTCGCCAACAGGAGAAGTGATTGACGAAAATGCCGTTTTTGATTATGTTCAGGATAACGCCAAATTATACGGAGGTGAAATCGGATTGCATTTTCATCCGCATCCATTGGATTGGTTGCATTTTGAAACCAGTTTCGAAACCGTAACCGGCGAGAAAGAAAACGGAGATTACTTGCCGTTAATCCCTGCTAACAATTGGAATAACACCATTAGAACCGAATTCAAAATCAAAAACTGGTTGGAAGATGGTTTTGCAACTTTGAATGTTTCCAGCACGTTCAATCAAAAAAATGTAAGTGGATTTGAAACAGAAACGAATGGGTATAACTTAGTGAATTTAGGTTTTGGCGGAACAGTAAAACTGGGTAAAACCGCTTTTGATGTCAATATCAACGGGAATAATTTATTTGATAAAAGATACATTGCGCATCTTTCCCGTCTAAAAACAGATGGCATTCCAAACATTGGAAGAAACATCGTTTTGGGTGTTAATTTTAATTTGTAATTCATTTGTTTCAGCAAAAAAACAAAAACGCTATTCGAAAGAGTAGCGTTTTTTTGGTTTTTAACTTACAGGGCTTATATGTTTAATTTTTTTTAACATATAAGTCATATAAGTAGTTGCTGTATTGTCGTTAAAATCAATTATTTATTAATCAAGCTTTTTAACTTACATGACTTATATGTTTAATTTTAATCAACATATAATGCATATAAGCAATTGTCGTTTTCATGTTGAAAGCTAATGTTATTAAAAATAGAAGCGTTTTTAACTTACATGACCTAAGTATTTAATTATTTAACATATAAGTCATATAAGTAGTTGTTGTATTGTCGTTAAAATCAATTATTTATTAATCAAGCTTTTTTAACTTACATGACTTATATGTTTAATTTTATCAGCATATAAGTAGCAGTGGTTTTCTTATTGAAAGTAAATCCTAATCGAAAGAGTAGCGTTTTTTTTGGTTTTATTTAAGACTTTCCCATCTTTACAACACTAACTATTTCCTTATTTTTGTAACAACCTAAAACAGAATCTAATGAAATGAGCATTATGGTAATTGGGTCGCAAGCACCAATTATGATATGCAACTCGAGCATAGCGAACAGGTGAAACAATTACATATGACCTATGAAAAACAATAAATATTAACATATGAAAAAAACTTTTTTAATAATGGCTGTATCTTCTGCAATGGCGACTTTTGGCCAAAACCAAAAACCAAAACAGGTAACTTATCCCGTAACCACCAAAGGGGAAACGGTTGATGTGTATTTCGATACCAAGCTTCCGGATCCGTACCGCTGGCTTGAAGACGACAAATCTGCTGAAACGGGTGCTTGGGTAAAAGCCCAAAACGAAGTGACTTATGGTTATTTGGCACAAATTCCGTTTCGTGATGTGTTAAAAGCAAGAATGGAAAAACTGTGGAATTATGAAAAAATAGGCGCGCCTTTCAAAGAAGGGAATTTCACGTATTACTATAAAAATAACGGTTTACAAAACCAATCGGTGTTGTACAGAAAAGACGCCAAAGGAACCGAAACGGTGTTCTTGGACCCAAACACTTTTTCTAAGGACGGAACCACTTCGCTTGGCGGACTGGATTTCTCCAAAGACGGTTCTAAAGTTGCCTATGCCATTTCAGAAGGCGGAAGCGACTGGAGAAAAGTAATTATCATGGATGCCATTTCCCAAAAAATTATTGAAGACACGATTGTCGATGTGAAATTCAGCGGAGTTTCTTGGAAAGGAAACGAAGGTTTCTACTATTCCAGTTATGACAAACCAAAAGGAAGCGAATTATCGGCAAAAACCGACCAACATAAACTGTATTTCCACAAGTTAGGAACCGCACAAAAAGACGATAAAGTGATTTTTGGTGCCGACCAAAAACGCCGTTATGTAGGCGGTGGCGTGACCGAAGATGATCGTTATTTGGTTATCACAGCGTCTAATTCTACCTACGGAAACGAGTTGTACATCAAAGATTTGACAAAGCCCAACAGTCCTATTGTGACTATTGTGGACAATTTTAAAAGTGACAACAATATCATCGAAAACGAAGGCGGAAAATTATTCATAGAAACCGACTTGAATGCGCCCAACAAACGCATCGTTACCGTGGACGTCAGCAACCCGAAACCGGAAAACTGGAAAGATTTTATTGCAGAAACGGAGAATGTGTTGTCTCCATCAACAGGTGGCGGATATTTCTTTGCTAATTATATGAAAGATGCCGTTTCGGTGGTGAAACAATATGATTATTCCGGGAAACTGGTACGTGAAATCCAATTGCCTGGCGTAGGAACTGCCGGTGGTTTTGGCGGGAAGAAGAAAGAAAAAACATTGTATTATTCTTTCACAAATTACATCACTCCGGGTTCTATATTTTCATTCGAACCAGCAACAGGTACTTCGGCTGTGTATGAAAAACCAAAAGTAGATTTCGACAGCGAACTATACGAGTCTAAACAAGTATTTTATACTTCTAAAGACGGAACCAAAATCCCGATGATTATAACCCACAAAAAAGGATTGAAACTCGACGGAACAAATCCAACGATGCTTTACGGTTACGGAGGATTCAACGTGAGTTTGACACCAAGTTTCAGTATTGCCAATGCCGTTTGGATGGAAAACGGAGGTGTTTATGCCGTGCCTAATTTACGTGGTGGTGGCGAATACGGGAAAAAATGGCACGATGCGGGAACCAAAATGCAAAAACAAAATGTATTTGATGATTTCATCGCAGCGGCTGAATACTTGATTGCTCAAAAATATACGTCTTCACAATACTTGGCCATTCGTGGTGGATCAAACGGAGGATTGCTTGTGGGTGCTACCATGACGCAACGTCCGGATTTGATGCGAGTTGCTTTACCGGCAGTGGGAGTGATGGACATGTTGCGTTACCACACCTTTACTGCAGGAGCAGGTTGGGCGTATGATTACGGAACGGCGCAGGACAGCAAGGAAATGTTCAACTACATCAAGGGATATTCTCCCGTACACAACATACAAAAAGGGATTCAATACCCGGCAACCATGGTCACAACGGGCGATCACGATGATAGAGTAGTGCCGGCGCACAGTTTCAAATTTGCTGCCGAATTACAGGAAAAACAAACCGGAACAAACCCAACCCTAATCCGTATTGACATCAATGCAGGACACGGCGCTGGAAAATCTGTGGCGGCAACCATTCAGGAAAATGTCGATATTCAGGCCTTTACCTTATTCAACATGGGAGTGGTGTTATTGCCAGAGTTGGAATAACAACAATTGTAGATAAGGATTTTACCCTGAGCGATCCCGAAACTTCGGGAGAAGGGAGGAGCTATTTCCTGCTATCCGTTACAATCTTTATATCCGCCGAAAAGGCGGATATAAAGGATTTTTACTGCTATCAGGGCTAGGGCATTTGATTCCTCAGAAGATTGTCATTGCGAGAAACGAAGCAATCACATCATAAATTGATAAAAAGTTTAAAAAACGCTATTCGAAAGAGTAGCGTTTTTTTTGTGATTATCAAATTTTCATATAAAATTTTACTTACATAAGAAGATTTTAGAATTAAATCCAGGTTAATATTTTTTTTATTGATAAATTTGAATGCTTTACAAATTTTCATGAAAAATAAATTTACCTATATAGATCTTTTTGCGGGTTGTGGCGGATTATCACTAGGGTTGCATCAAGCAGGATGGCAAGGCATTTTTGCTGTAGAGAAAAGTCCTGATGCGTTTAAAACCTTAGAACACAACTTAATTAAAAATAAAAATCATTTTGATTGGCCAAAATGGTTGCCTACAAAGGCTTTAGAGATAAATTCAGTACTTGATAGCTACAATTCTAAATTAGAAAAACTCAAAGGAAAAGTGACAATGATAGCGGGAGGACCGCCTTGTCAAGGCTTTTCTATGGCAGGAAAGCGAAATGAGTTTGACTTAAGAAATGACCTTATAAACTCTTATATTAATTTTGTTAAAATTGTTGAACCTAAAATTATTTTCTTTGAAAATGTGAAGGGGTTTACAATGGAATTTAAGAAAAATAAAGAAAAAGGAGTTGCTTATTCTTCACAAGTGACTCGAAAACTTGATGAAGCCGGATATTATGTGAAAGGACAGTTGGTTAATTTTGGTGATTACGGAGTTCCTCAAAAAAGAACCCGTTTTATTCTTGTGGGAATAAAAAAGACTTTGAAAAATGCTACACAAGAAAAAGCAGAAAGTTTTTTTGATTCTTTAGAAGAAAATCGATTTGACTTTTTGAAACAAAAAGGATTAAATGTTAAGACAAATCTTCAGGATGCAATTTCTGATTTATTTAAGAAAAATGGATTAGAAGAAACTCCTGAATATCCAAGTTTTCAATCTGGGGTTTACGGAAAGCAAAAAGGGAATTATCAAAAACTTATGCGTGAAGGTGTTGAGAACAAAATAGCGGATAGTCACCGTTTTCCAAAACATTCTTCAATAATTATTGAAAGATTCCAAAACATACTTGAAGAAACTAAAGACAGAAGAAATTTAAACATCAGTAAATTAATTCAAGAGAAATATAGCATTAAAAAACGTACAGTTATTCCTCTGAATAGTATTGATAAAACTCCAACAATTACTACTCTTCCAGATGATTATATTCATTATTCTGAACCTCGTATTTTGACGGTTCGTGAATATGCACGTATTCAATCATTTCCGGACTGGTATAAATTTCAAGGGAAATATACTACAGGTGGAAAATTAAGAACGCAAGAAGTACCAAGATATACACAAATAGGAAACGCAATTCCGCCACTTTTTAGTGAACAAAGTGGATTGATTCTAAAACAACTTATTTAAAAGAATGCAAAATCCATTATCATTCAAAGTTAGTTCTGCTTTAAAGAATATTATTGGAAGTGATTTAATCAATGATGATTTTATTGCTGTTTTTGAATTAGTAAAAAATGCTTATGATGCTCACGCAACAAAAGTTGAAATTATATTTGAAAACATTTATTCTAGTAGAGCAAAAATAATTATCAAGGATAATGGTAAAGGAATGAACTATGACGATCTTATAAATAAATGGTTGTTTGTAGCATATTCTGCAAAAATTGAAGGAACAGAGGAAGATAATTATGACTATAGAGACAAAATTAAAGTAAAAAGAGCTTACGCAGGAGCTAAAGGTATTGGTCGCTTCTCTTGTGATAGACTTGGAAGTAATCTTTATTTAGAAACCATAAAAGAAGAACTAAATCCAAAAGTAGAAGTTTTAATAACTGACTGGAATAAATTTGAAGGAGATATTAAAGATGAATTTGTTAATATAACAGTATTACAGGAAACAATTGAAGAAAGTCATTATGATATTGAACACGGTACTGTTCTTGAGATTACGAATCTAAAAAGTAAATGGAATAGAGATAAATTTCTACAGTTAAAAGATGCTCTTTCAAGATTAATAAATCCTAATACAATTAATGAAAATGATTCATTTAATATAGTATTAAAAGTTAAAGAAGAACTTGAAAATGATAAAGAACAGATTCTAAAAAACAAGAAACAAGTAAATCATCCTAAAAGTCCCATTGATCCAAATTTAGTAAAATATATAAAGGTCGTAAACGGAGAAATTCAAAATCTTATTTTTGATGCTTTAGGTATAAAAACTACCTACATTGAGTCTAAAGTTTCTGATTCTGAAATAATTACAACTTTATTTGAAGCGGGTAAAATGGTATATTCAGTAACTGAAGAAAATCCATTTGAAAACTTTACAGACTTGAATTTTTCAATTTATTATTTGAATGTATCTGCCAAATCAACTTTTAGTAGGAGAATGGGTTTACAGCCAGTTGAATATGGTCATATTTTTGTTTACAAAAATGGTCTTAGGATTTTTCCTTATGGAGAAAGAGCTAAAGATCCATTAAAAATGGATAATAGAAAAGCCCAAGGACATAGTAGATATTTAGGTACTAGAGAAGTTATCGGTTATATTTCAATAGAAGGGAAAAATAATAATCTTCGAGAAACATCCAGTAGAGGCGATGGATTAATAAAAACTGAAACTTATTTTGATTTAGAAAATTGGTTTTATGAAACATTAAAAAAATTAGAGAAATATATTATCGATGTTACTGACTGGGGAAATTCACTTTCTCCAGAAGAATTTATCAATTTTGATAATATTTTTGTAAAAAACAAAGGTCAAGAAAATGAGAAAATTTATGATATTAATGATAACTTAAGAAAATTATTAAACGGATTAACAAATTCAAAAAATGTTATAAGATTTGAGGTTTCGGATGAAATTTTAAGCATTTTAAATAAAAAATCGGAAAACTCTATAAATACAGTATTAAGCAATCTTACCGAACAAATAAAAACTGATTCTTTTAATAAAGATGATGTTATTAGTACAATTAAGAAAGCAGAGAAAAAAATTGAAGATCTTCGTAAAGTAAAAGATGAAGCAGAAGCAGAAGCGTTTGAAAAGTTAATAGAGAACGAAAAACTTTCAAAAGAATTAAATGAAGAAATTTCAAAAAAACTATTTGACAACTCAATAAACCATAGAGATAAAAAAGATTTATTAACATTACAGCATCAAATAGTTCATACTGCTGGGAACATAACTTTTAGTCTTGATGAGTTAGTAAAATCAATAAACAGCAATTTATCCAAAGACAAATTAATTGAAGAAGTTCTTAATATTAATCTAGAAGTTAAAAAAATATTAAGTGCTTCAAGATTTGTAACAAATGCTGGATTTAGCATGGAAAGTGAAAGAATAACAGAAGATATAGTTCAGTTTTCATATGATTATGTTGTAAACAATTATATTCCAATCAATTCATTCATACATCAAAAAAGACCAATTAAAATAGTATTTGAACCTTTAGAAAATATAGGATATAAAATTAAGTTTAGGCCATTAGAAATAACAGTTTTATTTGATAATTTATTTAGTAATTCAAAAAAAGCGAATTCAAAAAATATATTTATTAAATGGGTTAAAACTAAATCCGATATTGTACTTTATTTTAAAGACGATGGCGACGGAATTCCCGAAGAGATTAAAGATAAAATATTTGACTTTGGATATACCAAAACAAATGGTTCAGGAATAGGACTTTATCAAACAAAAGAGACCTTGAAAAAATTAGGTGCGTCAATAAGAATAAATAATGATTTTGAAAAAGGTGTTGAATTTATAATAACATTTCCATTATGAAATTAGATTACAATATTTTATGGGTTGATGATAGAATTAAAGAACGTCCTTTTCAAAAAATATTAGCAGAAACAAAAGAGTTTCTTTTGGGGCAATATTTTAATTGCAACATCATTGAAGCTGAAGATTACAATGAGTTTGTGAAGATATTTTCTATTAAAAAAGAATTTGATATAATTATAACTGATTATTCTTTAGATGAAGGTACTTTTGGTAATCAAGTAATTGATTTTATTAGAAACAGTCAACATAATTTCACAGAAATATTTTTTTATTCAGCAAATAGCGATTTAAAAGACATAAAACTTTATAGTAATAATCGCATAACTTTTTTTCAATTAACAGGAGGTGACTACAAAGAATTGGAGAATGAAATATTGGAAGTAATTAACCAAACTATAAAAAAATTTCAGAATATTGTTGCAATGCGAGGGATGATTATGAATGAGGTAAGTAGCCTTGATGCACAAATGCTAGAAATAGTAGAAAACTATATTAGTAAAACTGAACATCAAAAAATCATTGATAGAGTACTAGATGAACTCATTAGCTTTCATAGTGAAAAACTAGATAAATCACAGAGATATAAAAAAAACAATAACTTCAATAAAGTATTGTCTGAGCCTATACTTTTTTCTTCATCTCAAAGGGCAAGTGCAATTGAAGAAATAGCAGATTCTATTGGTGTGCCAAATTTCATTAAGGAATTTAGAATAAATATCATAAAAGTTAGGAATGAATTTGCTCATGCTGTTTTTGTTAAAGACGAAGGGACTGGCAGAGAATATTTTATAGATAAAAAAGATGGAATTGACTTTAATGAAGATAAATGTAGAGATATAAGAAAAAATATAAATATTCATAAAGAAAATTTAGAAAATCTTCAATCTAAAATTGGTTAAATGCAACCAAGAAACCTATGGACACGCGAAGAACTTATTCTCGCATTTAACTTGTACCTCAAATTACCTTTTGGTAAAATGCACAAACGTACTCCTGAAATTATTGAGCTCGCTAAACTTTTAGGGAGAACGCCAAGTTCTATTGGTATGCGGTTGGGGAATTTTGCCAGTGTTGATCCCTATCATCAAGAAAGAGGGGTTGGTGGTTTAAAAGGAGGAATGAATCAGGTAAAACCTATTTGGGATGAATTCTTCCACAACCAAGAAGAGTTAGTCTTTCTAAGTGAACAAATTCTCGCTCAAAAAGAAAATACTTCCATAGAAAGCAAATACCAAGATATTCTCTTTGACTTAAAAGGATTAAAAGGGGAAACGGTCATTCGAGAAGTAAAAACGAGAGTAAATCAATCGGTTTTTAGACAAATGGTTTTAACAAATTACACAACAAAATGCGCCATAACAGGAATCGATATTCCAGAGTTGCTTTTGGCAAGCCATATTGTTCCTTGGTCAAAAAATGAAAATGAAAGATTAAATCCTGAGAACGGTATTTGTCTTTCGGCACTTTACGACAAAGCTTTCGATAAAGGATTAATAGGAATTAATCAAAATTACCAAGTGATATTGTCCGCCAATTTAAAAAAGAAAAAAGAAACTTCTTTTTACCAAAGCCATTTTGCTTCTATTGAAAATCTAAAAATCACGAATCCCATAAAATATTTGCCTCGGAAAGAATTTCTGGAATACCATTTAGATACTATCTTTGATAGATAATAATCTCCACAATGGAAAAGATTTCCAAAGAACAGAGAAGCAATATCATGCGAGCTATTCGTAGCACGAACACCAAAGCTGAAGTCCGATTGGCAAAAGCGCTATGGAATCTTGGTTATCGTTACCGTAAAAACAACAGAACTGTTTTCGGGACACCAGATTTAACATTCAAAAAACTCAAAATTGCTATTTTTGTAGACAGTGAATTCTTCCACGGCAAAGATTGGGAAACCCAAAAAGACCGCGTGAAAACCAATACAGAGTTTTGGCAAAAGAAAATAGAACGCAACATCCAAAGAGACATTGAAGTCAACAATTATCTCGAATCACGAAACTGGAAAGTGCTTCGTTTCTGGAGTGAACAAATAGAAAAAAATCTGGAAGATTGCGCAGCTACAATCCAATCCGAAATTATTTCGAGACAAAATCAGGAAAGACAATCCTAAACTTGAAACCAGAATTTAATTCCCTTCCTCAACACAATAATTTCTCTCTTTTATTTTCCCAATGTTTTATTAATTGGTTCGGTTTTTTGTGTTTCAATCTGTAAATTTGAAAGAGAACATTAAATATATAAAAACATGACAGTACAAATCAACACAGACAACAATGTAGAAGGACACGCACGTTTGAAAGCGTATATTGCGGATGAAATAGCAACGACTTTAGCACGTTTTGAAGATAAAATAACCCGTTTAGAAGTACACCTTGGTGACGAAAACAGCGATAAAGGTGGCGTAAACGACAAACGATGCCTGATCGAAGCAAGACCAAATAACATGCAGCCTGTAGCGGTTACCAATCATGCGGATACTACCGAAAAAGCCTTTCACGGAGCCTTAGACAAAATCAAAAAAGTGTTGGAAACAACTTTCGAAAAAAAGAAAACCTATTAAATAGTTGCCTTTTGGGAAATACCAAAAAAAAATGACAATGTCGAATAAAGACAGTGTCATTTTTTTTTTGCTTCTTATTCTTTTGAATCGCTCTAAGCTTGATTTTGAAATAGTAAGGAAGCCAGAGTTCCATCTCTTTTGTATACATCTTCATAAAAATGTACAACACCATCGTCACTTACCCAAGCAGTAAAATAACCAATGTAAACGGGAATTTTATTCTTTAACGTGTACCAGTATTCCTCGCCGCCGTTCATCGTGGTTTCTATTCTTTCAGGACTCCATTTTTTATCATTTTTCATGATAGCGTTGGCAAGATCTTTTGGTCTAGCCACACGTATACAACCATGGCTGAAAGCGCGGTCTTCCTTGCCAAATAAACTTTTGGATGGAGTATCATGCAAATAAATAGCATTTGAATTTGGAAACAAAAACTTCACCAGTCCTAATGAGTTTTCAGGTCCGGGTCTTTGTCTGACATAACTGTCTTTCCATTCCATGTCATGTTCTTCCAGGTAATTAGGGTTCTTTTCAATGGCGGGCAGTATTTCATTATTTAAAATACTTTTTGGAACATTCCAATACGGTCTGAATACGATATGTTTCATTGGGGCGCTAAAAATCACTGTTTTGTGCAAAACTTTCCCTACTACAACTTTAGATATTAATTCAGGTTCTCCATTTCTGAAAAACGTTAATTCATAAGCAGGAATATTCACGACAATAAGTTCTTTTGATTTAGTAACATCATTCGAAATCCAACGGCAGCGTTCCATATTGACCATAAGGGTTTTGATACGTTCAGCTACAGGTATATTCATGTATTTAATGTGTTCCGGCAGAATGGTTTTGTCGATAGTATTACCACTTCGTTTTTTGAATTTCAAAATGGATGTTTCTAATTCTGAGTCATAAACAGCACTTTTAGAATCTCTTGAAATGTCACCAGTAACCAATAATCGTGTTCTGATTTGCGCAATTATAGCAGCACTGTCGCCCGGTTTATACGATTTAACCTTTGGGTCCAAAGCAATGGTTTTCCAACCGCCCTTTTTCTGCATGACACGGTATTCTTGCAAAGCGTCTTTCAGCAAGTAATATTGTTTCAAAACGCCTTTTTCTTCCTTGTTTATTAACGAAGGATCTATAAGAAGCGAATCTAAATAACTAACATAAGATTGTTTCTTTCGAGGTAAAAACCATTCCAAATCCTTAGTTTTTTGAGTGCTGATACCGTCATACACTTTATCAGCATAGAAAAAATACAACGCTGAACTTAAAAGTTCGATATCAAGATCTGCTTTTTGAATGTCACTAGTGTCATCATAAATGTCATCAATTTGATCGCTGTAAGGAATAACGGTTTGAATTCCTTCCTGAGCGAAATTGTTGATTTTTGTGTATAATACTCCGGCAAATTCGTTAAGACCGTCTTTATCATACCAGATATAATGAAATTGATGTTTGCGATATAGTTTTTCAACATCTGCCTGATACATCTTTAATTTGGGATGTTTTTCGAAAAAAGTAGCTACCTGCGTACTGTCGAAAGTGGCATTTTCTATATTTTTTGAACTGCTCTGATTTTCTGACAGATTTGCTTTCTTTTTACAGGAAACGGCTGTAAATAGTATTGTAAAAACAATAATTAGTATTGGTGAAAATAATTTTTTCATAGTTTGACATTTTATTCTTGAGAATTCATCTTAAGCGGTGCAAAAATAATGCAAAACTAGTGCCGTACTACTAGCGTTAAGTCGGTGACGTTTTTGACAATTGAAAATTTATCGTTAATCTGAAAGCGTTTTTTGAAGAAACATTAATTCTAAGTAATTATTATTAAGGCAGTTGTGTATTTTTTATTACAACGCTCATTAATCTTTCCTCATCAAATTAATTTTAAAAATCCAAAAATTATGAAAACAATAGTCCTATTTAATGTAGTTATTTTGCTGTTTTTATCTTTTATTTGGATAGAGTAAGACATTAATTTAGAGTTTAGTATCTTTTTTTTGAGTGTGTAATTATTGCAAATTTTTTCTGAAGTTTTATACCTCAAAAATTACTCTACTCAAAAGAATGTTTAAAAAACCGAATCACATTTTGTAGATTCAAATCGGTAGGGAAACTAGTTATTTTGCTATCTTTAATTTAAAACCAGTAAAGGAATTCAGATGAATCAATTTTGGCAGAACGCAAAAACAAATTTTAAAACAGCGAGTTTTAGAAAAATAATCAAGAGAATTGGTTTTTTCTTTTTGGGAGTAATTGCGTTTTTTATGCTTTCTTCTGCGCTTTTGGCGCTTTATTTCAACAATAATAAAACGGAAATTATTACCCAGATTAATGCTAAAATAAATGAAAATATTACTGGAAAAATAGATATTGGCGATATTAGATATAAGTTCTTAAAGGGTTTTCCTAATATGACTTTGGCGTTAAGTCAAGTGGAATTGAAAGATAGTTTGTGGGCTGTTCACAAGCGTACGCTGCTTAAAGCAGAACAAATTGAGATTCGGATTGATCTTTGGGATTTGCTTTCAAATGAAATTAATATTGATAAAATTGAAATTAAAAAAGCGACTTTGCATTTGTTTAAAGGAAAGAACGGAATCGTTAATACCGCTATTTTTAGACCAAAGCCAAAAGGCAAAAAATCAGAAAGTTCGACTACTTCCACCATTAATGAAATTGTTTTAGACCAAGTGCATTTCATCTCAGAAAATCAAATGGGTAATAAGTTGTTTGATTTTAATGTTTTGGCTTTGCGAAGTAAAATAGATTTTAATGGGGACAATTGGCATACTAATTTGTATGTGAAAACGCTTGCTAAAAACATGGCTTTCAATACCAAAAGAGGTAGTTTTATCCAAGATAAAATCGTTGAAGGTGTTTTGGCTGTTGACTTTTCGGAACAAAAAAATCAAATTAGTGTAGCAACCGAAAATCTTGAAATAGGAGAAGAACTTTTCGACATTAACGCGCATTTCAGTTTGGATAAAAACAAGTCTCCTTTTGATATTGCGATTAAAACTAACATTTTGTGGAAAGACGCTTCTGAATTATTGAGTGCTAATATCAGCAACCGAATCAATCAATTTGATTTGAAAAAGTCGATAAATGTGGGCTGTACAATTGTGGGCGACATGAATGCTGCAGGAGATCCGGAGATTGTGGTGACTACGAAAATAAAAAATAATGAACTCACGATACCGGACGGAATCATCACTGATTGTAGTTTTGGTGCCACATTCACCAATCAATATAAAAAAGGAGCGGGCTGTAACGACAGTAATTCGACGATTACTTTGACGGATTTTTCGGGAAAATATAAAACCATTCCGTTTACAATTCCAATCGGAATCATTTCTAATTTTGAGAAAACCACAGCGGCAGGAACTTTTAAATCGGATTTTCCAGTTTCCAGATTGAATGAGATAGTCAATGAGGATTTAATGCATTTTTCTGATGGTCAGGCCAAAGTGAATTTGGATTTCAAATTTGACATTAGAGATTTAAAAATACAAAAACCGTTGTTCACGGGAAGTGTAGCCGTTAAAAATGCAACGGTAAATTATGGTCCGCGGAATTTGACTTTCGTAAAAACAGACATTCAGCTTGATTTTACAGAACAAGCTTTATTGATTAAGAAAATTAATTTTAAAGACCGTCGCAACTCGGTTTTTATGGAAGGTAAAATTGATAATTTCCTGACGTTGTATTATGAAAATCCTGAAAAAATGCTTGTTAATTGGGATATTTATGCGCCTTTTCTAGATGTGAAACAGTTTGTGGGTATTTTCACAAGTACTGGAAAAAAAGCTCCAAAGACCAAGAATAAAAAAGATGATTTTTCAGATGAATTGTATTCCGTGATTGAAAAAAGCCAAATGGCGTTACATGTTAAAGCGGATAAAATGGTGTATAGTAAACTCGAGGCGACTAATGCGAAAGCCACGATTTTATTGCAGAACAATAAATTAATTGTAAAAAATGGATTGGTTCAAAGTTCTGGTGGAACGATTTCTTTTGACGGACAATTGGCTCCAAATGGCGAGAACTTCCTTCTGGATTCCAATGCAAAAATCAATCGGGTGGATATTGCCCGATTCCTGACTTCGTTGAATAATTTTGGGATTGAATCCTTTAAACCTAAAAATATAAAAGGATTTCTGTCTGCCTCGGCATCATTGAAAGGAACGCTGCTTTCCGGCGGGCAATTAAAAACAAACTCGCTTTCCGGAGCTGCAAAATTTGATGTAATCCAAGGGGCTTTAATTGATTTTGAACCCATCACAAATATTGCGAAATTCGCTTTTCCTTTTAGGAACGTCAAAAATATAGTGTTTAGGGATTTGTCAGGAAATTTTAAAATTAATGGCGATTTAGTACATGTAAATGATTTGAAAGTAAGTTCCAGCGTTTTAAACTTAGATGTAAACGGCGTTTATTCGTTTAATAGAGGGACAAATCTAGCGATGACTATTCCGCTTAGAAATCCAAAAAAGGATGAGGGTATCACGGATAAAAAGGAGAGAGCTGAAAATAGAACCAAAGGAATTGTATTGCATCTACTGGCGGTTGACGTTGATGGAAAAATAAAAATCAGATGGAATAAAAACCATGAATAAATACCTAAATCACATGAAAAAACTACTAGCAATTCTTATCGTTCTCACTTTATCAGGTTGCAAAAGCATGATGGAGAACCAAACAATTTCAAAAGCAAATATCAATCTCACATTAGATTCTTGGCACAAAGCTGCAGCAAATGCCAATTATGAGGATTATTTCGCGTTAATGGCTGATGATGCTGTTTTCATTGGTACTGATGCGACTGAGAATTGGAATAAAAAAGCTTTTCAAGCGTATGCAAAACCGCATTTTGACAAAGGGAAAGCGTGGAATTTTACGGCTCTGGAACGTCATGTTTATTTTGATGCAACAGGTAAAACGGCTTGGTTTGACGAGTTGTTGAATACCCAAATGAAAATTTGTCGTGGTTCAGGTGTTTTGGTAAAAATAGGGAACGAGTGGAAAATAAAACAGTACGTTTTGTCGATGACGATTCCAAATGAAAATTCGAATGAAGTCATAAAAGTTAAGACTTCTCTGGAAGATGCGATGATAAAAACGTTACAGTCCAAACAATAGTTTTATTTAATGTCATCGGCGAATAGCAATTCGGCTAGGCGGTCGTCTCTTAAATAGATATCGTTATAAAAACTTATTTCTCCGGAATCATTAACCCAAGCGGTAAAATATCCAATGTGGATTGGAATTTTCTTTTTCAGGATGCACACTGTTTCCTTTTCTCCTTTCATTGCTTCATTGATGCGTTCGACAGGCCAATCGAGGTCGTCTTTTAAAATCAACAGTGCCAATTCTTTTGCTTTCTCTAAATTGATGCAGCCGTGGCTATATGCTCGGTACTCGTATTGAAATAAATCTTTAGATGGTGTATCGTGTAAATAGATGTCTTCTGAATTTGGAAACACAAATTTAATCAGTCCCAAGGAGTTTTTAGGTCCCGGTTTTTGCCTTGCATTCCCTTTGTTCCATTCGATATTATGTTTGGCCAGATAGTTTTCATCCAGAGCCATCGCATCTTTTATTTCGTTTTCAATGATGCTTTTCGGGATGTTCCAATACGGACTGAATACTATTTTGCTAATACTGCTACTAAGAACAATAGTTTCGGTCATATTTTTGCCTACAAAAACTTTGGATTCCAATTCGTTTTTACCATTTTTTTTAAAGAAAAACCGATACGAAGGGATGTTTATAATAATGTATTCGTCCGTTTTTGTTAATGCTGGGTCAATCCATCTACAGCGTTCCATGTTGGCTATTATGGTTTTAATGTGTTTTTCGATGGGAATATTCATGCGTTGAATATGCTTAGAGGCAATCAGATAATCTATATTGAAGCCATTTCGTTTTTTGTAATTCACTATTCCAGCCATCAATTCGGCATCGTAGACATTGCTTTTTGAATCGGCTTTTAGATCTCCGGTAATGGCAAGACGCTGCCTGATTTGTCCAATGGTTGTTGCGCTATCACTTGGTTTGTATGTTTTGTCCAAAGAATCGATTGCTATGGGATTCCAGTCTCCGTTTTTTTGTATTTGTCGGTATTTTTTTAAAACATCGCGCAGTTTGTAATATTGTCCAAAGAGCCGTTGTTCATTTTTACGTAATAATTCAGGATCAACTAATAAAGAATCCAATAGATTCTCGTACGACAGATTTTTTCGAGGTAAAAACCATCCCATTTCTTTGACTTTTTCAGCATCAATTCCGTCATATACTTTTTTAGCATAAAACACGTACATGGAGGACAAAAGCAGTTCTGTGTCGGTTTGGGACAAATCATTGACGGATGCGTCGCTAAAAATCCCGTCAATCTTGTCTTTGTAGGCTAGACGTGATTTTAAGCCTTCTTCCTCCAATAGATTTACTTTAGAATATAGCAAATTGGCAAACTCGATAAGTCCTTCGTGGTCATGCCAAATAGCATTGTAATTTCGTTTTTTGTATAAAGCAATAACATCTGATTTGTATTTTTTTAAATTATTATATTTCTTAAAAAAACGGTAAACAATCGTGCTGTCAATGGCTATTTTTGATTTATCAAATATTGATTCTTTTAATTCTTGGGTAGGAAAAGTTTTGTCAGCCATCAGGTTTTTATTTCTAATGCTGGAAACATTGGCAAATGAAAAACCAAATAAAATAACAGCAACCGATAAAACGAAGTTTTTCATGGCTAAATTATTTTCTATAAAGGTAAAAAAAATAGATAGTATGGATAAAAATATAACTTTAATTAACTCTATTTCAGTAATATTAACTAATATTAATACTATTTGTTTTCAATACCACGGTAATCTAGTTTCTGATTGATGTCAAATTAGAAAAGCCATTAATTGTAAACAATTCTTTTAATTTATTCAGTGAAATCAATGCGCCAGTTAAAGATATCATTGTTAGAAAAGGCAGCTAATTAAATAATTTTTTAATATCAACAGTTCTAGCGTGTTTTTTTTCTTCTGTAGGTCATCCAGTCTTATATATTTCCTTAATTTTGCCGAAATATTCTAAAAAAGTGGGAAGTAAAAATAAATTAAAGAGATTCAAGGAAAACGAGACATTTAACAATGTTTTTCAACCAACAAGAGAAGAAGTGGTGGGCGATTTATTTCCGTTGAAAGGGAAATGGAATTCGGATTTCTTCAAAAATGAAAATCCATTAGTGCTGGAATTAGGCTGTGGAAAAGGAGAATATTCTGTGGGTCTTGCCGAAAGATATCCCAATAAGAACTTTGTGGGAATTGATATTAAAGGAGCCCGTTTCTGGCGTGGTGCAAAAACGGCTGTAGATACCGGATTGCATAATGTGGCCTTTATTAGAACCCAAATCGAATTGATTAACCATATTTTTGCTGAAAATGAAGTGGACGAAATCTGGATTACTTTCCCGGATCCACAAATCAAATACAAACGTACGAAACACAGAATGACGAATTCGGAGTTTTTGAAGTTGTATAAAAAAATCCTTAAGAAAGATGGTGTTGTGAACTTAAAAACGGATAGTGAATTCATGCACGGCTATACACTGGGGTTATTGCATGGAGAAGGACACGAAGTTTTATATGCCAATCATAATGTGTATGTAAACGAGGGTAGTCCGGAGGAAGTGACTGCTTTTCAGACATTTTATGAAAAACAATATTTGGAAGTTAACAAAGCAATTACGTATATTCGATTTAAAATTAAAGAATAAATTTACATTTATATCTGGAATAAGTTCCTTTTTTTGAATATTTGCACTTTGCCTATGAATTTAATCACTTCTTTGTTATTGGGTTTTATTACTGCTTTTGTAGGGATTACGCCACCTGGGTTGATCAATATGACAGCAGCTAAAGTGAATATCAAGGAAGGAAAGAAAAGTGCTTATTGGTTTGTTTTAGGTGCGGTAATTGTAATCTTCTTTCAGGCAGCACTTGCTCTATTATTTGCGCAATTCATCAAACAGCGTCCTGATGTGATTGTTTTATTGCGTGAAGTTGGCTTTGGGATATTTGCAGTCTTGACTGTCTATTTTTTACTGATTGCAAAAAAGCCCAAAAAGAAAAAAGAGAAGATTAAAAAAAAGAGTACGACCACACGCTTTTTTTTAGGAATGTTGCTTTCGGCTCTTAACTTTTTCCCTATTCCTTACTATGTTTTTGTAAGTGTCACATTAGCCTCATACAATTTATTTTATTTTGATATGACCCATGTTTTTATTTTTGTAACAGGGGTAGTATTGGGGTCTTTTGTTGTTTTTTATTTTTATATTACTTTCTTTCAGAAAATACAGGACAAAACAGATTATTTGATGCGTAATATGAATACCATCATAGGCAGCATTACTGGTTTGATTTCCTTGATTACTTTAATTAATATTATTCGTTATTATTTGAAGTAGATTTATAACTAAAGTGATAATAGAATGTCTTTTTATTAGATTTAGAAACCATGTCGAATGATAATTTTTTTGAAAGAGTATATGCCATAGCCAGACAAATTCCGTACGGAAAAGTAACATCTTATGGGGCTATTGCAAAGGCTTTAGGAACGGCTCGTTCTGCTCGAATGGTGGGTTGGGCAATGAATGCATCTCATAATCTGGACGATGTTCCGGCGCATCGTGTGGTGAATAGAAAGGGCTTGCTCACCGGTAAATTGCATTTTGACGGTACTAATCTGATGCAACAGCTATTAGAAAACGAAGGAATTGTTGTGGTGGATAACCAAATTGTAGATTTCGAAAAACATTTCTGGGAACCAATGGTTCGACTTGAATAATTCACTGCAGTCCCAGATCGTTGCCACAAGAAATTTTTTATATAAAAACTTTAAAATTCGCCAATAATCAGTCTCAATTTGCGGATCAATAAATGCGATACAAATCCTTTATAATAAGAACTTTTCATAGTATCTTTGTAATCTGAAATCAGTTTAAATAAAGATAATATTCTGGCGCTAAAATGCCAATAGAAAACAATAAACTAAAAATGAAATTAGACAGAAAAGACATTCTTAAAGCTTTAGAGACGATAACTATAGCTGGAGAAGGGAAAAATATGGTTGAAAGTGGTGCAATAGCAAATGTGATCACTTTTGGCGATGAAGTAGTAGTGGATTTAGTATTGCACACACCGGCGATGCACATTAAAAAGCGTGCAGAAGACGACATCAGAAAAACAATTCTTGAACTAGTGTCTCCGGATGCTAAAATCAAAATTAATAGTAAAGTTGAGGTTCCGGACAAACCAGAAATCAAAGGAAAATCAATACCGGGAATCAAAAACATCATAGGTGTTGCCTCTGGTAAAGGAGGAGTTGGGAAATCTACTGTTACCGCAAATCTAGCGGTATCACTAGCAAAAATGGGTTTCTCAGTTGGAATCCTTGATGCCGATATTTACGGGCCGTCTATGCCAATCATGTTTGACGTAGAAAATGAAAAACCAGTTTCTGTAACAGTTGACGGGAAATCAAAAATGAAACCTGTTGAAAGTTACGAAGTAAAAATTCTTTCGATTGGATTTTTTACAGCCCCAAGTCAAGCGGTAATCTGGAGGGGGCCAATGGCTTCCAAAGCGTTGAACCAAATGATTTTTGATGCCGACTGGGGAGAATTGGATTTCATGTTAGTCGATTTGCCACCAGGAACGGGAGATATTCACCTTTCTATCGTTCAATCATTGCCTATAACGGGTGTTGTGATTGTAAGTACGCCACAAGCTGTAGCTTTGGCCGATGCCAAAAAAGGAGTTTCAATGTTCATGTCTGAAGCTATAAATGTTCCTGTATTGGGAATTATAGAAAACATGGCGTATTTCACACCAGAAGAATTACCGGAAAATAAATATTACATCTTTGGAAAAGAAGGAGCCAGAAATCTTTCAGAAGACTTAGGCGTGCCGTTCCTTGGTGAAGTGCCTATCGTACAATCCATTCGTGAAGCGGGAGATTACGGTCGTCCGGCAGCAATGCAAACCGGTTCCGTTATTGAAACCGTTTTCGAACAAATCACAAGAAATGTAGTGCAAGAAACCGTAAATAGAAATGAAAGTTTACCTGCGACTGAGGCAGTTAAAATTACTACTATGGCCGGTTGTTCAGCAGTAAAAAAATAGAAATTAGAATCTTTTGAAAATGATTTTTAATCTTTCAATTTTCTAATCTTTCAATCTTTAAATAAAGAAAATGACAACAGAAGAATTATTTGTAGAAGTTCAAAAAGCACTTGAAGAAATCAGACCTTTTTTGAATTCTGACGGCGGTGATATCACATTGATTTCCATCGAGGACGACAAACACGTAAAAGTACGTCTAGAGGGAGCATGCACCAGTTGCAGTGTAAACCAAATGACACTCAGAGCCGGCGTGGAAACTACCATCAAAAAGTTTGCACCACAAATAGAGACTGTTGTAAATATTCTATAAATATTTTGGGCGTGACCCTTTTTAGAAAAAAGGCTACTTGTTTTAACGGGTAAAGGCCTTTTTTCTTAAAACCGTCGGGCTATACGCGCTACTTCGGTAGCTGGCTTTTATCCCTCACGCAATCCAGTACTCAATAATCAATACCGATTGGTTAAAACCAAACACCCACAATCACATGGATGTATTAATAAAAATTAAAGATAGAGAAGGAGTAGTGCATGAATTACAAGCTCCTACAGATATGGCCATGAATATCATGGAATTATGTAAAGCCTATGAGCTTCCTGTAGAAGGGACTTGTGGCGGAATGGCCATGTGTGCTTCTTGTCAATGTTACGTTCTTAATGACGTGCCTTTGCCGGCAATGGGCGAGGATGAAGAAGCGATGTTGTCAGAAGCATTCTACGTAAAATCAAACAGTCGTTTGGGCTGTCAAATACCAATCACCGAAAGTCTCGAAGGATTAGAACTGGAGTTAGCTCCGGAAAATTAATGATAAAGCGTTTGCTGAGGCAAACGTTTTATTTATTTATAATCCTTTAGATTGGTAGGGCCTTCCAGTACTTCTCTAACAACTTGCAGAATGCCATTTTCCTTAGTGTCGATAAACCACTTTATAAGTGTTATCGTTCCATTTACTATTTCAATCCCGGTGATACTTCTAGGATGAACGCAGCTTCCGTCATTGAAATAAGGTGTCGCGTTCTGACTTGGGTAAGAAAAACTAGGGCGGTGCGTGTGGCCCACAATAGTAATTTTGCGATTGTTGTTCTCAATCCATTTTTTGATACGTAGTTCGATTTTTATTCGTTCCACATAATTTTTGGCGGGACTTGTAGGATCGGATATTCCCCAGATTTGTAATGGCTTCCATAATAATCGCACCATGGTTCTGTTGATTTTCCAACCTACATAATTCATAAAATCAGCTTGATGACCATGGGTCAAAAATAGTTCTTGTTTGGTTTCCTGATGAACTAAAACGATTGCTTCGTGACATTTTATACCAGTAAACAAGGGCTCAATTCTGTCGTTCTGTGTATTTGTATAGGTGGTAAGTGTTTTTTCTACATGATCTTTATCTCGAAAAGTCATTTCATGATTTCCCCAAATCTTATAATATCTATTGGAATCGTGAAATTTCTTTAGTAAAAGATACACGTTTTTGTGTGCTTCAAAAATGGTTTTAAAAAAAATGTTCTCCCATAATTCATCTCCATCTCCCAACTCACAATAAGAAAAGCCATCGTTGTAATATTGGGTCATCGCATGAAAATACACATTTCGATTGCTTGCAAAATCATCCGCAAAACTATTATCACTTCTGTGGCAGTCACTAAAAAGAATGAATTTTGATTGATCGTCAAAAGGAATTCTGTGGGCTTCTTTGTAAGCTCTAGTCAATCGTTCTTGGGAAGACATTTATTTAATTTAAAAAATAAAGATAAAAAAAATAGCTAATAAAGCTATTTTTTCATTGGTATTATTTGAAGAAGTTGTTTTTCATTAATTTGAAATTAGATCTAATTCATTTCTAAGCGATACTTACATTTATTTGGGTAAATTGGGTCTATGCCAATTCTACATTCATCATGATAGTCTCTTCAATAGCATCCCAAAGACCAATACGTTTTTCTAAGGCTAATTTAGAAACCTCTTCTACATCGAACCATTTTTGTGCATCCGTACCGCAAAGTTCTGTGATCATTTTCATTGCCATTGGTCCGTGTTCGTTAGCATCTAATTCGATGTGTCTTTCAAAATAATAAATGAGTTTACTCAAATCCGTTTGCGGGAAATTTGATTGAAAATTTTTCAAGATTTCAGTGAACATACTTGGAATTAAATCTTCTCTTCCAAAAGTAAAAGCGGCCGCTATTTCATGGGATTTCCCTTCTTCAATGACTCTGAAAGTAAAGTCTAAAAAAGCTTTGATATTTGGGTGTAAATGACTGGTTTTAATCGCAACAAATATGTTTTTAAGTGAATCCACTTCAGATAAAAAATCTTCAATTCCAGCGGTGTTTGCTCCACAGGCTTTCATTGCTTCAATATACATTTCGTAATGACTGGAACGGTTTCCGTCTAGTGTTAAATCAGATTCTTCGGCAAGTACTATTTCATTTATCAAATATCTTGTTTCAGGATTTTGAGTGGCAAACCATGGAGTTGTTGTACAGGTCAGTTTAGATTGTAGTGCTTTTAATAACGACATGAAATCCCAAACTGCATAGACATGATTTTCTAGAAAACACTGTAAATCCTCAATAGTTTTTACTTTTTTGTATAAAGAATGTTGTAACAATAGTTCTTTTTGGGGCTGAATGCTATTGTTGATTGTTTCAATATTCATAGGTGGTATTTTTTATGTAAATATAAAAAAGCTTCCTGTTTCCAAGAAGCTTTTTCAATCAATTTTACAAATACTTTAATAATCGTTTACTACTATTTAAAAGCTGGAATTCCGGTAATATCCATTCCGGTAATCAATAGATGGATATCATGTGTTCCTTCGTACGTAATCACCGATTCTAAATTCATCATGTGTCGCATGATAGAATACTCTCCTGTAATTCCCATTCCACCTAGCATTTGTCTAGCTTCGCGAGCAATATGAATCGCCATATCTACATTGTTTCTTTTTGCCATTGAGATTTGAGCAGTTGTTGCTTTGCCTTCATTTCTTAAAACACCTAATCTCCAAGTCAATAATTGTGCTTTAGTGATTTCAGTAATCATTTCGGCTAGTTTCTTTTGTTGTAATTGAGTTCCTGCAATAGGTTTGTCAAACTGGATTCTTTCTTTTGCGTAACGCAGCGCCGTATCATAACAGTCCATTGCAGCACCAATAGCACCCCAAGCAATTCCGTAACGTGCTGAATCAAGACAGCCAAGTGGTGCTCCTAATCCAGATTTATTTGGTAATAAGTTTTCTTTCGGAACTTTTACATTGTCAAAAATTAATTCTCCAGTAGACGATGCACGAAGTGACCATTTGTTATGTGTTTCTGGAGTAGAAAAACCTTCCATTCCGCGTTCTACAATTAAACCGTGAATTCTTCCTTCTTCATTTTTTGCCCAAACTATTGCAATATCCGCAAACGGCGCATTTGATATCCACATTTTGGCACCATTCAATAAATAATGATCGCCCATATCTTTGAAGTTGGTAATCATACTTCCTGGATCTGAACCATAATTAGGTTCCGTTAATCCAAAACATCCCATGTATTCGCCAGTGGCTAACTTAGGTAAATATTTTACGCGTTGCTCTTCATTCCCGTATTTCCAAATTGGATACATCACTAAAGAGGATTGTACAGAAGAAGTAGATCGAACGCCAGAATCACCGCGCTCAATTTCCTGCATAATCAAACCGTATGAAATTTGGTCTAAACCTGCTCCGCCATATTCTTCCGGAATATAAGGGCCAAATCCGCCAATTTCGCCCAAACCTTTTATGATTTGTTTTGGAAATTCGGCTTTTTGAGCATATTCTTCTATTATAGGAGAAACTTCTTTTTTTACCCACGCACGTGCGGAGTCACGCACTAGTTTGTGCTCTTCGGTTAGTAAGTCGTCGAGTAAGTAATAATCTGGAGATTGAAATAAGTCTGGTTTCATGGATGTTAATTTTAATGTAATGCAAATTTACATAAAGAAATATAACAAAAGCATTAACAAATGTTATATTTTTATGTTGTAACCTAGAAGTAAATGATTTTATAAATAAAAAGGGGGTTTTTGAAAGCTCGTTTTATTTAAAAATCAATATACTAATTTACAATAAAATAATTAGTTCTCGTTGGAAATTTATTTGGAGTAATAGTGCTGTTGTTTTTAGTTGTGATTTTGAATTACATCTTCAAGTAAAAATCCTTAGTCAATTCAATGTATTCGGTAGTATAAATGTGTCGGGAAGTTTCGATAATCAATTCGTCAATAGGAAAGTCAATTTTTTCATTTCGGATAAAAGCCAATAAACTACGCTTGATTTCGGTGGTTGGATTTCTTTTTAGTCTAGTGATTTTTAATTGGTATAATTCTAATGTTGTGGCTAGAGCCAAGAAAGTTTCTTCTTGTTTTAAAGGAATAATTACTGCGAATATTCCGTTTTCCGAAAGTAACAAGTCGGAAGCTTCAATAAAATCTTCAAAAGGCATTGCGTCAGCAAAACGGGCTCGATTCCGCTGCTCGTTATCAGTTTTGTAATCTTCGGTATTAAATGGAGGGTTCGAAACAATTATATCGTATTGTTGTGCCAATTCGCTATGGCTCGGATCATCTTCGGGTTCTTCTATAATTTCGTCTAAACCGGCATGAAAACAAAATAAGCGATCGCCTCAAGGCGAATTTTCGAAAATATCAGTCGCTTTTTAGTAGGCGTCTTCGTCAGTTTCTAAAGTATCTTTTTGTTGTGCGTTGCTTCGTTGTGCAAGCATCAAGGCAATGATTCCCGTTCCGGCACCAATATCTATATACTAAAAGGATTATTGGTGATGGGAGCCCAAGCACCAAGAAGAACTCCATCGGTGCCAATTTTCATAGCGCAACGGCCTTGTTCGACAGCAAATTGTTTGAATTGGAATTTAGACATGAAAATAATATAAATTAAAACATTAAGAAATTAAGGGAATTAAGAAAAAGACTCAATGAACCTTAATTTCTTAATGTTTTAAAAAATAAATTGCTAAATATTCCAAGGCCTTTGTCATTAAAACCTATAGTCAATCTTTAACAGTACATATCGAGATAACAAACGATATTCTGTAGAAGATACAGAGATATCACTCACATAGTATTCGGTGAATTTTTTAGTATTGAAAAGATTTTTGCCAGAGATAACAAACGATAATTTATTGTCTTTGACAGTGTACTTTGATTCTAAATCTAAGAAGTAATAACGGTTGTTGTTTTTGTTTAGGTTGCCAAAAAAGTAGCGCTCACTTTGAAGATCGACATTGAATTTATTAGAAAAATTAAAATTTAAATCCAAAAAACTCATATTGTTTGTATTTGTATTTACAATCGATGTTTCCACTTCGCTTGTTGTCCATTTACTACCTATATGATAGTTGAAAATTCCTTTGAAACCTGACCTCAGTTCAAAGCTATAATTGTAATTTTTAGAAGTTACTTCCCGGAAATCAGTGCTATTTACGATGTTTTTATAATTGGATTTCGAATAACTCGAAGTCAGTTTTAGATTGGAACTAATATATTTAATAAAATAATCAGCATTGGTACTCAAACTAAACATATCACGGTTTTTGATGATGATTTTTTCTGTTTGCGAATAATTAGGAGCTAAAGTTGTGTTAGTGGAATAAAAATCATGGTCTTTGTTATAAACCGCCGAAAAATTAGAAAAAAACTTATTGCCCCAATTGCCTATGCCATAATTGAAAAAGAATGTGCACGCGTTGAGCTGGTTTAAGCTAGTAACGCCTTTATCAAAGTTTCGATAACTTGTAAGTACGTAATCAGAATAGATATCAAGAATTTTAGCATTGGTCGTGTTGTAAGAATAAGAGGTGACTACTTTGTTGTTTGTGTTGATTTCCCAGTTCATGCCAATTTTTGGATTCACAAAAAAAGGTTGTTGCTTTTGCTCCTCATCAAAAAAAGTAAAATGATTAATAAGTTGGTGTGCATCTATTTGAGCAACAAGGCCATACTTTCCTTTTTTGTACAAATATTTCGATTTAAAATAAAAATCGCTGCTGTTGTATTGTACTTGGTTCTGGTAATCTTGCGAAGCTACTGTGCTTGTATTGTTGGTTTCAAAAAGCAAGGATGTATTTAAAATATCTTGACGGAATTTAAAACCCGCTTGTATTTCTAGTAAATTATCGTTCTTTTTTCGGTCTAGCAAATGGCCATCGATGGCGCCAAATTGCATTTTGTTTTCACTCATTTGCGACAAAGCCTCAGTATTGCTTTGCGAAGGGAATAAATCAGGAAACAAAAACGAATTAATGTTATATTGTTGTGGCGATTTCTCATTGATATATCGTCCAGATATAATAAACACTTTTTTGTCGGATATTTTATTGGTAAAAACCAATTTTTGATCAATCAATTGGTTGTCTTCCTTAAGTTTTTCAATGGTTGGATCATTGTTGAATACCAAACTGGACTGACTTTCATGTCGACCATTGTTGTACTTACTAGTAAATTCCAACATTTTGGTTTTGGACACATCATAAATCAAATCAATTTTCCCAAAACCAATGACCTTTTTTTTCTCCAAAGCATAATCTTCGGTATTAGTAAAAGAGGTATTGTTGATTTTGTAAGATTGGAATCCATTTCTAAAAAAATCATTTTCATCCCAATTGAAAAAGCCCAAGGTTTTCATTTTAACTTTTGGAGATAACGTAAATATTGTATTAAGCGATGTCATTTCGGCATTATTAAAATTGGTGATTTCTTTTTTTAACGATGGACTTGCACTATTTAAACTTAACAAACTATTTGACTGTTCATCATCACCCAAAGTTCCTATGTCATCCATTCGAAACGGCCGAATTAGTTGGTCAATATCACCAGTTGCATCAATTCCTGTATTGTTGAGGTTACCAATGAGGTAATATTTGGCTTTTTTTCCAAAAGACATTAAGTTGGTTCTTAGTTCATATCTATTTTCACTTACCACTCCATAACCCAAACTCATGTTGCCAAACCACTGCAATTTTAAATCTTTTTTAAGTTTTAAATTGATAGCTACTTTGTCGCTGTTTTCAATTCCTTTGAGTAGTCTATTGTTAGAGTATTTTTGGTAAATTTCTACTTTATCGATTGTGTTAGCATTCAAGTTTTTCGTCAGTAATTTGTAGCCCCGTTCAAAAAAATCGTCACCTTCTACCATTACTTTTTCAATTTCTTTGCTTCCAATTTTAATCGTACCATCCTCGCTTACATTTACACCCGGTAAGTTTCGTAATAAATCTTCAACCACAGTTTCATTACCTTTTAAAAATGTTTTCACATTAATCGTAATGGTATCTTTTTTGATTGTTACGGGTCTTTCCGACTGTACAATTACTTCTTTGAGGACTAGTTGCTCGTTACTTAACACTGCGTTTTGTACAGATGCTTTATTGGGCTCTATTTCTACTGAAAAAGTAGCTGTTTTATAGGACATGGCACTAAAACTAAGCTCAAAGGTCCCTGTTTTTTTTGTTGTCAGACTGTAATTCCCATCTTTATCAGAAGTGGTGTAAGCATCAATTGCATTGCTCCCGGTTGGCTTGATGTATACATTCACTAACGGAATGGGATTTTTTGTAATGTCATGTATGTGACCTGTCAGAGTCGATTGTGCTTGTATGGAAAAGCTTACTAAAAAGAGAAAGAGGAATTTGTTCATTTTCGTATCGTCGTATTAGAATGTAATACGTTATTTTTATTTTATATCATCGAAACTTTTTTCAATAAAATCATTTTCATCAACTCCTTTTGTTTCAGTTTTTGTACTAGTAATTTTTACATCTCTAGGTAAAGAAGTTCTTATTTTCATTGAAATATCTTCTTCTATTTTTTTGTACATAGCAATAGTCTTGTCTTTAGCAATGATAGGTGTAGCGTATTTTTTAACAATAAATTTATCTTGATTTATTTCTATTGATTTATTTAGTGTTACACTTTCAGCAAAAAACATAAATGTTTTTGTTTCGTCTTGGGCTTCCAATATTACACCAGGCAATCCGTTTAATTTCCATGGACCAAAACTTACGGGAATTTCATTGGTAATCCATACCTTATAAATTCTACCACGAAATTTCCCTATAGCTTTTTTACATAGATATTGACTTATCTTTTTTGTTTCGTCACTTATTTCTCAATCAATAATTCTCGTTTTATCTTTTACGTAAAGCGTATCATTTTTATTTGATAATCCTACAGGAAGATAAATGTTTTCAATAATTAAACCTTCTTTTAAATTGGTATACATCCCTAATGCTTCCGGAATCGTCGAATCTAAGTTGAAACTTAAATGAACTTCATTCTTTTCATCATCGGACTTAACAGCAACCTTTTTTTCATTTTTTTTATAGTTTTCTTAAATAGACTTTCAGTTTGAGAAAATGAAAGGGTTGATTTGTAGTAACCTCCATCATTTACATAATAAGAATATACAATTTCACCTGTCGAATTTTGGCTAAGTAGATAAAAGGGTAATAATAGGAGAATGAGTAATGATTTCATTGCTTTTTAATGTCAGTTGCTGCAGTATTTGTAGGGAAGGGTCTAATTTTTGCAATCTTTACATCTTAATCTAATTCAATTCCTCTTTTTAAAATAGGCGTAGATACATTTATTTTCAAACGCTCTCCTTTTGAAACTTTACTTTCCAAAATTTTAGCTCGCTCTTCCATTTTAGCTTTTTGCTTGATCAATTGTGCACTAGTAATTATTTTAGCTTCTTCTCTTGATATTAACTTGTATTTAAGATCTATACCATTTACTTCACTTTGAAAAGGGATTTCTATTTTTTTAACAGAAAAAATCACTTCATTTTTGGAATCCGAAAGTTCAATAATTAATCCAGGTAGTCCTTTAAATTTCCATGGTCCCAACGGTATTGGAATAGAAGTAGCGTACCATGCAGTGTACGAGCGTCCTCTAAAGTCGCAAGTCGCTTTGAAACAAAATAAATTGCCTATTTTTTTTTCTTCGTTTACTAGCTCCCATTCTTGTTTTGTTTCATTTTCAAAAATAACTTCATTGCCACCTAAAGCATATAAAGCCGATTTTTTTAAATCATTAAAAATAGCATAATTAGTAGTATCTGATTTTCTTATATTAATTGAGGTGTTGTTATTGCTCACTTTGTTTTCAGTAACTACATCTCCAATATCTTTGCTACGATAATTAAACCTCGAAAAGGAGTCGTTAAACAATAATGAAGCAGTATAATTATCATACGAAATTCCAGAATAAATCATCATTTCATAATCTATTTGCCCAGTAGAAATAAAGTTTTGAGAGAAACTATTTGTTGCAAATAAAAGCAAAAGAAAAATTTGATTTATTTTCATAAACATTTTTTTTAAATTAGCCCTAACTGCAAAGTTAGGGCTTTTAGATTTTTTAACCTTGTGCCATAGCTACAAGACTTGCACGTAATTTTTTGCCAGCAGCTACAGCTCCCTCACAGCTAGCCGTTACTGAGCCTGAAACGGTAGTTGTTATTTCTCCTCCAACTACTCCAATGCCAGCACTTACAGTAACTGAAACTTCCATTGTAATGGTTACAGTACAAGCCTCCTCAAGTGATTGACTATTAATGTCCTCTATAATTTCATTGGTGTGATTTTTAAAATCATTGATAGAATTAAAATTGTAAACTGTTTTAGCATCAGCAGTTTGAATAGATATAGATGCTTTTTCTGTTCTTACTTCATTTGCTGAATTTAAGGTATGATCAATAGTGTTTGCAGACCCTGTAAAAGAAATCATAACTGTAGCCACTAAGCCAAATAATAATTTTTTCATATTTTTGTTTTTTAATTATTTGCAGTCATACTTTATGTCGTCGAAAACATTTTTGAAGTATGGCTTTTTTTTTGTGGTTGATTTTTTTATAAGAAATGTTACCAAACCAACTCTTTAAAAAGTAACATTAATTTTTGCTTGCAAGCGGTTTATTTAGACGGCTCTATTTTGTGTATAATTTTACAATCTAGAAGCGGCAAAATCTTTTTGACTAACACTATAATTTTGAAAACTGCTGTGTGTTTTCGGTGATTTTTTGTTGATGACTTTTGTTGTATTAAAATCTATTGATTACTAGTTGAAAAAGCCGATTTAAAACTTATTTTAATAAGAATCAAACTATTTTGATTCTTATTATTTTCAATTACCTAAAGACCTCTAAAAGATAGATTTTTTGATGTTGTTAAATTATTATTTTATTAATATTAACCTATTACATCTTAACTGAAGGTATCTTTAAAGAAATTTATTAGCCAAAGGTATTATTGAAATAGTGGTCAGCTTTACACTTTAAGTGTAAATAAAGTTAAATAATAAACTAATCAGAAATAATTAAGTTTCTTTGCATATTTTTTTCATTTCATCTGATTTTCTTTTTACTTTATTCTGATATAATTGATTATCAGATGAAAAAAGATTTTTTTGTATTTGTTTAGAAAATAAAATCGCAATTTTTTTTGAAGATTTAGTAACAAAAGAGCATTCTTCAACGAATTATTTTTTTGGATTTAAGTCGTTCGTTGTCTAAAACATAAATCACCTTTCTATTTATTTTTCTATACATTGGTCGGTTAACTCAATTAATATGCGAAATTTTCTGTTTTTGAAAAAATTCGCACAATTTGCTTTGAACTTAACTCCTTGGAAGAATTCTTTAATTAGGTATTTAATTTTAAAGATAAAATCATTTATTTTGGATTCGTCTTTCTCTTGTTTCTTATAATTTTGTTTAGCTAAATCTGCATCATAATATGTAGATACATGAAATAAAACGCAGTTGTATTTCATGGAATATTAAGTGCTCACTCTTGTATAGGAATGATGTTATTTGGGTTTTGCGGAATTTTGTTCTAAACCAACTAAGAATATGTTTTTTTACGGTATAAAGGGCTCGTTGTTTCCAACGATGGTTAGAAATAGACTATTGCATTTTACAAAAGGACTTCACGGTTCTTTCTTTTGAAAGTTGAATTTGTTAATTGAATGTAGTTTAATTAACTACATCTTCAAATAAAAATCCTTAGTCAGGGCAATGTATTCTGGGGTGTAAATATGTCTCGCGGTTTCGATAATTAATTCATCAACTGGGAAATTCATACTTTCATTTCGGCTAAAAGCCAATAAACTGCGTTTGATTTCGGTAGTTGGAGTTCCTTTTACTCTTGTGATTTTTAAGGGGTATAACTCGAATGCTGCGGCTAGAGCCAAAAAATTTTGCTCTTCTTTGTAAGGAATAATTACAGCGAATATTCCGTTTTCCGAAAGTAATAAATCAGCAGCTTCAATTAAATCTTCAAAAGGCATTGCGTCAGCAAAACGGGCTAAATCGCGCTGTTCGTTGTCAGATTTGTATTCATCGGTATAAAAAGGAGGATTGGAAACAATTAAATCGTATTCGTCTTCTGGTTCTTCTACAAATTCGTCTAATCCTGCATGAAAACAAAATAAGCGATCACTCCAAGGGGAGTTTTCAAAATTATCTACGGATTGCTCGTACGCTTCTTCATCAATTTCTAACGCATCAATTTGTTCGGCATGACTTCGTTGTGCTAGCATCAAAGCAATTAGACCGGTTCCGGTTCCAATATCCAAAATGCTAAAGGGTTGGTTTTCCAAAGGCGCCCAAGCACCAAGTAAAACACCATCTGTTCCAATTTTCATGGCACAACGATCTTGCTGGATTGAGAATTGCTTGAATGAAAACATGATGATTTCAGATTGAGGATTAACGATTTTTGATTGCAGATTTCAGCAGCTTAAAACTTTGATTTTAGATTAATCGAATAAACAAATAACCGATTAAACTGTTCTAAAGATACATTTCGATTAATCCTTCAGGTAAGTCCATGATGACTTTTTTGTTTTCCCTGTCAATTTTCACAAGAAAATGGTCAATCATGGGGATAAGGATTTCTACTTCACCGTTTAAAACTTCAAAAAGAGGCTGGGCTGTTGTATCATTTATAGATTGAATTTTCCCAACAACACCAAGGCGTTTGTCTTCAACTTCAAAACCAATTACTTCGTGGAAGTAGAATTTGTTGCCGGTAAGTTTTGGCAACATTTTTAAAGGAAGATAAATGGCGTTACCTATTATGGCGTCGGCATCTTCTTCGGTATTCATATCTTCAAAACGAATTCTAAGGAAATCGTTTTTGTGCAGCGAACTGCTTTCAATAAAAAAAGGAACCAAGTGTTTGTTGCATTCAACAAACACTGATTCCAAGTTTTCGTATAACTCAGGTTCGTCCGTGTCTAAATAGGCAAGAACTTCCCCTTTGAAACTAAATTTTTTAGCGATTTTACCTAAATAGAAACAATCTTCTTTACGCATGTTCGCCTTCTAAAATTATGCTTCAGTTGTTTCGTTATTTTCTTCTGCAGCAGGAGCTTCTTCAGCTTCAACTTCAGCAACTTCTTCAACAGCTGGTGTTGCAGCAGCGATAGCATCAGCTTCTGCTTGAGCAGCTGCAGCTAAACGTTTAGCGTTAACATCTTGTTCTGCTTTGAAAGCTTTAGCTTTAACGTCAGCTTGCGCTTTTGTTAAACCTTCTTTTTTAGCATCAACTTTTCCAGATTTAGCATCTAACCAAGCATTTAATTTAGCATCAGCTTGTTCTTGAGTTAAAGCTCCTTTACGGATACCACCATCAAGGTGATGTTTCAATAAAGCTCCTTTGTAAGAAAGAATCGCTTTTGCAGTATCAGTTGGTTGAGCACCATTGTGCAACCATTTTACTGCGCTATCAAGGTTTAAGTCGATAGTTGCTGGGTTTGTGTTTGGATTGTAAGTACCAATTTTTTCAAGGTATTTACCGTCTCTTTTTGAGCGTGCATCTGCAGCTACAACCCAGTAAAAAGGTTTTCCTTTTTTACCGTGTCTTTGTAATCTAATTTTTACTGACATAATCTTATGATTAAATTTTGAGGTACTCGACCTCTGTTAATTAAGGGTGCAAAGATACATCTTTTATTGATAAATACTAATCTGACTATACTTAAATGAATGATAATGGATTAGGGTTGTTTTTGATTTTGTTTTGTATGTTATAAGTCTGTATTATTTGTTTAAAATTTGATGTTGTTAATTTTTATCGCGATATTTTATTAGTTTCAGGGAAGTTAATGATTTTGGAAATTATGCTGTGTTAAATTCCTAAAACCCTTGAATTAGGTGTTTTAGAATATTCTTTTTATTTTTTTAATTAAAATAAAAAACATAAATAAGCTAATTTATAGTGGATTAGAAAAAAATAGACGTACATTTGCTCTATTATTTAAATAAGTACATATGAATATTTTTGTTGGAAGCCTTCCATTCAGTATTGAGGAAGCAGATTTAAGAGAGTCTTTCGAGGCTTACGGAGCAGTTGATTCAGTTAAAATTATTACTGATAAATTTACAGGAAGAAGTAAAGGATTTGGTTTTGTTGAGATGCCAAATGATGACGAAGCTCAAAAAGCAATTGACGAATTGAACGGAGCTACTGTTCAAGGACGTGCAATCGTAGTAAACAAATCTGAGCCTAAACCAGAAGGTGAAAGAAGAAGTTTTAACAATAACAGTCGTGGTGGAGATTCACGCGGTGGTTATGGTGGTGGAAACAGCCGTGGTGGAGAAAACCGTGGTGGTGGAAACAGAGGAGGATATTAATATTTTTTTCTAGCTATAAAAAAAGGTGTCAATTTATTGACACCTTTTTTGTTGTTTATTATTTGGTTTAAAGCTGAGTAAGAGCTAAAAGTGAGTGTTGTTTTTCAGGTTGTAATCTTAGCTATTGCTCAATTTTTAAACAAAATAAATTTTATAGATTAGCAACTAACCAGTCGCCAACTTCACTCGTTTTATACGCTTTACTTCCCTTTGCAACTAAATCTTCGGTTACAATTCCTTGTTCTAAGGATTTATTCACCACCGCTCTAATAGCTTCTGCTTCTTCTTTTAATCCAAAAGCATCTTCAAACATCATTGCAGCAGATAAAACCGTAGCTAATGGATTAGCGATATTTAATCCTGTAGCTTGTGGATAAGATCCGTGAATAGGCTCGTACAATGAAGTATGTTCTCCAACAGATGCAGAAGGCATCAATCCCATAGAACCTGATATTACAGAAGCTTCATCCGTTAATATATCTCCAAACAAGTTTTCGGTAATCAATACGTCATAAGAGTTTGGCCATTGTACCAAACGCATGGCAACCGCATCAACAAATTCATAACTCACCTCCACCTCTGGATAGTCCTTTTCCATGGCTTGTACTGTTTCTCTCCATAATCGGGAAGTTTCCATTACATTGGCTTTGTCTACACAACATAATTTTTTAGTTCGTGTCATTGCTAATTCAAAACCTTTTTTTGCTAAACGTTGTACTTCAGATCTGGTGTACGTACAGGTGTCAAAAGCTGTTTCGCCATCGTCTTTTCTTCCTTTTTCTCCAAAATATATTCCTCCAGTAAGTTCTCTTAAGAAAACCAAATCAGTTCCTTCAATGCGTTCTCTTTTTAAAGGAGAATTATCAATTAAAGATGGAAATGTAAAGGTTGGACGTACATTGGCAAACAAACCTAATTTTTTACGCATCAATAATAAACCTTGTTCGGGTCTTACAGGCGCACTTGGGTCGTTATCATATTTTGGATGTCCAATAGCTCCAAATAGAACGGCGTCAGCTGCCATACAAATTTCATGCGTTTCATCAGGATAAGGAACTCCAACGGCATCAATGGCACAAGCTCCTGTAAGTGCAGGCGTCCAAGTGATTTCATGGTTAAATTTTTTTGCAATAGCATCAGAAACTTTTACGGCTTCATTAATTACTTCTGGTCCAATTCCGTCTCCGGCTAATAGGGCTATGTTAAATTTCATTAGGTATATTTTATATTAATGTATTTCTATTTATTATTGGGCAGCAACAACATTCAACATTTTCTGGGTTGCAATGATTGCGGCAACTGTTTGGTCTGAATCCAGTCCTCTGGTTTTAAATTCTTTTTCATTATTCGTCCAGGTAATTATGGTTTCACACAATGCGTCAGAACTACTTCCTGGCGGAATTCGTACGGCATAATCAATCAATTTTGGCAATTCTAAATTTTTGCTTTTGTATATTTTTGCCAAAGCGTTCATGAAAGCATCAAATTGTCCATCACCTTGTGCATGCTCTTCAATGATTTCACCGTCTATTTTTAAAGATAAAGTGGTCGATGGACGCATGCCTTTTGCATGAGACAATATATAGGACTCGACAATAATTTTTTCCTGATAGGTTTGACTGTCTAAAACATCAGAGATTATATAAGGTAAATCTTCTTTGGTAACGGTTTCTTTTTTATCACCTAATTCAATGATACGTTGCGTAACTAATTTTAAATCCTCAGGGTTTAATTGAAGGCCTAATTCCTGAAGGTTTTTTTCAATATTAGCTTTTCCGGATGTTTTTCCAAGAGCGTATTTTCGTTTTCTTCCAAAACGTTCCGGAAGTAAATTATTAAAATATAAGTTGTTTTTATTGTCTCCATCGGCGTGAATACCGGCAGTTTGCGTAAACACATTATCACCAACGATGGGTTTGTTTGCCGGAATTCTGTATCCTGTAAAAGTTTCGACCAACTTACTCACAGAATATAATGATGATTCTTTTACACCGATTTCTATTTGCGGAAAAAAGTCATTTATTACAGCAACCGTACTTTCAAGTGGAGCATTTCCAGCGCGTTCTCCCATTCCATTTACGGTCACGTGGAGTCCTTGAATACCAGCTTTTACAGCTTCCATTACATTAGCGATGCTTAAATCATAGTCGTTATGCGCATGAAAATCAAAATGGGTGTTAGGGTATCTTGCTATAATTTTCGAAATAAATTCAAAAGTTTCAGAAGGAATTAAAACGCCTAAAGTGTCCGGTAGCAAGACTCTTTTTATAGGTTGTTTGGTTAGAAAATCTAAATATTCAAACACATATTCAGGGGAATTACGCATTCCGTTACTCCAATCTTCTAAATACACATTGGTCTCAATATTATTTTGCTGAGCCAAAGTTATGGCTTGAGCAATTTCGGTAAAATGCTGTGTGGGTGTTTTTTTTAATTGATGGGTCAAATGATTCAAAGATCCTTTGGTCAATAAATTCTGCACCTTTGCACCAGTTTTTTTCATCCAATCTATGGAAAGTCCGCCATCTACAAAGGTTAAAACTTCAATTCTATTGGAGTAATTTTTTTCGTTAGCCCAAGTCATAATCCCTTTTACACCTTGAAATTCTCCTTCGCTCACGCGTGCAGAAGCAATTTCGATTCTATCAATATTTAATTCTTCCAACAACAATTGCGCAATGGTTAGTTTTTCTGCAGCAGAAAATGATACTCCCGAGGTTTGTTCACCGTCACGGAGTGTCGTATCCATTATTTCAATTTTTCTTTTTTCCATTATAAATTTGATGCTAAAAGTGGTTTTGACTTTAATAATTTGTAGTCGTTTTTATAAAAAGATAAAACAGTTACCTAACTAAAAATACAATTCAGCTTAAGATAACTGTATTTTAGTGAGTTTTTTAGTAAGGAAGTTTGTCAGCAAACCCAACAATTTCTTCTTTGATATTTTGCAAATAATCAATATCATCAAAACCATTAACCATATTGTCTTTTTTGTATCCTGAAATATCAAAAGATTCTTTTTGGCCAGTTGCTAGTAAAGTAATCGTTTGTTCCGGAAGATTGATTTCCAATTCTGTTTTAGGATCTGCTTCGATAGCTTTGAAAATTGTGTCGGCAAATTCTGGACTCACTTGAACTGGCAAAACACCAATGTTTAAGCAATTTCCTTTGAAGATATCAGCAAAAAAACTTGAAACTACAGCACGAAATCCATAATCGTAAACTGCCCAAGCTGCGTGCTCTCTCGAAGAACCCGAACCAAAGTTTTTTCCTCCTACTAATATTTTTCCACTGTAAGTTGAGTCATTCAATACGAAATCTGCTTTTGGAGTATCGTCTCCATTGTATCTCCAGTCTCTGAAAAGATTGTCTCCAAAAGCTTCACGTTTGGTAGCTTTCAAGAAACGTGCTGGGATAATTTGATCGGTATCCACATTTTCTATTGGTAGTGGCACTGCACTACTGGTAAGGATATTAAATTTATCGTATGCCATTTGATTTTTGATTTTTGATTAACGATTTCTGATTTTAGATTTACCGAGTGGAAAATGGAATCTTAACCGCTAACTAATATTATTTTATATTCTATTAATTTAAACTGAAATGCTGTGTCGATTTTAACGAAATCTGAATTGCTGCGCCAGTTCGCTGACGCTCGGGTCAAAAATCGTTAATCTAAATTCTGAAATCTTTTAAAATAAATCTCTTGGATCTGTCAATACTCCCGTCACTGCAGCAGCGGCGGCCATAATTGGACTTGCCAATAATGTTCTTGAACCAGGACCTTGACGACCTTCGAAGTTTCTGTTTGAGGTGCTTACCGCGTATTTGCCCGCAGGAACTTTATCGTCATTCATTGCTAAACAAGCCGAACAACCAGGTTGACGCAATACAAAACCAGCTTCGGTAAGAATGTCTAGCAATCCTTCTTCTTTGATTTGTGCTTCTACTACGTGAGAACCTGGAACTAACCAAGCCGTAACATTATCTGCTTTTTGTCGCCCTTTTACAATTTCTGTAAAAGCTCTGAAATCTTCGATTCTACCATTGGTACAACTTCCTAAGAAAACAAAATCGATTGGTTTGCCAATCATTACGTCGTTTTCTTCAAAACCCATATAGGCTAACGATTTTTTGTATGTTTCCTCGCCACCTTCCACTTGGTTGGCATTCGGGATATTTTTTGAGATACCAATTCCCATTCCTGGATTTGTACCATAAGTAATCATTGGTTCGATATCTGCAGCATCAATATTTAATTCTGCATCAAAAACAGCATCAGCATCGGTTTTTAACGTTTTCCAATACTCCACTGCTTTTGTCCAAGCTTCGCCTTTTGGAGCGTATAATCTTCCTTCTAAGAAATCGAATGTTTTTTGGTCAGGTGCAATCATACCACCACGAGCTCCCATTTCGATACTCAAGTTACAAACAGTCATACGACCTTCCATCGACATATCTTCAAAAACGTTTCCGGCATATTCTGCAAAATATCCGGTACCTCCAGAAGTTGTTAATTGAGAAATAATATAAAGTGCAACGTCTTTCGGACCAACACCTTTGCTCAATTTACCATTTACGTTGATGCGCATTTTCTTTGGTTTTGGTTGCATGATACATTGTGTAGCCATCACCATTTCAACCTCAGAAGTTCCAATACCAAAGGCAATAGCACCAAAAGCACCATGCGTAGAGGTATGAGAATCTCCACAAACAATAGTGGCGCCTGGTAAAGTGATTCCGTTTTCAGGTCCTACTACGTGTACAATTCCATTTTTTTTATGACCTAATCCCCAGTGAGAAATACCATATTCTGCTGCGTTGTCTTCTAATGCCTTAAGTTGATTTGCAGATAATGCATCTTCAACAGGTAAATGTTGATTTATAGTTGGGGTGTTGTGATCTGCGGTAGCAAAAGTGCGTTCTGGGTATAAAACCGAAATCCCTCGTTCTTTTAAACCTAAAAAAGCTACAGGACTAGTAACTTCATGGATGAAATGACGGTCAATAAAAAACACGTCCGGTCCATCTTCTATCTTACGCACCACGTGCGAATCCCATACTTTGTCAAATAATGTAGTACTCATTTTGATATATTTTAATGTATTTTTTTATAGCCAAGTTGGCTAAGATGATAACTATGATAGCAAAACTAAAAAAACAATCAAGTCTATACTTACCAATATTTCATTATATACGATACCCAAAATCTCATCCGGATATTTCTTAATTGAATTTTGTCTTTTAGACTTCTTTTTTAGTAGTGTAGTTTTTTATTTAAATAAAATGTATCGTCAGTTTTTTTAATTTTTTGATATTTATCGAATAGTTAGTATTCATGTCTTAAAAGCGGTTATGATTATGAATATTTAATTAAATGGGATTTAAATTGATTTTTTTTTAATTTTAAATTCGCTATTTAACTTTTATTGAAGCTGTTTTTAAACCTGATTTCATGAGTAAGTTGACTTTTTTTTACTCGTATTTCAGTATTTTTATTTGATAAAATACTACGACATCCAAAAATCAATATGTGGTCTTTTTATCTTTATAACAAAGTACGTTTAAGATGATTTGTTCAAAATGATTGTAGTTTTAATAGGAGAATAGTCCTTGAAAATAAATTTAGTTTTGTTGATAACTTAGCTGCTATTCTACCCTAAAAAAAACTAAATTTGAAATTCATTTTTTGCGATTTTTTAAAATCACAAACACTTCAACTCCAGATATGTACTTAATATTCGATACCGAAACTACAGGATTACCAAAGCGTTGGGGCGCTCCCATTTCAGATACGGATAACTGGCCGCGTTGTATTCAAATTGCTTGGCAGTTGCATGATGATATGGGAAAACTCATCGAGCATCAAGATTATTTGGTCAAGCCCGAAGGTTTTAATATTCCGTATGACGCAGAACGAATTCACGGTATTTCTACTGAATTGGCGGAAGCTGATGGAATTTCTTTGGCGGAAGTTTTGGAAAAATTCAATATCGCATTGGGTAAAGCCAAATTCATTGTAGGTCAAAATCTAGGTTTTGATATAAATATTATGGGTTGTGAGTTTTATAGAATGGGCGTTGAAAGCCAAATGAGTTCAATGCCAATTCTGGATACCTGTACTGAAGTTACTGCTTCCTTATTAAAACTGCCTGGTGGTCGAGGAGGAAAATTCAAACTGCCAACATTAACAGAATTACACTCTTATCTTTTTAATAAACCCTTTGGTGAAGCGCACAATGCAACTGCAGATGTGGAGGCAACTACGCGTTGTTTCTTGGAGTTGATTCGTCGAGATGTTTTCACAAAAGAGGAGCTCGATGTTCCAGCCAGTTATTTTCAAGATTTTCAAAGTAAGAATCCAAATGAGATTAAACTCATTGGTTTAAAACATATAAATCTCAAGGAAGCTTCGGATAAAATTCGTCAGCAGTTTGGCGAAAAACAAGCGCCGGCCGTTTCCAGAGCAGAGCTTTCTGAGAATAAAAAGGTGCTTATAGATACACCTTTCGTGCACTTGCACAATCATACGCAGTTCTCGGTGTTGCAATCTACCATTAGTATTGCGGCATTGGTAAAAGCAGCAGCACAACAAAAAATGCCTGCAGTTGCCATGACGGATCATGCGAATTTGATGGGAGCTTTTCATTTCGTGCGCGATATTTTATACCATAATAAAGCGGCTGAAGCCAAGAATAAAGCGGCAATCGAAAATGGCGAGGAACCTACAGAAGTTCCGATGAAACCAATTGTGGGCTGCGAATTTTTTGTATGTGAAGACCATAAAAATAAATCGGTTAAGGACAATGGATATCAAATAGTTCTTTTGGCGAAGACCAAAAAAGGCTACCATAATTTGGCTAAAATGTCTTCCATCGCTTATACGGAAGGGTTTTATTATGTGCCAAGAATCGACCGAAAAGTCATTCAGGAGTTCAAAGAAGATATTATTGTTTTGTCTGGAAATCTTTATGGCGAAATACCAAATAAGATTTTAAATATTGGTGAAAACCAAGCTGAAGAAGCCTTGATTTGGTGGAAAAACGAGTTCAAGGAAGATTTTTACATTGAGGTGATGCGTCACAATCAGGAAGATGAAAATCGGGTGAATGCGTCTTTAATTTCATTGGCAAGAAAGCATGAGGTCAAAATTATAGCGACAAACAATACCTTTTATATAGACAAAGAAAATTCGAATGCACACGATATTTTGCTTTGTGTGCGTGATGGCGAAAAGCAGACAACGCCAATAGGACGAGGTCGCGGCTATCGTTACGGATTGCCGAATCAGGAATATTATTTCAAGTCGGGAGACGAAATGAAGCAGCTTTTTGCCAATTTGCCGGAAGCGATTTCGAATATTTCGGAGATTGTGGACAAGATTGAAATTTTCGATTTGGCTCGTGAAGTTTTACTTCCAAAATTTGAAATCCCGGTTGAGTTTAATAATCCAGAAGATGCAGTTGATGGCGGAGTACGAGGTGAAAATGCGTATTTAAGACATTTGACTTTTGAAGGAGCAAGAAGACGCTATCCAGTAATTACTGAAGAAATTCAGGAACGATTGGATTTTGAATTGTTAACGATTTCCAATTCTGGTTATCCGGGTTACTTCCTGATTGTACAGGATTTAATTGCCGAAGCGAGAAGTATGGGCGTTTCTGTTGGGCCTGGAAGGGGTTCTGCGGCAGGATCTGTGGTGGCATATTGTTTGAAAATTACCAATATTGACCCTTTGATGTACAACCTGCTTTTTGAGCGTTTCCTAAATCCGGATCGTGTGTCATTACCCGATATTGATATCGATTTTGATGATGAAGGACGAAGCAGTGTAATGGATTATGTAATCCGAAAATACGGTTCAAAACAAGTGGCACAGATTATCACTTATGGTAAAATGGCAACCAAATCAGCGATTCGAGATACCGCTCGTGTATTGGATTTGCCTTTATTCGAAGCCGATAAAATTGCGAAATTGATTCCGGGAATGATGCCGTCTAAGTGGAATTTGGCTCGGTTTTTAAATGAAAAGGAGGATGTCATTAAGAAAGCCGTTCGTCCGGAAGAATACGATAAAATAAAAGAATTAATAGGTCTTGCTAATGAAGATGATTTGGGTGGAGAAACCATTCAGCAAGCTAAAGTTTTAGAAGGAAACTTAAGAAATACAGGGATTCACGCCTGTGGAGTAATTATTACGCCAAGCGATATTACTGATTTTGTTCCTGTGGCTACCGCCAAAGATTCCGATTTGTATGTGACCCAATTTGATAACTCGGTTGTGGAAAGTGCCGGATTGCTGAAGATGGACTTCTTGGGTTTGAAAACCCTGACTCTTATAAAAGACACCGTTAAATTAGTAAAATACAGAACTGGAATTGATCTTGATCCAGACACTTTTCCGATTGATGATTTGAAGACCTATGAGCTTTTTCAACGAGGAGAAACGGTGGGAATTTTTCAATATGAGAGTCCTGGAATGCAGAAATACATGAAGGAATTGAAACCAACAGTATTTCCCGATTTGATTGCGATGAATGCGTTGTATCGTCCGGGACCTATTGCTTATATTCCGAGTTTTGTAAAAAGAAAAAATGGCGAAGAGGAAATTATTTATGATTTAGATGCTTGCGAAGAATTATTAAAAGATACGTACGGAATTACGGTTTATCAGGAACAGGTAATGCTTTTGTCCCAAAAATTGGCAGATTTCTCCAAAGGTGATGCCGACGTTTTGCGTAAAGCAATGGGAAAAAAACAAAAGGACGTTTTGGATAAAATGAAACCTAAATTTATCAGTCAGGCTGCCGCCAAAGGTCATGACGAAGATAAATTGGAGAAAATATGGAAAGACTGGGAAGCCTTTGCTGAATATGCCTTTAATAAATCGCACTCTACTTGTTATGCTTGGATTGCATACCAAACAGCATTTTTGAAAGCGAATTATCCGGCCGAATATATGGCAGCGGTTCTTTCGAATAATATGAGTGATATTAAGCAGGTTTCGTTCTTTATGGAAGAGTGTAAACGTATGGGATTGCAGGTTTTAGGGCCTGATGTGAATGAGTCGTTTTACAAATTTACAGTAAATGATGATTATGCAGTACGTTTTGGAATGGGAGCCGTTAAAGGCGTGGGTTCAGGAGCTGTGGCAACAATTGTAGAGAATAGAAAAGATGGTAGATACAAATCTATTTTTGATTTAACCAAACGTATTGATTTGCGTGCGGCTAATAAAAAAGCATTAGAAAATTTGGTTTTAGCTGGCGGTTTTGACTCCTTTACAGGAACTACAAGAGCGCAATATTTTCATGATGATGGTGATGGAATTACCTTTTATGAAAAAGCGATTCGGTATGGTGCAAAGTTTCAGGAAAATGAGAATTCATCGCAAGTCAGTTTGTTTGGCGACAGCAGTGATGTTCAAATAGCAGAACCTATTGTGCCGCCTTGCGAGGATTGGAGCACGATGGAAAAATTGGCTAAAGAAAAAGAAGTAGTTGGGATATATATATCGGGACATCCGTTGGACGATTACAAATTTGAAATGAAATATTTTTGTAATGCCAAACTGGAAGCATTGAAAAACATGGAATTGCATGTCAGTAAAAGTTTGGCTTTTGGAGGGATTATCAATAATGTACAGCACCGTGTAGCTAAAAATGGAAAAGGCTGGGGTATGTTTACTTTAGAAGGGTATGATGAAAGTTATGAATTCCGAATTTTTGGTGAAGAGTATTTAAAGTTTCGCCATTTCTTTATCCAGAATAATTTTACCTTTATGAAAGTGATGGTGAAAGAGGGTTGGACAGACCGAGATACAGGTAAAAAAGGAGAGCCTAGGCTACAGTTTGTTGAGGTAAAACAATTGCAAGATGTGTTAGAAACTTTCGCTAGAAAATTAATTGTGCTGCTAAATATTAAGGATTTAGAAACTGATTTTATCCATAAATTGAGCCATATTTTTCAGGAAAATAAAGGCGATAATACAGTTTCCTTTGAAGTTATGGAATTGGAAAAAACGAAACGCCTCGTTGCCGTTGCTCCAGTTGAATTAGAGAATGAAGAGGTAGCTTTTGTTGATGAAAATGAAGATTCTGAAATGGGAACTCTCGAAATTCCAGAGGCAAATTCAATTGCAAAAGTTGAAGAAGTCGAGGAAATTAAGGTTGTGACTAAATTAACCATGCCTAGCAGAAAATTGAAAATCAAGATTTCTAATGAATTATTATTGGAGTTAGAAAAAATGCAGATTAATTTTAAGCTTAATTAGGCCTTGTCAGCAGTACAGATAAATAAAATTTAAATCCCGGAATTAGAATAATATAGAATCGAGAGGGTTATTTTTAAGGTTACTTGTGTCAAAATAAGGTTCAATTTATCTAATTATTGCTTTTTTTTGCTTGTTGTTTGTTGTTTTTTTAGATCTGAAACGTTAAATTTTTCTATGTAAAGGGTTGATTTTTATATGCATGCATATAATGTTTTTTTTGTGTTCACATTTCTTTAAGAAATACACAAAAGCATTAGCTAAAATTATATAAGTTTGTCGCACAACAAAAAATAAAATTATGAAAAAGAACCTATTTGTATTAGGATTAATGGTTTGTTCTATGACTATGTTTGCTCAAACTGAAAAAAAAGAAAGTTGGTATTTTAAGCTTGGAGGATCTTACTTCATGCAAACTGCCGCTACAGAATTTCCAACAGTTGGAGGGAATGCAGCATTGAGTAAGGTTTATGTAGGAGGGGAATTAGTTTCTGAAGAAAGTGTTACAGGTTCATTTGGTGAAGGTTTTAGAACTGGAGCAACTGTTGGATACCGTTTCACAGATCGTTTAGGTGTTGAAATGGGGATCAATTATTATAATAGTAATGATAAGACAATGGTTAAGAGAGTAGATGATGGATTGGTAACCTTGAAATCCGTGGGTCAAATCACTGCTTTTGATTTAGCTCCTGCGATTGTATTGTTTTTAGGTGAAGTAAAAGGTTTCGAAACTTATTCCAAGGTAGGTGTAATTGTTCCTGTTCATGGTGATTTAACAATTAAAACTAATGCAGTTGCAGCTCCTGGAGTAAATGTATTCAGTAAAGATGTTATCAAACCAAATCCTACTGTAGGTTTTCAGGCAGCATTGGGTACTTCATTTAAATTAGGAAACCATATTTCTGCATTCGCAGAATTGGAATACCGTAACTTTACGGTACATGGTAAAGATAAAGAGACTACAGAATTCACTATTAACGGAACGGATAGATTGAGCACGCGTAGCACTTCTCAAGTACATTCTAATTATACGGATCGTTTGGATAGTAATTCTAATAATTCTCAATTTAACACTGTAGATACTTCTAGACCTACAGATGAATTAAGTTCTTATGTTGGAATCAGTGGTCTTGGTTTGACTTTAGGATTGAAATATAGTTTGTAATACAATTTTATTATAGGAGAAGGGATGTTTGAAAAAGCATCCCTTTTTTGTTTTAAAAAAAGGTTTTGGTAACACGGGTTTTTAGCCCTGATGGTCGAATTGCTAGCGCAATTACCTTTTCAGGCTTTTTTAAGCCGGAAAAGATAATTGCGTACAGCAGGAAATAGCTTCTGAAAATCAAAACCGGAATTTTGCAACCAGTAGAGATAGGAATTGATAATGGATTAATAGTCAAAACTAATTTGGGAATAGTGTTTGATTTGTTTTTAATTTCTAAATTTGTAATCTAGTTTGAAACAATAAAATATTCGGACGGTAAACTTTAAATAAAATATTATGGCATTAGCAATAACAGATGCTACTTTTGAAGAAGTAGTTTTAAAATCAGACAAACCAGTAATGGTAGATTTTTGGGCAGCATGGTGCGGACCTTGTAGAATGGTAGGTCCAATCATTGATGAATTGAGCAACGAATACGAAGGTAAAGTTGTTGTAGGAAAAGTTGATGTTGATGCAAACCAAGAATTTGCAGCTAAATACGGAGTTAGAAATATCCCAACAGTATTGGTTTTTCATAACGGAGAAGTAGTAGGAAAACAAGTAGGAGTTGCTCCGAAACAAACTTACGCTGATAGTTTAGACGCTTTGTTGTAATCGGTAGATTATGATTTATATAGAATCTGTAAGGATTCAGAGAAAAGGTTTGACGAAAGTCAGGCCTTTTTTTTGTTTTAACTGAATTGATTTCAGCTTCTTAATTAAGTTTTGCTACGGTAATCTTTTAATTTTTAAATCGTTCAATCTTTTAATATATTTGGTAGATGAAGATTGAATCACAAATAGAGAAAATTTCTAGTTTTCAGCACCTAGAACTGCTGGCTAATCAAGTTGTGGAGGGTTTTATTTCTGGAATGCATAAAAGTCCGTTTCATGGCTTTTCAGCTGAATTTGCTGAGCATAAAGTGTATAATGTTGGTGAAAGCACCAAGCACATTGATTGGAAGCTTTTTGCTAAAACGGATCGCCTGTTTACTAAACGTTTTGAGGAGGAAACGAATTTGCGGTGTCATATTATTATTGATAATTCATCATCGATGCATTATCCAAAACTAAAAGAGAATCAGAACTTTTTTGAGAATAAGATTGGGTTTTCAGTATTGGCTTCGGCAGTTTTAATGAATCTGTTGAAGAAACAACGCGATGCTGTGGGTCTAAGTGTGTTTTCGGATAGATACGAGTCCTATGCGCCTGAAAAAGGTAGTGATCGCCATCACCGAATGATTTTGAATACACTCGAAGGCTTGCTTGTGAAACCTCCTGTTGAAAAAAAGACAGACACAGTTACATTTTTGCATCAAATAGCGGAGAAAATCCACCGTCGTTCGATGATCATCTTATTTACGGATATGTTTCAGTCCGGTCCAGAATCATCCGGAGAAGAAGCACTCTTTAATGCGCTGCAACATTTGAAACACAACAAGCATAAAGTAGTCCTGTTTCACGTTGTTGATAAGAAAACAGAGTTAAATTTTGACTTTGATAATGCTCCAAGGAAGTTTATTGATGTGGAAACGGGAGAAGAAGTGGCTGTTTTTGCCGATACTGTTAAGAAGGAATACGAAAAAGAGGTGGAAAGTTACTTCAAGAAGTTGGCTTTAACCTGCTCTCAAAACCGAATAAAGTACATTCCGGTGAGTGTGGATGAAAGTTTCGAGAAAATTTTAATGACATACTTGGTTGAAAAACAAAACTTTGGATAATAAGGCAAAATTTTATCAATTATTTTTTCAAAAAACGCTTGCGTAAACGGAAATCTATTGTATCTTTGCCACCGCAATAACGCAGAGGTTTGGTAGTTCAGTTGGTTAGAATACATGCCTGTCACGCATGGGGTCGCGGGTTCGAGTCCCGTCCAGACCGCAATATTGGGGAAAGCCTTTCGTAACGGAAAGGCTTTTTTGCCCCATAAGGTTTTTAACGTTAGTTGTGTTGTTTGCTACGAATTTGTAACTCGTAGCGGGTTTAGTAGTTAGACCAATGAAAAGCTTTCCACTTTTGTGGATAGCTTTTTTGATTTAAAAAGAAGCAGGTTTGGTAGTTCAGTTGTTTAGAATACATGCCTGTCATCTCGTTTTTTTGTGATGAGACGGGTTCGATTTCAGAATTAGAATGTTATAGATTAAAAAACTGGTTTGGTAGTTCAGTTGGTTAGAATACATGCCTGTCACGCATGGGGTCGCGGGTTCGAGTCCCGTCCAGACCGCCAGTAATAAAAAGCTTTTCTATTAAGAAAAGCTTTTTTTGTTTTTGTAAAATTCAAATAGTAATCGATATGTATTTTGTTTACATCATAAAAAATCATCAAGGATTATTTTACAAAGGATTTACTCAAAATCTTGATAAGCGTATTTTTGAGCACAATAATGATTTGAGCCGATATACTTCTGGAAAAAGTCTATGGATTTTGGTGTATTTCAAAGAATTTGAAACCAAAACGGAAGCATTAAAAGAAGAATTACGATTAAAAAAACTTAATGTTGCTTCGATAGAAAGGTTAGTAAGCAGTTTTCAAGTTGAATAGAACACATGCTATGTCATCTAGTCTTTTGGGACGAGACGGGTTCAAGTCCTCTCGTTCCAAAAAAGAGACCAGTAATAAAAAAGCTTTTCTTAATAGAAAAGCTTTTTTTGTTTTTGTACGTTTATAAATTAAAATAACTCGGATTTATACTTCCATACAATCCACACAAACAATCCTAAATACATTACGCAAATCACAAATTTCATAAAGCTGGGGGCCAGAAACCCTACAAAGGAACCTGCAGCCGCTTTCAAAGCTCTGTTGTGGTCTTTAAAATCATAAATAAGTTCACCTATCAGTGCGCCAAGAAACGGTCCAATAAGGAAACCAAATGGTATTGGAGCGAGAATACCTATAACCAAACCTATGTTTGTTCCCCAAATACCATACGAGCTACCGCCAAATCTCTTGGTTCCTTTGGCCGGAATTACGTAATCCAAAACGGAAATAATAACCGTAATCAACAAAGCAATTCCTAAAATCCAATAATTTGCCGGAACAGCATTTGTAAAATAAAGAAGTGCAAGCCCAACCCAACTCACACTTGGCCCTGGTAAAACCGGTAAAAAACTGCCAATTAAGCCTATAATAATGCACGCGAAACCTAGAATTAAAAGTAAGATATCCATAAATTTATTTTTAGTAATTTTGAAAACACAAAAGCAACCTGTATTTAGCTAATGAACAGAATTAAATTGATACAATTATTTTCAGCAACGCTCTTCTTCACGCTTTCTTTTTGGTCAGTAAACGCTCAAGAGAAAACTGTAACCGGAAATGATATGCTTTTGAAAGAGACCATTTACAACGAAAACAGAGTAAAAGTATTGAATTTTTCCTTGAAAGAGTTTGATGCGCTTTTTTTTGAGTTTTTTGATAAAAAATCAGAACCAAATTTAGTATTGACAAAGGAGGAATTCTATAGTTACACGATTCAAATTGCTGTTTTTTCAGATCGATTGGCGGCTCTGTATCCAGATCAAAAAGAAATTGCTGCCGAAAACAAAAAGAAATGGTTTACTGAAAACTACGAAGATTATTTGCTTTCGAAAGCATCTCAAAAGAAATAATTGTATTTTTATAGAATATTAGTCCAATTCAAAAACAAAACCTTGAAGCAGTATTACCTCTTTTTAGTATTTATATTTTTTAATTCTTGTCAATACTTTGACAAACAAATCCCTTCGGAAAAGGAATTGTTACAAAAGGAACTGAAATCCATCAACTGGAAAGAAGTCGATGAATACCCATCGGTAGTAGATTGTGAAAAAATTGATAATAAAGCCCAACGCCAACAGTGTTTTTTTGAGGTTTTAACCCAGTTGATTCAAGAGAAGTTAAGCGTTGATACACTTTCTATTCTCTACCCTGAATTGGATACGATTGAAGTAAAGGTTACTGTTTTTCCAAATGCAACCCTGCAATTTGAGCCTCAATTTCCAAAAGACTCCGTAACCTACGATAAAATCAAAATTGACAGTATTCTTAAAGCCCGTTTGGTTGATTTTCCAAAAATAAATCCAGCCATCAAACGCGGAATTCCCGTAAAAACGCAATTTATTCTTCCGGTTATTCTCAAAGTGGAGTAGATTTTTTTGGAGTTGCTTCCAGCTGTTCACTGTATCTTTTTCTTTTTAAACAAAAAAAGAAAAAGGATGCCGTTTCCATCTGGGCTAGGGTTTTAGTGCAAATTAGAATTTTCGGCCTTTCCATTCGTATTTTCCAAATAATGAATACAAAGCCACGCTCACACTAAAAAAGGGATACAACAAATTGCTCAAAATCAAATACTGTATTTTGGTCTTGGTTAAAAAATAATTGGCTTTGTAAATCAAGACGGTATCAACAAGAAATTTTAAAAGGAATAGCAAAACTATATTTTGAAACGGAATAACGCCCAACACCCAACATCCAACACTTACAATCAAAACCAAATTTCCCGCAAAAACTAACACCCCCAATCCTTTTCCGAAAGTACTTTGATACGAACTGGTTTTAGATGCCCAGCGAACGCGCTGATAGAATAATGATTTCCAATCATCCAATGTTTTTGTGGTGACAATATTATTTTGAGATTTTAGATAATGCACTTTTTCAGGGGATTTCGCAATCGCTTTTTGTAACAGGAAAACATCATCGCCACTGGCAATTGAATCGTTTCCATTGAAACCGTTTAGCTTTTTAAAAAATGATTTGGTATACGCAAAGTTGGCGCCATTGCACATAAACCCTTTGTTGATGCCAAAACTCCCAATGGTTGCTCCTTGTAAACTCGCCAAATCCAATTGCTGAAAATGATGCAGAAATGAATTGCCGCAATCATAAGTTACCGCGCTGGCTATCATCGAAACATCGTGAAGCTGAATGTAATTGTCTAATGTAAATAACCAGTTTTCATTGACTACACAATCGGCATCTGTAGTAATAATCCAGTCCGTAGTCACAATTTGCATCGCAGTTACGATGGCGTCTTTCTTCGGTGAATTGGAAACTCGAATGTTCTTTATGATTGAGACTTTGAACTTTAAATCTTGAACTTCAAATGATTCTTTAGATTCATCGTCGACCAAAATCACTTCGAACAATTCCATCGGATAATTCAACTTTGATAAACTTGCTAGTAAAATAGGCAGATTTTCGGCTTCATTCCGGAAAGGAACAATAATGGAGAATTTTGTTTTTGGCGTTAAGCCGGTATATTCAATTGTATTCACTTTGGTAAAACCATAAATCAGTACAATTATCGCCAAACAATACATGAAGATTATGATGTATAAAACAATGGTAATCATCATCTTTTATTGCGTTTTGTCTCCTTCTACTTTGGAGAGAATTTTAAAATTCAATACATAATAAGTGCCAATCATCACCGGTAAAACCACATTCAAAAACCACATTAAAGTCGAAATGAAAATCACAATCCATTCGTTAACGCCTAAAATCCCAAAGAAATAAACGGCGACACTTCCCTTTACGGCAAAGTCTAAAAACTGAAAAGTAGGCAAGGAGGAAGCTAAAAAGTAAACAGACGAAATGGTCGCAATCAAGGTGAAATAAGGTAAATCAACATCAAAAGCAAGAAATAAAAAGTAGTATTGGTGTGAGAAAACCATATAGCGGCAAATGCCTAAAAAAATATTTTTTTGATGAATATGTTTTGGGATTTCATTAATCTTATGGATCAGTTTTTCGATAGAGTAGCCTTTGATAGTAATTTTTTTGACGGAAAATAAAACAATGAAAAGCAGTAGGAGCATTCCAAAAAGCAGCGCTACCGTTTTTGTGGTAATCACATTGTACTGCGCATTGAAATACAACAACCCAAAAATTCCAAAAATAACGGTCAATATCATTTGGATTCCGTTGCAAATCAGGTTCAAGAAAATCACTTTTTTAGTGTTTGATTTGTCAAAAAACAACGCTTTTCCGGCATATTCTCCCACGCCGTTTGGCGTAAAAAGACCTGCAGTCAATGCGCCAAGAACTTGTTTGGTTGCTTCTCCCAAAGAGATTTTATGGATAAAATCGACTAAGTTTTGCCATTTCAATATTTCAAAAAAACGATTCAAAACACTCAATAACAAAATAAACGCGATTCCGCCAATGGATTGATTTTTTTGAAATAAAACAATGAATTTTTGCCAATCTAGTTTGTCGTTATTGGCCAATTGATTGTAAATAAAATAAAACGCACCACCCACAATCAAAAGTTTGATTAGAAGTACGAGGAATTGCTTAGTTTTGTGTGGAATTGTAATCATTACTGCAAAATAACAAATTAAAATTGGCAAACGAACGCATCATATTAGGAATTGACCCAGGAACAACGATTATGGGTTTTGGATTGATAAAAATTGTCAATAAAAAAATGGAATTTTTGCAATTGAATGAACTGCAATTGTCCAAATACGACAATCATTATCAAAAACTAAAAATCATTTTTGAGCGTACGATTGAGCTAATCGATACACACAATCCAGATGAAATTGCAATCGAAGCGCCTTTCTTTGGTAAAAACGTGCAGTCTATGCTAAAGTTGGGACGCGCACAAGGCGTTGCCATGGCTGCGGGACTTTCGAGGGATATTCCGATTACTGAATACGAACCCAAGAAAATAAAAATGGCAATTACCGGAAATGGAAACGCTAGTAAAGAGCAAGTTGCCAAAATGCTTCAGCAGCTTTTAGGATTGAAAGAATTACCTAAAAACCTAGATTCAACTGATGGATTGGCAGCCGCTGTTTGTCATTTTTTCAATTCTGGAAAAGTGGTTGGAGAAAAAAGTTATACCGGCTGGGATGCTTTTGTAAAACAAAACGAAGAACGAGTTAAGAAATAGTTTTCAGTCGCAGTTTTCAGTCTCAGCAACTGGAAACTGCGACTGCGACTGAACACTAATAAATGAGCGGAATCTACATCCATATCCCTTTTTGCAAGCAGGCTTGTCATTACTGCGACTTCCATTTTTCGACTTCAATGAAGAAGAAAGAGGAAATGGTTTTGGCTATTGCCAAAGAAATTCATATGCGTAAAAGCGAGTTCGAAAAGGAACAAGTTGAAACCATTTATTTTGGGGGAGGAACGCCAAGTGTTTTAACATCCGAAGAAATCAACTTCCTGATCGCTGAAGTGTACAGCAATTATAAAGTTGCAGAAAATCCTGAAATTACACTCGAAGCAAACCCAGATGACTTGTCCGAAGAGCGAATAATTGAATTGTCTAAAAGTAAAATCAACCGGTTAAGCATTGGGATTCAGTCTTTCTTTGAAGATGATTTGCAACTGATGAATCGGGCGCATAATTCGGCGGAAGCCAAAAAGTGCCTTGAAGTTGCTACTCAATATTTCGATAACATTTCTCTTGACCTGATTTACGGAATTCCGGGAATGAGCAACGAGAAGTGGAAACAAAATATAGAAAATGCTTTGTCTTTTGGGATTCCACATATTTCGAGTTATGCCTTGACCGTAGAGCCAAAAACGGCTTTGAATAAACTCATCCAAACAGGAAAAATTGCCGCGCCAAAAGATGAAGTTGCCCAAGAGCATTTTGCTATTTTGGTTGAAATGCTCGAAGCCAATGCTTTTGTCCATTATGAATTGTCAAATTTCGGGAAAGAAAATTTTTTTTCTAAAAATAATTCGGCGTATTGGCTGGGAAAAAAATACATTGGTATCGGACCTTCCGCACACAGTTATGATGGTGTTTCCAGAAGTTGGAATATTGCAAATAATTCACTGTATTTAAAATCGATTCAGGAAGATAGATTGCCCAACGAAATTGAAATTCTTTCGACAGCTGACCGATACAACGAATATATTATGACAGGATTGCGCACTATCTGGGGCGTTTCTTTGGATAGAATTGAAAACGAATTTGGAAGCGAATATTTAAGATATTTGAACAAACAAGCCCAGAAATTCCTTGATGATGATTTAGTTTTTATCGAAAATAACATTCTAAAACCGACTCCAAAAGGAAAGTTTTTGACGGATGGAATTGCAAGTGATTTGTTTTACTTAAATTTGGAATAACATATAACCACTAAGAACACAAAGATGGCGCAAAGCCCACTGTGATTTTTGATCTTGGTGATAATCTTAGTGCCCTTTGTGGTTAAATAATTATGCTAGCAATTATAGATAATGAATATCAAGTCAATCTATCAAATCCAATTGATATTTCGATTCCATTGACGAATACGGATGAAAACCCAATTGCTTGGTATATCGATAAACCGGTATTTGAACCTGTAGTTTTTGGGGATTGGATAGGCAAAGTTTCGGAAGGAAAATCTTCTACTAATTTCAATAATATTTTATTCAATCCACACGGGCATGGAACACATACGGAATGTCTGGGGCATATTACACGAGAATTTTACAGCATTAATCAGTCGTTGAAACAGTTTTTCTTTGTGGCTGAATTGATTTCGGTTGTGCCGGAACTGCAAGGAGAAGACTTGGTGATTACACTGGATAATATTTTGAATGCGCTTGAAGTGACACTGAAATTAGGTGTTCCAAAAGAAGCGCTAATCATTAGAACGCTACCTAATTTTAAAATAAAAAAATCTTTAAAATATTCGAATACCAATCCGCCATATCTTTCTGAGGAGGCTGCGCGTTTCATTCGCGAAAGCGGTATTCAGCATTTATTGATTGATTTGCCAAGTGTCGATAAAGAAAAAGATGATGGAAAATTATTGGCTCATAAAGCTTTTTGGAATGTGAAAGATGTAAACAATTTGAATGCTGATGCACGATTGGATTGCACGATTACCGAAATGATTTTTGTGTCTGACGAAGTTAAAGACGGTGGCTATTTACTGAATTTACAAATCGCATCCTTTGAGAATGACGCGAGTCCGAGTAAACCGGTTTTGTATGCTATTTTAAATGATGAATGCAAATAATGTCAAAAAATGAATTTAGAAACGTACTATGAATATTGCTTGTCTAAAAAAGGAGTTACGGAACATTTCCCTTTTGATGAAGATACTTTAGTTTTTAAAGTAGGCGGAAAAATGTTTGCATTATCGTCTTTAAGTCAATGGGAGAAAGGGCAACCGTCAGTTAATTTGAAATGCGATCCAGAGCGTGCCGAGGAATTGCGAGCGGAATATGATGACATTCAACCGGGTTTTCACATGAGTAAAACCCATTGGAATACAATTGCTGTGAATGAATCGGTTTCGGATGCGCTTGTCAAAGAGTTGATAGATCATTCCTACGAATTGGTTTTCAAAAGTTTAACAAAAAGGATTCGCAGCGAGATTGAAGAGTCTTAAAGCATAGAGCCTATTTAACAGTGCGAAATTTATCTAGTGCTAGCTTTGTTCTAGTTTTTTTAGAGTATCCCCCCATTCTTTGAGTTTTTTTATCATTAATAGGAATCTAATAATTATCCAAAAAACAAAAAATGTTATTACAATTATTAAAGTAACAGAGTAAAATGAAACGAGTCCAAATCCAATAAAATAGAATAAAAGGCTAAATCCAACAACTATGATGGAGACTTTTTGATGGGTCAAGCCAGCAATTAGCAATAAATGGTGTAAATGGGATTTGTCAGCATTAAACGGGGAATTTCCTCTTTTGATTCTGCCCATGTAAACTCTTAAGGAATCTAGTACCGGAATAGAGAAAAAGGCAATAAGCAATAAAAAGCCATAGCTGTAAGTGGTATTTGAAATATTTGATTGTTTTTCCATGAGTTGAATTCCAAGAGTAATCAGAATAAAGCCTAAAAATAGAGAGCCTGCATCACCCATAAATATTTTTTTCGAGGATAAATTATACCTCAAAAAGCCGATTATTGCTCCAATGAAAATAATACTAATGAGTCCTAATGTTTTGTCCTTGAAATAGAATGAAGATATTAATAACATAGAAAAACCTAACAATGATAAACTTCCAACTAATCCATCGACACCATCCATTAAGTTAAAAGCATTTACCACACCCGTAATGACTATAATCGTTAGTAAATATTGTGCCCAAACTGCAATTTCATAAATACCAAACAACCCAAAAAGAGACGTTATTCTAATGGATGAAGAAGCAATTATAAAAGCTAGTAAGAGCTGAATTCCTAATTTGTATTTGGCTTTGACGTCCATTTTGTCATCAATGACTCCTACTATTAAAAGTACGAATGCTGATGTGAAAACGGTTAGATATTCCATAGCACTATTAAATAACAAAAATTGGGTACCTAATACTATAAATGTAACTATAGCTATAGCAATTCCTCCTATAAGCGGAACTGTATTTTGGTGTATTTTTCTGTAATTGGGTTTGTCAACAAGATTTAGTTGTACTGCTATTTTTTTTAAAAGTGGAATCAGAATTATGGTTAGTAAAAAAGATAATGTTCCTAAGATGGTAAACGTTATATTGGTTTTCATGGGTTTGTTGTATTAATGTGAAATAACTTGGAGTTATCTTTTTTCGTAAAATATATAATTATTATGCAGATGTGTTAATTGATTTTCTGCAATAAATGAGGAGTTTAGGGTTTTTAAATCAGAATGAATACTGTTTTTATTTTTAATAAGTAAAGCTTCCTGTATCAATAATCCGTATTGTTTTGCTATAGTTTTCCAGGTGTATCTTCGGTTGGCTATGGTTTTCATTTCATGCTTTAATAGGTTTTTTTGTGTTGTCGAAAGGGCATTTAATTGATATATCAATTCCTTAGCTGTAGAAAAATAAACAGCCTTATTTTCCGTTGTTGTAACATTATAGGAAACTTGGAAAGCAAGAATTGGCAGACCCAGATACATAGCCTCTACGAGTGAAGGGTTTGTTCCTCCTGCTGAATGTCCATGTATGTATAAGCTTGCATTTCCTCGAATTAAATCAATTTCTCTTTGGTTGTAAATAGGGTCTAGTAAAGTAATGTTTTCAATGTTAGAATAAGTTTTTTTTAAAAGTTTTCCATATTCGCTATTGGTCCAGTTACCTACGATTACGAGTGTCATTTGCTCCTGTATCTTGAAAGCTTCTAACACTAGATGGACATTGTTTTCGGGTTCAATCCGGCAAACTTTTACGGCATATTCAGTTCTCAAAAAAGAGTATTTCTCAAAATCCTGTTGTGTAGATTTTACTCTCATAGTATGATCGGCACCGTATTCAATAACCCGGCTTAAGGTTTCGTAGCGCAAGGCGGTGTAATCTTGTATGGATTCATTATCAGAAATATCTATGTGCGAGAATCGAACAGCTATTTTTTCGGCCCACCATAAGTATAATTTTGCCATTATGGACCATTTGTCTCTTTTCCATTCAATACCATCGATAGAAATGATAATTTTTTTGTTGGAAAATAATCGAATTAGCGGCAATATCCACGCGCCAGCCACTCCTAAAATAAGCAAAACATCCGATGTGAACACTGCATGAAGAATTGAAATTGTATCGTACGGAATACTTTGTACACCATTAGCATCTAATGGAACGTATTTTAGGTTGGCACCTTTGTAGGTTTTAATTTGTTCTTCTTTTTTATATCTTTTTTTTGAGCAATATATAGTGAAATTATATTGATCAGATAAATGGGTTACTAAGTGTTCTGCCAGCGTTTCAAATCCGCCATATTTTGCTGGTAAACCTACTGTGCCAATTATGGCTACTTTATTTTTTCTCATTTTAGTTGCATTTAATACCACTATGCCAATAATTATGCTATTTTGCTTAAGGTGTTTAAAACGTGTGTTTTATGTTTTTTTTAAACTTGTATAAACTTCCATATTTTGGAATGCATGTACTTAATTGGAAATAATTTTGGCAGACTCATTTTCAAAATAGTCTTCACTAAAGAACTGACTGTATGCTAAAGCATCTTTACTCATTAGGGCATATAAGTTTGAATCTGACAAAATCATATTTAGTTTTTTTGATATTAGGGAAATATTTTTGCTGTCAATTAAGTGTCCATTTTTTCCCTCAAAAACTAATTCTGTCACACCTCCTACGGGAGGGACTATGGTAGGTAGTCCATAAGCCATTGCTTCAAGAATAGTAAGTCCAAAAGTTTCTACCCACAAATTAGTATCAGATAAATTAAGAACTATACTAGCTTCTTTATAGAAATAATGGGTATTTTTTTGAGTGGGGTAAACAATTAAATTGCTCGGAATTGTTTCTTTCTTAAAATAATTATTAATTTCATTTTGAGTGGCATTTACCACTAGCTTAAAAGTAAAATTAGAATTTACTTGTGCTAATTTTAGAAACTCATTGACTCCTTTGTATCTTTTTAGCGAACAAATCATCAATACTGTTTTAGTTTTTTTTTCAGTATTAAAGTTCGAAAGGGATTGTTTGACAAAGCTGCTTTCCAATACATTATAGAGTATATTTTTTTTTATATTCAAAGGCTCTTGATTGGCAATGAAATTTGAAACATAAACAACTTCCGAAGCAGTTATTTTTACAATTTTAAAAAGAAATAGTTTTAAAATTTTTGGCTTCATTGTTGTTTCATGAATATGATAAATAACTTTACAACCTCTTAATTTACCCGCAATAGCCGCTCCAAAGGGAAGAACAGTGTTAATATAAACAATGTCGTTCTGTTGTAATTTGAATACTAATTGAACAAACAGTATGAGCTGACTGGTCATGAAAAAAAGAAGTCTTAAGTAAGAGTTTTTAGCTAAACGATACCAAAAAAAGTGGTTTTTTACTTGATCAATACCAGATAGAAAACCATCTCTCCCACTACAGGTATAGAGGTGTGTTTCTATTTTTCTTTTTGACCAGCCATTTAGTAATTGCATTAATACCTTAGGGCTTCCACTATAATCGTTCAATAAATGGATAGCTATTATTCTCATGGTTTCAATTGGTTATAAATAGTTCTTAAGTGATCCCCTCGACTGTTCCAAGTAAATCGTTCTTGGTATTTTTTTCTGGCATTGATACTCATTCGATCTAGTAAGTCTCGATTTGTATATAGTTCTTGAATAGCTGTTTTTAGTCCAATTACCGTCTCTAAATAATCTGATTCAGGAATCGCAAATCCACAGGAACTGTCGATATATTGTCCAGGGCCTTCGTTGTCTAAACAAATAATTGGCAGTCCAAAAGACAACGCTTCTGCCACTACCATGCCTGCTCCCTCATGCGAGGGGAATAGGAAAGCAGTTGATTTTTCATATAATTGCATCAACTTTGGTCGTTCGATCCATTCTATTATTTCTACGTATTGTGCTATATTGTTTTGAGCTATAATTTTTTCGTATAATAATTTTTCAGGACCTGATCCCACTAGAGTAAGTTTGCATCGTTGGCGTTCGGGAAGCGAAAGAGCATTTACAAAAGTAGCAAAAGAGTGCAAGGTCAAATCAAAACCTTTTAAAGTGACAAACCGACCAACGCTTATTAGATGAAAGTTTTCCTTTTTTGCAATTGCATCAGTATAAAAATCCTCAGAAGCTACCGAAGGATAAACAGAAAAGGGCTGGTTTTTTAGGTTTAAAATACTGGGTACACTATCATTCATACACCAAATATGATTGGCATTTTCAATGGTTTTGTTTAAGGAAGGCGACCATTTCCAAAAGAATTTTTTTATTAGCCAGGTTAGGCTGTCTTTTAATTTAAAACGAGTCGAAGCAAATTTCAAATATTGTTGCGGAATAATAGGATGATGTCCAACAGGTCCCCAAACCATTGGTTTTTCTAACTTGTACAAAAAGCTTGGTGTCCAATCGTTATGAAAATTGACATTGTGGACGATATCAAAATGTAGTTTTTTGTCTTTGATGAATTTGACAATTCCTCTTTGCCACATATAATAATACAGCATAGCACCACGGCCTCCTTTTTTCCAGAAGCGCATCCAGTACGGTAAATCATAGTAAAGGAAAGTAATGTTGTTATAAATTAAATCTGGATTTTGGATCATAAATTTTTCAATCGCTCCTTGGTTATTTTTTCTAGTGACGGCAAACACTTTATTGAATCGAGCAATTTGATAAACAAAATTCCATCCCATTCCGTCTTCGGAACCTTTATATGGATTTATAGCATAACAGGTAGCTACAATAGTTTTAGTTTTGTTACTCATGATTTCTATTTTTTAGAATTTTAGCAGGAACACCAGCTATTATGCTATTCTCCGGAAATGATTGGGTTACCACGCTGCCAGCAGCAATTATACATCCGTCTCCTATTTGAACTCCGTCCAGTACGGTTACCTTGCTTCCTATCCAGCAGTTTTTTCCAATTTTAATGCCTTTTCTGCTTACCCCTTGGTGTCTTATGGAGACATTCAAATCGTCATAATTATGATTTTCCGGATGGCAACTCCAGTATTGACCAACAATGCATTCATCGCCAATTTCAAGTCCTCCAGCACCTCCGAGGTACGCAAATTCTCCAATTCCAACGTTGTTTCCAATGGTGATCTTATTCCCAATATTATGAAGGGAAGTAGAAACTATTACCTGACTGTAAGCTCCAATACTTACATTATCCCCGAATTGAATACCATTTTTACTCAAGGCAGATAGGAATACTTGATTACCCAATCGAAGGAATTTCCCCCATTTTATTTTAGAAGTATTGAAAAAAGAAACACCTTTTCCTAGTAACATCCCTTTTGGATTTCGGAACAAAAAAAGTACTATGCAACCTCTTAGTAAGCTCCAAATCTGAATCCAAATGAATTGAATTAATGCGCTGGTATTCAGTGACTCATCAAATAAAAAATTAGGGTTTCTTAGATGGATAATCTTTAGAATTAGTTTTTTCATCGTTTAGATTGAATTAGGGTGCCTACTATTCGATTTAAGGTAGTTTCCAGTTCTATATTATTGATGGTTTGATAAATAGAAAAGTCACTTTTTGAGCTCAATGATTCGAACAATGAATGATAATCATGAGTTAGTTTTTCGATGGTTATTTTACTGAGTTCCTGCTTCCTTTTCAAAATGACATCTGCATCTGCAAAAAGGAAAAAATTAAACTTTGGTTTTAGTAAAAAACGATAACAAAACAAGGTTATATTTTTAGGCAATTCTATATTGCTACGTCGACTGTCATTTATAAAATCAAAATAGAAACGGTCATAAATTACCACATGACCACGAACGATATGTTTGAAATAGATAACAAACTGACCCAATATATAATCCGTATAATAATATGAAAACCGTAATAAGGAGGAAAGCAAGCTATTATTTTTTCCTAATCTGGGTAAACTTTCAATGGCGTCCTGATGTGCTTTCTCTTTACCTTTAGTCCAAACACTAAGTATGGGTAATATAGAAGGACGGTGGCGCAATACAATCACTTTTTTTCGCAGTTGTTTTTCGATTCTTAGCGCTATATTTTCTATGACTGTTGATTTTCCGGCACCATCTACGCCACTGAATGTGATAATGAAACCGTGATTTCTTGAGTTGTTTTTTATAGTGTCCCAAACGTATAATAGAGTATTTTTGATGAAATAGAAAGAGCTATTTTGTTTGTTACTTTTGATGAAATTCAAAAGATTAGCTGGATTTGTTCGTATCATCACATCTAAAACTTCAGTTGAATTTATAATATGATTTTGATTAGGCTTGTATTTTTCGGGAATTTTAGAGGCGTTCAGCATATAAAACAAAGCAACATAGCGTGCCGTATCCATATTCGAGGCATGAGACACACCATAAAGATTTCTTGAACTGTTGACTATGATTTTATTCAAGTCTAATATTTCTAGATTTCTAACCTTTAATTGTGTGATAAGATCCAAGGCCAACAATGATCCATCTTTTAGGAAAATAAGAATACTATTCATAAATGATTTTTTATTGGTGGTGATATTTAAAACTAAAGGATGATTTTTGATAAAATTGGTTAGCGCTATGCCTTCTTTTTTTGCTAATATCAAGTCTATGTCTGAATTTATATTTAAAGTTTCGGGGAAGCCATCATGCAATTTCAAAGCCGCATATTTTCGATTTTGTATACAATCAAAAACATCCATAATAAGTAATTCTCTTGCTGTTTTTTCTTCCGTTAAGAATTGATTTAAGCCTTCGTTCCAAGCGAGCAATAACCATTCTATTTGAATGTGCCACTTAGCTTGTGAAGCATAAACTTTTAAATAATACATAGAGTTAATCATCAAGTACCATTTTAGGTATTTATTTAACAGATCAATATCATTGTCAAAGAATGTTGTTGCAAATTCTCCTGAACAATTTTCTTTTATGCTTTCGTATATTTCTGACCAATTTTTGCGCTCCACCAGAACGCCGTTTTGAATTATATAGTGAAAATAATCAAAGGCTTTAGGTCTATTAAAATTAGCAAGCTCCCAATCATAAAGTGCGATACTTTCACCTACTTTATACATATTCCAAGGTGTGAAATCGCCATGCGAGAGCGATATCATAACGGTTTCATCCGGATTTGTTTTCTCTAAAAGCAGATTGATTTTCCGAGTCATATTTACCGGTATTCTAGCATCATTTAGACATTGAAAGTCGTTTTTCAGGGTGTTGAAAAGAGTCCATTTATGAACAGCAATTGTGGTACTTTTTACTAAACTTAGCGCTGACAAAATTTTGAGGTGGGCAGTAGTGATGGTTTTCGTTCTTTTGCCATGTTTTGACACATCCGTTACCTGAATGATGTCATTCGATATTTTAGTACATTGTGGTGTATTCAGATTTTGAATTAACCCATCTACTTCTTGTAATATTTCATACTCTTTTTGGATCAACCTTTGAGCAGATGGTGTGGTGGCAATTTTGTAGAAAGAGCTATTAGCATATAAGATAGCTTTTTTATTGGGGCCAGCTGTTCCTGTAAATAAAGCCCAATTATCCTCTGTGCGTATTAAAGGAGTACTTTCAAAAGGGACAAAAAAACGCTTTTTAGAGAAGATTAATTTTTGAAGTTTCAAATAAAATACGATTTGAATGGATATAGCAAAAATTTTAGACCTATAATTACTTACGGAATAGAATTTTAAGAACAAGGGATTGTTTAGCTTTTTCTCCCAAATCCATCTGGGTGTACCATCAGGATTTTTAATATAAAGTACATCCATGACTTTATCTGTGCTATTAATTTGGGTTATAGATAGGGGATGTCCAATGATTTTAAAAATGATTTCCATAATAGTAAATTTATATTTGAGACTATAGGAATATCATGCCAACAAATAAAAACCCCTGTTTTACAGGGGTTTGCTTGCTTTTTGCTTGCGAATTTTTTTTCCAAAATATGGAAAAATTATAATTTTTGGAAAGTTAAAGAACTAAATCAGATCTTCTTTTTCTTAAATGTAACTTTTGAAGACTTGTTAAATGTGGGTTGTTTTTGAAAGAAACTGAAAAAATAATCATTTGGTAAAATAAAATTCCATAATTACTTTCACCAAAAATTCCGAACTCAGTAAATGAATTAATCATTATGGGAATTAATATGCCTATTAACATCAATCGTGTTTCTTTATTCTCTGTTGTGAATGCTTTGAAAGTAAAAAACATTTGAAGCATGGCAATACATAAACCTACAAAACCTAAATTCATAAGCACTTGCATGAAAGTGTTATGCGTCATTTTACCAGGATATGTGTGCACACTTTGAAAAAACTCTTTATAATCAATTCTCATATAGCCAAAACCTAATAATGGTTCTCTTGGTAATCCTTCGGAAATTAGGGCTTGCCAAAAGGGTAGTCGTCCGGTTAAGGTCAATATTTCTTCCATTCTGGCTTTGTCACCTCCTTTTAGAATAATTTGATTGATAGCAAAGGGGATTACTAACAATACACAGCCCATGATAGCCATTTTTAAGCCTTGCTTTTTGGTTTGATTAATGTGGAAAAAGATGATTATTAAAACGCCAATAAGTGAGGAACGGGATCCCGTCATGAATAAAGCATAAAAGATTACTATAATTTTGATAATAGTCCACACTTTATTCTGTTTTCGGTACAAATCAAAAATCAAACAAGCAACACCCACACCGGCAAGCATTCCGAGTTCATTCGGGTTCATCATTACACCACCCAATCTTGCTTCTTCTCCTCCATTTGTCAATCGGAAAAAAGTGTCAGGATCAATCCACATTCCTACAACAAAAACTAACTGTAACACAAAAACTGTATTCCCTAAAAGATGGTACAAACGGATGCTGTGTCCCTCAAAAAACGCATCAAGTACTTTGATACTTTTTATGAAAAAAAAAGCAAATGTAAAACTTTGAAAAGTCATGAACCACTGCAGCGCACTAAAACCTGGGTTGGTACTCCACATAAAAGATAAAAAACCTAATCCCAAGTATGCTAAATAAAATAATGGGGAAAGCGTATTCTTATAGCTCATAGTGTTTACAGCCCCATAACGAATAATTTTATAATAGATTCCAATCGAAGACAACATCAAGCCCATACGGCCTACTACTTTTATTGCGCGAGTAATATTGATATTTTCACTCCAAGTAAAAAAACATGCTACCATCAATAGTAAAATGATAAACATGTAATTGTTTATTTTTTTTAAGAAATTTTCATGAATTGCAGTAACTGTTTCCATAACTAACGGTATAATTCAATGTTAAAGCGCGATATTAATTGTTTCCAATCGTAATTTTTTTCAATCATTTTTATAGCACTATTTTGCATTTGAAGAAAAGAATCTGAATTTTTCCAGCAAGAGTATATATCGCACATTGCGTTTTCTAGTAATTTGCTGCTTTGATTGTAAATTGTTATTCCTGCTTGGCAAGTAGTAATCAATTGGCCTATATTAGTTGCAGCAGTAACAATGCATGGTTTCCCAAAGCTTGCCGCCTCAATTACTGAAAGCGGTAATCCTTCATTGCGCGATGGGTGAACAAAGACATCCATTTTTTGAAGTAATTCTTTTTTTTCTGTTCCAAATTTACTCCCAAACAAAGTAACATTTGCGCTGTACATTTTGCCTTTTAGTTGCTGTTCCAAAATCATTTTTTCGGGACCCTCTCCAATGATCCAAAGTTTTGAGTCTGGGACTTTTTTTTGAAATTTTTGAAAAGCTTCCAATAAGGTATCTAGTCCTTTGGTATAAATATCTAACCGACCTATAAATCCGAAAATAATTTCAGGATTAATAGATTTTTCAAGTACAATGGGTGTGGTGTTTTCATAGCCGTATGGCAGTAAAATAGATTTCTTGTTTTTAAATATTCTTCTTAAACCCATAACTTCACTTTTTCCGATACAGTGAATTTTTGTCGAATTCTCAAGTAGTTTTTTTTCGAATAAGGAGAAATATATCCTTTTTCTCCACGTACTTCTTTGCATAGCTATTGTATTGTAAGCGCCGTGTGGTGTATAAACAAATGATATATTGTTTTTATGTAATAATTGTGAAAGTGTATAGAAAATAGGAATCCAACCACCATGAAAATGAAAAACAGCCTTATTTTTTTTATTTAAAATAGATTCTTTTAAGCGTTTTGGAATAACAAAAGGATTGGATTCTTTTAAGAATAATTCAGTTTTGTAATTACGATCACCATAATTAACCACTAAATCATTTGTAATTCCCCATACGGAAACTGTCTCTCCAAATTCAGTTTGTTTGCTCGCTAATTGATGTACCACTTTATTTACGCCATTCATTCTTTCCGGATTGGCTTTCCCAAGTACTATATGTATTATCTCCATAGTTGAAATTTATTTTTAGTCAATTGATTTTGCCAAAACAAAATCATAATGATTTGATTAATTATAAGTCCTGAAACTGCTCCGTAAAGACCAAAGCTGTTGAGTAGGAAATGAAAAGAGAGAAGCGAAGCAGTAAAAGAAAGCACATATCCATAGAAGAAAATTTTATTTAGCACTAATATTCTAATGGCAATCCTGATAGGATAACTCAGGAAAATAAAAAAATATAAAACTGAAATAATTCGGACTATATAACCATATGTATGATATTTTTGGCCACCAGCTAAAACAATAATTTCATTAGAAAATATAAAAAGTATGGATAATAAAACAGCAAAAAATGCAGCTCCGTACAAGGTAATGTTGAATAGGTATTTTTTTGCTTTGGCACTATTTTCATTATAAATTCCTGCCACTTTAGGTAAAAAATAGTTCTCAACGGTTTGTAATGCTACATTCAGGACACCAAAAAAGGACTGCACTAATCGCAAGGCTCCAAGGGCTTCAATGCCCAAATATATTCCGGATATCAGTACAAAGAAATTACTGGAACACCATTGTAAAATTGCTACACTTAGCAACCATTTGCCCTGATACAAATGACTATAAAAAAAGGAGCTCCAAGATTTGGGTAATTCGTAATTTTTAATAATAAAGTATATGCCAGGAAACGAAGTAACTAGGTTAGACAATCCAATAATCCAAAGCACATTTGATAATTGGATTGTTTTTGTTAATAAAAAAACGATAGCAATAAGTACTAAAAAAATGAAATCCATTGCAAAAACACTTTTTACCTTGTTAATGCCTAAAAACAACTTTCTAAAAAAGTCGTTTATTATAAATCCTATTAAGAAACAGGCAATAGAATAGATGTTTACACGATATTCGTTCGTTTTTGTTAAAAAAAGTACTCCAAATTGAATTAAAATAAAAATCAATATTGACAATACAAACAAACTCAGCATTAGAAAGACCTGATATTGTTTTTTTTTAATAATTTTAGAGATAGAAACCTGAAAAGGCTGAATCAATAAAGCATTTGTAATGCTCATCACTAAATAACTCACCAGAACAATAGAAGAAAATGTGCCGAAATCTCTATTGTCTAATTTTTGAGCTAAGAACAGAGTCAATATAAAAGTAGTACCGCTACTGATAGCCTGATCAATTACAACCATTAGAGAGGCAGATGAAGCTATTTTTTTAATGATATACATGGATTTTTTTTATTTCTTAATGTATTTCAGCCATATTTTTTTGACTTCACCTAACACGCTTGGATTATAACCTGATTTATTTAAGACAAACCAAACATCGGGTAATTTATATTCGTCTTTTAATAGTTCGATTTTCAGGATGTTCTTCTCCGCTGATTTTCGACTGTCTAAAACGATTAAATTTGTTGTTGCCAGACTCATAAATAGCAGTGCTAGTTTATCTTTTTTTATGGATTGATTGTGAATGATGCACAACTCACATTCTTGCATCATTTCTTCAAGTTCATTTTGAAAAGTAGCCTTTGTATAGCTTAAATATTTTGGATCTGAAAAATCAAGATATTCTGTAGGTTCAAATTCATTTTCTAATTGTCCAGTTGCATCAATAATTACAATTTTCCGTCCTTGTTTTTTGAAAGCGAGAGCCAAATTTCTACTATGAAAAAGATGGTCTTTTTCATTGTCATAGGAACTTATTGCTATTATATTTTTCTTATTGATTAGTCCTTTTAATTCTATTTGAATTGCCTCTTTCAAGAAATTATCATCAATAGCTGATTGTCCTTTTAGAAACGGTGTTGCTATAGCGACCGGGATTGTACTGTTTTTCTCGATGGTATAAATGTCATTCACTTTAGCTTTGGCAAAATGAATTATATATATAAGCACAGTAGACACAAAGAGTCCCATTATCGCTGCTACTACTATTATAATACCTCGAATAGGAGAGACGGGTGTTTTTGAAATCTCTGCAGGTGTTATTATTTTATGAAAAGCAATTTTTGCTGATCGTGCTATTTCTGCATCTATTCTTTTTCCGTTCAAGAAATTATAATTGGTTTCATAAAGATTAAAATCGCGGTTCAATATTGTTAATCTTTTTTCTTTTTCTGGTAGGCCAATAAATACTTTTTCTGATTCGGTAATGTCAGAGGTGAGATTATTGTATTTTATTTGTAAATTTTTCTCAGTATTTTTAATACTTTCAATTTGATAATCTATAATGTCTTTTAGTTTAGTGTCTATAATTTTTACTTTTTCATTTTCAGGCGTATATGTCAGCAATAAATCCTTTTTGTCAGATTGCAATTTTTTGATATTTTTCACCATTTCCGTCGATAAAAGATCGGTAAAAGCTTCGAAATTTGGAGCTAATTCTAAATAATTTGTTTTTCCTGCATCGATATATTTATTTAAATCTTTTATCGCATTCAAACTCATCTTTATATTAGTTTGCTCAATTTTAAGTTGCGAAATTTTGCGTAAATCGGTTTCTGTTTCTTGTGGTAGATTGATAATATTTTTTTTATCTCTGTAGTTTTGAATGTTATTCTCAGAATTTGTCAGTTTTTTGTTAGAACTATTGATCTCTTTTTGCAAAAAATCTACCGTGGTATTAGCCGCTTTATATTTATTTTCGATGTAATCTCTTATGTATACTTCCGCCAGTTTATTCACAAAAAGTGCCGCTTTCTCCGGAACATTACTTTTCATATTAATTCGTATTACTGGAACATCTTTGTCTACTGGAACAATGTCTAAATTTTTATTGATCTTCTCCATTAGTTTTTGATTGCTTAGAAACTCAAACTCATAGGAATCAATAATTTTGATCTCCTTCTTAGATTTTATAAACGGAATATTTAATGTAATTAAAAGTATGGCTCCATCTATTTTTAAGGGTATTCCAAATTTCCCAGAAATACTTTGATTGGAATTGGGATAAAAAAACTGAAAATCTTTATTAGAAATAACATTCACGGAATATCTTTTGTCCAATGCTTTATCGGATTGAAAAGCACCTGCAATAAGGATTGGGGAGTTGCCAAACAATTCAACCGTTAGCATATTGCCCTTCCTGTAGATCTCTTTATTGAAAGGAATTTCATCCAGTGTTTTTTGAATAAGGTTAGACGATTTTAAAACTTCTATTTCAGTTGCAATTTTATTGGCAGTTGCAAAAACATCTAGATCTTTAAATAGATTAGCGCTTGGCAAGCCTTCTTGTACATCTGCAAGCTTAAGCATGCTAGTGCTCTCATAAAGAGGAGTTACATAATTAAGATATTTTTTAGCTGCTAAAACGGAAATAATCATTACTGCAATAATAATTGGCAGTCCACGTAAAAAAGGTTTGAATAATCTTATATTTTCATTCATAGGTGAGTAGTTTAGAATAATCCCATTATTATTGCCGCAGCACTAATTGTGGTGGTCAGGGGGATTATCGTTGCGATACGTTTGTCAAACTCTTTATTCTTTTTTGACGGTACAATGACAATATCTCCGGGATGAAGTTCAATATTTGTATTTAAAATATCATTAGGATTGGTTAAATCTATATTTGCAATTGCAACATTTTCTCCATCTTGTCGTAATATTTTAATTGACTTCAAATTGGCATAAAAATCAAATCCTCCTGTTTTACTTATCATTTCAAGTAGTTTGACATGATCTTTGTCTACTTGAATCGTGTTGGGATTTCGTACCTCACCTAATATGGTAATTTCTTTATTGAGTACTTTTACATCAATAATCGGGTTAACTAACCATTTTTTTAATATTGTTTTAATTTCTTCTTTTAGCTCAGGAATAGTTTTGTTCATTACAATTGTAGTCCCTATTTTAGGGATTTCAATGCAGCCATTAGTGTCCACTAAAAGCCATTTCCCATATACTTCATTTGAATTATAGATTCCGTAAACAGATCCTACGCTCAGGTTGTCTTCTCCCCAAACAGAAAGCGAGATTTTATCATCTTTTCTAATTTTGTACTGGTAGTTTGCATCATATAAAAAAGACGTGCTTTTACTAGGTTCTACCTCATTGACGAATAAATTTTGCGTTTTACACGATGCAAAGAGTAGTATTAAAAGGAATATTTTTAATATTTTTTTCATGTTTATGATTGCGTAATTTTTAGAAAAAGGAAAGGAATCGTTGTATTATAGTGGGGTTTGATTTTTTTAACTCCTCTTTTACCCGAATAATTTTATTAATAATCAGGGTCATTTTAGTACTGACATCACTGTCCTTAATGATGTAATCAAAGGCACCATATTTAAGGGCATCAATAGCAGTGGTAATATTTTCTTGGCCAGAGACCATAACTACATAAATATTTGGATTGTAGCGTTTTATTTTCTTTAAAACCTCAAATCCTGTTATGTCTTCCATATTATGATCTAAGAAAATAATGTCAGGATTGAGGTTGATATTATTTAAGCAATCAGTTCCATTACTAAAATAAGTAATATCATTATGTCCCATGTTTCTTAAAGATTTTTGATACAGGGTAGCACAAAAGACATCGTCATCTACGATAAATAATTTAAATTGATTTTGATTTTCCATTTTGTTTTTTTAATTGAAAACAGAATTGCCAAATTCAAGCCAAAAAAGCAAAACGTTGAAAATCAGTAGTTTGAATTTTATTAAATATTTTTTATTTCCATATTTTGGAATTAATTCTTAGTAAGGCTATCGGGAATAGAATTAATTTTTAAATTCATTTTTCTTTATTTGAAGTACTGCTTCTTCTAAAACTTTTTTTATAATATTGAAAAGAGCAGTAATTTGTTCTTTGTCATTTGTTGTCTTAGCTATCTTTTCAATTTGTTTTAATTCACTTAGAATACTGGTTATTCCCATGCTTTCTACACTAGGTTTTATCTTGTGGATTAATCGGCTTACTTCAATGTAATCAGGCTGGTATATTGCATTTGTTATTTTTTCGATAGTTTCTGTAGTCTGTTCCACAAATATGAAAATCATCTTATCTATAAATTCAGTATCACCTCTTCCTAAATTATATAAGGAATCGAGATTATAGAGTTTATCAGTGGTATCCTTTTGTATTGGTGTTAGATTTAATGGCTTCTTATTTATAGTGTGTTTTGCTATAGTTTCAATCAGAACATCTTCATCAAAGGGTTTAGTTACATAGTCATCCATACCGACTTTCTTACATTTGTCAATTTCTGTTTTAAAAGCATTTGCAGTAAGTGCAATTATGGGAGTAATAATTTTTAGTTTTTTTCTTATGATTTCGGTAGCTTCAATACCTCCCATTTCTGGCATCTGGATATCCATAAGGATTACATCAAAATTTTGATTTTTAAGTATCTCTAAAGCCTCTAAGCCGTTTTCTGCTTCAGTGACTTTACAGTTGAAATATTGTAAGGAATTTTGAGCCACCATTCGATTCAAGTAGTTATCCTCAACAAGAAGAATTGAAATATTGTCTATCCTAGTGATTGTTTTCTCAATATTTAGAATGGCAATATTATCTGTACTTCCTTTTTGAAAACTAAGATAAAAACAGATGGTTGTTCCTTTATTTTTTTCGCTTTCAATCTCAATTCTTCCATCCATTAATTTGATAAGTTCTCGAGTAATGGAAAGACCTAAGCCTGTTCCGCCATATTTTCGGGTAATTCCCTTATCCTCTTGAGAAAATTTATTAAAGATATTCTCTATAAAGTTTTTTTCCATTCCAATACCAGTATCTGATACTGAAATTCGTAGTTCCTGGGAAATGGTATTGTTACTTATTACATCGCAATTTATTGAAATAGTACCTTTTTGAGTAAATTTTATGGCATTACCAATGAGATTAAATAAAATTTGTTGCAAACGAAGCGTGTCTCCTTTTAATACATTCTCTATTTCAGGTGCTATTACAGTCGTAAGTTCTAATCCTTTTTGGTCTAGTAATGGTTGCAGGACAATTGTTACATTTTTTATGGAGTTTTCCAAAATAAAATCTTCAGACTCAAATGACATTTCGCCGGCTTCAATTTTTGAAATATCTAAAACGTTGTTAATAATAGCTAGTAAATGTTTGGATGCTACAGTACTATTGTCAATATATTTTTTTTGTAGGTTCGTTAAATCTTGTTTTTCAAGTTCTCTCAAAAATCCTATAATTGCATTTAGGGGGGTTCTTATCTCATGGCTCATATTAGACAGAAAAGCTTCTTTGGCTTTTGATGCTTCCTGTGCGTTTTCTTTTTCTTTTTCCAGATCGATTTCAAGCTGTTTTTGTTCCGTAATATCTAAATGAATTCCTATCGAGCCTACAAATTTTCCTTTGTCATCAAAGTTTGGCGCACCGCTTATGGCCCACCATTTTAGTTCCCCACGTTTATTTTTTATAGGGATTTGATAAATATCTGAAATACCTTGTAGTCTTTTATTATTTTTAGCTTTCATTATTTCAAAATTTTCGCCAAAAACAAATATTTCCGAAGGATTTTTACCGATTAATTCATTTATTTCATAGCCTGATATTTCTGCAAAACTTTGATTCGCAAATTTAATAATTTCATTCGTGTCGACTTCTATTAGACCAAGATTCATATTGGCAATAATATTTCGATATTTTTCTTCTTGATATTTTAGGTTGTTTTCTGCAGTTTTTCTTTCAGAAATATCTTGAATGAAGGAGCAAAAAAACATTTCCCCATTTTGTTTTACGGGAATAATAGAAATTTCTACAGGGAATTCATGTCCATTTTTATGTAATCCAGGAAGTTCTAGTTGCTTGTTTAAGGCTGGTCCTTCATTAGTTTTTAAATAGTGTTTCATCCCTTTTTCGTGCCGATCTTTATACTGATCTGGGATAATAATATTTGATAAAAGATGGCCTAAAACTTCTTCCCGTTTCCAGCCAAAAATGATTTCAGCTTGATTGTTCCAGAATGTAATCATCCCTTTATTATCTATAGTGATTATGGCATTAAGGGCTGAATTCATAATCAGGCGGTTTCGTTCCTCACTTTGTTCAAGTAAGTTTTGAGTTGTTATGCGTTCAGTAACATCTGTATATTTCCAAAGATGGCCTTTGTACTCATTATCTATAAAGATTGGAATGTATTCCCGTTCCAAAACAGTGTGTGCAACAGTCTCTAGAAGTTCATTTGTAGTCAAGACTCTATCGTTAAGGATTTCTTCTATCCTTGGACTAAATAATTCCGGGTTTTTAAATAAATATTTTGAGTGTTCGGCAGAGTTTGTACAATCAACACCAATCATTGTTTCAGGGGGCATAGGTATAGAAAACATGTTGCAAAAAAGTTGATTGGTAAACAGAATTTTTCGATTTTCATCTTCTACCAAAACCCCTGACTGAAGATTGGCTAGTAAAGTTTTTAACAATTCTATTGTACGTACTAGATCATTTTCAATTTTCGTTTTTTCTTCTACATTAATGATCATTTGGGAAAAAAAATCTAATAATTCTCTTTCTTTTTCAGTATAATGATAATGGTCTTTGACAGAATCAAAGCCAACAAAGCCCAGACACTCTTTTTTACTCATTAAAGGAATGACCAATAGACTTTTGATGTCTTGTGACTCTAAAATTTCTTTTAACGTTCCTTCTTCTAATTTTGAGACTTTAGGAATATGGATTGATTCCCCTTTTTTATTGGCCTCAACCCAAGCTTCCATGTACTCTAAAGGGATGTTTTGTAATTCATGAATTTGAGGTTCAATTCCTTCATTGCACCATTCATAAGTATTTGAACAGTTTTCAGACGGGAAGTTATATTTAAAAATGTATGCACGGTCAGCTTTTACAAACTGAGCAATCTCTTGAAGAGAATCATTGATAGTTGCATTTATTTTATCAGATGGTATATTTATATATTTTGAAGCTAAATTCATAAGAATCTGTTTCATTTCAGATTGCCTTTTTAGCTTTATTTCGATTTCTTTGCGTTTTTCAATTTGCTGGTTTAAATACTTTGAAATGAATAATAAATCATCTATTTCATCCACATTTTTTATGGTATTGAATCCATCTTCTAAAACTTCCAAGCTATCATATAAATTTGCAATAGATTGTTTTTTTAATTCTACTTCGGTTTTTAAACTGTCATTAACTTGATGGTATTCAATTTCACTTTCCTTAAATGCATGATCCATCAATTCCTTGTCTCTTTCATACGATACGTAGGAATGATTTATTGCGTTTATAAATTCCTTCAACACTGGATTATCGTTATAATCTGAGGGTAAGTATTTATTGATTTGTCTTTTGAGTAATTTGTGAAGGCTCATATTATATGATTTCATTGATACAAGTTATTGTCATGGTTTGATTGTGCAGCTCACAGTTTGCCATTGGGCGTAAAGGTGAAATTTCACCATAAGAATAAAAACCGGTCAGCATCATGTCCTTGCCAAAAACGTCAGCAACTGCTTCAACTTCTTCTTCTATTCTATCACTTAAGACAATTTTTCTACCTACACAACTGATTAAAATTGCTAATTTTTGGTTAGCACTTGTCATTTCAAGGCAAGAATTTGCCACATCACTTGCTGCATCAATTAATCGATCAAAATTAGCTTTCATAAAGCGTACCTTGCTTCCTTGGGGAATATCGCCTGCAAAAGTCATAGATTGATTAGTCTCATCAATAGAAAGGATGGTTCTTACAACAATAGATTCATTATCAGAAAGTTTTAGCGATAATGGAAAAGACAACGCGGATCCTGGAAGGTCTGCAGCATATTTTCCCAAATAATTTTTATATAAATCTAGTGCGTTTTTATTGTCAATTGTATAAAGTACATTGTCTTTAGACTTTGTTACAATTCTTTCTAGGCCAAAACTCTCCCAACCCCCAATAGAACCATGGCTTAAAATAAGTTTTTCGCCATAAAATCCGATAGCAATAATTTCGCCCGATTTAGGAACTTTATTCAGTCCAACATATGCTTTTTCAAATTTCATTCCATCACCGGCTAATCCGCCGGTAATCAAAACTCCGTCTTTTTTTACACTATTCATTCCTTTAACAAGTTCACTACCATTAACTTTTCCGCCATCACAGAGCACAAAAATTAGTTTCAAATTTTTTGTTGGGAGGCTCTTAACCAGTAGTTGTCCCGCGTCAAAACTATTTTTGAAATCAGCAATATTTACTTGAGATGTTGTAATAGTTGTTGAGGCAAATTCTATTGCAACTATGGAAATAGTATGATCTACAACCTCTGTATCATAAATTTCTCCGGCTGAGGTGCTTAGGGCAATTTGTGCAATTGGGAATTTATTTTTTATTGCTATATAGGATTCCGGATCCGTAATTAATTCTCTAGAACCAAAGGCCAGAACTAATTGTGCTTTGTTCGAATCTAAATTTTCTTCGTTTTTTTCTTTCGAAAAAGCCATGTCTTGATATAATAAAGAAGCTACTTTCATAAACTATTTCTTGGTTCTAATGATTGAATTAAATTATAAATAGTCGATTTTCCGATGTCGAGTTTAAAAGCAGTTTTCAATACATCGTTATTGTTTTTCTTTAAATGGTGAAGTATAATTTCTGAAGTATATTGTTTTAAGGTTTTTTCTTCGGACAAAAATAAATCAGTTTGGTTAATACTATTAAAGGTGAAATCATCCGGTAAAATCTCGCTTCCGTCACACATCACACAAGCTAGATCTATCACAGATTTTAATTCTCGTATATTGCCGGGAAAAGGATATTTAATTAACTTAGTTTTTGCTTCATTTGACAAGCTTAGCGGTTTCATTTTATTTTCTTTTACAAAGGAATCAATGAAATGTTTACTCAACAATAAAATATCATTTTCACGATCTCTTAAAGGAGGAAGTTCGATCGGTAATCCCATAATCCTATAGTATAAATCTTCTCTGAAAGTTCCTTTTTTCACTTCTGCAGACAAGTCTTTGTGGGTTGCAATTATTAAACGGGCATTGAATTTTATTCTGGCTGACCCCCCAAGGCGTACCACTTCACGTTCTTGTAAAACCCTTAATAATTTACTTTGGAGATTTAAATCTAATTCGGCAATCTCATCAAGAAAAATTGTTCCACCGTCAGCTTGCTCAAATTTTCCGATATTCCTATTATTAGCACCTGTAAAGGCACCTTTCTCATGGCCAAAAAATTCGCTTTCAATTAGTTCTTTAGGGATTGCCGCCATATTTACCGCCACAAATGGTTTATTTTTTCTTTCGGAATTATAGTGAATTGCTTTAGCTACAACCTCCTTTCCAGTTCCTGTTTCTCCAGTTATAGATACATTTATATTAGTATTTAAAGCTTTATTAATTTTATTAAAAACAGTTTTTATGGCTTCGCTTTGGCCAATTATAGTTTTTTCAAAGCTGAATTTTTGTTCTAGTTTTTCTTTTAATTCTTCTACTTCACTTACCAAAGAAAGATTCTCCTTAATTTTTAGTATTGAATTCCATAGTAAATCTTTAGTATGACTATTTTTTATAATATAATCCCTTGCGCCTGATTTTAGGAAATCTACTGCAACTTCAATTTCTTCTTGACCACTAATAATGATAATTGGGATTTGATTATTAATTTCATGAATTTTTTTCAAAAGTATATCTCCGGTTATATCTGGAAGTCCAAAATCCAGACAAATAATGTCAGGTTTTTGATATAAATTGTTAAGACAATCTTTTCCTGTTTGAAAAAGAAATACTTCGAAATCAGGGTTTAATTTTAAATGGAATTTTAACGTTTCTCCAAAAAAAGAATCATCTTCAATAAGGAATATCTTCAATAATTTCATCAGTTCAGCTTTAGGTTTGGGGTCTAATTGTTTACTAATTTAAGAAAAAAAAGAGGTGTTTAACAGAATTTATTTTACTATTTTTTTGAGTGTTTAAATAGTAAGTCTTAAATTTTTAAAACATTAGATTGCTCGCAGTTCTTTTAACATTTGTATTAAGGACTATTTTTTCTACCGTTCAAAATTTGAGATGATTATGCAACGGCAAATTAATATTAAATGAGTATTGTTAATCTAAAGTTTAGGTTTGCTATTACATTATTTGTTTTCATAGTTGGTTTGTAACTCTTTGGACAATTTGATGCTGAATTTCTTAGGTAGAGATTTGTTTATCTGACGATCAGAGACTAGCTTGAAATGAGATGAAAAATAGATTTTTGTTTTTTGTTTTTAAAAGCATTCACACAGTAGATTACTGTAAAGAGGGAATAGTTCAATAAAATTTATTTAAACAGTATGTACTTCAAAATTAGGCATTACTTTTGTAAAGAAATTTAGAATAAAAATTACAAACACGTACTGAAATAAATTCTGCCTATCATATGAAAGAACAATTTAAAAAGTTTTTGAACGAAGAACAAGACCCAAAGGCTATTGAGAAAATCGCTTCAAAACTGAGTGATTTATTGATGAAAAACGAAGAAATAGGATATATTGCTGTTCAAAAAAAACCAGCGATTACCGTTTTGCCGGATAGTATTGTGATGACGAATAAAAGAATTATCATTTGTCAGCCTAAAAATCTGGGGCTATCAATGAATTTTATTGATTACACTTGGGACGAAATTGAAGGCACTTTTGTGAAAGAAAATATTCTGGGTTCAGAGTTTTCTTTTACAACCAGAACAAATATGGAGGTTTCTATTGATTACATTCCTAAAATTCAAGCCAGAAAGATTTTTACATACGCTAAAGAACAATTGGATATATTGAAAGTCGGGTCGGTTTTGAACGCAACAATGATGGATGAGATTCCAGTTTCTCCAATAGAAGAAGTGGAGATTATCGAAGAAATGGAAACGGAAGAAGTGATTAGTTTTGCTGAAATAATGCCAGTTTCACAGCCTAATTTTATTGCTGAAAATCAAGTATTCGAAAACGTTCCAGCAACTCCAAAAGACAAATCGTTAAGTGATTTATCACAAGATGAACTTTTTGAGAAATTACAGAATTATAAAAAATTATTGGACAACGGATTGATTTTACAAGGCGAATATGACGCTTTCAAAAAAGAAATTTTGAGTCATATGTAATTAGTCTTAAAGTCGAAGGTCCTAAAGTCAAAAGATATTTTCCGTTTTGATTTTAGGACTTTCAACCTTTTACTCATAGCGTTCTCTTTTGTTTTTCTACAAAATTATTGGATTGTAATTCGAGCAAATCGGTAGCGTTTTTCCGTTGCAAATCATACAGTTTTTTATCGTCAGCAATATCTCCGTAGACTTTATCGTGCATCGTTGCACTAGTTTTTACGAGTAAAGTACGTTGGTATTTGTCTTGTTCGATTGTTGCTTTTAACGCTGTTTCCAGATCTTCCAGTTTATAATCGTATTCCCCTTTTGGAGATAAGAGTTTAGCAATAATAGGAGAAGTTTCAATGGCTAAAAACAGTAGCATAATAAAAAATGAAGGAAGCCACGGTAATTTGTCCAAGGCATTGATTCGTGCCATTAAACCGTCAAATCCATCAATAATAGGTTGGGTTTCGCTAACTTTCTTGTCTAAATCGGTTTGGAGGGTTTTGGTATTTTTCTCCATTGCAGCAATTTTAACCAAGTTGGTTTTTTGTAAGGTGTCCAGTTCTTGTTTTGCCAAATCATGTTTGGCAATCTTTTCCTTAAAAACGGGACCTTTGCCTAATTTTTTGGTTCCTGCGGTTCCTTCGGCTTCTGTGATGTAGGTTTCATACAGCGTATTTACTTCTTTCTCTTTGTTTGTGATTTCTGATTTTAATTTATCGATTTCTGCTTTGTTTTTATCCAAATCCGACTTGAAATAATTCGCTACTTCTTTTTTGTTATTCAAAGCCATCGCATTTTTCTCTTTCAACAAAACGGTATTGATTTCTTTTTCGAAGATTTTAATTTCTAATGGTTTCGAAATTACTATCGCAATAATTACCGCCAAAATAATTCGGGGAGTTGCCTGCAGGAATTCACTTCCTATTTTGTCTCTTTTTCGAATAGTGGAAACAATAAAACGATCTAAATTAAAAATGAGTAAACTCCAAACGATTCCAAACGCAATTGCGGGATACATACTGTCAAAGACGGTAAACAGTGCATACGAACTGGCAAGAAAAGCCATGACTGCGGTAAAAAAAACAGTGGCGCCAATACCTACATATTTGGTTTGTTCGCCTTCGGAACAGCCTTCAAGTATGTCTTTGTCGGCTCCGGAACAAAGGATAAAAAAATGTTTTAACATAATTAATTTTTTTGATTGCCTCGCCAGTTTACTATTCTAGCTCGGGTGATTGATGATTACAAATTTAACGCCAAAAAAATGATTTTTGGTATAAATAGTTGATATGTTTTTAATTAGCTTTTTTTGCATAAAAAAAGCTGTTCATGTAGAACAGCTTTTTATAATTTGGAACTATAATTGTAATTATACTAATGGAGCTCCAGTCATAATTTCAGCATTAGCAAACTCTTCGAATTGAGTAAAGTTTTCTTTGAACTTGTGTGCCAATTCAATTGCTTTCTGGTCATATAATTCTGGGTTTTCCCATGTGTTTCTAGGGTCTAATATTTCACTTGGAACATTTGGACAGGTTTGTGGTATTGCCATTCCAAACACTTTGTGGTTCTCATATGCTACATCGTTTAGCTGACCTTCTAATGCTGCGGTAATCATAGCACGCGTGTATTTCAATTTCATCCGACTTCCTACTCCGTAAGGACCACCTGTCCAACCGGTATTGATAAGCCAAACTTTTACATTAGCATCTTTCATTTTTTTACTCAACATTTCAGCATATCGTGTTGGGTGTAATGGCATAAATGGAGCGCCAAAACAAGTAGAAAAATTAGGTTGAGGTTCCGTAATTCCGGCTTCAGTTCCTGCTACTTTTGCAGTATACCCTGATATGAAATAATAGGCCGCTTGTCCAGGAGTTAATCTGGAAATTGGAGGCAAGATTCCATAGGCATCAGCGGTTAAAAAGAAAATATTTTTTGGGTTTTTACCAATTGAACCTGGTTGAATGTTGTCAATATGATAAATTGGGTAGCTTACTCGTGTGTTTTCTGTTATTGTAACGTCTTCGAAATCAACTTCATTTGTTCCTGGTTTGATCCCTACGTTTTCTAAAATAGATCCTTTTTTAATCGCTTTAAAGATATCTGGTTCGTTTTCTTCGGATAGATTGATCACTTTTGCATAGCAACCTCCTTCAAAATTGAAAACGGTATTTTCATTAGTCCATCCGTGTTCGTCATCACCGATTAATTTACGGTTGGGATCTGCAGACAAAGTTGTTTTTCCAGTTCCTGATAACCCGAAGAAAATTGCTGTATCACCTTCTTTTCCTACATTGGCACTACAGTGCATAGGCAAAGTATTTTTGAAAACAGGTAAGATAAAGTTCAAAGCAGAAAAAATTCCTTTTTTCATCTCTCCAGTATAACCGGTACCACCTATCAATACTACTTTTCGGGTAAAATCAAGAATGGCGAAGTTGCTTTGACGTGTTCCATCCACAGCAGGATCTGCCATAAAACTTGGTACACAAAGTAGCGTCCATTCAGGAGTAAAATCAGCTAATTCCTGAATTTCAGGTCTCAAAAACATATTGTAGCAAAATAAGTTTGCCCAAGCTGTTTCAGTAATTACTCTTACATTCAATCTGTAATTTGGATCTGAGCATACATAGGAATCCCTAACAAAAATTTCTTTATTGGATAAATGCGCAGTAACTTTATTATACAATGCTTCAAAAGCTTCCGGCGCAAATGGAATATTGACTTTTCCCCACCAAACTTCATTTTCAGTCAGACTATCTTTTACTATAAATCTATCTTTTGGGGAACGCCCGGTGTATTCTCCTGTATTAACAGCTAATGACTTAGTTGAAACCTCAATTCCTTGCCCTGATTTTATAGTTATTTCGTGTAATTCATCAGGAGTTAACTGGTAATTAATCGTTGCATTTTCAATTCCTAGTTCTTTTAACGAAATCGATTGCGTAGAAAGCGTTTTATTGTCCATATAATTGTTGTTGTGTGGGTTTTTTCTAGAGTGCAAAAATAGAAATTTAATTCTAGATAGCCTTTGATTCTCTTAAATTTGTGACTGTTTATTATTTATGTTTATAAATAAAACCACCCAAGCCACTATTAATAGCAATCCTCCGATTGGTGTTACAAATCCGATTACTTTAAAATCAAAAGCGGTAAGGTCGTTGGTCGCTAATAAATAAATGGAACCTGAAAACAAAAGAATACCAAAAACCACCAAAAAATAGATTGTTTTTTTTGCTTTAAGAGATATATTTTTCAGTAGACCAATAAACAATAAAAAGAGTGCATGGTACATTTGATAACGTACTCCAGTTTCAAAAGTGGAAAGTTGTTCAATAGACAGTACTTTTTTTAGGGCATGGGCGCCAAAAGCTCCTAGAATTATTGCAATCATTCCTAAAATAGCTCCTGTTGAAAGTATCTTTTTGTCCATGTTGATTTTATTTTATCACAAAAGTATCTCATCCGTGCTTAAATTGAAAATGTTTTCTAGGTTACTTTTTTCCTTCTATTGATTTATTGTAGATTAAGTTTTAAGACTTGTATAAAATTTTTCGCAACACTATTTGTTATAAATACAACATTTTTGTATGTTTGTGTTATAAATATATAAAAAATGAGAACAATTTTAATCATTGGGGCAGGAAGATCAGCTTCATCTTTGATTCAGTATCTTTTAAATAAATCTGAAAAAGAGAATTTGCATCTTGTTATTGGTGATTTGTCTTTGGCTTTAGCTCAAAAAAAGACAAACAATCACCCCAATGCAACGGCAATTGCCTTAGATATTTTTGATGAAGATCAAAGAAAAAAAGCGGTGCAAATTGCTGATATTGTTATCTCGATGTTGCCGGCACATTTGCATATTCAAGTGGCCAAAGATTGTATTATTTATAAAAAACACTTAGTTACCGCTTCCTACGTGAGTGATGCCATGCAGGAATTAGACGCTGCCGCAAAGGAAAACAATCTTATTTTCATGAATGAAATTGGACTTGATCCAGGCATTGACCACATGAGTGCCATGAAAGTGATTGATGAGATTAAGGAAAAAGGCGGTGAGATGATTTTATTTGAATCCTTTTGTGGCGGACTTGTAGCTCCGGAATCCGATACAAATCTTTGGAATTATAAATTTACTTGGGCACCACGCAATGTAGTTCTTGCGGGTCAGGGTGGCGCTGCCAAGTTTATTCAGGAAGGGACTTATAAATACATTCCGTATTGTAATTTGTTTCGCAGAACCGAGTTTTTGCAAGTGGAAGGATATGGTCGATTCGAAGGCTATTCGAATCGCGATTCGTTGAAATACCGCAGTGTGTATGGCTTAGATAATGTGCTTACGTTGTACAGAGGAACGATTCGTAGAGTGGGTTTCTCTAAAGCATGGAATATGTTTGTGCAATTAGGAATGACGGATGACAGTTACGTTATGGAGGATTCAGAGAACATGAGTTACAGAGAATTTGTGAATTCGTTCCTGCCATATCATCCCACGGATTCTGTAGAAATCAAGACCCGTTTGATTCTGAAAATTGACCAAGATGATATCATGTGGGACAAATTATTGGAACTCGATTTGTTCAACCCAAACAAGAAAGTAGGTTTGAAAAACGCCACGCCGGCTCAAATTCTGGAAAAAATATTGACGGATAGTTGGACGCTTCAGCAAGATGATAAAGATATGATTGTCATGTATCACAAATTTGGATACGAATTCAATGGCAAAAAGGAACAAATAGATTCCAAGATGGTTTGCATTGGTGACGATCAAACCTATACAGCCATGGCAAAAACAGTGGGTTTACCCGTTGCAATGGCGACCTTATTAATCTTGAATGGCAAAATCACGACTCCGGGAGTGCAATTGCCCATTCGTAAGGAAGTCTATGAGCCTATTTTGAAAGAATTAGAAGAATACGGTGTTGTTTTCAAGGAACAATCCATGCCGTATTTAGGATACAATCCGGATAAAGAGTTTAGTTAGTAGTTTTTTTTAGATTTTTAGTTTGATAAATCCGCTCCTCTTGAAGCGGATTTGTTTTTTAAAATTCTTTATTTATGCTGAGCGTAGCCGAAGTATGGGCGTGACCCTACAAATTGCTTCGTCGTTCCTCCTCGCAACTTCGGGTCGGGCTGTTCGCTACAATCTTTATGTTTTTTTAGAACCTGAAATAAATTCAGGTTAAAAAACATAAGGGATTTTCGCTGCCATCCCTCACGCAACGCATTTTAATGACGCGCCTTTTTTTACTAAATTGTAAGAAAATTTTAATATATTTGGAAAACGGAGAGCGAAACAGACCTTCGCTGATCTACCCATGTTTGGGTTTGTATACAGAGGTTTGTTTCGCTTATATACTAGTTCGCTGTAAACGTACCGTAAAAACAGAAAAATAGTGCTTATTAAAAATATATTAAATATAAAAACCAATGGAAGATTTAAAATTAAAATTACAACAACTACATGAACGAGTTGATTCTTTAAAAGACCAAATAAATACAGAAGAAGCGACTAAAAATGCTTTTGTAATGCCTTTTATTCAAATACTGGGTTATGATATTTTTAATCCAACAGAAGTAATTCCTGAATATATTTGTGATATTGGTACTAAAAAAGGAGAGAAAATAGATTACGTAATTAAAAAAGATGGCGAACCTATTTTAATCATTGAATGTAAAAAATGGAATGAAAATGTTGATGCTCATAATTCTCAACTTCATAGATATTATCACGTTTCAAAATCTCGTTTTGGTGTTTTAACAAATGGTCATATTTATAACTTTTATGCTGATTTAGAGAAGCCTAATATTATGGATGAAAAGCCATTTTTTACTTTAGACATATCAGACTTGAAAGAAACAAGTTTAAAAATTTTACAAAATTTTTCTAAAAATGGTTATAATCTTGAAGAAATTTTAGATTCAGCAGAAGGATTAAAATATATAAAAGCAATTAGAAAAGAATTTGAACAAGAAATACAAGAACCTTCAGACGAAATGGTTCGTCTTTTAGTAAATCGATTTTTCAATAAACCTTTAACTGCTCCAAGATTGGTTGCGTTTAAGGAATATACTAAAAAAGCATTTTCTACTTCAATAAATGAAACTATAAACTTTAGATTAAAAAATGCTTTAAATATATCTGAAACGGTTCCTTCAAAAGCAACTGAACAAACCACTACGATTGACGAAAATGTAGAAACTCCAAAATTTATCACAACAGAAGAAGAAATTGAAGGTTCACAAATTGTAAAAGCAATTTTAAGAGAAATTTTACCTTCTTCAAGGATTGCATTTAGAGATACTCAATCTTATTTTGGTGTTTTATTAGATGATAATAACAGAAAACCGATTTGTCGCTTACATTTTAATTCCGCAAATAAATACGTTGAACTTTTCCATAACGGAAAAGATAGCGGAGAGAAAAAGCTAATTTCCTCTTTAGACGAAATTTATGACTTTAAAAATGAATTATTGACGACAATAAAAACCTACGAATAACATAACATAAAACGGCTACAGCTAACAGCCATTTTGAGATAGCTGGAGTTTAGTATAATTATCTTTTCGCATCAAGTTTTCGTTAACCCGACAAGTGAAAGGTTCCGAATTCCCCACCATTTAAAATCCATAAAAAGTTAGTTTGATAAATCCGCTTCTTTTGAAGCGGATTTCTTTTTTTACAATTAAGCCTTTCCAGATTGAATAGTTATTGGTAAGCTATACATTACTCTCACAGGAATGCCGTTCATTTTACCGGGAATCCATTTCGGGCATATTTTCAAAACACGGATGGCTTCTTCACCAGTTCCATAGCCAATATCTCGTATGTTTTTTATGTCGCTTAAACTGCCGTCTTTTTCTATGATAAAGGTGATGTATACTTTTCCTTTTAAGTTAGGTTGTTCTGGAGTTTTAAAATTATTGCCGACAAATTTGTAAAATTCCATCATTCCTCCCGGAAAATCTGGTTTTTCGGTTATTCCAGCAGTATTGTAGACTTCATTTTCCCCTTTTTGGACAAACTGATTTTCAGAATCGTACGTGTCAATTTCAATTACTTCAGGAGCTCCTTTACTTAATGTTGCCAGAAGTTCCTCGTTTGTAGGCAATTCTTTTTCTTTGGATAGGATAGAAGGTATAGCTCTCTTTTCTACAGCAGTTAGTTCATTGTATTTTTTTTCGCTGGCAACCTTTCCTTTTTCATCTTTGATTTTAAAAGTAGTTTTGTCGTAATACGTTTTAATTAAATTTCCTGGTTTCGCAGGAGTAGTTTCTTTTTTTACATTGGTTTCTTGTGCAACGACTTTCGTACACAATAAAAACAATAAGGCAGTTACTACAGGAATTAGCATTGCTTTTTTTAATAAAGCTTCTGTTTTTGATGTGGTTTTTGTCATCATAAGTAATCGTTTTTTAGTTATTAAATAATTCAAATTACTGGCCAAGTAAAAAGTTTGGTTCTCGTTTGCTTTCGATAGTAATAAAGATTGGTAGAACGGAACATTGTTATAGGAGGTCACTACTTTCTCGTCAGCAAGAAATTCGTGGTTGAGTTGTATGGCTTTTTTGTAAAAAATAAAAATGGGGTTGAACCAAAAAACGGTTTTCAATAGTTCGATGAATAAAATATCCAAAGTGTGTTTTTGGGTTACATGCGTCAATTCGTGTGTGTACAATTCAGCTTCAATTTGACGGTTGTTGTACTCCGTTTCGTTGATGAAAATCGTATTCAGGAAAGTGTGTGGCAAGGTTTTTTCTGCTACCAAAATCAATTTGGCATTCTTGTATTCAATTGGTGTATTCGATTTCATTTTAGACGAAATCTTGATGATATTGCTGGTAAAGCGTACCGCCAAAACGAGTGTTACTACAGCATACAAACTCCATAATCCTATTGCGAGGTAGTTTGTTTCCTCCGGTATTACTGCGCTTCCTTGAAGTATCTGGATATTTCCCGGATTGACTGTAGGTTGTGCTATTTCCTGAATCACTTCAATAGTTATAAATGGAATCACCATAGAGAAAACAAGACTGAACAACAAGTAAAACCTATTGAAAACGTGAATTTTTTCTTTTTCCAAAAACAAATAATACACCGCCAGTAGCACGAATAAAGTAATTGTCGATTTGATTAGAAAGTCGCTCATTTTTTCTTTTTTAGAATTTCACTGTCTATTATTTTCTTGAGATCTTCCAATTCCGTTTGCGATAAATTCGTTTCGGTAGTAAAGAAAGAAGCAAATTGTGATGCCGAATTGTTGAAAAAATTACTAATCAATCCATTGACGTGTTTCGAGAAATAATCGGTTTTTTTGACCAAAGGATAATATTCCCGAGAGTTCCCAAATTCATTATAAGCTACAAATTGCTTGTCGATCATTCTTTTTAATAAAGTAGCAATGGTTGTGGTTGCAGGTTTTGGTTTTGGGTAGGCTTCCAGCAAGTCTTTCATAAAGGCTTTCTCGAGTTTCCAAAGGTGTTCCATTACTTGTTCTTCGGCGTTCGTGAGTTGTTGCATGTTTTATTTAATTTCTATTTCGGAAAATGATTCCCCGTTATTATATTTCTTTATCGTTATTAGTTTTCCATCTTCATTAAAGAAGTTCCAGTCACCAAAATAAAACCAATGCGCGTACTTATCGCTCGTTTCCATTTTTGTTTTTCCTTTGGATTGTATTTTTCCATTCTCATGATAAAAAGTAGTGTTGCAAATGTTGTCTTTGTATTTTTCTCTTTTAATGATTTTACCATTTAAGTAATACCTCCATTTTTTTACGGGATCACCTTTTCGGTATTTTCCAATTGATTTATAGTGGGAACTATCCTGTGCGTATTTTTCAATCCAAAGTCCTTCTCTACGTTTATTTTTCATTTGATTGGTCTTGCAGCCAAAAAACAAAAATACCAAGCCGATTACAATAACAGTTTGTCGCATAAAATAATTTTGTTCTACGAAAATAGAGTTTGCTCTACAAATGTAGAATAAAAAAGCAAATAAACAAGTTTTAGAGAAAAATATTTTGGTAGTCAGCGGTTTGCGTTAAGGATGGAAGTGGAAATCCTTTTTATTTTTTTGTTTTAAAAAATAAAAAGATTGAGAACGGACAGCCTGACCCGCTATTTTCAGCGGGGAACGCCCAAAAAAAAATCCGCCCTGTTTAGAGCGGATTTAGTATTTGATGAAAGGAATTTATTTTGACAACTCCACAAAATATTTGTAAAACAACGGAATGGTTTCAATTCCTTTTAGGTAATTGAAGATCCCGAAGTGTTCGTTTGGCGAGTGAATGGCATCGCTGTCCAGACCAAATCCCATTAAAATAGTCTTGCTTTTCAGTTCTTTTTCGAACAACGCTACGATAGGAATACTTCCACCGGAACGCACCGGAATTGCGGGAACGCCAAAGGTTTCCGTATACGCCATGTTTGCGGCTTTGTAGCCAATGCTGTCTATTGGGGTTACGTAACCTTGTCCGCCATGATGCGGTTTTACTTTTACGGTAACGCCGGCAGGAGCAAGGCTGGTGAAATGTTTGGTAAACAATTCGGTGATTTGTTCCCAGTCTTGATTTGGAACCAAACGCATCGAGATTTTAGCGAAAGCTTTGCTTGCAATAACTGTTTTGGCGCCTTCTCCGGTGTAACCACCCCAGATTCCGTTAACGTCCAGTGTAGGACGAATGGAATTTCTTTCATTCGTTACATAACCTTTTTCCCCATAAACGTCATTAAGGTCCAATGCTTTTTTATAGTTTTCTAAATTGAAAGGCGCTTTGGCCATTTCAGCTCTTTCTTCTAAGGATAATTCTGCTACATTATCATAGAAACCGGGAATGGTAATGTGGTTGTTTTCATCATGAAGCGAAGCAATCATCTTAGCTAAAACGTTTATCGGATTGGCAACGGCTCCTCCGTATAATCCAGAATGTAAATCACGGTTTGGTCCCGTAACTTCAACTTCTACATAGCTTAAGCCACGTAAACCTGTTGTAATTGATGGCTGCTGATTAGAAATCATTCCGGTATCCGAAATTAAAATCACATCATTTTTTAGTTTTTCCTGATTGCGTTCTACAAACCAGCTTAAGCTTTTAGAACCAATTTCCTCTTCGCCTTCAATCATGAATTTTACGTTACAAGGCAAAGTATTGGATTGAACCATATATTCTAATGCTTTTACGTGCATGTACATTTGGCCTTTGTCATCACATGATCCACGGGCAAAAATGGCGCCTTCAGGATGAATTTCGGTTTTCTTGATTACGGGTTCAAAAGGGGGAGAAGTCCATAATTCGATTGGATCTGGTGGTTGCACATCATAATGTCCGTAGACTAAAACGGTGGGTAATGCTGGGTCTATGATTTTTTCGCCATATACGATTGGATACCCTGGAGTATCACAAATTTCAACAAAATCACAGCCTGCTTTTTCTAAACTGGCTTTTACGGCATCAGCTGTTTCAAAAACATCGTGAGAATAAGCAGTGTCAGCACTTACGGATGGGATTTTTAATAATTCGATTAACTCGTTGATAAAGCGGTCTTTGTGTTCTTGAACGTATGCTTTAATATTTTCCATTATTTGAATTTTGTTTATATTTCAAAAGTACAAAAAAGAGTATGAATAATTTTTATCAAAATTGTTTTGAAAATTGGAAGTTAAGTGTATCTTTGCACCCACAATTGCGCGGATATGGTGAAATTGGTAGACATGCCAGACTTAGGATCTGGTGCCGCAAGGCGTGTAGGTTCGAGTCCTATTATCCGCACTTTAAAAACCCTTTAATCGTTATTCTAACGTTTAAAGGGTTTTTTATTTTCGTATTTATACCATTAATTTCCTGAAAAATTAGCTGTAAATTGACCATTCTTGAAATTGTTTTCTATTTTTATTACTTTCTTTTTAATTAATAATGATGCAGTTATATGCATTTTAGAATTTGGAATTTGTTTTATGACAAAATGAATTAAATATTATTTTGGCTTCAGATGTATTTTTTTTAAAATTGTACAAAAGTATTATTGAAAGAAAAAAATTACTTATTTTGAACTTGTGTCTATTTAAAACCTACTAGATGTAAAATATATATAAATTTTATAAAAAATAAGTATTATTTTTTATAAATTTAACACTTGAACGGTGAAAAATAACATTTAGTCGATATTTTAAATTAATTAAACAGGTGGTCTATGGTTGCATATTTACATAATCAATTAAGAGGTTTTATTTCACCATTTCTTGTTTCAAAATTTAGTAAGGAATACAATGAGAGTGAAGTGCTGATGAAAAAGTCGATAGAAACAAGTATTTCTACTATCTTGATAGGATTGAATAATAAGTTTGATGATAAAAATCTTTATGATGAACTTATGGAATATATTTCTAATTCTGAGTTTTATACCGATGTTAAATTTGAAGCTACAAAAACTTTAATTATAAATAGTTCCTTCAATAAAGAAGGTTGTAAACCGCTAAACTTAATTTTTTCAAATAAAAAAGATAGGATTTCAGAAATGATTTCAAACGAAATTGGTGTAAAAAGCGAAACAGCTTCTGCTATATTAAATTTTTCAGCAATGTTAGTTTTTTCATATTTTAAAAGTCAAAATCAGAATTTCAAAAGCCTTCAGTTGCTTATAAATGACCAAAAAAGAATTATTTTGAGCACTATGCCGGAAGGAATCCGACTTCTTCTTGGAGTATCCACTTTTGAAATTATAGAGGAAAAAAGAGAATCAAGTTTTGCTTCCAATATTTTTAGTTTTTTTCTAGGGTAGCAGTAGTATTACTTAATTTCTTTCTCTCTAATTTCTTTAATAGTGAGCCAACAACATAAAAAAAGCTTCTCATTTGAGAAGCTTTTTTTATGGTTTACAAAGTTGATATGAATTTTGCCATTTCTATAATGCTATTTTCATTATCTAAAGAATATTTATTTTTTTTTAGATAAAGTTCTATTTTTTCTTTTTTTGATGGAAATAGTTGTTCTAACTCCTTTTTGTTTTTTGGCATAATTAAAGCTTCCTCATTTTTTAATATATAATAATATTCATTATTGGCTTTAACATATTTGCTTGGGCTAGCAGCACTATAAGAACTGCTACTCTCTTTACCCATTCGGATAATAATCTTATCTCTTCTAAATAATGTAATATTATTATCGTTTAGTAATTCGGTTAAATAACCATTTATGACTCCTTCTTTTGTTTTATAGGTTAAAAGTCTGAGTTTATTAGTAAATGGAACTATATTGATTGTGCTAAAAGGTTCTTTTTTTATTAATGGAAAAAACTCTTGATTATCATCTTGAACTTCGACAAGATCAGTTTCAGCATTGTAACGAACCATTAATTTTTGGCTAATTCCTGAAACTTCGGCAGGTCTAAATTCTTTAATTAAATACGGAGTACCTTCAACATCTTTTGATTCTTTTTTGTCAAAACCTTTATTTCTATATAAGACAGAAGCATTATTCTGACCTAAAGCATCAAGAGTTTGTTGTGCATTACAAATTAATGTATTAACACAAATCAAAAAAGCAGTTAATAATATTTTTTTCATGTTTACTGATTAAATTAAGGTATTCAAAAAACATTAATTGTTAAATTTTAATACCTTAACAACAATGTAAATAATTTATATTTGTACTATAGATATTAAAAGTATTAAAAAAAGTATTACAATGATATTTTTTTTTCATATTTTAATTATTTAGTTTATCCAAGCATTAATTTTCTTTTCCAATAATGCTAATGGCATTACTCCGGATTCCAATACTTTTTCATGGAATTTTTTAATATCAAATTTAGTGCCCATTTTAGTTTCCGCTTTTTTGCGTAATTCCATAATCTTCAGTTGGCCAATCTTATATGACAAAGCTTGTCCCGGAATCGCCATGTAACGCTCAATTTCAGGAATAATACTCGCTTCACTTTCGGCTTCATTTGCTAATGAATATTTGATAGCTTGCTCTCTGGTCCAACCTTTGGAATGTAAGCCGGTGTCAACAACTAATCGAACCGCACGGTGCATTTCATTGCCCAGCATTCCAAAATACTGATACGGATCTTGATACAATCCAAGTTCTTTTCCTAAACTTTCCGTATATAAAGCCCAACCTTCGCCGTAAGCGCCAAACCAATTGAATTTTCTGAAATCAGGAAGACTTTCGTTTTCTTGTTGCAAAGAGATTTGAAAGTGATGTCCTGGAATCGCTTCATGCAAAAACAAATCTTCATCGCCATACATATTATAATTCGCTACATCAGGAATTGGAACATAGAAAATACCGGGACGCGTGCCGTCAGCAGTTCCTTGATTGTACTCAGCACTGGCTGTTTTTTCTCTAAAAGCTTCCGTTCTTCTAATTTCGAATTTCGTTTTGGGTTGCAATGCGAATAATTTATCTACATTCGGTTTGATGTGCGTATAAATGCTTTGAAAATTAGCAATCACTTCCTCCGGTTTTGTGAAAGGTTTTAATTCCTTTTTATTTCTAACCTCCTCAAAGAATTCTAATAAAGTGCCTTTGAAACCGACTTGGTTTTTTACTTTTTCCATTTCGGCATTCAATCGCGCTACTTCTTTTAATCCCAATTCATGAATTTGCTCGGGAGTCATTTCGGTAGTAGTCCATTGTTTTACATATGCGGCATATAACTCTTTTCCAAAAGGCAAACTTCCTATTCCGCTGGTTGCTCTTGAAGCAGGAAGATATTCTTTATTCAGGAAATCAGCCATTTTCTTGTATTGCGGAATCAGTTTGGTATTGATTGTCGCTGTGTATTTTGCTGTTAAATCTTCTTTTATGCTGTCAGGGAAAGAAGCAGGCATTAGTTTTATTGAAGAGTAAAATAGATTGTCTTCAATATTTGGCGTAGCCATTTCTGCAAATTGTGGAATCAGTTTTACCGTTAACGATTTGGGTAATATAACACCTTTTGCAAGTCCTTTTTTCATGTAGACCATAGCTGAATCAATCCAAACAGCGTACTTATCCATTCTTTTTAGGAAATTCATATAGTCCTTTTCTGTTTTAAAAGGTTGTGCTCCGGTTCCGCCTGCAAACTGCCCCATAGTCAAATGTGTTCCCCAAAATTGATGAACAGGAAGCAAATTTGTAGGTTGTTTTAGTAAATCTTTACCAATCTCAACTTCCCATTTGATGATTTCGTAACTGTTTTTTTCTTCTTCGGATAAATCTTCGACAGTGATATTTTGCAGTGCAGATTGGTATTTGTCAAAGAAAGCTGCTTGCGATTTTCTGAAACTGTCTGTCATTTCAAACTGCAATTGATCGTTGTATTGATTTTGACCACTTTGAGTCGCATCCAATGGACTCATCGCATTTTTGTCGTCAAAATAGTTTTTCGTCAGACTGCTGAAGTCTTGTTTTTTATCTTCGGATTTACAGTTAACCAACAATAATGACGTGGTTACGGAAAGTAAAAGAGTGGTTATTTTTTTCATAATGTATATTTAGTAATTCATTGAGCTAATTTATTGATTTTTTTCAATTTATAACGTAAGAATAGTTTTTCGTTTGATAAAAGACTTTCTCTATTTCATAAAATTTAGTTAAGGCGCCGTTGTAGTTCTTGTTTTAAATAGATTTCGGCTAAATTTACTATTCTAATTAATCACACCTAAATGAAAAAAAAATCCTTTTTCATTTTGTTAGTCATTGGGAATATGCTAACAATTGAAGCACAAGAGAAAAAAGAAAACACCACTATGAATCCATTTTTTCAAGCTTACGACACGCCGTTTAATGTGCCGCCTTTCGTCAAAATTAAAAATGAACATTTTAAACCTGCTATTTTAGAAGGAATCAGTAAACATCAAGCGGAGATTAATGCTATTGCAAATAATACGCAGCCTGCCACTTTTGAGAATACAATTCTTGCTATGGAAAATGCAGGAGAATTATTGTCGGATGTGAATACGGTTTTTTCTAATTTGAATTCGGCGAACACTAATAAAGAAATTCAAAATATTGCCAAAGAAATGGCGCCAAATCTTTCCGCTCACAGAGATAATATCTACTTGAACGAGAAATTATTCGCAAAAGTAAAAATGCTTTGGGACAAAAGAGAAACTTTAGGCTTAAACTTAGAACAAGCCAAAATTTTAGATAATGCGTACAAAGATTTCGTTCGAAGCGGAGCTAATTTATCAAATGCTGACAAAGAAATATTGCGTAAAATAAACGGAGATCTTTCGCTAACCAGTTTAAAGTACGGTCAGAATATTTTGGCGGAGACCAATTCATACGAGTTAGTTATTGATTCTAAAAAAGATTTAGCCGGATTGCCACAAGGACTAATTGATGCTGCCGCTGTTGATGCTAAAGCAAAAGGAAAAGAAGGAAAGTGGGTTTTCACCCTTTCCAATTCTAGTGTGATGCCGTTTTTGCAATACAGTTCTAATAGAGAATTGCGCAAGCAAATTTGGAATGCCTACCAAACCAGAGGCAACCATGACGATGCTTTTGATAATAAGAAGAATGCAGTGGATTTAGCAAATCTTCGTGGACAAAAAGCGAGATTGTTAGGATTTAAATCGCATTCCAATTATGTATTAGAAGAATCGATGGCTAAAACACCGGAGAATGTAAACAAGCTGTTGAATGATTTGTGGAAACCAGCATTGGAAATAGCTAAAACGGAAGCCGCCGATATTCAGAAAATGATGGCTAAAGAAGGAATTAAAGGCGCGGTACAACCGTATGACTGGAGATATTACACGGAGAAAATCAGAAAAGAACGTTTTGATCTTGACGAAGAAGAATTGAAACCATATTTCAGTTTAGATAATGTTCGTAAAGGTGTTTTTCAAGTAACTGAAAAATTATACGGAATTCAATTTAAAGAGTTGACTAATGTTCCAAAATATCACGAAGATTCTACCGTGTGGGAGATTTTAGAAAAAGATGGATCGCATATTGGGGTTTTATACATGGATTTTCATCCGCGTGAATCGAAACGTGGCGGAGCTTGGATGACCTCATACAGAAGTCAAAAAACGGTGGACGGAAAGCGTGTTGCTCCAGTGGTTTCTATCGTATGTAATTTTACAAAACCATCAGCAAATGCTCCGGCGCTTTTGACTTTTGACGAAGTGACGACTTTCTTTCATGAATTTGGACATTCTTTACACGGGTTATTGTCGAATGTGACGTATAAAAGTTTAGCAGGAACAAGTGTTCCAAGAGATTTCGTAGAACTTCCTTCTCAAATTATGGAGAATTGGGCGGCTGAACCAGAAGTTTTAAAAATGTATGCAAAGCATTATAAAACTGGAGAAGTGATTCCGGAAGCGTTAGTGAATAAATTGAAGAAAGCAGGTACTTTTGACCAAGGTTTTACCACAACAGAATATCTTGCAGCATCTTTATTGGATTTAGAATACCATTCTCAAACCAAAGACATTACTGTTGATGCAAACTCTTTCGAAAAAGCAGCAATGACTAAAATTGGTTTAATTTCTTCTATTATTCCAAGATACCGCAGCACATATTTCAGCCATATATTCTCAGGAGGATATTCTTCAGGATATTACAGCTATATCTGGTCAGGAGTTTTAGATACGGATGCTTTTGAAGCGTTCAAAACAACTACTTTGTTCAATCCTGAAAAAGCCAAATTATTCCGTGAGAATGTTTTGGAAAAAGGAGGAACCGAAGACCCTATGGTTTTGTACAAAGGCTTCCGTGGTGCCGAACCAAGTATCGAGCCTTTGTTGAGAAAACGAGGTCTGGACAAAAAAGCAGAACCACTTAAAAAAGTTAAAGGATAAGTATATTTTCTTCTAAAATAAAAACCCTACGACATAAATAAATTGTCGTAGGGTTTTTTGTTTCTAATCAAAATCGGTTTTTATCCGTGATACACGCGAGAAGCAATTATTTTGTCTTCTCTGATGTCCAATACTTCCGCTACCAGCAAATCTTCTTCACCAGTAACCGTTCTTATGTATTCCATAAAAACGCGGTCGCCATTGGCAGTTAGCGATTTTACTTTGTAATTCAAGCTTGGTAAACGCTCAAAAGCATCTTTCCACCATTCTCGCAAGGCCTCTTTACCGGTAACAAAACCGTTACTTTCCGGTTTGTACATTTTTAGTTTTGGACTAAAATGCACCGCATCTTCATCATATAAAGACAATAATTTTTCTAATTCTTTATTATTGAAAGTTTCAAACCATTTAAAAGCAATTGATTGTAATTTTTCTGGTGTCATACTTATTTAGGATTGAATTTTTAATTAAAAAAATCCCATTCCGTATAAACGGAAGGGATTTCATTGTATAATTTCAAAGAAATATTAAACGTTCTTCAAATTGATAATTTCTTGGTCAGTAAGCAATCTCCAGTTTCCTCTTGGTAAATTCTTTTTGGTCAAACCAGCAAAAGAAACTCTGTCAATACGCAATACATCATAGCTAAAGTGTTCAAAAATAGAACGAACTACTTTTACGTTAGCTGAACGCAATTGTAACCCAATTTCACTTTTCGCTTCACCTTCAATGTAACTTACATCTTCCACAAAAACGCGGTGTCCGTCAAGCGTCAACCCTTTATTTATTTTTTCTAAATCCTCAAATTTCAAGTTTTTATCAAGTGAAACTTGGTAAATTTTAGATGATTTTTGACTTGGTAACGTGAATTTACGAATCATATCCGTGTCATTCGTGAACAATAACAAACCAGTTGTATTCTTGTCCATTCTTCCCACTGCACCAATTTTTGCAGTCGTAGAACCTTTTACTAATTCCAATACATTGCGATATTCCTGACCTTCGTCCATCGCAGTTGTAAAGTTTTTAGGCTTGTTCAGTAAGATGTATACTTTTTTCTCCGGTGTCAAAGTCGAACCGTCAAAATTCACAACATCTCCCGGTTTTACCATGTATCCCATTTCGGTAACAGGAATTCCGTTTACTTTCACCGTTCCGGATTGAATATAAATATCCGCATCACGACGCGAGCACGCACCAGAATTAGCAATATATTTATTCAAACGAATTTCGTCTTTTACTTTCGGTCTCTTTGGTGCTTGATTTGGTTTTTTCTCTACTTTATCAGTAGCGATATCGGCAACTTTAGTATTTACTTTAACTTTTTTCGGCCCTTGAGCGCGCTTCTGCATGGCAGGTTTTGGCTTATTCGAACTTGGTCTTGAGCTAGCTGCTCTAGGACCACTTTTCTTATTATTGCCTTCCTTGTTATTCATAATATTCCAATAATTTGTGCAAAGATACTATTTATATACTTGACAATCAATAACCACCAATTATAAAAACGCTAACTATCTAGTTAATAAGCCAATTAATATATTTTAGTGTGGTTTTTGGAGCTATTTCCCGCTTTCCACTCTATCTTTTTCTTTTTAAAGGAAAAAGAAAAAGGATGCCGTTGCAATCGGGGCTAAGCTAATCGGGGAATATAGGAGAATTTCGAGAATGGTTTTTTATCCTTTTTATAATTTGGAAAAAGGAAAAATTAAACCATCAACAGTCTTTTTCCGTGCCATAAAACACTTGGGTTAATCAAGACAATGCAAAATACTCCGGCAACAATAAGAAATTTCAATACATTGTGAAGCAGTAAAAACTGTGGTTTCGCATTAGATTTCCACAAGTAAAGCAAGAAGAAAATTAGGATAATCAGGCATGAATAAAAATAAATATCCATGTAACCCACATCATAAATATCAATCAAAGCGTAAACCGGTAATGCCGTCAGAATAGTCAAAACAGTAATGGTTATTTTTGATATCTCTTCACCGTAAACAATAGGGATTGTTTTGTAATCATTAGCTAAATCTCCTTTTAGGTTTTCTAAATCCTTGATCATTTCCCGAATCAGCAAAAGCAAAAACAAAAATGAGGCATGAGAAAAAATGACGCCTAATTGCCTTCTGTAATTTTCAATCTCTTCAAATGGAATTCGAGTGTAAAAATACAACAGTATGGCAAAAAAAGGCAAAACGGCTAATAATGCAGCGGTCAGGTTTCCTATTATTGGGTATTTTTTTATTTTGTGGGAATAAAACCAGATGAAAAATATATATCCTGAAAAGAATAAAAATACGCGCCAGGAAACAAACAAAGCCATCAAAGCGACAATAAAATTGAGCGTAAAATATACATTCAATTTTGTCTTTTGACTCACCAATCGATCCAACATCGATTTGTTAGGCCGATTGATTAAATCCTTCTGGCTGTCATAAAAGTTGTTGATGATATATCCTGAAGCAATCGTAAGTGACGATGCAAAAACCAGAATAAATAAATTGAAATCGAGCAAAATATCAAGCGCTCTTTTTTCCGGAGCTAAAATAAATACAGCCGAAAGGTATTGCGCCAAAATAATGACGGGAATGTTATAGCCTCTAACTACAGAGAACAAACTTGCAATTTTCATTAGGAGAAGTTTGTGCTGCCTGCTTAACATTATAAAATTATAATTTAATTTTTAAATTCCTCTTCAGGATTAAGGACTAAAACTGATAAACTACTTCTAGTTTATAATCTTTCAGCGATGCTTTGGCTTTTTCTAAATCTTCGGTAAAACCTAAGATGTAACCGCCACCACCCGAACCGCATAATTTTAAATAGTAATCATTGCTGTCAATTCCTTGTTGCCAAATTCCGTGAAATTGTTCCGGAATCATTGGTTTGAAGTTATTCAAAACTACTTTTGATAATTTTTTGGTATTCATGAACAATGATTTCATGTCTCCACCAAGGAAATTTTCCACACAAGCATCCGTATATTTTACAAATTGATTTTTCAACATCGCACGGAAACCTTTGTCTTTTAGGCTTTCCATGAAAATATTTACCATCGGAGCCGTTTCGCCCACAATTCCTGAATCTAATAAAAACACAGCGCCTTTACCATCAAAACTTTGTGTAGGAATTCCGGTTGCTTCAATATTATCTTTCGAATTAATCAAAATCGGGATACTCAAGTAACTGTTCAAAGGATCCAAACCAGAACTTTTCCCATGGAAAAAACTCTCCATTTGAGAAAATATATTTTTTAATTGCAATAATTTTTCACGAGTCAAGTTCTCCAAAACCGTGATTTTGTTGTGTGCATATTTATCATAAATAGCGGCTACAAGTGCGCCACTGCTCCCTACACCATAACCTTGAGGAATACTGGAATCAAAATACATTCCGGTTTCTACATCGCTTTTCAATGTGTCTAAATCAAAAGTTACTAAATTCGGTTGTTCGTTTTGTAACGTTTCTAAATAGGTTACAAATCGTTTCAAGTGACCGTTTGATTTAATCGCTTCGTCAGATGGATTTTCTTCTTTTTTAAGTGCTCCGTTGTAAAAATTATAAGGAATTGAAAGCCCTTTTGAGTCACGAATAATTCCGTATTCTCCAAAGAGTAATATTTTTGAGTAAAACAAAGGTCCTTTCATATGATGTTTTAAATTAACAATTTGGGGTTGATAATTAGGTATTTGTATAGTAATTTTTATAAATCAACTTGGTCTCCGCGATTTGCTTCTAAGATTCCCAGATCAATTTCCTCTTGTTGTTCGGGAGATAAATCTTTCCAAACGTCTTTTTTTTGTGCTTTGAAAATGTTTTTGATAGCCTCGATTATAGCGTTGTCGTTCGTTTCTAACAATAACTTAATCAATTCTAACTTCTCCGATTGAATATCCATAATTTCAGCTCTTTAAAAAATAAAGATAGGGAAAAATAAATAAATTAAATCAGCACAGCGCCATTTCCAATTTCGTCACAAATGTACTGACCATTTTGGCAATAGCCAACTAATTCGTTCTTAATAAATTGTAAAACTTTTGCAGCGACATTTTCCGGATATAAAACATGCACATTTGCACCGGCATCCAGCGTGAAACAAACCGGAATTTTAGTCTCATTTCTGAATTTCCAAATCGCATTTATAATCTCCAAAGTGTTCGGTTTCATTAATATAAAATATGGCATTGAGGTCATCATCATGGCATGTAACGTCAAAGCTTCACTCTCTACAATTTTGATGAATTCATCCAAGTTTCCACTTTCAAAAATTGAAATCAGTTGGTCCAAGTTTTCATGCGCTTGTGCAAATCGCCTTTCGGCAAAAGGATGGTTGTGCATTAAATCATGTCCCACTGTACTTGAAACTTGTTTTTCACCTTTGTCAACCAGTAAAATGGTATCTTGAAAATTCTTAAAATTAGCATGAATTGCATTTGGAAATTCCACTCCAAATAAATCAGAACTTCCGGAGATGTTTGCGTGATTTCCCCAAACCACTACTTGGCCTTTTATACTTCTGCAAGCACTTCCGGAACCCAAACGCGCTAATAATGACGCTTTTTGATAGAAATATTCCTCAGTCATTTCGGGATATAACGCTTTTTCTAAACTCATCAAGTTCATCGCTAAAGCAGCCATTCCAGATGCTGATGAAGCAATTCCAGAACTATGCGGAAAAGTATTTTCCGTGTCAATCGTAAAATGAAAGTCTTTCAGAAATGGCAAATAGATTTCAATTCGCTCCAGGAATTTTTGGATTTTCGGTTTGAAATCTTCTTTTGGTTGTCCTTCAAAAAGTAAATCAAAGGAAAATGTACCATCGTTTTCTTTTTTGGCGAAAGCCAATTTGGTAATCGTTTTACAATTATTCAACGTAAAACTTACCGAAGGATTCGCTGGAATTTGATTGTCCTTTTTCCCCCAATATTTTACAAGGGCAATGTTGCTGGGTGCGCTCCATTGAAAATTTCCTTTTTCAACTGGATGCGTATATTTTGATGGAATAAAATCGTCTACTGAAATCATAAAATGAAAAATTTACGCAAAGATACTTTTTTTGATTTACAAGCAGATTTGTTTATTCGTCGAATTATACTAACTTTTTGATTAAATTTGGCTCACATTAGAAAAATATAAAAATGAATAAAATCACCCGAATATTAGCTGTAGTTGTTACGTGTCTTGCTATTGGTTATTTCTCTGGGACGGTTACTCGTTCTGCAATTACTACTTGGTATCCAACCTTAATAAAACCAAGTTTTAATCCGCCCAATTGGATATTTGCACCCGTTTGGAGTATGTTGTACGTAATGATGGGTGTTGCGGCAGGATTAGTTTGGGATAGAATAGAAACTGAAAAAGAAGTCGTAAAAAAAGCTTTAGTTTTCTTTGCGATACAATTGGCATTAAATGCTTTATGGTCGTATTTATTCTTTGGATTGCACAACCCAATGCTAGCCGGATTAGAAATTATCATATTGTGGTTGATGATTTTTGAAACGTACATTCAGTTTTCCAAAATCAATAAAATTGCGGGTTATTTGTTTATTCCGTATTTGGCTTGGGTAAGTTTTGCTGCCGTTTTGAATGGAAGTATCTGGTGGTTGAATAGATAAAATTCTGTTTACAGTTTTTTAAATTCAATATTTTTCGCAAACAAGAAATCCATTACAGTCAATACATTGTTGCTTTGGGCAACTATTTTTGATTTTGGATCCGCATCACAAAATTCTAAGAACAGCTCTATTTGGTCTGGTTTTAATTTTAAAGTTTGATGGTAAAATTTTTTGTCACAACTGCTTTTTGCTAATTGTTTGAATTCAATTTGAGCAGTTTCTTTAACGACTTCTTTTTCTTTAATGAACAACTTTAAAATCATTCCGCCAATCCGCATTAAATCCATGCCGTTTTCAATACTACCATTGTAAACGCCCGTTTTTAAACTTCTTGCAGACTTTTCTACGGCTAGTTTGTCAAGTTTTCCCTGTTCGTAGGCTTTATCTGTGCTTAATTTTATTGCTGGTATTTTTGTAATTACTACTTCTTTTAATTCTTGCGGTTTAAGTATTAATGAAATAAGAAGGTTGTTTTTATAAACGGTCTTTTCATCCAGAACAATTTTTTTGATGTCATGGTCTTTTGAAATAAAAATGAGTTCGTCGCCCGATTTTACCATAATAGAAAATTCCCCAGCTGCATTCGTAATTACGATTTTTTTAGAACTGAAATTAACAACGTCAACTTTTTCCACTGGAAATTGTTCGTGTAAAACTTTCCCGTGAATTAATTTTTCAGTTTGCGAGAAACCAAACTGATATACAAATAATAATATAATAGAAGAGTAGATTTTTACCATTCGTAGTGATTTGATTACAAACATATTCAAATCATTCCGTGAAAATGAAAACTGAATGGTAAAGTCTTGTTAAGCTAAAACTAAATTTATCTTAATTAAAGTATTGAGCTGTAATGACTTTGGTTTTATATAGCACTTGCCACAATAAACCCACTCGTCCACGCATTTTGAAAATTGAAACCACCTGTAATAGCATCAATATTAACTATTTCACCAGCAAAATAAAGGTTTTCATGAAGCTTACTTTCCATGGTTTTGAAGTTGATTTCTTTCAAATCAATTCCGCCTGCAGTTACAAATTCTTCTTTGAAGGTGCTTTTTCCGTTGACTTGAAAAGTCCCATTCGTTAATTGATTTGCCAAGTTCTGCAATTGTATTTTTGACAAATCTGCCCATTTTGTTTCCGATTCAATTCCAGAAGCGAGCACCAAACTTTCCCATAATCTATTGGTTAATTCGAATGGGGATTTTTTTGAAACCGATTTTTTTGCGTGTTCCTGTTTTAATTCTTTTAGTTTTTTCTCAACATCCGCTGTGTCTTCATCATTCAACCAGTTCACGAAAATGGTAAACTGATAATTTTTGTCATGCAAGATTCGGGCACCCCAAGCGGAGAGTTTCAAAATCGCCGGGCCACTCATTCCCCAGTGCGTGATTAACAATGGTCCTGTTGATGTTAGTTTAGTATCTTTTACCTTTACAGTTACTTGTGCCGCAACTCCGGGTAATTCTTTTATTCTGGAATCTTTGATGTTGAAAGTGAATAAGGAAGGAACCGGACTGACAACAGCATGGCCAAAATTTTGTAACATTTCCCATACTTTAGGATTGCTTCCTGTGGCTAAAATTAACTTTTCGGCAAGATAATTTTCAGTTTGGGTTTCAATTTTCCATTCATTTTCTTTTTTGAAAATAGATTGTACACTTTGTCCTGTAAGTACTGCGATTCCCAGTTTTTGTGTGGCTTTTAGGAAACAATCGATAATGGTTTGTGAAGAATTTGAAACGGGAAACATACGTCCGTCCGCTTCAATTTTGAGTTCTACGCCATGTTTCTCGAACCATTCAATCGTATCGCCAGAACAAAACTGATGAAAAGGACCGCGTAATTCTTTTTCGCCACGTGGATAAAATTTTACCAATTCATTCGGTTCAAAACAAGCGTGCGTTACGTTGCATCTTCCGCCGCCGGAAATCCGAACTTTTTGCAATACTTCTGCACCACGTTCCAAAATTGCAACTTTCAGTTTTGGATTTTTCTCCACAATATTTATTGCTGTAAAAAAACCTGCTGCGCCACCGCCTACTATTATTATATCGAAATTCTGGTTCATATTCTATTTGGGAAATCAGTGATGATTCCGTTTACGTTGAATGTTTTTATTTTTTGAATGTCTTCTACTTCATTTATAGTCCATGGAAAAACCTGCAATCCTTTTTCCTGCATTTGTGCCGTGTTTTCTTTTGTCAATAAATGAAAATGCGGATGAATGGATTTTGCCTGAATAAATTTGGCGAAAGCCAAAGCCAGGTCTAAATCGGTTTCCGTTAAAACGCCAATTGGAATTTTATCATTTAAAAATGCCACTTGTTGCAACGCATTCCAATCAAAACTGGAAACTAAAAAACGGTCGTATTTCCATCCTTTTTTAGTGACGTATTTTTCAATTAGGGAAACTACTTTATCTGTTGCTTCATAACTTTTGAGTTCAATATTGATAAAACAATCTTGGTTTACCAAATCAAAAACCTCCTTCAGAGTTGGGATTTGCTGCTCTTCATTTATTCTAAAGGCTTTCAATTCGCGCAAAGATAATGCATTTACAAAACCTTTTCCGTTGGTCGTTCGGTCAATAGATTCGTCGTGAATAACCATTATTTCGCTATCAGCACTCAAATGCACGTCAAGTTCAATGCCGTCCACTTGCATGTCTAATGCTTTTTGGAACGAAACAAAGGTGTTCTCTGGTTCATATCCTTTTGCACCACGATGTCCAATTTTGAGCATTGTCTTTTATTTTTTGGTAAAGGTAAACATAAAAAAAACGCCTTCATTTCTAAAGGCGTTTGGATTAAATTATTTTAAAAATTATTTTTTCAATTCCAATAAAACAATGTCAAATTCAGTATCGATTGTCACTTTTCCATTTACAACACGTACTTCTGTACTAGAGTAAGCATCTTTTAATAAGGTGCCGTTTGCGAAAATAGATCCTACAGAAATTTGTTTTAATCCGACTGCCAAATCCAATGCAAGAACTACTGAATCCATATAATCTCCTTTAGAAAATGTTCTGCTAAAAACATACGGTTGAGTCGAAATTTGCTTGTGAATTCCTGCTCCCACTGAAGGATGATTTTTTCTGAATTGGCCCAATTTCTGCCAATGTAACAAAGTTTTTTGTGTTTCAGGGTTTGATTTGATAGCTTCCCAATTCATAAACGAACGCAATGTTGCATCTCCTTGAGTGCCTTCAACTACTAACGAACGAGCGCTTTCATCACCATAATATACTTGAGAAAGTCCTGGACTTAGTAATAATTTTGTTCCGCTTTCTATAGTTTTGGTACGATTTGCATCAAATGGTCCGCCGTCATCATGTGAAGATAAATAGTTCAAAACACTATATCCTTTCAAGTCATTGTTCAGCTTATTTGAATATTTGGAGAAAATGAATTCATAATCTTTTTGTGCATCCCATTTGAATTCAAAATTGATAATGTTGTTGAAACCATTTTTGAAATAGTTTATTTTTTTGTCTCCAAAATCAAAATCTTGTCCGCCACTAATGCCGTAATTATAGACTTCAGCAATGGTGTAAAAAGCATTATTATCTAAAATCTTTGTTGGATTTTTTTTCTTCCAAGTTGCAAAAGCGTAATCACATTGGGTTTTGAAATCTGCCCAAACGGTTTCATCAGTATGTTTTACGGTGTCGCCACGGTATCCGTCAATTCCGTAATCGGCAATATAATCCGTTAACCATTTGATGATATAATATTTTGGCGCTATTGGATAACCGGTGCGAGCAAAAAACGCATCTAGCTCTTTCATTTCTTGTTCGTAACGCCCTTCTTTTTTCCATTTTTCGATTAAAAAAGGAGGTAAAGTCACAGCTTGATTGCTCTCTGTTTTTACATCTGGAAGATTAGCTACGAGTGTACAAGCGGTGGTGTTTTCAAATGATTTATAATCGCAAGTTGGTCCCGTTCTCACCCAGTCATTTGGCCAAACCGTATCTTCAGCAGTTACAGGTCCGGTATGATTGATTACGCCATCAAGAATAATTCTGATTCCGTTTGCGTGTGCTTTTTGAACTAACGCAGCCAAGTCTTCTTTGGTTCCAAAGTTAGGATCTAAGTTGGTCCAGTCTTTAGCCCAGTACCCATGAAAACCATAACTCAAACCGGTTCCTTCGTCAACGCCATCGTGTATTTGTTCCACTACAGGTGTGAACCAAATGGCATTAATTCCTAATTTATCAAAATAACCTTCGTCAATCTTTTGAGAAATCCCTTTGATATCGCCACCTTCAAAACCACGAAGCTTTCCCGTTGTTTTGGTTCTGTTGAAGTTTATATCATTTGAAGTGTCGCCATTATTAAAACGGTCTGTCATTAAGAAATAAACATTGGCTCCTTCCCAAACGAAAGGTGTTTTGTTACTCTCAGCAACCGTTTTTGTACTGGAGCAACTATTTAAAATTGTCATGGTTAATAGTAAAAGTGGGATTGAATATTTTTTCATTTTTTCAGTGTTAAATGATTGTTTTTCTTGAAACATATAAGTCATATAAGTTGAAATAATAGCGATACATTTTCTGTCAAGCGCTTTTGTTTTATGCTTTTTCTGATAGAATTTTAATTACTTCAACTCTAAAATCAAAACCGATTTTGGCTCTATTATAATTTCGTTTGTAACGTCAAATGTAAGTTCAGAAATCACATCTTTTCCGGTTTTAAAGTTCTTTATGTTTTCTTTAAAACGGTGAGTATTTATGGTGTGGGTTTCATTACTGTTGTTTATCAAAACCATTACCGTTTCACTGGTGTTGTATCTAAAATAAACGTAGGTATTGTTCTCTGGAATATAATGTGTCATTTTTCCAAAGTGTACTGCCGCTTTTGTTTTTCTCCAATTGAATAATTTGGACGTAAAATCAAAATACTCACTTTGCCCTGGAGTTCTTTCTTCTTTGATGAAGGCATTGTTTTGATCACCTTCCCATCCGCCTGGAAAATCTTGACGAATATCAGCATCACCTTTGTCTTTATCGCCGGCCATTCCTATTTCGCTACCGTAATACAATTGTGGAATACCACGAACGGTAGCCATCAAAGTCATTGCCATTTTGTATTTTCTGATGTCGTTTGCGTAGGTTTGATTGAACCGATTAGTGTCATGATTTTCGACAAAAATCAACATATTATTGATATTTGGATACAGAAAATCATTGGTAAAATTGTCATACATTTTCACTACTCCTTTGTCCCACGCACCTTCGTCTTCGCTGAAAGCTTTGCTGGTTGCTTCATACAATGTGAAATCCATTACGCTTGGCAGATACGAGTTGTAATTTTGAATTTCAGCAATTTTACTGTCTTTTTGCCAATACGCCATTTGCGCCTGACTTTGCATCCAGACTTCCCCTACAATATTAAAATTTGGGTATTCATCGGTGATGGATTTTGTCCACTTTGCGATTCCTTTTGGGTCTGAATAATTATAGGTGTCTACTCTGAAACCATCCAAATCAGCGTATTCAATCCACCAAATGGCATTCTGAATCAGGTATTTTAAAGTCAAAGGATTTTTTAAATTCAAATCAGGCATTGACGGAACAAACCAACCGTCTATTGCGATTTTTTTATCAATTTCAGAGGCGTTAGTGTCATGAATAACCGTTCTTTTATGGTTGGTTTGAGTGTAAGTGTTAAATTGATTAATCCACTCTTTGGTTGGTAAATCTTTCATCATCCAATGCTCAATTCCCCAGTGATTCGTCACATAATCCATCACCAGTTTCATATCTCGTTTATGCATTTCGGAAGCCAATCGAACATAATCAGCATTGGTTCCAAAGCGTGGATCTATTTTATAAACATCAGATTGACCATAAGTATGATAGGAATGTTTAGCATCGTTATCCTCACAAAGCGGCGTACTCCAAATGGTTGTTGCACCCAGTTCTGATATATAATCCAGGTTTTTTATAATTCCTTCGATGTCGCCACCGTGTCTTCCGCCCGGTAATTCTCTGTTATATTTTTCTTGTGTTGAATTTTCGCTGTCGTTATTCCTATTTCCATTGGCAAAGCGATCCGGCATCAATAAATACATCATATCCGAAGAATCGAAGCTTTTGCGTTGCGCAGAATTTTCTCTTCTTTTATTTAAAGAATATTTTTGAGTGAACGTTTCTTTGTTTTTGCTTTTAAAGTTAAAAACGAAATCAGAGGCCGAAATTTTTTTGGTATCAATGGTTACAAAAATGTAGTTGGGATTTTCTGTTCTTTTAACGTTGGTTATTTTTATCCCATCAGAAACCATGACTTGGTATTGAGAGATGTCTTTACCGTAAAATAGAATTTGTAATTCCGGATTTTCCATACCCGCATACCAAAAAGGAGGTTCGACTCTTTGAATTTGAGCGTTTAATGATAAAGACATAAAGAAAAAGAATAAGGTTATTTTTTTTATAAGGTTCCTATTTATAAAAGGGAATGTACCAATTTTATTCATTAGTATGTACTTTTTAGTGGTGTTAAATTGCAATTGCAGCGAACTAAATTTTAGAAACTGTTGGTAATTAAACAATCCCAATGAAAATTGGGATTGTTTGTGAGGCATAGAGTCCTCTTATTAAATAATAGAATTTACTACAAGTTCCAACAATTTATTTATGCGGTAACCGATTTATCAGCAAAAACAACAAGTGCCTTTCCGTTTACTACGATTTCCAATTCTGTATTGCCAACAATTGAAAAAGTTGTTTCCTGATGATTGATAGCTACTTTCAAAATTTGGTTTCTGAAATTTATTTTGAAGGAGTACCCGTTCCATTCTTTTGGTATTTTTGGAGAAAAATGAAGTTTATCCTCTTTAATTCTCATTCCGCCAAATCCTTCTACGATACTCATCCAAGTTCCTGCCATTGAAGTAATATGACAACCTTCTTCTACTTCTTTATTGTAATCATCTAAGTCCAGTCGGGAAGTTCTTAAATAGAACGTGTACGCCATATCCATTTTGTCTAATAATGCCGCTTGAATTGAGTGTACGCAAGGCGAAAGTGAACTTTCATGAACCGTAAAGGATTCGTAAAATTCAAAATTATTTTTCAGTTCGTCTTTCGAAAAATGATCTTCGAAGAAATAGAAACATTGCAAAACATCCGCTTGTTTGATATAAGGCGAACGTAAAATTCGATCCCAAGACCATTTTTGATTGATCGGTCTTTGGCTTTTATCCAAATCAGCTACTCGAACTAAATCTTTGTCCAAGAAACCGTCTTGTTGCAAATACACATTATGTTCTTCCGAAAAAGGGAAGTACATATTATCGGAAACTTTTTTCCAAGATTGCAATTCAGAATCCGAGATTTTTACTTTTTCGGTAATTCTTTTGTGGTCAATAGGATATTCCAGAGACACTTTTTGAATTTGTTCGTAGGTATATTCCAGACACCATTTTGCAATATAATTGGTGTAGAAATTATTGTTTACGTTGTTCTCGTATTCGTTTGGACCCGTAACGCCAAGAATTACGTATTGGTTTAAATTGGTCGAAAAATTCGCTCTTTGATGCCAAAAACGTGCAATTCCTATTAATACTTCCAATCCTTTTTCAGGAATGTAGCTGTAATCGCCAGTGTATCTGTAAAAGTTATAAATGGCAAATGCTATAGCTCCATTTCTATGAATTTCTTCAAAAGTAATCTCCCATTCGTTATGACATTCTTCACCATTCATGGTCACCATTGGATACAAAGCAGCACCATTAGTAAATCCTAATTTAGCAGCGTTTTCAATGGCTTTGTCCAATTGATTGTAGCGGTACGTCAATAAGTTTCTTGCTACTTCTTGGTCTTTGGTTGCCATGTAAAACGGAATGCAATAGGCTTCGGTATCCCAATACGTTGAACCTCCGTACTTTTCGCCAGTGAAACCTTTTGGCCCAATATTCAATCGGGAATCTTTACCTAAATACGTTTGGTTCAATTGAAAAATATTAAAACGGATTCCTTGTTGCGCTTTTACATCGCCATCAATGGTAATGTCTGACATTTCCCAAATTTTTGCCCAAGCAGCAATTTGGTCCTGTAACATTTGATCATATCCTAATGTTAAAGCGGATTGAATCACTTTTTCAGCAGCAGTAATGGTATTTTCATGATTTAAGGAAACCGTGTATCCACCAATTTTTTGGATGGATGATTTTTGGCCTTGCCCCACAATTACATCATAACTGAATTGAATTTTATCAGCAGTTGCATCAATATTAGAAGGAGAAATAGCTGTTTTTTCACCATTATTCAAAATGCTGTTGTGCATGAATGTGGTTACTTTAAAATGTGTTTTGAACGTTTGTGCTGTTACAAAAGCTTCATTTCCTGATTTTTTCACATCAAGTGGTTCCCAGAATTTTTCTTCCCAGTTGGCATCTTCATTCGTTACACCTGCATCGATATACGGTTTGTAAATTATTTTTGAATCTTTGTTTAAAGGTGTGATTTCATAATTGATAACCCCAACTTCATCCAAAACGATAGAAAGAAAGCGACGAATAGTAACTGAAATTTCAGTCCCGTTTTTCAAAGTGGCTTCAAAAGAACGATTGTACCAACCTTCTTTCATATTTAATTCACGACGAAAATTTTTGACTTCGGAACAAGTATTCAAATCGAATTTTTCACCATTGATTTCAATGTCGATTCCAATCCAGTTTGGCGCATTTAAAACTTTGGCAAAATATTCCGGATATCCGTTTTTCCACCAGCCCACTTTAGTCTTATCAGGATAATAGATTCCGGCAATGTAACTTCCCTGAAATGTTTCGCCGCTATAATTTTCTTCAAAATTAGCACGTTGTCCCATAGCACCGTTGCCAATGCTAAACAAACTTTCAGATGATTTTACACACTCGGCATCAAATCCTTCTTCTATGATAGACCAATTGTCTGGTTTTATATAATCTTGATTCATTCTTTTTTTATTTAAAAATTCAATAATTAAAAATTCAAAGATTGTTGTGGGTCACATACAATCTGATCCTTTTTTCTTGTTTTTGAATCTTGTTTTTTATTCTTTAATTAATTCTTCTATGAAGTGCGTGTCGATGGTTGTAAAATCGTTGAAGATGTATTTTGCTTCGTGTAATGTGTTTGCTTCACCTATTCCTATACTGGTCATATTACCAATATTCGCGGCTTGAACTCCCGCCACTGAATCTTCAAAAACAATTGAATTTTCTGGAGTGATGTTCAATAGTTTTGCAGCTATTAGGAAAACTTCAGGATCTGGTTTGGCATTGGTCACATCATTTCCATCCACAATAGCATCAAAATAAGGGAGTAGTCCTGTTTTTTCCAAAATAGGTCTGGCATTTTTACTGGCTGAACCCAATGCGATGGGTTGGTTGTTTTCTTTTAAAAATTTTAAAATAGGAAAGACTCCAGGAAGAATCTCACTTTCATTCATGTCAACTAAATAGGATAAGTATTCCTCATTTTTTTGAACTAACCATCTGTCTTTATCTTCTTGTGAGGCCGTTACTTTTCCTAATTCTAATATAATATCTAAAGAGCGCACGCGGCTTACTCCTTTTAATAATTCATTATGTTCGTGTGTAAATTCGATATTTAATTCATTTGCGATTTTTTGCCATGCTAAATAATGGTATTTAGCCGTGTCAACAATCACTCCGTCCAGGTCGAATATAAATGCTTTTGTATTCATTATTGTTGTTTTATTACGTCATCAACATCTTTTACTTTCACTACTAAAATAGCAGCAATCAAGAAGCTGACGCCACTGGTAACTAATGCAAATATGGCATTGTCATTGTATAAATATTTAACTAACGGTCCGCCAATCAAGGCATTGATAATTTGGGGAATAACGATAAAGAAGTTGAAAATACCCATGTAAACTCCCATTTTCATTGGAGAGATTGATCCCGCTAATATGGCATACGGCATAGATAAAATACTTGCCCATGCGATTCCAACACCTATCATGGATAAGATAAGCCAGTCTTCATTGGGTACAAAATAGATGGAAATTAATCCGAGTCCACCAATAATTAAGGAGATAGAATGCGTTAATTTCCTTCCTACTTTTTTTGCGATATACGGTAGTGCAAAGGCATAGAAAGCAGAAACTAAATTGTAAATTCCAAAAAGGACTCCTACCCAGTCTCCTGCGTTTTGATAGGCTTCGCTTTTGCTGTCTGAAATGGGTAAGCCATAAATATGATGGGCTATGGCTGGAGTGGTAAAAACCCACATTCCAAAAAGACCAAACCAAGAGAAAAATTGTACCCAGCTTAATTGTCGCATAGTCGTGGGCATTTTTCTGAAATCATCAAAAATGTCTAATAAACTGGATTCTTTAGCATTGGCATCTGCAATTTTAGTTTCCTGATGTGCCATTTCATCCTCAAATTGTAATAATTCTTCCGGAGAATATTCTTTGGTCGTAAATATGGAAACCATAATCGAGCCTACAAGAATAATGGCTCCAATTACAAATGATAAAATCAAGTGCATAGGAACACCGCCATCCTCATCTCTATTTGAAACGCCAAAATAATTCGTTAATACATAAGGTAATAATGAACCAATAACAGCACCAAAGCCAATTAATGCGGTTTGTACGCTAAACCCAAGTGTTCTTTGGTCTGTTCTTAAATTATCTCCCACTAAAGCTCTGAAAGGCTCCATGGCAATATTGAAAGAAGCATCCATAATCATCAGCATTCCTGCACCAACCCATAAGGCAGGTAGAAAAGCAATAAAAATTTCGGCTTGAGGCATTAATATTAAACCAACGGATGCTAGTAAAGCACCTACTAAAAAGAAAGGTTTTCTTCTGCCGAACTTACCCCAAGTTTTGTCGCTATAATGTCCTATTATTGGTTGTACAATAAGTCCCATTAGAGGAGCAATGATCCAAAACCAAGAAAGTTCGTGAACATCAGCACCAAAAATTTGAAGAATTCTGCTGGCATTAGCATTTTGAAGGGCAAAACCCATCTGTATTCCCAAGAAACCAAAACTCATGTTCCAAATTTCCCAGAAACTTAATCTACGCTTTTCCATTATCGTAATTTAAAAATGAATACGATAAGCGCTATGCTTATCAAAACTTATCTTATTTTCGAAGTAAAAGTTAAAGCTTTGATGGGGTAAATATAAAAATATATTTCAAATTTTTGTTTTTCAGAAACAAAAAAAGAGAAACATTTTTAACTACAAGGTTGTAGTACTGAATAAAATACAGAATGGCCTACTTAGATTAGTTACATTTTTAGACTTCTTAGATTATTAGTTTCCAAAATTGGTAATTAGAATTATACCTAAATAAATATTTTAAATTCAGAATTTTATCCAGCTCATCTAATTTGTAGATTCTCTTTCTATCAAATGAGTTTCTATTACTTCGGTTTTATAGTTTTCGTCCTCATCCTGATCTTCAGATTCAAGTCTGTCTATTAACATTTTAGCTGCTTTATTTCCCATTTTTATTCCGCTTTGGCTTACGGTGGTAATAGTTGGAGTAGAATATTTTGAAATAATTCCATCCGTAAAAGCGATGACTGCTAAGTCTTTAGGAACATTTAATCCTATTTTGTTAGCTGTTTTAATTATCGTCACTGCAAAAAGTTCGTTCACTGCAAAAACGGCATCAATAGCTTTGTCTTCGAGAAGTTTTCCAATGGTGATTTCACAAGTGTCCACATCTTCAATTTTTATAATCAGGTTTTCATCAAATGGTATTTCATTGTCAAGTAATGCTTTTACGTAGCCGTCAGTTCGAAGTTTTCCGACACTTACGTAATCTACTGTAGTTACCAGGGCAATTTTTTTTCGACCTTTATCAATCAAACTTTGAACTGCTTCGTAAGCTGCTAACTTATCGTCTATGATTACTTTGTCACAAAGGACTTCATTAGTGACTCTGTCAAACATTACTACGGGCATTCCCTGATCGATAACCTCTGTGATGTGATGAAAATCTGCTTTGAACTGCGTTTCTTTTGAAAGTGACATAATGAATCCATCAATACTGCCATTAGCTAACATTTCCATGTTAAGTACTTCTTTGTCAAAGGAATCGTCTGACAGGCAAATGATAACGCTATACCCGTTTTCATTGGCTACGTGCTCTATGCCATTGATGACCGTTGAAAAGAAATGGTGTACAATTTCAGGAATGATGATTCCAATCGTTTTGGTTTTTCTGTTTTTTAGACTAAGGGCAATATTGTTAGGTTTGTAATTGTAGAATTTAGCAAAAGCCTGTACCTTGAGTCTAGTTTCTTCACTGATTTCTAAGCTGTTTCTTAAAGATTTTGAAACGGTAGAAATTGAAACGTCAAGTTCTTTAGCAATTTGTTTAAGTGTTATTTTCCTTTTCATGGTGAAGATGTGGTAAAAATTTATTTCTTACTAAAGGTAAAATTTAATTTTACAAATGGTAATTAAAGTGGTAAAAATTTATATAAATCAGAAAGTTTTCAACACTATTACGTTTTCGTAACTCAAATAAAAAGCGCTGTTGTCGAGCGTAACAAAATTTACATAAATTTAACATTCGAAGTAATAGTTAAGCATGAAAAATAAACCAAAAATTAAATTAATTTAAACAAAAAGTATGAAAACAATTTATAAAAAGTTGTTGATTTTATTACTGCTGCTCCCTTTTAGTATTCTGGCTCAGAATACAGTTAGTGGGATTGTTCTTGATAAAGTGTCAGGACAGCCTATTCCGGGAGTAAATGTAAATGTGCAAGGTGCCGCAAATGGTGTTTCTACTGATTTTGATGGTAAATACCAGTTGACTAAAATTAAGAAAGGCGATAAAATCGTATTCTCTTACATTGGATACAAAAATACTGTTGTAGACTATGTTACTCAGAATTCATTAAATGTCTCTTTAGAAGAAGATGCTAATCAATTGCAGGAAGTTGTAGTTCAGGTTGGGTACGGGACTGTTAAGAAAAAAGATGCGACCGGTGCGGTTACAGTTTTAGCGGCTAAAGATTTTAATAAAGGACAAAATGTTACTGCTGAAAGCTTGATTACAGGGCGTGTTGCGGGAGTAAGTATTACCGGAGGTGGATCCCCTGGTGCAAAAGCTAACATTAGAATTAGAGGTGGGTCATCTTTGAATGCTTCCAATGAGCCTTTGATTGTTTTAGACGGATTGCCATTGAGTAATGCTGTTCCAAATGGTTCTACAAGTATATTATCTACAATAGATCCTAATGACATTGAAACTTTTACTGTTTTAAAAGATGCTTCCGCAGCTGCAATTTATGGATCAAGAGCAGCAAATGGGGTAATTGTAATTACAACTAAAAAAGGTTCTAAAGATGGATTGAAAGTTTCATTTAATTCGCAAACCGGTTTAAGTACAGTAGCAAATACAGTAGATGTCTTAAGTGCGGATGAGTTTCGTGCTTTGGTTAATGCAAATGGGTCTGCTGCACAAAAAGCAAAATTAGGTACTGCTAATACGGATTGGCAAGATGAAATATTTAGCAATGTTTTTACTTCGGACAATAATATTGCTGTAAGCGGCTCTCTGTTTAAGAAACTTCCAGCAAGAATTTCTGTAGGGAACACCAATACGCCAGGTATTTTGAAAAATACTAGTTTTGAAAGAACTACTACATCATTATCTTTAAATCCAACTTTTCTTGATAATCATTTGAAGATTGATATTAATGGAAATTTATCATTTGGTAAAAATCAATTTCAAGATGAAGGAAGAGTTATTGGAAGTGCAATAGGGTTTGATCCTACGCAATCTGTTTATCAAGATGGTTCTCGTTATGGAGGGTATTTTGAATGGTTAGAAGCTAATGGGGACGTGAATTTATTGGCAGCAAAAAATCCAGTAGCTTTATTGAATCAAAATAACAGAAGGTCAACATCTACAAGAAAATGGGGTAATATTAGAGTTGATTATAAATTTCATTTTTTAGAAGAATTAAGAGCAGTTGCTGAATTAGGGATTGATAAATTTGACAGCAATGGTTTTGAGGAAACTAGTCCTAATAGTATTACTGGATTTCAATTAAATACTTTTTCATCAGGGCAATGGACTAATGTTGGAGATTATAAAAAATATACTGATACACGCCAAAACAAAAATTTAAATGCTTATTTAAATTATGTTAAGGAATTTGGGAAATTTAAAGTAGATTTAACGGGAGGCTATAACTATCAGATGTTCGAAAGAGAAGGATATGTAAGTGGAGACTTAAGACGTCCAAATCCAGCTCAAGATGTTGCTACAGATCCAGATATAAATTTACAATCTTATTTTGGCCGAGCTAATTTAGGGTATGATAGTAGGTATTTGATTACTCTAAATTACAGAAGAGATGGAACTTCTCGTTTCTCAGAAGAGAACAGATGGGGTAATTTTGCTGGAGCTGCTTTTGCTTGGAATATAGCTGAAGAGTCTTTTTTGAAAGATAACGAAACAGTATCTGGTTTGAAATTAAGGGTAGGATACGGTACAACTGGACAACAAGATATTTCTGCATCTTATGACTACTTGAGAAGAGTTACTTTAGGTACGGTTAATTCAAATTACATATTTGGAAGTACAGCATACCAGGTAGCAAAAACGGAAGGATATAATAAGGATATTAAATGGGAAGAAACTAGTGAGATTAATATTGGTTTAGATTATGGTTTATTCAATGACAGAATCAATGGGTCAGTAAATTATTTTCAGAAAGAGGCAAATGATCTTTTAGCTGATATCGCTTATCCCGATGGTGCAAACTTAAGAAATTCAGGTTTTTCAAATATCGGAAGTGTTACAACTAAAGGTATTGAATTTAATATTAATGCAGATGTTGTTAAAAATGAAAACTTGAACTGGAATCTTGCTTTTAACACGGCTTACATACACCAAGAGATTACCGATTTAGGACTTACAGTTCCAGGATTTCAAGGCTATGAAACGGGTGATAATATAGCCGGAGGGAGTAATAATAAAGTAAAAATTAATTCAGTTGGATTTAATCCGGGTGCATTTTATGTTTTTGAGCAATTATATGATACAAACAAGAGACCTATTCAAGGTGCTTATGTAGATAGAAACGCAGATGGTAAAATTGATAATAGCGATAGATACCGTTTTCATAAACCAAATGCCGATTATACTTTTGGATTGTTTAGTACTTTGAATTATAAAAAATTCGATTTTACAATGAGTTGGAGAGCAAGTCTAGGAAATTTCATCTTCGATAACATTAATTCGGATAAAGGATATTTACAAGCTGCATTGAGAAGAGATTCTGATTTAGCAAATATTACACCTGATTATTATGCAACAGGCTTCACTTTTGAAGACAATGGTACACAACGTTATTTATCTGATTATTTTGTAAAAGATGCTTCTTTTATAAAATTAGATAACGTAACTGTTGGGTACAGTATGGATAAATCATTACTTAAAGATGTGTCATTACGATTTTCATTAGGGGTTCAAAATGCTTTAGTGTTCAGTAAATATGACGGACTAGATCCAGAAAATTTCTCAGGTGTTGACGGTTCTGTCTATCCACGCGCTAGAACTTTTGTATTTGGCGTAAATGCTAATTTCTAATTATATATTTTTTATATAAATAAAATTTAAAAACGAATAAAATGAAAATATCATTTAAAAAAATAAGTTATTTACTTCTAATGATTTTAGGAATGAATATCGCTTTTACTTCATGTAGCGATGACCTGAACGTAACTCCAAAAGATGATGATGAATTTCTATCAGAAGTTTTCTTTAAGGATCCTAGTTCATATAAAAAAGTATTAGCAAAATTGTATGCTGGTTTATATGTAGGAGGAAATGATGGAGATTCTAGCGGAGATATCTCTGGAATTGGAGGCGATTTTAGCAGTTACTTAAGATTGCTTTTTGTGATGCAAGAGTTCACAACTGATGAAGCAATTATTGCTTGGGCTGATGGTTCACTGCCTACTATGAACACTCAAACATGGACTCCGAATAATGAGTTTTTATATGGAGTATATTCCAGATCTTTTTATCAGATAAGTCTTGCAAATGAGTTTTTAAGACAGACAAGCGATGATAAATTAGAGGCTAGAGGAGTTGATGCTGCTCTGAAAGCAGAAATCGCCACTTTTAGAGCAGAAGCTCGTTTTTTAAGAGCTTTTGACTATGTTCAATTAATGGATTTATTTGGAAATGTGCCTATTACAACTGAGGCTGATCCAGTAGGATTTTATAATCCAGTTCAAAAATCAAGAGCAGAAGTATTCGCTTTCGTTGAAAACGAATTGAAAGATTTAGATAATAGTTTAAAAGCATCTAAAGCTAATGAATACGGAAGAATTGATAAAACAGCCGCTAAGTTTTTATTAGCTAAGATTTACTTAAACGCAAAAGTGTATACTGGTACAGCAAAAAACACAGAATGTATTACTGCTTGTAATGATGTAATAAATTCAGCATACTCTTTTGCAAATGTTCCTTATAGATATTTATTTTCTGCGGATAACAATACTAACGGTTCTCAAAATGAAATCATTTTTCCTGTAGTAAGTGATGGTAATTTAATAAGAGCAACAGGTGCAGGAATGAGTTTTATTATGCACGCTTCTATTGGAGGATCTATGGTTGCAGGTGACAGAGGTATGGATGGCGGATGGCAAGGAATTAGAACAAGAAAAGAATTTGTTCAATCCTTCCCTGACGAAACAGGGACTGCTGATAAAAGAGGTAGTTTTTATACTAACGGTCAGACATTAGATATTGATGCAGTAGGTACCTTTACAAATGGCTATGCCGTTACAAAATATATCAATAAAAAAGCAGATGGTAGCCCTGCTCAAAGAAACGATATTCCTGATATTGATTTTCCAATGTTTAGAATGTCAGATGTTTATTTAATGTATGCAGAAGCTACATTAAGAGGTGGTGCAGGTGGACTTATTCCAACAGCGGTTACTTATATTAACCAGTTAAGAACCAGAGCTGGTGCAACTGCAGTTACAGCTACAGACTTAACCCTTGATTTTATTCTAGCAGAAAGAGGTAGAGAATTGTTTTGGGAATGTCACAGAAGAACAGATTTAATTCGATTTGACAAATTTACAGGTTCAAGTAAAATATGGCAATGGAAAGGTGGCGTTAAAAACGGTACTTCTACAGCATCTTACCGTAATCTTATGCCAATCCCTGCAACGGCAATTCAAGCTAACCCAACTTTAATTCAAAACCCTGGATACTAACTAATTTTAAAACATAATAAAAATGAAAAACATAAATAAAATTTTAATCGCATTTATTGGCGTATTAGCCGTGTCATGCTCTGGTGATGATGTTGAAAATAGACCAGTAATTACTGAAGCAACAGCTCCTGTATTGCTTACTCCTCAAGGAGATTTTAATATAGTACTCCAAAATACTAATGCTGGAAATTTAGCAACAACTTTTGTTTGGGATGATGCACAATACGAAGGAAGCAGTACTGTGGTAAACTACACAATCGAAATGGCAAAAGCCGGTACTGATTTTGCAACACCTTCTGTTGCTGGAACAACAACCGATAAATTTAAAAGCTTTACCGTTGGGGAACTGAACTCAGCTGCTTTAAATGCTGGATTTGCACCTTTTGTTGAAGCTCAAATCGATGTGCGTATCAAATCTACAGTAGGTGGAGTGGGTTCGCTTCCTCAAGTGTCTAATTCTTTTACTATCAAAGTAACGCCTTATCCAGCTTGGCCAAACTGGGGTATGATTGGTAGTGCAACAGCAGCAACAACTGGTGGTGATGGTTGGGCTTCAGATGTAAATTTAGATTATTCATTGACTACTAAAAAATATTCAATTACAATTGATTTAGCAGTTGGAGAAATTAAATTTAGATTAGATGACGCATGGGCAACAAACTTTGGAGATGATGGAAATAATCTAACATTAGAGTCAGGTGGAGCTAATATCCCGATTCAAATAGCAGGTAATTATACTATTGTAGCCGATTTTACTGCTAAAACGTATACCATTGTTAAGAATTAGTAATTTTTAATTAATGTAAAAGGGCTATCTCATGGATAGCCCTTTTTTTATAAAAGCAAAAAACTATGAAAAAAATTATACTTTTAGTATCGCTTTTCTTTTCAATTATCGCGATTGGGCAACAACAAACAATCGCTTATAGCATAAGTCCAGCTACTTTTGAAGAAACGACATCTATTACCATTACTATCAATGGGAATAATGTAAATGAAGCAACTTGGGGAGTTAACGGAAATGCATTATATATGTGGACCTGGTCTTTTGATATTAATGATGCGAACAGTATTGACTGCCCTACTAATGGCACATGGACCTCATCTAGCGAGGCAAATCGTTTTACCTATAATTCGGCCACAGATACCTATACAAAAACATTTACTCCCACTACCTTTTACAACAGAAACGGAATAGGTAAAATAGGTTTCCTAGTGAAAGCTAAGGATGGGACTGGGGACAAAAAATCGCAAGATAATTTTGTTGAAGTAGGTGCGTACCAAGTGACTCTAAATACACCCGCAGAAAATGGTTCTACAATTATTGCATCTGGTGGAAGTTTGAATATTTCAGCTTCTAATACGGGTGGAAATGCCAGTTATGTATTGAAAGCAAACGGTATTACATTAAATACAAATGCAGCTACTTCTAGCTATGCTTTTAATCACACAAATATCACAGGGAATCAAAACTACGAATTGCAGGTTACTCAAGGGACAACTGTAATTACTAAAAAGTTTAGCGCTATAGTGAATCCAAGTGTGGTTAGTGAGGCGATGCCTGCTGGTTTATTGGACGGAATCAATTATAATTCTTCCGACGTTACAAGAGCAACTTTGGTTTTGGATGCTCCGTTCAAAGATTTTATTTACGTAGCGGGAAGTTTCAACAATTGGCAACCGACTAGTTCTTTTGCCATGAAAAAAGACTCGGCTTCGGGTAAGTTTTGGTTAGAATTGACTGGATTAGTTTCAGGTACAAATTATACATACCAGTATTGGGTAGTTGATGCAACACCTATTGCTGGAACACCTTCTTTAGTGAAAACTGCCGATCCGTATTCGACGTTAGTATTATCTCCTAATGACGATCCTTTTATTCCTGCTTCCAGTTATCCAAATCTACCAGTTTATCCAGTAGGTCAAGACAGAGAAGTAACAGTATTGCAAACGGGAAAAACACCTTACGCATGGAGTAGCGCCACAACAAATTTTGTTAAGCCTGCAAAAGAAAAACTGGTAGTTTACGAATTGTTAGTACGTGATTTTGATGCTAATAGAAGCTATCAGGACCTAATTAATAAAATCGATTATTTCAAAAACTTGAAAATAAATGCGATTGAGTTAATGCCTGTAATGGAATATGAAGGCAACGAAAGTTGGGGATACAATACCTCTTTTCACATGGCTTTGGATAAATTTTACGGAACTTCTGATAAATTAAAAGAGTTTATTGATTTATGCCATCAAAATGGAATTGCTGTGATTCTGGATGTTGCTTTAAATCATGCTTTTGATAGAAATCCGATGGTTAGGATGTGGATGAACGATCCTGATGGTGACGGATGGGGCGGGCCTACTTCTGAAAATCCTTATTTTAATACAACGGCAATGCATAGTTACAGTGTGGGTAATGATTTTAACCACCAACAGCCAAGAACACAAAATTATGTGCAACGGGTCATTAAACAATGGATTGAAGAATTTAAAATTGACGGATTTCGTTGGGATTTAACCAAAGGTTTTACTCAAAATTGCCCTTCGAATGTCGCTGGTGGTCAAGATCCATGTACCAATGTTAAACAACAAGATCGTGTAGATGTTTTGAAAGCCTATGCTGATTATTCTTGGAGTTTAGACCCAACTCATTATACTATTTTTGAACACTTAGGGAATGATGATGAAGAGCAACTTTGGGCTAATTACAGAATTACAGGTGAGTCTGATGGAATTAGTAAAGGGATTATGATGTGGGGAATAATGACCAGTCAATACAATGAATTGTCTATGGGATATTCTGGAAATATTTCTCGCATGAATAGCACGAGCAGAGGTTTTACCACAAATAGATTGATCGGTTATGCCGAAAGTCATGATGAGGAAAGACTAATGTATAAGAATTTACAATTCGGGAATAGTACCAATGCTGCTCATAATGTAAAAACACTAAATGTAGCTTTGTCTAGAATGTCAGCAATTGGAGCCGTTTCTTTATTGGTTCCAGGACCAAAGATGATTTGGCATTTTGGGGAACTAGGTTGGGAAAATTCTATTTTTGCTTGTAACAATGGAACGGTAAATACTTCGTCAGATGCTACATCTGGGGATTGTAAATTAGATACTAAACAACAGCCGCAATGGGTTAATAATTGGCTTGGAGATGCCAATAGAAGTAAAATTTATAACGATTGGTCTAAAATGATTACGATGAAAACTGTAGAGCCTGTTTTTTCGGGAACTGCAACCATGTCGAATACCAGTTCCTTGTATCCAAATATCAGAATTACCAATAGTGCTTTGGCGTCAAGCCAACTTAAAGATGTTTTGATTTTGGCTAATTTTAATGTAACTACACAAAATGTGGCAACTGGATTTCCTTATATTGGACAGTGGTACAATTTGATGGATAATACAACAATCACGGTGACTAATGTAAATGATCCAATAACAATTCTGCCCGGAGAATACCGAATCTACGGTAATAAAACGGCTTTTTTGGCTATAGCCGATTACGAAAAATCACCAACAATTGTGTTGTATCCCAACCCAGCGTCTGATTATTTTACATTGAATGAAACGACTTCTAAAGTACAGATTTTTTCTATCACGGGACAATTGGTAAAATCGTTTGATGCAAATCAATCTGAAGGAAGTAAATTTATGGTTAGTGATTTGAATCAAGGACTTTACATCGTAAAAGCATTTGATGAAAATAATGAAATGAAGGTATTGAAACTGTTGAGAAATTAAGAATACGTTGAATTAGTGAAAAACGGCTGTCCCTAAAAAGACAGCCGTTTTTGTATAAAAAAAACTGCTTCGGTAATGAAGCAGTTTTTAACAACAAATTAAAACTAAAAATTAAATTTTACCGTCTTTAATTTCATCCACAATTTCAGGATTCAACAACGTTGAGGTATCGCCAAAATTAGAGTAATCACCTTCAGCAATCTTACGCAGAATCCTACGCATGATTTTTCCGGAACGGGTTTTTGGTAAACCGGAAACAAACTGGATTTTGTCCAATTTTGCTATGGGTCCAATATGATCTGATATGTGTTGGTTAATCTCTTTGCTAAGATTATCTCTATCTCGATATTCTCCGGTTTCTTTTAGAATTACAAAACCATACAATGCATTTCCTTTGATATCATGTGGGAAACCTACAATGGCTGATTCTGCAACTGCAGGATGTTCATTGATGGCATCTTCTATCGGTGCAGTCCCCAAATTGTGTCCGGAAACGATAACCACATCATCTACACGACCAGTGATTCTGTAATACCCAACTTCGTCACGTAAAGCGCCGTCGCCAGTGAAATATTTACCTGGAAAGGTAGAAAAATAGGTTTCCTTGTATCTTTGATGATCGCCCCAAATCGTTCTGGCAATTCCTGGCCAAGGGAATTTAATACATAAACTTCCGGTTACTTGATTGCCTTCAATTTCGTTGCGTTTTTCATCCATCAAAACAGGTTGGATTCCCGGTAACGGTAACGAAGCATAAGTAGGTTTTGTTGGCGTTACAAACGCAATTGGCGAAATCATAATTCCTCCGGTTTCCGTTTGCCACCAAGTATCTACGACAGGACATTTCTTGTCTCCTACGTGGTTGTTGTACCAGTGCCAAGCTTCCTCATTAATAGGTTCTCCCACTGATCCAATCACTTTTAAAGAGGTCAATTGGTACCTTTGCACGTATTCGATGCTTTCTTTTGCCAAGGCTCTAATAGCTGTTGGTGCCGTGTAAAACTGGGTAACTTTGTGTTTTTCGATGGTTTGCCAAAAGCGACTAAAATCAGGATAAGACGGAACGCCTTCGAAAATTACCGTCGTAGCTCCGTTCAATAATGGTCCGTAAAGAATATAAGAATGTCCGGTAATCCAGCCAATATCAGCGGTACACCAGAAAATATCATTGTCTTCATAATTAAAAACGTTCTTAAATGTATAGGCTGAATACACCATATAACCCGCAGTAGTGTGTACCATTCCTTTTGGTTTTCCTGTTGAACCGGAAGTATAAAGGATGAACAAAGGATCTTCGGCATCCATGATTTCTGCCACATTATTATCCGAAGCTTGGTCTAAAAGAGGCTGTAACCATTGGTCACGACCTTCTTTCATCTTGATAGTTGAGTTTATTCTTTTAGCCACCAAAACGTTCTCTACGCAAGGACAATTCAATAAGGCTTCATCAACGATACTTTTCAAATCGATGGTTTTGTTCCCGCGATATCCACCATCTGAAGTGATGACCATTTTGCATTCGCTGTCATTGATTCTTGCTGCAACTGCCGAAGCTGAAAATCCTGCAAAAACAACCGAGTGAATGGCTCCAATTCTGGCGCAGGCCAAAGTGGTAATCGCTAATTCAGGAATCATTGGCAAGTAAATACAAACACGATCTCCTTTTTGTATGCCTTGTTCTTTTAAGACATTCGCCATTTTGCAAACACGTTCGTACAATTCATTATACGAAATATGCAAAGCTTCTTCATTGGGATCATTTGGTTCAAAAATGATAGCTGTTTTATCTCCTTTTTTAGCAAGATGCCTGTCGATACAGTTTTTTACAATGTTTACTTTTGCATTGGTAAACCATTTTATATCGGCCTCAGCCATATTAAAATCGACTACTTTATCCCATTCTTGGTACCAAGTAAAATTTTCAGACGCCACTTTGTCCCAGAATTTTTTGGGTTCACGAACTGATTTTTTGTAATGTTTGAAGTATTCTTCTAAATTATTAATTTTATAGTAACTCATGATTTTGGTAAATTTTAAATATTATAAACACCTATTTTATACTTTTTTAATGTGGTAACGATTTCTTCGATAATGTTTTCATCATCAATGGTGGATGGAATTTGGAATTCCTCTCCATCAGTAATGCTGCGCATCAGTTTTCGGAGGATTTTCCCCGAGCGTGTTTTTGGTAATCGTTGTACAATAATTACATTTCTCAGCGAGGCAACTGCGCCAATTTGCTGACGAACCAGTTTAATGATTTCTTGTTCCAATTGATAATGTTCGATTTCATCTCCTGATTTGGTTACCACCAAAGCCAAAGGAATTTGTCCTTTCAACTCATCGTGAATTCCAATAACGGCACATTCAGCCACCGAATGGTGGGAAGCAACAACTTCTTCCATTTCTGCTGTTGACAATCGATGTCCCGCAACATTTATCACGTCATCCGTTCTTCCGGTGATGAAAATATATCCGTCTTCATCTTTATAGCCTCCATCGCCAGACAAATAATAACCGTCAAATTTGCTGAAATATCCAGCTTTGAAACGTGCTTCGTTTTCCCAAATACCCAACATATTTCCCGGAGGTAAAGGTAATTTTACAACCACCAAACCTTCTTCATTGGCGCTTAATTCGTCGCCGTTTTCATTAAAAATCCGAATGTCATACCCACAAACAGCTTTTGTGGCAGAACCGGATTTGACCGGCATTTTTTCAATTCCAAGAGAATTAGCAATCATTGGCCAGCCCGATTCTGTTTGCCACCAATGGTCAATTACAGGAATAGGAATGTGCTGTTGGTACCATTCCAGCGTAGCATTGTCACAACGTTCTCCCGCCAAAAATTGGTTTTTAAGATGGCTTAAATCATATTGTTTGATGAATTCTCCGTCAGGATCTTCTTTTTTGATGGCTCTAATGGCGGTTGGAGCGGTAAACATGGTGCCTACTTTATGTTCTGAAATTATTCTCCAAAACGTACTCGAATCCGGAGTTTTTATCGGTTTTCCTTCGAAAATTATTGTTGTATTTCGGTTTAATAATGGTCCGTAAAGAATGTAGCTGTGCCCAACTGCCCAACCCATATCCGATGCCGCCCAAAAAGTCTCGTCTTCCTTTACATTGTAAATGTATTTCATCGAAAATTTCAATGCTACGGCATATCCACCAGTATCTCTAACAATTCCTTTTGGTTTTCCCGTAGTTCCGGATGTGTACAAAATATACAGCGGATGATTCGAATTAACAGGAACACAAGACGTTTCTTCGGAGCCGTAAACCAACGCATCGTAATCTACATCATATTTCTTAAACGGAATTCTGGCGCCTAATTTTCTATTGAAAACGATTACTTTTTTCGGTCGGTGTGAAGCAAGTGCAATGGCTTCATCCACCAAAGGTTTGTAAGCAATTAATCGGTCAATCTCTATTCCGGATGATGCCGTTATAATCGCTCTGGGTTTGCAATCGTCGATTCTGATAGCCAATTCATGTGGTGCAAAACCCCCAAAAACAACCGAGTGGATCACGCCAATTCTCGCGCAAGCCAACATCGCGAAAGCAGTTTGAGGAATCATGGGCATGTAAATTATGGCGGTGTCGCCTTTTTTTAATCCCAATGATTGCATGCCTCCCGCGAGTTTTGCGACTTCGGTTTTTACTTCCGAAAAAGTGTATTTTTTTACGGTTTGTGTCACCGGCGAATCATAAATAAAAGCGACCTGATCTCCACAGCCATCCTGAATGTGCTTGTCTAACGCCAGATAACAAATGTTCAATTCTCCATCTTTGTACCAAAGCGGATATCCATTTTCATCTTTCGATAAAATTGTCTCCGGTTTATTGTACCACTCAATTGCATCAGCTTGTTCTGCCCAGAATTTTTCTGGATGCGCAATGCTGTCCTCATAAATTTCCTTGTATTCCATTGTGTTGAATTTGTTTCTTATTGAATTAATTCATGAACTTGATCGACTAATTTTTTAACTGAAAAGGGCTTCACAACATATAAATTAGCACCTAATGAAAGTCCTTTTTCAATATCTTTTTCCTTGTTTTTTGCTGAAAGGAAAATGACCTTGCAATGCCGCAGTCGTTCGTCTTTTTTTATTTGTTCCAATGTGGCAAAACCATCCACCATAGGCATCATGACATCCAGAATTATGACATCCGGAAGTTGTTTTTGTAAAATATCCAGTGCTTCCTGGCCGTCGCGCGCTATGAAAACTTCAAAATTGTTCTTTTTGAAAGTATATTCCAGTGACATTACAATGTTTGGTTCGTCATCTACAATTAAAATCTTTTTCATTTTTTAACTATTTTCTGCTGTATTATAATTGGGTAATGTGAAGATGAGAGTGGCTCCTTCAACCACATTATCTTCGGCCCAAATTTTACCTTTATGATGTTCTATTATTTGTTTACAAATGGCTAAACCCAGTCCACTTCCTATGGGTTTTTTTACGTTTTGGTTTCGAGATTGATAGAATTTATCAAAAATGGCTTCAAAATCTTCTTTTTTAATTCCCTTGCCGTTGTTGTGTATTTTGACTTCGATATTGTCTTTATTTTCAGCAATGGAAATCACTATTTTTCCGTCTGTTTCCGAACAGAATTTTATGGCATTTGAAACTAAATTATGGATGACCTGAACGATTCTTTCTTCATCATAAAAAGCTTTTATTTCTTTGGATGCATCCTTAAATTCAATAGTTATTTTTTTATTTTTTACTAATTGTTGGAGGGAATCCAACGTGTTTTTTATCGTTCTTGTGATGTTGTTTTTAGACAAATAAATCTTTTGTTTGCCAGTTTCAAATTTTTCTAAATCCAGAATTTTATCAATCAGACGATTCAATCGGTCCGACTCGGAAATGATGTTTTGCAAAAACTGTTTTCTCAGCTCTTCGGGAATGTCGTCATCATCATGAAGGATTTCGCTTGCGGCACGAATTGCGGTTATCGGAGTTCTCAATTCATGGGTAACGGTGTCTAGAAATTCATCTTTTTGAATGTCTTTGTTGACTAATTCCTGATTCGCATTTTTGAGTTGTTCTGATATTTTTTTTAATTCATTTGAAGTATCCGTCAACTTCTTGTTGATGATGATGTTTTCTTTGGATTCTTCCAAAATTCGCAATACTTCGGGTAAACTAATTTTGTCTTCTTTGACCACACTCGATATTAATATTTTGGCGGAAGCCGTACCAATATGTCCCGTCAATAAATTCTCGGCAAATTTTATAAATCGGGCATCGGCAGTGGTAATGTCTTTGTCAATATTATATTTTAAATTAAAAATAGTCAAAGCGCGCTTGGTTCTTTCTTCGCCAAGAAATCGTTGCAACACTTTTTGAATATCAGAAATATACGCAGTTCCTTTCCATACAAAAGCGTTTTCGTGATTGGTGATGTATTTGTCAATATCCACAAACATTTCGGCATAATTGCGTTCTCTGTAATTGCCTTTGAAACTTACAGAAACCGCAGCATAACTCAGAATATTAATTAATAAGCTCCAAAAAACAGCATGTGGAATGGGTTCTAAATAATCCAATCCAAATAGTTGAAAAGGCTTTAGCAATTCAATTCCCCAAGGTCCTTCCTGAATAAATAGACTGGTTGATTTTGTGATTCCAATAGCGTACGGAATTAGCAGCGTATAAAAACAGGTTAAAAACCCAAGAATAATTCCGGTAACCGCACCATATTTAGAACCTCTTTTCCAGAATAATGCACCAAAAAAGGAAGGAGCCAGTTGTGCTATAACGACAAAGGAAACCAACCCGATGGAAACCAAAGAATAGTCCAAAATGAATATTCTATAGATGGCATACGCCAAAATGATAAGCGAAAAAATTCCTATTTTTCGGCTGTTTACAATCCGTTTACTGTTTTTTTTCTGTGAAGAATTTTCTAGTGAGCCAATGAAGCCATACGGAATCAGTAAGTTGTTGCTCAGCATCGTGGCGAGTGCAATTGAAGATACAATAATCATTGAAATCGCTGCCGAAAATCCGCCCAGAAAAACCATTACTGTCAATACATTATTGTCAAAAAACTGTGGGATCAATAAGGAATACGTATCTGAATTATGCCCTTTTCCTTCAAAAAGAATATTGCCGCCCCAAGCAATTGGAAAAACAAAAAGGTTGAAAAGTAGCAGGTACAACGGGAAAAGCCAAATCGCTGTTCTAATGTGAGTTTCTTTATTGTTCTCTACAATCGCAGTTTGAAATTGTCTTGGTAAAAGGAAAATAGCAAACATCGATAGAATACAAAGGAAGAACCAGTTGATTCCGTTTGTGATACCACCAATTGTATTTTTTTTGTCGAAATCTTTAAGGACAGCCGCTTTTTGATAAATATCATCAAAACCGTCAAAAACAAAATAGGTAACATAAATCCCCACAATCAAAAAGAAAACTAACTTCAGGATAGATTCCATGGCCACTGCGGTTACGATTCCGCGTCTTTTCTCGGAAGCATCTACATATTTGGTACCATAATAGGAAGCAAATAAAGCCAACGCTATGCAAACATAGGTTGTGGTGTCAGTGAAAATATTAGAACTTGCCTGCGTTTTGGTGACAATATGAAAAGTGTCTGAAATTGATTTTAATTGTAAAGATATATAGGGTAAAATACCAACAATGCAAATCGTAGTTACTAAAGCTCCCAGAAATCTACTGTTTCCGTATCGTAAAGAAATAAAATCTGCAATACTGGAAATTTTATTTACTCTCGAAATTCGGATAATTTTCTTGAGAATAATCATCCACGTTGGGATAATTAATATGGGTCCTAAATAAATGGGTAAATAACTCAAACCGGATTCTGCAGCAACACCAATACTTCCGTAATAGGTCCAGGCGGTACAATATACGGCTAGTGAAAAGGAATAGATATAGGGATTATTTGTCCATTTAGAATGGCTTCTTTTTTCGGACCAATAGGCAATGTAAAAAAGAATCGACAAATAAAGCACTAATATTAACAAGAGTCCAATGCTATTCATAATATCTTTTTATGATTAGGTACGATATGGCAATTGAAAACAGCCATGCCGAGAAGATATAAATGTAGATAATTGGGAATCCAAAAAGTGGTTGCGAACTGTCAAATAACAACAAGAGTGGCACGTTCAAAGCTAATAGCATTAGCATTGAAAGAATAACCAACTTTTGTTCATGTCTCTTTTTCATAAGAAGATGCAGTTTGCTTTGCAGCGGAATGTGCTTTTGTTTTTTAAAGATTCGGTATTCAAACCTGTGCTTTTAAAGTAAAAATAAACAATCTCTGCAAGTTCATGCAGAGACTGTCTATTGGAAATTTAATTATTTTTTTTCGTCATAATCTCCCATTAAGGCATAGTAACCAAAAGTTCCTAATCCTAAAACGATTAATGGTGTAAGTATGAAAAGGATGATAATCCCGAATACTAGATCCTCTTGTTTTCCTGACATAAATTTTGGTAATCCAAAAGTGAAGATGCAGAAATACGCTGCAGCAGCAGCACAAGCAATCCAAACTAATCCTAAAACTCTTTTTATCTGATTCATAGCTGTGTTTTTTATACGTGAGCGTTTTTATCTTTATTTTTAATGTAAACCATTCCAACTACAAAACTGACTGCAGCAATAACAATTGGATACCAAAGTCCTTCAAGGTAAAATTCCGGATGGCCTAAGTCTTTTGCATTGGTTACAAAATAGGTTGAAATAGCTGGAAGTAGCCCTCCAAAAATTCCATTTCCTACGTGGTATGGCAATGACATCGAGGTATATCTAATTTTTACCGGGAACATTTCAACTAAGAACGCTGCGATAGGTCCGTAAACCATCGTTACAAATATCACTTGTACAAATACTAGAAATATCAAAGCCCAATTGTCACTAGAGTTAATTTTAATAGTGGTTTTGGTGTCCACTTTTGGTTTACCATCCACCACTATTACTGCTCCGTTTTCTAAATGTACGGTTTTTATTTCTTGAAAAGTAGTTCCATCCACATACTCTTTGTTGGTCGTATAGATAGAATCCATGGTTTGCTTTTTATTTTCTTTCAATTCAGCAAGTACCGTAGTTTTTTCGACCATTTCGGTTTTGTTTTTCACCGATGTGGTTTCGTACATTTGTTTGTAAATTGGTCTGTATAATAAAATAGCCAATAACATTCCACCCATCATAATGTATTTTCTACCTACTTTATCACTCAACCAACCAAAAAAGATGAAGAATGGTGTTCCAAGAATTAATGCAATTCCTAGTAGTGTGTCTACTTGAGAGGAGTCGATAGACATTACCGTTTTTAAGAAACTCATCGCGTAAAATTGACCGGTATACCATACAACTCCTTGTCCCATGGTTGCTCCAAATAAAGCCAATAATACAAATTTCAAGTTGTAACGGTTTCCAAAACTTTCCTTTAAAGGATTGGTACTTGTTTTTCCTTCGCTTTTTGCTTTAGCAAAAACAGGAGATTCATCCATGTTTTTACGAATCAAATACGAAACCCCTACCATTACGATAGAAACCCAGAACGGAACTCTCCATCCCCATTCGTCAAATTGCTCTGGTGTAAGGATGTTTCTCGTGGCTAAAATTACCATCAAAGAGATGAATAAACCCACCGTTGCAGTAGTTTGAATCCAAGAAGTCCAATATCCTCTTTGTCCGACGGGAGCGTGCTCTGCCACATACGTTGCAGCTCCGCCATATTCGCCACCCAAAGCAAGACCTTGAAGTAAACGAAGAATTAATACTAATAAAGGCGCCATGAATCCAATAGTTTCATAACTCGGGATACATCCAATCAGGAAGGTTGCACCACCCATTAATAACAACGTCACCATGAACGTGTATTTTCTTCCAATTAAATCGCCTAATCTTCCAAAGAAAAGGGCTCCGAAAGGACGAACTACGAATCCGGCTGCGAATGTTGCCAAAGTCGACAAGAAGGCTGCTGTAGGATTATCTGAAGGAAAAAATTTTGTTGAAATTACAACGGCTAAACTTCCAAAGATATAGAAATCATACCATTCGATCATTGTACCCATTGAGGATGCGGAAATGACTTTCCAAATTCCTTTTGTTGATTTAGTACTCATAAATTATATTTTTTAAAATTAGATTATAGATAGATTTGAAGTTGTACTACGAATTCCCCTTTTGATCCTGAGATGTTAGATGGAGTCGTGTAAACGGGTCTTGTTGAATATTGCGCGGTTATTTTAGCATGTTGTCCATCCAAGAAAAAGTTGGTTCCAAGATCAAATTGAGTACTTGACTTATCTAAAGCGTCAAAGCTTTTGTAAGTAAAAGCTCCAAAAGGCTGTACGCGTACTTTAGGTTTGTCTACTTTGCTTGGTAATAAAATTCCCGCTTGTGTGTACCAGATATTTCCTGATCCAATAGTAGCTTGTGCATTTCCAGGTCCCGCCAAAGCTCTGCTTCCTGTAAAGTTTGGGTCAACGGATCCAATATTCATAATGGCTACGTTACGCAAATAATTTGGACCGAAATCATAATCGTAGAAAACACTGTATCCGGTTACAGCCATTTTGTTTTCTTTTTTTCCAATAGGTAAATCAAGAAAAACATCTGCTGCAAAAAGATTGATGTTGTGTTTGCTGATAGTACTGTTAACCGAAGATTTGGTTGCGTCAGGTGCCGTATAAAAACCAGCGCCAATATTGAATACTTTTTTAGTTCCTAAATAGCTTCCTACTTTGTAAGGCAATAAATTAGCTTCCTGATCTAAAAATTGATATTCGAAATAACCGGCTTTTGACCATTTCGTATTTCCGCTGTTGTCAACTGCTACTGCGTTATCTGCTACAGTTGCGTCAGTGGGAACTAAGTTTGTGGCGTAAGGTTTGTTGTAACTCAAACGGTATTCTAATTTACCATATTTTCCTTTAGCAAATAGACCCATTTGTCTGGCAAACTGATCTGAATTTTCTATTAAAGGCCAGTTGAAGATAGGAGCGTCAATTGTTAAAAAGTTCAGTGTAGAAGCCATTGTTGCTCTCGATAATCCCATGTAATAATGCAGTCCTCCACCAAGCGATAGGCTGAATTTTTTGTCTTTTTCAGGTAAAACTAATGCGTATTCGTTCCAAGCATCGTGAAAAAACAAACCTGGTTTTTTTCCGGCACCGTATCCGCCAGTTCCAGAAGTTCCCGCTGCACCACCATTAGTAAAGGTTTGATTGTTGATTCCAAAGTGCGTTACAATCATGTATCTTTTAGATAATTGAGAGTAGGTCAGAAAACGCAAACGTCTGTTTCCAATGTCGGTTCCGGTTGTTGCCGCTTCATTTCCAATCATTGTTCCAGGGTTCATTTGGCTGGAACGAAACCATATTTGGTTCCATGCAATAAATCGCATGTATTTTGAACCATCTTCGTTCAAATTGAATTTCATTCCGCTGCCGTAATCAGTGGAGCCTTGTGAAAAACTTTTTAGTGATAGTAAGAGTACTGCCGCTATAAAAAATATTTTTTTCATAAATAAAATTTTGGTTATTAAATGGTTGGTTAATAAAGTGCCAAATTCTATTATTTTATTCTAAAAAAAAATTTAGATATATTTATGTGTAAAGTATATAGCTAATCTTTGAATCTTTCCCATTTTATGAGCATAAATTTGTCTCCAAGCTCTGTTATAATCATTCCTGCTCCGGAAAGAAGTTCTTTGTTTTTGAGGTATTCAATAAGTTCTAAATGGCTTAAAATCTTATAAGTAGGATGGTAATTGGCATGCGATGGTTTTTTTATATTAAAGGCTTTGACCCAGTTGCTTACAGTGACATGGGAAACACCTATAATTCGCTCTATTTCACGAAAGCTTAAGCCTTCAAGGTAGAGCTGTAATGCCTTGGTAACATAATAATCATCTATCTTTTTCCCGATTTTATTGACTGTAAAAAAATAATTACATTTTTTACATAAGTACCTTTGTTTACTGTTGATTATGCCGCTTTTTGTGATTTGGTTACCTTGGCATTTCGGGCAGGTTAAAATCTCCATATATATAAATTTTGCATAAATATAATAAATTAGCAACTATTGTTATTTGAATTTCGCAAAAAAATTAGAAAAAAAATACGAACCCTTTATTTTTGTTGAATTATTGGTGCATTTTTAGTAAATTAAATTGCTTTGTGAAAGAGTTTGATTTTTAAAACCAATCGTTGTCTGATGGAATAATTTTCAACATATATGGAGAGTTAAGCTGTATTTTTTTGATTTCGCTAAACGAGTGTGGGAATTTAATAGTCGTTTAAAAATAGAAACATTCTTTCGTATTGGTGTGAATTTTTATTTAAGAAGATGAAGGATATTTTAGAGAAAGGTATAAAAACAAAAAACCCGAATATTTCTATTCGGGTTTTGTGGTACCTCCAGGGATCGAACCAGGGACACATGGATTTTCAGTCCATTGCTCTACCATCTGAGCTAAGGTACCTCGCTATTGCGGGTGCAAATATAGGATGATTTTTAGTTTATCCAAAACATTTTTTAAAAAAAATCAATTCGTACCTTCGCAACATCAAAAAACAAATTATGATTTTAGTTATCGATGTGGGAAATACCAGAATTAAAGGCGCTGTATTTGAGGGTGCTATACTTTTGGAAATTTTTGTTTTTACCAAAATTGAACTTCAAAAAAATATTGAAATTATTTTAAAAAAGTTTAAAAAAGTATCAGATTTAGTGGTTTCATCAGTGGGTGATGTCGAAAAACTATCTTTTCTAGCATTTGAGAACATCTTAAATGTTCATTTTATTTCGAATACGGATCCTTTTCCGTTCCAGAATAAATATGCCACACCACAAACTTTGGGAATTGACAGAATGGTACTTGCTGCCGGAGCGACATTGCAGTTTCCGAATCAAAACAGACTGGTTATTGATGCAGGAACTTGTGTGACATTCGATTTTATAGATCAAGATAATAATTATCTTGGCGGAGCAATAGCGCCAGGATTACGATTACGGTACGAATCCTTACACAATTACACTGCGAAATTGCCTTTGTTAGCATTGGAAAACCCAGAAAATTTAATTGGAAATTCAACTTCAGATTCCATTCATTCCGGTGTAGTAAATGGATTAGTCTATGAAATTGATGGTTTCATAAATGAATATAGGGCTCGGTATTTAAATTTTATAATAATTTTAACGGGTGGGGACACAGATTTTTTGGCTAAACGATTAAAAAATACCATATTTGCCAATTCAAATTTTCTTTTAGAGAGTTTGAACCAAACATTTCAATATAAAATTAAAAATGATTAAAAAAATTATAATAGTTGCATGTCTGTTTTTGTCATTAGTATCTTTTGCTCAAGAAGGAACTGCATCCCCGTACTCCTTTTATGGAATAGGTGATATAAGGTTCAGAGGAACCGTTGAGAGTCGTTCTATGGGTGGAGTAGCCGTTGAGCAAGATAGTATTCATATTAATTTAGAGAATCCGGCAAGCTATTCTAATTTAAAGTTAACGTCATTCACTATTGGAGGAACTTATAATTCTACAAATCTAAAAACAGATTCTGAGTCTGCAAAGGCAACAAGAACTACCTTGGATTATTTAGCAGTTGGTTTGCCTTTAGGTAAATTTGGAGTGGGCTTTGGATTGATTCCATATTCATCTGTTGGGTATAAAATTGAATCTATATCTGGAGACAATACTGACAATAGTAGAAGATTTAATGGTACTGGGGGTCTTAATAAAGCTTTTTTAGGAGTTGGATATAAGATTGCAACAAACTTTAGCATTGGTGCGGATGTTAATTATAATTTTGGAAAAATTGAAACGAATAGTTTGGAATTTATTCCTAATGTATCCGCAGGGACCAGTGAATTTAATTCAGCAGATTTGTCTGGGGTAAATTTTAATATTGGGATGATGTATCAGACTAAAATCAATAAAAAATTAAGCGTCTTTAGTAGTGTGAATTATACTTTGCAAGGTAATTTGAAATCTCAAAACACCAGAAATATTTCCACGGTGATTTATGATTCCAGTTTTAATTTGCAAATTGTAGATCCACTTGGAGAACAAACAAATCAAACAGACGTAAAGTTGCCAAGCAGGTTGTCTGTTTCTGCAGGTATTGGAGAATCTAAAAAATGGGTTTTTGGAGGAAAAATAGCGTATCAAAAAAATTCAGGACAACAAAATTATTATAATATAGCAGACAATGTTGGTTACGGTAGGTATGGGAGTGTAAGTTTGGGAGGTTATTATATTCCAAATTACAATTCATTTACTAGTTACGCAAAAAGAATTGTTTACAGAGGTGGTTTGAGATATGAAAAAACAGGGTTAATGGTGAATTCACAATCTATTAATGATATGGGATTGACTCTTGGACTTGGATTGCCGTTGAATGGAACATTTTCGAATGTAAATATTGGTTTCGAATTAGGGAAAAAAGGGACGACAGAGTCTAATCTGGTGCAAGAAAATTATGCTAATTTGAGTGTCAGTTTTTCACTTAATGATACATGGTTCGTAAAACGAAAATTTAATTAAAAACAAGAATTGGGTAAGTATTGCCAAACTTCTTTGTCGATTATAGCATATGACTTTAGTCCAAAAATATTATATTAAATCAGTTGTCACAGTTTTTGCTGTGACACTGTTTTTTGGGTGCGAAAGTAATTTTAAAGAAATACAAAAGATAAATTTTTCAGAATTTATACCTACAAGTGATGCGGATGTTGTTAATCTGAAATACACGGATTCAGGTCGTATTACAGCTATTTTGATAAGTTCGAAAATGTTGGATTATTCGAATATTGATTTTCCTTTCACGGAGTTTCCAAAAGGGATAGATGTTACTTTATTTGATAAAAAAGCGAAGAAAACATTTATTAAGTCAAATTATGCTATTTCTTACAAAGGCACCAGCATTATTGATTTGCAGGGAAAAGTAAAAATTTTTACGCAAGAGGGTCAAACTCTTGAAACAGAGCAGTTGTATTTTGATCAAAAAAATGAATGGTTTTTTACGGAAAGAAAATTTAAATTTTCAGATCCCAAAGGCGTTTCGAACGGTCAAGGAATCGATTTTAGTAAAGATTTTAAAGTGATTAATTCGCAAAAAATAACAGGCGAAGTAGAAACCGCCGAATAATATAATAATTATGAATTATTTAAAATACACACAATACGTTTATCTTATTTTTGGAGCATTTTTTATTTATGATGGCTTTACTAAACTAAATGATCCTACTGGCACACCTTGGTTGAGTTTTATGGTTGCAGGATTGGCGATTTTTATGTTTTTCTTCAGAAGAAAATTTGCTAAAAAAGCCGAAGAACGAAATAAAAAATCCTAATTTATGGAAGTTAGTATTATCATATTCTGTCTAATACTAAGTGCTTTTTTTTCAGGAATGGAGATAGCCTTTGTCTCTTCTAATAAGATATATCTTGAGATTGAAAAAAAACAAGATAATTTTCTTTCAAAAATTCTCACTAAACTCACTGCAAAACCCTCTAAATTTATTGTTGCCATGCTCATTGGAAACAATATAGTGATGGTGGTTTATGGTTTTTTTATGGGCGAACTAGTGATGAGATGGTTTCTTGCTTTGGGATATCAATTTTCTGATTTGTTGAATTTGATATTACAAACACTCATCTCTACGATAATAGTATTGATTACTGCCGAGTTTTTCCCTAAAGTTTTTTTTCAAATTTACGCCAATTCGCTGTTTAAATTCTTTGCGATTCCAGCCTATTTCTTTTACACTTTTTTCTATTTTATCTCTACATTTTTTATTTGGGTTTCCGATCTTATTTTGAAAAAATTCTTCAAAACAGAAGGAGATAATGTACAGCTTTATTTTAGTAAAATCGAACTTGGGAATTATATTACGGAACAAATGAGTAGCGTGGAAGATAACGAAACAGTAGATTCTGAAATATTAATGTTTCAAAATGCATTGGAATTTTCAGGTGTTAAGGCCAGAGATGTGATGACGCCCCGCACTGAAATAATAGCCGTTGATTTGTTTGATTCAATCGTGGAACTGAAAGAATTATTTATAAAAACGGGTTATTCTAAAATAGTAGTATACCAAAATTCACTCGACGATATTATTGGATACGTTCATTCATTTGATTTGTTTAAAAAACCAAATAGTATTAATGAAATTGTTATTTTGGTAGAGTTTGTCCCCGAAACAATGTTCATAAAAGACGCTATGAGTTTGCTTACCAAAAAGCGAAAAAGTGTTGCCGTTGTATTAGATGAATATGGTGGAACGTCAGGTATTATTACTATTGAGGACATTGTGGAAGAGCTTTTTGGAGAGATTGAGGATGAGCACGATTCAGATGAGGAATTGATAGAAAAAGAGTTGGGCGAAGGTGTTTTTGTATTCTCAGCTCGCTTTGATGTGGAATATTTAAATCAAACCTATAAGCTTCAAATTCCAGAGAGTGATTCTTACGGAACACTTGGCGGTTTTATTGTTGATTTTACGAAAGAAATTCCGCAAAAAGGGGAGATAATCACCATTGGAATCTATCGTTTTGTTGTTGAAGAAGCTACAAATAAGAAAATAGAATTAGTAAAAATGACCGTGCAAGAGTGATTTTTATTATGAAAATAAAAATTCTTGCAAAATAAAACGCTACTAGTATAATTATTAATTAGATAATTGTATTTTCGCAAACTGAATATAAAAATTAACAACAATAAAATGGCAGTTTTACAAAAAATTAGACAACGTTCACTTCTTCTGATACTCGTTATCGGGTTTTGTTTATTAGCATTTATCATAGGTGATATATTCAACAGTGGTGGTTTCAACAGTACATCAAAAGATGTAGGAAGCATCGATGGAAAAGATATTTCATTCGAAGATTTTAGAGTTAAAGTTAGTAATGTTGAAAAAAGTGGTCAAGGCATAACTTCAACTGAAGCAGCTAACAGAGTTTGGGAGCAAGAAGTTTCTGTTGCTTTGCTAACTTCTGAATTTGAAAAATTAGGATTGAGAGTTGGTGAAAAGCATTTATTGGAAGTGTTGAAAGCGGATCAAAATATTGGTGGAAATCCATTGTTTTTAAATGCTGCCGGTGTTTTTGATGTTGCTAAATTCAAAGAGTATTTCAAAGCTAATCCTGCACAAGCTCAGTTTTTGAAAGACAGAGAAAAAGACGCTGACTTAAACGCTAAATATCAAATGTACAATACAATGATTAAAGCGGCAGTTTTTACAACTGAAAGCGAAGGGAAGTTGAAATATGAAATGGAAGCTAATAAAGTAAACTTTGCTTATGTTGCCGGTTTATATTCTACAATTAAAGACAGTGAAGTAAAAATCTCTGATTCGGAGATTGTTGATTTCATGAAGAAAAATGAGAAAAAATACAAAGCGGACGAATCTCGTGAAGTCGAATATGTTTTGATTGAAGACAAAGCATCTCCTGCGGATGAAGCTGAAGTGAAATCAAAAATAAATTCATTGTTGACCGGAAGTGTGGTGTACAACCAAGCGACTGGAAAGAATGATACTCTACCTGGATTTAGAACAACGACCAATACAATTGAGTTTGTAAATTCAAATTCAGATGTTCCTTACGATTCAACTTACATTGCTAAAAAAGATTTACCGGCTATAGATGCTGATAAATTATTTAATCTTGCCCCAGGTGCAGTTTATGGTCCATACATGTTTGGTAACTATTACTGTATTTCAAAATCTATGGGAATGAAATCAGGAGTTAATGCAAAAGCAAGTCATATTTTAATTGGTTACGAAGGATCACAAGTTCCTAACCAAAAAGAAAAAAGAACAAAAGAACAAGCGAAAGCAAAAGCAGAAAGTATTTTGGCGCAAGTAAATGCTAGTCCAGATAGTTTCTTGATGTTGGCATTCACTAATTCTGATGATTCATCAGCACAACAAGGGGGTGATTTAGGTTATTTTGGTCCAAACCAAATGGTGAAACCTTTCAATGATTTTGTTTTTAATAACGGTATTGGTAAAGTTGGTTTAGTTCAAACTGATTTTGGTTTTCATATTATTAAAATTACCGACAAACAAGACGGAATTCGTTTAGCTACTGTAGCTCAAAAGATAGAAGCTTCAGAAGTTACTTCTGATAGAATATTTACACAAGCAACCAAATTTGAAATGGATGCTGCTGATAAAGATTTTAATAAAGTTGCAAAAGAAATGGGACTTAAAGTTGCTCCAGCTGTTTCTGTAAAAGGAATGGATGAGAACTTTGGAACACTAGGAAATCAGAGAACTATCGTGAGATGGGCATTTGAAGACGGAGTTAAAGAAGGATCTGTAAAAAGATTTGAAGTGGCTAATGTTGGACACGTTATTGCAAAGTTGAAAAGTATTGATAAATCAGGTTTAGTTGCCGTTTCAGTAGCGAGACCTTATGTAGAACAAATACTAAAAAACAAGAAAAAAGCAGAACTGATCAAAGCTAAAATGAATGGTTCTTCACTTGAAGCAATTGCGAAAGCAGTAGGTGGAACGGTGCAACAAGCAACTGGTCTTACTATGGAAAATGCAATGTTGCCAAATGTTGGTCCAGAGCCAAAAGTAGTGGGTAATGCATTTGCTTTAACAGCAAATAAAATGTCTGCTCCAATTGAAGGAAATACTGGAGTTTATGTAGTGAAAAACATAAGTACAGTTAAAGCACCAGTTTTAAAAAGCCACGCTGCTTATGTCACTAAATTGAAAGCACAAAGCGCTTCAGATGCAAATAGAGTACTTCCTGCATTGAAAGCTAATGCTAAAATTGAAGATAACAGACAAGATTTTAATTACTAGTTAAAAAGTAATTAATCAAAATAAAAATCCCGATACATGCTGAATGTATCGGGATTTTGCTTTTAATAGGTTTTTATTGAATGGATGTAATTATAAAAACTAAGATAAAATCATTTCGTCATAAGGAATTATAGTTTGATATCCTTTTGAGATAAAATAATGGCTCGGATTTTCAGTTGCAATTGCCATAACAAAATCACCTCCCCAAGCTCCCAGACTTTTTATCACACCATTAAAATCAGGAAACAAAGATTCTTTTATCGTTTGTGTTTCCAGAATAATGCTCATTTGCACCTCGTGTTTTTGTATTGCTGAAGCAAAAGATTGAATTGTAGTAGTATTCAAAACTTCAGAAGTTATCACGTCATTTAAAGCGATTGTTCTCGGCAGATTATTCTTTTTATTCATGTTGTAAGCAGCTATTGCGCTTTTACTGCTTTGCTTTTTATTCAGATATACAAAGTAAAGGTTTTTAGTAAAATCCGGACTAAAAGATACTTTTTCAACTGTAGGATTTCCTTGTTCCAATTTATATACAATTGGATTGTCGTTTTGCGCGCATGCAATATCATAACCACTACCTCCAAAACTGTTTTTAAGCAATGTGAAAGCATCAATTTGCAACCATTGGGCAATGTTGTTTATCAAAGTCGATGAAGTTCCCAGACCCCAGCTTTTTGGAAATCCTAATTCTGTTGTAATTGTGTATCCATTTGAATTTAAAATAAAGTCAGGATTTAGTTTAAAAGCTTCGTGTAAAATGGTCATAAGTGTAGCCTTGACCGATTCGTTTTCAGGATTAACCTTTTTAGAAATATCAGAGAATAAAAGAGTGTCTTCAAACCAAATGCTTCCATCCGCATCATAACTCTTCCAGATGATTTCTTTATTACTTCCTTCTTCAATAATAAGATTTTGTCCCATTTTTGTGGGTAATGCAAAGGCTTTGGCACCATCAAGAACTAGATATTCTCCTGTGATTAAAAGTTTTCCGTTACTGTAGAATGTTTTTTTCATTGTCTTATTTTAATCCCTATCAGGGTTCAAAACCCTGATAGGGCTGTCGGAAATCTATATTATTTTCTTAAACTTTCAATATATGTAACCACAGCGCTATGCGATACGGTATTTTTTTTGAAATATTTCTGGATTAAAATACGTTCGTCATCGGTGGCTTCAAACTGGTTGATGATGTTATTCAAATGCATTTTCATGTGTCCTTCTTGAATTCCGGTTGTAGTCAAGGAACGTAAAGCGGCAAAGTTTTGTGCTAAACCCGCTACGGCTACAAACTGCATTAATTCCTTGGCTGATGGTTTTTCTAACATTTCCAAGGACAATTTTACTAACGGATGTAAGGAAGTCAAACCTCCAACAGTTCCTAGTGCTAAAGGAATTTCCAACCAAAAAGTAAAAATACCATTTTCGATTTTAGCATGGGAAAGACTGGAATACTTTCCGTTTCGGGAAGCGTAGGCGTGAATTCCGGCTTCAACGGCGCGGAAATCATTTCCTGTTGCCAAAACTACAGCATCCACTCCGTTCATGATTCCTTTATTGTGTGTTACGGCACGATACGGCTCGACTTCGGCGATTTGAACGGCTTGCACAAATTTCTCGGCAAATTCTTTAGGGTTTAGAATGTGTTTCTCTTCTAATTCTTCAATTGGACAAGAAACTTCGGCTCTTACGATGCAATTTGGAACATAATTCGAAAGAATGCTCATTACGACTTCAATCTCTTTCTCCGTTTCTGTAAATAAAGCATAATTATGCGCTTCTTCTTTTAATGTTTTGGAAAATTGTTCCAAACACGAATTGATGAAATTTGCTCCCATGCTATCTTTAGTTTCAAAAGTGGCATGAAGCTGAAAATAATTTGGTAATAAATCGGTTTTGTCTTTTAGAACAATGTCTAAAATTCCTCCACCGCGTTTTTGCATATTTGTGGTAATCGACTCGGTTTCTGAAAAGAATTTGCTTTTGTTTTGGGCAAAAAACAAGTTCAATTTTGAAACATCACCTTTATAGATAAAATGAACCTGACCAATTTTTTCGGTATTGATTACGGTTGCTTTAAATCCGCCTCGCGTGGACCAAAATTTAGCGGCTTTTGCGGCAGCGGCAACCACAGAGCTTTCTTCAATAGCCATCGGAATGGTGCTGTATTTTCCATTAATCAGGAAATTAGGGGCAACTCCCAGTGGAATGTAGAAATTGGTTATCGTATTTTCGATGAATTCATCGTGTAATTTCTGTATTTTTTCATCAGAATTCCAATAGTTTTTCAACAAGGCGATGGCTTCTGTAGGTGTTGAAAAATATTGATTGGCAATCCATTTAATTTTTTCTTCTTTGGATAATTTAGAAAATCCGCTAATAGCCTTGTTCATTCTCAATTGATTATGGTGTAATTAGTTGCAAATATACGGTTTTAGCCGTTTTATTTACAATCAAATTATATTCAGTGAACGGTTATTTTTTATATTGCTTTTTACATTTAACATATAAAATGACCGATAATTGTAATTTTTTCACTAAAATTGACGGTTTTTATCTTTAAATAAATACTATGTATTCGAAAAAAATTATAGCGTTATTTTTATTCTTGTGTTTTACGGTTGTTGGTCAACAAAAAATCACAATTGATGAACTTTATAACGGTACATTTCGTGCTCAGGGAATGGATGAATTGCAGTCGTTGAAAAACACAAACCAGTACACGGTTTTGAATGCGGACAGACAGTCCAGAAGCATGCAGATTGATTTATATGATTTTGCAACTTTGAAGAAAGTGTCTACATTAATAGATACAAAAGCGCACAGAGAATTGTCTGGCGGGATTGATAGTTATACTTTTGACGCTTCAGAAAAAATGATTCTATTGGCTTGCAATACCAATCAAATCTTCCGCCACTCGTTTACTGCTGATTATTATTTATACGATATTGCTGGTAAAAAAATAAAAAAGTTATTTGATTTTCAGGTCCAAGAGCCTACTTTTTCACCTGATGGAAATAGGATTGCTTATGCCAAAGAAAATAATCTGTATGTATATGATTTAGCTACTGATAAATCGACTCCAATTACTACAGACGGACAAAAAAACAGCATTATCAACGGTATTACGGATTGGGTTTACGAAGAAGAATTTGCTTTTGTGAAAGCTTTCGATTGGAGTGCTGACAGCAAAAAAGTTGCCTACATCCGCTTTGACGAAAGTCAGGTGCCGGAATTTTCGATGTCCATGTTTGGAAAAGACTTGTATCCAACGATGCAAACCTTTAAATATCCAAAAGCCGGTGAGAAAAATGCGTTGGTTTCTTTACATATTTATGATGTTAATTCGAATGCGGTAAAAAATATAAATCTTGGTAATTATAACGATTTTTATATTGCCAGAATGAAATGGACAAATGACGCCAATATATTATCTGCGCAGGTATTGAATCGCCACCAAAACAATTTAGATTTGTTATTTATCGATGGAAATTCAGGAGCTGCAAAAGTAGTTTTGAACGAAAAAGATAAAGCGTATGTTGATGTGACAGACAATTTGACTTTTTTGAAAGACAACAGTTTTATTTGGACCAGCGAAAAAGACGGTTTCAATCATATTTATTTATATGACAAAAACGGAAAATTGAAAAATCAAGTGACCAAAGGAAAATGGGAAGTGACTAATTATTATGGTTTAGACGAGAAGACAAACACGGTTTTCTATCAGTCGGTGGAGAATGGATCCATCAACAGAGACGTTTACAAAATAAGTCTTGATGGAAAAAATAAAGTTCGTTTGTCTCAATTTACAGGAACGAATGCGGCGACTTTCAGCCCAAATTTTCAATACTACATTAATACGTTTTCTAGCGCGGCTCAACCTACAACTTACACGTTGAACGATGCTAAATTTGGCAAACAAGTTCAGGTTATAGAAAATAATGAATCTTTGGCTGCAAAGTTAAAAAGCTATGATTTACCGGCAAAAGAGTTTTTTGTTTTGAAAACAGCAAAAGGGAATGAACTAAATGCTTGGATGATTAAACCGAAAGATTTTGATCCGGCTAAAAAATATCCTGTTTTCATGTACCAATATTCTGGTCCGGGTTCCCAACAAGTAAACAATGAGTGGAATAGTACTGATGATTATTGGTTTATGATGTTGTCACAACAAGGTTATATTGTGGCTTGTGTTGACGGACGCGGAACTGGTTTTAAAGGTGCTGATTTCAAAAAAGTGACTCAATTGCAATTAGGAAAATACGAAGTGGAAGACCAAATAGATGCTGCCAAAGTAATAGGAAATTACGCATTTGTTGATAAAGCTAGAATTGGTATATTTGGCTGGTCTTATGGTGGTTTTATGGCTTCTAATTGTATTATGAAAGGGAATGATGTTTTCAAAATGGCAATTGCTGTAGCTCCGGTGACGAATTGGCGTTTTTATGATAGTGTGTATACGGAGCGTTACATGACGACACCGCAAGAGAATGCGAGTGGATACGATGATAATTCACCAATAAACCATGTGGATAAATTGAAAGGAAAATTTCTTTTGATTCACGGTTCGGGAGATGATAATGTGCATGTTCAAAACTCCATGCAAATGATGGAAGCTTTAATTCAAGCTAACAAACAATTTGATTCCCAAATTTATCCAGACAATAATCACGGGATTTACGGTGGAAAAACCAGAGTTCAGTTGTACACAAAAATGACTAATTTTATTAAAGAAAATTTATAACAGCGCTTTATGACAAACGACGCATTGAATAAGGAAGAATTTTTTGGACATCCAAAGGCGCTTTTTATATTGTTTTTTACCGAAATGTGGGAACGCTTCTCCTTTTATGGAATGAAAGCTTTGTTGATTTTTTATTTAACAAAGTACCATTTGTTTTCGGATTCTTCTGGGAATTTACTGATCGGAAGTTATGCTGCTTTGGTATACGCCGTTCCAGTTTTAGGTGGTTTTATAGCCGATAAGTATTTGGGATTTAGAAAAGCCATCGTTTTTGGTGGGATTATGTTAGTGTTAGGTCATATAGGAATGGCGTATGAAGGAAATGCCGCAACGCAATCCATAACTGGTGAAATTACGCGGGATGAAACCGCATTGCAAATATTTTACTTTTCATTATCATTAATTATTGTTGGTGTTGGTTTTCTAAAAGCCAATATCTCGTCATTAGTGGGAGAACTATATGAAAAAGGTGACAAAAGGAGAGATTCTGGATTTACCTTGTTTTACATGGGAATTAATTTAGGTTCTTTTATGGCTACACTAATTTGTGTTTGGCTAGGCGAAAAATACGGTTGGAGCTATGGTTTTGGTGCGGCTGGAGTCGGAATGTTTTTTGGATTATTGACCTTTATTTCCGGAAGAAAATTATTGATGGGAAAAGGAGAGTCAAACAACCCATCTTTCCTGGAAAACAAATCATTTGGACTTAAAAATGAGTGGTTGATTTATATTGGAAGTGTTTTGTCAACTTTATTGTTTTGGCAAATGGTCCAAAATCACGATGCAGTTTCATGGGCTTTGAAAATTGCAGGTGGAATTTCTTTTATCTATATCGTTTATTACGCAGCAACGCAACTCGATGGTAAAGCTCGTCACCAATTGATCGCTTTGACTATTCTGATTGTATTTACGATTGTCTTCTGGGCATTGTTTGAGCAAGCGTATACCTCCATGAATTTATTTGCTGACCGGATTTTAGACCGAACTATATTTGGTTATGAAGTCTCTGCTGGTCAATTCTTAAGTTTTAATGCCTTATTTATAATATTGTTAGCACCCGTTTTTGCTTGGATATGGCCAAAATTAGGGAAATACAATCCGAATACAGCCGTGAAATTTGCTTTTGCATTAGCTTTCGTTGGTTTAGGTTTTGGAGCATTAGTTATGGGTATCAATCTTTCTGGCGCAGGAAAAGTAGCAGCGATTTGGTTGATATTAGCTTATTTTTTACACACTTGTGGGGAATTGAGTTTGTCGCCGGTAGGACTTTCTGCGGTAACTAAATTATCACCGGCAAAAATAGTTGGTTTCATGATGGGCGTTTGGTTTTTGGCAACAGCCAGCTCCGAATTTATAGCGTCTATTTTAGCGAATATCGCTTCTGTAGATACTTCAAATGGTACAGCGCCTGATTTGAATTTAGCAAAACAAAGTTATTTAGTGCTTTTTGAATATTTATTTTACACAGGACTTGGTTTTGGATTACTACTATTAGTACTTTCGCCAATAATAAAAAAATTAATGCACGGAGTAGATAAAGAATTAAACAATTAATAATATGAGTCAAAATACTACAGATCAATTTTTTAAAAGTACCGTTTTAGGGCACCCTGCGGGATTATTCGTTTTGTTTTTCACAGAGATGTGGGAGCGTTTCTCATTCTACGGAATGCGTTCTTTATTGATATTATTTTTAACCGCTTCATTTACAGATGGTGGTTGGGAATGGACTCGTGAAAATGCTTCTGCATTATTTGGATCCTATGTAGGTTTGGTTTATTTATCGACTATGTTGGGTGGTTATTTCGCTGATAAAGTAATTGGTTTTAGATGGGCTGTCGTTGTTGGAGCCACTTTAATGACTTTAGGACACGCTTCTATGGCTGTCGAAACAGAATTTTCTATTTATTTAGGATTAGTATTGTTGGTTTTTGGAAATGGTTTCTTTAAACCAAACATGACTTCAATCGTATCTGAAATGTATAAAGACCGTCCTGAAAAGAAAGATGGTGCGTATACTTTGTTTTACATGGGTGTAAATGCCGGCGCATTCTTCGGGATTTTGCTTTGTGGTTATTTAGGTGAAAAAGTAGGTTGGACATACGGATTTGGTTTAGCCGGAATCTTCATGTTCTTTGGAATGTTACAGTTTTGGTTGTCTCAAAATATCTTTGGAGATATTGGTTTGAAGCCAAATAAAGAAAGCAAAGCAAAAGCTGAAGCTTTGGATACCGATAAAAGAAATCCTTTTTCTCCAATACAATTAGCAGCAATAGGTTTCTCTTCAATTTTAGCATTATTGTGGTTATTGAACGATCCAGCTTCTAAAATTTCAGGAGGTAAAGTGAATATTTTTTCATTCTTAGGACCTAATGGGAACTCTATAGCTATTGTTTCTGCATTAGTTGTATTCATTATCTTATTGGTTTACAGATTTACTCAATATTCAAAAATCACCAAGGAGAAATTAATTGCGGTTACATTTTTCGCATTTTTGACTATTTTCTTTTGGGCAATTTTTGAACAATCGCCAAACAGTTTAACCATTTTTGCCAGTGATTATACGGATCGTGTTTTAACCGGTAATTGGAGTGTGGTGTTTTTAGTGATGAATTCATTGATTACTATTTTGCCTTTAGTAATTATCACTTGGGTATTGATTTTATTATTCAAACAGACCTTTAAATTCTATGCGCTTGCAAATATTATTTTAAGCGTAAGTTTTATTATTATCTGGGCAATAGCTATCTGGATGTTAACAAAAGATTATTATACTGCTGGATATTTATCATTGTCAGATTCAACTTTACAAGCTTTAAAAATTGACAAAGTTACTACGGCATTAACAGAAGTTCCTGCAACTTGGTTCTCGACCTTAAACTCTTTGTTTATTATTTCATTAGCGCCGTTATTTTCTAAATGGTGGGAAAGTAAATACAATCCTTCTGCAAACTTGAAATACGGAATCGGAATGGGATTATTAGCGCTTGGAATGGCTTGTGTAGCTTTTGGCGCAAGCGGAATCGAAGCAGGTGCAAAAACCGCTTCAGTAAGTATGATTTGGTTGATTCTAGTGTATCTTTTCCATACTATGGCTGAATTGTGTATCTCTCCGGTTGGATTGTCTTACGTGAGTAAATTAGTTCCGGCTCGTATGATTGCGTTCATGTTTGGTGTTTGGTACTTAGCGGTTGCAATCGGGATGAAAGGTGCAGGTATGTTTGGAGAAAATATTGATAAAATTGCCAATGAACACGGATTGAGTTACTTCTTTTGGATGTTAACAATTATTTCCATTGTTGTTGCTTTATTCTCTGTTGCGATGACTCCGGTTATTAAAAAATTGATGCACGGTGTTCGATAAATTTTAGGCATCATTTTTGATTTTGAATCAATAAAATTATAAATATGAAGAAAATCATAGTTGCTTTGTTATTGTTTGCTGGCTCATTTGCCGCCGAAGCACAAGAATTAGTTTGGGAAACCAATGTCACTAAGGCAATGGCAATTTCCACTGAAACCAAGAAACCACTATTACTGTTTTTCACGGGAAGCGATTGGTGCGGATGGTGTATCCGTTTGCAAAAAGAAGTTTTGAAAACTCCAGAATTTGCGGCTTGGGCCAAGGAGAATGTGGTTTTAGTAGAATTGGATTATCCAAGGAAAGCGCCACAGACGGAGGAAATTAAAAAACAGAATAATGAATTGCAAATGGCTTTTGGAATTCAAGGTTTTCCAACAATCATATTGGCAAATGCTACTACAAAAGAAGGTAAAGTCAATTTTGAAGGTATAGGAAGTACAGGTTATGTTGCCGGTGGACCTTCAGCTTGGTTAGCTGTAGCAAATGGTTTTCTGAAAAAATAAAAATTCTTAATTCAATTTATAAAATCCCTTTTCACCAGTTGCGTGAAAAGGGATTTTCTGTTTTTCACAACTGGCTTTCCATAGTTTTTGTATGTTTTTAAAGTTGGATCCATCAGCGATAACTAATTTGGGTTTCATTATTTTGAACAAACGATCAGCGTTTATTTTAGCAGATTGTGTCAATACGATAATATCCGGCTTGATATTTTTAGGATAAATTCCCGAGCTGTCTAAAACAAAAATGTTCTTCCCATTAATGAATATGAAATTTTGAAGTCGTTTTTTCTGTTGTAAAGTGCTTAAGTTTCCAATGCGATAGGATTTTAAAAAACTGTTTTTTTGAGCGGTTTTCAAAATGCTGTCGTTGGCATAAACAATAATATTTTCTCCTTTTCTTTCTGTAATCAAGGTGTTTTTTGTACTGTTGAAAACTATTAATTCCTCTTCGTTTAGAATTTTATACTGTATTTTAAAATAAGATAATTGTAAAATAATGATGGATATTAAAATCACAGCCAATCTATTAAAGCTTGGTTTTTTGAACCATATGATTAAAGCAAACAATAGTAAGTAACCGCTGAACAACAAATAAAAATGAAGTGGAATGTCCTGAATAATGAATTGTTCCAAAGAGGCAATTGCATTGATGATTTTATTTAAATAATAAATGCTCCATTCCAGCAGTTGTGACAAGAATACGGGAATAATGTTGAACGCCGCCAAAAGCATCACCAAAACTCCCAGAATCATGATGAGGCTCAGTAGTGGAATAATGATCAGATTAGTAATAAAAAACAAACCCGGAAACTGATGGAAATAGTAAATGCTGAGGGGTAAAGTCCCAATTTGGGCCGCAAAGGAAACGGTCAATATATCCCAAATATATTTTGAAACTTTGTATTTCGGTTTCCAAATGGAGGATAAAAGTGGCTGCAGCCAAATGATGAAAAATAACGCAATGTAGCTTAATTGAAAACCAACATCAAATAGGAAAGAAGGCTCGAAAAGTAGAATCAACAATACAGAAACTAACAATGTATGGTAGATATTGACACTTCTGCGTAGATGATTTCCAATGGCGACAAAGGAAAACATGGTTACGGAACGCACTACTGAAGGTGCTAAACCCGCAATTATCCCGAACATGGATAAAGAGATAAGTATAGCGATTAACTTAATAAATGAACCTCGTTTTGTGTTGGGAATTGGTTTTAGAATAAAGGTTACAAATAGCAATATAAATCCAATGTGTAATCCGGAAACGGATAAAATATGAACAGCTCCCGCATATTGATAATCCCGAATAATGTCTGGTGAAATATCTTGTTGTTGTCCCATTATTAAAGCAATGGCAACGTTTAATTCTGTTTTGTTGAAGTTATTTTTTTCTAAATTCCGAATAATCCTTGTCCGTAATTTGGATGAATAATACCAAATGTCTTTCTCTATTTCAGTTCCAATTTTTATGTCTACAACATCAGCATACAGTTGCGCATAGATTTGTTTGTTTTCAAGGTATTTGCTGTAGTCAAATTGATTGGGATTGTTGGGCGGTTTGTTTTTTGTTAATGTGCCTTTTATTAGTAGCGAATTTCCAACTTGTAGAATATGATGTAAACTGTCATTTTGTATGTTCAATATGATTCTGCCGGTTTGTTCTTTCTGATCGATATGATTTACAATGGCGAGATAACGATCGCTAAACGGAGAACTTTTCATTTTTTCTCGAATCGTTAAAGAAATGAAATGAGGTTTTTCAAAAATAGCGGTATTGTGAATGTAATTACTATTTTGGAAATAATCGGTATGAGCTATTTGGCTTGAAATAGCGATGATAAAAGACAAGAGATAAGTTGCGACACCAAAATATAGGGATAGTTTGGTTTTGTTTTTTGACAAAAAATAGAACAAAATAAAAATACTTACGGAAGAGATAAGAGCAATAAAAACAGCCGAAATAGAAGGTTGCAGGTAAAAAGCAAAAAGTATACCTAATATAAACCCGATTGTTATTCTTGCCAGTGGGAAATGTAGTACTTTCATAGTTCTAAAGTACACATTTTTAGTAAGAAACGGATTTGTTTTTTTAATTAAAAAAACAAATAAATTTTAGCTAAAAGACTGTTATTTAAAGTATACGATTAATCTGAACAAAGGTTTTTTGATAATAAGGTTCTTTGGTCGAGGAAAGAATTACTCCTTTTGAGGTCGAAGAATGAATGAATTTTATTTCTTCATCGGAAGCTTCAATCACAATTCCAACGTGATTTATTTCTCTGTTTTTATTGGTCTTAAAAAATATCAAATCGCCTTTTTGAGCGTGATCTCTTTTTGGATTTAAAACAACACCAATTTTTGATTGTTGAAACGAGTTGCGCGGAAGAGTAATGTTTTCTGCATTAAAGATGGTGTAGATTAATCCTGAACAATCATAACCCGCTTTAGTTGTTCCTGCATATTTATATTTTACACCCAAATTATCAGCAGCTGCCTCAATTAATTGTTCTGCTAATTGGTTTGTTTTTCTCTTTTCGGATCGAGATAATTTCTCTTTTGGTGCTCCTTTTTTCGAAGTTACAATGGGCGATGTCGATTTACAAGCCGTAAAAAAGATGACAAGGAATAAGAGGAATACAAAACGTTTCAAAAGAGTTTTTTTAAGTTGATATTAAAGTTCGGAAATAAACTGTAGATTATTTTAAATCATTTACAATCAATGTAGCCGTTTTTTCACTAGCTCCAATTCCGCCCAATTGATCTTCTAATAACGCATATTTTTCTAAAAGCGTATTGCGATAGTCTGTTTTTAATATTTTTTCGAGTTCTTCCTGAATGCGTTTTGTATTGCATTCTTCTTGAATTAACTCGGTCACGACTTCTTCATCCATGATTAGATTCACTAATGAAATGTATTTGAGCGTGATAATTCGTTTCGCAATTTGGTAGGAAGCCCAACTGCCTTTATAACAAACTACTTCGGGAACTTTGAATAATGCCGTTTCCAATGTTGCAGTTCCGGATGTTACTAGCGCTGCAGTTGCGTTTCGCAATAAATCGTAGGTTTTGTTAGAGATGAATTTTATGTTTTCCTGAGTGATAAAATTTTGATAAAAAGAAAATTCCTGACTTGGAGCACCCGCAATTACAAATTGATAGTCTGGAAAATTTTTGATAACACTTAGCATCACGGCTAACATTTTTGTGATTTCCTGTTTTCTGCTGCCCGGTAAAATGGCGATAATTGGTTTGTCGTTTAATTGGTTTTCTTTTCTGAAAAGAACCGGATCAACTGTTGGTTGGTTATGAATAGCATCAATCAGTGGATGACCAACAAACGCTACTGGAAAATGATGTTTCTCCTCATAAAACTTTTTTTCGAAAGGTAAAATCACGTACATTTTATCAATATCGCGCTTGATATCAGTTATTCTACTTTCTTTCCAAGCCCATATTTGCGGGGAAATGTAGTAGTGGGTTTTCATTCCCAATGCTTTCGCCCATTTTGCAATTCGCAAATTAAAACCAGGATAATCAATGAAGATAAGTGCATCAGGCTGAAATTTAAGAATGTCTTTTTTACAGATTTTGATGTTGTTAAGAATGGTTTTTAGATTAAAAATCACTTCGATAAATCCCATAAATGCTAGCTCACGATAATGTTTCACTAAAGTTCCGCCAACATTTTTCATTAAATCACCGCCCCAAAATCGGATATCAGCAGTTGGATCTTTTTTGTAAAGCTCTTTCATTAAATTAGAACCGTGTAAATCACCAGATGCTTCTCCCGCAATTATATAATATTTCATGTTTTTTCGATTTGGAATTTTTAAAATCAAACGGATAAAATCATTTTTGTTGCAATCATTTTATTCTGATGCAAAGATAAACTTAAATAAATAAAGTAAGAATCGCCAAGGCAATGACTGCCAAAACAACTCCACGAGCCATAATTTCTTTATTCATTTTGAGTAAAATTCCAAATGCAATCAATGTCAGAATGGATCCCAATGTGATAATTTTGCCTAAATTACCTTGCGATTTCATTATTTGAATTCCGGCGATAAATTTAAACTCCGTAAAAAAGGTTATAAATAGATACGATCCAAGTAGGGTAGTTGCAAACCCTATTAAAAATCCGAGCAATACGTCTTTTTTATTCATTCCATTTCCAGGTGTTAAGTTGTTGTATAGCGTGGTGTGCGGTCAAGTCAAATTGAACAGGAACTACGGATACAAACCCATTTTCTAAAACCCATTCATCTGTATCTTCTCCTTTGTCTTGGTTTACAAATTCTCCCGCAAGCCAGTAATAGTCTCTTCCCTGCGGGGTTTTTCTTTTATCGAATTTCTCCACCCAGATTGCTTTCGCTTGACGGCTAATCCGAATCCCTTTGATATCTTCTTCTTTTAATTTTGGAAAATTAACATTTAGAACTACACCATCTGGAAGTCCGTTTTGTAAAACTTCAACCGATATTTTGCGTATGAAAGATTTTATTGTGTCAAAATCGGCATTCCAATCATAATCCAATAATGAGAAACCTATGGCGGGAATTCCTTCTATTCCTGCTTCAACGGCGGCACTCATTGTACCGGAATAAATCACATTTATGGAAGAATTTGAACCGTGATTCACACCCGAAACACACAAGTCAGGTTTTCGTTTTAAAATTTCGTTAACGGCTAGTTTTACACAATCAACCGGTGTTCCGGAGCAACTGTATTCCAGAAAAGGATCGTTATCTTTTGAAATTTTGTTCAGATATAATGTGCTGTTGATGGTAATGGCATGACCCATGGCGCTTTGTGGCGTATCTGGAGCGACCACGACGATTTCTCCCAATTCAGCCATTACAGAGATTAATGCTCTAAGTCCTGGAGCGGAAATACCATCATCATTCGTTATTAAAATTAAAGGTCTGTTTTTTTTCATTATTAATATGGCAAAAAAAGGTTGGTTTTATGATTTTGATGGCAAATGTAATGACACATAATGGGAATTAGTAAACAAAAGATAAAAATTTGTTATGTAGGTTGATTATAACATAAAACAAAAAAACATTTTTATATCTTTAACAAAAATTTATAGGGGCCTTGCCATTGATGGCATAGTTTTTACCGTAATTTAGATTAAAAAATTGATGAATACTATTCTTAACTTTATGAAAAGAAATTATAAAATCCTCGTTGTCATCTTATGCCTTTCGGTCGTGTTTTTTGCGTTTAATAGTAATACAAAAAAAGATAACGATCCTGAAAAAGATAAATTGCTTTTAGAATTGCTGACTTTTGTGATAGAAAAAGGACATTATAATCCTGCTGTTATTGATGATGCCTTTTCAAAGGGGGTTTATAAAGATTACATTCAGGCTTTAGATCCATCTAAACGATTTTTTTTACAATCGGATATAGATGAATTTTCAAAATATGAAACGAAATTAGATGACCATTTAATGAGTAAGGATTTAACTTTTTTTAATCTTACTTATGATCGTTTGATGAAAAGAATGTTAGAAGGTAAAAAAGTATATAAAGATATTCTTACCAAACCATTTGATTATTCTGTTGATGAAAGTTTTAATACGGATTATGATAAATCTCCGTACGCAATCAATTTTTCAGAGTTAAAAGAAAGATGGAGAAAGCAAATTAAGTTGTCTACTCTATCTTCATTGACAGATCGTTTGAAAATTCAGGAAACTAAAGTTAAAGGTAGTGATGAAACTACAGCGATTGAGTCAGATTCTAATCTGGATAATCTATCAGATAGTAACAAAACTGATAAAAGTGTAGAAAATAGTACTCCTAAAAGTTTTGAAGAATTAGAAAAAGAAACCAGGTTAAATGCTGAGAAATCTTTAGATGAATATTTTGGTTTTATGAATGATTTGGACAGAAATGATTGGTTTTCTGTTTATATTAATTCAATTACTTCCCGATTTGACCCGCATACTAATTATTTTGCTCCAGAAGAAAAAGAGCGTTTTGATGTCAGTATAAGTGGGAAATTGGAAGGTATTGGAGCGCGTCTTCAAAAGAAAAATGATTACACAGAAATTTCAGAATTAATATCCGGTGGTCCAGCTTGGAGAGGAAAACAATTGGAATCTGGTGATTTAATTATGAAAGTAGCGCAAGGTAATGGTGAGCCAGTTGATGTAGTTGGGATGCGTTTAGATGACGTGGTAAAAAAAATCAAAGGGCCTAAAGGCTCTGAAGTACGTCTGACCGTGAAAAAAGTAGACGGAACTATTAAAATAATTTCTATTATTAGAGATATTGTAGAAATTGAAGAAACCTATGCTAAGTCTAGTGTAGTTGATAAAAATGGATTTAAATATGGTGTGATTTATTTGCCTAAATTTTATATTGATTTTGAAAATAAAGATGGAAGAGATGCCGGAAAAGATATTGCTTTAGAAGTTGAAAGATTAAAAGCAGTAGGTGTTGATGGAATAGTTTTAGATGTTCGTGATGATGGTGGAGGGTCTCTTTCAACCGTCGTTGATATTGCAGGATTGTTTATTGAACAAGGGCCAATCGTTCAGATAAAATCGGCAGGTAAGAAAAAAGAAGTGCTATACGACAGAGATCCTAAAATTGAGTGGGATGGACCGTTGGTAATTATGGTAAATAGTTTCTCTGCATCCGCCTCTGAAATTTTAGCCGCTGCCATTCAAGACTACAAACGAGGAATTATTATTGGAAGTAAACAAACATACGGAAAGGGAACAGTTCAAAATGTAATTGACTTGAACCAGTTTGTTCGTAATACTACTATGGGAGATATGGGGGCGTTGAAAACTACGACTCAAAAATTCTATAGAATAAATGGAGGGTCTACTCAGCTTGAAGGCGTAAGTAGTGATGTGGTCATGCCGGATAGATATGCCTATTTGAAAATGGGAGAACGCGATGTGGAAAATGCAATGCCATGGGATAAAATTGATGCAGCTGAATATACTACTTGGAATGATAATGCTAAATTTAATCAAGCTATTGTTAACAGTAAAATGAGGATAGCTCAAAATGGTCAATTTAAATTGATTGAAGATAATGCAAAATGGATTGACAGTAGATCTGAAGAAAATACATACAGTCTAAATATTGATAAATTCAAAGTTGCTCAAAATTCTATTGAAGAGAAAGCTAAAAAGTATAAACCTATATTCGAGTATAAAAATAGTTTGAAATTTAATTCTCTACCCAATGAAATTGAAGAACTTAATAAAGATGCTGTTTTAAAAGAGAAAAGAGACAGATGGCATGAATCTTTAGCTAAAGATATTTATGTTGAAGAAGCTTTAAATGTATTGGATGATTTACAATCTAAAGCCATTACTAAAAAAGGAATTCCAGTTAAATTGAAAAAAGATAAATTAGTTAAATCTTAAGTAGTTTTTTCTAAAAGGTTTAGGTCATAATAATAGGAATGCCCTATGAATTCGAAAGAATCTATAGGGCATTTTTATTTATGTTGCTATCATTTTAAGTTTATGTAACTTTTTGGAGGAGAATTAGATAAGTAAATTGATGCTGTTTGTTTACAATTTAGTTTGCCGAAATGTATCCGATCAAAGACCGGATTTATTGCAAATTACCATTTGAATTTTGGTTGAGAATCAATAATATTCGGATTCAACTAATTGGTAATAAGGTGAATACATTCATTGATTAAAATCGAAGAGTAGTAGTCAATGGTGAGGTTGCTGTGAATTTATTTTAGGTTAAAGTTTCCTAATTACCACTCATTTACTTTATTTGCATCCATTTTTATAAATATAAAAAGCAATATTGTGAATCCCCAAAGACCTGATCCTCCATAGGAAAAGAAAGGAAGAGGTACCCCGATTGTTGGGAAAATACCAACAACCATTGCGATGTTTACAAAGAAATGTGTAAATAATATTCCGGCAACACAATATCCGTATACTCTACTGAATTTTGTTTTTTGTCTTTCAGCGAGATATATAATTCTAAGAAATAAGCCAGTAAAAAGCGCAATTACCACTAATGAGCCAGCAAATCCCCATTCTTCACCCACTGTTGTAAAAATGTAATCCGTATGTTGTTCTGGTACAAATCCACCTTTGGTTTGCGTGCCTTCGAGAAATCCTTTTCCTAACCATCCTCCTGATCCAATGGCTATTTCCGATTGATTGGTATTGTATCCTATGCCTTTAAGGTCAACTGCTCTGCCTAGAAGTATATTGAATCGATCTCGGTGATGCTGTTTGAATAAATTATCAAATACATAATCCACAGATAATACGAATGCAGAAATCAACACTAAAAGAATACTGCTCAAAACGATGTTTCTATCGGCTAATCTTGATTTTAAATGGACGATGATCAGCACTCCTAATCCGATAAGAATCACATACTGGGGCTCTAATAACAGTGTTAATATGAATAAAAGTATTGTAACAAATCCTGTCAATACATACCAACCCGGAAGACCTTCTCGGTATAAAACAATGATGAATATGCTGTATATTAAAGCACTTCCTGGATCCGGTTGTGGTAGTATAAGTAAAACAGGTAGAAAGATTATTGCAAGAGCCTGTATTTGTCTATTGGTATCTTTTAAATTGATTTGAGTGTCGCTTAAGAATTTTGCTAACGCCAAAGATGTAGCGGCTTTGGCAAATTCTGAAGGTTGAATTGTAAAACTTCCAATGGCATACCAGCAACGTTGTCCTGCTATGGTTTTTCCGAATAAAAATAATCCAGCTAGTGTCAGGAGGGAAATCCCGAAAATTATACTGGCATATTTCTCGTAAAACTTACCATCGACAGCAAGTATGATGAATATTAAAGGAATAGTTAAGACAATAAATATTAATTGTTTTTCGTATGTATCTTGCATTGAAGATATAGAGGATGAATAGATATTTAACCAGCCCAAAATAACTAATGCAACATAGATGACTATGCTAATCCAATCGATATTATTTGTTATGCTTTGGTTTTTCATTTGAATTAAATAGCTTTTTTATTCTCCTTAGTAGAATCAATTTTTACTTTCACGCTTGGAATTATTTTTTTCTTCTGTAGCAGAGAATCACTTATTCTTAATTGTAATTTAATAGCTTCTGAAAGTCCACCTAATTTTGCATATCGACTTTGTAAACTTGTAGCCAGAATTCTTTTCTCCAAGTCAACTCTAGTAATTTTTTGTCGCAAATATTTTTCAATCATCAAACTAGCTATTGGACCTGCTATAGCGGCTCCGTAGCCTCCGTTTTCAACCAATATTGCTATGGCGATTTTTGGGTTGTCTTTTGGTGCAAAAGCCACAAATATGGAGTGGTCTTCCAGTTTTGTTCTTATGCCGTTAATTTTAGCAAAATTTTCTGCGGTTCCTGTTTTACCACAAATGTCAATTCCTTCCACTCTTAATCCAAATGCGGTTCCTTGGTTGTACACATCAAATAAGCCACTGATCATTGGTTTGTAATACTTTTTGTCAATTGTGGTAACGTGTTTAGTTGTGAATTTTTTATCGATTTTATGACCTTCAATTTTTTTGATAATGTGAGGCGTGTAATAATAGCCTTCATTTGCAACCGTGGCCATCATATTGGCTAATTGAATGGGTGTCATCAAAACTTCTCCTTGTCCTATGGCATTTGATATGATTGTTGTCCCTCGCCAGCCACCGTTGGGATATACTTTTTTATAAGTTTTAGAATTGGGTACGTTCCCTTTTTTGCCAGTTGGTAAGTCATATCCCATGAACTGTCCTAATCCAAAACTTTTTATGTGATTACTCCAAACATCAACTGCATACGCTGGTTTTGCGTATTTACCAATGGTTTGCAAATAGACATTCGAAAAATAAGCATTGCAAGATCTAAAAATGCCGTTATGTAATTTTACAGATCCAAAAATTTTACAATGACATTTTTGGAATCGACCACGACCGTAGCTAAAACCACCATAACACGAGTAAGTAGAATTCTCATTTACAACACCTTCTTGGAGTCCAACAAGCCCGGTGAGGATTTTGAAAGGTGAACCGGGAGGATATTCAGCCAATAAACCTCTATCGTAAAGTGGTTTTGCTATAGAATCACGGTACAATCTAGTATAATTTTTAGACCTTTGTCTTCCTACCAATATTCCAGGGTCATAAGATGGAGCCGTTACAAGTGCTAATATTTCGCCGGTTCTCGGTTCAATAGCAACAATTCCACCTCGTTTATTAATCATCAATTCTTCTCCATATTTTTGGAGTTCGGCATCAATGGTGAGGTTTATATCTTCTCCCTGAACAGCGATTGTATCGTATTTTCCATCTTTGTAAGAGCCGATTTCTCTGTTGTATTTGTCTTTTTGGATGTATTTTATGCCTTTTATTCCACGCAAAAGATCCTCGTAACTTTCTTCAACGCCTTGTCTTCCTATTAAATCACCGCTATTGTAATAGGGATTTTTGGCAACTAGTTTTTCATTTACCTGAGTGATGAACCCAAAAATATTAGCACCAAAATTTACTTCGTAATCGCGAAGAGAACGTTTCTGAAAATAAAAACCTTCATATTTTCTTATTTTTTCTTGAAAAGCTGCAAATTCACTTTTGTTTAATTGCGATAAGAAAACAGATGGTAAACGTGGACTGTATATTTTAGCTTTTTCAATTTTTTTAATGAAGTCTTCTTTTGTAATATTCAGTAATTGACAAAATTCTAATGTATCTGTATTTTTTACTTCTCTAGGTATGACCATAATATCATACGATGCTTGGTTAGCAACTAATAGTTTTCCTTTTCTATCATAGATGTATCCTCTTTCCGGATATTCGTACTTTTTCTTAATGGCATTGTTTTCTGATTCTAACTTTAAGGTATCGTCAACAATCTGCAAATAAAAGATTCGTATTACAAGCAAAGAGGTAGCAAGAATGATTAAGGAAGGTAATAAAACTTTTCTCATCTTTTGTTTGGCTTAATAAGATATATTGTGATAATGCAGATAATGATAGTAAATACTGTGCTTAATAACGTTCTTACAAGGGTATCCAATATAAAACTCAATTGGAAAGCTTCTAATAAAAATAGGGTAAGGTGATGAATCAGTACTGATAATAATATAAAAGAAAATCGTTCAGGAGTTAAAACATCATTTAGTTTTATTGTTTGATATTCATAACTCAGACCAAATGCAAATTTAAACAAGGATGGTCTGAAATATGATAAAACTAAGCAGGCTGTTGCATGTGCTCCTCCGGAATTATTAAACATATCCATGATAAGTCCAAGTAAGAAACTGGCAATTATCAAGCCGGATTTATTGCCATTTACAGGATAAAGTATGATGAATAATATATAAGGAAAAGGACTGATATAGCCCAAAAAATTCATATTGTTGAATATGATAATCTGAAGTGCCAATAGCAGAACGAATCGGAAAATATTGACTAACAAGGCGCTATTCATCTTTTTCTCTTTTTTCTAAGTTGGTAAGCTCTTCACGATCTTTACTTTTTATGATATAGACATGACCTAAATTTGTCATGTCATTGAATAGTCTAACGTTTATTTTATAATAATTTGTTTCTTTTTCAGTATAGATATTAGCAATTGTACCAATGCCTATGTTTTCTGGAAAAATAACGGACTGTCCGCCTGTAACAATAGTGTCTCCTTTTTTGATTGATGCAAGTCTTGGAACATCAACTAATTGAACGAAGCCTGTGCTTTTTCCATCCCAAACAAGTGATCCAAAATGATTTGATTTTTTAATTTTAGCGTTGATTTGAGATTTTTTATTCAAAATGCTAATTACAGTTGAATAATGGGGGGAAGTGTTGTCTATAATTCCTATAATCCCTAGACTGTTGATTACTCCCATGTCTGGTTTTACACCTTGTAATTCTCCTGAATTTAAAGTCAAATAATTTTCATGAACATTATAGGAGTTATGAATCACTTTTGAAATTAAAATATTTTCATTTTTAACGCCTTTTATACTGTCTAATTTGGCAATGCTTGAAGTGTCTTTAACGTTAAATAAAATGCTTCTAAGTTTAGCGTTTTCAGATGCTAAGGCGTCATTTTGGACTTTTAGGTTAAGATATTCGTTTAAGTTATTGATCCTCTCATAAACACCACCACTTAAGAAATTGGCGGAACTAATCATTTTGCTTCTATGAAAAGAATGTGATTGTATTGTTAATGACAACGAAATACCCAAAAGCAGCAAAAACAGTAATCTATTACTGTTTTTATATATGAAATTAAATATTTGCTGCATTTCCTATTTTATTATTTCAAATTAAGTTCTAACCTTAATACTTTATCAAAACCTTTAAATTTTAAAGACTTTAATAGTGTTAAAAGTTATTATTTTATCAATATACTTTTAAATTTAGGAATGTTTTTGAGGGCCATACCAGTGCCACGAACTACAGCTCTCAACGGATCCTCAGCAATGTAAACAGGTAAATCTGTTTTTTGCGAAATTCTTTTGTCAAGACCTCTCAACATTGATCCTCCACCTGCAAGATAGATTCCGGTATTGTAGATGTCTGCTGCTAATTCTGGAGGGGTTTGAGATAAAGTTTCCATTACGGCATCTTCAATCCTTTGAATTGATTTGTCTAAAGCTTTGGCAATTTCTCTATAGGAAACTTCCACTTGTTTTGGTTTACCGGTAAGTAAATCTCTACCTTGGACAGACATGTCTTCTGGTGCGGTTTCTAAGTCCTCAATTGCGGCACCAATTTGAATTTTTATTTTCTCTGCAGTACTTTCTCCAACAAAAAGATTGTGTTGGGTACGCATATAATATACGATATCATTTGTAAATACGTCACCCGCAATTTTTACTGATTTGTCACATACAATTCCACCTAAGGCAATTACGGCAATTTCAGTTGTTCCACCACCTATGTCTACAATCATGTTTCCTTTAGGTTGCATGATGTCGATACCAATACCTATTGCTGCTGCCATAGGTTCGTGTATCAAGTATACTTCTTTACCATTCACTCTTTCACATGATTCTTTAACCGCTCTCATTTCCACTTCGGTTATTCCAGAAGGAATACAAACAACCATTCTTAATGCGGGTGTAAACATTCTTTTCTTCAATGCTGGTATGCTTTTGATAAACATACTAATCATTTTTTCTGAAGCATCAAAATCAGCAATTACACCATCCTTCAACGGTCTTATCGTCTTAATGTTTTCATGTGTTTTTCCCTGCATCATGTTGGCTTCTTTACCAACAGCAATGATTTTACCAGAAACTCTATCACGAGCAACTATTGAGGGACTGTCAATTACGACTTTATCATTATGTATGATTAAAGTATTAGCGGTACCAAGGTCTATCGCAATATCCTCGGTCATGAAATCAAAAAATCCCATAAGTTTTTTAAGGGTTAAAAAGTTATAAATTTGTGACGCGCAAAGTTAAACAAATTAATGTTTAAAATGACGAGTTCCTGTAAATACCATTGCAACTTTATTTTCATTACAATAATTGATGCTTAATTCGTCTTTAATGGACCCTCCAGGCTGAATTACAGCAGTTATTCCTGCTTCTTTAGCTATTTCTACACAATCTGGAAAAGGGAAGAAAGCATCGCTTGCCATAGACGCCCCATGTAAATCAAACCCAAAAGTTTTTGCTTTTTCAATGGCTTGCAATAAGGCATCAACTCTTGATGTTTGCCCTGTACCAGACGCAATAAGTGTGCCGTTTTTTGCAAAAACAATCGTATTTGATTTTGTGTTTTTGCAAATTTTAGAAGCAAAAATTAAATCCTGAATTTCTTCTTCAGTTGGTGCTGTAGTAGTAACGGTTCTTAAGTCTTCTTTATTGTCAGTTATGTTATTTCTTTCTTGAACTAAAATTCCGTTTAAGCAAGTTCTTACTTGTTTTTGCGGTAATGCTACTTCGTTTTGAACTAATATAATTCTGTTTTTCTTCTCTTGTAGAATTGCGGTGGCTTCTGTGTCGTATTCTGGAGCAATGACAACTTCGCAAAATAATTTATTTATTTCGGTGGCAGTTGCTACATCAATTTTTGTATTCGAAATTAAAACACCTCCAAAAGCTGAAGTAGGATCACAAGCTAATGCGGCTAAATAGGCTTCATTGATGTTTTTTCTTGTTGCTAAACCACAAGCATTATTGTGTTTCAATATGGCAAATGTAGGTCCGTCATTTTTAAATTCATTAATCAAATTTACAGCGGCATCTACATCTAATAAATTATTGTAAGACAATTCTTTTCCGTGAACTTTTTTGAACATAGCATCAAAATCACCAAAGAAAAATCCTTTTTGATGTGGGTTTTCACCGTATCTTAAAACTTGACCGTTAGCAATACTTTGTTTGTATATTGTTTCGTCCGTATTGAAATAATTGAATATTGCAGTATCGTAATGCGATGAAACATGAAATGCTTTTGTTGCCAATAATTTTCTGTCGGAAAGAGTAGTTGCTCCGTTTTGTTCCGTAATCATATCCAAAAGCAAACTATATTCGTCAACCGAAGCTACAATTACGGTGTCTTTAAAGTTTTTTGCAGCTGCACGTATCAAAGAAATACCGCCAATATCTATTTTTTCAATAATATCTTCTTCACTTGCTCCTGAAGCAACCGTTTTTTCAAATGGATATAAATCAACAATTACCAAATCAATTTGAGGGATATTGAATTCTTGCATTTGTTGCACATCACTATCATTGTCCTGACGGTTTAAAATTCCTCCAAATACTTTTGGGTGTAATGTTTTAACTCTTCCGCCAAGAATTGAAGGATAGGAAGTTACATCTTCAACAGGAACTACAGGGATTCCTAAATTTTTTATAAAATCTTCGGTTCCCCCAGTTGAATAAAACGTTACGTTTTGAGAGTGTAGTTTTCTTACAATTGGCTCAAGACCTTCTTTTGAAAAAACCGAGATTAGTGCAGATTGAATTGTTTTTGTTGTGTTCATTGTGTAGTTATAATTATAAAATACAAAAATAGTTTTTTTTGATTATAAATTTCAATGAATTTATGTAACATTATCTTAAAAAAAACTACCAATTGGTAGGTGGTTTTTTATTATGTTTATGAAAAATATATATAGAATTTTACCTTAACGCAAAAAAGTTTTTATGTTAGTATATCTTCGGTTGTTAAAAGAGAGTTTTGGTTTTGCAATGAATGCTTTACGGAACAATAAATTAAGAACCTTACTTTCTTTATTAGGGGTTACTATTGGGATATTTTCAATAATAGCCGTGCTTGCTGCTGTAGATTCTTTGGATAGGAAAATCACCAAAGACTTGAGCAGTTTGGATAAAAATACGATTTATTTGATGAAATTTTCTTTCGGACCATCAGATATTCCGCAATGGAAAAGAGAGCAGTTTCCTAATGTAAAGTATGATGAGTATACTTACATGAAAGGAGCAATGACGAATACAGATCAAATGGGGTATCAAATATTTACTAGAAGGGAATCTATTAAATACGATTCTAAAACAGTTAGTGACGTAAACATAGTGCCTGCTTCTCATGAACTGATTGATATTCAGGGATTAGAATTTGAAAAAGGAAGGTTCTATAATGAATCTGAGGCTAATTCAGGAACTACGGTTGTTGTATTAGGAAACGAAATTGCAAAGTCATTATTTGAGGGTTCAGAGCCTATTGGGAAAAATATACGTTTGTACGGTAAGCGTTTTACAGTTATTGGTGTTTTAAAAAAGCAAGGAGCAGGCCTGTTTGGTGATAGTGATGATACTTCTGCTTTTATTCCAGTCAATTTTGTTCGTCAATTGTATGGCGATAACAATACATCATTAGTAAATGTTATTATTTTTAAACCTCAAGAAGGAGTAGATATGGACGCTTATAAAGGGGAAATATCTCAGAAATTAAGAAGTTTCAGAGGGTTAAAAGCTGGAGAAATCGATAATTTTTTTATTAATGTGTTTTCTGGTTTTACAGATCTTATTGATGGAATTTTAGGTCAAATGAATTTGGTTGGATGGGTGATAAGTGGGTTTTCGCTGCTTGTAGGTGGTTTTGGTATCGCTAATATTATGTTTGTTTCCGTAAAAGAACGAACCAACTTAATTGGTATTCAGAAATCATTGGGAGCAAAAAACAGGTTTATATTGTTTCAGTTTTTATTCGAAGCCATAATTTTATCTGTTATTGGAGGGGTAATAGGACTGCTTTTGGTCTGGGTTATTGCTCTTATTGTAACAAAAGCGTTAGATTTTGAATTTGTTTTAGGGATGGGTAATATTCTCTTAGGGACTGGTCTGGCTGCTTTAATTGGACTGATTTCTGGAATTCTTCCTGCAATAGCTGCTTCTAAATTGGATCCAGTTGAGGCAATTAGAACAGGGATGTAATAATTTGACTCTCGAGTTTAATTAAACAAAAAGGCTTCTAAATAATTATTTAGAAGCCTTTTTGTTTAAATATCAACAAGTATTTCGATTAAACAAACAACCCCGAATTATCGGGATTATTTTATTTATCTAATATTATTGTTCTGAATCAAATCAATGTACAAGTTGATTTTGTCTTTCAATTCTTTTCTTGGTGTTATAAAGTCTAAGAAACCATGTTCAAGAAGAAACTCAGCAGTTTGAAAACCTTCTGGTAAATCTTTACCGGTTGTATCCCGAACGACTCTAGGCCCGGCAAATCCAATTAGTGCGCCTGGTTCAGATATATTGATGTCGCCCAGCATAGCATAAGAAGCAGTTGTTCCTCCAGTTGTAGGGTCCGTACATAATGAAATGTATGGTAATTTTGCCTCAGCAAGTTGAGCGAGTTTTACAGATGTTTTAGCTAATTGCATTAATGAATAAGCTGCTTCCATCATTCTTGCTCCACCAGATTTTGAAATCATTACAAAGGGTAGTTTGTTTTTGATCGCATGGTCAATTCCTCTGGCAATTTTTTCACCTACAACAGCTCCCATAGAACCACCGATAAAAGCGAAATCCATACAGCAAATCACAATATCTTTTCCTTTGGATTTTCCAACTCCAGTACGAACTGCATCCTTAAGTTTAGTTTTCTCCATAACATCTTTTAATCGATCTGCATATTTTTTTGTGTCAACAAAATGCAAAGGATCTTTAGAAGTCATGTTTTTATCTAATTCAACAAACTCATTATTGTCAAATAAAATTTGAAAATACTCTGTACTTCCAATTCTAACATGGAAACCATCTTCAGGACTTACAAATAAGTTACGAGCTAGTTCGTCGGCATCAATAACTTTTCCAGTTGGAGATTTGTACCAAAGTCCTTTTGGAATGTCCATTTTGTCTTCGGTAGCTGTAGTAATCCCTTTTTCTTTTCTTTTAAACCAAGCCATATTTCATTGTTTTTGTTGTTCCAGGTTTAAAGTTTAAAGTTTTGAAATCTTAAACCTGAAACTTTAAACTTTTTATTATAATGTATTCACGTTGTTTAAGTCAGCAAATGCTTGTTCAAGTCTTTTATTGAAAGTAATTTCACTTTCACGTAGCCATTTTCTTGGATCGTAATATTTTTTGTTTGGAGCATCAGCGCCTTCAGGGTTTCCAATTTGAGTTTTCAAATAGTCGATGTTTTTGACCATATAATCACGAATACCTTCCGTAAAAGCAAATTGTAAATCAGTATCGATATTCATTTTTATTACACCGTAGCTAATTCCTTCTCTGATTTCTTCCAATGTAGAACCTGAACCACCGTGGAAAACGAAATCCACTGGGTTGTGACCTGTATTGAATTTATTTTGAACAAAATCTTGAGAATTTTTTAAGATTTTTGGAGTCAATTTTACATTTCCTGGTTTGTAAACCCCGTGTACGTTTCCAAAAGCAGCAGCAATTGTAAATCTAGGACTTACTTTAGAAAGTTCCTCATAAGCGTATGCAACTTCTTCAGGTTGCGTGTATAATTTTGAACTGTCAACATCTGAGTTGTCAACACCGTCTTCTTCACCACCTGTAATTCCAAGTTCGATTTCAAGTGTCATTCCCATTTTGCTCATTCGGGCTAAATAGCCTTTGCAAATTTCGATATTTTCTTCGATTGGCTCTTCAGATAAATCAATCATGTGAGAAGAGTACAATGGTTTTCCAGTTTTTGCAAAGTGTGCTTCTGAAGCATCTAACAAACCGTCAATCCAAGGCAATAATTTTTTGGCGCAATGGTCAGTATGTAAAATTACCGTTGCTCCGTATGCTTCCGCTAAGGTATGAATGTGTAATGCACCAGCAATTCCACCAGCGATAGCTGCTTTTTCACCTACATTAGACAGTCCTTTTCCAGCATTGAATTGTGCTCCTCCATTAGAGAATTGAATAATAACCGGAGCATTCAACTTTGCTGCAGTTTCAAGAACGCAATTGATAGTATTTGATCCTGTAACATTTACTGCCGGAAGTGCAAATCCCTTTTCTTTAGCATAATTAAAAATTTCTTGAACCTGATCTCCTGTAGCTACGCCTGGTTTTATGTTATGTGCCATTGTGTTTTTTTTAGTTATTTTTTTAGTTTTTAGTTTTGCAAAAATAAGAATTAATTAGCATTAGAACGGATAATTTATTCCGAAATTTAAAACTGAGTTTCCGAAATTGTATTCTCGAAACCATCTTTTGCCTATTTCGCTGGATGGATTGTAAGTTTTAAATCCGAAATCAAAACGGATTACAAAAAAACTCAAGTCGTATCGAAAACCAAATCCAGAACCTAAAGCAATCTCTTTTAAATCACTCAAACTAGTAAAACTTGATTTTTCATCTTCAACATTATCAAGTACATTCCAGATGTTTCCTGCATCTGCAAAAAGTGCTCCTTTAAGACTGCCCAATATTTTAAATCGATATTCGGCACTAAGTGCAATTTTAAGATTGGCTTCATTGAAATCATTTGTTGCTCCGCTACTTCCGGGGCCTAAGCTGTAGGGTTGCCAAGCTCTGTTGTCATTGGATCCCCCAGAAAAATAACTTCTTGAGAAAGGAATGTTGTCGGAGTTTCCAAAGGGAATTGCTATTCCAAAAAAACTTCTAATTGCAAATATTTTTTCTTTGGTTAAATCCCAATGTTTGATATAATCAAATTCTGTTTTTATGTATTCTGAATATTCTAAATTGAATATATCATAATTTCCATTTGAATTTTTATCTTGATTAGTGGTTTTTGCAAATAGAGATAAAAGTGTTCCTGCAGATTCTATTTTAGTTTTAAAAAGATAAAATCCTTTGTCAGCTAAGTCTTTTTTAGTCGTCTTTGAAAAAGTAAAACTTGTAGCTAAAATAAAATCGTTCTCAGTAAGTCTCAGTCTTCGCTCTTCAATGCTTTTTATTGTTTGAAAATTTTCGGCTGTAATTGGTTTCAAAAAGTTAGCATTACCGGATAACACGTCATTAGTAAATCCAGCGGTTCCTTTTTCAATTATTAAATCTTTATCAATGCTATTATTAAAATAGGAAGGATTTGTATTGTATTCTTTACCCAAACTATTTAAAGCCCTGTACGAAGAACTATATACATTGAAATAATTTTGTGGATTTAGGTTTCTTACAAATTGAATGTTGAACAGGTCGAATCGGGCTGTATTGTATCTTTTGGGTGTCCAATTGTAAGTGAATGCACCAGTAAAATTTTCTTTGTCTAATCCAATATTTTTTTGTGTGGCGAAACCTAATGCTATTAATGTGGAAGGAATCATGCTTTTGGGAATGATTTTTTCAGTTCTAAAGGGCATGAAAATACGTGGAATGTTTAATTTGAAATCAAGTCCATACTCGGAGACATTAAAAAATTGATTGTTAGGATTGGCTAAATCTTTTGAAGAGCCAATATTGGTCCGACCTGAAATTTCTAAGGTTTCAGCACCGTTAAATACATTTCGGATCGATAAAGAAGGGCTAAATGAAATTCCAATATCCTGTATGTTTGAGTGTGTTACGTCAAAAGAGGCTCCAAAACTGTATTTTTTTCTTGGAGTCAAATATACCTTTGCAATCAAGGAACTTGCGGTAGAGTCTCTTTTATCTACTTCATATTGAACCGATGGGTAATTAAAAATTTTGAGATTATTTAGATATCGAGTCGTTAAAACAGTTTTGTAATCCGCATATAACCCGCCTTTTGTGATGAAAACTGCATTTGTTATAGCCTTAGGTTTGTATTTTAATTTTTTGTGACTAAATAAATTAAAGTTATTGTATGTCGCGCTGTCTGTAAATTTTTCATTTGCCGTACTAGCGGAGTAATCCGTGTAAATGTTTACATCGCTTATTCTATACATTTTAAAAGGTTCTGTTTTACTGGAATCTCTTTCTTGATAAGAATAATTGTTTATGATTAAATTTACATTTGCCTTATTTATTTTTTTGATTGTATCAATATCAAAATTCACGTAATTGGGTTGAAAAAAATAAACACCATTGTTTCTGAAATGTGTGGTGATTCGATTTTTTTCGTTCTCAAAATCTTCAGTTTTGTATTGTTTTCCGGATTTAATAAAACTATTGTTTTTCTCAATCGCATACAATGAGTCTAAAACTGGGGTTGAAATAGTAGTGTTTAATGAGTCTAAAAAATAAGGTTCTCCCGTTGTAATCACATAATTTATCTTGGCCTTTTTTGCTTTTAAACTGTCTACTTTATATGTAGCTTTTACATTAAAAAAGCCATTATTGAAATAATAGTATCTCAAGCGTAATATGGATTTATCCGTTTTTGCATTGTCGATGATGACCGGAGGTTCTCCTGTGCTTTTTAAAAAATCATGAATGCCTTTGTACCAAAAAGATTTGCCTAATCTGTCCACTTGTTTTGCCGATAACCATTTGGACATTTGTTCATGTTTTTTTGGATTATTTGTGAATTTTGCCTGATAGGTAGAGTCTGGATTCAGATTGGCTAAATTGTATAAATTCAATCGTAGGCGGTAGCCAAGCAACTTGCTATTGGGTTTTTGATACAATTGATTGAACACATTTTCTTCGCTTGTTTTTTTGTTATTTACTAGAATTTCGTTTTTTGTAAGCAGGTGTTTGCCATCAGGAACTCTTTTTACAGCGTTACAAGCGGAAATTAGTATTGCAATTAGAATAAATGCTGTTATTTTTGTGGAAACTTTTTTCAATTGTTCTATAATATTTAATTCAAAAGTACATTATTTTATGGTTAGTAAAAACCAAATAAAGCTTATAACGAGTTTACAGCAAAAAAAATATCGAACCGCTAATAAATTATTTTTTGCCGAAGGTGTAAAAGTGATTCGCGAACTACTGGAATCTAATTTTGTGTTGGAACATTTGTATTCAACTCAAAATGATTTTGAGGAAGTTTCCAATGAAAGAAAAACAATTATTGACGATGCCGATTTAAAAAAAATAAGTGCTTTGTCGACCGCAAACTCCTGTTTGGCAGTGTTTAAAATGCCAGATGAAAAACAAATCGCCCAAAAAGGTTTGATTTTAGCACTTGATTCCATCCGTGATCCGGGAAACTTAGGGACCATATTGCGATTGTGTGATTGGTTTGGTATTAGACAGGTTTTGTGTACAAAAGAAACCGTTGATCTTTACAACCCAAAAGTGGTTCAGGCAACAATGGGTTCAATAGCTAGAGTTAATGTGAATTATGTTGATTTGAATGTGTTTGTGGCTCAAACAAAACTTCCTGTGTATGGAACTTTTATGGATGGGGCGAATATATATAAATCTACATTGCCAACAGAAGGAGTTATTGTTATGGGTAATGAAGCTAATGGAATTTCAATGGGACTGGAAGAGCTAATTTCAAACCGACTTACAATTCCTCGTTTTGGAGAGCTGCAAAAAACGGAAAGTTTAAATGTAGCGACTGCTACGGCTATAATTCTAAGTGAGTTTCGAAGAAATTCTTAATTTAAATTCTTTATCAAGGACAAATTTTCTCTTTTTAATGAAAAGTAAAATTTATGAATACCGCTCTCGTTTTCATAGATTCAATGTTGCCAGTCCAAGGGCTGTTTGGATCTTTGTCCCTGATTAGTTCATCATTTAATCCAAAAACACCTCTTACCGAAGGAGAAAAGATGAAATACTCTGAAAAAAGATCGATTCCAAATCCCAACTCATAATTTGTAGTCCAAGATTTCACCCTAAATCGTTGTTCTAAATTATCATCCTTAGATTTAGAATTACTGGATAAATTTAAGGTTGCTGATGCGCCTCCCAAAAGGAATGGACGAATATTTCCTGTTCTCAATGATGAAAATTTTAATAAAAGAGGGAAATTAATATACGTACTATTGACCTCTCTTAATCTGTTTGATGATGTGAAGGGAACATTTGTTGTGCTAAAGTAGCTTTCATCATAATTTAAATCTCTTTTAGTATAATATAATCCAGGTTCAAAACGAAGATTTATGTATTCGTGCAGTCTTAAATCAGTAACAAGTCCTACATTAAAACCGGTAGTTTTATTGACAAGGATATCGGGTGATTCAGTTTTATAATCAATCTTAAAATCGTAAGAATTGAATCCTAAATAAAATCCAAAATGTAATTTTTGCTTTTGGAAATTTTCTAAATTAATAATGGGGTCTTTACTAAATATATTTTTAGTAAACTGAGGATATCCCTTTGTTATTAAGGAAAGTAAAAGTAAGACAAAAATTTTTTTCATATGCATGCTGAAAATTTCCAGTATTATTTTTTTGAAGCTGAATAAATAGTAGCAACGCCAAAAGTTTGGGGTAATGCTACAACATCTATAAACCCAATTTTTCTCAAAATATTGTTTAATGCTTCGCCATAAGGAAATGCAGCTGCTGATTCAGACAAATACCCGTAAGCAACATTGTCTTTTGAGAATATTTTGCCAATGATTGGAAGTATATTTTTAGAATAAAAATTGTATCCTTGTTTATAAGGTGTTTTGTCCGGAACTGAAGTTTCTAAAATCACAAAAACGCCATTTGGCTTTAGAACTCTTAAAATCTCAGCTAATCCTTTTTCTAATGTTTCAAAATTACGGACACCAAAAGCAACTGTGATTGCATCAAAGTAGTTGTCTTCAAAAGGCATGTTTTCGGAATCTCCTAAAATCATTTCAATAGTGCCAGATAAATTTTTTGCAGCGATTTTTTTTTCTCCCACATCCAGCATTCCAGCCGAAATATCTAAACCAATAATTTTTTCAGCATTGGTTTGTGCCATCAAAATAGCTAAGTCACCAGTTCCTGTAGCAATATCCAAAATTATTTTCGGATTGGATTTGGCAACCATTTGCAATACTTTTTTACGCCATTTTATATCTATACCGAAAGAGATGACACGATTAAGATTGTCATAATTTCCTGAAATAGTGTCGAACATTTGCGCAACTTGTTCTTTTTTGCCTAAGGCAGAATTTTTATAGGGAGTTATCTTTTCTGACATTTTTTTAATTTGTACAAATATAGGACAAACTTGATGAACTAAAAATGAGTTTCAAAAATTTGAATCGAGTTTTATTTCTTTTAAAAAATAAAAAATGCTTTTATTTGAAATATCACTAAAAGTGGGTATTGCAACGCCAGTTTTTATTGTACAAATTTGTGTTCAAGAAATAACCATATTAAATGATTAAAAGAGAGTCAGTGAACCAAATCAAATGGATGTTTTTAGTGCTAATCATCTCATTTGTTCTTGTTAGCTGTTTTGAAAATACTGTTTTACAAAACTGTATTGTATTTAAAGCGCAACACACGTTCTTAGGATTAAATTTGTTTTTGGAAATTTTAATTTTTTTCGTCTTTAGTACCTTCGTGGTATTTGGTATTAAAGGCTTTTTTGAGATGTATTCTCAAAAAACATCAAATATTATAATCTCCATTTCTGGAGTGTTATTAGTATTTGTAATTTTTATTTTATGTTATCAAATACTCTTTCAAGAGTAGTTCATTTCTCCTAATCATGGTTAAAAAAAACATCCCGTAAAAAGGATGTTTTTTTGTTTTATTTTCTAGTGAAAGTCTGATAAGTATAGTCGTAAAGATGTTTTTCATCCTTTTCATTGAATTCGGATAGTATTATCTTCCATTCGTTAGGATCTATTTCAGGAAAATAAGCGTCCGCTTCAAAGTCACGGTGTACTCGTGTAATTTCTATTTTATCAGTATAAGGAAGTCCTATGTTGTAAATTTCTCCACCACCTATTATAAATGAGGTTTCATCTTTGGGGCAAATTTCAAGTGCTTTTTCCATGCTGTCAACAATCATACATCCTTCAGCTTGATATTCTTTTTGTCTGGTGATGATGATATGGGTTCTGTTAGGTAATGGTTTGGGGAAACTTTCAAATGTTTTTCTTCCCATTATGATATGATGCCCGGAAGTCAGTGCTTTGAATCTTTTGAAATCATTTGGCAAATGCCAGACTAATTTATTGCCTTTCCCAAGTGCATTATTTTCGGCAACAGCCGCAATCATTATTATCATAATTATTATTTGCTATTGTTTAAGTTCGTCATTAGCTACTTGTGTTTGCAATTGATCTACTTTCTTTTTTTGCAAAGCGACAAGACGGTCTATTTGTTCTCTTTCCCAATCTTTATTCATAAATCGGTCTGTGATGAAAATTTTTATAAAATGAAGAATAAATAGGAACAGCCAGATTGTAATGATCCAAAGATACCAATCAGTAACTACAGTGCTATCAAGGAAATTATGGGCAACAAATAAGAGCAAACTTCCTAGAACGAAAAGAACAAAATGATAATACAGTCGTTTCTTTTGTTTTATTCTTCTTCTTGCATATTCATATTGTTCGTGTAATTCTTTTTCCATCAATCTTATTTTAGTTTATAAAGGTAAAATTTATTTTGCAAAGTCACTGTTTTGACTCTGTATTATTTTGGAAGAAAACGTTTTCTGATTTTTGAATAGTAAAATTTATAAGGTTTAAATTATTTAATTTGCCAAAAATTAACATTGTTTACTGTATTTCATTAAATCTTTACTTTGGCTATTGAAACTCCAATATGTTTCGTTTACTTTGTTTTATAAATCTATAAATGAATTAGTTATGGCAATTAAGAAGCAATTTATAAAAACAAAACCAGTTTGTAAAGTTACTTTTTCGGTAGTGGCAAAAGAAGCAAGTCAAGCTTCTGTTGTTGGCGATTTCAACAATTGGAATGTTGCTGAAGGTGCTTTAAGCAAATTGAAAAATGGTACTTTTAAAGGGGTGTTCGATGTAAAAAAAGATTCAGCCTACGAATTTAAATATGTAATTGACGGTACGTTTGTCAATGAACCGGAAGCAGATTCTTTCAAATGGAATGAGTTTGCAGGAAATGAAAACGGTGTTTTAGTAGTATAGCTAAAACACCGTTTTTTATTGCATTATACTGCGACACTACCTTTTATCAAGGCATGCGGTTCATATCCTTCTAGAGTAAAATCGTCAAAATCGAATGCGAAGAGGTCTTTTATATTAGGATTCAAAATCATTTTAGGTAATGGTTTTGGCTCACGTGACAACTGCAATTCGAGTTGTTCAAAATGGTTGTTGTAAATGTGTGCGTCGCCAAAAGTGTGAATGAATTCCCCGGGTTGCAAGTCGCAAACCTGTGCAATCATCATCGTGAGTAATGCGTACGAAGCAATATTAAAAGGAACACCTAAGAAAATATCAGCACTACGTTGGTACAATTGACACGATAACTTACCATCAGAAACATAAAACTGAAAGAAGGCGTGACAAGGAGGCAAAGCGGCTTTATTGTTGCTAACATTTTCGTCAAATGATTTTGTAGTATCAGGAAGTACCGAAGGATTCCATGCCGAAACCAACATTCTGCGGCTGTTAGGATTGGTTTTTAACTCTTTAATTAATTCGGAGATTTGGTCAATTTCTTCACTATTCCAGTTGCGCCATTGGTGTCCGTAAACAGGTCCTAAGTCACCATTTGCATCAGCCCAAGCATCCCAAATTTTAACTCCGTTTTCTTGAAGATATTTGATATTGGTATCGCCTTTTAAAAACCAAAGCAATTCATAAATAATAGATTTTAAGTGCAGTTTTTTGGTGGTAACCATCGGGAAACCGTCATTCAAGTCGAAACGCATTTGGTATCCAAAGACACTTTTTGTTCCTGTTCCTGTCCGATCTCCTTTTTGACAACCGTTTTCCATCACGTGTTGCACTAAATCTAAATATTGCTTCATTTTTGGTTGGTTCGGTGATTTTTTAATTAGTTATTTGCAATCAAATTGACAAATAACCCTATTAACGATTTACGATTCTCTCTTCGAAATTTCATCTCTGATCTTAGCTGCTTTTTCATAATCTTCATGGGAAACTGCTTGGTCGAGCAGTTCATTCAATTCTTGCAGACTGTGTTTAGAATAGGTTTCTCCAGATTGATTGCTCTCTTCTTCAAGACCAAAAGTGTCAGGATTTGAAAGGACATCATCTATTTCCTGAGAATCATTATTGCTTTCCAAAGGATTTGCCTTCAAATAGATTCCTGCTTTATCCAGAATGTTTTTGTAAGTAAAAATTGGAGCGTTAAAACGCAACGCCAAAGCAATGGCATCTGAAGTTCTTGCATCAATGATTTCTTCGATTTTATCTCTTTCGCAAATGATACTAGAATAAAAAACGCCATCTACCAGTTTGTGAATGATGACCTGTTTTACTACAATGTCAAAACGTTCTGCGAAATTTTTGAATAAATCATGGGTTAAAGGACGTGGTGGTTTTATTTCTTTTTCCAAAGCAATGGCGATGGATTGGGCTTCAAAAGCACCGATTACGATAGGCAATTTTCTTTCGCCGTCAACCTCATTCAAGATCAAAGCGTATGCTCCGTTTTGAGTTTGACTGTATGAAATTCCTTTTATGGATAATTTAACTAAGCTCATAATTGTTGTTATGGGAAAGTACGATGTACTTTTTTTGATAAAAAATTAAGCAGCAACTTCAAAAAAGAAATGCTACTTAAAAGCAAAGATACAAAATCTTGTTTTTAAGTAGCATTTAAATTAATGGTATGCTATAATTTATGAATTCTGAGCTTTGAAAGCTTTAAATTTCTCAATCAATTGTGGAACAATTTCAAATGCATCGCCTACAATTCCGTAGTCAGCGACTTTGAAAAATGGTGCTTCGGGATCACTATTGATTACAACTTTTACTTTAGAAGAGTTGATTCCCGCAATGTGTTGTATTGCTCCAGAAATTCCAATCGCAATATAAAGGTTTGTAGCAACCGGTTTTCCAGTTTGTCCTACGTGCTCTCCGTGAGGTCTCCATCCTAAATCAGAAACTGGTTTTGAACAAGCAGTTGCAGCTCCAAGAACGGTTGCCAATTCTTCTACCATTCCCCAGTTTTCAGGACCTTTCAATCCACGACCAGCCGATACTACAATATCAGCGTCAGCTATGGAAACTTTTCCAGAAACTTTTTCAACTGATTCTACTTTTACACCAAAATCATTGTCTCCAATAGTTGGGTTAAAATCTTCTTCAGTTAATGTTGAAGGTGTTTCAAAAATCCCATACGAGTTTTTTGCAAGTCCCAGCACTTTTACGTCTGTTGCGATTTCAGTAATATTGAACGCTTTGTTTGAAAAAGCATTTCTTTTTACTTGAAAAGGTGACGTTGAAACCGGTAATCCAACCACATTTGATGCATAACCAGCTTCTAAAGCTACCGCAACAAGTGAGGAAAGGTAAATACTATCTGTAGTAGATGAAAGTAAAACTAATTTTACGTTTTCTTTTTGAGCCGCTTGTTTGATGACATCAGCGTATGCTTTTGCGGTAAATCCTGATAATTGATCGTTGTTTACTTTTAAAACTTTGTCTACTCCATATTTCGATAATTCAGAAACATCTCCTGCGTTTACAGTCACTGCCGTTACAGTTGTTCCTAAAGATTCTGCTACTTTTTTTGCGTAAGAAGCCAATTCGAATGCTACTTTTTTAAATTTTCCTTCGGCGTATTCCGCGTATATTAATATTGACATGATTTTTTGTTTAAAGTTTAAAGTTTGCTTCGCCTGTTCGAGCAAAGCTCTCGGGTCAGGTTTAAAGTTTTGGAACTGAAAACTGAGACTGAAAACTGATTACTAAATTACTTTCGCTTCGTTGTGTAATAAATTGATTAATTCATCTAAATTGTCAGCAGCAATTAATTTCACGGCTGATTTAGGAGCTGGTTTTTCAAATTTTACTGCTTTTGTATTTACAGTAGCGTCAACTGGCTCCAGAATTGTCAATGCTTTCGTTCTTGCAGTCATAATTCCTCTCATGTTAGGAATACGCAAATCTTTTTCTTCCACTAATCCTTTTTGTCCACCAATGATTAATGGTAAAGTAGTAGCAACAGTTTCTTTTCCTCCGTCAATTTCACGAACAGCTTTTACGTTTGTTCCGTCAACAGTAAGGTTAGTGCAAGAGTTTAGGAAGTTGTATCCTAAAATTCCAGCGATCATTCCAGGAACCATTCCGCCATTATAGTCTAAAGATTCTTTTCCGGCAATGATTACATCGTAACCTCCGTTTTTAATTACTTCAGCAAGTTGTTTGGCAACGAAAAATCCATCAGTAGGAGTTGCGTTCACACGAATAGCTTCGTTCGCGCCTATTGCTAATGCTTTTCTTAAAGTTGGTTCGGTTTCTGGTCCTCCAACATTTACAACAGTAACCGTTGCGCCTTGTTGTTCTTGAAACCAAATAGCACGTGTTAAACCAAATTCATCATTTGGATTGATTACATACTGTACTCCATTGGTGTCAAATTCAGAATCACCGTTGACAAAGTTAATTTTTGAAGTAGTATCAGGAACGTGACTGATGCAAACTAATATTTTCATAAGTATATATTTAATTATTCTTAATTTCTTTTACAAATTTAAAATATTAATTCGAATAATATACTATGCATGCATAATATTTTTTTAATACTATTTCGATTTCGTAGCCCGGATAGCAGCGGCATCCTTCTTGTGGCTCCTTTAGCCACAGGAAGATACAGCGGATAGCCGGAAACAGCTCCTGAAAATTATAGTAGTGAATCTTATATTAATTTAGGGTAATTTATGCTTTTAAGTGATTTAAAATATTTATTTTTGCTTTTCGAAAATTAGACATACAACATATAATATGAGAACGATACAATTTAGAGAGGCCATTTGCGAAGCGATGAGTGAAGAAATGCGTCACGATGAGTCAATATACTTAATGGGTGAAGAAGTTGCAGAATATAACGGTGCCTATAAAGCATCTAAAGGAATGCTTGCTGAATTTGGCGAGAAAAGAGTCATTGATACTCCTATCGCTGAGCTTGGTTTTACTGGTATTGCAGTAGGATCGGCAATGAATGGATGTAGACCGATTGTGGAATATATGACGTTCAATTTCTGTTTAGTTGGGATTGACCAAATCATAAACAATGCTGCCAAAATGCGTCAGATGACCGGAGGACAATTTAATGTACCAATCGTTTTTCGTGGTCCAACAGCTTCGGCAGGACAATTAGGAGCGACACACTCACAAGCATTAGAAAACTGGTTTGCGAATACTCCAGGTCTTAAAGTAGTAGTTCCATCTACGGTTTATGATGCTAAAGGTTTGTTGAAAGCGGCTATTCGTGATAACGATCCTGTGATTTTCATGGAATCAGAACAAATGTATGGCGATAAAGGAGAAGTTCCAGATGGTGAATATGTAATTCCGTTAGGAGTTGCGGATATCAAGCGTGAAGGTACGGATGTAACGATTGTTTCTTTCGGTAAAATTATCAAAGAAGCACATATTGCTGCTGACGAATTAGCCAAAGAAGGAATTTCTTGTGAAATTATCGATTTGAGAACGGTACGTCCTATGGATTATGAGACGATTTTAACATCGGTTAAAAAAACAAACAGATTAGTAGTTCTTGAGGAAGCTTGGCCTTTTGCAAGTGTCGCTTCTGAAATTACCTATATTGTTCAAGAACGCGCTTTTGATTTCTTGGATGCACCTATTCAACGTATCACAACGGCGGATACTCCAGCACCTTACTCTCCAGTTTTATTGAAAGAATGGTTGCCAAATGCTGGTGATGTAGTAAAAGCGGTTAAAAAAGTACTGTATAAAAAATAGATCACTTAGATTATTATATTTTTTTGATTGTAAAATCTTAATCTAAAATTTCTAGTAATCTAAAAGTCTAAACTTAATAACTTCATCAATTATTTAATTTGATGAAGTTTTTTTTTGAATGATTATGAAAAAGAATCTCTTGTTTTTTGTGCTTTTGTTATTGGTCTCAGCAAGTACTGTTTTTGCGCAAACAAAAGTGAGTGGGGTCGTGGTTGATAAACAAAATCAACCCATTCCATTTGCAAATGTGGTTTTCAAAGGTTCCAGCGAAGGAATTGTGACTAATGAAGACGGTAAGTTTTACCTAGAATCTCAAAAAACGCATACTACTTTAGTTATCTCTTCGGTAGGTTTTTCTGAGAAAGAAATTATCTTGGATAAACCGGTAAATTATAATTTCAAAATCCAGCTGAATGAAGCCGAAAGTTTAAATGAAGTAGTGGTTTTTGCCGGAAAAACTTCCAAAAAGAACAATCCGGCACTAGACATCCTAAGAAAAATTTGGGAAAGAAAGCGTAAAAATGGGTTGTATCAGTTTGATCAATACCAGATGGAAAAGTATGAAAAAATAGAATTTGACATGAACTCTATTGATAGTGCTTTTATGAAAAGTAAGCTTTTCAAAGGCATGGAATTTATATTCGATCAAATGGATACTTCCAGAGTAACCGGGAAAACCTATTTGCCTATTTTTATAAATGAATCTCTCAATGATGTTTATGGAGACAACAAATTAAAGAAAGTAAAAGAGAAAATAAAAGCCAATAAAACATCTGGTTTCAATGGGAATCAACAAATTTTATCTTTTGTAAAAGACTTGTATTCAGATTATAATATTTACAATAATTACTTGACTTTTTTTGACAAAAGTTTTACCAGTCCATTGTCTAAAACAGGAATTGATGTTTATAATTATGTCTTGAAAGACAGTGCGTATATTGACAATAAATGGTGTTATAATATTGTTTTTTATCCAAGACGTAAAAACGAATTGACTTTCAAAGGGGATTTCTGGGTGAATGATTCGACATTTGCCATCAAGAAAATTAATATGGCTGTTACCAAAAGCGCCAATATCAACTGGGTAAAAGATATTTACTTAGAGCAGGAATTTGAAGTGGTCAGTGACTCTGTTTTCTTATTGACTAAGGATTATTTAATGTCCGATTTTGCTTTGAACAAAAAAGAAAATTCCAAAGGCGTTTATGGAAAACGAACTAGTTTTTATAGAAACCATCAATTCAATAAAGAATTGCCGGATGCTTTTTATAAAGATGAAGTCAATTATATGGATGATGAAGTCTACAATAAATCCAATGAGTACTGGAATGAAAACCGTTTTGAAAACCTAAGCAAGGATGAATTAGGCGTTTATAAAATGCTGGATACATTGCAAACTGTAAATAAATTTAAACAATTGTACAGCTTAGTTTCCATACTAGGAAGCGGTTATGTAGAATTTAAAAACTTCGATTACGGACCTGTTTTTTCCACATTTGGATACAATGAAGTCGAAGGAGTGCGATTGCGAGTGGGAGGAAGAACCTATTTTGGACCTAATGATCCTTGGCGTATTCAAGCCTACACAGCGTATGGGTTTAATGACGATAAATTTAAATATGGATTTTCAGGAAAATGGATGGTCGATAAAAAAAACCGCATTATTTTGTCCGGAGGAAATAGGCGCGACATTGAACAAATAGGCGCCAGTTTAACCACTACGAACGATGTTTTGGGCAGAAGTTTTGCTTCGTCCTCCGTATTTTCGTCCGGTAGCAACGGGAAATTGACTAATATCAATTTGACCAATATGGCGATAGAAATGGAGCCTGTTAAAAATTTGATTTTCCAAGCTGGTATTTCGTACCGTACGCTGGAGTCCGCATCGCCAACTTTTAGTTTAGATTATTATACGGATATAGCAAACTCTATTACTAAAAGTGATGTCAAACAATCCGAAGCGAACTTTCAGATTGAGTATTCGCCAAAGAGAAAAACGATAGGTTTTGGAGTTGAAAGAAGCAATGTTGACAGTCCGTTCAGTCGTTTCTTTATTAATTACAGTCATGGATTCAAAGGGCTTTTGGATAGTGATTTTAAATATGATAAAGTACAATTGTATTATAAACAACCTATAATTATCGGGCCTTTAGGAAGAACAAATATTATTATGGAAGTGGGGAAAACCTTCGGGAAAGTGCCGTTAGGATTACTGAGCGTTATTCCAGGAAATCAAACCTATTTTACTATAGAAAACACGTTTAGCAACCTTAATTTTTATGAGTTTGTGTCAGACCAATATGCTACTTTGCAGTGGAATCACAATTTCAATGGCCGAATTTTTTCCAGAATACCGTTCATGCGCAAACTCAATTGGAGAGAAATTGTCTCAGTAAAAGGGGTTTATGGAACCATTTCTGATGAAAATAGAGCGATTAATGCTTCTGGTTTAATATACAATGCACCTGAAAAAGGCTATTGGGAATACAGCGCTGGAATTGGGAATATCTTCAAAGTATTCCGCATCGATTTCGCATGGCGAGCCAATTATCTCAATACGCCGGACACGAATCGTTTTACTGTAAAAGGATCGTTCGGGTTTAATTTTTAGGAGCCATTCCAGCTGTACACTATATCTTTTTATAAGGCGAAAAAAATCGCCTTATAAAAAGGATGCCGTTTCCATCTGGGCTAAAAAAAAATATCTGATTATGCAAGAAGCCATAGACTACCTTTTAGAAAAAGATACTATTTTCAAGTCAATTATTGAACAATACGGAATGCCAATAATTCCCAAAAGACCACAAGGTTTTGAGACATTGGTATTGTTGATTTTAGAACAACAAGTTTCGATAGATTCGGCGAAAGCCACTTTCTTAAAAATAAAAGCCAGTCAAAAAGCCATAGCACCCGAAGTTCTTCTTCAAATATCTGACGAGGAATTTAGGAATCTTGGCGTAAGCCGACAAAAAACGTCTTATATCAAAGCTTTGGCGACAGCGCTATTAAATAAAGAGTTAGATTTAGAAAGTTTGCCAACCAAAACGGCTCAGCAAGTACGCGAAGAGCTCATAAAAATCAAAGGAATAGGAAACTGGACCATCGATATTTACTTAATGTTTTGTCTGGAATCCCCGGATTTATTGCCTTTAGGAGATATTGCGGTAATAAATACCATAAAAGAATTACTAGATATTCATGATAAAGACGCCATGGAAATTCATGCTGAACAATGGAGTCCGTATCGTTCTTACGCAACCTATCTTTTATGGCATCATTATTTAAAGAAACGAAATAGGACAGTGGTTTACTAAAGTACTCAATGTTAAAATTTAATCAAGAGATAACATGAATTTTTTATTGTAAAAAGGGATACTTTACTTATTTTTGCAACCATTAAATATAGATAAGAAAAAACTAAAATGACTGCAGACAAATTAACAACTTTCGATGTCTTAATCGAAATACCAAGAGGAAGTAGAAATAAATACGAATATGATTTCGAAATAAAAAGAATGCGTTTTGATAGAATGTTATTCTCTTCGATGATGTACCCGGCTGATTACGGATTTATTCCGGAAACATTAGCATTAGACGGAGATCCATTAGATGTTTTGGTTTTGGTAAACGAACCAACTTTTCCTGGATGTGTAATGGAAGTAAAACCTATCGGTGTTTTCCACATGGCAGATGATAAAGGACCGGATGAAAAAGTGATTTGTGTGCCGGTTTCAGATCCAATCTGGAACTCTCTAAATGATTTGTCTGATATGAATCCACATTTACTAAAAGAAATCGAACATTTCTTTCAAGTATATAAAGATCTTGAAAACAAAACAGTAGATGTTGGTGGTTGGGGCGATGTAAATGAAGCTTATGCCATTATCAAAGAATGTACGAAGCGTTTTAATGATATTGAAAACAAACCAGAAGGATTATTTAGTATTAAATAATTTTACATCATAATTTTTACAAAAAAAGCAATATTCTGTTAAGAGTATTGCTTTTTTGTTTAAATTCGTTTTGTTACACTATTAATATTAACCAAAAACCAAACCAAAATTATGAATACAATAATGATTTATTTGCCAATAGCCATGGCATTTATTGGACTGGCATTTATGTTTACAAAACGTGCATGGGTTTTAAAACAAGATCCGGGTGACGGTAAGATGAAAGAGATTTCGGATTACATCTACGAAGGAGCTTTGGCTTTTTTGAAAGCAGAATATAGGTTATTGACTTTCTTTGTAATTGGAGCGAGTGTGGCTTTAGCAGGAATTTCATTTCTAGTTCCTACAACACATATATTAATAGTAGTTGCTTTTGTTTTTGGTGCTTTTTTCTCGGCTTTAGCGGGGAATATGGGAATGAAAATTGCAACAAAAACAAATGTTAGAACAACGCAGGCCGCTCGGACCAGTTTGCCGCAAGCACTTAAAGTATCTTTTGGTGGTGGAACCGTAATGGGATTAGGAGTTGCGGGTTTGGCCGTTTTAGGATTGACCACTTTCTTTATATTTTTCTTTCACTTTTTTATGAATGGCGTTTGGACTTCAACAGAAGACATGACCATTGTATTGGAAACATTAGCCGGATTTTCTCTTGGAGCAGAATCTATCGCTTTGTTTGCCAGAGTTGGTGGTGGAATTTATACGAAAGCGGCCGATGTTGGTGCTGATTTGGTGGGAAAAATTGAAGCAGGAATTCCCGAAGATGACCCTCGTAATCCAGCTACAATTGCAGATAATGTAGGTGATAATGTGGGAGATGTTGCCGGAATGGGTGCTGATTTGTTTGGTTCTTATGTCGCAACCGTTTTGGCGGCTATGGTTCTGGGGAATTATGTAATCAAAGATATGGGCGGAAATATTCAAGATGCTTTTGGCGGAATTGGACCTATTTTATTACCAATGGCAATAGCCGGTTTTGGAATTTTATTTTCTATTATCGGAACGATGGTTGTAAAAATTACAGATGATAATGCAAAAGAAGCACAAGTACAAAGCGCGTTAAATAGGGGAAACTGGCTTTCTATAGGATTAACCCTTATTGCCTGTTATTTTTTAGTTGATTATATGCTACCAGAAACGATGAAAATGGATTTCTTTGGTGAGGGTACTAAAGAAATTTCATCGATGCGTGTTTTCTATGCTACAATTGTAGGATTAGTGGTTGGAGCCGTTATTTCATCAGTTACAGAATATTACACAGGATTGGGTACAAAACCAGTTATGGCAATTGTACAAAAATCTTCAACTGGAGCAGGAACAAATGTAATTGCAGGTTTAGCTACGGGAATGATTTCTACGTTTCCAACTGTACTTTTATTTGCAGCAGCAATTTGGACTTCGTATGCATTAGCAGGATTTTATGGTGTGGCTTTGGCTGCTTCAGCAATGATGGCAACAACAGCAATGCAATTGGCAATCGATGCTTTCGGGCCAATATCGGATAACGCTGGTGGAATTGCTGAAATGAGCGAATTGCCAAAAGAAGTGCGTACCAGAACTGATATTTTGGATTCAGTTGGGAATACAACTGCAGCAACTGGGAAAGGATTTGCAATTGCTTCGGCGGCATTAACCTCACTGGCTTTATTCGCTGCTTATGTAACGTTTACGGGGATTGACGGAATCAATATTTTCAAAGCGCCTGTTTTAGCCATGTTATTTGTGGGTGGAATGATACCGGTAGTTTTCTCTGCTTTAGCGATGAATTCAGTCGGGAAAGCCGCGATGGATATGGTGTATGAAGTGCGTCGCCAGTTCAGGGAAATTCCAGGAATCATGGAAGGAACCGGAAAACCTGAATATGCAAAATGTGTCGATATTTCTACCAAAGCCGCTTTGCGCGAAATGATGTTACCAGGAATTTTGACTATTGGTTTTCCAATTGCGATTGTTTTACTTGGTAAATTAGTTTATGCGGATAACAACCAATTAATTGCAGAAATGTTAGGAGGTTATATGGCTGGAGTTACCGTTTCTGGAGTGCTTTGGGCTGTTTTTCAAAATAATGCAGGTGGTGCTTGGGACAACGCTAAAAAATCTTTTGAAGCAGGAGTGATGATTAATGGTGAAATGACATTTAAAGGTTCTGATGCGCACAAAGCAGCGGTTACCGGAGATACTGTTGGTGATCCGTTCAAAGATACTTCTGGGCCATCCATGAATATTTTAATTAAATTGACGTGTTTGATAGGTTTAGTAATTGCCCCAATTTTAGGAAACGGAAGTCATACAATTTCTGATAAAGCAGCCTGTTGCGCTACAACTGAAATGTGTACCTCAATGTCTAAAGAAGAGTGTATGGCAAAAGGATGTGACAGTAAAACGTGTAAATTTATGACTGCAGCAGCAATGCCAAATCATATGATGTCTAAAGAAGTTTCTATCGAAAAAATGAATGTTGATGGAAAAGTAAAAGCGACCATTAAAACAAATATTAACGGAAAAGTTACTGTTCAGAATTTCGAAGGAACTGACGAAGAAGTTCAAACTAAGATTGATTCTTTGAAATGATTAAAAGTGTTGTAAATAATAAATGCCTCGCAATTGCGAGGCATTTATGTTTATATGTGTTTTTATATCCAGTTTCTACTCCCTCTCCGAAGGAGAGGGTTGGGGAGAGAATTCTAAAATAACCCGTTCAATTCCGCGTCGATACGGTTAAAAATGTTTCCTAAATCTTCTGGATTGTCCACAAAATTTATTTTGTCAACGTCAATGATTAATAATTTTCCTTTGTCGTAGGTTTGAATCCAACCTTCGTATCTTTCGTTCAGTCGACTCAAATATTCAATAGAAATTGAGTTTTCGTATTCACGACCTCGCTTATGAATTTGCCCTACTAAATTAGGGATTGAACTTCTTAAATAGATCAATAAATCAGGTGCTTTAACTGTGGATTCCATCAATTCAAAAAGTGAAGAGTAATTCTGGAAATCACGATTGGTCATCAAACCCATTGCATATAAATTAGGCGCAAAAATGTGTGCATCCTCATAAATGGTTCTGTCCTGAATGATTTTTTTACCGCTTTCGCGAATTTGCATCACTTGACGAAAACGACTGTTCAAGAAATATATTTGTAAATTAAAAGACCAACGTTCCATTTGATGGTAAAAATCATCTAGGTACGGATTGTCGACAACGTCTTCATAATGCGGTTCCCACTTGAAATGTTTCGCTAGTAATCGTGTCAAAGTTGTCTTTCCAGAGCCTATGTTTCCTGCTATTGCTATGTGCATTACGGTATTATGATTTTATAATTTGTAATTCCTTCAGATGTAAAAATAGATAAAATTTGGTCTTTGTAATAGAATTTTTTAAAGCTTTTTTCTGCAATTTTAATCTCCGTTTTTTGGTCTTTTTCCAAATCCTGAAAAATTAAAATCCCATTTTTAGAATAGATAAACTGGTTTTTATTTATAATTTCAATCGATTCAAAATCAGGGATTTTTCCGTTGTTAGTAATTCTTCCAAAAATATCACAGGCATACCAATTGTTTTTGTTATCAATCCAATGAAATGTATTAAAATCTGAAAAATAATTTTTAATACTTTCCGTAAAAGGAACTGAAATAGTTTTGTAAATAGTGTTCAAATAATCATATAATCCCAGTTGCTGATTCATGCTGTTATAAATCCAAAGCTGATTTTGAGAAGCTATTCCAACTGCTGAAGCAACAATAGGAATCACATTTTCTGAAAAATTGATTTTTTGAGTTTCATTCAATTGATTATCCAGAATGACAACTGTATTGAAGTTTTCGTAAAACAAAACGATTTTAAGTGGGTTTTGTAAGTCTACTTTGGTGATTTTACCTAAAGAAATATTCTTGTATTCTATTGTGTCCAGCGATCCAACTTTAGAAAAGACATTGTTTTTTATGGTGTAATAAAAACCAAAAGGATCATATCCCAGAAATTGATCACCGTCAAAACGTATGGAATCCATTAAAACAGTATTTTGCTTTAGGTTTTGAGAAATCATTATTGAAAATGAACCGATAAATAGCAATAGCATTACTTTTTTCATGAAAGCGAAATTACAATTAAACCTTATACAATTTTGATTGTCTTATTATTATTTTAACAGAATACTTGTAACAAAAATAGTATTTTTCACTCTTATTTATCAAAATCCAATAGTATGTACAAAGTAATTTTCACATTAGTATTAGCAGTCTTATCATTTATGGGACTTCAAGCTCAGGAATTTCAAGGAATGGCGGTGTATGAATCAAGAACCAGCACTTCCGATTTTAAATCTAGAATGGAAGGCAATAAGGATATGACTCCGGACATGCAAAAAATGATCGAAGAAAGAATGAAGAAAATGTTCGAAAAGACATTTATCCTTAATTTTGATAAATCGGCATCAATATATAAAGAAGAAGAAAAACTCGATGCTCCAGGTCAAGGTGGTGGTGGAATGCGAATGATGATGTCTATGACTGGGGGTGGTGGAACGTATTATAAAAATGTAAAAGAGAAATCGTATACCGTTGATAAAGAATTTATGGGCAAAGAGTTTCTGGTAAAAGATTCGTTGCCTAATTTACAATGGAAAATGGAAGGAGAAACCAGAGTTATTGGTGGTTACAATTGTTTCAAAGCAACTGCTGTACGCCCTGCGAGTAAAACAGATTTTAGAAATTTCAGACCTAAAAAAGATGATGCAACAACAAAGCCAGCGGATGCGGCCAAGAAAACCAGTATTCTAGATGAACTGGATATGCCGAAAGAAACGGTAATTACTGCTTGGTATACTCCGGAAATTCCGGTGAGTCAAGGGCCGGAAAACTATTGGGGATTACCGGGTTTAATACTAGAAGTGAATGACGGTAAAACTGTTATTTTATGTTCGAAAGTGGTTCTGAATCCAAAAGTTAAAACCGAAATAAAAGCGTCATCGAAAGGAAAAGTTACATCTCAAAAAGAATTTGACGAAATCGTATTGAAAAAAATGGAAGAGTTTAGAGAGATGAATCAAGGACGAGGTGGAAATGGAGGAATGAGAATGAGAATTGGAGGGTAATTAACGTATAAATAAAAAATTATGAAAAAAATTACAATTGTTTTGTTTTGTTTGTTGGCAGTACTTGCCGCAAGCGCCCAGGAATTTCAGGGTAAAGCGGAGTATTTTTCGAAAACTATTTTGAAAAAGAAAGGAGGAGAGTCAGAAATTAAGTCAGATGAAGATGCTGCATTTAAAGTTATGGTTGAAGAAGCTATGAAAAAGGCAACCGAGAAAAAGTATATCTTAACTTTTAATAAGCAAGAGTCTCTTTACGAGGAAATTGAAGAATTGGAGAAGCCAAAAGTAGGCGATAATGGACTTTCTTTTAGTGTTAAATTTTCAGGTCCTGGAAAAAAATACTTAAACCTTAAGGATAAATCTAAAATTGTAGAAGATGAGATTTTTGGCAAAGAATTTCTAATCGTTGAGCCTCTTGAAAAGCTAAATTGGAAATTAGTAAATGAAACTAAAAAAATTGGGGATTACTCTTGTTATAAAGCTAAAGTTGTTGTCCCGGTTACGGAAAAACAAAAGCAAGCTTACAAAGATTTTCTGAAAAAGCAAGAAAAGAAAAGCAGTCTTTTTCCCATGGAAGAACCTAAAGACAGAGTGATTACTGCATGGTATACTCCTGAAATACCAGTTAGTCTGGGGCCCATTAACTATTGGGGCTTACCAGGATTAATTCTAGAGATTAACGAAGAAAATATGATTATTCTTTGTTCTAAAGTTACATTGAGTAACAAAGAGACAACTAAAATAAAAGTTCCTAATACGGGAAAAATAGTTACTCAAGCGGAATTTGATAAAACTCAAAAGGCAAAAATGGATAGTTTAAAGGATAAGGATGGAAATATAATTTTTACTACAACTAATTAAACATTTACAATATCAATTCATTTCATAAACCAAGTCAATGAAAAACCAATACCTTTTTTTATTTTTCTTTATTACCTCAATTTCCTTTTCTCAATCCGTTAAATTAGAAGGTCTTATAACCAATTCGAAAGCTGCAGGTCTTGAAATGGCCAATGTAATGGCGGTAAATAAAGCTACAAAGGCAATGGATGCCTATGCCATAACAAATGACAAAGGAAAATTTCTTCTTAATCTAAAGCCAAATACAGCGTATAATATCAAAATCAGTTATTTGGGAATGCAGAATAAAGAGTTGGAAATCACTACAACTTCAGAAAATAGCATTAAAAACATTGCGCTTGAAGAAGGGGGAATTGAACTCGACGGAGTTGAAATTGTTCGTGAAATGCCAGTTTCGATAAAAGGAGATACCATTGTTTATAATGCGGATTCTTTTAAATCCGGCACAGAAAGAAAACTAGAAGATATTCTGAAAAAATTACCAGGAGTTGAGGTAAACGCCGACGGTGAAATTGAAGTTGAAGGTAAACGAGTAACTAAATTAATGGTAGAAGGAAAAGACTTTTTTGATGGTGATACGAAGTTAGGAGTCAAAAATATTCCAGCTGATGCCATTGACAAAATCCAAGTGTTGCGCAATTACAACGAAAATTCGATCCTAAAAGGAGTAGAGAACAATCAGGATAATATTGCAATGAATATCAAACTTAAATCAGGAAAGAAAAATTTCTGGTTTGGAGATATGACTGCTGGAATTGGAGTAGCACACGAGGAAAGCCGGTATTTGATAAACCCGAAATTATTTTATTACAGCCCAAAATACAGCATTAATTTAATCACAAATTTTAATAATATTGGCGAATTGCCTTTGACAATTCAGGATTATTTTAAATTCACAGGTGGTTTTCGCGGGATGATGCAAAAAGGTGGTTCCAGTTTTAATGTGTCTTCAAACGATTTAGGAATTTCACTGCTTAGAAATAATCGAGCTAAGGAAATTGAAACTAAATTTGGAGCTACAAATTTCTCCTACAATATGAATAAAGCATGGACTTTAAGTGGTTTTGGAATTCTTTCTTCTTCGCTAACGGATTTAGAAACAAAGTCACAAACAAATATTTTACAGCCTAATTCCTCTGAAATTTTTTCGACAGAGAACCGTCAGGAAACGGCAAACCAAAAAAGTAATCTGGGATTATTCAAATTGAGCTCCAGTTATAAACCCAGTGCGCGGTTTCAATTTGATTATGATATTTTGACTAAATTATCTAAGCAAGACGAGAGCAATTCTTTATTAAGAGAATCTATTGTGGGGAATAACGGAACACTTGAAAATATTAACACGAAAAAAAATCAAGATCCAATTTCAATAAATCAAAACTTGAGTTTATATTTCACGCAAAGCGACAAGAATATTTTCGCTTTTGAAATGCAGCATTTGTACCAAGAGGAAGATCCTTTTTACAATGCAAACCTGAAATTTCAACCTTTTAGTTTGGCCGGATATGTTTCGGGACAAAACAGAAATGACATTAATCAAAGTCGTTTTGTAAAAACCAATAAAATAGATTCTAAATTGGATTATTACTACATGATAACGCCAAAAAGCAATATCAATGTGACGTTAGGAAATACCTATTCACATCAAAATTTCAATTCCGGTATTTTCCAAATTTTGGATAATGAAACAGTTAATAATTTGACTAATAGTGCCAATACAAATGATGTAACTTACAATTTCAACGACACGTTTTTAGGATTGCATTATAAGATTTTGACTGGAAAATTCACGTTTACACCAGGAGTGAGTTTGCATAGTTACAACATGACTAACGAGCAATTAGGAAGCAGTAACAACCAAAATTTCTTCCGAGCATTACCTGATTTCTTAGCGATTTATCAAATCAAGAAAGCAGAAACATTAACCTATAATTTTTCGTATACCAATAATTTTACGGACATCAATCAACTAGCCGAAGGATTTATTTTCTCCAATTACAACAGTTTAAGCAAGGGAAATCGACTTTTAGAAAACGCGATAGCCCAAGTACATTCGTTACGTTACTTTAAATACAACATGTTTAATTTTGAAAATATTACGGCTTTTGCAACCTATTCGAAAAGAGTGGATGCCATAAAAACCCGTGCTGTTTTCAACGGAGTCAATCAAACTTCATCTCCATTTAATTCTGATTTTGCAGATGAAACACTGTCAGGGAATGGTTCTTACGGACGTTCTTTTTTGAAAAATTACAAAGCCTCTTTGGGTGTTTCTCTTAATTGGTCTAAATTCAATAACATCCAGAATAATGTGCTGTCAACAAACGAGAGTTTTACCCAAAACTATACTTTGAAAGCATCCACGAATTATAAAAACATGCCTAATTTAGAGTTGGGATATAATATTGTAACCAACGATTATAATAATGCTACTTTTTACACAGAAAAGCCTTTTGCGAGACTGGATTATTTCTTTTTAAAGAGTTTTTCTTTTGTTGCTGAATATGAGTTTTATCATTATTATAATAACACTAGAACGGTCAATAATGAATATGATTTCTTAACCGCCAGTTTGATTTATCAAAAGAAAGGCAGCAAGTTAGAATATAAAGTAAGCGGAACAAATTTATTGAACACAACCTCATTAAATGACGATAACTTCAGTCAGTTTGCAACCAGAACCTCACAATATACCGTTCAGCCACGGTATGTAATTTTTTCTTTAAAGTATAATTTGTAGGAGCTATTTCTGCTGTACATTTCAATCTTTCCTGAAAAAGATTGTTTTTCTAAATAAATAAAGGAGCTTCCGTTGGTCGCTCTTTTTTATAAGAAAAAATGAATGTTTCTTCAGCAAATGATTTCCATTCCATCAAGGCTAAAAAAAAACCCGCAATCCAATTGAATTGCGGGTTTTAGATATATTTTTTAGATGATTACAATCCAAAAGCAGTTTTAACTTGGTCTACGAAATCTAATTTTTCCCAAGTAAACAATTCAACAGTAACTGTTTTTTCGTTTCCACCTGGAGCAGAAAAAGTTTTAGTAACTGTTTCTGGAGTACGTCCCATGTGCCCGTAAGCAGCAGTTTCACTATAGATTGGATTTCTTAATTTCAAACGTTGCTCGATAAAGTACGGACGCATATCAAAAATAGCTTCTACTTTTTTAGCAATTTCACCATTGGTCAAATTCACTTTTGAAGTACCGTACGTATCGATAAAAATACCCATTGGTTCAGCAACACCAATTGCATACGAAACCTGAACTAAAATCTCGTCAGCAACACCAGCTGCAACTAAGTTTTTAGCAATGTGACGTGTAGCATAAGCCGCACTTCTATCTACTTTACTTGGATCTTTTCCAGAGAATGCACCACCACCGTGAGCACCTTTTCCACCGTAAGTATCCACAATGATTTTTCTTCCTGTCAATCCAGTATCTCCATGTGGTCCACCAATTACGAATTTTCCGGTTGGGTTAATATGGTATTGGATAGCATCATTGAATAAATGGGCATGCGTTGGATTTTTTGCAATAATCCTTGGAATCAAAATTTCAACTATGTCTTTTTTGATTTTTGCAAGCATTGTAGCTTCTTCGTCAAAATCATCATGTTGTGTCGAGATTACAATAGCATCAATACGAGTTGGCTTATTATCATCGCTATATTCTAAAGTTACTTGAGATTTAGCATCAGGACGCAAATACGTAATTTCGTTATTTTCACGTCTTAAAATGGCTAATTCCTGTAATAATTTATGAGATAAATCAAGTGCCAATGGCATATAATTATCTGTTTCATTAGTAGCGTAACCAAACATCATTCCTTGGTCACCAGCGCCTTGCTCTTCAGGATTTTTTCTGTCAACACCCTGATTAATGTCAGCAGATTGTTCGTGAATAGCAGAAAGGATTCCACAAGAATTGGCTTCAAACATGTATTCACTTTTCGTGTAACCAATTTTTCTGATTACTTCACGAGCGATTTGTTGTACATCTAAATAAGTATTTGATTTTACTTCACCAGCCAAAATTACCTGGCCAGTAGTTACTAAAGTTTCGCAAGCTACTTTTGAATCAGCATCAAATGCCAAAAAATTATCAATTAATGCGTCTGAAATTTGATCTGCAATTTTGTCTGGGTGTCCTTCGCTTACAGATTCTGACGTAAATAAATAGGCCATAATAGTTATTATTTTTAAATTAAGCGAGAAAAAATAATTGCTGAAAAGGACTAAAGGAGGGTTCCTGCTTTAGCATTTTTTCTACTGAAAAATTTTCAGTATCCATAATGAATTGATTTCATTATGAAGAGGTTGCAATCAGTTCAAATTTTTCCTCTTGTATTCGGATGCAAATGTATGAAACCATTTTGAATTGCAAATTAATCTTAACTTTTTTTTGCGGATAAATCTTTTTTCAGGTTCTGTTGATAGCCAAGAATAATTCTAATAGGATTTTGATAAATATTTTTGAAACTTATTTGGATATTTAAAAAATAATTTGGAAATTTGATTTTTAAAAAAAGGTAAAAAATGAAATTTAATATTTGTAATATGTTTAAGGTCGCGCAGGACAACTCCTGAGGGTCGTTTATTGCATAATTTTTAAATTAAAATTATATAGCAAAAGCTTCCCAGATAACGGGAAGCTTTTTTTTGAATGCAACAGAAATAATAGTATAGAAATAAAAAATATAAATGAATAACCTAAAATTCCAGTTTACAAATAATTCAACTGTCAATAAGATGATCGCTGCCAAGGCCATTATGTGTATTTACGTCTGTTGATTCCAAAAGTATAAGTTTACAAACAACTTAAAACCCTTTTGGATACGTATCTAAAAGGGTTTTTTGTTTTAAGATTATATTTTATTTTTAAAAAACATAATGCGAATGAAACCAACAATGAATTAAAAACTTAACACCTAAAAATTATGAGCACAACTAAGTATTTCCCAAAAACATTCCAGTTATTAGAGAGGATTAATAACAGGAATAAAAAACAAAAGGAGAATGATTCAAAAAACGAATTGATTCATCCTAGATTTGAAATTTCAAAAAACGATGCTTTGGCACAAAAAATAGTGCCAAATTCATTACTTTTTTTAATGTATTCTCAAGAGAATGAAGCACTTTTTATTTAATAAATCCGAATTTTTTTTCGGTTTTGAGATTCTCAAAAGGATATTTAAAATTGTTGTTTTGACGAGGTAAGAACTGTAATTAGTTTGTAATGCTTCGTCAAAATAACATTTGTATGTTTATTGTTTTCAGGTTTTTATTTGAACCATACAAAGAAATCGATTGCGCATAAAAATTTGGTTGTTACAAAAAATAGTCCTTAATTTGCAATTATAAGTTCACAAACGTATTGAAATGTTATAAAGAAAGGCAGAGGGATTAGACCCGATGAAGCCTTAGCAACCCTTCGATTTATCGAAGAAGGTGCTGCATTCTACCACGCCAAACGTGGAAAGATAACACTAAGAATTTGTCTAGATAACTCCTAGCTTTCTTTCTAATATTTCCAAACACAGGTCAAAAATCATAAAAGATTTGAAATTGGAAAATAAACCAACATCTATCACATTACAAAATTTCACCACCGAAAGTGGCGCTTTTTATGCTGTCTTAAACTTAAGTTTTCAAGTTTTTGGACCTGAATTGCATACCGCGCCAATCGTTTTGGTAAATCATGCATTGACTGGAAACTCCCAAGTTGTGGGCGAAAATGGTTGGTGGAATGATCTAATTGGAGAACATAAAACTATAGATGTTACAAAATATACAATTCTCGCGTTTAATGTTCCCGGAAATGGATTTGATGGTTTTAGCATCGAAAATTATTCAGATTTTAATGCCAGAGATATTGCCAGAATTTTTATTGAAGGAATTCAGCTTCTTGAAATTAAAAAACTATACGCCATTATTGGTGGTTCTGTAGGCGGTGGAATTGCATGGGAAATGGTCGCTTTAGAACCAAAAATCACACAACATTTAATTCCCATTGCAACCGATTGGAAATCTACAGACTGGTTAATTGCAAACTGTTTTTTGCAGGAACAAATTTTAAAAAATTCTTCAAAACCTATTGAAGATGCCCGAACTCATGCTATGCTTTGCTATAGAACTCCGGAATCTTTTACTGCCAAATTTCAGCGAACTACGAATGAAGAATTGGCTGTTTTTAATGTGGAAAGTTGGTTGCTGCATCATGGCGAAAAATTGCAGAAACGTTTTCAAATTTCATCGTACAAAATGATGAATCAACTATTGAAGACGATAGATGTTACGAGAAACAGCGCTTCGTTTCAAGAAATAACATCTCGAATTGAAGCTGATATTCACATTATCGGAATCAATTCAGACTTGTTTTTTACGGCAAATGAAAATAAAGCAACCTACGAGGAATTAAAAAGATATAAAAATAAGGTTAGCTATCAGGAAATTGTTTCCATTCATGGACACGATGCTTTTTTGATAGAATACAAACAATTACACAATTTGCTTCAGGATATATTCTAAGCCAAAAAACACAACACAATGAAAATATTAAAATTTGGAGGTAAATCTTTATCGAATGGCGACGGAATAAATAAGGTTGTTGCGATTATAACCGATAAAGTAAATCAAGGAGAGGAAATTGCCATTGTAGTTTCAGCAAGAGGGAATGCCACAGATGAACTAGAAGAAATTTTAAAGGTTGCGGCTACTAATAATGATTATAAACTGCTTTTTGAAGATTTTAAAAAATACCAGCAAGATGAATATGAGAACGTAGATTTGTCTGAGGAGTTCAATGTTTTGGAGAAATTATTTGAAGGCGTAAGTCTAATTGGTGATTACAGCAATAAAATTAAAGACCAGGTTTTATCTAAAGGCGAGTTGCTTTCGGCAAAATTACTGACAGCTATTCTCGTTGAAAATGGAATAAATGCTCGCTTTGCAGATACTCGGGAATTGATTAAAACTGATTCGAAATTTGGTGATGCGCAACCTTTGGAACAAATTTCGAAGAAAAACGTCATCAATTATTTTAAGCAGAATAACGGACCAGCCGTGAATATTATTACAGGTTTCATCGGTTCTAATAATAATAATGACACGACTACTTTAGGAAGAAACGGCAGTAATTATACCGCTTCGTTGATAGCGAACTACTTAAATGCAGACGAATTACAGAATTACACACACGTAGACGGAATTTATACCGCTAATCCGGACTTAGTGCTTGATGCAAAAAAAATCGATCATTTGTCGTTTAACGAAGCCAATGAAATAGCCAATTTTGGTGCGACGATTCTTCATGCCAAAACGATAATTCCTTTATTGGAAAAAAATATTCCGCTTCGTATTTTGAACACATTCAACCACGAAAATAAAGGAACATTAATTACTTCTAATTCTAATAAGGAAGGAATTAAAACACTTTCGGTACTTGAAAATGTTTCGTTAGTGAATCTGGAAGGAAGGGGATTGCTTGGTAAAACTGGCGTTGATGCCCGTATTTTCAGAGTGATGGGTGATAATGATATTAGTGTGAGTATCATTTCTCAAGGATCTTCAGAGAGAGGAATTGGTTTAGTCGTAGCTGCTGATAAAGCGACAAAAGCCATGATTGAATTAGAGAAAGAATTCGAAAATGATTTCTATTCTAAAGATGTGAATAAAATCACGGTGACCGATGATGTTTCGGTGATTTCTATCATTGGTCAGGATTTGAGTACGTTTCACAAGCCTTATACGGCGTTGATAAAAAATAAAATTGTCCCGATTCTTTTCAATAATACGGTTACAGGTAAAAATGTGAGTTTAGTGGTAAAAAAATCGCAACTGAACAAAGCCTTAAACGTGATTCACGGAGAGATTTTTGGAGTTTCAAAGAAAATTAATATTGCTATTTTCGGACATGGATTAGTGGGAGGAACGTTGATTAACCAAATATTAGAATCAGCAGCAACCATCGAAAAAAGAAAGGACATCAAACTGAATGTTTTTGCGATTGCTAATTCCAGTAATGTGCTTTTAAATAAAAATGGGGTTACTCCAAATTGGAAAAATGAAATTCAAAACAATGGATTCTCTTATACTATTGATGATGTAATTGCGTACGCAAATGAGCATCATTTAGAGAATTTGATTGCGATTGATAACACGGCAAGTGCCACATTTGTTGAAAATTATATTCCTCTAGCAGAAAGTAGCTTTGATTTGATTTCATCGAATAAAGTAGCGAATACATTAAGTTATAGTTTTTATAAAAAATTACGAAAAGTGCTAGCAGATAATCAAAAGAGTTATCTTTATGAAACGAATGTTGGAGCGGGATTACCATTGATTGATACGATTAAATTATTGCATCTTTCTGGAGAAAATATTACTAAGATTAAGGGTGTTTTCTCTGGGACATTGAGTTATTTGTTCAATAATTTTTCTGCAAAAGACGCTCCTTTCAGCGAAATATTGAAAGAAGCCATCGAAAACGGATATACTGAGCCGGATCCAAGAGAGGACTTGTGCGGGAATGATGTAGGTAGGAAATTATTGATTTTGGCTAGAGAATTAGACTTGCAAAATGAATTTGAAGAAATTGATATTCAAAATTTGATTCCAGAACATTTACGTGAAGGAGATGTTTCTGATTTCTTGAATAAATTGACGGAGTTTGACCCGATTTATGCTAAAATAAAAGCCGACCAAAAGCCAAATCGCGTATTGCGATACATAGGCGAATTGTCAGGTGATTTGCAAAATGATAAAGGAAATCTGGAAGTGAAATTAGTTTCGGTACCATCTGATACGGCGCTGGGCGGATTAAAAGGTTCAGATTCTTTCTTCGAAATTTACACAGAGTCTTATGGAGACCGACCAATCGTGATTCAAGGCGCAGGCGCAGGATCAGCAGTGACAGCGAGAGGCGTTTTTGGAGATATTTTAAGGTTATCGGATAAAGGGTAAAAATAGTGTTCAGTGATCAGTTTGGAGTAATCAATAAGAAAAAGAAATTGATATGAATGTCATTTTTATTATAATTGGAATGAATGTGTCATTGATATTCTTGTTTGATAAAAGTAAATTAGATAATAAAGAATGGTTTTTTAAACTATTAATTTTAAATGTAATATTGTTTTTAATTGCTTCAATAAGTGTGTTGATTGGTTTTGGAAAAAACACTGCTATTAATTCATTATTTGCACCAATGATGACGCAGTTTGCATATTATGTTTTAAGCAAATCATTTTACTTAAAATATAAAAGAAACAGTGTTGATACTTACTGGACAATGGATAGAGCACTATTTTTAGACGGTTGTTTCAATAGTATGTTCTGGCTTATTTCAATATTACTTTTTCTATTCGTGTTGTAATAAAATATAAATTTAAAAAAAAGGGACTGCCTCCAGTCTTGGCTCCCTTCCCTTCGGGGAGGGTTGGGGAGGGGAATAATATGAAAATAACATTAAACAGAGTAAACGACAATTTCCATTTTGAATTAAAAAACGAAAGAGGACATATAGTTAACGTAGATAGCCGACCAGAATTTGGTGGAAATGATATGGGCGCAAGTCCAATGGAATTAGTATTAATGGGTGTTGCGGGTTGTAGTGCCATTGATATGATTTCAATTTTGAAAAAACAACGTCAGGAAATCACCTCTTTCAAAGCTGAGGTAGAAGGAGAACGTGTACAAGTTGGAGAAGCGAAACCTTTCAAGGATATCCACATTGTGTTTTACTTGGAAGGGCCAATAAATGAAGAAAAAGCAGCCAGAGCCGCACAACTTTCTTTCGAAAAATACTGTTCGGTTTCTAAAACATTAGAGCCAACAGCAACTATACATTACAAAGTAGTTTTGAATAATAAACCATTGTAGTTTAAGCAAAGTGTCTGGATTTAATGTTCCAACAACTTTAAGCCTTAAACCTTAAACGATAAAAAAATGAACGATCAAGAATTTGGTTTTGAAACCCAAGCCATACGCAACCAACTAGAAAGAACACAATATTTAGAGCATTCAGTGCCTTTGTACTTAACGTCAAGTTTTGTATTTGAAGATGCCGAAGATATGCGTGCTTCTTTTGCCGAAGAAAAAGACAGGAATATTTACAGCCGTTATAGCAACCCAAACACCAACGAATTTGTTGATAAAGTTTGTGCTATGGAAGGTGCTGCAGCTGGTTTTGCCTTTGCATCCGGAATGGCTGCGGTGTATTCAACCTTGGCAGCTTTATTGAAATCTGGAGATCATATCGTTTCTTCGAGCAGTGTTTTTGGAGCCACACATTCGTTGTTCATTAATTATTTTCCAAAATGGAATATCGAAACTTCCTATTTTGATATTAACAAGCCGGAAACCATTGAAGGTTTGATTACGCCCGATACTAAGATTCTTTTTGCTGAATCACCTACCAATCCAGCGGTTGATATTATCGATTTGGAATTGCTTGGGAATATTGCCAAAAAACATAATTTGATTTTGGTCATTGACAACTGCTTTGCAACGCCTTATTTACAGCAACCGATAAAATGGGGTGCACATTTAGTAGTGCATTCAGCTACAAAACTAATGGACGGGCAAGGGAGAGTTTTAGGCGGAATAACAGTTGGCGATGCAGAATTGATTCAGAAAATCTATTTGTTTTCTCGATTGACAGGACCTTCTTTATCGCCTTTTAATGCTTGGGTATTGTCTAAAAGTTTAGAGACATTAGCGATTCGTTTAGACAGACATTGTGAAAATGCCTTGAAAGTAGCGGAGTTTTTAGAAAATCATCCGCATGTAAATAAAGTGAAATATCCTTTTTTGAAATCGCATCCACAATACGAAATTGCTCAAAAGCAAATGAAGTTGGGCGGAAATATTGTAGCTTTTGAAATAAAAGGTGGTCTTGAGGCAGGAAGGGCGTTTTTAGACAAAATAAAATTATGTTCTTTATCACCAAATTTGGGCGATACCAGAACTATTGTTACGCATCCAGCGTCAACTACGCATAGTAAGTTATCAGTTGATGAGCGTTTGGCAGTCAGTATTACCGATGGTTTAGTGCGTGTTTCAGTAGGACTGGAAACCGTTAAAGATGTAATTGCCGATTTAGAGCAGGCGTTGTCTTAATGATTTTTGATTTGGGATTAACGATTTTGTCCTGAAGTTTCGGGAGCAGATTTCCAATCTAACAATAATCGTTAATCTCCTTTCACCATTTTTCATTCAAAAAGTATATTTTTGTTGCTACAATAAAAGACAAATAGATTTCTGATTTTGTAAAATCTGAAATCAAAAATCGTTAATCTTCAATCTTATATCTTTTTAAATGCTGTCTAAAAAAACAAAATACGGAATAAAAGCTCTTACTTTTTTGGCGCGCCAAAAAGACAATTCTCCTGTTCAAATAGCAGAGATAGCCAAGAGCGAGAATATTTCGATCAAGTTTTTAGAAAGTATTTTATTATTACTGCGCCATTCTGGTTTTTTGGGTGCCAAAAAAGGAAAAGGTGGAGGATATTATTTGATAAAAGATCCCAAAGACATCAATATGGCTCATGTGTATCGCATTCTCGAAGGGCCAATTGCATTACTTCCTTGTGCCAGTCATAATTTTTACGAGCCTTGTTTGGACTGTTCAAATGAAGCTACTTGTGCGGTTCGGAAACTGATGATTGAGGTGCGCGATAATACACTTAAAATCTTAGAAAGTAACACCTTGGCTGACATTGCCTTTTAAAGAATAATCACAAAATAAATTTTGTAGTTAAGTTAAAAGTTTTACTTTTGCAAAGTAATCTACTATTCCGATAGGGTAATAGATTTAAGTTAAAAAAATTGAATTAAAAAAAGTATGAGTAAAGAATTGAAAACCATTACGATAAATGAAAAATCGGAAACTACTTTTAAAGAACGCTTGTGGGTTATTATTCCCGTTGTTTTACTAGTAGGATTAATTTCTACATTGGTTTACAATCATCATGCTGAATTTTCTTGGAATGGCCTAATAGCAGGCTTTAATCAGGAATTTTTAATCTTTTTCTGTATTGGTGTTTTTGCACAATTAGTAGACGGAACTTTAGGAATGGGGTATGGAGCAACTTCTACTTCTTTTTTATTAGCGTATGGAATTCCACCAGCGATAAGCAGTACAGGAGTTCATGTTGCTGAAATGTTTACAACAGGAGCTTCGGCTATTTCTCATCATCGCTTTGGGAACATCAATAAAAAACTAGTGAGACATCTATTGATTCCGGGTGTTTTAGGTTCTATTGCGGGTGCTTATTTATTGTCGGATGTAATTGATGGGAATGCGATAAAGCCTTTTATTGCGGTATACATGATAGGGCTGGCAATTATAATCATCAGAAAAGCAATGCAGAAAAACATCATTAAAAAGAAAACCAAGCGACTGAATATTTTAGCTTCTTTTGGAGGTTTTATGGATGCTGTTGGTGGTGGTGGCTGGGGCCCAATTGTGACTTCGACCTTATTAGGACGAGGCAGAAATCCAAGATATACTATTGGTTCTGTCAATGCAGCGGAGTTTGCGGTAGCTTTTGCAAGTGGTGTAACATTTATGCTTTTTGGAGGAATACAAGGATGGCAAGTGATTATAGGGTTGATTTTGGGTGGTGTGATTGCTGCTCCAATTGCCGCAATTTTAGTCAATAGAATAAAGAGAAAGCCTATGATGATTTTGGTAGGCGTTTTAATTATTGTTTTAAGTTTAAAAACACTGTCTAAATTATTATAAAAGAGAAACGAAATTATGAGCATAGCGATAACAAACACTTTATTAGACAAAACAAGAAGATTATCTATCGAGGAAACGCTTACTTTTTTGACTGATGAATTTAAAGGCAAAGTAGTTTTTTCTACTTCTTTTGGACAGGAAGACCAAGTGATTACTGCTTTAATTGGAAAAAATAATTTACCTATTACCATTTTTACTTTAGATACCGGAAGGTTATTTCAAGAGACTTATGATGTTTTTCATAAGACTTTAAAAAAGTATCAAATAGATATTAAAACTTATTTTCCGGAAACAAGTGCAGTTGAAGAGTTGTTAAATCAAAAAGGCCCAAATAGCTTTTATGAATCAGTAGAGAATAGAAAAGAATGTTGTTTCATTCGAAAAGTAGCGCCTTTGACTAAAGCTTTAAAAGGAAATGCGATTTGGATTACCGGTTTGAGAGCCGAACAATCAGAAAATAGAAATGATTTAGACCTTTTTGAATACGATGAAAAATTCGATATTATAAAATTCAATCCTTTATTAAAATGGACTTTAGAAGAGGTTCAGAAATATTTAGACGATAACAGTGTACCACAAAATGCCTTACACAAACAAGGTTTCTTCAGCATAGGTTGCGCACCTTGTACCAGAGCAATTGTTCCTGGAGAAGATATCCGAGCAGGCAGATGGTGGTGGGAATCTAGTCACAAGGAATGTGGATTGCACCAGAAGTAATTTTAAATTATGAATTATAAATTATAAATGATTGTTGGAATCTTTAAATTTTTCAATCATTTAAATCTTTAAATTAAAAAAATGAGTTCAATATTAAAAACAAACGCTTTAGAAAGCGAAGCGATATACATTTTTAGAGAAGTAATTTCTCAATTTGACAAACCGGTATTGCTTTTTTCTGGTGGAAAAGATTCGATTACATTGGTGCGTTTAGCGCAAAAAGCATTTTTTCCTGCAAAAATTCCTTTTCCATTGTTGCATGTAGACACGGGACATAACTTTCCGGAAACAATTGAATTTAGAGATAGATTGGTTACTGAATTAGGATTAGAATTAATTGTTCGTAATGTTCAGGATGCTATTGACGAAGGTAAAGTAGTTGAAGAATCAGGGAAATATTCTAGCAGAAACAGTTTACAAACGATTACACTTTTGGATGCAATCGAAGAATTCAAATTTGATGCTTGTATTGGTGGTGCGCGTCGTGATGAAGAAAAGGCAAGAGCAAAAGAACGTATTTTCTCTGTTCGTGATGATTTTGGTCAATGGGATGAGAAAAACCAACGTCCGGAATTGTTTGATATTTTGAACGGAAAAATTGAAAATGGTCAAAACGTTCGTGTTTTCCCAATTTCGAACTGGACAGAGCTTGATGTTTGGAGTTATATTGAGCAAGAGCAAATCGAAATTCCATCGATTTACTTTTCACATAAACGTAAAGTATTCTTGAGAGACGGTATGATTTGGTCACATTCTCCATTTGTGTACCAAGAAGAGGATGAAGAAATTGAAGAACGAATTGTTCGTTTTAGAACTGTTGGAGATATGAGTTGTACGGCAGCCGTTGATTCTTACGCAGCAACAATTCAGGAAGTTGTAGGCGAAATAAGATCTTCGACTATTTCAGAAAGAGGAGCCAGAATTGACGACAAACGTTCTGAAGCTGCAATGGAGAAAAGAAAACAACAAGGATACTTTTAGAAAATAGCGATTGAAAGATTTAAGGATTTAAAAATTAAAAGATTTAAGTAACGAAGTTAAACAACTTTGAACCTTAAACTTTAAACCAAATATAAAATGGAAGTTTTAAAAATAGCAACAGCAGGAAGTGTAGATGACGGAAAGAGTACCTTAATCGGGAGATTATTGTACGACACAAAATCATTGACTACAGATAAGATTGAAGCAATAGAAAAAAGTAGCAAACAAAAAGGATACGATTACTTAGATTTTTCATTAGCTACCGATGGTTTGGTTGCTGAGAGAGAACAAGGAATTACGATTGATGTGGCGCATATTTATTTTTCGACAGCCAAGAAAAGTTACATCATTGCCGATACTCCGGGTCACGTAGAATATACACGTAACATGGTTACGGGAGCTTCGACTTCACAAGTTTCAATTATTTTGATTGATGCTCGTAAAGGCGTTATTGAGCAAACGTACAGACACTTTTTTATCAATAATTTATTGAGAGTAAAAGAGGTAATTGTTGCGGTAAACAAAATGGATTTAGTTGATTATTCGGAAGAAGTCTACAATAAAATCAAAGCTGATTTTCAAGCGTTGAACAGCAAAAGTTCATTCAAAGAGCAAAACGTAAGCTACATTCCGTTGAGTGCTATCAATGGAGGGAATGTTGCTGATAAATCAGAGAATATGCCTTGGTACACTGGACAAACAGTTTTGGAACATTTAGAAGCTTTAGAGCCAGAAGATGTTTTTGAAACAGGAAAAGCACGTTTCCCGGTTCAAACAGTTATCAGACCAAAAACGGAAGAGTATCATGATTTTAGAGGATATGCCGGAAAATTATACGGAAACAATATCAAAGTGGGTGATGCGGTAACGGTTCTTCCTTCTTTGACAGAATCTAAAGTGACTAATATTCACTTTTTTGATCAGCAATTTGATGAAGCGACTGCAGGTTCTTCGATTACTTTGGAACTGGAAAATGATATCAATGTAACAAGAGGCGACATGATTGTAAAATCGGATGAGTTGCCTAAAATTGAAAAAGACATCAATACAACGATTTGCTGGATGGATAGCAAAAAGTTAGTTGCTGGCACAAAATATTTGGTACAACACAATACCAACAGAGTTTTGGCAAAAATTGAAAGCGTGAAAAACGTAATCGCAACCGATTATTCTGGAGTTACACCAGCGACTCAATTGGCTATAAATGAAATAGGCGAAGTAAATATTAAATTAAGCAAAGCTTTGTATTTTGATGCCTATAATGACAACAAATCAAACGGCGCTTTTATATTAATTGATGCTGCAACCAACACAACTGCTGGAGTTGGATTTATAAACTAAATCTAACTTTTGCCAAAAACAACACACAGATGGAAAGTTTTAGAACCGAAATAGAAAACCCGATTGTCCAAAAAGACATTATCGATTTAGAAAGAAAAATTGCTTTATTCCGTGACGGAAAAATAGATGATGAACGTTTCCGCAGCCTTCGTTTGGCGAGAGGAGTGTACGGTCAGCGTCAGGAAGGCGTACAAATGATTCGTATCAAATTGCCTTTTGGTAAAGTGACCAGCGAACAATTGTTGCGTATTACTAAAGTTTCTGATGAATATTCAACCGGACGTTTGCACATTACAACACGTCAGGATATCCAAATTCACTATGTGAGTTTGGACAGAACACCACAACTTTGGGCTGAATTAGAAAAAGATGATGTTACACTTCGTGAAGCTTGTGGAAACACCGTAAGAAATATTACGGCGAGCGAAACAGCAGGAATTGATTCAGAAGAACCTTTTGATGTGTCGCCATACGCGCATGCTATGTTTCAGTTTTTCTTGAGAAATCCGGTTTGTCAGGAAATGGGACGTAAATTCAAAATGTCATTTTCATCTTCAGATAAAGATACAGGATTGAGTTATTTGCATGATTTAGGATTTATTCCAAAAATTGTAAATGGCGAAAGAGGTTTTAAAGTAATGTTAGGTGGAGGATTAGGTTCTCAACCAAGTCATGCCGAATTATTATCGGAGTTTATTCCGGTAAACCAAATTATACCAACAACTGAAGGCGTTTTGAGAATTTTTGACCGCTATGGCGAAAGAGCGAAACGTTTGAAAGCGCGTATGAAATTCCTAATCAAAGATATTGGTAGAGATGAATTTTTAAAATTGGTGGATGAAGAGAAAAAAGCGTTGTCTCACGAAACAGTTGAAATAGATACAACAGCTTTTGATGCTGAAATTCCAGCACCTTTATTGGAAGCTCCAAAAGTAGTAATCGAAGACACGGCAGCTTTCGAAGCTTGGAAGAAATCAAATGTAATTGCGCAAAAACAAGCGGGTTATGTAGCGATTGGAATCAAAGTTTTATTAGGCGATTTTTATACTGATAAAGCGAGATTATTGGCTGATTTGATTAAAAATTATGCGGCTAATGAATTGCGTTTTTCTTTGAGACAAGACATATTAATTCGTCACGTAAAAGAAGAAAATTTACCTTTTTTCTACCAAGAATTAGCCAAATTAGATTTTGTCGCTCTTGGTTACAATACCATTTCAGATATTACAGCTTGTCCGGGAACAGATACGTGTAATTTAGGAATTGCAAGCAGCACCGGAATCGCAGTAGAACTGGAAAGAGTTTTAGAAACTGAATATCCACAATACAGCAACAATCAAGAAATCACGATTAAAATCAGTGGTTGTATGAATGCTTGTGGACAACACAATATGGCTGAAATTGGTTTCCAAGGAATGTCTATCAATTCAGGGAAATTAGTGGCACCAGCATTACAAGTGTTATTAGGCGGAGGAAATTTAGGAAATGGAAACGGAAGATTTTCGGATAAAGTAATCAAAATTCCTAGTAGAAGAGGACCTGATGCTTTGCGTTTCATTTTAAATGATTTTGAAGCAAATGGAAACGGGCAATCATTCTTGAATTATTATGATGCCAAAGGCGAAAAATATTTCTACGAATTTTTGAAACCATTAGCCGATTTGACTAATCTTACCGAAGCTGATTTTGTAGATTGGGGAAATGCTGATAACTACGTAAAAGCGGTTGGAGTTGGAGAATGCGCTGGTGTTGTTATTGATTTAGTGGCTACCTTATTATTGGAAGCCAAAGATAAATTAACTTTCGCACAGGAAGCTTTTGATGATGCAAAATGGGCTGATGCAATTTATTTGGCATACGCAGGATTCGTAAATGGAGCCAAAGCATTATTATTGGCTGAAAACCAAAAAACAAATCACCAAGCTGGAATTATCGATTTGTTTGATACAGTTTTCGTAGCAACGAATATCATTCAATTGAAGTCAACATTAAGAGATTTAGTATACCAAATCAATCAGAATGAACCTTCTGCTGAATTTGCACAAAAATACATTCAAGATGCAATTGTCTTTTTTGAAGCAATTGAATCGTACAGAGAAAAAGACTTAGCCGATGCTTAAAAAGATACAACCAATAGTAACGCTAGTGGGTGCGGGTCCAGGTGATCCGGATTTACTGACAATCAAAGGTGCAAAGGCACTAGCTGAGGCCAATGTGATTTTGTATGACGCTTTGGCAAACGAAGAAATTTTAAGTTATGCTCCTAAAAAAGCAATTAAAATATTCGTTGGAAAAAGAAAAGGCTGTCATGAATACACGCAAGACCAAATCAACCAATTAATTGTAGATAACGCGCTTACCTACGGACATGTGGTTCGGTTAAAAGGCGGTGATCCGTTTATTTTTGGTCGTGGGGGTGAGGAAATAGACTTTGTAGAAAGTTTTGGGATACCTACATTTGTAGTGCCTGGAATCTCATCGTCGATTGCTGTTCCTGCTTATCAAGGGATTTCGTTGACCAAAAGAGGTGTTTCGGAAAGTTTTTGGGTAATTACAGGTACAACGTCTGATAGAAAATTGTCAAATGATGTGGCTTTAGCAGCGCAATCATCGGCAACTGTTGTGATTTTGATGGGAATGAGCAAACTGTCTCAGATTATTGATTTATTCCAAAAAGAATCTAAAGGCGAAATTCCTGCTGCGATTATTCAAAACGGAACTACTGCTCAGGAGAAAATTGGTGTTGGAACAATTAATACAATTCAACAAGTTGTGACGGAGCATAAATTAAGTTCACCTGCCATAATTGTCATTGGAGAAGTAGTAAAAGAAAGTAATAAATTGAAAGGATTTTACGAAGATTTTATTGCCAAAGAATTAAAATAATTGTGGAACAAAATAAAGCATATTCCAATAATCAAGACTCAACTCCCTTTCCTTTGGAGAGGGCTGGGGAGAGGAACGAATTATATCCAATATTTTTAAAATTACACAACCTCAACGTACTTATTGTTGGCGGAGGAAATGTGGGTTTAGAAAAGTTATCTTTTATGTTGAAATCGAGTCCAAACGCAAATGTTGAGGTGGTGGCGCCGAGGTTTTTACCAGAACTGGAAAGCTTAGCTGCAAAACATCCTTCGGTACAATTAACGTATAGAAAATTCAATCGATGGATGCTTCGTAAACGCCACATGGTTATTGCTTGTACGGATGATTTGAAAGTGAATAAAAGGATTTATGATTTATCCAGAAAAAGATATTTGATTTGCAATATTGCTGATACACCGCCATTATGTGATTATTATTTGGGCGGAATTGTGACCAAAGGAAATGTAAAAATCGCAATTTCAACCAATGGAAAATCACCAACAACTGCCAAAAGATTACGGGAGTTTTTTGAAGAAATCATTCCGGACGATATTAATAAAATGGTTGAAAATCTAAATGAATATCGCAAAACTCTAAAAGGGAATTTTGAAGAAAAAGTGCAGAAGATGAATGAAATCACCGAGTCGTTGAAGAATAAAGAACCAAGAGAATAGCATTAAGAACAAAGAATCCGACTGATATTTATCATTTAAAGTAATAAAAATCAATCGTTCATTTGCAATTAAATAGTTTAGCACAATTACATTACATAAAGAATAAAAAAATGATTAAAACAGACATACTTATAATAGGAGCCGGACCTACGGGTTTATTTGCAGTTTTTGAAGCAGGATTGTTAAAATTAAAATGTCATATTCTGGATGCTTTGCCACAAGCGGGCGGACAATTATCTGAATTATATCCTAAAAAACCTATTTATGATATTCCAGGATTTCCTGAAGTATTAGCGGGAGATTTAGTAGATAATCTAATGGAACAAATCAAGCAATTCGAACCGGGATTCACGCTGGGTGAACGTGCTGAAACAATTGAAAAACAAGAAGACGGAACTTTTATTGTAACTTCAAATAAAGGAAAAAAATTTCATGCTCCTGTAGTAGCAATCGCAGGTGGATTAGGAAGTTTTGAGCCAAGAAAACCATTGATTGAAGACATCGAATTTTACGAAGATAAAGGAATCAAATACTTTATCAAAAATCCAGAGAAGTTCAGAGACAAAAAAGTAGTAATTGCTGGAGGAGGAGATTCAGCTTTAGACTGGAGTATTTTCTTGTCGAATGTAGCTTCTGAAGTGACTTTGATTCACCGTAGAAACGAATTCAGAGGTGCTTTAGATTCTGTAGAAAAAGTACAGGAATTGAAAAATTCCGGTAAAATAAAAATGATTACGCCTGGAGAAGTTGTTGGCTTGAAAGGTGCTGAACATTTAGAAGGAGTTGTAGTCGAGGAAAATGGCGCACACCGAACTATTGAAACGGATTATTTTATTCCACTTTTTGGATTAACGCCAAAATTAGGTCCTATCGGAGACTGGGGATTAGACATTGAAAAAAATGCTATCAAAGTAAATAACGCTTTGGATTATCAAACCAATATTCCGGGAATTTTTGCCATTGGTGATGTAAATACCTATCCGGGAAAATTAAAGTTGATTCTTTGTGGATTTCACGAAGCAACATTAATGTGTCAGGCAGCTTACCAAATCATCAATCCGGGTAAGAGATATGTATTGAAATACACTACAGTTTCCGGTGTTGATGGATTTGACGGAACTCGTAAAGAAGCTCCAAAAGCCGTGGTGAAAGCAATAGTTTAACAACTTAGCCCAAACTAGTTAAAAAATTAAGCGCTAATACTTGCAAGTATTAGCGCTTTGTCTTTACTTTGCATTGTTCATATATTTATTGATCGTTATCACGAAAGGCGGAGGGAAAGACCCAATGAAACCTTAGCAACCCTTTATCTTTAAAGAAGGTGCTACATTCTACTTTGTACTGAACAGTTTCAGTATCTAAGATAGATAACACACGAATACTCACTTAGTATTTCTCAAACCTTTTCTTGACAACATATATTTTTAGCCTGCTGAATTAATTTCAGTATCAGGAGCGAACAATTGGCATTTTTTTGCCAATACCGTTCCCGCTTTCCGTTGCAATCTTTTACTTTTTTAAACAAAAAAAGTAAAAGGATTTTCACTGCAATCGGGGCTAAAGAGCTTAAATAGTGAACTTTTGTAATTAATAATAAGCGCTTAATACTTAGTGTTTTGCGAGAATAAAACAAAAGATGTCAACAATTCAAGAAGCCATTAAAAAAAACATACTCGTACTCGATGGAGCTATGGGAACCATGTTGCAACGCTACAATTTTTCCGAAGAAGATTTTCGAGGCGAACGTTTCAAAGATTTTCCACATTCCTTAAAAGGGAATAACGATTTATTATCAATCACGCAACCACAAGCAATACGAGCAGTTCACGCAGCTTATTTTGAAGCTGGAGCGGATATCGTTGAAACCAATACTTTCTCTGGAACTACCATCGGAATGGCCGATTACCATCTCGAAGATTTGGTATTTGAACTCAACTATGAATCAGCACGAATTGCCCGTGAAGTAGCTGATGAATTTACAGCAAAAAATCCGGACAAACCTCGTTTTGTTGCGGGTTCAATAGGACCAACAAACAGAACGGCGAGTATGTCACCGGATGTAAACGATCCGGGTTACAGAGCCGTAACGTTTGATGATTTGCGTATTGCTTACAAGCAACAAGTAGAAGCCTTGATTGACGGAGGAAGTGATTTACTTTTAGTAGAAACTATTTTTGACACTTTAAATGCCAAAGCAGCACTTTTCGCTATCGAAGAAGTCAAGGACGAACGTAATATCGATATTCCAATAATGGTTTCCGGAACGATTACGGATGCATCAGGAAGAACACTTTCAGGTCAAACGGTAGAGGCTTTTTTGGTTTCGGTTTCGCACATTCCATTGTTGAGCGTAGGTTTCAATTGTGCTTTGGGAGCTGATTTGTTAAAGCCCTATTTGCAAACTTTGTCTCAAAATACGTCATTCAATGTCTCGGCACATCCTAATGCAGGATTACCAAACGCTTTTGGAGAGTATGATGAAACACCAGAGCAAATGCAAGCTTTCATCAAAGAATATTTAGACGATAATTTAGTCAATATCATAGGCGGTTGTTGCGGAACAACGCCAGAACATATTAAGTTTATTGCTGATATCGCAAAAGATTACAAGCCGAGAGTTTCGACAGCAACGATGTAACCAAGAATGCCCGCGTGAGGGATAGCAGTGAAAAACCCACAGCCTGACGAAGGAAGAGCGAGGACTTGCAACGAATAGCCCGACCCTTTTTGGGTCACGCCCAAAATATTAATAAGATATACGAAACCTACACGTTTGCTGAAATCGTGCAGGATTAAATAAAATAAAAAATGGCACAAGAAACTAGAAAAAACCTTGTATTATCGGGATTAGAGCCTTTGATCATTACGCCGGACAGCGTTTTTGTGAATATTGGTGAACGAACGAATGTAACAGGTTCTAGAAAATTCCTAAGATTAATTAAGGAAGAAAAATACGAAGAAGCACTCAGCATTGCTAAAGAGCAAGTAGAAGGTGGTGCACAAATCATCGATATTAATATGGATGAAGGAATGCTGGATGGCGAATATGCTATGACAAAATTCCTGAATTTAATTGCTGCTGAACCGGATATTTCTAGAGTTCCAATCATGATTGACAGCTCAAAATGGGATATTATTGAGGCGGGATTAAAAGTAGTGCAAGGAAAGAGTGTAGTAAATTCGATTTCTTTGAAAGAAGGGGAAGAACAATTTATTCATCATGCTAAATTGATTAAGCGCTACGGTGCTGCAGCAATTATTATGGCTTTTGATGAGGTAGGTCAAGCTGACAATTACGAACGTAGAATAGAAATTTGCCAGCGTTCGTACGATATTTTGGTAAATAAAGTTGGCTTTCCTCCGCAAGATATTATTTTCGATTTAAATATATTTCCTGTTGCAACAGGTATGGAAGAACATAAATTGAACGCTTTGGATTTCTTTAGAGGGACCAAATGGGTTCGCGAAAATCTTCCTCACGCACATATCAGTGGTGGTGTAAGTAATGTTTCGTTTTCATTTAGAGGAAATGATACGGTGCGGGAAGCAATGCATTCGGTGTTTTTATATCATGCAATCCAGCATGGTATGACAATGGGAATTGTGAATCCAGAAATGCTTTCTATCTACGATGAAATTCCAAAAGATTTATTAGAACGTGTTGAGGATGTAATTCTAAACAGACGCGATGATGCAACGGAACGTTTGTTGGACTTTGCAGAAAATGTAAAGGGAGACGTAAAGAGTAATGAAAAAGCAGTTCAGGAATGGCGTTCGGGAACTGTTCAGGAACGATTGACGCACTCGTTAGTAAAAGGAGTCGATGAATTTATAGAAATTGATGTTGAAGAAGCCAGACAGGCGGCAACAAAACCTATCGAAGTAATCGAAATCAACTTAATGGCAGGAATGAATGTCGTTGGAGATTTATTTGGTTCGGGTAAAATGTTTTTGCCGCAAGTAGTAAAATCGGCTCGTGTAATGAAGAAAGCGGTTGCTTATTTATTGCCATTTATTGAAGCCGAAAAAGATGGTGTCTCTAGTTTTGCGGGTCGTATATTAATGGCTACTGTAAAAGGAGATGTACACGATATTGGAAAAAATATTGTTTCGGTTGTTTTGGCTTGTAACAATTACGAAATTATTGATTTAGGTGTCATGGTGGCTCCAGAGAAAATTATCGCGGCAGCAATAGAACACAATGTTGATATTATTGGATTAAGCGGATTGATAACACCTTCGCTTGATGAAATGGTGTATTTGGCTAAGGAATTAGACAAAAGAAACATAAAGATCCCTGTGATGATTGGTGGAGCAACGACTTCCCGAGCGCACACTGCCGTGAAAATTGCACCACAATATAAATCAACTGTGATTCATGTAAATGATGCTTCGAGAGCCGTAACGGTTGCTGGAAATTTGTTGAATAGTGAGAAAAAAATATATGCAAGTGACATCAGAGCAGAATATGATGCTTTTAGAGAAACATTTTTGAATCGTTCACGCGACAAAAATTTCTTGACAATAGAGCAAGCTCGTGTCAATAAACTGAAATTAGATTGGGAAAATTACAACCCAATGAAACCTAATTTTATTGGAACAAAAACAATCGAAGTCGATTTGGATGTTTTGGTTCCGTACATTGATTGGACTCCATTTTTTAGAACTTGGGAATTGTTTGGAAAATATCCGGCTATTTTAACGGATAATGTTGTTGGCGAACAAGCTACTTCTGTTTTTGCGGATGCACAAGAAATGTTAGAGGTTATTTTGAAAGAAAAGAAACTAACCGCCAAAGGAATTTACGGAATCTTTCCTGCGAATCAAGTGAATGATGATGATATTGAATTGAGTGATGAAAGTGGAAAAGTATTAGAGAAATTCTTGACTTTGCGTCAGCAATCACAAAAAACCAAAGGCGCTCCAAATATTGCATTGTCGGATTTTATTGTTCCAAAAGACAGTGGAAAAGTCGATTATATGGGTGCATTTTGTGTAACTACCGGTTTTGGTGTGGATGAATGGGCGGCTGAATTCGAAAGAGATTTAGACGATTACAATTCGATTATGGTCAAAGCATTGGCAGATCGTTTTGCAGAAGCTTTTGCAGAATATTTGCACGAAAAAATCCGTAAAGAAATTTGGGGTTACGCTTCGGATGAAAATTTAACTACCGAAGCAATGATTGATGAGGTCTATAAAGGTATTCGTCCTGCACCGGGTTATCCGGCTTGTCCTGACCATTTAGAAAAACCTACGATTTGGAAATTACTAAATGTGGAAAAAGAAATAGGAGTGACTTTAACGGAAAGTATGGCAATGTGGCCAGCTTCATCGGTTTCGGGATATTATTTTGGAAACCCGGAAAGTAAGTATTTTGGACTTGGAAAAATAAAAGAAGACCAAGTTATTGATTACGCCAAACGAAGAAGTGTTTCGACAGAAGTGGCTGCGAAATGGTTGAACCCGAATATTGCGGATTAGAAATAGTTTAAAGTTGAAATTTTGTTTAAAGTTTAAAGTTTAAAGTCGTTCGAGAGAACCTTAAACCTTAAACCTTAAACTTCAAACTAAGGAAAATGAAAGTAACACAACATATAGAAGCAGCTAAAGGAGAAACATTGTTCTCTTTTGAAATTATTCCGCCTCAAAAAGGGAAAAGCATTCAGGAATTATACGATAATATTGATCCGTTGATGGAGTTCAAACCGCCATTTATAGACGTAACTACTTCTCGCGAAGAATTTATTTACGTAGATAAAGGAAATAATTTACTGGAAAAAAAACTAACCAGAATGCGTCCGGGAACTCTTGGAATTTGTGCTTCAATCAAGCATAAGTACAACGTAGATACAGTTCCTCATGTGCTTTGCGGTGGTTTTACGAAAGAAGAAACCGAGTATTTATTGGTCGATTGTCATTATCTGGGAATTGATAATGTGATGGCGCTTCGTGGTGATGCGATGAAAGACGAGCAGTCATTTGTTCCCAAACAAGGCGGTAATCAATTTGCAGTAGATTTAGTCAAACAAATCAATCAATTGAATTGCGGAAAGTACTTGCATGACGTTATGGATGTTGATAACAAAGCTAATTTTTGTATTGGAGTTGCAGGATATCCAGAGAAGCATTTAGAATCTCCGTCTTTAATTTCAGATTTAAAAAGACTGAAAGAAAAGGTTGATGCCGGTGCTGATTATGTGGTGACACAAATGTTTTTTGACAATGCAAAATACTTTGAGTTTGTTGCCAAAGCCAGAGAAATGGGGATTACCGTTCCTATTATTCCGGGTATCAAACCAATCGCAGTGCAAAGACACTTACAGGTATTACCTCAAATTTTCAGAATTGATTTGCCTGAAGATTTAATTCATGCAGTTGATCAATGTAAAAACAATGCGGAAATCAGACAAGTAGGGATAGAATGGGCGATTCAACAATCTTTAGAATTGAAAGCAGCCGGCGTTCCCGTTTTGCATTATTATTCTATGGGAAAATCAGAAAATATTAGACAAATAGCGAGTAAGGTTTTTTAATGTTGAATCGCATTTCATAAAAAAAGCTCGTTTAAAATTGGATTTAAACGAGCTTTTTTGTTGTAATTATTTCGTAATCTCTCTAAATACAGCTTCTAGATTTTTATTTTTCTGATTCAGCTGCAAGGTTTTCAAACCATTGGCATTCGCAAAATCAAAAACAGCAGGGCGCATGTCCTTATCCGCTTTGAAAGTCAATTCCCAAATCATATCGTGTGTATTTTTATAAGAAACGAGATTTTCGATTTTGGAAATAGCTTGTTCTTCTATTTTATAATCAAATTCTACTTCGATAACTTGCTCCTTGTCTTCGGAAATTAAGTTGTCCAATTTTTTATCGGTAACAATTTTACCGTTATTGATGATAATAACACGGTCACAAATCGCTTCAACTTCTTGCATAATGTGCGTAGAAAGGAAAACCGTTTTGTCTTTCCCCACGTTTTTAATCACATTACGAATTTCCATTAATTGGTTTGGGTCTAAACCGGTTGTTGGTTCATCCAAAATCAAAACATCTGGATTGTGCAGTAAAGCGTTGGCAAGACCTACGCGTTGACGATATCCTTTGGATAATTGCCCTATTTTTTTATGGCTTTCGGTGCTTAAACCGGTCAGTTGAATTACTTCTTCAATGCGGGATTTGGCTACTTTATAGACATCAGCATTGAAAGCTAAATATTCTCTCACATACAAATCTAAATACAACGGATTGTGTTCCGGAAGATAACCAATAGAAAGTTGCACAGCTTTTTGTTGTGTATTTACATCATTTCCATTTACGATTGCAGTGCCTTTATCGGCATTGATGTAGGTTGTCAATATTTTCATTAAAGTCGATTTTCCGGCTCCATTTGGACCCAAGAAACCAACGATTTCTCCTTTTTTAATAGAGAATGAAATGTTATCCAGTGCTTTTTGGGCACCGTAACTTTTTGATATGTTATTTACTTCTATTGACATGGAATTTTATTTGTTGCAAAAGTAAACAGAAAAAGGATTGATTTATTGTTTTTTTAGTGCAATACATGAAAAGTCATTGTGAAAATTTACTAAGCAGGAGTAGATTCTGTTTTAGATTTATATATTTACTGTAAACAATAAAGATATGAATTTGAAAACTACACAATCTGGCAGTTTCTTAAAAAACTACAAAAGTATTTTATTACTACTTGGCGGAATTCTGGCAGGAAGTATATTGGGTTTAGTTTTTGGAAAGGGTGTAGAAGTGATTAAGCCTTTGGGTGATATATTCCTGAATTTATTGTTTACAGCAATTATTCCATTGGTGTTTTTTACGATTGCGTCTTCGATTGCCAATTTAGAAAAAACGGAGAAACTTGGAAAATTGTTTGTAATTGTCATTGTTGTGTTTTTAAGCACCGTGTTGATTTCGGCTATTTTGATGCTCGTTGCTGTTTTGTTATTTCCCATTCATCAAGATATTATTCTTTCAAAAATACCTTTGGAAAGTGTACAAAGTGCAAATACAGGTTCACAAATTACTCAATTGCTCACAGCGGGGGATTTTTATGAGCTACTTTCTCGAAAAAGCATGTTGGCGCTAATTATATTTTCGTTTTTGATAGGATTTGCCAGTTTGCAATCGGGCGAAAAAGGGAAAGATTTTAGTAGATTCTTGAATTCAGGCAATGAAGTGATGAAACAATTATTACACATCATTATGAAAACGGCTCCAATAGGATTAGGTACTTATTTTGCGTATCAGGTGGGAATATTTGGGCCGCAATTATTTGGTGCTTATGCAAAGCCATTAGGACTTTATTATGCGGTTTGTGCTTTTTATTTTGTCGTATTCTTTAGTATGTACGCTTTTATTGCTGGAGGGAAATTAGGATTTAAAGTGTTTTGGAAAAATAACATTACACCTTCCTTAACAGCATTGGGAACTTGCAGCAGCATTGCTACAATTCCTGCCAATCTGGAAGGTGCCGAAAAAATGAATATCCCGGCTCACATCAGAAATGTTGTCATTCCGCTAGGAGCACCTTTGCATAAAGACGGTTCTAGTATGTCGTCAATTATAAAAATTGCAGTAATTTTTGCCATGTTTGGAAAAGATTTAACTGATCCTAATACTATACTAATGGCTTTGGGAATTACAGTAATTGTTTCGGTAGTCGAAGGCGGAATTCCAAACGGAGGTTATATAGGAGAAATATTAGCGATTACAATTTATGGATTTCCAATGGAACAAGCGCTTCCGGCAGCAATGATTGTGGGAACTTTAGTAGATCCGATGGCGACATTGCTGAATGCGAATGGAGATTTAGTATCGGCAATGATGGTAACTCGAATTTCGGAAGGAAAAAAATGGCTTACTGAAAAATTAGTGGCGTAATTTTAGTGAGATTATAAAGTTATAATTATGAAAAACAATGTTTCAATTTTCTAAAACTGTAAGTCACGCTGATTAAAAAATATTTTAAAAGCCTTTTTTTAAGTATTACACAATTAATAACCAGTTTTTTAGCGAATCTCCTTTTTGTTCAATAAAATCAGCTTTTTTTTTGGGTTAGCTGGAAATAATTAATACATTCGCAGAGTAATGAATACAAAAAAACAACAAAATGTTGAGTAACCGATTTTATTTTAGCAACTCTTATTATTTCTTCTGGAAAGTTGAAAGGGATTGTCGTATGGTTATTTGATTATAAAATTAAATTGATACTATAAATATACAATCCCGATGAAAATCGGGATTTTTTTTTGCTTAAAAGTGTGTAAAATGAATGAAATAATTGGAATACAAGGTGTAACGGGTTCTTTTCACCATCAGGTGGCGCAGGAATATTTCAATCAAGCAGTTATTGTCGACGAATGTTTGTCCTTTGAAGAATTAGTAGATAACCTGCTTTCAGGAAAATCAGATCAGGCAGTTATGGCTATAGAAAATTCTATTGCGGGTCCTATTATTCCAAATTACGCATTGATTGACAAAAATAATTTGCACATAATAGGAGAACATTATTTAAGAATTCATCAAAATTTAATGGCTTTAAAAGGCCAAAAAATGGAGGATATTCAAGAAGTACATTCACATCCTATGGCTATTTTACAATGTATGGAATTCCTGAAAAAATACCCAAACATAAAATTAGTTGAAGACAAAGATACTGCTGAAACGGCACGTAGAATTCAGGAAAAACAGTTGAAAGGAATTGCTGCAATTGCCAGTAAAACAGCTTCGGAAATGTATGATTTAGAGATTTTGGCTCCTGAAATTCAAACGATTAAAAACAATATGACGCGTTTTGTGATTATAAAAAAGGACAATTCTTTTGTCCCGGAAAACGAAATAAACAGAGCGTCCATTAAATTCGAATTGGATCACAAACGCGGTAGTTTGGCTGCAGTACTAAATGTAATGAGTGATTGTAAATTGAATTTAACCAAAATTCAGTCGTTACCAAAAATAGAGACACCTTGGAAATATTCGTTTTTTGTTGATGTAACTTTCGAAAAATACGAAGATTATGCAAAGGCAAAGTCATTATTGATTATCATGGCGGAATATTTCAAAGTGTTAGGTGAATATAAAAACACGAAACTATAATTAGTCGAAAGCTACAAAGTTACAAAGTCAAAAGAATCTTAAAATTTAAACATGATTACTACAGCGAAACGTCTCGATATAATTGAAGAATACTATTTCTCATCAAAATTGAGAGAAGTAAGACAACTGGCTTCTGAAGGGAAACCAATTATTAATATGGGAATTGGAAGTCCGGATTTACAACCGTCACAAGCAGTAATTGACGCAGTAGTTTTGGCAATGCAAGATGAAAATGCGCATCAATACCAAAGTTATCAAGGATTACCGGAATTGCGTCAAGGCATGGCTGATTTTTATAAAAATAATTACGGAGTTGTGTTGAATCCGGCTAACGAAATCTTGCCTTTGATGGGTTCCAAAGAGGGAATTATGCATATTTCACTGGCTTTTTTGAATGAAGGCGATCAGGTGCTGATTCCAAATCCAGGATATCCAACATACACTTCGGTTACGAATTTAGTAGGAGCAGTTCCAGTTTATTATGACTTAAAAGAAAATAATAACTGGGAACCGGATTTTGAAGCTTTGGAAAAACTGGATTTATCGAAAGTGAAAATAATGTGGATTGGTTATCCGCACATGCCAACAGGAGCAAGAGGAAGTTTGGAGTTGTTTTCAAGATTAGTGGCTTTCGCCAAAAAACATAATATTTTGTTAGTTAATGATAATCCGTACAGTTTTGTTTTGAATGACAATCCAATGAGTTTGCTACAAGTAGAGGGCGCCAAAGACGTATCTTTAGAATTGAATTCTTTGAGCAAGACTTTTAACATGGCGGGTTGGAGAGTTGGAATGGTTTTAGGAAATGCAGCTTGTATTGATGCTGTTCTAAAAGTAAAAAGTAACATGGACAGCGGAATGTTTTACGGGATTCAAAAAGGAGCAATTGAAGCTTTAAAAAGTGACAAGACTTGGTTTGAATCGATGAATGCGATTTATAGAAAACGCAGAATTCTTACCGAACAACTCGCTGAGAAATTAGGATGTAAAGTGTATAAAGAAGGTGTTGGATTATTTGTTTGGGCAAAGTTGCCGGACGGAATTACATCAGCAGAGAAATTCATCGATGAAATTTTATATGACAAATCAATTTTTATTACGCCGGGAACCATTTTTGGAAGTAACGGCGAAGGATACATTCGATTTGCATTATGCGTAAAAGAAGAAAAAGTACAAGAAGCAATTGATAGATTTTAGCAAATGAAAATATACGTAATAGGAATAGGATTAATAGGCGGTTCGATGGCATTGGACATTAAAACGCTGCATCCGGAAGCCAAAATTTATGGAATTGATACCAACGAAAGTCATTTGGCGGAAGCCATAGCTTTAGGAGTTGTGGATTCTGGTGCTGCATTTGAAGATTTAGTGGATGCCGACTTTGTAATTGTTTCGGTTCCTGTGGATGTCTCATTGCTACTTTTACCGAAAGTTTTGGATGTTATTGGGGATAATACGATTGTTTTTGAAGTGGGTTCTACTAAAATGCCTATTTGTGAAGCGGTTGCCAACCATCCTAAAAGGAGGAATTTTATTGCCACGCATCCTATTGCAGGAACGGAATTTTCAGGACCTTCGGCAGCTATAAAAGGATTGTTTCAAGGGAAAACGAATATTATTTGCGAGGTAGAGAAAACAACATTCAAACTACAGGAAAAGGCTTTGGAGCTTTTTACGGCGTTGGGAATGAGAATCCGTTATATGGATCCGAAATCGCATGATAAACACATTGCTTACGTTTCGCATTTGTCGCACATCAGCGCATTTATGTTGGGAAAAACGGTAATTAATAAAGAGAAAGACGAACAGGATATATTTGATATGGCAGGTTCCGGTTTTGAAAGTACAGTTCGTTTAGCCAAAAGTTCCCCAGCAATGTGGACACCGATTTTTAAACAAAACAGAAAACAGGTTGTAAAAACATTGGACGAATACATTTCGAATTTATCAAAGTTTAAAGAATTATTAGAAAAGGAAGATTACGATGCGATTTACAATGAAATGCAAAGTGTCAATAAAATAAAGGAAATATTAAACGGAATGAACGTGAAAAAGTGATTAGTCACATTTTACTGTAAAAATGAACAACACAAAAAAACTAAAAAAATAAAATTAGAAAAGATGGAAAACAAGAAAGAAATGAGAAATTGGTTGAATGAATTTAATTTAACTCATCCATTAGTGATAGCAGGACCTTGTAGTGCTGAAACAGAAGAACAAGTATTGAAAATTGCACATGAATTAAAAGATTCAGATGTAAGTATTTTTAGAGCAGGAATCTGGAAACCAAGAACGCGTCCGGGAGGATTTGAAGGTGTTGGAGAAATTGGATTGAAATGGTTGAAAAAAGCTAAAGAACAAACCGGATTGCTAATGGGAACGGAAGTGGCAAATGCGGCTCACGTAAAATTAGCTTTGGAATATGATATTGATGTATTGTGGATAGGAGCTAGAACGACCGTAAATCCTTTTGCTGTGCAGGAAATTGCAGATGCTTTGGCTGGAACTAAGAAAATTGTATTGGTAAAGAACCCAGTAAATCCAGATTTGTCATTGTGGTTAGGCGGTGTAGAGCGTTTGTACAATGCTGGAATTGAAAAATTGGGTGTTATTCACAGAGGTTTTTCTACTTACGAAAAAACAAAATACAGAAACATTCCAGAATGGCAAATTGCTATTGAATTGCAAAATAAATTTCCTGATTTACCTTTAATCATTGACCCGTCTCATATTACTGGAGACCGCAAAATGATTCTTGAAGTAACGCAGGAAGCTTTAGATTTGAATTATGATGGTATGATTATCGAAACACATACTGATCCTGATAATGCTTGGAGTGATGCTGCACAACAAGTAACTCCTGATGCTTTGAAACAAATTTTTATTGATTTAAAAGTTAGAAAGTTAGATGATGTTTCGGATGAGTTCACTCATAAAATGAAAAAATTAAGAGCTAATATCGATGTTTTGGATGCTACGTTGTTAGAGCTTTTGGGTAAAAGAATGAAAGTAGCAGATGAAATAGGTCAAGTGAAAAAAGACGCGAACGTTGCTGTATTGCAAAACAATCGTTGGAATGAAATCCTTGGAAAAATGATTTTGGATGGTGAGAAAAAAGGATTGACCGAAGAGTTTGTACTAAGGATGTTCAAAGCGATTCACCAGGAAAGCATTGGTCATCAAGAAAAAGTGTTGAACGCTTAGTCCGTATTTTAAAAAAACAAATCCCCACTGCTTTTGTCATAAGTTGTGGGGATTTTTTATTTTTAATTGTATGTAAGGTTGTTCAAAGTGAAAAACTTCAAACTTTATCCCGAAGCTTCGGGATAAACCTAAAACAAAGAATTATCTTTGCAAAGTCTTAGATTTTAAATCAGAAATCTAAAATCGTTAATATTCAATCAAATAATCCTAAATGACAGGACTCGTATATAAATCTACAGGAAGTTGGTACACCGTAAAATCCGAACAAGGTGATTTTATCGAATGCCGTATGAAAGGGAAATTCCGAATTAAAGGAATCAAAAGTACCAATCCTATTGCTGTGGGCGATGTTGTGGATTATGAACTTGAAGAAACATCTGATACCGTTACGGGAACTATTCATAAAATTCACGATAGGAAGAACTATATTGTGCGTAAATCAGTAAATTTATCACATCAGATGCACATCATTGCGTCTAATATTGATAGGGTTTTCTTGTTAGTTACGATTAATAATCCGCCAACCACTTTTAATTTTATAGACCGTTTTCTGGTTACAGCCGAAGCATACGGAATTGAAACGATACTTGTTTTTAATAAAATTGACACTTTAGACGATGCAACATTGGACGAACAATTGTACATGCAGCATGTGTATCAGGAAATAGGATACAAATGCCTTCGCGTTTCTTCAACTGAAATGAAAGGGATTGAGGAATTGAAAGCAATGATGATTGGTAAAGTAAGTATGTTTTCAGGACATTCTGGTGTTGGAAAATCCACTTTGGTAAATGCTATGGAACCTTCTTTACATTTAAAAACAAAAACAATTTCTGAAGCAAGCAAGCAAGGACAGCATACCACAACATTTGCTGAGATGTATGATTTGTCATTTGATGCTAAAATTATTGATACGCCAGGAATTAAAGGTTTTGGAATTGTAGACATGGAAAAAGAAGAAATTAGTGGCTATTTCCCTGAGTTCTTCAAATTGAAAGAGCAATGTAAATTCAATAATTGTTTGCATAAAGACGAGCCGCATTGCGCTATTAAAGTTGCTTTAGAAAAAGACGAAATCGCTTGGTCCCGTTACAGAAGTTACCTTAAAATTCTGGAAGGAGACGATGAAAATTACCGTACTGATATTCATAACGAGGATAGAATTATTAGTGATAAAACGAGGGAGTAGTTGTGAATTGTGAATGGTTAATTGAAAAACCCTAATTTCTAAAGCAGAATGAAAGTTGTAATTCAAAGAGTTTCCTCAGCCTCCGTAACAATAGACACTAAAATCGTAGCCGATATCCAAAAAGGATTATTGATTTTAGTTGGTATTGAAGATTCAGATAATCAAGAAGATATCAATTGGTTAGCTACAAAAATAGCCAACATCCGTATTTTTGGGGATGAAAATGATGTGATGAATTTATCCGTCAAAGATATAGATGGCGATATCATTGTAGTAAGCCAATTTACATTGCATGCCGCCACCAAAAAAGGAAATCGACCTTCGTATATAAAAGCTTCTAAGCCAGAAATCGCCATTCCATTATATGAAAGTTTTGTAATTCAGTTAGAAAAAGAATTGGGTAAAAAAGTACAAACTGGAATATTTGGTGCTGATATGAAAGTACTTTTGTTAAATGATGGGCCAGTAACAATACTAATTGATAGTAAAAATAGAGAATAAAATGAACTTAAAAAATTCCCAACTTGACGTTGATACTTGGATAAAAAAACACGGTGTTCGTTATTTTAACGAATTGACTAATATGGCGCAACTTACTGAAGAAGTAGGGGAAGTAGCCCGAATCATTGCCCGCCGCTATGGAGAGCAATCCGAAAAAGAAAGCGATAAAAATAAAGACCTTGGCGAAGAATTAGCTGATGTGGTTTTTGTGGTATTGTGTTTGGCAAACCAAACTGGAATCGATTTACAAGCCGCTTTCGATAAAAAGATGGATTTGAAATCCGTTAGAGACAAAGACCGTCACAAAAACAACGAAAAACTGAAATAATTTGTGAAGTATAAATTATGAATTATAAATGTGGAGTGGTAAATTGCGAACTTGAATTATACCACTCATAATTCATAATTCATAACTCATAATTAGCTACATGAATTTAAAATTAAGTACGAATTCACAATTCACAATTGATAATTCACAATTAAATATTACTGGTTCAAAAAGCGAAACCAACCGACTACTATTATTACAAGCTTTATTTCCAAATATTACTTTGGCCAATACTTCCAATTCTGATGACAGCGAAGTCATGCAAAAGGCATTGAAAGGAAACGAAGAAATAGTTGATATTCATCATGCGGGAACGGCGATGCGTTTCTTAACGGCATATTTTGCTGTAAACGAAGGTCGCGAAGTAGTATTGACCGGCTCTCAACGAATGACGGAGCGTCCCATAAAAGTTTTGGTGGAAGCCTTGGAGCAATTAGGGGCTAAAATTTCCTACGAGAAAGAAATTGGATATCCGCCAATTCGAATCAAAGGACAAAAAATTACGGCTTCTAAAGTGAATATTCATGCCAATGTAAGCAGTCAATACATTTCTGCATTATTATTAGTGGCGCCAAAACTGGAAAACGGTATCGAAATCACTTTGGTTGGCGAAATCACTTCGGTTCCTTATATCAAAATGACATTGGCTTTGTTGAATGATTTGGATATCAAAACCAGTTTCGAAGGAAGTGTGATTACGGTATATCCAAAACAAGAAGTAGCGTCGAAAGTAATGACCGTAGAATCCGATTGGAGTTCTGCTTCATACTTTTTTAGTTTAGCTGCCTTGGCCGAAAATGCTACCATTTCATTAAACAGTTATACAGAAACTAGTTTGCAAGGCGATTCGGCTTTGGTTGAAATCTACAAGCAAATGGGTGTTGAAACGCATTTTGAAGGAAATAAAATGACTCTGGTAAAACAGTCTGATTTTAAACTGGAAAATTTAACCTTAGAATTGAATAACACACCAGATATCGCCCAAACCATTGTGGTTACTTGCCTTGGATTAGGAATTGGTTGCCATCTGACAGGTTTGCATACCTTGAAAATTAAAGAAACGGACCGACTCGAAGCACTTAGAATTGAGTTAACAAAATTGGGAGCGAATATATCGGTGACCAATGATAGCTTAACGCTTCTGGCTTCAAACCAAATCAATCCTAATATAAAAATCGCTACTTATAACGATCACCGTATGGCGATGGCATTTGCACCATTAGCTATAAAAGTGCCAATTATCATCGAAAACGCGGAAGTCGTTTCAAAATCATATCCTGATTTTTGGGAAGATATGAAGAAGTTAGGATATAATGTGTCTGAAATTTTGTAAATTAAATTTTACGTAGTGCCCTCGCGCCTTTGTGGCAGTGGACTTTTGAAAATAAACAGCAAAACACTTGACAACGCCTATCTCACAATCGTATATTTGCAAACTATTATAATTTATTGAGGCTTAACTCGTAACTTATAATTCATAACTCATAAATTTATCAAATGAAATTATCACATTTTCAATTCGATTTGCCAAAAGAACTTCTTGCCGAATATCCAGCTGAAAACAGAGACGAATCTCGTCTAATGGTTATTGATCGCAAGAAAGGAACTATAGAGCACAAAATGTTCAAAGATGTTATCGATTATTTTGACGAAGGTGATGTTTTAATTCTGAATAACACGAAAGTTTTTCCAGCTCGTTTGTACGGAAATAAGGAAAAAACTGGCGCTAGAATCGAAGTTTTTTTACTTAGAGAATTAAATTCTGAGCAAAGACTTTGGGATGTTTTAGTTGATCCGGCACGTAAAATTAGAATTGGTAACAAACTATATTTTGGAGATGACGATTCATTAGTAGCTGAGGTTATCGACAATACAACTTCCCGTGGAAGAACATTGCGTTTCCTTTACGATGGTTCCTATGAAGAATTCAGAAATAAATTGACAGAACTTGGAGAAACTCCAATCCCAAAATATATTTCTAGAGATGTAACTCCGGAAGATGCGGAACGTTACCAAACTATTTATGCTAAAGAAGAAGGAGCTGTTGCAGCGCCAACTGCAGGATTGCACTTTTCGAAACATTTATTAAAAAAACTAGAAATCAAAGGAATTAAATTTGCCGAAGTTACGCTTCACGTAGGTTTGGGAACCTTCAATCCAGTTGAGGTTGAGGATTTATCAAAACACAAAATGGATTCTGAGGAATTAAAAATTACTCAGGAAGCATGTGATATTGTGAATGAAGCCAAAGCTAAAAAGAAACGTATTTGTACCGTAGGAACTACTTCTATGCGTGCCGTTGAAAGCTCAGTTTCGTCACAAAACACCTTGAATCCGTTTGACGGATGGACAAACAAATTCGTTTTTCCTCCTCATGATTTCACAATTCCAACGTGTATGATTACTAATTTTCACACACCAAAATCAACTTTATTAATGATGGTTTCCGCATTTTGTGGTCATGATTTAATGAAAAAAGCATACGCAGAAGCTATCGAAAAAGAATACAAATTCTATTCTTACGGTGATGCAATGATGATTATCTAATCTAAAGTTAGATTCTAAATAAAAAAATCTCGTCAGTAATGGCGAGATTTTTTTTGTTTTATAAGGGTGTGTCCCGCTGAAAAAGCGGGTCGGGCTCTACGCTGTATCTTTATTTTCTTAAAGAAAGAAAATAAAGGATGCCGCTTCCATCCCTCACACGACGTTCTGTGTATAAAAGAGGTTTGTGTTCCTAATTCACTTGATACACCAATCGCACCGTGATATTAGCCGTTTTGTTTTTGGATTGCGTATTAAAAGAACCGCCATAAGAAAAATCTTCCGATGAGTTTTGACCTGTAATTTGAAAAACGCCCATATCTGATTTCTTTAAATTCCCTAAACTCGCATCAGCATTTTTAGCAATACTTTTCGCTCTGATACTTGCGTCTTTTGTGGCTTCGGCAATCATTTTTATTTTTAACTCAGCTAGTTTGGTGTAATAATATTCCGGTGGAGACGAATAAAATTCTACGCCTGAGTTGATCAATTCACTGGATTGTCTCGACAATTCTTCAATTTTATTTACTTCCTTAGATTGGATACTTACGCTTTGTGTCAACGTAAATCCAGTAAAAATTTGCTGCCTTGTAGTTCCGTTTTCATTGAAGGTAGTTTCAAAATCTTTATTGAAATTCACCGCTGAGAAAACCATTTCATTCGGCGCAATTCCTTTGCCTGATAAATAGCTTTTTATTTTCTCTCTGTCAGCATCTAATGCGGCATAAGCATCTTTCAAAGTCATGCTTTTTTTAGAAAACGAACCGCTCCAAACAATCAAATCCGATACGAAATCCTTCTTTCCGGAACCTGTAACGCTTATAGTATCGTTACTTTTATTTCGATTCTGAAAAGCATTCGAAAATAAATACGAGGAAATTACCACAGCGATGGCAATAATAATAACGTTTAAACTGTTTTTAAGCATAGCTAAGAATTTTAAATTCAATCAAATATAAGTAAATAACGAGTAGTTTCTTAATTCAGTATGGGAATTGGGAACTATTTTTTTGTATTCGAAAATTTAACTATTGTATAGCTTTCCAATCAATGTTAACTATATTATCATTCGTCCATTTTTACTACTTTTACAAAACAAAATACAAATCATGACATTCGAAAATACCCTTGAATTTGCAAAAAAATTGGATTCGCAAGATCAATTACATAAATACCAAGATGAATTTATTTTTCCGCAGGTAAATGGGAAAAAGGTGATTTATTTCACAGGAAATTCACTGGGATTACAACCTAAACGTACTAAAGCGTATGTAGATGAGGTGATGAATGATTGGGCAAACTTAGCTGTTGAGGGACATTTTTACAGTGAAAAACCTTGGTGGGATTATCATGAACGATTTGCAAATCCGTTAAGTAAAATTGTGGGTGCGCTTCCAAGTGAAGTTACCGTGATGAATACTTTAACAGTAAATCTTCATTTGTTGATGGTTTCTTTTTACCGACCAACAAAGGCCAGATATAAAATTATTTGTGAGGAAAAAGCATTTCCATCGGATCAATATATGTTTCAAAGTCAGGTTCATTTTCATGGATACAAACCAGAAGATGCTATTGTCGAAATCAAACGTCGAGAAGGCGAACACAACATTCGCTTAGAAGATGTTTTGGCAAAAATTGAAGAAGTTGGTGAAGAGTTGGCTTTAGTTTTAATTGGTGGTGTCAATTATTACACCGGACAAGTTTTTGATATGAAAACCATAACTGCCGCAGGTCATAAAGCGGGAGCTTATGTAGGTTGGGATTTGGCTCACGCTGCAGGAAATGTGAAACTGGAATTGCACAATTGGGATATTGATTTCGCAGCTTGGTGTAGTTATAAGTACATGAATTCAGGACCGGGAAATGCTTCAGGATGTTTTATTCACGAAAAACACCATAATAATGTGGAGTTACCAAGATTCGCGGGTTGGTGGGGACATAATAAAGAACGTCGTTTTAAGATGGAACCCACTTTTGATCCCGTTCATGGAGCCGATGGTTGGCAAATAAGTAATTTACCGGTACTTTCTTTGGCGCCTTATTTAGCATCTGTAGATATGTTTGACGAAATAGGGATGGACGCTTTAATCCAGAAAAGAGATTTAATAACTTCTTATTTAGAATTCATATTGCATGAAATTGACGAAGAAGTCGATAGTAGTTTCGAGATTATTACACCTTCTAATCCATCGGAAAGAGCATCACAATTATCAGTCTTACTGCATGGGGAAGGACGCAGTTTATTTGATTATTTGATGAAAAACGGAGTCATAACGGATTGGCGCGAACCTAACGTTATTCGCTTAGCACCGGTGCCTTTATATACTTCTTTTACAGATATGTATGAGTTTGGTCAGATTCTAAAAGCAGGTATTTTGGGCAAAGCGAATCTTTAAATTATATAAATAATAACTTGAATTGCATAATGACAATTCACAGGTTTAAACGTTTCTTTGTAGTATTACAAATTGAAAAAATTTAAATTATGAAAGCATTATATTTTATATTAGTAGCTATACTTATTGTTTCTTGTCAGAACCAAGGAAAAATGGAAATTGAAAAGGCTAAAGTAGCAACAGTAGATTCCATGAAAGTTGAAATGGAAAAGGCAAGAGTAATTGACTCTATGAAACAAGAAATGGTCAAAATTGAAGCTGCTAGAATTGAAACACAAAAAGAAGTTGTTGTTGTAAATAAGCAATCACCTTCTACAACAACGACTACAACAAATACTACCACCCAAAGAAAAGGCTGGAGTAGTACTGCAAAAGGTGCTGTCATTGGAGCTGGTGTAGGTGCTGCAACAGGAGCAATTATCAGTAAGAAAAAAGTACAAGGAGCTATTATTGGTGGTGTTGCAGGTGCAGGAATTGGAGCCGGGACCGGAGCAATTATAGACGGAAGCAAAAAGAATTAGATTTATTCGTAAATAAGCAAGAGTGTTTAAGTTCATAATAGAATTTAAACACTCTTTTTTTATGGGAAAATATGGGTTTAATACGAATCCATATTAGCAATTATTTCATTCGCCTTTACTTTGATTTTATATAATTCTTCGGGATTTATTTTCTTTAATAAATTCAACATCATTCCCATTCGTTGGTTTCCTTTGAAATATTCTTTTTTCTCATCCAGGAAATTCCAGTACAGCGTATTGAAGGGACACGCTTTTTCTCCAAATTTTTCTTTTACATTGTAATGGCATTTGACACAATTATTACTCATTTTGTTGATGTAACTTCCAGAGGAAACATACGGTTTGGTGGCAATTATTCCGCCATCTGCATATTGTGACATGCCTCGTGTGTTGGGCATTTCGACCCATTCAATGGCATCTATGTAAACGCCAAGATACCAAGCGTCTACTTCGTCAGGATGAATTTGCGTAAGTAATGTAAAATTTCCAATTACCATCAGTCGCTGAATATGGTGTGCGTAAGCTTCGTCTAAACTTTGATTAATTGCGTGGCTCATACAATTCATTTTGGTTTTACCGGTCCAAAAAAAATCTGGTAATTTGTTCGTATTATCCAAGACATTCATTTGGGCATAATTGGGCATTTCTTTCCAATATATTCCCCGAATGTATTCGCGCCAACCTAAAATTTGCCTTACAAATCCTTCTACTTGTGAGATAGTAATATCGGTTTCATTGGCATGATAAAAAGAAATAACGGTCTCGATTACTTCTTTTGGTGAAAGCATTTTGCTGTTCATGGCAAAAGACAAACGGGAGTGAAACAGGAATTTTTCATCGGTGTGCATCGCATCTTCGTAATCACCAAAATGTTTCAACAGATTTTTACAGAAATAATCTAAAACCTCCAACGATTGCTCACGCGAAGTAGGCCAACTAAAATTATCTGGATTGATGTTTCCAAAAGTCACAATTCCTGCTTCTTTGATTTGGGCGACAACTTCAGAAACATTCGCATGAAAATTCTTTTCTAATGGAACAGGAACTTCACCTTTATATTTTTTGCGATTATCAGCATCAAAATTCCATTGGTTGCCTAATGGAGTGCTTCCATCCATCAAAACATGATGTTTTTTACGCATGTTCCTATAAAAATTCTCCATAAGCAACAACTTCTTTCCCTCAAAAAAATCAGAAAGTTCGTGACGCGTGGTATAGAAATGTTCAGAGTCAAAAGCTTCAGATTCGATTTTTAGATTGGAACAAATCGTTTTTAATTGTTGGTCCAGTCGGTATTCGTCTGGTAATTGATATTCAAATTTTTCTATATTATATTTTTCAATACAAATGGCAATGATTTTTTCTAAGTCTTGTGGATTCTCAGCATCGGTAATTTGAAAATAGACTGCTTGATGTCCATTTGCTTTTATCGATGTGTAAAAATTCCTCATCGACACGAAAAAGGCTACTACTTTTTGGATGTGATGTTTGACATAATCCGTTTCCTGACGCATTTCGGCCAAGACATACATTGTGTTTTTATCAGTTTCCTCAAACCAAGAATGTTCTGAATTCAATTGGTCGCCAAGGATTAAGCGCAGTTTTTTCATTTATTATTTTTTAAAAAAGGAAGTGGTTGGAATTTCCTTTCGGGCATATTGAAAACGATCCACTAATTTGGGTAAACAATACCCATCAAGACCATTTAATGCCACAACATTGCCTCGGTCAATTTGTAACCAGCCATCTTTATGTTCTAATTCTTCTTCAAAAAATAAGTTTTCAATAGACGCAATTACATGAATCGTATCATTTTCCTTGATGTAATATTCGTTTACGTATTTGCAATACAACTGCACCGGACTTCCTTTTACAAATGGAATTTCAATGTCATTTTTATACTCTTCTTCCAGATTGGTTTTATCAAATTCGGAAATTCCCAGTTCGTAATTTGCAGAGGTATGGTGCGCATCTTCAATCATGTCAACAGTAATGTGATTTACTGTAAAATATCCAGTGTCTTTGATGTTTTTATACGTATCTCTTGGAACAGTTGTAGGACGCATTATGAATCCAATCATAGCAGGATTGCTTCCCAGATGCGTTACGCTGCTGAAAATGGCAACATTAGACTTTCCGTCGAGGGATTTTGTAGCAAGCAAATTAGCTGATTTATAACCAGTGCAGGAATTGATTAAGTTTAATCTTTCGATTTTTTCCATTTGAGAAATATCATCTCTTGAAATGTGTTTCATATTTAGTCATATTTGAAACAAATATACTTTTGTTTAATTAAATATGAAATAAATTAAACAAAATATTTTAAATTCATCAATGATTTATTCTATTTAGTTTGAAATAAATACATTGGAATAAATAGTTTTTAAATAACTTCCAAATCCTATATATTTGTTTTTCAATTTATCCAATGATGAAAATACTTAGAAAAGTCCTTCTCGTTTTACTTTCGTTAGTAATTGTTTTAGCGGTAACGATGCTTGTTTATGGTTATTACTTAAAACCAAAATACGAAGGCAAGTTGCGCTTGCAAAACATTAAGAAGGAGACTATTGTTTATTTTGATGAATTTGGTGTTCCTCATATTTATGCGACTACTTCAAAAGATGCCATGGTAGCCTTGGGTTATGTGCATGCGCAAGATAGATTGTGGCAAATGGAATTGATGCGTCGTATCGCCCCAGGAAGATTATCGGAGATTTTTGGTTCAGTGGCATTGAAAAACGATAAGTTCTTTGCTGGATTAGGAATCGAAGAAGCTTCCGCCAAAGCGATTGCAGGTTTGGACAAAAACAGTCCAAGTTATCAATTGACTATGGCTTACTTAGATGGAATCAATCAATACATGGAAGAAGGAACTACACCAATAGAGTTCAGTTTAGTAGGCGTCAAAAAAGAGAAGTTTACCATTAAAGACGTTTATAATATTTTTGGATACATGTCTTTTAGTTTTGCAATGGCTCAAAAATCAGATCCGTTATTGACCGACATTCGAAACAAATATGGAATGGAATATTTGAAGGATTTTGGAATTGATGGTTCCTTCAATACTACTAAAATTAAAAATGCGAAAGACAGGCCACAAGAATATGCTGCTATTTCGAAATCAGTAGCATCGCTTTTGGAGCAGTCGCCAGTATCACCTTTTATAGGAAGCAACAGTTGGGTTATTGCTCCAAAGAAAACTAAAAACGGAAAAGTTATTTTTGCTAACGATCCTCATATTGGATTTTCACAACCGGGAACTTGGTACGAAGCGCATATTGTTACTCCGGATTTCGAATTGTACGGCTGTTATTTAGCAGGAACTCCGTATCCGTTATTGGGACACAACAGGGAATATGCTTATGGTTTGACCATGTTTGAAAATGATGATATTGATTTGTACCAAGAGCAGAATAATCCGGCTAATGCCAATGAATATAAGACACCAAATGGTTTCATTGCGTATGAAATTCAGGAGAAAACAATCAAAGTAAAAGATTCATCTAACGTGGTTTTGAAAGTGAAAACTACTCGACATGGACCTGTAATGAACGATTTGATAGATGGTTTACAGCAAGACAAACCTGTTGCAATGTCTTGGATTTATACGCAACAACCCATTCAAATTCTTGATGCGGTATATGCACTTTCACATGCTAAAAATAAATCAGATTTTCAGAAAGGAGTTTCACTAATTGCAGCGCCAGGATTGAATGTGATGTATGGCGATGCCAAAGGAAATGTCGCTTGGTGGGCAACTGGAAAATTATACAAGCATAAAGAAGGAGTGAATCCCAATTTTATTTTGGATGGAGCGAGCGGTGAGGATGATATTAAAGATTTTTTGGATTTCTCCAAAAATCCTTCCGCGGTGAACCCTAGATGGAATTATGTGTATTCCGCTAATAATCAACCAGAAGCAATTGACGGATTTTTGTATCCGGGGTATTATCTTCCAGAGGATCGAGCCAAAAGAATTACGCAATTATTGAATCCAAAATCAGATTGGGATATGGTTTCGGTTGGGAAGATGATTTTTGATAATACTTCTTCTGTGGCTCCAAAAGTTGTGAAAGATTTAATCTCAAATGTAGATCAGGAATCCCTTACTGAAAACGAAAAACAAGCTCTTAGTGTTTTAAAAAATTGGAAAGGAACTAATAATCTGAGTGATGTGGCTCCTACAATCTATAATAAATGGATTTTTAATTACTTAAAAAATACTTTTGAAGATGAACTTGGTGCTGAAAATTTCAAGATGTTTTTAGGAACGCATATCATGAAGCAAATTATTGCAAGACAAATCACGAATGAAAAATCACTTTGGTGGGATAACATCAATACCAAAAATGAGAAAGAAACAAGAAGTCAGATTGTCTCAAAATCATTCAAAGAATCCGTTGCAGCTTTAGAAAACCAATTGGGAAGTACAGTTTCGGATTGGACTTGGAATAAAGTACACACTTTAGAACACCAGCATCCTTTGGGGAAAGTAGCGGCTTTAAGAAGTATCTTTAATGTTGGTCCTTTTGAAGTTTCTGGTTCTACGGAAGTAATTAATAATCTGTTTTTTGATTTTACTGATGATGGGAATTACATCGTAAAAGGAGGTCCGTCAACTAGAAGAATTATTGATTTTTCGGATATAGAAAACAGCTGGAGTATATTGCCTACGGGACAATCAGGGAATCCATTGAGTGAACATTATAGCGATCAGGCAGAGTTATATAATGCCGGTAAATTCAGGCGAATGATGCTCAATAAAGAGGAAATTGTTAGAACTTCAACAAAATTGGTTTTTATTCCCCGTAAAAAATGATTCTTTTTAAAGAGCCTAAAATAATAAATCAGTAATTTTGCTTAACTTTTTATAAAAAAATAATGCAAACTCCCATAAAAATAGCGGTTGTAGGTTCAGGATTAGTTGGATCTTTATTGGCTATTTATCTTCGTAAAGCGGGTCATACGGTTCATGTTTACGATAGAAGTCCTGATATTCGAAAAATACAATTTTCTGGTCGTTCCATTAATTTAGCGATGTCTAATCGCGGATGGAAAGCTTTGGATGGAGTAGGAATAGGAAACGAGGTTCGTAAAATTGCGATTCCTATGGAAAAACGCGCTATCCACTTGGTTGATAAACTCAATTTTCAAAATTACGGTCAGGAAGGAGAGTCGATTTATTCCATTTCGAGAGGACTTTTGAATAGGAAAATGATTGATTTGGCGGAAGCCGCAGGAGCAGAATTCTTTTTTGAACAAAAAATATGGGATGTTTCACTTGATGATGCAACCCTTCATATTGGTGAAACGGAACGTGGCGCTTGGGAAGATAAAAAATACGATATGGTTTTTGGTGCTGACGGTGCTTTTTCCAGGATTCGTCACCGCATGCAACGCCAAAGTATGTTTGACTATTCGCAAGAATTTTTGCCTATTGGTTACAAGGAGTTAAATATCCCTGCAAATCCTGATGGGACTTATAAATTAGATAAGAATTCATTTCACATTTGGCCTCGTGGTGAGTATATGTTGATTGCGTTGCCCAATCTTGATGGAAGTTTTACCTGTACTTTGTTTATGCCGTTTGAAGGAGAAAATTCTTTTGCATCATTAAATGACATAAAATTAGTGGAGGCTTTTTTCGAAAAAAACTTACCGGATACTATTGATGTAATTCCAAAACTTGCGGAAGATTTCTTTAAGAATCCTACAAGTACATTAGTAACAATGAAATGTTATCCATGGACTTATGAGGATAAAATTGCACTTATTGGTGATGCAAGCCACGCAATTGTACCTTTTTATGGTCAGGGAATGAACGCTGGTTTTGAAGATATTTCGGTGCTTTATGAAATGATGGAGAAATACGGTGACAATTGGAAATCGATTTTCTCGGAATATCAAAAATCACGAAAACCAAATGCAGATGCGATTGCGGAACTTTCGTATCGTAATTTTTTAGAAATGAGCTCCAAGACAGCTGATGAAAATTTCCTTTTGCAAAAGAAAATTGAAAAGTCATTTTCGGATAAGCATCCTGAAAAATGGATTCCTTTATATAGTCGTGTTACTTTTAGTGATCGTCCGTATGCAGAAGCTTTAGCGATTGGAGATTATCAAAATGCAATCATGGAAGAAGTTTTAAAAATGGAAAACATTACTGAAATATGGGATTCAGAAGCTGTTGAAAATAAAATTTTGGAACTGTTAACATAAAAAAAGGACTCCTAATAAGAGTCCTTTTTTTATGTTATTTATTTTTTGATGCAGGTTTAAGTAATACTCTTAATGTACTGTCATTATTGAAATAACTGAACATCCAGTTAACAAAAATAGACAATTTGTTCTTCACGCTTAAGATTAACATCAAGTGAATGAACATCCATGTAAACCATGCCAATCTTCCTTGAAAACTAAATTTTGGCAAATCAACTACTGCTTTTCTCTTTCCTACAGTTGCCATGGAGCCTTTATCGTGGTATTCGTATTCAACTTTCGGTTTACTTTTAAGGCTAAGTTTGAAATTATTAGCCAATACTTTTGCTTGTTCAATAGCTACACTGGCAACCTGCGGATGTCCGTTAGGGTATTTTGGCGTAGCCATAAAAGCAATGTCGCCAAGTGCATATACATTTTCAAGATTTACGATGTTGTTGAATCGATTGACAAGGAACCGATTCCCTCTTGTAACGCTTTCTGTAGGGATTCCTTCAAGAGTATTTCCAATAATTCCGGCTGCCCAGATAACATTAGTTGACTCGATAATTTCACCACTTTGTAAGCTGACAGTTTTACCGTCATAATGTTTTACAATCGTGTTTGTTTTTACAATTACGCCTAATTCTTCTAAGTATTTACGAGACATTTTTTGTGAATCAATACTCATAGGGCTCAAAACGTTAGGAGATCCTTCTAGTAAGTAGATTGTCAATTTTGAAAAATCTTTATCCGGATAATCTTTGGGAAGAATATTTTTTTTCATTTCTGCCAAAGCACCTGCTAGTTCTACACCTGTAGGTCCACCGCCTACGACAACAAAGTTCATTAGAGCTTGTATCTTATCTGGTGGGGCAATTAAAGCATCTTCGAATGTTTGCAGAATTTGGTTGCGAAGTTGAATTGCCTCAGGTACGGATTTCATAGGGAATGCGAATTTTTCTATTTCGGCATTTCCAAAATAATTCGTAGTACATCCAAATGCGATTATAAGATGATCATACTCAAAATCAGCAATAGAAGTTTTTAATTTTTTATTTTGCGTGTCTACACTAAGAACATCAGCAATTCGAATACGGACATTTTTTGAGTGTTGAAAAACTTTTCGTAATGGGAATGAGATACTGGCAGGTTCTAATCTTGCAGTTGCTACTTGATACATTAAGGGTTGGAATTGATGGTAATTATTTTTGTCGATTAATAAAACATCAAAATCGGTATTTTCTAAATCTTGAGCCAAACGCAAACCGGCAAAACCAGCTCCAATAATTACAATTTTTTTTTGAATTCCCATATCTAATTTCTTTTGAAAGTATAAAGATAGAAATAAAGCAGGGGTTAGTCCTCTCTATTAACGTTTTGTATAGAAAAAGCGGGCTTACAAATCGCAAGATATTCGCAAGGTTCATCAAAAGGATTGGAATATTGAACGCGAGTATTCTTTTCTATTTTTATCGATTGTCCAGCCACTAAAATGATAATTTCATCTTCAATTATGAATTGCTTTTTACCTTTAATAATATAGGTGTATTCTTCAAAATCAGGGGTTTGAAAAGGTTCACTCCAGTTAGGCGGTGCAATCATGTGAGCTATGGAGATGTCATTATTATCTGTTGATGCTTTTCCGTGATGTTCTTCGATTAGTTTTCCATCGTTGGTGGGAACAATGAACGGAGCGTTTTGAACAAAATATTTTTTCATGATGGATTTTTTTTAGAATTATCCTCTAAAACTCGGGATCTTAATTTATTTTTTAAACATTTTTGTTAATACACCAAACGCGCCTCTAATGAATGTAGCACTTGTTAGCACTTTCAAAACTGATTTACCAACAACACTCGCTGTACTTGGTCCTTGGTTCTGCTGCTTTTGAGATTCCTGTTTTTGCTCTTGTTCGTTAATTTCCTCTTCGACAACGGCAATTTTTTTATTTAACATCTCATAAGCACTTTCGCGATCAATCAGTTCGCTGTATTTTTTTACCAGTTTTGATTTGTTATTGATTTCCTGAATTTCACTCTCGGTCAGAATATCCATTCTGCTCATCGGGGCACGCATCATCGTTGCTGCAAGTGGTGTGGGAACTCCTTTTTCGTTTAATGCTGTTACAAGTGCCTCTCCAATTCCAAGGCTGGTCAGGATTTCATCCGTTTTGTAATAATCGGACGTTGGGTAATTATCTGCGGTTTGTTTAATGGCTTTTCGGTCATTGGCTGTAAAAGCTCTTAAAGCATGTTGGATTTTTAAACCCAATTGTGCCAAAACCCCGCTTGGAATATCCATTGGGTTTTGTGTGATGAAATAAATACCAACACCCTTCGAACGAATAAGTTTTACAATAGTCTCTATTTGTTCTAACAAAGTTTTGCTGGCTTCGTTGAAAATCAAATGGGCTTCGTCAATAAAAATAATTAATTCAGGTTGCTCAGCATCACCTTTTTCCGGCATTTGTTGGTAGATTTCCGCTAATAAACTCAACATAAAAGTCGAGAATAACTTTGGTTTATCTTGAATATCAGTCAATCGTAATATGTTAACATATCCTTTTCCATTCTCATCGATGCGCATTAAATCTTCCACATCAAAAGACATTTCTCCAAAAAATAGATCAGCTCCTTGTTGTTCCAATTCAATTATTTTCCTAAGAATTGTTCCAGTTGTCGAAGTGGAAATCTTGCCATAATGTTCTTCAATTTCATCTTTTCCTTCTTCGGTAATGTAATTGATTACTTTTTTGATGTCTTTTAAATCCAATAAAGGCATTTTATTGTCATCGCAATATTTGAAGATAACAGAAACTACGCCAGCCTGAGTATCGTTTAAATTGAGTATTCTAGAAAATAATACCGGTCCAAATTCAGATATTGTTGCACGAAGCCTAACTCCATTTTGTTCGGATAAAGTCAATAGTTCCACTGGAAAACTTGCAGTGGTATAGTGTATATTAATTTTAGCGTGGCGTTCCGTTATAAATGGTTTTTCTTCACCATCTTTCGCGATTCCGCTAAAATCACCTTTAATGTCCATCATTAAAACGGGAATTCCAAAATTTGATAATTGTTCTGAAAAAACTTGAATGGTTTTGGTTTTTCCAGTTCCGGTCGCTCCTGCGATTAATCCATGACGATTTAAGGTTTTTAAGGGGATTTTTACATGTGCATCGGTCAAGGCTTCTCCATCTAAAATTGCTCCTCCCAGAGTAATACTTTCTCCTTTACAATTATAACCGGCTGTAATATCTTGTATGAAATCTTCTTTTCTGCTCATAATAGGTGTGGATTTAAATCAATTGCAAGATAATTTTTTTTTTCTAAAACCTATAGTTTTAGTGTATAATGCAATTTTCTTGCTTTTTTAGTGTTAATAGTGCAAAATAATCCTTTTGGTAGATTTGAGATTGTTTTTGAAATATTATGTGGATAGTTCATAAAAAAATAAGCTTTTTTATGTAAATTGGCTGATTTATTTGCGTTTTTTAATATAAATGTAAACTATCGAATTGTAAATGTATATTTGAAATAAATATAATCATAATAAAATTAAAAAAAGTTTTTTTATTTAAACTAAAAATATAAATTTGCTCCACTACAAGTTTATTATAACTAAGATAATTTATTTAAAACTATTAAAATTAAAAAAAAATGGCAAACGTTAAAAAAGAAAAAGGTGCAAACGGAGGAGGAATGATTTCAGGAATCATTATTGTAGCATGTATTTTTGTAGGATGGTTGATTTGGAATTTTATAATGGGTAATGGCGCAAATTTTGAAGGTGGTGTTAATACGGGTCATCCATTACCAGGAAATATGTTAGCAATGGTATACAAAGGAGGTCCTATTGTTCCAGTTTTGTTAGGTTTATTGTTAATGGTTGTTGTTTTTTCTTTTGAAAGATATTTTGTTATCTCAAAAGCATCTGGTACAGGGAATCTAGATCAATTCATGAAAAAAGTGCAAGCAAGTATCGTTAATGGAGATATTGAAGGAGCTATTGCTGCATGTGACAAACAAAAAGGTTCTGTTGCAAATCCAATAAAATCTGCTTTATTGAAGTATCAAGAAGTTAAAAGAGAAGGTTTAGATAGCGAAGCAGCTGCTGAAACTATTCACAAAGAAATAGAAGAAGTTACTTCATTGGAAATGCCAATGTTAGAAAAGCACATGACTATTCTTTCTACATTAGTATCTTTAGGTACATTAGCAGGTTTGTTAGGAACAGTTACAGGTATGATTAAAGCATTTAGTGCTTTGTCTGCTGCAGGTAGTCCTGATTCTGCTGCTCTTGCAAACGGTATCTCTGAAGCACTTATCAATACTGCTACTGGTATTTCGACTTCAGCTTTAGCTATTGTAGTTTACAATTTTTTCACATCTAAAATTGATGACTTGACTTATTCTATCGATGAAGCGGGTAATACAATTGTAAACACTTACAGACACTTTAGAAGCACAAGTAAATAATTAATAATTTAATTTATAAGGAAATAGAGGTCTAGTAAATAGGATTCTATTTTCTTATAAATATTTAAAAAATATATTAATGGCTATAAAAATGAAAAAAAAGGCAGGGTCTACAGATATGACTGCTATGTGTGATGTAGCTTTTCTTTTGCTTTCATTCTTTGTAATGACAGCAACAGCAAAGATACCAGAAGCATTGCCGGTAGATACGCCTTCTTCAACAGTTCAGACGAAGTTACCTGAATCTGATTTAGCTACCATAACGATAGGGAAAGGTAAAGTGTTTTTTGATTTAAAAGGAAGAGACATTCGTAAAAAAACCTTGGAGTTAATGGGGCAAAAATATGGGATTGCTTTTTCGGAATCAGAAGCTCAGGAATTTGCACTAATGGAAGGATTTGGTGTTCCAATAGAAAGTCTTAAGCAAATTCTTGACATGAGAGCGGTAGATAGAAGTAAAGCAGATCAGCCTGGGATTCCAAAAGATTCTCTTGATAATCAGTTGAAAGAATGGATTTACAATGCTCGTATTGCGAATATTGAAATAGCTGACAAAGAATTGCAGATAGCTATAAAAGGCGATGCAAAAGAAGAATATCAAGCTGTTAGAAGAGTTATGGATATTTTACAAGATCAAAAAATCAATAATTTTAATTTAGTTACTGGTTTAAGAACGGAAGACTTTTAATAAATAATATACACTACAATGGCTGAATTAAATACCGGCGACGGAGGCGGAAAAGGTGGAAAAGTAAGAAGTAAAAAAGCAAATTCTAAAGTAGATTTAACTGCTATGGTTGATTTGGCCTTCTTGTTGATTACATTCTTTATGCTTACCACTACGTTGTCTAAGCCTCAATCGATGGATTTGGGCTTGCCTGATAAGGACGAAGATCCTTCAAAAAACAAGGACATGAAAGTAGATGAAAATCGAACTTTGACGGTCTTAGTTGGCGAGAATAACAAGATGATTTATTATATGGGTTTATTGGCTACGCCTATTGCTGGTCCAAAAGATATATCTTATGGAAAAGAGGGTATTCGTAAAGAATTGTTTTCTAGAAAAAAATCAGTAGTTGAATATACTGGTAATAAAGATAAAGGAATCATTGTAATTATAAAGCCAAGTAAAAAGTCTAATTATCGTAATTTGGTAGATATACTTGATGAAATGGCTATAACTGGCGTATCAACTTATGCGATAGTCAATGAATACACGCCTGAGGAAACAAAATTGTTAGAAGGTAAATAGATTTATTCTTTGCCCAGATAACCTAATAATTAATAAAAATGAAATTAGATATATTTAAAAACCAATGGCTTGATATCGTTTTTGATGGACGAAACAAAAGTTATGGTGCATATCAACTAAGAAAATCAAATACAAAAACTTCTGTCAGAGCACTTATTGTTGGAAGTATTCTTTTTGGTTTAGCTGTTAGTGCACCACTTATTTTAAGTTTGCTTCCTGATTCATCAGATGTGGAAGAAAACAGAGATATTAAGATAACTGCAATAAAGTTGCCACCAAAGCAAGAGAAGCCTAAAGAAAATTTACCGCCACCACCTCCACCAGCACCAAAAGTGGATCAGGTTAAGTTTGTGAAACCAGTTGTGGCTAAAGCAGAGGAAATAACGGAAGAGCCGCCAAAAATTGTCGAAATGAAAGACAAGAAAATTGGAGCAGAAACTATTAAAGGAGATCCTGATGCGGTATTGTCTGTAGAACCAGTAGGAACTGGAACTGCAGCTGTAGTTGAAGAAGTGGATAATCAAATTTATAGCACTGCCGGTATTGAGGTGAAACCTGATTTTCCAGGAGGAATCAATAAATTTTATAAATTTGTTGGGGATAATTATCAAACTCCCGAAGAAGAAGGATTAAAAGGAAAAGTGTACGTTACTTTTGTAGTAGAAAAAGACGGATCTTTAACAGATATTAAAGTAATCAGAGATATTGGTTACGGTACTGGAAAAGAAGCTATTCGTGTTTTAAAGAAATGTCCTAAATGGACACCTGGAGAGCAAAATGGTAAAAAAGTAAGGGTACTTTATTCGTTACCAATTACGATACAATCAGCAGAGTAATGTTAAAGAGCATACTTATTAATTTACAGAAGAAATCGCTCAAAGAGCGATTTCTTCTCGTTTTGGGAATTTTGTTTTTTTTAGTTTATCTTGTTTTAGGTTTATTCATTATCTTTATGAAAGAATTTCCGATAGCTATGGATACCAATTACAGAATTGCATTTGGTATAATACTTATTGTGTATGCTTTTTTTAGATTCACACGACTTATTAACGATAACAATTAGATTATGAAAAATTTTGCAGTAATTCCGTGTTTTGTATTTTTTTCTTTTTTTCTAGTAATTTCTTCTTGCAAGAAATCCGATGATGAAAAGAAAGATAAGGAAACAATTCTTAAAGGTTCTGTAACTATTCTTGTTGATGAAACTATAAAGCCTATTATTGAAGATCAGATTGAAGTTTTTGAAAATTTCTATCCGGCTAAAATTATCATGGATGCAAGATCTGAAAAAGAAGTTGTTCGCTCTTTGATAAATGATTCATCAAGTATTGCCGTTTTGTCAAGAAAATTGACAGCAGAAGAGAATAAGATTTTTGATAATAAAAAAATTATTCCTAAAGTTACTTTTTTTGCTACAGACGGGATTGCATTAATCTCTAATAAAAATAACAAAGACACTTTAGTAGCTTTGAATGACATAATAGCTTTCATGAAAGGACAACCACAAAATGGTATAAAGGGATTGGTTTTTGATAATCCAAATTCAAGTACTGTTCGGTACATGAATGATTTGGCGGGGATAAAGGAGAGTCCGGAAAAAGGAATTTTTTCTTTTAAAACCAATGAAGAGGTTATTAAGTTTGTTTCTGAAAATGAAGGCATGATAGGTGTTGTTGGATTGAATTGGCTCTATCAACCTTCAGGAGTTATGAAAGATATTGTTAAGAAGGTTAAAGTTCTTAGCGTAAAAAGCACTACGGGGAATGAATTTTATCCTCCTTCACAAAATAATATAGCAGAAGGAAAATACCCTTTGGCACGTGATTTGTATATAATAAACTGTCAAGGTTCTTCTGGATTAGGAATGGGGTTTGCTTCTTTTGTTGCAGGAGAGCAAGGTCAAAGAGTAGTGCTTAAATCAGGCCTGCTTCCTTTTCGTACACCAAGCAGAAAGATTAAAGTAAGAAAGGGAATATACAATGATAAAAAATAAATTAATTATAATGAAAATGAATAAATTATCAATTTTTAGTGTTGCATTACTAGCTTCAGCATTTGCGAGTCAAGCGCAAGATATAAATCAAGCAAAAAAAGCTATTGATGCAGAGCAATTTGAAAGTGCAAAATCGATTTTAAAATCTATTATTAAGACTAAACCTTCTAATGGGGCTGCTTATTATACTCTAGGGAACGTTTATCTCATACAGGCTATTGAAGATTCTGCGAAAATTTATTTTCAAAATGGTCTAAATGCATCTGAAGAAGCTAAACTAAATTATATTGGTTTAGGCCAAATGGATTTAGATATAAATGATGTTACTGGTGCTCAGGCTAAATTTGCATTGGCAACTAAAGACATGAGAAAAAAAGATTTTCAAGAGTATGTTTATGTTGCTAGAGCATATATGAATGCCAAAAGGCCAGATTATAAGAGTGCTATTGCAATTCTGAGTCGTGCTGCGATTAATAATTCTCAAGATGCTCAAGTACAACTTGCTTTAGGAGATGCCTATTATGGTGATGGAAAACAAAATGAAGCTTATGTTGCTTATAGAAATGCTTTCCAAGCAGATAATACTTTATTAAGAGCAAAAATGCAATTGGGGGTTTTATTGAAAGGAGCAAAATCTTATGATGAAGCTTTAAAAGCTTATAATGAAGTTATTGCTATAAATCCTAATTACGGTCCAGTTTATAGAGAATTGGCTGAAACGTATTATAAAATCGCACGTAATAAACCATCTCAAGCTGCTGCGAATTATAAGACGGCAATGGGATATTATGACAAGTACATGTCTTTAACGGATTATTCAATTCATTCTAGAATGCGTCGTGCTGATTTTCTTATCTTAGTTGAGGATTATGTTGCTCTTGAAGCTGAAGCTAATAAAATGATAGAATTGGATAAAGTTAATCCAAGGATTTATCGTTATTTAGGATATGCTGCTTACAAAAATGGAAATGTCGATGTGGCAATAACATCTTTAGAAAGTTTTATCAATGCTCCAGGAAATAAAGCGATAGCACTAGACTATTTGTATTTAGGATTAACTAAAATTAAAAAAGGAACAAGTGCTGATGGTTTATCAATTGATCCGAGTGCTTTTAGTGCTGGTTTGGTAGATGTTAAAAAAGCTATTGAGATGGAACCTTTAGCGGTGCAGGATTTAAGTGAAGTTGGTAAACAATTATTTACGCAAAAATTATATAATGAAGCTGCTGCAATATTTGAATTTGGTGCAAACACTAAAGAATCTACAAGTTTTCTAGATGATAATGTATATTATGGCTTAGCAAATTACTATGCTAACATCAATAAAGGAAAAGATGTGAAAGTTGATGTTGTTGCCCTTCAAAAAGCAGACGCAGCCTTTGAGAAAGTATTAGTAGCTTCTCCAACTTATTTAGAGGCATATCTATATAGAGCAAGAACAAACAGATTGCTTGAAAAAGATGATGTTATGGTTAAGAATTATGAAGATTATGTGGCGAAAGTTACTGAGCTAGGAGCAGAAGAACTAGCTAAGCCAGCTGTAAAAGCTAAGGTTATTGAGTCTTATAATAATATGGCTGCTAGTTTTGCAAACACTGACAAAGCTAAAGCTATTGAGTATTTCAAAAAAACGCTAGCAATAGATCCAGCTAATAATTATGCTACAGAGTCTATAAAAATATTAAAGTAATACAGGTTTAATTTCCAAATTAGAAAACCGTTAGTCTTGTGGCTATCGGTTTTTTTATGGTTCTTAGTTTTAAGATTTTTTTTATTCAGTAGTTGATTAAATTAGGCTATGAGACTTCTTGTCGCTTTCAAAGTTTGTCATATTAGTCGTTGTTTTCAAATTAACTCCTTTCAAATTAACTATCTTTGCATTTTAAAATTAAAGAATGTTATCAAAAGAAATACAGTTAGAAGTTAATAAAGGAGCCATGCTTCCGTTGATGGAAGAGTTTTACACTATTCAAGGAGAAGGATTTCATACAGGTACAGCCGCATATTTTATTAGAATTGGCGGATGTGATGTGGGTTGTCATTGGTGCGATGTAAAAGAAAGTTGGAATGCTGAATTACATCCTCCTACTGGGATTGATCTAATAGTTGAAAATGCTAGTAAATATTCAGAAACTGTTGTAATAACTGGTGGTGAGCCTTTGATGTGGGATATGAATTTGCTTACGCAAAAGCTAAAAGTGAATAATAGAAGGGTTCATATTGAAACTTCTGGAGCTTATCCACTTACAGGAACTTGGGATTGGATTTGTTTATCTCCAAAGAAAAATAAGCTGCCAACGGATACAGTTTATGATAATGCGCACGAATTGAAAGTAATCATTTATAATAAACATGACTTTATTTTTGCGGAAGAACAAGCAGAAAAGGTAAATAGCAATGCTATTTTATTCCTGCAGCCGGAATGGAGTAAAAAAGAAGAAATGACTCCGTTAATTGTTGATTACGTAATGAATAATCCTAAATGGCGTGTTTCTCTTCAAACCCATAAATATTTAAATATTCCATAGTAGTAGACAACAAATAATACTAGTCAATTTTGTAAAATTGTCATTATAAGTGTGGTTATTTGATTGTAATATTTAATTTGTTATTACTCTTATAGTGTAGTAAATTCTAACGATTGATTATCAAATTTTTTGTATGTAGATTATAGAGCAGTTTAATTAATTTTTTTACATTCAATTAATCTATTTCTGTAAAGGTTTTTACATAACATAAATTCTCGTGAGTTATAATAATTTTAAAATGTTTATTTAATATTTTTGAATTATTGAAAATAAATCAATTATCTATATTTTTTACTTTATAAAATGAAAAATAAGTAGAATTTAATTTATTTAATTGTAATATAGTTAAAAACTTGTTTTATTCTTTTTTTTAATTGTTGAAAAATGATTTAAGTAAGCTTTTTTTCTTACATTTAAAAAAAATATTTGTGATGTATTTAAAATCAATTTCGATAATCTGTTTTTTTATTTTTCAATTTTCTACAGCTCAAAATGGAGATGTGTATAATAATAATCTCTATGATTACCAGACAGTGGAATATCAGCCTCAGTATGCCGGAGGATTTAAAGAATTCCTTAAGTATATTTCCAGAAATTACAGAGCTCCCGAAGTTGAAGGATTGTCTGGAGTTTTAAAAATTGATTTTGTAATTGAGACTAATGGAACAATAAGTTCTGTAAAAATAATCAATGAGGTAGGAGAAGGAGCCGGGGATGAGGCAGTTAGGGTTTTGTTGAAATGTCCTAATTGGTCTCCTGGTCAACAGAATGGTAAAAAAGTAAGAGTTATTTACCATAACTTTCCAATAACCATAAGGAATTAGATTATTGAATTTTAAAATCGTAATTTTTTTAAATTCAATAATTTGTCCTAAATGATGGTTCCCATGCCAAGCGTATGTTCCGATTATTTCCTTTAATTGAAAAGTGGCTTTATTATCCTCATGAATAAAGGATTTTTCTAAATCAGATTCTGATAAACTATTCATTAAATATGCTAAACGAAAGTGTAAACCTTTCAGTAGAGAAAGTGTAGGTTGGATTTGCATTGTTAAATTATCATGTGACTGTCCGCGCAATGATGGATTACTTGACGAATTATCCAACCGCCCTTACGATATGGTGTTTCTAGTTGTTCGTCAGTTAAATGAATTACTTCATTTTTCAATCGTTCAGGGAAACTTGCGATTTCAGCAATTATATTAGCTAGGTATTCTTTTGAATAAATTTCTGAGGCAGTAAATTTACCAATAGGATACTGTAATTTTTCTAATGTTGTATTTTCCATTTAATAATATTTTTAAATCGAAAGTTTGGCTAAATAGTCATAATGCTCTCCTTCAAGAATTAATTCGCTTTGTAATCCATTGGCGAAAGCCGCATTTTGTAATGTATTATAATCCAAGTATAGCCAAGGGAATTCCACTTCTTTTTCATTTTTATAACGTATCGTAAAAGTCAATTCGCCATAATAACCGGTACTGGTTATCCATTTGCCACCATCTTCATCATTATCAAACATGTAGATGATGTCCGATGAATCAATAAGAATTTGTCCATTTTGATTTAGCAAGTTTCTCAGTTTCTGTAAAAATTTAGTGGTTTCTTTTAATGTTCCAAAAATACCGGTTCCATTCATTAATAATAAAATGGTATCAAATTTATTTTGTGGATCATTAGAGTCTATTTCAAGAATATTTTGAACTTGAACATTTTTCAATCCACGTAGTTTACATGCTTCAACTGCATTTTTAGAAATATCAATTGAATAAACATCAAGATTTCGTTCGTTTTGTAAATACAAACTATGACTTCCTGCACCACAACCTACATCCAAAATTTTTCCTTTGGCAAGTTGCAAGGCTTTTTGTTCCAGTTTTGGCATTTCATCATATGTACGAAATAGATATTCAACACTCATTTCATCTTCCTCAGAAATGGAGGTTTCCGTGATTAAATCTTCCGGAGAATTATTAGTTTGGAAATCTAGTATGGCTTTGCCAAAAAGGTCTTTCATCTTTTTTGTTTAAAGTTTAAGGTTTCAGGTTTCTAGTTCATTACTTTTGTCGTTCCAACTTTAAATTTTAAACTTGAAACATATTTTAAACAATCTTCCTAAAGAAGCCAAAGATAAGCATATCGAAAATAAAAAGTATTTCGATAAACTGAAAAAGAAGACGCCAAAGAATTTAGATTACGTGATGCAGGATTTGCATGATGCTGAATTTAAGAAAACGGATTGTCTGAAATGTGCCAATTGCTGTAAAACTACTGGGCCATTATTTACTGATGCCGATATTGAGCGTGTTTCAAAATATCTTAGACAAAAACCACAGCAGTTTATTGAGCAATATCTTCGCATCGATGAAGACAGAGATTATGTATTGCAAAGTGTACCGTGTACTTTTCTGGATAATGAAAATGCGTGTTTGATTTATGATGTTCGTCCAAAAGCATGTAGAGAATTTCCACATACTGATAGAAAAAAGTTTCAACAAATCACGGATTTAACGCTAAAAAATGTTGCTATTTGTCCTGCAGCCTTTAATATTGTTGAGGAAATGAAGAAGAAATTACCTTTATAAATAATTTATAGCAAGCTTTGCCTCTTGTTTCTTTATTCTTTTTTAATATATCAAATATTTCAATCTCATTTCTTTAAAATCGATTAATCCTTTCTTCCAGCTTTCTCTGATTTTATCTTCCGAAGTTCCAGCTTCTATTTGTTGTTGTAATTTTTTAGTTCCTGCGAGTTTGGTAAAAAAAGGATTGAAGAATTTAGATTTGTCCGTTGTAGTTTGATAGGCTTTAATAAACCATTTTAATTCCAGTCGATCTACTTTTGTAACTGTAGTTAAATCCTCTCCGTAACATTCGATACCATTGTAAACAGGATTTTGTGCGCCAAAATTTGGTTTAGGAATAAAACTAAAATCACTTTTTGGTAAATAAGGAGAACCATATATTTGAAATTGTTTTTCAGTTCCCCTTCCCACACTCACATTTGTACCTTCAAAAAGACACAAACTCGCATAAAGATTTACGGCTTGATCGTTCGGAAGATTCGGTGAGGGTTTTATAAGTAAACTATAATTCATTTTTCTATTGTAATTAATACAAGGAATAACGGTCAATTTGCATTGCACTTCATTTTTCAACCATGTTTCACCGTTTATCATTTGCGCATATTCGCCAATTGTCATTCCGTGAAGCAAAGGAATAGGATGTATGCCCACAAAACTGGTAAATGCTGGCTCAAGGATAGGACCGTCAACAATACTTCCGTTAGGATTTGGTCGGTCAAGAATTAAAAGAGGAATGTTATTTTCGGAACAGGCTTCCATTATATAATGTAAAGAAGAGATGTAAGTGTAAAATCGAGCGCCTACGTCTTGCAAATCAAAAACCATGATGTCGATTGCTTCAAGTTGCTCTGGTTTCGGTTTTTTATTGTCACCATAAAGTGAAATAATTGGAAGCCCAGTTTTAGAATCTTTTCCGTCAACGATAAGTTCACCCGCATCAGCAGTTCCCCGAAAACCGTGTTCTGGTGCGAATATTTTCCGGATGGCTATATTTTTTTCTAAAAGAAAATCTACCACGTGTATTTTATTAGAGAGAATACCTGTTTGATTGGTTACAATTCCAATTTTCCTGTCCTTTAACAATGGTAAGTAGGTGTTGTAATTATCGGCTCCAGTTTTTATTTCTGTTTTTGTATTGTCTTTAGTTTTATCCAAAACTGAGCTAATATTTTCCTTGACCTCTGTTTTCCTGGAGGAACAAGATGTTGAAATGATAATAAAATATATAAAGCAAACTGATATTTTGTGAAATGGAGTCATATTGAGGTTCAAATAAAATTAAGTCCAATTAGTGTAATTCGTGTTTTTTAGCTGTATTTTTGGCTTTAGCAACGCAAACTGGCGAAGCAAATCCAAATTAGAAACGCAATCAAATTGAATTTAGAATATTTTATAGCCAAACGACTCATTACTGCTAAAGATTATAAAAGTAGCATTTCTGCTCCAATTATAAAAATTGCTATTTCGGCAATTGCCATTGGTATGATTATGATGATTGTTTCAGTAGCAACTGGAATTGGACTGCAACAAAAAATACGAGAAAAAGTTTCCGCTTTCAACGGACATATTATTATTTCAAATTACGACAACAATCAATCTGAAGTCACACTAGTTCCAATTTCTAAAAAACAGGACTTTTATCCAAAGTTTACGTCAGTTTCTGGGGTGGAGCATATTCAAGCTATCGCAAGTAAAGCTGGAATCATTAGAACCGAAACCGCTTTCGAGGGAATTATTTTCAAAGGAGTTGGGAATGATTATAAATGGGATAATATAAAGGAGTATCTCGTTTCAGGAAAATTACCGAATTATTCAAAAAATGTCAATCAAGAAGTATTAATATCGCAATTCCTTGCAAATAGATTGAATTTGAAAGTAGGTGACCTTTTTAATACATTCTTCATCAAAGAAGATCAAAACCAGTTGCCTAATATTCGAAGATTTAAAATCACAGGAATTTTCAATTCTGGTTTCCAGGAATTCGACGCTACTTATATAATAGGAGATATTCGTCACATGCAGCGAATCAATAAATGGGCTCCAGATCAAATTGGTGCTTTCGAAGTTTTTGTAGATGATTTTAACGCTATAGAATCTACCGGAGAACAAGTTTATGCGCAAACGTCGTCTACACTTGATACGAAAACTATAATCGAGAAATATAGCTATATATTTGAGTGGCTTCAACTTTTCGATTTCAACATCATTGTCATATTAGTAGTCATGATACTTGTTGCCACAATCAATATGGTCGTAGCATTATTGGTGTTGATTCTTGAGCGAACACAAATGATAGGAATCCTAAAAGCATTAGGCGCCAATAATTGGTCAGTCCGAAAAATATTTCTGTACAATGCCTTCTATCTTATAATAAGAGGGCTCTTCTGGGGCAATCTAATAGGCATCTCATTACTGCTAATCCAGCAACAATTCGGGATAATCCAACTTCCACCTGAGAATTATTACGTAAATCAAGCGCCAGTATATTTAAATTGGGGGTACATACTGTTGTTAAATCTGCTCACCGTGACCGTTTGTTTCTTCGTATTGCTAATTCCTTCCTATATCATAACCAAAATTTCACCGGTCAAAGCCATCCGTTTCGATTAGTTTATCTTTCGGGCGTTCCTCATAAAATACAGAGAGGCGATTATCGTAAAGGGTAATCGCCTCTCTGTATTTTATAAGTCGGGCTATTCGCTACAAGTCCTCGTCTCGTCCGAAAAGACGAGACTGTGGGCTTTTTGCTGCTATCCCTAACGCGAGTTTAGAATAATTAGGATATTCAGTTCAATCAAGAGTAGAAGAACTCATATCAAGATGATAAGGTTACCTTATATATAGAAGAGAATGAAAAAGGGATTTTGGTTACTATATAAGGTATAGTATAAAACCATTTTATTGATGCAGACGAGTTTCTTTTGTTCAAATACTGTCAAAGCAGACTGTTTTGAAGGAGTAGCGCTTAGTGAAGAGCTTATAAAAGATGAATAAAGATTGAATTTCGAAGGCATTATTAAATAAAGAAGGGAAGTTGAAAGCATCCGATCGTACTGAAATCGGCGATTTTGGATTGAAATGGTGTTTATGGGTTGTTGGGTTGCTGTTTTGTTAAAAAAACTTTCTGTTTCAAAAACCATGTTTTCAGTATGTTAAAGTAAAAGTTAAGAAAAGGGTAAAAAAAGAGTTTAAAAAAGCTTGTAAAAGCGAATAAAGGTGGTACTTTTGCACCCGCAACAACGCAGCCGTTCATTAACAAACTGACAAGTATAACAAATCAAAAGAGAAGAAGTATTTTCTAAAAAAGATTTGTAAAAGCTTGTGAGATTAGAAAACGGATGTTACATTTGCACCCCGCAAAACGCGCAAAGTTCCTTGATAGATTGATAAGAAAAGAGAAGTAGATAAGATAAAATTTATCTTAAAAAAAACTTCAAAATTTTCTTGCCAGTTAAAAAGAAAGTTGTACTTTTGCACCCGCTTCGAGAAACACTATAACAAGTGTTAAAAGAAGTTGAAAAACAAGATAAGAACACGTTCCTAGACATATTGAATTGACAGCCGTTTTAAGAGAGATCTTAGAACAAAAG